>NZ_QXTG01000001.1 GCF_003581425.1 Amnibacterium setariae
TTGACAATTGTGCACGCTGTTGAGTTCTCAAGGATCGGCCGCACATCGCCCACCAGGCTTCCACCCAGCAGCTCGAGGCGCCTCGATGACTCCCGCTTCAGCCCTGCCGGAGCACGTCCGTCAGACCCGCCGAAGCGAAGGAGTCGGCCAGGCAGTGGGCGGAGAGTGGGGCTCTTGGAGCCTTTCTCATCCGCGGCGTCGCGCTGACAAGGGAATACAGTACGTGCGGTTCGGTCCTCCTGCAAACACGGCGCGCACCTCGGGCGTGTCGCCCGGAACGACGGGGCTCGGGGACGACGGAGGGGGTCCGGCGCACGCGCCGGACCCCCTCCTCGAACCGTCCCGTCCGTCAGCCGACGGGCTCCCCGAGCGACGCCGCGAGCATCTCGTCGCGCGGCACGACCTTGATGCGGGTGCGTCCGGCCGGCTCCCCGAGCGCGAGCTCGTGCGCGTCCAGCAGGTGCCATCCCTCGACGGTCGTGTAGCGCACGCCCCGGGCGCGCAGCAGGTCCACGACGGACTGCTCGTCCGGGTGCGCCGGGGTCCACCACATGCCCTGGTCGGTGAGCACGTGCTCCACCGTCTCCATCGCGTCGGACTTGGTGTGCCCGATCAGGCCGACCGGCCCGCGCTTGATCCAGCCGGTCGCGTACACGCCGGGCACCAGCGCCCCGTCGTCGCCGAGCACCTGCCCCTCGTGGTTCGGGATCACGCCCCGCAGCGGGTCGAACGGGACGCCCGGCACCGCGGAGCCGAAGTACCCCACCGCCCGGTAGACCGCCTGCACCGCCTGCTCGCGGAACTCGCCCGTGCCCCGGGCGCCGCCGACGCCGTCCGGCTCGGTGCGCTCCCAGCGGATCGCCTCCACCCGTCCGTCGCCGAGGATCTCGACGGGGCGGGCCCACCAGTGGAAGTGCAGGCGCCGGCTCGCGTGGCCGACCTCGCGCTTCCGCCAGGCCTGCAGGATCCGGTCCATCACCATCACCTGCTTGTTGGAGGCGATGGCGGTGCGCGCCTGCTCGTCGTACTCGAAGTCCTCGTCGTGCACGACCATGTCGACGTCGCGCACCTCCCCGAGCTCGCGCAGCTCGAGGGGCGTGAACTTCACGTTCGCGGGCCCGCGACGGCCGAAGACGTGCACGTCGGTCGCCGGCGACGACCGCAGCCCCGCCTCGACGTTCGCGGGGATCTCGGTCGGCATGAGGTCGTCCGGGTGCTTGACGAGCATCCGCGCGACGTCGAGCGCGACGTTGCCGTTCCCGATGACGGCGATCTCGGCCGCCTCGAGGGGCCACTCGCGCGGCACGTCCGGGTGGCCGTCGTACCAGGAGACGATGTCGGCGGCGCCGTAGGACCCGGGCAGGTCGATGCCCGGGATGTCGAGATCGGCGTCCCGGATCGACCCGGTCGCGAAGATCACCGCGTGGTAGTGCTGCTGCAGGTCCTCGAGGGTGATGTCGGTGCCGAAGTCGACGTTCCCGAACAGGCGCACGGCCCCGCCGTCCAGCACCTCGCGCAGCGCGCCGATGATGCCCTTGATGCGGGGGTGGTCCGGGGCGACGCCGTACCGGACGAGGCCGTAGGGGGCCGGGAGGCGCTCGAACAGGTCGATGGAGACGTCGACCCCCCGGTCGGCCTTCTTCGCGATGTCCGCGGCGTAGATGCCGGCCGGTCCGGCGCCCACGATGGCGAGGCGGAGCGTGGTCATTCGTGTCCTTCCGTCAGGGCGGAGCGGTCCGCCGCGGCGTTGGTCGGTTCAGCGGGAGCGGTCGACGAGCACGTCCGCGAAGCGGACCAGCGCGCGCCGGACGGTGCCGGAGGGCAGGGGGTCGAGCGCGGCCTTGGCGGAGTCCGCCCAGCGCATCGCCTCCGCGCGGGTGTCCGCGGTCACCCGGTGGGCGCGCAGCTCGGCCACCGCGCCGTCGACGTCGGCCCCGTCGACGGGCAGCGCCTCGAGCCGCTCGAGCAGCGCGCGGTCCGCGGGGTCGCGGTCCGCGCGGCGGCGGAGGAGCAGCAGCGGCAGGGTCGGCACGCCCGCCTTGAGGTCGGTGCCGGCCTGCTTCCCGGTCTCCGCCTCGTCCGGCGACAGATCGATCACGTCGTCGATGAGCTGGAAGGCGACGCCGATGCGCCGCCCGAAGACGGAGAGCGGCGAGTGGTACTCGACCGGCGCGTTCGCGTAGGCGGCGCCCCACTCCGCGGCCGCGGCGATGAGCACGCCGGTCTTGTCCTCGAGCACGCGCAGGTAGTGGTCGACCGGGTCCTCGTCCGGCGCCGGCCCGACCGTCTCGTGCAGCTGGCCGAGGACGAGGCGCTCGAAGACCTCCGCCTGGGCGAGGATCCCGTCGCCGTGCAGCCCGGCGATGAGCTTGCTCGCCCGCGCGAAGAGCAGGTCGCCCGTGAGGATCGCGACCGAGTTGCCCCACACCTGCTGCGCCGAGGGGACCCCGCGGCGCTCGGCCGCCTCGTCCATGACGTCGTCGTGGTACAGCGAGCCGACGTGGAGGATCTCCACCGCCTGCGCCGCGGTGACCACCTCGTCCGTCACGCCGTCGCCGAGCTGCGCCGTGAGCAGCGTCAGCAGCGGGCGCACCCGCTTGCCGCCCGCGGCGAGCAGGTACCGCGACCGCACGTCGGCGATCTCGTCGTGGAAGGCGACCTGCTCGAGGATCCCGGCCTCGACGCGCTCGAGCCCGGCCTGGATCCGGTCCGCCATCGCCCGGTCCTCCCGGGACGCGAACAGCCGCTCCGTCAGCCGCAGCTGGGCGTGGAGGGACGCGGTGCGCCCGGCCATCGCCTCACCCGGCGTCACTCGCTCGCCCAGACGCCGGCGGACGGCTTCACGCCGCGGTGCAGCGCGACGATGCCGCCCGTCAGGTTCCGGTAGCGCACCTGCCGGAAGCCGGCCTCGCGCAGCCAGGACGCGAGCGTCGTCTGGTCCGCCCACGCCTTGATGGAGTCGCCGAGGTAGCCGTAGGCCGGCGCGTTCGACGAGGCGATCCGCGACACGGTCGGCATCACGCGGTCGAGGTAGGCGAAGTACGCGGCGCGGAAGGGAGCGACCGGCGGCTTCGAGAACTCGCAGACGACGATCCGCGCGCCCGGCTTCGCGACGCGGAACATCTCGGCGAGCGCGCGGTGCGGCTCCGCGACGTTGCGCAGCCCGAACGAGATCGTGACGGCGTCGAACTCGTCGTCGCCGAACGGGAGCGCCTGCGCGTCCGCGAAGACGAACTCGATGCGCTGGTCGTCCGCGTGCCGGGCCCGCCCGACGGCGAGCATCCCCTTGGAGAAGTCCGCGGCGACGACGCGGGCGCCGGTGCGGGCCAGCGCCTCGCTCGACGTGCCCGTGCCGGCGGCGAGGTCGAGGATCCGCTCCCCCGCCCGCGGCGCGACGGCGCGCACGGTCGCGGCGCGCCACAGCTGGGCGTTGCCGCCGGACAGCAGCGTGTTCATGACGTCGTAACGACGCGAGGCCTGGTCGAACATCGCTGCGACATCGGCCGGCGTCTTGCTCAGGTCGGCCGCGGACACGGTCCAGATGGTAGTCGAGCCGCCCAAGTAGCCTGAGCGGATGCTGCAGCCCGGGGACGCCCCATTCCCGGTCACGATCAGGAGGATCGCCTCGGCCGCCGAGGAGCTCGCCGCAGCGGGCGCTCAGCACGGGCCGCCGGTCGCCGTCTGGCGCCGCGACGACGACGTCCTCACGGGCTTCGGCACGGCCGCACGTCTCGTGTTCGCCGGGCCGGGCCGGGTGCTCGACGCGGCCGCCGCGTGGCGGCGCTTCGTCGCGCGGGCCGTCGTCGACTCGGACGCGCCGGACGCCTCGCCCGTCGCGTTCGGGGCCTTCGCCTTCGCGGACCGCTCCGCGGCGCAGAGCGTCCTGCTGGTGCCCCGCGTCGTCGTCGTGCAGCGGGGCGGCGCCGCGCATCGCATCGACCTCGACGAGGTCGGCCCCGTCGTGCCGCCGACGACGGTCCCGCCGGTCGCCCCGTTCCCGCCCGAGGCCTACGAGCGCGCCGTCGACGAGGCCGTGCGCCGGATCCGGCAGGGCGCGTTCGAGAAGGTGGTGCTCGCCAGGCACGTCGTGCTCGACACCCCGGACCTCGACCTCGACGCCGCCCTCCGCCTGCTCGAGGACCGCTACCGCGGCGCCTGGGTGTTCGCCGTCGACGGCGTGTTCGGCGCGAGCCCGGAGACGCTCGCCACCGTGCGCGGCGGCGCCGCGACCTCACGCGTGCTCGCGGGCACCGCGCCCCGCGATCAGGACCCGACCGCCGACGACGCGAACCGCGCCGCGCTGCTCGAGTCGCCGAAGAACCGGTTCGAGCACGCCCTCGCCGTCGACAGCCTCCTGCTGACGCTCGGGCCGGCGACGGACGACCTCGACATCGGCCGGCCGTTCGCGCTCGGCCTCCGGAACGTGTGGCACCTCGCCACCGACGCCACCGCGCGGGTCCGGGCCGGGGTCGGCGCGCTCGACCTCGTCGCCCTGCTCCACCCGACGGCCGCCGTCGCGGGCGCGCCCCGGGAGGCGGCCCTCGCCGCGATCGAGGCGCTCGAGCCCTTCGACCGCCGCCGGTACGCCGGCCCGGTGGGCTGGATCGACGGCCGCGGCGACGGCGAGTGGGCGATCGCGCTCCGGTCCGCCGAGGTGGAGGGCCCGGACCGCGTGCGGGCGTTCGCGGGCGCGGGCGTCGTCGCGGGATCGGACCCGCACCAGGAGCTCGAGGAGACCGGCTGGAAGCTCCAGCCGATCCGCGAGGCCGTCGCCCCCGTCCGGGCGGGCTGACCGCCTCCGCTCAGGCCAGGGGGACGACGACCAGGCTGCGGCCGGCGCTCGGCGCGGTCAGCACCCGGTCGAGGTCGCCGCGGTTCTCGACCCGGCGGTGCTCCCAGCCGAAGGCGGCGGCGAGCGCGGCGTGGTCGACCGGCCGCGGGGTCCGCAGCACGCGGTCGAAGTCGGTCGGGTCCGCGGTCGCGGCGACCTCGAGGGAGTCGAAGATCGTGCCGCCGCCGTCGTCACCGACGATGACCTGGAGGCGGACCTCGGGCTCGCCGGGGGTCCGCAGCAGCGCCCCCACGTCGTGCAGCAGCGTCACGTCCCCGAGCAGGACCCGGGTGGTCCCCGCCCGCTCCGCCTCCGCGAGCGCGAGGGCCACCCCGGTCGCCGTCGAGACGGTGCCGTCGATGCCGGCGAGCCCGCGGTTCGCGAGCACGCGGATCCGCTTGCCGGGCACCGCGGCGTCCATCTCGCGGATCAGCCGGCTCGCGCCCACGACGAGGCGGTCGTGCGGCCAGGTCGCCCGCCACACGGCGTCGACGAGGGCGCGCCGGGTGATCGGTGCGCGCAGGGCGGCGAGCTCGCCGCGCTGGTGGGCGCGCAGCTCCTTCGACCCCGGGTGCTCCGGATCGCCGGCGTAGGGCAGGTCGTCGGTCTCCTCGAGCAGCCGCCGGGAGGCCGCGACCCACGACCCCCGCCACGCGCGGTCGGGCTCGGCGGCGGCCGCGACGACCGCGCTCGTCCGGGTCGCGCGGCCGCGCGTCGGGTCGAACCACTCCCCGCCGGGCGGACCGACGAGCACCGCGTCGACCTCCGGCCGGGCGAGGAGGCGCGGCACCTGCCGCGACAGCGTGGGGTGGCCGAACACGACCACGCGCTCGATCCGGCCGCCGAAGTCCGGGTCGTCGAGCAGCGGGCGGTAGGCGCCGACGAGCTGCGGGCCGAAGCGGGCGCCGCTCGACACCTCCGCGAGCAGCGGAGCGTCCAGCGCGCGGGCGAACGCCTCGGCGTCCTCCCCGGCGCGGTCGCCCGCGATCACCACGGTGCGCGGGCCGGGCTCGATCCGCAGCGGCGCGTCGTCCCGCACCGGCGCGCGCAGCGCATCGCCCACGGGCTGCAGCTCGCCGACGGCGCTCGACAGCGGCTCCCGGTACGCGAGGTTCACCTGCACCGGCTGCCGCTCCCGCACCGCGACGGTCCAGGCGTGCTCGGCGACGGCGGCGGCGACCGCCAGGTCCTCGTCGTCCTCCGGGGCGGCGACGTCGAGCACCTCGGCGACCGCGACGCCGAGGGCGCCGGGCTGGACCGTCGTCTGGTTCGAGCCGGTGCCGCGCAGCTCCTCGGGGCGGTCGGCGGTGAGCAGGAGGAGGGGGACGCCGGCGTGGTGCGCCTCCAGCGCCGCGGGGTGCAGCTCGGCGACGGCCGTGCCGGACGTGACGATCACGGCGACGGGCGTGCCCGTCTCGGCGGCGAGGCCGAGCGCGGTGAAGCCGGCGACCCGCTCGTCGATCCGCACGTGCAGGCGCACGGCGCCCTGCCGGGCCAGCGCCGCCGCGGCGAGCGCGAGCGCCTGCGAGCGGGAGCCGGGGGAGACCACGACGTGTCGCATCCCGAGCCCGGCCAGCCGGGCGAGCAGCCGCGCAGCGGCGGCCCCCGCGGGGGACGTCCCGGTCATCGCGGGCCGGGCGTCAGCGACGACCGGCGTCGCCGCCGTCGTCGTCGGTGTCCGGATCGAGGTTCGCGAGCTCCTGCTCCAGCGCCCGCCAGCGCGCGTCGTCCGGCTCCTGGACGGTCGTCGTGGGACGGCCGTGCGAGCCGATGAAGTCGGGGTCGTCGTCCGGCCCGATGAAGCGGGGCGCCTGGCGCGGCCGGGCGGGGCCGCGGCCGAGGAGCAGCCACAAGAGCGGGCCGACGACGGGCAGCACCAGCGCGACGAGGATCCACGCCCAGCGCGGCAGGGCGCGCACGCGACCGCGCTCGGTGAGCGCGCAGTCGACCACCGCGAAGACGGTGAGCACCGTCGCCGCGATCGCCGCGAACACGAGCACCCTCGCCATGGCGGCAACTGTACGTGCGTCGCGGACCGCGGCCGCGCGGGATCCGGGCCCATCGCATTGGAATCCCCTGTGGGCGCCGAGGGCGGGCCACAGCGGGCGCGGTGCCTACACTCGGAAGGTCATGCCCGATCAGCGCCCGTCCCTCGCTCTCGCGTTCGTCGCGTACTCGGCGCTGCGGATCGCGCTGTTCGCGGTGCCGCTCGTCGTCATCTACGCGCTGTCCGGCAACCCGATCCTGTCGGCCGTGCTGGCCGCCTTCATCGGGTTCGTGCTGTCGATGATCCTGCTCGACAAGCAGCGGGGCGCGGTCGCCCGGTTCCTGAAGCAGCGGGCGGAGAGCCGGCGGGTCGTCTCCGACGAGACCGTCGAGGACGAGGCGGTCGACGGGGCCGCGGGTCAGAACGACAGCGCCGCCGCGAGCCCCAGGCCGTAGACCAGCGCCTCGATGCCGGTGAGGCTGAGCGCGAGGATCAGCTCGCGCGGGGTCTTCGCGGTCGCCGTGATGAGCACCGCGGGCACCGCGAGCAGCAGCACGAGGAAGACGAGCGGCGCGAGCGGGTAGAAGAGCGTCAGGTAGCCGACGACGAGGAACGGCACCGCCATCAGCACGCCGAAGAGGATCCGGCTGCCGCGGGCGCCGATGCGGACGCTGAGGGTGCGCTTGCCCGCCGCCTCGTCCTGCTCGATGTCCCGCAGGTTGTTGACGACGAGGACGGCGGAGGCGATGCAGCCGATCGCGAGCGCGCAGAACCAGCTCTCGGCCGTGACCGTGCCGGCGATCACGTAGCTCGTGCCCGCCGTGGCGGCGACGCCGAAGAAGAGGAAGACGGCGATCTCGCCGAATCCTGCGTAGCCGTAGGGACGCTTGCCGCCGGTGTAGAACCAGGCGGCGGCGAGCGCGAGCGCGCCGACGATCAGCAGCCACCAGTGCTGCGTGAGCACGACGATGACGAGGCCCGCGACGGCGGCGAGCGCGAAGCAGACGATCGCGGCGGTCAGGACCGCGCGGGGCGAGGCGGCGCCGGAGGCGGTGAGCCGGGCGGGGCCGACGCGGTAGCGGTCCGTGCCGCGGACGCCGTCGGAGTAGTCGTTCGCGAAGTTCACGCCGATCTGCAGCAGGAGCGCCACGGCCAGCGCGACGAGGGCGAGCCGGTAGTCGCCGTCGAGCCGCTGGCCCCAGACCGCGCCGGTGCCGAGGGCGACGGGCGCGACGGCGAGCGGGAGGGTGCGGGGCCGCGAGGCGCCGATCCAGCCGGCGACGCCGGCCCGGGCGGGTGCGGCGGACGGCGCCTTCACGGTCGCGCCGGGGCGCCTCCGCACCGGGGGCCGTCTCGTCGTGCTCGCCTTCGCCACGGCGCTCGATCCTAGGAGCCCGGCGCCGGTCCGGCGGCTCAGCGCCGCGCGGCGAGGGCCTGGAGGGCGCGCCGATCGGGCTTCCCCGAGGGCAGGAGCGGGATCTCCGGCACGACGACGAGGCGACGCGGGGCCGCCGCCCGCCCCAGCCCGGCGCCGACGACCTCCCGCACCGCGGCGAGGTCGACCGGCGCGGTCGTCACGACCACCGGCACCTCGCCCCACTCCGGGTCCGCGCCGCGCACGACGATCGCCTGCCCCAGGCCGGGGATGCCCTGCACGGCGCGCTCCACCAGGCCGAGGGACACCTTCTCGCCGCCGGTGATCACGACGTCGTCGAGCCGACCGGTGACGGTCAGCCGCTCGCCGTCCCACTCCCCCGCGTCGCCCGTCCGGTACCAGCGGCGCCCGGGCTCCTGCAGGAAGGCGGCGGCGGTCCGGTCGGCGTCCCCGAGGTACCCCTCCGCGAGCGTCGGGCCGGACAGCTGCACCTCGCCGTCGACGACGCGCACCTCCACGCCGGCGAGGGGCGCGCCGTCGTAGACGCAGCCGCCCGCCGTCTCGGAGGCGCCGTAGGTGCGCCGGACCGCGATCCCGGTCCGCGCGGCGCGGTCCGCCAGCTCGGCCGGCAGGCGCCCGCCGCCGATGAGCACGGCGTCGAGCGCGTGCACCGCGGCGCGCACGTCCGCGTCGCCGGCCTCCACCGCCTCGACCACCCGGTGCAGCTGCGTCGGCACGAGCGCCGTGTACCGGCGCCGCTCGGGCGGGAGGGCGAGCACGGCGTCGGCGAGCGCGCGAGCGGTGAACGGGCCCGGCGCGATGGGCACCGGCTCCGTCCCGGCGGCGACGGCCCGCACGATCACCTGGACGCCGGCGATGTAGTGGCCGGGCAGCGCGAGCACCCACTCGCCGGGCCCGCCGAGCGCGCTCTCGGTCGCCGCCGCGGAGGCGAGCAGCGCGCCGGACGACACCGCGACCGCCTTCGGCGTACCGCTCGTGCCGGAGGTGGCGACGACGACCGCGACGGGGAGCGGCACCCGGTCCGGCACCTCCGGCGGCACCGCGCCGGCCGCGAGCGGCAGCACGGCGGCACCGGTCCCGTCGAGCGCCGCCCGGATCGCGGGCACCAGCGTCTCGGGGGCGTCCGGGACGACCGCGAGCTCCCGCATCAGGCGGCGCCCATCAGAAGGCGTACGGCGAGCCGGACCAGTCGGGGTCGCGCTTCTCGAGGAAGGCGTCGCGCCCCTCCCGCGCCTCGTCCGTGCCGTAGGCGAGCCGCGTCGCCTCGCCGGCGAAGACCTGCTGGCCGACCATCCCGTCGTCGACCGCGTTGAAGGCGAACTTCAGCATCCGGATCGCGGTCGGGGACTTGCCGAGGATCGTGCGCGCCCAGTCGATCCCGGCGGTCTCGAGCTCCGCGTGCGGCACGACGGCGTTCACCGCCCCGAGCTCGTACGCGCGCTGCGCCGAGTACTCGCGGGCGAGGAAGAAGACCTCCCGGGCCGCCTTCTGGCCGATCTGCCGGGCGAAGTAGGCGCTGCCGTAGCCGCCGTCGAACGAGCCGACGTCCGCGTCGGTCTGCTTGAAGCGGCCGTGCTCGGCGGACGCGATCGTGAGGTCGCAGACGACGTGGAGGGAGTGGCCGCCGCCCGCCGCCCAGCCGGGCACGAGGGCGATCACGACCTTCGGCATGAAGCGGATCAGGCGCTGCACCTCGAGGATGTGCAGCCGGCCGCCGGTCGGCGCCTGCTCGTCGCCCTCGTAGCGGTAGCCGTCGCGCCCGCGGATCCGCTGGTCGCCGCCGGAGCAGAACGCCCAGCCGCCGTCCTTCGGGCTCGGGCCGTTGCCGGTCAGCAGGACCACGCCGACCCGGGGGTCGGTGCGCGCGTCCTCGAGCGCGCGGTACAGCTCGTCGACGGTCTTCGGCCGGAACGCGTTGCGCACCTCCGGGCGGTCGAACGCGATGCGGGCGATGCGCCCGTCGAGGCTGCGGTGCGCCGTGACGTCGGTGAACCCGTCCGCGACCGCCGACGGCGTCCAGACCTCGGGATCGAACAGTTCGGACACGGGCATGCCGGTCAGGCTACGGCGGCAGGATGAGGGGGTGCTGCCCGACCTCGACGACCTGCTCGGCGGGCTGCGGGTGGTCGCGCTCCCGCTGCACACCCGCTTCCGCGGCATCACGGTGCGCGAGGCGGCGCTGTTCGAGGGGCCGGAGGGCTGGACCGAGTTCGCGCCGTTCGTCGAGTACGACGACGCCGAGGCCGCGCGCTGGCTCGCCGCGGCGGTCGAGTACGGCTGGTCGCCCTCCCCCGCCCTGCACCGGACCGACGTGCGGGTCAACGCGACCGTGCCCGCGCTGCCGGCCGCGGACGTGCCCGCCGTGCTCGCGCGGTTCCCGGGCTGCCGGACCGCGAAGGTGAAGGTCGCGGAGCCCGGCTCGGCGCCCGAGGACGACGTGGCCCGCGTCGCCGCCGTGCGGGAGGCGCTCGGCCCCGAGGGCCGGGTGCGGATCGACGCGAACGCCGCCTGGAACGTGGACGAGGCGGAGCACGCGCTCCGCGCGCTGGCGCCCTCCGACCTCGAGTACGTCGAGCAGCCGTGCGCGACGGTCTCGGAGCTCGCCGAGCTCCGAGACCGGATCCGCGACCTGCGCATCCCGATCGCGGCCGACGAGTCGATCCGCCGCGCTGCCGACCCGGAGCGCGCCGCCGCCGTCGTCGACGTCGTGATCGTGAAGGCGGCGCCGCTGGGAGGCGTGCGCGCCGCGCTCGCGCTGACGGAGCGGCTCGGTCGGCCCGCGGTCGTGTCCTCCGCGCTCGACACGTCGATCGGGCTCGCGATGGGGGCGCACCTCGCGGCGGCGCTGCCCGAGCTCCCCTACGACTGCGGGCTCGGCACGGCGGCCCTGCTCGCGGCCGACGTGGTCGAGGACCCGCTGCTGCCGGTCGACGGCGCGATCCCGGTGCGCCGCTCGGTCCCCTCCCCGCGCCTCCTCGACCGCTGGGCGGCCGAGCCCGAGCGCGCCGCCTGGTGGGCGGACCGCATCCGCCGGGTGCACGCGCTGCTCGCCTGACCCCTGCGATCGAGCGCCCGGAGCGATCGAGCAGGACTTCCGCGGTCGAGCAGGACTTCAGCGCCTCCCTCGTCCTGCTGGAGCGAGGAGGTCCTGCTGGATCGCTCCGGCGCGCGCCGACCGGAGCACGACCGCAGGGACCGGGAGCTCCAGCCGCCGGAGACGCGGTCCGGCCCCGGCGTCGTCGCTGCGGCCGGCCGTCGTGCTCGCGCGCGTGCCCCGAGGAGCGATCGAGCAGGACTTCCGCGGTCGAGCAGGACCTCAGCGCCTCCCTGGTCCTGCTGGATCGAGGAGGTCCTGCTGGATCGCTCCGGCGTGCGCCCGTGAGCGCGGCGGCTACTGGCCGGTGGGCAGGCCGCTGTAGGAGTGCAGGCCGTGGAAGAAGACGTTGACCACGCCGAAGTTGAACAGGATGCAGGCGTAGCCGATCAGGTTCAGCCAGGCCGAGCCGGTGCCGCGCCAACCGAGGGTCGCGCGGGCGTGGAGGTAGCCGGCGTAGACGACCCAGATGATGAACGTCCACACCTCCTTGGTGTCCCAGCCCCAGTAGCGCCCCCACGCGTGGTTCGCCCAGATCGCGCCGGCGATCAGGGTGAAGGTCCAGAGGATGAAGCCGACGACGCTGATCCGGTAGGCGAGGTTCTCGAGCCGGTCCGCGTCCGGGATCGTCGCGAGCAGGCGCAGGCGGTCGCCGCGCCCCGCACCGAGCCGCTTGCCGCGGCGGACCTGCAGCAGCTGGGCGGCCGACAGCGCGGCGGCGAGCGTGAAGAACCCGGTGCCGAGCATCGCGACGAGCACGTGCAGCACGAGCCAGTACGACTGCAGGGCCGGCGGCAGCGGCGAGACGGCGACGTGGAAGCTCACCGTCGAGATGCCGAGCAGCACGACGACGAAGCCGGAGATGACGGAGCCGAGGAAGCGCAGGTCGATGCGGGTCAGCGAGACGAGGTAGACGACGACCATGATCAGCGTCCCGGTCATCGCGAACTCGTACATGTTCGCCCACGGCACCCGCCCGGCGGCCACCCCGCGGAGCACGGCCGCCCCGAGGTGGAGCAGCACACCGACCACCAGCAGCGCGATGCCGGTCCGGGCGGCGGGGCGCCGCGTGGACGCTGCCGCTGCGGGCGGCGCGGGCGGCGCCTCGACCAGCACCGCGGTGCCGCCGGACGCGGCCTCCGTGGCCGCGGAGCCGCGGCGCACGAGGTCGACCCGCGCCTGGGACTCGGCGGAGCGGCGCGCGAGGTCGAGCGCGAACGCGATGAAGGCGAACAGGTACACCGCGATCGCGGAGATCAGCAGCAGCTCGGAGAAGGAGTCGAGCGGGTTCACGTCAGCAGCCTAGGTGTCGGTGCGGGCGGGGCCCGCGGATCGGAGGGAGCGGTCAGGCGGGACGCATCCCGCGGGGTCGTTCAGACGGGGGCGGGTTCGCGGGCGGCCGCGGGGAGCGCGGCGCGGTGGTCCCGCTCGAGCTCGGCGACCGCGCGGACCAGGCCGGGGTCGTCGCCGCGGGCGAGGCCCGCGTACTCGACGAGGACCCCGTCGCCGTCCTCGCGCACCTTGATCCACATGCGGCGGCGCGGGATCAGGAGGGAGGCGATGAGGCCGATGACGGCGAGCGCGACGAACAGCGCGACGACGCCCTGCGAGGGGTCGTGGTGGATGTCGAGGGCGGCGTAGCGGGTGATGCCGTCGAGGGTGACGGTGCCGAGGCCGTCGGGCAGCGTCCGCGTCTCGCCGACCTTCAGCTGCAGCGGGTCCTTGATCCCCATGACCTGCTTCATGCCGGCCGTGTCGAGCTCGTAGACGTTCTTCGGCGTGCCCGCGTCGAGCCCGACGTCGCCCACGTACACCTGCATGGACAGCAGGCTCTGCGTCCCGACGCTCGGGAAGATGGAGACGAAGGAGCCGTCGGTGCGCTCCGCGGCGGTCGGGTAGAGGAAGCCGATCATGCCGATCTGCTTCGCCTCGTCGGTGGTGTCGGGCACCTTCACGACGCCGAGCGAGGTCATCTTCGAGTCGGTGGGCCGGAACGGGACGGTCTGCGAGAAGGCGACCGACCCGTCCGCGTTCCGCACGGTGATGTGCGGCGCGTAGCCGTTGCCGAGCAGGAAGACGCTCGTGCCCTGCACGTCGAGCGGCGAGTTGACCTTGATCGTCGCGTCCTTCGGCGCCTGGCCGGGGACGGTCGTCGTGACGTGGGCGGTGTAGTCGAGCGGCTGCCCCAGCGCGTCGAGGTTCCGCTGCTCGTACGTGACGTCGAGCCGGTCGAGCTTCAGCGCGTACGGCGCGAGCGAGTCGTCGCCGAAGAAGCGGCCGGGGTTCAACGAGTCGTACTGGGTCTGCCCGTTCACGAACGTGTCGCCCGTGACGAGGATCTTCTGCCCGGTGTAGGTGAACCCGCCGCCGACGAAGACCGCGACGAGCACGCCGACGAGCGCGCTGTGGAACAGCAGGTTGCCCGTCTCGCGCAGGTACCCGCGTTCGGCGGAGACGCTGTCGCCGTAGCGCGCCGTGCGGTAGCGGGCGCCCTTCAGCACCCGCTCCCCCGCGTCCACCGCCTCCGCCACCGTCAGGCCGGGCAGCTGGACCGACGACGACGCGGGCAGCTTCGTGAAGCGGGAGGGCGTGCGCGGCGGCGCCTTCCGCATCGCCCGCCAGTGGTGCTTCAGGCGCGGCACGACGCAGCCGATCAACGAGATGAAGAGGAGCAGGTAGATCGCGGAGAACCAGAACGACGTGTAGACGTCGAAGCCCTGGATGGCGTCGACGACCTTCGCGAGCCCGGGGTTGTCCTGCCGGTACTGGATGACGCCGTTCGGGTCGCTCGAGTTCTGCGGGATCAGCGAGCCGGGCACCGCGGCGACGGCGAGCGCGAGCAGCAGCAGCAGGGCCGTGCGCATGCTCGTGAGCGTCCGCCATCCCCAGCGGAGCCACTCCAGCGGGCCGAGCCGCGGGTTCACGACCGCGCCGTCGTCGGCGAACCGGTCCTGGGCGTCAGAGGGCCGGGACATAGCTCGCCACCGAGGACTGGAGGGCGCCGATCGCGGCGCCCCAGACGCCCGTGATCATGAGGACGCCGATGACGACGAGGAGCGCCCCGCCCGCGAGGTTGATCGCGCGGACGTGCCGCCGGAGGGCGTTCACCGCGCCGGTCGCCCAGCCGAACCCGATCGCGATGAGCACGAACGGCAGGCCGAGCCCGAGGGAGTAGCAGACCGCGAGCGCGATCGCCGTGCCGAGCGAGCCGGAGGAGAGTGCGAGGCCCTGGATCGTCGCGAGCATCGGCCCGAGGCACGGCGTCCAGCCGACCGCGAAGACCGCGCCGAGCACCGGGGCGCCGACGAGGCCGGCGCGCGGGCGCCACTCCGGCGCGAACCGCTGCTGCAGCGGGCCGAGGCCGCCGATGAACACGATGCCGAGCAGGACGACCACGACGCCGGCGATGCGGGTGATCAGGTCCTGGTACCGGACCAGGAAGGTGCCGGCCGCGCCGAAGGCGACGGAGGTGAGCACGAAGACGAGGGAGAAGCCGAGCACGAACAGCGCGGCGCCGAGCACGATCCGCGACCGCGCGCGGGCGCCGGAGCGGTCGACGCCGCCGACGTAGCCGAGGTAGCCCGGCACGAGCGGCAGCACGCAGGGCGACGCGAAGGAGAGCACCCCGGCGGCGAGCGCGACCGGCGCGAGCAGGAGCAGCCCGCCGGACGTGCTCATCTCGCCGTCCCGTCGACCGCGTCCTCGATCAGCGTGTTCAGCACGGACTTGTTCGCGAGCCCGATGATGCGCGCGACCACGCGCCCGTCGCCGTCGAGCACGAGCGTCGACGGCACCGCCTTCGGGGGCTTGCTCGCGGTGAAGGCGAGCTGCACCGCGGCGCCGCCCTCCTGGTCGACGATGCTCGGGTAGGGCGTCTTGTAGGTGCGCTCGAAGGCCGCGGCGGTGGGCGCGTCGTCGCTGACGTTCACGCCGACGAACTGCACCCCCTGCTTCGCGTAGCGCTCCGACAGCGAGTTCAGGGTCGCGGCCTCCGCGCGGCACGGCGGACAGCCGGCGTACCAGAAGTTCACGACGAGGACCTTCCCGGCGTACTGCTTCGACGCGAACGCGGACCCGTCGGTGGTCTTGCCGGAGAAGACGACCGGCGCGGTGTCCGGGTCCTTGAACTGCGAGACCGTGCCGCCGTCGGTGCCGGGGATGTACCCGGGGTCGGCGACCCCGGCCTGCGGGCCGGCTTCGGTGCAGCCGGTGAGCAGGAGGGCGGCCGCGAGCAGCGGCGCGAGGAGGCGCGTGCGGCGCATCAGGTGGCTCCCTGGTCGACGGCCCCGACGAGCAGCGCGCCCGCCGGGTCCTCGTAGCCGGTCTCGACGACGCGGCCGTCGCGGATCGCGAAGGAGGTGACGGAGGAGAGCGAGCAGCGCCGGTGCCGCGGGTCGTGGGCGAGCGGGGCGCCGACCACGCTGCGGTGCACCATCCAGATCGGCAGCTGGTGGCTCACGATCACGACGTCGTGGTCGGGGTCGCCGGCGCGCAGCGCGTCCAGCACGGCGAGGCGCATCCGGTCCCGCACGGCCGTGAACGGCTCGCCCCAGGAGGGGCGGAGCGGGTTGCGGAACAGCGCGAGCTCCTGCGGGTGGCGGAGCACGCTCTCCCGCACCCGCTTGCCCGCGAAGCGGTTCGCGGCCTCGATGACGCGGTCGTCCGGCTCGATCTCGAGCCCGAACGTCTCGGCGATCGGCTGGGCCGACTGCTGGGTGCGCAGCAGCGGGGACGCGACGAGGCGTGTCACGGGCTTGTCGGCGAGCCACTCCGCGGTCCGCGCCGCCATCGCGCGACCCCGTTCCGAGAGCCGGAACTCCGGGAGTCGCTCGTAGACCACCCCGGCGGGGTTGTGCACCTCGCCGTGGCGGACGAGATGCAGGGCTCGCGCGACCACCCCCGAAGTGTAAGGAGCCCGGCCGTGACCGTCTGCCACAAGCCGTAGAAAAACCGGATTCCTCCCGGATCGGACCGGAAACGGACCACGGAGCGGGCGCACGTAGGCTGGTGCGCCGTGACTGAGCGCTCCTTGATCGCCGACCTCGCCGCGCGCGAGGACGGGCCCGTGACCGTCGGCGGCTGGGTCGAGACGGTGCGCGATCAGAAGAAGGTGCAGTTCCTCGTCCTCCGCGACGAGACCGGCGCCGTGCAGCTGGTGCGGCCGCGACCGGAGGGCGACGACGAGGTCTCGCTCGCGATCTCGGGCGTCCCGCTCGGCAGCTTCGTCCGCGTCGAGGGCGCGCTGAAGCACGACGAGCGCGTGAAGCTCGGCGGCATCGAGGTCAAGGTCGACTCGTTCGACGTCGTCGCCGCGAGCGAGCCCGAGCAGCCGATCGCCGCCGACTCCTCCATCGACAAGCGGCTCGACCACCGCTTCCTCGACCTGCGCAACCCGGTGAACGCGCTGGTCTTCAAGGTGCAGACGACGTTCGAGCACGCCCTCCGCACCTGGTGGGTCGAGCACGGCTACATCGAGGTGCACACCCCGAAGCTGATGAACAGCCCCTCGGAGTCGCGGGCCGAGCTGTTCCAGGTGCCCTACTTCGAGACGACGGCGTACCTGGCGCAGAGCCCGCAGCACTTCAAGCAGATGGCGCAGGCGGCCGGCTTCGGCAAGATCTTCGAGATCGCCGACGCGTTCCGCGCGGACCCCTCCTTCACCGCCCGGCACGCGACCGAGTTCACGAGCATCGACGCGGAGATCAGCTGGATCGACTCGCACGAGGACGTGATGGCGATGCACGAGGCCGTGCTCGTCGCCGGGTTCCAGGCGGTCGCGGACAAGCACGGCGAGGAGATCGAGCGCCTGCTCGGCATCACCGTCGAGGTGCCGTCCGTGCCGTTCCCGCGCATCCCGCTCGCCGACGCGCTGCGGATCGTCGCCGAGCGCGGCTACGTCGTGCCCCGCGCCGACGGCGACCTCGACCCGGAGGGCGAGCGACGCATCTCGGCGTACGTGAAGGAGGAGTTCGGCCACGACTTCGTGTTCGTGACGGACTACGCGACCGGGATCCGGCCCTTCTACCACATGCGCGACGCCGACGACCCGGGCATCACGAAGAGCTACGACCTCGTCTACCGGGGCACCGAAATCTCCACGGGCGCCCAGCGCGAGCACCGCATCGAGGTCCTGCTCGAGCAGGTCCGCGACAAGGGCCTCGATGCCGACGAGCTGCAGTCGTACCTCGAGTTCTTCCGCTTCGGCGTGCCGCCGCACGGCGGATTCGGCATGGGCCTCGCGCGCGTGCTGATGCTCATGCTCGAGCGCGCGAGCATCCGGGAGACGACCTACCTCTTCCGGGGCCCGAACCGACTGCTGCCCTAGTCGCGTCCAGCGAGTACGCCCCTTCTGGGCACTGCCTGTCCAGGCTGCGTCCAGGAGGATGGCGCGCATGAGCGACACCGCGCCGGACGCGCCCGACGAGGCCGGCGAGGTGCGGGCCGAGGCCGAACGCGCCCGACCGCTGGACCACGGCCCCCAGACCGGAGGACTGCCGCCGATCTGGGCGGACACCTTCGGGCGGATCGCCCTGCGCAGCCTGCAGGCGATCATCGTCGTCGTCCTCGCGATCGGCGTGGTCTTCGCGGCGATCACGCTGAAGCTCGTCGTGCTGCCGGTCGTCATCGCCCTGATCCTCGCGGCGGCCTTCGCCCCGCTGACCGGCGCGCTCAAGCGGCGCCGCGTGCCGGCGCCGATCGCCGCACTCGTCTCGCTGCTGCTCGGCGTCGGGCTCCTGGTCGGGCTGCTCGCCATCGTCGGCGCCGCGGTCGCCTCGCAGCTCGACACGATCGTCAGCAGCGCGAGCAAGGGCTTCGGCCAGCTGCAGACGATCCTCTCGAACGGCTCGCTGCCGATCGACACGAAGCAGATCCAGAAGGCCGAGCAGGCCGCGACGTCGTACCTGAGCAGCGGCGCGTTCGGCAGCACGGCCCTGTCCGGGCTCTCGGCGGTCGGCAACCTGCTCACCGGGCTGATCCTGCTGATCTTCGTGCTGTTCTTCTTCCTGAAGGACGGCCCGATGATCTGGAACTTCCTCATCCGGCCGCTCGCGGGCGAGCGCCGGGCCCGCGCCGAGCGGATCGGGCACAGCAGCATCCGGGTGCTCGGCGGCTACGTCCGCGGCACCGCCCTCGTCGCCGCGATCGACGCGGTCTTCATCGGCGGCACCTCGCTGGTCGCGGGCGTCTCGCTGTGGCCCGCGATCACCGTGCTCGTCTTCGTGACCGCCTTCATCCCCGTGGTCGGCGCGGTCGTCTCCGGCATCGTCGCCGTGCTCGTCGCGCTCGCGCTCGGGGGCGTCGGTCCGGCCATCGCCGTGGCGATCGCCGTCATCGTGACGCAGCAGGTCGAGGGCAACGTGCTGCAGCCCATCATCATGGGCAGGACGCTGTCGCTGCACCCGCTCGTGATCCTGCTGGCGCTGACGGCCGGCTCGCTGCTCGGCGGCATCGTCGGTGCGATCCTCTCCACACCGACGGCGAGCGTGATCTGGACCGCCGCCAAGGCGTGGCGCGGTGTCGAGGTGGACGACGACGACGACCCCGGGACGAGGCGTCGGAAGGCCCGAGGAGCGCGGGCGACGAAGCCGGCCTGAGCCGGCGGTCCGCCGCGGCTCAGGCGTCGGTGGCCGCGAGGAGGTCGGCGCGGAGCCGCTCCGGGTCGATCCGCCAGCGGTCGTGCAGCGCCGTGCCGATCAGCACGACCGGGATGTCGTCGTGCCACCGCGCGTCGAGGTCGGGCTCGTCGAGGATCGACCGCTCGGCGACCTCCACGGCCACCCCGTCCGCGGCGAGACCGCCCACGACCTGGGCGACGACCGCGCGCGCCTCCTCGCAGAGGTGGCAGTCGGGCTTCCCGATGAGGGTGAGAGAGGGCGTCAGCACCCTCCCGAGGCTATCCGCGGGCGGCTCCGCTCGTGCACCTCGAGCAGCGCGGAGGGAGACCTGGAACGGGCCGACCTAGACTGACGCGGCGATGACCGACGACGCCGCGACCCCGCTCAGGACGCTGCCCGTGGCCGCCTTCTTCGACGTCGACAAGACCCTGGTCAACGGCGCGAGCCTGCTGTTCCTCGCCCGGGCCGCGCGGTCGCTCGGCATCGTGACGTGGCGGGACCTCGCGCGCTTCGGCTGGAAGGCCGTGTCGTTCCGGCGGCACGGCGAGACGCTGTCGGTGCTCGACGAGGTGCGCGACCGGGGGATGCAGCTGCTCGCCGGCCAGCGCGCCGACCGCCTCCACGCCCTCGCGGCGAAGGTCGTCGAGACGATGCGGCCGCGGATCTGGCCGGAGACGCGCGACCTGCTGCGCGCCCACCTCGACGCGGGCCACGAGGTCTACCTGATCTCGGCGACGCCCGACTTCCTGGCGCAGGAGCTCGCCGCGTCGCTCGGCGCGACGGCGGGCATCGGCAGCGGCCTCGAGATCGAGGACGGCGTCTTCACGGGTCGGTTCACGTCCGGCACCATGCACGGCCCGGAGAAGGCCCGCGCGGCGCAGGTGCTGATGGCCGACCGCGGGTTCGACCCCGTCGACTGCTACGCGTACAGCGACTCGAGCAACGACCTGCCGCTGCTCACGGCCGTGGGCACGCCCGTCGCGGTCAACCCGGACCGCGGCCTCGACCGGCACGCGCGGGCCGAGGGCTGGCGGGTGCTCGAGCTCGACCCGGCCAGCATCCGCGCGGAGCGGAAGCGCGTCCGCGCGGCGTCGCGCCGGCGCACGGCCTGACCGGGCCCGAGCCCGTTCACGGATCGCGGCGCGCTGCGCCGCGATCGATCACTTCTTGTTGCGGCGCTGGTGGCGGGTCTTGCGCAGGAGCTTGCGGTGCTTCTTCTTCGCCATCCGCTTGCGGCGCTTCTTGATGACCGAACCCATGAGTTCTCCTTGACGTTGCGAGGTCGCCCGTACCGGTGGAGGGGACGCGGACGTCCTCCTCACCGCGTCCCGGCGCGGCGCAGAGCACCGCGGGACGCGACCGCGCCCTCGAATCGGCGCGGAAGAGCCCCGACAGTCTAGAGCGACGCGGCGGGCCGCTCGAACCGGGCGCCGATCAGGCTGAGCGGGAGACGTCGACGACGTGCGCCGACATCGCGTCCTGCACGGCGGACGCGGGCACCCGGAAGGAGCGCCCGAACCGCACGGCCGGCAGGTCGCCCGAGTGCACGAGCCGGTAGACCGTCATGCGGGAGACCCGCATGATGTCCGCGACCTCGGCGACCGTCAGGAACCGCGCATCGTTCAGACCGGGCATGCCTCCCCCTCCTGCGCCGAGACCACCGCTCGAGCGGATCGTCGGACCACGATACGTGTCCCCCGAACGGGGGTCCAGGGGTGGACGGCAGGGGTTCAGCGACGCAGCCGCCCCACGACCGCGGCGGCGGTCGAACCGATGCGCACGGCGGCGGTCCTCGCCCGAGGCGTCAGGGGGTGCACCGGCGCCAGCCGCACCACCTCCTCGACCTCGTCGCCCACGGGCCGGTCCGCGGCGACGGCCGGCTTGAGGAACGCCCCGAGCCACTCGGCGACGGGTTCCAGGCTGGTCGGCTCGAGCCGGTAGTACCGGTGCTGGCCCTGCTCGCGCACGGTCACCACCTGGAACTCCCGCAGCGTCTTCAGGTGCTTCGAGACGGTCGGCTGACTGAGGCCGAGCTCGGCGACGAGCTGGCCGACGCTGGCCTCCCCCGTCCCGTCCGGCTCCTCCGTGCGCGAGAGCAGCGCTCGCAGCAGCTCACGCCTCGTCGGGTCAGCGATGACGTCGAACAGGTCCGCCACGGGGCGAGCGTATGCCCTCGCAGCGTCGAGCACCATGCCGCGCGGTGCATGGAACCGGCACCGGTCCGGCCGAGGTCCGCGGCCTACACTGCCCGGGCACGCGGGAGGTGCGCGATGAGCGGTTCTGAATCGCAGGAGCAGATCGCGGAGGCGGTCCTGAGGGTGCGGAACGTGCGGACCGTGCCGCTGGTGCGGCTCGCCCACGAGGACGGCACCGAGCGCGCCGTGGTCGTGCTGCGGGTCGGCCTGCCCCCGGCACTGTCGCTCACCGATGTGGTGACCGCGATCGCGCACGTGCAGCTGACCGTCTCCCGGCTCGCCCCGCCGGGTGCCGCCGTGCACGTCGAGCCCGACGTGGCCGCCGACGAGGCGACGCCGACCGAGGCGATCGTCATCCGCGCGCTCGAGTGACCCCCGGGCCGCGACGGCCTTCGAAGAACCCGCGCAGCACCGCCGAGCACTCCTCGGCCCGGACGCCGGCCACGACCTCGACGCCGGTCGGCGGCCGGCGGTCGCGGACGACGTCGAGCACCGACCCCACCGCGCCCGCCTTCTCGTCCCAGGCGCCGAACACGAGCCGCCCGACTCGCGCCGCCAGCAGGGCGCCCGCGCACATCGTGCAGGGCTCCAGGGTCACGACGAGCGTGCAGTCGTCGAGCCGCCAGCCGCCCCGCGCCGCGGCCGCGTCGCGGAGCGCGACGACCTCGGCGTGCGCCAGCGGGTCGCCGGTCGCCTCTCGCAGGTTGTGCCCCCGGCCGATCACCGCCCCGGCCGGGTCGAGCACCACCGCGCCGACGGGGACGTCGTCCGTCGCGAGGGCCAGCCGCGCCTCGTCGAGCGCGAGCCCGATCGCCGCCCGATCACCGTCCACGTGTCCTCCCGACGCCGCCGATAGCCTTCCACCATGCGCGTGCACGTCGCCGACCACCCCCTCGTCACGCACAAGCTGACCCTGCTGCGGGACAGGAGCACCCCCTCCCCCACGTTCCGGGCGCTCGCCGAGGAGCTCGTGACGCTGCTCGCGTACGAGGCGACGCGGAGCGTGCGCACCGAACCGGTGCGGATCGACACGCCCGTCGCCAGCACCGACGGGCTCGCGCTCGCGACCCCGCTGCCGCTCGTGGTCCCGATCCTGCGCGCGGGCCTCGGGATGCTCGAGGGCATGGTGAAGCTCGTCCCCACCGCGGAGGTCGGCTTCCTCGGCATGGTCCGGAACGAGGAGACGCTCGAGCCGACCGTGTACGCCGAGCGCCTGCCGAACGACCTCGAGTCGCGGCAGTGCTTCGTGCTCGACCCGATGCTGGCGACCGGCGGCAGCCTGATCGCGGCGATCGACTACCTCTTCGACCGCGGCGCCCGCGATGTGACCGCGATCTGCTTGATCGCCGCACCCGAGGGCCTCGCCGCCGTGGAGCGGGCGACGGAGGGGCGCGACGTGACGATCGTGCTCGGCTCGCTCGACGCGCGGCTCGACGAGCGCGGCTACATCGTGCCCGGCCTCGGCGACGCGGGCGACCGGCTCTACGGCACCGTCGCGAGCTGAGCTCCCGTCCTCCGCGGATCCGCAGTTCCTCCGCGGATCCGCATTTCCGGGGCGACACGCCGCTCTTCCGACCTCGTTCGACGGCGTGTCGGGCAGGAACTGCGGATCCGCGCACGGGGCGTCGTGGTTGACACGTCCCGCAGTGCGCGCCACAATCGCGGTCATGTCATCCGCCCTGCGCTGCACGATCGCCGTTCCGGCCCGTCAGGCTCCGCAGTCGATGATGTGCGGCATGTCCAGCCGCCGAATGTGTCGCTGAACCCTCGGTAGACGTCCGCCCGGCACTCCGCCCGGGCCCCGCGCACCGCTGTGCGCGCTCTCCTCCGCAGCTCTCAGTCTTCGGCCGTCGCTCCCGACGAGCGGGCCCATTCGCATCAAGGACACCACCTCCATGTCGCTCGCGACCGTCTCCGACCTCTCCGCCTCCCGCACCGCCCAGCAGACCGGCCTCCGCGTCGTGCCCGACGGCAGCGAGGCCCGCGGCTTCGCCCTCTACGTCGGCATCGACGAGGAGAAGGCCCGCGCCGCCGGGATCGACCTGCCCGCGCTCGTCGACGCGCTCCGCACCCTGACCGCGGAGCTCGTCCCCGACGCCGAGACCTACGCCGCCGTCGCCCTCGCGCCCGCCGGGCTCGGCGGCCGCGACGTCGACATCGTGCGCCGGGCGCTCGCCGACCGGGCCCCCGCCGGCACGCCGGCCGCCACCGTCGCGAAGCGCCGGCGCACCGGGCTCACCCTCGACCTCGGCCGCAAGAAGCTGCGCATCGACGGCGAGACCGCGCCCCTGACCTACCGCGAGTTCGAGCTGCTCCAGTTCCTCGTGCTGCGCGAGGGCCGCACGGTCTCCCGGGTGGAGATCATCGACGCGCTCTGGACCGACGGCGAGCACGAGGTGCCGAACGAGCGCACCATCGACGTGCACGTCCGCCGACTGCGGGCCAAGCTCGGCGAGTACGGCGAGGTCGTCCGCACGGTCCGCGGGGGCGGCTACCGCTTCGACCGCCACGCGGACGTCGTGATCCGCTACGGCGAGGGACCGAGCCCCGACCGCTTCTGAGTTCATGGCCGCGCCGACGCCGCTGCGGCGCAGCTGCCTCGCTCGCCGTGGGCGGCTCGACTCGGCACTCACGGCTGCGCCGCGTTGAAAAGGGGACTGCCACCGGGTGATCAGTGTGTTCTGGTGTTTCTCACAGCATTCTGCTGGCTCCGACACGCCGTGAGCACTGGCGCACCGTTACCGGACCGTTATACGTTGCTCCCGCGTCGAACGTTTGCTGTGGCGGACGGCGCGTGTGTTTGCAGGACACTCTTGGTGCAAGGGATGAGGGCCGGCCGCCGCCTCTGCGGCCGGCCCTTTCCCATGCCAGCGCCCTTGATCAGACCGTGAATCCGCGGTGGCGGCGCAGCAGCTTCCGCAGCATCGCGAGCGTCTGCAGCACCGTCACGACGGCGAGCACCGTCCAGCCCACGGTGAGCAGGCCGGACTGCCACACCGCGTCCAGCTGCAGCCAGCCCCACGCGACCACGGCCGTGACCAGCCCGGCGCCGAGCACCGCTACCAGCGCGCCCGCGCCGCCGCCCTGACCGTTCTCCGCCCGGGCCTGCGCGGCCCAGTTGTCGCGCTCGGTCCTGGTGACCACCTGCGCCCACGCCTTCAGGAAGTGCACGCCGCGCAGCAGCATGTAGATCTCGCCCGGCACGAAGGCGATCGCGTGCAGCACGTCGCGGGCCGTCCAGCCCTTCATGCTCGTGGCGGTCCGCAGCGCGAGCAGCACCGAGACGACGGGCGGCAGCGCCCACCACCACGCGAACGCGAAGGCGTGCACCGAGAGGGCGGCCGCGGCCAGCGCGAGGAACAGCACGCGCGACGCGAGGTTCATCAGCATCGCGACGTTCTCGCGCCACCGAAGCCGGAGGTTCGGGTGCAGCGGGTTGCCGAGGATCAGCTCGACGCCGCCCGCGTTCCACTTCACCTGCTGCGCGTCGAGGGCGCGCACGGTCGTCATCGCGCCGACGGCCGCCCGCGCGGAGGCGGAGATCTTGGTCCGGTAGCCGGCGGAGCGCAGCTGCAGCGACAGGAGCGAGTCCTCGATCTCCGAGTCGACGACCCAGGGCGTGTCCTGCCGGTTCGCGATCATCGTCCGCTTCATCGCCGCCACGTTCAGCAGCGAGCACTGGCCGCCGAGCACCGCCATGTTGCGCGACCGCAGCAGGTTGTCCATGTTGAAGCCCGCGAACTGGAACCGCTGCGACCGGACGAGGAAGCCCTGCAGCGGGCTGCGGGCGACGGACTGGTCGAACCCGTAGATCGCGGAGACGCCGCCCACGCGGCTGTCCGACACGATCTCCTCCGCGAGGTGCTGCAGGCACCGGCGGTCCAGCACGGTGTCGCCGTCCACGCCGAGGATGTAGTCGTAGTCCTTCGCCAGCGCGAAGCCGTAGTTCAGGGCGCCGACCTTCTTGTCCGGCACCTCGCCCATGTCGATCACCGTGACCGAGCAGGTCATGACGGCGTCGCGGTGGGTGCGGCGGTGCTCGCCCTGGTACTCGCGGGCGACCCAGTAGGTCTCGTCCGTCGAGTTGTTGACGAGCACGAAGACGGCGTCGGGGACGCGGGTCTGGGCGAGCAGGGACTCGATGGTCGCCCCGATGCTCGCCTCCTCGTTGTAGGCCGGGAGGATCGCGGCGATGCGCGCGTCCTCGACGCGGCGGCGGGCGGGCGGCTCGAGCAGGCGTTCGAGGTCGAGCAGGTCGGGGGTCGCGGGGAGCGGCATTCGGGGGCCTTCGCAAGCGGGCGCGACGGACCTGGGGAGGCGCGTCGTCGCCGTCGACGGGCGGCCCGGGTACGGCCGCGCGGGCGACGATGGGGGGACGTCGCGCCTCCGACGGTAGGAGCGGCGCGGCGCCCCCGGCAGGCCCAGTCCGAGTGGTCCCCCGTCGAGGGGTCGTGCACGGAAACGCGTGCGCGACCGGGAGGCCCCCGTTCGCTCAGGACCGCGCCCAGCCCTCGCCGATACCGTCCGGGCATGCCCGACCAGGACGCCCCTGCCGTCGTCTGGCTGCGCGACGACCTGCGCGTGTCGGACAACCCCGCCCTGCGCGAAGCCGTCGACTCCGGCCGGCCCGTCGTCGTCGTGTACGTGCTCGACGACTCCGGCGACGTCGGCCGGCCGCTCGGCGGCGCGAGCCGGTGGTGGCTGCACCACAGCCTCGAGGCGCTCGACGCGTCGCTGCGGAAGCGCGGGAACCGGCTCGTGCTCCGGCACGGCGACGGAGCGGGCGAGATCGCGTCGATCCTCGAGGAGACCGGGGCGGGGCTGCTCACGACCAGCCGCCGCTACACGCGGGGCGAGCGCGAGCAGGACGACCGCGTGCAGCGGGCCGCCGAGGAGCGCGGCGTCGCCGTGTCCGTGCACACGGCGTCGCTGCTGCACGACCCCGGCGCCGTGCTGAACGGCGACGGCGAGCGCTTCGGCGTCTTCACCCCCTTCTTCCGCGCCCTCACCCGCGGCGGGGCGCCGCGCGAGCCCGTCGCCGCGCCGAACGCCGTCGCGCCGTGGACCGGCGACCTGCGCTCCGAGGACCTCGACGACCTCGGGCTGCTGCCGATCGGGCCCGACTGGTCCGCGGGCCTCGGCGAGACGTGGACGCCCGGTGAGAAGGCCGCGCACCGGCGCGTCGACGAGTTCGTGCACGAGCGGCTCGCCCGCTACGCCGACCAGCGCGACGAGCCCGCCGCCGAGGCGAGCTCCCGCCTCTCCCCGTACCTCAAGTTCGGCGAGGTCAGCCCGTACCAGGTGTGGCACCGCGTGCAGCAGGCGGACGTGCCCGCCGACATCCGGCTGAAGTTCCTCACCGAGCTCGGCTGGCGCGAGTACGACTACGACCTCCTCGACGCCCACCCCGACCTCGAGACCGTGAACATCCACCGGGAGTTCGACGCGTTCCCCTGGGCGGAGGTCGACGACCGGGTGCTACGCGCCTGGCAGCGCGGGCGCACGGGCGTGCCGCTCGTCGACGCCGGGATGCGCCAGCTCTGGCACACCGGCTGGATGCACAACCGCGTCCGCATGGTCACGGCGTCGTTCCTCATCAAGAACCTCCGCTACGACTGGCGCATCGGCGAGCGGTGGTTCTGGGACACGCTCGTCGACGCCGACCCGGCGAACAACGCGGCCCAGTGGCAGTGGGTCGCCGGCTCCGGCGCGGACGCGGCTCCCTTCTTCCGCGTCTTCAACCCCGTGCTCCAGGGGCAGAAGTTCGACCCGCGGGGCGAGTACATCGCGACCTGGGTGCCCGAGCTGCGGGACCTCGACGCCAAGGGCCGGCACGAGCCGTGGACCGTCCCGGACGGGCCGACGACGGGCGAGCACCCGGCGTACCCGGAGCCGATCGTGGACCTCAAGGCCTCCCGCGCCGCCGCGCTCGACGCCTACCAGCGCATGCGGTCCTGACGCGTCCGCGCTACCGTGCACGCCGCCTGTGAGCGCCGTGGCGCGCCGGTGCGCCTGCCCGGCGGCACGCGAACGGGTGCCTACAGTTCCCCCGATCCGGTCGCGAATCGCCGTGCCCGACGCCAGACACGACATCCTCGAGGGGACGCACGCCGTTGCACGACGACACCCGAGCCGCCGCCCGGCACGCCGCCGGCGGCCCCCGGACGATCTGGGGCGGCATCGGCCGCACCCTCCTCGTGCTCGTCACCGTGCTGGCGATCAGCTCCGTCTCCGTCGCGGCCTACGGCGCCTGGCACCTCACGTCGAAGTTCCAGACGAACGCCGTCGACATCGGCAACGGGAAGCCGGTCGAGATCGCCGCGATGGACGGCGCGTTCAACGTGCTGCTCGTCGGCGCCGACAACGCGCCCGGGCAGAAGCACTTCGGCGCGAAGCGCGACGGCACGCTCAACGACGTCAACATCCTGATCCACGTCTCCGCGGACCACTCCCGGGCGACCGTCGTCAGCATCCCGCGCGACCTCGTGATCCCGCACCCGCAGTGCACGGACCCGAAGACCGGCGAGACGTTCTCCGCGATGGCCGCGCAGCCCCTCAACACCGCGTACGCCCGCGGCGGCCTCGGCTGCGTCGTGGCGACCGTCGAGAACCTGACGGGGCTGAACATCCCCTACGCCTCCCTGTTCTCCTTCCAGGGCACGGTGAAGATGGCGGACGCCGTCGGCGGCGTCCCGGTCTGCGTGAACAAGGCGGTCGACGACCCCGACTCCGGCCTCAAGCTGAAGAAGGGCGTCTCCGTCGTGAAGGGCCGGATGGCCCTCGCCTACCTCCGCAGCCGTCACGGCGTCGGCGACGGCAGCGACCTCTCCCGCATCGCGTCGCAGCAGGCGTACATGTCGTCGCTCATGCGCAAGATGACGTCGGCGGGCACGCTGTCCGACCCGACGAAGCTCTACGGCCTCGCGAGCGCCGCGGCCAGCAGCATCACCCTGTCCCAGTCCCTCGCGAACCCCGACACCATGGTCCAGATGGCGGTCGCGGTGAAGACCGTGGGCCTCGACCACATGGTGTTCGTGCAGTACCCGGCGGTCGACGACCCGGTGAACCGCAACAAGGTGATCCCGAACGCCGCCCTCGCGACGGCGCTGATGGACCGCGTGCAGAAGGACGAGCCGATCCGGCTCGACAAGGACTCGCTCGGCCTCAGCACGAAGCTCGGCAAGGCCGCGAAGAAGCAGGCGGCCGCGGACGCGGAGTCGACGGATTCCCCCACCCCGTCGCCGACGAAGACCGCGGATCCGGACGTCGTGGCCGGCCTCCGCGGGCAGACCGCGGCGCAGCAGACCTGCTCGATCGCCTACGGGAGCCGCTGAGCGGCGACGTTCAGCGCACCGCCGCGAGCACCTGCTCCGGCGTGATCGCCGCCATGCAGCGGGGCTCGTGGTCGGGCGTCAGCGGGCACCGGGCGGTCCACCAGCACTCCTGCTCGGTGATCGCGGTGGGCGTGCGGACCGGGCACTCCGGGTAGCCCTGGAGGTTCACGGTCGCCCGGCCGCGGTAGCCGTACCGGCCCGCGACGGTCGCGCCGAAGAGCCCGACCGCCGGGAGCCCCGCGGCGGTCGCGAGCCGCACGGGCCCCGTGTCGCCGCCGATCGCCCGGCCGTCGCGCTCCGCCGCCGCGGCCGCGAGCCCCGCGAGGGCGCGCAGCGGCAGGGGCGGCGCGACCACCGCGCCGGCCCCGGCGAGCGCCTGCCGCTGGTCCTCCGCCTGCGAGACGACGACGGGCGACCACCCCTCCGCGCGCAGCCGGTCGACCGTCTCCGCCCACGCGGCGAGCGGCCACTGCTTCACCCGCATGCCGGAGTCGGGGAACAGCAGCGCGGGCCGGCTCGGCACGAGCTTCGTGAAAAGCCGGCGACCCTCCTCCCGCTCCGCGTCGTCGAGCACGAGCCGCGGGGGCAGGGCGCCGAACGCGGGATCGACGACGCCGTCCTCCACGAGCAGGCGGAGCATCCGGAGGTCGACGGCCTCGTCCGCGGGCGGGCGGCGCCAGAGGTTCGTGACGGCGCGGCGGGCGGTGCGCTGAAGCAGCTCCGGCAGGCCGTGCTGGCGGTTCGTCGTGATCGCGAGGTCCGGGCGCAGCTCCTCGAGCACCGGCACGACCGCGCCGAGCACGGCGGCCTCGTCGCGGCCGGGCACGGGGACCACCGCGTGCAGCCGGGGGTCGCGCTCCAGCAGCACGTGCCAGGGCGCCGTCGTCACGACCGTGGTCTCCGCCTCCGGGTAGGTGCGCGTCACGGCCTCGATGACCGGCAGCGCGAGGAGCAGGTCGCCGAGCCCGCCCATCGTGTCGACGACGACGATCCGCATCAGGCGACGTACACGGCGAGATGCCGCTCGGCGATGCCGTCCCAGTCGTGCTCCTCGGCCCACCGGGCGCCCCGGTCGGCCACGCCCTCCGCCAGATCGGCGTCGTCGAGCACCCGCCGGAGGCCGGCGGCGAGCGCGGCTCCGTCCCGCACGGCTGGCACGACGACGACGCGGTCGCCGTCGACGAGCTCGGGCTCCGCCTCCTCCCCGGCCGTGACGACGGTCGGGAGCCCGTGCGCGAGGAGCGTCAGCAGCGACCCGCTCTTCGCGGTGACGCCGTGCGTGAAGGGCAGCACCCCGGCGTCCGCGGCACCGAGGATGCGCGACACCGCGTCCGGCGCCCGGAAGCCCGTGATGTGCATCCGGTCCGCGACCCCGGCGGCCGCGATGTCGGCGCGCAGGTCCGTCTCGAAGGCGGCCGCCTCGTCCGCGGGCAGGGCGAGCGACTCGAAGCCGCCCACCACCACGGCGTGCACGTCGCGGCCATCCTCGCGGAGCGCGGCGAGCGCGGCCGCGAGGTAGCGCACGCCCTTCACGGGGTGCACGAAGCCGAAGAACGCGAGCAGCGCCGCCCCGTCCGGCACGCCGAGCTCGTGCCGCACGGCCCGCCGAGCATCGTCGGTCGCGGCGGCGTCGGCCACCGCGACGTTCGCGCCGATCGGGATCGTCGCGGTGGGCAGCGCGCCGGGGAAGCGCCGGCGCACCGCGTCCTCGTGCCCGCGGTTCGTCGTGATCACGCCGCCGGCGCGCGGCACCAGCAGGCCGGTCTCGCGGTCCGCGAGGCGGAGCGCCTCGAGCCGGCGCCAGAGCCCCTCCGGCAGCCGCCGCTCCCAGCGCCACCACCCGTACTCGTGCAGGGTCGCCACGAGCCGCCGGCGACCGAGCACGAGGGGCAGCAGCCCGACGCCGATCCGGAAGCCGTACATGGACGGCGCGAACTGGACGTGCACCACATCGGCGCCGCGGGCCGCCCGAGCGGCGCGGAGGAGCGCGACAGGACCCCAGGTCGCGCCCGCGGACCGGGCGCCGCGCACCGCCGTCGCCGACCCGGTGTGCAGGATGCGGACCACGGCACCGCGCGCCGAGAGCGCCGCCGCGAGGCGCACCACGTAGTCGCTCACGCCGTCGCGCTCCGGGTCGAGCCGGCCGCAGACGAGCAGGACGCGCAGCGGCCGCTCGGGCCCGGGTGCGGCTCGCATGCCGGAACGGTAGCCCGCGCCGGCCGGGCGCCGGCCGGGTGCGGTCAGCGGGGCTCGAGCACGAACACCGGGATCTCGCGGTCGGTCTTCGTCTGGTAGCCCGCGTAGTCGGGCCAGACGGCGACCGCGCGCTCCCACCACGTCGCGCGCTCCTCGCCCTCGAGCAGGCGGGCGTCGTAGTCCCGGCGCTCCGGGCCGTCCTGCAGCTCGACGTGGGGGTGCGCGACGAGGTTCCAGTACCAGGTCGGGTGCTCCGGCGCGCCGCCCTTCGAGGCCACGACCGCGTAGCGGCCGTCGTGCTCGACGCGCATCAGCGCGGTCTTGCGCAGCTTCCCGCTCTTCGCGCCGACCGAGGTCAGCACGATGATCGGCACGCCGCGGAGGGTGTTCGCCTCCGCGCCGCCGGTCGCCTCGTACCGCTCGGCCTGCTCGCGGGCCCACTGCGACGTGCTCGGTGCGTACTCTCCGGTCAACGGCATGAGCCGATCATCCGCAGCGCTCAGCCGTCGCGCAAACCGGGCGCAGCACACTGTCGGCATGGCCACCACGCTCACCTTCCCGGAATGGCTCGCCGAGCAGCAGGACCGCGGCGACGAGGTCGCCGAGTTCGCCCGCGAGGTCGCGCACCTCACCGACTTCCCGCAGTCCGGCGGCAAGGCGATCTACGACGGCTACTTCGAGACGGCGCTGCCCGCGCAGCAGATCGTGTACGAGCGCGCCTGGACCGAGTTCAGCGCGCACCCGGAGCCCGCCGTCTCCTGAGCCCCTCGCCTCCATAGGCGAGTTATATAAGGCTGCTATGCTGGTGGCGTGACCGACGAGCCCGCCGCCGACCTGGCCGCGCTCGGCCGCGCCTTCGAGGAGATCGTGACCTGGCTGCGCCGGTCGCGGTCCTCGACCGACGTGTCCGCCACCGCGCTCAGCCTCCTCGACCGCCTCGACACGGGCGGCGAGCACCGGGTGACCGATCTCGCTGCGCTGGAGGCGATCACGCAGCCCGCGGCGACCTCGCTCGTCAACCGGCTGGAGGCGCGCGGCTGGGCCGCGCGGAGCGCCGACCCCTCCGACGGCCGGGCGACGCTGGTCACGATCACCGACGCCGGACGCGAGCGCCTGCACCAGCACCGGGAGGAGCGGTCCCGGCGGATCGCCGACCTCCTCGTGCGACTCGCTGCGGACGACCAGGCCGCGCTGCTCGCAGCGCTGCCCGCGCTCCGGCACCTGACCGCCGTGCCGGTGGCACGGCCGACCGCGTGAGGACCGCCGTGCACGACACCCCGACCACATCCCCCTTCAAGCAGCCGCGAGCCGTCTGGGCCGTCGCCTTCGCCTGCGTCGTCTCCTTCATGGGCATCGGGCTCGTCGACCCGATCCTGAAGAGCCTCGCGGGCCAGCTGGACGCGACGCCGACGCAGGTCGAGCTGCTCTTCACGAGCTACCTCGTGATCACCGCGCTAGCGATGCTCGTCACCGGCTGGGTCTCGAGCCGGCTCGGCGCGAAGCGCACGCTCATCGCGGGCCTCGTGATCATCGTCGTCTTCGCGGCGCTCGCCGGGCTCTCGGGCTCCATCGGCGGCATCGTCGGCTTCCGGGCCGGCTGGGGGCTCGGCAACGCGCTCTTCATCGCGACGAGCCTCGCGACCATCGTCGCCTCCGCCTCCGGCGGCTTCGCCGGCGCGATCATCCTCTACGAGGCCGCCCTCGGCGTCGGCATCGCGCTCGGCCCGGTGGTCGGCGGCCTGCTCGGCAGCATCAGCTGGCGCGGTCCCTTCTTCGGCGTCAGCGGCCTCATGTTCATCGCGCTCGTCGCGACCGTGTTCCTGCTGCCGAAGACGCCGGTGCCGGCCCGCAAGCAGCGGCTCTCGGAGCCCCTCGCGGCGCTGAAGCACCGCTCGCTCGCGACCACGAGCATCGTCGGCCTGCTCTACAACTGGAGCTTCTTCACCCTGCTCGGCTACTCCCCGTTCCTGATGGGCATCGAGAATCCGATCCTGCTCGGCGCCGTGTTCTGCGGCTGGGGCGTGCTCGTCGCGCTGTTCTCGGTGCTCATCGCCCCGCGGGCGCAGCGCCGGTTCGGGACCGCCAGGACCCTCTACGCGGCCTTCGCGCTGTTCGCCGTCGACCTCGCCGTGATCGGGATCTTCTCGACCACGCCCGCCGTCGTCATCGTCGGGGTCATCATCGCCGGCGCCTTCATCGGCACGAACAACACGCTCGTCACGACCGCGGTCATGAGCATCGCGCCGGTCGAGCGCCCCGTCGCCTCCGCCACCTACGGCTTCGTCCGGTTCATCGGCGGCGGGCTCGCCCCGTTCGTCGCCGGCCTGATCGTCGAGGCGTTCGACCCGCAGGCGCACCTGCCGTTCTTCATCGCCGCGGTCACCGTCGCGGTGGCGGCGGTCGTGCTGAGCACCGTCCGCTCCTCTCTCGCCGCGGCGGACCGCGGCGAGGTGGCGCAGCCTGAGCGCTCGACGCTCGACCGCGTCGAGGGCCGCGACCCGATCGTCGGCGGCCTCGCGGTCGGCGACGCCGACTGACCCGCACCCGCTCGCGCGGTGGCTGACCCACGTAGCGCGGTAGCCGCGCCGACCCGCGGTACGCATGCCGACCGCGCGACGGCAGGGCTACCGCGCGAGGGCAGGGCAGGAGCCGGACGGCGCGCGGAGCCCGCGGAGGAAGGCGGGAGACCGCCAGCGCTGCATACCCATTTGCAGTCCGGCGGCCTCCCTCGTCTCACCAGCGACGGCCCGAACGGTCGGATGATGAGACTCCGGAGCCGGACGGAACGCGGCGGCACCGTCCGGAGTCGTGAAGGCGCATGCGGGGGACATGCTCGCCGACCGGGTGGGTGGGTGGTCGGCGCGCTCAATGTATCCGTGCCCTGGAAACCGGTGCAACGCGACGTCCCCCGAATGGAAGTCGGCACGTACCCCGGTCGCACCGCGGGGTCGTCGCCGCGTTCTGCGGCTATGCTGCTGGCGCCGGGAGACGTCGCATAGTCCGGTCGAGTGCACCACCCTGCTAAGGTGGAGAGCCCTATTAGGGCTCCGTGGGTTCAAATCCCACCGTCTCCGCTCCTGTCGTAGCCCCGAGATCCGCGTGATTCCGGGGCTACTGCCCTGTTTGGGGCACTGCCGAAGACGGCTCTGCCCACACTTTGCCCACACTCGAGCGCATATACGCCTCATCGAGGCGGTCCGAAACGACGTCCAAGTCGTCGTCGAAGAGGTCGGCGTAGATGTCGAGCGTCATCGCTGCCGACGCGTGGCCGAGCATCCGCTGAACGGCCTTGACGTTCGCGCCGGCGCTGACAGACAGACTTGCTGCGGTGTGCCGGAGGTCATGCAGCGTCATCGGATCGAGCCCCGCCTCCTTCAAGGCGGTCTTGAACCAAGACCGACTGCCGCTGCTCACGCGCACGCGGCGCATGTGCAGCCCGTCGGCCGCTGCGAACACGAGCTCGTCATCGCCTCGGCCTACTGTCTGCTCGCGCAGTGCCGTCTCTAGCAACCGCGGAAACGGGACTGATCGGCGCTTGTGGGACTTGGGCGTGCCGAGGCGGATCTCGGGCCCGACTTCGACCGCGTTGACCGAGACGGCGATCCTTCGCCGCTGAAGGTCCACGTCCCCGACGCGGAGGCCGATCGCCTCGCCCCAGCGCAGCCCCGTGTAGGCGAGCAGCAGAACCAACGTGCGATGCTCCCCCGACACGCCGGCCAACGAGTGGACCTGCTCGTGAGTCAAGTACCGGTGCTCCTTCCGCACCTTGCGTGGCAGGTTCACGCCCCGCGCGGGGTTCGACTGCACGCGGCGGTCCTTGACCGCGACATCCAGCACCCCGGCCAGAACCCCGTACGCCCGGAGCACCGTGGTCGCGCCTCGAGCAGCGCTCAGTTCGGAGACCCACGCCTGGACATCGCTGTGGCGCACCTCGCTGAGCCGAACGGCGCCCCAACGCGGCTGGACGTGAACTCGCCATGCGATGAGCAACGGGCGAAGCGATGACGGCTTGAGGTGCGTCTGCTGCGTGAGCCACACCTCACCGAGGTCGCCGAGCGCGATGCGCGCGTCGCCCGCGTTGACGTACTCTCCGCGGGCCTTGGCCACCTCGACGGAAGCAAGGAACATCTCCGCGTCGCGCTTCGTGACGAATCCTCGACGGTCCGTCTGTCGGTGGTCCGGCGTGCGGTACCGCACCCGGTAGCGCCGTCCAGCACTCGTCGGATAGCTCTCGACCGATCCCACGCGTTCCTCCCGGCTGTTTTGAAAGGTCTCCTCGAACCGCCCTCTACTCATGCGCAGACCGCCCGCCTCCTTCCAGGCGATTAGCGATCGGCAGCGAGGGTCAGCTCTCGTGGGCTGTGGAGGACGGGAGACGGGCGCCTGCGCTATTCGCCCTAACCGCGCCGCGGTCGGTGAACACGTCTCGGACCGAGACTCGATCCGCGATGGCTCGGCCGGCTGGCGATGCCCTCAGAGCAGCTCGGACTGCTCGACCGCTGCTGTCGTTGCACAGGTACGTGACGCTGTCGGCTCCTCCAGCATCGAGGCGTCTCCTGTAAGCCTGGAAGATCGACAGGTACCGGGGTGCCCGCTTCGGAGTGAGCTCGACCTCGATGAGCTGCTGAGTACGACGACCGATCGCAACTCCGTCGGCCTGGTGGCTCCCGACCTGCGCAGGCCGCTCGTCCCGCCGCCACGCAAAGCTGGCGTTGATGTACCGAGCCGACACCGAGGCGACCGCGACCTCATGCCGCGTCGTTTGCCGGTAGATGTTCGGCCGTGATAGCCCTGTCGCCTCGTAGGTTCCCCAGACGATCGAGCCACCCGGGCCGCCGAGGTTCGCGCGCTCGATCAGCCCCACGAGGTCCATCCGCGCACACCACGCCTGGGCCCGACGTGTCGACACCGGACCATCGACGCCGTTCAACGCTCCAAGTACCCATCGGATCGCCTGCACATCCGTCACCCGAACGATCCGCAGCCACTCGCACATCCGCTCGTCCCGAGCCGTCACCCACGCCCGACGCTCCACACCGTCCGTATCCCGCACCACCACGAAACCCCGCCTCCGATGTCAGCCACACCTCCGATCACGCCATCACCGACCACCCCTCCTTGACATCTCACCTGTGTTCCTTAGACACAACTGATTGCCCTGTCCTGGCCTGCCACCTGGACTCCCGAACCACCCCTACACAACGCTTCATTTCAAGTTGTGTGGGGGTGGTTCGGGAGCCGCGTCAGCGGAGGTGGCAGGCCAGGACAGGGCAAGACGCCCGAAACCCCTCGCAAGACCCCACGCAACCAACGACGGGTACAACGACGGGCGACCCAGGGAGGATGCCCACTGTGATCGGGTCGCAGGCGCGCTGTCGCAGCCTGAAGCCGTGACGCCGGCGCGAGACCACAGCTCTGAAACAAGCGCGCCTCGCTGGCGACGGATTTACGCACGTGATCAGAACCTGAGGCTCTATCGGCGCGAGATCTCGCTTCCCCGCGCGAGACACGTAGGACGTCGAGCTCCTGCGCCATCCGTCCCTCGTGCGACGTCCGCGAGGTCGGAGAACGCGCCGCTCGCTCTGGACGAGCTTAGGAACGCCGAGGGGCGACCAGCCCGTGATCGATAAGACTCCGGCCCGTGTCGAGAAGTGTTTCGACCGCCGACCTTGTACGCCATCCCAGCTCGTCGGCGGCTTTCTGGCTTGAGAGGTGCTCGCTGCGCCCCACCGCTGGGAGCATCAGCTTGACGGCAGGATCGAACCGGGCGGCGAGCCAAAGCGCCGCGAAGGGCAGCCGAGCAGTAGGCACGCGGAACCCTTGCGGTCGGAACTGATCTGCGAGGACACGAGCCATGTCCTGCATCCACATCGCTGGTCCGGCAAGGATGTATCGGCTCCCCGGCGCGGCCGGAGCGGTCATCGCGAGCAAATGGGCTGCAGCGAGGTCGCGAACGTCGACGACGCTGAACGCCAGACGCGGCACGGCGGGCAACGATCCGTCAAGCAGACGCGCGACCACCTCGCTGGACGCGTTAAGCCGAGCGACTTGAAGCGGCCCCAAGACAAGTCCCGGATTGAGCGCCACCAACTCCAATCGCCCGGCCGACGGCTGCTTGTCAACGAAGTTCCAGGCCGCCTGCTCGGCCATCGTCTTGCTCTTCTCGTAGGGCGAACTTTGCGGGAGAACAGACCAGTCGGCCTCAGTGAAGATCCTCCCGGTGCGAGTCTCGTGACCGGCGGTCACTGACGAAGTAGAGGAGGTAAGCACAACACGGCGGACAGATGCCCGCGCTGCCGCACGGAGGACCCGCAGCGTGCCCTTCACCGCAGGTCCGATCAGCGCGTCCTCGTCTTCGGGCAATGCTGAGGGGTTCGGCGAGGCCGTGTGCAGCACCACGTCAACTCCGTGTAGCGCTCGCTCCCAACCAATGTCGGAATCAAGGTCCGCGGCGACGAACTCGATACTGCCGCGCCCCTGCGCAGCTTGCGCACTGAGATGGGCCACTGCTGCGGTTGACGGATCTCCGCGCACTGTGCCGCGGACCGTGTACCCCTCACTCAGCAGCCGGGATATCACGTGCCCGGCGACGAACCCCGACGCTCCGGTGACGAGCACCCTCGGGCTAGGACGACCTTCCACAGCAACTCCTTGGTACGGGCTCCACCTCACTGGAACGCCTGCAGGTTGCGGCTGACCCAGTGCTGGAATGTGCGAGGTGGGCGCTGCAGAACGGAGGCGACGGCGGAACTGACCAACCGCTCCTCGGGGACAGGGGCGCCCAGCACGTCAAGGGATCCGGCCGCCATCTCGCCGCTCATAAACCGCGTCATGGCGCCGTAGGCATCATCACGCGCGACCTCCCGGAACTCGACCTCCTCGCCGAGCGCGTCCGCGATCGTCCGCGCCTGCTCGCGCGGGGTGATCGGCGCCGGACCCGTCAGGACGTAAGTCCGGCCGCGATGCCCGTCCTGCGTGAGAACGGCAGCCGCTACCGCGGCGACATCCGTCGGGTCCACGCTCGGCAATGCGACGTCGCCGAAGGGGGCGTAGACCGTCCTCTGAGCGCGGATCGAAGACACCCACCCGAGCGCGTTGGACATGAAGCCGTTCGGCCTGAGGATCGTGAATCCGGGTCCTGCTGTCCGTAGCGCCAGCTCGTATTGAGCCAGTCGCGCGTGCGACCTCGCTGCGGGGCGCGTACCAACAATCTGCGACGACACGAGGACGACGCGCTCCGGGCCAGTGTCGGTCACGGCCCGGATGAGTCGGTCCGGGTCCTCGCCCTCGCTGGTAAGTCCGCCCGGAAGGAGGACGAAGACGGCCCGCGCGCCAGCTGCGAGCGGACGCACGGAGTCGGCGACATTCATGTCCGCGCCGACCCACCGCACATTGGGAAGGCGGGAGTAGTCGACTTCGTTTCGCGACACGGCGACCACGTCCTCCTCATCCTGAGCCAAGAGGTCGACCAGCGGTCGACCGATGTTGCCGGTTGCTCCGATTACGACGATCATGTTGTCCCTTTCAGTCAGCCGACTGACTGAACGCTAGCAGGTGCAACTCCTCGGCTTTACGATCGAGTCGTGAGCGCCGCCCGCGACCCGCGCCCGCCCGCGACAGAGAGCGCGCGTCGCCTCACGGATGCCGCAATGCAAGTGCTCTATGAGCACGGCGTCGAGCGTTCGACGCTCGCTGACATCGCCCGCGCCGCGCAGATCCCGGTGGGGAACGTCTACTACCACTTCAAGACGAAGGACGCTCTGATCAGCGCAGTCCTGGCAGAGCACCGCACCTATCAGGAGACGGTCCTGCGTGAGCTGTCGGCGCGACCCGACCCGCGCGAACGCTTGAAGGGGCTCGTCGACGATTGGATGAGTCACCGTGACGCGGCATCGCGTCGAGGTTGCCCCACTGCGACCCTCGCGACCGAGCTGGGCAAGCGCGAGGACGACGCACTCGCGCTGGAAGCACGTGTGCTCTATGTGGACTTGCTGGCCTGGATCGGCAGGCAGTTTGAAGCGCTCGGAGCCGCTCATCCGCGGGACTCGGCTCTGTCGCTGGTCTCCCGTTACGAGGGCATGTCCGTGCTCGCGCACGTTCTCCGCGACCCCGATGTGATCGTGCGGCAGGGCGAGGATCTCTCCGCATGGCTCGATCAATGCTGATCGACGCCTCGCCCGACTGACCGAAGGCAGGAACGGCTCGTGGTTCCAGGCGGAAGCTCTCGCTCCGCCGATCCGTGTGGCGAAACGAGCCCCCGCTGGCCTCCCGCTCGAATCGCGGCGACATGATCCCTCGTGGTCGCGAGCCTCCAGTGGCGGACGCCGCGAGCAGCTCAAGCAGGCTCGCGCAGCGCGGCAAGTTCGACCTGCTCGCCGTACATGCCCCAGCGGGAACCGGGGATGTCATGAATGACGACGAACGTGGGGGTTCTGTACTCGGCAGCCTCTGCATGCTCGTCGAGGACGCTCGTCGCCTCAGCGATCAGCCGCTGTCGAGCATACGCATCGAGGCCTCCTTCGAGCGCGAAGACCTCGAGCACGATCGTCTGCCTCGTCGCCGCGCGTCCAGCACTGAAGACCGTCTCGGGGCTCCACTCGTCGAAGACGACCCAGACCCCCTCCCTCACCTCCTGCCGGTCGGCGAGCTCCTCGCAAGCGATGCCGAGTTCGGTGAGCTCGGCCGCGACGGACGCGCGAGCATCATGGGAGAAGGTGCCCGCGGTCGAGCGGACGAAGAGCTTGGGCATGACGCTGCACTTCCTATTTGGATCGAATCAACATGCGAGGGATCGGAGCGGGTTGCGCCTGGGTCTGGGCGATGACCCGCGCCGTTTAGACGAGCGGTGAGCGGATGCAGAGCCGCGCGCTGAAGGCTGGCGGTGTGCGGGTGATCGAGTCGGAGCTCGAGTGCCCGCACACCGCCGCGGTTCGGGCCGAAGGCTAGGCGCCGGCCACTCCCGAGCCGACCATGCGGCTCGGATCGACGATCCGATCGAAGGACTCTTCGTCGACCTTCCCGGACGCGACGGCGGCTTCCTTGAGTGTCTGTCCGTGTGCCAGGGCGTCCTCGGCGATCTTCGCGGCCGCCTGGTAGCCGATGACCGGGCTTAGGGCCGTGACGAGCATGAGGCTCTGGTCCACGTAGCCGCCGATCTTGTCGCGATTCAGTTCCGTGCCCGCGACGGAGAAGGTGCGGAACCGCGCCATCCCGTCTGCGAGCACGCGTGCGGAATGCAGGACATTGTTGATGATGATCGGCCGCATCGCGTTCAGCTCGAAGTTGCCTTGGCTGCCGGCGAAGGCCACGGCGGAGTCGTCGCCGATCACCTGGATGGCGATCATCACGATGGCTTCGCACTGAGTCGGATTGACTTTGCCCGGCATGATCGAGGATCCGGGCTCGTTCTGCGGCAGCAGGAGCTCGGCGAATCCGGTTCGCGGGCCGGACGCCAACCATCGCATGTCGTTCGCAATCTTCATGAGTGCGACCGCGAGTCCGCGGAAGGAGGCGTGGGCTCGAACCAACGGGTCGAGCGACCCCTGTGCGGCGAACTTATCGGGCGCGGTGACGAACTCCTTGTTCGTGAGTTCGGCGATCTTCGCGGCGACGTCTCGACTGAATCCGTCGGGCGCGTTCAACCCCGTTCCGACTGCCGTCCCGCCGAGTGCGATCTCGAGCAGGCCTTCGCGGGCGTGCTCGAGATCGGCGATGCAGGCCTCGAGCTGTGCCGCGTAGCCCGACCACTCCTGCCCCACGGTCAGGGGCACGGCGTCCTCGAGATGAGTCCGCCCGATCTTGACCACGTCCATCCACCCATCGGACTTCGCTCGGATCGCCGTTGCCAGACGCCGCGCCTCGGGCAGCAGTCGCTCGTCGATCACCTCGAGAGCGGCGATGTGCATTGCGGTCGGGAATGAGTCGTTCGACGACTGACCCATGTTGACGTCGTCATTCGGTCCGACGGGCTGCTGGGTGCCGAGCTCGCCTCCCAGCAGCTGGATCGCCCGGTTGGAGAGCACCTCGTTGACGTTCATGTTGCTCTGGGTGCCTGAGCCGGTCTGCCATACGTACAGCGGGAAGTGATGGTCGAGCTTCCCGTCGATCGCCTCCTCGGCGGCTTGGACGATGACCTCTGCCTTCCAGGGCTCAAGTCGACCGGCTGCTGCGTTGACGAGCGCTGCGGCTTTCTTGACGACGCCGTACGCGTGGTACACCTCCTTCGGCATCCGGTCGTCGCCGATGTCGAAGTGCTCGAGCGATCGCTGGGTCTGCGCGCCCCAGTACTTGTTGGCGGGAACCCGCACGTCGCCCATGCTGTCGAACTCGCGACGGGTTCCGGTCGCGTCGAGCCCGATCGGGATGTCTCGCTTCTGCGGGTGATCGCTCTTGCTCATGACCGTGTTCTCCTCGTGTCCGTCCGGTCAGGACTGTTCGGGGTAGGCGGGCTGCCACATGGCGTCCTCGACGCGCTGCACCAGGTCGTCGAGCGGTTTCGTGGCGACGCCGTCCGCCGCGGCTGCTCGGGCGACGTACTGCGCGACGGTGGCGGAGGAGGCGCGGAGGTTCGCGACCTCGGGAAGCAGCGATGCGCCCGGACGAGCGACGTCGACCTGGCTGGCGACCGCCTCGGCCGCGGCGAGGAGCATCCCGTCGGTGACGTGGTCGGCGCCGGAGACGATGGTCCCAAGACCGAGGCCCGGGTAGAGCAGCGCGTTGTTCGCCTGCCCGATCGTGTAGGTGACGCCGTCATAGTCGATTGGTTCCACTGGAATGCCGGCGGCGACGAGCGCCTTGCCGCCCGACCATCGGATGGCGTCGGCGGGCATCACCTCGATGCGGCTGGTCGGGTTGGACAGCGGCAACAGGATGGGCCGCTCGACGCCGTCGGTCAGGGCCTTCACGACGTCCTCGGTGAAAGTCCCGGCTGCCGTCGATGTACCGATCAGGATGGTGGGCTTCACCTGCTGGATTACGGTCAGCAGGTCGATCGCGTCGTCGTTCCGGTGCCACTCCGCCACGTCCTTCGCGGGCCGCGCGTAGACTTGCTGGTAGTCGGGAAGGCCGTTCATGTCGTCGGTGACGAGACCGTCGCGGTCCACGAGCCAGATCTGACGTGTGGCCTCGCCGTCAGAGAGCCCGTCCCTCACCATCGCGGCGCGGATTTGGTCGGCCATACCGGTGCCGGCAGTGCCGGCCCCGAAGACGACCAGGCGCTGGTCGCGCCACGCCTCGCCCGTCACCTTCAAGGCCGAGAAGCATGCGGCCATGACGATCGCGCCGGTGCCCTGCATGTCGTCGTTGAAGATGCGGTACTTCTTCGCGTTGTCGACGAGGATCCGGCGGGCGTTGGACGGCCCGAAGTCCTCGAAGTGCAGCAGCGCCTTTGGGTACAGCTCCGCGGCGGTCTTCAGATAGAGGTCGATGAAGTCGTCGTATCGCTGCCCGGTGATGCGGGCGTGCCGGTTGCCGAGGTACGCGGGGTCGTTCAGCAGCGTCTCGTTGTCGGTGCCGACGTCGAGGTTGACCGCGATGACTCGGTTCGGGTCGATGCCAGCGGCGGCGGTGTACACCGCCAGCTTGCCGATGGAGATGTCCGTGCCGTTCACTCCCCAGTCGCCGATGCCGAGGATCTCCTGCGCGTCGGAGACGACGATCAGGTCCACGTCGTCCGCGCCCAGACCGAGCATCTGAAACGAGGCGCGGACGTCCTGCGGGCGGTCGATGGAGAGGAACACGGCGCGCGAGTCGCGGAAGTCGGTGCTCCACTGCTGGATCGCTTCGCCGACAGTGGGGTCGTAGACGACCGGGAGCAGCTCGGCGAGGTGATCGGCGAGCAGTCGGAAGTAGAGCACCTGGTTCCGGTCGTGGACCTCGTTCAGATAGATGTACTTGTGAAGGGCACTCGGCTGCTGCTGCAGCTGGCGGTACGCGCGCGTCGCCTGCTGGTCGAGGGTCTCGACTGCGGCGGGCAGCCGACCGGTGATTCCGGCGGCGGAGCGCTCCTCGTGCGTGAACGCGGTCCCTTTGTTGGCGGTGCGGTCCTGCAGGACCGTCTCGTGGATCGGCATGGAGCCCTTCTTCCTGTGGTTGTGATGCGGGGTAGCGGATGGCGGTCACAGACCGTTCTGCGAACGCAGGCGGTCGTTGATCACGCGGACGAGGGTGGGCGGACGGGGCCGCAGAGCCATGAAGCCGGAGAGCCCAGGGGCGCTCAGAGCGCGTGCCGGGATCGCACGAAGTTCGCGTAGGCCTGCAGCGCGGCCGGGATCCGGTCGTGTCCCTCGGTGAGTTCGACGATCTCGCGATGGATGTCCGTGTGCTCGAGGAGGTGCGCGAGCACACGTGCGACGTCGTCGCGCGACACCTCGTCGTAGCGGATTGCTCCACCGACGTGGACGGTGTGCGAACCGGACTCGGACGTCAGGGCTCCGGGCCGGACGATCACCCAGTCGAGATCTGTCTCGGCGAGCTGGATCTCGGCTTCGCGCTTCGCGCGCAGCCAGTGCTCGAACGACGACGTGAGCTCGTGGTTGACCCACGCCTCCGGGAAGACCGACACCAGCACGAACCGATGGATCCCGGCCCGTTGCGCTGCGCGCGCAACTCGTGCAGGCGCGTCTCGGTCGATCGCGTTGATCGATTCGTCGTCACCATCCGAACCGGCCGTGAAGGCGACAGCGGTTGTGCCCCGCATCACATGCGCGAGCTCCGCTTCCGTCATGACGGCGAGGTCTCCGCGGACTGGTGTGACGCCTCGCTGCTCGAGGTCGTCGGCCTGCCCCTCCTCTCGGTGCAGACCGACGACCTCGACGCCGTCTCGTACGAGCACGTCAGACAGGCGTCGACCGAGCTTTCCGGTCACCCCGGTGAGGAACACCCCGGTCACATTCGCTTCGCTCTGCTGGTCGCCGGTGATCCTGGGTGGACTCGGCCACGCCTGCCGGACTACTCGGAGACCGGCGTCTCGGGGTCCATGTCGTAGGACTTCTGCACGTTGTCGTGCCGGCTCTTCAGCCCATCCGTCGTCTTCATGGACCACGGCGCATCGATCAGCTGCTTGGTCTCGTCGATCATCGACTTCGGCTCGAGGTTGCGGAACGAGTCGATCTCGCCCGCGGCGACCGCGGTCAGGGTCGCGTAGACGGGCTCCGGGTCGAACTGCGCCCGCGGGAATGCGAGGTTCGTGTAGTCGAAGACACGCTGGGCCGGGTCGTCCACCCAGCCCTTCCAGGACTCGAAGCCGCGGTCGTTGAAGCCGGTGAGGAACGGCCCGGGATTGACGGTCGCGACCTCGATCCCGAACTCCTGGGTCTCCATCTTCATCGTCTGGGCAATCGCCTCGACCGCGTGCTTGGAGGCCGAGTAGACGCCGGTGAAGGGGTTGACGTTGAGCCCTTCGCGCGACGAGACCCACACAACACGACCCTCGCCGCGCTTGATCATCTGCTTGACGATGCCCTGAGTCAGCAGCAGCGGACCGGTCACGTTGACCTCGAACTCGTTGCGGATGTTCGCGCCGGGGATGTCCAGCACCGACCCGCCCTCGAGGACGCCGGCGTTGTTGACGAGGATCTCCACGCCCCAATCGAGCGCCTGCTTGCGGTCACCCTCCTCCGTGACGTCGAGCTTCTCGACCTGGAGCTTCACGCCGCGGGCCTTCGCGTCGCGCTCAACGAGCTCCTTCTGAGCCCAGATCTGCACCGACGCGATCACGTCGAAGCCCTTCTCGGCAAGCCGCAGAGCCGCCTCGTGACCGAAGCCGCTGCCGGCGCCCGTGATCAAAACCTTCTTCATCGACTTCTTCCCTCGGTTGGTGCGTCGCAGGGGCGGAGACGTCGCGCGCCGTCGTGCGGGTGCTCCACATCGACGTCGCTCGGTCGGAAGCGGGGGCCACGTCTCGGGACGGCGGCTCCGGTGAGCTTCCTCGTCACCGGCGACATGAGGACCGTAGAAGCGCGCTCACCGCGTTCGGAAGAACCAGTCGAGCCCACTAGTGTGCGTTTCTGCACAGGGAGGTCCAGTGCCTGAAGAGGTTGCCGAATTCGGGATCCGTGCAGACGATCTGCGGTATCTCGCAGCGCTGGCAGACACCGGACGGCTCGTCGCGACCGCAGAGGTTCTCGGCGTCGACCACACGACGGTTGCCCGTCGAGTCCGAGCGCTGGAGAAGCGACTCGGTGCGCAACTCGTCCGTCTCGAGAACGACGGCTGGGAGCTGACCGATGCTGGACGAGCGGTTGTCGGACAGGGGAGAGCGATCAGCGATGCGGTGAAGCGCGCAATCCGGGCTGTCGCAGGCGTGCAGGACGACGAGCTCACGGGGACGGTGCGAATCGCCGCAGCGGAGGGCTTCGGTACCCGCTTCGTCGTCCCGGCCCTCGCGCGCGTGCAATCCGCCCACCCGCGGCTGAAGGCTGACCTCGTGACCGGCGCGAGCCACCTCGGGCTCCGAGGCACGAACTTCGACCTCACGCTCGTCCCCGGCCCTCCCCCGCGAACGCGCCTGTTCAGCGAACGGTTGAGCGAGTACGACGCCGCGCTGTACGCCAGCGAGTCGTACCTGGACACGTACGGCAATCCGGCGACGCTCGACGAGTTGCAGGCACACCGCTTCGTCTTCTTCGTCGACGCGATGCAGCGGGTCCGTGAGCTCGACCTCGAGAGCTATGTTCCGCGCCACACCGTGCAATTCGCGTCGCCGAACATCTTTGCCCTGCTCGAGGCGACGCGGGCCGGAGCCGGCATCTGCTTGCTCCCAAAGTTCATGGCGACCACGACAGCAGGGCTCCGCCGCATCGACGCAGACCTCCCTCCACAACGGGTCCCGCTGACCCTCGTCGCTCGACCGGAGGTCTTGGACCGGCCAGAGGTCCGACTCGTGCGTGAAGCACTGCACCGTGAGGTCGCGACGCGGCAGAACGAGCTGGTGTGGAAGTAGATGGGGATGTGAGACGAACGACCTCGTACCCCTCGTCCCAGCAGCGCCTAGGGCTCGGCTGTCACCACGAGGGCCGCGAGTCGGCGTCCGAGATCGGCCGCGTCAACCACTGAGAGCGACGAGAGCGGAGAGGCCGCGCGAACTGCGATTCCGACCTCCCGCGCCGCTGCTTCCCCAGCGGTTGAGAGTCGCAGGACTCGGCGACGCCGATCCTGCTCGTCCGCGTCGCGCGACACGAGGCCGGCACGCTCCAACTCTCTCGCCAGCAGGGTCACGTACGAGGGGTCGCACCCGAGCAGATGCGCGAGTTCCGACATCCCCCCTCGAGCGTCAGGCAACTGCGCTAGCCGCCACAACATCCCCGCGGCGGGTGCACCGACGCCCGTGGCTTGCAGGGCCTTCTCCGCGGCGCCGCGATGGAGCTGCGCCAATCGGTCGATCTGCGCTGCGAGAGCGAGTACGTCCATGAGCCTGCTCCGTTCCTTGACTCTTTCAAGTATCTTGATACTTGAATGCGTCAAGTATCACAGAGGGAGGTCCACATGTCGGAGGTCGAGGGGAAGGCGGTGGTGATCGATCGCCAGGGAGGACCCGATGTGCTCCGGATCGCCCCTGCAAGGTTCCCAGACCCGGTCGCGGACGAGGTCCGCGTCCTCGTGGAGACTGCCGGCGTCGCATTCGGCGACCTCCTAGTCCGCGAGGGCCTGACGGGGTCCGTCAGGGGCGGCCGAGTGACCCCGGGCTACGACATCGTCGGGATCGTGGATGCCGTCGGTCCGCATGTATCGGGCATCGAGATTGGAGCGCGAGTAGCTGTGCGGACTGCGGGGCGAGGCGGCTACGCCACGCATGTGATCTCGTCTCAGCAGTTCGCGGTGCCGGTTCCGGAAGGTGTCGACAGCGTAAGTGCGGTCGCCCTGGTGCTGAACTACGTCACCGCGTGGCAGATGCTCACGCGCGTAGCTCCTGTCGGGCACGGCGGATCGGTCCTCGTGCACGGGGCGGCCGGCGGCGTCGGCAGCGCACTAGCCGAACTCGCGCTGCTGCGCGGACTGCACGTCATGGGCACCGCGTCGCCCTCCCGCCGCTCGCAGCTGACGGATCGCGGGGTGGTCCCCCTCGATCGCACCGCCGACTGGTGGGCTGGTGCACGCGCGGGAACGCCGGGCGGGTTCGACGCAGTGTTCGACGGCGTCGGGGGGAGGACGGGCAGAAAGTCGCTCGTCCTACTCGGGCCGGGCGGCACGCTCGTCGCCTACGGGGCCTCGAGCGCGTTGCGTGAGGGGCGGCGCGACGTGCCGCAACTGGTCGCTGCGGCGGCGCTGGGACCGCGGATGGGCGCACTCACCGCGTTCCGACTGGGCCGCGGTCTGGTCGGATACAACTCGTCGACCTTCGTGCCAGCGCACCCCGACTGGTTTAGAGAGGATCTTGTCGAACTCCTGCGGCTGCTTCAGGGGTCAGCGATTGCTCCGATGATCGCCGAGGTGCTGCCGCTCGATTTGGCCGCTACTGCTCACGAGCACGTCGCGCGCGGCGTCGCGGGCAAGGTCGTGCTGAAGGTGGCGTATCGCTGAGTACGCGCTGCAGGTGCGGCAGTCAGCGGGCCTTGGCCGGCCGCTGCAGCGAGCCCGAAGTCGATGAGCTGCCCGCGTCGCCCTCTCGAGCCGGCAGAAGCCGCCATGCTGCCGCACCCGCCGACGCCCCTCTTGAGAACGGCGCCCATGAGCAGCGCGCTCTTCGTGCGGCGCCTCCGTGCACCCGAGGTCTCAGCGGCCTTGGGGGCTTGCTCGTTGGGGATCTCTCAGTTCTGGGCAGTCGCGACTCCGCCGACGCGTCCGGTCAAGGCACGAGTACGAGCTTGCCTAGGACGTGCCCGCTCTCAAGCCGACGATGGGCGTCGGCGACTCGACTGAATGGGAAGGTCTCCTCAACCTGCACGTGCAGCTTGCCTGCTTCGATCAGCGCGATCAGCCCGGCAAGCCCGGCAGGATCTGGGTCCACCGCGACACCACTGAACCGCATTCCTGCTCGCTCGTAACGGTCGCGCAGCTTCGTATCGTCATCGGCAACGGCCGTGACGAAGTGGCCGCCGCGGCGAAGAACGGCGAGCGAACGTTCGGCGACGGCTCCGCCGACGGTGTCGAGCACTACGTCGACATCACCGATCACCTCGGCGAAGTCATGGCTTTGGTAATCGATCAGCTCGTTCGCACCGAGACTCTCGACGAACGCACGCTTGGCCCCGCTGACCGTCGTGATGACGTGAGCGCCGGCGGCAGCGGCGATCTGTATCGCGATGTGCCCGACGCCTCCCCCGCCAGCATGGATCAGCACACGGTCACCCCGGCGGATCTGAGCCAGGTCGACGAGCCCCTGCCACGCGGTGAGCCCGACCGTAGGTAGCGCAGCGGCCTCAACATGCGTCATGGAAGAGGGCTTGAGAGCGAAGTGCAGTGCAGGTGCAGCCACGTACTCGGCGTAGGTGTGCGCCGAGCGGGGAAACAGTGGCATGCCGAACACCTCGTCACCTGCGCTGAATCGTGCGGTTACCGCCCTCTCCACCACTCCGCTCAGATCCCACCCCAGCGTCACTGGAAGGGGTAGAGCGTCGCCCCCCTCGCCTGCGCGGAGTCTGGCCTCCAGCGGGTTGATACCCACCGCGTGCACGCGAACGAGCACCTCGGTTGGCAGGGGTTCCGGCGCGGCGACGTCGACTACGTGCAGGACGCTGGGGTCGCCGAACTCGGTCTGAATGATGCTGCGCATGGTGCTCCTGCCTTATCGGGGTCGACTCAACGCTAGGAAGCCGATTGAGACCGCGAGGTACCTTTCAGACATGAGCGACTACGGCCGGGGAGGAGAATTCTTCGCGGACTGCCCCGCCCGATTCGCGATCGAGCTGTTGGCCGACAAGTGGACAGTCCCGGTCCTATCCGCGCTCAGCCTCGGTCCGAGACGACCACGCGATCTACTCGAGTCGATCGGCGGCATCTCGGGCAAGGTCCTTTCCCGGACGTTGCGCCAGTTGGAGTCCCGCGGGTTTGTCCAGCATCAGAGGCACGCTGAGGCGCCACCTCGCGTCGACTACTCGCTCACATCGCTCGGCGTCACACTGACCGAGCCCGTTCTCGCTCTGAGCGACTGGGTGCGTGCGCACGGGGACGCAGTCCGAGATGCGTCCGGGGCGGAGCCACAGGGGTCCCTCTAGCGGTGCGAAGGCTCCGCATCGTTCGACGCTGGCGTCGGTCGTGCCCACATTTTGCCCACACTCGAGCAAGAACTACGCCAGTTCAACTTGATCGCGGTGAGCAGAAAAGCCCGTGTTTCCGCGGTTCTCGCGCATTGAAGGAGGCTTGGCGAGGTCTCGGCGAGAGTTCAAATCCCACCGTCTCCGCTCCTGTCGTAGCCCCGCGATCCTCGTGATTCCGGGGCTACTGCTCTGTTCGGGGTGCTGTGACGTCCGCGCCGCTGAGGACGGCCACTGCGGGTTCGACGGCTCCCAGCGCGTCCCGGGATGAGTGCCTGCACGGCCCTGGGTTCTGGCGATCCGCTCGTTGCGCTCGGATCCGACCACCCGTCAGGCTCGCGGTCGTGTCCTTCTTCACCTTTGGTGGTCCCGAGCTCCCGGAACCGGAGGAAGCGCGCGAGCCCTACCGTCGGCAACCTCCGCTCTGGGGCCCGTCGCCGGACGAGGTGGGCAGACCGATCCCGACGTCGTTCGTCCTCGCCCGCTCGGACGCAGCGGCGGTCGCTGTGCAGGCGATCCGTGCCTACAGCACGGGGTGCCTGTTCGAGATCGCGTGGACGATCCGCCGAACGGACGAGACCGCCAGCCAGTGGCAGCAGATGCACGAGATCGCCTTCCGCCACGCCCCCGCAGGCCGCGACGACTCCGACTCGCTCCTGCTCGGCGTCGCCCTCAGCGATGGGACGACGGCCCGCACCAACGACCGCTTCGACTGGCGCGAGCCCGGCCCCGGCCCCCGCCTGGTCAACTCCGGCGGCAGCGGCGGCAGCGGCGGCAGCGGCAGCACGGAACGCATCCACGGCACCGCGCAGCGCTGGCTCCACCCGTTGCCGCCGGCCCCGACCATGGACCTGATCTGCGCATGGCCTCGCTTCGGCATCGACGACTCGCGACGGACGATCGACACCACCTCGGTCCTCGAAGCCGCCGCGAACGCGCACTGGCTCTGGCCGGAGGACGCAGAGCTCCCCCTCACGGAGGAGACCTGACCCGGACCTGACGCACTGGCGGCAGCGGCGCGCATCCCGTCTCGGGGGCGTCGCCTGCACGGCCGCGCCGAGAGCCCGGACCGGGCCTCGTTATGCCGCGTCGCCCATCGGCGCGGTTGAGAACACCGGACGCGGTGCCCAGACTGCGGGCATGGCGTTGTTGCGCGGCTACCGTCTGCCGCTCGCGTGGGCGCTCCCAGCAGGTCTGACGCTGGGAGCGATCATCGGCCTCGCGCTCTTCGCGAGCAGCGACGCCGACACGCAGACCCTCGGCTGGTTCGGCTACACCGTCGCGCTGGGCGCAGGAGTCGGCGTGGTCACCGCCGTCGTCGCCGCGCTCGGCGCTGCAGGCGCGGTCGCGCTCGACTCCAGACGATCCGCCGACTCGCGATCCCTGCCCGCGCTCGGGCCCATCGCCCTCGGCGCCGCAAGCGGCGTCGCGCTCGTCGCGCTGCTGGTCGGCGTGGCCTCCTCGGTCGCGGCGGGCTACTGGTCAGCGCTCGAGTTCTGGTTCATCGGCGGGGTGATCGACGCCACGATCGCCGCCGTGGCCGCCACCACGATCGCAGCGATCACCGTTCGTCGCCCCCGCGGACGCGTTCGGGAGGCTGCTCGCCGCTGAGCCCGCGGTCACGGGCTGCGCGACGCGGTCGCGGGCCGCGGTGCCGTCACCACCAGGCTCGGCGCGGGCTCGATCAGAGGAGCGTCAGCTCATCGCGGTGAACGGGCGTGGCTCGCTGCTTGATGGGCCGCAGCGGCTCTGCGCGTGGAAGCGGCAGTCGCAGCGCGGTACGCACGCTCCTGGCCGAACGCTGCACGCCCGCGTCGGAAGACATGCCGCGACGAAGGTCGACCTGTACAAGCGTGCGATCGAGGACGGTTTCCTCCCCGCTCCCGCCGGCTTCTGAGAGGTGCTGACGCACTGCCGATCGAGTCCACACCCCGGCTCTCTCGGCTCGCACGCCGGACACCGGCTGCTGCGACCGCGGATCAGCGTCAGAACCACCGCTCCGTGCCCACATCCTGCTCACGCTCGAGCGCGAACAGCGGGTGGCATGGTGACGCAGGAGGCCCGAAGAAGCCCGTGGATCCGAGTCTCGCCGTCCGCCGCACCCGACCACCGGGCGTCCAGACGTCAGGCGGTCGTGCTCGCCGGGGTGCGGTCGAGCAGTCGCAGCACGTCGCGCACGGCGTCCCGACCCGCCCGGTTCGCCCCGATCGTCGACTGCGACGGCCCGATCCCGACCAGATGGATGCGCGGATCCGCGACGACGCGCGTACCCGCCGTCGGGATCCCGCCGAGCGGGCCGCGCAGCCCGAGCGGCGCGAGGTGGTCGATGTCGGCCGCGAATCCGGTCGCCCAGAGCACTGCGTCGAGCGGGGTGAACGAGCCGTCCGCCTCCCGCACGCCGTCCGGCTCCATCGCCGTGAACATCGGACGCCGGCGGAGCACGCCCCGCTCCTCGGCGGCGCGCACGGCCTCCGTGCGGAACAGGCCGGTGTACGACACGACGCTGCCCATCGGCCTTCCCGCCTCGGCGTCGGCGGCGACGCGGGCGATCGTCGCCCGCCCGACCGTCTCGCGATCGAACTCCCCGTCGAGGATCACCGGCTCGCGCCGGGTGTACCAGGACGTCGTCGCGACCCTCGAGAGCTCGTCGAGCAGCTGCACGGCGGAGATGCCGCCGCCGACGACCCCGACGCGCAGCCCGGCGAACTCGTCCGCGCTCCGGTAGTCGCGGGTGTGCAGCTGCCGTCCGCGGAACCGCTCCGCGCCGGGGTACCGCGGGAGGCGCGGGGCGCCCCAGGTGCCGGTCGCGTTCAGCACGACACGCGCCCGCCAGCGGCCGGCGTCGGTCTCGACGTCGAGCGCGCCGTCCGGTCGGTCGTCGACCCGGTGCACCGTCCGGACGCGGACCGGTCGGAGGATCGGCAGCGCGAACACCTGCTCGTACCGGGCGAAGTACCGGGGCACGGCGTCCCTGCTCGGTTCGAGCGGGTCGGGCGGGTCCTGATGCATCCCCGGCAGGTCGAAGATCCCGTTCACGGTGCTCATCACCAGGGACGGCCAGCGGTGCTGCCAGGCTCCGCCCGCTGCGCGCTCGGCGTCGAGCACCACGAAGGTCCGCCCGGCGGTCGGCTCGTCGAGCGCGGAGACGAAGCCGTTCCTCTGCAGGTGGTACGCGGTGGAGAGCCCGGCCTGTCCCGCTCCGATCACGACGACGGTGGCGGATCGCGCCGCGGTCTCGTCAATCCCGTCGCCCACGTTCTCGCTAAGTCGGTTGACGCATCATCTATTCCCTCGCCCGCATCGGGGCCGGCTCGCCCTCGGCATCGAGGAGTTCGGCGGCAGACTGCGGGCATGACTCCGCACGAGGCGCTCGCCGAGATCGCATTCCGGCTCGAGCGCGACCGGGCCGAGCCGTTCCGGATCCAGGCGTTCCGCCACGCGGCCGCCGCGATCGCGCCCGCGTCGGAGGACGACCTCCGCGCGCGGCTGCGCGACGGGCGGCTGGCGCGCACGAAGGGGATCGGCGGCCGCAGCCTCGAGGTGATCGCGCAGGCCCTCGACGGCACCGTGCCCGAGTACCTGCAGCACCTCCGCGACGAGGCCGTCGCGCCGGCGTCGCCCGAGGGCCGCGCGCTGCTGGCGGCGCTGCGCGGCGACCTGCACGCGCACAGCGAGTGGTCGGACGGCACGACGCCGATCGGCGACATGGTCGAGGCCGCGCGCCTGCTCGGCCGCGAGTACCTCGCCCTCACGGACCACTCGCGCGGGCTGAAGGTCGCGAACGGCCTGTCGGAGGAGCGGCTCGCGGAGCAGCTCGCGGTCGTGGCCGGCATCGACGAGCCGGGCGTCCGACTGCTGCCGGGCATCGAGGTGGACGTGCTGGAGGACGGCACGCTCGACCAGGACCCGGCACTGCTCGACCGGCTCGACGTCGTGGTGGCGAGCCTCCACTCGCACCTCCGCGCCGACTCGTCTGAGATCACCGCCCGGCTGCTCGGCGCGATCGCGGACCCGCACACGAACGTCGTCGGCCACATCACCGGCCGGCTCGTGGAGGGGCGGCGCGGCACCCGTCCGCAGTCGACGTTCGACTCGGCCCGCGTCTTCGCCGCCGCGGCCGGCGCCGGGGTGGCGATCGAGATCAACTCCCGGCCCGAACGGCAGGACCCGCCCGACGACCTGCTGGCCGAGGCGCTCGCCGCCGGCTGCCTGTTCAGCATCGACACGGACGCGCACGCGCCCGGGCACCTCGACTTCCTCGGGCTCGGCGCCGAGCGCGCCGCGGCGGCGGGCGTGCCGCCCGAGCGGATCGTCACCACGTGGCCGGTCGAGGACCTGCTGACCTGGACGCACGCCCGCCGGTCGTGATCGGTCGGCACGGGCGGCCGTCAGGACCGCCCTCTCGTCCCTGGTAGCATCGTCCGGTCGCTTCGGCGGCATGCGCCCGTAGCTCAACGGATAGAGCATCTGACTACGGATCAGAAGGTTGGGGGTTCGAGTCCCTCCGGGCGCGCAGAACAGAAGCCCCGGTCAGAAGAGGAACTCTTCGGCCGGGGCTTCCTGCTTCTTCCCCTTCCGGCCGTGATGTGTGTGCGTTGTGTGCTCAGATCGTTGCGACAGCCCTTTCGACGCGCGAGGCACGAGGGCCTCCGCCGCCTCCCCGGCTTGCCGGTTCGCGTCCTTCAAAAGGTGGCTGTACAAATCGTTGGTGATGGCGATCGAAGAGTGGCCGAGCCGTTTCGACACGATCGCGAGCTCGACGCCCTGCGCGATCAGCAGCGATGCGTGCTGATGGCGCAGGCCGTGGAAGGTCATGACCGGCAGCCCTGCTTGCCGGACAACGCGCTCGAACCGCTTCGTCACGTACTGCGGTACAAGCGGCTCGCCGTCCTCGCGCGTGAAGATCCAGGAGCCGCCGGCCCACTGGTTCTGCCAGAGCTCGCGGTCGGCGTCCTGCGTCCTTCGCCAGCGCTCGAACGCCGCGATCGCTGCCGGCCCGAGTCCCACCCGACGGTTCTGGCCCGCTGCAGTCTTCGCCTCGCCTTCGACCGTGCGGCCGCCCGCGTCCGTGCGCTGCCGCCGCACGATGAGTTCGCCGTCAGACAGGTCGACGTCCTGCCACTGCAGGCCGAGCAGCTCGCCGCGGCGGAGTCCCGTGAACACGGCGACCTCGAACAGCGGCCCTAGCCGATCGTCCGCTGCCTCGTCGAGGAAGCGGCCGACTTGCGCCGGTTCCCAGACCTGCGCTCGTTGTGGCCGTTCGGGCGGCAGGCGGATGCTCGAGGCCGCATTCGCCTCGACGAGGTCGAGGCGCTGGGCCGCTGCGAGGGCGCTGGAGAGGACGGCATGCATGCGCCGGACTGTGACGAGCCCACGGCCTCCTGTGAGCTGTGCCTGCAGGAACCGGTCCACGTGATGTCGGCGGAGCTCATGCAGTCGGAGATGCCCTAGGCCGGGTTGGAGGTCCTGCTCGACGTATCGGCGGTACATGACGGCCGTCGATGGTCGTAGTCCGTCCTGCACCCGGCGGTCGAGCCACTCAGTAAGCCACTGGCGGACCGTCAGCGCCCGATTGTGCGTGAAGCGACCCGACGCCACCTGCGTGAGCAGTCGTGCCCGCTCCTCCTGCGCTGCACGCTTGGTCGGGTACCCCATCCGTCGTATCTGGATCCGGCGTCCAGTTGCGAGGTCCTTCCCGGCGGACAGGGCGAAGCCCCATGATCCGTGCTTCGGGTCGGTCAGCAGCGTCGGACAGGTTGTTGCGCGCTGCGCGTCCGTTGCGCCCGCAGGTAGAGCCGGATAGAGCTGACCGTCGTGGCGGCACCCGCACCGTCGATAGATGTCAGCCAACCCCGTCCCCTCTCCCCGGTCGTGACCGCCAGTGGTGACGAACCACGAGCCTTTCCTGGTTGACAACGCCGGCTTCCATCTCGGCACGTCCGAAGTCAGATGCCTCCAGCACGCGCCTGTGGAGGATCACGCGAGCAAGCCGCCGCGGTCGTCGAACATCACGCGCACGCGAACGCGGTCGGCGATGTCGTCGCCCACTCGAAAGTCAGACAGTGCCCGCCGTACCGCTCGCGCCGCACTTTCGGTGCACAGGTAGACGACGCTGTCCTCGCTGCCGAGGGCAAGCCGCCGCCGGTACGCACTGAAGATCGACGCGTAGCGCGGGGCTCGCTTTGGTGTGAGCTCGACCTCGATGAGGTCGACGGAGCGCAAGCCGAGGGCGACGCCGTCGGCTTGGTGACTGCCGACGCGCGACGGCTTCTCATCGCGCTTCCACGCGAACCCGGCAGCGATGTACCGAGCGGAGGCCGCCGCGACAGCAACCTCATGGCGTGCCGTCTGGGTGTAGATCCGCGGACGCGCCTGCCCTGTCGCTTCGTACGTTCCCCACACCCACGAACCACCAGGGGCGCCGACGTTGACACGCTCGATCAAGCCGACCTGCTCCATCCGAGCGCACCACACCTGCGCCGATCGGGTTGACACCGGCCTGCTGGACGAGTTCAGCGCTCCGAGGACCCACCGAATCGACTGCACATCGCAGACCCGCACGATCCGCAACCACTCGAACATGCGCCCATCCCGACCCGTTACCCAAACTCGCCGCTCCGAGCCCGCCACACCATCTCCTTGCCCTCACACCGACTTCACCGCCCACGCCACCATTCCCTCCCCGATCTCGCATCCCATTCGTGTCTTCGAATCACAACTGCCTCTACTCAACCGACACCCCATCGCTCCTTGTCTTGCCCTGTCCTGGCCTGCCACCTGCACTCCCGAACCACCCCCACACGACGCTTCATTTCAAGTTGTGTGGGGGTGGTTCGGGAGCCGCGCCAGCGGAGGTGGCAGGCCAGGACAGGGCAAGACGGACGAAACCCCTCGCAAGACCCCACACACCCGACGACGGGGACAACGACGGGGAGGCGAGGGGTCGCAGCTCGCGGCTGCTCAGCCGGAGAGTCCGTCTCAGTTCTTGTTTTCGTAACGCCGTCGTGCGACCGGGGTTCTGAGACAGACAGTGAGACACCGGCTGGGAGCGCCGAGAAAACGCCCGTCAACGACGCCGAAACGCGCCCGATGGGCTCCCCACGACCTTCAGGGCGCAGCCGGCGAAGCGTCTCAATGACCTGCTCTTGAGACACGGACAGCGCCTGCGCGTTGGAGTCCGTACCGTGGTGTCGTGGTCGCTAACGCAGTAGAAGTCAACTCAGAGCGTCCGGCCACTTACGGCCCGGAGCGCACGATCCGATTCTTCCTCGAGTACTCAGCGCCCCACCCGCTCTGGTTCTGGTTCGACTACCCGGATCTTGCCGCACTTCAGCTGCCTGCAGACCTCGCTCACCGGCTTCAGCGGTGGTCGGTCTACTGGGACAGCACGTTCCACTGGGACGACGGGTGGCCCGCAGGAACGCCCGAGCAGTGGTGGGAAGAGGAGGAATCGCGACTGCCCCGCGACGTCGCGATCACCCTCGGCAGCGACTTCGTGATCGAGGTCGATGGCCAGTACGTCCACAGCACCAAGGACGCGGGCTCCCCCACATCAGCTGCAGCGGTGCACGCTCTCATTGACGCCGAAGTGGCGGAGCGGCAGCGGCTCAGCGGCAGTATCGCGGCCGGTGCACAGTACGACGTTGTCGCGGGCGACACCAGCTACCGAGCATGGCTCGCCGACCGACAGTCGGAGGAACCTCCGATCCAGTAGCCAGTCGCGGCGGGTCGTCCCAGACGCCTGCTCGCGAGACGCCGGCTGCATCGTCGAGGTTTCGATGCTCCCCACGGGCCGCTGAACCGCGGCCCGCAAGCCAGCGGTCCCTTCGGTAGTTGGCCCTAGTAGAGCTTCAGCACGAAGGTGCCGACGAGGAACAGCCCCACGAGCAGGATCGCCCCGACCGTGCCGATCGAACCGAGGATGACCGCGGCGAGAGCGAGGCCACGCCCGCTCTCCTGTGTCTGCTTGATCTGGCTCAAGGCGACGTAGCCGAGCACGAGACCGACCACACTCGCGAAGAAGACGACAATGAAGGCAGCGATCGCCACGCCGTTGAACCGCGGTTGCGCGCTCAGCGGCACGGAGTACGAGGCAGGGCTGACGCGCGTTGTGTCGGTCACGATCCGAGTGTCCGCGGGACCTCGTCCCTAGCGCCAGACCGCCCGGCGTGTCTCACGCCAACGAACGCTCCAACTACCTGTACGCGAGACTCCGCGCACATCAACCGGGCACTTGCCCTTCCCCGCGTTGCTCGGGAGACTCGCGATCATGGGACTGCTCCGCCGCTACCGCCTAGCGCTCGTCATCGCGCTTCCAGCCGGTCTCGTGCTCGGCGCGCTCCTCGGTCTCGGACTCTCCGCCAGCAGCAACGAAGACACCCGGACAATCCAGTGGCTCCTCTACACCGTTCCCCTCGGCGCAGGAGTCGGCGTAGCAACCGCGACTATCGCGGCCCTCGGTGCCGTGACTGCGGTCGCACTTCAGGCGCGACGCCGTCCCGACAACCAACTTCAGCCCGCGCTCGGCCTCATCGCTCTCGGAGCCGGGGCAGGCGTCGCCCTCGTGATATTGGGCATCGGGACGATCTTCACGGTCGTGCAGGACTACTGGTCGCAGTGGGAGTTCTGGCTGATCGCGAGCGTCGTCGTCGGGATGATCGCCGCATCCGCGTCTGCCGCAGTCACAGCGGCAACCTCCCGGTACCAAACCGCGCGGTCCTGAGCCAGCCGCGTCGCCTACCTGCAGCTGCTCGCGTCGAGATCCGCTCTCCCAAGTCTGCCCGCAAGACGTCTTACCGGCCTCCTGGAGACAACTCGCCTGCCTGCCCCGTCGACCGTCTCAATTGCTGCCTCGCCTTAAACGTCGGCTGGCACCGCGGAGCGCGCGTCAGAATTGCTTAGCGAGTGAGACCGATGAGTATCGCTGGCTCGTGGCGCACCAGCATGAGCTCGTCGGCGCGACAACAGAAGCCGCAGTGGAGCTGGTACTCGCAGCGGGCTTGCGCCCCGTCCTCAAGGTTCCGCAGCCAGGGCTCACCTTGGTAGCTGCTGGAGCGGCAGCGCATCGCTCCTCCACGTAGACGCCGTAGTCACGCGCGCGGCGGCAGACCAACTAGGCGCGTCTGACTGCCCTGCTCCCGAGACAAGCAGGTCAGTGCAGAGCCTACAAACGTGCCGCACTAACCGCCGTCAGGTGATCCCCTGCCACCCAGCGAATATTAGCGCTAGACGACAACCGGCGGTAGACCCGAACGGTTCACGGCGCGTCGCCAGCATTCATGCGGAGTCATCCCGAATCCCTGGGCAACGACTCGTGCACGCGTTGACATCGTCTGACGAGACCTGCCAGCATCCTCACGGCCGGCCACATCAAACAATGACGTAGGACAGTTGGAGGGCATTCACATGCAGGGAAGGCGTCTTTTCCAGACGGGGCTTTGCGCGGCAGTAATTCTCGGATCAACCATCATGTTTCAGACAACCGCTTTTGCGGACGACTCGGCACCCGCCGCGCCTTCCGATTCCGTGAGCACAACTGCACCAATTGAAAGTGCCACTGCCGGTAGCGGTACGAGCACTCGACCAGTACCCAAGGGCGGCGCGCACACTAACGCCATCACGATCGGAGTCTGCTCGAAGGAGTCTGTCCACAACGTCGGTAAGAAGAATGGCCGAGGCAGTTACGTCGAAAACGGCTTCACTAGTAAGGTGATCTGGAGCGGTTTCGGGTGCTATAACGGCTCCTTCACAGGGTCGTCCTACGGCAAGTGGGCAGGGACTGACACGCCTTCTTCGATGCAACTGCACGACGAGTTCTCATACGCTGGGGTCGGAACCCCCTCAATCTCCTCTTCGCCCGGATCCAGCATCGTGGGAGGCGTGATTGTGTGGGATGGCGACGCGAGCAAGACGAAGAAGATCACGCACAGCTTCAGTGGCTACCAGTTCTCGGGTGCTCTCATCTCCGTGACCGAGAGCGGAAACGCGACGGCCAAGTTTGGGTCCTCCTTCGTGACGGCCAACTCTTAGTTGCGAGGCATTGCCGGCCGCGCGCCTCGGGACCGCCTAAGGGCACTCCCGGGACGCGCGGCTGGCGATGCTTCTCCTGTTGACCGTAGTCGTAATGAACGTGCATATTGTTGAGGTCAGACTTGCGAGCAACCATCGCACGCATTGCCCTAGGCGCTTTGCTCGCAGCGCTCTGCGCGACCCAAGCGGGCTGCACCGCAACTCGCAACACGGACCCCACCCTGCCGTCGCGGCTAGAGAGAGCGTCCGGCAGCGCTTGCAGTTCAGTCGCGGACAACGTTCCAAGCCTGGCGCAGCAAACCGACCACGGGGTCGCCTACGGCGATATCACGAACCTTGCGGCTGAACCGTCCGTGTACCGATCCTCATGGAGCGTGCAGCTTCTCGCGCAGTTGAGGAGCGACGACGAAGTCAAATCAAGGAAGTTCCTGTCCTCCTACTTCAATCGGCTTCTGACCGGTCCGCCGAGAAGCAACGTTCAGGGTCTGCCTGGCTTGCAGGTTGCGCTTCTAGCCGCGGCGGCATCGCGGGCACTCGGGTCTCGTCCTGCACTCCCAACCCGGTGGCTCGAGGCAAGCCGTTCAGGCAGCTCATACTTCTATTCTCGGGCGGAAGGCACCTCGCTTGCGGCAGATTCCACAGCGAGTCAGATCTTCCGCCTGACCGGGCATAACGTGCCCGCGGCACTCGTGACGCGAGCGCGCCTGGCACTATCCCACGCGCGACCGACCGATGACAACGAAACAATCTTTGATCGAGATCTGCCATCTCTCAGCATCCTCGAAGGCGAGGCACTCAACGAGTACCCTCAACTGCGCGAAGTGCGGGCAAATGTCACCGCGTGGTTTGCTCGCTTTGCGGAGGAACCTGCCTCGTTTACGTCCATCAGTACGCTCTCGCAGTTGCATGACCTTTCTCAGCGCAGGGATTGGGCGCTGAGTCCACTTGAACGATCTTATGGGTCGACACTTGCATCCAATATCAGTGCAGGGCTTTCAGCTGATGGGCAAGGCCAGTTTGATCCTCAAGTAACCCTGTTGGCACTCCGCATGGGTCTCGAGGTCGGCTCCAAGGCAAGTATCACACAAGCAGTCTCAAACGGCGAAACAGCACGAGGATGGCCGAGTGGCCGAGTACGGCCGTCTATCCAGTCAACATACATGGCAGTGGAGAGTCTCCTAATATGCGGATCCTCCATTGCCGACGTAGGACAGTTTGTTTCGCGCGAAATCGACTCAATCTCGGACAGGACGTCAGCAGTGACTCTTTACCAGTTGCATGAATTACAAGTCAAGCTACACTTGAACCTCGATGGATCGGGTTTAGCGAGAGAATCGGCGTATGCGAATAACCTCTTGAGAATCGCAACATCGCAAGGAGACGGTCTGGCCGTTGCCCTGTCACTCATCGTGTTGGATCGGGCACCCACTTCAGCACAGGCGCGTGCGGTGCAGTCGTCATCCGACATACGTTCCATTGGCGCGATGGCGGCACTTGCCAGACGTCTGCATCGGCCCGACCTCGAAACCTCCGCGCAAAAGTCGATTGCGCGATTCAAGGAGTCGACAAACACCTACCGTTTCGCGACTGACCTCAAAGGGGCGGATTTGTTCTCGACTGCCATCGGGCTTAGCGCATCAGGAGCCGCCGCTGATAAGCCAATCCGCGTTCTGAACTCGTTCCGCGGGAAGGGCAACTTGTGGACCTTGACGATGCCTCCTAGTGCTAGCCCGGTGAATCTTCTGAGCCTCTACTCCGCCGCGTCAGTTGAACGCGTAGCGCAGCTCGACTATGTTGTATCCGCTGTGGGCTGAGCGAGAGTCTGGAGGACCTTGATGGATTCGTGGCTCCGACTCCTTTGGATTGCGGGCTCGCTGATGGTCCTCGGGGGACTGCTTCTGCTGGGCTCGAGCGGACAGGCGGCGCAATGGGTGCTCGGCGGCGTAGTTATGTTCGGGGGCATACTTGCGCTGTTGCTTGGCATCGCTCTCTCCGCCGTCGAATCGATGCGGTCAAAGTAGGCTGCCGCTTGGCATTCTCTTGCTCTCGTGGGAAAGTGGACAAGCCGCGAGGCTCGCGGCTCGAGCGCGCCGTTCCGCTGTTCGCGGGCACCTTGCTAAATAGCATGAATCGAGGGATTGGTCCTTGAGGTTGTTGGGCGTCGCGATACAGCGAGCGGACCGGTACATCCCAGCCGAAGGGTCAGTGGCGTAGCCGACGGCATTGGCCGACAGTCCAATTGATTGCAGAACGCGTGCTGGGAGCACGACGACCATCCACGCGAGCTCGGCGGAGAGTTGTGTCGCGTGCTGCAGGACGTGTCAACCGGCGCGTGCCACCAGAGTTCGAAGCGGCAGGAGGAGTCCGGTTCGGCCGCCAGTGGCATCGACGAGCCGCACTGGCAAGATGCGCGGGTGAGGCTGCAACTGGTACTTGAGAAGCACACCGCGGCGGCATTGATTCTCTGCAGGATTTGGGACGGCGTCCTGGTTTCCTTGCCACATCGCTCAGTGATAGCCGGTGCGACTATCCCGCTTCATCAGCCGGTCCGCGAAATGTTGCGCCTCAAATCGCAGGTTGTCTTGTGTCATCTACGCCTGACGAGGACGTCGCCGACGTCACACTCGAGGACCTCGCAGATAGCTTCGAGGGTTGAGTACCGGATGGCCCGGGCTCGGTCGTTCTTGAGAATCGAGAGATTCACGACGGTTATGCCGACAAGTTCGCTGAGTCGAGTGAGAGTCATACCCCGCTCGGAAAGCAGCTCGTCGAGGCGGCAGTGGATGCTGCTGCCACTCACCTAGACGAGCCCGTCGACGTCGCGTTGCAAAGCAAGCCCTCGACGCACCACGAGCGCAACCACGAGCAACCCGCACGCGGCGAGCAGCGGGCCAAACTGGAAGCCCGGGGCGCTGGCTCGGGAAATCGAAATCGGGTAACCGCTCGGGGCCGCCCACGCGAACGCTCCGAACGCGACGGGGGTGGCGAGTTCCAGGAACTGCGCGACGCTCGAGCCGATGGCCAGGACCACTGCAGCGAGTACGACCGGACGGGCGAGCCCTCGCCCGAAGGACGTGCCGACGATGAGTCGCCGGATCGTGAAGCCGAGCAGCAGGGCGACCCCGACCCCGGTGAGTGACCAGACGATGGGCGCGGCCCCGAGCAGAATCCGGTTGATCAGCGGCACGCCGTTCAACGTTGTGGCGACCTGCGTGACAGTCACCGACTGTCCGTCCTGCACGAACGGACCGCCGCCATAGCTGTTCTGCCCGCCGTTGGTCTTCAGCTCGAAGCTGGTGCTGAAGGTCACCGGTACACGAGCTCCGGGCTGCACCCAGTTCACGAGTTGCGTCACCTGCAGAACCAGACCGACAAGGCTGACAAGCGTCCACAGCACTGCGACCGTGAGTAACAGTCGTAGCGCCCACCGGAATCGTTCCGGAATCACCTGGGCGTCCTGCAGTCGTGAGGCATCGGACATTTCCGTAACATATCGAACGTCGACAGTGTCGTCAATCGATAGGTTTGGATCTAGCGGACGGTTCAGACGGGAACGGCCAACGCTTGCGCGACGCCCTTGTACCCGAGGTCGCCCCACGCTTAGAGCGGCATCGCGTCTCGGTCGCGCTGCGGGAGCCGCCGAATCGCACCGGCGATCTGTCGGAGCGCCGACTCCGCTTCCAACGGCCCGTCCTCGACCTCGTCCGAGCATGTCGACGGTTGCGACGCAGCCACCGCGCTGGCAGCCTCACCTCGTGGCCGAGCGGACGGTGAGAGGGCCGAATCCGATCGCGTACTTCGTCTTCGCGGGCGTGTGGCTGGCGCTGGGTGTTTGGACGATCGCCACCCCGACCCCCGCTCTTAACCAGTGGCTGCAACTCGCCGCGCACCTCGCGCTGGCAGCCGCGTTCGCCTTCCTCGGGACTAGACGCGTGCGCCCAAAAGGCAGCTTCACCGTCCAGATGAGGCACGGCCCGCGCGCCACCGACAGGGCTCATGTGCGCATCGAGGGGACCCGCTCCCAGGACGATGCAACAGTTCGCGTCCTCCACGCCGTTCTTAATACGTGAGCAGTGGCAGGGAGCGGAGGGTGGATGACGGACACGTGGTCCGCTGACCCGCGATACACCGATCTAGTGCGGCGGCGTGGCGGCGAGCTCCTGCGCGCGGCGGCGATGCTTACGGGGAGCCGGCACGACGCGGAGGACGCGCTGCAGGAGGCGTACATCGCCGTCTCGCGGTCATGGCCGACTCGGTTGTTCGGCTCCGAGAGCGCCGCCTTCGCCTACTTGCGCACCGCTGTGCTGCGGAAGTCGATCGACCTCATTCGCAAGCGGCATCCGTCCGACGACCTGCTCGAGCGGACCGTGGAGGACCGCGGGCTGCTGCGGTTCGAGGAGGACCAGGCGTTCTTCGCTCGGCTACAGCACCTGCCGCAGCAGCAACGAGCCGTGCTCGTGCTCCGCTACTACCTCGATCTCGACGACCGCCGGATCGCCGAGCTGCTCGACATCACCCGCGCGACGGTTCGCTCCAACGCGATGCGCGGACTCGACAAGCTCCGCGCGGAGACCCGCGCGGTCGCGGAGAAACGATGAACCCCGAAGACGCGCTGCGCCGACTTCGGTCAGCCGAGCGCTGGCTACCGATGGAACCCGATTTCCTACCCGCGCAGAGCACCGAGTCCGGATCGCGCGACAACCGGCGACGCGCTCATGAGAGTCGTGTCCGCGCCGTAATCATCACTGTGGTGGTCCTCGCGCTGCTCGTCGTCGGGACGATCGCACTGGGGCAGGTGACGCGCACGTCCGCACCGGCACTCTCCGTGCCCCCGACCGCCACCCCGACACCGTCGCCATCTCCGGGCGCGGGCACGGTCGGGGCGCTTCCCGCGGTCGCAGGTACGGTCCTGGCCACGTGGACCTCCCGCGATTCACTGCCGGCTACCCGCACGCTCGACGCCCACGGCAAGGCGGTCGCGATCACGGTCGCGTGCACGGGCGGCGGCAGCGTGCGGTACACCCTCGTCCACCACAGCGACTCCGCAATCGGGTGCGACGGCACCGCCTCGACCGGCCCGGAGCTGCAAGCCAAGAACGGGCGCCTTATGGCCGAGGGCAAGGTCACGATCAAGGTCAGTACGACCGGGTACCCGCGCTTCGCACTCCGAGTCACCGCGGTGCCGGTTCGCGCGGTGCCCGCCGTCCCGGATCACCCCTCGGTCACTGCGACCGGCCCCGGCGTCCCCCGCTCCCTACGCACCTGCAGCACCCGGGATCTCGAACCGACGGCGGAGTTCACTCGCTGGCCGCACTTCGAGGGCGGAATCGTCAAGATCACGAGCGCCGCTACCAACGACTGCGCGATCCGGACGTGGCCCCAGATCGCGTATCTCGACGCGTCCGGCAACCAGATCGGCGGCCTCGGGGGTCAGAACGGCGACCCGGCGACCCCGGCGAAGCCAGTCCGTCTCGCCGCGCACGGCACCGCTTACGTCGAGATCGAGCTCTTCCGGCTCGACCGCCTGACCGACTGCGGCGCAGAACGAGTTCAGAACGTCGTACTCACGATCGGTCGCGCGCGAACGCGGATACCGGTCCCCGACGTCCCGCCGGTCGGCAAATGCGCCGATCCGAACGTCAGCGCGGACGGCGTGGGAGCCGTCACCGGCTACCGCCCAACCGGTCCATGACACGTGCGATTGCTCAGACCATCAGAACCACCGACCCGACGCTCCGAGCGGGCCCGCCGCACGGTGCGCAAGTTCACTACGCGGACGTAGGGCTAAGAACCGGGGCGGCCGAGAGCGTCTGGAACAGCGCTACAAGGCCGGAGAGGGAGCTGGATCATGTCGACGAGCGCCACTGACTTCGGACTGCGAAACAGTTCCAGCCGCTTCCGTGTCGCGCTCGTCGACGGCCACGAGGTGATCGCATCTGCACTCCGGGCAGCCATGCGTCTCGCTCCCGAGATCGACTTCGTGACCTGGGCACAGACCGTCGAGGGCCTGCTGGGGCGCGCGACCGCGCCACTCGATCTCGTGCTGCTCGACCTGCGCCTTCGCGACCACACGTCGCCCGAACTGAACGTTAGACGGCTCACGGAAGGCGGTATCGCGTTCTCATCTACACGAGCGGCGAGAGTCGATTCCTGCTGCGAAGCGCTGCCCGTACGCCCGCTCTCGGAATCCTGCGCAAGAGCGAGCCGCTGCCGCGGCTGGTCCAGGCGATCCAGCAGGCGGCTCGCGGCCGCCCGGTCGTGACCAGCGAGTGGGCGACAGCCCTGCAGAACGACCCTCTCCTCGCCGACGCCGGCATAACCGCCCATGAACAGCTCGTGCTGATGCGGTTCGCGGACGTCGCCAGCGCGCAGGCAGTGGCCCGTGAACTCGAGGTCGCGATGTCCACGATCGAGGACTACGTGCGCCGCATCCGCGCGAAGTACGCCCGCGTCGGAAGACACGCCGCCACGAAGGTCGACCTCTACAAACGCGCCATCGAGGACGGCTTCCTCCCCGCTCCTGCGGACTTTTGAAGTTCGATTAGACATCGAGCGACGCCGATCAGGGCGCCTCTGCTCGCAGGACACGTGACACTGCGCACCCTCATGAGCCGACGCGTCGTGTGTGCCGTGTGTGTGCACGCCGCGCTCGACCTGCCGCGCGCTGATGATCGAAGCGCTGGGAACAGGCCCGGAATGACGCCGAAGACGAGCGCCAGACGCTCTCGACGCGCCGGTGTGATGTCCAGGCGCGTGGCTACGGATCAGAAGGTTGGGGGTTCGAGTCCCTCCGGGCGCGCAGGACGATCAGCCCCCGGTCTCGCGACCGGGGGCTTCGTCGTTCCCGCTCGGACGCCCGCACGAGCGGCGCGGCCAGGGCGTCGAAGCCCTCGAGCGCGACGGCGTCCACCAGCGCCCGCCGGCCGTCGAAGACCGAGTAGAGCACCGGCTGCGTGGCACCGAGCCCGCCCGCGAGCCGTCGCATCGTGACGGCGCTCCACCCCTCGGCCTCGGCGACGGTCCGTGCCGCGACCACGACCTGGTCGCGCCGACCCGCGAGGTCGGGGGCGGGTCTCGGAGGCATGGGATCGATCTTGACGACGGTTCGTGTCAGACCAGGGCCAGGACCAGGCCGGCGACGACGAGGAACAGGGCCGTGAGGCCGTGGACGCGGAGCGCGTACGAGACCGAGCCGCCGTTGCGGGCGACCAGGATCGCGTCGCCGACCGGCGTGATCGCCGCGACGACGAGCGCCCAGCCGAGCGCATGCGTCCCGGCGACCGCGAGGACCACCAGGACCATCACCCCGGACGTGATGTCCCGGATCCCCTTCGCCCCCGCGAGCGGCTGGAAGCGCCCCTCGGGGAGTCCGAACCCGGCGAGGGCGACCCGGGGCGCGAGGAGGAAGCGGGTGCCGATGAAGACGATGAACCCCGCGACGAGCAGGGTGACGACGAGGGCGACGATGAACACGAGTGGTCCTTCCGGGTTGAATTGCGTTGTTAGATAACGACGGTAGACCCTCGGAGGAGGGCGATGCAAGCCCGCTGCCCGACACCGGGCCCCGCGCTCCGACCGGGCGCCGTAGCGTGGCCCCGTGCCGGAGCCCCGCCTGCGTCGCGTCGCCGTGCTGGTGCTGGAGGGTGCGAAGCCGCTCGACGTCGGCATCCCGGCCCAGGTGTTCACGACGCGCGCCTCGATGCCCTACGAGGTGCGCGTCTGCGGCGCCGCGCCCGGCCCGATCACGGGCGGCGACGGCCTGTCGTACCTCGTGGCGCACGGGCTCGAGGCGCTGGACTGGGCCGATCTCGTCTTCGTGCCCGGCTACCGGTCCCCCGACCGCGACGACCCGCCGGCGGTGGTGCTCGACGCGCTGCGCGCCGCCTCCGCGAGGGGTGCCCGGCTCGCCGCGATCTCGACCGGCGCGTTCGCCCTCGCGGCGACGGGGCTGCTCGACGACCGCCGCGCGACGACCCACTGGCACTACACCCGGGCGCTCGCGGCGCGGTACCCGCGGATCCGGGTCGACGAGCACGTGCTCTTCGTCGACGAGGGCGCGGTGCTCACATCGGCCGGCGCGGCCTCGGGCATCGACCTGTGCCTGCACGTGCTGCGCGGGGACCTCGGCATCGCGAGCGCGAACCACGCCGCGCGCCGCCTCGTCGCCGCGCCCTACCGCAGCGGCGGGCAGGCGCAGTACGTGCCGAGGAGCGTGCCGGAGCCGCTCGGCGAGCGCTTCGCCGCCACGCGCGAATGGGCGCTCCGCCGCCTCGCCGAACCGCTGACGCTCGACGACCTCGCGCGGCACGCCGCCGTCTCGCCGCGCACCTTCTCGCGCCGGTTCGCCGAGGACACGGGTACGACGCCGATGCGATGGCTGCTCCGCGCCCGGCTCGACGTCGCCCGCGAGCTGCTCGAGCGCAGCGAGCGGAGCATCGAGCAGATCGCCGCGGACGTCGGGCTCGGCACCGGGACCAACCTGCGGCTCCACTTCCAGCGCGTGCTCGGGACCACGCCCTCCGAGTACCGGCGGACCTTCACGCCGGACTTCTGACCACCTGGCGCGATCCTTTCGAACCGTGTCGTTCGCGCCACTGTCGAGGCGCTCGCGGGACGACGACGGTGGAGGGGAACCGGAAGGAGTCCCCATGACCCGCATCGCCATCAACGGCTTCGGCCGCATCGGCCGCAACACCCTCCGCGCCCTGCTCGAGCGCGGCAGCGACCTCGAGGTGGTCGCCGTCAACGACCTCACGGAGCCGGCGGCACTCGCGCGGCTGCTCGCCTTCGACTCGACGGCCGGCCGCCTCGGCCGCCCCGTCGTCGCGGACGGCGACGCGCTCGTCGTCGACGGCCGCCGCATCCGCGTGCTCGCGGAGCGCGACCCCGCGCAGCTGCCGTGGGCCGAGCTCGGCGTCGACGTCGTGCTCGAGTCGACCGGGCGGTTCACCTCCGCGACGGCCGCCCGCGCGCACCTGACGGCGGGGGCGAAGCGCGTGCTCGTCAGCGCGCCGGCCGACGGCGCGGACGTCACGCTCGCCTACGGCGTCAACACCGAGGCCTACGACCCGGCGGCGCACGTGATCGTCTCCAACGCCTCCTGCACCACGAACGCGCTCGCGCCGCTCGCCTCGGTGCTCGACGACCTCGCCGGCATCGAGCACGGCTTCATGACCACGGTGCACGCCTACACGCAGGAGCAGAACCTGCAGGACGGCCCGCACCGCGACACGCGTCGGGCGCGGGCCGCCGCGGTGAACATCGTGCCCACCACGACGGGCGCCGCGAAGGCGATCGGCCTCGTCCTGCCGCGCCTCGACGGCCGGCTGGCCGGCGACTCCATCCGCGTGCCCGTCCCCGTCGGATCGATCGTGGAGCTGAACGCCACGGTGTCCCGCGACGTGACGCGGGACGAGGTGATCGGGGCGTACCGGGCGGCGGCGGAGGGCCGTCTCGCGGGCGTGCTCGAGTTCTCGGAGGACGCGCTCGTGTCCTCCGACATCGTCGGCGACCCGGCGTCGTCGATCTTCGACTCCTCGCTCACCCGGGCCGACGGTCGGCACGTCAAGGTCGTCGCCTGGTACGACAACGAGTGGGGCTTCTCCAACCGCGTCGTCGACACGCTCGAGCTCCTCGCAGCGGGCTGACGGGCCGATCGGGCTCCGGTCCCGGGGCGTGCGCCGCAGCGGCGGCGGCGCGCCCCCGGGTGCCCTCGACTTCAGAGCTTCCCGAGCGCCCGCTGTTGGCCGTCCTCGGATCGTCTGGTACACACGATCGAGCACGCCCGGCCCGATCGCGCCTTCCGGAGGGAAGTCCCCGCCCCTCTGAGCGTTGACCCCACCGTCACCGGCGTCTCATCGAAGGAGCAGAGACATGCAGCGAGTCGTCCTCTTCGGCCCCCCGGGGGTCGGCAAGGGCACCCAGGGCGGCCGCCTCGCCGCGGCCCTCGGCGTCCCGGCGATCTCGACCGGCGACCTCTTCCGTGCGCACGTCCGGAACGGCACCGACCTGGGCCGCCGCCTGTCGGCGCTGATCGCCTCCGGCGACTACGTGCCGGACTCCGTGACGAACACCATGCTCGCGGAGCGCCTCGCCGAGCCCGACGCCGCCGGCGGCTTCCTGCTCGACGGCTACCCGCGCACCGCGGACCAGGTGGCGGAGCTCGACCGGCTGCTCGCCACCGCCGGCGTCTCGATCGACGCGGTGCTGCTGCTCGCAGCGCCCGACGAGGTGCTGGAGGAGCGGCTGCTGAAGCGGGCCGCCGAGCAGGGCCGCTCGGACGACACCCCCGAGGTCATCCGACACCGCCTCGCGCTGTACCACGACGAGACGGAGCCGCTCGTCGCGCTCTACGACGCCGCGGACCTGGTGCTGCGGGTCGACGGCACGGGCACGCCGGACGAGGTGCACGCGCGCCTGCTCGACGCGATCGCGCTGCGGGAGCCGACCACGAGCAAGTGAGCCTCGCCGCGGACGCAGCGCGGCGTGCCGGATCTGGACAGATCTTGCACGAGGTGTAATCTTGCAGTCTCTGCAAGCATCGATGTCGGGCTGTGGCGCTACGACGTCGCGGCCCCCGGTGCGCTCCGCTGTTCCCGAAGGGCACCCGTGACCACCACCGACACCGCGCCGCGCACCGGCGGCGCCGTGATGACGCACCGGCAGATCCTGCTGGTGATCTACGGCCTCATGGCCGGCATGTTCCTGTCGGCGCTCGACCAGACCGTCGTCGGCACCGCGATCCGCACCATCGGCGACGACCTGCACGGGCTCAACCAGCAGGCGTGGGTGACGACCGCATACCTGATCACGTCGACCATCGCGACGCCGATCTACGGCAAGCTCAGCGACCTCTTCGGCCGCCGGCCGCTCTACATCTTCGCGATCACGATCTTCGTGCTCGGATCGCTGCTCGCGTCGTTCTCGACCTCGATGCTGATGCTCGCCGGCTTCCGCGCCGTGCAGGGCATCGGCGCCGGCGGCCTCATGTCGCTGCCGCTCGCGATCATGGGCGACATGCTCGCGCCGCGCGAGCGCGCGAAGTACCAGGGCTACTTCCTCGCCGTCTTCGGCGTCTCGTCGCTCGTCGGCCCGCTCGTCGGCGGCCTGTTCTCGGGTGCGAGCCAGATCCTCTTCATCACCGGCTGGCGCTGGGTGTTCCTCATCAACGTGCCGATCGGCGCGGTCGCCCTGTTCATGGTGCTGACCTTCCTGCACCTCCCCCGCTTCGGCGACCGCCGGAAGCCCCGCATCGACTGGTGGGGCGCCACCGCGGTCATCGCGACCCTCGTGCCGCTGCTGCTCGTCGCCGAGCAGGGCCGCGAGTGGGGCTGGAGCTCGTGGGGCTCCATCACCTGCTACGTCGTCGGCGCGCTCGGCCTGATCGGCTTCCTGGTCGCGGAGACGCTGATGGGCGACGACGCGATCATCCCGCTCAAGCTCTTCCGCTCGCGGGTCTTCACGATGTCGACGATCCTCGGCGTGCTCGTCGGCTTCGGCATGTTCGGCGCGCTGCTCACCCTGCCGCTGTACCTGCAGGTCGTCACCGGCCTGACCGCCACCGAGTCGGGCTTCGCGACCCTGCCGATGGTGCTCGGCCTGATGATCGCGTCGATCGGGTCCGGCCAGATCATCTCCCGCACCGGCAAGTACCGGGTCTTCCCGGTCACCGGCACGGCGTTCACCTCCGCCGGCTTCCTGTTCATGACGACGATCACGATCGACAAGCCGCTCTGGTACCTCATGATCGGCATGTTCCTGATCGGCCTCGGGCTCGGTCAGCTGATGCAGACGCTGACCATGGCCAGCCAGAACTCGGTGCAGCCGCGGGACATGGGCGTCGCGACCAGCGCGTCCACGTTCTTCCGCCAGATCGGCGGCACGCTGGGCACCGCGGTGCTCCTGTCGGTGCTGTTCTCGTCGCTGCCGGGCAACATCCTGACCGCGACAGCGGACCGGCCGACGCTCACGTCGGCGCTGAACGCGGCGCTCACCCCCTCGGTGGCGCAGGCGGCGGACAACCGGCCGATCATGAAGCAGCTGTGGAACCCGATCGTCGACCCGATCCGCACGAAGCTGCAGGCGAGCCTCGACGACGCGACCACGCAGGTGAAGCAGGGCGCCGACGCCGCCGCGACCAGGGCCGTGACCCAGCAGGTCACCGCCGCGGTGCAGCAGCAGGTCGCCGCCGGCCGGGTCCCCGCCGCCGCCGCGCAGACCGTCATCGACCAGCAGGTCGCGGCGGCCCTGCCCGACGCGAAGGCGCAGGCCGAGGCGGCAGGCCTGACGCAGGCGGCGGCGAAGGCGGACGCGAGCGTCGTGGACGGCAGGCTCGTCGTCGACTTCAGCGACGCGGCCCAGCGCCGTGCGGTGGTCGACAAGGTCGTCCCGACGATCGAGAAGCAGATCGCCAAGGGCGGCTCCGGCGCGGCCTCGTCGACCGACAGCTCGACGAGCGACACGTCGTTCCTGAAGGGCGCCGACCCGCGGCTCGCGAAGCCGTTCCTCACGGGCTTCAACACCTCAGCCGTCCAGATCTACTGGGTCGGACTGATCGTGCTGCTCATCGCCTTCGTCATCACCTGGTTCTTCCGGGTGCCGCCGCTCCGTCAGCGCTCCGCGCTGCAGGAGCAGGCGGACGACGCGGCGGCGGCGCAGAAGCTCGACGTCGCCGAGGGCGGCGCGGCCGCCGCGGTCGGCACGACGGCGCCGGCCGACTCCGGCACCGTCGGAGCCGGACAGCGCTGATCGGACAGCGCTGATCGGACGTCGCTGACCCGATCCCTCCTCGGGGCGCCCGGCACCCTCGTGGTGCCGGGCGCTTTGTCGCTGTCCGCTCCCGCCCGTACGGTGCTGTCGTGACCCTCGACCTGCCGGCCGCAGCCCGGGTCTCCTGGTCCCCGGTCGGGCCCGACCTCGTGCTCGAGGGCGACAACCTGCCGGTCCTGCGCCGCCTCCCGGACGGCGCCTTCCGCGTCGCGTACCTGGACCCGCCGTTCAACTCCGGCCGGGAGCAGCGGCGGCGCACGACCGTCACCCGCCACGACCCGATCGGCGGGACGCGGATGGGGTTCCACGGCCGGCCCTACGACGTCGTGAAGGGCGTGGTCACGCGCTACGACGACGCGTTCCCGGACTACTGGGCGTTCCTCGAGCCGCGGCTCGAGGAGGTCTGGCGGCTGCTCGCCGAGGACGGCACGCTCTACCTGCACCTCGACCAGCGCGAGGTGCACTACGCGAAGGTGCTGCTCGACGCGCTGTTCGGGCGCGAGTGCTTCCTGAACGAGATCGTGTGGGCCTACGACTACGGCGCACGGACCACCCGGCGGTGGCCCGCGAAGCACGACACGGTCCTCGTCTACGTGAAGGACCCCGGGCGGTACCTCTTCGACTCCGCCGAGGTCGACCGGGAGCCCTACATGGCGCCCGGCCTGGTGCCGCCGGAGAAGGCTGCGCTCGGCAAGCTGCCGACGGACGTCTGGTGGCACACGATCGTGTCGCCGACCGGGCGGGAGAAGACGGGCTACGCCACGCAGAAGCCGGTCGGGGTGGTCCGCCGGATGCTCGCCGCGAGCAGCCGGCGCGGCGACTGGGTGCTCGACCCGTTCGCGGGCAGCGGCACCACGGGCGAGGCGGCGCGGCTGCTCGGCCGGCGCTTCCTGCTCGTGGACGAGAACCCCGACGCCGTCGACGTGATGCGTCGTCGTCTGGGCGACGGCGTCGTCGTCGCCCGCGCCGCGGACTGAACGGGTCCCACAGGCCGGGACGCCTCCGGTTGTAGGTCGTCCACAGCGGACGGGCGCGCTCCGGCGATCCGGACTCGTGCTTCCCCCAGCCGATTCGGCCCGGCTGCGACCGCGGGCTACCGTCCCTGACCGAACGGACAGGAGGCGGGCATGACGGTGGACTCGGTGACCGGGGCGACGATGACGGCTGAGGCGGGGGCGACCCGTCCTCCGGCGGACGGCCCGGACTTCGACCGCATCCACGACGCCCTCCTCGGCAGCTGGAAGGACGTGCGGCTCGCCGCGCGCGCCAGGACGCTCGACCCGGCGCTGCACCGGCGCGACGACCTGCTCGTCGCCGACCACCGCGCCCGCGTCACCGCGCAGCTGCAGGTCCTGCTCGACAGCGGCGCCGTGCGTCTGCCCTTCCCTGAGGCGTTCGGCGGCACCGGCGACGCGGGCGGCAACCTCGTCGCGTTCGAGGAGCTGGTGACGGCGGACCCGTCGCTGCAGATCAAGGCCGGCGTGCAGTGGGGCCTGTTCGCCGCGGCGATCCTCCACCTCGGCACGCGGTACCACCACGACCACTTCCTGGCCGACGCGGTCGAGCTGCGCACCTTCGGCGGCTTCGCGATGACGGAGACCGGGCACGGCTCCGACGTGGCGTCGATCGCCACGACGGCGACCTACGACCCGGCGACGCAGGAGTTCGTGATCGACACCCCCTTCCGCGCGGCGTGGAAGGACTACATCGGCAACGCCGCCGTCGACGCGCGCGCCGCGGTCGTCTTCGCGCAGCTCGTCACGAAGGGCGAGCGCCAGGGCGTGCACGCCTTCTTCGTGCCGATCCGGGACGAGGCGGGCGCCTTCCTGCCGGGCGTCGGCGGCGAGGACGACGGGCCGAAGAGCGGCCTGAACGGCGTCGACAACGGTCGGCTGCACTTCACCGGCGTGCGCGTGCCGCGGGCGAACCTGCTCGACCGGTACGGCTCGGTCGCCCCGGACGGCACCTACTCCTCCCCCATCCCGAGCCAGGGCCGCCGGTTCTTCACGATGCTCGGCACCCTGGTGCAGGGCCGCGTCTCGCTCGCGGGCGCGTCGAACACCGGCGCGAAGATCGCGCTGCAGATCGCGCTCACGTATGCGGAGCAGCGCCGGCAGTTCGCGGGCGCGGCCGGCGACGAGGAGGTGCTGCTCGACTACCCGCGGCACCAGCGGCGCCTGCTGCCGCGCCTCGCGGCCGTCTGCGCGGCGACGTTCACGCAGGACGAGCTGCTGCTGGCCTTCCACCGCGTCTTCACCGGCGAGCACGACACCGACGAGTCGCGGCAGGAGCTCGAGAACTTCGCCGCCGCGGCGAAGGCCGAGGCGACCTGGAACGCGCTCGACACGATCCAGGAGTGCCGGGAGGCGGCCGGCGGCGCCGGCTTCCTCGCCGAAAACCGGTTCGGCCAGCTGCACGCCGACCTCGACGTCTACGCGACCTTCGAGGGCGACAACACGGTGCTGCTGCAGCTCGTCGGCAAGCGGCTGCTCACCGACTACGGCAAGCGGCTGAAGGCGGCAGGCGGCGCGGGCGCCGCACGCATCGTCGCGGGGCAGGCGCTCGGCGCCGCGGCGGCGTCGGCGGGCCTGACGGCGCTGGCGCAGCGCGTCGCCGACGGCGGCACGGCGGCGGGCGCAGCCCGATCGCTGCGCGACCCGGCGACGCAGGAGCGGCTGCTGCAGGAGCGCGTCGAGGTCGCGGTCGCGGAGATCGCACCGGCGCTCCGCCCGGGGCCCGGCGTCTCGGCGGCGGACCTCGCCGCGCGCTTCGGCGAGCACCAGCACGCGCTGATCGAGGCGGCCCGCGCGGAGGCGCGCCTGCGGCAGTGGCGGGCGTTCACCCGGGCGGTCGAGCGGGAGACGGACGCGCCGACGCGCGCGCTGCTGGCGCTCGTCCGCGACGTCTTCGCGCTGCAGGTGATCGAGCGGGATCTCGGCTGGTACCTCGTGCGGGGGCTGCTCAGCCGCTCGCGCGGGAGGGCCGTGACGCGGCTGCTCGACGCGCTCGTCGCGCGCATGCGCCCGCACGCGCTGCCGCTGGTCGAGGCGTTCGGGTACGAGCAGGGGCACCTGCGCGCCGCCATCGCCTCGGGCGCCGAGGCCGCCCGCCAGGCGGAGGCCCGCGCCGCCCGCTGACCCGCCCGGTTCCTTCCTACATCCGGGGATCCGCCGCATCGGGCGCGGAATCCCCGGATGCAGGGAGGAACCGCGCGGCGAGGGCGGCGCCCGCGGCGCGCAGCGCGCCGGCCGGATCGGCGAACGACCGCTCCCGGCCGACCAGCTCGGCGAGGGAGACGGCCGTGCGGTAGCCCTCCGGCGCGGCCGTGATCGCGCCCGCGACGAGCGCGACGGGGACGGCGCCCGCGAGGTCGCGCACCGCGGTCGGGACCTTCCCGCGGGCGGACTGGCCGTCGAACCGGCCCTCCCCCGTGATCACGAGGTCGGCGGCGCGGACCGCCTCCGGCAGGCCGCTCACGGCCGCGACGGCCGGAGCGCCGGGCTCGAGGACGGCGCCCCAGGCGAGCAGCCCGAACCCGGTGCCGCCCGCCGCGCCGGCGCCCGGCGCCGCGGCGTCCCCGGGCAGCAGGCGGGCGAGCCGCGCGAGCGCTGCTTCGAGCAGGGCGACGTCCGCGGCGTCGGCGCCCTTCTGCGGCGCGAACACGGCGGCCGCGCCCTCGGGGCCGAGCAGCGGGCTGGTCACGTCGGTGAGCACGCGCACGCCGCCGGGCGGCGGCGCCGCGAGGCCGCGGAGATCGACGCGGTCCAGCGCCGCGAGCCCCGCGCCGCCGTCCGCCACCGGCGACCCGTCCGCGGCGAGGAACCGGGCGCCGAGCTCCCGGAGCGCACCCGTGCCGCCGTCCGTGGAGGCGCTGCCGCCGATCGCGAGCAGGAGCCGGGTCGCGCCGGCGTCGAGGGCGGCGCGGATCGCCGCGCCGAAGCCCCGCGTGTGCGCGGTGAGCGGCCGGAGGGGGTCGAGCAGGGTGATGCCGCTCGTCGCCGCGAGCTCGACGACCGCGGTGCCGTCCGGCAGCAGCAGCACCGCGGCGGTGACCGGACGGTCGTCGGGCCCGGGCACGACGACCGGCAGCCGCACGGCCTCGGGGAGCGACGTCGCGAGCGCGTCGAGGGTGCCCTCGCCGCCGTCGGCCATCGGCATGGCCCGCACGTCGTCCGCGGGCCGGACGTCGAGCCAGCCCCGGACGATCGCGGCGGCCGCCTCCGGCGCGGCGATCGTGCCCTTGAACGAATCCGGAGCGACGACGACCCGCACCGACCCCTCCTCAGTCCTCGGCGGCCTCGATGCGCGCGCGACGACGCCGACGGCGCCGCACGACGAGCACCGCCACGGCGACGGCGAGCGCGACGTAGACGACCTTGTCGAGCACGTCGAGGTAGGGGTCGATCAGGTGCCGCTGCGTGCCGAGCGCGGCGCCGAGACCGATGAGGGCCGAGTTCCACGCGCCGCTGCCGATCGCGGTGCAGAGCACGAACAGCCCGAGGTGCATCCGGTCGGCGCCCGCCGGCAGCGAGATGAGGCTCCGGACGCCGGGCACGAGGCGGCCGACGACCACCGCGACCGCGCCGTGCCGGTGGAACCAGGCGGCGCCGCGGTCGAGGTCGTCCTCGTCGACCAGGCGCGTGCGGGCGAGCAGGCGGGAGGCGCGGCGCATGCCGAGCGCGGCGCCGAGCCAGTAGAGCAGCAGGGCGCCGACCGTCGACCCGGCGGTGCTCCAGAGGATCAGGCCGACGAGGGTGAGGCTCCCCTCGCGGCTGAGGTAGCCCGCGTACGGCAGGATCACCTCGCTCGGGATCGGCGGCACCACGGTCTCGAGGAGCACGAGCGCGCCGACGCCGACGTCCCCGAGCCGGTTCAGCAGGTCGCCCGCGAACGCGACGAGACCGCCCTCCCCCGAACCGCCGCCCGCGCCGCGGGGGATCGCGAGCGCCGTCACCGGCGCCCGAGGTCGTTGCCGACCGAGCAGGTCTGCTGCTCCACCGTCTGCCCGACGACCGTGTCCGGCAGGTCCACGGTGTCGCTCGACGAGGCGGAGCCGCTCGGCGACGGGGAGGGGGACGCGGACGAGGAGGACGACGAGGGGCTCGGGCTCGCGGAGGAGCCGCTCTCGTCGACGGACCCCTTGCCGTCCGTCGCGCCCTTCTGCGACTTCGCGAGCGTCAGCTTCTTGTCCGCCTTGACGGCGTCGATCAGCACCGTCGCGCTCTTCTCGTTCGGGACGAGCCCGTCGCCGTAGAGCGTCGTCGGGTACTGCACGAGCACGAACTGCGCGAGCGGGATCTGCGCGACCGCGCGGCCGATCGAGACCATCGTGTCGACGTTCGCGAGCGACGAGGAGAGGTTCATGCTCTGCGTCGCCGCGATCGCCAGGCCGTAGAGCTTCGTGACGTCGGTCAGCGTGGAGTCGCTCTTGATCTTGCGCACGAGCGACGACAGGAAGACCTGCTGGGAGCTGATCCGGGTGACGTCGCTGCCGTCGCCGACGCCGTGGCGGGTGCGGAGGAACTTCAGCGCGGTCGTGCCCTGCAGACTGTGCTCGCCCTTCGACAGGCGGAGGCCCGTGTAGTCGTCGCGGATCGGCTTCGCCACGCACACCGGCACGCCGCCGACGGCATTCGACATCTCGACGACGCCGTCGAAGGTGATGAGGGCCGCGAAGGGGATCCGCATCCCGGTGAGCGACGCGACCGTGTCGCGCACGCAGCCGAGGCCGCCGAACTCGAGGACGCTGTTGATCTTCACGCCCGTCGCGGACGGCAGCCGCTCCTTCGTGTCCCCGGGGTTCGTGCACGCGGGCCGCGAGACGTAGAGGTCGCGCGGGAAGCTGATGACGGTCGCCTTGGTGTGGTCCTCGCTGATGTGGATCAGGATGTTGACGTCGTTGAGGGTGCTGCCCGGGTTCTCGCCGTAGTGCCCCTTCTGCCCCGTGCGGGTGTCGCTGCCGACGAGGAGCAGGTTCACGGTGCCGGAGTAGGCGCCGATCGACGGCACGTCGGTGTCGCCCGGCAGGGTCGTCGTGCGCTGCCGGAGGTTGCCGTCGATGCGGCTGAACGCGATGGCGCCGACGCTGAGGCCCGCGACGACGACGACGCACAGCCCGATCGCGACGACGCGGACGATCGCGGCGGCGAGCCCCGGCGAGCGGAGCCGGCCGTGCCGCGCGAGCGGCGCAGGGCGCGATCCGGTCATCGACCGACCTCCTTCCCGTGCACCTGCGGCGCTTCGTGCTGCACCTCCGGTGCGCCTCGCAGTGGGGGACGAGGTCGCGGAGGCCGCGAACTACCGTCGAACGCGCACGCCGAGCGAATCCTACTGACCGCGTTTCCCCTGAACAGGGCTCGGTCCCCATGGATTCGCCCGGAAACCGCTGACGGGGGACCACGCACCGCTCATGAACGCACGAACGACGACGCTGACCGCCGCGATCGCGATCGCCGCACTCGCCGCCACCGGGGCCGCGGTCCCGGCGGTCGCCGTGACGCCGACGCCCGCCCCGGCGACGAGCGCGGCGCCCGCGCCGACCGCGACGCCCATCCGCACCGCGTCCCCGGTCGCGAGCCCGACCGCGACGCCGACGCCCGTCCTGACGCCGACGGCGGCGCCCTCCGTCGCGCCCACGACGCCCGCGCCGACGCCCACCCGGATCACCCCGACGCCGACGCCGACCGTCCCGCTGCCGGTCGTGGCGACGATCAACAAGCACGTCGGCCACACCGCGCTCTCGCGCACGGCCACGATCACGGGAACGCAGTTCACGAACCTCGCCGGCGTGCAGGTCGCCGGCACGCCCGCGCCGAACCTGAAGGTCCTGTCGCCCACCCGTGCGACCTTCACCCTGCCGAACGCGATCGACTACCAGCCGAAGACCGCCCGGATCACGGTCACCGCCTGGTCGGACCGCACGCCGCGGGCGACGCCGTTCACCTTCCAGTACAAGGCGGACAGCCGGCTCGACAAGCAGATGGCGTACGCGTTCAAGAACTGGAACGCCTACTCGAACCGCAGCTTCGGGTACCTCAGCGGGAACGACTGCGCGAACTTCGCCAGCCAGACCCTGCTGGCCCGCGGCTGGAAGCGGACCGCGCAGTGGTTCAACTACGGGCCGGGGAACTGGAGCGGCGCCTGGGTGTCGTCCACGGCGCTGAGCTCGTACCTGTCGTCACGCCCCGACCTGGCGACGCACTTGAACTACCGCCAGCGCGACCAGGTCGCGGTGGGCGACATCGTGCAGTTCCGCTGGCCGGGCCACTCGAAGAAGTACTCGGCGTGGGAGCACACGGCGGTCGTCTCGAAGGTCGTCGTGCTGCCGGACGGGACCCACGACGTCTACTACGTCGCCCACACGCTCAACCGCCAGTACGGCGGCGGGACGACGAGCCTCGCGGCCTGGTACGCGAAGCAGAAGATCAAGGGCTCCACCCTGCGGATCCAGTTCTTCCACCTGCTGAAGTAGGCCTGAGGAGCCCTCGGCGTCCCGGTCGCGGTCATGCGGCCGTCCCCCGTGAGGGGCATACTGGCGCGCCGTGACCCCGCTCCTCTCCCTCGTCTTCGGCGTCGTCGCCGCCGCCGTGACCGCGCTCGTCCTGATCGCGCTCCTGGCGCTGGCGGCGCTGCTGCTGCTGGCCGCGGTGCTCGCCCTCGACGTGGTGCTCGACCGCAACGGCGTGGACCGTCGAGCCGGCCTCCGGCGCCTTCGGAGCCGCCTGACGGCGCCGGGACCCCGGCCGCGGCCCGCCGCGCAGGCGGCGAAGGCCGAGCGGACCGGGGCCGCCGCGCGGACGGAGGAGCAGGGCGCCTCGACCGCGCCGGCGACCGAGGGCCGGACGGCGGCGCCGCGCGTGCCGTTCTCCGCCCGCCGACCCGGACGGCCCGCGCCGGCCGCCGGCGCCTCCAGCGCTCCCGCCACCGCGACCGCCCCCGAGGCCGTGTCGACCGAGCCGACCGAACCGACCGCGCGGACCGAGCCGGCCGAGCCGGCCGCTCCGGCGTCGGCTCCCGCTCCCGCGGTCGCCGTCACGAGCGCCGCGGACGCGCCCGCTCGCGAGACCGGCCCGCAGGACGCGCCGACGGAGGTGCTCCCCGTCGGGACGCCGCCCGCGCCCGCCGCCGCCCCCGCACCGAAGGCGAAGCCCGCTCGGGCGCCCCGGGCCACGCCGCGCCGGACGCCGTCGCCGCGCCCCGCGCCCGCTCCGGCCCCCGCGGCGGAGCCGGCCGCCGACCCGGCTGCAGGCGGGAGCGGCGCCGACCGCGACTCCGCGATCGACCGCCTCTTCGCGCCGCTGCTCGAGTCCGACCGCACCGAGCCGCTGCCGCGCGCGGGCGGCCGCCGCGGCGACGACGACCGCTGAGCACTCCCCCGGACGCGGAACGGGCCCCGGTCGATCGACCGGGGCCCGTCCTGCGTGCGCGGAGCGTCAGCTCGCGGCGCCGCCGCTGGTGTTCACGCCGCCGTTGACGCCGTTCGGGTAGAAGCCGCCCTTCGTGACCTTCTTCGGGTTCAGGTACACGATGTTCAGCACGTGGTCCGGCGTGCGGCCGTAGGCGATGCCGTGACGGTCCGTCGGCACGAGGTTCGACGGGTTCTTCGGCTTCCAGCCCGAGTCGCTGCCGTACTTGATGCCCTGGTCGTCGTCGCCCTTGCCGTCGAGCGAGTCGCGCGCGTCGGAGAGCTTCTGCACGATCCCGTAGACGGCGTGGTTCTTCTCCGCCTCGGCCGACAGCACGGTGCGGATCGCACCGGCGTGGTACGCCTCGACGGCGAGGATGCCGGCCGCGGCGTCCAGGTACGTCTTGTTCGTGATGAGGCCCGCGGCGCCCTTGTACGCCGTGACGCCCACGTCCTCGAAGAGGAAGGCGGCGAGCAGGAAGTTCGTGTCGTTCGCGAACGCGTCGAACTTCTGGCCCTTCTTGATCACGCCGGCCGCGACGGCGGCGGCCGTGAAGGCGGCGTCGAGCGAGATCTTCGGCCGCGCGACGGCGGACTTGCCGAGGGCGCCGCGGAGGAAGCGGACGTGCTCGCGCTCGTCGCGCGCGATCTCGCGGGCGTACTTCGCGATCGCCTTCGACTTGAAGGGGACCTCGTGGCCGCCGGAGACGGTGCCGTACTTGCCGGTGCCGTGCACGTCCTTGCTGCCGAGGCCCTCGCCCGTGACGGCGCGGAGGTAGAACTCCGCCTCGAGGTACTCGAGGTTGAGCGCGAAGTTGAGGACGGCGGCGTCCGTCGCCGCGTCCGAGGCCGCGTCGGCCGGGGCGGCGTTCGCCGCGGCACCGCCGACGACGGTCGCCGCTGCGGCGCCGACGCCCGCGACCCCGAGCATCGTGAAGAGCTTGCGACGGTCGACGTCCGTCGCGGCACTGCGCTGGACGGCCTCGCTGATGAACTGCTTCTCGTACAAATCCGGCTCCTGCCGAGTCGTGTCCGGCGGCGCCAACCGCGCCGCGGTCGCCGCGGGAGCGGCGTGCTCGGAAGGTAGGGGCGGCACGGCGCGCGGCACGGCGCGGCGCGCTCGACTGCACGCACAGTCGGCGCGAACGGGCCTGTGCTGCACGCAAGCGGTCCCCCCGTTCATGTCCCGTGCACGCGCCGCCGGGCGCGGTGCACGGAACCTCGTGCCGGAGGTCCCGGAGGGCGGGTCAGCCGAGGGTGCCGTACGAGGCGGTGACGATCGCGAAGATCTGCGTCAGCAGCACGACCCCGCCGAGGAGCACGAGCAGGACGCCGCCGACGAGGAAGCTGCGGCGCGCGACGAGCGCGTTCCGGGACGCGCCCGTCTGCCAGACGATGATGCCCACGCCCACGCCGGCGGTGATCAGGGCGAGCAGCGCGTACAGCGCCGCGGTCGGGTACGTCGTGAGCTCCACGCGTCGGTGATCCTTTCCTCCCGTGGGCTCCGGTCAGCGGAGCCGCGTCGAACGGGCCTCGTGAAGAAGGGTCTCATCCTCCGGCGGGAGATCGTCCCGGTTCGCGGCGATCTCGTCGTGCACCGCGTCCACCTCCGCCCGCGCCTCCTGCCGCTCGCGGAGCGAGCGGTCGGGGTCGAGCACGATCGCGGCGTGCTCGCGCAGCTTCAGCAGCCGGCCGTTGCGGCGGCCGGCCGGGGTGAGCAGCGAGGCGACGACGGTGACGAGCAGGATGCCGACGATCACCCCGAGGGAGAGCGGCGTGCCGATCTCCGGGACCGGGAAGGGGCGGCCGCCGTTCAGGAACGGCAGGTCGTTCTCGTGCAGGGCGTGCAGCAGCAGCTTCACGCCGATGAAGCCGAGGATCGCGGCGAGGCCGTAGCTCAGGTAGATGAGGCGGTCGAGCAGGCCGTCGATGAGGAAGAACAGCTGCCGCAGGCCGAGGAGGGAGAAGGCCGTCGCGGTGAAGACGATGTAGACGTTCTCCGTCAGGCCGTAGATCGCGGGCACGCTGTCGAACGCGAAGAGGATGTCCGTGCCGGCGATCGACACCATCACCAGCATCATCGGCGTGAACATCCGGCGGCCGTCGACGCGCGTCGTGATCCGGTCGCCGTCGTAGTCGTCGGTGGTGTTCAGGAACCGGCGCGCCAGCCGCACCATCACGTTGTCGCCGACCGAGTCGTGGTCCTTCGACCGCAGCAGGTTGACCGCGGTGAGGATGAGGATCGCGCCGAAGAGGTAGAAGATCCACGCGAAGGCGTCGATGAGGGTCGCGCCGAGGAAGATCAGCCCGGTCCGGGCGACCAGCGAGAAGACGATGCCGAACAGCAGGACCTTCTGCTGGTACTCCCGGGGCACGCTGAACCCCGCCATGATCACGACGAAGACGAAGAGGTTGTCGACCGACAGGGCCTTCTCCGTCAGGTAGCCGGCGAAGTACTCGCCGCCCGTCTCCGGCCCGGCGAGCACGAGGACCCCGACGCCGAAGAGGACCGCGAGGCCCACGTAGACCCCCGACCACACGGCGGCCTCGCGGAGGCTCGGCGCGTGGGCCTTCCGCACGTGGGCGAAGAAGTCGAACAGCAGCAGCCCGACGATGAAGAGGACGGTCAGCACCCAGACCAGGGCCGGCGCGTTCATGGGGTCCTTCCTGTGGATCCGTTCGGTCCCGTCATGGAACCGGACGCGGACCGCGTTCAGGTCGGATGCAGGCTGCTCGTCAGCCGTTCGGCGGCACGCCTTCAGCGCACGCTTACCTCGCGCATAAGCGCACGGGGCGATCAGCGGTGTGCGCGCAGGGTCTCGCTGGGCCGCTCGCCGAAGCGGTCCCGGTAGAGCCGCGCGAACCGTCCGCTGTTGCCGAAGCCCCAGCGCTCCGCGACGGTCCGCACGCTCGACTCCTCGGCGCCCGCGGTGAGCTCGCGGCGCGCGGCGTCCAGCCGGATCGCGTGCAGGTGCTCGATCGGGCTGACGCCGAGGTGGCGGCGGAACAGCGACTGGAGCGAGCGGACGGACACGCGGGCCGCGGCCGCGACGTCCGGCACGGTGACGGCATCGAGCGCGTGCTCCTCCAGGTAGGCGATGGCGCGGCGCAGGGCCTTCGGCGAGGCCTCGAGCCCCGCCTCGGGCTCCGGCCCGTCGGCGAAGCAGGCCAGCAGCGTGCGCACCGTCAGGTCGAAGAGCTCGCCGGCGACGATCGGGTTGCCGGACGACTCCGGGTCGCGGAGCGTGCGCTGCACGTGCGCCGCCGTCCACGTCCACGCGGCGGCCGCGGCCGGCGAGGCCGGCGTGCCACGGGTCGAGCGGCGCCGCCCGCCCTCGCGGTCGTACCGCTCGGCCGCGCGCCGGAAGGCTTCGGCGTCGATGGCCGTCGCGCGCAGGTGCACGTCCTCGGCCATCGCGCGGGCGTGCCCGTCGGGGCGGAGGAACGGCCCGCCGGTCTCGATCCGGGCGCGGGCGGCCTCGACCGCGAGCCGGCCGCCGAGCACCTCCGCGACCGCGACGACGCCCTCGTCGAAGGCGCCGGCCGCCCGGGCCGCACCGGTCAGCACGAGCTCGGTGCTGCGCAGCCTGGCGTCGCCGACGGCGCTGTGCCGGAAGAGGAACGGGCCGTCGCCGCGGACCTCCACGGCGATGCGCGGGTAGGCGCGGTGGAGCGCCAGCGCCGCCTCGGCCCGGTCGTGCGTGGAGACGGCCGACCGGCCGAGCCCGGTGCCGGGTCCGGCGGCGGGCGCGGAGCCCCGGGCCGTCATGTCGTCGCGCAGCATCTTCCCTCCGATGTGGAGGGGTTCGGAGCCGCGGCTCCGCCGGTTGGGCGGGGCTCAGCGCGCGAGCGCGCGATGCACGGGGCCCTCGCGCCCGGTCAGCGGTCCGCCGTCCGTGCCCGCCCGCGCGGCGAGCAGCTCGGCCACCACCGCGACCGCGACCTCCTGGGGCGTGCGGGCCCCGAGGTCGAGCCCGATCGGCATGCGCAGCCGCTCGATCGCCTCGCGCGGGACGCCGAGCAGGCGCAGCTGCTCGCGCCGTCGCGCGGTCGTGGTCCGCGACCCGAGGGCGCCGACGTGGCCGGCGGGGGACTCGAGGGCGACGGCGAGCGCGAGCGGGTCGAGGTCCTCGTCGTGGCCGAGCACGCAGACCGCGTCGCGGGCCGTCGGCGCCGCGTCCGCCAGGACCTCGTGGAGCCGCCCGACGAGCACGCGGTCGGCGGCCGGGAACCGCGCGGGGTCCGCGAACGTCGCCCGCGGGTCGCACACGGTGACGCGGTAGCCGATCGCCGCGGCCGCGGCCGCGACGGCGACGGCGGTCTCCGTCGCGCCGCCGACGAACAGCCGGGGGGCGGGCGCGGCGACGTCGACGAAGAGCCGGAGCGCCGCCCCCGAGCAGGCGACCTCGACCGGGCCGGAGCGCCCGGCGTCCCGGCGCCCCTCGATCGCGCCGCGCAGCTGCGAGGCGGACAGACCCGGGACCTCGGCGACGAGCGCCTCGACCGTCCGGGCGGTGACGAGCCGGCCGACGACGGGCGCCGGCCCGGTCGTCACGAGCGCGACGGCGGCAGGATGTCCGTCGCGCGCCGCCCGCAGCTCGTCGGCGACGCCGGGACCGTCGGCGAGGTGGACCAGCACGTCGAGCTCGCCCCCGCAGGCGAGCCCGGCACGGCCCGCGGCGTCGTCCCCGAAGCCGAAGCGCCGCGCGCCGGCGGTGCCGCCCGCGAGCAGCGCGCGGCAGTCGCGGAGTGCGGCGTCCTCGACGCAGCCGCCGGACACCGCGCCGACGACCGGGCCCTCCTCGGTCACGGCCATCGAGGTGCCGGCCAGGTGCGGCGCGCTGCCGACCACGTCGACGGCCGTGGCCACGGCGACCGGGCGCCCGGCCGCGAGCAGCGGCAGCAGGCGGTCGGCGAGCTCGAGCACGCTCGATCATCGCCCGCGCGGCGTTTCGTCCGCATGACGGCTCCGGGAACAGCGGCAGTCGGCGGGTCGAGAAGGAATGCCACACGCGTTCGAATTCCACCCGCGGAATTCTCGAATTCCTCTTCGCACCCCGGAATGGGGGCACGAGATCACGAGGACAGACAGATCTGTCTGTCCTCTCGCGTGCTACCGTCATGCCACCGCGGTACCCGCCGCGGATAGCGATACCCAGCGATACCCGACCCACCCCGAACCGCATTCCGAGTTCCCGGACCGCCGACCCGAAGGCGGACCGGATCCCCGTCTCGGAAGGCGGACTCCCCCGTCCTGATGCGGAACGGCGCGCCTCCCCCCGGCGCGCAGCAGCTCAGGGCGGAGAGAACGGAAGACGCCGCGTGCGACCGATCCCCCAATCGGCCGCCGCGGCGTCTCCGTAGCGAATCAGGCCTCGATTCCCGCCCCCCAGCGGGAAGTGGCCCGATGTCGACGATCGTAATCGGGCGCACCCCGCGGCGCATCCGGAAATGATTCCCCAGTGCGGGGCACACCCGTCTCGCCGAATCCGCACTTCTGCTCCGAATCCCCCGCGGATATCGTCGGTGCCCCGAGCTCCACCCCCCGAAGCGGACGGACGCATGGCATCGACGACGACGCAGCACCCGGCGGACGGCCACGACCTCATCCGGGTGCGCGGCGCCCGCGAGCACAACCTGCGGGGCGTCGACGTCGTGCTGCCGAAGCGCCGGCTGACGGTGTTCACCGGCGTCTCCGGCTCCGGCAAGAGCTCCCTCGTGTTCGGCACCATCGCCGCCGAGTCGCAGCGCCTGATCAACGAGACCTACAGCGCGTTCGTCCAGACCTTCATGCCGTCGCTCGCCCGGCCGGAGGTCGACCTGCTCGACGGGCTGACCACCGCGATCATCGTCGACCAGCAGCGGATGGGCGCCGACGTCCGCTCGACGGTCGGCACGGCGACCGACGCGGACGCGATGCTGCGCATCCTCTTCAGCCGGCTCGGCAGCCCGCGCATCGGCTCGCCCCAGGCGTTCTCCTTCAACGTGCCCTCGGCGCGCGGCTCCGGCGTGCTCACGACGTCGGACGGCGCGACCACGAGCCGGACCTTCGAGGTGACCGGCGGCATGTGCCCGCGGTGCGAGGGTCGCGGCACGGTGTCGGACATCGACCTCGCGCAGCTGTTCGACGAGACGCGCTCGCTCGCGGAGGGCGCGATCACGATCCCCGGCTACACGGCGGACGGCTGGCAGGTGCGGGTCTTCGCGGAGTCCGGCTTCCTCGACGCGGCGAAGCCGATCCGCGACTACACCGACGCCGAGCGCCAGGACTTCCTGTACCGCGAGGCGACGAAGGTGCGGATCGGGAACATGAACCTCACCTACGAGGGCCTCGTGCCGAAGGTGCAGAAGTCGTTCCTCTCGAAGGACCGGGAGGGCCTGCAGCCGCACGTCCGCGCCTTCGTCGACCGCGTCGCGACCTTCACGCCCTGCCCGGACTGCGGCGGCACCCGCCGCTCCGCCGCCGCGCGCTCCTCCAGGATCGACGGGACGAGCATCGCGGACGCCTGCGCGATGCAGGTGAGCGACCTCGCGGGGTGGGTCCGCGGCCTCGACGCACCGGCCGTCGCCCCGCTGCTCGCCTCGCTGCAGCAGCTGCTCGACTCCTTCGAGGAGATCGGGCTCGGGTACCTCTCGCTGGACCGGGCCTCCGGCACGCTCTCGGGCGGCGAGGCGCAGCGCGTCAAGATGATCCGCCACCTCGGCTCGTCCCTCACCGACGTCACCTACGTCTTCGACGAGCCGACGACCGGGCTGCACCCGCACGACGTCCGCCGGATGAACGACCTGCTGCTGCGCCTCCGCGACAAGGGCAACACCGTGCTCGTCGTCGAGCACAAGCCGGAGACGATCGCCGTCGCCGACCACGTCGTCGACCTCGGCCCCGGCGCGGGCTCGGCCGGCGGGACCGTCTGCTACGAGGGCTCCGTCGAGGGCCTCCGCGCGAGCGGGACCGTCACCGGGCGGCACCTCGACGACCGGGCGGCGCTCAAGGCCGCGGTGCGGACGCCGACCGGAGCGCTCGCCGTGCGGGGCGCGTCCGCGCACAACCTGCGCGACGTGGACGTCGACGTGCCGCTCGGCGTGCTCGTCGTCGTCACCGGCGTGGCCGGCTCCGGCAAGAGCTCCCTGATCGGCGGCTCCGTGTCGTCACTGCCCGACGTCGTGACGGTCGACCAGTCCCCGATCCGGGGCTCGCGACGCAGCAACCCCGCCACCTACACGGGCCTGCTCGATCCCGTGCGGCAGGCGTTCGCGAGGGCGAACGGCGTGAAGCCCGCGCTGTTCAGCGCGAACTCCGCGGGCGCGTGCCCGAGCTGCAACGGCGCCGGCGTCGTCTACACCGACCTCGGGATCATGGCGGGCGTCGCGACGCCGTGCGAGGTGTGCGGCGGGCGCCGGTTCGACGCCTCCGTGCTCGAGTACCGGCTCGGCGGCCGGGACATCAGCGAGGTGCTCGCCATGCCGGTGGCCGAGGCGGAGGCGTTCTTCCGCGAGACCGCGAGGGTGCCGGCCGCGCAGGCGGTGCTCGCGCGGCTCGTCGACGTCGGCCTCGGGTACCTCACCATCGGTCAGCCCCTCACCACGCTCTCGGGCGGCGAGCGCCAGCGGCTCAAGCTCGCGACGCACCTCGGCGAGCGCGGTCGCGTGCTCGTGCTGGACGAGCCGACGACGGGCCTGCACCTCGCGGACGTCGCGCAGCTGCTCGCGCTGCTCGACCGGCTGGTCGACCGCGGCGACTCGGTCGTCGTCGTCGAGCACCACCAGGCGGTGATGGCCCACGCGGACTGGATCATCGACCTCGGCCCGGGTGCGGGGCACGACGGCGGCCGGGTGGTCTTCGAGGGGACGCCGGCCGATCTGGTCGCCGCCCGCTCGACGCTGACCGGGCAGCACCTCGCGGAGTACGTCGGCGCCTGAGCACCGCTCGGAGCCTGCCCGGCCGGCTCTCAGGCGTGACGGGCGTGGTGGGCGTGCACGACGGCGTGGCCGAGGCCGCGCGAGATCATCCAGCGGTTGACCGGCAGCGCGACCACGAAGGCGATCGCGAGCGACAGCGCGAGCGACGCCCAGAACAGCAGGTCGGCGAGCGTCGCGTCCATGGCGCCCGGGATCGCGGCGACCACCGTGTTGTCGACCACCTCCATGACCGCGATCGACACGGTGTCCGCGGCGAGCGCGATGCGGAGCGCCTGCGCGAGCGGCACGCCCGCGACCACGACGCCGCGGGTCGTCAGGCCGTAGCCGAAGACGAACGCGAGCACGACCGACAGGACGATCACGGCCGGGTTCGGCAGGCCGAGCGCCGTGCCGATCACCATCCCGAGCACCTCCCCGATCGCGCAGCCCGTGAGGCAGTGCAGGGTCGCCTGGGCCGCCGCGCGCCAGGTGGTGCCGACGGGCCCGGCGCCCCGGGCCCCCGCGGCGTGCTCGAGGTGCCCTGCGTGGTCGACGTGCTGCTGGTGCCCTGCGTGGTCCATGGCTCCGTTATACCCCCCAGGGGTACCTGTGCACACCCCCCCTGGGGTACCCGGGTCACGCCTCCTGCTCACCTCGATCGGATGAAGTGGTCCGACGGCGCCTGCGGCCGCCCCGGCACGGGCTCCTCCGTCTCGGTCCAGCCGTCCGGCCCGAACGCCGCGTCGGCGACGCGCCGCCAGAACGCGCCGGCAACGGGGTTCGCGTGCTGGAAGGCGATCTCCCACGGGCCCGGGTGGCGGCCCAGCACCGCGAGCGCGACGGCGGCGCCGAGGCCGGTGCGCCGCAGCGGAGGCGCGATCCAGAACCCGGTGATCGTGCGGCGCTCCCCCTCCAGCCCGTCCACGAGCGCGAACCCGACGGGCGCCTGCTCTCCCGTGTTCGGGTGCGGCCGCCAGACGAGGTGCCCGACCGCGTCCGCGGAGGGGAACCGCTCGAGCGGCCTGGCCCCGTAGCGGCCGTCCGCGTACGGCAGCCCCTCGACCACAGGGGACAGGTCCTGCCGGAAGGCCTGCCACAGCCACGCCACCACGGTCCACTCGTCCGGGCCGACGGGCCGCAGCACCGCGCCGGCCGGCAGAAGGATCCGGTCGTCCTCGTCCATCGGCGGACTACGGTACGGGCGTGGTCGACGTCGAACGCAACTGGGCCCGGAACCTCGTCTACAGCGCGCCGGTCGCCCACCCCGGCTCCGTCGAGGAGCTGCAGGAGACGGTCGCCGCCGCGACCCGCGTGCACGCGCTCGGCACCCGGCACTCGTTCACGCCCTGCGCCGACACGGACGGCCTCCTCGTCGCCCTCGACCGCGTCGCGCCCGACCTCGTGGTGGACGCTGCGGCCTGGACGGCGACCGTCGGCTCCGCGATCCGGCTCGGCGACCTCGGCCGGCTGCTCGACGAGCAGGGCTGGGCGATCGCGAACCTGCCCTCCCTGCCGCACATCTCCCTCGGCGGCGCGGTCGCGACGGCGACCCACGGCTCCGGCGACGGGCTCGGCATGCTCGCGACGCTCGTCCGCGGGCTCGAGGTCGTGGGGCCCGGCGGCGCGGCGCGGCGGTACGAGGGAGGGGAGCTCGCCGGCGCGGTGCTGTCCTACGGCGCGCTCGGCGTCGTGACCCGGATCACCGTCGCCGTCGAGCCCGCGTTCGCGGTGCGGCAGGACGCGTTCGACGCGATGCCGTGGGCCGAGGCGGAGGCGCACCTCGACGAGGTCTTCGCCGCGGCCTACTCCGTGAGCCTCTTCACGAAGTACACCGGCGACGTGCGCGGCGCGCTCGTGAAGTCCCGCACCCGCGACGGCTGGGACGGCCCCTTCTTCGGCGCCGCCCCGAGCCCGCGCGACCCGGCCGACATCGGCGCGGCGACGAAGAACACCGAGGTCGGCACCTGGGGGCCGTCGTGGGACCGCCTCCCCCACTTCCGCCTCGCCGCGGTGCCGAGCGTCGGGGAGGAGCTGCAGAGCGAGTACTTCGTGCCCCGCGAGGCGGCGCGCGAGGCGCTGCGGTCGCTCCGCGGGATCGGCGCCGACATCGACCCCGCGCTGCACGTGACGGAGCTGCGCACCGTCGCGGCGGACGACCTGTGGCTCTCCGCCGCGGCGGGCGCGGACGTGCTGTCGATCGGGTTCACCTGGAAGGACGAGCCCGACCTGGTGCTCCCCCTGCTGCCCCGCATCGAGGAGCGCCTGCTGCCGCTCGGCGCCCGGCCGCACTGGGCGAAGCTCTTCGCCGTCCGCGGGGAGCGGCTGCGGACGCTGTACCCGCACTGGGACGACTTCCTCGCGCTGCGCCACGCGGCGGACCCGGAGCGGGTCTTCACCAACGCCTTCCTCGCCGAGGTCCTCGGCCCCTGAGGTCCCGGGACCGCGCAGCGACCGGCGGCTAGGGTCGAGCGGGGCCGGACGAGCCGCCCCGGAAGAGGTCGACGATGCCGTTCCCGCTGCCCGAACCCGAGCTCATCCCGATCGACTCGGTGCCGGCGCTGCGCTGGGGCGTGATCGGCACGGGCATCGCGGACCGGTTCGTCGGCGCGATCCACGCCCACACCGCGCAGCGCGCCGTGGCGGTCACCGCGCGCGACGCGGAGAAGACGGCCCGGTTCGCGCAGCAGCACGGGATCGCGGCGGTGCTGCCGTCCGTCGAGGCGCTCGTGTCCTCGCCCGACGTCGACGTCGTCTACGTCTCGACCCCGCACCCGCTGCACCGCGAGCAGGCGCTCGCCGCGATCGCGGCCGGCAAGCACGTGCTCGTCGAGAAGCCGATCGCGATGTCGGCCGAGGAGGCGGAGGAGATCCTCGCCGCCGGGCGCGAGGCGGGCGTGCTCGTGATGGAGGCGATGTGGACGCGCTACCTGCCGCAGTCCTCGATCCTCCGGCAGGTGGTCGCCGACGGCGTGCTCGGCGACCTGCGGACCGTCATCGCGGACTTCGGCTTCGTCGCGCCGGACGACCGGTCGCACCGCCTCTGGGCCCCCGAGCTGGGCGGCGGCGCCCTGCTCGACGCGGGCGTCTACCCGATCTCGTTCGCCTCGTCGGTGATCGGCCCGCTCGCCCTGACGTCCGCGGTCGGCACGACGGAGAACGGCGTCGACAGCAGCGCGACCCTCCTCGCCACCGGTCGCGACGACACCGCCGCCCTGCTGACCACCTCGCTCGTCGCCGCGCTGCCCGTGCAGGCGCAGGTCGTCGGCTCGGCCGGCCGGGCGCGCCTGCTGAGCCCCTTCTTCGGGCCGAGCGGGATCGTCGTCACGCGCGGCGGCTTCGACTCCGACGACACCGCCGAGTGGCGGGACGAGGCCTTCGACGTGCTGCACGACGGCCTCGGGTACCAGGCGACCGCCTTCGCCTCCTACGTCGCGGAGGGGCGCCTCGAGTCGCCGCTCCACCCGCACGCGGAGGTCGTGCAGGTGATGCGGGTCATCGACGGCGCCCGCGCCGCGGTGCTCGCGGGCTGAGCCCGGCCGGTCAGCCGGCCCAGCGGTACGGCACCGCGCCGGCGACGCCGGGCTCGAGCGCGAAGACCGAGCCCGCCTCGGCCTCGACCTCGCCCTCGGGCAGGCCGTCGCGCGACGTCGTGATGTAGAGGGTCGACCGGTCCGGGCCGCCGAACGTGCACGCCGTCACGTTGCGGCACGGCAGGTCGACCACCTCGGTCAGCCCGCCGTCCTGGTCGTACCGCCGCACGGCGGACCCGCCCCAGAGGGCGATCCACAGGCCGCCCTCGGCGTCGATCGCCATGCCGTCGGGGTGCCCGGCGCCCTCCTCGATCGTCGCGACGGTCGCCCGCTCGCCGAGCGCGCCGGCCACGGGGTCGAACGCGAAGCGGGAGACGCGGTCGGTCGGGGTGTCGTTGTAGAACGCCGTCGTGCCGTCCGCCGACCACTGGAGACCGTTCGAGATCGTCACGCCGGTGAGCACCGTGTGCACCGACCGGTCCGGGTCGAGCCGGTAGAGCGTGCCGGCCCCGGGCGTCGTGTCGTACGCCATCGTGCCGACGTAGAGCCGCCCCTGCGGGTCGCAGCCGCCCTCGTTCATGCGGATCGCGGGATCGTCGAGGACGCGGACCTCCTCGTCCTGCGGCTCCAGGTCCTCACCGAGCATCCGGAACCCGCGCTCGACCGCGAGCACGAACCCGCCGGAGGCCCTTCGACGGACGACTGCGGCGATGCCGCCGTACTCGTGCCGGGTCGGCCGGAGGTCCTCGCCCAGCTCGACGACCGCGCCCTCCAGCATGTCGACGAGGAGCAGGCGCGCCCGCTCGTCGTCCCAGTACGGCCCCTCGCCGTGGAAGGCGACGGCGTCCGTCACCCGCTCGGCGCGGCTCACCTCGATCTCCTGCTCATGCGGGACATCCTCCGCGCTCCGACGTGCACGTCGGCCGAGTCGCCGCCGGTCCGCGCCCTCAGCGCCGGTCGGACGGTCCCGCCCCGCCTCCCGGACCACCGCCGGCGCGGTGCCCCCGTCCGTCCTGCTGTCCCCCACCCGTGCTCCGACGGCGCATCCGTGCTCCGCGGCGGTGCACCCCCTCGCCTTCCCAGCACCGCCGTGCAGCACGCAGGTGTGCGCAAGGGGGTGTGCACTGCGCGCAACAGGAGGCAGACTCGCTGCACATCCGGCTCCGACCTGGCGGCCCCGGACCACTCCAGGAGGTGCGCCGGTGGCGCAGCAGCACGGGTTCGGGTACGACGCCGCGGTGCGTGCCGTCGAGGCGAGCGACCCTCGCTGGACGGGCGGCCCGGATCCGCAGTTCGACCGCCGGGCGCTGCTGCGGTTCGCGCACGCGCTGGCCTTCGCGGTCGAGGAGACGCCCCGCTGGATCGAGACGGTCGCCTATCCGGGGCTCGCGGACACGGCCGAGCTCGAGGTCCGCGTGCTGACCGCGTCGGTGCTCGCGGTGGTGACGACGCCCTGGTCCGCGGGCGGCGACGACCCGGAGCCGACCGTGAAGCTGCGCCCGCTCCGGCTCCTGAACGCGATCGAGGTCGACGGCTTCGTCTACGACGGCGACGGCCTGCCCGCGGGCTGCACGATCACGCTGCTGTTCGAGGACGCGACGGGCGTGCGGCTGGGCGCCGCGGCGGGCGCCGATCGGACCGTGCTCGCGACGATGCTGCCGGCGCTGCGCGCTCTGCTCATCCGCTGAGCAGCGCTCACCCTGGACGGGGTCTGCGGAATCCGCACAGGGTCTGCGCGGAACGGACCGCCGGGCATACCCTCGGCCGAGGAGGGCGCGACATGGGCACCTTGACGTACGTCGGTGCGACCGTCGAGTTCGACGACCGCACCCTGACCCACCTGCAGGTCGTCATCATGCAGAAGTTCCGCCGCGGCGAGTCGTTCCCGATGTCCTGGGCGGACTCGCCGGCCATCGGTGACGGGCGGAGCGCGATGTGGCTCACGCCCACGACGCCGATCTTCTTCACGTTCGCCGGGTCGCGGGTGCCCGTGATCGACCAGGAGTGGATCGACCGCCTGTCCCGCTCCGCGGAGAGCCCCCGCGGGCTGATCGTGACCGACGTCGAAGGCGTGCTGGTCAAGGCGGTCGGCGCGAGCCGCCGGCCCGCTGCAGCGCACCGCGTCCTGAACTGACGCGGTGCGGCGGCGTGCCCGGGCGGCGCCGTCGTCGGCGCCGCCCGGGCACGTGCGGGTCAGGACGTGTGGATCAGGACTCCGAGGTGGAGGCGTTGACGGCGCCGTTGACGCCCTTCGGGAAGAACCCGCCCCTCGTCGCGGCCTTCGGGGTCAGGTAGACCACGTTCAGGACCTCGCCCGGGGTGCGGCTGTAGGCCACGCTGAAGCGGTTCGCCGGGACGATGTTCGCGTCCTTGCCGCCGTTCATCGTGATGTGCTGGTCGTCGTCGCGCTTGCCGTCGAGCGAGTCGCGCGCGTCGGAGATCGCGTTCGCCGCGCGCTGCGCCGGCTTGCCCATCTCGTAGAGCGACGAGCGGATCGTGGCGGCGTGGTACGCCTCCACCGCGAGGATGCCGGCGGCCGCCTCGAGGTAGGTCTTGTTCGTGATGAGCGGCGCGGCGCCCTTGTAGGCCGTGACGCCCACGTCCTCGAACACGAACGCGGCGAGCAGGAAGTTCGTCTCGTTCGCGTACGGGTCGAAGCCGCTGCCGAGGCCGGCGGCCTTCGCGGCGGCGCGGAAGGCGCCGTCGAGCGAGATCGCCGGGCGGGCGACCGCGGCGCTGCCGAGCGCGGAGCGGAGGAAGGCGACGTGGTTGTACTCGTCGCCCGCGATCTCCTTGGCGTAGGACGCGAGCCGCTTGCTCTTGAAGCGGACCTTGCGGCCGCCGGTCACGCCGCCGCGCTCGCCCTTGCCGCCGGTGAGCTTCTCCGGCAGCCCGGTGCCGTAGACGGCCCGGTGGTAGAACTCGGCCTCGAGGTACTCGAGGTTCAGCGCGAAGTTGAGGACCGCACCGTCGCTCACGCCGTTCGAGGCGGCCGACTCGGTCGCGGCACTGGCCGCACCCGCCGGGCCGGCGACCATGGCGGCTGCCGCACCCGCGCCGGCGAGGCCGGTGAGGGTCAGCAGGCGGCGGCGGTCGACCGCCGTCTCGCTCGAGCGCGCGATCGCGCCGGCGATGAATTCCTTGTCGAACATCGAAGTTCTCCATCCGGATGCATCGGGCGACCCGTCGTCGCCGACCACCACGGATCCGGAGCACTGCCGCCGAGCGGTTGCCGCTCGGCCCGGATCCGTGCCCCGCGGGCCGGGATCCGCACGCGGCGCCGTCAGGCGCGGTCGACGGCGGGCTGCTCGTAGCGGGCGCGGAGCTTCTGCTTCAGGTACTCGCGCGGCGGCGCGGTGGTGTCCATGCCGACGACGACCACGCCGCGGCTGTGGCGCGCGTCCAGGTCGGTGAGCGCCTCCGCGAGGCTGATGAAGGGGTAGAACCCCGACACCAGCACCCGCAGGTTCCACTCGGCGACGAGCTCGGCCACGTCCGCGAGGCGGGTGGCGATCCCGCGGTCGGGCCCCGCGGTCCAGAGCCCGATCTCGACCTCACGGCGCCGGTCGCTCGTGCGGATCCGCTCGGGAGCGATCCCGAGCCGCCGGGCGAGGGCGTCGTAGTCGCCGTAGTTGTCGAGCAGGGCCGTGACGTCGCGGCCCTCCGCGGCGCGACGGATCTCCTCCTCGAGGTCGTCGCCGTACGCGACGGGCCGCACGCCGATCGAGCGGAGGTAGTCGTGGTTCTCCCGACCCGCGATCCCGATCACGCGCGCGCCGGCGAGGCGGGCGAGCTGGCACTCGATGTGGCCGACGCCGCCTGCCGCGGCGGAGACGAGCACCACGTCGCCGTCGTGGAGCCGCAGCTCCTGCACCAGCGTGTACGCGGTGAGCCCGACGAGGTAGAGGGCGCCGGCGACCTCCCACGGCATCCGCGGCGGCCGGCGCACGACCGCGCCGGCGTCGACGACGAGGTGGGTGGCGTGCGCGCCGTGCGCGGGGTCGTGCCCGAGCACCTCTGCACCGACGGCGACGCCGCGCACGCCCGGGCCGACGGCCCGCACGATGCCCGCGAAGCTGACGCCCTGGCGCGAGGGCAGCGACAGCGGCAGCGCGTCGCGGAAGCGGCCCTCGCGGACGTAGGCGTCCATGTGGCTCACCCCGGAGGCGACGACCTGCACGAGGACCTCGCCGGGGCCGGGCTCCGGCCTCGGGACCGTCTCGATCGACAGACGGTCGACCGTGCCGTAGTCGTCGAAGGAGGCGACGAGAGCCGTCTTGGCGCGCATGATCGTGACGGTAGGGCTCGACTCCCGCGCCCTGCCGGAGGGCTCTGCCACCTCGAAGCGGACGGGGGCTTCCGGCCGCCCGCCGGCCGGTCGTCAGTAGGAGCCGACGGCCTGGGAGTGCGCCCAGGCGCCGCACGGGCTGCCGTAGCGGCCCGCGATGTAGCCGATGCCCCAGCGGATCTGGACGCGGTAGTCGTTCTGCCAGTCGCCGCCCCCGACGCCCATCTTGCTGCCGGGCAGGGCCTGCGGGATGCCGTAGGCGCCGCTCGGGTTCGCCGCGTGCGCGTTCCAGCCGGACTCGCGGTTCCAGAGGCTGACGAGGCAGCTGAACTCGCTGCCCGCCCACCCCTTCTGGGCGACGATCCCGGCGGCGAAGGCCTGGGCCGTCGACGCGGGCGCGACGGGTCCGCTGGGCATGACGACGTCGGCGGCGCCGGACGAGCCGAGCACCTGCGTGGTGAACCGGTCGCGCTTCAGCGCGACGAGCACGGTGCCGCCGTCGATCGAGAAGCGCTGCACGGCCGCCGGGTGCTGGGCGACCGCGGGCTGCCGGTAGAACGAGGAGGCCGTCGCCCCGGCGTAGGGGTCGGTGACGCTGACGAGCGCGATGCCCGCGCACGCGGCGATCGCGAGCAGGCTGAGCAGCGTCCGCCGACGCGGGCCGCGGGCCGCGCGACGACCGCGCACGGGCGGGGCGGTGTCCCCTCGCATGGCGCCTCCCCCGGTCGTGCGGTCGCGTGGAGGGTATCGGCGCGCGCCCGCCCCCTCCCGGCGGCGCGCGGGCGCCGCGTCAGCGGTGGCGCGCGGGCGCCGCGTCAGCGGTGGCGCTGCGCCGTTCCCATCGCGGCCCGGTACCGGCTCGGGCTCGTGCCGACGACCTCCCCGAAGCGCGCTCGGAGGTTCGTCGCCGAGCCGAGCCCGGACTCGGCCGCCACGCGGTCGACGGGCCAGTCGGTCGTCTCCAGCAGGTGCTGCGCGCGCCGCACCCGGGCCCGGGAGAGCCAGGCGCTCGGCGCCACGCCGACCTCGTCGGCGAACCGCCGGTTCAGCGTGCGGACGCTGACCGCCGCGGTCTCAGCGATCCGCGCGACCGTGAGCGGCTCGGCGGCGTGCGCCTCGATCCACGCGAGCGTCGCGGTCAGCCCGGTGGCGCCGAGCTCGTCGTCCCGCACGTACTGCGCCTGGTCCGCCTCCCGGGTCAGGGGCACGACGGCGGTCCGGGCGGCCTCCGCGGCCGCCGCACCGCCGAGGTCCCGGGCGATCATGTGGAGGCAGAGGTCGAGGCCGGCAGCCGCGCCCGCGGAGGTGAGCACCCGCCCGTTGTCGACGAACAGCGCGGTCCGGTCCACGGTCACGGCCGGGTGCCGCGCGGCGAGCAGAGCGGCCGCCCGCCAGTGCGTGGTCGCGCGCAGCCCGTCCAGCAGCCCGGTCGCGGCGAGGTCGAGGGCCCCGACGCAGATCGACGCGATGCGGGCGCCCCGCGCCGCGGCCGCCCGCACCGCGTCCGCCGCGGCGGGGTCCACCGGCGTCGTCGGGTCCGTGCGCCCGGGCACGACCACCGTGTCCGCGGCGACGAGGCGGTCGAGGCCGTGCGGGACGGTCAGCGTCGTCGGGCCCGCCGCGGCCGTGGGTCGTGGCCCCGCGACGAGCACCTCGTAGGCGGGCGCGCCGTCCGGGGCCGTCGTGCGGCCGAACACCTCGATCGGCGTCGCCAGGTCGAACGCGATCACGTCGTCGAGCGCGAGGACCGCCACGGTGTGCACCCCTCGACCGTACGACGCGGTGGCGGGATCGTGGCGTACAACGGCTGATCGGCCACTCGTGCGGCTCCGGCCCGATGCCTAGCGTCGGTGCCCGAGGAAGAGGGAGGAGCCCCGTGCTGGCTCAGATCGTCCTGTTCGAGGGGTTCGACCCGCTCGACGTCGTCGCACCGTTCGAGGTGCTGTGCGCCGGGTCCGACGCGGTCGGCGGCGCGCTGGAGGTGCGGCTCGTCGGCGTCGACGGCCCCGGCCCTGTGACGAGCGGGACGCGGGGGCTCCGGCTCGAGGCGACCGACGTGCTCCGGCCCGAGGAGCCGGGGATCGTGCTGGTCCCCGGCGCCTCCGGCCCCGTCGAGGGCGACCCGGACGAGGTCGACACGGTCCCGGTGCTGCTCGCGCGGACCGCGGGGACCGCGCTGCCGGACCTCGTGCGGCGCGCCTTCGCCGCACCCGACGTGGTCGTCGCCGCGGTCTGCGGCGGCTCGCTGGCCCTCGCGATGGCGGGCCTGCTCGAGGGCCGCCGGGCGGTGACCCACCGCCTCGGGAACGACGTGCTCGAGGCGACCGGCGTCGAGGTCGTGCCCGCGCGGGTCGTGGACGACGGCGACCTCGTGACCGCCGGCGGGGTCACCTCCGGCCTCGACCTCGGACTCCACCTGCTCGAGCGCTGCTACGGACCGCGGGTCGCGCACGCCGTGGAGCGGCTGTTCGAGTACGAGCGGCGCGGCGTCGTCTGGCGCGCCTCCGGTGCCGTCCCGGTGCCGGCATGAGCGGCGCGAGCGCGCTGCCGGGGCGCTGGGCGCTCACGATGCGCACGCCCATCGGCCGCATCGAGGCGGAGCTGACGTTCGTCGACGACGGCGACGGAATCGGCGGCACGGCCACGGGCCGGGCGGAGACGGTCCCGCTGCGCGACGTGCGGACGGACCCCGCCCCGGAGGGCGAGCACGTCACCTGGGACCAGTCGATCACGAAGCCGATTCGGCTCGACCTCCGCTTCGACGTCGTCGTCACCGGCGACGTCATGACGGGCACCTCGCGGGCGGGACGGCTGCCCCGCTCGGCCGTCACCGGCCGGCGGATCGAGCGGTGAGGAGGGCGTCCGCCTCGGCGAGCGCCGCGTCCACGGCGCCGGGTCGCTCGGTGTCGACCTCGAGGACCACGCCGTCGAGGTCGAGCACCTCCGGTCGGCCGTCGCCCAGCACGGCCCGGAACGCGTCGACCTGCGCGGCGTCGCCGTGGCCGGCGTGCCGGGAGCCGTCACCGGCGCGGGCCGCGAACCGGCGCACCAGCTCGTCGTCGCCCGCCCGGCAGTGCAGCTGCAGGGCCCGGAAGCCGTACCGGCGCTGCCACGACCGGAGCACCGCGTCCTCGACGCGGGGGTCGTAGTTCGCGTCGACGACGACCGCGCCGCCCGCGGTGAGCTGCCGCTCGAGCGCGTAGCCGAGCAGGGCGAACGAGGCGCGCCCGAGCCGCACCGACCAGTCCCGATCCCCGCCGCCGAGCTCGTCGAAGAGGATCTCCTTCAGGTCGTCCTTCGCGATGCGCGGGATCCCGAGACGGTCGGCGAGCAGCCGCGAGACGGTGGTCTTGCCCGAAGCCGGTCTGCCGACGACGAGCACCAGCCACGACCCGCCGTGCTCCTCGCCGTCCGTCACGCGCGCCGCCCGTGCGGGCGCCGCACCCGCAGCGTCACGATCCGGAACGGTCGGAGACGGAGCCGGGCGCGGCCCCCGTCGACGCCGACGAGCGCGGACGGGGCGAGGGGGTCCTCGAGGAGGTCGACCTCCTCGACGCCCTCGTGCGCGACGCCGAGCACGACCGCGGCCTCCGTCGACCGGCCGAGCGCCTCGTACAGCCGGACGACGATGTCGCCGTCGCCGTCCTCCGCGAGCTTCACCGACTCCACCACGACGCCCTCCCCCTCGACCGCGAGCAGGGGCTCGACCGCGCCGCCGCCGCGGACGGTCCGCTCGAGGAGGTTGATCCGGTAGCCGGCGGCGACCGCGTCGACGACGCGCGCACCGGGCAGCAGGCCGACGGCGAAGCGGTGCGCGCCGCGGTCCTGCTCCGGGTCGGGGAAGCGGGCCGCGCGGAGGATCGAGAGCCGCAGCAGGGACGCGGTCCCGCCGCCCTCCCGCCGGATCCGCGTGGTGTCCGAGCCGTAGACGGAGTCGTTCACGACCGCGACGCCGAAGCCCGGCTCCCCGAGGTGCTGCCAGCGGTGCTGGCTGGTCTCGAACCGGGCCGCGTCCCACGAGGTGTTCGCGTGCGTCGCGCGCTCGACGTGCCCGAACTGCACCTCCGACGCCACGCGCTCGGCGCGCACGTCGACGGGGAACGCCAGCTTGAGCAGCTTCTCGCGCTCCTGCCAGTCGACCGTCGTCTCGATGCGGAGCTCGCCGCCCGGGACGAGCCGCAGCCGCTGCTCGAGGGAGGAGCGGCCGAACCGACGGACGACCACGACCGCGTCGCCGTCGGCGCGGACCTCGGCCGGGCCGTCGAGGTCGACCGCCGTCGCGCGGTACTCGCGGTCGACGTCCCACGCGTCCCACCGGACCGGGTGGTCCTCGTGCAGCTGGAACCGGTTCCCGCGGGTGCCGGGCGGCACCGTCTCCCGGCCGCTCGCGCGGTGCACGAGGGAGACGAGCATCCCCTCCGCGTCGACGACCGCCCGGACCGCCTCGTCCTCGAGCACGAACCCGCTCCCGTCGGCGGTGACCGCGCCCGACCGGGGAGGGGTCGGTGCGCCGACGCCGAGCGCCGCGACGCCCCGGCGCGGGTCGGGTGCGGCGTTCGCGAGCAGCAGGGCGTCGCCCTCGCCGGCGAGCGCGGCGAGGCTCGACGCGATCAGCGCCTCCAGCTCCGCCGTGATCGCGGCGTGGTCGGCGACCGCCTCGCGGTGCACCCAGGCGATCGCGGAGCCCGGGAGGATGTCGTGGAACTGGAGCAGCAGCACGTGCCGCCAGAGCCGCTCGAGCGCGACGGCGGGGTACGGCGCCGCGACCCGGATCGCGGCGGTCGCGGCCCACAGCTCGGCCTCGCGGAGCAGGTGCTCGTTGCGGCGATTGCCCTGCTTCGTCCGTCGCTGGCTCGTGTAGGTGCCGCGGTGCAGCTCGAGGTACAGCTCGCCGGCCCAGACCGCGGGCTCGGTCAGCTCCTCCTCCGCCGCCCGGTAGAAGGCCTGCGGCGTCCCGATCTCCACGGTCGGGACGCCCTCGAGCGACCGCGCCCGCGCGAGGCGCAGCAGCATCTCCCGCGTCGGGCCGCCGCCTCCGTCGCCGTGCCCGAACGGCAGGAGGGCGCGGGTCGCGACCGCCGCGTCCGCGAAGTTCCGCTCCGAGTGCAGCAGCTCCGGCACGGAGCCGTCGGCGTTGTACGTGTCGACCGGCGGGAAGTGGGTGAACAGCCTCGTGCCGTCGAGCCCCTCCCACGAGAAGGTGTGGTGCGGGATGCGGTTGGTGTCGTTCCAGGACGCCTTCTGCGTCAGCAGCCACCGCTTGCCCGCGAGCCGCGCGATCTGCGGCAGCGCCGCCGTGTAGCCGAAGGAGTCCGGCAGCCAGACGCCCTCGCCGTCGACGCCGAACCGGTCGCGGAACCAGCGCGTGCCCGCCACGAACTGCCGCGCGAGCGCCTCCCCGCCCGGCAGGTTCGTGTCCGACTCCACCCACATGCCGCCTACCGGGACGAACCGGCCCTCCCGCACGCGCTCGGCGAGCCGGGCGAACAGCGCGGGCTGGTCCTCCTCCAGCCACGCGTACTGCTGCGCGGACGACATCGCGTAGACGAACCCGGGGTCCTCGTCCATCAGCGCGAGCACGTTCGCGATCGTCCGCGCGACCTTCCGCCGCGTCTCGCGGATCGGCCACAGCCACGCCGAGTCGATGTGCGCGTGCCCCACCGCGGTGATGGCCTGCGCGGAGGGGACGGCCGGGCTCGCGAGCGCCGGGGCGAGGACCGCGCGCGCCCGGGCCGCGGTGCCCGCGACGTCGTCGAGGTCGAGCGCGGCGCAGGCCGCGTCGAGCGCGACGAGGATCCGGGCGCGGCGCGTCGAGTCCTCCGGGAGCGCGGACGCGAGCTCCGCGAGCACGACGAGATCGGCCTCGAGGCCGCGGACCTCGAGGTCCACCAGCACGACGTCCGCGCGCCGCAGCACGTACAGGGGCTCCAGGCCGGCCGTCGCGCGCTCGCCGAGGGGCGTCGGCGCGAACGAGAGGTCGCGGAGCACGTCCGGGTTCGCCGCGGCCTCGAGCAGGACGTCGACCGACCCGTCCGCCGCGATGGCGCCCGGCACCGAGTGCCGGCGGGGCGCGAGCCCCTCGACGGGCACGCCGTCCGGGGTGTAGAGCAGGCCCTCGGCCTGGAAACCGGGCGCGCCGGCCGAGAACCCGAGGTCGACGAGCAGCTCGGCGCGCAGCCCGGGCGCCGGCGCCGCGGGCGCGGCACCGCGGAGGCGGAACCACGTGGTGCTCCACGGCGCGCCCCAGGGGGTGCCGACGGCGAAGGGCGCGTACTCGGCGCGGACCGCCTCCGCGAACGGCACCGGCTCGCCCGGCGCGTGCCAGGCCGACACCTCGACCGGAGCGGCGGCGCGCACCACCGCGGGTCCGACGCGCTCCTCGAGGATGCGCCGCACCCGGTCGACGGCGCGCGGCAGGTCGCGGTGGTCGGTCTCGGTCAGACGGATGCGCACGCGGACCCCGTTCCCGCCCGGACGCTCGTCGTCGGGCGCTCTGCAGTATCGCCGCACCGGACCGCGGCGACCTGGCCGTCCGCGACGGGCTCGGACGGCGCCGACGTCCGCGTCGTAGCGTGCTCGGCGTGACCGCCGCCCCCTCCGGACCCGACGCCCTTCCGACCGCCACGCTGCAGGACGGCACGCACCCGCGGCCGCAGGCGCTGCGGGCGCACTGGCGGGACCTGTCCGGGCCGTGGTCGTTCCGGCACGACGACGGCGGGTCGGCGCGCTGGTCGCACGGGCTGCCGGAGCCGCGGACGATCACGGTGCCGTTCCCGCCCGAGTCGAGCGCCTCGGGCATCGACGAGCCCGGCTTCCACCCGGTCGTCTGGTACGCCCGGACCCTCGCCCAGGCCGACCTCGACGCGGCCGGCCTGTCGCCCGAGAACCCGCGGGTGCTGCTCCACTTCGGCGCCGTCGACCACCGGGCGACGGTGTGGATCGACGGGGCGCTCGTCGGCGAGCACGAGGGCGGGCAGACGCCGTTCACGTTCGACGTCACCGGGCACCTCGCGGGCGGCGGGGAGCACCTGCTCGTCGTGCGGGCCGAGGACGACCCGCACGACGTGTCCCAGCCGCGCGGCAAGCAGGACTGGCAGGAGCGGCCCCACGCGATCTGGTACCGCCGCACGACGGGGATCTGGCAGCCGGTGTGGCTGGAGGCCGTGCCCGACGCGGCGGTCGAGCACCTGCGCTGGACGAACCGCGACGCCGCGACGACGGGGCTGACCGTGCGGTTCCGCGGCGCCGTCCCGGAGGGGGCCCGCGTCGCCGTCGCCCTGCGCTGGACCGACGGCGACGAGGACCTCGGCGCGCTCGAGACGGCGGTCCCGCCGCACGCCCGGTCGGTCGACCTGCTCGTGCCGGTCGCGCGGCAGGCGAACGGCCAGGCGGAGGAGGAGCTGCTCTGGAGCCCGGACCAGCCGCGGCTGATCGACGCGGTGGTCGAGCTGCGCACCGCCGACGGACGCCGGCTCGACGCGGTCGCCTCCTACTTCGGCCTCCGCACCGTCGCCGTCGACCGCGGCGCGTTCCTCCTGAACGACCGACCGGTCGACGTCCGCTCGGTGCTCGAGCAGGGCTACTGGCCCGAGTCGCACCTCGCCGCGCCCTCCCCGGCCGCGCTGCGCCGGGAGGTCGAGCTGATCAAGGCGCTCGGCTTCAACGCCGCCCGCATCCACCAGAAGGTCGAGGACCCGCGCTTCCTGTTCTGGGCCGACCGGCTCGGCCTGCTCGTGTGGGGCGAGACGGCGAACGCCTACGCCTTCTCGCCGCTCGCGGTGCAGCGCCTGGTGCGCGAGTGGGTGGACGTCGTCGAGCGGGACGCCTCCCACCCCTCGATCGTCACGTGGGTGCCGCTGAACGAGTCGTGGGGCGTCCAGCACGTCGCGCACGAGCCGGCGCAGCAGGCGTACGCGCGGGCGCTCGCGGAGGTCACGCGGGCCCTCGACCCGACCCGGCCGGTCGTCTCGAACGACGGGTGGGAGCACCCGGGCTCCGACATCGTCACCGTGCACGACTACGAGGGCGACGGCGAGCGCCTCGCCGCCACGTACGCCGACGACGCGGCGCGGACGCGGCTCCTCGCGGGGATCGGCCCCGCCGGCCGCCGCATCCTCGTGGGCGGCGCCGTCGACGAGGGGCAGCCGGTCATGCTCACCGAGTTCGGCGGCGTCCGCTACCAGCCGGACCGGCCGCACGAGGAGGGCTGGGGCTACACGGAGGCGGCCGACGAGGACGACTGGATCCGCCGGATCACGGCCCTCTACGACGGCGTCCGCGCGAGCGCCTTCCTCGCGGGCTCCTGCTGGACGCAGCTGACCGACACGCTGCAGGAGACGAACGGCCTGCTCACCGCGGACCGCGAGCCGAAGGCGCCGATCGAGCGCATCCGGGCGGCGATCCTCGGCTCCTGATCGATGCGCCGCGCCCTCGTGCACCGCTCCGCGGCTCGTGCGACGGCGCGCGGCGTCGCATCAGCCGCTCGGCGTCGCACGACCGGGCGCGTCAGCCGCGGAGGCCCTCGACGCAGCGGTCGAGCAGCGCCGCGAGCCGGCGCGCGTCGCCGTCGTCGAAGCCGGACCGCATGCGGTCCTCGACCGAGCGGACGGCCGCGCTGGCCGCGGCCAACCGCTCCCGGCCGGCGGCGGTCAGCTCCACGGGCAGCACGCGGCCGACCGAGGGCCGCTCCTGCTTCACGACGAGGCCGCCCGACTCGAGGCCCTGCAGCACGAGGCTCATCGACTGGCGCGTGACGAAGGCGCCCCGTGCGAGGCCGGCGCTCGACATCCCGGGCCGCTGCGCGAGCAGCTCGAGCGTCGAGTACTGGGTGATGCTCAGCCCGAGCGGGCGCAGCACGTCCTCCATGGCCGCGTGGAGCACCGCGGTCGCCTGCTTCAGGCGGTACCCGACGGAGGTGTCGAGGTCGACGGCCGGCCCGGCTTGACTCATGTCAGGATTCTGACATAGCCTCCTCCATGTCAGGTTCCTGACATTTAAACCGTCCCGAGGAGGACCCCATGCCGGTCACCGGCCCCGACTTCGTCTCCATCCAGGTCCGCGACCTCGAGCGCTCCGCCGCGTTCTACGAGCAGCGGCTCGGGCTCGTGCGGCAGCCCGGACCGCCGCACGCCGTGGTGTTCGCCACCTCGCCGATCGCGTTCGCGGTCCGCGAGGCCGTGGCCGGTTTCGACCTCGACGCGACGCCCGAGCCGAGCGGCGGGGTCGCGCTGTGGCTCCTCGCGCCGGACGCGCAGGCGATCCACGACGACCTGGTCGCGCAGGGCGTCCCGATCGTCACCCCGCCCGCCGACGGGCCGTTCGGCCGCACGTTCACGTTCGCGGACCCGGACGGCTACCGCGTCACGCTGCACGACCGGGGTTGATCGAGCCGACCGAGCTCCTGTTCGGCTATTGCTAATAGCCGGACGGCTGTTTACAGTAGCCACCATGAACGCGACCGCCTCGAGCACCGACACCCGCTTCCTCGACCGCTCGGAGGGGAGGGTCGCCTACGACGTGCGCGGCGACGGGCCGCTCGTCGTCCTCGTGCCCGGCATGGGCGAGCTGCGGTCGTCCTACCGCTTCCTCGCGCCGGAGCTCGTCGCGGCGGGCTACCGGGTCGTCTCGACGGACCTGCGCGGCCACGGCGACAGCGACACCGGGTTCAGCGCCTACGGCGACGAGGCGACCGCCGGGGACGTCGTCGCCCTGATCGCGGAGCTCGGCGGCCCGGCGGTCGTCGTGGGCAACTCCCTGGCGGCCGGCTCGGCGGTGATCGCGGCGGCGGAGCACCCGGAGCTGATCGCCGGGCTCGCGCTGGTCGGCCCCTTCGTGCGGAACCCGCCCGTCGGCCGCTTCACGGCGGCGCTCTTCCGAGCCATGACCGCGCCCGCCTGGATCGCCCCGGTCTGGAAGGCCTACATGCCGGTGCTCTACGCCGGGCGGAAGCCGGTCGACTTCGCCGAGTACCGTCGCGCGGTGCACACCGCCCTCCGCCGCCTGTCGTACGGGAGGGCGTTCTCCGCGACGACCCGGCAGACGGACCACGCGCCCGCCGAGGCGGCGCTGCCCCGCGTGACCGCGCCCGCGCTCGTCGTCATGGGCGATCGGGACCCCGACTTCCGCGACCCCGCCGGCGAGGCCCGCTGGATCGGCGAGGCCCTGCACGCCCCCGTCGTGCTGATCGAGGACGCCGGCCACTACCCGCAGGCGCAGCAGCCGGAGGCGAGCGCGGCCGCCGTGCTCCCGTTCCTCGCGGAGGCGCTCCCCCGTGGCTAGGGCGGGCCTCAGCCCCGGCCGCGTCGTGGAGGCGGCGGCCGTCATGGCCGACGAGACCGGGCTCGGCGGGGTCGTGCTCGCCGGCCTCGCCGAACGCGTCGGCGTCCGGCAGCCGTCGCTCTACAAGCACATCGACTCGCTCGCGGGCCTGCGCCGCGGGATCTCGATCGTCGCGCAGCGGCAGCTGCTCGAGGTGCTGACCCGGGCGGCAGTGGGCCGGTCCGGCCGCGAGGCCCTCGTCGCGATGGCCGGGGCGTACCGCGGCTGGGCGCTCGAGCACCCGGGACGGTACGAGGCCGCGCAGCTCATGCCGGCGCCCGACGACGCCGAGCACGAGGCGAGCGCCGCCGCGATCGTCGACCTGATCGCGGACGTGCTCGCCGGCTACGGGCTGCGGGACGACGACGCGATCGACGCGATCCGCGGCTTCCGCGCCATGCTGCACGGCTTCGTCAGCCTCGAGGCGGCGGGCGGGTTCCGCTTCCGCGCGGACGTGGACCGCAGCTTCGACCGGCTGATCGAGGGCTTCGCGCGCACCGTGGAGCAGGGGACGGGCGGCCGTCCGGGGTGAGCACCGGGACGGCCCGGGGCGCCGGAGCGCCGTCCGGGCCGTCCGCGGAAGCAGGACACCGCGATCGATCCTCCCGACATGCTCCGGTGGGCATGGACCCGCTCGACAGCGCTCCTCGGCCTGCACCTGCGACTGCCGGTGTCAAGCGTCCGCCTCCCGGCTTGACCGCCCGCGTCGCACCGTGCTCGACTCCGAGGAGGGTCGGACGGGTCGAGGAGGCGCACGATGTCGTGCTGCGAGCTGTGCAGGAACGTGGCGAGCTGGACGTACGTCGTCAGCGGTGACGGCGACGGCGTGGAGTTCCTCGACGCGGTCGCCGAGTTGAGCGACGGCGGCGCGGTCCGAGCGTCCGTGATGCTCGCCCTCGCCGACCACTGACCCCCTAGCCGACGGCCGGCGAACGGCGGCGCAGCAGCCGGTCGAGCACCGAGCGGCGCGGCGCCTCCGGCGTCCGGGGCGCGGCGGTGGTCTCGCGCTCCACGAGGTCGCACCGAAGGACCTGGTGGTCCGCCTCCGTGCGCCCGAGCAGCCGGTCGACCGCGGCGCCGCCCACCACGGCGGGGTCCTGCCGGAAGGTCGTCAGCCCCCGGCTCGCGGCGTCCCGGTGGTCGTCGACGCCGACGACGCTCAGGTCGCGGGGGACCTCGAGCCCGAGGTCCCCGGCGGCCTCCAGCACCGCGAAGGCGAGCTCGTCGGCGACGGCGAAGACCGCGGTCGGTCGCACCGGGTCGGACAGCAGCTCCTTGGCGGCGCGGTACGCGGCCTCGTGCGTGAACTCGCAGGGCACGACGTGGGAGTGCTCGTCGAGGCCCGCCTCGCGCATCGCCTCGCTGTACCCGCGGACCCGGTCGGTCCGCATCGTGAAGTCGTCGGGCGACAGCGCGTATCCGGCGAGGTGCGTGATGGTCGTGTGCCCGAGGTCGAGGAGGTGCTGCGTCGCCTCGCGGGCCACGCGCTCGTCGTCCACGGTGACGCTCGGCAGGCCGTCGCACCAGCCGCCGATCACGACGACCGGCTTCCCGTGCGCGGTCAGGCGCGGGACCTGCGGCCCCTTGAACTCGAACCCGATCGCGATCGCACCGACGCAGTCCTCGTCGGCGAGCACCTCGTCGAACCGGTCGGCGACGACGGCGCGGCCGGGCGCGCCGGGCCGCTCGGCGAGGATCGAGACCGTGCAGGTCGGATCGACCTCCTGCAGCCGGGCGGCGATCCCCTCCGTCATGGCGTCGAAGTACCAGTTGTCCTGGAACGGCACAGCGATCTCGACTCGCGGCACGTGGCTCTCCTCGTTCGGCCTGCGGGCTGATCGTCCAGCGGCGGCGCGGGGCGAGCGTAGCGAGTCAATGGTTCGCGGAGGCCCATCGGCGGCCGCGCGCGTCCGCCCGCAGGAGCTCAGCGGGCGAGGACCTCCCGTACCAGGGCGTCGGCGGCCGCGCGGGCGGCGGCGATGACGTCCGTGTCGGGCACATCGGCGCCGACGGCCGCCTCGACTGCGGCGTTGATGCTGAGGAGGGCCATCCGGACGAGCACGGCGTCCGCGCCGTCCGGCTCGGGCAGCAGACCGACGAGCAGGTCGCTCAACCGGCCCAGGGGGTCGCCGATGCGATCCCCCTCCGCGTCGGCCAGGGCCCGGCCGATGAAGGGGTTGCCGCGGAGGAAGCGGATCCCCTGCAGCTTCTCCGCGGAGAACGAGTCGACCCACCGCAGCACGGCCTCGCGGATCAGCTCGGGGCTGCGCGGCTGGCGCTCCGCCCACGCGAGCAGCTCGGCGGCCTCCGAGCCGCGCCGCTCGAACACCGACCGCAGGATCGCCTCCTTGTTCGGGAAGTGGTAGTAGAGCGAGGCCTTGTTGATGCCGAGCGCGTCGGCGATCTGCCGGAGGGACGTCGCCTCGTACCCCTGCTCCGTGAAGAGGTCGAGCGCGACGCGCAGCGCCTCCTGCCGGGTCTCCGCCCCGTCGCGCCGGCGCGCGCCGATCATCCGTTCCACCACGCCGGGAGCCTACCGGTCGGTAGGCTTGACGCATCTACCTAACGGTAGGTAGGTTGCCGGTCGACCGCATCGACGGAGGAGCACGCATGAGCGAGTACACGATCACCCGGGACTACCCGTACGCGATCGAGGAGGTCTGGCACGTCCTGACCGACCCCGGCTGGGTCGCGCAGTGGACCACCACCGGCCGGGGCGGGCGTCCGGAGGACTTCGCTCCGGAGGTCGGCCGGCGGTTCCGCTTCGTGGGGAAGCCCACGATGGGCTGGGCGGGCGTCGTCTACTGCGAGGTGCTCGAGGTGCGGGCGCCCGAGCTGCTGCGCTACACGTGGAGGGGCGAGGAGGACGCCGGCGCCGTCACCGACGTGACGTACCGGCTCGAGGCGACCCCCGGGGGCACCCGCTTCACCTGGAGCCACACCGGCTTCACCGGTCCCGGCGGCTTCGCGATGTCCCGGCTGCTCGGCGGCGTGCGTCGCACGATGCTGAGCGAGGGCGTACCCCCGGTCCTCGCCCGCCACCACGCGACCCTCGCACCGCAGTGACCGTCGCGCTCGTGGCCGCGGGCATCGCCGGCGCGATCGCCGCGGCCTCGCATGCCGGGATGTTCGTCGTCGAGAGCCTGCTCTTCGGGCGGGACGGCACCCGTCGCATGCTCGAGGTGCCCGAGGCCCACGCCGAGGCCGTGCGGCTCTGGGCGCACCACCAGGGCGTCTACAACCTCCTGCTCGCCGCGATCGCGGCCGCAGGCCTGGTCGCCCTCGCGCTGGGCTCCACGACCGTCGCCCAGTCGCTGCTGCTCGCCTCCGGATCCGCGATGGTCGCCGCGGCCCTCGCACTGCTCGCCGTCGACCGGCGACGCGAGCGCGTCCCGGGCTTCCTCGCTCAGGCACTGCCGGCAGTGGCCTGCGTCGTCGCGCTCAGCGCGTGAGCCCGCTCAGTCGGAGAACGCCCACTCCGCGCCGCAGCCGTCGCAGCGCGCGGACCATTCGCCGGGTCGTGCCGCACCGTCCCCGGCCTGCCGGACCACGGCGCTGATCTGCACCCCTGCCGACTCCGCACACGTCGGACGCCCGATCATCTCGATCCCGCCTCCGCCATGAGCGGGTAGGCGGTGGACGGTGCGCGTCCTGCGCGATCTGGACACTCCCTCGACAGGAGGAGCCGCGTGCGGTGGGCGCGTCCGCGCGGGGAGCGCACAGGACGACGGGGCCGGCCGCGCCGACCGCTCGACGATCCTCTGCGGCTCGGCGAGCGGAGGGCGTGGGATTCGAACCCACGAGGCATTGCTGCCTGCCGGTTTTCAAGACCGGATCCTTCGGCCGCTCGGACAGCCCTCCAGGGCCCCAGACGATACCGCCGTCGTCGGCGATCGGCGGTCAGCAGGCGCCGGGAGCGGGGCACGAGGCCGGCGCCGGGCCGGGCGCCTGCACCCGGGCCGGGACCCGTGCGCGCCCGAGCGAGACCAGCACGAGCAGCGCCACCACCGCGATGCCGCCGGCGAGGTAGAAGTCGAACGCGATGCCGAACGCGCCGACGCCCACACCGCCCACGACCGAGCCGAGCGAGATCGCGATCTGGATCGTGCTCACGAACAGCGCGAGGCTGCCGTCCGACGCCGAGGGCGCGGCCTTCGACATCCAGGTCTGCAGGCCGAGCGGCAGCGCGCCCCACACGAAGCCCCAGACGACGAGCAGCACCAGGACGCCGGGCAGCGACCAGGCGAGGAGGGGCAGCGCGACGACGGCGAGCGCGAGCACGATCTTCGTGACGGCGAGCGTGCCGGTCACGCTGCGGCTCAGCGTGACGCCCGCGACGAAGTTGCCGGCGATCCCCGCGACGCCGAAGGCGAGGAGGGCGATCGTCACCACGGTCGGAGAGACCCGCACGAGGTCCTCGAGGTAGGGCGCCACGTAGGTGTAGGCCGAGAACTGCGCGATGAACGCGAGCCCGGTCGCGATCAGCCCGATGCGGGCGCGCGGGACGCGGAGCAGCTCCCCCAGCGTGCCGAACCGGACCCGCTGCAGCGAGGGGATCCGCGGCAGGAGCACGAGCTGCAGCACGAGCGCCACCACGCCGAGCGCGGCGCCGATCAGGAAGGCGAGCCGCCAGGTCGCGACCGCGGAGACGAGCGCGCCGAGCGGGAGGCTCACGACGGTCGCGACGGAGACGCCGCCGGTGATGACCGACGTGGCGCGGATGACGGCGCTTCCCCGGACCAGCCGGCCGGCGATGCCGGCGCCGAGCGCCCAGAACCCGCCGATGCAGAGCCCGAGCAGCATGCGCGCGACGAGCAGCACGGCGAAGCTCGGCGCGAGCGCGCCGAGCACGTCCGCGACGACGAGCAGGGACACGAGCGACCACAGGACGATCCGCCGGTCCACGCGCGAGGTGAGCACGGTGACGACCGGTGCGCCGATCGCGCCGGTGAGCGCGGTGACGACCACCATCAGCCCGGCCGTGCCGACACCGATGTGCAGGTCGGCGGCGATCGCCGGGAGGAGGCCGATGGGCAGGAACTCGGACAGCACCAGCACGAAGGAGCCGAGGGCCACGGAGAGCACCGCGACCCACCCCCGCCGGTCGCTCATCGTGCGGGGTGCGGCTGCATCGAGATCGGCGGTCATGGGGCTCCAGACGTCGGCGGTCGTCGGCCGGCGACGTGCCCGCGGACGACCACGCCCGCATCGGCTCGGATGGCCGCAACCGCACGACCCGCCCGCGTATGCCCGCGGACCGCGCGCCCCCCTTCGCACCGGGTTCGAGCCCGTCCCTGCCGACCGGGATCGGGGAGGCGCAGGATGGGGCCGTGGCTCCGCGCCGACAGGTCCGCATGACGCCCGAGGAGGCGCAGCGCATCCGTGCGCAGGACGCGGCCGGGCGGCTCGACCGCGGCGACCCGGAGGTGCGCCGGGTGATCGAGGACGCGAACCGGACGTCCGTGCGCGCCCACGTCTACGGCCGGGACGCGGCCGCGCGACGCACCACGCGGACGTCGCTGCTCGTCACCACCGGGGCCGCGGCGCTCTTCGCGGGCGGCCTCGCGCTGCACTTCCTCCTGCTCACGCGGTGAGGGCCCGCGCGGCGGACGCGTCGCGCGGTACCTGCACCGTCCCGCGGTAGGTCTACCTGCCGCGGGACGGTCGGAGTACCGCGCGGCGCGGTCGGAGTACCGCGCGACGGTGACCGCGGGCGCGGGTCAGGGGAGGGTGGCGAGGACGCGGGCGAGACCGTCGTCGCGGACCTCGCGGGTGCGCTCGTCGGCGGCGGCGACCACGTCGTCCGGCGCCTGCCCCATGGCGACCCCGCGGGCCGCCCACTCGAGCATGTCGATGTCGTTGCGCCCGTCGCCGACCGCGAGCGTGCGCTCGTGGGGCACGCCGAGCTCGGACCGGACCCACTCCATCGCCGTCGCCTTGTTCACGCCGTCCGGCGCGATGTCGAGCCAGGCCGTCCAGCCGATCGCGTAGCTGACGCGGGTCAGACCCATCCGGTCGACGACGGCGAGGAACTCCTCGAGCCCCTGGTTCGGCGAGATCACGACGACGCGCGTGGCGCGCACCTCGAGCAGCTCCTCGAACGGCACCTCGAGGCTGCCCGGGGACACCGCGTTCTCCGGGAAGCTCGCGGTGTAGCGGAAGCGCCCCTCCGAGTCCTCCACCGCGTACCGGGCGTCGGACAGGGCGCCCGAGATCGTCGTGAGCACCTCGGCGGGGTCGAAGGTCTCCACCCGCGCCCGCTCGTACTCCCCCGAGCCGGTGCGTTCGAGCGTGACCGCGCCGTTCGAGCACACGAGGAACCGCGGCGCGATGCCGAGCTGCTCGATCACGGGGACGGTCGCCGCGGGGGACCGCCCGGTCGCGAGCATCACCTCGTGCCCGCCGGCGTCCGCCCGCTGCACCGCGGCGCGCACGGCCTCGGAGAGGAAGCCGTCCTCGTGCACGATCGTGCCGTCGATGTCCAGGCCGACGAGCCAGCCCCCGGGTCCGAGGGTCACGCGACCGTCGGCTCGAGCACCTCGAGGCCGCCGATGAACGGCCGGAGCACCTCCGGCACCACGACCGACCCGTCGGCGCGCTGGTGCGTCTCGAGGATCGCCGCGATCCACCGCGTCGTCGCGAGCGTGCCGTTCAGCGTCGCGACGGGCGCGGTCCGCCCGCTCTCCGTCCGGTGGCGGATCGCGAGGCGACGCGCCTGGTAGGTCGTGCAGTTCGAGGTGGAGGTGAGCTCGCGGTACCGGTTCTGCGTCGGGATCCACGCCTCCACGTCGTACTTGCGGGCGGCGGAGGAGCCGAGGTCGCCGGCCGCGGTGTCGATGACGCGGTAGGCGAGGCCGAGGTCGGTCATCATCCGCTCCTGCATCGCGAGGAGCCGCTCGTGCTCCTGCTCCGCGTCGGCCGGGTCGACGTACGAGAACATCTCGAGCTTGTCGAACTGGTGCGTGCGGATGATGCCGCGGGTGTCCTTGCCCGCGCTGCCGGCCTCGAGCCGGTAGCAGGTCGACCAGCCGGCGTAGCGGAGGGGGCCGTCGGCGAGGTCGATGATCTCGTCCGAGTGGTACCCGGCGAGCGCGACCTCGCTCGTGCCCGTGAGGTAGAGGTCCTCCGACTCGACGCGGTAGACGGCGTCGGAGTGCGCGTCGAGGAACCCGGTGCCGCGCATGATCTCGGGCTTGACGAGCGTCGGGGTGATGAGCGGCACGAACGCGGCCTCCAGCGCCCGGTCGAGCGCGAGGTTCATCAGCGCGAGCTCGAGCCGCGCGCCGACGCCGCGGAGGTAGGAGAACCGGGTGCCCGACACCTTCGCGCCGCGCACCATGTCGATCGCGCCGAGCAGCTCGCCGAGCTCGAGGTGGTCGCGCGGCGCGAAGTCGAACTCCGGCACCGTGCCGACCTCGCGGAGCACGACGTAGTCGTCCTCGCCGCCCTCCGGCACCCCGGCCAGCACGACGTTGGGGATGGCGCCGACCGCCTCGTCGGCGGCGGCCTCCGCGGCGCTCGAGCGCTCGGCGGCGGCCTTCACGGCGGACGCGAGGTCCTTGACCTGCGCGAGGAGGGCCGGCTTCTCGTCCTTGGACGCGGCGGCCACCCGCTTGCCGAATGCGTTCTGCTCGGCCCGGAGTCGCTCGAACTCGGCGATCGCGTCCCGCCGAGCGGCGTCCGCCTCGGTCGCGCGCGCGACCAGGGCGACGTCCGCGCCGCGGGCGCGCTGCGACGCCTCGACGACCTCCGGAGCCGCTCGGAGCAGCTGCGGATCGATCACCGCGCCAGCCTATGCGGGCGCGCGCCTCCACAGGCTCTCATGCCGCTTCCAGGCGATGCTCGGCGAGCGCTCAGTACCCTGCGGAGCATGGCTGCGTCCGACGACTCCTCCACGTCCTTCGCGGCGATCGTCTACAACCCGATCAAGGTCGACGAGGAGCGCCTGCGCGCCGCCGTCGCGGCCTCCGAGCAGTCCGCGGGCTGGGGCGGGTCGCGGTGGTACGCGACCTCCGAGGAGGACCCGGGCGTCGGCCAGGCGAAGCAGGCCGTGCGCGACGGCGCTCGCGTCGTGATGGCCGCCGGCGGCGACGGCACGATCCGCGCGGTGTCCGAGGGGCTGCAGAGCAGCGACGTCCCGATCGCGTTGCTGCCCTCCGGCACGGGGAACCTGCTCGCGCGGAACCTGAAGCTCTCCCTCGACCGCCTCGAGGAGTCCGTCGAGACCGCCTTCACCGGCGTCGACCGCGCCATCGACCTCGGCACGGTCGACCTCGAGCGCCCCGACGGCAGCCGCGACCAGCACGCCTTCGTCGTGATGGCGGGCCTCGGCATCGACGCCGCGATGATCGCCAACACGAGCCCCGCGCTGAAGAAGAAGGTCGGCTGGCTCGCGTACGTGCAGGGCATCGCCCGCGCGATGCGGGGGCCGAACACCGTTCGCCTGCGCTTCCGCCTCGACGGCGGCCAGCCGCGCTCCGTCCGCGTGAACTCGGTCCTCATCGGCAACTGCGGCCTGCTGACCGGCAACATCCTGCTGCTGCCCGAGGCCGTCGTCGACGACGGCGTCTTCGACATCGTGGCGCTGCGGCCGGAGGGGCTCTTCGGCTGGATCCAGATCGCGTGGAAGGTGCTCTGGGAGAACGGCGTCATGCGCCGCAGCGAGCTGGGCCGCAAGATCCTCAGCAACACCAAGGAGGTGCGCACGCTCCGCTACCTGAAGGGCAAGGAGATCGTGTTCCGCACCGAGGACCCGCAGGAGTTCCAGCTCGACGGCGACACCATGGGCGAGGTCGTCGCGGTGCGGGCCCGGGTGCGGCCGGGCGGCCTCGCCGTGCGCATCCCGGCGACGGAGCAGGACCGGCTCCCCCACGACGAGGAGCAGCGCGAGGCGGCCGCCGCCTGAGCATCGGGTGCGGGTCCCGACGACGCATCGGGACGTGCCCCTCGTCGCCGACCTGATCCGCGGCACGGTCGCGCGCCCTGGCATCCTTGCCTCGTGGCGGACGGACCTGCGGAGGCGGCGCGGCCGCTCGTCGTCGTCGGCGCCGCCCTCGGGCCCGGCCGCTGGTTCGCGGACCGCCTGACCGACGGTGCCCGGCCGACCGTCCTCGTCGACACCCCGGCCGCGGCAGGCGCGCTGCGCGACCGCGACGACGGCACGACCCTCGTCGCCGTGCTCGAGGAGGACGGCGGCTTCACCCGGTTCGGGGACGGCTCGCGGATCGCGCCGGGCCCTGCGCGGACGGTGATCGTGGCGGTGCCCGTCGCGGCCATGCCCGACGTGCTCCGCCGGCTCGCGCCCGTCGCCGGCCCGGCGACGGAGGTCGTGCTCGTGACGAGCACCATGACGGCGACGCTCGACGCCGCCCGCCCCCTCCTGCCCGGCCGGCCGCTCTGGGGCGTGCACCTCCTGTTCGACCCGAACCTCACCGCGGTCGACGGCCAGAGCGTCTACGTCGCGGGGGACCGGGAGGCGCCCGCCTGGCTCGACGCGGTCGTGACGGGCAGCGGCGCCGTGCTCCGCACCGGCACGGCCGAGGAGCACGACGCCGCGATGGCGAGCGTGCAGGCGACCACGCACCGCGCGCTCGTCGCCTTCGCCGACGCGGTGACGCGCAGCGAGGTCGACCTCCAGGCGCTCTGGACGCTGCGCACCCCGCTGTTCGACAGCCTCTTCGGCCTCACCGCGCGGGCCCTCGACCCGCGGCAGCAGGCGCAGGTCGTCGCCGCGCAGACGGCCGCGGGCCGCGTCGCCGGCGAGCGGCTCGCCGACGCGCTGCACGACCTCGACGGCGACGACTTCGAGCGCTCCCTGACCCGCGTGCGCGATCGGATCAGCGGCGCGATGTTCGAGGAGCTGCAGGCCTCCGCCGCCGCCGGGATCCAGGCGGCGCAGGCGCGGCGGCGCGACATCTCGCGGCGCCGGCGGGACGGCCGCCTCGTCGGGCTGCGCCGGGTGGGCGCCGGGGGACCCGTCCGGGTCGGCCGCATCGTCGACGTGACCCCGACCCGCGTCGAGCTCGCCGAGCTGCTCGTCGGGCCGCCCGGCCGCGCCGCGCTGCTCGACGGACCCGGCCTCGAGAACGCGCAGCGGCTCGGCGTCGGCGTCACGGTCCGCACCCGCTCCTTCGGGCTCGGCCACATCGAGCTGCTGCCGGAGGCGGAGCTCGCCGCGGTGCTCGACGAGCAGCTCGCCTTCCTCGGCCGCGACGTGCGCTTCCTGGTGCCGGAGTCGGTCGCCGGCTCCGGCGTCGCCCGGGTCGTCGCGCAGTTCGCCGGCCTCCGCGACGTCCGCCTCGTCGACGAGGTCGTCCGCACCGGGCAGCGCTCGGTCGTGGTGCACGTCGGCATCCGCGCCGACCGGGACGTCGAGGCGACGATCGAGGCCGTGCGGCAGGAGGTCGCGGCCGCCTACCGGTGGCCGGTCGGCGTCGCCCGCACGGTCGCGAACGACGTGTTCGACGTCGCGTACCTCGGCCCGGCCGGCACGTTCTCGGAGGCCGCCGCGCTGCAGTGCGCGACGAGCATCGGCCTGCAGGCGGGGAACCTGCTCGCCCGGTCCGCGTTCCCGGAGGTGCTCGCCTCCCTCCGCCCCGGCACGATCGCGGTGCTGCCGATCTCGAGCTCCGCCTCCGGGCTCGTGCGGCGGGCGGTCGACGCGCTGCTCGCGCATCCCGGCCCGGTCGTCGCCTCCGGCGTCGTCGACGTCGCCGTGCGGTTCGACGCCTACGCGGCCGCGCCCGGGTCGCTCGAGTCGTTCCGCGGCGCCCCGGTCTACAGCCACCCGCAGGGGCTCGCGCAGTGCACGCGGTTCATCGCGCGGTGGGGCCTGCAGCCGGTGGAGACCGACTCGACCGCCGGGGCGCTCGAGCGGGCGCTCGGATCCGACGTGCCGGCGCTCGCCCTCGGCGGGGCGGACCTCGCGACGGGCGACCTCCGCGTGCTCGAGCGGGAGGTCGACGACCTGTCGGGCTCCATCACCCGGTTCCTCGTGCTCGGGGTGCCGGGGGAGTTCGCGCCGCAGCGCGACGGCTCCGACCCGACGCTGCGGTCGGTGCGGGTCGGCGCGCGTGCCGAGGACGTGCTGCCGCTGCTCGCGACGGGAGGGGCCGCGTTCGCGGAGCTGCTCACCGACGCGGCGGGGCGCTTCCTGCTCATCTCGAGCGCGAGCGGGGCGGAGGAGCCGCCGGGCACCCGCCTGCTCGGCACGCTCCCCTGGTCGCCGCGCACCCCGGTCGTCCGAGTCACCCCCTCCTGACTCCGTTTTGAAGGAGTTCTCGGGCGATGCGGCCGAGAACTCCTTCAAAACGGAATCAGCGGGGTGGGCCAGGATGGGCGCATGAGCTCACGAGCAGGGACGCCGGCGCAGTCGTCCGACCTCATCGACGTCGAGCAGCTGGTGCACGCGTACTGGAACGGGCACCCCGACGTGTCCGATCCGGAGCAGAAGGTGGTGTTCGGCACCTCCGGGCACCGCGGCAGCTCGCTGAAGACCGCCTTCAACGACGACCACATCGCCGCGATCACGCAGGCGATCGTCGAGTACCGGACGGAGCAGGGCACCACCGGCCCGCTGTTCATCGGCGCGGACACGCACGCCCTGTCGGCGCCCGCGCAGACGACGGCGCTCGAGGTGCTCGTCGCGAACGAGGTCCGCGTGCTCGTCGACGAGTTCGACGGCTACACGCCGACCCCGGCGGTGAGCCACGCGATCATCAAGTGGAACCGGGAGCACCCGGGCGAGCCGCAGGCGGACGGCATCGTCGTCACGCCCTCGCACAACCCGCCCGCCGACGGCGGCTTCAAGTACAACCCGCCGCACGGCGGCCCCGCGGACTCCGACGCGACGACGTGGATCGCGGACCGCGCGAACGCGATCATCGCGGACGGGCTGAAGGCCGTGAAGCGGGCCGAGCCCTCCGCGGTCGAGACCTACGACTTCCGGAAGCACTACGTCGACGACCTCGCGTCGATCATCGACGTGGAGGCGATCAAGGCGTCGGGCATCCGGATCGGCGCGGACCCGTTGGGCGGCGCCTCCGTCACCTACTGGCAGGCGATCGCCGACACCTACGGCCTCGACCTCACCGTCGTGAACCCGGAGGTCGACCCGACCTGGTCCTTCATGACGCTGGACTGGGACGAGAAGATCCGGATGGACCCGTCCTCCCCCTCTGCGATGGCCTCCGTGGTCGCGCGCGCCGGGGACTACGACATCCTCACCGGCAACGACGCGGACGCGGACCGGCACGGCATCGTCACGCCCGACGGCGGGCTGATGAACCCGAACCACTACCTCGCGGTCGCGATCCAGTACCTCTACACGCACCGGCCGGAGTGGTCGGAGTCGGCGAAGGTCGGCAAGACGCTCGTCTCCTCGTCGATGATCGACCGCGTCGCGGAGTCCATCGGCCGCGAGCTCGTCGAGGTGCCGGTGGGCTTCAAGTGGTTCGTGCCGGGCCTGATCGACGGCTCCGTCGCGTTCGGCGGCGAGGAGAGCGCGGGCGCCAGCTTCCTGAAGCGCGACGGCTCGGTCTGGACGACGGACAAGGACGGCATCCTGCTCGCCCTGCTCGCCTCCGAGATCCGGGCGGTCACCGGCAGGAGCCCGAGCGAGCTGTACCGCGAGCTGACCGAGCGCTTCGGCGACCCGGCCTACGCCCGCGTGGACGCCCCGGCGTCGAAGGCGCAGAAGGCGGCGCTGGCGAAGCTCGACGGCGACGCCGTCGACGCGACCGAGCTGGCGGGGGAGCCGATCACGGCGAAGCTGTCGAAGGCGCCCGGCAACGGCGCCGCGATCGGCGGCGTGAAGGTCGTCTCGGAGTCCGCGTGGTTCGCGGCCCGCCCCTCCGGCACGGAGGACGTCTACAAGATCTACGCGGAGTCCTTCAAGGGCCCCGACCACCTGGCGGAGGTCCAGGCGGAGGCGAAGCGCATCGTGGACGCGGCCCTCGGCTCCTAGTGCGGCGGTTCCCGACTGGTGCGGCTGCGATCGCAGCCGCACCAGTCGGGGATCACCGCACGAGGCGCGGCACCCTGACGCCTGCCCGATGCAGGACCGCGCCGAGGAGGCGACGGCTCCTCGCCTCGACCCAGCCCCAGCGGGCCCACCCCTTCGTCACCGCCCGGCCGCGGTCCTCCCGGATCTTCTCGTCGTAGACCTTCCGGCCTGCGCCGGCCGGGGCGTACCGGGGGTCGAGGAACTTGACGAACCCGTCGAACTCGCCTGCCACCTCCTCCTCCGGGAACCAGAAGTCGGCGTCGCCGATCACGCCGCGACGGTCGGACATCCGATGCTGCAGGACCGGACGCAGCCCGAGCTCCCGCATCGTGACCCGGCTGACGGACTCCCCCGGCGACTGCGCGGCGCCGTCCGCGAACGCGACGACGTCCTGGATGCGGCGCCAGGCGCGGCGCGGTCCCGCCAGGTCGACCGCCTGCTCGAGCAGCTCCCTCGACAGCCCCGCAGCGAGCGCGGCGTCCGCGGTGACCACGCCCTCCTCGAAGGTGCCGCTGCCCGCGACGTCGACGACCGTCCTGCCGATCGCGGTGAGCAGCAGCCCGCCCACCTCGACGACCTCCTCGTCCCGGACGGCGAAGACATGGCCGGCCGCCCGCTCGAAGTAGCGGTCGCCCGCGCGCTCCACCGTCACGTGCACCCGGGCGAGATGCGGACCGAGGACGGGAAGACCGTGCGCGACGGCAGCGGACTGGTGCGAGAAGAGGAGGGGCCGCTCGGTCGCCGAGGCGAGCGCCCGCATCGCGACGAGGTGCAGCTCCTCGATGCGCAGCCCGGCGACGTCCCCCGCGAGCACGTACACACCGCCCCGCACGCGCCGGAGCAGACCGCGGTCGGTGTCCCGGGCCGCCGCGCGCTGCTCCCGGTCGCCTCGCGCGACGATCAGCTCCACTTCCCAGCCCTTCACGGGCGGCAGCATGCCCCCGCGCGCATCCCTCCCTCGAGACGAGGTGCTGGGGAGGAGCGGATCCGCTGCCTTCTGCGGTGATCTCCGACTGGTGCGGCTGCGATCGCAGCCGCACCAGTCGGGAATCACCGCACTAGCGGAGGGGGAGCAGGAGGAGGGCCAGGGCCGCGGCCGCCGTCGCGAGGAGGGCGAGGGCCAGGAGGAGGGCGCCGCCGGGCATCGCCGAGCGCGGGGCCTCCTCGCGGAACACCGCGTCCACGGCGCGGTGGCGGCGGGCGGCGAGGGCCCACAGCACGACCGCCGCGACCAGCCCTGCGGCGCCCGCGACGAGCGCGCCGACGCCGAGCAGCGGCTCCAGCACCCGGAGGGAGAGCAGCGCGCCCACCGCCACCGCGAGGAGGGTGCGCCGCCAGGAGAGCAGCGTCCGCTCGGGCTGCAGGCCCGGGTCGCGCGGCGCGGTCACCGGATCAGCACGCCCACGACCACGAGGACGCCGACGACGAGCACCCCGACGGCGAGCGGCAGGGTCACGAGCGAGCCCGGCAGCGGGCGGCCGAGGCGCAGCGCCCGCTCGGTCGCGGCCCAGCCGAACCAGGCCAGCGGCGGCACCGCCAGGCCGAGCACCAGCAGCACCACCGCGGTCGCGACGCGCACCCAGCCGGGCAGCGGCAGCGCGACCGCGTCGATGGCGACCCCGCCCGCGATCAGGGCGAGGCCGGTGCGGATCCAGGCGAGGAACGTGCGCTCGTTCGCCAGGCTGAACCGCGGGTCGGGCTCCGACCCGACCCCGTAGACCGCTCGCGGGAACCGGGACGCCACGGTCACGAGCGTGCCACGGCGATCAGTAGTCGGGCGACGGCGGCAGCGAGAAGAACTCCTCGAGCGTCTTCGCGCCGGTGCGGTGCATCTCCGCGGCGGCGGCCTCCCCCACGTACCGGAAGTGCCACGGCTCGGTCTGGATCCCCGTGATGCGGGTGTAGCCGAGCGGGTAGCGCAGCACCCAGCCGTACCGCCACGAGTTCGCGGCCAGCCACTTCGCCGCGGGGTGCGACTCGAAGCACACCTGCAGGTCGCAGGAGGAGCCGTCGCCCAGGTCGTCGGCCAGACCGGTCTGGTGCTCGCTGTACCCCGGCTTCGCCGTCAGGTTCAGCGTCGTCGCCCGGCCGAGGGAGGCGAGGTTCCGCTCGAAGATCGACTTCTGCGTCGTGTACGACCGGTAGGCGGAGAGGGACACGAGCGTGATCCCGTCCTGCTTCGCGCCGGCGAACATCGTCTCGAGCGCGGTCGCGGCGACGCGGCGCAGCTGCGGGACGTTCGTGTGGGGCACGTCCGGGGTCACGAGGTCGGCCGGCACGTAGGTCTTCGGCTGCAGCGGCCGCTTCTTGTCGACGACGACCCAGATGCTGGCGGGGTCGTCGAGCGAGTGCGCCGAGAAGTCGAAGCCGGCGTCCCGGCTCGGCGACGGGGTCGCGCTCGGCGTCCGGCTCGGTTGCGGCGTGCGCACCGCCTGCGCCGTCGACGCGGTGCCGGAGGAGGGCGCCGTCGGAGCGGCCTGCTGCGTGGTGCAGCCGGCGAGCGCGAGGGTCGCGAGCACCGCCGCCGCGGCCCGGGTCGGACGGAGGGAGGACGCACCGGGCACGGCCGGGAGCCTACTGACGGCCGCGTGCTCCGCACGTGGCGACGCGGGCGGGAGTCAGGGTCGGGGCACGACCATCACGGGTACCCGCGCCGAGCGCAGCAGCCGGGCGGAGACGCCGCCGAGCAGGACCCGCCGCGCCGGCCCGTAGCCGCGGGACCCGCACACGAGCAGGTCGGCATCGGCGGGCCGCAGGTCCGCGAGCGCGTCCACGACGGGCCCCTCGAGCAGGCGGACCCGCTCGTCGGGGCGCGCGGCCGCCTGCAACGACGCCTCGTAGTCGCGCCGCTGCTCCTCCGCGAACCGGCGCGGCTCGCCGAGGCTCGGCCGCACGAGGGTGTCGGGCAGCACGGACACGAGGTCGACGGAGGCGGCGACCTCCTTCGCGAGCCGGCGCGCGGCCTCGAGCGCCGCGCGCCCGTCCGGGGTGTCGATGAAGGCGACCGCGATGCGGCGGACCGGCGGCTGCGGGTCCTCCTCGTGGTCCCACGGCACGAGCACGACCGGGCCGGGGGCGCCGGTCAGCAGGCGCTCCGCGGTGCTGCCGGGCGCCGTGCGGCGCACGCCCTTCGCGTCGCGCGACCCGAGCACCGCGATCGCGCCCGGTCCCGCGGCCTCCAGCACCTCGTGCAGGCCTCGCGGCGCCGAGGCGGCGGGCACGGCGCGGAACGTCGCGTCCGTGCCGGCGAGCGCGGCGCGGGCCGAGTCGAGGGTCCGCTCGGCCTCCTCCCGCCCCGCAGCGACCCACTCCGCGTCGACCCGCCCCGCGCCGAGCGGCGCGGGCGCCGGGTAGACGGTGACGACGACCAGCGGCCGGCCGGAGGCGCCGCGCCACCGCGCCGCGAAGGTGAGCACGTCCGGCCCTGCCGGCCCCTTGACCGCCGCGACGAGCGGCGACGGCGCGGTGCTCATGCGCCCTCGATCGGGGGCACTGCGGCCTTCTCGCCGGTCCGGAGGCGGGAGTGGCGGCGGGAGTACGTGAAGTAGATGATCAGGCCGACGACCAGCCAGACCACGAACCGCAGCTTCGTCTCGTTCGGCAGCGTGAAGATCAGGTAGCCGCAGAGCAGGATGCCGATGATCGGGACCACGGGCACGAGCGGGACGCGGAACGGCCGCTCCAGGTCCGGGCGCGTGCGGCGCAGCACGATCACGCCGATGTTCACGAGCACGAACGCGAACAGGGTGCCGATGTTCGTCAGCTCGACGATCACGTTGAGCGGGACCAGCGCCGCGAGGATCGCGATGAGGATCCCGAACCCGACGGTGATCTTCGCGGGGGTGCCGAAGCGCGGGCTGACCGTGGCGAGCCGCCGGGGCAGCAGGCCGTCGCGGCACATCGCGAAGAAGATGCGCGTCTGCCCGTACATGATCACGAGCACGACGCTCGTGATCGCGATCAGGGCGCCGAGCGAGAGCACCGCACCCGCCCAGGGGATGCCCGCGCCCTCGCGGAGGGCCGTGGAGAGGGGTGCGTCGCTGCCCGAGAGCGACTTGGTGCTCGCGATCCCGACCGCGGTGAAGGAGACGAGCACGTACAGGAGCGTCGAGATGAGCAGCGACGCGATGATCGCGATCGGGAGGTCGCGGGCCGGCCGCTTCACCTCCTCCGACGCCGTCGTCACCGCGTCGAAGCCGATGTAGGCGAAGAAGATCGTGCTCGCCGCGGCGGCGATGCCCGGGAAGCCCTTGGGGGCGAAGGGCTCGAAGTGGCTGCCGTTGAAGGCCGTGAAGGCGACGGCGATGAAGAACAGCAGGATCACGATCTTCACGCCGACCATCACGGCGTTCACGCGGGCGCTCTCCCGGGTGCCGATCGTGAGCAGCGCGGTGATGCCGAGCACGACCACGACGGCCGGGATGTTGAAGACGCCGCCGTCGGACGGCGACTTCGAGATCGCGTCCGGCAGGGCGAAGTCGAACGCGGACTTCAGGAACTCGTTGATGTTCCCGCCCCAGCCGACCGCGACCGCGGCGACCGAGACCCCGTACTCGAGGATCAGGTCCCACCCGATGATGAACGCGATCAGCTCGCCGAGCGTGGCGTAGGAGAACGTGTAGGCGCTGCCGGAGACGGGCACGACGGCCGCGAGCTCGGCGTAGGAGAGCGCGGAGAAGGCGCAGGTGACGCCCGCGAGCACGAAGGCGAGCACGACGCCCGGGCCGGCGAGGCCGGCGCCCTGGCCGATGACGACGAAGATGCCGGTGCCGATGATCGCGCCGACGCCGAGCGCCGTGAGCGCGACGGGACCGATCGTCTTCTTGAGCTGCTCGCCCTCGGTCCCCGTGTCCTTCACGAGGTCGGCGATGTCCCGCGTGATGAACAGGTCCCTGACGGCCACTGCGGCCCCCTCCCGACCGGCCGGCGCCGGATCGACGCCAGCCTGGCCCGGAGGGGGCCGCAGAGGGAACGCTTTGTCGGCGTACTCCTAGTTCTCGGAAACCTCCCCGTGCGCCGTCAGCGACCGAGGGGTCGCCCGGCCATCGCCTCGAGCCGGGCGATGCGCTGCCGCATCGGCGGGTGCGTCGAGAACAGCTGGCCGACGTCCTGCGCACGGAACGGGTTCGCGATCATCAGGTGGCTCGTCGACTGCAGCTGCGGCTCCGGCGCGAGCGGCCGCGCCTGCACGCCGCGCTCCAGCTTGGCCAGCGCGGAGGCGAGGGCGAGCGGATCGCCGGTCAGCCGAGCGCCGTCCTCGTCGGCGTCGTACTCGCGGGTGCGGCTGATCGCCATCTGCACGAGGCCGGCCGCGAGCGGGCCGAGGAACAGCATCAGCAGGCCGCCGGCGGCGCCGCCGCCGCGCTCGCGGTCGTTGCCGCCACCGCCGAAGAACATCGCCGCGTAGGCGAGGTAGGTGATGACCGAGCTCATCGCGGCGGCGATCGAGCCCGTGAGCATGTCCCGGTTGTAGACGTGCATCAGCTCGTGCCCGAGGACGCCGCGCAGCTCGCGCTCGTCCAGGATCTGCAGGATCCCCTCGGTCGCGCAGACCGCGGCGTGCTGCGGGTTGCGGCCGGTCGCGAAGGCGTTCGGCGCCATCGTCGGCGAGACGTAGAGCTTCGGCATCGGCTGGCCGGCCTTCGCCGAGAGCTCCTGCACGATGCGGTGCATCGCGGGCTGCTCGGCGGCCGTGACCGGCCGGGCGCGCATCGCCTTGATGGCGACGGTGTCGCTGAACCAGTACGTGCCGAGGTTGATCGCGAGCGCGATGACGAGCGCGATCGTCAGCGCGCCGAGGTTCGCACCGAAGAGCAGGTAGCTGGCGAGCAGGATGACGCCGCTGAGCAGTCCGAAGAGCAGAGCGGTCTTCAGGCCGTTGTAGTGGCGGTGCATGGTCCCTTCCATTCCGCGCCGCGCATGCGGCGACGTTCATGTCAACAGCAGGGTGGAGGTGCGTCTTCCCGGATCCCCCGCACCCGCCTTGGAGCCGGCCAAGAGTTCCATGAGGCCGAGAAGCGGTCCGACCGGCAGCGGAGGCCGCCCCGTTTCGGGGGACGACACCGCGTCGAACCTCCGTGCACCACGTTCGACGGATCCGCACGGAACCCCGTTCTGCCCCGGAATTCCGGGGTGGACCGCTCGTCGTCCCCCTCCCCGGCGCCGACGGCCTCGCGGATTGCCCGTCGGCCTGCCGCGTTCTGGGGGATGGGGGGACACGGCGTGTCCCCCCATCCTTCCCTCGGCCCTGATTCGGGCCTGGAGAGGAACCCGACCATGTCGCCCATCACAGCCGCGAAGCGGTTGCGATTCACGCCCCTGGCGCTGACCACCGTCCTGCTGTCCGCGGGGCTGCTGTCGCTGTCCGTGACCGGCACGCTGTCCGGCTTCACCGCCCAGATCACGAACAGCGCGAACACCGTCACAACCGGCTCGCTCGTGCTGCAGGAGGGCGTCGGCAGCAACGCCACGACCTTCACCTGCACCTCCGTCGACGGCTCGAGCATCACGACCAACGCGTCGACGTGCTCGACCGTCAACACGTTCGGCGGCACCGGCTCCCAGACGATGGTCCCCGGCCAGACGGTGACCCAGACCGTGACCTTCAAGAACAGCGGCACCCTGAACGCCAGCACGTTCACGCTCGCGCCCGCCGGCTGCACCCAGTCCGCCCCGACCGCGCCCGCAGGATCCGCGACGGACCTCTGCACGAAGCTGAGCGTCGTCGTCACGCAGAGCGGCGGCACCACCGGTGGCGTCTACAACGGCACCCTTGCCGCCTTCACGGCGCAGAAGCCCCTCACGACCCTCGCCGCCGGCGCCTCCACGACGTTCACCTTCGCGGTCACGCTGGACGGCGCGGCGACCAACGCCTACCAGGGCCTGCAGGCCTCGGTGCCGATGACGTGGACGCTGAACAGCTGACCCTGCTCCCGGGCCGCACGGTCTGGACCCTCCGGGACGAGGCGGCGCCGCGGGACGGAGGGGTCGGACGGAGCGGCTCCGGGCTGCGCGTCATCGCCCTCCCGGGCCGCGGGACGACGGAAGCCCTCGTCCCCGAGTCCGTCGAGGCGGTCGACCCCGCTCCGGCGGCGCTGCTGCAGGAGTGGTGGCGCGTCGACGGCGCCGCGGCCGACCGCACCGCGGACACGCCCGAGCCCGCTCCCGCGCGGTCGCGGCGCGCGACGAGCACCGCGGTCGTCGCCCGCGTCGCGGTCGCGGTCGCCGTGCTGGCGCTCGCCCTGGCGGGAGCGGGCTGGCTCGCCGGGCTCCGATGGTTCGTCGTGCAGACGCCCTCCATGGGCACCGCGGCGCCCGTCGGCACGCTCGTCGTGACGGCCCCGGTCGAGCGGCCGGCCGTGGGCGAGGTCATCGCCTTCACGCCGCCGGGCGCGCCCCGCACCTACACGCACCGCGTCGTCGCCGTGGACGCCTCCGGCATCCGGACGAAGGGCGACATCAACGGCGCCGCAGACCCGTGGACGATCCGGCCCGACGCCGTGATCGGGCGCGCGGTCGCCCTGCTGCCGGGCGCCGGCTACGCCGTCCGCGGCCTGCCCCCGCTCGCCGCCGGGCTCCTGCTGCTCCTGCTGCTCACCGCGCCGATCCGCCGGCGCGACCGCCGCGCCTCGGCCCGCGTGATCGGCGGCCACCTCGTCGTGACCGGCGTGCTGCTGTGGCTGCACCCCTTCGTCCAGCTGACGCTGATCGGCTCGGAACGGGCGGGCGACGCCGTCCGCGCCTCCGTCGTCTCGACGGGCCTGCTGCCCGTGCGCCTCGTCGACGCCGCGGGCGCGGAGCTCGCCCGGCTCGCGACGGGCCGCCCCGAGGTCGTCGACCTGCCCGCCGCCGCGGGCCGCGTGCTCGCCCTGCCCGACCTGCCCGGGCCGCTGCAGCTCGCCCTCGCCGCCCTGGCGGTGCTGCCCGCGCTCGCGGTCCTGGTCGTCGGCCTGCCCGCCGAGGACCGGGCGGACGCGTGAACCGGCTGCTCGCCGCCGCACGCCGTCGCGCGGTCGTGCTGACCGCGGGAGGCGCGGTCGCGGCGATCGGGGTCGTCGCCGCCGCCGTGCCGTCGGCGTCCGGCGCCTTCTCGGCCCGGGTCACGAACACCCAGGACCTCGCCGCCACCGCCCCGTACTTCCGGTGCGACGACGCGCTCGCCGCCGACCGGAGCGCGGCCTTCTTCCAGTGGGCGCTCACGGACGCGTCGGCGTCGGCCGCTGCGGCCGACAGCAGCGGCAACGGCCGCACCGGCGCCTACCAGGGCACGATGACGGCGGACGGCTCCGCACCGGTCGCCTGCCCGCGCGACGACGGCGGCGGCACGGCGTGGCGGCTCGACGGCGCGACGACCTACGCGCTCTCCGGCGCGCAGCAGACGAACCCGCAGACCTTCTCGATCGAGGTCGCCTTCCAGACCACCGTCAAGGGCGGCAAGCTCATCGGGTTCGGCGCGAAGGCGACGGGCGCGGACTCCCAGTACGACCGGCACGTCTACCTGACCCCTGCCGGCGGGCTGGTGCTCGGCGTCTACAGCAGCGGCGCGAAGACAATCGCGACCACCGGCGTGAACTACGCGGACGGGCGGTGGCACCACGTGGCCGGGACCTTCTCGGGCTCCACGGGGCTCCGGCTCTACATCGACGGGGCCCTCGTCGCCGAGAACGCCGGCATCACGGCGGCCGAGGTCTACACCGGGTACTGGCGGGTCGGGTACGACTCCATCAGCAGCAGCTGGCCCTCCCCGCCGGCGAACCCCTGGTTCACCGGCCGCCTCCGCGACGCCGCCGTGTACACGACGGTGCTCACGGCGCAGCAGGTCGCCGCGCACGCGGCGCCCGTCCGCTAGGGCACGCGCTCGAGCCACTCCCGCGTCGAGAACTTCGTGCGCACGAGCTCCTCCGCGGCGGCGAGCTCCGCCTCGGTCAGGTCGCCGCGCTCCGCGCCGGTCAGGCCGATGAAGGTCTGCTCCATCCGCTCGATGATCGCGGAGCGGGGCAGGCCCGTCTGCTTGCGGAGGGGGTCGACGCGCTTCGCGGCGGAGACCGTGCCCTTGTCGCTCATCTTCTCGCGCCCGATCCGCAGCACCTCGACCATCCGGTCGCCGTCGATGTCGTACGACATGGTCACGTGGTGCAGGACGGCGCCGCCCGGGCCCGCCAGCCGCTTCTGCGCGGCGCCGCCGATCTTGCCGAGCGGCGAGCTGATGTCGTTCAGCGGCTGGTAGGTGGCGTCGATGCCGAGGGAGCGCAGCGCCTGCAGCACCCAGTCGTCCAGGAACGCGTACGACTCGGCGAAGGACATGCCGCGCACCAGGTCGCCCGGTGCGTACAGGGAGTAGGTGACGACGCTGCCCGCCTCCATGAACATCGCTCCGCCGCCGGAGATGCGGCGCACGACGTCGACCCCGTACCTCGCCGCGTTGTCGAGGTCCACCTCGTTCCTCAACGACTGGAAGCTGCCGATGACCACGGCGGGCTGGTCCCACTCCCAGATCCGCAGGGTCGGGTTCCTGCGGCCCGCCCCGACCTCCTCGGTCAGCACCTGGTCCAGCGCGAGGTGCACGGCCGGCGGCACCGCGCCCGGGTGCACGAGCTCCCACCGGTAGTCGCGCCAGTCGGCGGCGCGGCCGATCGCCCGCCGCACCGCGGTCGCGACGGCCTCGGGCGAGAACCCGAGCAGCACGGCGTCCGCGGGCAGCGCCGCGCGGACCGCGGCGGCGATGTCGGCGGCCGACGCCTCCTCGGGCAGGCCGGTCACCGCCGCGTCGATCGCCGCGAGCGCCTCGTCGGGCTCGAGGAAGAAGTCCCCCGCCAGCCGGAAGGCGGCGATGCGGCCGTCGTCGACCTCGAGGTCGACGACGACGAGCTTGCCGCCCGGGACCTTGTACTCGCCGTGGAGCGGTGAACTGGGTGCGGTCTCGCCGTGGAGCGGTTCGGTCATGGCTGCGCCTCCTGCTGCAGGACGTGGGATCGGATCCACCCGACGAGGTCCGCCACGACCTCGTCCCGGTTCGTCTCGTTGAACACCTCGTGCCGGGCGCCCTCGTACACGAGCACCGACACGTCGGTCAGGCCGGCCCGCTCGCGGTAGGCGCGGGCGAGCCGCTCCGCGCTCCGGCGGCCGCCGAGGGTGTCGTCGGAGCCCACCTGGATCAGCACGGGCAGGCCGCTCGGCAGGTCCCGCGCGGGCCGCCCGAACAGCCGCAGGCCGTCGCGCACGCCGAGCAGCTTCGCCGTCTTCGCGGGGAAGGTCAGGGGGTCGTCGACCCAGGCGCGGGCGACGGCGGGGTCCCGGCTCAGCCACTCCGCGCCGGTGCCGCCCTCGGTCCGGTGCCGCCGGTTCAGGTCGCCCGCGTCCATGAAGCCCGGGCGCCGGTACGCCGTGCCGGACAGCACGACCCCGTCGTAGGCGTCCGGCCGCTCGTTCAGCGCGATCTGCGCCATGAGCGAGCCCCAGCTGTGCGCGACGAGGACGAGCGGCACGTCGGGGAAGCGCTCCCGCGTCAGCTCGCCGAAGCGCCCGATCGCCGCGACGGCGGCCCGCAGCCCGCCCGGGCCGAGCCGACCGAGTCGGGACGCGTCGCCCCACTGGCCCATGCCGGTGCGGCCGTGCCCGCGGTGGTCGTCGGCCACGACCGTGAAGCCGGCCCCGTTCAGGTCCGCGGCGAGCGCCGCGTACCGGCCGGCGTGCTCGCCGATGCCGTGCGAGATCTGCACGACCGCGCGCGGGGACGGCACCGCCCACTCGTGCGTCTCGATGACGACGCCCTCGTCGTCGCGGAAGGAAGGCACCCGCCGATTCTCGTCGTGCGGAGCCGAGCGGCCGCACCGAGCCCGCGGGCGGGTCGCCCGGAGCAGATGCACAGTCCAGACTGTCTACACTGGCGGGCGATGAGTGCGATCACGGGGACCGGGATGTTCCGGTCGCTGCGGGTGCACGACTACCGCCTCTGGGCGTCGGGCGCGATCGTCTCGAACGTCGGCACCTGGATGCAGCGCACGACGCAGGACTGGATTGTCCTGACACGGCTGACGCACCACGACGCCTTCGCCGTCGGCGTCACCACCGCGCTGCAGTTCGGGCCGCAGCTGTTCCTCTCCCCGCTCACCGGCCTCGTCGCCGACCGGGTGTCGAAGCGGACGCTGCTGACGGTGACGCAGGCCGTGATGGGCCTGCTCGGCCTCGTGCTCGGGATCCTCGTGCTGACCGGCACCGACACCCTGCTCGAGGTCTACGGGTTCGCGCTGCTGCTCGGCGTCACGGCCGCGTTCGACGCGCCCGCCCGGCAGAGCTTCGTCTCCGACCTGGTCGGCCCGGGCGACGTCTCGAACGCGGTCGCCCTGAACTCGGCCTCGTTCAACCTCGCCCGCCTGCTCGGCCCCGCCGCCGCCGGTCTGCTGACGGAGGCGGTCGGCGCCGGGTGGGTGTTCGTGATCAACGCCCTGAGCTTCGCCGCCGTCCTCACCTCCCTCCGCTTCATCCACGCCCCGGCGTTCGCCGCGCGCGAGGGGAGGAGCCGCTCCTTCACGGACATCGGCGAGGGGTTCACGACCGTGCTGCGCCGGCGCGACCTCCTGATCGTCTTCGTGCTCGTCGCGATCCTCGGCACGTTCGGCCTGAACTTCCCGATCTACGCCTCGACCATGGCCGTGCTGTTCGGGCAGGGCGCCACGGGCTACGGCCTGCTCTCCTCCGCGCTGGCCGTCGGCGCCGTGACGGGCGCGCTGCTCTCGGCCCGGCGGCCCGCGCCGCGGTTCCCGCTCCTGATCCTCGCGGGCGCGCTGTTCGGCGCCGGGCTCCTGCTCGGGGCGGTGGCGCCGACCTACCTCTGGCTCGCGATCGCGCTGCCGCTCGTCGGCGTCGCCTCGCAGACCTTCATGACGACCGCGAACGGGCTCGTGCAGCTCGGCGTCGACCGGGTCGTGCGGGGTCGCGTCATGGCGCTCTACATGGCCACCGTCATGGGCGGCACGGTCGTCGGCGGCCCGTTCGTCGGGTGGGTCGCGAACGCGCTCGGACCGCGCCAGGGACTCGTGGTCGGCGCGGTCGCCGGCCTGCTGGTCGCGGTGCTCGGCGCCGCGTACCTCCGGCGGCACGCCGAGGCGCGGGAACCGGTCGTCCCCGCGGACTGACGCGGGTCAGATCTCCCAGACGTGGGCGGTGGCGGCGGTCTGCGACCAGCCGTCGCGGAGGCGGGCGACCGCGTGGTCCCAGGCGTCGAGGAGGTCCATCCCCGGCCGGACCATCGCCTGCAGCTGCAGGCCCTCGTACAGCGCGACGAGCTGCTCGGCGCCGCGGGCCGGGTCCAGGCCGTCCGGCTCGCGCCCGGCGGCGACGTCCCGGGCGATCGCCCGCTCCACGAGGGTGTGGAACCGGATCCACTGCTTCTGCAGCGCCTCCGCCATGGGGTGCCCGGGCGTCGCCGCGATGTTCACGACGGCGGTGAGCAGCCGGACGAGCGACGGGTCCGCGAGGTTCGCGCGCACCAGGGCGCGGAGGAAGCCGGCGGCGCCCTCCTGCTCCGCGAGCGGCACGAAGGCGGCCATGCGCTCGGCGTTCCACACCTGCACGGTCGCGACCACGAGGTCGTCCCAGGTGGGGAACCGGGCGCGGACCGCGGCGAGCTGCAGGCCCGCACCGTCGGCGACCGTCTCCAGCGTCACCTCGTGGAAGGCGCGCTCCCGGAACGACCGGATGGCGGCGCGGACGATGGCGTTCCAGATGTCGGCGCCGGACGGCTCGTGGCCGTTCGGCGTCGGTCCGGTCAGGAGGGTGTCGCTCACCCGACCAGGGTCCCGTGCCGAGCGGCCCCGGCACGACCCTCAGTCATGGGGCCGCCGGGCGTGCACCCCGGCGCGGCGTGCGGTGCAGGCGCCTCAGAGCAGGTCGGCGGCGAGCGCGAGCGCCCCGACCACGCCGGGCGAGTCCGGGACGCCGGGCGCGACGAGTACGTCCTCCGGCGCCGCGGCCGACAGGGCCGCCGGTCCGTAGCCGCGCGCGAGGTCCGGCAGCGCGGACCGGACCGCGTCGAGCAGGCCCGGCGCGAGCATCACCCCGCCGCCGAGCACGACCTTCTCGGCCCCGGTCGTGAGCACGACGCTGTAGGCCATCTGCGCGATGTAGGAGGCGAGGACCGCGAACGCCTCGTCGTGCAGCCCGGCGGGGAAGGACGAGGCGTCGACGCCCCACCGGGCGAGCACGGCGGGCCCGGCGGTGAGCCCCTCGAGGCAGTCGCCGTGGAAGGGGCAGCTGCCGGCGAACCGGTCCGCGGGGTGCCTGCGCACGAGGAGGTGGCCGACCTCCGGCCACCCGTCGCCGCCGATCGGACGGCCGTCGATCACGATCCCGACCCCGACGCCCGTGCCGATGGTCGCGTAGGCGAGGGAGGAGGCGCCGCGACCGGCGCCGTAGCGGAGCTCCCCGACGGCCGCGCCCAGCACGTCGCTCACGAACGCGGCGGGCAGCCCCTCCTGGTTCACGCGGCCGAGCAGGTCGACGTCCGCCCAGCCCGCCTTCGGGGTGGTGGTGATCGTGCCGAAGCGCGGGCTCGACGGATCGGCGTCGACGGGGCCGAAGGAGGCGAGGCCCAGCGCCTCGACGGGCTCGTCGGCGCCCGCCTCGGCGATGAACTCCCGGATCCGGCCGATGGTCGCACCGGGGTCGGTCGTCGGAAAGCGGCGCACCGCGACCGGGCGGTCGGGCGCGTCCGCGCGCGCCGCGGCGCAGACCACCTTCGTACCGCCGGTCTCGACCCCTACGAGCATCCCGGTCCCCTCCCACGTCGACGGATCGAGCCGACCCTAGCGAGCAGCGTTCTGCCAGGCGCAGGGAGCCCCCGTGCAGGCGGGAGCGCTAGCGTTCCACGAGGCGCGGCTCATCCGGCCCCGCCCGATGACGGGCGGCCCACCCTGCTCATCGGAAGGTCAACGAACCCGTGACCGATTCACCTGTCGACCCGACGACCTCCAGCGCCTGGCAGGCGCTCGACGGTCTCGCCGAGGGCTTCTCGCCCGACCTGCGCGGCTGGTTCGAGAGCGACCCCGGCCGCGCGGAGCGCTGGACGTTCCAGGCGGCGGACCTGACCGTCGACCTGTCGAAGAACCTGCTCACCGACGAGGTGCTCGGCCACCTGCTCGAGATCGCCCGAACGGTCGACGTGCCGGGCCGCTACGCCGCGATGATCCGCGGCGAGCACATCAACGTCACCGAGGACCGCGCGGTGCTGCACACCGCGCTGCGGCGTCCCAAGGGCGGCGAGGGCCTCGAGCCGCCGGCGCCGCTCGTGGTCGACGGGCAGGACGTCGACCACGACGTCCACGAGGTGCTCGACCGGATCGCGGTGTTCGCGAACGCGGTGCGCGACGGCTCGTGGACCGGGGTGACCGGCAAGCGCATCGAGACGGTCGTCAACATCGGCATCGGCGGCTCCGACCTCGGCCCCGTCATGGTCTACGAGGCGCTGAAGCCGTACGTGCAGCCCGGGCTCGCCGCCCGCTTCGTCTCGAACATCGACCCGTCGGACATCTACGAGAAGACCGCGGACCTCGACCCCGAGACGACGCTCTTCATCGTCGCCTCGAAGACCTTCGGCACCCTCGAGACGCTGACGAACGCCCGCCTCGCGCGGCAGTGGCTCTGGGAGGGGCTCGCGAAGTCGGGCGCCATCGCGGACACCGACGACGCGCGCCGCGACGCGGTCGGCAAGCACTTCGTGGCCGTCTCCACGGCGCTCGACAAGGTGGAGGCGTTCGGCATCGACCCGAAGAACGCCTTCGGCTTCTGGGACTGGGTGGGCGGCCGGTACTCGGTCGACTCCGCGGTCGGCACCGTCGTCGCGGTCGCGATCGGCCCGGACCGGTTCGCGGAGTTCCTCGCCGGCTTCCACGCCGTCGACGAGCACATGCGCACCGCGCCGCTCGAGGCGAACGTGCCGGTCCTCATGGGCCTGCTGAACGTCTGGTACGCGAACTTCCTCGGCGCGCAGAGCCACGCGGTGCTGCCGTACGCGCAGTACCTGCACCGCTTCGCCGCCTACCTCCAGCAGCTCACGATGGAGTCGAACGGCAAGAGCGTGCGGTGGGACGGCTCCCCCGTCGTGACGGACACGGGCGAGGTGTTCTGGGGCGAGCCCGGCACGAACGGCCAGCACGCGTTCTACCAGCTCATCCACCAGGGCACGCGGCTGATCCCCGCGGACTTCATCGCGGTCGCGAATCCCGCGCACGCGCTGCAGGACGAGCAGGGCGACGGCGGTGCCGTGCGGCCGGGCGCGGACGTGCACAGCCTGTTCCTCGCGAACTTCTTCGCGCAGACGAAGGCGCTCGCCTTCGGCAAGACCGCGGACGAGGTCCGCGCGGAGGGCACCGCGGAGGCGGTCGTGCCGGCGCGCACCTTCAGCGGCAACCGGCCGACGACGTCGATCCTGGCGCCGGCCCTCACGCCGTCGGTGGTCGGGCAGCTGATCGCGCTCTACGAGCACATCACCTTCGTCGAGGGCACCGTGTGGGGCATCGACTCGTTCGACCAGTGGGGCGTCGAGCTCGGGAAGAAGCTGGCGCTCGAGGTCACGCCGGCCGTCGAGGGCGACCGGGACGCGCTCGCGACGCAGGACCCGTCGACGAAGTCGCTGATCGCGAAGTACCTCGAGCTGCGGCGGTAGCGCGGAGCGCGGACGGACGACGAGGGCTGGGCGGGATCTCCGGATCCCACCCGGCCCTCGTGCCGTCCGTGACGCCTGCGGCGTCAGCGGCTCCGGATCAGCGGCCCTGGGGGCCGAGGTGGACGCGGGGCGCGTCGACGTCGCGGCGCGGGCGGCGGGGCGCGGAGCGGCGCTCGGTCGGCAGGGCGACGCCGTTGGCGTGCGTGCGCGGGCCGTGGGCGAGCAGCGGGTTGCGGGTGATCAGCACGTCGAGGACGGCGCTCATGGTCTCCTCCTCAGGAGTTCGATCTCTGCGTTCGTATGATAACTGAACGAACGAACTCACGCCACTGTTCCCGAGCCGGGAGACTGGAGCCATGACGCTCCCCGAGCGGCTCAGCGACACCGCGTCCCGAGCCCTCCGCACGCTGCTCGCGCAGGGCCGTGCGACGCGGCCCGAGCTCGCCGCGGCCCTCGCCGTGACGAAGCAGACGGTGTCGGCCGCGATCGCGGAGCTCGAGGAGCGCGGCCTCGTCGAGGCCGTCGCGGTGCAGCAGGGCCGGACCGGCCGCTCGGCGCTGCGGTACGCCCTGCACCGGTCGGCCGGCTGGGTGGCCGGGATCGACCTCGGCAGCGCGCGCCTCCGCGTCGCGGCGGCCCGGCTCGACGGCACCGTCGTGGCCGAGCGCCTCGTGCCGAACCCCGCGCCGACCGTGTCGCGCGACTGGCCCGACCAGCTCGAGCTCGCCGCGCACGCGCTCGCGGAGGTGGCGCAGGAGCTGTCGGAGTCCGAGGGCGGCCTGCTCGGCGCGGCGATCGCCGTGCCCCGGGCCGTCCCGGAGCGCCGCGACCTGCTCGCCGACGGCGGGGCGGAGGCCGACGATCGGCTGCTCGCCGCCCTCGCCCCCGTCGCACCGGCCGCCGTGTGGACCGAGAACGACGTGAACTGCGAGGCCGTCGCCCAGCTGCGCTACCGACCGGGCCCGACCCCGCCGTCGGTGCTCCACCTGCATGTCGGCGCGGGCCTCGGCGTCGCCCTCATCGTCGAGGGGGCGATCCTGCGCGGCGCGCGCGGCCGCGCGGGCGAGATCAAGGGGCTCGCCGCCCCGATCCCGCGTGGCGCCACCGCAGAGGAGGCGCTCGCCGTCGGCGGGCTGCTCGAGGCAGCGGGGCACTCGAGAGCGGCGCCGCTGCCCGGCGCCCTCGACGACCTGTTCGCCGCGGCCGAGACGGGCGACCCGGTCGCCGAGACCGCCCTCGCCGACGAGGCGCGGGGGATCGGGCTGCTGCTGCGCGACCTCGTCGCCGTGCTCGACCCGGACCTCGTCGTCCTGTCCGGGACGGTCGGCGCGCGGCCCGCCCTGCACCGCAGGGTCGTGGCCGAGGCGGACCGGCTCGGCCTCGGGGTCGAGGTCGCCGAGGACCCGCTCGGCGACGCGGCGCCCGTGCTCGGCGCCGCCGGCCTCGCCGCGGACCTCGTGCTCGACGCGGTCGCCCCCGTGCGCTGAGCGGCGCTTCTCGGAGGTCCGGTGGCCTCGGGGCTCGCTCCGCTCGCACCTCGACCAGCGGTAGGGGGGAGACGCGGTTCCGGGCGCCGGGCGGGGCGTCAGCCGAGGGCGAGGAGGCGCTCGGCCGCCGCGACCACCTGGTCGGGGCGCACCGATGTCAAGCAGGGGTGGCCGGGCACCGGGCAGAGCGTCGCGCGCGTGCCGCGGCAGGCCGCGTCCCGCTGCCCGAGCAGCTCGAGCGGCACGCCGTAGGGCGCCCACCGCTCGGGCGGCACGACCGCGGAGAAGAGGCTGACGATCGGCCGGCCGACGGCCGCGGCCAGGTGGGCCGGGCCGGTGTTGCCGACGATCACCGCCTGCGCCCCCGCCAGCGCGAGCGCCGTCCCGCCCAGGTCGAGCACGCCGCCGAGATCGACGCCCGTGGCGCCCGCGACCTGCGCGGTGAGCGCCGTCTCGTGGTCGCCGCCGGTGACCGCGACCGCGTGCCCGGCCTCGCCGAGCAGCCGCACGACCTCCGCGAAGTGGTCGGCCGGGTACTCGCGCGCCGGGTACTGCGCACCCGGGTGCACCACGACGTAGTGCTCGGGCAGCGCCTCGAGCACCGCGGGCCGCTCGGCGGGGAGGTCGACGTGCAGCCGCCCGTCGTCGCCCTCCGGCAGCTCGTACCCCGCGAGCCGCACGATCGCGAGGTTCCGCTCGGGCTCCGGGATGTCCTCCGGGAACGCCTCCCCCGGGATCCAGCGCTCGTCGAGCAGCCCTGCGGAGGCCTCGACGGACGCGCCGAGGATGCGCGGCACGCCGGCGAGCCGGAGGAGGAGCGCCATCGGCAGCGGCGACTGGTGGAACGCGGTGAGGATGATCGCCTCGTCGGGCCGGCACTCCGCCACGATCGCGTCGACCTCCGCCACGAGCGCCGCGTCGACCGGCCGGTCGACCGCGGTGATCCACGGGATGCCGACGACGCGCAGCTCGTCGACGCCGGGCAGCAGGGCGGCCGCCGACCTCCCGCGCGGCCCGGCGAGGTACCAGACCTCGGTGTCCTCGCGCGCGGCGACCGCGCGCACGGCCGGCCCGGACATGATCACGTCGCCCATGCTGTCGAGGCGGACGACGAGGACCCGCCGGCGCTCGGTGCTCAGCGGAGGCCCTTCAGCGCGGCGCGGGCGGTGTCGGCGAGCCTCGCGGCCGCGTTCACCCGGGTGTCCGCGTCGGGCACGCCGGCGATCGCCAGCCGCACCGCCTTGCGCACCTGCTCGGCCTCGAGCAGCCAGACGACGTGGCCGAACAGCTCGGAGGCGTGCTCCTCGATCGGCAGGTCCCGCGCCTTCGGCGACAGGCCGAGGCGGGGCAGGACGACCTCGTGGGCGACGACGAACGCGCCGATACCGTAGGCGGCGCCCGCCCACAGCTTCGTCCTCGGCAGGTACTCCGCGGCGACGGAGTAGGCCGCCACGGTCACGACCGAGAAGCCGAAGTGCACGGCGAGCACGCCCCACGGCACGGTGTTGCCGTTGTACTCGTAGGTGTGCTCGTCGGGGTCGATGCCCCGCTGCTTGAGGAACGTGACGGGCGGGACCTCCCGGTCCGGCCGCCGGGGCGGGAAGAGCGACTCCCAGCCCATCTTGATCGCGCCGGAGCTGAGCCCCGCGACGACGCCCGCGACGAGCGCGGCGCCGGGCCGGCGGCTCTCGGGGGCGGAGAGGTCGAGCAGGCCGAACGGAGTCTTCATCCGTGCATCGTCGCGGGTTGCCGCTACACCAGTCTGGGAGCGCGCTGCAAGGGCTTGCGCGCGGCGGGGTCCTCGGCGCGGACCTGCTCGAAGAGCTCCGTCGCGGCGGCGAGCACCTCGGTCTCCGGCACGTCGTGCGTGGCGCTGGCGCCGTGGTCGCACCACCCCTCGAGCACCCGCCGCCCGCACACGCGGCACCCGCCGTGCCAGGACACGAGCGCCCGGTGCCGGGCGCGGGTGAGCGGCGCGACGTCCGCGAGGTTGGCGTACGTGAAGACCGCGACCGTGGCCGTGCCGACCGCGGCCGCCACGTGCCGCGGGCCGGAGTCGTTGGCGAGCAGCAGGTCGGCGCGCGCCAGCAGGCCGACGAGCCCGGGCAGGTCGAGGCCGCCGACGACGGTCCCGACGCCCCGGCCGAAGCCGCGGGCGACGGCGGCGACCCGGTCCGCCTCGGAGGGGCCGCCGACCACCACGACCCGGGCGCCGCGGTCGGCGAGGGCGCGGGCGACCCGGCCGAGCCGGTCCTCGGGGTAGCAGCGGCGCGGGTCCGTCGCGCCGGGGTGCACCACGACGAGCGGCTCGTCGGTCTCCGGCACGACCGCGCGCGAGGCCGCGAGGTCCGGCTCCGTCACGGCGAGCTCGGGCTCGAGCCGCACCGGAGGCGCTCCCGCCGCCGCGACGACCTCGAGCCAGCGGAGGGTGTCGTGCTGGAAGGACGTGTACGGCACCCAGCGGTCCGGCTTCGGGGCGTCCGCGGTCGCGGCGCCGACGGTCGTCCCCGCGCCGAGGCGCAGGAGGAGCCGGTTCGAGTTCCCGCCGCCGCCGTGCAGCTGCACCGCGAGGTCGTAGGCCTCCGCCCGCCGCTCGGCCGCCCACGCGTCGATCTCCTCCTCCGTCGCGTCCGGCGCGGCCGACGCCACCCGCACGCCGTGGACCGGCGGCACGACGACGACCCGGTCGACGGGGGAGGGCCGGTCGGCGAGCAGCGCCGCGGTGTGCGCGGCGCCGAGCAGGGTGATCTCCGCATCGGGGTAGGCCGCCCGCAGCGCGGCGAGGGCGGGTTCGCCGACGACGTAGTCCCCGAGGCCGTTCGCGCGCAGGACGGCGATCCTGCGGACGTCGGGGAGGGGCGCGGCTGCGGTTCCGAGCGGGCTCATCGGAACAGTTCTCCCACAGCGGGACCGGGCGCTCGCTCCGCGCTCAGGGAACGAGGGCGAGCGCGAGCGCGGCGAGGAGCACGCCCGGCAGGGCTGCGAGCGCGAGGTCGAGCGGTCCGCAGCGCTCCCGGTCGCGGCGCCGGTACGCCACGAGCCACTCGACGGCGCTCGCCGCGAGCACGACGACCGTGAGCAGCGGCACCCCCTCCGGGACGGGCGTGCCGGTCAGCCGGCCGCCGATCTGCGTGAAGGCCACGACGCCCCACGGCACGACGCCGAGCACCGCCGCCCAGCGGATCGGCATCGGGTCGCCGCCGGGCCGCTGCACGGATCGGAGCAGCACGCCGCCCGCGGTCGCGGCGTAGACGAGGACGAGGGCCACCGCCTCCGCGACGCCGTTCAGCCGCGCGACGAGGAAGAGCACGATCGGCGACGCCGCACCGACCGCCCAGACCGTCGCGCTCCGCTGCAGCCGACCCGTGGCGCGCACCGCGGCGACGAGGGCGACCACCGCGGGCGGCACGAGCACGGCCCACTCGCCGCGGATCACGCCCACCCGGATGCCGGGACCGCCGAGGTGGGCGACCACGGGCAGCGGGACCGGTGCGCGCAGCACCGCGACGACGAAGAGCAGGACGACCGCCAGGGCCAGGACCCCGGCGAGCACGGCGGCGCCCCGCGAGCCGGTCACGGCAGCGGCGAACCGGTCGGGTCGCTCTCGGTCGGCGCCGTGCGCCGGCCGAGCCACGCGTCCACGCGCCACGGGCCGCGGCCGCTCCGCTCGAGGATCACGACGCCCGTGTTGGGCAGGCCGTGCTCCGCGCCGTAGCCGGCGTCCACGTTGACGGCCCGGGAGCACGCCCACGCGCGGATGGCGGCGCCGTGGCTCACGCACACGGCCGTGTCGACGCCGTCGAGGGCCGACTCGACCGCGGCGTCGTACCGGTCGAGGAACGACTCCCCCGTCTCCGGCCGCCCCGGCATCTCGGCGGCGAGGTCGCCGTCCGCCCAGGCGAGCACGGTGCCGAGGTAGGTCATGTGCGAGGCGTGGTCCGCGAGCAGCTCGAGGTCGCCCGCGAGGACCTCGCGGAGCCCGCCGTCCTCGCCGAGCGGCAGCCCGCGGGCGGTCGCGAGCGGGGTCGCGGTCTCGACCGTGCGCGCGAGCGGGGAGGCGACGACCCGGTCGATGCGCTCCTCCGCGAGCACGCCGACCAGGGCGGCGGCCTGCTCCCGGCCGAGGTCGGTCAGCCCGGGCCCGGGGAAGGCGGTGTCGAGGAGCCCCTGCACGTTCGACCGCGTCTGACCGTGGCGGACGAGGATCAGGCGAGCCATGCCCCCATCCTCGCGGACGGTCGTGCACAGCCGGCTGCGCGGGAGGGGCGGCGCGCGTACGGTCCTGCCATGGACAGCGACGTTCTCGGCAGCTCGAACCCCGGACCCGAGGAGGGCGAGCCCCAGCAGCGCGGGCACGGCACGGCGGATCCGGGCCCCGGCGGGGACGTGCCCGAGGAGGGCTCGTCGAACCCCGGCCCGAACGAGGGCGGCGACCGCCGGCCCGGGCGCGGCTCGGAGGATCCCGGCCCCGAGGAGTGAGCCGGGATCACGCCTCGCGCGTGATCTCGACCTCCACGAAGAGGCGGCTGCCGAACGGACCCGCGTAGATGCCGCGGAGCGGTGCGACGTCCGCGTAGTCCCGCCCGCGGCCGACGAGCACGTGCCGCTCGCCGATCGCCAGGTCGTTCGTCGGGTCCCAGCCGTGCCAGGAGCCGCAGAACCACTCGACCCAGGCGTGCGACTCCCCGGTCACGGGGACGCCGACGGGGAAGTCGGGGTCGGGGTGCAGGTACCCGGAGACGTAGCGGGCGGGCACCCCGATCGCGCGGAGCGCGCCGATCGCGACGTGCGCGATGTCCTGGCAGACGCCGCGTCCCTGCGCCCAGGCCTCGCGCGCGGTGGACTGCACGCCCGTCACGCCCGTCATGTACTCGATCCGGCGGTGCACCTCCCGGCACACGGCGAGCGCGGCGGCGCACGGGTCGAGGTCGGCGGCCGCCTCGCGGGCGAACGCGGCGACCGCCTCGGCCGGGTCGGTCAGCGGGGTCTGCTGCAGCTGCTCGACGACGGCCACCGCGGCGCCCCGGGCGGCGGCGAGCTCCGGCCAGCCCATGCCGGGTTCGGCGTGCCCGCTGCGCCGCACCTCCACGAGGCTCGACGCGGTGAGGGAGAGCTGCTCGTGCGGCGTGAGGATCTCGAACGAGTTGACGCGCGTGCCCCAGTAGTCGACGTAGCCGTGCGACGACGACATCGGCGATATCTCGAGGCCGGACGCGAGCACGAGCTGGCCGTCGTCGGAGCCGGGCAGCATCCGCGCCTCGTTGTACGACTGCACGACCTCGCCGCCGTAGTCGTAGCCGGTGACGTGCCGGACCCGCAGGCGACTCATGCCGCTCCCCGCATGCGCATCAGAACTCCCCCGCCCAGACCGGGACCGCGTGCGTCGGGAAGTACCGGCTCCGGATGGCCTCGGACGCCGCGGACGTCGCGGCCTGCACCGCCTCCATCTGCAGGGCGAGCTCGTCGAGGACCTCGTCGATCGGCCGGAACTCGAGCTCGGCGCGGATCTGCCTGAGCACCCGGAGCGCGCGGTCGGACGTGCCGACCCGTTCGCTGCGGGGCTCCAGCTGCCGCAGGCAGCCCTCCGCGCGGCTGATGGAGAAGAGGATCGACCGCGGGAAGAGGCGGTCGAGCGCGAGGAACTCGGCGGCGTTCTGCGCGGACGGGACGCCGCGGTAGGTGCGGAGGTACGCCTCGTAGCCGCCGCAGGAGCGCAGCAGCGTCGTCCAGCTCGGCCCGTTGTCGCCGGTGAGGGCATGGGTCGCGAGCAGCCGGGCCGTCATGTCGGCGCGCTCGATGCTGCGGCCCAGCGTGAAGAACTGCCAGACGTCGTCGCGGCTCGTGGCGCTCTCGATGATCCCGACGGCGAGCGCCGTCCGCTCCCGGACCCAGGCGAAGTACTCGGACACCCGCGCGGGGGAGACCTGCCGGGGCATCCGCGCCCGGGTCGTGTTCAGGCACTCCCAGAGCTCGGTGCCGACGATCTCGCGGGCGCGGCGGGCGTTCTCCCGCGCCGCGGCGAGCGAGTGGGCGATGGAGGCGGGATGGGTCCGGTCGACGCCGAGCAGCGCCAGCACGTCGCCGCGGCGCAGCGCCGCGTCGCCGGGCGGCGTCGCGCCCATGACGGCGAGCAGCGCCCGGCAGGCGGAGTCCTCGTCGACCCAGGGGTCCTCGAGCAGCAGCTGCAGGTGCACGTCGAGGATGCGGGCGGTGCCGTCGCCCCGCTCGATGTAGCGCCCGATCCAGAACAGGCTCTCCGCGATCCGGCTCAGCACGGGCCGGTCCCCCCGTCCGCGGCCCCGGGAGGCGCTGCGGCCTCGACCTGCTGCTGCTGCTGCTCCTGCTCGCCGGTGTCGTCGACGACGTCGAGGGGCGCGTGGTCGGGCCGGTGCCCGTGGGGCTGCGGCGGCGCCGCCCGGTCGTGGGCCGCCTGGTCCCGGACGATCGCGCCGACGCGCCGGTCCGCGTGCACCGGTTCCGCGCCGAGCACCCACGTGTCCTTCGAGCCGCCGCCCTGGCTGGAGTTGACGACGAGCTGCCCCTCCGGCAGCGCCACGCGGGTCAGGCCGCCCGGCAGCACCCAGACGTCGCGGCCGTCGTTCACCGCGAAGGGGCGCAGGTCCGCGTGCCGGGGCCGGACCCCCTCCTCCACCAGCGTCGGGATCGTCGACAGCTGCACGACCGGCTGCGCGATCCAGCCGCGGGGGTCGGCGACGAGCCGCCGCCGGAGGGCGTCGAGCTCCGCCCGCGTCGCGCTCGGCCCGACGACGAGCCCCTTGCCGCCGGAGCCGTCGACCGGCTTCACGACGAGCTCGTCGAGCCGGTCGAGCACCTCCTCGAGCGCCGTCGGCTCCTCGAGCCGCCACGTGTCGACGTTCTGCAGCCTCGGCTCCTCGCCCAGGTAGTAGCGGATGAGGTCGGGCAGGTACGTGTAGACGAGCTTGTCGTCCGCGACGCCGTTGCCGACGGCGTTCGCGATCGTCACGGTGCCGAGACGCGCGGCGAGCATGAGCCCGGGGGAGCCGAGCAGGGAGTCGGCGCGGAACTGCAGCGGGTCGAGGAACTCGTCGTCGACGCGGCGGTAGATCACGTCGACCCGCGTCGGCCCCGCGGTCGTCCGCATCCAGACGCGGCCGCCCGAGCAGAACAGGTCGCGGCCCTCCACGAGCTCGACGCCCATGAGCCGGGCGAGCAGGGTGTGCTCGAAGTAGGCCGAGTTGTGGACGCCGGGCGTGAGCACGACGACGGTCGGGTCGTCGACGCCGGGCGGCGCCGCCGCCCTGAGCGCCTGCAGCAGCCGGTGCGGGTACTCCCCGACGGGTCGCACCCGCATCCGCGCGAAGAGCTCCGGCAGCGTCTGCGCCATCACCCGCCGGTTCGAGACGACGTAGCTGACGCCCGACGGCACGCGCACGTTGTCCTCGAGGACGCGCCAGTCGCCGCGCTCGTCGCGGATCAGGTCGATGCCGGACACCTGGATGCGGACGCCGTTGGCGGGGACGACGCCCGCCGCCTGCCGGTGGAAGTGGGAGGAGGAGCTGATGAGGCCGGCCGGGATCACGCCGTCGCGGACCGCCGCCTGCGCGCCGTACACGTCGGCGAGGAACGCCTCGAGCGCGAGGACCCGCTGCGCGACCCCCGCCTCGACGGCGGCCCAGTCGTCCGCCTCGATCACCCGCGGCACGGCGTCGAGGGGGAACGGGCGCTCCTCCCCCGCGAAGTCGAAGGTGACGCCCTGCGCCAGGTACGAGTCGGCGAGCGCCGCGGTGCGACCCCGCAGCTCCGCCTGCGTCATCGTCGCGAGCGCGTCGTGCACCTCGCGGTAGGGCGCGCGCGGCACCGCCCCCGCCGTGGTCAGCGGCGGCTCCGCGAACATCTCGTCGAACGGCGCGGCGCCGGCGCCGGCGTGCGCCGTCCGCGCGTACCCGTCGAAGAGGTCCGCCATGGCCGCAGGCTGCCAGACCGGTGTTCCGGGCGTGTTACGGGACCGCCCGCGGCGGCCGCCCTACGATCGCGCCGTGTCGGACGCGGTGTGGACGCCGCGCTTCGCCCTCTCCGACGGCCTGCGCGCCGCCGGCCTCTGGTACGGCGGCACGGCCCTCGCGCTCGCCCTCGCCTCCGCGGCGCTCGTCGTCGGCGACCTCCGGGCCGTCGCCGTGCTCGCGGTGCCCGTCGCGGTGATCGCCGCCGGCGGCCTGCTCCTCGTGCTGCCCCTGCCGCGTCCGGTCGCCGTCGCGGCCGCCACGGTCGTCATGACCGCCGGCGCCACCGCCGCGCTCGTCGTGCTCGCGCGGTCGGCCGCGCCGCCGGCGAGCACCGCGGCCTTCCCGCTGCCGCCGCTCAAGATCGCCATGCTCGCGTTCGGCGTGAACGCCGGGCGGCGGCGGGCGCCGCTGATCGCCGGGGTCGCCATCACCGCCGTCACCGAGACCGCCGCGGGGCTCGTCGGGCCCGCCCTCGGCGTGCCGTGGGCGTTCGACCTGCCGGCGACCGCGGGGCTCGCGCTCGTCGCGCTCGCCTCCTCCGGGTTCCTCGTCGGCGGGCGGCGCACCGCGGTCGCGCGACGGGCCTCCCGCACGGCGGCGGAGCAGGACGTGCTGGCGCGGACGCGCGCGATCGCCCGCTCCCGGGCGGCCGCGGTCGTGCACGACACCGTGCTCGGCGACCTGGCCGCCCTCGCCGCGATCGGGGCGGGTCCGCTGCCGCCCGCGGCCGCCGCTCGGGTGCGGAGCACCCTCGACCTGCTCGCCTCCCCCGGCTGGGCCGACCCCGCGGCGCCGCCCGACGCGGTCGGCGGCCCGGTGCTCGCGGCGATCGCCCGCGCGGAGGACCCCGACTTCTCGGTGCGGCTCGACGGCGAGCTCGCCGCGCTCCGCGGCCTCGACGGCGCGGTGGAGGGGGCCCTCGCCGCCGCGATCGAGCAGTGCCTGACGAACGCGCGGATCCACGCGGGCGTGGAGGGCGCCGACGTCACCGTCCTCGCGGACCGCGACGGGCTGACCGTCATGGTGGCGGACGCCGGAGCGGGGTTCGACCCCGACGCCGTCGACCCCGACCGGCTCGGCCTCAGCACCGCGGTCGTCGCGCGCGTCGAGGCCGTCGGCGGCTCCGTGCGCGTGTTCGCGCGGCCCGGGGTGGGCACGACCGTGCTGCTCGCGGTGCCGAAGGCGGCGGGCCCGTGAACCGGGACACCCTCGCGGCCCGCGAACCGCTGCTGCTCGGCGCCCCCGCCCCCGTGCTCGCGGGCGGCGGCGCCGCGCTCGCCCTCGTGCTCGCCGCCGCGGCGGCGCTGCTCGGCCGGCGCGAGCTCGCCGCGCCGGGGCTCGAGATCGTCGCGCTCGTCGTCCTGGCCGTGGCGGGCGTCGCGGCCGTGCTGCTCGCCAGCCCGTTCCGCGCGCCGTTCACCGCCGGCGCGCACGCCGCCGTGCTCGGCCTGGTCCTGCTCGCGGTCGTGCTCGACGCGGCCGCGCAGGACGGCCGCAACGCGGTCGTCGCCGACGACTGGGGCCCGATGGTCCTGCCGGTCTTCCTCCTCGTCCTGGCGACCCTCCGCCCGCCCCGCGAGGTGCTGCTCGGCGGCGTGCTCGCAGCGGCGGCGTCGAGCGCCGCCGTGGCCGCGCTCTCCCCCGAGCCGCTGCGCGGCGTCGCGGCCGTGCTGACCGGGGTGCTGCCGCCCGCGATCGCCGCGACCGCGCTCGGGGCGACGACGCTGCGCGCCCTCCGCCGCGGCGGCGCTCGGGCGGTGACCAGGTCGGACGCCGCCTCCGTGCAGGAGGAGGCCGTCGCGCGGCTCGAGGCGGAGGCGATCCCGCTGCTCGCCGCGGTGGAGGACGCCGGGACGATCACGGCCGCGCAGGCCGAGCGCGCCCGCGCCATCGCCGCCGGGCTGCGCGCGGCGCTCGTCGCGGATCTGGCGCGCGGCTGGCTCGCGGACGCCGGGTTCCGCGTCGACGACCCCGACGGCTACGCGGAGCGGATGACCGCGGCGCAGCGCACCGCCCTCCGGACCACCGTCGCGAGCCTGCCGCTCGCGGACTTCGAGCGGCCCGGCCTCGCGTCGGTCCGCGGGCAGGACCGCGACGCGGTGCTGGAGCTCGCGCTGCCCGTCGCCGCGCGCCCGCGGCGGACCCGGGTCGCGCCCCTCGTGCCGCTGCTGCGCTCCGCCTTCGCCCGCGCCGACGTGCGGATCGGGGACGAGCAGGTGTCCGTGCGCGTCGAGCTCACCGTCCCCCGCTGAGGCCGGTGGGCCACCATGGGCGGGTGGCGGACCGCAGCAGGGAGTTCTGGGAGGGCCGCTACCGCGCGGCCGCCGAGGCGGGCACGAGCCTCTGGGGCGCGGCCCCGAACGGCTGGATCGCGGAGCGCGTCCTCGAGCTCGCACCCGGACCGGGCCGGGCGGTCGACCTCGGGGCGGGGGAGGGGCGGAACGCCGCCTGGCTCGCGGAGCGGGGCTGGCGGGTGACCGCGACCGACTTCTCGGCAGCGGCGGTGGCGGGCATGCGCGACCGCGCGGGGATCGACGCCGTGGTGGCGGACGCGACCGAGTGGCGGTCGCCCGAGCCGGTCGACCTCGCCGTGCTCTGCTACCTCCAGCTGCCGCCCGAGGCCCTCGCCGCCGCGATCGCCCGCGCGGCGGAGTCGCTCGCGCCCGGCGGCCTGCTGCTCGGCATCTGGCACGACCGCGAAGACGTCGAGCGCGGGCTCGGCGGCACGATGACGCCCGCCATCCGCACGACGCCCGAGGAGACCCGGGCCGCGGCGGAGGCCGCGGGCCTGCGGATCGAGCTGTCCGGCCGGCGGGACCGCGAGGTGCCGGGCGGCCTCGCCTGCGACTGCCTCCTGGTCGCCCAGAGGCCGTAGGGGAGCGAGGTGGTCTCGAGGCTCGCTGGCGCTCGCACCTCGACCGACGGAACGGGCCGCCGATCGAGGTGCGAGCGGAGCACCCCCGCTGATCGAGGTGCGAGCGGAGCGAGCCTCGAGATCCGCCCGCGGATCAGCCCTGCAGCGCCGCCTCGAAGACGTCGATCGCCGCGTTCAGGTCCGCCTCCGAGATGACGATCGGCGGGGCGAAGCGCACGGTCTGCCCGTGCGTGTCCTTCGCGAGCACGCCGGCGGCCATCATCCGCTCGCAGACCTCGCGGGCGGTGCCCACGGCGGGGTCGATGTCGACGCCCGCCCACAGCCCGCGCACGCGGACCGCGGTGACGCCGCGCCCGACCAGCGGCTCGAGGCGCGCCTGCAGCACGGCGCCGAGCTCGCGGGCGCGCCGCTGGGGCTCGCCCGTCGCGAGCATGCGCACGACCTCGAGGCCGACGGCCGCGGCCAGCGGGTTGCCGCCGAAGGTCGAGCCGTGCTCGCCGGGACGGAGCACGCCGAGCACGTCCTCGTCGCCGACGACCGCGGAGACGGGCACGATGCCGCCGCCGAGCGCCTTGCCGAGCAGGTAGAGGTCCGGCACGACGCCGACGAGGTCGCACGCGAAGGTCGCGCCGACCCGGCCGAGGCCGGACTGGATCTCGTCCGCGATCATCAGCACGCGGTGCTCGTCGCAGAGGTGGCGCACCGCGGGCAGGTAGTCGTCCGGCGGCACGACGATGCCGGCCTCGCCCTGCACCGGCTCGAGCAGCACGGCGACCGTCGTGTCGTCGATGGCCGCCTCGAGCGCCTCCGCCGAGCCGTAGGGCACGACCCGGAAGCCCGGCGTGTAGGGGCCGAAGCCCTCGCGGGCGGAGGGGTCGTCGCTGAACGAGACGATCGTCGTCGTGCGGCCGTGGAAGTTGCCGCTCGCGACGACGATCGTGGCCGCGCCGTCCGGCACGCCCTTCACGCGGTAGCCCCAGGCGCGGGCGACCTTGATGCCGGACTCGACGGCCTCGGCGCCGGTGTTCATCGGCAGGACCATCGTCTTGCCGGCGAGGGCCGCGAGCTCGCGGGCGAACGGCTCGAGCCGGTCGTTCTCGAACGCGCGGCTGACGAGCGTGACGCGGTCGAGCTGCGCCTTCGCCGCCGCGACCAGCGCCGGGTGGCCGTGGCCGAAGTTCACCGCCGAGTAGGCGGCGAGCAGGTCGAGGTAGCGGCGGCCGTCCGAGTCGACGACCCACGCGCCCTCGCCCGTCGCGATCTCGACCGGCAGCGGGTGGTAGTTGTGCGCGAGCGCGCTGGGCGCCGTGCGGGCGCCGCTCACCGCTCGCCCCGCAGCTCGAGGGTGCAGCACTTCACGCCGCCGCCGCCGAGCAGCAGCTCGGCGAGGTCGAGCCCGATCGGGGTGTAGCCGCGCTCGCGCAGCGACGCCTCGAAGCCCTTCGCCCGGGAGGCGATGACGACGTTCCGGCCGTCGGAGATGGAGTTGAGGCCGAGCCAGCGTGCGTCCTCGATGCCGACCTCCACCGCGTCGGGGTACCGGCGGGCGAGCACCGCGCGGCTCGCGTCGTCGAACGCCTCCGGCAGGTAGGCGATGTTCGCGTCGGCGCCGGCCGGGTCGAGCACGGCGAGCGCCGTGTCCAGGTGGTAGAACCGCGGGTCGACGAGGCGGAGGGTGACGACCTCGCGGCCCGTCACCTGCGCGAGCTCGGCGTGGCTCTCGACGCTCGTGCGGAAGCCCGTGCCGGCGAGGATCGCGTCGCCGACGAGGAGGAAGTCGCCCTCGCCCTCGTTGACCTCCCGGGCCTCGTGGACGCGGAAGCCGTGCTCGCGGAACCACTCGCCGTATGCGGGGCCCTCGGGCTGCCGCTCGGGGTGGGTGAACCTCGCGGTGTACGCGACGCCGTCGAGCGTGAAGCCGCCGTTCGCGGCGTAGACCATGTCGGGCAGGCCGGGCAGCGGGTCGATCAGCTCGACGTCGTGGCCGAGGGCGGTGTAGGCGTCGTGCAGCGTCTGCCACTGCTGCAGGGCGACGGAGGTGTCCGTCGGGTCCTGCGGGTTCATCCAGGGGTTGATCCGGTAGGCGACCGTGTAGTGGTCGGGGCGGCACATCAGGTAGCGGCGGCGGATCGCCGTCCGCTCGGACTCGGGGCTGCGCGCGGGCGCGGTGGACGTCACGAGAGGTCCTTCTCTGTCGGCGGGACTGGACGCCGGACCAGGTCGACGGCTCGCTCCCAGTGTGCAACGCCGATCGCGCACGGACGCGTCCGGTCGCGCAACGATGTTGCGTTCATGCCGGGTCCGACGCGCCGAGCGCTCGTCAGCGGCGGGAGGGGACGCGGTGCGCCGTCCCGGCGACGCCGGCGCTGACGCCGCCCGCGACGGGCCCGCGGCGCTGCTCCTGCCGCAGCCGCATCGACTCGAGCCGCGCCACCGCCCGCTGGTGCCGGCGCACGCCGCGACGACCGCGTACGACGGCGAGGACCCCGAGCACGAGGAGCACGACGCCGCCGAGCACCGGCCAGAAGTCGGCGACCGACACGAACCCGACCAGCAGCTCGGCGACGAAGCCGGGCACGGACGGCGCGTGGGCGACGAGCACGAGGGCGCCGACGGCGGCCGCCGCCCCGCCGATCCCGATCTCGAGCCGCGAGGAGACGGGAGGCGCGGACGCTCGGGCCGACATGCGGCCACCGTATTGACGGGCACCGGCGCGGCGCGTCCCCCCGTTCGCGCCCGGTCGGAGCGCGGTCCGCGCAGCGCCTGTGCGTCAGGTGCCCCCAGAACGCAACGATCGATACCCTCGGGATCGTGGACGCCATCGACTCCCGCATCATCGACCTCCTCAAGCGCAACGCGCGCTCGGCCTACGGCGACATCGGCGCCGTGGTCGGCCTCTCCGCCTCCGCGGTGAAGCGGCGCGTGGACCGGCTGCTGGCCGAGGGCGTCATCCGGTCGTTCACCATCCAGGTGGATCCGGCGACGGAGGGCATGAGCACCGAGGCGTGGGTCGAGCTGTTCTGCCGCGGCACCGTCTCCCCCACCGAGCTGCGGCGCATCCTGTCCGCGGTGCCGGAGGTGGTCTACGCCGGCACGGTGACGGGCAGCGCCGACGCGATCGTGCACATGCGGAGCCGCGACATCCCGAGCCTCGAGCTCGCCCTCGAGCGCGTGCGGGTCGCGCCGAACGTCGACCACACCCGCAGCGCGATCGTGCTCTCGCGCCTCGTCAACCGCACGGCGGGGTGACCGGAGGCGCTCGGCGCCCGGTTTTCCACTGAGCGGGAATCGGTTCGAACCGGTTCAGACGCGAGCCGGCCCCCTGGGAATCCCGGGCACGACCTGGGATTCGTATCGCTCCGCAACGAATTCCGCGGCGTGGCGCAGCAGGCCTGCGGCGTCCAGGCGGTGTACGCGGTTCGTCCAGGCCGTGACCGTCCTGTTACCTTCCTCGGCGACATCCGCCGCCCCTCCACCCCATCCGCGGCGGCCCATCGACACGCCTCGACGCCTGGCCTGCGACTGCTCGCACGGCCGCGTCGCGGCGTGCCTGCGGCGTGCGCGCCGAGACCATGGAAGGAGCCGGCATGCGTCGGACGACGAGCTGGAGCGCAGGGATCGCGCTGGTATCGGCAGTGGCGGGCGCCGCGGTGCTGGGCGGGACCGTGGCGGGCGCGCCCCACCACGCGGCGCCGGCCGCCGAGCGCACCGAGGACACGGCGGCGGTCGTCCGCTCCGTGCAGGCGCGGCTGACCGCGCTGGACGGCGCGGCGGACCGCGCGGGCAAGGCCGCGGCGATCGCCGACGAGGCCGTGCTGCAGCACGACACCGCCGCGAACCGCGCGGCGGCCGACCGGGCAGAGTCCGCCCTCGCGGCCCTCGCCGACCGGCAGACGCCCGAGCTGACCGGCCTGCTGCAGCGCCTCGAGTCGCTCGGCGTGCGTCCGGAGACCGTGCAGGGCGACGGCACCACCGCGACCACGGCCGCGCTCGTCGGCCGCACGAGAGCGCTCCGCGCCGTCTCCTACGCGCGCAAGCAGATCGGCGACCCCTACGGCTTCGCCAAGGCGGGCCCGGGCCGCTGGGACTGCTCCGGCCTCACGATGAAGTCGTACAAGGCCGTCAAGGTCGCCATCGGCGGCCACAGCGCGACCGCGCAGTGGCGGAAGGCGAAGTCGAAGCACCGCCTCGTCTCCTTCAAGAAGAAGAAGGCCGGCGACCTGATCTTCTACGGCCGCCCCGGCGCCGTCTACCACGTGGCGATCTACGCCGGCCACGGCCGGATGATCGAGGCCCCGTACCCGGGCAAGCGGGTGCGCGAGGTGAAGGTCCGCAACGGCGACCGGCTCTCGCAGGTGGCCCGTCCGGCCTGACCCCGTCCGACCCCGGGGGCGTCGGTAGGGTCGTGCGGTCAGCCCGACCGCCGAGGAGCGCGATGCCCGTCGACCCGACCGACCCCGACCTCCCCCTGTACGGCGCACCGCCGCTGACCGCCTACGCGCGGTTCTGGCGGCGGTACGTCGTCTTCACGGGGCGCGCCAGCCTGTCCGAGTTCTGGTGGGCCGCGCTGCTGAACACGGTCGCGGCGCTCGTGCTCGCAATCGCGGGCGGCGCCCTCGTGGCGGTCGGCGCGGGCCTCGCGAGCGACGGCTCGCCGGTGGCCGCGATCCCGAACGCGCTGGGCGCCGTGCTGCTCTTCGCGCTCGGGGTGTTCTTCCTCGCGCAGATCGTGCCGAGCATCGCCCTGTCGATCCGACGGCTGCACGACGCAAACCTGTCCGGCCTCTTCCTGCTGCTCGGCTTCATCCCGTCCGTGGGCGGGCTCGTCCTGCTCGTGCTGGACGTGCTGCCGTCGAACCCGGAGGGCCGCCGGTTCGACGAGGGCGCCGCGCGCTGGCAGCCCTCGGCGCCGGCGCCGGCCGCTTCCGCGCCTTCCACGCCGGACCCGTTCGCCGTGCCGGCCGCGGGCGCCTCCGCCGCGCCGTTCGCCGCACCGCCCACCGCACCGCCCGCCGCGCCGCCCGCCGCGCCGACCAACGGCGGCTTCGACGCCTGGCCGGCACCCGCGACGACGCCGCCCGCGACCGCGCCGCTGCCCGTCTCGGCGACGCGGGTCGACGCCGCGGACACGGCACCGCGACCCGCGGATGCGCTCACCGCGGCGTGGAGCGCCCTCGGCGAGGTCGAGCGCGTCGAGCCGCGCCTCGGGGTGCAGCCGTCGTGGCGACGGCAGGGCTACCTCTTCGTCCGTCGGCCGGACGGCGCCGACGTGCTGACGACGGACGGGCTCGGCGAGGCGGAGGGCGCGGCCGCGCTCGGCGCCGGCGCGGAGGTCTACCTCGCGTCGCCGGAGCTCGGCGCGACGCGCGAGGCCGTCGCGGACGGCTGGCGGTTCACGATCGTGGCGGCCGTCGCCCGCCGGATCGGCGCGAGCGGCATGCACCTGCCCGCGGAGCTCGAGCAGTACGGCGCGCTCTCCATGTCCGTGCCCGCGGACGCGCCGGCGGACTGGCGCGGCGCGGACGGCGGCGTGGGCGTGCTGGTCGGCGTCGGCCTGCCGGGCGTGCCGGAGGCGGTGGCGACCGCCGCAGGCGAGGTGCGCCTCGTCGGCCTGGTGCCCCTCCGGCCGGAGGAGCTGCAGCGCATCCTCGACGGCGGCCGCGAGGCCCGCCGGTCGGTCGCCGCTCGGCTGGCGGCGCTGCCGCCCGCCCAGCTCACCGCGCCGGACCGCCCCGCCGTCTGACCCCTTCTCCTCCCGCATCCGAGGAACCGGCGCCCGCCGAACCGGTTCCCCGGATGCGGGGAGAACAGGGAGCGGGGTCAGTGCCAGCGGTGGTCCTGCGGCGCCAGCCTCTCGGCGCGGCGGGGGACCGAGACGCCGGAGGCGACGATCAGCCGCATGACGCGCTGCCGGTGGCCCCGCCAGGGCTCGAGCAGCTCGAGCATCCCGGCGTCGTCGACCTTGCGGCCGATCAGCGCGGTGCCGACGATGCCGGGCAGGTGCAGGTCGCCGAAGCTCGGGGCGTCGGGGTCCCCGTGCGAGCGCTGCGTCGTCTCCGCGGCCGTCCAGATGCCGACCCCGGCGACGCTCCGCAGCCGCTTCGCCACCTCGGCGCCGCCGCGGCCGAGCGCGAGCGTCCGCTCGAGCCCCGGCGCGACGGCGGTCGCCGCCATCACCGCGGCCGACCGCTTCGGGTCGACGCCGGCGCGGTGCCAGTCCCAGGAGGGGATGCGGCGCCAGGCGTCCGCCGCCGGCGCCACGCGCATGCCCTCCGGCACCGGGCCGGGCGGGATCTCGCCGTGCCGCCGGACGAGCCAGGCCCAGGACCGGTGCGCGTCCACGGTGGCGACCTTCTGCTCGAGGATCGCGGCGACGAGCATCTCGACGACCTGGCGGCACCGGGTGAGCCTCAGCCCGACGCGTCGCCGCCGCGTCTCGGCGAGCAGCCGCACGGCGGAGACGTCGAGGTCCGACCAGTCGTCGCCCTCCCCGAGCAGCTCGGGCACCCCGTCGATCGCCCACTCGGCGCCGTCGCCCCAGGCGCGGGCGTGGACGCTCCCGTCCGCGTGCTGCGCGAGCCGCAGGGTCGCGGCGCCCTCCGGCGTCCGCACCGTCCGCCACACGACCGGGCGGTCGGGCTCGCGGCGGAAGGTCGGGTCGCCCGCACCCCGCCGCAGCACCCGCACGGTGGCGACGAGGTCGACCGGCTCGGCGGGCGCGTAGACGGTCGTCACCGCCGGCGCCGCGACGGACGCCGGGATCGCTGTCCCCCGCACGGGGGGACAGCGTAATCACAGCCGTGTCGTGCTGCGGCGACACGCCGAGGTCTCGGGAGCGGCGATCCGGTCCCTCGCAGACGACTCGCGCCCGGACCGGCTAGCGTCCGGCGGATGGTGGACGACGACGACATCGAGCGGCTCCGCACGCTCATCGGCAAGGCCCGGATCGGCATCCTCACGACCGTCGACGACGACGGCCGCCTGGTCAGCCGACCGATGGCGATCAAGGACCGGGAGTTCGACGGCGACCTCTGGTTCTTCACGGAGGACCCCTCCCACAAGACCGTCGAGGTCCGGCGGGACCCGCAGGTCAACGTGGCGCTCGAGTCCGGCAAGGGCTGGGTGTCGCTGTCCGGCGAGGCGGAGGTCGTGCGCGACGCGGCGAAGATCGACGAGCTGTGGGACACCGGCGCGGAGGCGTGGTTCGAGCACGGCCGCGAGGACCCGAAGGTCGCCCTGCTCAAGGTGACGGTCCACTCGGCCGAGTACTGGGCGACGGACGACCCGAAGCCCGTCGTCCTCCTCAAGTACGCGAAGGCCGCGGTCACGGGCGGCCGGCCGGACGTGGGCGAGGCCCGCACCGTCGAGCTCGACTGACGTGCGCGCCCTCGTCGCGCGGGAGCCCGGCGAGCGCGCCGCGCTCACCGAGCACCCCGACCCGACCGGGACGGTGCTGGCGGCGCGCTGGTCCTCCCTCAACTACAAGGACGCCCTCGCGGTCGCCGGCCGCCCCGGCGTGCTGCGGTCGCAGCCGATGGTGCCCGGGATCGACGTCGTGGGGCGCACGGAGGACGGCGCGACGGTCGTCGTGACGGGCGCGGGCCTCGGCGAGCGCGTCGACGGCGGTCTCGCGGAGCGCGTCGCCGTCGACCCGGCGGCCGCCGTGCCGGTCCCCGACGCCTTCACGCCGCGGCACGCCGCGGCGATCGGCACGGCGGGCGTCACCGCGGCGCTCGCCGCCCTCCTCCTCGAGCGGGCGGACCTGCCGGACGGCCCGGTGCTCGTCACGGGTGCGGGCGGCGGCGTGGGCGGGTTCGCGATCGCGCTGCTCGCGGCCGCCGGCCGCGAGGTGCACGCCTCGACCGGTCGCGCCGCGGCGCTCGGCGACCACCTCCGGGCGCTCGGCGCCGCCGAGGTCGTGGACCGTCTGCCTGCCGAGCCGGGGCGCCCCCTGCAGTCCGCCCGGTGGGCCGCGGTCGTGGACTCCGTCGGCGGCGGCGCGCTCGTGAACGCGATCGCGCAGACGCTGCCGGGCGGCGTCGTCGCCGCGTGCGGCCTCGCGGGCTCCCCCGACCTGCCGGGCACCGTGCTGCCGTTCATCCTGCGCGGCACGACCCTCGCCGGGATCTTCTCGGTCGACCTGCCCCGCGAGCGGCGGCTGTCGGCGTGGGAGCTGCTCGCCGACCGGGTGACGCCCGCGGTCGTCGACCGCCTCGTCGAGCGGGTGGTGGGCCTCGGGGAGGTGCCGGCCGCCGCGGACGACGTGCTCGCGGGCCGGGTGCGCGGCCGCGTCGTGGTGGACCTGGAGCGATGACGGCGGCGGTCGAGGTGCTGCCGGCGACGGCGGACCGGTTCGACCTGGTCGCGCACGCCCTCACGGGCGGCGGCGACGGCGCCTCCTGCTGGTGCCGCTGGCTGCTCGAGACGCGGCGCGCGTTCGACGCGGCGACGCGCGAGGAGCGCCGAACGCTGCTCGTGCGGGAGCTGGAGGACGCGGCGGTGGCGCCGGGCCTCGTGCTGACGGTGGACGGGGCGGCGGCGGGCTGGGTGCGCGTCGGGCCCCGGGTCGCGCAGCCCGGCGTGCTCCGCACCCGGGTCGTCCGCGGCGGCGGCGCCGAGCCGGCCGACGACCCCGAGGTCTGGGCGGTCACGTGCTTCGTGGTGCGGCGCGAGCACCGCGGCACGGGCGTCGCCGCGGCCCTGCTCGACGCGGCCGTCGGGCACGCGTTCGCCCACGGCGCCCGCGTCGTCGAGGGCTACCCGGTCGACCGCGCGGCGCGACCGGGCGCGACGAGCGCGGAGCTGTGGCACGGCACGGCCGGGCTCTTCGTCCGCGCCGGGTTCGTCGAGACGGCCCGCCCGACGCCGGCCCGTCCCGTCATGACGCTGCGCCCCTGAGGGTCAGGGCCGCGCGGGCGGCGCGGTCGTCGACCGCACGACCAGCTCCACCGGCGCGGGCGCCGTGCTGACCGGGCGGCGGCGCACGCCGAGGTCCCGGAGCAGCAGCTGCGCCGCCCGGGCCCCCTGCTCCCGCGGCGACTGCCGCACCGTGGTCAGCCCGTAGGCCGCCGAGAAGGCGTGGTCGTCGAGACCGACCACGGAGAGGTCCTCGGGGACCCGGAGCCCGAGCTGCTGCGCGGCGAGCAGCACGCCGAAGGCGCACTCGTCGGTGGCCGCGAACACCGCCGTGGGCCGGTCGCCGCGGTCGAGCAGCCGCAGCGCGGCGTCCCGGCTCCGCTCGAGCACGAGCCCGCTCGACGCGAACCAGTCGGTGCAGGGCTCGACCCCCGCCTCGCGGAGGGTCGACGCCCAGGCCTCGCGACGGGCGCCGACGACCGCCTCGTTCAGGCCGGGCTCGCGGTCGCCCCCGACGTGCCCGATGCGGCGGTGCCCGAGCTCGAGGAGGTGCCCGACCGCGAGCCGCGCGGCCTCCGCCTCCGGGATCCCGATGCCCCGCACGCCCTCGAAGCTGCCGCCGACCGTGACGAGCGGGTCGCGCATCCCCCGCACGACCTCCTGCTCCGCCTCGTCGAGGCCGAAGCCGATCACGACGTGGGCGGACGCCTGGCCGGCGTGCAGCTCCGTCGCGGTGAGCCGGCGGCGCGTGCCGCCGTCCGCGTTCAGGTCGACGAGGCTCGTCGCCCAGCCGGCCTCCCGCAGCACGGCGTCCACGCCCTCCAGCACGGACGCGTAGAACCAGGAGACGACGGTCGGCGTGACGACGCTGACGACCTTCGGGCGGCCCGTCGCGAGCGCCGCGGCGTTGCGGGAGGGGACGAAGCCGAGCCGGTCGGCCGCCTCCCGGACCGCCTCCGCGGTGTCGGGCGCGACGTGCCGGAGGTCGCGGAGCGCGCGCGAGACCGTGGCCTCGGACACGCCCGCCAGCCTCGCCACGTCCCGGATCGTCGCCGGCATCCCTCACCCGTCCCGCTGCCGGCGCCGCCCGGCGGGGACCACGCTACGGGCTCCGCGACGCGCGGGGACGGGGTTTGCACCGCAATCGCTTGCAGGGCGAACGTCGAGTCGTCTCCACGAGCACCGGCGCCGGACGCGGCGCCGACCGTGCCCGAGCAGCCCGCCGTGGACCGTCCCGCTCCACCGCGATCCGCATCGGAACCGTCTTGTCGTCGAACACCGCGTCCATCCCCGTCGTCCGTCCCGCCGGCCTCGTCTCCCCCGGTGACGCCCTCCGCCCGCGCGCCCGCGCCGCGGTCGTCGTCATCCTGGGCCTGCTCGTCGCGCTCGGCCCCTTCACGACCGACCTGTACCTGCCCGCGTTCCCGGCGGTGCAGGCCTCCTTCGCGACCACCGACGTCGCGATCCAGCTCACCCTGTCCGCGACCGTCATCGGGTTCGCGCTCGGGCAGCTGGTCGTCGGGCCGCTGTCCGACCGCTTCGGGCGCCGCGTGCCGCTGCTCGTCGCCACCTCCGTCCACGTGCTCGCCTGCCTCGGAGCGGCGATGGCCCCGAACGTGGGCGTGCTCGCCGCGCTCCGCGTGCTGCAGGGCATCGGCGCGGCCGGCGGCGGCGTGGTCGCAGCCGCCATGGTGCGCGACCTGTTCCACGGGCACCGGCTCGTGCGGATGCTCGCGAACATGGGGCTGGTGTCCGGCGCGGCGCCGATCCTCGCGCCGCTGATCGGCTCGCAGCTGCTCGCCGTGCTCGACTGGCGGGGCCTCTTCGTCTGCCTGTCGATCTACGGCGCCGCCGCGCTGATGCTCGCGTCCGTCGGCATCGGCGAGACGCGCACCTCCACCGCGCGCTCGCACGGCCGGCACGCGACGGCGCGCGCCCGGTACCGCGCGGTGCTCACCGACCGGGTCTTCGTCGGTGCGGCGATCGTCGGCGCCATGCAGGGCGCGGGCCTCTTCGCCTACCTCGCCGTCTCCCCGTTCCTGCTGCAGGGGCGCTTCGGCCTCGACCCGCAGCAGTACGGCCTCGTGTTCGCGACGAACTCCGTCGGCGTCATCGGCGGCGCGCAGCTCGCCGCCCGGGTGATGCGGCGCATCGGGCCGCAGTGGATCCTCTGCGTCACGATCACCGCCCAGCTGCTGAGCGCCGTCGCGCTGATCACGACGATGCTCTACCCGGCGCCCCTCGTCGCTGTGCTGATCCCCCTCGGCGTCTTCATGACGGCGTGCGGGTTCACGTTCCCGTCGGTGCAGGTGCTCGGGCTGCTGCGCCACGGGGAGGAGGCGGGCACCGCCGCGAGCCTCCTCGGCGTCAGCAACTTCGGCCTCGCGGCGTGCATCCCGCCGATCGTCGGGCTGCTCGGCTCCTCCTCCGCCTCCTCCATCGGCCTCATCGCCGTGGTGGGCGGCACCTGCGCCGCGACCGCCCTCCTCGTGCTGGTCCGGCCGAGGACGGTCCCCCCGATCGCCTGACGCCTCCCCGCGCCCGGCAGCCCCGCGGAGGACGACCCGCGGTGCTCGCACCTCTGCGCGGTGGGTCGACCCACCGCGCAGAGGTGCGGCCACCGCGCGACGTGGTACGGGTACCGCGCGAGGCGCGTCAGGCGGGGCGGCGGGCCGCCGCGGCGGCGCGGGCCGCGGACGGGAGGGCCTCCTCCACGCGGGAGAGCGCGCGGTCGTCGTGCGCGGCGGTGAGGAACCACGCCTCGAACACCGACGGCGGCAGGCTGATCCCCTGCTCGAGCATCGCGTGGAAGAAGGCGGGGTGCCGCCACGACTCCTGCGCCCGGACCTCGTCGTAGTCGCGCGGAGCCTCGGTCACGCCGAACGCGACGCTGAACAGGTTGCCGGCCCGGCTGATCGCGTGGGCGACGCCCGCCTCCGTCAGCGCGGCGGTCACCGCCGCCTGCACCCGCTGCGACGCGGCGTCGACGCGCGCGTACACGTCGTCGTCCGCGGCGCGGAGGGTCGCGAGCCCGGCGGCGACCGCGAGCGGGTTCCCGGACAGCGTGCCCGCCTGGTACACGGGGCCGAGCGGTGCGAGCAGGTCCATCACGGACGCGCGGCCGCCGAGCGCCGCGAGGGGCAGCCCGCCGCCGATGACCTTGCCGTAGGTGATCAGGTCGACGTCGAGCGCCCCGTCGGGGTCGAGGGCCCACCAGCCGCCCGGGTGCACGCGGAAGCCGGTCAGCACCTCGTCGAGGATCACGAGCGCGCCGTTCGCGTGCGCCGTCTCGACGAGGAAGCGGTTGAAGCCCGGCAGGGGCGCGACGACGCCCATGTTCGCGGCCGCGGCCTCCGTGATGACGGCGGCGATGCGGCCCGGGTGCCGCTCGAACGCGAGGCGGAGCGCGTCCTCGTCGTTGTAGGGCAGCACGAGCGTCTGCGCGGCGATCTCGGCCGGGACGCCGGCGGAGGCGGGCAGCGCCAGCGTCGCGACGCCCGAGCCCGCATCGGCGAGGAGCCCGTCGGAGTGGCCGTGGTAGTGCCCGGCGAACTTCACGACGAGCGGCCGGTCGGTCGCGCCGCGGGCCAGCCGGACGGCGGTCATGGTCGCCTCGGTGCCGGTCGAGACGAGCCGGAGGCGCTCGATCGGCGAGCGGCCGAGCCGGTGCACGCGGTCGTGCACGAGCTCGGCGAGCTCCACCTCGCCCTCGGTCGGGGCGCCGAAGGAGAGCCCGCGGTCGGCCGCGGCCTTGACCGCCGCCACGACCGAGGGGTTCCCGTGGCCGAGCAGCGCGGGGCCCCAGCTGGCGACGAGGTCGACGTACTCCCGGTCCTCCGCGTCGTAGACGTACGGCCCGGCCGCGCGCCGCACGAACCGCGGGGCGCCGCCGACGGACCGGTAGGCGCGGACGGGGGAGTTGACCCCGCCGGGGATGCGCCGCTGCGCCCGCTCGAAGAGCGCGGCGTTCGCGTCGTACGCCTCGGAGGAGGCGGCGGACAGGCCGCCCGCGGGCACGTCGTCGGACGGCTGCGGGGAGCGGGTCAGCGGTTCGTCAGCCATCCGGCCACCTCCACGGCCCAGTAGGTGAGGACCGCGTCGGCCCCCGCGCGCCGGATCGACGTGATCGACTCGAGCACCGCGCGGTCGCGGTCGATCCAGCCGTTCCGCCCGGCCGCCTCGACCATCGCGTACTCCCCCGACACCTGGTACGCCCACACGGGCACCGGGCTCTCGGCGGCGACGTCGGCGAGCACGTCGAGGTAGAAGGAGGCGGGCTTCACCATGACGACGTCGGCGCCCTGCTCCACGTCGAGCACGGCCTCCCGGCGCCCCTCGCGGCGGTTCGCCGGGTCGAGCTGGTAGGTGCGGCGGTCGCCCTGCAGCGCGGACTCGACGGCCTCGCGGAACGGGCCGTAGAGGGCGGAGGCGTACTTCGCCGCGTACCCGAGCAGGAGGACGTCGGACCGGCCGGCCTCGTCGAGGGCCTCGCGGACCGCGGCGACCTGGCCGTCCATCATCCCGGAGAGCCCGAGCAGCTGCGAGCCCGCCTCGGCCTGCGCCAGCGCCATCTCGCGGTAGCGGAGCAGCGTCGCGTCGTTGTCGACGGACCCGTCCGCGGCGAGCACGCCGCAGTGCCCGTGGTCGGTGAACTCGTCGAGGCAGAGGTCGGTCTGGACGACGAGCGCGTCGCCGACCTCCTCCGCGACGGCGCGCGTCGCGACGTTGAGGATCCCGTCCGGATCCGTCGCGCCGGAGCCGATGCCGTCGCGCTGCTCGGGCACGCCGAAGAGCATCACGCCGCCGATCCCGGCCGCGGCGGCCTCCGCGGCCGCCCGCCGGAGGCTGTCGACGCTGTGGTGCAGCACCCCGGGCATCGACTCGAGCGGGCGGGGCTCGGCGAGCCCCTCCCGCACGAACATCGGCAGCACCAGCTGGGCGGGGTCGATGCGGGTCTCGGCGACGAGGCGGCGCACGGCGGCGGACTGCCGGAGGCGACGGGGGCGGATCGGCATCGTCATGGTCTGGTCCCCTGCATGGGTCGGCGCTCGGCGAGCTCCTCGAGGGTCGCGATGAGGGACTCGCTGCTGCGCTCCCGGGCGACGAGGTCGACGCGGAGCCCGGCGGCCTCCGCGTCCACGGCCGTGCGCGGGCCGATGCACGCGATCACGGTCCGCGACGGGACGAGCCCGATCTGGACCGCGATCTGGTTCGCGACGCTGCCGGAGGTGACGAGGATCGCGTCGAACTGGCCCGCGGACACCTGCGCGACGGTGTCGGGCGCGATCGGCACCCCGACGGTGCGGTAGGCGACGACGGAGGAGACGCGGTGCCCCGCCGCGCGGAGCCCGTCGGTGAGGACCGGCTTCGCGATGTCGCTGCGGAGGGCGAGGATGTCGAGCGGCACGATGCCGCCCGTCGCCTCCGCCCACTCGGCGAGCAGCCCGCTCGCGGAGTTGTCTCGGCGCGGCACGAAGTCGACGTCGTAGCCCGCGGCGACGAGCGCGGCCGCCGTCGTCTCGCCCACGGCCGCCACCTTCGTGCGCTCGGGGATCACGACGCGGTGCGCGGCGAGCACGTCCACCGTGGTGGCGCTCGTCACGGACATCCAGTCGAACTCGCCGGCCTGCAGGCGCGCGAGCGCGTCGTCCAGGGCGGGCTCGTCCGCCGTGCCCGCGAAGTTGATGGAGGGCGCGACGACGGGCACCGCCCCGCGCGAGCGCAGCTCGGCCGCGACGCCGTGCCCCCAGGGGCCGCCGCGGGGGACGAGCACCCGCCAGCCCTTGAGCGGCTTGTCCGCGGTCACGAGGCCGCTCCGAGCGGCGCGAGCTCGGCGGCGCCCGCGGCGAGCAGCTCGTCCGCGAGGGCGTCGGCGGCGGCGTCGAGGGCCTCCGCGCGGCCGCCGGCGGCCCAGGTCACGACGCGACGGCGGTCGATGCGGTCCCCGCCGCCCGGCCGGTGGACGGAGGCCCACAGGACGGCGTCGTCGTCGCCGATCGTGCTCGCGACGCCGATCGGCGCGGCGCAGCCCGCCTCCAGCCGGCCGAGCACGCGGCGCTCGGCGTGGGCGCCGTCGCGCGCCGCCGGGTCCGTGAGCGCGGCGACGACGCGGCCGATGGTGGTGGCGGGGTCGGCGTCCGCCTCCCGCACCTCGATCGCGAGGGCGCCCTGGCCCGCAGCGGTGGGCCACTCGTCGAGCGGCAGCGCCTCCGTCACCGCGTCGAGGCGGCCGAGGCGCGCGAGGCCCGCCCAGGAGAGGACGACGGCGTCGAGCTCGCCGTCGCGCACGCGCGCGAGCCGGCTGTCCACGTTGCCGCGGAGGTCGACGACCTCGACGTCCGCCCGGCGGTCCACCAGCTGCGCGTGGCGGCGGGGCGACCCCGTGCCGATCACGGCGCCGGCGGGCAGGTCCGCGAGCGCGAGGCCGTCCCGGGCGCAGAGCGCGTCGCGGGCGTCCTCCCGCTCGGGGACGCCGGCGACGACGAGGCCGGGCGCCGGCGCGACCGGCAGGTCCTTCAGGGAGTGCACGACGAGGTCGACCTCGCCCGCGGCGAGCGCGGACCGGAGCGCGCCGGCGAACACCCCGGTGCCGCCGATCTGCGCGAGCGACGCCCGCGAGACGTCGCCGACGGTCGTGACGGGCACGAGCTCGCACGGCTCGCCGAGCGCGACGATCGCGTCGCGGACGCGCCCGGCCTGGGCGAGCGCCAGGGCGCTGCCGCGGGTGCCGAGCCGGACGGTCACGGCACCAGCCCGGCGACCGCCGGTCGGAAGCCGAGTCGCGCGTTCTCGCAGCAGCCGGGCCGGCAGACGTCGTACCAGGGTCCGAGCGCCGTCTCCGCGGGCCGCTCGCCGGGCGGCGTGCCGTGCACGCGCTCGAGCACGAGGTCGACGAGGCCCGCCACGTACGCGGGGTCGACGCCCGGCGTCGGCGTGCGCACGGACACGATCCCCAGGCCCTCCGCCGTCTCGGTCGCCTCCTCGTCGAGGTCCCACATGACCTCCATGTGGTCCGACACGAAGCCGAGGGGCACGAGCAGGACCGCCTTGATCCCGCGGCCCGCGAGGTCGCGGAGCGCGTCGTTCACGTCGGGCTCGAGCCACGGCTGCGACGGGGGGCCGCTGCGCGACTGGTAGACGAGGTCCCACGGCACGTCGCGGCCCGCGCGGGCCATGACGACCTCGGCGACGGCGCGGTGCTGCGCCGCGTACGCGCCCCCCTCGCCGAAGCCGCGCGCGGCGGGCCCGCTGTGCACGGCGTCGCCGGTCGGGATGGAGTGCGTGCAGAACAGCACGTGCGCCTCGGTCGCGAGGTCGACGCCGGGGAGGCGCCGCTCGAGCTCCGCGAGGCCGTCCGCAACGCCCTGCGTGAAGGGGGCGACGAAGCCCGGGTGGTCGAAGTACTGGCGGACCTTGTCGATCACCATCGTGTCCGCGAGCCCGGTCTCGTCGAGCTCGCGCGCGAAGTCCTCCCGGTACTGCCGGCAGGACGAGTAGGAGCTGTAGGCGCTCGTCGCGATCGCGATGAGCCGCGTCGCGCCGTCCGCCGACGCCTCGCGGAGGGCGTCCGACAGGTACGGGCCCCAGTTGCGGTTGCCCCAGTAGACGGGCAGGTCGACGCCGCGGGCGGCGAGCTCGGTCTCCAGCGCCGCCTTGAGCGCGCGGTTCTGCGCGTTGATGGGCGAGACGCCGCCGAAGTGCCGGTAGTGGTGCGCGACCTCCTCGAGCCGCTCGTCCGGGATGCCCCGGCCGCGCGTCACGTTCCGGAGGAAGGGGATCACGTCGTCCTGGCCCTCCGGGCCGCCGAAGCTGGCGAGCAGGATCGCGTCGTACCCCACGGGCTCGGTCACGTGCTCCGGGCCCGAGGCCGCCGGCTCGGAGGCGTTGCGGACGGTCCCGATGTTCTGCGCGCTCACCAGAGCACCTCCGGCAGCTCGTCGGCGGTGATCCGCCGGCCCGTGAAGAACGGCGTCTCCTCGTTGACGTGCAGCCGCGCCTCGGTCGCCCGCAGCGCCCGCATCATGTCGACGAGGTCGGTCAGCGAGTCGGACTCCATCGGCAGGATCCACTCGTAGTCGCCGAGCGCGAAGGCCGCGACGGTGTTGGCGACGACGCTCGTGTAGGCGGCGCCCTTCCGCCCGTGCTCGGCGAGCATCCGCCCGCGGTCCGCCTCGGGCAGCACGTACCAGTCGTAGCCGCGCACGAAGGGGTAGACCGCGAGCCAGTCGCGGGCGCGCTCCCCGCGGAGGAAGCCGGGCACGTGGCTGCGGTTGAACTCCGCGTCGCGGTGCACGCCGAGCGCGCTCCACGTCGGCAGCAGCGGCGCGATCAGCGCGGTGCGACGGATGCGGCGCAGCGCGGCCTGGAGGGCCGCCGCGTCGTCGCCGTGCAGCCAGAACATCACGTCGGCGTCCGCGCGGAGCCCGGAGACGTCGTAGATGCCGCGGACGGTGATCCCGCCCTGCTCCAGCTCCTCGAGCACGCTCGTGAGGTGACCGGCCGTCGCATCGCCCGGGACCTGCCCGGCGTCGCCCCGGCGGAACACGGCCCAGAGGGCCCAGCCCTCGTTCGTCATCGCTGGTACTTCCTCGCTCGCAGCACGGATCAGGACTCGCCGGCGGGCGGCTGCGCCCCGCGCGACGGACGGCGCGGGGGATCGGCGCTCGTTCCGGGCCGCGACGGCGCAGTCCCCGACCAGTGTGCCTCACCCCGGATGGGCGCCCGTGCAGACGGACGCCCCCGGAACCTCACGGTTCCGGGGGCGTCGGGATCCGTCCCGTCAGCGGCGCGCGGCCGCCCGGACGATCAGCGCGGTGGCGCCGGCGAGCAGCGCGGCGACGCCCGCGAGGACGCCGTAGACCACCTCCGGCCGCTCCTGCCGCAGCGCGTCGACGCGGTCGAGCGCGTCCTGCAGGACCGCCTTCACCCGCTTGGGCACGTCGAGACGGTCCTCGATCGCGTCGAGCGTCTCCGCCAGCTTCTGCCGGGTCGCCTCGATGTCCGACCGGATCTCGGAGAGCGCCCGCTCCTTGTCATCGGTCATACTGCTCGACCCCCTTGAACGCCTTCACGTCGTCTTTCACGCTGTCGACCGCTTCCTTGGGCACCGGCGGCACGCCCTTCTTCACCCGCGAGAGCCCGATCAGCACGAACACCACGGCGATCAGCAGCAGGAACACGCCGATGATGAGCGCGGACAGCCACAGCGGCAGCGCCTCGCCGAGCCCGAGCACCGCGGCGGCGAGCAGCGGGAAGGCGGCGAAGTAGAGGAACACCGCGGCCACCACGAAGAGCGCGATGCCGATGCCGGCGCTCTTCAGGCGGCTGATCGCCTCCCGCTTGATCTGCTCGATCTCGTCTCGGATCAGCGTGGAGATCAGCCCGGGCAGCTCGCCGATGAGCGCGAACACGGACTTGCGCTCCCGCCGGTCGTCGGACGCGCCGCGCGACCCGAAGGCGAATGCGGTGCGCCGATCGCTCCTGTCGTCGGTCATCGTGCTCAGATCGACGGCGACGGCTCGTCGCCGTCGGACTTCTTCACCTTGGACACGACCTTCTTCGCCTGCCCGACGACGGCGTCCTGCACCTCGGGCGCCTTGTCCTTGACGAAGCCCTGGACCGTGCCGACGACGTCGTTCACGCTCTTCTGGACGTTCCGGTCGTTCCAGACGCGGTCGGCGGCCGACTTGATCTGGTCGTAGCGACGCCGTCCGGCCCGTGCGCCGAGGACGTACCCGACGGCTGCGCCGGTCACGAAGAGAATCCGACCCTGCATGGCTCACCCCTTTGCTCGGTAGTCGGGCCACTGTATCGACGGGACACTGAGTGCTCAGGATCTTCTCGACGGATGATCAGGAGGCTCCTGGTCGGGCTGCACGCTCGGCCGCGGCGACCACGGAGGCCAGCCCGGTCCCCGCGACCCAGGACCCGGCGACCGCGAGCCCGTCCGGCAGCGCCGCCCCGGCGAGCGCCCGCCGGACCGCGATCGTCTCGGGGGCGAGCGCCGGCGCCGTGTCCGTCCAGACCACGTCCTCGCGAGCCGCGAGGTGCAGGCCGTCGAGGCCGAGCAGCGCGGTCGCGTCCGCGACGACGGTCGCGTCCGGCACCGCGTCGCCGCCCCGGTAGGACAGCCGCAGGAGGTGCCGCCCCCGGCCGGCGCGCGCGCCGAGCTCGGGCCACTTCGCCGTCAGGTGCGTGACGGCGCTCGCCCGGACGCCGGTCGTGATCGGCGCCCGGAGCACGCCCGTGCCCCGGGGCGCGTCGTCGAGCCGCCGGTCCTCCACGAGGAGCAGCACGGCGCGGCTGACGGCCGGCGCCGGCCGCGGCATCCGGCCGAGCCCGGGCGCGGCGTCGGACAGGAGGTCCAGCGCCGCGGCCCCTTCGGCCGCCAGCACGACGCGGTCGGCCTGCAGGTCCTCCCGCGCGGTCGACACCGTGAGCAGCCCGCCGAACGGCGCGGGGTGGACGCCGAGGACGGGCGTCCCGGTGCGCACCTCGACGCCGCGCCCGCGGAGGTCGGCCTCGAGCGCCTCGACCAGTCGGTGCACCCCGCCGGCGAGCCCCTGCGCGGCGGCGCCCGGCGGCGCCGCGGCCCGCAGCTGCAGCACCGCCCCGGAGAGCGACCCGGCCGTGGTGATCGCGCCGTTCAGCCCCGGCGCGATCGCGTCGACGGGCACCTCGTCCGGGTCGGCGCCGTAGACGTTGACCACGACGGACGCGACGAGGCGGTCGAGCACCCGAGCCCCCATCCGCTCCCGGACCAGCGGGCCGAGGCGGTCGTACCGGCCGCGCTTCAGCACCGGCCGCACCCGGTCCGCGTAGGCGCGCAGCGCGCCGCGGGCGTCGAGCACGCGGACGACGTCCGTCGCGAGCGGGGAGGAGGGGATGCCGAGCAGGCCGCCGACGGGCAGGGGCACAGTCCGGTCCGGCAGGGCGACCCACGCCGAGCCGGACGGCTCCTGCACGGCACCGCCCAGGCCGAGCTCGTCGATCAGCGCCCGGACGGCCCCGCCGCGCACGGCGAAGCTCTCCGCCCCCGCGTCCACGGTCACGCCGCCGACGCGGGTCGCGGCCACGCGGCCGCCCAGGCGGTCGGACGCCTCGAGCAGCACGACCGCGGAGCCCTCGATCGCGAGGCGCCGGGCCGCGACCAGGCCGGCGACCCCGCCGCCGACCACGACGGCGCGCATCAGCGGCCGTGCGCCCACTCGACGATGCGGGTGAGCACGCCGGGATCGGTCTCGGGCGGCACGCCGTGCCCGAGGTTCAGCACGTGCGCGGGCGCGGCGCGGCCGGCCGCCGCCACCGCCTCCAGGTGCGCCTCGAGCACCGGCCACGGCGCCCCGAGCAGCGCGGGGTCGATGTTCCCCTGCACGGGCACGTCGCCGCCGAGCAGGGCGGAGGCGGCGTCGAGCGGGATGCGGTGGTCGACGCCGATCGCGTCCGCACCCGCGTCGCGCAGCGCCGGGAGCAGGTGCGGCGTCCCGGTGCCGAAGTGGATGCGCGGCACCTCCGGCACCTCGGCGAGCGTCGCGGCCGAGGCCGGCAGGACGTGGGTGCGGTAGTCCGCCTCCGAGAGCGAGCCGACCCAGGAGTCGAACAGCTGCACGGCGCTGGCGCCCGCCCGGACCTGGGCGCGGAGGAAGGCGCCGGAGACGCGGGCGAGGTGCTCGGTCAGCGTCCGCCACGCCTCGGGGTCGGCGTGCATCAGGGTGCGGGCGCGGAGGTGGTCCTTCGACGGGCCGCCCTCCACGACGTACGCGGCCAGCGTGAACGGCGCGCCGGCGAAGCCGAGCAGCGGGACGTCGGGGCCGAGCTCGGCGACCGTGCGGGCGACGGCCTCCTCGATCGGGGCGAAGGCGTCGTCGGGCAGGTCGTGGGCGACGAGGTCCGCGAGGTCGGCGGCGTCCCGCACGGGGCGGCCGAACACGGGGCCACGGCCCGGCACGATCTCGACGTCGACGCCGGCGAGCTTCAGCGGCACGACGATGTCGCTGAAGAAGACGGCCGCGTCGACGCCGTGCCGCCGGACGGGCTGGAGGGTGATCTCCGCGGCGAGCTCCGGGGTGAGGCAGGCGTCGAGCATCGCGGTGCCGGCCCGGGTCGCGCGGTACTCCGGCAGCGACCGGCCGGCCTGGCGCATGAACCAGACGGGGAGCCGCTCGGGTCGGCTGCCCCGCAGGGCCTGGACGATGACGGGTTCGGCGGGCACGGACCGGAATCCTGCCAGTCCGCCCGGGGTGCGCCCGCGCCGGCTGCACGCCGCCTGACCGCCGCCTCCCCGGAGCGGCCCTGGATTCGACGGCTGGTAGAATCCTCCGTCGTGCTGACCGCCCTCACCGCCGACTACCGCAGCGCGGGGTTCGAGGTGCTGGAGCGGCTCGCGACGGTCTCGGCCGACTCGCTCGCCCGGTTCACGGCGGAGCGGCCCGACGTGCGCGGCGGCGTCCTGCTCGCGACCTGCAACCGGTTCGAGGCGTACCTCGACACCGACGACGACGGCACCGCGAGCGCGGAGGCGCTGATCGACTTCGCGACCCGCACCGCGGGCGTCGAACGCGACCGGTTGGCCGAGGTCGCCGTGCGGCGCGAGTCGGAGGACGTGGCGCGGCACCTCTTCGCGGTGTCGAGCGGCCTCGAGTCGCTCGTCGTCGGCGAGGCCGAGATCGCCGGTCAGGTCTCCCGCGCCCTCGAGACCGCGCGCGGCCTCGGCACGACGACGCCGGACCTCGAGCGGCTGTTCCAGCGCGCCTCCCGCACCTCCAGCTCCGTCCAGCAGCACACCCGGGTGGGCACGGCGGGCCGCAACATCGTGCGGCTGGCGCTCGACCTGGCCGGCAGCCGCTTCACCGAGTGGCCGACCACCCGCGTGCTGCTGATCGGCACCGGCACCTACGCCCGCGCGACGCTCGCCGCGCTGCGCGACCGCGGCGTGCGCGAGATCGCGGTCTACTCGCCGAGCGGCCGGGCCCTGCTCTTCGCGAAGCGGGAGGGCGTCGTCGCCGTGTCGCGCGAGGACCTGCCACGACGCCTCGCCGTCGCCGACCTCGTCATCTCCTGCAGCATCGCCACCGCGCCGATCCTCGACGCGGCGCGGCTGCGCCGGGCCCGCTCGGTCGTCGCGGAGCCGTCGCGCCAGCTGATCGTCGACCTCGGCATGCCCCGCAACGTCGAGCCGGACGTCGCGCAGCTGCAGGACGTCGAGCTGCTCGACCTCGAGACGATCGGCAAGCACGCGCCGCTGCCCGAGCTGCAGGCGACGGACGACGCCCGCGCCCTGATCGCCGAGGCCGTGGAGGAGTACGGCGCCGACCAGCGCGCCACGGCGGTGACGCCCGCCGTCGTCGCGTACCGGGCGCACGTCTTCGACCTCGTCGACCGCGAGCTCGAGCGGCTCCGCCGCCGCGGCGAGTCGACCGAGGCCGTCGAGCGCGCGATGCGCCACCTCGCGGGCGTCCTGGTCCACACGCCGTCCGTCCGCGCCCGGGAGCTCGCGGCGGCGGGCGAGGGCGATCGGTTCACCGAGGCGGTCGAGGTGATCTTCGGGCTCTCCCCGGCTGCGACGGCCGCCGACGAGGACGAGACGACGCTCGCGGGCTGAGCGCGGCGCTCAGGCCGATCCGGCCTTCTCATGGATCTCCCCAGACACGCTCGAGAAGCCGTAACCTGCGCGTAACTCCTGCGTATCCTTCCCGACATGGCGTACCGCGTCGTGATCCCCCGCAGCATCCCCTTCGACGACGCCAACCGGGTGCAGCGCGAGGTGTGGAAGCGCGGCTGGAGCACCCGTCTCGGCGGGCGCGACGCCACGCGCCCCGGTCAGCAGGTCGTCGAGTTCCTCCGGATCCTCGACGAGCTGCCGGAGCCCTCCGAGGTCCCGGGCCTCGAGCAGGACCTCGAGCGCGTGCTCGCCGGCGGCCGCATCAAGGCGCCGTTCGCGGGCCGCGGCAGCTGGATCGAGACCGTCCAGGTCCGTCCGCCCCGCAAGCGCATCGCCTGACCCCTCGCGGATCTCCGTTTTGAAGGAGTTCTTGCTCGCTCCTCGCAAGAACTCCTTCAGAACGGAAATCAGCAGACGTACTCGAGGATCCCGATCCCGATCGTGCGCATCGCCTGCAGCACCGCGAGGCGCCGGGTGTGCACGTCGTCGACGAACTCGATGGTGACCGTGTAGGCCACGGAGGAGCGCGGGCCGCGCAGTACGCCCGCCTCGCTGCGGACGCCGGGCGCGGAGCCCGTCTTGTTCAGCAGGCTCAGGCCGTGGTCGCTGCGCACGTGCGACAGCGGGTCGAGCGCGAAGGCGGAGGCGACCATCGACAGGTCGGCGTTCAGCGCCAGCCAGTCCGAGACGCGGGAGGAGACGGCGCGGCTGACGGCCTCCCCGCGGGCGATGCGGGCGAACAGCGTCGTGAGCTCGGCGGCGGAGCCGACCGACAGCTGGGGCGCGTCGTCCGGACCGCGGCGGTCGCGAACCCGGTCGAGGAGCGCGGTGCGCTTCAGGCCGAGGGACTCCGCGCGCGCCCGCACCGCGTCGAGACCGACGGCGCGCAGCAGCACGTTCGTCGCGAGGTTGTCGCTGGTGGCCGCGACGAGGGCCGCGAGATCGGTCAGCGGCAGGCTCGGCGCGTGGAGGTACTGCCACACGCCCGCGTCCGAGACGAGGTCCTCCGGCGCCCGGTCGAGCAGGTCGAAGCGGGTGTTCACCTGCTCCTCGAGGCGCGCGGCGATCTCGAGCAGCAGCAGCACCTTGCCGACGCTCGCCGTGGGCAGCACGACGTGGTCGTCGACCGAGAACAGGGCCTTGCCGGACAGCAGGTCGATGACCCGCGCGGACACCTGGGCGCCGTCGAGCGCCAGGTGCGCGAGCGCGGTGAAGCCGTCGGTGAAGTCGGCACGCACCGCGTCGCCCCGGTGCCGGGCGTGCTCGTCGCCGCTCCGCGATCGGGACCGTCGGGTCTCGACCGGGGCGGCGGTCACCAGATCGTGACCCGCTTCGTCGGATCCAGCCACAGGGCATCCGTCTCGGTGAGGTCGAACGCCGCCGCGAACTCGTCCATGTTGCGGACGATCTGGTTGCAGCGGAACTCCGGCGGGGAGTGCGGGTCGATGGTGAGCAGGCGCTTGGCCTCCTCGGGCCGGCGCTTCTCGCGCCACACGGCGGCCCAGGACCGGAAGAAGCGCTGCGCGCCGGTCTCCCCGCCGATCACCGGCGGCTCGTGGCCCTCGAGGGAGAGCACGTAGGCCTTCCACGCGATGGAGAGGCCGCCGAGGTCGCCGATGTTCTCGCCGATGGTGAGGGCGCCGTTGACGTGGTCGGTCAGCCCCTCCGGCACGAGCGCGTCGTACTGGGCGATCAGCGCCTTCGTGCGCTCCTCGAACGCGGCGCGGTCCGCCTCCGTCCACCAGTTCTCGAGGCGGCCGTCGCCGTCGAACTGCGAGCCCTGGTCGTCGAAGCCGTGACCGATCTCGTGCCCGATGACGGCGCCGATCCCGCCGTAGTTCAGGGCGTCGTCGCGGTCCGGGTCGAAGAACGGCGGCTGGAGGATCGCGGCCGGGAAGACGATCTCGTTCATGCCCGGGTTGTAGTAGGCGTTCACGGTCTGCGGCGTCATGAACCACTCGTCGCGGTCGACCGGCTTCCCGATCTTGCCGAGCTCGCGGTCGAACTCGAACGCGCTCGAGGCCTGCACGTTGCCGACCAGGTCGTCGGCCGACACCTCGAGCCTCGAGTAGTCGCGCCAGAGGGCCGGGTAGCCGATCTTCGGGGTGAACTTCCCGAGCTTCTCGAGCGCGCGGGCACGGGTCTCGTCGCTCATCCACTCGAGGGAGGAGATGGAGTCGCGGTAGGCGGCGACGAGGTTCGCGACGAGCACGTCCATCCGCACCTTCGCGATCGGCGGGAAGTGCTCCTCGACGTAGAGGCGGCCGACCGCCTCGCCCATCGCGCCCTCGGCCAGCCCGACGCCGCGCTTCCACCGCGCCTTCAGCTCCTGCGCGCCGGTCAGGGCGGTGCCGGTGAAGGCGAAGTGCGCCGAGACGAAGTCGGAGGAGAGGTACGGCGCGAGCGGCCGGACCACCCGGATCGCGAGCCAGTCGCGCCAGGCGTCGAGCCGGTCGGCGGTCAGCAGGCCGAGCACGCCGGTCACGAAGCTCGGCTCCCGCACGACGATCGTCTCGAGGGCGCCGACGGGGGCGCCGAGCCCCGCGGCCCAGGCCTCGAGCAGCGCGCCGCCGTCGCCGGCCGACGCGACCAGGTCCGTCCAGGAGGTCGGGTTGTAGGTCGCCTGCACGTCGCGGGTGGCCACCGCGTCCCAGTGGGTGCCGGCGATCTCGGTCTCGAGCGCGAGCACGCGGTCCGCGCGCTGATCGGCCCCGTCGAGGCCGGCGAGCGAGAACATGCGGACGAGGAAGGCGCGGTACGCCTCGCGGTGCGACGCGAAGTCGTCCTCGCGGTAGTAGCGCTCGTCGGGCAGGCCGAGACCGCCCTGCTCGACGAAGACGAGGTACCGGCCCGGGTCGCCCGGGTCGTTGTCGACGAAGAGCCGGAAGAGGCTGCCGCCGCCGCGGCGCTCGAGCGTGCCGAGCACGGCGAGCACGGTCGCGACCGAGTCGGCGGCCGCGACGAGGCCGAGCGGCTCCGCGAGCGGCGCGGCGCCGAGCGCCTCGACCCGCTCCTCGTCCATGAAGGAGGTGTAGAGGTCGCCGATCCTGCGCGCCTCGGTGCCCGGCTCCGCCTCCTGCGCGCGCTCGACGATCGCGCGCACGGCGACCTCGGCGTCATCGACCAGGTCGAGGAAGGCGCCCGAGCGGGCGCGGTCGGCGGGGATCTCCGCCGACCCCAGCCACGCGCCGTTGACGGCGCGGTAGAGGTCGTCCTGGATGCGCGCGGGAACCACCGCGCCTTCGGGTTCGGCCACGGGGGGAGTCTAGGAGCGCGCGCCCCCCGTCGGCGGGACGGCTCGCGCGGTTCGCCGACCCTCCTCAGGAACGGTCCGCGCCGCCCGGCGGACCGCCCCTCCTCGCGGCGTCCGACCCGCCTGGGATGATCCGCGGTGTGACGCGACGCGGCCTGCTCCTCTTCGCCGCGCTCGGGGTCGCGTGGGGCATCCCGTACCTGCTGATCAAGATCGCGGTCGGGGAGGTGGACCCGGCCGTCGTCGTGCTCGGGCGCAGCGCGCTCGGCGCGCTCGTGCTGCTGCCGCTCGTGGTCGCCCGGCGCCAGGTGCTCCCGGTGCTGCGCCGCTGGCGGCCCCTGCTCGCCTACACCGCGGCCGAGATCATCGTGCCCTGGTACTTCCTCAGCTCCGCGGAGACGCGGCTGCCGAGCTCCACGGCCGGGCTGCTGCTCGCCGCGGTGCCGCTCGTCGGCGTCGGGATCGCGGCGCTGACCGGGCGGCCCGAGCGGATGACGGGGCTGAACTGGCTCGGCGTGGGCGCCGGGATGCTCGGCGTCGGGGCGCTCGTCGGGCTGGACGTCGGCGGCTCCGACCTGGTCGGCGTCGCGGAGATGGTCGTCGTCGTGATCGGCTACGCGATCGGGCCGATCATCCTCGACCGGCGGATGTCCGACCTGCCCGGCACCGGGGTCGTCGCGATCTCCCTCGCGATCACGGCGATCGTCTACGTCGGCCTGGTGCCGCTGCTCGGCTCCTGGCCGCGGGCCGTGCCGTCGGGGGCGGTGATCGGGTCGATCGTCGTGCTCGCCGTCGTCTGCAGCGCGGGCGGGTTCCTGGCGATGTTCGCGCTGATCGCGGAAGTCGGCCCGGTGCGGGTGACGACCATCACCTACATCAACCCGGCGGTCGCGATCGCGGCCGGCGCGCTCGTGCTCCACGAGCGGGTCACGGTCTGGACGCTGGTCGGGTTCGTACTCGTGCTGACCGGCTCGTTCCTCGTCAGCCGTCGCCGACGGCCCCGTCCGGACGCGCCCGCCGGCACGGCCGCGCCGCCGCTCGGCGCCGACGAGCCGGTCGCGGGCGACCGATCCGCGCCGCGCGGTCCGTAGGCTTCCACCCCGTGCGTCTGGTGGTTGCGGAGTGCTCGGTCGATTACGCGGGGCGGCTGTCCGCCCACCTCGACCCGGCACGGCGGGTGCTCATGCTGAAGGCCGACGGCAGCGTGCTCGTGCACGCGGACGGCGGCTCGTACAAGCCCCTGAACTGGATGAGCCCGCCGTGCTCCCTCGTCGTGGAGGAGCCGGACGAGGAGCTCACGACGGCGGGCGTGCAGCAGGTGTGGCGCGTGACGCACGGCAAGACGGGCGACGTGCTGATCATCCGCATCCACGACCTCGTGATCGACGAGACGGTGGACCTCGGCGTCGACCCCGGGCTCGTGAAGGACGGCGTGGAGGCGGACCTCCAGCGGCTGCTCGCCGAGCAGATCGAGCTGCTCGGCGACGGCCACACCCTGGTCCGGCGCGAGCACATGACGGCGATCGGGCCGGTCGACATCCTGGCGAAGGACCCCGCCGGCACCTCCGTCGCCGTCGAGATCAAGCGGCGCGGCGAGATCGACGGCGTCGAGCAGCTGACCCGCTACCTCGAGCTGATGAACCGGGATCCGCACCTCGCGCCGGTCACCGGCGTCTTCGCGGCGCAGGAGATCAAGCCGCAGGCCCGCACCCTCGCGGAGGACCGCGGCATCCGCTGCGTCACCCTCGACTACGACGCCATGCGCGGCGTCGAGGGCGGCCCGGCCCGCCTCTTCTGAGCCCATCGCCGCGCCGGCGACCCCGCCCGCTGGTCGAGGTGCGAGCGCAGCGAGCCTCGAGACCACCGCCCCCGACGATCGGCGACACCATGACCCAGCCCTTCACCGTGATCCTCGTCGACCTCGACGGCACGATCATGGACTCGGCGCCCGGCATCACCCGGACCCTCGCGGACGCCCTCGTCGAGCTCGGGCTGCCCGTGCCGCCGCCCGCCCGCCTGCTGGAGTTCGTCGGGCCGCCGATCCTCGACGGGCTCCGCGACGTGGCGGGGCTCGAGGGGGACGACGCGCAGCGCGTGCTCGCCCGCTACCGCACGCTCTACCGGGCGACCGGCGCCTTCGAGGCGGAGCCGTACCCGGGGATCCGCGCCGCGCTCGAGCGCCTGCGCGGGATCGCGCCGCTCGCCGTCGCGACCTCGAAGCCCGAGTCGACGGCGCTCCGCATCCTCGAGCACTTCGGCTTCGCCGACCTGTTCACCGTGATCGCCGGCGCCTCCGACGACGAGTCGCGCAGCGACAAGGCGGACGTGATCACGCGGGCGCTCGCGCTGCTCCGGGAGCGCGGCGTCGACCTCGCGCGGCCGGTCATGATCGGCGACCGCATCCACGACGTCGAGGGCGCGGCGGCCCACGGCATCCCGACGATCGTGGCGGGCTGGGGCTACGGCGCACCGGAGGAGGCCGCGGGCGCGATCGGCGTCGCCGCCGCCCCCGAGGAGCTGCCGGCCCTGGTCGAGGCGGGGCCGATCCGGAGCATCTGATGCACGCTCCCGGCGAATCCGCCGGGAGCACGGTCGGCGTGCGGGAGAATCGACGCATGACCCTCACGCAGGCGGAGCGGCAGTACCAGAAGGCCGCCCAGTCGACGGCGCCCCACGTCGTCGTCCTCTTCGGGGCGGCCGGCGACCTGGCGAAGCGGAAGCTCCTGCCGGGCATGGCCAACCTCGTGCTCTCCTCCCTCGCCCCGGACATCGAGATCGTCGGCACCTCGCTCGAGGACCTCGACGACGACACGTACCGCGAGCAGGCGAAGGCCGCGCTCGACGAGTTCGACCGGCGCCGGCTCACCGACGACGAGTGGCGGCACTTCGCGGAGAAGCTGCACTACGTGCCGAGCAAGGCGGGCCCGAAGGCGCTGGCGCAGGCCGTCGCCGCGGCCGCCGGCCGGCTCGGGCCCTCCGCCCGCCGCATCCACTACCTTTCGGTGCCGCCGAAGGCCGCCCTCGCCGCGGTCGAGACGATCCGCGACGCCGGGCTGGTCGAGGGCTCCCGGATCATCATGGAGAAGCCGTTCGGCACCGACCTCGCGAGCGCGATCGAGCTGAACCGCCGCCTGCACGAGACCTTCGACGAGGGGCAGATCTTCCGGATCGACCACTTCCTCGGCAAGGAGCCGGCGCAGAACATCCTCGCGATCCGGTTCGGCAACGGCCTCTTCGAGCCCATCTGGAACCGCAACTTCATCCAGCAGATCCAGATCGACGTCCCCGAGACGCTCGGCCTCGAGCAGCGCGCCTCCTTCTACGAGGCGACCGGCGCCTACCGGGACATGGTCGTGACGCACCTGTTCCAGATCCTCGCGTTCGTCGCGATGGAGGCGCCGACGGCCCTCGAGCCGAAGGCGATCAGCGAGGAGAAGAACAAGGTCTTCAACTCGATGAAGCCGATCGACCCGGCGAGCGTCGTCCGCGGCCAGTACGTCGGCTACAAGGACATCCCGGGCGTCTCCCCCGAGAGCGACACCGAGACGTTCGTGGCGCTGAAGTGCGAGATCGACAACTGGCGCTGGGCGGGCGTGCCGTTCTACCTCCGCACCGGCAAGAAGCTCGCCGAGGGCCAGCGCATCGTCTCGATCGCGTTCAAGGAGCCGCCGCAGTCGATGTTCCCGGCCGGGTCGGGCATCGGCGCGAAGGGCCCGGACCACCTGACGTTCGACCTCGCCGACGCCTCGAAGATGTCGCTGTCCTTCTACGGCAAGAAGCCGGGCCCGGGCATGCGGCTCGACAAGATGTCGATGCAGTTCGCGATGCAGGACACGGCGAACGCCGGCGACGTGCTCGAGGCGTACGAGCGCCTCATCCTCGACGCGATGCGCGGCGACCACACGCTGTTCACCTCCGCCGCGGGCATCGAGCGCCTCTGGGAGGTCAGCCAGCCCCTGCTGGACGACGCTCCGCCGGTGCGCCCGTACGCGGTCGGCAGCTGGGGCCCGAACGCGATCCACCAGCTGATCGCGCCCTACGCCTGGCGCCTGCCGTTCGAGCGCGTCTGGCGCGAGTCCCACCACTGATCTCATGGCCTTCGATCCGCGAGCGGATCGAAGGCGGTGCGGTGCGGTACGAGAACGCTGAACGCGTTCTCGCTGACCGCCCGTGGTCCGGTGGCCGAGATGCGAGCGCAGCGATAGGACCCACGGCCGGTGTTCCCGGGCGAGGGACCCGAGACCGTGAGCCGGCGACTCCGCAGTCCTCGGGAATCGACACGACCCGCGACGCCCCTCCCCCGGATGCGGGGGAGGGGCGTCTAGCGTCCTCGGGTGCAGTCCCTCCCCGTGCTCGGCGGCCGGTACCGGCTCGGCCCGGAGATCGGTTCCGGCGGCATGGGCGCCGTCCACCGCGCCTGGGACGAGCGGTTCGAGCGCGAGGTCGCGATCAAGCTCGTCAAGTCGTCCGGGGTGGAGCGGGAGCGCCTCCGCCGCGAGGCGCAGTACCTCGCGCACCTCGACCACCCGAACCTCGTCGCCGTGCTCGACGCGGGCGAGGACGTGCTGCGCCGCGTCGACACCGTCTGGTTCGCGATGGAGCTCGTGCACGGCCCCGACCTGCGCACCGTGCTGCGCGACCACGGCCCGATGGACGGGGTCGGCGTCCGCCGGGTGCTCGCGGGCGTCCTCGACGCGCTCGGCGCCCTGCACGCCGCGAACGTCGTCCACCGCGACCTGAAGCCCGCGAACGTGCTGCTCACCGCGGACCCGCGTGCGCGGCGGTGGGACGTGAAGCTGGTCGACCTCGGCATCGCGCACCACGCGCGGACGGACCACCTCACGTCGACCGGGCAGATCGTCGGCACCGCCGCCTACCTCAGCCCCGAGCAGGTGCGCGGGGTCGAGCTCGGGCCGCCCACCGACGTCTACGCGCTCGGCCTGCTCGCCATCGAGGCGCTGAGCGGCCGCATCGCCTTCCCCGGCGGTCCCGCGGAGTCCGCCGCCGCCCGGCTGGTCCGCACGCCGGACCTGCCCGCCGCGATCGACCCGTCGTGGCGCGCGGTGCTCGGCGCCATGACCGCGATCGACCCGGCGGCCCGCCCGAGCGTCGGCCGGCTGGCCGAGCTGGTGCGCCGTCTGCCCGACGACGCGCTGTCCGGCGCCGGGGCGGACCTCGCGACGGCACCCCTGACCCTCGTCATGGCCGACCCGGCGACGGCGGTGCTCGCCCCCGCCGACGCGCCGACGCCCGCCCGCCGGACGGCCCGCGTCCGGCCCGCCCGCCGGCACCTGCTCGTCGCGGCCTGCTTCGTACTCGCGGTGGTCGCGGCCGGCGGCTGGTTCGCCGCGCTCACCGGCGGCGCGCAGCCGAGCGCCGCGGCGGACCCGCCGGCGGTCAGCGCTCCCGCGTCGCACGCTCCGACGCCGAAGGCCACCGTCGACGCGGTCCGGACGACGCCGACCCCCGGGCCCACGCCCTCGGCCACGTCGAAGGCCCCGGTGCCCCCGGTGCCGGGCCCGGGGAAGCAGGCCGTCGACCGGAGGGCCGAGCAGCGGGAGCGCGCGGAGCGCTGGATGGATCGCGTCCGCGATCGGCTGAAGGAGTTCCAGCCCCCGCACCGCCACGACTGACCAGGCGCCCCCCAGGGGGCGTCCGTAGGGTGCGCGCATGGCCGATGACCTGAAGAAGGGCGATCACGTCAGCTGGAAGTCGCACGGCGGTGAGGCGGAGGGCGAGATCGAGAAGAAGATCACGAGCGACACCGAGGCCGGCGGCCGCACGGTGCGCGCGTCGAAGGACGACCCGCAGTACCTCGTCAAGAGCGAGAAGTCCGGCGGCGAGGCCGTGCACAAGCCGGACGCCCTGAAGAAGGACTGACCGGCCGCTCGGTCGACGTCCCGCTCGTGCGACGCGCGGCGGCTCGTGCGACCACGCGCGGCGTCGCATCAGCCGCGGGCCCTCGCACGAGCGGCTCGCGGCGCACCGCCGCGGTCCGGCATCATCGATCCGTGAGCTTCAACGCGCGCCTCCGAGTCCTGGTCGGCATCCGACCGGGCAGCGCGGTGTCGTCGAGCCTGCGCAACGCGGCGCAGATCGACGTCTACGGCTCCACCCGTCGACCCGGCCCCTTCGAGCAGCCGCCGGTCGAGCCGGTGCAGCTCGCCGACCCGGTGCCGTGGGAGCTGCAGGACGGCAGCGGCGCGGTCGCGGACTGGGTCAACCGCCCCTGACCCTCGCGGATTCGGATCCCCCCCGCGGACCGCAGCCGCCGCGCGCCGCGGACCGCGCCGGGAACGAAGAAGGCCCCGGCTCTCGCCGGGGCCTCCGTCTGTGCGCGAGGGGGGAGTTGAACCCCCACGCCCTTCCGGGCACACGGACCTGAACCGTGCGCGTCTGCCTATTCCGCCACTCGCGCGTGCGCGGCGCCGGTGGGCGCCGAAGGCCCGGAAAGGCTAGCACGGCGGCGGACCCGTCCTCCCGCTGCACGCATCGCCGATCCCCCGGCGCGCGCGCTGCGCTGACCCCCGTCTTGGCGCCCCGCGTTACCCTGGGCCATTCGCGGGCGGGTCGTCCGTGCGCAGCCACGGAGAGGGATCGGTTCCACGGGTGGGCATTCTCGACAGCTTCGAGCGCGGCTTGGAGCGAGCCGTGAACGGAGCGTTCGCCCGCACCTTCCGATCCGGCCTCGCCCCGGTGGAGATCACGGCCGCCCTCAAGAAGGAGATGGACGTGCACGCCTCCCCGGTCGCCCGGGACCGCGTGCTCGTGCCGAACCGCTACGTCGTGCGCATGAGCGGCGAGGACCACGCCGCCATGTCCGCGCTCGGCGACCCGCTGATCGACGAGCTGACGGACCTGCTGTCCGACTACGCGGCGCAGCAGCGCTACCAGACCGCCTCGCCCCTCGTCATCGCGCTCGAGCCCGACCCGTCGCTCACCGTCGGCCTGCTCGACGTCCGCTCCTCCTCGGAGCGGGTCGAGGTCGTCTGGCAGCCCGTCCTCGAGATCGAGGGGCAGCGCCACCCGCTCGGCGAGCGCACCGTGATCGGCCGCGGCTCCGAGGCGGACATCACGATCGACGACACCGGCATCAGCCGCAGGCACCTCGAGATCGTGTGGGACGGCCGGCGCGCGGAGGCGCGGGACCTCGGGTCCACGAACGGCTCCACCCTGAACGGCGCGCGGCTGACGCGCGCGGTGCTGCCGAACGAGTCGGTGCTGCAGGCGGGCCGCACGCGGATGCTGTTCCGCGTCGTCGCGAAGGCGCAGGGGCGGTGACATGAGCGAGCTCACCCTGCTGGTGCTCCGCGTGGCGTTCCTGGCGCTGCTGTGGGTGTTCGTCTTCGCCGTCGTCTACTCGCTGCGGAGCGACCTCTTCGGCGGCCGGGTGCGCCGTGTGCCGCAGGAGGCCGCGCCCGCCGCCGCGCCGGCCCCGGCGAGCACGCCGCCCGCCGTCCAGTCGCTGCCGTCGCCGCCGACCCCGGGGGCGGGCTCGTCCTCGTTGCCGCACGGCCCCGCCACGACCCTCGTCATCACCTCCGGCGGCAAGGCGGGCCTCGAGATCCCGCTCGGCACGGAGCCGCTCACGATCGGCCGAGCGAGCGACGCCGGCCTGCAGATCCGCGACGACTACACCTCCACCCACCACGCCCGCCTGCTGCTGTGGGGCTCGGACTGGGTGGTCCAGGACCTCGACTCCACCAACGGCACCTTCGTCGACGGCGCCCGCATCGACTCCCCCACCCAGGTGCCCGTCGGGGTGCCCGTGAAGGTGGGCGCGACCACGTTCGAGCTCCGTGGCTGACCGCGTGAGCACCATCACGGCGGGCGCGGCCGTCAGCCACGTGGGCCGGGTCCGGACCAACAACCAGGACTCGGGCTACGCCGGCTCGGCGCTCTTCGTCGTCGCCGACGGCATGGGCGGCCACGCGGGCGGCGACATCGCCTCCTCCATCGCCGTGCGCCGGATCGCGGAGACGGACCAGCTCGACTTCGCGTCGGCGCAGGAGGCGGAGTTCGCCCTGCAGTCCGCGATGATCGCCGCGAACCAGGAGATCAGCGCGACGGTCGAGGACCGCCCCGAGCTCACCGGCATGGGCACGACGGTGAGCGCGCTCATCCGGGTCGGCGACGTCATCGCGACGGCGCACATCGGCGACTCCCGCATCTACCTGCTGCGCGACGGCGAGCTGTCGCAGATCACGAACGACCACACGTTCGTGCAGCGCCTCGTCGAGACCGGGCGCATCACCCCGGAGGAGGCGGCGGTGCACCCCCGCCGGAGCGTGCTGATGCGCGTCCTCGGCGACATCGACCAGTCGCCGGAGATCGACACCGCGGTGCTCGGCACGGCGCCCGGCGACCGCTGGATGCTCTGCTCCGACGGCCTCTCCAGCTACGTCTCGCACGAGCGCATGCTCGCCGCGATGGCGACGGCCCCGTCCGCCGCCGACGCCGCGAACGCGCTGATCGAGGAGGCGCTCGAGCACGGCGCGCCCGACAACGTCACCGCGATCGTCCTCGACATCGACCGGCCGGGCACGGGGCCCGCGGCGCCGCAGCTCGTCGGCTCCGCCGCGAGCGGGCTCGACCCGGAGCTCGCGGCGTCGAGCCGCCAGCACAACCGGCTGCCCGCGCTGCTGCTGCACCCGATCCGCAACTCCGCGCCGGAGGCGAGCTTCCAGCCGGAGTCGGAGGACTACCTCGACGCGCTGATCCGGGAGGACCGGCGCCGGCTCTGGCGCCGCCGCCTGACCTGGCTGGCCGCCACCGCGCTGCTGCTCGGCGCGATCGCCGGCGCGGCCTTCCTCGGCTACCGCTACACGCAGACTCGCTACTACGTCGGGTTCGACGGCGACCGCGTCGCGATCTACCAGGGCGTGCAGGGCACGGTCGGTCCGATCCGGCTCAGCCACGTCGTCCGCGAGACCGACCTGACGCGCGCGCAGCTCAGCCCCCTCAGCGTCTCGTCGATCGACGAGACCATCTCCGCCTCCTCCCTCGACGCGGCCGAGGACGTCGTGCGCAACGCGCAGCAGGACAGCAGTGGTTGACGCGACGACGACGCTCTCGCGGCCGGAGGCGGACCAGGTCCCGGTCGCCCGGTCCTCGATGCGGCTGCGCAACGTGGAGCTCGGGCTGCTGCTGCTCGCCCTCGCGGTCGCCGCGGGCGCGATCGTGCTCGTGCAGCTCGGGGCGCTCGGCCGGATCGACCCGGACGTCGTCAAGCTCGCGGGCGGGGTCGGCGTGCTCGTGGTCGCGCTGCACATCGTGCTGCGCTTCGTCGCGCGCGACGCGGACCCCTTCATCCTGCCGATCGCCACGGCGATCAACGGGCTCGGCATCGCGGAGATCTACCGGATCGACATCAGCCCGAACGGGCTGAAGGCGCACCTGGACGACGGCACGCACCAGATCCTCTGGACGGCGCTCGGCATCGGCGCCGCGATCCTCGTGCTGTTCCTGGTGCGGAACCACCGGATGCTGCAGCGCTACACGTACATCGCGATGCTCGCGTCGATCGTGCTGCTGCTCCTGCCGCTCGTGCCGGGCCTCCGCCTCCCGGGCGCCGCGGCCTACGTCTGGGTGCACGTCGGTCCCCTGAACTTCCAGCCCGGCGAGATCGCGAAGATCACCCTCGCGATCTTCTTCGCCGGGTTCCTCGTCGCCCGGCGGGACAGCCTGGCGATGGTCGGCCGCCGCATCCTCTTCGTGCAGCTGCCGCGGGCGCGCGACCTCGGACCGATCCTCGTCGTCTGGATCCTCGCCCTCGGCGTGATCGTCGGCGAGCACGACCTCGGCACCGGCCTCCTGCTGTTCGGCATGTTCGTCGCGATGCTCTACGTGGCCACGGGGCGCACGAGCTGGATCGTGCTCGGCCTCCTGCTGGCCGCCGTCGGCGCATATGCCGCGAGCCGCATCCTCAGCTACGTGCAGGGCCGGATCACCAACTGGCTCGACGCCTTCGACCCGAAGCTCTACGACGCGCAGGGCGGCAGCTTCCAGGTCGTCAACGGGATCTTCGGCCTCGCGCACGGCGGGCTGTTCGGCACGGGTCTCGGGCAGGGCCGCCCCGACATCACGCCGGCCGCCAGCAGCGACTTCATCGTCGCCAGCCTCGGGGAGGAGCTCGGCCTCGTCGGCGTCTTCGCGATCCTCTGCCTCTACCTGCTCTTCGTGTCCCGCGGGTTCCGGATCGGCTACTCCGGGCCGGACGACTTCGGCAAGCTCCTCGCGGTCGGCCTCGCCTTCGTCGTCGCGCTGCAGTGCTTCATCGTCATCGGCGGCGTCATGCGGGTGATCCCCAACACGGGCCTCACGACCCCGTTCCTCGCCGCGGGCGGCTCGTCGCTCGTCGCGAACTGGATGATCGCGGCCCTGCTGCTGCGCATCTCCGACACGATCCGCAGCGGCCCGAGGACGGTGATCTGACGCATGAACCGCGAGCTGAAGCGCATCTCCGCGCTCGTCCTGGTGATGTTCACGGCGCTGTTCGTCGCGTCGTCGATCATCCAGGTCTTCCAGACCGACCAGCTCGAGTCGAACGCCCGCAACCAGCGGGCGCGGGCCGACCAGTACGCGATCCAGCGCGGCCGGATCCTCACCGCGGACGGCAAGGCGATCGTCACGTCGCCGAAGTCCGACGACACGTACCAGTTCGACCGGAAGTACACGGACGGGAAGCTGTACGCGGCCGTCACCGGCTACTACAACCCGATCGGCGCGCCGACCGGCATCGAGGGCGCGCTGAACGCGCAGCTCGCCGGCACCTCGTCGGACCAGGTGCTCGACCGCCTGCAGAACATCGTGACCGGGCAGGACCCGAAGGGCGCGAACGTCCAGCTCACGATCCAGCCGAAGGTGCAGCGGGCCGCCTACGACGCGCTCGGCGACCTGCGCGGCGCGGTGGTCGCGCTCGACCCGAAGACCGGCCGGGTGCTCGCGATGGTGTCGAAGCCGTCGTTCGACCCGAACGCGATCGCGGACCACGCCAAGGGCGTGTCCGCCTACGACGCCCTGTCGGAGAAGACCGTGAACCCGCTCGTGAACCGGGCCATCGGCGGCGACACGAACCCGCCCGGCTCGACGTTCAAGATCATCAGCGCGTCGGCCGCGCTCGAGAGCGGGAGGTTCAAGCCCTCGTCGAGCTTCCCGAGCCCGAACTCCTACCGGCTGCCGGGCACGAGCACGGTCATCCAGAACGCGGACGGCGAGAACTGCGGCGCGCAGAGCAAGGCGTCGATCGCGCTGGCGCTCAGCCTCTCCTGCAACATCCCGTTCGCCCAGCTCGGCATCAAGCTCGGCGACGACGCGCTGCGCACCCAGGCCGAGAAGTTCGGGTTCGACAAGCCGCTGTCGATCCCGCTCAGGGTGACGCCGAGCGTCTACCCGCCGGCCCCGCTCGACGACGCCCAGACGGCCCAGACGGCGTTCGGGCAGTACGACGACAAGGCCACGCCGATGCAGATGGCGATGGTCGCGGCGGCCATCGGGAACAGTGGGGTGGAGATGAAGCCGAACCTCGTGGAGAAGATCGTGTCCCCCTCGCTGGAGACCGTGCAGGGCTTCAGCCCGGAGGTCTTCGCGAACCCCGTGAGCGCCGACACGGCCTCGAAGGTCAAGGCGATGATGGTGTCGTCGGTGGCCAGCGGGGCGGCGACCAATGCAAGAATCGACGGGGTCACGGTGGCGGGCAAGACGGGGACCGCGCAGAACGCGGCGGATGCGCCGTACACGCTGTGGTTCACGGGGTTCGCCCCGGCGGACGACCCGAAGGTCGCCGTGGCCGTGGTGGTCGAGAACGGTGGGGGGCTGGGTCAGTCGGGGTACGGCAACCGTGTCGCTGCCCCGATCGCCAAGCAGGTCATGGAGGCGGTGCTGAACGGATGAGACCGGTGTCCGGGCTCACTTTCGGGGGCCGCTACGAGCTCTCCTCGCGCATCGCCATCGGCGGGATGGGCGAGGTGTGGGAAGCCACCGACCTCGTCATCGGCCGCCCCGTCGCGATCAAGATCCTCAAGGACGAGTACCTCGGCGACCCCGGGTTCCTCGAGCGCTTCCGCGCCGAGGCGCGGCACGCCGCGCTCGTCAACCACGAGGGCATCGCGAACGTCTACGACTACGGCGAGGAGGACGGCTCCGCCTTCCTCGTGATGGAGCTCGTCCCCGGCGAGCCCCTGTCCTCGATCCTCGAGCGCCAGCACACGCTGTCGCCCGACCGCGTGCTCGACGTCGTCGCGCAGACCGCGCTGGCGCTGCACGCGGCCCACGCGGCCGGCCTGGTGCACCGCGACATCAAGCCCGGCAACCTGCTCGTCACCCCCGACGGCCGGGTGAAGATCACCGACTTCGGCATCGCCCGCATCACGGACCAGGTGCCGCTGACCGCGACCGGCCAGGTCATGGGCACGGTGCAGTACCTCTCGCCGGAGCAGGCGAGCGGGCAGCCCGCGTCGCCGGCCACGGACATCTACTCGCTCGGCATCGTCGCGTACGAGGCGCTGGCGGGGCACCGCCCCTTCACGGGCGAGTCGCAGGTCGCGATCGCGATGGCGCAGATCAACGACACGGCGCCGGACCTGCCGCACTCGGTGCCGGAGCCGATCCGCCGCCTCGTCTTCGCCTGCATCGCCAAGGCGCCCTCCGACCGCCCGACCACCGCGGCGCTGCTCGCGCGGGCCGCGCAGGCGCTCCGCCGGGGCGACGTGCTGGCCGCCGCCTCCGCGGTGCCGGCCGTGCTGCCCGCCGGCGTCGCCGCTCCGACGATGGCGATGCAGACGGACTCCGCCACGACCGTGCTGCCCTCGCAGGCGCCCGGCTTCGACACGATGCTCATGGGCGTCCCGAGCGGCGCCCCGACCTCGGCGACCACGGCCTACCCGCGCACCGCACCGGTCGGCCCGCCGACCGTCACGGGGCCCTACGGGGGAGGCGACGGCCCGCAGGACGACGGGCCGCGGAAGCGCAGCCCCTGGACGATCCCGCTGGTCATCCTCATCGTGCTGCTCGCGATCCTGCTCGTCGTGTTCCTCGTGAACAACGTGCTCAAGGGGAGCCAGAGCACGGGGGCGTCGGGCGACCCGACCAGCGGCCGGCCGGCCTCCTCCGCGGCACCCTCGAGCTCCGCCGCGGCGCAGCCCGTGACGCTGAACTCGGACGACTACGTCGGCAAGCAGTACGCGACGGTGAAGAGCCAGCTCGAGGCGAAGGGCCTCGAGGTGGTGGGCGACGAGCAGGAGCCCACGGACTCCTCCACCTCCGGCCGGGTGACGAAGGTCACGCCGCTGAGCGTCCCGGCAGGCGGCACCGTCACCGTGACGTACTTCGGGCAGTCGAGCGCCCCCTCGGCCCCGACGTCGGCGCCCAGCACCTCGAGCCGGACCGTCGCGAGCGGCCAGCAGTTCACCGTCTCCTGGTCGGCGTACTCCTGCGCGGCCGGCACCGGCGGCTCCCTCTCGGGCTACACCGTGAAGCCCTCGGGCGCGGTCGCCAGCACGGACGAGATCCCGCTCGGCTCGGAGCGCAGCACCACCATCACGGCGGCGACGCTCGCACCGGGCGCGAAGAACGGCACCATCACGGTCCGCTACTCCGCGAACTGCGGCGCGAACGAGACGCCGGACTCCCCGCCGCTCAAGGTGACCGTGACGGCGCCGCCGGCCCCGGCCTCCTCCGCCCCGCCGGCCTCGACCCCGGTCCCGACCGACACCGCGCCCGCCGGGCAGTGAACGTGGACGAGACCGCGCCGGCCGCCGCCGTCACGGGGCCGATCCTGGCCCTGACCGGCGGCGAGCGCCTGCTCGCCGGCCGGTACCGCGTCGAGCAGCACATCGGCCGCGGCGGGATGGCGGAGGTGCACGTCGGCACCGACACCCGCCTCGGGCGCAAGGTCGCGATCAAGCTGCTGAAGTCGTCCCTCGCGAACGACCCGACCTTCCGCATGCGGTTCCGGCAGGAGGCGCAGGCCGCCTCCCGGATGACCCACCCGACGATCGTCCGCGTCTTCGACGCGGGCGAGGAGACGGTGATCGAGTCCGGCGGCGGCGAGGCCCAGCTGCCGTTCATCGTGATGGAGTTCGTCGACGGCAAGCTGCTGAAGGACCTCATCAAGGACGGCCCGATGACAGCGCAGGAGGCCGGCCACATCATCGGCGGCATCCTCACGGCCCTCGAGTACTCGCACCGGGCCGGCGTCGTGCACCGCGACATCAAGCCCGGCAACGTCATGGTCACGCGGTCCGGCCAGATCAAGGTCATGGACTTCGGCATCGCCCGGGCGATCAGCGACTCGTCCGCGACCGTCGCCCAGACGAGCGTCATCCTCGGCACCGCGCAGTACTTCTCGCCCGAGCAGGCGAAGGGCGAGACGGTCGACTTCCGCAGCGACCTGTACTCGACCGGCGTCGTGCTGTTCGAGATGCTGACCGGCCGCGCGCCGTTCCGCGGGGACAGCCCCATCGCCGTGGCGTACCAGCACGTCTCCGAGCGCCCGGAGGTGCCCAGCCGCATCAACCCGGCGCTCACCGAGCAGATGGACGCCGTCGTCCTCCGCGCCCTCGAGAAGGACAAGAGCCGCCGGTACCAGTCCGCGGAGGAGTTCCGCGAGGACGTCGACGCGGTGCTCGCGGGGCGCACGCCCACGGCGCGCCTCCCCACCGCGGAGATCCACCAGGAGCTCTTCGGCGGCGCGGAGGAGACCGTCGACTCGACGGTCCGCCGCCTGGCCTTCGACGACCCCGGTCCCGCCAGCACCTCGAGCAAGCCGCCGGTCGCCTGGATCTGGGCGGGCGTCCTGGTCGTCGCCGCCATCGTGGTCGCCGTCGCGCTGTGGGTCGTGTCCCTCGCGACCGGCGGCTTCGGCGCGGACAACCGCACCGTGCCCGCCGACCTCGCGGGCTCGACGCAGACGAGCGCCGAGCACACCATCCGCGGCCTCGACCTGCGGCCGCTGCTGCACCAGGAGCCGAGCAGCTCCGTGCCGAAGGGCGTCGTCATCCGCGCCACACCGGCCGCGGGTACCGTCCTGACGAAGGGTCAGTCGGTCAGCCTCTGGGTCTCCACGGGGACGCCGCAGGCGACCGTGCCGACGCTCGCCGGGCTCACGCAGGACGCGGCGAAGCAGGCCGTCGCCCAGGCGGGGCTGAAGGTCGGCGACGTCACCTCCGACGAGTCGAAGGACGTGCCGGACGGCACCGTCATCTCCGCCTCGGAGCAGGCCGGCGCGAAGGTGGACGAGGGCACCTCCGTCGACCTGGTCGTCTCCAACGGCAAGGTGCAGCTGCCCGACCTGACGGGTCGCACGATCACCGACGCGCAGGCAGTGCTCAGCGGTCTCGGGCTCAGCGCCGACGTGCAGCAGGCCGAGAACTGCGGCGCGGCGGGCGACACGGTGGTCTACCAGGGCACGCAGGCCGGGCTCGTCGACCAGGGGTCGCAGGTCGTGCTGCAGCAGTGCTCCGGGAACTCCACGCCGGGTCAGGACCCGAGCGCGACGCCGACCCCCACGGCCCCGGTCGGCTGAGCCCCCGTCGGTCCAGCCGCCGCAGCGCGGCCGGCCCGGTCAGCCGGCCATCCGCGGGCCGAGCCCCTCCGCGCGCGCGACCGCGTCCTCGTCCCCGACGACGCGCAGCCAGTTCGCGAGCATGCGGTGCCCGCCCTCGGTCATCACCGACTCGGGATGGAACTGCACGCCGTAGACCGGGGCCTCCCGGTGCTGCAGGCCCATGATCACGCCGCCCTCGGTGCGCGCGGTCACCGCGAGCTCCACGGGGACGGTGCCGTCGACGACGGCGAGCGAGTGGTAGCGGGTCGCGGTGAAGGTGTCGGGCACGCCCTCGAACAGCGCGCTGTCGTCGTGCACCACGCGCGAGGTCTTGCCGTGCATCAGCTCCTCGGCGTTCGTCACGACGCCGCCGAACGCCTCCGCGATCGCCTGGTGCCCGAGGCACACCCCGAGCAGCGGCACCCCCGCCGCGACGGCCGTGCGCACGATCGGGATCGAGACCCCCGCGTCGGACGGCTTGCCGGGGCCCGGTGACACGAGCACGCCGTCGTACTCGCGGATCCGGTCGGCGAGCTCGTCGACCGGCACGGTGTCGTTGCGCACGACGTCCGTCTCCGCGCCGAGCTGCCGGAGGTAGCCGTTCAGCGTGTACACGAAGCTGTCGTAGTTGTCGACGACGAGCACCCTGGTCATCCCCGGAATCCTACGCAGCCGCAACCCCCGTCCGGCGCGGGTCCGCCCGGTACCATGTCGGCCATGGCCCGCCTGAAGAGCTCGCCCGTCCGCCGCGAGGACCGACGGGCCGCCGGGGACGGCGCGAACCCGGTCTGGTTCAAGCCCCTGATGTTCGGCTTCATGCTGCTCGGCCTGCTGTGGATCGTCGTGTTCTACATCTCGGGCGGCACGCTGCCGATCCCGTTCCCCGCGGAGCAGTCCAGCTGGAACATCCTGATCGGCTTCGGCATCGCCTTCGTCGGGTTCCTCATGACCCTCGGGTGGCGCTGACCCCCGTCCGGAGGCGACCCGATCGCGGGCTTGCGGAAGCACAGCCCTGTGATTCTCCACACGGTGCACAAGCCTGTGGATAACTCCGTGGACGGCCCGTGGAGGAGCCGTGGAGTGCTGGGGGATCAGACCAGGGCGGGGGATCAGACCAGGGCGGGGGATCAGACCAGGGCGGCCGGTGCCAGGGCGAGCACGAGCAGCACCGCGGTGATGACGCCCGCGCCGGCCCACGCGCGGCGGTCGCGGCGCGGCCCGCGGTTCGAGACGAACAGCCAGCCGGTCACGGCGCCGACCACCAGCCCGCCGACGTGCGCCTGCCAGGCGATGCCCGGCACCACGAAGCCCAGGGCGAGGTTGATGGCGATCAGCAGGAGCAGGGTGCGGACGTCGACGCCGAGCCGGCGCTGCACCGCGGCGACCGCGCCGAGCACCGCGAAGACCGCGCCCGACGCGCCGTAGACGAGCGTGTCGGGCCGCATGAGCCCGACGAGGGAGGCGGAGAGCACGCCGACCGAGCCGCCGAGCGCGCCGAGGACGTAGATGGTGATCAGCCGTCGGGCGCCGATGACGCCCTCGAGCGGACGGCCGAACGACACCAGCGCGATCATGTTGAACGCGATGTGGGTGATGCCGATCAGCGACCCGGGGATCGAGATCGGCTGGTGGATCAGCGCCGACGTCAGCATCCGCCACGGCTCGAACGCGATGCCGGTCGACGGCAGCGAGTAGGCCGGCGCGTAGGCGAGCAGCAGCTCGAGCACGCCGCCCGACAGCAGCTGCACGACGTACGCGGCGACCGTGACCGCCGCGATCCAGCCGGTGGCGGTGCGCGGGCGGTACCGCGCGGACCGCCGCCAGTACCGGCGGAGATCGGCGCGGACGTCGCTCATCGGATCAGGTGCGCTGCTGGACGTCGACGCTCGACAGCACCTGCTGCTCGAGCGGCCGGTCAGCGCGGTCCGTCGGCACCGAGCCGAGCTTGTCGACGACGTCGCGCGAGGCCTGGTCCGCGACCACGCCGAAGATCGTGTGCGCGCCCTGCAGCCACGGCGTCGGCGCGGTGGTGATGAAGAACTGCGAGCCGTTGGTGCCGCGGCCGCCCCGCTTGCCGGCGTTGGCCATGGCGAGCACGTAGGGCTTCGTGAAGTCGAGGTCCGGCGCGATCTCGTCGTCGAACTCGTATCCGGGACCGCCGGTGCCGTTCCCGATCGGGTCGCCGCCCTGGATCATGAAGTTCGGGATGATCCGGTGGAAGACGAGGTCCTTGTAGAGGGGACCGGTCTCCTCCTGGCCCGTCTGCGGGTTGCGCCACGTCTGCTCGCCGGTCGCGAGACCGATGAAGTTCCGCACGGTCTTGGGCGCGTGCAGGCCGAACAGGTCGACGGTGATGTCCCCCTGCGTGGTGTGGAGGACGGCGGTCGCGGTGACGTCGGGCATGCCGCCAGTCTGGCATCGACGCGCCGATGCGCTGCTCCGGTGCGCGCGCTCCTCAGGCGGATCCGAGGCCGCGCAGAGGATCGGCCGACCCTTCGCCGACTTTCAGGTCGCATGCAGCGCACTCGATGCGAGGATGGCTCGCACCGCGTCGACGTGATCGTCGGCGTGCCACCGACGACGCCGAGGAGCGCAACGATGGTCTCGCAGAAGAAGCAGGTGAAGCGGTTGAAGAAGGACGCGCAGCGTCTCTGGAGCGACCAGCAGGCGCTGTTGACGCGGGCGAACTCCGTCGGTCGGGACGCCCTGCCGCACGTGCAGCGGTTCGCCAAGGACAACCTCGACGGCTTCGTGCCCGGCGCGCGCACGGCCGTCGTCGAGAAGGTCGCCCCCGCGGTGACGAAGGCGGGCAAGGCCGCAGGCACCTACGCCGCCTCCACGGCGAAGGACGGCTTCACCGGCGTGCTCGCGCCCGCCGTGACGAGCGCCGCGGCCGCGGCGGTCGCGCTGGCGGAGGAGGCGGGCAGCCGCCTCGGCCTGTCCGACGGCGTCGTCAAGCAGGGCGACAAACTGACGAAGGGGCTCGACGTCGCGACCAAGGCCGGTCACAAGGCGGGTGCCAAGGGCGGCGCCAAGCTGCGCGCCGCGGCGAAGGCGGGCGGCGCAGCCGCGAAGCACGGCGCGAAGGCCGCCAAGGGCGAGAAGGGCGGCGTCGGCTTCGGCGGCACGCTCGGCATCCTGCTCGGCGTGGGGATCGTCGCGGGCATCGCCTACGCGGTCTGGCAGACCCTGCGGGCGGACGACGACCTGTGGGTCGCGGACGAGGACCCGGAGACCACGAGCGGCACGAACTGACCCGTCCCGCTCGACACGGAGGGGACCCGCCGGACGGCGGGTCCCCTCCGTCGTCTCAGGCCGCGGCCTCCTCGAGCGCCCGGCGCAGCGCGACGACGGCGGGACGGTCCGCGCCGGACGTCCTGGCGGCCGTGAAGATCCGCCGCTCGGGCGAGCCCGGCGGCAGGACCGGGCGGCCGGGCGCGGTCCGGCCGCTCCAGACGAGGTCGGGCAGCATCGCGACCGCGTGCCCCGACTCGACGAGCCGCATGTGCACCTCGAGGTCCGCGGACTCGTAGCGCACGTCGGGCTCGAACCCCGCGAGCCGGCACTGCTGCTCCGCCCAGTGGCGCGAGGCCGCGCCCCGGGGCTCCAGCACCCAGGCCGCATCGGCGGCGTCCGCGAGGGACTCGACCCGCGACGCGACCGGCACGAGCAGCCGGAGCGGGTCCTGCACGAGCGGCCGCCGGTCGAGCCCGTCGTGCCGAGCGGTCGCGTGGCCCGGATACTCCTCCGCCACCACCAGGTCGAAGTCCCGCGTCGCGGTCCGCTGCAGCGCGGCCTCCGGCTCGTGCTGGACCACCTCCACGCGGACGCCGGGGTGCTCCCGCGCCATCGTCGTCAGGGTCGCGGGCAGCAGCGCGATCGCCGCGGACTGGAAGATGGCGAGCCGCACGGTGCCCGCCACCGCCGTCGTCCGCGCCGCGATCTCGGACTCGGCGCGCTCGAGCAGCGCGAGCACCTCGCCCGCGCGGTCGGCGAGCGCCTGCGCCTCCGGCGTCAGCGCCACGCGACGGCCGGACGGCACGAGCAGCGGCACGCCCACCTCCTGCTCGAGCAGCGCGAGCTGCTGCGACACGGAGGAGGGGCTGAAGTGCAGGGCGGCCGCGACCTCCGCCAGCGTGCCGCGGTCCGCCAGCTCCTTGAGCAGGCGGAGTCGGCGGACGTCGTACATCGCGGAGCACCCTTCGGTCGAGCTGAACGATACTCGTGACGAATCGTCACCGATCCCGATGCGTCGTCGTCCGATACTGCACGGATGAGCGGAACCGTCATGGAGACCGGCCCGGCGTCGAGCCCGGCGTCGTCGATCGGCGAGGTGGAGGCGCTCGTGCGCCGCTGGCTCGCGCAGGCGGCGGACGCGCCCACCGACCCGGCGGCCGCGCGCCTCGCCGGCGTGCTGCGCGATCCCAAGGGCCTGGCCTTCACTGTCGGGTTCGTCGACGGCGTCGTGCGCCCGGAGGACCTCCGCGCCGCCGCGCACCGGCTCGCGCAGCTCGCGCCCGACGTGCCCCGCTTCCTCCCCCTCCCCCTGCGTCTCGCGGTCCGCCTCGGCGGCCTCACCGCGCCGCTGCTGCCCTGGATCGTCGTGCCCGCGGCGCGGATCGCGCTGCGCCGCATGGTCGACCACCTCGTCATCGACGCCACGCCCGCACGACTCGGCCGGGCGATCGCGCGCATCCGCTCCCGCGGGGTGCGGCTCAACCTCAACCTCCTCGGCGAGGCCGTGCTCGGGCAGAAGGAGGCGGACCGGCGCCTGGCCGGGACGCTCGCGCTCATCGAGCGCCCCGACGTCGACTACGTGTCGATCAAGGTGTCCGCCGCGGTCGCGCCCCACGCGGTCTGGGCCTTCGACGCCGCGGTCGACGACGTCGTCGCCCGCCTCACCCCGCTCTACGAGGCCGCGCGCCGGACCGGCACCTTCATCAACCTCGACATGGAGGAGTACAAGGACCTCGACCTCACGATCGCGGTCTTCCAGCGGATCCTCGACGCCCCGCGGTTCACGGACTACCGCGCGGGGATCGTGCTCCAGGCGTACCTGCCGGACGCCCTCTCGGCGATGATGCGGCTGCAGGAGTGGAGCGCCGCACGGCGGGCCCGGGGCGGTGCGCCGATCAAGGTCCGGCTCGTCAAGGGCGCGAACCTCCCGATGGAGCGGGTCGAGGCCGCGATCCACGACTGGCCGCTCGCCACCTGGCACGAGAAGGTCGAGAGCGACACCAACTACAAGCGCGTCCTCGACTGGGCGCTGACGCCCGAGCACACCGACGCCGTGCAGCTCGGCGTCGCCGGCCACAACCTGTTCGACGTCGCCCACGCCTGGCTGCTCGCCGGCGAACGGAGCGTCCGCGACGCCGTCGAGTTCGAGATGCTGCTCGGCATGGCCACGGGCCAGGCCGAGGCGGTCCGGCAGGACGTGGGCGGCCTGCTCGTCTACACGCCGGTCGTCCACCCGCGCGAGTTCGACGTGGCGATCGCCTACCTCGTCCGCCGCCTCGAGGAGGGCGCGAGCGAGGACAACTTCATGTCGAGCGTGTTCGACCTCGCGAGCAGCGAGCGCCTCTTCACCCGCGAGCGCGACCGTTTCGCGGCGTCGATGGCGGCCCTCGACGCCGCCGTGCCCCCGTCGCACCGCGTGCCCCGCGTAGTGGCCGCGACCCCGCCGGACGCGCCGTTCCGCAACGCCGTCGACACGGACCCGGCCGTGCCCGAGCACCGCGCCTGGGCGGCGGAGGTGCTGGAGCGAGCCGCACGGTCCGACGAGGGCGTCGCGACCCTCGAGCAGCACACCGTCGTCGACGAGCAGGTGCTCGACCGCCTGCTCGGCGAGACCGCCGAGGCCGGCCGTGCCTGGGGCGCGCGCCCCGCCGCCGAGCGGGCCGCGGTGCTGCAGCGCGCGGGCGACGCCCTCGAGGCCGCACGCGGCAGGCTCATCGAGGTCATGGCGAGCGAGGCCGCCAAGACGTTCGACCAGGCGGACCCCGAGGTGAGCGAGGCGATCGACTTCGCCCGCTACTACGCCGAGCGGGCCCGCGAGCTCGACCACGTCGACGGCGCGCGCTTCGAGCCCGCCGCACTCACGCTGGTCACCCCGCCCTGGAACTTCCCCGTCGCCATCCCGGCCGGCGGCGTGCTCGCCGCCCTCGCCGCGGGCAGCGGCGTGGTGCTGAAGCCCGCTGGCCCGGCGAGCCGGTGCGGTGCGGTGCTCGCCGAGGTGCTCTGGTCCGCCGGGGTCCCGCAGGACGTGCTGACCCTCCTCCAGGTCGACGAGGAGACCCTCGGGCGCCGGCTCGTGGCGGACCCGCGCATCGACCGCGTCGTGCTGACCGGCGCGTGGGAGACCGCGCGGCTCTTCCGCGACTTCCGGCACGACCTCCCCGTGCTCGCGGAGACCAGCGGCAAGAACGCGATGGTCGTCACCCCCTCCGCGGACCTGGACCTCGCCGTGAAGGAGCTCGTGGCGAGCGCCTTCGGCCACGCGGGCCAGAAGTGCAGCGCGGCGAGCCTCGCGATCCTGGTCGGCCCGGTCGCGCGGTCGAAGCGGTTCCTCGGCCAGCTCGTCGACGCGGTCTCCTCGCTCGAGGTCGGCGCGCCCTGGGTCGCGACGACCCGCATGGGCCCGGTGATCGAGCCCGCGAGCGGCAAGCTGCTCGAGGGGCTCACGACCCTCGGCCCCGGCGAGCGCTGGCTGCTCGAGCCGAAGCGCCTCGACCGCGAGGGGCGGCTCTGGACGCCCGGCATCCGGACCGGCGTGCGCCGCGGCTCCGACTTCCACCGCACCGAGTACTTCGGCCCGGTCCTCGGCATCATGACGGCGAACGACCTCGACGAGGCGATCGCGATGCAGAACGAGGTCGCCTACGGGCTCACCGCCGGGCTGCAGTCCCTCGAGCCCGAGGAGATCGGCCGCTGGATCGACCGCGTCGAGGCCGGGAACGTCTACGTGAACCGCGGGACGACCGGGGCGATCGTGGGACGCCAGCCCTTCGGCGGCTGGAAGCGGTCCTCGGTCGGCGCGGGCACCAAGGCCGGCGGCCCCAACTACCTCGTCGGGCTCGGCACGTGGCACCGCAGCGCGACCGCGGACACGCCGAGCGCCCGCCTGGAGCCGACCGTCGCCCGCATCGCGCGCGCGGCGGTGGCACTCGGCGACGAGGCCCGCGCCTTCGTCTCCACGGGCGCAGCGAGCGACCAGGCCGCGTGGCAGGAGGAGTTCGGCGTCACCCGCGAGCTCGCCGGCCTCGGCGTCGAGCGGAACCTCCTCCGGTACCGCACCGTGCCCGTCACGGTGCGGATCGCCGCCGACGCGGAGGCGGGCGACGTGCTCCGCGTCCTCGCCGCGGCGACCCGGGCCGGCGGGCCGTTCGAGGTCGTCGCGGAGGAGCCGCTGCCCGCCCCGCTCGCCGGCGCGCTGAGCGACCTGGGCGTCACGCACCGCATCGAGGCCGCGCCCGTGCTCTCGGGCCGCGTGCGGCTGATCGGGGGCTCCGCCTCCGCCCTGCTGGACGCCGCCGGGGGCGACCCCGACCTGGCGATCTGGTCCGGCGAGGTCACCGCGGCGGGCCGGATCGAGCTGCTGCCGTTCCTGCACGAGCAGTCGGTCAGCATCACGGCGCACCGCTTCGGCACGCCGAACGGCCTCACCGACGGCGTCATCTGACGCCTTCCCCCACCGCGCGCCGCGGCCGGGTCCCTGCGGATCTCGGCCGCGGCGCCGCCGTCTCAGGCGCATTCCAGGTCCGAGGACAGAATTCCCCTATCGCTCGCCGACGACAGGGGGTCGCCCCATGACCGATTCGCTCCTCCAGCAGACGATCACCGCACCGGTCGGGCTGCGGACCCGATGGCGGGACCGTCGGCGGCTGCAGCGGATCGACCGGCTCGGCGCTCGCCTCGCTCGGATCGACGCCGTCGAGGAGCTGCTCGTCCGCGCGCACGACCGGCTCGCCGCCGGCTGGGTGCAGGACGCCTGGTTCACGACCATCGACGAGCAGGGCGTCCGGCTGCACGTCGGCACCCTCCGGGCCCACGACGGCGAGCGCAGCGAAAAGGCCTGCCTCGTCGCCGCGGTCGCCATCGAGGCCCTGCCGGGCAGCATCACGGGGCCGGTCGGGCAGCGGGCCATCGGCACGCTGTGGAACGTGCTCCACGGCGGCGGTCCCATCGGCGACTGGAGCACCCCGCCGGGCGTCACGGCCGCGCGCGCCTACGACCTGGTGCGCTGGAACGACGCGGCCGACCGCCGGCAGTCCGACGTGCTCGCGCTGATGGACGCGGGTCGCTCCGCGCTCGGCCGCACGGGCGACGCGGTCCGCACGGAGCTGGCGCGCGCCTGACCTCAGTGCCGGCGGTCGACGATCGCCTGCTGCTCGGTCGTCGTGAGCACGGCCGAGTACACCTGCGTCTCGTCGAGGTCGCCCGTGAACCACGCCCTGCTGCCCCGGTTCGGGTAGGCCGACGCGATCGTGTCGTAGCCGAGGCGCCACCACGTGGTGGTGCCGCTGAGCAGCGACAGGTTGACGAGCGACGAGTTCGTCGCCGCCGAACCGACGGGGGTCGTCCCGTCGACGGCCACGGTGCACCCGGTGGACGCGCTGAAGGTCGCGATCAGCAGGTGCCAGGTCCCGTTGGCGTACCCGCTCGGGCTCCGGCAGGTCATCACGGTCACCACGCCGCCCGCGACGACCGCCGTCGGGACACCGATGACGACGGACCCGTTCGAGTCCAGGTACACCACGACGCTGCTCAGCGAGCTGCCGGTCGACCCCTGCCCGCTGTTCCCGAGGTCGGCGATGACGCCCGAGGCGGTCGAGGTCCGGAACCACGAGGCGATGGTGACGCCGCCGGACGGCATCGTCGAGGAGGTCGGCGAGACGAGCCCGCTCGCCCCCGCCGTGCCGAGGGTGAGGAACGGCGACGCGTCGGTCGTGCACGTGCCCGCACCGCGCACCACCGTGCCGTAGGTGGAGACGGAGGTGCCGCCGACGCGGTTCACCGTCGTCGACCCGCTGCTCTCCATGAAGTTGAAGTAGGCCAGTGCGGACGACGGCAGGGTCCCGCGCAGCGGCCAGTCCCAGCAGCCCGTCACGACGCTCGGACCGTTCGAGGTGGCGTTCGCGAACGAGGCCTGCGCGGGCGCCACGGCCCGGCCGGCCGTCGCGAGCAGGACCAGCACCAGGGTCGACGACGCCGCGAGGCGGTGCCGCGCCTGGCGCCGACGCCGGGCCTCCGAGTCGGGAGCGACGTGCCGTCCGGTCAGGAAGCGCCGGTCGAGCAGCGTGCCGACGGCGAGCAGCACCGCGGCCGTGCCGGTCAGGAGCAGGGGCTGCAGCTGTCCGGTCCGGATCCAGTAGGCGGGCAGCCCCGCGTAGGGGACCCGGAGGAAGCCGACGCCCTGCACGGCGGAGAAGGGCACCGTGCTCGAGTCGCGGACGTCGTTGGCGTCGCCCTTCGTCGTCAGCACCTGCCCCCGGGCTGCGACCAGCCGGTGCATCCGGAGGGCCCCGCGCTCGTCCGGGTCGTCGAAGAGCAGCACCTGACCGATGGCGAGGTCCGCGCGCTGCACCGGCTTCGCGACGACCGCGTCGCCGACCTGGAACCGCGGCTCCATCGAACCGCTCATCACGGTCGTGGCGTGGAGCCCGACGAGGCCGGGCACCACGGTCCACGACGCGAGTGCGACGCCGGTCAGCAGGAGGCTGCGGCACAGCCCCGCGATGACGACCAGGACCCACCCCGCCGCGGACGGAGCCGGAGCGGGGCGGCCCGCGGACGGACGTCGCCCTCGGACTAGTTGTTCTGCGCTTCCCATGTCAGCGCGACGGTGGCGTTCTTGCCCTGCGCGGCGTCCGGCGTGTTCTGGTCCAGCGTCCAGGTGACCCGGAACACCTTCGACTCGGATGCGGCCCCCGTGGTCGTCCAGTTGGCGCTGTACCCGTTGGCGTAGCTCGTCGCCCCGAGGTTGTTCAAGGTGCCGTTGAAGACGTTCGACGTCCCGGACGCCGGGGTGAACCCGGTGCAGGTGCCGAACCCGCCGCCCGTGCCGGTCTCGATCTGCAGGTTGACGTACGGCGCGAGCCCGGTGCTGGTGACCGCGCCCCAGACCTTCACCGCCGACGGGAGGGACCCGGAGGACGTCACCGTGATGCAGTTGGACGCCGTCTGCCCGGGCTTCACGTTGGCGTTCGCCGCGGCGGTGAAGAGCGCCGTGCCGGAGTCGTCGTCAGCGAGCTTCACGGAGCCGGAGGTCCAGTTGTTCGACGAGTTGCTCGTCTGCGCGCTGAAGCTCGAGTACGAGGCCGACATCACGAACGCGCCGCTGCCCACGACCGCGATGCCCGCAGCCGCGAGCGTCGACAGCCGGCTGAACCGTCGCAGAGTCCTGTGCACCGTGTCCTCCTCGTTCCCCCATGAAGCGGTGACGGGGCGAGGCTATGGGGCCGTCCGAGGGGCGCTTCCCCAGGGTCGGTGCACGGAACCGCGTGCGCGCCGACGGTTCAGCGCGTCGTGGACGTCCTGGGACCGCGATTGCACGCGGCAGCGGACCCGCGTGCACGGAGGAACGTGAGGGGGCCGTCCCCCGGAGGAGGCGATCGGCGCATCGCGTGCACGACACCCCATTCCGGGACGCAGCGCGCGGCTCGGCGTGTCGGAGCTCGGCCGGCCTCGGCACCGCAGCACGAACCATTGCGGCACAACGACGTCCGCCGGATCGGCGGAGCGGGAACGGTGGAGACAAGGGGACTCGAACCCCTGACCCCCTGCTTGCAAAGCAGGTGCTCTACCAACTGAGCTATGCCCCCGGAGGGTGAGCCGAGTCTAGGTGACCCGCTCCCACGGAACAGGCCCCCGGTCCGTGTGGACCGGGGGCCTGCGTTCGTGGGGCTACCAGGACTTGAACCTGGGACCTCTTCGTTATCAGCGAAGCGCTCTAACCGCCTGAGCTATAGCCCCGAGTGGGTGGCCCTCGACGGGCCGGCGGGCCCGATCGGGCCGCAGAAGAGCGTACCAGCCCTCAGCCGTTCTTGAATCCGACGAGGATCCCGCCGGTGATGCGCACCGACAGGTTGTAGAGCACGCACGCGATCGCGCCGAGCACGGTGCCGACGACGACGTTCAGCGCCGCGATGACGAGCGTGAAGCCCATCACCTGCGCGAAGGAGACGACGTTGCTGACGTTGCTGTTCGGGTCGCCGGAGACGTCCCGCATCAGCGTCGAGATCTGGTTGAAGACGCCGGTCGACGTCAGCACGGTCCAGATCAGCAGGACCGCCACGAGGATGATCACGCCCACCGCGGCCGCGATGAGGAACGAGAACTTCACCGCCGACCAGAAGTCGATGTAGACCAGCTTCAGCCGGACCTGCTTCGTCGGCGCCGCCTTGGGGGCCCGCTCCGACAGCTTGTCCGCCACGCTATCCTTCGTGCCCGTCTCCGACGGGCGGCTGGGGCTCTTCACCGAGCTCATCTGCTTGCGCCTCCACGGTCGTTTCGCTGTTGCGGGCGATGGCGATGATTCTGTCATCCTCGGCGAAGCGAGCGAAGACCACACCCATCGTGTCGCGCCCCTTCGCAGGAACCTCGGACACGTTCGAGCGCACCACCTTGCCACTCTCGAGCACCACGAGCACCTCGTCGCGCTCACCGACGATGAGCGCGCCCGCGAGATCGCCCCGCGCCTCCTGCAGCTTCGCCACCTTGATGCCGAGGCCGCCGCGCTGCTGCACGCGGTACTGGTCGACCGCCGTCCGCTTGGCGAAGCCGCCCTCCGTGACGACGAAGACGAAGCCCTCGTCGGAGACCACGCGGGCGGCGAGCAGCTGGTCCTCGCCGCGGAAGTGCATGCCGATGACGCCCGACGTGCTGCGGCCCATCGGCCGCAGCGAGTCGTCCGACGCGGTGAACCGCAGCGACATGCCCTTGCGGGACACGAGCAGCAGGTCGTCCGACTCGTCGACGAGCAGCGCCTGGATGAGCTCGTCGTCCTCGCGGAGGTTGATCGCGATGATGCCGCCGGACCGGTTCGTGTCGTACTCGGCGAGCGCCGTCTTCTTCACGAGGCCGCCGCGGGTGGCGAGCACGAGGTACGGGGCGACCGTGTAGTCGCGGATGTCGAGGATCTGCGCGACCTTCTCGTCGGGCTGCATCGCGAGCAGGTTCGCGATGTGCTGGCCCTTCGCGTCACGGGCGCTCTCCTGCACCTCGTACGTCTTCACCCGGTACACGCGGCCGGCGTTCGTGAACACGAGCAGCCAGTGGTGGGTGGAGGTGACGAACAGGTGGTCGACGATGTCGTCCGCGCGCAGCTGGGCGCCGCGCACGCCCCGGCCGCCGCGGCGCTGCGACCGGTACTGGTCGCTGCGGGTCCGCTTGATGTAGCCGCCGCGCGTGACGGTGACGACGACCTCCTCCTCCGGGATGAGGTCCTCGATGCTCATCTCCCCGTCGTAGCCGGCGAGGATCTGCGTGCGGCGGTCGTCGCCGAAGCGGTCGACGATCTCGGTGAGCTCCTCGGCGACGATCGCGCGCTGGCGCGGGACCTTGGCGAGGATGTCCTTGTAGTCGGCGATCAGTCGCTCGAGCTCGGCGGCCTGGTCGATGATCCGCTGGCGCTCGAGGGCGGCGAGGCGGCGGAGCTGCAGGCTGAGGATCGCGTTCGCCTGCACCTCGTCCACGTCGAGCAGGTCGATGAGGCCGTTCCGCGCGTCCTCCGGGGTCGGGGAGCGGCGGATCAGCGCGATGACCTCGTCGAGCATGTCGAGGGCCTTGAGGTAGCCGCGCAGGATGTGGGCGTCGGCCTCGGCCTTCCGCAGCCGGTAGGCGGTGCGGCGCTGGATGACCTCGAGCTGGTGGTCGATCCAGGCGGAGATGAAGCCGTCGAGCGCGAGGGTGCGGGGCACGCCGTCGACGAGCGCGAGCATGTTCGCGCCGAAGTTCTGCTGCAGCTCGGTGTGCTTGTACAGGTTGTTCAGCACGACCTTCGGCACCGCGTCGCGCTTCAGCACGATCACGAGGCGCTGACCGGTGCGGCCGGAGGAGTGGTCCTGGATGTCGGCGATGCCGGCCATCCGTCCCTCCTTGACCATCGTCGCGATCTTGTCGGCGAGGTTGTCGGGGTTGACCTGGTACGGCAGCTCGGTGATGACGAGGCAGGTGCGGCCCTGCAGCTCCTCGACGCTCACCACGCCGCGCATCGTGATCGAGCCGCGGCCGGTGCGGTACATGTCGTTGATGCCGCGGGTGCCGAGGATCGTCGCGGCGGTGGGGAAGTCCGGGCCCTTGATGTGCTCCATCAGGCCCGCGAGCAGCTCCTCGCGGGTCGCGTCGGGGTGCTCGAGCGCCCACAGCGCGCCGGCCGCGACCTCGCGGAGGTTGTGCGGCGGGATGTTCGTCGCCATGCCGACGGCGATGCCGGCCGACCCGTTGACGAGCAGGTTCGGGAACCGGGCGGGCAGGACGACGGGCTCCTGCGTGCGGCCGTCGTAGTTGTCCTGGAAGTCGACGGTGTCCTCGTCGATGTCCCGGACCATCTCCATGGCGAGCGGCGCCATCTTGGTCTCGGTGTACCGCGGAGCGGCCGCCGGGTCGTTGCCGGGGGAGCCGAAGTTCCCCTGCCCGAGCGCGAGGGGGTAGCGGAGGCTCCAGTCCTGCACGAGCCGCACGAGCGTGTCGTAGATCGCGCTGTCGCCGTGCGGGTGGAACTGCGCCATGACGTCGCCGACGACGCGGGCGCACTTCGAGAAGGCCCGGTCCGGCCGGTAGCCGCCGTCGTACATGGCGTAGATCACGCGGCGGTGCACCGGCTTCAGGCCGTCCCGCACCTCGGGCAGGGCGCGCGCCACGATCACGCTCATCGCGTAGTCGAGGTACGACCGCTGCATCTCGAGCTGCAGGTCGACCTGCTCGATGTTGTCAACCATTGAGGGTCCTATCGATCATCCGCTGGTTGAGGAGGCCGTCCAGGGCCGTCTCGAAACCAGTCCGACGGAGTGGTTTCGACACGGGCGCGGGGGCGCCCGGCTCAACCAGCGGGGTGAGGGAACGGCTAGATGTCCAGGAAGCGGACGTCCTTCGCGTTCTGCAGGATGAAGTTGCGGCGCGACTCGACGTCCTCGCCCATGAGGGTGGCGAAGATCTCGTCCGCCGCCGCGGCGTCCTCGAGGGTCACCTGCCGCAGCGTGCGGGTCTCGGGGTCCATCGTGGTCTCCCACAGCTCCGAGAAGTCCATCTCGCCGAGCCCCTTGTACCGCTGGACGCCGTTCTCCTTCGGGATGCGCTTGCCGGAGGCGAGGCCGTCGGCGAGCAGCGCGTCGCGCTCCCGGTCGCTGAACACGTAGTCGTGCTTCGCGTTGCTCCACTTGAGCCGGTACAGCGGCGGCTGCGCGAGGTAGACGTAGCCGAGCTCGATGAGCGGCCGCATGAACCGGAACACGAGCGTGAGCAGCAGCGTCGTGATGTGCTGGCCGTCGACGTCCGCGTCGGCCATCAGGACGATCTTGTGGTAGCGGACCTTCTCGGGGTTGAAGTCCTCGCCGATGCCCGACCCGAAGGCCGTGATCATCGCCTGGACCTCGGCGTTGCCGAGCGCCTTGTCGAGCCGCGCCTTCTCGACGTTCAGGATCTTGCCGCGCAGCGGCAAGATCGCCTGCGTCTCCGGGTTGCGCCCGCGCACGGCCGAGCCGCCGGCGGAGTCGCCCTCGACGAGGAAGATCTCGGCCTTCGACGCGTCGCGCGTCTGGCAGTCCTTGAGCTTGCCCGGCATGGAGGCGCGGTCGAGCGCGGTCTTCCGGGTCGCGTCCCGCGCCTTCCGGGCGGCGAGCCGGGCGGTGGCCGCCTGGATGCCCTTCCGCACGATGTCGCGCGCCTGGTTCGGGTTCGACTCGAACCAGTGCGTGAGCTCCTGCGTCACGACGCGCTGCACGAACGGCTTCGCCTCGGTGTTCCCGAGCTTGGTCTTCGTCTGGCCCTCGAACTGCGGCTCGCCGAGCTTGATCGAGATGACGGCGGTGAGGCCCTCGCGGACGTCGTCGCCCGTCAGGTTCTCGTCCTTCTCCTTGATGAAGCCCTTCTCCCGCCCGTAGCGGTTGATGAGGCCGGTCAGCGCGGCGCGGAAGCCCTCCTCGTGGGTGCCGCCCTCGTGCGTGTTGATCGTGTTCGCGAACGTGTGGACGCTCTCGGAGTAGGAGCCCGTCCACTGCATGGCGATCTCGAGCGAGATCACCTTCTCCTTGTCCTCGGACTCGAAGGCGATCACCGACTCGTGCACCGGCTCGGACTTCTTCGCGCTGGCGAGGTTGAGGTACTCGACGTAGTCCACGAGCCCGCGGTCGTAGCGGAAGACGTTCGTGCGCACCTCGGGCGCCTCCGTCTCCCCCTCCACCGGCTCGGACGTGCGCTCGTCGGTCAGCGCGATCGTGAGGCCCTTGTTGAGGAACGCGGTCTGCTGGAACCGGGTGCGCAGCGTCTCGTAGTCGAACTCGGTCGTCTCGAAGATGTCCGCGTTCGGCCAGAACGACACCGTCGTCCCGGTCGAGTCGGCGGCCTCGCCCTGCGCCAGCGGCGCGTCCGGGACGCCGTCCGTGTAGGACTGGCGCCAGACGTGGCCCTGGCGCCGGACCTCGACGTCGAGCTTGTGGGACAGCGCGTTCACGACCGAGCTGCCGACGCCGTGCAGGCCGCCCGAGACCGCGTACCCGCCTCCGCCGAACTTGCCGCCCGCATGCAGCACGGTCAGGACGACCTCGACCGTCGACCGGCCCTCGACGGGGTGGACGTCGACCGGGATGCCGCGCCCGTTGTCCGCGACGCGGATGCCGCCGTCCGCGAGGATGCGCACGTCGATCGTGTCGCAGTAGCCCGCGAGCGCCTCGTCGACCGCGTTGTCGACGATCTCGTAGACCAGGTGGTGCAGGCCGCGCGGACCGGTCGAGCCGATGTACATGCCCGGGCGCTTGCGCACGGCCTCGAGGCCCTCGAGCACCTGGATGGACCCGGCGCCGTAGTCCTCGCCGTTCGGCTTCGGCCTCGTCGCCTCGGCGTCGTCCTCCGCGGGCTCCGTCAGCGACTCCCCGTCGGTGCTCTCCGGCCCGAGGTCGTCGACCGGGCCCGTCGCGTCGTTCGTGTCGTCCTCGCCGATGGGCCCGTCAACGTCGCTCGTCACTGATCCGCACTCCAGTCCTCGGTACCTCCCGAGTCTACCGCGCGGCGAGGGGACCCGGGGCCGGATTCGGCCTTCTGCGGCCTCAGAATCGGGACGGGGATCAGATCACTCGGCCTCCTCGGCGACACGCGGCCGATTCGCCCGTCAGATCGATCTGCGGACCGGTTCCGCCGAGAGCGAGAATCGCGCTCCGGAGGGGTCAGCCGTAGGTGTCGCGGGGACCGCGGCCCTGCACGCTCCGCGGGCCGTGGTTCCAGCTCGGCGTGTTGGGCCCCAGGAAGCGGATCGAATCGACCCCCGCGTCCGGGAAGTCCTTCGCGATCCGCTCGGCGATCTGGGAGCGCATGAGCGACAGCTGCGTCGCCCACGCGGTCGAGTCGCAGCGCACGAGCAGCACGCCGTCGGCGTAGCCCTCGACCTCCGCGTGCTTCGCGGTCTCCGCGCCGGCGATCGACCGCCAGGCCGCGGCGAGGTCCGTGCGGGCGAGCGGGGTGCGCCACCCGAGCGAGTCGGTCACGCGGTCGAGCACGGTCCCGACCGAGAGCGGGTCGCGGCCGGCGGCGAAGGGCGTCGTGCCCGGCCGATCGGCGACGACCCGGCGGCGCGGACGGGACCCGCCGAAGACCGAGCGGAGCCGGGTCCACACCCGCTGCGCCTCCGTGCGGGCGTCGTCGGTCACGCGGTCGATCCTGCCCGCTCGGCCGCCCCCGCGGGCCCGTCGGCCGCGGGCTCGGGCTCGGGCTCGTCGACCACGCTGCCGGCGCGGATGCGCGTGACGCGGCCGGCGAGCGCGGGCGGGATGTCCGCCTCCACCGCGGCGGTGACGATGACCTGCTCGTAGCGGGCGACCCGGTCCGCGAGGCGGACGCGCCGCCGCTCGTCGAGCTCCGCGAACACGTCGTCGAGGATCACGATCGGGTCGCCGGTCTCGAGGGCGTGCCGCAGCAGCTCCACGGAGCCGAGGCGCAGCGCGAGCGCGAGCGACCACGACTCCCCGTGGCTCGCGTATCCCCGGGCGGGCAGCCCGTTGATCGTGAGCAGCACGTCGTCCCGGTGCGGGCCGACCAGGGTGATGCCGCGCTCGATCTCGCGGCGCCGGACCCGGGCGAGGGCGGCGGTGAACCGCTCGACGGTCGTGCCCTCGTCCGACTCGTCGTCGATCGTGCGCTGCGCCGCCACGGCGACCCGCTGGTCGGCGCCCGCGACGACCGCGTACTGCTCGGCGATCAGGGGCTCAAGGTCGGCGAGCAGGGCGGTGCGGGCGTCGAGCAGCTCGGAGCCCGTCGCGACGAGGCGCTCGTCCCAGACCGCGAGCGACTCGACGTCGACGAGCCCGCGGCTCCCGCGGAGCAGGCCGTTGCGCTGCCGGAGCGCCTTCTCGTAGTCGGAGACGGTGCCCGCGAGCCGCGGGGCGCGCTGCACGAGCAGCTCGTCGACGAAGCGGCGGCGGGCGGAGGGCTCGCCGCGCACGATGGCGAGGTCCTCCGGCGCGAACAGGACGCTCGAGACGTTCCGCGTGATCTCGCGCGGACGCACCGCAGACCGGTTGAGCTGCGCGCGGTTGGCGCCCACGCGGTTGACGAGGACCTCGGCGAGGACCTCGCGCTCCCCCGCGACGACGGTCGCCCGGATCACCGCGGCGTCGGCGCCCGCGCGCACGAGGGCCGCGTCGCCCGCGACCCGGTGCGAGCCCAGGGTCGTGAGGAAGCCGATCGCCTCGACGAGGTTCGTCTTCCCCTGCCCGTTGCTGCCGGCGAGCACGTTCGCTCCCGGTGCGAACGAGACGTCCGCGGCGGCGTAGTTGCGCCAGTCGGTCAGCCGCAGGTTCGCGATGCGCATCAGGGGTCGCTCCGTCCGGGGCTGCAGGGGGCCGGCGGGCCGGGATCCCGGCAGCCCCGGACGAGAAGGGGTCTAGCGCTTGGTCGGGTGCATCTGCTGCGCGGTCTCGACCTCCGCGGCCTTGACCGCGTGGCCGCCGAACTGGTTGCGCAGCGCGGCGACCGCCTGCATGGCGGGGGACTGCTCCTGCCGCGACACGAAGCGGGCGAAGATCGAGGCGCTGATGGCGGGCATCGGCACGGCGTGGTCGATCGCCTCCTCGAGCGTCCAGCGGCCCTCGCCGGAGTCGTCGACGTAGCCGTCGATCTCGGCGAAGTCGGGGTCCTGCTCGAGGGCGCGGACCATCAGCTCGAGCAGCCAGGAGCGGACGACCGTGCCGCGCTGCCAGGCCTTGAAGGTGCCGGTGACGTCGATGCCGCGGTCCGAGGCGTGGAGCAGCTCGTAGCCCTCCGCGTACGCCTGCATGATCGCGTACTCGATGCCGTTGTGGACCATCTTCGTGTAGTGGCCGGCGCCGACCGGGCCCGCGTGCACGAAGCCCTCGTCGCGGGGGCCCTCCGGGCGCAGCGCGTCGAAGACCGGCATGACCCGCTCGACCTGCTCGTCGCTGCCGCCGACCATCAGGCCGTAGCCGTTCTCGAGGCCCCACACGCCGCCGGAGACGCCGACGTCCATGAAGGAGATGCCCTTCGGGTCGAGCTGCTTCGCGTGCTTCTCGTCCTCGGTGAAGCGGGAGTTGCCGCCGTCGATGATCAGGTCGCCCGGCTCGAGCACCTGCTCCAGCTCGTCGATGACCGACTGGGTGATCCTGCCCGCGGGCACCATGACCCAGACGGTGCGCGGCGTCGGCAGCGCGGCGGCGAGCGCCGCGTAGTCCGGCACGTCGCTGACGTCCGGGTTGGTGTCGTAGCCGACGACGTCGATGCCGCTCTTCTTCAGACGGGCGCGCATGTTGTTGCCCATCTTGCCCAGGCCGACGAGTCCGATCTTCATTCCGCTGTCCCTCATGCTCGGTTGGGCCGCGGCGCCGGGTTCAGCGCAGCAGCAGGTTCGGCTGGAGCAGGTAGCGGAATTCCTCGCTGCCCGCGTCCTCCCGCGACTTCTGGCCGGTGATGAGCACCGGACCAGGCTTGTTCGGGTTCTCCGTCTTCGTGAACGAGATTCGCACGAAGTCCGTGTGGACGCCCGAGAGCCCGTCGAGCAGGAACTGGGGCTTCAGCGAGACGACGATGTCGTCGCCGACGAGGACCGCGTCCAGCTGCTCGGACGCCTGCGCCTGCTCGGAGCCGGCCGCCTCGAGCACGAGGCCCTCGGAGGAGAAGGAGTACCGGAGCGCGGCCTCGCGCTCCAGGACGAGCTGCACGCGCCGCGTCGCCTCGACGAGCTCCGCCGTGCCGATGACCGCGTAGTGCTCGGTGGTGTCGGGGAACAGCCGCTTGACCGGCGGGAAGTTGCCCTTGATCAGCAGCGAGGTGACCGTGCGGCGGTCGGAGGCGAACGCGATGAGCTCGCGGTCGCCGCCGCGGGTGATGCCGATGCTGACGTCGCCGCTGCCGGCGAAGGTGCGGCCGACCTCCTGGAGCGTGCGGGCCGGCACGAGCGCGCTGACCGGCTCCTTCGCGTCGCTCGTCCAGGGGAGCTCGCGCACGGCGACGCGGTAGCGGTCGGTCGCCGTCAGGGAGATCGATCCCGCCGTCGCCTCGAGCTGCACGCCGGTGATCACGGGGGTGACGTCGTCGCGCGAGGCGGCGACGACGACCTGCGCGATCGAGCCGGAGAAGGTCCCCGCGGGCACGACGCCGGTGGACTCGCCGACCGGGGGCAGCGACGGGTACTCCGCGACGGGCATGGAGAGCAGCGTGAACCTGGCGCTGCCGGCGCTGACGAGCACCCGGTTCTCCTGCGTCGAGACCTCGACCGGGACGCCGGGGAGACGGTTCGCGATGTCCGCGAGGAGGCGGCCGGAGACGAGCACGCGGCCCGGCTCGTCCACCTGCGCGTCGATGCGCACGCGGGCGCTCACCTCGTAGTCGAAGGAGGAGAGGGAGAGGCCGTCGTCCGTCGTCTCGATCAGCACGCCCGAGAGGATCGGCAGCGTGGTGCGCTGCGGAAGCAGGCGGACGGCGAACGACACGGCGTCGCTGAAGACGTCCCGGTTCGCGTGGAATCGCACCGTCGCACTCCCTGTTCCGTTGGGCCCGGGATCGCGCCGGGGGTGTCCTGCCGTAGGTCGGTGAGCATCGTAGCGGGTGGCCTCGGCCCGCCTTCATGCCCCTGACGCCCGGACGGGGGTCGCAGTCCACAGCGCGGAATCGAGTGGAGGGAGGAAGAGAAGGAGAAGGACAACCACACTCTTAACAGGTGTGCACACTGTGGATAACTCGTGCGGAGCCGCCTGCCGAGCGGGAACTACAGGGCTGTCAGATGTTGGAACCGTGCGGACGGACGGCGGAGTCGTGCGCCCTGCCATGTTGACGTCCCCGGACCGGTTCCACATCGCCCCAGGGGGAGGGGGCCCCGCACGGGGGTGCCGACCGGAGTTATCCACACCTCCCTCACATGGGGGTGGATTCCGGCTCCGGGCGAGGAGAACTCCCTGATCGCAGCCCGATGCGCCCGCCCCGACCGCTGTCCGAGCCCCCGGGTACCGCTCTGCGACCCGACCCGCGCGTCCCTCGCACGCGGGGTGCCGCCGGCTCCGCGCCCCGCATCCCCGCTGACGCCGTCACGCGGTCGCTGCGACGCCAGGGGTACCGCACGAGAGGGCGCGGGCGGGCTCAGCGGCGGTAGCGCTGCTCCTGCTTGATGCGGCTCGTCAGCTCGGTGACCTGGTTGTAGATCGAGCGGCGCTCCTTCATGAGCTCGCTGATCTTCTTGTTCGCGTACATCACGGTGGTGTGGTCGCGACCGCCGAACAGCTGGCCGATCTTCGGCAGCGACAGGCTCGTCAGCTCGCGGCACAGGTACATCGCGATCTGGCGGGCGGAGGCGATCTGCTGCGACCGGCTCGACCCGAAGAGGTCGTCGGTCGAGAGCTTGAAGTACGCCGCGACCGCCTCGATGATGTCGCCCGGCGCGATGACGTTGTCCTCGTCGAGGGTGATGAGGTCCTTCAGCACCGTCTGCACCAGCTGCAGGTCGACCGGGGCCCGGGTCAGGCTCGCGTAGGCGGTGACCCGGATCAGCGTGCCCTCGAGCTCCCGGATGTTGCTCGAGACCTTCGAGGCCATGAACTCGAGGATGTCGTCGGGGACCTGGATCTGCTCGTTCTGCGCCCGCTTGCGGAGGATCGCGATGCGGGTCTCGAGGTCCGGGATCTGCACGTCCGTGATCAGGCCCTGCTCGAAGCGGGACCGCATCCGGTCCTCGAACCCCGTCAGCTGCCGCGGCGCGAGGTCGGAGGTGATGACCACCTGCTTGTTGTGGTCGTGCAGGGTGTTGAAGGTGTGGAAGAAGGCCTCCTGCGTGGAGTCCTTGCCCGACAGGAACTGGATGTCGTCGATCAGCAGGACGTCGACGTCCCGGTAGCGCGCCTGGAACTGCTGCGTCCGGTTCGTCGCGATCGAGTTGATGAAGTCGTTCGTGAACTCCTCGCTCGACACGTACCGCACCCGGATCCCGGGGTAGAGGCCCATCGAGTAGTGCCCGATGGAGTGCAGGAGGTGGGTCTTGCCGAGGCCGGAGCCGCCGTAGATGAAGAGCGGGTTGTAGGCCTTCGCGGGCGACTCCGCGACCGCGAAGGCCGCGGCGTGCGCGAAGCGGTTCGACGAGCCGATGACGAACGTCTCGAACGTGTACCGCTCGTTGAGGCGCGACTCCGTGCCCGCCGGGACGACCGGCGTCTCGGGCGCCGCCTCCACGGCCACCGACGCGGTGCGGGCGGCGGGCGAGGCGGAGGAGGCGGGGGCCGCGGCCGGCACCGGTGCGGGCGCCGGGGCCGAGGAGTAGTCCGGGACGATGTCGGGGTTCACCGTGACGGCGAAGGTGTGGATCTCGAACTCGCCGTCGAGCGCGGAGATCGCCTCCGTGAGCGGGACGCGCCCGCGCTGCTCGAGCATCGAGCGCGAGAAGTCGTTGGGCACCTCGAGGTAGAGCACGCCGGCCATGACGCCCTTGGGCTCGACGAGGCTGACGAAGCCCTGCAGCTGCGGGCCGACGCGGGGATCGGTGGCGAGGGTGGCGCGGATCCTGGTCCACGCGTCCACGGCCACGTCCGTCATCGACCCATCCCTCCTCGATCTCCCGGGGTGCGTGCGCGACGAAGGCGGCGCACGGGGGCGGCGCCTGGCGGAGACCTGCGCTCCAGTCGGGTGCCGGGAGCGACGAGGGCCCACCGTAACGCCCGCCTGTTTCCGCAGGCAAGTCTCCACAGGCGCGCTTCCTGTGTGTGGAGAAACGCCGCGGAGGAGCCCGGAAGCACGAGCCCAGACCTGGGGACAACGACGAATCACACCTGTGGAATTCGTCCCTCGTCCGAGGGGTGGGGGAGCCGTGATGTAGTGTGTTCCGGTTCCGCGGCGCGTTCTTCGCGCCCCACGACTTCGCGCCCCGCCCGGGCCCCCGGGCGCTGCGGCGCAGCCGATCACACGAGGTGACCAGAGTGACGAAGCGCACGTTCCAGCCGAACAACCGCCGCCGGGCCAAGGTGCACGGCTTCCGCCTGCGCATGCGCACCCGCGCCGGCCGCGCCATCCTCTCCGCGCGCCGCGCCAAGGGCCGCACCGAGCTCTCGGCGTAGGGGCCCGACCCTCCCCCCGTGCTCGCGAAGGCGAACCGGATCGTCTCGGCGACGGACTACCGCCGCCTGGTCCGCTCCGGCCGGAAGGCCCGCGGTGCGCTGGTGCTCGCCTACGGGCGGCGCTCCTCCCCCGACTCGCCGATGCGGATGGGGGTCATCGTCGCGCGCAACGTCGGCAAGGCCGTCGTGCGCAACAAGGTCCGGCGCCGCATGAAGGCCGTCGGCTGGTCGCTCGCGCAGGACGTGCGCGGGCTCGACGTCGTCGTCCGCGCCCTGCCGTCCGCGGCGTCGGCCGACTTCGACCAGATCGACGGCGAGCTGCGCCGGCTGGTCGGCGTGCTGCAGGAGCGCGCATGACGACCCTGCTGCTCCTGCCGCGCAACGCCCTGATCGCGGTGCTGCGTCTGTACCGCGCCGTGGTCTCGCCCCTCTACGGCGACGTCTGCAGGTACCATCCCTCCTGCTCCCGCTACGCCCTCGAGGCCGTGCAGCAGTCGGGAGCCGTCGTCGGAACGTCTCTGGCGGTGTGGCGCGTCCTCCGCTGCAACCCGTGGTCGCGCGGCGGGGTCGACGACCCGCCCGCCCGGCTCCGTCCCTCGTACCGCATCACCACGCACGGCTTCGTTCGGCCGGCAGAGCAGCCGGGAGGCTGAACCCCATGGGCATCCCAGACATCTTCGGCCTCGTCCTGTGGCCGTTCAAATGGGTGATCGAGGCGATCCTGGTCGGCTTCCACGCCTTCTGGTCCTCGATCGGCCTGCAGCCCGGCGACGGCCTGACCTGGATCCTGTCGATCCTCGGCCTCGTGATCGTGGTCCGCTCGGCCCTGATCCCCCTCTTCGTCCGGCAGATCAAGAGCCAGCGCAAGATGCTGGAGCTGGCGCCGCAGCTGAAGAAGATCCAGGAGAAGTACAAGGGCAAGCGCGACCAGTTCTCCCGCGAGGCGATGAGCCGGGAGACGATGGAGCTCTACCGCCACCACGGGACGAGCCCGTTCTCCTCCTGCCTGCCGCTCGTCGCGCAGATGCCGATCTTCTTCAGCCTGTTCCAGGTGCTGGAGACCGCGCAGCGCGACCCGGACCGCGGCGGCGTCGGCCTGCTCACCCCGGACCTCGCGAACTCCTTCGGCGCCTCGAGCCTGTTCGGCGCCCCGCTGCACGAGACCATCGGCTCCGGCATCAACGCCCTGGGCAAGGGCGGCACCTCGGGCGACCTGCTCGTCGTGATCGTCGGCATCTTCATGGTCGCGCTGATGACGGTCACGCAGTTCATCACGCAGCTGCAGATCATGTCGAAGAACGTCTCGCCCGAGACGGCCGCGAGCCCCATGTACCGCCAGCAGAAGATGCTGCTGTACATCCTTCCGCTGGTCTTCATCTTCTCCGGCATCGCGTTCCCGCTGGGCGTGATGTTCTACTGGGTCTTCTCCAACCTGTGGACGATGGGCCAGCAGTTCATCGTGATCCGCAACTCGCCGACGCCGGGCAGCGAGGCCGCCAAGGCCCGCGAGGCGCGTCTCGCGAAGAAGGCGGAGCGCAAGCGCGAGCGCACCGGCGAGCCGCTGGAAGCGCCCGAGGTCGAGGCCCCGCAGCCGCGGGCGAACACGCAGCGCACGCAGCCGGTGGGCCGCGCGCGGGCCAAGCGGACGGGAGAACGACGGGCATGACACTTCGAGAGCCTCAGCACGGCGCGGACGCGAACACCCCGGTCGAGGACGACGTGACCGGCCTGCAGGCCGCGCTCGACGCCGAGGCGGGCAGCGAGGACATCGGCGACATCGCCGCGGACTACGTCGAGGAGCTGCTCGACATCTCCGACCTCGACGGGGACATCGAGATCGAGGACGAGCACGGCCGCACGACGATCAAGGTGACGGGCGGCGACCTGCGGCTGCTGTCCGCGCCCGAGACCGTCGGCGCGCTCCAGGAGCTCACCCGGCTCGCGGTGCAGACCCGCACCGGCGGCTTCGCCCGCCTCACGCTCGACATCGGCGGCAGCCGCGACCAGCGCTCCCGCGAGCTCGCCGGGCTCGTCGAGTCGGCGGCCGCGCGCATCGCCGACGGCGCCGACGCCGTGCCGTTCGAGCCGATGTCGTCGTACGAGCGGAAGCTGGTGCACGACCTCGCCGCGGAGCGCGGGCTCCAGTCGCACTCCGAGGGGGAGGGCTCCGACCGGCACATCGTGCTGACACCGGCGTGAGCGAGGAGCCCCGCTCCGAGGCGCTCGAGCCGGAGCCGCCGGAGGCCGCGCAGGTCTTCGGCGACCGGCTGCCCGTGGTCCGCCGCTACGTCGCCGACCTCGCCGAGCACGGCATCGTCCTCGGGCTGATCGGCCCGCTCGAGCCGTCGCGGCTCTGGTCGCGGCACGTCGTGAACAGCGGTCTGCTGTCCCCCTTCCTGCCGCAGGGTGCGACCGTCGCCGACGTCGGCAGCGGCGCCGGCCTGCCGGGGCTGGTGATCGCCGCCGCGCGCCCCGATCTGCGCGTGACCCTGATCGAGCCGATGGAGCGCCGCGTCGCCTGGCTCGAGGAGGAGACGGCGCGCCTCGGGCTGAAGAACGTCGTGGTCGAGCGGTCCCGGGCCGAGGACGCGCCGCGCGGCCGGTTCGACGTCGTCACCGCCCGTGCGGTCGGCGCGCTGAGCGGGCTGCTGCCGATCACGGCGCCGCTCGCGAGGCCGGGCGGCCGGCTCGCGCTGCTGAAGGGCGCCTCCGTGGAGGCGGAGATCGCGAAGGCGGAGAAGGCGATCCGCCGCCTGGGGCTCGAGGACGTGCACGTCGAGATCGCAGGACGCGGCATGGCGTCCCTCGAAACCCGGGTCCTGGTGGCTACTCTGCCGGTTTGACCCCTGTTCGGGGTACACCCACTTGACCTGAGGATCGAAGTGACACCCAGCTCAGCGCTCGACTCGCGAGGGTCGGGCTTCGACGAGTCGACGCCCCTCGCCCGCGAGCTCGCGGACCTCACCGCGCGGCGCGCGCGCCTGAAGGGCAACGCGCTGCCGAGGCCCCGCGAGACGCGCATCTTCACCGTGGCGAACCAGAAGGGCGGCGTCGGCAAGACGACGACGACCGTCAACCTCGCCGCCGCGCTCGCGAAGTCGGGCATGCGCGTGCTCGCCATCGACCTCGACCCGCAGGGCAACGCCTCCACGGCGCTCGGGGTCGAGCACCGGCACGACACCATCAGCGTCTACGACGTCATCGTCGGCGACGCCCCGCTGTCGGACGTCGTGCAGAAGAGCCCGGAGTTCGACACGCTCTGGTGCGCCCCCGCCACGATCCACCTCGCCGGCGCGGAGATCGAGCTCGTCTCGCTCGTCGCCCGCGAGCAGCGCCTCCGCACCGCCCTCAGCGCCTACCTGCAGAGCGCGGAGGAGCGCTTCGACTACGTCTTCATCGACTGCCCGCCGTCGATCGGCCTGCTGACGATCAACGCGTTCGTCGCGGCGACCGAGGTGCTCATCCCGATCCAGTGCGAGTACTACGCGCTCGAGGGCCTGTCGCAGCTGCTGCGCAACGTCGACCTGATCGAGAAGCACCTCAACCCGACCCTCTCGGTCTCGACGATCCTGCTCACGATGTTCGACGGCCGCACGCGCCTCGCGAACGACGTGGCCGACGACGTGCGGAAGCACTTCCCCGAGCAGGTGCTCGGCAGCGTCATCCCGCGGGCGGTCCGCATCTCGGAGGCCCCGAGCCACGGGCAGAGCGTGATCACCTACGACCCCAACTCCCCCGGCGCGATCTCGTACCTCGAGGCCGCCGGCGAGATCGCCCGACGGGCGGTCGCGGCGTGAGCGCGGCGCGGCCCTCCGGCCAGGCCGCCCCGGCGCGGTCCCAGCGGCTCGGTCGCGGCATCGGCGCGCTGCTGATGCCGGACGACGACCGGCCCCTGGACCAGACCCGGCCCTCCGACGTCTACTTCGGCCGCGCGCCCGAGGCGCCCGCCGACGACCTGCAGCCGGTCCCGGGCCTGCGCCTGGTCGCGCTCGTCCCCGACGAGATCCGGCCGAACCCGCAGCAGCCCCGGCGCGAGTTCGACGAGCAGGGCATGGCCGAGCTCGTGCACTCGGTGCAGGAGAACGGCGTCCTGCAGCCGATCGTGGTGCGGCCGCTGCCCGAGGGCGAGGACGCGAAGTTCGAGCTCGTCATGGGCGAGCGCCGCCTCCGCGCCTCCAAGGCGGCCGGCCTGCGCTTCATCCCGGCGGTCGTCAAGGACACCGCCGACGAGCAGATGCTGCAGGAGGCGCTCCTCGAGAACCTCCACCGCCTGCAGCTGACGCCGCTGGAGGAGGCGAGCGCCTACCAGCAGCTGATCGACGACTTCGGCATCACGCACGAGGAGCTCGGGATGCGCATCGGGCGCAACCGGACGACGATCACGAACACGATCCGGCTCCTCCGCCTCCCCGAGCACATCCAGCGCAAGGTCGCGTCGGGCGTCATCACGCCTGGCCACGCCCGCGCGGTGCTGTCCGTCGTGGACCCGGAGCTGATGGACCGGCTCGTCGACAAGATCGTCGTCGAGGACCTCAACGTGCGGCAGGCGGAGGCCGCGGCGATCCGCCTGGCGGGCCCCGCGAAGCCGAAGAAGGCGACCGGCCGCCGCAACGAGGGGCTCGACCACATCGCCGACAAGCTCGGCTCGCGCTTCGACACCCGCGTCCGCGTCGACCTCAACGCGAAGAGCGGCCGGATCGTCATCGACTTCGGGTCGGTCGCGGACCTCAACCGCATCCTCGAGGAGATCGGCGAGGAGAAGTGGGAGGAGGGCGAGGCGCGCGAGCGCATGCTCGCCCAGCGCACGGCGGCCCTCCGCCGCAAGTAGGCCACGTTGCTCACGCTTCTGGACGCCGCGCCGCCGCGAAGGCGTCCAGAAGCGTGAGCACCTCGCAGGCCGGGAGCCGCATCCGCTTCGAGCAGGGGCTCGAGGGCGGGCGCGCGATCGCCACGGGCGACGCCGTGCTGGTGGTCGTGGTCGACGTGCTGTCCTTCACGACCTGCGTCAGCGTCGCCGCCGACCGGGGGATCGCCGTGATCCCCGCGCCGCTGCGCGACGAGCGCGCGGCGCGGCTCGCGGAGGAGCACGGGGCGGTGCTCGCGGGGCCGCGGACCGGATCCGGCACGAGCCTGTCGCCGGCGTCGATCCGGCGGGCGCGAGGCGTGGAGCGGCTCGTGCTGCCGTCGCCGAACGGGGCGACGCTCAGCGCGGCGCTCGCGGAGCGGGGCGAGGTCGTCGCGGGGTCCCTCCGCAACGCGTCCGCCGTCGCCGCGGCCTGCGCGCAGCATCTCGCGCGCGACGCGGCCGCGTCGGTCGCGGTCGTCGCTGCGGGGGAGCGCTGGAGCGACGGATCGTCGCGTCCCGCGTGGGAGGACGTGTGGGGCGCCGGGGCGGTGCTGGCCGCGCTCGGACGCGACCGGCTCGCCTCGCCCGAGGCGCTCGCGGCGGCGGACGCCTACCGGAGCGCCGCCCGCCGTGCCCTCCCCCTCGCCGGGCTGGCGAGCGCGCTCGAGCTGTCGGAGGCGGGCTTCGCGGAGGACGTCGCGATCGCCGCGGAGGAGGACGCGAGCACCGCCGTCCCCCGCCTCGTCGACGGCGTCTTCACGCACCAGGGGTTCACGGAGCAGGGGATCCGGTGACCGGACCCCTGACCCGTGAACACGATCGCGCGGATCAGGCCTCGGCGAGGGCGCGCTCCGTGATCGCCGCGTAGGCGGAGGAGAGGTCCCGACCGGTCGACAGGATCGCCTGCGGCAGGAGGCTCGTCTCGGTCAGCCCGGGCATCACGTTCGACTCCAGGAACCACGGCCGTCCCGACGCGTCGACGATGAGGTCCGCCCGCGAGAGGTGCCGCAGGCCCATCGCGCGGTGCGCGAGCACGGCGAGCTCCCCCGCCGCGGCCGCCACGGCCGGATCGAGCCGCGCGGGCGTGTAGAAGCGCGTCTCCCCCGCGGTGTAGCGCTCCTCGAACCCGTAGAACCCGCTGCGGGGCACGATCTCGACGGCCGGCAGCGCGGCCGGGCCGTCGTCGCCGTCCAGCACGCCGACGGCGATCTCGGTGCCGACGACCCGCTGCTCGATGAGCGCCTCGTCCGCGTACGTGAACGCGTCCATCAGGGCGCGCGGCAGCTGCTCGGCCGTGTCGACGACGGTGACGCCCTGCGCGGAGCCGCCGCGGGCCGGCTTCACGACCAGCCCGTCGGTCATCGACCCGAGGATCGTGTCGATCGCGCTGCGGGCGCCGATCTCCCGGAACACCTCCCGCGTCAGGGTGACCGAGGCGGGCGTCGCACCGCCGGCGACCTCCACGAGCCGCTTGGCGGTCGGCTTGTCCCAGGCCAGCCGGGCCGCGGGGCCGCGGCTGCCGATGTAGGGGAGGCCGGACACGTCGAGCAGCGCCCGCAGGGAGCCGTCCTCCCCGCTCGCGCCGTGCAGCGCCGGCCAGACGACGTCCGGGCGGCGCTCGAGGAGGAGCGGCAGCAGCTTCGCGTCCGGCTCCGCCGTGCTCACCCGCCAGCCGAGCCGGGACAGCGCGTCGACCACGCGCCGCCCGGACCGCAGGGACACGTCGCGCTCGTGCGAGATGCCGCCCGAGAGCACCACCACGGAGGTCGTTCCGGCCATGAGTTCTCCTCGGGGTCTCAGCGCAGGTCGGGCGGCGGGGCGCCGACGGCCCGGTCGTCCCGTCGCGGCGCGAGCGAGCCGGTGCCGGCGAAGGCGCGGACGAGCTCCAGCTCCCCGTTCACCACGGTCGCGAGCCGCTGGATGCCGATCGCGATGTCCTCCGGCGTCGGGTAGCAGAACGAGAGCCGCATCTCACGGCCGCCGGAGCCGTCGGCGTAGAAGCCGGTGCCGGGCGTGTAGGCGACGAGCTCGCGCACGGCGCGGGGCAGCATCTGCTTCGAGTGCAGCTCGCCCGGCAGGCCCACCCAGATGTAGAAGCCGCCGTTCGGCTCGTTCCAGGTGAGGTTCGGCAGGTACGTCTGCAGCGCGGCGAGCATGGCGTCGCGGCGCTCGCGGTACACGTCGCGGAACCGGGCGATCTGGGCGCGCCAGTCCACCGTCTCCAGGTACTCGGCGATCAGGAGGTGGTTGAAGCTCGACGGCGAGAGGATCGCCGACTCGGCGGCGAGCACGAGCTTCTCCCGGATCGCGTGCGGCGCGACGGCCCAGCCCACGCGGAAGCCGGGCGCGAACGTCTTCGAGAACGACCCGAGGTAGACGACGCCCTCCGGATCGAGGGTCTGCAGCGGCGGGGGCGGCGGCGCGTCGAACCAGAGCAGCCCGTACGGGTTGTCCTCGACGATCAGCACGCCGAGGCGACGGCAGATCTCGACGACCCGGGGCCGGCGCTCGGCGGAGAGCGTGATGCCGGCGGGGTTGTGGAAGTTCGGGATCGTGTAGAGGAACTTGACCGTGCGTCCCGCGGCGCGCTGCTCGAGGATCGCCGCCTCGAGCACCTCCGGCACCAGGCCGTCGGCGTCCATGGGCAGGTGGACCACCCGCGCCTGGTACGACTTGAAGACGCCGAGGGCGCCCACGTAGCTCGGCCCCTCGGCGAGGATCACGTCGCCCGGGTCGATGAAGAGCTTCGTGACGAGGTCGATCGCCTGCTGCGACCCGGTCGTCGTCACGACGTCGTCGGGGGAGGCGGCGATGCCCTCCTCCGCCATCACCTCGACGATGTGCTCGCGCAGCCGGGGGAGGCCCTGGCCGGAGCCGTACTGGAGCGCGGCGGGCGCGTCCGCGAGCAGCATCCGGTCGATCGCGCCCGCGACGAGCTCGCGCGGGATCGCGCGGACGTAGGGCATGCCGCCCGCGAGGGAGACGACCTCGGGGCGCGAGGCCACGGCGAACAGCGCCCTGACCTCGCTGGCGGCCAGGCCGGAAGCCCGCTCGGCGTACGTGGCGAGCCACGGGTCGAGGTCGGTTCCGGTGCCGGTCGGGCGGAGGTCGCTCACGTCAGTGCCTTCTCAGTGCTTCCTCGCACGCGGTGCGCGCGAGGCCCCAGCAGGACGAATGCACCGGAGGCAGGAGGGATCCAAGACTGGTCTCGTCCTGCTGGAGTCGATTCGTCCTGCCGGGGTGCTGGCCCCCGCCCGTGGATCCCGCCCGTCGCGGGGCGACGAGAAGGCCGATCGGATCGGGGGCTGTCAGGCCAGGACGGCGGCGAGGTCGGCTTCGATGGCGGGCTTCGGCTTGGCGCCGATGACCGTCTTCACGACCTCGCCGTTCGAGTAGAGCTTCATCGCCGGGATCGAGGTGATCTGGTACTTCATCGCCGTCTCGGGGTTCTCGTCGACGTTGAGCTTGACGATCTCGATCTTGTCGGCGTGCTCCTCGGCGATCTCGGCGAGCACCGGACCGACCCGGCGGCACGGACCGCACCACGCGGCCCAGAAGTCGACGAGGACCGGCTTGTCGGACTTGAGGACGTCCTGCTCGAACGTCGCATCCGTCACTTCGCGCATCGCGCAATCACTCCTAGTGATGAAGAGGAACGAGTGGGCACTCTACGCCTGGCCGACCAGGGTGCCGTCCGGCGTGAACGTCGCGCCGGAAGCCGGCGCCTCGCCCGGCCGGGTGTCGCCCTTCGCGCGGCTCAGCAGGTCCGCGGGGAGGGAGGCCAGGTAGTGCTCCGCGTCGAGGGCCGCGACCGTGCCGGACGCGGCGGCGGTGATCGCCTGCCGGTACGTCGGGTCGATCACGTCGCCCGCGGCGAAGACGCCGGGGATCGAGGTGCGCGACGAGCGGCCCTCGACCTTGATGGTGCCCTCGGGGGTCAGCTCGAGCTGGTCCTTGACGAGGTCCGTGCGCGGGTCGTTGCCGATCGCGATGAAGACGCCGTCGAGGGGCAGGTGCCGGTCCTCGCCGCCGTTCGTCGACTTGAGCGTCACGCCGTCCACGAGGTCGCCGCCCTGGATCTCCTCGATCGTCGAGTTCCACTGGAACTCGATCTTCGGGTCCTCGAACGCGCGGTCCTGCATGATCTTCGACGCGCGCAGCGAGTCGCCGCGGTGGATCAGGTGGACCTTGTCGGCGAACTTCGTGAGGAAGGTCGCCTCCTCCATCGCCGAGTCGCCGCCGCCGACGACCGCGATCTCCTTGCCGCGGAAGAAGAAGCCGTCGCAGGTCGCGCACCACGAGACGCCGTGGCCGGACAGGCGGTCCTCGCCGGTCACGCCGAGCTTGCGGTACGCGGAGCCGCTGGCGACGACGACCGTCAGGGCCTCGTAGACCTTGTGGTACTTGCCCTCGCCGACGTGGACGCGCTTGACGTCGCCGTCGAGCTCCACCGCGGTGACGTCCTCGAGCACGATCTCGGTGCCGAACTTCTCGGCCTGGAGCCGCATGTTCTCCATGAGGTCCGGGCCCATGATCCCCTCGGGGAAGCCGGGGTAGTTCTCGACGTCGGTGGTGTTCATGAGCTCGCCGCCCGCCTCGACCGAGCTGGCGATGAGCAGCGGCTCCAGCTGGGCGCGGGAGGCGTAGATCGCCGCGGTGTACCCCGCGGGGCCCGACCCGATGATGATCACCTGACGCATGTCCACTCCCTGTCTCGACCTGCGGGGGGTGAAACGGTAACCGGCGGAGCGCTATTCCGCCCGTCGGGGTCGCGCCCCCGGTCGGGGGAGGATCGGGTCAGCGGCGCAGCCGCGACCGCACGAGGTCCGTCGCCATGCGGATCTCGGGGGCCCGCAGGAGGGCCAGGACGATCGCGTAGACCGCGGCGCAGACGACGGCGATGAGCAGGGCGCCGACCGCGCCGCCGATCGTCGACGAGACGGACCAACCGTCCGCCAGGCCGCCGGTCGCCCAGAGCACGAGCACCCCGGCGGCGAGCGCGGGCACTCCGGCCAGCGCGATGCGCCGCAGCCCTGCGGCGAGGTGGCGGTCTCCGAGGGGCCCGAGGCGGCGGCGCAGCAGCGCGAGCGCGACCACGAGCTGCACGGTGCCGCCGATCGAGATCACCGCAGCGATGCCGACCGCGGTCCACGCGTGCGGCAGCAGCGTGCAGGCGAGGATGCCCGGCACGACCACGACCAGCTGGACGAGCGTGAACCGGAACGGGGTGCGCGTGTCCGCCAGCGCGTAGAAGCAGCGCTGCACGACGTACAGGACGGTGAAGGGGATCAGGCCCAGCACGTACGCGACGAGCACAGGAGCCACGGCGTGCGCCTCCGCCGCCGTGCTGAGGTCCTTCGTCCCGCTGAAGATCGCGGTCACCGGCGCCGCCGCCGCGAGCAGGACGGCGGTGGCGAGGCCGATCACCAGCAGCACCGTGCGCAGCACCGTGCTCAGGTCGTCCCGCAGCGCAGGCAGGTCCCCCTCTGCGGCGTGCTCGCTCATCCGGGGATAGAAGACGGTCGCCAAGGACACGGTGATGATCGAGTGCGGCAGCATGAACAGCAGCCAGGAGTTCGCGAGTGCGAACGTCGACGGCGTGGTCGGCCCCGAGGCGCCGGTCGCGACGTAGCCCTGCAGGAACCCGGCGGCCTGCGTCAGGACGAGCATCCCGAAGGTCCACCCCGCGGCCTGCCCCGTCGCCCGCAGACCGACGCCCCGCCAGTGGAAGTCCGGCCGGAACGACAGGCCGGCGCGCTTCCACACCAGCGCCAGGACCAGCGCCTGCACCGCGATGCCCGCGGTGGTGCCGCCGGCGAGCACCGCCGTCTGCGCCGGATCGAGCGGGGTGCTGCGGAACTTGGACACGCTGCCGAACAGCACGAGGAAGATCGCCAGCACCGCCACCGCGATCACGTTGTTCGCGACCGGAGCCCAGGTGTAGGCGCCGAAGCGGCGACGCGCGTTCAGGACCTCGCCGAGGACGGCGTACATGCCGAGGAAGAAGATCTGCGGCATCGACCAGAACGCGAACGGCACTGCGACCTCGTAGGTGCGGCGGTCGCTGATGGTGAGGTGCATCAGCAGCGGCGCGGCGATCGTCAGCACGACGGTCAGCAGTCCGATCGCGACGATGGCGATGGTCAGCAGCTTGTTGACGTAGGCGACGCCGCCGTCCGCGCCCCGACTCGCGCGGATGGTCTGCGGCACGAGCACCGCGCTCACGAGACCGCCTCCGATCAGCGCGTAGAGGCTCGTCGGCATCTGCGTCGCGTTCGTCAGCGCGTTCCCGACGATGGTGGTCTGGCCGCTCAGCACGCCGGTCAGCACGATGGTGCGGGTGAAGCCGAGGACCCGGGACACGATCGTCCCGGACGCGAGGAGCGCGCTCGCCCTGCCGACGCCGCTGCTCATGCGGTCGCCGCCGAGCGCGGCGAGCGCCGGCGCGTGATGTTCCGGTAGACGCCGATCGCGAGCAGCAGGGCGAGGGCGCCGAGCAGGATCCCCGCGACGACGGCGTCGAACCCGGCCTGGACGGCGACGTCGCGCTGGTCCTGCGCGAGCAGCACGCCGTCGGCGGTCTGCAGCCGGAGGGTCACCACGGTGGAGCCGTTGGTGATCGACTTGTACGCGATCTTGGCGACGTTGCCCGCGCGGGCCGGCACGGTCACGGTCGAGGAGCCGTCCTGGAACTGCAGGCGGCCGTTGCTCGCGGACGCCCTGACGGTCAGCACGACCGGCTCGGGCAGGTCGTTCGTGACCCGCACCCGGAGGGTGCCGTCGGTGCCGATCGCGTTGCTCTCGGCGCCGGACGCGAGCTTCACGGCGCCGGTCACGCCGGAGAACGCCTGCTCCGCGGTCTGCGCCGCGGCGCGCCACCCCGTGTCGTCGCTCCGCCACGACGACGAGAGCACGCCGAGCAGCGCGAGCCGCTGCGGGTCCACGACCTGGCCGGCGTCGCCGGTGATCGCCTTGCCGAGCTGCCGCACCTCGCGCTCGCCGCCCAGGAGCTCCTTCGCGGTCGCGACGCGGGACGGCGCGACCGAGCCGCCCTTCAGGCGGACGCCCTGCGGGTCGTCGGCGCCCAGCAGGGCCGGCAGGTCCCGGCCGCGGATCCACGGCTGATCGCCGAGCAGCGACAGCACCCGCGCGAGCTGCGCGGTGTCGCTGCCTCGCCCCACCGCGGCGAGGTAGGCGTCGGTCTCGCCGCTCACGGCCGCAGCGGCCAGCACGCCGACCAGCGTCGACAGCGCGGCGTCGCCGGGGGTGCCGCCGGCGCTCGCCGTGGCGAGCAGGGCGGACGCGGTGCTGTCGGCGACGAGCACCCGGGTCGAGCCGATCCGGGCGAGCGGACCGGCGGTGCGCCGCGCGGTCGTGTCCGCGACGTCGTCGGAGGAGAGGAGGACGGCGCCGTCCCCGCCGAGCGGGCCGAGGTCGGCCGACCGCACCGTGCCCGGCACGGGCCACGCGACCTCCTCGTCCGACCACCGCCAGGCGGTGACGGACCCCGTCGACGGCCCCTCGGCGCCCGTGGTCGCCGTCGGGGCGGGCGTCGCGGCGGCCTGGTCCGCCGCGGCGAAGGAGACGCCGGCGAACCCGGAGGGGCCCATCGGAGCCGTCGCGCCCGCGGCGCGCTCGAGCGTCAGGTCCTGGTCGGCGTAGGGGAGCTCGACGAACCGGTTCGGGAGCCCGTCCAGCTGCGCGAGCAGGTCCAGGGCGTCCTGCGGCGCGGCGTCGCCTGCGAGGCGGACGGACGCGAGGACGGCGGGATCGAGCGCGATCGTCGCGGTCGGGTCGGCGCGCGCGGCGTCGAGCACCCGGGACCAGGCGCCCCCGGGGGCGGCCAGCTGCTGCTGCGTGGCGGCGTCGACGAGGCCTGTGGTCCCCTCCGGCGCGAGCAGCGGCAGGACCGTCCCGAAGCCGACGGACGCCGTCGTGCCCCCGGCCATCTTCACGACGGCGGCGGCGGCGATCACGCGGGTCGCGCCGTTCTGCTCGCGGAACTGCACGTACAGGCGGCGGGCGCCGCTCGCGGACGTCAGGAGGGTGGTGAGGTCCTCCTTCGACAGCGTCGCGCGGACGGTCCGGCTGCCGCCGACCGGGATCGCGGGGACGGCGGCGGTCGCCTCGGCGCGGTAGCCCTGGAGCTGCTCCGGCGGCGTGCGGATCGAGTTCAGCAGGGCGGCCGTGCTCGCGACCGGTGCCGGGTCGAGCGAGAAGGTCAGCCGGCCCGCCTTCAACATGTCCCGGCCCGTGTTCGTCACGGTGACGCCGACACCCAGCGCCTTGTCCTTGCGGATGATCCCCCCGCCGTCGGGGGCGACCACGAGGGAGGCGTCCTCGGTCGCGGCGGCCGCCGGCTGCGCGGCGAGGCCGACCGTCGCGGTGACGGCCACGAGCGCTGCCGCGAGGAGGCGCCGGCCCCTCACCGACCCGTGCCGGGCGCGCGCGAGAGGGGCTCCGACATGCGGGCGAGTGTACGGAACGCCTCCCCCGACCGGGGGACGCCGCGCCCGTTCCATAGGCTGGAGCCATGCATCCGGTGGCCGCCGCCGTGCCGCGGCTGACGGCGCTCGCGGAACGCGAGTCCGTCCGGCGCGTGGTCGACGCCTTCACCGCCGCCGGGCACGAGATCGCCCTGGTCGGCGGGCCCGTCCGCGACGCCCTGCTCGATCGGCCGGTCACCGACCTCGATCTGACGACCTCCGCGCGCCCGGACGAGTCCGCCGCGATCCTGAAGCCCGTCGCCTCCGCGATGTGGGACGTCGGCCGCGCCTTCGGCACCGTCGCCGCGCGGGTCGCCGGCGACTCGGTGGAGGTCACGACGTACCGCCAGGACGCCTACACGCCGTCCTCGCGCAAGCCGGAGGTCGTGTTCGGCGACACACTCGACGGCGACCTCCGCCGCCGCGACTTCACGTCGAACGCGATCGCGGTGCGCCTCCCCTCGCTCGCGATCGTCGACCCCTCCGACGGCATCGCCGCGATCCTCGACCGCCGGCTGACGACGCCCTCCCCCGCCGTCGAGTCGTTCGACGAGGACCCGCTGCGCATGCTGCGCGCCGCCCGCTTCACCGCCCAGCTCGGCTTCGTGCTCGACGACGAGGGCGTCCGCGCCATGACGGCGCTCGCGCCCCGGATCGAGGTGGTGTCCGCCGAGCGCGTGCGGGAGGAACTCGTGAAGCTCGTCTCCACGGACCGGCCCGGGCACGGGCTCGAGCTGCTCGTCGACACGGGCCTCGCGGACCTCGTGCTGCCGGAGCTGCCGGCGCTGCGCCTCACCAGCGACGGCGAGCACCGGCACAAGGACGTCTATCAGCACAGCCTCCAGGTGCTGCAGCAGGCGATCGACCTCGAGCACGAGCGGTTCCCCGGAGCGGTGCCCGACGTGGTGCTCCGGTTCGCGGCGCTGCTGCACGACATCGGGAAGCCGTCGACCCGGCGGTTCGAGCAGGGCGGCGTCGTGACCTTCCACCACCACGACGTGGTCGGCGCGAAGATGGCGCGGAAGCGGCTGAAGGCCCTGCGGTTCCCGAACGCGGAGGTCGACCGGATCGCGAAGCTCATCGAGCTGCACCAGCGGTTCTTCGGGTACGGCGAGGGCGCGTGGACGGACTCGGCCGTCCGCCGCTACGTGCGGGACGCGGGCGACCTCCTGCCGCAGCTGCACATCCTCACCCGGGCCGACGTCACCACGCGGAACGAGCGGAAGGCGCGGCGCCTCGCGGCCGCGTACGACGAGCTGGAGGAGCGCATCGAGCGCCTGCAGGAGCAGGAGGAGCTCGACTCCATCCGGCCGGACCTCGACGGCGAGGCGATCATGCGCGAGCTCGGCCTGCGGCCGGGGCCCGACGTCGGCGCCGCCTACCGGTACCTGCTCGACGTGCGGATGGAGGAGGGCCCCCTCGGCGAGGAGGAGGCGGTCCGCCGCCTCCGCGCCTGGTGGGAGCAGCGCCAGGCCTGACCTCGGGCCCGAGCGGAGCGTCGCCCGCGTCGGGTACGCTGTTGCGGTTGCCCGGGCTGCGTCAGCATGCCCGAGCGCAGGTTCACACCCTCCTGCCGCGGATCGTCCGCGGCCGTTCAGACCAGAGGAGGTGGGGTAGTGACGCAGAAGTACGAGCTCATGGTCATCCTGGACCCGAGCATCGACGAGCGGACCGTCGCGCCCAGTCTGGACCGGTTCCTCGGTGTCATCCGCAACGACGGTGGCACGGTCGACAACGTCGACATCTGGGGCCGGCGCCGACTGGCGTACGAGATCGCGAAGCACACCGAGGGCATCTACGCCGTCGTGCAGCTCACCGCGACGAGCGAGTCCACGCAGGAGCTGAACCGTCAGCTGGGCCTGTCCGAGGCGGTGCTGCGCACGAAGGTGCTGCGCGCCGACGAGGCGGTCGCCCGCATCGGCAAGCCCAACGACAACGCCGGCGAGCCCCGCCCGGAGCGCTCCGAGCGCCCCGACCGCGGTTCGCGCGGTCCCCGCGCGCCCCGTCCCGCCTCCGCGAGGTAGTCGGCCGTGGCGGGCGAGACCATCATCACGGTCGTCGGCAACCTGACCAGCGACCCGGAGCTGCGGTACACGCAGAACGGGCTCGCGGTGGCGAACTTCACGATCGCGTCGACGCCGCGCACGTTCGACCGCCAGTCGAACGAGTGGAAGGACGGCGAGGCGCTGTTCCTCCGCGCGAGCGTGTGGCGCGACTTCGCCGAGCACGTGGCCGGCTCGCTGACGAAGGGCTCCCGCGTCATCGCGACCGGGCGCCTCAAGCAGCGCAGCTACCAGGACCGCGAGGGCCAGAACCGCACCGCGATCGAGCTCGAGGTCGACGAGATCGGCCCCTCGCTCCGGTACGCGACGGCGCAGGTCACCCGCGCGAGCGGCGGCGGCGGCGGCGGAGGTCGCGGCCAGGTCGGTGGTGGCAGCGGCGGTGGCGGCGGTCGTCCGCAGGCGCAGCAGCAGGACGACCCGTGGGGCGCCCCGTCGGGCGGCTCCTCGGGCGGTTCCGGCGGTGGCGGCGGCAACGACGGCTGGAGCACCCCCGGCGCCTACGACGACGAGACCCCGTTCTGAGTCCCGCGTCCCCTCACAACATCTTCTTCTGACGTAAGGAAACGAAATGGCTGGCAAGTCGCGCGGCGACAGCCGCAAGCCGCGGACGAAGGGCGGCAAGCCCGTCGCTCCCGCGAAGCGCATCAAGGTCGGGGTGATCGACTACAAGGACGTCGCCACCCTGCGCAAGTTCATCTCGGAGCGCGGCAAGATCCGCGCCCGCCGCATCACGGGCGTCTCCGTGCAGGAGCAGCGGCTCATCGCCCGCGCCGTCAAGAACGCGCGCGAGATGGCGCTGCTCCCCTACTCCGGCTCCGGCCGCTGATCGGAGGGTCGCAATGGCAACCACGAAGCTGATCCTCACGCACGAGGTCTCCGGCCTCGGCAGCGCGGGCGACATCGTCGAGGTGAAGGGCGGCTACGCCCGCAACTACCTCGTCCCCCAGGGCCTCGCCACGGCGTGGACCCGCGGCGGCCAGAAGCAGGTCGACCAGATCGCGAAGGCGCGCCGTGCGCGCGCCGCCGCGTCCCTCGAGGAGGCCCAGGCCATCAAGGCGCGGCTCGAGGCGCAGCCGATCCGCATCTCGGTGCGGACCGGTCAGGCCGGCCGCCTGTTCGGCTCGGTGTCCACCGCCGACGTCGCCGACGCGGTGTCGGAGGCGGGCCTCGGCTCGATCGACCGCCGCACGGTGGAGTTCTCGGCGCCGGTCCGCGCGGTCGGCACGCACGAGGCCACCGTCCGCCTGCGCGAGGACGTCACGGCGTCCCTCACGCTGGAGGTCGTCGCGAAGCGCTGAGCAGCGCTCCGCATCGAACGGCGCCGGTCCCCGCGGGGGCCGGCGCCGTTCGGCCTTCCCGCCCCGGTCGGATCGGTCCCCGAACGGTGTCGGAGGCTCGCCGTACCGTCATCGGCAGGACACCCGCTCGACGCCGACACGCCCACCGCGCGTGGTGCGATCTTTCTCGACGCGACTTATCCCCAGGCGCGCCTGTGCACTTCTGCGCCCCTGGTCAGACGGTCTTCTCGGCCTGCTCGCAGGGTTCGGAGACCGCAGTTCTCCACAGGTGCTCCACATGGGGAGAGGCCGTTCGCGCGCGCGTCGTCCACAAGGCCGTGCACAGGCCCTCGCGTACGGTCTCCTGACCGGCGCGGCGCAGGGCGTGTCCGGGCCCGGTGCTAGACCACAGGGAGTGCGCGGGGCGGCGGAGTGGATCCCCGGGCGCACGTGCGGGAGGAGGAGCGGACCGGCATGTCGATGACCGATTGGGACACCGCTGCGCCCGAGAGCGGGCCGTGGGACGAGCAGAGCACCCGCAAGGAGCGCACCCCGCCGCACAACCTGCTGGCGGAGCAGAGCGCGCTCGGCGGCATGCTGCTGTCGACGGACGCCGTCGCGGACGTGCTCGAGGTCGTCGTCGGCGCGGACTTCTACGTGCCGAAGCACGAGGTCATCTTCCAGGCGATCCTGAGCCTCTACTCCCGCGGTGAGCCGACCGACGCGATCACCGTCGGCGACGAGCTCGCCCGCACGGGCGACGTGCAGCGCGCGGGCGGCGAGGCGTACCTCCACACCCTCACGAACATCGTCCCCACCGCGGCGAACGCGGGCTACTACGCGCAGATCGTCGCCGAGCAGGCCGTGCTGCGACGGCTGACCGAGGCCGGCACGCACATCGCGCAGATGGGCTACGCGGCCGAGGGCGACGCGATGGACCTGCTGAACCAGGCCCAGGCCGAGGTCTTCGCCATCGCCCGCGAGTCGGCGACCGAGGACTACGCGCCCCTGTCGGAGGCGGTCACGATCGCCATCGACGAGATGGAGGCGGCGACCGGCCGGGACGGCGAGCTGACGGGCGTCCCCACCGGCTTCAAAGGCCTCGACGAGCTCACGAACGGGCTGCACCCGGGCCAGATGATCATCATCGGCGCTCGACCCGCGATGGGGAAGTCGACGCTCGCGCTCGACTTCGCCCGGCACGCGAGCGTCAAGGCGAACATGCCGACGATCTTCTTCTCGCTCGAGATGGGGCGCAGCGAGATCGCCATGCGGCTCATGGCCGCCGAGGCGACCATCTCCATGCAGGACATGCGCAAGGGGCGGCTCAGCACCGACGACTGGACGAAGATCGCCGCGACGCGCGGCCGCATCAACGACGCCCCCCTGTACATCGACGACAGCCCGAACATGACCCTGGTCGAGATCCGGGCCAAGTGCCGCCGGCTCAAGCAGAAGGTCGGGCTGAAGCTCATCGTCATCGACTACCTGCAGCTGATGTCGAGCGGGAAGCGCGTCGAGAGCCGGCAGCAGGAGATCAGCGAGTTCTCGCGAGCGCTGAAGCTGCTCGCGAAGGAGCTGGGCGTGCCGGTCATCGCGCTCTCGCAGCTGAACCGCGGGTCCGAGCAGCGCGCCGACAAGCGGCCGGCGATCTCCGACCTGCGCGAGTCCGGCTCGATCGAGCAGGACGCGGACATCGTGATCCTGCTGCACCGCGAGAGCGCCTACGACCGTGACCAGCCGAACCCCGACGCGGACCTGATCGTGGCGAAGCACCGCGCCGGCCCCACCGACACGATCACGGTGGCGTTCCACGGCCGGTACTCCCGGTTCGCGGACATCGCCGCGGTCTGAACGCGCAGCGGGCGGCCGTACGCTTGTCCTACGGCTTGTAGAACGCGAGCCGGGTCCGCGGCCGGCTCCGGTCCGCGGCGAGCCGTGCCTCCCCTTCCCGCCCGTCGGCGACGCGGGGCGCGGTGCAGGAGAGGGACCTGACGTGACGACGATCCGAGGAGACCGGCCGCGGCCGGCGATCCCGACGGCGGTGGCCGCACGGGCCGTCGCGGCGGCGGTCCTCGCGGCGGTCGTGACGTTCGCGCTCGACCACGGCGCTCCGGCGGCCTTCGGGCTGATCGTGCTCGGCGGCTACCTGGTCCTGCAGGCGGTCGTCCTGGCGGCCTGCAGCCCCGGGCTCGCGCGCACCCGCGCCGGGCGCGGGCTCGTCCTGGTGCGCGCCCTGGTGTCGCTGGCCGGTGGCGTCGTCGCCCTCGCGGGCTCCGGCGCGGGGCTCGACCTCCTGCGTCCGCTCGAGGCGCTCGTCTTCCTCGCGCTCGGCGCGCTCGAGATCGTCGGCGGACTGCTGCGCGCCGAGCGCGCCGAGCTGAGCGGCGACGCGGTCGTCGTCGGCGGGCTGCAGGTGCTCGTCGGCGTGCTGCTCGTCGTGCTCAACCCCGACGCGCTCTTCGCCGTCGGCGTGCTCTCCGCCTGGGGCGCGCTCGTCGCGGTCTACCTCGGCATCTCCGCGGTCAACCTCCGTCGCCGGGGCGTGCGCGCGTGACCCGGCCGTCCCTGCGGGAGCGCCTCAAGCCGCTCGAGCTCGTGGCGATGGCGGCGGTCCTCGGCGCGTTCGCCGGGGTCATCGCCCTCGTGGGCAGCCGGTCGATCGAGGTCGCGGGCGTGCTCGCGGGCGTCGCGTTCATCGCGGCGCTGCTGGTGCTCGCCATGCTCGCGCTGGCGGCCGGTGACCCGACGCCTCCCGAGGGGGAGGAGCGGCCGGTCCTCGAGCGGGAGAAGGCGCCTCGACGCTCCCGGCGCTCGCGCCGCGGCTGACGGGCGCCGCCCTCAGCCGACCGGCAGCGTCTCGCGGCGTCCCGCCGTGCCGATGACGATCGCCTCGACCGCGTGGGCGCGCTCCCGCAGACGATCCAGGTCCACGGAGTCCGCGTCGCGCGGCCCGCGGTCGAGCAGGCAGAGCGCCCCGATCGCGGTGCCGTCCTCCCCGTGCAGCGGGACGCCCGCGTAGAACTCGGCGCCCGCCAGGTGCAGGTAGGCGCGCTCGATGAAGCGCGGGTCGGCGCCCGCGTCCTCCACGACCAGCTCCTCGCCCGTGGCGACGACGGTCTCGCAGCACGTCAAGGCCCGTTCCGCCTCGACGCGCTCCAGCCCGGTGCTCGTGACGCGCCAGCGCCGCTCGCCGTCGAACAGCGAGACCAGGGCCTCGGGCACGCCGAACTCGGCCGCGGTGCGCTCGACGAGCACCTGGATCGCGAAGCGGTCCGACTCGTCGGCGGCCTCCACGACGCCGCGCACCTCGTCGCGGTCGAAGCGGTCCTCGAGGACGCCGGTCCGCGCGACGCCGGCGTCGCGGAGCGCCGACGCGAGCGCCGCGGCGAGCGGCAGCGCGAACGCCGACACGAGCTCCCCGGTCGGTCGTCGACCGGCGAGGCTGCCGAGCCGGGGCGCGGCCAGGTGCACGACGCCGGGCCGGAGGGAGGCGAGTCGCCGGGCGACCCGGTCGAGGCGCTGCGCGTGCCGGAGGGCCGGCGCGCTCAGCGACCGCACGCGGTCCGGGACGTGCACGTCGCCGACGCCCACGAGCAGCACGGGCGCGCCCTCCGGGAGCATCGCCTGCACGGCGTTCAGCAGGTCGACGAGCCGGGCGCCCCACTCGGCCACGGGGGTGAGCCGCAGCGCGTCCTCGGTGCCCACGGCGACGATCGCCGCGGAGAACGGGGTCGCCGGCTCCGGCAGGTCGACGAGGGCGGCGGCCTCGTGCGTCGACGGGGTGTGCTGCACCGCGCAGTCGACGCCCGTGATCGCCCGCACGCTCCGCGCGAGCTCCGCGGCCGGCGCGAGCCGGCGGCGGGCGTGCCGGGAGGAGAACGCGAGACCGTCGCCGACGAGGAGCAGGCGCAGCGCGCCGTCGCTCCAGGACCGCGTCCACGAGGACCCGCCCACGCGGATGCCCCCGCCGCGCCGCGCGCGGGCCGCCGTCGTCACCGGCGCTGCCGAGCGGGTGCGGGAGGCGGACGGAGGGAGGTGGTTCACGGGGACCAGCCTGGCTTGACCCGATCGGTTCACGCGGCCCCCAGTGCACGGGGAACCTCCCGTGCAGCCCGCCCCCGCGGGCCGTGCACGGGATGCGTCACGACTCAGCGGACGTGGTCGACGAGCTCCTCGGCCAGACCCGTGTACGTCGCAGGCGTCAGAGCCGCGAGCCGCGACGCGGCCGCGGGGTCCAGGTCGAGCTCCCCGACGAACTCCCGCATCCGCTCCGCGGTCACCCGGCGGCCTCGGGTGAGCGCCTTGACGAGCTCGTACGGGTTGGTCGCGGCGCTGCGCCCGGCGACGATCTCCGCCCGGACCACCGTCTGCACCGCCTCGCCGAGCACCTCCTGGTTCGCGTCGAGGTCGTCGAGCAGCCGCTGCCGGTCGAGCTCGATCTCCTGCAGCCCCCGCGCGATGTTGTCGAGCGCGACGAGGCCGTGGCCGAGCCCGACGCCGATGTTGCGCTGGGTCGTCGAGTCCGTGAGGTCCCGCTGCCAGCGCGACGTCACGAGCGTGCGGCGCAGGGTGCCGAGCACGCCCTCCGCGAGCTCGAGGTTCGCCTCCGCGTTCTCGAAGCGGATCGGGTTCACCTTGTGGGGCATGGTCGAGCTGCCCGTGGCGCCCGCCTGCGGCACCTGGATCAGGTAGCCCTCGGCGATGTACATCCAGACGTCGGTGCAGAGGTTGTGCAGCACGCCGCCGACGTGCTCGATCCGCCCGTAGAGCTCGACCTGCCAGTCGTGCGACTCGATCTGCGTCGTGAGGGGGTTCCACACGAGGTCGAGGCCCTCCACGAACCGCCGGGTCAGGGCCTGCCAGTCGACCTCGGGAGCCGCCGCGACGTGCGCGGCGAAGTCGCCGCTCGCCCCGTTGGCCTTGCCGAGCACCTCGACCTCGAGCACCCGCTCGCGGAGCCGCTGGAGGCGGTGCACGAACACCGCGAGCTCCTTGCCCATGGTCGTCGGCGTCGCCGGCTGCCCGTGCGTGCGGGCGAGCATCGGCGCGTCGGCCCAGCGGAGCGCGAGCCCCCGGAGGCGCTCGACCACCGCGTCGAGCGCGGGCACCCACACCTCCTGCACGGCGGTGCGCACGGTGGTGGCGACCGCGAGGTTGTTGATGTCCTCGCTGGTGCAGGCGAAGTGGACCAGCTCCGACAGCCGCTCCAGGCCGAGCTCGGCGAGCCGGTCGCGGAGGTAGTACTCGACCGCCTTCACGTCGTGCCGGGTGACCGCCTCGTGGGCCGCGAGCCGCTCGACGTCGGCGGGGCCGAAGTCCCGGACGACCGCGCGCAGGGCCTCGCGCTGCTCCTCGGGGAGCGGCGCGGTGCCGGCCACGCCCGCGTCGGTGAGCGCGAGCAGCCACTCGACCTCCACCCGCACACGGGCGCGGTTGAGCCCGGCCTCGGAGAGGTGCGCGGCGAGGGGGGCGGTCGCGGCGCGGTAGCGCCCGTCGAGCGGGGAGAGCGGCTGGTCGGCCTGGTCGGTCATCGGGCCTCCTTGTCCCCTCCATTCTTCCGGTCCCGAGCGGCCGTCCCTCCCTCCCCAGCCCGGATCCCCCGCAGGCCCGTCCGACGGGGCGGGGCGGGGCGCAGGATCCCTGCGTGCTCCCCGCCGCCGCTCCCGCCCAGGACCCCGCCGACGCCGCCGAGCTCGCGCGGCTCGAAGGGCTCGTCGCCGCCGTGCGCCTGCCGTCCCCGCTGCTGCCCGGATGGCAGTCGCTCACCGCGCTCGAGTACGCGGCGGCGGTCCACGAGCTGTCCGGGCTCCTCGGCACGGTCGCGACGGCGCTCGCCGCGGCCAGGGCCGCGGCATGAGCGGAGCCGTGGACGCGCCGGGGCCCTCCGTCGGCGGCGGCGGAGCGATCGCGATCGACACGGACGCGATGCTCCAGGCGGCGAGGGCGCTCGCCGTCGCGGTCGACGGCCTCCGATCGGCGGCCGCGCAGGGCGCGGGCTGCGCGCCCGCGGCGCCCGCGGCCCGGTCGAGGGTCGAGGAGGCGGTCGGCCTCCTCCGCCGCGCCGTCGACCTCGCGGAACGGGCGGAGTCGGGGCTGCGCGTGGCCGCCGAGCGCTACGGAGCCGTCGAGCACCTCGTGCAGGACGGCCAGCGCGTCGTCGCGGCCGGCGCCGCCGCGGCCACGGGCGGGCTGCTGCGCACGCTGCTGCCGGTGCTCGGCCCGATCGGCACCGGCTTCGTCGCCGTCGGGCTGGTCGGGATCGCCGCGACCCTCGTCGTGCTCCGGACCGCGCAGCGCACGCTCGAGACCGGCCGGCTCGCGCCGCAGTCGGACCCGGTCCTGCGGCGCGCCGCCGCCCTCGTGATCGGCTCGCTCGACGACGGGATCCGGGGCGCCCTGGTGCTCGAGCGCCCCCAGGACCTGCTCGAGGACGACCCCGCCGCGCCGATCGGCAGCGAGCGCATCGCCGCGGTCCTCGCCGCGCTGGTGCTGCACCCCGCCGGAGCGGCCCTGACAATCACGTGCACGCGGCGGACCGCCGCCCGGCCGCCCGCGAGCGTCGCCGAGCTGGCCGACCGGCTGCCCGACGGCGGCGAGCCCGCGGGGCAGGTTCGCATCGAGCGGTACGACGGCCCGGACGGTGCGCGATGGATCGTCTACATCGCGGGCACCGTGACCTTCGCGCGGGACAGCGGCGACGAGCCCTTCGACCTCGCGTCCGACGTGCTCGGGGTCGCGCACCGCCCGAGCGACTCGGAGCGCGCGGTGCTGCAGGCGATGGCGGAGGCGGGGGTGGGGCCGGAGGACCCGGTGCTGCTGGTCGGGCACTCCCAGGGCGCGCTCGACGCCGTGCGCGTCGCGCAGGACGGCGGCTACCGGATCGGCGGCGTCGTCGGGTTCGGGGGCCCGACCGGGCAGATGGTGCTCCCGGACGACGTGCCCGTCCTCGCGGTCGAGCACGACGAGGACCTCGTGCCGGTGCTCGGCGGCGTCCCGGCCTCCGGCTCGGCCGGGCTGCGGCGGCTCGTGGTCCGCCGGTCGCTGCCGGACGGCGGCTTCGGCGTGCCGACCTCGCCGGCGACCGCCGCGTTCCCGGCGCACGACCTGGGCGCCTACCGGCGCACGACCTGGGCGCCTACCGGCGCACGACCGCCGCGGCCGAGGCGTCGGGCGATGCGCGCGTGACGGCCTTCCGCTCCCGCATCGAGCCGTTCCTCTCCGGAGCGCCCGGCGTCGCGACCCGGTGGCGGGCGCGGCGCGTCAGTCCGGGTCCCGGCCCGACAGCGGCCGCAGGATCAGCCCCACGACCCAGCCGATGATCCCGAGGACCAGGGCCCCGAGGACGCCCCACCAGAAGCCGTCGACGACGAGGCCGAACCCGATCGCCCCGCTGATCCAGGCGACCAGCAGGAACAGCAGGCCGTTCACGACCAGCGAGATCAGGCCGAGCGTGAGGAGGTAGAGCGGGAATGCGACGATGCGGATGGCGGTGCCCAGCACGCCGTTCACGAGCCCGAAGATGAGGCCGAGGAGCAGGTAGGTCAGCACGGACGCGACCGGGTCGTCGGCGCGGTAGGGCACCACGCGGACGCCGTCCCCCTGGCCCAGGGCCGAGAAGAGCAGCGTCGTGAGCCACAGGGCGATCGCGTTCACGATGGCCCGCACGACGAACCGGCGCATTCGACCACTATGGCAGCCGGGACCCGTGCACCGCGGACGCCGTTCCGCTGCAGCCGCCTCGCTCTCGTCGCTGTCGTGCATGAGATCCGGGTCCGCTTTGTGGACATCCTCCAGCGGTGGGGCTCCGCTGGCTCGGTACTGTCCACGGATACAGTGATCGCCGGGCCGCTCGGCCCAGGGCCCGCCCTGTCGCGGCGGCGCTGCAGCACCACGTGAGGAGCGCAGGTGGCGGAAGCCTCCGAGACCGTGAGCGTGCTCGACGAGCACGGCGCCTTCCGGCCGTCGCCGGCCGCGGAGCAGTACGCCGACCGCGCGCTCGCGCTGACGCTCGACGAGCGCGTCGGGTTCCTCCGGGACATGGTCCGGACGCGCGCGTTCGACGTCGGTGCGGCGAACCTCCAGCGGCAGGGGCACCTCGCCCTCTGGGTGCCGAGCTACGGGCAGGAGGCCGCGCAGGTCGGCTCCGCCCGGGCCACCCGTCCCCAGGACTCGGTGTTCCCGGCCTACCGGGAGCACGCCGTCGGCATGATCCGCGGCCTCGACCCGATCGAGATCATCCGCATGTACCGGGGCACCGTGCACGGCGCGTGGGACCCGGCCGCCAACGGCAACTTCCACCAGTACTGCCTCGTGATCGGTTCCCAGACGCTGCACGCGACCGGCTACGCGATGGGCGTGCAGTTCGACGGCACGACCGCGACGGGGGACCCCGAGCGCGACGAGGCGGTCATCGTCTACTTCGGCGACGGCGCCACCTCCCAGGGCGACTCGAACGAGGCGCTCGTGTTCGCGGCGAGCTACCAGACGCCGCAGGTCTTCTTCATCCAGAACAACCACTGGGCCATCTCGGTCCCGGTGGAGCGGCAGTCCCGGGTCCCGCTCGCGCAGCGCGCCACCGGGTTCGGCCTGCCGGGGGTGCGGCTGGACGGCAACGACGTGCTCGCCTCCTACGCCGTGACGGCCGCGCTGCTCGACGACGCGCGCGCCGGCCGCGGGCCCGCGCTCATCGAGGCGCTCACGTACCGGATCGGCGGCCACTCGTCCTCCGACGACCCGACGAAGTACCGCACGCAGGAGGAGCTCGAGTGGTGGAGCGGGCGCGACCCGCTGCTGCGCCTCCGCCGGCACCTCGAGGGCGAGGGCGTGGGCGCGGAGGTCTTCGAGTCGATCGACGCGGAGGGCGCCGACCTCGCCGCGGACGTCCGCCGCCGGACGATCGAGATGCCGGACCCGCCCATGAGCGAGATGTTCGAGTTCGTGTACACGGACCCGCACCCCGTGACGGAGGCGCAGCACGCCTGGCTCCGGGACTACGAGGCGTCCTACGGGAGCGAGCAGTGACGACGATGCCGATGGTCCGCGCGCTGAACGCGGGCCTCAAGAAGGCCATGGCCGACGACCCGAAGGTCCTCCTGATGGGGGAGGACGTGGGCACGCTCGGCGGCGTCTTCCGCGTGACGGAGGGGCTGAAGACGGAGTTCGGGCCGAAGCGCGTGCTCGACACCCCGCTCGCCGAGTCCGGCATCGTCGGCACGGCGATCGGCCTCGCGATGCGCGGCTACCGGCCGATCTGCGAGATCCAGTTCGACGGCTTCATCTACCCGGGCTTCGACCAGATCACCTCGCAGCTCGCCAAGATCACGAACCGGCACCGCGGCGCGCAGGCGATGCCCGTCGTCATCCGCGTGCCCTACGGCGGCCACATCGGCGCCGTCGAGCACCACCAGGAGAGCCCCGAGACGCTGTTCGCCCACACGGCGGGCCTGCGGGTCGTGAGCCCGTCCACGCCGAACGACGCCTACTGGATGATCCAGCAGGCCGTCGCGTCGAACGACCCCGTGATGTTCTTCGAGCCGAAGGGCCGCTACTGGCCGAAGGGCGAGGTCGACCTCGACGCGCCCGCCGTCGGCCTGCACGACTCGCGCGTGGTCCGCGCGGGCACCGACGCGACGCTCATCGGGTACGGCCCGATGGTCAGCGTGCTGCTCGCCGCGGCCGGCGTCGCCGCCGAGGAGGGACGCAGCCTCGAGGTCGTCGACGTGCGCTCGCTCTCCCCCGTCGACTGGGACCCGATCGTCGCGAGCGTCGAGAAGACCGGGCGCGCGATCGTCGCCCACGAGGCCTCCGGCTTCCTCGGCATGGGGGCCGAGATCGCGGCGCAGCTCACGGAGCGCGCCTTCTACTCGCTCGAGGCCCCCGTGCTCCGCGTGACGGGCTTCGACATCCCGTTCCCGGCTGCGAGACTCGAGAAGCTCCACCTGCCCGACGCCGACCGTGTCCTGGAAGCCGTCGACCGCGCCTTCGCGTACTAGGAGACCCGTGACCACGTCCCACTTCGCCCTGCCCGACGTCGGCGAGGGCCTCACGGAGGCGGAGATCGTCTCCTGGAAGGTCGGCCCCGGCGACGAGGTGGAGGTGAACCAGGTCATCGTCGAGATCGAGACGGCGAAGTCCCTGGTCGAGCTGCCGTCGCCCTACGCGGGGACCGTGGCCGAGCTGCTCGTCGCGGAGGGCGACACGGTCGCGGTCGGCACGCCGATCGTCGCGGTCGCGTCCGGCGCCGCCGAGCAGCTCGCCGCGCCGCTGCAGACCCCGGCCCAGGCCGCGTCGCCCGTCGAGGTGCAGGTGCGCGAGCCCGCCGAGCAGGTGGAGGAGGGCTCCGGCGCGGTCCTCGTCGGCTACGGCGTCGACGCGCACGCCAAGAGCCGTCGCGGTCAGCGGCGGGGGCCCGTCTCCAGCCCGGTGCCGCCCAGGCCGCAGGTCGCGGCGCCGGTGAAGCCGCCGATCCGCAAGCTCGCGAAGGACCTCGGCGTCGACCTCGCGCGGGTCGCCCCGAGCGGCCCCTCCGGCGAGGTGACCCGCGACGACGTGCTGCGCACGAAGCAGCAGGAGAGCGTGTTCCGCAACGTCGAGACGCCGGCATGGCCGGACAGCCGCGAGGAGCGCATCCCGGTCAAGGGCGTGCGCAAGGCGATCGCGAGCGCGATGGTGAAGAGCGCGTTCACCGCGCCCCACGTGAGCGTGTTCGTCGACGTCGACGCCACCCGCACCATGGAGTACGTCAAGCGGCTGAAGGCGTCGCCCGACTTCTCCTCGGTGAAGATCTCGCCGCTGCTCGTCATGGCGAAGGCCGTGATCTGGGCGGTGCGCCGGAACCCCACGGTCAACTCGACGTGGACCGACGCGGAGATCGTGGTCCACCACTACGTGAACCTCGGGATCGCCGCCGCGACGCCGCGCGGGCTCATCGTGCCGAACGTGAAGGACGCGCAGTCGCTGTCCATGCGGAACCTCGCGGGCGCGCTCGAGCAGCTGGTCATCACCGCGCGCGACGGCAAGACCACCCCCGCCGACATGGCGCAGGGCACGATCACCATCACGAACCTCGGCAGCTTCGGCATGGACACCGGTACGCCGATCCTGAACCCGGGCGAGGTGGCGATCGTGGCGCTCGGCACCATCCGGCAGAAGCCGTGGGTGGTGGACGGCGAGGTCGTGCCGCGGTACGTGACGACGATCGGCGCCAGCTTCGACCACCGCATCGTCGACGGCGACGTCGCGAGCCGCTTCCTGGCGGACGTCGCGGCGGTCGTGGAGGAGCCGGCGCTCCTGCTCGACTGAGCCGCTCCGGCTGCTCGACTTGAGAATGATTGTCGTTAGCGCCTAGCCTGCGAGGGTGAAGCGACTGCTCCCCCTCGTGCTCGCGCCGGTCCTCGTGCTCGCGGGATGCTCCGCCGCCGAGGTGGACGCCGGTGCGGCGAGCGGCGGCAGGATCCGCGTCGTCGCGTCGACCGACGTCTGGGGCGACGTGGTGCGCCAGGTGGGCGGCTCCGCGGTCTCGGTGGACTCGATCATCACCGACCCGGACCGCGACCCGCACGAGTACCAGGCGGACCCGCGCGACCAGCTGGCGGTCTCGCGGGCGCAGCTCGTCGTCGTGAACGGCGGCGGGTACGACGACTTCCTGTCGCAGCTGCTGAAGAACGCGCCGTCGTCGACGGAGGTCGTCGACGCGGCCGACGCCTCGGGGCTCGACCGGCACCCCGCCGGCGGCGAGTTCAACGAGCACCTCTGGTACGACTTCCCCGCGGTGTCGGAGGTCGCCGGGACGGTCGCGGAGGAGCTGACGAAGGTGGATCCGGCTCGTGCCTCGACCTTCCGCTCGAGGTTGAAGGCCTTCCGCGCCTCGCTCGCGGAGCTCGAGGCGACGGCGGCGTCGATCGAGCGGACCGCGAAAGGGGAGGGCGTCGCGATCACCGAACCCGTGCCGCTGTACCTGACCGACGCGCTGGGGCTCGTGAACCGCACGCCTCCCGCCTTCAGCGAGGCGATCGAGGAGGGCGACGACGTGGCGCCCGCCGTGCTGAAGGAGCAGCTCGCGCTGTTCAGCGAGCACCGGGTCGCCGTCCTCGCCTACAACGAGCAGACGACGGGACCGACGACCGAGCAGGTGCTCGCGGCGGCGAAGCGCGAGGGCGTCCCCGTCGTCGGCGTGCGCGAGACCCTGCCGGACGGCCAGGACTACCTGCGGTGGATGCAGCACGACCTCGAGGCGTTCCGGACGGGGCTCTCCCGATGACGCCCGTGCTCGAGCTGGAGGGTGCCCGGCTCGCCTTCGGCGGCAGGACGCTCTGGCAGGACCTCGACCTCGCGGTGGAACCGGGGGAGTTCGTCGCCGTCCTCGGCCCGAACGGGTCGGGCAAGACGACCCTGCTGAAGGCGGTGCTCGGGATCCAGCGCCTGTCGGCCGGCTCCCTCCGGGTGCTCGGCCGCCCGCCTGCGCGCGGCGACCGCCGCATCGGCTACATCCCGCAGCAGCGCCTCCTCGACTCGTCGACCCCGGTGCGCGGCGCGGACCTCGTCGGCTTCGGCGTCGACGGGGGCCGCTTCGGACCGCCCTTCCGCCGCAGGGCGGACCGGGAGCGCATCGGTCGCCTCGTCGACGAGGTCGGGGCCGGCGCCTTCGCGGGCCGGGCCGCGTGGCGCCTGTCCGGCGGCGAGCAGCAGCGGCTCCGGGTGGGCCAGGCGGTCGCGGCCGAACCGGCGCTCCTGCTGTGCGACGAGCCCCTCATCTCCCTCGACCTCGCGAACCAGGCGGCCGTGAGCGAGCTGATCGACCGCCGCCGGCGCGAGCACGGCACGGCCGTGCTCTTCGTCACCCACGATGTGAACCCCGTGCTCGAGCACGTCGACCGCGTCGTCTACCTCGTCGACGGCCGCGTGCGCATCGGCGCCCCGGAGGAGGTGCTCACGTCGCCCGTGCTGAGCGAGCTCTACCGGACGCACGTCGACGTCGTGCGGGTGCACGACCGCATCGTGGTCGTGGGCGCCGGCCACCCCGCGGACGTGCACGTGGAGACGGCGCCGTGACCCTCTTCGACTTCAGCGACTACGGCGCCCTGCTCGGGCTCGTGACGAACTCGCTGATCGCCGGGGCGCTGCTCGGGATCGTCGGCGGCCTCGTGGGGTTCTTCGTGATGGCGCGGGACCTGCCCTTCGCCGTCCACGGGATCAGCGAGCTCTCCTTCGCCGGCGCGGCAGGCGCGCTGCTGCTCGGCGCCGACGTCGTCGCGGGCTCCGTCGTCGGCTCGGTCGTCGCGGCGCTGCTCATCGGGCTCCTCGGCGCCCGGGCGCGGGAACGGAACTCCGTCATCGGCGTGCTCATGCCGTTCGGCCTCGGGCTCGGGATCCTCTTCCTCGCCCTCTACCCCGGCCGGTCCGCGAACCGGTTCGGGCTGCTCACCGGTCAGGTCGTGTCCGTCGACGGCCCGCAGGTGCTCGTGCTGATCGCGGTCTCCCTCGTCGTGCTGGTCACGCTGCTGCTCGTCTGGCGCCCGCTGCTGTTCGCGAGCGTCGACGAGGACGTGGCGATCGCGCGGGGCGTGCCGACCAGGGGGCTGTCGATGCTCTTCATGGTGCTGCTGGCGCTGACCGTCTCCGTCGCCGTGCAGACCGTCGGCGCGCTGCTCGTGCTCGCGCTGCTCGTGACCCCGGCCGCCGCAGCCCTGCGGGTCGCGTCCGGCCCGCTCGCCGTCAGCCTGCTCTCGATGCTGTTCGCGACCGTCGCGGTGGTCGGCGGCATCCTGATCGCCCTCGGCTCGGCGATCCCGATCAGCCCGTTCGTCACGACCATCTCGTTCCTCATCTACGCGGTGTGCCGGATCGTCGGGAGCGGCAGGGCCTCGCGCGTACGCTCGGCCGCATGAAGCGGCGCACCTGGCAGCGCACGGCGGTGCAGGAGGCGCTCGCGTCCCGCGACGACTTCGTCAGCGCCCAGACGCTGCACGCCGCGCTCCGCGAGGGCGGCTCCCCCATCGGTCTCGCCACCGTCTACCGGGCCCTCGCCGACCTGGCCGAGGAGGGCGACGCGGACTCGCTGCAGGCCGAGGGCGAGAGCCTCTACCGCGCCTGCGTCTCCGCCGGGCACCACCACCATCTGATCTGCCGCTCCTGCGGGCGGACGGTGGAGATCGAGGCGGACGACATCGAGTCGTGGGCCGCTGGCGTGGCCGCGCAGCACGGCTTCCGCGACCCCCAGCACGTCGTCGACGTGTTCGGAACTTGCGAGGCCTGCGCGCGCCGCTGAGGGGTCGATCGCCCTCTGAAACGCAATCAGGTGTTCGAACCTCGGCGATTCACGTGTCCTCGTGTTGCACGTGGTCGGCGGGGGCCCGGGAACGCACTCCCCGACGCCGTCCTGCGACCGCCGGACCTCGCGGCGGAAGGGCACGGCTCCGGCTCTGCTAGGCTCTCCGACCGGCCGCGTCGCGGCAGTGGGGCCTCCGCACCCGGGGGTCCCGCAGACAAGTGATCTTGGGTGCGCACGCTGAAGCGTGTGCACGGTACCGAGGAGGAATCGTGGCAGCAGTCTGCCAGGTGACCGGAGCCGGCCCCGGCTTCGGCAACACCATCTCGCACTCGCACCGGCGCAACCGTCGCCGGTTCGACGTCAACATCCAGAAGAAGACGTACTACGTGCCGTCCCTCAAGCGGAACGTCACGCTGACCGTCTCGGCCAAGGGCATGAAGGTCATCGACGCCCGCGGCATCGAGAGCGTCGTGGCGAGCATCATCGCCCGCGGGGAGAAGATCTGATGGCCCGCCAGCAGGACGTCCGGCCGATCATCAAGCTGAAGTCGACCGCCGGGACCGGGTACACGTACGTGACCCGCAAGAACCGCCGCAACAACCCCGACCGCATCGTGCTCAAGAAGTACGACCCGGTGGTCCGCAAGCACGTCGACTTCCGCGAGGAGCGCTAAGCATGGCCAAGAAGAGCAAGATCGCGAAGAACGACCAGCGCGCGATCGTCGTCGAGCGGTACCGCACCAAGCGGCTCGAGCTGAAGAAGCAGCTCGTGGACCCGAACGGCACCGACGAGTCCCGCGAGGAGGCCCGGGTCGCGCTGCAGAAGCTGCCGCGCGACGCGTCGCCGGTCCGGCTCCGCAACCGCGACGCCGTCGACGGTCGCCCCCGCGGCAACCTCTCCAAGTTCGGGATCTCGCGCGTCCGCTTCCGCGAGATGGCGCATCGCGGCGAACTCCCCGGGATCACGAAGTCTTCCTGGTAGGTTTCCGCGTGGTTCCGGCCGACACGCCGGATCACCACGGGACTTCGACCCGCCCACCCGCCGCCGTCGAGCGGCCCGACCGTCCGACTCGAGGAGAACGACGCACATGGCAGACACCCTGAACCGCACCGAGCTCGTGCAGGCCGTCGCGGCCGAGAGCAACCAGTCGCAGAGCACCGTCAACGGTGTCCTCGACGCGCTGTTCTCGCAGCTCGCGAAGTCCGTCGCCGACGGCACCAAGGTGACGATCCCGGGCTGGCTCGCCGTGGAGCAGACCTCGCGCGCCGCCCGCACGGGCCGCAACCCGCAGACGGGCGAGCCGATCGAGATCGCCGCGAGCAAGTCGGTGAAGATCAGCGCCGGCAGCAAGCTCAAGGCGGCCGTCAAGTAGGACGACCTCCTGACCGGGCGGCGCCCGCTCCTCCTTCCGGGAGGGCGGGCGCCGTTCGCGTTCCCGGGCGACCGCGCGCCGCGCTCGGCCCGCCTACCCTGAACGGGATGGTCCTCGCACGCCCCGCCGCCCGCGTCGTCTGGCCCGCGGTGATCGCCGCGACGGCCCTCGCGACCGCGGTGCTGGCCGCGTCCGCGGTCGCCGGCACCGGGGACCTCCCCATCGCCCGCGTGGTGCTGCGCGCCGTGCTGGAGCTCGCCGTCGCGGGCGTGCTCGCCCCGGTCCTCCTCGCCACGACCGCGATCCCCGCCGCGCGTCGGGCCCGGCTGCTCGACGCCGCGGCGGTCGCCGCGGCCCTGTGGGCCGTCGCGGCCGCGGGCACGGCGTTCCTGCTCTTCCTCACGCAGGCGCCCGATCCCTCGTCGCCCTCCTTCGGCCCCGGTCTCGTCGCCTTCGTCGGCGAGGTGCCGGTCGGCCGCGCCTGGCTCGCCTCCGCCGTCGGCGCCGCAGTCCTGACCGCGCTGCTCGTCGGCGCGCGGTCCGCGGCCGGCGCCCGCATCGCCCTCGTCGCGGCGGTGCTCGTCGTGCTGCCGATCGTCGTCCAGAGCCCCGCGCCCGGCTCGTCGCTGACCGCGGCGCGCGTCGTGATCGGCACCGAGCTGGTGCGGCTCGTCGCGACCGCCCTGTGGATCGGGCTCGATGCCGTCGCCGCGACCGGACGTCGCAGACCCGGACGCCGAGCGGTCGCGGGCTGGGCGGCGCTCGGTGCGGCCGCGACGGCGACGTCGCTCGCCGTCGCCGCGCTGGCGCCCGCGGGCGGCACGACGCCGCTGCTGGCGCTCCGGGTCGTCCTCCTGCTGCTCGCCCTCGGGTGCGCCGGCGGCGCGCTCGTCCGCTCCGGTCCGTCGCTGCCGCGCACCGCCGGCGTGCTCCTCGGCGCCGTGGTCGGCCTCTCCGCCGCGAGCACGGTGCTCCGTCCTGCCGGGTCGCCCGCGGGTCGCTCGACGCCCGCCGAGATCCTCACGGGGTCACCCCTGCCGGCCCCGCTCGATCCGGCGCGGCTGCTCACCGCGTGGTCGCCGGACCCGCTGTGGCTGACCATCGCGGTGGCGCTGGTCGTCGGCGCGGCGGTCGTCCGCCGCAGCCCGACGCCCTGGCCCCGGCTCCGCGTCGCCGCCTGGGCGGCGGGCGTCCTCCTGCTCGTCTGGCTGACCTGCGGCTCCCCGGCGGTCTACGCACCGCTCCTCACGAGCGCCTGGCTGGTGCAGCACGTCGCCCTGGTCGTCGTGGTCCCCGCCCTCCTCGTCGTCGGCGCACCCGTGCGACGCGTGGACGCCCGCCCGGGCCGTGCCGTGCCGCCGGTGCCGGCCGCGTTGGTCGCGGTCGGCGGCCTGCTCCTACTCGTCGTCCCGCCGGTGCTGCGGTGGACGGTCGCCGATCCCGTCGGCACCGAGTGGTCGGTGCTGCAGTGCCTGCTGACCGGGGCGCTCCTCGCGCACGCGGTCCGCAGCGGCCCTCGGCGCCAGGCCCTCGTCGGGGCCTCGGTCGTGGTCGCCGCGGGCGTCGTGACCGCCCTCTGGGCCGCCTCCTCCGGCGGCCTGCTGCTGGCGGACTGGTTCGGCGCGGTCGGCTGGGGCACGGACGCGCGGGTCGACCAGCGCGCCGGCCTGCTGGTCGTCGCGGTCCTGGCGCTCCTCCCGCTGCTGCTCCTCGTGCGCCGGGAGCGCCGCTCGAGCGTTCCGGCCGCTCCGTCGCGGACCGCGACCACGGCGGGGGCGACCGCGTGAACGCCGCCCTCGAGGTCGCGCTCACCCCGGCGCAGCAGGCGGTGCTGGACGCCGTCGCCGGGGACGACCCGACGCCCCTGCTCGTGACCGGCCGGGCGGGCACCGGCAAGTCGACGGTGCTCCACCGGCTCGTCGCCGTGGAACAGCGCAAGACCGCGGTCGTCGCTCCGACCGGCGTCGCGGCGCTGAACGTGGGCGGCCAGACGATCCACTCCTTCCTCCGGCTGCCGGTCGGCCTGATCGGCAACTCCCGCCTGTACCAGGACCGGGAGCTGCGGCGGCTGCTGCAGGCGCTCGACGTGCTGATCGTCGACGAGATCTCCATGGTCAGCGCCGACCTCATGGACGGCATCGACCGGGCGCTGCGCGAGGCGCGGGGGCGGCCGGACCCGTTCGGCGGCGTCCGCGTCGTGCTGTTCGGCGACCCCTTCCAGCTCGCGCCGGTGCCGGGCGGCGCGGAGGAGCGGGTCTGGTACGCGGAGATGTACCGGTCGCTCTGGTTCTTCGACGCGCACGTGTGGGACGCGATCGGGCTGCGGACCCTCCACCTCGACCTGATCCACCGGCAGCAGGACGAGGAGTTCCGCCGGCTGCTGACCGCGGTCCGCCACGGCGCCGTTACGCGCGAGATGGCGCAGCGCCTCAACGAGGTCGGCGCACGACCGCTGCCCGCCGATCCCCCGCTCACCCTCGCCAGCACGAACGCCGCGGTGGCGACCATCAACCGCCGCGCGCTGGCCGACCTGCCCGGGCGCGAGGCGACCGCGCTGGCGGAGGTCGACGGCGACTTCGGCGGCCGCACGTTCCCCGCGGACGAGGAGCTGCGGCTCAAGGTCGGCGCCCACGTCATGATGCTGCGCAACGACGCCGACGGTCGATGGGTGAACGGGTCCATGGGCACCGTCGCAGAGCTCGGTCGCGGCGGGCTCCTCGTCGAGCTGAACGGCGTGCGGCACGAGGTCGAGCCGGTCACCTGGGAGCGGCACCGCTACACCGTCTCCCCCGACGGCGGCGAGCTGCAGCGCGAGGTCGTCGCGCAGTTCCGCCAGCTGCCCGTCCGGCTCGGCTGGGCGGTCACGATCCACAAGGCGCAGGGCGCGACGCTCGAGGCGGCGCGCATCGATCTCGGGCGCAAGGCGTTCTCGCCCGGCCAGACCTACGTCGCGCTGAGCCGCCTGACGACCCTCGACGGGCTCTACCTGAACCGTCCGCTGATCCCCGGCGACGTCATCGTCGACCCGGACGTGCGGCGCTGGGTCGAGGAGCGGCGTCGGGCAGCGGCGGCCGCCGCGGCCCCGGAGGCGTGAAACCCGGGGGTCAGTGCATCATCGGCATCGAGCCGCCCACCGACGTCGCCGCGAGGCTCTGCGTGGTGACCACGGCGACGACGCCGGCGCCCAGCGCGGCGGCCAGGAGGAACCGCACGGGTCCGCCGCCCGCCGGTCGGCGCAGGCCCGCGGCCTGCAGCGCGAGGAGGACGCCGAGCACCAGGTCGAGGACCGCGGCGCCGGCGAACGCGATCGCGGGGACGCCGAGGTCGACGACCGAGCCGTGACGGGCGGCCGATCCGGGCAGCAGCAGGGCCACGACGGACAGCACGAGCACGACGGCGAGGGCCCCGGTGCCGATCCGCGCGGCCGGCGGCTCGTCCCGCGCCAGGGCGAGGATCCCGAAGAGGACCTCCGCCGCACCGACCGCGGAGAGCGGGACGAGCACGGCGATCGGGGCGCCGGACGCGCTCCCGAGGTGGATCAGGCCGGCGCCGATCGCGGCCAGCCCCGGCCAGGTGCGCACGGGGGCCGATCAGACGTGCAGCGGCTCCGGCTCCGGCTGCTCCCGGGCGCGGGTCGCGCCGCGGTCGGCGCCGAGGCCGGTCGCGAGCAGCAGCAGCGCCGAGGCGAGGTGGAGGATGTGGTCCGGCACGTTGAGCGACAGGAAGTTGATCGGCGAGCGGCCGCCGTCGGGCGCCGTGAGGAAGAAGCCGACGATGCCGAGCAGCAGGTAGAGGGCGCCGACCGTGCTGTTCGCGGCGCGCGCCGAGGCGGCCGTCCCGGCTCCGGCGATGAGCAGCGCGGAACCGATCAGCAGGTGCGCGATGTTGTGCAGCGGGTTCACCTCGAAGATCCCGAGGATCGCGTTCGAGCCGTCGCCCGGTCCCGCGAACGGGACGCCGTTGACCCAGAAGAAGCCGAGCAGGCCGACCAGCACGTAGACCGCGCCGAACAGCGTCGCGATGATCCGGTTCGGGGATCGGTGGAACGCGGTTCCGGGGTTGATCTGGTTGATCTGCACGACGGGTGCCTCCTCGATTCTCACCGCCCGCGGCGGCGCCTCAACGATGGCAGGCGTCGCCGAGAGTTCGCCACTCCGCGGTCGGGGGAGGGCTCAGGGCGCGACGGCCGCCGCGAGCCCGTTCAGGCGGAGTCGGGTGCCGCCGCGCACGTGCGCGAGGTCGTCCTCCGGACGCTCGGACGGGACGAGGAAGGACACCTGCTCGGTCCAGCGCACCTCGGTCGCGTCGTCGACGAGCGCCGCGACGGCGTGGACCAGCCGCCGCTCGGAGACGAGGAGGTGGGTCGTGCGGTTCTCGAGCCGCTGGTCCCCCGTCGGCAGCCGGAACGTCCTGGTCGCGACATCGGTGCCGCCGACCCGGACGTCGTCCTCGTAGCGCGCGCCCGAGCCGGGCATGCGGATCCACCGGCGGCGCCGCTCCGGCTCGACGAACGCCGCCAGCACCCGCGGCGGCGGTGCCTCCACCGCGATCCGGACGGTGGACTCGTCGTGCCGGGCGTCCGCCATGCGCCCATGCCGGCAGCGGGCCCTAGCGTGGGGCCATGACCGATGAGGCCGGGGCGCCCCCCATCGCCGTGACCGTGCCGCCGAAGCAGGAGGTCGGCTCCTTCGCCGACTTCGCCGGCATCTGGCACACGCCGAACACGTTCGTGCTCGACTTCCTCTCCCTCACCTCGCCCGGGCCGCAGCAGCAGCTCGACGAGGACGGGGACGTCGTCGGCGCCATGCCCGCCCGGGTCGCGGCCCGGGTGCGCGTGCCGGCCGAGCAGGTGTTCCAGCTGATCGCGGCGCTGCAGCAGCAGGCGGACCAGTGGCTCGAGGAGACCGGCCGCTCGGAGCCGCCCGAGTCCTGGCTCCCCCACCGGTAGGGACCGCCGCGACCCCTGGTCCGGGGTCTGGGCGTCGGCGCCGCGGGAGCCCACCATCGACGGGTACCCGCTCGCCCGACCGAGGAGCGCCGTGACCGTCAGCACCGCCCGTCCCGTCCGCATCGACCCGCCGCCGCCCGGCTGGGACGCGAAGCGCCCCGGGACCGACGCCGACCGCACGGCGACGACCGCGATGGTCGCCGGCATCGTCTCCCTCGTCGTGAACCCGCTGCTGATCGCGTCGATCATCGGCATCGTCTCCGGCCGGAGGGCCCTCCGTGCCGGCACCGCGCTGCGGGGACGGGCGATCGCCGGCATCGCGACCGGCATCGCGGGCATCGTCCTGATCGTGCTCGCGGTCGTCGTCGGGTTCCTCATCGGCTTCCTCGGCGCCGCGGCGGCGCACCAGGGCCTCGAGTCCGGGATCGTGCGAGGGATGGCGCAGCAGGGCACGACCCTGACCGACGTGGCGTGCCCGACCTCGCCCGCTCCTCGCACGGGCACGACGCTGGTCTGCACCGGACAGGCGGCGGGCATCGGCCCCGTGCGGATCGACCTCGCCTTCACCTCCGAGACCGCCTACACGGCGCGCGTGGTCCGAGCGGGCTGAGGCCGGGACGACGAAGCGCCCCGGTCCGCGGACCGGGGCGCTTCGAGTCGGAGCGGGCGACGGGAATCGAACCCGCGCTACCAGCTTGGGAAGCTGGAGTTCTGCCATTGAACTACGCCCGCGACGCGCGGCGGACCGCGCCCGGCGAGTGTAGCAACGGCTGCGCGGCGCGCGCGGCCCCCGGTAGGTTCGACGCGTGCTGCTGTCGGATCGGGACATCGCCGCCGAGCTCTCGTCGGGACGGGTGGTGCTGGACCCCTACGAGCCCGGCCTGCTGCAGCCGTCGAGCTTCGACGTGCGGCTGGACCGCTCGTTCCGCCTGTTCGACAACCACAAGTACGCGGTGATCGACCCCGCGGAGCACCAGCCCGAGCTGACGCGGCTCGTCGAGACCAAGCCGGACCAGCCGTTCATCCTGCACCCGGGGGAGTTCGTGCTCGGGGCGACGTACGAGGCCGTCACGCTGCCCGACGACATCGCCGCCCGGCTCGAGGGCAAGAGCTCGCTCGGCCGGCTGGGGCTGCTCACCCACTCCACGGCGGGCTTCGTCGACCCGGGCTTCACGGGCCACATCACCCTCGAGCTGAGCAACGTGGCGACGCTGCCGATCAAGCTCTGGCCGGGCATGAAGATCGGGCAGCTCTGCTTCTTCCGCCTCAGCTCGCCCGCGGAGAAGCCCTACGGCTCGGGGGAGTACGCCTCCCGGTACCAGGGGCAGCGCGGTCCGACCGCGTCGAGGTCGTACCTGAACTTCACGAAGGCGGACGTGAGCGCCGCGGACGCCGGCGCCGCCCGGACGTGAATCCGGCCGGGCTCAGGCCCGGGCGCTCGCGAGCTCGACGAGCTGCAGGTTCAACCACGGGCTGAACGCCCACGGCGCCATGCTCACCGCGACCTCGAGGTCGCCGCCGTCGATCCAGCGGTGCTCCGCGACCTCGTCGGGGTCCGGCTGCACGGGATCGAGGGTCACGGCCTCGTAGACGGGGCAGATCTCGTTCTCGACGATCCCGCTCGCGTCGACCGCGCGGTAGCGGAAGCCGGGCAGCACGAGCCGCAGGTCCGTGACCGTCACGCCGAGCTCGTCGTTCGCGCGGCGGGCGATCGCGCCCTCCATGTCCTCGCCGGGGGCGGGGTGGCCGCAGAACGAGTTCGTCCAGACCCCGGGCCACGTCCGCTTGGAGAGCGCGCGCCGGGTGACCAGCAGCCGGCCCTCCGGATCGCGCAGGTGGCAGCTGAAGGCGAGGTGGAGGGGGGTCTCCTCCGTGTGCACGGTGGCCTTCGGAGCAGTGCCGATCGGCGTGCCGTCGTCGTCCAGGAGCACCACGAGCTCGTCGGGATCCGTCATGTTCGTCGCGCTGTACCCTTGCCCTCGTGCCCAACTCAGACGCCCCCGTTCGGGGGCGTCGGCCGGGCAGCAGCCTAGGGCGTGCCCGGACCGTCCCGGGCGCGGGCCGCGCCTGATGGCCGTCGGTCCGCTCGAGCGCTACGACCGCGCCGCCGCCCGGTCCTCCGCCGTGGTGATCGGGGAGTACTCCACGTCGTTCGGCCTTGCCGTGCGGCTGCTGCCGGCGCCGACGCGGGCGCACATCCGCAACGTCTACGCACTCGTCCGCCTCGCCGACGAGGTCGTCGACGGCGTCGCCGAGGCCGCCGGCGTGACGGCGGACCGCATCGCCGAGGCGCTCGACGAGCTCGAGGCGGACACCTACCGGGCGATGGCGACCGGGTACTCGACGAACCTCGTCGTGCACGCGTTCGCCTCCTCCGCCCGGGCCGTCGGGATCGAGCGGGAGATCGTCACCCCCTTCTTCACGTCGATGCGGATGGACCTGCAGCGCACCTCCCACACCGACGCCTCCTTCGCGGAGTACGTCGACGGATCGGCCGAGGTGGTCGGCCTGATGTGCCTCCGCGCCTTCGTCGCCGCCGGCCCCGTTCGGACGTCCGAGCAGCTCGACGTGCTCGAGCGCGGCGCCCGACGGCTCGGCGCCGCGTTCCAGAAGGTGAACTTCCTGCGCGACCTGGCGGCGGACGCCGACGGGCTCGGCCGCGCCTACTTCCCGGGGGTCGACGTGACCCGCATCGACGAGGCGACGAAGGAGCGGCTCCTGGCCGACATCGACGAGGACCTCGCGGCCGCCGCCGCGGCGCTGCCGCTGCTCGAACCGGGGCCGCGCCGCGCGGTCGCGCTCGCCCACGGGCTGTTCGCCGAGCTGGCCGACCGCATCCGCGCGACCCCGGCGGAGACCCTCCGCACCACGCGCATCCGCGTGCCCGACCCCGCGAAGGCGCGCCTCGCGGCGCTCGCCGTCGCCGGCCGGCTGCCGAGGCGGCGATGAGCCGCGCGGTCGTCATCGGCGGCGGGATCTCCGGTCTCGCCGCGGCCGCCCTGCTCGCGGAGGAGGGGCACGAGGTCGTGCTGCTCGAGGCCCGCGACGCCGTCGGGGGCCGTGCGGGGGAGTGGCGGACCGGCGACTACCGCTTCGAGACCGGCCCCTCCTGGTACCTCATGCCCGAGGTCTTCGACCACTTCTTCAAGCTGCTCGGGTCGAGCGCGGACGCGGAGCTGGAGCTGCAGCAGCTCGACCCGGGCTACCGCGTCGTGTTCGAGCCGAAGGACGGCGAGGGGGCGGAGGTCGTCGACATCGCGGCGTCGCGCGAGGCGAACCTCGCGCTCGCCGAACGGCTCGAGCCCGGTGCCGGGCGGGTGCTCGACCGCTACCTCGACTCCGCCCGCTGGGTCTACGAGACCGCGAAGCGCCACTTCCTCTACACGACGTTCCAGGACCTGCGGCCGCTCCTCGTGCGCGACGTCGTCCGCGGGCTGCCGAAGCTCGTGCCGATGCTCACCGAGTCGCTGCACCGCTACGTCACGCGCCGGTTCCACGACCCGCGGCTCGCGCAGATCCTGCAGTACCCCGCGGTGTTCCTCGGCAGCTCGCCGTACTCGACGCCCGGCATGTACCACCTGATGAGCACGCTCGACCTCGAAGGCGGCGTGCTCTACCCCAAGGGCGGCATCAGCGCGGTCATCGACGCCGTGCGCCGGCAGGCGGAGGCCCGCGGCGTCGAGATCCGCACCGGCGCGCCCGCCGCGCGCATCCTCACCGAGGGCACCGCGGGCGGGCGACCGCGCGTGACCGGCGTGCGCACGGCGTCCGGGGAGGTCCTGCCCGCGGACGTCGTCGTGAGCACGATGGACCTCGAGGCGGCGGAGCGCACGCTGCTGCCGCCCGCCCTGCGCACCTACGGCGCCCGCTGGTGGGCGAAGCGCACCCCGGGGCCGTCCGCGGTGCTCGCGCTGCTCGGCGTCCGCGGCGAGCTGCCCGAGCTGCTCCACCACACGCTGCTCTTCACCGAGGACTGGCGGACCAACTTCGCCGCCGTCATGCCGAAGCGCCGGCCCGCTCCGCCGCTGCCGGACGAGCTCTCCCTCTACGTGTGCCGCCCGAGCGCCACCGACGACGTCGCGCCCGAGGGCCGCGAGAACCTCTTCGTCCTCGTCCCCGTGACCGCGGACACCGCCATCGGGCACGGCGGGGTCGACGGCGCGGGCGACCCCGGCGTCGAGGCGATCGCGGACCGGGCGATCGACCAGATCGCGCGCTGGACCGGCGTCGACGACCTCCGGGACCGCGTCGAGGTGCGCCGCACGATCGGCCCGGCCGACTTCGCGGAGGACCTCGCCGCCTGGCAGGGCACCGCGCTCGGGCCGGCGCACACGCTCGCGCAGTCCGCGCTGTTCCGCGCGGGCGACGTGTCGAAGAAGGTCGACGGGCTGCTCTTCGCCGGCGGCTCGACGATCCCCGGGATCGGGCTGCCGATGTGCCTCATCAGCGCCGAGCTCGTGGTGAAGCGCCTGCGCGGCGACACCTCCGCCGGCCCGCTGCCCGAGCCCCTGGTGCGCCCGTGACGGGCTCGCGCCCGTGACTGGGCTCTACCTCGTCGGCCTGCTCGTCTCCATCGCCGGGCTCGTGACCCTCGACCTCAGGTGGAGGCTGTTCCTCGGCGCCGCACCCCTGCGGGCGGCGATCGTCCTCGCCGTCGGGGTCGCCGGCTTCCTCGCGTGGGACGTGGCCGGCGTCGGGCTCGGGATCTTCTTCGAGGGGCGCAGCACCCTCCTCGTGGGGCTCGACCTCGCGCGCGACGTGCCGCTCGAGGAGCTGTTCTTCCTGATCCTGCTGTGCCTGTCGGCGATGGAGGCCTTCGCGCTCATGGAGCGCGCCCTCGCGCGGCGGGCGCGGGGCGCCGAGCGGTGACGACCTACCTGTGGCTCGCGGCCGGCGTCGCCGTGCCCGTGTCCGTCGTCGCGCTCGTGGTGCTCGCCCTGCACGGCCGCCGCGTGCTGCTCGCGGCGCTTGCCGGTCTCGTCGCGCTCGTCGCGCTCACCGCGGTGTTCGACAACGTGATCGTGGGGAGCGGGATCGTCGCGTACGACGAGTCCCGGATCCTCGGCGTGCGCCTCGGCGTCGCGCCCGTGGAGGACTTCTCGTACGCGATCGTCGCCGCCCTCGCGCTGCCCGCGCTCTGGGTGCTGCTCCGCCCGAGGCGGGCCCGGTGATCCGGCACCTGTTCGTGGCGTCCCGGCCGCTGTCCTGGATCAACACGGCCTACCCGTTCGCGCTCGCCTACCTGCTGCTCGCGCGCCCGGTCGACCCGCTCGCGCTCGTGGTCGGCACGGTCTACTTCCTCGTCCCGTACAACCTCGCGATGTACGGGATCAACGACGTCTTCGACTACGAGTCGGACCTCCGCAACCCGCGCAAGGGCGGCGTCGAGGGCGCGGTCCTCGCACCCCGGTACCACCGGCCGACCCTGCTCGCCGCGCTCGTGGCGAACGTGCCGTTCCTCGTCGCGCTGGTGCTGCTCGGCGGGCCCGCCTCGTGGGTCGTCCTCGCGATCAGCGTCTTCGCCGTCGTCGCGTACAGCGCTCCCGTGCTCCGGTTCAAGGAGCGGCCGGTGCTCGACTCGATCACGTCGAGCACGCACTTCGTGAGCCCCGCCGTCTACGGCCTCGCCCTCGCCGGGGTGGCGCCCGACGCCCGCAGCCTGCTCCTCCTCGCCGCGTTCTTCGGCTGGGGGATGGCCAGCCACGCCTTCGGGGCCGTGCAGGACGTGCCGGCCGACCGGGAGGCGGGCATCGGGTCGGTCGCGACCGTGCTCGGCGCGCGGCCGACGGTGCTGGGCGCCGCCGCGCTGTACCTGGTCGCCGGCGTGCTCGCGGCCCTCTCGGGCTGGCCGACCGCGCTCGCCGGGCTGCTCGCGCTGCCGTACCTCGCGATGGTGCTGCCGTTCGCGACGATCACGGACGCGACCGCGGAGCGGGCGAACCGGGGTTGGCGCCGCTTCCTCGCGATCAACTTCGGCGTCGGCTTCTGCGTGACGATCCTGGCCATCCTCGCGGCCGCGCTGCGGGCCTGACCGGGCACACTGCTGGGGTGCGGGGGAAGCGCGTGAAGCGGATCGAGCCGGGGCCCGGCCAGGAGTCGGTGTGGGACTACCCGCGGCCGCCGGCGGTGGAGGAGAGCTCCGAGCGGATCCGCATCGAGCTGGGCGGCGCGCTCGTGCTGGACACCACGGACTCCCTCCGCGTGCTCGAGACGAGCCACCCGCCGGTCTACTACTTCGCCCCTGACGCCTTCCTCGTGCCCGTGCACGAGGCCGGCGGGCTCAGCATGTGCGAGTTCAAGGGGATGGCGCACTACCTGACGATCGTCGCGGGGGACCGGATCGCCGTCCGCTCCGCGTGGTCGTACCCCGAGCCCTGGCCGGGCTACGAGGCGCTCGCCGGCCGGGTCGCGGTCTACCCGTCGCGCATGGACCGCTGCGAGGTCGACGGCGAGGTCGTGACGGCGCAGGAGGGCGACTTCTACGGCGGCTGGATCACCTCACGGGTGGTCGGACCCTTCAAGGGCGCGCCCGGCACCCTCGGCTGGTGACCCGGCGCCCCGGACGGGGAGCATGAGGACCAGCCCGACCGCGAGGACGAGCACGATCCCGAGGATGCCGAAGCCCTGGTCCTGCGCGACCGTCGTGAGCACCGCGAAGGCCGCGGGTGCGATGAAGCTCGCCGCCCTGCCGGTCGTGGCGTAGAGGCCGAACAGCTCGCCGGCGCGCTCCGGCGGCGAGAGCCGCCCGAGCAGCGAGCGGCTCGACGTCTGCGCGGGGCCGACGAAGAGGCACAGCAGCAGGCCGCCGACCCAGAAGGCGGCGGTGCCGCCGTCGCGCGCCAGGAACACCCCGGTGCCCGTGACCACGAGGCCGACCAGGGAGACGAGGATCACCGGCTTCGGGCCGAAGCGGTCGTCGAACCGGCCGGAGACGAGGGTGCTGACGCCGGCGACGAGGTTCGCGGCGACCGCGAAGATCAGCACCTGGCCGAACGTGAAGCCGAAGACGGTCGACGCGATGACGGCGCCGAAGGTGAAGACGCCGGTCAGGCCGTCGCGGAAGACGGCGCTCGCGATCAGGAAGAACAGCAGGTTGCGGTCCTGCCGCCCTAGCTCGGCGATGTCGCGGAACAGCTGCCGGTAGGTCGCGAGCACCCCGTTCGGCGCGGCGCCGCGGCCGGGCTCGTCGCGCACGGTCAGGAGCACGGGGAGCCCGAAGACGAGGAACCAGACGGCGCAGACCACGGCGCAGAGCCGGATGCCGAGCCCGTCGGCGCGGAGGTCGCCGAGCAGCTCGGGGCCGCCGGGGATCAGCGTCGCGTAGAGCACGACGAGCAGCACGATGCCGCCGACGTAGCCGGCGGCCCAGCCGAACGCGCTGACCCGACCGATCGATCGCGGCGTCGAGATCGACAGCAGCATCGAGTTGTAGTTGACCGCCCCGATCTCGTAGGCGACCGTCCCGAGGCCGACGAGGGCGACGCCGGCCCAGAACGCGCCGGGAACCGGCGTGATCGCGAACATGCCGAACATCGACGCGACCACGACGCCCGTCGCGATCGCCATCGGCACGCGTCGTCGTCCGGTCGCGTCCGCCCGCTTGCCGAGCACCGGCGCGAGCAGCGCGACGACGACGCCGGCGACCGCGATGCCCCAGCCGAGGCCGCTCGAGAGGCCCGCCTTCGCGGCGGCGAACCCGGGGTCCCCCTCCTGCAGCCCGGTGAAGGCGTCGCCGGTGAGGTAGACGGTGAAGACGAAGGTCGTGATGACCGCGTTGAACGAGGCGCTGCCCCAGTCCCATGCGGTCCAGGCGAGCACCGGGCGCGAGAGCAGCCGGGCCGGGGGCGGCGCTGCCACAGCGGTCATGCGCGGAGCATAGGCGGGCGCGGTGTCCGGCACGCATCCCCCCTTCGCGCCGGTGCGCGGATCCGCAGTTCTCCGGCGACACGCCGTCCACCTGCACTGCGCGCGCGGCGTGTCGCCTCGGAGCTGCGGATCCGCGACGGAAGTGCGGATCCGCGGAGCTCCCCGCGGCGGCGGAAGCGCGCCCGCGCCCGGACGGGGTACGCGATGCACGCGGCGGGAGGCCCGCGATCAGGGAGAATCCCTGTTCGTGACCGACGGGACGCGCGCCATCGAGACCGACCCCTCCGTCTGCTACCGGCACCCGGGGCGGCAGAGCTGGGTCCTCTGCCAGCGCTGCGGGCGGACCGTCTGCCCCGAGTGCCAGATCCTCGCGCCGGTCGGCGTGCACTGCCCCGACTGCGTGGCCGAGACCTCCGGCGGCGTCTCCTGGCGGCCCGCGAACAACGTCGTGCCGCTCGAGAAGCCGAAGCGGCGCCGCACCCGGCAGCCCGGCCGCGTGCGCTCGATGCTCGCCGGCGCGGGCGGCAGCGGCGGCTCGCCGGTGTCGCAGGGCGTCCTCGTCGTCTACGCCGCGCTGTTCCTCGTGGGCCTGCTGACCCAGAACCTGCCGTTCCAGTGGCTCGCGGGCGCGCGCGGGTACGGCTGGCAGGTCTGGCGCTTCGTCACCGCGCCGGTCTCCTACTACGCGACGCCGGACCTCTCGATCCTCTTCGCGCTGCTCTCCGGCGTCTTCTTCTGGCTCACCGCCCCGCAGCTGGAGCGGATGCTCGGCACCCACCGCTTCATCGGCGTGCTGCTCGCGTCCTCGATCGTCGGCACGGCCGGCACGATGCTGTCCGGCACGACCGCGTACGGGCTCACCTCGCTGCTGTTCGGCCTCTTCGCCGCGCTGCTCGTGGAGGTGTGGGGCGACCCGCGGCTGCGCAGCCAGATCCTGATCATCACGGGCATCAACCTGCTGCTCTCGCTGACGATGGGCGGCGCCGGCCTGCCCGCGCTCGTCGGCGGGATGATCGGCGGCGCCGGGACGATGTACCTGCTCCGCGTCGGCCCGGACCGCGGCTGGAAGCCGCGCACGCCGGTGCTCATCGTCGCCGGGGTGTGCGCCCTCCTGATCGTGCTGTCGGTGGTGCGCTTCGGCATCCTGATGTGAGCCGGGCCGGGAATGCCCGGCGCTCCTGAGAGTTGAGCATCAACGACTCAACTCCGCTCCGCGCGATTGGACATCGCCGCGACGGGTTCCTAGGGTTGAGTCATCACGACGCAAGTCGTGACCACAGACATCAGCACTGCGAACAACGCAAGGAGTAACCCCATGGCTCGTGCCGTCGGAATCGACCTCGGCACCACGAACTCGGTGGTCGCGGTCCTCGAGGGCGGCGACCCCACGGTCATCGCCAACGCGGAGGGCTTCCGGACCACCCCGTCGGTCGTCGCGTTCACGAAGGACGGCGACGTCCTCGTCGGCGAGACCGCGAAGCGCCAGGCCGTCACGAACGTCGACCGCACCATCTCCTCCGTCAAGCGCCACATGGGCACCTCGTGGACGACCGAGATCGACGGCAAGAAGTACACGCCGCAGGAGATCTCGGCCCGCATCCTCGGCAAGCTGAAGCGCGACGCGGAGCAGTACCTCGGCGACACCGTCACGGACGCCGTCATCACCGTCCCGGCGTACTTCAACGACGCCGAGCGCCAGGCGACGAAGGACGCCGGCGAGATCGCCGGCCTCAACGTGCTGCGCATCATCAACGAGCCCACCGCGGCCGCGCTCGCCTACGGCCTCGACAAGGGCAAGGAGGACGAGCTCATCCTCGTCTTCGACCTCGGCGGCGGCACCTTCGACGTGTCCCTCCTCGAGGTGGGCAAGGACGAGGGCTTCTCGACCATCCAGGTCCGCTCGACCGCGGGCGACAACCGCCTCGGCGGCGACGACTGGGACCAGCGGATCGTCGACCACCTCATCAAGCGCTTCAAGGACTCGACCGGCGTCGACGTCTCGAAGGACAAGATCGCCCTCCAGCGCCTCAAGGAGGCCGCGGAGCAGGCGAAGAAGGAGCTCTCGAGCTCCACCTCGACCTCGATCACCCTCCCGTACCTCTCCCTGACGGAGAACGGCCCCGCGAACCTCGACGAGACGCTGACCCGCGCCCAGTTCGAGAACCTGACGAGCGACCTGCTCGAGCGCACCCGCAAGCCGTTCGAGGACGTCATCAAGGAGGCGGGCGTCAAGGTCGCCGACATCGCGCACGTCGTGCTCGTCGGCGGTTCGACCCGCATGCCCGCCGTGTCCGAGCTCGTGAAGAAGCTCACCGGCGGCAAGGAGCCCAACAAGGGCGTCAACCCGGACGAGGTCGTCGCCGTCGGCGCCGCGCTGCAGGCCGGTGTCCTGAAGGGCGAGCGCAAGGACGTCCTCCTCATCGACGTCACCCCGCTGTCCCTCGGCATCGAGACCAAGGGCGGGATCATGACCAAGCTCATCGAGCGCAACACGGCCATCCCCACCAAGCGCAGCGAGACGTTCACCACCGCGGACGACAACCAGCCGTCCGTCGCGATCCAGGTCTTCCAGGGCGAGCGCGAGTTCACCCGGGACAACAAGAACCTGGGCACCTTCGAGCTGACCGGCATCGCGCCGGCGCCCCGCGGCATCCCGCAGGTCGAGGTCACCTTCGACATCGACGCGAACGGCATCGTGCACGTGTCCGCCAAGGACAAGGGCACCGGCAAGGAGCAGTCGATGACCATCACGGGCGGCTCGAGCCTCCCGAAGGAGGACATCGAGCGCATGGTCCGCGAGGCGGAGGAGCACGCCGCCGAGGACAAGCGGCGCCGCGAGGCCGCCGAGGTCCGCAACTCCGGCGAGCAGCTCGTCTACTCGATCGAGAAGCTCATCAAGGAGAACGACGACAAGCTGCCCGCGGACGTCAAGGACGAGGTGCAGGGCGACGTCGACGCGCTGAAGAGCGCGCTCGCCGGAGACGACGACGACGCGGTGAAGACCGCGTTCGACAAGCTGAACGAGAGCCAGACCAAGCTCGGCCAGGCGATCTACGCGAGCTCGCAGAACGAGCAGGCGGCACCGACCGCGGACGCGACCGGGTCCTCCTCCTCGTCCGACGACGAGGACGTGGTGGACGCCGAGGTCGTGGACGAGGACGAGCCGAAGCGATGACGGACGACAAGAACCAGCCGGAGGGGGCGCCCGAGGAGGGCGCCCCCCGGGGCGGGGCCGGGAACGACGAGAGCTGGATCCAGGCCGAGGGCCCGGACGTCGAGACCTCGCTGACGGACGCCGACCAGGCGTTCCTGAACGGCGAGGGCGAGCTGCCCGACGGGCCCGACGGCACCCCGCAGCCGGAGAGCGAGCACCTCGCCGACCTGCGGCGGGTGACGGCGGAGTACGCCAACTACCGTCGCCGCACGGAGCGGGAGCGCGAGGCCATCAAGGACCGCGCGACGGGTGACGCGGCGCGGGCGATCCTGCCCGTGCTCGACGACCTCGATCGGGCGGAGTCCCACGGCGACCTCGCCGAGGGCGGCCCGCTCACCGCGATCGCGCAGAAGCTGCGCGGCGCCGTGACGAAGCTCGGGATCACGCCGTACGGGGAGAAGGGCGAGCTCTTCGACCCCCACCAGCACGACGCGATCTTCCAGCGGGAGAGCCCGGACGTGCAGGCCCCGACCGTGTCCGACGTCGTGGAGCGCGGCTACCGCATCGGTGACACGACCCTCCGCGTCGCGAAGGTCGTCGTCGACACCCCTTCCGGGAGCTGAGCCGTGGCGAGTCAGGACTGGTTCGAGAAGGACTTCTACGCGGTCCTCGGCGTCGACAAGTCCGTCTCGCAGGCCGATCTGAAGAAGGCGTACCGCAGGCTCGCGCGGCAGTACCACCCCGATTCCAACCCCGGCGACGCGAAGGCGGAGGCGCGGTTCAAGGAGATCTCCGAGGCCTACAGCGTCCTCTCCGACGAGGAGCAGCGGCAGGAGTACGACCAGATCCGCGCCATGGGCTCGGGCGCCCGCTTCACCGCGGGCGGCGCCGGCGGCCAGGGCGGCGGCTTCGAGGACGTGTTCGGCGGCCTGTTCGGTCAGGGCGCCAGGACCCGCACCACGACCCGGGGCGGCGGGTTCGAGGACATCCTCGGCGGGATGTTCGGCAACGGCGGCGGCTTCGGCCAGACGTCGGGCGGCTTCCGCGGGTTCGGGGGACCGACCCCGGGCCGGGACGTCACGGCGACGACGAGCATCGACTTCGTCACCGCGACGAAGGGCGACACGGTCACCCTCTCGGGCGGCAACGGCAAGCCGATCACCGTCCGGATCCCCGCCGGGGTGACGGACGGGCAGAAGCTCAAGCTGCGCGGCAAGGGCGAGCCGAGCCCGGACGGCGGGGAGGCGGGCGACCTGGTCCTCACGGTCCACGTCGACAAGCACCCGGTGTTCGAGCGCGACGGTCTCAACCTGAGGGTGAACGTCCCCGTGACCTTCACGGAGGCGGCCCTCGGCGCGACGATCGAGGTCCCGACCCTCGGCGGCGAGCCCGTCCGCATGAAGGTGCCGGCCGGCACCTCCAGCGGCCGCGTCCTCCGCGTGAAGGGCCGGGGCGTCGAGACCCCGAAGGGCGCGGGCGACCTCCTCGCCCGCGTGGAGGTGGCCGTCCCGGGTCACCTCACCGCGGCGCAGCAGGAGGCCCTCGAGGCCTTCGCCGCCGCCTCCGGCGACGAGAACCCCCGCGACGACCTCCTGGCGAAGTCCCGCGGATGACCCCTTTCCGTTTTGAAGGAGTTCTCGGCGTTCGGCGCCGAGAACTCCTTCAAAACGGAATGCAGGAGCAGTGATGGACGCCGACGACCCGATCTTCCCCATCGCCGCGGCCGCGGAGCTCGCGGGCATGCACCCGCAGACCCTCCGCCAGTACGACCGCCTCGGACTGGTGGTGCCGCGGCGCACCGCCGGCAAGTCGCGCCGCTACTCCCTGCGCGAGGTCGCGCAGCTGCGGGAGGTGCAGCGCCTCTCCGGCGAGGGCGTCTCGCTCGAGGGCATCAAGCGCGTGCTCGAGCTCGAGAACGAGGTGGTCTCCCTCCGCGACCGCGTCCGGCAGCTGGAGGCGGCGCTCGCCAACGAGCTGCTGACCCGGCCCGGCGCCCGCGTCTTCGCGTCGACGCCGCAGGGCGACGTCGTGCCGCTCCGGCACGGCACCCGGGCCGCCCGCCGCACCGAGCTCGTCGTCTGGCGCCCGCGGCCGCTCGACCCGGACGAGATCGAGGACGCGGAATACCCCTGAGCCCGGTGCGCTCAACCCTGTAGGACTTCCTCCACCCACTTCCTCCGAAGGCAGGTTCCATGGCCAACATGCGTGGTGCGGCCGCTCCTCAGGAGAACGCGAAGAGCGCCCTCGAGCAGTACGGCATCAACCTCACCGAGATCGCCCGTGCGGGCAAGCTCGACCCCGTCATCGGCCGCGACGCCGAGATCCGCCGCGTCAGCCAGGTGCTGACCCGGCGCACGAAGAACAACCCTGTCCTCATCGGCGAACCCGGCGTCGGCAAGACCGCCGTCGTCGAGGGGCTCGCCCAGCGGATCGTCGCCGGCGACGTCGCCGACTCGCTGAAGAACAAGCAGCTGGTCTCCCTCGACCTCGCCGCCCTCGTGGCCGGCGCGAAGTACCGGGGCGAGTTCGAGGAGCGGTTGAAGGCCGTGCTGAAGGAGATCAACGACTCCGACGGCCGGATCATCACCTTCATCGACGAGCTCCACACCCTCATGGGCGCCGGCGGCGGCGAGGGCAGCGTCGCGGCGTCGAACATGCTGAAGCCGATGCTCGCCCGCGGCGAGCTGCGGATGATCGGCGCGACGACCCTCAACGAGTACCGCGAGTACATCGAGAAGGACGCGGCGCTCGAGCGCCGCTTCCAGCAGGTCTTCGTCGGCGAGCCCTCCGTCGAGGACTCCGTCGCGATCCTCCGCGGCCTGAAGGAGCGCTACGAGGCGCACCACAAGGTCGCCATCGCGGACTCCGCGCTCGTCGCCGCCGCCTCGCTGTCGAACCGGTACATCTCCTCCCGGCAGCTGCCGGACAAGGCGATCGACCTCATCGACGAGGCCGCGAGCCGGCTGCGCATGGAGATCGACTCCGCGCCCGTCGAGATCGACGAGCTGCGCCGGTCCGTCGACCGGTTGAAGCTCGAGGAGCTCGCCCTCAAGCGCGAGAAGGACGACGCCTCCCGCGACCGGCTGGAGAAGCTGCGCACCGACCTCGCGAACCGCGAGGCGAAGCTGCAGGAGCTCCAGGCCCGGTGGGAGCGCGAGCGCGCCGACCTCAACCGCGTCGGGAACCTGAAGGAGAAGGTCGACGCCCTGCGCATGCGCGCGGAGCGGGCCCAGCGCGAGGGCAACCTCGAGGAGGCCTCGCGGCTGCTCTACGGCGAGATCCCGGTCATCGAGCGCGAGCTCGCCGCCGCCGAGCAGGCGGAGGAGCACTCGGACGAGCCGCGCATGGTGAACGACCAGGTGACGGACGAGGACATCGCGGCGGTCGTCGCGCAGTGGACCGGCATCCCGATGGGCCGCCTGCTCCAGGGCGAGACGCAGAAGCTGCTGCGGCTCGAGAGCGAGCTCGGCAAGCGCCTCATCGGCCAGCGCGCCGCCGTGCGCGCGGTCGCGGACGCGGTGCGCCGCACGCGTGCCGGCATCGCCGACGGCAGCCGGCCGACCGGCTCCTTCCTGTTCCTCGGCCCGACCGGCGTCGGCAAGACCGAGCTGGCCCGGGCGCTCGCGGAGTTCCTCTTCGACGACGAGCGCGCCATGGTCCGGATCGACATGAGCGAGTACGGCGAGAAGTTCTCCGTCTCCCGCCTCGTCGGCGCCCCTCCGGGGTACGTCGGCTACGAGCAGGGCGGCCAGCTGACGGAGGCGGTCCGCCGCCGGCCGTACTCGGTGATCCTGCTCGACGAGGTCGAGAAGGCGCACCCCGAGGTCTTCGACATCCTGCTGCAGGTGCTCGACGACGGCCGCCTGACCGACGGGCAGGGCCGCACGGTCGACTTCCGCAACACGATCCTCATCCTCACGTCGAACCTCGGCAGCCAGTACCTGGTCGACCCGTCGACGACGGCCGAGCAGAAGGAGGAGGCCGTCCAGGCGCTCGTCCGCCAGGCCTTCAAGCCGGAGTTCGTGAACCGCCTCGACGACATCGTCGTGTTCCAGGCGCTGACCGAGGAGGACCTCGGCCAGATCGTGGAGCTCTACATCGACCGGCTCGGCAAGCGCCTCGCGGACCGTCGGCTGCAGCTCGCGGTCACGCCGGCGGCGCGCAGCTGGCTCGCCGAGCGCGGCTACGACCCGCTGTACGGCGCCCGGCCGCTCCGCCGGCTCATGCAGCGCGAGATCGACGACCGCCTCGCGCGGGCGCTGCTCGCGGGCGAGGTCAAGGACGGCGACACCGTGCGGGTCGACGTCGACCTCGAGAGCGACGGCCTCGCGGTGGGCCGCTTCGAGGTCCCGGTCGGGTAGCCCTTCGACCCACCACCCGTCGGTCGAGGTCCGAGCGCTCCGCTCGCACCTCGATCAGCGGGAGGTTCGAGGGTCGAGCGCTTGGACACCTCCCGGCCACCTGCCGTCGGTACAGACGACGGATGGACCGCCTGCACCTGCTCCTCGTCGGCATCGACGGGCTCCGGCTCGACCTCGCGACCTCCGACCGGGCGCCGCACCTCCGGGGCCTCATCGCCCGCGGCGCCTCCTCGCGGATGACGATGCCCGCGCCGACGATCTCGGGGCCCTGCTGGGCGACCCTGCTCACCGGTGCGTCGGTGGAGGAGCACGGCGTGCACGACAACACGTTCGTCGGCAGCCGGCTCACGGCGCTGCCCGACCTGCTCAGTCGCGCCTACTACGCCGACCCGGCCCGCACCACCTTCGCCGCCGCGGCCTGGCCGCCGCTCGTCGACCCCGCGGGCGTCGGGCCGGTGATCCACGCGCGGGACGAGCAGCGCCGGGCCGAGCGGCACCGGGTGATCGTGCGCGACGGCGAGACGTACGGCTACCGCACGAGCGACGCCGAGGTCGTCGACGTGGCGGTCGCCGCCCTGGCGGGGGCGGGGCCGGACGTCTCCTTCGTCTACTGCTCCGGCGTCGACGAGGCGGGGCACGTCTACGGCGCGGTCAGCCGCCAGTACGTGGAGGCGATCCAGCGGGCGGACGCCCATCTCGGCCGCATGCTCGCCGTGATCGACCAGCGGACGCTGTGGGGCGAGCGGTGGCTCGTCGCGGTCACGACGGACCACGGGCACCTCGACGGCGGCGGCCACGGCGGGGAGGAGCCGCAGGTGTCGGCGTCCTTCGTGGCCCGTGCCGCGTGGAACGCGGAGCTCGACGAGTGGCCGGACGTCATCGACCCGACCGAGCTCACGCCGAGGCTGCTCGCCGCGCTCGGCTGAGCGGGGTCAGTCCTGCGCGAGCACCAGCTCGGAGATCGGGAGGCGCGAGCGCTCGGCGGTCTCCCGCAGGCGGTACTTCTCCGGCAGCAGGTCGGGAGAGGCGACGGTGCCGATCGCGGTGACGGTGATCGGCACGAAGCGCTCGGGCAGGTCGAACTCCTGGCGCATCGCGTCGACCTCGATGCCGCCCATCTGATGGGTGTGCAGGCCGAGCGCGTGGGCCTGGCTGGAGAGGTTCGCGATCGCCTGGCCGGTGTCGTACTCGGCCCAGCGGTGCGCGCCCTGCGGGTGCTCGCCCTCCGGCTCGACGACCGCGATCGCGAGGACCAGGAGGGAGGCGTTCGGCGCCCAGATGCGGTTGAAGCCCATGAGGTGCCGCTCGATGCGGGCGAACGTCTCCGTATCCCGGCGGCCGACGACGAAGCGGCGGGCCTGCACGTTCGACGCGGACGCGGCCCAGCGGGCGGCCTCGAGCAGCGACGCGACCTGCTCGTCCGTCACCACCGCCTCCGGGTCGAACGACCGGGGGGACCAGCGCTCGGCGAGGAACTCCTCGATGGGCGCCTCGGTGACGGCGCGACGGTCGGTGGCGACGGCGGGCATGGGGTCCTCCTGGCGGGCGGCGTGAGCTGCGGCACGTCCTCGGGCCGGAGTGTGCAGCGCTCGCCCCGACGGCACTATTCCCCCGGGACGCCGGTCGGGCCGAGCCGGAGGAGGGCCCGCGCCTCGGCCGCTGCAGGCTCGACGGCGTACGCGCCGCGGGCGGCGAGGGTGCGCACGGCGGCGCCGCGGATGCGCGGCCCCCGCATCGCGACGCAGTCGTGCTCCGCGGTCGCCGAGACGAGCACCCCGGTCGCGCCGAGGGCCTGCTCGAGCGCGAGGGCGATCTCGTCGGTGAGCCGCTCCTGCACCTGGGGCCGGGAGGAGACGGTCTCGATGAGGCCGACGATCGCGCCGAGCCCCGCGACGGCGCGACCCGGCAGGTAGACGACCGAGACGGTGCCGGCGAACTTCAGCAGGTGGTGCTCGCAGATCGAGCGGAACGGCACGTCGAGGAAGGCGACGGGGCCGCGGGCCGCGACCTCGGCCACCGCCGACGCGGCGAGCGCGGGCAGGGGATCCACCCCGACGCCGCCGAAGAGCTCGCCGCCGAGCCGGGCCACCCGGTCCGGCGTCCGCTCGAGGGTCGGGTCCTCCGGGTCGAGGCCGTAGGCGCGCAGGTACTCCTCGACGGCCCGCCGGGCGCGCTCCAGGTCCGGGGTCACGAGCCCTCCAGCGCGGCGAGGAGGTGTCGGACCCGGCCGCGGCCCGGCAGCACGGCGTCGGGCTCCGCCTCGAGCCACGGGCGCAGCACGAAGTCCCGCTCGTGCGCCCTCGGGTGGGGGAGCACGAGCTCCGGCTCCTCGAGCACGCGGTCGCCCTGCGCGACGAGGTCGAGGTCGAGCGTGCGGTCGCCCCAGCGCTCGGTCCGCACGCGGCCGAACGCCCGCTCGATCCGCAGCAGGGCGTCGAGCAGCGCGTGCGGCGGCAGGTCGGTGCGGCCGACGACGACCTGGTTGCCGTAGCGCGGCCGGTCGGGGTCGGGGCCCGCGAGGGTCACGGCGACGGTCTCGTGCACGCCGGACACCGCGTCGACCTCGAGCCCCGGGAGGCGGCGGAGCGCGGCCACGGCATGCGCGAGCGTCGTCGCGCGGTCGCCGAGGTTCGTGCCGAGCGCGACGACGACGTGCTCCGCGGGCCGGCTCCGCGCGCGCTCGAGACGGACGGCGACGTCGGCGAACGGCACGGGGATCGGCGCGGACGGCTTGTGCACGGTGACGACCACGCGCTCCACGAGGTCGTGCTCGAGCGCCGCGTCGGCGATGCGCTGCGCGAGCGTCTCGATCAGGTCGACGGGCTCGCCAGCGATCTCCGCGACGACCCGCTCCGCCAGCTCGCCGTAGTGGACGGTCGCCGCGACGCGGTCGGTCGCGGCGGCGACGCCGAGGTCGAGGGTCAGCTCGAGGTCGGCGACGAACTCCTGCCCCGCCTCCCGCTCCTCGGGCAGCACGCCGTGCCGGCCGAAGGCGCGGACGCCGGTGAGCACGATCCGATCGTTCATGCCGCCACCCGCATGCGCTGCGCGACCTCGAGCGCGGCGCGCGTCGACGCCGGGTCGTGCACGCGCAGGCCCCAGACGCCCCGCTCGGCGAGGAGGGCCGAGAGGACGGCGGTGACGCCGTCCCGCGTCTCCGGAGCGCCCGGCACGAGCTCCCCGAGGAAGCGCTTGCGCGAGACGCCGACCAGCATCCGGAGGTCGTCCACCCGCAGGGCCTCGATCGCGGCGAGCAGCGACCAGTTCTCCGCCGCGGTCTTGCTGAAGCCGATGCCCGGGTCGAGCACGACCCGCTCCGGCGCGACGCCCGCCGCGAGCGCCGCGTCCACCCGCCGGCGCAGGTCGACGGCGACGTCGGCGACCACGTCGCCGTACCCGCCGGAGGACGCCGCCGGGCCGCGGGAGTGCATCAGCACGAGGTCCGCGCCGGACGCCGCCGCGACGCGGAGGAGCTCGGGGTCCCGGCCGCCGTCGACGTCGTTGACGGTCCGGGCGCCCGCGTCGAGCGCCGCCTCGGCCACGACCCCGCGCCGGGTGTCGATGCTCACCGCGGCGCCCGCCTCCACGAGGCCGCGCACGACGGGGACGACCCGGCGCAGCTCTTCCTCCGGCGGCACGGGCTCCGCCCCGGGGCGCGTCGACTCGCCGCCCACGTCGACGACGTCGGCGCCCTGGCGCACGAGCTCGAGGCCGTGCGCGATCGCCCGCTCGGGGTCGACGAAGCGGCCGCCGTCGCTGAAGGAGTCCGGCGTCGTGTTGAGGACGCCGAACATGACGGGAGCGGTCTGCGGCTGCGGCATGGGCCCGTTCAGGCTATCGGCGCGCCGCTACCGTGGAGCGTGCGCATCCGCCCCGCGACCGACGCCGACTGGCCCGCGATCCTCCCCTTCTTCACCGCGATCGTCGAGGACGGCGAGACGTACGCGTACCCGTCCGGGCTCTCCTCCGACGAGGCGCGGGCGCTCTGGATGGGGCAGCACCGCGTCGTCGTGGCGGAGGACGACGGCCGCGTGCTCGGCTCCGCGACGATGGGGCCGAACCGGCCGGGTCGCGGCGCGCACGTCGGCACGGCGAGCTTCATGGTCGACGGCGCCGCCCGCGGCAGGGGCGTCGGCCGCGCGCTCGGCGAGCACGTGCTGGCGTGGTCGAAGGAGGCGGGCTTCCGCGCGGTGCAGTTCAACGCGGTCGTGGAGACGAACACGGCCGCGGTGGCGCTGTGGCGGTCGCTCGGCTTCCGCATCATCGGCACGGTCCCGGAGGCGTTCGACAGCCGCCGGCACGGCCTCGTCGGCCTCCACGTCATGCACCGAGCCCTCTAGGGACGACGTGGAGGGGAGGCCTCAGGCCGGGGTCGGGGCGAGGGCCTGGAGGACCTCCGCGGCCACCCAGCGGCCCATCCGGATCGCGCCGTCCACGTGCTGGTACCCGGCGCCCGCGAGGTCGCTCGACGCCCAGTGGATCGGCCCGACGGGCGTGCGGACGTCCGCGCCGAAGCGCTCGAGACCGCCCATGTCGAAGCTGGCCGCGTACGCGCCGCGGGTCCACTCCTCGCTGCCCCAGTCGCTCTCGACGTAGATCGTCGGGTGCTTGGCCCGCTCCCCGTAGTAGCTCGCGAGGTCGTCGAGGATCGCGGCCTTCCGCGCCTCCGGCTCCAGCGCGAGCAGCCGGTCGGCGCGGGCGTCCGACGCGAAGCCGACCAGCACGCCGCGCGGGTCCCCGTGGTTCGAGTTGTCGTAGGCCTCGTGCACCGACCGGTACGGGCTGAACGCGGTGCCGGAGAGGCCGTCCGCACGCCAGAACGGCTCGTCGTAGACGGCGTGGATCTTGATGACGAGCCCGAGCGACAGGTGCTGGTGCAGCACGTGGCGGCGCAGCGGCAGGGTCGGCGCGTAGTCGATCCGGTCGTACAGGTTCGGCGGCACGGCGAGCACGACCCGGCGGGCCGCGACCTCCAGGTCGCCGTCGGCCGTGACCAGGACGCCGTCGTCGCTCCACTCGATGCGGCGCACCGGCGAGGAGAGCCGCACGTCGTCGCCGAGCGCCTCCGCGAGCCGGAGCGGCACCTGCTGGAGACCGCCGACGACGCGGCGGTCGAGGATGAAGTCGGCGTCGACCAGGTGGGAGAAGCTGCCCGCGGACGCCGCCATCAGCAGGGACTGCAACGCGGAGAACGCGTGCGACGGCTTCGTCAGCATCGCCTCCGCGGTGAACATGGCGACGTTCGCCCGGGCCTCGTCGTCGTCGGAGAGCTGCTCGAGGAACGCGCGCCAGGTGATGCCGTCGAGCTCGCGGGCGCGCGGATGCGCCCAGGGACGGTCGGGGTCGATCTCCGCCGTCAGCCCGTCGAGCACCTCGATGAGCCGCTCGATCTCGGCCTGGGTCTCTGGCGACGCCGGGAAGATGTCACCGGTGAAGCGGTGCGCGGTGCCGTCCGGGCCCACGTAGACGCTCTCGCCGTCCCGGTAGCGCTCGAACGTCGGCAGCCCGAGCTCGTCGAGCGTCTCGCGGAGCGCGGTCTGGTCCGGCGACACCCACTGGCCGCCGAGCTCGAGGAGCGCGCCCGACGACGCGTCGGTGTGCAGCCGCCCGCCGACCCGGTCGCGCGCCTCCAGCACGATCACGGAGGCGCCGGCCTCCCGAAGGCGGTTCGCGGCGGTGAGCCCGCAGGCGCCGGCCCCGACGACGACGACGTCCCGATCGATCCTGACCATGCTGGAAGCATAAGGACGCGCTCCGCCCCGCTCGTGCCGATCACGGTGGTCGATCGACGAGAAGTGCACGGATCCCGTACCCATTTCGTGTCACGGCGAGCGGATCCGAAGAGCGAAGGCCCCCGATCGCGGGGTCAGCCGAGCGCGGTGAGCGAGACGTGCGCGGCGCGGGCGACCACGATCACGATCGCGTAGATGCAGTACAGGCCGAGTGCGGCACCGAGGGCGGTCTCCCGCCAGCTGCCCGCGTGGCCGAGCACCGGCACGGCGATGTAGCCGTTCCGCTTCCAGATCGCGTTCAGCACCGGCGTCCGCGCCCAGAGCTTCGGCGGCGTGATCTGCACGGGCCAGGTGGGGGAGGGGACGCCCTCCACGGTGAGCAGGTCGCCCGCGATGTGGGTGAGGAAGCCGAGGCCGACGGCGATCGGGAACCAGGTGGGGTTGTCCGGCGCGAAGACGACCACCGCGGCCGCCGCGAGGACGCCGATGCCCCAGGCCGCGCTCCAGGTGCGCACGAGCTCGCGCGCCTTGACCGCGAAGGCGATCAGCGCGATCGTCGCGATCGCGGGACCGACCGGGGTGGCCCCGAGGCTCGGCACGTCGATCAGGAAGCGCCCGACGAGCACGGCGAGCAGGGTGACGAGCGCGCCGGCCAGGATCGTGTGGAACCCGTGGCGGTGGCCGCCGCTGGCGTCCCCGATCCCGGCGGTCACGAGCCTGCCGACGACGGGCACCGAGTGGGCGATCGTCCCGCTGTGGTGGTCGGCGTCGGGGAGCAGCGCCGCGCCCGCGCACACCACGGCGCCGGACAGCACGCCGGCGGGGGAGAGCGGGTAGGCGTTGGTGCCGAACGACGGCAGCGCCGCGGTCGCCGCGAACCACACGGCTGCGCCGCTCGTCGCGTGGTTGACCCCCATCACGGCGCCCATGCTCCCGCCGGCTCCCGGCCGCGACCCCGCGCCGCGCCGTGGAGCTAGGGGTGCAGGGCGCTGCGCACGGTGGCGACGAAGTCGTCGACGTCCGCCTCCGTGGTGTCCCAGGCGCACATCCACCGGACCTGCCGGTTCGCGCGGTCCCAGTCGTAGAAGCGGTAGCGCTCGCGGACCCGGTCGGCCGCGTCGAGGTCGAGCTCCGCGAACACCGCGTTCGCCTCGGTCGCGTGGCTGAACCCGACGCCCTCGATCTGCTCGAGCCCGGCCCGGAGGCGTGCGGCCATCGCGTTCGCATGCGCGGCCGTGCGCACGCCGAGCCCGTCCTCGAACAGCGCGAGCAGCTGCGCGCTCGCGAAGCGCATCTTGCTCGCGAGCTGCATGTTCAGCTTCCGGAGGAAGTGCAGGCCTGCCACCCGCTCGGGGTCGAGCACGACGATCGCCTCCGCGCCGAGCAGCCCGTTCTTCGTGCCGCCGAGGCTGAGCACGTCCACGCCGGCGTCCTTCGTGAAGGCGGCGAACGGGACGCCGAGGGCCGCAGCGGCGTTCCAGATGCGGGCGCCGTCCATGTGCACGGCCATGTCGCGCTCGTGCGCGAAGTCGGCGACCGCCTTCACCTGCTCGGGCGTGTAGACCGTGCCGAGCTCGGTCGACTGCGTGATCGACACCGCGAGCGGCTGCGGGCGGTGCTCGTCGCCCCAGCCCCACGCCTCCGTCTCGGCGGCGGCCGGGGTGAGGCGGCCGTGCTCCGCCGGGACCACGAGCAGCTTGAGCCCGCTCACCCGCTCCGGGGCGCCGCCCTCGTCGGTGTGGATGTGGGCGGAGCCCGTCGCGATCACGGCGCCCCACCGGGGCAGCATCGCCGTGAGGGCGGTCACGTTCGCGCCGGTGCCGTTGAAGACCGGGAAGACCTCGGCGCGCTCGCCGAACTCCTGCTTGACGACCTCGCCGAGCCGCGCCGTGTAGGCGTCCTCGCCGTACGCGATCTGGTGGCCGCCGTTCGCGTCGGCGATCGCGGCGAGCACCTCGGGCAGCACCCCCGCGTAGTTGTCGGAGGCGAAGGTGCGGCGGTCGGGATCGTGCAGTCTCACGCCCCCATCCTCGCGGGTGCGGCGGGTGCCCCGGTCCGCCGTCGTCCCGCCTCTGGATCACCGTCCCCGGTCCCCGCGATACTGCTCGCCGAGCGAGGAGCGCACATGATCGAGGTCGAGGGGCTGACGAAGACCTTCCCGTCCCGGCGGGGCCGGGAGCGGGTCGAGGTGACGGCGGTCGACGGCGTCGACCTCGCCGTCGCCGAGGGGGAGATCGTCGGCTTCCTCGGGCCGAACGGCGCGGGCAAGACGACGACCCTGCGGATGCTGACGACGCTGATCCGGCCGACGTCCGGCCGGGCGGTGGTCGCCGGCCACGACGTGGCCGCGGACCCGGTGGGCGTACGGCGCTCCATCGGCTACGTCTCGCAGAGCGGCTCCACCTCCCCGGAGGCCAGGGCGGGGGAGGAGGTCGTCGACCACGGGCAGCTGTACGGCGTCAGCCGCGCCGCCGCGACCGCCCGGGCACGGGAGCTGTTCGCGCAGCTCGAGCTCGACGGGCTGTGGGAGCGGAAGCCGGCGGCGATGAGCGGCGGGCAGCGCCGGCGGCTCGACATCGCCATGGGCCTCGTGCACGACCCGCGCCTCGTCTTCCTGGACGAGCCGACGACGGGGCTCGACCCGCAGGCGCGGGCGAACCTCTGGGAGCACATCGCCGGCCTGCGCTCCGGTCGGGGCATGACCGTCTTCCTCACGACGCACTACCTCGACGAGGCCGACGCGCTCTGCGACCGCATCCTCGTCATCGACCACGGGCGCATCGTCGCCTCGGACACCCCGGACGCGCTGAAGCGGCAGGTCGCGGGCGACCTCGTCGAGCTCGTCGTCGCCGACCCGGCCCGCGTGGACGCCGCTCGAGCGGCGCTCGCCGCCGCCGAGCCCGAGGAGGCGCCCCTGGTGGACGGCACGCGGGTCTCCGCCCGAGTCCGCGGCAGCGCGGCGCGCCTGCCCGCGCTGATCCGCCGCCTCGACGAGGAGGGGGTGGTCCTCGACGGCGTCGAGGTGCGACGCCCCACCCTCGACGACGTCTTCCTCACCGTGACCGGCCGCTCGCTCCGAGAGGACGCCTGATGCTCTTCCTCCGCCAGACCTTCATCGTCTTCCGGCGCCAGCTGCGGATCGCGCTCCGCAACCCGGCGTGGGTCATCATCGGCCTGGTCCAGCCGATCCTCTACCTCGCGCTGTTCGGGCCGCTGCTCGTGCCGCTCGCCGGCACGTTCGGCGCCGACAACGCGTACACGCTGTTCGTGCCCGGCCTGCTGGTGCAGCTCGGCCTCTTCGGCACGCTGTTCGCCGGCTTCGGCCTCGTCGCGGAGTGGCGCGCAGGCGTGATCGAGGCGGAGCGGGTGACGCCGGCCTCCCGCACCGCGCTGCTCTTCGGCCGGGTCGCGCTGAACGCGGTGCAGCTGCTCGTGCAGTCGATCGTGCTGGTCCTGCTCAGCTTCCTGTTCGGGCTGCAGGCCTCCGCCGGCGGCATCGTGTTCGGCATCGCGCTCACCGTGCTGCTCGGCGCCGCGTGCGCCTGCTTCTCCGACGCGGTCGGCCTGCTGTCGAAGAGCGAGAACGTGCTCGCGCCGCTGCTGAACAGCGTCTCGCTGCCCGTGCTGCTGCTCTCCGGCATCCTGCTGCCGATCACGCAGCCGCAGTGGCTGCAGACGGTCGCCGACGTCGTGCCGACGAAGCACATCGTCGACGGCATCCGCGCCGTCTTCACCGGCACGTTCGACTCGACCGTGTGGTGGGGCTCGTTCTGGGCGGTCGTGGTCTTCGCCGCCGCCGCGATCTGGGGGACCCGGGTCTTCCGGCGCGAGAACGCCTGACGGACCTGGGGATCCCCTCCCGGTTCGGGGCGCAGGACCGCGCCGATGCCCGGAACGGCGCGCGAGGGGCGGGCTCAGGAGAGCCTTCCCTACCTGGTGCGGCGTCGGGTCGAGGAGGACAGTTCCGTCATGACGATCACGCGGCTCCCCTCGGTGCACGACTGCTCGGCGACGGGCTGTTCCTACAACCACGACGCCGGCTGCCACGCCGGTGCCATCACGATCGGCGGCGACCACGCGCAGTGCGGCACGTTCGTCCAGATCTCGTTCCGCGCCGGCCTGGAGCGGACGGGCGTCGTGGGCGCCTGCCACCGCACCGACTGCAGCCACAACGACCACCTCGAGTGCGCCGCCTCCGCGGTGCAGGTGGGCGGGAGGGCCGGCGACCCGGCCGACTGCCTCACCTACGCCCCCGCCTGATCCCGTTCTGAAGGAGTTCTCGCACCGAGCGCGCGAGAACTCCTTCAGAACGGAAGAACGTCAGGCGTCGGCGCCCGTGATGCCCGCCGTCGACTCGATGGTGGGGCGGAGCTTCTTGCCCAGGGCCTCGTAGAACATCGACAGCGGGAACTCGTCGTCGAGCACCGCGTCGGTGAACCCCTTCGGCGCGCCGGCGAGGATCTCGTCCGGCAGGCCGCGCGCCCAGCGCGAGGCCGGGTTCGGGGTCAGCGTCGCCCGGACCAGGTCGTAGGCCGCCAGCCAGTGCGCGGTCTTCGGCCGGTCGATCGACGCCCAGTAGAGCTCGTTGATCGCGTCCGACAGCGCGACGACCGTGTCCGGCAGCTGCTCCCAGTCGATGGCGAGGCTCGTGTCGGTCCAGTGCAGCACGTGGTGCTGGTGCAGCCACGCGAACAGCAGCTGACCGCCGAGCCCGTCGTAGTTGCGCACCCGGGAGCCGGTCAGCGGGAAGCGGAAGATCCGGTCGAAGAGGATCGCGTACTGCGCGAGCGCCGCGTGCTCCCGGGTCGTCGCGTCGGTGTCCTCCGCGCGGACCAGCCGCACGGCCTCGCGGAACGCGGTGAGGTCGCAGCGCAGCTCCTCCAGCGAGTAGAGGAAGTACGGCATCCGCTGCTTGATCATGAACGGGTCGAACGGCAGGTCGCCCCGCATGTGGGTGCGGTCGTGGATGAGGTCCCAGAGCACGAAGGTGCGCTCGGTGAGGGCCTGGTCGTCGAGCAGGCGCCGCGCGTCCTCCGGCAGGTCGAGCTTGGTGATCGCGGCGGCCTCGCGGAGCACGCGGCGGAACCGCGCCGCCTCCCGGTCCTGGAGGATCGCGCCCCAGGTGAAGGGGATGAGCTCCTTCATCGCGACCGTCTCGGGGAAGAGCACCGCGGAGTCGGTGTCGTAGCCGCCCGTGAAGTCGACGAAGCGGATCGGCACGAAGAGCGCGTTCGTGTAGTGCTCGCGCTCGAGGTCGGCGATGAAGTCCGGCCAGATCACGTCGACGAGCAGGGCCTCGAGCAGCCGGTCCGGCGAGCCGTTCTGCGTCGTCATCGGGAAGACGACGAGGTGGCGCAGGCCGTCGACCCGGTCGCGCTGGGGGTGGAAGGCGCCGAGGGAGGCGCGGAAGTCGGGCACGTCGACGCCGCTCGCCGCCCATGCCGCGAGGTCCTCGTCGAGCGCCGCGAGGTAGGCGGCGTCGTGCGGGAACGCGGGTGCGAGCTCCCGGACGGCGGCGCGGACCTCGTCGAGGAGGCGCAGCGCCTCGTCCCGGTCGGCGCCCTCCGCGAGGGCCCCGTCCTTCTGCTGCAGCGGCCGGAACGCGGTGACGGCGGCCTCCAGGCGGCGCCATCCGGCGGACTCGGCGGTCACGGACGGGCGGGTCGTCTCGAGCAGCGACATGGAGCGCCTCCTTCGTACCCGCCGAAGCTACGGCGCGCGCCGCGCCGGTTCCGTGCGCAGGACGTGCACGGATGTGCCGCTCGCGCACGATCGTTGCGTGGCGCCCCTACGAGGACGGGACGGAGCCGAACACGAGCGCAGCGCCGCCGGCCCAGACGAGGACGGCCACCACGAGGCCGACGAGCGGCGCCCAGAAGGCGAGGCGGGCGCGCACGATCCGCACGACGAGCGCGACGATCGTCGCCACCGCGACGACGGCGGGGCCGATCATCGCGACGAGCACCCCGACGGTGAGCCGTCCTGTGCTGCAGGTCACCGAGGCCCCGCAGGAGTCGCTCGCCATCACGAGGAACGCGCCCGCGAACCCCAGGACCGCGGCGGCGGCGAGGAGCAGGACCGCCAGGACGATCGCGAGCACGAGGTCCCAGGTGCGGCGCGTGCCGCCGGACCGCGCGGGGACCGCGGGCGCCGTCATGGCGCACACCGTACTTCAGCCGCGGACCTGAGCGCCGCCTGGATGTTCGAGGGCTCCGCTGGACATGGGTCGTCCGGAGAGGAGTACGCTGCCTAAACCGGTTCAGTGACGACGGGAGGTGGACGATGACCGCGAAGCCGACGATCGCCGACGTCGCCAGGGCGGCCGGCGTGAGCAAGGGGCTCGTCTCCTTCGCCCTCAACGACCGGCCCGGCGTGGCCCCCGGCACGAAGCAGCGCATCCTCGAGGTCGCCGCCGAGCTCGGCTGGCGGCCCAGCGTGCAGGGCCGCTCGCTCTCGACGCGCCTCGCCTACTCGATCGGTCTCGTCATCGCCCGCGACGCGGACCTCGTCGCCGCGGAACCCTTCTACCCGCCGTTCCTCGCCGGGGCCGAGCGGGTGCTGGTCGCCGCCGGGCGCACCCTCACCCTCTCGGTGCTCGGCCCCGAACGGGACGAGGAGGCGCACTACCGCGCGCTCGCCGCGGACCGCCGGGTCGACGGCGTCATCGTCGGCGACCTCCGGCCCGAGGACCCGCGCCTCGACCTCCTCGCCGAGCTCGGTCTGCCGGCCGTGACCCTCGGCCGCACCGGCGACCCCCGCTTCCCCGCCGTGCTGCTCGACGACGCGGCCGGCGTCGTCGCGACGGCTCGCCACCTCGTCGAGCTCGGGCACCGGCGGATCGCGCTCGTCGCCGGGCCTCGGGACCTGGTGCACGGCGCCCGCCGCGCCGACGCGTTCCGCGCGGCGCTCGCCGAGTCGGGGCTCGCCCCGGCCGCCGTGATCGAGACCGACTTCACCCCGCTCGCGGCCGCGACGGCCACGCGCGGGCTGCTGGACGCCGATCCGCCCACCGCGATCGTCTACGGCAACGACGTCGCGGCGGCAGCGGGCATCAGCGTCATCCGCGAGCGCGGGCTCGACGTCCCCCGGGACGTCGCGATCTGCGGCTTCGACGACGCCGAGCTGGCCCGCTGGACCGTCCCGGCGCTCACCTCCGTGACCACCGACCCCGCCCGCTGGGGTGCGGCGGCCGCGACCGCGCTCCTCGACCTGCTCGCCGGCGAGCAGGTCGAGGACATCGACCTCGGGCCCGCTCGGCTCGTCGTCCGCTCGTCGACGGGCCCCGCGCCCGCCGGGCAGGACGCGCCGCAGCGGGACCCGCGATGAGGAAGGAATACCCGTGCACCATCCCCGCAGGGCGCGCAGCATCGGTGCTGCCGTCGTCGCGGCCGCGCTCGCCGTGGGCCTCTCGGCCTGCGGTCAGGGCGGAGCCGCGAACCCGAGCCTGACGTCCAAGGGCCCGATCACCATCTGGTACTCGAACAACGAGCAGGAGGTGGCCTGGGGCAAGCAGATGGTCGCCGCCTGGAACCGCGACCACCCGGACGAGAAGGTGACCGCGCAGGAGATCCCCGCCGGCCGCACCAGCGAGTCGGTCATCTCCGCGGCCATCACGGCGGGGAACGCCCCGTGCCTCGTGCTGAACACCGCGCCGTTCGCGGCCGGCCAGTTCGAGAAGCAGGGTGGTCTCGTCGACCTGTCGAAGTTCCCGGACGGGAACTCCTACATCGAGGGACGCAGCGGCGACCTCGCGAAGCAGTACCGCTCGAGCGTCGACGGCGACTACTACCAGCTGCCCTGGAAGTCGAACCCCGTCGTGATCTTCTACAACAAGAAGGTCTTCGCGAAGGCGGGCATCGACACGAAGGACCCGGGCCTCGGCACCTACGCCGGGTTCCTCGCCGCCGCGCGGAAGGTCGTGAAGACCGGCGCGGCGAAGGTCGCGATCCAGCCCGCGCCGACCAGCGAGTTCTTCCAGATGGACACGGACTTCTACCCGCTCTACGTCGCGGCGAGCGGCGGGACCCCGCTGGTCCAGGACGGCAAGGCGACCTTCAACGACAAGACCGGCGACGAGGTCGCGAACTTCTGGCGGACGCTCTACCGGGAGGGGCTGTCGAGCCCCGAGCAGTACCAGGGCGACGCCTTCGCGGACGGCTACGCGGCCATGGCGATCGTCGGCCCGTGGGCGGTCAGCTACTACAAGGACGTCGACTGGGGCGCGGTCACGGTGCCGACGCCGAACGGGACGCCGGCCGACGAGATCCACACCTTCAGCGACGCGAAGAACATCGGCATGTACACGGCCTGCCAGCACAAGGGCACGGCGTGGGACGTCCTGAAGTTCGCGACGAGCGAGGACCAGGACGCGAAGTTCCTCGACACGACCGGTCAGATGCCCATCCGCCCCGACCTCGCGTCGACCTACCGCGACTACTTCGCGAAGCACCCGCAGTACGAGCTCTTCGGGTCGCTCGCGACCCGGACGGTGGAGGTGCCCGCGGGGCCCAACACCGTGCAGGAGATGCAGACGTTCCGGAACGCGTGGACGTCGTCCGTGATCTTCGGCGGGAAGGACCCGGCGCAGGCCCTCGACGACGCCGCAGCCACCATCGACACCCTGGAGCAGCAGCCGTGACCGCCGTGACGACGCCCGCCGCACCGACCCCGGTCGAGCAGATCGACCGGCGCAACCCGAACGACCGCCTCCGGCACCGGATCCTCGGCCGGAACCCGCTCGGGCTCCTGTTCAGCGCCCCGTACCTCGTCTTCGTCGTGGCGGTCTTCGCCTCCCCGGTGATCTACGCGGTGTGGATCGCGTTCCACGACTTCTTCTTCGCCGCCCCCGGCGCGGACGTCTCGTACCCCTTCGTCGGGTTCGCGAACTTCGTCTACGCGTTCTCGAACGCGCAGGTGATCCAGTCGTTCGGCAACGTCGGGGTGTTCCTGCTGATCAACGTGCCGCTCACCGTGGTGCTCTCGCTGCTGCTCGCGGCGGCGCTGAACCGGGTGATCCACCTGCGGGTGTTCCTGCGGATCAGCTTCTACGTGCCGTACATCACCGCGTCGGTGGCGCTGGTCGGCGTGTGGCTGTTCCTGTTCGGCGGCGACGGGCTCGTGAACAACCTGCTCGGGCCGCTCGCGCCGAACCCGTCGTGGCTCGTGAACCAGTCGCTCGCGATGCCCGTCATCGCGGTCTACGTGACCTGGAAGCAGCTCGGGTTCTACATCCTGCTGTACCTCGCCGCGCTGCAGAACGTGCCGCGGGAGCTCTACGAGCAGGCGTCGACGGACGGCGCCGGCGCGGTCCGGCAGTTCTGGTCCGTCACCGTGCCGGGCGTGCGGCCCGCGACGCTGCTCGTGCTGCTCGTCTCGACCGTGACCGGGGCGAACCTCTTCACCGAGCCGTACCTGCTCACCGGCGGCGGCCCGAACGGGGCGTCGAACACCCCCGTGTACCTGATGTACCAGCTCGGCGTGGAGCAGGGGCTCCCGGACGTCGCGAGCGCGATCGGCATCGTGCTCGTCATCGGCGTCCTGATCATCGCCTGGCTGCAGAACCGGTTCGCCGGAGGGAGGGACTGATGACGATCCAGCAGGCCCAGGAGGCCGCGCCCGCGGAGGGCGCGCGCACCACGAGCCGCCCGGCCGGGCGGCGGTCGAAGGGGTGGACGCGGACGCAGTCCGTGCTCCGCGGGGTGGTGCTCGGCATCGGTGCCGTGGCCTTCCTCTTCCCCTTCTACTACATGGTCATCGGCTCGCTGCAGAAGAAGCCGAACCAGACGCTGTCCGGGCTGATCCCCGATCCGTCGAACCTCACGCTCGACAACTTCGGCGCGGTGAACAGTCGCATCAGCCTGCTGTCCGGCCTCCTCAACTCGGGGCTGTTCACGGGCGGGGTGCTGCTGTGCACCCTCGTGTTCGGGGTGCTCGTCGGGTACGCGCTCGCCGTCCTCGAGTGGCGCGGCCGCGGCGTCACCTTCGCGATCGTGCTGCTGGTGCAGGTGATCCCGTTCCAGCTGCTCCAGATCCCGCTGTACGTCCTCGTCGCGCGGAACTACGGCCTGGCGGACAACGTGCTCGGCATGATCCTGCCGTTCGCGATCAACTCGACCGCCGTCATCCTGTTCCGGCAGTACTTCCTGCAGGTGCCGCGCGAGCTGTTCGAGGCCGCCCGCATCGACGGCGCGCGCGAGCTGCGGCTGCTGTGGAGCGTCGCGATCCCGCTCGTGCGGCCGGCGCTCGTGACCGGCGTGCTGCTCACCTTCATCGGCCCGTGGAACGAGTTCCTCTGGCCGTTCCTGATCACGAAGCAGGCGGACCGGCAGCCGCTGGCCGTCTCCCTCGCGAACTACATCACCTCGGTCGCCTCGTCGACCGCCAACCCGTTCGGCGCCGTCACCGCCGGCGCGCTCGTGCTCGCCGTGCCCGTCGTCGTCCTGTTCATCGTGTTCCAGCGCTACTTCGTCTCGAGCGACCTCGGCTCGGGCGTGAAGGGATGAGCCCCGTGACCTCCTCCACCACCCGCACCGACGTCGGCTACCGCCTCGAGCGCGTCGGGCTCGTCATGGAGCCCGAGCCCGGCAACGACCTCGAGTTCGAGGGCGTGCTGAACCCGGCGTCGGGCCGCGGCTCCGACGGCGAGCTCTACCTGCTGCCGCGCGTCGTCGCCGCGGGCAACGTGTCCCGGATCGGGCTGGCCCGCGTGCTCGTCGAGGGCGGCGTGCCCGTCGGCGTCGAGCGGCAGGGCGTGGTGCTCGAGCCCGACCGGCAGTGGGAGCGCGGCGCGACCCACGCCGGCGTCGAGGACCCGCGGACCACGTGGTTCGCCGACCTCGGCCTGCACGTGATGACCTACGTCGCCTACGGCCCCCTCGGCCCGCGCACCGCGATCGCGGTGTCGGAGGACCTGCGGTCGTGGGAGCGGCTCGGGCCCGTGACCTTCGCCTACGACGACGCGCTCGACGCGGACCTCGGCCTCGTGTTCAACAAGGACACGGTGTTCTTCCCCGAGCCCGTGACGTCGCCGGACGGCGTCCGCTGCTACGCGGTGCTGCACCGGCCGATGTGGAACGTGGGGGAGACCGTGCCCGGGGAGGCGCCCCAGGTGCCCGCCGGGCTGCCGGACGCCCGCGAGAGCATCTGGATCGGCTACGTGCCCGTCGACGACGTCGCCCGCGACCTGTCGCAGCTGACGCGCTGGACGCGCAACCGGTTCCTCGCCGGCCCCGAGTTCCCGTACGAGGAGCTGAAGATCGGCGGCGGTCCCGCGCCGTACCGGGTGCCGGAGGGGTGGCTGCTGCTGCACCACGGCGTCACCGGGCGGATCGACTCCGCCTTCGCGCAGCAGAAGCACGTCAACTACGCCGCCGGGATGATGCTGCTCGACGGCGACGACCCCTCCCGCGTGCTCGCCCGGACGCCCGTGCCCGTGCTGACCGCGGAGACGGAGTGGGAGAAGTCGGGCATCGTCCCGAACGTCGTGTTCCCCACCGCGATCGAGGAGATCGACGGGCAACCGTTCGTCTTCTACGGCATGGCCGACACGAAGATCGGCGCCGCGAAGCTGCTCAAGGCCTGATCCGTCTTGAAGGAACTTCCGGGCATCCGGCGCGGAAGTTCCTTCAAAACGGAACCGAACGAAGGAGTTCATGCGTGTTGAAGCATCTACTCGCGCCCGTCGCCGCCGGCGCCCTGGTCCTGTCGGCGCTCGTCGCCGCGCCCGCCGAGGCCGAACCGGCTCCCGCCGCGGGCGCCCGGCTCACGAACACCGCCCACCTCGACCTCCTGCTCCAGGAGGTCCGGCCGCCCGCGGCCGCCGGGCACTCGACCTACGGCTCGGCCGCCGTCGAGCTGCCCTGGACCTACGCCGACCGGAACGACGACGGGTCCTACCGCCGCGTCGGCGGCGGCACCTACGACGCCGCGACGAACACCTACGGGCAGGGCGCGTTCAACACCGACGACGTCGCCCGCGCGGCGGTCGTCTACCTGCGCGACTGGCGGCAGACGGGCAGCGCGGCGAGCCGCGAGCACGCCGAGGCCGTGCTCCGCGGGCTCGCCGTCTTCCAGACGACGACCGGCCCGCACGCCGGGAACCCCGTGCTGTGGATGCAGCCGGACGGCACGCTGAACCCGAGCGCGGACCCGGTCGAGCTGCCCGACCCGAGCGACTCCGGCCCGAGCTACTGGCTCGCCCGCACGATCTGGGCGTACGGCGAGGGCTACGCGGCCTTCCGGCACAGCGATCCGGGCTTCGCCCGCTTCCTCCAGGGGCGGCTCCGTCTCGCCGTCCGCGCGCTCGACCGCGAGACCCTGCGCACGGGGGCAGCGACCGAGACCGCCGACGGCGTCCGGGTGCCCGGCCGGCTGATCGTCGACGACGCGGGTGCGAGCGCGGAGGCCGTGCTGGGCCTCGCCGCCTACACGGCGGCGGCACCGCGCGACGCCGCTCCCCGTCGGGCGCTCACCGCGCTCGCCGGGTCGATCGAGCGGCTCGCGGCCACCACGCCGCAGACCGCCTCCTGGCCGTACGGCGCGATCCTGCCGTCCGCGGCGTCGCGGACGAGCTGGCACGCGTGGGCGTCGCAGACGAGCGCCGCGCTCGCCGCCGCCGCCTCCGCGATGCACCGCCCCGCGCTGCTGCGGCCGGCCGTGCGCGACACCGCCGGGTTCGAGCCCGACCTGCTCGCCGCGGGCGGCGCCGACAACCTGCTCGGTCCGACGCCGAGCGACCGCACCCAGATCGCCTACGGCGTCGACTCCCGCGTCCAGGGGCTCCTCGCGGTCGCCGACCGCACCGGGTCCCGCGGTGTGCGCGACCTCGCCGCGCTCCAGGCCGCCTGGTTCTTCGGCGCGAACGCGAGCGGCGCCCCGGTCTACGACCGCGCGACCGGCGTCACCTTCGACGGCGTGCAGGCGGACGGGACCATCAACCGGAACAGCGGCGCGGAGAGCACGATCCACGGCCTGCTCACGATGCTCGCGCTCGACGCGCACCCTGCGGTCCGGAAGGCGGCCGTCGCCGTCCACGGGCTCGGCGCCCGCGACGGCCTCCGCGTCGTCGAGGCGGAGACCGCCGCGACGACCGGCTCGGTGTTCACGCCGGACCCCGCCTCCACCGCGGAGTCGGCGTGGAGCGGCACCGGTCTGCGGCTCGACCCGGGCGAGACGGCGACGTTCCGCCTCGGACGCGGCGTCCACGAGGTCGAGGCCGTCGTGCAGCAGGTCGAGCGCGGCACCGGGACGGCGCCGGTCTCGCGGTGGAGCGGCGGCGGGGTCCGGCGCACCCTCACCTCGACGGTCGGCGCGCAGGGGATCACCGCGACGTCCGGGGCGCTCGCGCCGCAGACGATCGGCACCGTGCGCGGCGACGTGCTCACGGTGCGCGCCGTGACCGGCGCGGTGCGGATCGACGCCCTGCTCGTCCGGCCCGAGGTGCAGCGGATCGCCTTCTCGGGCGGCCCGACGCTGCTCGTGGACGCCGGGCACGGCGGCGCGGCAGCGGTCGCCCGCGGCGACCGGGTCGAGCGGTACCGGGCCGACGGGTCGTCCGCGGGCGCGGTCGTCGCGCGATCCGGCCGCGTCGCGCTGCCGAAGGGCGGCTTCGCCCTGGTCCGCTGAGCCGGACGCGCTGCCCGCCCCTTCGTCTCGTCGGCACCCTTCGCCTGCAGAACGAAGGGGCGGAGGGGCGGCGGGCTAGGAGGCGGCGTCGAGGACCAGGGGCAGCTTCGGGCCGCAGGCCGCGACGAGCAGCTCGTGCGCCTCGGGCGAGGTGGCGTCGAGCACGGGCAGGTCGACCGCGAGGAGCACGCTGAGCAGCATCCCGCGCCCGAGGAAGTCGCGCGCCCGGTCCACGTCGAAGCCCGCCTCCTCGCGGAGGAAGCGCCAGATCTCGAGGTAGCCCTCGCGCGCAGCGGCGCCGATGACCGGCTCGGCGCCCTGCACGAAGCCCTGCAGCAGCGAGAGGTGCACGCCGCGCTCGCGGGCCAGGTCGACGTAGCGGTCGCCGAGGACGACGAAGAGGTGCTCAGCGGGGGAGTCCGACGCCCGGTCCTCGGCGATCGCGGCCCGGAACGCGGCCAGCAGCTCGGTCTTCGCCTGGTCGAGGACGGCGAGGAAGAGCGCCTCCTTCGACCCGAACAGGCGCACGACGTAGGGCTGGCTGATGCCGGCGGCGCGAGCGACCTGATCCGTGGTCGCGCCGGCGTAGCCGCGCCGCCCGAACACCTGTGCCGCGGCACGCAGGATCGACTCGCGCCGCTCGTCCGCGGTGCGCCGGCCGTCGTCGTGCTGGACCATGTTGACATGTTATCAGTTGATTACTACTGTCTGTTGTAATCATTCGATTACAACGGAAGGACCGAGATGCGCCGCACCCCGCTCTGGCTGGCCGTCCTGGCCGCCGGCGTGCCCATGTTCATGGCCACGCTCGACAACCTCGTCGTCACCACCGCCCTGCCAGCCATCCACGCCGACCTCGGGGCGGACATCGAGGGCCTGCAGTGGATCACCAACGCGTACACGCTGGCGTTCGCCTCCCTGATGCTGTTCGCGGTGGGGCTCGGCGACCGCTTCGGCCGCCGCCGGGTCTTCGTGCTCGGCATCGGCGTCTTCGCCCTCGCCTCCGCCGCCTGCGCGCTCGCGGGGGACGAGTCGGTGCTCATCGCGGCGCGGACGGTCCAGGGCGCCGGCGCGGCGCTGACGATGCCGCTCTCGCTCCCGCTCCTCGTCAGCGCGGTGCCCGACCGCCTCCGCGCGGTCGCCATCGGCATCTGGGGCGGCATCGCCGGGCTCGGCGTCGCCCTCGGCCCGGTCATCGGCGGCGCGGTCGTCGACGGCTGGAGCTGGTCCGGGATCTTCTGGCTCAACGTCCCGGTCGCGGTCGTCGCGGTGCCGCTCGCCCTCGTCGCACTGCCCCGCGCCGCCGGCGTCCGGGTGCGCTTCGACGTCGCCGGCGTCGTGCTCGCCTCGCTCGGCGTCGTCGCCCTGGTATTCGGCATCGTGCGCGGCAACGACGCGGGCTGGGGCAGCGCGGAGGTGCTCGGCGCGCTCGCCCTCGGCGTCGCCGGGCTGATCGCCTTCGTCGTCCGGGAGTCGCGCGCCGCCGCGCCGCTGCTGCCGCTGCGCCTCTTCCGCGACCGCGGGTTCGCGGTCGCGAACGTCGTCGCGCTGATCTTCAGCCTCGGCGCGTTCGGCGCGGTCTTCCTCCTGGCCCAGTTCCTGCAGATCGTGCAGGGGCGCACGCCGTTCGAGGCCGGGCTCATGACGCTGCCGTGGACGGCGATGCCGCTCGTGATCGCGCCGCTCAGCGGCCTGGTCGCGCCGCGGGTCGGCACCCGGCAGCTGATCGTCACCGGCCTCGTGCTGCTCGCGGCGGGGATCGGCTGGCTCGGCGTCGTGCTCGGCGGCGATCCCTCCTACGGCGTGCAGCTGCCCGGGTACGTCGCCGCCGGCCTGGGCATGGGGCTGGTCTTCTCGCCGCTGTCGAACGCGGTGCTCGCCGGCGTCGCACCCGCCGACCACGCAAAGGCGAACGGCGCGAACTCGACGCTGCGGGAGATCGGCGTGGCGCTCGGCATCGCCGTCCTGACGGCCGTGTTCACGGGTGCGGGCGGCACGCTCACCCCCGCCGGGTTCGCGGACGCGGCCCAGCCGGCGGTGCTCGTGGGCGCGGGCGTCGTCGCGGCGGGCGCGGTGCTCGCCCTGCTGCTCCCCTCCGGCCGGGTGCGCGCCGCTGCGGCCACGCCCGAGGCGCGGCTCGCGGTGGCGGAGCCGATCGCGGTCTGACCGCCGCCCCCAGGGGTCTCGTCGGCGCCGCGCGCCGCCGGGGCCCCGCCGTCGTCCGGGAGGATGGCGGGATGACGGGGGTGCTCGAGGGGTTCGCGGTCATCGCGGTCGTGGTCCTCGTCGGGTACCTGCTCGGCCGGTTCGACGTGCTCGGCTCCGGCGCCCGCCTGGTGCTCAACCGCTACGTCTTCTTCGTCGCCGCCCCGGCGCTGCTGTTCACGGTGATCGCCACGGCCGACACCGCCGTGCTGTTCTCGCCGATCCTGCTCGTCGCGGCGGTCTCCGCGCTCGGGGTGGCGCTCGTCTACGTGCTCGTCGCGCGGTTCGTCTGGCACCGGTCGCTCGGGCCGATCACGGTCGGCGCGATGAGCTCCGGCTACGTCAACGCCAACAACATCGGCCTGCCGGTCGCCGTCTACCTGCTCGGGAACGCGGCGTACACCGCGCCGATCATCCTGCTGCAGCTGATGGTGCTGGCGCCCACCGGTCTGGTGCTGCTCGACGCGGCGACGCACGAGGGCCGGAGGACCGTGCTCGGCACGGTCCTGACCTCGCTGAAGAACCCGCTGATCATCGCCTCGGTGCTCGGCACGGTCGTCGCGCTGACCCGGTTCGAGGTGCCGTCGCTCGTGCTCGAGCCGCTGAAGCTGCTCAGCGGCGCCTCCGTCCCGCTCATGCTCACGGCGTTCGGGCTGTCGCTCTTCGGCGCCCGGCCGCTCGCGGCGGGGGAGGGGCGCGCCGACGTGCTGCTCGCCTCCGCGCTGAAGTCGATCGGCATGCCGATCCTCGCGTGGACGGTCGGGTCGTTCGTGTTCCGGATGCCCCCCGAGCAGCTGCACGCGTCCGTGGTGCTCGCCGGCCTGCCGACGGCGCAGAACGTGCTGAACTTCGCGAGCCGCTACGGCACGGGCACGCCGATCGCCCGCGACGCCGGGCTCATCACCACCGTCGCCGCGGTGCCCGTGCTGCTCGTCGTCTCCCTCCTGCTCGTGCCCTGACCATCGGCGATGCGTGAACCCCCTCGACTTGGAAGTTCACTGAGCGGCCACTGAGACGGCATACCCTGACGCTCCGGCCGGTTCCCGGTCGAAGGAGGGAGATCCCCATGACCGCCATCGACGTGCCCGCCGTCACCCCCGCACCGCTGCCCGTCCTCACCGCCGACACCCTGGTGCCCGCGGAGCAGCCCACGCTCTACTTCCTCGGCGTCTCCACCGGCTCCTCGTCGATCCAGCGGGTCTTCCCCGCCTGGGCCGCGGAGCTCGGGCTCGACGACGCCGTGCTGCGGGGCATCGACCTGCCGGTCGGCGCGCCGGCCGAGCACACGCGCCGCATCGTCGAGTTCCTGCGCCAGGACGCCCTCGGCGTCGGGATGCAGATCACGAGCCACAAGATCAGCGTCGGCACCGCCGCGCGCGACCTGTTCGCGCAGCTCCGCCCGCTCGCCACGCTCATGGGCGAGGTGAGCTGCGTCACGAAGGGGCCGGACGGCCTGCACGGCTTCGCGAAGGACCCGGTCGCAGGCGCGCTGGCGCTCGACGCGATCGTGCCCCCGGGCGCGTGGGCCGAGCGGCGCGCGAACGCCGTCGTGCTCGGTGCCGGCGGTGCGGGGACGGCCCTCACCTGGTGCCTGGTTCGCCAGGAGCGGGGCGAGGACCGGCCCGCGACCCTGGTCGTGACCGACCGCAGCCGGGAGCGCCTCGACCACCTCGCGTCCATCGCCCGGCAGGTCGGTCCCGACGTGCCGCTCGAGCTCGTCCAGGTGGGCTCGACCGACGACACGGACGCCGTGCTCGCCGCCCAGCCGGCGGGCTCGCTCGTCGTCAACGCGACCGGGCTCGGCAAGGACCTGCCCGGCTCGCCGATCGGCGAGGACGCGCTGCTGCCCGAGGGCGCCACCGCGTGGGACCTCAACTACCGCGGCGACCTCCGCTTCCTCGACACCGCGCTGCGGCAGGCGGGGGAGCGGTCGATCCGCGTGGAGGACGGCTGGACCTACTTCGTGCACGGCTGGCTGCAGGCCGTCAAGGAGGTCTTCCAGGTCGACGTCCCGACCTCCGGCCCGGCGTTCGACCGCCTCAGCGACATCGCCCGCAGCGTCCGCTGACCCGGCCTGCCGCAGGTGGTCCGGTCGACCGGATCACCTGCGGATCGCGATCAGTCGCGGAGCCGTGCGCGCACGTGGTCGACGATCGCGTCCGCGGCGGCCTCGACCTGCTCGAGCGTCGCCAGGAAGTCGTCGTGGCCGCCGTACCAGGGGTCCTCGACGTCGAGCGCGGACTCGTCGACCGCGTCGAGCGACGGCGCGGCCGGGTCGAAGGAGCGCCACATCCGCACCTTCCCGGCGTCCGCGTCGGTGGGCGCCTGGGTGCGCAGCCGCCGGGCGTGCTGCGCCGTCATCGGCAGCAGCAGGTCGCGCTCGGCGATGTCGCGGGCGGAGACCTGGTGCGCGGTGCGCCGCGGGACCGGGTAGCCCGCCTCCCGCAGCACCTGGGCCGCACGCGGGTCGATCGGGTTGCCGAGCTCCTCGGAGGAGATCCCGCCGGAGTCGACGACGACGCGGTCGCCCAGCCCGGCGGCCTCGAAGCGGTCGCGCAGCACGACCTCGGCCATCGGCGACCGGCAGATGTTGCCGGTGCAGACCGTCATCACGCGGTACGGCTCGGCCACGGTCAGAAGATCATCGGGCGGTCGTCGTCGAGCGGCGAGTCCGCGTCGAGGTCCACGACCACCGGCACGTGGTCGCTGGGGGCGTCGCCCTTGCGCTCGTCGCGCTCGATCGAGGCGCCCGTGACGAGCTCCTGGAACGCCGGCGACCCGAGCACGAAGTCGATGCGCATGCCCTCGTTGCGCGGGAAGCGCAGCTGCTTGTAGTCCCAGTACGTGTACCCGGTGGGCACGAGCGGCCGGACGACGTCGGCGAGGCCGAGCTCCTCGAAGTGCCGGAACGCGGCGCGCTCCGGCGGCGAGACGTGCGTCGCGCCCTCGAACACCGCGGTGTCCCAGACGTCGGCATCGAGCGGCGCGATGTTCCAGTCGCCCGTCATCGCGAGGGGCTCGCCCTCGTGCTCGGCGAGCCAGCCCCGGGCGACGTCGGCGAGACGCGCGAGCCACTCGAGCTTGTACGGGTAGTGCGGGTTGTCGAGGTCGCGGCCGTTCGGCACGTAGAGGCTCCAGAGCCGCACGCCGTCGCCCACCGTGACCGCCATGGCCCGCGCCTCGAGCGGCAGCGAGCCGTCGGGCAGCGGCTTGCCGAACCCGGGCATGCCGGGGAAGTCGAGCTCGACGTCGGTCAGGCCGATCCGGCTCGCGAAGGCGACGCCGTTCCACTGGGAGAGGCCGTGCGTGGCGACCTCGTACCCCGCCTCCTCGAACGCCTCGTGGGGGAACTGCACGTCGCGGCACTTGATCTCCTGCATCGCGAGCACGTCGACGTCGGCGCGCTGCAGCCAGTCCGTGACGCGGCCGACGCGGGCCCGGATCGAGTTGACGTTCCAGGTGGCGATCCGCACGGGATGCAACGCTACCCACCGAGCCGGGGAGGTCGGCTGCGGGAGGGGCGGGCGGATGAGCGTGCAGCACGAGGCGGTCCGGGCGTTCCTCGCCGTCGCCGGCCGGGGGAGGACCTGGCGGTCCGGGGAGGCGCTCGACCGCGCGATCGCGCGACGGCGCCCGTGGCCCGCGCGGCCCCCGCGACCCGTGCAGGGGGTCGACGTCGCGCTCCGGCAGGAGGGCGACTGGCCGCTCGTCCGGCTCGTGCCCCGCGGGGCGACCGCCTCCACCGGCACGGTCCTCGCGCTCCACGGCGGCGGCTACGTCTTCGGTCCGGAGGCGCAGCACTGGACCTTCTGGCGGGCGCTCGCCGCCGCGAGCGGCCGCACCCTGGTCGCTCCGCTCTTCCGCCCCGCCCCCGAGGGCGCCGCGGCCGACACGGTGCCCCGGGTCGCCGCCATCGCCCGCGGGCTCGCCGCCGAGGGGCCGCTCGCGCTCCTCGGCGACTCCGCGGGCGGCGGCATCGCGCTCGCGGCCGCGCAGCTCCTCGCGGAGGAGGGGCTCCGGCCCCCGCTCCTGCTCAGCGCGCCCTGGCTCGACGGATCGATGACCGAGCCGTGGCGCATGGAGCGCGATCCGTGGCTCGCCGCCCCCGGGCTGCGCCGCGCCGCGGAGCACTACCGGGGCGACCTGCCGATCGACCACCCCTTCGTCAGCCCGCTGCTCGGCGACCTCGCCGGCCTCGGGCCGATCACCGTCGCGAGCGGCACCCGGGACGTGCTGCATCGCGACGCCCTCCGCCTCGAGGAGCGCTGCCCGGACCCCGTCCGCCTGCTGGTCGGCAGGGGCCTGCTGCACAACTGGCCGCTGCTGCCGATCCCCGAGGCGCGGGCGGCGCGGCGCGCGTTCGTCGACGCCCTCCGCTGAGCCGCCCGGCCTCCGAGCGCCCGACGCCGGAGCGGCCCTCGATACGATCGGGGACCGTGCCCAGCGCCCGCGATCAGCTGATCGACCACATCAAGGCCGACGCCGTGTTCCACGGCGACTTCACCCTCACCTCCGGCAAGAAGGCCTCCTTCTACGTCGACCTGCGCAAGGTGAGCCTCGACCACCGGGTCGCACCCCTCATCGGGCAGGTGATGCTCGATCTGATCGCGGACGTGCCGGACGTCGACGCCGTCGGCGGCCTCACCATGGGCGCCGACCCGATCGCGACGGCGATCCTGCACCAGGGCGCCGCACGCGGTGCCGCGATCGACGCGTTCGTCGTGCGCAAGGAGCCGAAGGACCACGGCCGCGGCCGCCAGGTCGAGGGCCCCGAGGTCGCGGGCAAGCGCGTGATCGTGGTCGAGGACACCTCCACCACGGGCGGCTCGCCGCTGAAGGCCGCGGCCGCGCTCGAGAAGGCCGGCGCGCGGATCGTCGGCGTCGCGGTCGTCGTCGACCGGAGCACGGGCGCGCGCGAGGTCATCGAGGCCGCGGGATACCCGTACCTGGCGGCGCTCGACCTCGCCGACCTCGGCCTCGCGTGATCGCGCGGCCCGCGTCGTGAGGCCGCTCGACGCCGCCGGCGCCGTCCCGCTGGCGGTCGTGGAGCGGAGCGGGTTCCCGGAGTCGCAGCACGTCGGCGCCGCCGTCGTGGTCGGCCCGGACGGCGCGCAGCGCACGGCGCTCGGCGACGTCGAGGCGCTCGTCTACCCGCGCAGCGCGCTGAAGCCGTTCCAGACCGTCGCCGCGCTGCGCGCCGGGGTCGAGCTCGACCCGCAGGGGCTCGTCATCGCGACCTCCAGCCACGTCGGGAGCCCGCGGCACGTCGAGGCCGTCCGGGCGCTGCTCGCGGCGGTCGGCGCAGCGGAGGGCGACCTCCGGACGCCCGAGGCGTGGCCGTCGTCGCGGCGCGCGACCGAGGACCTGGTCCGCGCCGGCCTCGGGCCGAGCCGGATCGCCATGAACTGCTCGGGCAACCACGCCGGGATGATCGGCGCGGCGATCGCGCTCGGCGTCCCGGTCGCGACGTACCTCGACCCGGCGAACGCGGTGCACGGACTCGCGGCCGCCGTGATCGAGGAGCACACCGGCGCCGAGCCCGTCCGGCCCGGGACGGACGGCTGCGGCGGCCCCGTCTGGGCCGTGCCGCTCCGCGCGCTCGCCCGCGGCTACGCGACCCTCTTCGCCGCGCAGCCCGCGCTCGCGGCCGCGATCCGCGCGGAGCCCGTCCTCATCGAGGGGGAGGGCACCGCGACCACGCGTGCGGTCGCCGGGCTGGGCGTCGTCGCGAAGTCCGGGGCGGAGGGCGTCTGGTGCGCCGTCGCGCCGGACGGCACCGCGGTCGCGGTCAAGGTGCTGGACGGCGCCCATCGCGCGGCTGCCGCGGTCGCGGTCGCGCTGCTCGCCGGAGCCGGCGCCATCGACGGCGGGGCGGCCGACCGCTTCCTGGCCGATCCGGCGCTCGCGATCACGGGCGGCGGGGCCGAGGTCGGCCGGGTCCGCGTCCTGGTCTGACCCGGGCTCCTACTTCGTAATCGTTCCGTGCGAGTCGACGCGGAACGCGCTGCGCCGGTACTCCGCGAGTATGTCGGCGCGCTTCCGCTCCGCCTGCATGCGAATGATGCGCGGGCTCGTCGTGTCAGGTTCCGGCTCACGGTGGCCGAGCTTGTGGTCGATCTGAGCCGCCCTCAAGGGTTCGAACTTCTCCCACAGCCACGCTGCTGCGCCGGCGACCTCGAGGAGAAGGAATGCCGCGCCTGCAAGCACCCAGAGGCCGGCTTCCCGGACGTGGACGATGCTGTAGACGCTCGCGGCGTTGAGGAACACCACGAGGAACGCAGCCCACCACCAGTTCCGTGCTTCCTCGAGGGAGCGGACGCCGTACTTGCGCTCGTATGCACGCGAGTTCGCACGCCCCTGACGCCAAGCGGCGTGGAAGATGTCGTCGATCACCAGGCGGGTTCTCTCTGCTGCTGCTCGGGCAGCTTCCTGCGATTCTGCTCCTGCCGGGTCGACCGGCGCCGCTCGGCGCGGCCACGGTTTTCGTTCTACAAGCGGGCTAGGCCTCCGGGCCCTCCGACAGCACGGGGTCCGGGTCGAGCAGGTCGGCGACGGAGTCGAGCACCTCGTCCGGCCGGAACGGGTAGCGCTCGATCTCGGCGCGGTCGCTGATGCCGGTCATGACGAGCACCGTGTGCAGCCCCGCCTCGATGCCCGCGACCACGTCCGTGTCCATGCGGTCGCCGATCATGCCGGTGTTCTCGCTGTGGGCGCCGATGCGGTTCATCGCGGAGCGGAACATCATCGGGTTCGGCTTGCCGACGACGTACGGGGTCCTGCCGGTCGCGCGCTCGATCAGCGCGGCGACGGCGCCCGTCGCCGGCAGCGGTCCCTCGTTCGACGGGCCGGTCGCGTCCGGGTTCGTGACGATGAAGCGGGCGCCGGCGCCAATCAGCCGGATCGCCTTCGTGATCGCCTCGAACGAGTAGTTCCGCGTCTCGCCGACCACCACGTAGTCCGGCGCGGTGTCCGTGAGGATGTAGCCCGCCTCGTGCAGCGCGGTCGTGAGCCCGGCCTCGCCGATCACGTACGCGCTGCCGCCCGGGATCTGGGAGGCGAGGAAGTCCGCCGTCGCGAGCGCGGAGGTCCAGATCGACTCCTCCGGCACCGACAGCCCGGAGGCGCGCAGCCGGGCGGCGAGGTCGCGCGGCGTGAAGATCGAGTTGTTCGTGAGCACCAGGAACGGCTTGCGCTGGTCCGTCCACTGCTGGATCAGCTCCGCGGCACCGCGGATCGCCTGGTTCTCATGGACGAGCACGCCGTCCATGTCGGTCAACCAGCAGTCGATGTCCGCCCGAGTCCCCGCCACGCGCCGAGGCTATCGGCCGCGCTCCGCGGCGCGCAGGCCCCGGGAGGGGTCACGCCCGCGCGCGCTGCCGCGGCTTCGCGAGCGCGCCGAGCATCCCCTCCAGCGGCCCGCGGCCGACGAACCGCTGCCAGACCAGCGCGAAGAGCAGGGAGGCGGTGGTCAGGCCGACGAGCAGCGGCCAGGACTCGATCCACGGTGGTGTGCCCGCGGCGGGGGTGAGCAGCCAGATCGCGAGCACGAAGAGCTGCCCCGTGTAGATGGTGAGCGGCATCCGCCCGGCCGCGACGAGGGGCGCGAGCACCGTCCGCGCCGCCGCACCGGTCGCAGGGGAGGAGCAGAGCAGCTCGAGCGCCCCGACGACCGCGACGGCGAGCCCGCCGGACCCGAGCACCTCCGCCGTCGTGTTCGCGTGGGCGGAGGCGTCGAAGCCGGCGACGAGCGCGCCGCCGTAGCCGACCGCACTCGTGCCGGCGCCGCCGACGACCATCGCGAGCAGCGTGCGGCGTCGTGCGAGGTCGGCCCGTGCCACGACCAGGCCGGCGCAGAGGTACGCCGCGAACACCACGCCCGGGTAGTAGCCGGTCACCAGCCACTCGGCGGGCAGGTGGAGCAGCCGCTCCGGGGTGAACGGCGTCTGCAGGTCCTCGCCGACGGCGTCGACGAGGAGCGGTCCGGCGACGGCGGCGAGGGCACCGACGGCCGCGACCACCGGGACCGGGGCGAAGACGAGGGGCAGCAGCAGGAGGAACAGCACGCCGTACGTGTCGAGCACGACGGCGACGGGCGTGCCGAGGGTCCACAGGCCGAGCCCGAGCGCGACGAGGACGACGCCCCGCACGGCGACCGAGACGAGCGCGTCCCGCCGGCCCCGGCCGGTCCGGGGCCGCCCGCCGCCGGTCAGCAGGCCGATCGAGCAGCCGGCGAGCGTCGCGAAGAGCACCGCGGAGCGACCGTCCGCGAGGGACTGCCGGGTGCCGTCCGCGGCCGTGTGCGCCCACAGCATCCCCACGATGGCGAGGCCGCGTGCCGCGTCGATCCCCGCGAACCGCACGTCCATGCTCGGGAGGCTAGGCGCCGCGGTCGGCGCCGAGGTGCGGCAACCGGAAGAATCGGCCCTGTGCTGGACTGGATCGCGGGCGCCCTGCCGGGTGCGGTGCTGCTCGCGATCGAGGGCGCGCTGCTGCTCATCGCCCTGGCCGTGGCCCCGCGGGGCCGGCGGCCGTCGTCGGCGCTCGCCTGGATCCTGCTCATCGTCGTGCTGCCGCTCGTCGGCCTCGCGCTGTTCGGCCTGATCGGGTCGCCGAAGCTGCCGAAGGCCCGCAGGGACAAGCAGCGCACGATGAACGAGCGCATCGAGGAGCGGTCGCGCGCGGTCGAGGCCGTCGCGGACACGCACGCCGCGCCGCGCTGGCTGGCGCCGATCGCCCGCCTGAACCGCTCGGTCGGCGCGATGCCGCTGATCGACGGGAACGCGGCCGAGCTGCTGCCGCACTTCGAGGAGCAGCTCGCGGCGCTCATCCAGGCGCTCGACGCGGCGGAGCGGTACGCGCACGTCGAGTTCTACATCGTCGCCCTCGACGACACGACGCGCCCCTTCTTCGCCGCCCTCGAGCGCGCCGTCGCCCGGGGGGTGGAGGTCCGCCTGCTCGTCGACCACCTCGGCTCGTTCAAGTACCCCGGGTTCCGTCGGGCGCGCAAGGAGCTGACCCGCATCGGGGTCGAGTGGCGCCTGATGCTGCCGGTGCAGCCGTTCCGCGGCCGCTACCAGCGGCCGGACCTCAGGAACCACCGCAAGCTCATGGTCGTGGACGGGACCGTCGCCTTCGTCGGCTCGATGAACGTGATCGACCCGGGGTACGAGACGTGGAGCAACCGGCGCAGGCGCCTCCGGTGGCGCGACCTGATGGTCGAGGTCCGGGGCCCGATCGTGCAGGAGGTCGAGGCGATCTTCGCGACCGACTGGTTCAGCGAGACCGACCAGATCCCCGCGACGACGACGGTCGACGCGGTCGCGAACGACGACGACCCGAACACGCTGCTCGCCCAGATCGCGCCGTCCGGCCCCGCCTTCGAGTCCGAGAACAACCTCGCGCTCTTCAACTCGCTGATCTACGCCGCCGAGCACCGCATCTCGATCACGAGCCCCTACTTCGTGCCCGACGAGTCGCTGCTCGGCGCGATCCTGACCGCCGCTCGGCGCGGCGTCGACGTCGAGCTGTTCGTCGGCGAGATCGGCGACCAGTTCTTCGTGTTCCACGCGCAGCACTCGTACTACCGGGACCTGCTCGAGGCGGGCGTGCGGATCTACGAGTACGCGGCGCCGACGATCCTCCACGCGAAGCACATGTCGGTCGACGACCGGGTCGCGGTGGTCGGCTCGTCGAACATGGACATCCGCTCGTTCCAGCTCGACCTCGAGCTGATGATGCTGGTCGAGGGCGTCGCGTTCACCGACGCCCTGCGCCGCGTCGAGGACGAGTACCGGTCCCGCTCGAAGCGGATCGCGCTCGAGGCGTGGGCGGGCCGCAGCCCGTTCCACGCGTTCATCGACGGCATCGCCCGCCTCACCTCGGCGGTGCAGTGACCTCCGACTCCACGTCCGCTGCTTCCCCCGCCCCCGCCTCCGCTGCCGCCGCCCTCCCCGCCGGTCGAGGTGCGAGCGCAGCGAGCCTCGAGACCACCCCTCGGACCGCGCACCCCGCGCCCGTGCACCTCGGGATCGACCTCGCGTGGGGCGCGAACGGTCGGACGGGGCTCGCCGCCGTCGACGCGACGGGCGCGCTGCTCGACTCCGCGAGCGTGCGCACCGACGAGGAGATCGACGCCTGGCTCGACGCGCATCCGTCGCCGGTCGTCATCGGGGTCGACGCGCCGCTGATCGTCCCGAACGCGACCGGGCGGCGCGACGCCGAGCGGCTGCTCGGGCAGTCCTACGCGCGGTTCGACGCCGGGGCGCACCCGACGAACCGCTCGCGCCCGTGGATGGACCCGCCGCGCGGCCTCCGCCTGGCGGAGCGGCGGGGCTGGTCCGTCGACCCGGCGCATCCCGCGACGGTCGATGCCCCGGTGTGCATCGAGGTGTATCCCCATCCGGGCATGGTCGGCCTGTTCCGGCTCGGCCGCGTCGTCGCGTACAAGAAGGGCGCGTTCGGCGACCGGCGGGCCGGGTTCGAGCGGCTGCTGGCGCTGCTCGAGTCGGTCGACGTCCTGCGGCTCGACGCGAGCGCGGCCTGGGCGTCGATCCGCGCGCGGTTCGCCGCCGCGACGCGCCTCGTGGACCTCGACGTGCTCGAGGACGAGATCGACGCCGTCTTCTGCGCCCACCTCGCGTGGCGGTGGGCCGAGCGGCGGGAGTCGCTGACCGTGTACGGCGACCTCGCCGGCGGCTACATCGTCGCCCCGCCGCCGCCGGACCACGAGCCGACGCCGCGGGGGACCGCGCCGGTCGACCGGCCCGCGGTCGGCGTGGGGCCGTGGGAGGGGGAGTGGCCCGACGACGACCGGTACGACCCCGAGCTGCTGGCGGCGGGGGACGCCCGCAACGTCGTCGACGGCTACCGCTACTGGCGGATGGAGGCGATCGTCGCGGACCTCGACCGGCGCCGGCACCCGTTCTCCGTCGCGATCGAGAACTGGCAGCACGACCTCAACATCGGGTCGATCGTCCGGACGGCCAACGCGTTCCTCGCCGAGACGGTCCACATCGTGGGCCGCCGGCGCTGGAACAAGCGCGGCGCGATGGTGACGGACCGGTACCAGCACGTGGTCCACCACGACGACGTCGGCGGCCTGCTCGCCTGGGCGCGGGAGCGGGGCGTGCCCGTCGTCGCGGTGGACAACGTGGCGCGGTCCGTCCCCGTGGAGACGTTCGCGCTGCCCGAGCGCTGCGTGCTGCTGTTCGGCCAGGAGGGCCCGGGGCTGACCGCCGAGGCGCTCGCCGCGGCCGACGCCGTCGTGGCGATCCGCCAGTTCGGCTCGACCCGGTCCATCAACGCCTCGGCGGCCGCGGCGATCGTGATGCACGAGTGGATCCGCCGCCACGACCCCGCCTGAGGTCCGGGCCGCATCCCGCCCGCTCCGGCCGGTCCCGCCTTCCCCGCTGGTCGAGGTGCGAGCGGAGCGAGCCTCGATACCAGAGCCTCGAGACCACGCGCCGCGCTCCTACCGCCGCTGCGGCCGGTTCGCCCGCAGCACCTCGAGGCGGGCGCGGTACTCGACCTCGTCGATCTCGCCGTTCGCGAAGCGCTCGGAGAGCGTCGCCTCCGGGGAGCGGTTCGGGCCGAACGCGGGGCCGCCGTACGCCTCCCACCGGCGCCGGGCGCCGCGGCGGAGCAGCAGCGCGACCGCGACGATCACGAGCAGCCAGACGAGCGGGCCGAGGAGGAAGAAGGGGTAGAACGGTCCCGGCCCGTAGGGGTGCCAGGGCGCCGCGGCGAGCGCGGCCGAGGGGACGAGTGCGGTGAGCACGATGCCTCCGATGCGAGGGGTGGACGGGTCCGGTCGGACCGTGCTCCCACCCTCCTCGCCGGCGGGCACCGCGTCGTCCGCCGGAGGGCGGCACCTCGCGTGCTCCCGCGGGAGCAGGTCTAGGGCTGCCAGCCCGGCGCGACGAGACCGGTCTCGTAGGCCGTGACGACGAGCTGCACGCGATCACGGGCGCCGAGCTTGCCCATCACCCGGGAGACGTGGGTCTTCGCGGTGAGCGGGCTCAGGAACAGCCGCTCGGCGATCTCCTCGTTCGTGAGGCCCGCCGCGACGAGCACGAGCACCTCGCGCTCGCGGTCGGTCAGCACCGCGAGCCGCTCCGGCGCCTCCGTCCGCCGCAGCCCGCCGGCGACGCGCTCGAGCAGCCGCCGGGTCGGCCCGGGGCTCAGCAGGGCGTCGCCCGCCGCCGCGACCCGCACCGCGCGCAGCAGCTCCGCGGGCTCGGTGTCCTTCACGAGGAAGCCGCTGGCGCCGGCGCGGACCGCGTCGGCGACGTACTCGTCGAGCTCGAACGTCGTCACGACCACGACGTGGCAGTGCTCGAGCCCCGGCGTGCCGACGATCTCCCGCGTCGCCCACAGCCCGTCGCCGTCGGGCATGCGGATGTCCATGAGCACGACGTCCGGCCGGGTGCGCCGCACGAGCGCGACGGCGTCGCGCCCGGTCGCGGCCTGGCCGACCACTGTCATGTCGGACTCGGCGTCGACGAGCGCGCCGAAGCCCGCCCGGATCAACGCCTGGTCGTCCGCGAGGGCGACTCGGATCATGCCACCACCTCCGGGATCGGGACGCGCAGCGCCACCTCGAGGCCGTCCGGGTGCGGGCGCACGTCGAGCGCGCCGCCGAGCGCGGCCGCGCGCTCGCGCATCCCGGTGATGCCGTTGCCGGGCACGGGCGTGCCCGGGTCCGCGCCGGGCAGCCGGTCGCGGACGGTCGCGAGGGCCGCGTCGCCGTCGCGTGCGAGCACGATGTCGACCTCCGCGCCCGGCGCGTGGCGGCGCGCGTTCGTGAGCGCCTCCTGCACCACCCGGTAGACGGCGAGCTGCACGGGGCGGCCGGGCCGGGGGAGCAGGCGGTCGTCGAGGTGCACGCGCGCGCCCGTCCGCCGGGCCTCCTCCACCAGGGGGAGGAGGGCGTCGAGGTCCGGGCCGGGCACGAGGGGTGCCGACTCCGCGCCGCGCAGCTGCCCGAGCACGCCGCGCACCTCGTCGAGCGCCTCCTTGCTCGCCCCGCGGATGGTCTCGAGCGCCTCGACGGCCGCGGCGGGGCGGTCCTGCGCGAGGTGGAGGCCGACCCCGGCCTGCACGGTGATGGACGACAGCGAGTGCGCGAGCACGTCGTGCAGCTCGCGGGCGATCCGGAGCCGCTCCTCCTCGATCGCGGTCCGCTGGCGCTCGGCCTGGACGCGTTCCTCCTCCTGCCGCTGCAGGCGCCGCGCCCGCAGGAACGCGCCGGCACCGAGCGCCACGAGGAGCACGACCATGCTGCCGAAGCCGCGCGCCGCGGTGAGGGGGTCGTCGCTGACGAACACCGCGGTGAGGGACACGAGGTAGGCGACGCCGATCGTGCCGATGGCCCACCGCCACGCGTCCCGGACCACGGCGAGGGCGAGCGCGATCCCGAACGGGAACAGCGCGAACGGCGGCACGGGCTGCAGCAGGTCCGCCGCCATGGCGAGCACGGCGGCGACGACCACGGTCCAGCGCGGCGACCGGCGCCGGAGCAGGCCGACCGCGAGCACGGCGGCCCAGCCGAGGGCGCCGTAGGCGATCCCGCGGAGCGGCCCCTCGCCCGCGACGAGGTCGCCCCGCGTCCGGACGACCGCGACCACCGCGATGAGCAGGGCCGACACCAGCAGCGCCAGCGGCACGCGGAGTCGGCTCCTCGGCGCGGCGGAGGCGGGGGTCACCGTCCGACCGTAGCCACACGACGGTGCCGCGCCGTACTCCCCAGGGAGGAGGGCGCCGCGCTCCCGTGCGACCACGGGCGCCTCCCGCGGTGGCACCCTTGAGGCGTGACCGACGTGCTCGAGGACCTCCGCCTCGACGAGCGCCTGCTGCTCGGCAAGCCGTGGACGCTGGTGGTCTGGGACGACCCCGTGAACCTCATGACCTACGTCACGTGGGTGTTCACGAGCTACTTCGGGTTCCCGAGGGAGAAGGCGGAGCGGCTGATGCTGCAGGTGCACACGGAGGGCAGGGCCGCCGTCGCCGAGGGGACGCGCGAGGAGATCGAACGGCACCTGGAGGCCATGCACGGCTACGGGCTCCAGGCCACGATGCAGCGGGTGGACGGATGAGGATCCTGGGCGAGTTCCACTGGAAGGGCGGCGCGATCGAGCGCCGCTTCACCGGTGCGGAGCGGAAGATGATCGGCAACCTGGCGACCGGGCTGGCCGAGACGATGGCGACGGCGGAGGACCCGGAGGCGGCGGAGGACGCCGTGCTGCTCCGGCTGCTCCCCGTGGCCGTGCCGGAGGACCCGGAGGCGTCGGCCGAGTTCGCGGACGCCACCCGGGAGCGCCTCGCGGCCGCGAAGACGGAGGGCGCGAACCGCGTGGTCGCCGACCTCGAGGCCGCGCCGGGCGGTGTCGTGCGGCTCGACGAGGAGGCGGCGGTCGTCTGGGTGAAGGCGCTCGGCGACCTGCGGATCGCCCTGGCGACGCGCGTCGGCATCGAGAACGTGCAGAAGGCGTCGTCCCCGCAGGGCCTCGTCTACGCCTGGCTCACCTGGCTGCAGGGCTCCCTGGTCGACGCGCTCGACGCCGCCTGACCCGCCTGGTCTCGAGGCCCGCCGGCGCTCGCACCCGCCTCGTCGATCGAGGTGCGAGTGCCAGCGAGCCTCGAGATCACCCCGCGTCAGCCGCCGATGAGGCTGGGCTGGAGGTCGCGGAGCGTGCGGTGGCGCGTCATCCGGGCCGCCACCGCGGAGGTGAGGGCCACCGCCGCGACGAGCCAGATCGCGAGCACGCCCGCGTCGCCCCGGGCGAGCGACAGGTCGCCGCCGTACATCACCTGCCGCAGCGCGTCGACGGCGTAGGACATCGGCAGCGCGTGGTGGATCGCGGCGAGCGGACCGGGCAGCGTCTGCCACGGGAAGGTGCCGCCCGCGGTGACGAGCTGCACGAGCATCAGGATCAGGCCGAGGAACTGGCCGACGCTGCCGAGCGCCGCGTTCAGCAGCAGCAGGATCGCCGCGAACGTCCCCGCGGTCAGCAGCAGGACGCCGATCGTCGCGACGGGGTGGACGATCGAGATCCCGAGCGGACCCGTCGCGATGAGGAACAGCGCGACCATCTGCGCGGCGCCGAGCAGCGCGGGGGTCAGCCAGCCGGCGAGCGCGACGCGGATCGGCTGCCGCACGGCCGTGATCGCGCGGCGCGACAGCGGCCGGAGGATGAGGAACAGCGCGTAGGAGCCGATCCAGGCCGAGAGGCTGAGGAACAGCGGGGCGAGGCCCGCGCCGTAGGTGCCGGCGCTCGCGACGTCCTTCGAACGCACCCCGACGGGGTCGCCGAGCGCGGCCGCCTGGGCGGTGCGCTGCTGCGCGGTGGTCGCGGGGATCGCGTCCGCGCCCTTCGCCAGGCCGTCCCGCAGGGACTCGGCGCCGGAGGAGAGCTTCGCCGTGCCGCTCGCGAGGGAGCTGCTGCCGCTCGCGGCGGTGGCGGCGCCGGACGCGAGCCGCCGCGTGCCGGACGCGAGCGTCTCGGTGCCCGAGGCGAGCGAGGAGGCGCCGGAGGCCACGGTGCGGGTGCCCGAGGCGAGGGACGAGGCGCCGGAGGCGACCGCGCGGGTGCCCGAGGCGACCCGATCGGCGCCGGACGCCGCGCTCGCGGCCCCCGAGGCGACCTGCGCGGCGCCGCTGCGCAGGCGGCTCGCGCCCGAGGACAGCGACGACGCGCCCTGCGCGAGCGAGTCGGCGGAGGCCGCTGCGCGGGTCAGCGCCTGCTGCCCCGGCTGCAGCACGGCCAGCGCCTGCTGGATCTGGGCGGGGGTGAGGCCGTCCGCGGCGAGCTGCCGCGCGAGGGCCTGGCCCGTCGCGGTCGAGGACGCGGCCTGCCGCAGCGCCGTGGCGAGGGCGGCGTTCCCCGACGCGACCTGCGACGCGCCGCTCGCGAGCGACCTCGCGCCGGAGGGCAGCGCGGCCGCGCCGGAGGAGAGATCGCGCAGGCCGGAGGCGAGGGAGGACGCTCCGCTCGCGGTGCGCTTCGCGCCGGAGGCCAGGTCGGCGGCGCCGGAGGCGGCCGAGGCGGCGCCGTCGGCGAGCCGGTCGGCGCCGGAGGCCGCGCTCGCGGCGCCGGACGCCGCGGAGCGGGCGCCGGAGGCGAGGGTCGCGGTTCCGTCGGCGAGCCGCTTCGCGCCGGACTCGGCGGTGCCGGCGCCCGAGGCGAGGTCGGAGGCGCCGTCGGCGGCGTCGGTGAGCCTCCCGCGGATGGTGGAGAGGGAGACGAGGAAGCGCTTCGCGGCGGTCGTGCCGACCTGCGAGGCGATGCGGTCGCGCACCTCCGTCGTCACCTGCTTCGCGATGGTGGAGGAGAGGTAGCTGTTCGCGTCGTTCGTCGTGAGCCGCAGCTGCGCCTTCGTCGGGTCGGTCGTGCCGGCCGACGCGAGGTCGCGCGAGAAGTCGCGGGGGAAGGTGACGACGAAGTCGACGCCGCCGTTCGCCAGCTCGCGCTGCGCCTCGTCGGCGCTCAGCACGTGCCAGTCGAAGGATCCGTCCTGCACGAGGTCGTCGGCGGCCTGCCGGCCGCGGTTCACGGTCGTGCCGCCGCTCGTGCTGCCGGCGTCCGCCACCACGATGCCGGCCGGCACGTTCGCGAACCTCCCGTACGGGTCGAGGTTGCCCCACAGGTACATGCCGCCGTAGAGCAGCGGCACGGTCATCAGCGCGACGAACGCGAGCACGCCGAGCTTCGTGGAGGTGAGGCGGCGCAGCTCGCTGCGCAGCAGGGTGAGGATCGTCATCGGTCGGTGGCTCCGGGGGAGACGGCGGCGGGGAGGGACTCGCGGGCGGCGGCGCCGCCGATCACGAGCACGGGCAGGCCGCGGGAGGTGAGGTCCTCCGCCACGCGGCGCCAGCCGGCGGCGTGCCCGCCGTGGCGCTCGGGGGAGGTGAGGACGAGGGCGCGGACGCCCTCGCGGAGCGCCGCGAGCTCGAGCAGCAGCCGGATGCGGTCGGTCGGCGGCAGGTCGAGGATCGGCGCCCGGCTCCAGCGGTCGAGGTCGAGCGAGGCGAGCAGCGCCTCCGCGTCCCGACCGCGGGACGGGCGGCCGGCGAACCGGAGCTCCTCGCGCACGACGCTGCGCACCGGGAGGGAGGGGGCGGGCTCGGCGACGACGGGGGTGTCGACGAGCGCGACGGCGCGGCGGAGCGCGGCCGCGTCGGCGGCGCCGTCGAGGAGCACCTCGCCGCGGTCGGGCACGAGGCGGCCGCCGGCGATGAGCGACGCGAGCATCGGGCCGCGGTCGCCCTCGGCGACGGCGATCCCGGGCCGCTCCGCGTCGAGGCGGGCGCTGAAGGGCGGCAGCGCGGGGGTCCGCTCCTCGCCGACCCCGGCGCCGACGATCTCGAGCAGGGTCACGCCTCCGCCTCCTCGGTCAGCCGGGCCGCGTGGGCGGTGAGCACCTGCTGCGCCTCGCGCCACGAGAGCCCGAGCGCGCCGAGCCCGGCGAGCACGACCAGCCGGCGCCCCTCCGCGCGGCCGAGCGGGCTGCGGACGCTCTCGTCGAGCACCGCGAACGCGGCGCCCTCGACGAGCCGGGCGACGACCTCCGGGTCGAGGTCGGTGCGGCCGGCCCCGGTGCTCGCGGCGAGCCGCACGTCGGCGACGATGCGCTCGTGCAGCGGGCCGAGCGCGCCGCTCAGCACCTGCTCGCGGAGGGGGCCGCGGACCACGGTGCGGGTCATCGCGCGGACGTGCTCGACGTCGTCCCAGACGAGCCGACCCACGAGCGCGAGGTCGAGCACGGGGTCGGCGTCGTGGATCGCGTCGACGGCCGCCGCGACCCGTGCGGCGCCCAGCTCGGCGAGCTCGGCGATCAGCGCGTCGCGCGAGGGGAAGTGGCCGTAGACCGCGCGGCGGGTGAGGCCGGCCGCCGCGGCGATGACGTCGAGGGACGCGTCGGGGTCGCGGTTCAGCTCCGCGCGGGCCGCGTCGAGCAGCGCGGCGCGGTTCTTCGCGGCGTCGCTGCGCGGGGCGCGCGCCGAGGTCGTCGAGGACATGACCCCAGGATACGCCGAAGTTGCACAGCGCTGTGCAACTTGAACGGGGATCGTCGACGCTCGATAGGCTTGCATCCCAAGAGGAACGGAGATCCTCCATGCCCGCTGTCGTGCTGATCGGCGCCCAATGGGGCGATGAGGGCAAGGGCAAGGCGACCGACCTGCTCGCCGGCCGCGTCGACTACGTCGTCAAGTTCAACGGCGGCAACAACGCCGGTCACACCGTCGTGATCGGCGACAAGAAGTTCGCCCTGCACCTGCTGCCGTCCGGCATCCTGAGCCCCGGCGTCGTGCCCGTGATCGCGAACGGCACCGTCGTCGACCTCGAGGTCCTGTTCTCCGAGCTGGAGGCGCTCACGGCGCGCGGCGTCGACGTCTCGCGGCTGCGCATCTCGGCGAACGCGCACGTCATCACGCAGTACCACCGGACGATCGACCGGGTCACGGAGCGCTTCCTCGGCAAGCGGCAGATCGGCACGACCGGGCGCGGCATCGGCCCGACCTACGCCGACAAGATCAACCGGGTCGGCATCCGCATCCAGGACCTCTTCGACGAGGGGATCCTGCGGCAGAAGGTCGAGGGCGCGCTCGACCAGAAGAACCACCTGCTGCTCAAGGTCTACAACCGCCGGGCGATCGGCGCGGACGAGGTCGTGCAGGACCTGCTGCAGTACGTCGAGCGCCTGCGCCCGATGGTCGCGGACACGGCGCTCGAGCTGAACACGGCCCTCGACGAGGGGCGGACCGTGCTGTTCGAGGGCGGCCAGGCGACCATGCTCGACGTCGACCACGGCACCTACCCGTTCGTGACCTCCTCGAACGCGACGAGCGGCGGCGCCGCGACGGGATCCGGCGTCGCGCCGAACCGGATGGAGCGCGTCATCGCCGTCGCCAAGGCCTACGCCACCCGCGTCGGCGCCGGCCCGTTCCCGACGGAGCTGTTCGACGCGTCCGGGGAGTTCCTCCGCTCGCGCGGCTTCGAGTTCGGCACCACGACCGGCCGGCCGCGCCGCACCGGCTGGTTCGACGCCCCGATCGCGCGGTACGCGCAGCGCATCAACGGCGTCACCGACTTCGTGCTCACGAAGCTCGACGTGCTCACCGGGCTCGAGCGCATTCCGGTCTGCGTCGCCTACGAGATCGACGGCCGGCGCGTGGACGAGGTGCCGGTCAGCCAGACCGACTTCCACCACGCGGTTCCGGTCTACGAGGAGTTCCCGGGCTGGGACGAGGACATCACGGGCGCCCGCTCCTTCGAGGACCTGCCGAAGGCGGCGCAGGAGTACGTGCTCGCGCTCGAGGAGATGAGCCGCGCCCCGATCTCGGTCATCGGCGTCGGCCCGGCCCGCGACGGCGTGATCGTCCGCCGCGACCTCCTGGGCTAGCGCCGCACCCGCACTTCGCTGGTCGAGGTGCGAGCGAAGCGGTGGGCCCCACGGCCGGTGTTCCCGGGCTAGGGACTCGAGACCGCTCCGACGGCTCGGGGTGGTTTCGGCGCGGGCGCGGGGCGCTCGGCTCAACCAGCGAGAGCGGAGAGGGGGGCGCTCGCTGTCCCCGCTGGTCGAGGTGCGAGCGCAGCGAGCCTCGAGACCACTCCGACGGCTCGGAGGGTTTCGGCCCGGTCCGACCACCGGGAGCGGGATCAGTGGTCGGTGCGGGCGGGGCGGAGGCGCGCCTCCTCGAGGTCGAGCAGCGCCTGCGCCCGGTCCTCGATGCGCGCCGGGTACACGCCCTGCCGCCGCAGCTCGAGCAGGTGCTCGCGCTCGGCCTCCACGACCGCGAGGCGGAGCCGGCGGAAGAGCCGGTGCGGCGTCGCCTCGAGCGGCAGGTCGCCGCTGTGGCTCCGCTCCCACGCCGCCTCGGCGCGGAGGTAGGAGGCCTGCCGGACCCGCTCGATCACCTCCGGGTCGACGTCGGTCCCGCTGTCGACGACCCCCTGCGGGTCGTCGAGCACCGCCAGGCCGGTGAAGCTCAGCTCGTCGAGCAGGGCGGCGAGCTGCCGCTGGTCCTCCTCCTCGTCGATGCCGCTGATGCGCAGCGCCCGGATCAGGGCGGGCAGGGTGCCGCCCTGCAGCAGCAGCGTCACCACGGCGACGATGAAGGCGATCAGCACGAGCTGCGACCGGTAGGGGAGTTCCTGCGGCAGCGACTGCGCCGCGGCGAGCGTGACCACGCCGCGCATGCCGCTCCACCCGAGCACGACGCCGCCGCGCCAGTCGATCGACTGGCTGCGGAGCTGCTCCAGGTCGGCCCGCTGCCGCGCGTACCGGCGACGGAGCGCGGTGATGCGCTTCCTGCGGAAGCCGGACGCCGGTTCCCGCAGGCGCGCCTGCAGGAACTGGAGCGACCGGAGCGTCCGGGCCTCCGCGTGCTGCTCGCGCAGCTTCAGCAGCAGCACCAGCGGGCCGACCCAGAGGAAGCGCAGCGCGATCAGGATCACGGTCGCGAGCAGGCCGAGCCCGATCGTCGCCTGGAGCGACAGCTCGGACGAGTTCGCGTCGACCCGCTCGACGAGCCCGCGGATCTGCAGGCCGATGAGCAGGAAGACGGCGTTCTCGAGCAGGAACTGGATGGTGCTCCAGTTGATGCGGTCGCTCGTGCGGGTCAGCACCGAGACGGAGCCGGGGTTCGCGTACCCCGTGTAGAGCCCGGCCACGACGACGGCGAGCACGCCGGAGGCGCCGATCGCGGTCGTGGGCGCGAAGGCGAGGAAGGGCACCGTGATGGAGATCGCGGTCGCGAGCACGGGGTCGTCCAGCCGCGACCGGACGGCGACGGTGACCATGCCGACGATCAGGCCGATCACCACGGCGACGACGACGGCGTACGCGAACTGCTCGCCGGTGAGCAGCAGGTTCACCTCGCTCCTGGCGCCGACCAGCGCGACCGCGGAGCCGAACAGCACGAGCGCCGTCGCGTCGTTCACGAGGCCCTCGCCCTCGAGCACGACGAGCAGGCGCGGCGGGAGCCCGAGGCGTCGCCCGACGGCGGTCGCCGCGACGGCGTCGGGCGGGCTCAGCACCGCGCCGAGCGCGATCCCCGCGGCGAGATCGAGCCGGTCGAGCCGGTCGAAGAGCACGAAACCCGTGCCGAAGGCCGTCACGACGACGAGGACGACGGAGAGGCTGACGATCGTGCCGAGGTTGCGCCGGAAGTCGACGAACGACAGCCGGATCGCGGCCGCGTAGAGGATCGGCGGCAGCAGCACGTCGAGCACGAACTCCGGCGGGACCTCGAGCTCGGGGACCCCGGGGGCGTAGGACAGCCCGACGCCGATGATCACGAGCAGGATCGGGGCGGCGATGCCGAGCCGGCGGGAGAACGCCGCGACCAGCACGATCACGACGATGCCGATGACGCCGACGACCTCGATCACGCCGAAGTCCAGCTCCGCGGCGTGCTCCATCCCGGTCGAGGATACCGGGACGGGAATGGACATCAGGCGGGTGCGCCGACGGGCATGAGCGCCCGGAGCCGCGCGAGCAGCTCGAGCTCGATCTCGTCCAGGGGACGCTGCTCGTCCTCCGCCAGCCACTGCCGGAAGGCGGTCGTGAAGACGGCGGCGCCGACCTCCGCCGTCAGCCGGGCCTCCGGCTCGGGCACGCCGCGCTCGACGAGCGCTGCGTCGAGCGCGTCGCCGAGCGTCGCCCGCTTGCGGGCCTCCCGCTCCTGCAGGGCGGGGTTCGCGTCGATCACCCGCTGCCGCTTGCGGGACCAGGGCCGCCGCTCTGGCGAGAAGAAGTCCTCCGCGGCGACGAGCGCGGCGGTGACGAGCTCGAACGGCGTCCGGCCCGCCGGCGCGGCGCGGATCGCGTCCACGAAGACCGCGCGGTACGAATCGCCCCCGTTGAACAGGACCTCGCGCTTGTCGGCGTAGTGCCGGAAGAAGGTGCGTTCCGTGAGGCCGGCCTCGGCGGCGATGTCCTGGACGGTCGTCTCCTCGTAGCCGCGCTCGAGGAACAGCGCGATGGCGGCGGTCTGGAGGCGGTCCTTCGCCCCCGGCTCCCAGCGCACCATGGCTCAAGGGTACCCATGACAGCGACTGACATCCGGGTGTACGGTGATGTCAGTTGCTGACTTCGATCGAAGGAGAAGACATGCGCGTGTTCATCACGGGGGCATCGGGCTGGATCGGTTCCGCCACCACCGCCTCCCTGCTCGCCCGCGGCCACCAGGTGGTCGGTGCGGCGCGGTCCGACGCGTCCGCCGACCGGCTCGAGCGGCTGGGCGCCGAGGTGCGCCGCACCGACCTCGACGATCTCGACGGCCTGCGCGCCGGCGCCCTCGACGCCGACGCGGTCGTGCACCTCGCCAACAAGCACGACTTCAGCGACCCGGTCGCGACGAATCGCGCCGAGCGGGATGCGGTGCAGACCTTCGTCGACGCCCTCACCGGTACGGACAAGCCCCTCCTCCTCGCGTCCGGGCTCGCGGGCTACCGCCTGGGGCGGCCGATCGCGGAGACGGACCGCATCGACGCCCGAGGGCCGGAGGCGATGCGCGGCGGCACGGAGAACCTCGTGCTCGACGCCGCCGCGGACGGCGGTCTGCACGGCGTGAGCCTCCGCTTCGCGCCGACCGTGCACGGCGCGGGCGACCACGGCTTCATCGCGTTCCTGGTCCAGGCGGCGCGGCAGGCGGGCGCGGCGCTCTACGTCGGGGACGGCGCGAACGCCTGGTCGGCCGTCCACGTCTCGGACGCGGGCGACGCCGTCGCACGGGCGGTCGAGCGGGCGCACGGCGGCACCGCCGTCCACGCCGTGGCGGAGGAGGGCATCCCCACGCGCGAGATCGCCGAGGCGATCGGCCGCGGGCTCGGACTCCCGACCCGGTCCGTGAGCCCGGAGGAGGCCTCCGAGCGCCTGGGCTTCATCGGCCACGTGCTCGGCATGGACCTCCGCGCCTCGAGCGACGCCACGCGCGGGACCCTCGGCTGGATCCCGACCGGTCCGACGCTGCTCGAGGACCTCGCGACGGACGCGTACTTCCGCGCCTGAACTCCGAAGTGCTCACGCTTCTGGACGCCGGAGCGCCGCGGCGGCGTCCAGAAGCGTGAGCACTTCGCGGGTCCTAGGGTCGGAGCATGACCGAGGACGAGGCCGCTGAGCTGCAGTCGCTGCGCAGCAGCATCGACAACATCGACGCCGCGCTCGTGCACCTCCTCGCCGAGCGCTTCAAGTGCACGCAGCGGGTCGGCCACCTCAAGGCGACCGCCGGCATGCCGCCCGCGGACCCGGAGCGGGAGCGCGCCCAGATCGCGCGCCTCCGCGCGCTCGCCGAGGAGTCGCACCTCGACCCGGCCTTCGCGGAGGCGTTCCTCGCCTTCATCGTCGCGGAGGTCATCCACCACCACGAGCGCATCGCGGAGGACGTCGCGGGCGCCTGACCCGGAGCGTCACGCGGCGGGGGCGGCCGCGTCCAGCGCGCCGAGCTGCGCCGGGGTGAGCCGCACGTCGGCGGCGGCGACGTTCTCCTCGAGGTGCGCGACGGACCGGGTGCCCGGGATGAGCGCGACCTCCGGCCCCTGCGCGAGCAGCCAGGCGAGGCCGACCTGCCCGGGCGTCGCGCCGACCTCCGCCGCGACGGCGCGCACCGCCGGGGCCGCTGCGACCGACGGCAGCCCGTCGAACGCCGACCCGAGCGGGAAGAAGGGCATCCACACGATCTCGTGCTCCCGGCAGATCGCGAACCGGTCCTCGGTCTCGCGGTGGAGCAGGTTGTGCGCGTCCTGGACGCTCGCGACGCCGGCGGGCAGCAGGGCGCGGAGGACCTCGGCCGACGCCGAGCTCAGCCCGATCGCGCCGATCGTCCCCGCGTCCCGCAGGGCGAGCAGCTCGGCGAGCTGGTCCTCCACCGGCACGAGCTGGTCGCCCTCCGCGATCAGCCCCGGCGGCACGTCGGCCCGCCGCAGGTGCACGACGTCGAGGCGCTCGACGCCGAGCGTGCGGAGGTTCCGTTCGACCTCGGCGCGGAGCTCCTCCGGTCGCTGCGCGAGGACCAGCTCGGCGGGCGGGGCCGCGGAGGTCGCGCCGACCTTCGTCGCGATGACGAGGTCGTCCGGGAAGGGCGCGAGCGCGGAGCGGACCCGCTCGTTCACGAGGCCGGGGCCGTAGAAGGCGGCCGTGTCGATCAGCCGCACGCCGAGCTCCACCGCGCGGCGCAGCACGGCGATCGCCGTCTCCTCCGGCACGTCGCGCAGCTGCATCGCGCCGTAGCCGATCCGCGGGACGTCCCGCCCGTCGAGCCGCACCGTCGTCGTGGTCATGTCGTTCCTCCCGTGGGACACTGGAACCGGAGGAACCTCCGATTCCTCCTGAGAGTCTTACCGGAGGAGCCTCCGCTTGTCCAACGCCACCGCCCCGCGCCTCCGCGCCGACGCGCAGCGCAACCGCGACCGCCTCGTCGAGATCGCCCGAGCGGCGTTCCTCGAGGGGGAGGCGCCGACGCTCGACGCCATCGCGCGGGAGGCGGGCGTCGGCATCGGCACGCTCTACCGGCACTTCCCGACGCGCGAGGCGCTGGTCGAGGCGGTCTATCGGAGCGAGCTCGAGGCCGTCAGCGCCTCCGCCCGGCAGCTGCTCGCGGAGTCGCCGCCGGACGTCGCGCTGCGGCGGTGGATGGACCGCTACGGCGACTTCGTGCGCACGAAGCGCGGCATGGCGGACGCGTTCCGCGCGATCCTGGCCGCGGGAGCCGGCGCGGGCACGCGCCCGCGCATCGCCGCCGCGGTCGCCGCGATGCTCGAGGCCGGGGCGCGGGCGGGCGTCCTCCGCGGGGACGTCGAGGCGGACGACGTCGTCGTCGCCCTGCTCGGCGCGTTCCTCGCCACGCCCGACCCGGACCAGGAGGCCCAGACCGGGCGCCTCCTGGACCTGCTCCTGGACGGCCTCCGCCCGCGCTGAGGTCCGCGGATCCGCAGTTCCTCGGCGACACGCCGCCCGACTCGCCCCTCGAAGCGGCGTGTCGCCCCAGAACTGCGGATCGGCGGAAGAACTGCGGATCCGCGAAGGGAGGCGGAGGGGTCAGCCGCCGACGCGGGGGCCGAGGTGCGCCGGGAGCGTGCCCTCGTAGGCGGTGCGGAGCTCGTCGATCGCGACCTCGAACAGGTCCTGCACCTCGAGGGTGCCGCTCTCGGCGTCGGTGACGCCGACGCGCAGCGCGGGGACGCGGCGGCCGGCGCAGAGGCCGACGAACTTCACGTCCTCCTCCCGCGGCACGGCGACGAGCACGCGCGCCGTCGACTCGCTGAACAGCGCGGTCGCGGTGTCGACGCCGTCCCGCTCCTCGACGTCGCCGAGCCAGACCCGCGCGCCGACGCCGAACCGGAGCACGGCCTCGGCCAGCGTCTGGGCGAGCCCGCCCTCGCCGAGGTCGTGGGCTGCGGACACGAGGCCCTCCTCCGCGGCGGCGGCGAGCAGCCCGGCGAGGTCGCGCTCGGCCTCGAGCCGTGCGGCCGGCGGGCGGCCGCCGAGGTGCCCGTGCACGACGCCCGCCCACGCGGAGCCGTCGAGCTCGAGCGCCGTCGTGCCGAGCAGGTAGAGGTTCAGGCCGTCGTCCTGCCAGCCGGAGGGCACGCGCTTCGCGACGTCGTCGATCACGCCCAGCACGCCGACGACGGGCGTCGGGTGGATGGCGGTCGTGCCGGTCTGGTTGTACAGCGACACGTTGCCGCCGGTGACCGGGACCTCGAGCGCGAGGCAGGCGTCGGCGAGGCCGTCGACGGCCTCCGACAGCTGCCACATGACCTCGGGGTTGGTCGGGGCGCCGAAGTTCAGGCAGTCGGTGACGGCGAGCGGGGTGGCGCCGGTCACGGCGACGTTCCGGTACGCCTCGGACAGCGCGAGCTGCGCGCCTGCGCGCGGGTCGAGGGCGCAGTACCGCCCGTTCGCGTCCGTCGCGATGGCGACGCCGAGGCCCGACTCCTCGTCGACGCGGATCATGCCGCCGTCGTCCGGGAAGGAGAGGGCGGTGTTGCCGAGCACGTAGCGGTCGTACTGGTCCGTGATCCAGCCGGCGGAGGCGAGGGAGGGGGAGGCGAGCACCGCGAGCGCCTGCGCCTTCAGCGCAGCGCCCTCGGTCGGCCGGGGGAGGACCGCGGCCGTGTCCGCCTGCAGCGCGTCGAGCCCGGCGGGCCGCGCGACGGGCCGGTCGTAGACGGGCCCGTCGACGGCGACCGTCGTGGGGTCGACGTCGACGATGGTCTCGCCGTGCCAGGTGATGACGAGCCGGCCGGTGTCGGTGACCTCGCCGAGCACGCTCGTCTCCACGTCCCAGCGCGCGGTCACGGCGAGGAAGCCCTCGAGCTGGTCCGGCCGGACGACGGCCATCATCCGCTCCTGGCTCTCGGACATGAGGATCTCCTCCGCCGTGAGCGAGGGGTCGCGCAGCAGCACCGCGTCGAGGTCGACCTGCATGCCGCCGTCGCCGTTCGCCGCGAGCTCGCTCGTCGCGCAGCTGATGCCGGCGGCGCCGAGGTCCTGGATCGCCTCGACGTAGCCGCCGTGGAACAGCTCGAGGCAGCACTCGATGAGCACCTTCTCGGCGAACGGGTCGCCGACCTGCACGGCGGGCCGCTTGGTCGGGCCGCCCGCGGAGAACGTGTCGGAGGCGAGGATCGAGGCGCCGCCGATGCCGTCGCCGCCCGTGCGGGCGCCGAAGAGCACGACCTTGTTGCCGGCGCCGGTCGCGTTGGCGAGCCGGAGGTCCTCGTGGCGGAGGACGCCGACGGCGAGCGCGTTGACGAGCGGGTTGCCCTGGTACACCGGGTCGAAGACCGTCTCGCCGCCGATGTTCGGCAGGCCGAGGCAGTTGCCGTAGTGGGCGATGCCCGCCACGACGCCGTGCACGACGCGGAGGGTGTCCGCCTGCTCGATGTCGCCGAAGCGCAGCTGGTCCATGACGGCGACCGGCCGCGCGCCCATCGCGATGATGTCGCGCACGATGCCGCCGACACCGGTCGCGGCGCCCTGGAACGGCTCGATGTAGGAGGGGTGGTTGTGGCTCTCCACCTTGAAGGTCACCGCCCAGCCGCGGCCGATGTCGACGACGCCGGCGTTCTGGCCCATGCCGACCATCAGGTGCTCGCGCATCTTCGGCGTGACCTTGTCGCCGAAGCGGCGGAGGTACTGCTTGCTGGACTTGTAGGAGCAGTGCTCGCTCCACATGACCGAGTACATGGCCAGCTCGCCGGAGGTGGGGCGCCGGCCGAGCAGCTCCCGGATGCGCGCGTACTCGTCGTCGGTCAGGCCGAGCGCGGCGTACGGCTGCTGCCGTTCCGGCGTCGCCGCCGCTCGCTCGACGGAGTCGACGTGGACCGCGGGCGCCTGGCTCGTCACGTTCCCCAACGATACGGCCGCAGCGGATCGCGGGTCGCCGCGCCGGTGGGGCGCGAAGGGTGCGAGACTCCGCCGAGGGAGGCACTCGTGTGGTTGACCGCCGGGCAGCGCCGCCGCACCGCCGAGGAGCTGCACGCCAACCTCGTGCTCGCGGCGGTGACGGAGTCGCACCTCCGCGCCGACACCGACCTCGACGAGCACGAGTTCCGCGAGGCGATGCACGTCGGCCCGCGCTCCCGGCCCGAGGACGTCTGGCTGCTCCGCGACCGGCTCGTGGTGCTCGTGCACGCGGCGGGCAAGCAGCCGGTGCCGTTCACGGTGCTGACGGAGGACGCGCGAGCCGCTGCGGCCGTCTGGTTCCCGCTGCGATGAGCGCCTGGGACGACCGCGTCGTCGCCGAGTTCCGTGCGAACGGCGGCGGGGTGCGCGGCTTCGGCAGCGGGCTGGTGCTGCTCCACTCGACCGGGGCGCGGTCCGGCGAGCGACGCGTGTCTCCGGTGGCGGCGGTCCAGGAGGGCGGCTCGTGGCTGGTCTGCGCGTCCGCCGCCGGCGCGAAGCGCTCGCCAGGGTGGTACTTCAACCTGCTCGCCCATCCCGACGCCGCGGTCGAGACGCCGCACGGCTCCGTCGACGTGCACGCCGTCGAACTCGAGGGCGCCGAGCGGGACGCGGCGTTCGCGCGCTTCGTCGACCGCTCGCCCGCCTTCCGGCAGTACGAGCACGACGCGGCGCCCCGGATCATCCCGGTCCTGCGCCTCGAGCCCCGCGGCTGACCGCTGGATCTCCGTTCTGCAGGACGCCGCGTGCTGCAGGACGGAGGGCCCCGGCGAGCGGCGGGTCAGGCGGCCAGCAGCGCCTCGAGCGCCGAGCGGAAGACGCGGAGGCCGTCGACGCCCGACCGCATCGCGGCCGCCGTGTCCGGGCCGAATCCGGGCTCGACCGCGTGCTCCGGGTGGGGCATGAGGCCGACGACGTTGCCGCGCTCGTTCGCGATGCCGGCGATGTGCTCGACGGAGCCGTTCGGGTCGACGCCGAGGTAGCGGAAGACCACGCGGCCCTCGCCCTCGAGGCGCGCCACCGTGTCGGCGTCCGCCACGAAGCCGCCCTCGCCGTTCTTCAGCGGGATGACGATCTCCTCGCCGACCTCGAACGCGCTCGTCCACGCGGTCGACGTCTGCTCGACGCGGAGGCGCTGGTCGCGGCAGACGAAGGCGCCGTGGTCGTTGCGGACCAGGCCGCCGGGCAGCAGGTGCGCCTCGGTGAGCATCTGGAAGCCGTTGCAGATGCCGAGCACGGGCACGCCCCGCTCGGCCGCCGCGACGACCTCCGTCATCACGGGCGACAGCGCCGCGATGGCGCCGCAGCGCAGGTAGTCGCCGTAGCTGAAGCCGCCGGGCAGCACGATCGCATCGACGCCCTGCAGGTCGTGGTCGCCGTGCCAGAGCCGCACCGGCTCGGCGCCGGCGAGGCGAACGGCGCGGCGGGCGTCGCCGTCGTCGAGCGAGCCGGGGAAGGTGACGACGCCGACGCGGGTCACGCGCCGACCTCGGCGTCCAGCCGGTCCTCGAGCTCGGCCGTCGTGAGCTCGCGCACGCTCACGACGTCCTCGATGACGAGGTTCGCGAGCAGGGACTCGGCGATCTCGCGGGCGTCGGCGAGGACCGCGTCGGTCACCGGGCCGTCCACATGGAGCTCGAACCGCTTCCCGACGCGGACGCCGCTGAACGCGGTCCGGCCGAGCCGGTGCAGCGCTCCGGCCACGGCCTTCCCCTGCGGGTCCAGCAGCTCGGCCTTCGGCATCACCTCGACGACGATCACGGGCACCCCGGAAGCCTACCGATCCCGCTCGGCCTCCACGGCGGCGCGGACCACGTTGCCCCAGGGGTCGGCGAAGACGACCTCGCGGCCGTCGTCCTGCACGGGCACCCGCGCGACGCGGAGGCGATCGCCGAGGGCGCCGATCGCGTCCGCGTCCGGCAGGCGGAGCGTCACCTGGCCGAGACCGAGCGCCGGGGTCCGCGGCCCCGCACCGCGGCTGCGCCACGTGTTCATCCCGACGTGGTGGTGGTAGCCGCCGGCGGAGACGAACAGCGCCTGCTCGCCGAACCGCGCGGTCGTCTCGAAGCCCACGACGTCGACGTAGAACGCGCGGGCCGTCTCGACGTCCCCGACCTTGAGGTGCACGTGCCCCACCTCGGCGCGGCCGAGGGGCGCTGGGCCGTCCTGCACGTGCTCGCGGAGGAAGGCGTCCGGGTCGAGCGGCAGCGTCCCCATCCGGACGGTCGCGCCGTCCCACCGCCAGCCCGCGCGGGGCCGGTCCCAGTAGAGCTCGACGCCGTTGCCCTCCGGGTCGTCGAAGTAGAACGCCTGGGACACGAGGTGGTCGCTCGACCCGGTGAACGAGCCCGGGTACCGGGTCGCCACGGAGAGCACGGCCGCGGCCAGCGCGGCCTGCGAGTCGAACAGGACGGCGGTGTGGAAGAGCCCGGCCGCGGAGCTCGACGCGGCCCTCAGCGCCGGCGCGTGCCGCAGCACGAGGGACGCGGTGCGGCCGCGGCCGACGGTCACCTCGCCGGGCGCGGTCGCGAGCACGTCGAGCCCGATCCCGTCCACGTAGTAGCGGGTCGTCGCATCGAGGTCGGCGACGTCGAGCGTGACGGCGCCCATGAGCGTCGCGGGGGCGAGCACGTCGGTCATGCGAGAAGTATGACGCGTCAACCAAGGGAGCCGTGCCTCAGGCGGTGAGGAGCTCCACCAGCTCGCGGTAGCGGTCCGCGGTCCGCTGCACGACCTCGTCGGGCAGGTCCGGCGCGGCGCCCTCGCCGTCCCAGTGCGCGGCGAGCCAGTCGCGCACGATCTGCTTGTCGAAGCCGACGCCGCGACGGCCGGACGCGTACGCGGCGGCGTCCCAGAAGCGGCTGGAGTCGGGGGTCAGCACCTCGTCCGCCAGCACGAGCCCGCCCTCGGCGTCGTCGCCGAACTCGAACTTCGTGTCGGCGAGGATCACGCCCTTCGCGTCGGCGATCGCGCTCGCCTCGGCGAAGATCCGCAGCGAGGTGCTCCGCAGCGCCTCCGCCGTCTCCGCGCCGACGAGGTCGACCACCGTCTCGAACGGGATGTTCTCGTCGTGCGCGCCGAGCTCGGCCTTGTAGGCGGGGGTGAAGATCGGCTCGGGCAGGCGGTCGCCGTCCTGCAGCCCTTCCGGCAGCGGCAGGCCGCTGATCGAGCCGGTGCGCCGGTACTCGGCGTAGCCGCTGCCCGTCACGTACCCGCGGACGACGCATTCCACGGGATGCATGCGGAGGCGCCGGACGAGCATGGCGCGGTCGGCGACCGCCTCCGGCACAGCGACGTCCGCGTCCGCGAGGTGGTTCGGGACGTCCGCCAGCTGCGCGAACCACCAGCGGGTGAGCCGGGTGAGCAGCGCGGCCCGGCCGGGGATCGGCCGGGACAGCACCTGGTCGAACGCGCTCACCCGGTCGTTCGCGACGAGCAGGAGCAGGTCGTCGTGCCCCTCCGGCGCGTAGAGGTCGCGGACCTTGCCCGCGGTGAGGAAGGTGAAGCCGGGCAGCTCGTCGCTCATGCGTCCCTCGCGATGTCGGTGCGGTGCTGCCCGCCGGGCAGGTCGATGCGGTCGACGCCCTCGTAGGCGGCGGCGCGGGCCGTGGCGACGTCCGCGCCGAGGCCGACGACGGTCAGCACCCGCCCGCCGGTCGCGACGAGGTCCCCGCCCTGCCGCGCGGTCGCGGCGTGGTCCACGTGCACGGCGGGCAGGGCGTCCGCGTCGTCGATGCCGGTCAGCGGGTCCCCGGTGCGGGGCGCCTCCGGGTAGCCGGCCGCGGCGACGACCACGCCGACCGCGGCGTCGGGCCGGAACGCCGGCTCCGCGACGCCCTCGAGGGAGCCGGCGGCCGCGCCGTGCAGCAGCGCGCTGAGCGGGGAGGCGAGCCGCGGCAGGACCACCTGCGTCTCGGGGTCGCCGAAGCGCGCGTTGAACTCGATCACCCGCACGCTCGTGCCGTCGACGACGAGACCGCAGTAGAGCAGACCGACGAAGGGCGTGCCCTCCTGCGCGAGCCGCGAGACGACGGGCTGCGCCACCGTCTCCTGCACCTGGGCGACGAACGCGTCCTCGCCGCCGAACGCCTCGGCGAGCCAGGGCAGCGGGGAGTAGGCGCCCATGCCGCCGGTGTTCGGGCCGGCGTCGCCGTCCAGCAGGCGCTTGAAGTCCTGCGCGGGGCTGAGCGGCAGCACCGTCGTGCCGTCGCTGACGAAGAAGAGGGAGACCTCGCGGCCGGTGAGGAACTCCTCGACCAGCACGGGGCCGGCCTCGAGCCAGCGGAGCGCGTGGGACCGGGCGGCGTCGCGGTCCTCCGTCACGAGCACGCCCTTGCCGGCCGCGAGCCCGTCCGCCTTGACGACGTACGGGGAGCCGGTCGCGTCGAGCGCGGCGTCGAGCCCGTCCGCGGTGAGCACGTCGACCGCGCGGCCGGTGGGCACGCCCGCGGCGGCCATGATCCGCTTCGCGAAGGCCTTGCTGCCCTCGAGCGCGGCCGCCTCGCGACCGGGGCCGAAGACCGGCACGCCTCGCTCGCGCAGCGCGTCCGCGACGCCGGCGACGAGCGGCGCCTCCGGGCCGATCACCACGAGCTCGGCGCCGACCGCGTCGGCGAGGGCGACGACGGCGCCGGGGTCGGTCGCCTCGACCGGTTCGAGCCGGGCGAGGGCGCCGATGCCCGCGTTGCCCGGGGCCGCCACGAGGTCGTGACCGGCGTCCTCCGCGGCGAGCGCTCGGACGATCGCGTGCTCGCGGGCGCCGGAGCCGACGATCAGGATCCGCACCGCGCCAATCTATCGGCGCGGCCGCGTACCGTTTCCGTCCGTGGCGAGAGCGCGGATCCCGGACGGCGAGGGCGACCAGGCGGTCGCCGCGGCGCTCGCGGGCGACGCGGACCGCCCGGTGACCGCGACCGCCGTCCGCTACCTGCTGCAGCTGCTCGCCGAGCGCTACCCCGGCGGCGCCGTCGAGGTGCGGGTGCCGCCGTTCGGCGCGGTGCAGTGCATCGAGGGGCTGAAGCACACCCGGGGGACCCCGCCGAACGTCGTCGAGATGGCGGCGGACGTCTGGCTGCCGCTCGCGACCGGCCGGCGCGGCTGGAGCGATGCCGTGGAGGCCGGCTCGGTGCAGGCGTCCGGCTCGCGCGCGGACCTGACGGGCCGCCTGCCCGTGTGGCGCCCGCAGGTGACGCGATGAGCGACCCGCAGCGCCGCACCGTCCGCGTGCGCCGCAGCCCCCGGATCGGCGTCTTCCTGCTGCTCGGCGCGGCCCTCGGTGTGCTCGGCGCGATCGTCGCGGTGAACGTCACCCCCGACAGCGGCGACATCTCGACCGGGCAGGCGATCGGCTTCCTCTCGCTGCTGCTCGCGCCGCTCGGCGCGCTGCTCGCCGGCGTCGTCGCGATCGTGCTCGACCGGATCGCGGAGCGCCGTGCGCGGACCGTCGAGGCCGAGCGCATCGAGCCGCCCGCGCCCGTCGCCGCGCAGGACGGTGCGATGCAGGACGGGCCGGCGCAGGACGAGGCGGTGCTGGACGGTCCCTCCGAGAGCGACCGCCCGATCGGTGACTGACGCCCTCAGGTCCGCTCGAGGAAGGCGAGGGCGCCGGTCCGGAACGCCCGCGCCGTCGGGGCGTTGAAGTGGTTCCGTCCCTCGATGAGCAGGAACTCCCCGTGCGGCGCGGCGGCGGCGAGGCGCTGGGACGCGGGCGCGATGGGGTCCTCGCCGCCGGCGGCGAAGAGCACCGGCTGCTGCGGCGGGTCCGCCGGGTCGGGCTGCTCGCCGCCGCGCATCCCCTCCACCAGCGCGACGAGCGCGGCGAGGTCGTTGCCGGGGATCCCCTCCGCCATCGACAGGTACGCCTCGGTGAGCCGGTCGCCGACCGGCGTGCCGTCCGCGATGTAGGCCCGGGCCGCGTCGACCCGGAAGCGGGTGAGCGGGTCGCCGTCGGGGATGCCGCCGAGCACCGCGCGGGGGATCACGTGGGCGCCGCCGAGCAGCGCGTGCCAGCCGACGCGGGCGCCGAGCGAGTACCCGACGTACGCGGCCTCGTCGACGAGGTACGTGTCGAGCACGGTCCGCACGTCGTCGACCAGCGTCGCCATCGAGTACGCGGCGGGGTCGTGCGGCTTGCCGCTGCTCCCGTGCCCGCGCTGGTCGAGGGCGAGCACCCGGAACCCGGCGCGGTTCAGCTCCCGCACCCAGCCGGTCGCGACCCAGTTCGCGTACGCGGAGGAGGCGAACCCGTGGACCGCGACGACGACGGGGGCGTCGGGGTCGCCGAGGTCGTAGGTCGCGAGCGGCACGCCGTCCGGCGCCATCACCCGCTTCGGGTCGGCGGCGGGCGGCAGCAGGCTCACCCCGCGATCCTCCCGCACCCGTCAGGCGTGCGTGCCCGCCTCGTGCGCCGTGTGCGCGGGGGGCTCGAGCTGGAACGTCGAGTGGGTCAGCGAGACCGGGAAGTGGCCGGCAACGCAGTGCTGCAGCGCGTCGAGGACGGCCGGCGCGGTGCCGTTGCGGAAGCAGGCGGCGTCGACGACCACGTGCGCGGAGAGCACGGGCAGGGAGGAGGAGACGCGGGTGGCGTGCAGGTCGTGCACCGCGAGCACGTGCTCCTGCTGCAGCAGGTGGCGGCGGACGTCCTCCAGGTCCAGCCCGCGGGGCACGGACTCGAGCAGCACCTCGAGCGCGTCGCGGAGCAGCAGGAGGGTGCGGGGCACGATCAGCGCGCCGACGAGCAGCGCCGCGACCGCGTCGGCGCGCGTCCAGCCGGCGAGCGCGATGACGAGGCCCGCGACGAGGACGCCGACCGAGCCGAGCGCGTCGTTCAGGACCTCGAGCAGCGCGGCGCGGCTGTTGAGGTCCGCACCCCCGGCCCGGCGCAGGAGCGCGAGGGAGACGAGGTTGCCGACGAGCCCGAGCCCGCCGAACACGAGCAGCGCGGGTCCGGGCACCTCGGTCGGCTCGGCGAAGCGGCGGATCGCCTCGATCACGACGAAGACGCCGACCCCGAGCAGGACGGCGGCCTGCGCGGCGGCGCCGAGCACCTCCGCGCGCGCCCACCCGTAGGTGCGGCGGGCGGTGGCGCTGCGGGTGGCGAGCCGTGCGGCGACGAGGGCGAGCCCGAGGCCGACGACGTCGGTGAGCACGTGGGCCGCGTCGACGAGCAGCGCGAGGCTGCCGGTGACGACGGCGCCGACGACCTCGACGACGAGCAGCGCGACGGTGATGCCGAACACGACGGCGAGCACGCGAGCGGGCGCGCCCGCGCCGTGCGCGTGGTCGTGCCCGTGCTCGTGCATGCCCCCAGTCTGCGCCAGATCCGCCCCCGGGGGCGCTGCAGGAGCGGGTGATCTCGAGCGCGCCGGTGGTGATCTCGAGGCTCGCCGGCGCTCGCACCTCGATCATCGGGGAGGAGGTGCCCCGCTCCGCTGGTCGAGGTGCGAGCGGAGCGAGCCTCGAGACCACAGCGGCAGGACCGACGCCGGGCAGCCAGTGCGGGGGAGTCGCTGCCCGGCGTCGTCATCCGGGAGACCGTGCAGGACCTCGCGGGGGAAGTCCGGTCCTGCCGTTCCCGCCGCCCCGGGGGAAGGGCGATCGGGACCGAGTCGGTCGTTCGGGTAGTTCGGCGGTGGGTGCCGCCGAGATCACCATACCACCGGACGAGGACAGAACGACCTGTCTGTCCCCGTCTTTCTCGTCCCCAGAACGGGTGACAGCGAGGAGCGGATCCGCCTCAGGACAGCTGGTTGGCCTCCACCCACTGCAGGTACTCGTCGCTGACGGTCCCCGTGACGTAGTCGCCGGTGAAGCAGCTCATCTCGAGCTCGGTGACGTCGGAGCCCTGCAGGATCGCGTCCCGCATGTCGTCGACCTCCTGGTAGATGAGGTGGTCGGCACCGATCTCGCGGGCGATCTCCGGGATCTTGCGCCCGGCGGCGACGAGCTCGCGGCGCGTCGGCATGTTGATCCCGTAGACGTGCGGGAAGCGGACGGGCGGGGCCGCGGACGCGAACGTCACCTTGTTCGCGCCGGCCGCACGGGCCATCTCGACGATCTGCGCGCTGGTGGTGCCCCGCACGATCGAGTCGTCGACGATGAGGATGTTCTTGCCCTTGAACTCCGAGCCGAGGGCGTTCAGCTTCTGGCGCACGCTCTTCTGGCGCACCGCCTGCCCCGGCATGATGAACGTCCGGCCGACGTAGCGGTTCTTGTAGAACCCCTCGCGGTACGTGACGCCCAGCCGCTGCGCGAGCTGCATCGCCGAGGGGCGGGCGGAGTCCGGGATCGGCATCACGACGTCGACGTCGCCGAACGGCGTGTACTTCGCGACGGTGTCGGCGAGGCGGTCGCCGAGGCGCAGCCGCGCCTCGTAGACGGAAATGCCCGACATCGTCGAGTCCGGCCGCGCGAGGTAGACGTACTCGAACGAGCACGGCACGAGACGCGGGTCCTCGGCGCACTGCTGCAGGTGCAGCTCGCCGTCGGGGGTGATGAACGCGGCCTCGCCGGGGGCGATGTCGCGCACGACCTCGTAGCCGTTCGCCTCGAGCACGAGTGACTCGGAGGCGACCATCCACTCGTCTCGCTGCACGCCGGGCAGGTGGTCCGCGGTGCGGCGGCCGAGGGTGAGGGGGCGGATCCCGAACGGGTCGCGGAAGGCGAGCAGGCCGCGGCCGGCGATCAGTGCGATCGCGGCGTAGGAGCCCTCCACCCGCTCGTGCACGCGGCGGACCGCCGTGAACACGTGGTCCGGGTCGAGCTCGGGGCCGGAGACCTGCGCCTGCAGCTCGTTCGCGAGCACGTTCACGAGCAGCTCGGTGTCCGAGTCCGTGTTGAGGTGCCGGCGGTCGACGTGGAACAGGTCCGCCGTCAGCTCGCGGGTGTTCGTGAGGTTGCCGTTGTGCACGAGCACGATGCCGTACGGCGCGTTCACGTAGAAGGGCTGCGCCTCCTGCTCGCTGGCCGCGGACCCGCGGGTCGCATACCGCACGTGGCCGAGGCCCGTGCTGCCGAGCAGCGTCCGCATGTCGCGGGTGCGGTAGGCCTCCCGGACCTGACCCTTCACCTTCACCATGTGGAAGGAGCCGTTCTCATCGGTCGTGATCCCAGTCGAATCCTGACCGCGGTGCTGCAGCAGCAGCAGGCTGTCGTAGATGAGCTGGTTGACCGGCTGGGCGGCGGAGACGCCGACGATGCCGCACATTCGGGTGGAGATCCCCCTGGCCTAGGCTCGAGTGGTGCAGCCGCCATCCTCCCATCCGGCGACGGCCGGTCGGAACGCGGCGGGTCCGGTGGACCGGTACGCGGCCTCGGGCGTCGACACCGTGGCCGGCGACACGGCCGTCGAGCTGATGAAGCGCTCGGTCGCGGCGACGCACGGGCCGCAGGTCCTCGGCGGCGTCGGCGGCTTCGCCGGGCTGTGGGACGCGTCCGCGCTCACCCGCTACCGGAAGCCGGTCCTCGCGACGTCGACCGACGGCGTCGGCACGAAGATCGCCATCGCGCAGGCGCTCGGCAAGCACGACACGATCGGTCAGGACCTCGTCGGGATGGTGGTCGACGACATCGTCGTGGTCGGCGCGGCGCCGCTCTTCATGACGGACTACATCGCCTGCGGGCGGGTCGTGCCCGAGCGCATCGCCGCGATCGTCGACGGCGTCGCCCGCGCCTGCGCGGCCACGCGGACCGCGCTCGTCGGCGGCGAGACCGCGGAGCACCCCGACCTGATGGCGCCGGACGACTACGACGTGGCCGGTGCGGCCGTGGGCGTGGTCGAGGCGGACCGCCTGCTCGGTGCGGACCGGGTGCGGCAGGGCGACGCCGTGCTCGCGCTCGCGTCCTCGGGCCTGCACAGCAACGGGTACTCCCTGGTCCGGCGGATCGTCCGCGACGCCGGCCTCCGGTACGACACCCGCATCGCGGACTACGGCACCTCGCTCGGCGAGGCGCTGCTCGAGCCGACGCGGCTCTACACGGCTGCGCTGCTCGACGTGCTCGACGGTCCGGACGGCGACGCCGTGCACGCGCTCGGCCACGTGACGGGCGGCGGGCTCGCGGCGAACCTCGCGCGCGTGCTGCCGCGGGGCAGCACCGTCGACGTGGACCGCTCGACGTGGACGCCCGCGCCGGTCTTCACCGTGCTCGCGGAGCTCGGCGGCTTCCCGCTCGAGGAGGTCGAGGGCGCCTGGAACCTCGGGGTCGGCATGTTCGCCGTCGTCGAGGACGCCGCGGCGGACCGCATCGCCTCCGCCCTCACCGCCGCGGGCATCCGCACCTGGCGGGCCGGCGCGGTCGCGACGGGCGACGCGCCGGAGGGCTCGGTGCAGGGGGCGAAGGGCGTCGACGGCGGTGCCGTGCGGCTCGTGGGGGCCTACGCGCGCTGACCCCGCTCCGCGGCATGCGGAACCGCCCGTGAGCACGGACGACCGGCCGCCTCCTCGCGGGAGCGACCGGCGCGGTTCAGCGGTGCGAGTCCTCCTCGGCGAAGTCCTCCTCGGACCAGCCGGCGTGCGCCTCGGTGGAGTGGGATCCGATCTCGGCCTCGAGCGCGTTGTAGTTCGTGTCCGGGCTGAAGTACTTCAGCTCCCGGGCGATCTTCGTGTGCTTCGCCTTCTGACGGCCTCGCCCCATGCGTGACCCCCTCACGTAGTCATCGCCGCATCGGGTGGATGTCGCGGCGGAAATGCGAAAACTGGCGCTCATCGTAACACGCGCCTCCCTGGCAGGATGGTGCCCGGCGCTCGCGCCAGGGGAGGGGGATCGCCGTGGTCGCAGTGCCCGCTCGCACCGACGTGGTCGTCATCGGGGCAGGTCAGGCGGGGCTCTCCGTCGCCTACTACCTGCAGCGGCTCGGCGTCCGCAGCGGCGTGGACCAGGTCGTCGTCGACCGGGGACCCGGCCCGGGCGGCGCCTGGCAGCAGCGATGGGCGGCCCTGCGCCTCGGCTCCGCGCACCGCGTGCATGACCTCCCCGGCATGCGTCGCGCCGGCATCACCTTCGAGACCGCCGACCGGAGCCGCCCGGCTCGGGACGTCGTCGGCGAGTACTACGGCCACTACGAGCGCTTCTACGGGCTCGACGTGCGGCGGCCGGTCACGGTCGCCGCGGTGTTCGACCGCGGGGCCGAGCTCGTCGTGCGGACCACGGTCGGCGAGATCGTCACGCGGACCGTCGTCAACGCGACCGGCACGTGGGGCGCGCCCTTCGTGCCGTACTACCCGGGCGTCCGCGAGTTCTCGGGCCGCCAGGTGCACACCGCGACCTACCGGGACGCCGCGGACTTCGCGGGCCTCCGGGTGCTCGTGGTCGGCGGCGGCACCTCCGCCATCGGCTTCCTCCTCGAGCTCGAGGGCGTCGCCGCGAAGACGTTCTGGGCGACGCGGCGCCCGGTCGACTACCTCGACCAGGGGACCCTCGACCTCGAGGCCGCGGTCACCGCCGTGAACCAGCAGGACGACGCGGCGAAGCAGGGCCGGGCCCTGCCGTCGATCGTGTCGGGCACCGGCGTGCCGAAGACGCGGCGCATCGCGGCGGCGATCGAGCGCGGCGTGCTGTCGCCCCGGCCGATGTTCGACCACCTCGAGCGGGAGGCGGTCGTCTGGCCGGACGGGTCGCGCGAGCGCATCGACGCGATCGTGTGGGCGACCGGCTTCCGGCCCGACATCCGCCACCTCAGCCCCCTCCGCCTCCACGAGAAGGCGGGCGGCGTGCAGGTGACGAGCGGCGCGGCGGAGCGCGACCCGCGGATCTTCTTCGCCGGCTACGGCCCGACCGCGAGCACGATCGGGGCGAACCGCGCCGGCCGCACCCTCGCACGGCAGGTCTTCGCGGCGCTCGGCGACACCACGACCGCGCCGATCGACGCGGTGCCGGGCCCGACGACGCAGGTCCTCGAGGTGCCGCCGCCCGAGCCGGAGGACCACGTCGCCCAGCTGATGGCCCGCTTCTTCACCGACGCCTGACCCCTTCGCGGATCCGCACTGCTGCCGCGGATCCGCAGAACCGGGGCGACACGCCGCGTCCAGGCTGCGTGAGCACGGCGTGTCGCGGAGGAATTGCGGATCCGCGAAGGGTCAGCGGGGGGTGAGGTCGGGCTCGCGCTCGATCGGCTCCGTCGGGAGGGCGGCGGGGGCGCCGTCCTTCACGTGCCGGCGGACGGGCATCCGCGGGCGGACCGGCTCGCCGCGGCGGTCCTGGCCGGGGATCGGGCGGGAGCGGCGGCCGTAGATCAGCTGCGAGGAGTCGAGCAGCCACGGCACGAGCGCCAGGGTCACGCCGTGCACGAGCATCAGCTTCTGCCGGATCCGCCGCGCCTTGTGGTTGTGCAGCAGCTGCTCCCACCAGTGCCCGACGACGTAGACGGGCGTGTAGATCGTCACGACCTCCGAGCCGTGGGTCGCGCGGTGCGCCTTCACGTACTTGATGAGCGGCACGGAGATGTCGCGGTAGGGGGAGGGGACGACGGTCAGCGGCACCGAGATGTTCATCAGCGCCCACTCGTCCTCGAGCTTCTTCGTCGCCGCGTCGTCGATCGAGACGTGCACGGCCTCGAGCGAGTCGTGCTTCGCGGCGATCGCGTAGTCGAGCGCCTTCAGCGCGGGCTTCTGCATCCGGCCGACCAGCACGATCGCGTGGTCGCCCTTCGCGCCGAAGGTCGTGTGCGGGTCGACCTCGATCTCCTTCTCGACGTCGCGGTAGTACCGGTTCACGCCGAGCATCAGGAACCAGAGGATCGGCATGATCACGAAGACCAGCCATGCGCCGTGGGTGAACTTCGTGATCGTGACGATCACGAGCACCGTCGCGGTCATCGTCGCGCCGACGAGGTTGATGACGAGGCTGCGAACCGTGCCGGCCCGGCCGGGGGCGCCGCGGCGCAGCAGCCGGATCCAGTGCCGCACCATCCCCGTCTGCCCGAGGGTGAACGAGACGAAGACGCCGATGATGTACAGCTGGATCAGGTTCGTGACGCTCGCCTGGTAGACGAGCAGCAGCAGCCCGGCGACCAGCGACAGCACGATGACGCCGTTGCTGAAGATGAGGCGGTCGCCGCGGGTCGACAGCGACTTCGGCGCGTAGCCGTCCCGCGCGAGCACGCTGCCGAGCAGCGGGAAGCCGTTGAAGGCGGTGTTCGCGGCGAGCAGCAGGACGAGGGCCGTCGCCGCCTGCACGAGGTAGAAGAGGGGCGACGTCGCGCCGAAGGTGGCGCCGGCGACCTGCGCCATCAGGCTCGGCTGCGGCGAGCTCGCGCAGGCCTCGAGGCCGATCAGCGAGCAGGGGTCCTCCGCGTAGTGCACCCGCGCGATGAGCGCGACGGCGAGGAGGCCGACGAACAGGCAGATCGCGATGAGCCCCATCGCGGTCAGGGTCTTCTGCGCGTTCCGCACCTTCGGGCGGCGGAAGGCGGGCACGCCGTTCGCGATCGCCTCGACGCCGGTGAGCGCCGAGCAGCCGCTGGCGAACGCCCGCAGCACGAGCAGCACGAGCCCCGCCTGCGTCACCTGGTCCGCCTGCACGGAGTAGGCGGCGCTCTCCGCGACCGGCGGCTGCCCGAGCGCCGTGCGGACGAGCGCCACGACGACCATGAGCGCGACGCCCGCGATGAAGACGTAGGTGGGCAGCGCGAACGCCTTGCTCGACTCCCGCACCCCGCGCAGGTTCACGCCCGCCAGCAGCACCACGATCGCGAGCGCCATCTCCACCCGCACGCCCGCGAGCTGCGGCAGCGCCGAGATGATGTTGTCGACGCCGGAGGCGACGGACACCGACACGGTGAGGATGTAGTCGACGAGGAGCGCGGAGGCGACGACCAGCGCGGGCCGCTCGCCGAGGTTCTTCTGCGCGACCTCGTAGTCGCCGCCGCCGGAGGGGTACGCCTTGATCAGCTGGCGGTAGGACAGCACGACGACCGCGAGCAGCAGCACGACGACCGCCGCCACCCAGGGGGCGAATGCGAGGAACGCGGTGCCGCCGAGCAGCAGGATCAGCAACAGCTCCTGCGGCGCGTAGGCGACCGAGGAGAGCGGGTCCGAGGCGAAGATCGGCAGCGCGAGGTGCTTCGGGAGCAGCTGGTCGTCCAGCTTGTGCGACGGCAGCTTTTCGCCCAGGATCAGGCGTTTCATGCCGCGGCCGTCGTCCTCGGGCGCCGAAGTCACGAGTCGGCAGAGTACTCGGAGCGCCGGGCGTGTCAAACGGGTCCGTCCCCGCGGTGCACGGCGCGCCGCAGCGCCCCTCCTTGACCGATCGGTCAGCGATAATCGGGGCGTGCAGCTCTTCGCCGCCTTCAGCCTCCGCAACCGGGCGCTGATCGCGCTGATCACCGTGGTCGCCGCGTTCTTCGGCGTGCTCGCCACGACGGGCCTGCGGCAGGAGCTGATCCCCTCGATCACGCTGCCTCAGCTGGCCGTCGTGTCCACCTACCGGGGCGCGTCCCCGGAGATCGTGAGCGAGCGGGTCAGCCGCCCGATCGAGCAGGCCGTGCGCGGCATCCGCGGCGTCGAGGACACCTCCTCGACCTCGAGCACCGGCAGCTCGACGGTGAGCATCGGGTTCGCCTACGGGACGGACCTCGACAACGCCGAGCAGAAGATCAGCGCCGCGATCAACGGCCTCTCCTCCTCGCTGCCGGACGGCGTCGAGCCGCAGGTCGTGGCCGGCAGCCTCGACGACCTGCCGATCGTCGCGCTGTCGGTGACCGGCGACGCCTCCACCACCGAGCTCGCGCGCAGCGTGAACGACTCCGTGCTGCCGAAGATCGAGAAGCTCGACGGGGTCCGCGCCGCGACCCTCGCGGGCGAGCCCGGCGACCGCATCACGATCACCCCGAAGGACGCGCTCGAGGACCACGGCCTGCAGCCCACGGTGCTCTCCGACACGCTCCGCGCCTCCGGGGCGCTCGTGCCGGGCGGCACCGTCACGCAGGACGGCCGCACGCGGTCCATCGAGATCGGCTCGGAGCTCGGCTCCGTCGCCGACATCCGCGCCCTGCCCCTCTCCGGCGTGACGCAGCAGCAGTGGAACGCGCGGAGCCTCGCGACCGGGAAGAGCACGCTGAACCGGCCGCCGCGGATCAGCGACGTCGCGACGGTGGCGGAGGGCAAGGACCCCGTCACCACGGTCGCCCTCGTGAACGGCAAGCCGGCGCTCACGATCTCCGTCACGAAGCTGCCGGACGCGAACACGGTGCAGGTGTCGCGGGAGGTGGGCGACCTGCTGCCGAGCCTGCGGTCGGCACTCGGGTCGGGCGGCGCCTTCACGCCCGTCTTCGACCAGGCGCCGTTCATCACGCAGTCGATCGACTCGCTGCTGCAGGAGGGCGGGCTCGGCCTCCTCTTCGCGGTCGTCGTGATCCTGCTGTTCCTGCTCAGCATCCGCGCGACGCTGGTCACCGCGATCAGCATCCCGACCTCCGTGCTCATCACGCTCATCGGGATGCAGGCGGCCGGCTACTCGCTGAACATCCTCACGCTCGGCGCCATCACGATCGCGGTCGGCCGCGTCGTCGACGACTCGATCGTCGTCACCGAGAACATCGCGCGGCACTTCCGGGAGGACTTCCCCGGCTTCGCGAACGACCGCGAGGACCGGCGGCGGATCACGCCGGACGCGCGGCGGAAGAGCGTGTTCGAGGCGGTCAGGGAGGTCGCCGGCGCGGTCACCGCCTCCACCGCCACGACCGTCGCCGTCTTCCTGCCGATCGCCTTCGTCGGCGACACCGCGGGCGAGCTGTTCCGGCCCTTCGCCGTCACGGTGACGATCGCGCTCGCCGCCAGCCTCTTCGTCGCGCTGACGATCGTGCCGGTGCTCGCCTACTGGTTCCTCCGGCCCGGGCGCAGCCGGCGCGAGTCCGCGAAGCGCCTCCCGCCGCTGCAGCGCGGCTACCGCCCGATCCTCTCAGGCACCCTCGCGCACCCGTGGATCACGGTGCTCGTCGCGGTGCTCGTGCTCGGCGGCACCGTGGCGCTCGTGCCGCGGCTGCAGACGAACTACCTCGGCTCGACCGGGCAGAACACGCTCAGCGTCACGCAGACCGTCGCGGACGGCACGAGCCTCGACGACCAGACCGACGAGGCCCGTCGGGTCGACCGCACGCTGCGGGGCATCGACGGCGTCGCGATCGTCAGCGCCTCGATCGGCACGAGCGGCAACGCGGCCCGCGACGCCTTCGTCGGCGGCGCCGGGTCGCAGATCACCTACAACGTGACCACGGCCGAGGACGTCGACCAGGACGCCCTGCAGAAGACGATCCGCACGCGGCTCGGCGGCTCGGAGGGCGAGTTCCAGATCGGCTCCGGCCAGGGCTTCGGCGCCTCCAGCGACATCGAGGTCGACATCACGGCGGGGAACACGGACGCGCTGCAGACCGCGGCGGACCGGATCCTCGAGCGGGTGCGGAGCCTCGACTCCGTCGCGCAGGCGACCAGCAACCTGTCCGCCACGTCGCAGTACCTCGCGGTCCGGATCGACGCGGAGAAGGCCGCGAAGGCGGGGCTGACGGAGGCCGCGCTCGCGCAGCTCGTCGCCGGGCGCACGCAGCCGACCGACATCGGCTCGATCACCGTGGGCGACGACAGCATCACCGTCTACCTGCAGCAGCAGGACCGGCCGGCGACGCTGCAGGACCTGAAGGACCTCGAGGTCCGCACGGCGACCGGCACGAAGCGGCTGTCCTCGCTCGCGACGGTCGCGCTCGACCGGGAGCCCGCGACGGTCACGAGCACCGACGGCGCCCGCAGCGCCACGGTCACCGCGACCCCCGCCGGCACGAACACGGGTGCCGCGATCGCCGAGGTGCAGCGGGCGGTCGACGGCCTGCGCCTGCCCGCGGGCGCCTCCGCGACCATCGGCGGCCTCGCGTCGGACCAGACGAACGCGTTCTCGCAGCTGTTCCTCGCGCTGCTCGCCGCGATCCTGATCGTCTACACGATCATGGTCGCGACGTTCCGCAGCCTGCGGCAGCCGCTCGAGCTGCTCGTCTCCGTGCCGTTCGCGGCGACCGGCGCGATCCTGCTGCAGCTCGTCTCCGGCATCCCGCTCGGCGTCGCGTCCGTGATCGGCCTGATCATGCTCGTCGGCGTCGTGGTGACGAACGCGATCGTGCTCATCGACCTCGTGCGGCAGTACCGGGAGAAGGGCGAGTCCGTGCGCGACGCGGTGCTCGACGGCGCGAGCCGGCGCCTCCGCCCGATCCTCATGACCGCGCTCGCGACGATCTTCGCCCTCGTCCCGCTGGCCTCCGGGCTCACCGGGCACGGCGGGTTCATCTCGCAGCCGCTCGCGATCGTGGTGATCGGCGGCCTCGTGTCCTCCACGGTGCTGACGCTGATCGTGCTGCCGACGCTCTACTACCTGATCGAGGGCCGGCGGGAGCGCCGCGACGCCCGCCGGGCCCGCCGCGGGAAGCCGGCGAAGGCCGCCCGCGCCGCCGCCTCCGCCTCCTAGCCGCCGCGCCGTCGCCCGACCGGGGAGCGATCGAGCAGGACGAGGACGCTCCAGCAGGACCTCAGGGGCTGTCTGGTCCTGCTCGAGCGAGGAGGTCCTGCTCGATCGCTCGGCGAGGGCGCCCCCACGCGACGTGGAGGCGGCATGCCGAGCGCTCGCAGGGGCCGTCCATACGGTCGAGGGATGTCCAGACCGCCCCGCGCGACCCTGACCCGCTCCGTGGCCCCGGGGGTGCACCGCCTCGCCCACGCGGAGGTGAGCGCGTACCTGATCGAGGACGGCGACGCGGTGACGCTCGTCGACGCCGGGCTGCCGCGGATGTGGCAGCCGCTGCAGCGGGCGCTCGCCGCGATCGGCCGCCGACCGGCCGACGTGCGGGCGCTCGTGCTGACCCACGCCCACTTCGACCACGTCGGCGTCGCGCGGCGGGTGCAGGAGGAGTGGGGCGTCCCGGTGCTCGGCCACCCGCTCGAGCACCACCTCGCCGCCCACCCGTACGACTACGCGCACGAGGATCCGCGCCTGCCCTACCCGCTCACGCATCCGGCGGGCCTGCCGCTGCTCGGCTCGATGCTGCTCGCCGGCGCGCTCGCGGTGCCCGGCGTCGAGGGGGTGCGGTCGATCGCGCCGGGCGACGTGCTCGACGTGCCGGGCTCCCCGGTCGTCGTCTTCAGCCCCGGCCACACCTGGGGGCACTGCGCCCTCCACCTGCCGGACCGCGACGCCCTGATCACGGGCGACGCGCTCGTGACCCTCGACCCGTACAACGCCCGCACGGGCCCGCGGGTCGTGGCGGGCGCCGCGACGGCGGACATCCCGCTCGCGCTCGCCTCCCTCGACGCCCTCGCGGCCACCGGCGCCGGGGTGCTGCTGCCGGGCCACGGCGACCCGTGGCGAGGCGGCGCCGTCGCGGCCGTGGAGGCCGCGAGGACCGCGGGCCGCCCGGACTGATCCCCGGCGGTACCATGGAGGGTCGGCCCGGACCGTTCTCGTGGAGTCCATCGGCCGTCCGCGCGTCGCATCCGACGCGCTCCATCGGCCGGCTGCGGACGCACGACGCGCGCAGCGCCCAGATCGAACGGATCCTCCGCATGCCCGCACGCCCCAGGAACAACCGCACGCCCGACGGCGCCAAGCGCCGCTGGACCCCGGAGGAGCGCGCCACGCGCTCGTCCGCCCGCGGCGGAGCCGCGCCCGCCCGCTCGGGCGGCGCGCGAGCCGACCGCCGCTCCGAGCGCTTCGGCGCCGAGGAGGCGCGGGAGGGCGGCCGCCAGAAGCGCGGGATCGACTGGTACCCCGGCCCGCGGAACGGCAAGCCGGCCGGCGACCGGCGCTTCGACCGCCCCGAGCGCGGCGGTCGGCCCGAGCGCGGTGAGCGGAGCGACCGCGGCGACCGGTACGACCGCGCGGATCGCCAGGACCGCGCCGACCGGCAGGACCGCGGCTTCCGCCCCGACCGCGACTCCCGTCCGGACCGCCAGGACCGCGGCTTCCGCTCGGACCGCGCAGGCGCCGGGCGTCCGACCCGCGACGACCGAGGCGGACGCCCCGCCCGCAGCCCCCGCGACGAGCGGCCGGCTCGCGAGGACCGCTTCGAGCGACCGCGCCGCGCCGACCGGCAGGAGCGTCCGCAGCGCCGTGACGACCGCTTCGAGCGGCCGGATCGCGAGGACCGCTTCGAGCGTCCGCAGCGCCGCGACGACCGGTTCGAGCGTCCGCAGCGCGGCGATCGGCCCGACCGGCCGCGCCGTGAAGACCGCGACGGCCGGTTCGAGCGCGGCCAGGCGCAGCGCGGCCGCGACGACCGCGCCCCGCGCTTCGAGGCCCCGGAGGACGTCGTGCTCGACCGCCTCCAGGGCGAGGTCGTGACGGCGGAGCAGGTCGCCGGCCGCACCTTCGCCGACCTCGGCCTCGGCGAGCGGATCACCGAGGCGCTCGCGGAGCTCGGCGCCACCGAGCCGTTCCCGATCCAGGCCGCGACGATCCCCGCGGCGCTCCGCGGGCGCAACGTGCTCGGCCGCGGGCGGACCGGCTCCGGCAAGACCATCGCGTTCGGCGCGGCCCTCGTCGAGCGCCTGCTCCGCAACTGGGCCGAGTCCGGCCGCACCGGCACGGGCCGCCGCCAGGGCCGCCCGCCGCGCGCGCTCGTGCTCGCGCCGACCCGGGAGCTCGCGCTGCAGATCGACCGGACGGTGCAGCCCATCGCCCGGGCGGTCGGCCTCTACACGACGCAGATCGTCGGCGGCGTGCCGCAGGGTCGCCAGGTCGGCGCGCTCGCGAAGGGCGTCGACATCGTGATCGGCACCCCCGGCCGCATCGAGGACCTGCTCGAGCAGGGCCGCCTCGACCTGTCGGCCGTGGAGATCTCGGTGCTCGACGAGGCGGACCACATGGCGGACCTCGGCTTCCTCGAGCCGATGCAGCGCCTCCTGCGCCGGGTGCCCGCCGGCGGCCAGCGCCTGCTGTTCTCGGCGACGCTCGACGCCGCCGTCTCGCAGCTCGTCGACGAGTTCCTCCCGGACCCCGACGTGCACGAGGTCGCGGACCCGGAGGGCTCGACGACGGCCGACCACCGCGTGCTCGTGATCGAGCAGGGGGAGAAGGTGCCGGTGCTGACCGCGCTGCTCGCCTCCGTCGACCGCTCGCTCGTCTTCGCGCGGACCCGCGCCTTCGCGGAGGAGCTCGCGGACGAGCTCGACGCGCAGGGCGTGCGGACCGAGAGCCTGCACGGCGACCTGAACCAGGGCCGCCGCACCCGGAACCTCGCCCGCTTCAGCGAGGGGAAGGTGTCCGCGCTCGTCGCGACCGACGTGGCCGCGCGCGGCATCCACGTCGACGACGTGCGCCTCGTCGTGCACGCCGACTCCGCGGAGGACTACAAGACGTACCTGCACCGGTCGGGCCGCACCGGCCGGGCCGGCGCCTCCGGCACGGTCGTCACCCTCATCACCGCGCGCCGTCGTCGCCGCTTCACCGAGCTGCTCGAGCGCGCCGGCATCGAGGCGGCGTTCGTCGTGCTGAAGCCGGGCGACGACCCGGTGACCGCGATCGGCGGCGACCGGTGAGCGGGGAGAGCGCGCTCGCCGTCGCCGACTGGCGGCAGCGCACCCACGACCTCTACGCGGAGGTGCGCGCCGAGTACGCGCGCGACCGCGCCCTCGCGCACCGCACGTGGGTGGCCGGCCGCGACGCGCTGTTCCGCCACCACCCCGCGACCGCGCTGCTGCCGGAGGACCGGGACGGGTTCACCGGCCTCGACGTCCCCGCCTACGACCCGGACTGGGCGTTCGAGGCGGAGCTCGAGGACGCGGAGCCCGCGCACCTCGACGTGCCGACCGGCACCGACGGCGTCGTGCCGTTCGACCGGGTCGGCGTCGTCCGGCTCGACGGCGTCGGCTCGCTCGACGTCTGGTGGCTCGGCTCCTACGGCGGCGGGTTCTTCGTGCCCGTCAAGGACGCGTCCGCGGGTCGCCCCGGCGGCACGTACGGCGGCGGCCGCTACCTGCTCGACACGGTGAAGGGCGCCGACCTCGGTCGCGTCGGGTCGCGGTTCGTCCTCGACCTCAACTTCGCGTACAACCCCTCCTGCGCCTACGACCCGGAGTGGGCGTGCCCGCTCGCCCCGGCCGGCAACACCCTCCGCGTCCCGGTCCCGGCGGGCGAGCGCACCTTCCACGACGAGCCCTGACTTCCCTTTTGAAGGAGTTCTCGTCCGCGATCGGCGAGAACTCCTTCGAAACGGAAGCGGGGTGTGGCGGGAGGAGCGGGGATGTCCGAGGGAACGACTAGCCTCCCCGCCGTGACCGACGTGCTGCCCTCGCCCGCGGGCACGAGCAGCGCGCTCGAGGTCCTCCACCGCGTCTTCGGCTACGAGTCGTTCCGCGGCCGGCAGCAGGAAGTCGTCGACGCGGTCGTGGCGGGCGGCGACGCCGTCGTGCTCATGCCGACCGGCGCGGGCAAGTCGCTCTGCTACCAGGTGCCCGCCCTCGTGCGCCGCGGCGTGGGGCTCGTCGTCTCCCCGCTCATCGCGCTCATGCACGACCAGGTCGACGCCCTGCGCGCGGTCGGCGTGCGGGCGGAGTTCCTGAACTCGACCCAGAGCCCGGACGAGCGCGCCGAGGTCGAGCGCGCGCTGCTCGCGGGCGACGTCGACCTCGTCTACATCGCGCCGGAGCGCCTGTCCGGCGGCTCGGTGCGGTCGCTGCTCGACCGCGTGGCCGCCGGGCCGGGCATCTCGGTCTTCGCGATCGACGAGGCCCACTGCGTCTCCCAGTGGGGCCACGACTTCCGGCCCGACTACCTGGCGCTCGCGGACCTCGTCGGGCGCTGGCAGGGGGTGCCGACGATGGCGCTCACGGCGACGGCCACCGAGGCGACCCACCGCGAGCTGACCGCCCGCCTCCACCTCGAGGGCGCGACCCACGTCGTCGCCAGCTTCGACCGGCCCAACATCCAGTACCGGATCGTGCCGAAGGACGACCCGAAGCAGCAGCTGCTGAAGCTGATCCGGGAGGAGCACCGCGGCGACGCCGGAATCGTCTACGCGCTGTCGCGCAACTCGGTCGAGCAGACCGCGACCTGGCTCGCCGAGCACGGCGTCGACGCGATCCCGTACCACGCGGGCCTCGACCCGCGGATCCGGGCCGCCAACCAGTCGCGGTTCCTCCGCGACGACGGCGTGGTCGTCGTCGCGACGATCGCGTTCGGCATGGGCATCGACAAGCCCGACGTGCGCTTCGTCGCGCACATCGACGTGCCGAAGTCGGTGGAGGGCTACTACCAGGAGACGGGTCGCGCGGGCCGCGACGGCCTGCCCTCGACCGCCTGGCTCGCCTACGGCCTGCAGGACGTCGTGCAGCAGCGCCGCTTCATCGACCAGAGCGTCGGCGACGCCGCCCACAAGCGGAAGCAGTCGGCGAACCTCGACGCGATGCTCGCGCTCTGCGAGACCGTCGGCTGCCGGCGCCGGATGCTCCTGGCGTACTTCGGCCAGCCGACCGACCAGGACTGCGGCAACTGCGACACCTGCCTCAACCCGGTCGAGACCTGGGACGGGCTCGTGCCCGCGCAGAAGCTGCTGTCCACGATCGTGCGGCTGCAGCGGGAGCGGAACCAGCGGTTCGGCGCCGGGCAGATCGTCGACATCCTCCGCGGCAAGCGCACGCCGCGCGTCGAGCAGCACCGGCACGACGAGCTCAGCGTGTTCGGCATCGGCGCGGACCTCTCCGACCGCGCGTGGCGCAGCGTCCTCCGCCAGCTCATCGCCCAGGAGGTCGCGCAGGTCGCCGACGACTACGGCACCCTCGGGCTGGGCCCGCTCGGGCCGGCCGTGCTGAAGGGGGAGCACCCGGTCCGGCTGCGGCACGACCTCGAGCGGTCGTCGTCGGGCGCCGGCTCGAAGCGGGCGACGCCGGTCGCCGCGGACCTCGACGCGGGTGCGCGCGAGCTGTTCGAGGAGCTGCGCGCCTGGCGGGCGGACCAGGCGAAGGAGCAGGGCGTGCCCGCCTACGTCGTGTTCGGCGACGCGACCCTCCGCGCGCTCGCGACCGAGCGGCCGCAGACGGAGACCGCGCTCTCGGGCATCAGCGGCATCGGCGCGGCGAAGCTCGAGCGCTACGGCGAGGACGTGCTGGCCATACTGGCGAAGTGACCGAGTTCTGCACGTCCCGCGTCCTGCTCCGGCACTGGCGGGAGGAGGACAAGGCGCCGTTCGCCGCGATGGGCGCCGACCCGCGCGTCATGGAGCACTTCCCCGCACAGCTGACGCGCACCGAGTCCGACGGCATGGTCGACCGCGTCGGCGCCGACCTGGAGCGCCGCGGCTGGGGCCTGTGGGCGGTGGAGGAGCTCGGGTCGCCGGGCTTCCTCGGCTTCGTCGGCCTGAACGTGCCGGGCTTCGACGCGCACTTCACGCCCGCCGTGGAGATCGGGTGGCGCCTCGCGACGCAGGCCTGGGGCCGCGGGATCGCGAGCGAGGCCGCCCGCGGCGTGCTGGCCTTCGCCTTCGAGGACCTGGGCCTCGACGAGGTCGTCTCCTTCACCGCGACGACGAACGAGCGCTCGCAGGCGGTGATGCGCCGCATCGGCATGACCCGCGACCCCGCGGAGGACTTCGACCACCCGAACCTGGCCGAGGGCAGCCGCCTCCGCCGCCACGTCCTCTACCGCCTCCGCAACCCCGCCGCCTGACCGCCCCGAGCGATCGCGGGGTCCGGGGTGGTCTCGAGGCTCGCTGCGCTCGCACCTCGACCGGCGGGGAGGCCGTCCGCGGTGGTTGAGCCGGGCGCTCCGCGCCCGTGTCGAGACCATGCCGAGCGATCGCCGGGGTGTGGTCTCGAGGCTCGCTGCGCTCGCACCTCGACCAGCGGGGCCGTTCCTCAGTCGCGGATGGCGTCGAGCTCCGCGATCGCGTCCGCGTCGAGGGTGAAGTCGACGTCCGCGTTCTCGCGGATGCGCTCCGGCGTCACCGACTTCGGCAGCGGGAGCACGTCCTTCTCGAGCAGGTAGCGGATCGCGACCTGCGCGGGCGTGCGGCCGACGCGCTTCGCGATGTCGTCGAGCGCGCCGCCCTCGAGCAGCTGCCCGGTCGCGAGCGGCGAGTAGCCCTCGACGAGCACCCCGCGCTGCTGGCACCACGCGGTCACGTCGTCCTGCGTGCTGCCGACGAACCAGCGGATCTGGTTCGCGTGCGGCACCACGTCGGTCGCGGCGGTCAGGTGCTCGAGGTCCTCGACGGAGAAGTTCGAGACGCCGATGGAGCGGGCGCGACCGTCGCCGTACAGCTCCTCGAAGACCTTCCAGACCTCGATGTTGCTCTCGCGGTGGTCGGTGCCGATCGCGTTCCACGGCCAGGGCGCGTGGATCAGGTAGAGGTCGACGACGCCGAGGTCGAGGCTCCGCTGCGACTTCTCGAACGCCCGGCGCGCGCCGTCGGCGTCCTTGATCTCGGCCGGCAGCTTCGTGGTGATGAAGACCGTGTCGCGGTCGACGCCGCTGTCGCGGACCGCGCGGCCGACGCTCTCCTCGTTGCCGTAGGCGAGCGCGGTGTCGATGTGCCGGTAGCCGGCGTCGAGGGCGGTGCGCACGGAGTCGTAGGCCTCGGGCCCGTCGGGGATCTGCCAGGTGCCGAACCCGATCTTCGGGATGGCGACGTCGCCGGCGATGGTGAAGGTGTCGGTCAGAGCGGACATGCCGCCGACGCTACGTCGCGCGTCGGCGGGCCTCCTGTGTTCTCACTCGGCCGCGGCGAGGAAGACGCCGGCGGCGTCGGCGAGGCGGCCCGGGTCGTCGACGTGGCACAGCTCCCGCGCGGAGTGCATCGACAGCAGCGGTGTGCCGACGTCGAAGGTGCGGATGCCGAGCCGGGTCGCGGTGATGGGCCCGATCGTCGAGCCGCAGGGCACGTCGTTGTTCGACACGAACTCCTGGTACGGCACCCCGGCGGTGCCGCAGACGCGGCTCCAGAGCGCGGCGCCGCCGGCGTCGGTCGTGTACCGCTGGTTGGCGTTGATCTTCAGCAGGGGCCCGCCGCCGGCGACGGGCCGGTTCGCCGGGTCGTGCTTCTCCGGCCGGTTGGGGTGGACGGCGTGCCCGGCGTCGGCGGAGCAGCACCACGAGCCGGCGATGGCGCGCGCCAGCTCGGCGCGGCCGCCGCCGAGCGCGGCGGTCACCCGCTCGAGCACGTCGGCGAGGAGGGGGCCGGCGGCGCCGGACCGGCTCTCCGACCCGACCTCCTCGTGGTCGAAGGCGGCGAGCACCGCGATCGCACCGACGGGCTGCAGCGCCTCCATGGCGCGGACGCCCGCGTGCACGGAGCTGAGGTTGTCGAGCCGGGGGGAGGCGAACAGGTCGCCGGCGATCCCGAACGTCCTGGGCGGCTGGGTGTCGCAGGTGACGAGGTCGTACCCGGCGACCGCCTCCGGAGCGATGCCGGCGATGGCCGCGACCGCGCCCACCACGTCGTCGGCGGGGCCGATCGCGCCGAGCACCGGCTGCAGGTCGCGCTGCCGGTCCGGGGCGAACCCGCTGTTCAGCTCGCGGTCGAGGTGGATGGCGAGGTGCGGGATGTGCGCCCACGAGCCGGTGCGGACGAGGTGCTCCACCCCGTCGACGTCGACGACGCGGCCCGCGAGCTCGAGCTCCCGGTCGAACCAGGAGGCGAGGATCGGGCCGCCGTAGACCTCGACCCCGGCCTGGAGGAAGCCGTTGCCGCCGATCGTCGGTCGCGGCTTGAGCTTGAAGCCGGGGGAGTCGGTGTGGGCGCCGAGCACGCGGTAGGGCGTCGCCGCGGTCGCGTCCTCCGGGATCGCGACGGCGACGACCGCCCCCTCCCGCACGACGACGACGCGCGCGCCGGGCACGACGACGTCGGCCCAGTCCTCGGTCTCGTCGATGCGCACGTGACCGGCGGCCTCGAGCCGGCGCGCGACCTCCGCCGCGGCGTGGAACGAGCCGGGGGAGGCGCTGACGAAGTCGGCGAGGTCGTCGATGTAGGTCGCGGAGTCCACGGGCCCATGCAAGCAGACGGGCCCGGACCGTCGCCGGTCAGGGCCCGTCCGCGCAGGCGTCTCCGTCCAGGAGGACGTCGCGTCCTCCGGGACGGAGGCGAGGGATCACTCGCCGAGGATGCGGTAGAGCTCCCGGCGCAGCTCGTCGACCTTCTCGGTCGCCCGGGCGCGCTGCTCGGCGGTGACGCCGCCGCGGAACTGCATGGCCGCGCCGGCGAGCTTGCCGAACGCCGTCATGAGGGCGTCGCCGCCCTGGAAGCGGTCACCGGCGCTGCGGAAGGCGGCGTCGATCTCCTCCTGGTGGGCGGCCACGTAGGTGCGGCCGGCCTCGGTCAGCTCGTAGGCGCCGCGGGGGCCGCCCTCCTGGCTGATGAGGCCCTCGTCGACGAGCTGGGCGAGCGTCGGGTAGACCGAGCCGGGGCTCGGCGTCCAGGCGCCCTCCGTCTTCTCGCCGATGGCCTTGATCAGGCCGTATCCGTTGGACGGGCCGTCGGACAGCAGGCCGAGGATGGCGCTGCGGACGTCGCCGCGGCGGGCGCGGGGGCCGTGCGGGCCGAAGCCGGGGCCGGGACCGAAGCCCTTGAAGGCGCGCAGCGCCTCCGCCGGGCCGTCCCAGGGGCCGCCGAAGCCGCCGCGGGGTCCGCGGTGGCCGAACGGGCCGTCGAACCGGCCGCGCATGCCGCCGTGGTGGGGGTGGTGGTCGTGGATGTGCTCCATGGTGGTCTCCTTCAAGTAGTCGTTGTCGTGAAGCATCACGATATATCGGTAAACATCAGAGCGCAAGCAGCTGTTCCCGACCGGGCGACGACTCCGTACGGAACTCGCACCCGACTCCGAGGTGCGGCTGCCACGGTCGAGGGACCGAACGGAAGGAGACCGTCATGGCACTCGGCGACAAGATCTCGAACGCGGCGGAGGACCTCGCGGGCAAGGCCAAGGAGGCCACCGGCAAGGCGAAGGGCGACGAGCGGCTCGAGGCGGAGGGGCAGGGCGACCAGACCAAGGCCCAGGCCAAGAAGGTCGGCGAGGACGTCAAGGACGTCTTCCGCTGATCCTCGCGGCTCGTCCCGCATCACGACGGCGCCTCCCGGAACGGACCGGGAGGCGCCGTCGTGTTCTGTCCCGATGGTGAATCGGACCTGAATGAAGGTTAGGCTCTCCTAACCTTTACCGATAGGAGAGCCGCAGTGCGAGCCTCGCGCCTGATGTCCATCGCCGCCTCCGCGGCCCTGCTCGTCGCCCTGGCCGGCTGCGCGCAGTCGTCCGACACCGCCGGCGGGAGCGGCACGGCCGCGTCCGCCGGGTCCTCGGACGCCTTCCCCGTCACGATCGACCACGCGTTCGGCGAGACGACGATCACGGCGAAGCCGAAGCGCGTCGCGACCGTGGCGTGGGCGAACCACGAGGTGCCGCTCGCGCTCGGCGTCGTGCCGGTCGGGATGAGCAAGGCGTCCTGGGGCGACGACGACGGCGACGGCGTGCTGCCCTGGGTCGAGGACCGGATCACGGAGCTCGGCGCGAAGGCCCCCGTGCTGTTCGACGAGACGGACGGCATCGACTTCGAGGCCGTCGCCGACACCCGGCCGGACGTGATCCTCGCCGCCTACTCCGGCCTGTCGAAGAGCGACTACGAGACCCTCTCGAAGATCGCACCGACGATCGCCTACCCGAAGACCGCGTGGGGCACGACGCTCGAAGAGATGATCGAGATGGACAGCGAGGCCATCGGCCTCGGCGCCGAGGGGAAGCAGCTGGAGTCGCGGCTGCGGACCGACGTCGCCGACGCCGTCGCGAAGCACCCGCAGCTGCAGGGGAAGACGGCGATGTTCGGGTACTTCGACCCGAGCGACCTCAGCAAGGTCGGGTTCTACTCGACCCTCGACCAGCGCGCGCGGTTCTTCGAGCAGCTCGGGATGACCGCGCCGAAGGCCGTCGAGGAGGCCTCCGCGAAGTCCACCGAGTTCTACCTGACGCTCAGCGCGGAGGACGCCGACCGCCTGGACGACGTCGACGTGATCGTCACCTACGGGGACGAGGCGCTGCTGAAGAAGCTGCAGGCGGATCCGCTGATCGGCAAGATCCCCGCCGTCGCGCGCGGCTCGGTCGTGCTGCTGCCGGACAGCACGCCGCAGGCGGCCGAGGCGAACCCGACCCCGCTCTCCATCTCGGGCGGCGAGGACGACACGTACATCGACACCGTCGCGGCGGCCGCGGCGAAGGCCGGGTGACGACCGCGGTCGGGCGGCGGTCGGGGGCGGACGCCGCGAGCGCGCGGCGCCCGGTCCCCGTCCGCGTCACCTGGCTCGTCGTCGCGGTGCTCGCGCTCGCCCTGGTCGCGGCCGCGTCGGTCGCGTTCGGCGTCCGCGCGGTGACCTGGTCGGACGTCGTCGCCGGGGTGACCGGGTCGTCGGACACGCTCGCGGAGGCCGCGGTGCTCAAGCGGGTGCCGCGCACCGTCCTCGCGATGCTGGTCGGGGTGGCGCTGGGGCTCGCCGGCGCGGTCATGCAGGGCGTGACGCGCAACCCGCTCGCGGACCCGGGCATCCTCGGCGTCACCACGGGCGCCTCGCTCGCGGTCGTCACGGGCTTCGCCTTCTTCGGGCTCGCCGCGCCGACCACCGTGATCTGGGTCGCGATCGCCGGCGCGGCGGCCTCCGCCGTGCTCGTCTACGCGATCGGCTCCCTCGGGCGGGGCGGGGCGACGCCGCTCAAGCTCGCCCTCGCCGGCGCCGCGACCTCCGCCGCGTTCAGCTCGCTGATCAGCGCCGTGCTGCTGCCCCGCGTCGACGCGCTCACCGACTTCCGGTTCTGGCAGATCGGCGGGGTCGGCGGCGCCGCATTCCCGCGGATCGCGCAGGTGCTGCCGTTCCTGGTGGTGGGCGCCGCGATCTGCGTCCTCACCGCGCGAGGGCTGAACTCGCTCGCGCTCGGGGACGACGTCGCCGCCGGGCTCGGCGAGCACGTCACCAGGACCCGGGTGCTGGCCGCGCTCGGCGCGATCCTCCTGTGCGGCGCCGCGACGGCCGTCGCCGGCCCGATCGGCTTCGTCGGGCTCGCCGTCCCGCACCTCTGCCGCCTGCTCGTCGGCGTGGACCACCGCTGGCTGCTGCCGTTCTCCGCGGTCGTCGGAGCCGTGCTGCTCACCGCGGCGGACGTGCTCGGCCGACTCGTCGCGCGCCCCGCGGAGGTCGACGTCGGGATCGTCACGGCGATCCTCGGCGCGCCGATCTTCATCTGGATCGTCCGTCGCCAGAAGGTGCGGGCGCTGTGACCGGCGTCGTCGCGTCCGCGCCCGGCCTCGGCCGGCGGGTCGCCACCGGGCGCCGGCGGCGGGCGCTGCGCCGTCGCGGCATCGCCGCCGCGCTCGCCGCGCTGGTCCTCGTGCTCTTCGCCGTGAGCCTCATGGTGGGGGACACCTTCTACACGCCGTCCGAGGTGCTCCGCACGGTCCTCGGCCAGACCGTGCCCGGCGCCTCCTTCACCGTCGGTGAGCTGCGGCTGCCGCGCGCGAGCATGGGCGCGCTCGCCGGTCTCGCGTTCGGTGCGGCCGGCGTGGCCTTCCAGACCATGCTCCGGAACCCGCTCGCCGCGCCGGACGTGATCGGCATCAGCTCGGGCGCCAGCGCGGCGGCCGTCGTCTCGATCGTGCTGCTCGGGTTCGACGAGGCGGCCACCTCGCTCGTCGCGATCGTCGCCGCGCTGCTCACCGCGGCCCTGATCTACCTCCTCGCCTACCGCGACGGCGTCGCGGGCACGCGGCTGATCCTGATCGGCATCGGCGTCTCGGCCATGCTCGAGAGCGTCGTGTCCTACGTGCTGCTCCACGCGGCGACCTGGGACCTGCAGACCGCGATGCGATGGCTCACCGGCAGCCTCAACGGGGCGACCTGGGACCAGCTGCTGCCGCTGGCCCTCGCCGTGCTCGTGCTCGGTCTCGTGCTGCTCTCCCGCGAGCACGACCTGGGCCTGCTGCAGCTCGGCGACGAGTCGGCCGCCGGGCTCGGCGTCCGGGTCGAGCGCACCCGGATCGTCGTGATCGTCGCCGCCGTGCTGCTCATCGCGTTCGCCACCTCCGCGGCCGGCCCGATCGCCTTCGTGGCCTTCCTCTCCGGTCCGATCGCCGCGCGCCTGGTCGGCGGAGGGGGCGGGCTGATGATGCCGTCCGCCCTCGTGGGCGCGGCGCTCGTGCTCGGCGCCGACCTGATCGGGCAGTTCGCGTTCGGCAACCGCTACCCGGTCGGCGTCGTGACGGGCGTGCTCGGTGCGCCCTACCTCGTCTACCTCCTCGTCCGAACCAATCGCGCAGGAGGCTCCCTGTGACCGAGTCGCACGCCCTCGAGGTCGACGGGGTCGTCCTCGCCTACGGCGACCGCGTCGTCGCCGACGGGATCGACCTCGCCGTGCCGCCCGGCAGGATCACCGCGATCGTCGGCGCCAACGCCTGCGGCAAGTCGACGCTGCTGCGCGCCATGTCCCGCCTGCTCCAGCCGCGGGCGGGCCGCGTCGTGCTCGACGGGAAGGACCTGCACCGCCTCCCGACGAAGCAGGTGGCGCGCATCCTCGGGCTGCTGCCGCAGTCGCCGAGCGCGCCGGAGGGCATCGCGGTCGCGGACCTCGTCGCCCGGGGCCGGCACCCGCACCAGGGGTTCCTGACGCGCTGGACGGCGGAGGACGACGAGGCCGTCGCCGAGGCGCTGCGGATGACGGACATCGCGGAGCTCGCGGACCGCGCCGTCGACGAGCTCTCGGGCGGGCAGCGGCAGCGGGCGTGGATCGCGATGGCGCTCGCGCAGCAGACGGACGTGCTGCTGCTCGACGAGCCGACGACGTTCCTCGACATCACCCACCAGGTGGAGGTGCTCGACCTGCTCACGGACCTCAACCGGGCCCGCGGGACGACCGTCGTGATGGTGCTGCACGACCTCAACCTCGCGGCGCGCTACGCGGACCACCTCGTCACCGTCGCCGGCGGACGGGTGCACGCCGCGGGCGCTCCGGGCGAGGTGCTGACGGCCGACGCGGTCCGCGAGGTGTTCGGGCTCGAGAGCCGGGTCGTGCCCGATCCGGTCTCGGGCGCGCCGATGGTCCTGCCGATCGGTCGGCACCACGCGGCGGCGCCCACCGGCGCCTGAGCCGGCTGCGCGCCTCCGGACGACCGCATGCGCCGCGGCGCATGCGGTCTCGGGACGGCGTGCGCGCATCGGCGGACCGCCGATGGAGCAGGACCGGAGAAGCGGCGGCGACGCAGGCCCCGTACCGTCGGCGTGGAGGAGGTGTCATGGCCGACACGGAGGGCGCGTTCACGGCGGAGGAGCGCGCCGCGATGAAGGACCGCGCGCAGGAGGTCCGACGCGCCCGCCGCGGGAAGGCGTCGCCGGAGGACGACCTGCGGGACCTCCTCGCGAAGATCGACGAGCTGCCCGAGCCGGAGCGCACGACCGCGCTGCGCATCCACGCCATCGTGTCCCGGACCGCCCCCGAGCTGCAGCCGAAGCTCTGGTACGGCATGCCGGGCTGGGCGAAGGGCGGGAAGAACCTGCTGTTCTTCCAGAGCGCGACGAAGTTCAGGACCCGCTACGCGACGCTCGGCTTCAGCGACCTGGCGCGGCTCGACGACGGCGACCTCTGGCCGAACGCCTACGCGATCACCGCGCTGACGCCCGAGGTCGAGGCGCGCATCGCGGCCCTCGTGCGCCGCGCGCTCGGCTGACTCAGTCCCGCCCGATCACCGCGGCCTCGTGCGGGCCGAGCCCGCCCTCGAGGACGCGCTCGCCGGCACCGGGTGCGAGGTCGAGCGGTGCGTCCCCGACGTTGAGCGCGACCGTGATCGCGTCGGCGCCGTCCGGCGCGGTCATCCGGTAGACCAGCACGTCGTTCTCGACGCGGACCTGCTCGTAGCGCCCGTGCGCCAGCCACGGCTTGCGCCGGCGGAGCGCGATCAGGCGCTGGTGGAGGCGGAGGACCGGCTCCCCGAGCGGGGACAGCTCGTCGGGGGAGTCCGGGAACGCGGGCCGAACGGCGTCGTCGCCGCCGGCGCGGTCCTCCTTCACGCCGCGGAAGCCCTCCTCGTCCCCGGAGTAGACCACCGGTGTGCCGGCGATCGTCAGCAGCACGACGACGGCGTGAGCGAGGTGCCGCTCGTCGACGAGCCGGCTCGCGATGCGCGTCGTGTCATGGTTGCCGAGGAAGACGGCGGGCAGGAACGACTCGACCATGTCGCGGTGGCGCCCGAGCGACCAGGCCAGCTCCCAGAGGTTGCGCTCGTTGAGCCCGCTCCAGATCGCCTTCCACAGCTCGTACTGCGTCACGGAGTCGAGACCGGACTCGGCGACGAACCGCGCGTAGTCGCCGTGGATGACCTCGCCGAGCAGCCACGCGTGGGGGTGGGAGGCGTGCACCGCGTCGGCCACCTCGTGCCAGAACGCCGTCGGGACGGCGTACGCGGCGTCGAGCCGCCAGCCGTCGACGCCGAGGTCGAGCCAGTGCCGCATCACCGCGATGACGTGGTCGCGCACCGCGGGGTTCCCGTGGTCGAGGGCGACGAGCGCGGAGTGGCCCTCGAAGTCCGCCCAGCCGTCGGCGGTGCGGTGGAACCAGGCAGCGGCTCCGGGGTCGCCCTCCTCCGCCCGCACGAAGCGCTCGAAGCTGCGGCCGACGTGGTTGAAGACGCCGTCGAGCACCACCTTCACGCCGCGGTCGTGTGCGGCGGCGATCAGGTGCCGGAGGTCGTCCTCGTCCCCGAGGCGGGGATCGACGCGGAAGTGGTCGCGGGTGTCGTACCCGTGGGTCTCGGAGTCGAAGACGGGCCCGAGCTGCAGGCCGTTCGCGCCGAGCCCGACCAGGTGGTCGAGCCACCCCTCGATCCGCGGCAGGCGGTGCCGGACGGGCGCTCCGGGCGGGTTCTCGCGCTCCGCCCCGGTGAACCCGAGCGGGTACACGTGCCAGAGGATCACGTCCTCGAACCGCATGCCGTCCCCCTGTCCGCCCGGGTCGGGGGCGGCGGTCGACCCTACGCGGTCCGGCCCGGGAGACCCGGGGCGAGCGCAGGCGAGCGGCGGCGCTAGCGCAGCTCGGAGTAGGACCAGACGGCCTTGACCGAGCGCAGCTTCGCGGCCCCCTTCGCCCAGCGGTGACCGATCGCGACCTTCTCGAAGCCCTTGAAGAGCGCGAACCGCTTCGTGGTGTGGACGCCGTCGCGCAGGCGGATCGAGCGCGTGACGCCGTCGTTCGAGAAGGTGAGGGCGGCCGGGCCGCTGACCGACGCGTCGGTGCGGACCTGGACGGATACCGGACCGACGGCGAACGCCGCGGCGACGCGCTTCGGCAGCGCGGCCGTCGTACTGCCGGAGCCGACGTTCTGCCGCACCATCATCTGCCGGTGCCGCAGCTGCTTGCCGACCACGCGGATGCGGCTCACCGCGGTCTCGCGGCTGCCGTCCGCCGACCACGCCGACACGTGCAGCGTGTAGACGCCCGCCCGGATCCGGCCGTGCGACCGGCCGTCCCAGGTCAGCACGCTGGTGGCGCCGGTGAGCGTCCACGTCCGCACCGTCCTGCCGGCACGGGTCAGCGCGGCGGTGCCGGTCACTGGGACCAGGTGCCCGTCCGCGTCGAGGGCGTGCACGGCGAAGCGCACGTCGTCGCGGAACCCGTCCCGCACCGGATAGACGGCGGGGCTGCTCCGCACGACGTCGAGGTCGGCGACGGGCGCGGCGGCGGGCGCGGCCGTGCCGCGGGTGCCGATCCCGCCCGCGGTCGGTGCGGAGGGCTCGGGCGCCGGTGCGGCGGCGACGGGGGCGGCGACGGGCTCCGTCGTCGGCGGCACGCCCGGCTCGGCGACGGTCGGGGCGCTCGGGGCGCTCGGCGTCGGAGGGGTCTGCATCGGCGCGGGGCCGTCCGTGGTCGAGCCCGTCGTGCAGCCGATCGGAGCGACGACGAGACCGGCGCTGCCGAGCGCGACGCCGCCGAGGCCGCAGCCGCTGCTCGCGGTGGCCGCCTGGGCGGGTGCGCCCGTGAGCACGCCGCCGGCGATCGCCGCCACGGCGACGCACACCGCGGTCAGTCGTGCGATGCGCTGCCGCTTCCCCTGCTCGGTCATCGGTGGACCCCCTCCGCCGTTCCCCCCGGTCCGGCTGGCAGGAGCATCGCGCTGCGCACCCGCGCACGGGTCGATCCGTGCACGGATCGTCGTGAGGCGGTGCGTGCAGGCGCCGTCTTCCCCCAGGACTGGGGACGCCGGGATGCCGGCCGGACGGGATCGCCGCGCTAGCGGGCGGCGGGATCCGCCCGGATCGTGAGCGTGGCCGCGAGGTCGACGACCGAGGGGCCGCCGGGGATGCCGCCCGAGGAGAGCAGCACCGCGCCGAACACCGCGCTCCAGAAGGTCGTGACGTCGCGGGCCGTGCCGTGGTCGCTGATCCAGCCGCGCTCCCGCAGGACGCGGTCGAGGTAGCGCTCGGACTGCCGGAACAGGATGCCGACCGCGCGGCGCACCTCCTCCTGCGCGTCGCTCCGCTCGCGGGCGAGGGCGACCGCGGCGACGACCCGGGGGAGGGAGGGCATCGCCAGCGCCGTGCGGGCGATCGCGGAGCGGAACGACTCCGCGGTGCGCATCCGGCGCCCGGCCGCCTGCAGCCGGTCGGTGTCCCGCAGGAGCAGGACGAACGCCGCCTCCACGAACAGGCGGTCCTTGGACCCGAAGTGGTGCGTGATCTGGTTCGGGTACACCTCGGCGGCCGCCGCGATCTCGGCGACCGTCGGGGCGCCGTCATGCGTCTGCAGCAGCCGCATCGTCGCGGCGCGGATGCGGGACCGGGTCGCGGCGCCGCGCGGGGTACCGGTCAGCGCCACGAGCCGAATTGTACGTGATACAACTGTCTGCGGCAGTTTGTTCGTCGTACAAGTCTGGAGCGTCATGCGGATCGCGATCACGGGGCTCGGCGCGGTCTCGCCGCTCGGGGACGGCGTGGAGGCGCTCTGGCAGGGGCTGCTCGCAGGCCGCAGCGGCGTGCGCGACCTCTCGCCGCTCGGGGAGGCGTGGGCGGCGCTGCCGATCCCGGTAGCCGCACCCGCCGACGTCGACGTCGAGGGCCGGCTCGGCCGGGTGGACGCCCGTCGGCTCGACCGGAGCCAGCAGCTCGCGCTCATCGCCGCCGCCGAGGCGTGGGCGGACGCGGGCGTGCCCGAGGTCGAGGGCGAGCGGTTCGCCGTCGTCGTCGGCACCGGCATCGGCGGGCTCGAGACCCTGCTCGGCCAAGACGACGTGCTCGAGGCCTCCGGCGCGCGCCGGGTGTCGCCCCGAGCCGTGCCCATGCTCATGCCGAACGGCGCCGCCGCGCAGATCAGCATCGCGTACGGCGCGGGCGCCGGCGTCTACACGACCGCGTCCGCCTGCGCCTCCGGCGCGGAGGCGATCGCGGACGCGGCGCGCCTGATCGCGACGGGGGAGGCGGACGTCGTGTTCGCGGGCGGGGTGGAGGCGTCCATCGCTCCGCTGACCCTGGCCGCGTTCGCGCAGGCGCAGGCGGCGGCGAAGCCCGACGACGGCCCGGTCGACGCGCTCTCGCGCCCCTTCGACGCCGGCCGGCGCGGCTTCGTCCTCGGCGAGGGCGCGGGGATGCTCGTGCTCGAGAGCGAGGAGCACGCGGCGCGGCGCGGCGCCCGCGTCCGAGCCGTCCTCACCGGCTGGAGCGTCACCTCCGACGCGTTCCACATCACCGCGCCCGCCCCCGAGGGGCAGGGCCAGGTCCGCGCGATCCGGAACGCGCTCGCGATGGCCGGCGTCAGGCCCGAGGCGATCGACCACGTGAACGCCCACGCCACGGGCACGACGGTCGGCGACGTGATCGAGGCGGCCGCGATCGGCACCGCGCTCGGCGGTGCGCCGTCCGTCACCGCGCCGAAGGGCGCCATCGGGCACCTGCTCGGCGCCGCCGGCGCGGTCGAGGCGATCGTCGCCATCCGGACCATCGAGACCGGCCTGGTGCCGCCGACCCGCAACCTGGAGGCGCTCGACCCGGCCGTCGGGCTCGACGTCGTGACGGGGGAGCCGAGGCGGCAGGCCGTCCGTACCGCGCTCAGCAACTCCTTCGGGTTCGGGGGCCAGAACACCACCCTGATCCTCGCCTCCGCGTGAACCGGCGGCGCTGCTCGGCGCACGTCAGGTCGGCGATGGATACATTCGGACCATCGACGTCGCCCTGATCGCCCTGCTCCTCGGTGCCATCGGCGCCGGGGTCGCCGTCGTGCTCGTGGTCCGGGCCGGGCGGCAGGCCGCCGGCGCGCCGGATCTCACCCAGGGCACGCTGCGCGTGCGCGCCGAGGTGCACACGGGTGTCGAGCAGGCGCTGATCGGCCTCACCCGCTCCCTCGCCCTCGTGGGCAGCCCCGGCGATGCCGCCTACGGGCAGATGTACCTCCGGCAGGTCGGCGACGAGGCGCTCGAGGTCGGATCGCGCTCGGAGATCCGGCGCGGCTTCCGGGCGATGATCGTCGCGCGCCGGGGGCGGTCGGCGACGCACCTCGACTACTCGATCCTCCGGCTGCCCGGCGACGACTCCCTGCACGCGGCCGTGCTCCAGTTCGAGCTGCTGCTGATCGAGGCGATCCGGCGGCTGGACTCCGACGCGGACGTGCGCCTCGTGGGCCGCGCGCTGCGTGATCTGGACCGCACGGAGCGCACGCCCCTCGGCGAGCCGGGAGAATCGATGCGATGAACGGGATGGACGTGCGGCCGCCGTGGACGGCGGTCCTGGCCGACGGGGAGCACACGCTGCTGCTCTTCGCGGTCGTCGCAGCCGCCCTCGCGCTGCTCGCGACCCTCGTGCGCATCCGCTTCGCGTCCGGCGAGGTCCAGGGCGAGTACCGGACGGCGAGCCTGACGGCGAACGCGGTCGTCGCGATCGCCCTCGCCTCCTACGTGCTCGTGCTCGTGTCGCTGATCATCGGCTACGACCGCGTCGGCGGCGGCTGGCGGCCGAACGAGTGGGCGTCCTTCGGCTGGGCCTTCCGCTACGCCGACTGGGCGATCACGGTGCCGCTGCTCGTGCTCGAGCTGATCGCCGTGAGCGTGATGGTCTCGGCCGAGCGGCAGATGCGCATCCGCGCCGCCGGCATGGCGCTCGCGTTCACGATGATCCTGCTCGGCTTCGTCGGCGGCTTCGTCGTCGAGGACGGCCGCAGCTTCACCGCGCTCGCGGTGTTCGGCGGGCTCAGCGCGCTCTGCTTCCTGGGGCTCGCGATCCTCATCGTGCGGACGGCGCTGTTCACGCTGCCACGGCTCGCGCCGCACGCACGCCCGGCGTACCGCGCCTCGGTCGTGCTGCTGCTCGTCGTGTGGTTCGTCTACCCGATCGTCTACGGCCTGCAGGGCACGACGAGCGGCGGCGGCTGGGCGGTCACCGGCGCTGTCGCGCTCAGCGTGGCGGACGTGATCGCGAAGGTCGGCTTCGGGTCGCTCGTCCACCGCACCGCGGTGCTGCGCTCGCGCGCGGACGAGGAGGCGTCGCCCACCACCGAGCGCCGTCCGCGCCAGCCGGAGGCGGACCGCCTGTGGGTGGAGGACGGCTCCCGGTACACCGAGGACCGGGAGCTCTTCCGCGACTGATCGCGGATCAGCGCCGCGGCGCGTCCTCCGGCTCGCTCGCGTGCCCGACCACGCCCGCCTCCGACGTCGGCGACGCGGTCGCTCCGGACCGACGGATCCGCTGGAGGCTCTCGGCCGGGGACTCGCCGAACTCGTCGCGGTAGTGCGTGGAGAACCGGCCGCCGTTCGAGTACCCGAACCGGCGGGCGACCTCGGCGACGGTGGTCCCGGAGGCGGCCTCGTCCTGCAGCGCCTGCCGCGCCGCCTCCAGCCGCAGCGCGCGCAGGTGCAGCAGCGGGGAGACGCCGAGCTGGCGGCGGAAGACCATCTGCAGCCCCCGCACCGAGACGCCGGCGGTCGCTGCGACCTCGGGGATCGAGATCGGGTCGGCGAGGTGCGCGCGCAGCTCGGCGAGCGCGCGGCGCAGCACGGCGGCGTCGCGGTCCTCCGCGTCCTCGCTGCGGTTCGTGAGCTCGAACGCCTCGACGGTGACGGCGCTCAGCAGGTCGATGGCGTGCGTGCGGACGAGGTCGCGGTCGTACACCTCTGGGACCCCGAAGACGTCGGCGGTGAGCAGGTGCGCCGCGCGGCGGAAGTACTCCGCGAGCTCCGGGGAGCGCGGCTCGATCCGCGGCGCGTGCAGCTGCACCCGGTGCTTCGGCACCCCGAGCAGGCGGGCGAGGGGAGCCGGCGGGAACGAGAAGACCTCGATGTCCGCGCGGTTCGTCCGCAGCTGGGCGTTCGCGTCGATCGGCACGAGGCCGAGCCCGCCCGCGCCGAGCTCGGCGTCGAAGTCGCCGTTGCGCAGCTGCACGCGGCCCTCGCGGACGTGGACGACCAGCAGCTCGGTCGCGCGGGCGATGCCGAGGTGCACGGCGTCCCCGGCGATCTGGATGCGGGAGACGGAGATCCCGTCGTCGACGATCGAGGCCTGCTTCCACGCCATCTCGGCGCCGCGCATGGTGACCTCGGCGGAGCCGAGCACCGCGCGAGCGGCCGTCGTCGCCGCGCTCGCGTCCGTCGCGGTGTAGGTGAGCCGGAGGAGGCTGTCGATCATCGTCGGACCTTAGCGGGAGCGCGGGAGACCGCTCCTGCGGTGGACAGGAGGGGCGCCGCGGCGCGACGCCCCTCCTCGGTCCTCCGGGCTAGCGGGTCTCGCGGGTGGTCCGGCCGTCGTCGTCCGTCGTGATCTCCTCGTGGCGGACGTCCTCGGTGACCTGCTGCTGGTCGGTCACCGTCTCCTTGTCGAGGCGCACGCGCTCGACCGGCACGGTCTCCTTCTGGACCACGGGGCGCTCCTCGGTCAGGACGACCTCGTGCTCCTCCTCCGACAGGTCCGGGCCGGCGAGCGCCTCGCCGCGGTTCGCATCGGTGATCGGCTCGCGCTCGAGCCGCACCTCCTCGTGCTGCACCGGCACGGTGACGCTCTGCTGCTCGGTCACGACGTGCTTGCGGAGGCGGGCGCGGCCGGTCTCGACCTTCTGGGTGCCGACGTTGAGCCGCTCCTCCGAGCGCGTCATCGCGTCGTCCGTCGTCGGGCCGGAGGTGTCGTGCCCGACCGTGCCGCGGTCGGTCGTCGTGTCGAAGCCGGCGCCGCGGTCCGTGCCGATGCCGGACGGGGTGCCTCCGACGCCGGCCGCGGCACCGCCCGCGCGGCCGTCGTAGTAGTCGAACAGGCTCGCCTGCTCCTCGTCCGCCAGGTGCCCGTCGTCGTCGATGTTCGGCGCGCCCTTGATGGTGTCCTTGTCGTACTGCACGCGCAGGGTGTCGCCCTCGAGGGCGGCGCCCTGGAGCGGGACGAACGACTGCTTCGTGCCGAACAGGCCGGTGTGCACGGTCACGAACAGCGGCTGGCGGCCGTCGTCCGAGACGTACACCTGGCCGATGCGGCCGAGCCGGTCGCCGTCGCGGTCCACGGCGGTCGAGTGGTACAGGGCGTCGATGTCGTTGATGTCGACCATGGGGGTCTCCTTCGTTCCTCGGGTCGTGCCGCGGTCAGGCCTCATCCGGGCGGGCCGCTCTTCGGTCCACTGACCCAGTCGCGGCCGCACGTCTGCTGGGCGTCCGGGGTGCACCGCCTGGGCGTGCGCGATCGGTCGCTCGAGACTGGGCCCGGCCCGGTCGTCGGCTCCGAAAGCGCCGCGGAGACCGCGGCGGCGGGTGCTCCGGTCGTACGGTCCGGCCATGAGCGACGAGCACGACGACCGCCCGAGCGAGCGGACGACCGCGGTGGCAGCGGGAGGGGACGCTCGCCTGTCCTCGCCGCGGACCGACGCCGCGGTGGAGCGCGACCGCGCCCTGGCGCGCGAGCGCGAGCAGTTCTCCGGCATGCGCTTCTTCCTCGGCTTCTTCGGCTGGCTCACCGCGACCGGCCTCACGGTGCTGCTGCTCGCGGTCGTCAGCGCGATCGCCGCGCTGGCGGGCGTGCAGGACGCCGCCGGTTCGCAGCCGTCCGCGGTCGGGATCGGCGGCGCGATCGTGCTGCTCGTGGTGCTGCTGATCGCCTACTTCTGCGGCGGCTACGTCGCCGGCCGCATGGCGCGCTTCAGCGGCCTCAAGCAGGGGATCGCCGTGTGGCTGTGGGCGGTGATCGTCGCGGTCGTCCTCGGCGTCGTCGGCGCGATCGCCGGTGCGCAGTCCGGCGTCGTGAACCAGCTCGGCAGCGTCGCGCAGCTGCCGTTCTCCTCCTCGCAGCTCACCGTGGGCGGCATCGTGAGCGCGCTCGCCGTGCTCGTCGTCACGCTGATCGGCGCCCTGCTCGGCGGCCTCGCCGGCATGCGGTACCACCGCCGGGTCGATCGGGCCGGCGCCGCCGCCTGAGGCGGAACCCCGCCGGGCGCGCCGGTCGGCGTGACACCGCGGCGCCCGGCGGACATCCCCGATCGACGGCTCCTCTTCGGGCGCCGGACCGCGACGGAGGGGATGCACCATGTGGAGCCGACGGATCGACGGAGGCGGGCGCGCCGCCCGGGGCGCGGGGGCCGTCCTCACGACCGCGACGCTCGTGACGGGCCTGCTCGTGGGCGCCGCGAGCGGCGCGGAGGCCGCGGCGCGCGTGGACCCGGATGCGCCGTACCGGCAGTGCGCGGACTCGGCGATCGCGACGACGGTGCTGGCCGATCCCGAGGGGTCCGGCGCGGGGCAGCGGCTGGCGCACATCGTCTTCGAGAACACGGGCCGGTCCGTGTGCCGGCTGGCCGGCGCGCCCGGCGTCAGCCTCGTGAGCGGCGGGGACGGGACGCGGATCGGTGAACCCGCGGACCGTCGGCAGCAGGGCGTGCCGGTGCAGGTGATGCTGCGTCCCGGCGACGCGGCCCGCGCCGACCTGCAGTACACCGCGGTCGACGAGGGCGGCGGCCCGTTCGACCGCGCCTGCCGGGCGGAGCGCGCCGACGGCTACCGCATCTCCCCGCCGCACTCCTTCCGCGCCGTCTTCGTCGCGGCGCCGCAGTGGGCGTGCGCCTCGTCGGTGCACTGGGGCGTCGCCGGCTACGTCGACACGAATCCGGTGGGCGAGGCGAACGGCACCCGCGGGTGCGTCAACAGCCGGACCGTGCCGGCCGGCGCGGTCGTCGGTGCGACGGTGGACGTCGACCGCGACGGGCTCCAGGACACGCAGTTCACCGCTGCGGTGGGCGACCGCCGGGTCTATGGCGTCCGCACGGGCGCGGGCGGCGTCGTCACCGTCACCGACCCGCTGCGCGGGGTCGGCGTGCACGGCGGCTGGACCGCGAACCTCGACAGCGCGGGCGGCACCATCACCGTGCTCGACGATCAGCGCACCGCGAGGCTCTACGCGTTCCGGGGCTGCCGCTTCGTCGCCACGACGCATCGCGACGGCGGCGCCTACGCGTTCACGATCGGTGCGAGGACGGGGTCCGGCACGGGCGTCGCGTGCAACGACCGGAACGGCGGCACGCTCCTCGTGCGGGCCGGCCTGCGCGCCCGCAGCGGCGGCCGCTTCGACGTCTCATGGACGCTCGTCGACGTCAGCGCCGACGGCCGCACCGCCGTGCAGCGGAAGGACTCGAAGGAGGTGCGCTGGGCCGGGCTGAAGGCCTCGGACCCGAGGGTCGCGCAGGCTCGCGCGAGCTCGTGCGACGCCCTGCTCCGCGTCGAGGCCCGACAGGACTGACCCCGGCACCGCGGACCCTCCCGCACCGGCGCGCTCCGGCGCGGGAGGCCGCGTCCGCACACCGGAGCCCCTGGCACCGCTTCGGGGAGTGCCGTTCGCGGCCGGCGCCGGAGCAGAGTGTGCCGCGACGGCGGGGACGGAGGACGACCATGCGGGACGGGCGGCGGACGGCGGCGCACCTCGTCGCCGCGCTCGCGGTCGTCGGCGTGCTCGCCCTGACCGCCTGCAGCGGTCCGCCCGCGCTGCCGCCTGCGCCGAGCCCGACCCGGAGCGCGACGCCGGACCCCCTCGCCGCGGAGCGCCCGGTCGTCGCCGAGGCCCGGCTCGCCCTCGAGCAGTACGACTACGGCCGAGCGGGCGAGCTGCTCGCCCCGCTGCGATCGGCCGAGGCCGGCCGGCTGGCGGCCGAGGTGCGGACCCGCGAGGCGACGGCCGTGCGATGGCACGACGACTCCCGGATCAGCCACCTCTTCTTCCACAGCCTGATCGTCGACCCGCGTCGCGCGTTCGACGGCGACGCGGACGCCGCCGGGTACGACGACTACATGGTCACGGCCGTCGAGTTCGACCGGATCCTGCGCTCCCTGCACGCGCGGGGGTTCGTCCTCGTCAGCCCGCACGACGTCGCCGCCGTCGACGACCGCGGGCGGATGCGGTACCGGCCGATCCTGCTGCCGCGCGGGAGGACGCCGATCGTCCTCTCGCAGGACGACGTGGACTACTACCGCTACGAGCGCGGCGACGGCCTGGCCGAGGACCTCACCCTGCGGAACGGCCGGGTCGTCAGCACCTACCGCGACGGCACGGGCGTCCACCACGGCGCCTACGACGTCGCCCCGGTCGTCGACGCCTTCGTCGAGCAGCACCCGGACTTCGCGTACCACGGCCACAAGGGCGTGCTCGCGGTCACCGGCTACGAGGGCGTGCTCGGGTACCGCACCTCGCCGACCGCCGACGCGCGGAACCCGCATCGCGCCCGCGACCGCGCGGCGGCGTCCCGCGTGGCGACGGCCCTGAAGGCGGAGGGGTGGGAGTTCGCCTCCCACAGCTGGGGCCACATCGACGACACGACGGCGTCGGTCGGGTCCCTGCAGCGGGACAGCGCCCGATGGGACGCGGAGGTGCGGCCGATCGTCGGGAGGACCGACCTCTACGTCTACCCGTTCGGCGCGGACATCGGCGGCGTCGCGCCCTACTCGGGACCGAAGTACCGCCTGCTCGAGCAGCACGGGTTCCGGTACTTCTTCCCGATCGACGCGACCACCACGCACTGGCAGCAGCTGCACGGCTCGTCGCTCCGCCAGGCGCGGATCGACGTTGACGGCATCCGCCTCCGCGAGGCCGTGGCCCGGCGCCGGTCCGTGCTCGACGCGTTCTTCGACCCGCGGGCCGTCTTCGACCACCGTCGGCCCCGCCGCTAGCGGTCAGTCCTCGGCGGGCTCCTCCGGCTCGGTGACGAAGCCGATGACCTTGTGCGTGCCGTCGCAGTAGGGCTTGATCGTCGACTTGCCGCAGCGGCACAGCGCGACGGTGCGGCGCCGCCGGGGCAGCGGGGCGCCGTCGGGCCCGACGATCTCGACGGGGCCGCGGACGAGCAGCGGGCCGTTCGGGTAGGCGACGATCCGTACGGGCTCCTCCCGCTCAGGCATCGGTGCTCCCGGCGTCGGGCAGCGGGCTGCGGAGGGAGGACGCGCCCGCGCCCCACCGCTCGAGCATGTGCGCGGCCGGCCAGCCGTCGACGGTGAGCGAGGCGGCGGCGCCGAACAGGACGTCGTCGAGCAGGGCGGGCTCGCCCTCGACCAGGCCGCCGGCGAGGTCGCGCGCGGCGATCTGCTCGTGCACCGCGTCCGCCTCCACGTGCTCGTCGAAGTACCAGGTGGTCTCCTCGCCGAAGCCGAGCCGGCGGAACCCGTTGCCGTACAGGCGGCTCGGCACGGCCGACGTCATCTCATAGGCGGCGAGGTGCCCGACGAGGGCGCCGCGCAGCCGCCGGTTGATCGCGAACAACGACATCATGTTGACCGAGGTCAGGGTCACGGCCGGCACGAGGTCGATGTAGGCCCCGTACGCGTCGTCGAGGCCGAGCGACCGCAGGGTGCGCGCGTAGATGCTCGAGTGCACGCGGCCGGGCCGGCCGCCGCCGTACTCGTCGGACTGGATCTCGACCAGCGCCGCCTTGGCCCGGCCCGTGAGCCGCGGGATGCCCCAGGAGTGCGGGTCCGCCTCCTTCAGCGTGTAGATCGAGCGCTGCACCAGGAACTCGCGGGCCTGCTCGAGGGTCGCCTTGCGCGCGAGCCAGCGGGACAGGCTGGGGCCCGAGTCCGCGCTCGTCAGCGCGAAGAGGGTCGCGGCGACGTCGCCGGCGGACGTCGAGGCGGGCCGCTCGGGCATCGGCACCGCCGCGCGGATCGCGGCCTCGAAGGGCCGCTCGATCCGGATGCGCGCGGCGTTCAGCTCCGGCGACCACTCGAGGTCCTCCGCGACGCCCTCGATGCCGCCGAAGTGGAGCTCGTAGAGGCAGAAGAGCGCGAGCTGCAGGTCCTCGTCGAGCAGGACGTCCGGGGTGGCGGCGAGGGCCTCGTCGACCGCCGCGACCACGCCGGCCTCGGCCGCGGGGTCCGTGAGCGCGGCGAGGACGGCCTCGCCGGCGGGTCCCCGGGGCGTCGGCGGGGCCATGGGCCGCTGCTGCACGGCGGCGTCCTCGAGCAACTGGGCAGGCACCGCTGCACTGTAGGCGGGCCGGCTGCGCGTCGGGCCCGGCTGCGGACGCTCGGATGCGGCGCGCTCGCGACAGTCCCCGACCAGGGGCCTCGGCGGCGCCGCTCGCCGGGAATCGGCTGTGGATCCGTCCCGCCGCGCCGGTGCCCGGTTGCGCACGGGCCGGACCGCCCGTCTGTCCGGCAGGAAAAGGTGCTCGGATCCCCCGAAGACGGGCTTCACGAGGGGTTTCCTCGGGCCTGGAATCGTTCGCACGCACTGACGGGGCGCCCGGGTCCGGGGAGGGGGACGGCATGACGACCACCGGCTGGACCGACGCGGCGTCCTCCGCACCGCGAGCTCGGATCGGCGGGATCGTGCGGCGCACCTTCGACGCCCTCTCGACCGACGAGGCGCGGGTGGTGCTCGAGGTGCGACCCGACCCGGTCGCGACGATCCGGCGCTCGGGGGCGAATCCCTACCGGGTCCTCTGCTTCGGCGGCGGCGTCCTCCGGGGAGCCGGGCTGCGGGACCACGAGTCGGGCCTGCCCGGTCGGCTCGCGGACCGGGTGACGGCGCGCACGGGCCGCGCCGTCCAGCTCGACGTGGTCGTCGAGTCCGAGCCGACGAAGCCCGCCGCCCTCGCGGGGCTGGCCGGGCTCCGGCTCCGTCGCTACGACGCCGTCGTGATCGTGCTCGGCGACGACGGGGGCCAGCAGCCCCTCGACCAGTGGCGCGGCGCCGTCGTCGGGCTCACCCGCCTCCTCGTCACCGAGACCTGCCCGACCGCCGGTCTCTTCGTCTACGAGTCCGGTCGGGCGGTGGCGGACCCCGTCGCGGCCTACCGCGCCGCGCGGTCCGTCGGCCACGCCGCGCGTCGGGTCGAGGTGACGGAGGAGGTCTGCTCCCTGACCGGTCGCGTGCGGTTCGCGGAGCTCCGCCCGATCCTCGGGGCGCAGCAGCCGGCCGGCCGTTTCTCGGACACCGCCTGGGACGACTGGGCCGACTTCGTCGCGGGCCGCCTCGAGCCCGCGTTCGCCGCGGTCGACGGCGCCGGCGACGAGTCGCCGCGCGCGTTCCGGAACCGCCCGCAGCACGAGGCGTTCCGGCAGCGCGCCGTCGACGCCCTCCGCCTCCGCCGCGGGGAGCGCGACCTCGTGCTCGACAAGGAGGTCGAGGCCGTCCGCAGCCGGTACCGCGTCCGCGGCGCGGCCTTCACCGTGATCGACGGCGCCGCGCAGTGGTCGAAGGCCTCGACCCGGGACGAGCTGCTCGTGATCCCGCGCGAGGCGGGCCTCTGCCACATCGCCGTCGGCACCGACGAGCTGACGCTCGTCAACGACACCCTGCTGGACGGCAGGACGAGGAACGCCCCGCTCGTGCAGGGGCCGGCCGGCATCCGGTTCTACGCGGGCTACCCGGTGCACTCGCCCGACGGGTACCGGATCGGCATGGTCTGCATCTACGGCACGAACCCCCGGACGTTCCGGCCGAGCGAGCTCGAAGGGCTGCGCGACGCCGCGGCGCGGGTCGAGCAGCACCTGTGGAACGAGGCGCTGCGCAGCCGCACGATCTGAGCCGCGGCTCGGTCAGACCGTGACGAGCGTGGCGGCGACGGCGTCCAGCGCTCCCGGGACGAGCGCGTAGTACGCCCAGGTGCCGCGCTTGGAGCGCGTCAGGAAGCCGGCGTCGACGAGCACCTTGAGGTGGTGGCTCACCGTCGGCTGCGCGAGGCCGAGCGGTTCCGTGAGGTCGCAGACGCACGCCTCCCCGCCGTCGTGCGCGGCGATCATCGAGACGAGTCGGAGGCGCACGGGATCGGCGAGCGCCTTCAGCACCAGGGCGAGGTCGCGTGCTCCGCGCTCGTCGATCGCCTCCCGGGTCAACGAGGCGCAGCTGTCGCCGATGCAGCACGCCGCGCTGGTCGACGCGGTGATCGGCAGCTCCATCAGCGGCATGGTCCGACCATAGACATCGATGAACGTCTATGTCTATGGTTCATCGACATCCATCGATGGAGGAGAGCCATGAACGACGAGCGTCCGTCGATCCTGTTCGTCTGCGTGCACAACGCCGGCAGGTCCCAGATGGCGGCCGGGTTCGCCCGCGAGCTCGGGGGCGAACGGGTGCAGGTGCTGTCCGCAGGGAGCGAGCCCGCGGACCGGATCAATCCCGTCGCCGTCGAGGCCATGGCGGAGGTCGGGATCGACATCACCGGGACGCAGCCGCGGGTGCTCGCGGTCGACGACGTGCGCGCCTCCGACGTCGTCATCACCATGGGATGCGGCGACGCCTGCCCCGTCTTCCCGGGCAAGCGCTACGAGGACTGGGAGCTGACCGACCCGGCCGGGCGGCCGCTCGAGCAGGTCCGGCCGATCCGCGACGAGATCCGCGGCCGCGTCGAGGCCCTGCTGGAGGGCCTCCGCGGCTGACGACCCCGATCGACGGGAGGAGGTGACCCGTGGACGACCAGACCTGCTGCGGCGGCACCGGCTGCTGCTGACCCGAAGGGCGCCCTCGGCGAGGAACCGGCCGGGGGCGTTCGGGTCGCGCGTGCTCCGGCGCGCCGCTCGGATCAGCGCGCGTCGCTCCGGCCGCCCAGCACTCGGGCGCCGAGCTCGGACCGCAGCAGCATCGACGCCGCGTCGTCCACGATGCGCTCGCCCTGCTCACGGCTGACGCGACCGGTCGTGACGAGCGCGGCCGCGCCCTGGACGGCCGCCGCGAAGACGAGTCCGAAGCGCTCGCCGTCGACGGGGTGGGGAGGGGTCGTGGACCCCTTGGCCAGCGCGTCGCCGAGGACGTCGAACATCCGGCCCGCCGCGTCGGCCACGGCGGGGGTCGACCCGGTCGTCTTCATGGAGAACATCAGCTCCATCAGCGCCGCGTCGTCGACCGCGAAGCCGACGTAGGCGCGCGCGAGCCGGTGGAACCGGTCCTCGAACGACCGCCCCGCCTCCCGCGCGGCACGGAGGCGCTCGGTGAGGCGGTCGAAGCCCTGCACCGCGAGCGCATCGAGCAGCGCCTGCCGGTCGATGAAGTGGCTGCGGGGCGCCCCGTGACTCACGCCGGCCTCGCGGGCGAGCTCTCGGAGGGACAGGGCGTCCGCGCCGCGCTCGCGCACGACCGCCTCCGCGCGTTCGAGCAGCACCGCGCGCAGGTTGCCGTGGTGGAACGGCTGCGACGTCACACGGACAGACTAGCGGGAACTAGACGTTGCCAACTTTCTAGACAGTGTCTAGTGTCTCCGGCATGACCTCCACGCTGCAGTCCGCATCCGACCTCCCCGACCTCGCCGGCAGGACGGTGATCGTGACCGGCGCGACCGGCGGCATCGGCCTCGCCACGGCGCGGGCGCTGGCGACCGCGAACGCCCGCGTCGTCCTGGCCGTCCGCGACGCCGAGAAGGGCCGCCGGGTGGCGTCCGCGATGCCGGGGCGGACCGAGGTGCGCGCCCTCGACCTCGCGGACCTCGCCTCCGTCCGCCGCTTCGCCGAGGCGTGGGAGGGGCCGATCGAGGTGCTCGTGAACAACGCCGGCGTCTCGGTGCCGACCCGACGCCTGACGAAGGACGGCTTCGAGCTGCAGCTCGGGACCAACCACCTCGGCCCCTTCGCCCTGACGAACCTGCTGCTGCCGCAGGTCACCGGCCGCGTCGTCTCGCTCGCGTCGCAGGTCGAGCGGATGGGCCGGCTCGACTTCGACGACCTGCAGATGGAGCGTCGCGCCTACAAGGAGTCCACGGCCTACGCGGCCTCGAAGCTCGCCGACCTCCTGTTCATCGTCGAGCTGCAGCGCAGGCTGACGGCCGCGGGCTCCGCGGTCACGGCGGTCGCCGCCCACCCCGGCCTGGTCGCCACGGACATGACGGGCGGCTCGACCGGGCTCGCGCAGCTCGTCACCCGCGCGTTCGCGCAGTCGCCGGACGACGGCGCGCTGCCCGTGCTCCTCGCCGCGATCGGGGATGTGCCCGGCGGATCCATGACCGGACCGGAGCACCTGGTGCACATGCGCGGCGGCGCGGAGGTCATCGGGACGTCCAAGCAGGCGAAGGACCCCGCGCTCGCCGCCCGGCTCTGGACCGTGTCGGAGCAGCTGACGGGGGTGCGCTTCCCGCTCTGATCGGCTCGGATCGGATCGGCTCGCTGGGCGAACGGCCCCCTACGCCGGTCGGTCGCCCTGCGGCAGGACCGCTCGGCGGTCCTGCGACGGTTCGGCCCGGAGCCCCGCCTGCAGACGCAGGCCGTCCAGCAGCAGGTCGAGCCCCGATCGGAAGACGTCGATGTCGTCGTGCGTCGCCATCTCGTCGGCGACCTCGTGGGCGAACGGGAACTCGTCCGGATCGAGCGCCCGCCAGCGGTCGCCGAGCACGCGGAGGAACTCGGCCGGGGCCATCCCGCTCTCCAGGTACTCCTTCGGCGGCGGCTCCGCGAGGTCGATGGCGACGCCGACGACGTAGCTGATGATCGAGGAGACCGCGTGGAACTGCTGGCGCGGCGTCAGGTCGAGCCGCATGAGCTGCTGACCGAGCCGTTCGAGCATCGCCATGGAGTTCGGCTGCATGCCGTTGTTGCGGAGCATGAGCTGGCCGAACCACGGGCGCCGGACGAACTCGTCGAACAGCGCCAGGGCGATCGCCCGCACGTTCGCGATCGGATCCGGGCCGTGCGTCAGCGGCTCGCTGCCGGCGACGACCTGCCCCATGACCTCCTCGACCGCCAGGTCGAGCAGCTCGTCCCGGCTGCCGACGTACCAGTAGATGCTCCCCACGCCGCCACCGAGCCGCGAGGCCAGGGCACGGAACGTCAGGGCGGGCTCGCCCGACTCGTCGAGGATCGCGATCGCCTCGCGCAGCACGGTGTCGAGCGAGTGCGACGCCCGCTGACGTCCTCGAGCGCGGGCGGCCGGGCTCGCCGTCTCCGCCTCCGTCGATCGATCCGTCGCCACGTCTTGCATCTTATCGAACGTTGTTCTATCTTCTCGAACGTCGTTCGAGACTCGAACGGCGTTCGAGAAAGGAGGTGCACCGATGAGCGCACCGGACACCGCTGCCACCGCCCCGCGCACCTACGCCTCGCTCCGCGCCGCGGCGATCCCGCTGGCGGCCCTCTGCCTGGCCTTCTTCGTCGAGATGATCGACAACACGCTGCTGCAGGTCGCCCTGCCCACGATCGGTCGCGCGCTGCAGAGCGGCACGACCGGGCTGCAGTGGGTCACCGGCGCCTACTCCCTGACCTTCGGCGGCCTGCTGCTGACTGCCGGCTCCTCGGCGGACCGGTTCGGCCGGCGCCGGGTGCTGCTCGTCGGTCTCGCCGCCTTCGGCCTGATCAGCCTGGCCGTCGTCCTCGTGACCGACATCGGCCAGCTCGTCGCGCTGCGCGCCGCGCTGGGATGCGCCGCCGCCGCGATGGCGCCCGTGACGATGTCGCTGATCTTCCGGCTCTTCGACGACGAGAAGCTGCGCATGCGTGCCATCACGATCGTGATGGTCGTCGGCATGTCCGGCTTCGTCCTCGGCCCGGTCCTCGGCGGCTCCGTGCTCGCGAGCTTCAGCTGGCAGTGGCTGCTGGTCGTCAACGCGCCGGTCGCGCTGATCGCCTGGCTCGGCGTCCGCGCCGGCGTCCCCGCCGACCGGCGCGCGGACCTCACCACCGGGCGCCTCGACCTGATCGGCGCGGCCCTGACGGTCGCGGCGATCGGGCTCGGCTGCTACACGCTGACCAGCGGCGTCGAGTTCGGGTGGCTCGCCCCCGCGACCGTCGCCTCCGCCCTCGGTGCCGTCGCGGCCGTGATCGGCTTCATGGTCCGCGAGCGTCGCGCCGCCGCGCCGATGATCGATCTCGCGCTGTTCCGGACCGGACCCGTCCGTGGAGCCGCGCTCACCCAGCTCGCGTCGAACGTCGCGATGGCCGGCGTGCTCTTCGCGCTGACCCTGCACTTCCAGTACGCCTACGGCTGGAGCCCCATGGTCGCGGGCCTCGCCAACCTGCCGCTGATCGTCACGATGATCGCGGCGACCCCGGTCGCGGAGCAGCTGGCGGCCCGTCTCGGGCACCGCCTCGCCTGCCTGGTCGGCGTCGGGCTGCTCGTCGGCGCGATGCTCGGGATGGCGTGGGCCGTGGACCGCGGCTACCTCGCGATCGCCGTGATGATGGTCGTCCTCACGATCGGCCTGCGCACGATCCTCACCATCTGCGCGGTCGCGCTCGTCGCGGCGATGCCGGCCAACCGCACCTCGATCGGCGCCGCGCTCAACGACACGGCGCAGGAGATCGGCACCAGCCTCGGCACGGCCGTGGTCGGCACGCTCATCGCGGCGCTCGTGACGAACGCCCTGCCCGTCGGCGCCTGGAGCGCCTCCCTGGTGCAGTCCTTCTTCACCGGCGAGCGGGTCGTGTTCCTGGTCGTCGCCGTGCTCGTCGCGACGATCGGAACGATCGGGGCCCTGACCCTGACCGACTCCCGCGCGACCGAGGAGCCGGCGCCCGCGGAGCCCGAGCACGCCGCGGTCTGATCAAGCGCCCGAGGCGGGCCGCGCGCGAGTCGATCTCGAGCGCGGCCCGCCTCTGCGGTCCGGTATCGCCGCGATGGTCGGGCCCGGCTCAGCGCAGCGCCGTGCCGGGGCTCGGCAGCTGGCCGCGCAGGCCAGGAGCAAGCACGGCCTCGGCGACGCGTCGACCGCCGCCGACGCGCAGACCGATCGCCTGCTCGAGCTGATCGTCGCGGCACTGCGATCGGCTCCCCGGTCGCGGTGACCACCGCCCGGGTCAGCTCCGCTCGGCGGCGCGGATGGTCCGCAGGAGGTCGGTCACCTCGTCCGCGCCGTGCAGCGGCACGATGTCGCTCTGCGCCGTCGAGGCGGAGAGCGCCACGGCGGCCGCCCCGACCTGGTCGCTGCTGATCCATGTCGGGTCGCCCTCGACGTCGCGCGTGCGAACCGGTCCCAGCGTCAGGGCGAAGATCCGCCTGCTGTCGCCGGACTCGACAGCCGCCACCCGCTGCATCATCAGCACGGCGGCCTGCTCCATGCTGACCAGCCCGCTGCCCGGGACCGGGAAGCTCGCCGAGTCGCCGACGACGACCGAGTACGCGCCGGTGCGGTTCATCCGCGGCAGAGCGGCCCGCAGGACTGCGATGTGCGTCGATGCCAGACCGACGAAGGCGTCGCCCCAGTCCTGCTCGGTGATGGCCGACAGCGGGCCGCCGGCCCACCAGCCGCCGATCGGGGCCACGACGTCGTCGACCCCGCCGAGGTGGTGCGCCGTCTGATCCATGAGGTCCTCCGCGCCGGCGAAGGTCGTGTAGTCGTGGACCACCACGTGCAGGCGCTCCGCCTCGGCGGTCCCGAGCAGTGCTCGGAACTCGCTCGAGCGCCGCTCCGAACGCGTCGGCACCACGACATCGGCACCGGCCGCCAGGTAGCGGCGCACCACGCCCTCCCCGACGGCACCGGTGCCGCCGGGGACGACGACGCGACGGCCCATCAGGTCGGGCAGCGGGTTCGGCTCCATGTTCACTCCTCGTGCAGAAAATGTTGGCTTCACCAACGTTGGCACGACCAACATACACGTTCGTTGGCGCGACCAACCGTTATGGTGTGTCGATGTCCGAGACCGGTGCCGAAGCGGGCCCGCCACGGCGTCTTCGGCAGCTGGTGAGCTGGCAGGCGAACAAGGTGGGAACGATCGGCTCGCGCCTCACGCTGCAGCGCATGACGGCTGCGGAGCGCGGGGACTATGCGGTCCTGGCCGCGCTCGACGAGTTCGGCGACCTCAGTCAGGCGGAGATCGGGCGCCGCCTCGGCCTCGATCGCAACGACGTCAACGCGGTCGCGACTCGACTCGACGGGGCCCGGCACGTCGATCGGCGGACGGATCCGGCGGACCGGCGACGGAAGGTCCTCACGTTGACCCCCTCCGGTCGGGCGCATCTCGGCGGCCTCCAGGCCCATGCGGCCGCCGTGCAGGAGGCGCTCCTCGCGGGCCTGACGAGCGAGCAGCAGGAGCAGCTGGTCGGTCTGCTGGGGCTCGTCCTGAAGGCGCACGGTCCGCAGTCCGCGTAGCGCCGACCTGCCCGCGGTCGGGACGCCCGTGCTGGACGCGGACCGGCGACGGCGGGTCTTCGCGTCGATCGTCGACGACCTGGACCAGCCGCGGCACCGCGCGTACATCGCGCAGCCGGTCGATCCGCTCGAGGCGTGGCTCGACGGCAGCGCGCTGATGCACGTCCGCTTCGACGACGGGCCCTGCTTTCCGTGAGCGGTGCGACACTGCCCGGCATGCAGCAGGACGTGGTCGGCATCGCGGCGGCGCTCGAGGGCGTCGTCGAGCACTGGTCCCCGAAGGTGGTGGGCCGGGTCAACGACCAGTACGTGAAGGTCGCGAAGCTGCTCGGTCAGCTGGTATGGCACGCGCACGACGACGAGGACGAGCTGTTCCTCGTGGTCTCCGGGCGCCTCCGCATCGAGCTCGAGGGGCGGGACGAGGTGCGGCTCGGCCCGGGGGAGTTCTTCGTCGTCCCGCGCGGTGTCCGGCACAACCCGATCGCGGACGAGGAGGTGCACATCGTGCTCGTCGAGACGGTGACGACCGCGCACACGGGGTCGGTGGTCGTCGAGGGCACGAAGACCATCGAGGAGCAGCTCTCGCAGTAGGCGGCGCTCGGGCTCCTCGGCCCGTGGGGTGCCGGGTCAGCCGGCCGTGCCGGGTTCGAGCACCTGCCGGAGCGCGCGCCGGGTCGCTCCGACCAGGTCCGCAGGGTCGGGCGCGGTGCGACGGGCCGTCCAGTAGCAGGCCATCGCGATCTCCGCCGCGAGCGTGGCGGTGCCGTCCGGGCAGTCCTGCGCGGTCAGCAGGTCGCGGAGCCGGAGCGCCACGCCCTGCATCTTGACGGCGTCGCGCGCCGCGAGCTCGGCGTGCTGCTCGATGAGCTGCAGGTGACGTCGGTAGCCGGCGAGGTCCGCGGTCATGCGGTCCAGGAGGCGCAGCAGGACCGGCTCGAGCGCGCGAACCGCATCGAGGAGCGTGCCGAGACCGGCCGCGGCGGGTTCCACCCGTTCCGCGGCGATGAGGTCGAGCAGCTCCTGCTCGCGGGCGAACACCACCTCCTGCTTGTCCCCGAAGTGGCGGAAGAAGGTCGTCCGCCCGACCTCGGCGCGCTCGGCGATGTCGTTCACCGACACGGCGTCGAACCCGCGAGCGGCGAACAGCTCGTCGGCCGCGGCGACGATGCGCCGACGAGCCTGTCGCCGCTTCCGCTCGATCAGGGAGAGGTCCTCGGGCACATGAGGAGGGTAGGCCAGAACGACGTTGGGCAGGGCTTGCGTTCCGCGCGGTACGGAGTACCGTTCGGAACGCAGGCTCAGATGGAGCCGACGAAGGAGCAGCAGATGAGCACCCACGAGCGGGACCAGATCGTCGAGACCCTGGCGCGATACGGGCACGTGGTCGACCGCGGCGACCTCGACCGGCTGGACACGGTCTTCACGCTCGACGTGCGCTACGACATGAGCGCGGTCGGGCTGCCGGTGATGATCGGCGTGCAGGCGCTGGCGGACGGCGCGATGCGGCTCGGTCCGCAGAACCCCGTCGCCCATCACACGACCGACGTCGTGGTCCTCGAGGCCGACGAGGACGAAGCGGTCGTCGAGTCGAAGGGCTTCATGCTGACCGTCGAAGGCGCGGTGCGCAGCGTCTCGCACCACGACGTCCTGCGGCGCACCGCCGCCGGGTGGCGCATCGCATCCCGGACGCTCGTGCCGCAGACGGCCTCGTTGGGCGGCCGGTTGGGCGCCGCGGCCGGTGCTGAGGAGGCGCCGGCGCGTCCGGACCGCTGAGCGCCACCCGCCATGGGCACGGCTGCCGCCCGAGCTCAGCGCTCGAGCCGCGGCCCATGCCCTGACGCTCGCGCATCCGCCGTGGGCGGATGCTGCGCGAGCAGCCGGGCGACGGCGATCATCGCCCCGCCCAGGACGGCGGGGACGCCGCCCCCGGGGTGGACGGACGCGCCCACGCGCCACAGCCACGGCCGCCGGCGGTCCGAGTAGGCCGGACGGTGGAAGGGGCCGCTCAGCCAGGGCGGTCGTGCCGCGCCGTACAGCGCACCGTGCGGTTCGCCGAACGAGCCGTAGTGGCGAGGGTCGAGCACGACCGCCTCGGCGAGGCCGTCCGTGAGCGGTCGCGCGAGGCCCATCGCGGCCGAGATGCGCTCGACCTCGCGGCGGACGAACGGGTGCTCGAGCGTGTACTCCTCGTCGTTCGCCGGCGCGGTCAGCAGGACGGCGAGGGTGCTCCGATCGTTCGGGTAGACCTCGCCCGCGCGGTAGGTGGTGACGAACGCCATCGTGTCGGCCGGTTCGTCGCCGGCCGCGAGACTGCGGTGCAGCGCCGCGGGGCGCCGCGGCAGCACGACGCTGTGCGACGCGATCTCGGCCGGCAGGTCCTGCTGCAGCACCCCGTGGATCGCGATCGCGGAGCAGGAGAGGGTGCGCGGCCTGCGCGGTGCCGGCCGGTCGAGCAGCCCGTCCAGACGGTCGGCGTCGAGCCCGCTGACGACCAGGTCGGCCGGGTGCTCGCCGGTCGTGCTCCGCACGCGCCCTCGCTCGATGCGCGTCACCTCCTCGCCGGTGCGCACCTCGACGCCTGCCGCCTCCGCGAGCCGCTGCAGCGCGAGCACGATCTCGTACACGCCGCCGCGGGGGACCCAGGCGCCGGTGGCCGCCATGATCGCCGGCATGCTCGCGTAGAGCGCGGGCGTGCGCTCGGGAGCGACGCCCGCGTTCAGCGTGTGGATCGCGAGGATCTCGCGCAGGCCGTCGGGCAGCCACTGCAGCGAGTCGAGGTAGGCGCGGGTCGTCAGGCGGCTGCCGTAGGTGCGGAGCAGGCGGCGGACGGCCGGCAGCGCCGAGCGGGACAGCGGGTCGGCGAGCAGCAGCGCGGTGACGTCGTCCGCGAGCGGGGCGTGCTCGTCGCTGAAGCGGCGCCAGGCCGGGTACCAGGGGTGGTCCTCGGGCACGGGGAGGGAGACCTGCTCGCCCGCGAAGTAGTAGCGGCTCACCTCGGGCAGCCGGATCAGGTCGAGCCGCCCCGCAGCGGCGATCGGGCGCCGTCCGGCGTCGAGCCGGCGCAGCAGCTCGTCCCACACCGCAGGGAAGGTGACGAGGGACGGCCCGCTGTCGATCCGCTCCCCGTCGAGCTCCAGCCGGCGGCTCTTGCCGCCGAGGACCTCGGCGGCCTCGAGCAGGACGACGCGGTGACCGGCCCGGGCGAGCAGTGCGGACGCGGCGAGGCCGCCGATCCCGCCGCCGACGACGACGACCCGGCTCACGGGCGACCTCCGGCGATCACGGCGCTGCGGCCGCTCACGGGTAGAGCCCCATGACGATCCCGAAGGTCAGCGGGGCGCCGGCGACGGAGCCCGCGATGTAGGGGAAGGCGACCGACAGGGGGTAGAGCCGATGCCCGGTCGCGGGCGTCGGACGGCGCAGCAGCCGGACCACGAGCGCGCCCGCGATCGCGAGGTTCACCGCCGCCACCGGCAGGCTGACGACCGCGAAGAGCCCCGTCGAGACCAGCCACCACGCACCGCTCCACACCGCGGTGCCGCGCGGGCCGAGGCGCACCGCCGTCGTCGCGATGCCCGCCTCGCGGTCCTCCTCCACGTCCTGCACCGCGTCGAAGGCGTGCTTGGCGACGCTCCATGCGAGCAGCCCGGCGAGCGCCGGCCAGACCGGGGTCGCGCCGAGGGCGAGCGGCACGAAGAGGAGGGGGAGCGCGTAGGCCGCGTTGCTCAGCGAGTCGAGGAAGGGGCGGGTCTTGAACCGCAGCGGCGGGGCCGAGTAGAAGACGAACACCCCCGCGTAGAGCAGCATCACGGCGACCGCGGCAGGCGGGAGCGCGACGAGGAAGTAGACGAGGAACGGCAGGTTGACGACCGCGACCGACCAGGCGATCGTGCGCACCTCGCGCGGCTCGATGCGCGCGCCCTCGATGGAGCCCTTGCGCGGGTTCAGCGCGTCGGTCTCCTGGTCGTACACGTCGTTGACGCCGTAGATCAGCAGGTTGAAGGGCAGCGTCAGCCAGAGGATCACCGGCAGGGCCTGCAGGTCGAAGAGCCGCCCGGTCAACCAGATGCCGACCAGGCCGGTGCCGATCGTGTTGATCCAGAGCACGGGGCGCGAGATGTGGATCAGCCGCACGAGCCGCATCACCGGCGCGGCCGACGCCGCCGCCGCCGTCATCGCGACCGGCACGGCGGGTGCGGCGCCGTCGACGTGGTCCACTGGGGCGGCATCCGGTAGGGCGTCACGGCCAGCTCCTCGAGGATCGGCCGGGATCGGGCTCCGCCGGCACCTCAGCCTGGCGCCTGCCGTCCGAGTGGACGCCCGGTTCCCAGGCGCACGGCGGTCCTTCGAGGTCGGGCCACAGACTGCGGGGGTGCGGATGATGCTGCTGACGGCCGGCACCCGGGGGGACGTCGAGCCGTTCGCGGCCCTCGCCCGGCGTGCCGCCGCTTCCGGCCACGAGGTCCGTCTCGGCGTCCCGGACGACTCCGGCGCGGAGCTGGCCGGGATCGACGCGGTGAGCCTCGACCTGCGGTTCCAGGGCCTCGTCCCGGGACCGTCGACGCGGCCGTGGGCGGTGGTCCGAGCGCTGCGCGACGCGCGGCCCGGCCTGCGCCGCCTCTTCGCGGCCGGCGTGCGCGAGACGCTCGCGTTCGCGCCCGACGTGGTGGTGCACCACCCGCTCCTCCTGAGCGCGCCGCTGGTCGCCGACGCCCTCGGGATCCCGCGCGTGCTCGTCGAGCTGTCGCCGGTCGCCACCCCGACCGCCGCGTTCCCGGCGGCGGGCGGGCCCACCGCGACCCGGGACCTGGGTCGCGCGAACCGGTGGACCTACGCCGTGCCGAGGGCCGGCGCGCGCCTGCTGCAGCCCGACGCCGCCCGCGCCGCGGCGCTGCTGCCGGGCGGGACCGCGCCCGCTGCCCGCTCCTCGTCCCGGGCGGTCCTGATGGCGGTGAGCCCGCAGCTGCTGCCCCGGCCCGCGGACTGGCCGGAGCGGGTGCACCTCACCGGCGCCTGGTTCGACGACGCCTCGAGCGAGGCCCTCGCGCCCGACGTGGCGGCGTTCCTGCGGGACGGACGCCACCTCGTCGCGTCGTTCGGGTCCATGGCCGGCGGCGACGCGGCGCGCAGGGCGCAGGTGGTCGTCGCAGCGGCGCGGGCGCACGGGCTGCGAGCGGTGCTGCTGACGGGCTGGGGCGGCATGGCGCTGCCGGAGGCGCTGCGGGCCCCGGACGTGCTCGCTCTGCGGTCGGCGCCGCTCCGCCCGCTGCTCGCCGCGGCGGACGTCGTGCTGCACCACGGCGGCGCCGGGACGACGCACGCGGTCGCGCGCGCGGGCGTGCCCTCCGTGGTCGTGCCGTTCGCCGCGGACCAGCCGTTCTGGGCCGGTCGCCTCCACCGGCTCGGCATCTCGGCCGCGCCGGTGCCGCCGCGGCGGCTGCGCGTCGGCACCCTCGTGCCGGCGATCACCGACGCGCTCGGTCGCCGATCGAGGGCGGCCGTCGTCGCCGCCGCGATGCGGACCGAGGACGGCGTGGGGCGGGCCGTCGACGTGATCGCCGGTCTCGAACCCCTGCCCGAGGACCCGCGCGGCGCCGCTCCGCTGGGGTGGGCCGGAGCGCCCTGACCGCCCCGACCGGCGCCCGTGCCCGGGACGGCGCCCCCGTCACCGGCTCCTCCTGCTCTGGTCCGATGACGGACGGGTCCGACGGAGGCCTCCCCGTCTCCGGGCTCCACGAGCTGTTGGCGCAGGCCGCGGGGCGGCGGTCGATCCGCTACGCCTCGCTCGAGGCGGCGCGCGCCGATCCCGATGCGGCCGCACGGGCTGCGGCCGTGCTGGCCGGCGGAAGCGACGAGTCCGCGCCGGATCAGGGACGCGGCACCTGAGTCGAGGGGTCGACGTCCCGGAGACGGGTCCTCGCACCCGAGCGTCCGCGGGCCGTGACGGCCGGCCGGCGGTCGTGGGCGCGGATCAGCCGACCGCGGCGACCAGGTCGGTGATGCGTCGCCAGGTCGCCGGATCGGTCAGGTCGAGGAACCGGGGCTGCATGAAGTACGCCGTGCCCTCCACGACCTCGAGGTCCCACGGCGTGCCCGTCGCCGCCGCGGCGGCCAGCGCGTCGACGAGCCGCGTCGACAGCGCGGCCATCGCCTCCTGCCCGGTCCCGGCCTGCAGGTAGAGCCGGTAGGAGCGGTCGAAGTCGGGCCGCTGCAGCACCACCTGGTCGAGCGCGCCGCGCGGCGCGTGCGAGCCGGTCGCGCGGCGGTGGCGGTCGTGCTCCATCGCGTCGATCACGAGCCGCGGGCCGGCACGGTCGAGGCGCACGACGACGAGGCCGACGCGGTACACCGACGTGCTGCGGGCGTCGCCGCCTCCGCTGGTGACCGAGTACCGGTGGTTGGCGACCTGGATCCGGTCGCCGGGGAAACGGATCCACTCCGTGCGCCGGCGCTGCTTCCCGCGGCGCAGCTGGACGGCGAGGTCGGCCGGCGCCGCGTACTCGGGGACGAGCCGGAGTCCGTTGCGCGTCGCGAACCGGTCGAGCACCGCCCAGGTGCGCCACGAGCGACGGCTCGCGGCCGCGGTGCGGACGGCCGAGAGCGTGCCGACGAGGGCGACCAGCAGCGCGACGACGACCGTCCACGCGGGACGGCCGGTGGCCGCGACGACGACCAGCGCGACCAGCGCGACGAGCGCGGTCACCGCCGGTACGCCGACCCGGCGCAGCAGCGCGCCTGTGGAGGGCGCCTCGCCGCGAGCGACCGCGTCCCGCCGGTGCACCGACACCTCCTCGGCCGTGACCGGCTCGGTCAACGACGTGAGGTCCAGCACGGGTGCGCGCACGCGGTCAGGTTAGGGCGACCGCGTCGATGCAGCGCTCGAGCGCCTCAGTGCATGAGGCGCCGGATCTCGACGGGGGAGAAGCGCGTCTCGGCGAGCATGCCGGCGATCTCGATCGCGCGGTCCTTCGATGCCACATCGACGACGTAGTAGCCGCCGACGACCTCGACGCCCTCCGTGAACGGCCCCGCATGGAGAGGGCCTCGCCCCGGTGCGTCCCGATCACCGTCGCGTCCTCGGGATCGAGCTCGTTGCCGTCGACCAGCTCGCCGGTCCGCCGCAGCTCGGCGAAGACCGCCCGGTGCGCGTCGTCGAACACGGACCCGTCCGCCTCCCACTGCTTCCGGGCGTCCTCGTCCGTCGAGATCAGGATCATGTACTTCATCGCGTGCTCCTTCTGTCGCGTCACCCCTACGACGGACGAGGACGCCCGACGAGGACAGTCGTGGCGATTCTCGGCTCGCAGCAGGCCTGGGCGGGACCGGGGTCAGAGCGGGTCGAAGGAGAAGGCGTACTCCGGCGGGATGCCGCGGTTCGCCGCGTCGAAGCGGCGGTTGAGCGCGGCCAGGCGGCCCGGGCGGATCGCGGCGTGGAGCAGGTACTGGTCGACCACCGCGACCACGAGCTCCCGCGGGTCGTCCGCCCGAGGGAACCGCGCGAGCGCCTCGAGCAGGTCGGGCGGCGGGTCCTTCGGGAGGAAGGCGAACGGGACGGTCTCGGTGCGGCCCTCGAGCGGGACGGCGATCGTGGAGGCGGTCCCGCGGTCGTCCGCCGCCAGCGTGACCACGACGTCCTCCGGGTCGACCTCGTGCCCGAGGGCGGCGAGGAGGGCTGCGGCGACCTCGGCGAGGAGGTCGACGTCGTACTCGACGTGCACCGGTACGAAGACGAGTCGGCGCAGCGCGAGGACCCCGAGCTCCTGCAGCACGGCGAGCGAGCCGAGCGCGCCGTAGACGTCCACGGGGCGTCCGGGATCGGAGGCGTGGGCGGCCCGCCACATCTGCGGGACGTCGACCTCGCCGGCCCGGAGCAGCTCGACGTCCTGGAGTGCGGTGAGCGTCGTGGCGAGCACCTCGCGCTCCTCGGCCGACGGCTCGCCGACCTCCGCGTGCAGGTCGATGGACGGCTGCTCGCCCACGAGGACGGGACCGGGAGCCGCTCGGCCGGTCGCCGCGGCGGGGGCCCGCACCGACCGTTCCTTTCGCCGCCGGGTTCCCGACGCTGCGAGCGCCTCGCCCTTCCAGAGCGCGACGCAGCCGGCCGCGACGAAGGCGATGCTCGCCACGAGGACCGCCCATCCCGTCGGACCGAGCGGCCGGAACAGCACGACGCTGAGGACCGCCGTCAGCGCGAAGAAGACGGTGGCGGCCACGAGGCCGCGTCGCGACGCCATGCCCGCTCCCCGCCCTCGACCGATCCAGGCGATCCTGCCGCACGGGCGGCCGAGGCTGCTGATGCGCCGAGGCGACTCGCGCGGGGCCGACATCGCGCTGGCCGAGATCGCGATGCCGGTCGTCCCAGCCGTAAGCGGTCGTGATCGGGTGCCTGCCCCGATTCGTCCCTCCTCGGTCTTGCCGAGGATCCGCGTGATCTCCTGCAGCGCCTCGGGGGAGACGTTGCCGAATTTGCGGGTGGCGTAGAGCCGAACTTCGCGCATCCGGACTTGCCGGAGGAACTCGAGTTGCTGCTCCAGCGCTTCCGGGGCCGGCCCGGCACGGTCAAGCAGGTAGGCGGGGTTGCGAGCGGTATACCTGGCATCGCTGTCAGGACAGATGGACGTCCTCGCCCGCGATCCGGATCCAATTGTTGCTGCTGTTGGTCAGACCGGGGCGGCCATGTTCGCTGTCGAATATGTCGGCGCCAAGGAGGAGGAGCGGCGGCGCAGGATCCGCCGGTGACGCATCCCCGTCTGGCAGCGATGCCGGGCTACCCGTTGCATCATCGGCGCGGGTAGCTTTGCCAGGACCAGCGCTGCTCGCCCCGCGAGCGAGCCGGTCTGTCCGCTGGAGTCATCTGGGAAGCGGCTCCAGCGGGCACCGCTCCCACCTCCCCCAGTCCGAGTCTTCGTCTGTCACGGTCGAACGGACGGTCCGGAGCCGGTCGCGGTCGAGGTTGACGCTGGGCGTACTTGGCCTTCGCTTGACCGACCGGTCGCGCTCCGGCAGGCGCAGCGGTGGGTGTCCCGCATGACGCGCGTCGGGTAAGTGGATCGGACGAACCTCGGTGGCCCGGACGGGTCGGCCGTCTGGGCGACACCGGCGGTGACTGGATCGCGGCGCCCCAATCTGTTCGCGCAGACGACGCGGCATGAGATCGCGGTGTCCGCGGCGTCCACCCGGTATCTCGCCGCGGGGTATTCGTGGGCAAGGGACGAGCGCCCTCCGCGAGTTCGCAGCCATGTAGCGGACGGCGTCGCGATCAAGGGCGACCAGCTGACGTTGATCGAGGTCGAGCTGACGCCGAAGCGGGCCGACCGGTACGCGATGATCCTTGCGAGGTTCCGGCTCCGGATCGAAGCGGGCGCCGCGGACAGGGTCGTCTTCCTCTGCAACCCCGACAGCGCGTACACCGTTCGAGCAGCGTTGCGGCAGCCGAGCGCGAAGCGCGTCGCCGACCTAGTTGATGTCCGGGAGGTATTTGACCCCCGCACCGCTCATTGGGGCGACGACGTTCTGCCCGCCTGGCTTTCATCCACAGGAGCGTCGACGTGACCTCCCGCCTTGTCCGCATACAAGGCGCCGGCAGTGGTCGCAGCGAATGCCACGCTCGCGTGGTGGTCCAGCAGACGAACGGTGGTCGCTGATGGGGTCGGTCAGCTCGTACCTCACCTACCCGGAAGGCAGGGCGCCGGCGGCGAGCGGTCGACCCTCGCGGGTCGTGAAGCTTTGGCGAGTGCGTTACCGCACCCCGGATCGACGCCAGACCGACAAGCGCGGCTTCCGAACGAAGCGGGAAGCGGAGGACTTTCTCGCGACGGTGGAGGTCGCAAAGATGCGCGGAGAGTGGGTCGATCCGACCCGGTCCAAGGTCACAGTCGAGGAGTGGTCGGTCGCCTGGTTTAGCGCGCAGGTGCAGTTGAAGCCGACGACGCTGTCTGGGTATCGACACGCCCTCGACAAGCATGTGCTCCCCAGGTGGGGGCGCGTCAGGCTGCTCGACGTGACGCACGCCGACGTGCAGGCCTGGGTCACCGGGCTCTCGACGACGCTCGGGCCGTCGGCAACGCGCCAGACCTACCTCGTGCTCTCCGGCGTGCTGAAGTTCGCGGTTCGTGATGGGCGGTTGCCTCGAAACCCGTGCGAGGACGTGCGGTTGCCGCGACTGACCAAGCACCGACGGGGCTATCTGTCCCACCTTCAGGTGGCCGAGCTCTCGTCGGAGCTTGGGGAGAACGGCGACGTCGTGCGGTTTCTTGCCTACACGGGTCTGCGCTGGGGTGAGATGGCCGCCCTTCGAGTCGGCCGTGTCGATCTGGCCCGCCGTCGCCTCAGCGTCGACGAGGCCGTCTCGGAACCACGAGGATCGCTGGTGTGGGGCACTCCGAAGACCCATGAGCGTCGATCAGTGCCGTTCCCCGCCCTGCTCGTTGACCCGCTGGCGCAGCGGTGTGCTGGCAAGTCGCGCGACGACCTCGTGTTCTCCGGAGCAGATGGCGGCGTGCTCCGCGGGAGCAACTTTCGCGCGCGATTCTTCGCTGCGGCAGTGCAGCGGGTGCGGGAACGAGACACGGACTTCCCGAGGATCACGCCGCACGACCTCCGTCACACCGCCGCCAGCCTCGCGGTCAGTGCCGGCGCGAACGTCAAGGCCGTCCAGCGGATGCTCGGGCACGCTTCCGCTGCGATGACCCTCGACGTGTACGCCGACCTCTTCGATGACGATCTGGACGCGGTTGCAGCAGCGCTCGATGACCACACTCATGCAGAAGTTGTGGGCATTTCGTGGGCAGCAGGGCCCTTGCCAGGTATCACGCGTGAACGTGGACAAAGAAAAACCCCCGGCTGACCGGGGGTTTCAGATGTGGCTCCGACCGGCGTCGATCCGGTGACCTTTCGATTTTCAGTCGAACGCTCTACCAACTGAGCTACAGAGCCGAGAGGTCCGACTCTCGTCGCACCTTCGCGACCCTGACGGGACTTGAACCCGCGACCTCCGCCGTGACAGGGCGGCACGCTAACCAACTGCGCTACAGGGCCTTGCTGTGGTGAGCTCCCCCGCCGGGGTCGTGACCCCAACGGGATTCGAACCCGTGCTACCGCCGTGAAAGGGCGACGTCCTAGGCCGCTAAACGATGGGGCCGGATTCCCCCGTTGCCGGGCTCACCGGGGGACGAGCATACGCGATCCGCGGAGGAAGGCGAAACCGCGCGCCGCGCGGCGGTCGGCAGGGGCAGGTTCCACCGCCTCGGCGCCTCCGGCGTCAGTGCGCGCCGCAGTCCCAGATGCGCGTGAGCGCTCGCGCGCATCTGGGACCGGCGCGCGCATCAGCGGACGATCACGACGCTGCGGACGGTGCGGAGCGGCGACGCGCCGCGCCACGCGGAGCGCCTGCCCGGGGATCCGCGGGCACCGGGTTAGCCTCTCCGCTCGGCCGCGGGTCCTCGGTCCGCCGCGGCGTGCTCACGGCTCGAGGGAGGTCCCGACCATGTCCGGCCTCTCCCGACGGCAGCGCCGCGTCTACACCCGCCGCGGGATGCTCGCGCTCGGTGCCGCGGGCGTCGCCGGCCTCGTCGCGGTGCCGCTGTCCGCGCAGGCGGACGAGTACCCGTCCTGGAAGGACGTGCTCAAGGCGCGGTCGAACGTCAAGGACCAGCAGGCCGAGGTCCGGAAGATCGAGGGGCTCCTCCAGAGGTCCCAGCAGGTCGCGGACGCGGCGCAGAAGGTCGCCGAGCAGCGCGGCACCGAGTACCAGACCGCGCAGGCCCGTGTCGACGCGGCGAACGAACGCCTGAAGACGATCGAGAAGCAGGTCGAGGCCGACGAGAAGCGCGCCGCGCAGGCGAAGCAGCGCGCGGGCCAGCTCGCCGCGCAGCTGAGCCGCACGGGCGGCGCCGACGTCGAGACGACGCTGCTGCTCTCCGGCACCGACGCGAGCGCCACCGACTTCCTGAAGCGCCTCGGCAGCCTCTCGAAGCTCACGGAGTCGAACGGCGCGATCGCCGACGAGGCCGCCGCGGCGAAGAACGCCGCCGCCGCCACGCAGGCGCAGATGCAGCAGGTCAAGGAGGAGCTGACCGCGCTGAAGGAGAAGGCGCGGCTCGCCCTCCAGGCCGCCATCCGCGCGAGCGAGGCCGCGAACGCGAAGGTCCAGGAGGAGCAGAAGCGCCAGGTCGAGCTGCAGGCGCAGCTGAAGGCGCTGCAGGCCAAGTCGGAGTCCGTCGCGCGCCAGTACCAGGCGGGCGTGCGCGCGGCGCAGGCCGCGCAGGGCGCCGGCGCGGGCGGCGCCGTCGGCTCGGGTGGCTGGGCCCGCCCCACGGTCGGCGGCCCGATCACCGGAGGGTTCGGCCCCCGGCCCGACCAGCCCGCCGGCGCGAACTTCTTCCACCGGGGCACCGACATCGGGGTCGCCTACGGCAGCCCGATCTACGCCGCGCACGCCGGCACGGTCACCTACGCGGGCTGGTTCGGCACCTACGGGTACTGGATCGAGATCGACGACGGCGACGGCGTGCAGACCGGCTACGCGCACATCCGCCCGGGCGGCATCTTCGTGCGCGTCGGGCAGCGGGTGTCCGCGGGCCAGAACATCGCCTCAGTCGGCTCCACGGGCGCGGCGACCGGCCCGCACCTCCACTTCGAGGTGCGTCTGAACGAGGTCGCCGTGAACGCGGTGCCGTTCATGGCCGCGAGGGGCATCTCCCTTGGCTGGTGACCCGCCGCGTCGCCGGCGCGACGGCGCCCTCGGCGTCGTCGGTGCGGTGACGATCGGCGCGGTCACGGCGACGTTCGTCGCGCCGGCCGCGCTGGCGGACGACCCGCAGTACCCGACCTGGAACGACGTGCAGCGGGCGAAGGCGGACAGGGCCGCGGCGGAGGCCGAGGGCGCGCGGATCACCGGTCTGCTCGGCACGCTGCAGGCGAAGGCCGACGCGGCGGGCCGGACCGCGGCGATCGCCGCGGAGCGCTTCCACCGCGCGAAGCTCGCCGAGGACTCGGCGCGCGACCGGCACGCCGCGCTCGCGCAGCAGGCGGACGCGGCCGGCGCCAGGGCCCGCACCTCGCGGATGCGCGCGGGCCTCCTCGCCGCGTCGGTCGCGCGGGGCAGCGCGGGCGGGCTCCAGCTGATGCTCGACGCCTCGGGTGCGGACGACTTCCTGCAGCGCCTCGCCACGGTCACGCAGCTCTCCGCGCAGTCGCAGCAGATCACCCGTCAGGCGCTCACCGACCAGAACGAGGCGGCGGCCCTCGGCGCTCAGGCCGACTCCGCGGCGACCGAGCTCGCGGACCGCGCCGCCGCCGCGCAGGAGGCGCTCGCCGCGGCGCAGGCCGCGGCGAGCGAGGCGGGCCGCGCGGTCGAGGCGGAGCAGCAGCACGCCGACCGCCTGGTCGCCCAGCTCGCCGAGCTGCGCGGCACGTCCACCCGCGTCGCCGCCCAGTACGCGGCGGGCGTCATCGCCCGGCAGGAGGCGGCCGAGCCGGCTCCCTCGTCCGGCGGCGGGTCGAGCGGAGCGCCCGCGCAGGGCGGCGGGGGAGCGGCGTCCGCGGGCGGCGGGACGCCGTCGAGCGGGTCCTCCTCGGGCGGGTCCTCGTCCGGGAGCGGGGCGGCCGGCGGCGTGCCGAGCGGCGGCTCGTCCGGCGGCGGGTCCTCCGCCCCGTCCGACCCGGCGCCGTCGGCGCCCTCCGCGCCGTCCCCCGTCGAGCCCTCGCGGCCGCCTGTGCAGCCGCCGTCCGCGGGACCGCCGAACTCCGCGCAGGCCGCGAGCGCGGTCGCCTACGCGCGCGACCAGATCGGCGACGCCTACGTGTTCGGCGGCGCCGGGCCGAACGGGTGGGACTGCTCGGGCCTGACGATTCGCGCCTACGGCTCCGTCGGGATCGGCATCGGCGGGCACTCCGCGACGGCGCAGTACGACCTCGCCCGCGCGCAGGGGCAGCTCGTCCCGTACAGCCGTGTGCAGGTCGGCGACCTGATCTTCTACACGGACGGCGGCGGCGACATGTACCACGTCGCCGTCTACTCGGGCAGCGGGATGATGATCGAGGCGCCCTACCCGGGCGTCAAGGTGCGCGAGGTGCCGGTGCGGTCCTACCAGCGGGTCGGACAGGTCGCGCGGCCCACCGCCTCCGCCTCCTGATCGCGGATCCGCAGTTCTTCGGCGACACGCCGGGATCCGACCTCCGCGGAACGGCGTGTCGCGTCGGAATCGCGGATCCGCGGAGGAAGTGCGGATCCGCGAAGGATCAGCTGTGGTCGGCGCCGGCCTCGGACAGGCGGGTGAAGCCGTCCTGCACGATCTTCTCGGCCTCCGAGGCGTCGCCCCAGCCCTCGATGTTCACGAACTTGCCGGGCTCGAGGTCCTTGTAGCGGCGGAAGAAGTGCTCGATCTCGTTCCGGGTCTGCTCCGGCACGTCGGCGAGGTCCTGGATGTGCTGCCAGCGCGGGTCCTTGTGCGGCACCACGACGACCTTGGCGTCGGAGCCGGCCTCGTCGCTCATGTTCAGCACGCCGACGGGGCGCACCTTCACCGCGACGCCCGGGAACGCCGGGTACTCGAGCAGCACGAGGGCGTCGACCGGGTCGCCGTCGAGGCCGAGGGTGTTCTCGAAGAAGCCGTAGTCCGTCGGGTAGACGAACGAGGTGAAGAGCACGCGGTCGAGCGTGACGCGACCGGTCACGTGGTCGACCTCGTACTTGTTGCGGCTCCCCTTGGGGATCTCGATGATCACGTCGTACGCGGCCACGGCGGTCCGTCCTCTCCTGGCTGAAGCGGCCATAACGTTAGCGAATGCCCGATCGGCCCCGCCTGACGCCCGCGGTCGCGCAGACCCGGAGCGCGGTGCGGGAGGTGCTGCCGGAGGTCGGCTCCTCCGGCGGGCTCGTCGCGCTGTCCGGCGGCCCCGACTCCCTCGCGCTCGCGGCCGCCGCCGCCTTCGAGGCGCCGCGGGCGGGCGTGCCGATGGGCGCGGTGGTCGTCGACCACGGCATGCAGCCCGGGTCCGCCGAGGCCGCCGAGCGCGCAGCGGCCGCCGCGACGGCGCTGGGGCTCGCCCCGGTCCTGGTCCGGCGCGTGGCGGTCGGGCGCGACGGCGGCCCGGAGGCGGCGGCGCGCGTCGCGCGGTACGCCGCGTTCGAGGGCGCGATGGCGGAGACGGGCCGCGCCCGCGTGCTGCTCGGGCACACGCTCGAGGACCAGGCGGAGACCGTGCTGCTCGGCCTCGCCCGCGGCTCGGGACCGGACGCCCTCGCCGGCATGCGCGTCGCCGCGCCGCCGTACCTCCGGCCGCTCCTCGGCCTGCGGCGCAGCGCCACCGAGGCCGCCTGCGCCGACCAGGGGCTCGACCCGTGGCACGACCCGATGAACGCGGCCCTCGCGCATCCCCGCGTCCGGCTGCGGCGCACCGCCCTGCCGGCGCTCGAGGAGGCGATCGGCCCGGGCGTCGCGGAGGCGCTCGCCCGCACCGCCGCGCAGGTGCAGGAGGACGCGACCGCGCTCGACGCGATCGCCGAGGAGCTCGCGCCCGACCTGGCGGAGCTCGCCGAGGGCGGCATCGCGCTGCCGGTCGTCGCGCTCGCCGCGAACCCGCCCGCGATCGTGCACCGGCTCATCCGCCTCGCCGTCGAGGACGAGTTCGGCCGCACCCTCTCCCGCGCGCAGACGCTGGCGGTCGCGCGACTCGTCTTCGCCTGGCACGGGCAGGAGGGCGTCGACCTGCCCGGCATTAGGGTGGTCCGCGCCGGCGGCCGGTTGGAGTTCACCGGCGCCTGAGGGGGAACGAGCGCGTGGATTCCGACGACGTCCGGGGCGACCTCGCCGAGGTGCTGCTGACCGAGCAGCGCATCCACGAGCGGATCGCCGAGCTGTGCCGTGAGATCGAGGCGCGCGACGCGGAGGCGTCCGACGGCACGCCGCTGCTGCTCGTCGGCGTGCTGAAGGGCGCGGTCATGGTCATGGCCGACCTCGCGCGCGAGCTGCGGATCCCGGTCCAGATGGACTGGATGGCCGTCAGCTCCTACGGCTCGAGCACCCGCTCCTCCGGCGTCGTGCGGATCCTCAAGGACCTCGACACCGAGCTCGCCGGGCGCCGCGTGCTCATCGTGGAGGACATCCTCGACTCCGGCCTCACGCTCTCCTGGCTGGTGGAGAACCTGCGGTCCCGCGGGCCCGCCAGCGTCGAAGTCTGCACCCTGCTCCGCAAGCCCGAGGCCGTGAAGATCCGGGTCGACGTGCAGTACTGCGGGTTCGACATCCCGAACGCGTTCGTCATCGGCTACGGCCTCGACTACGCGGAGCGCTACCGCAACCTGCGCGACGTCGCGGTGCTCGCTCCGCACGTCTACCAGTAGCCCCCGAGGTCTGAGCGGCGACCAAGAGATCCCTGAGGGAGGCCGCGCAGGCGTCCCCCCAGGGCGAACAGCCGCTCGGCGTGGCTCCGCCGGGCGTTAGCCTGTGCGGACTATGGACCTCAAGCGCATCTTCCGCGGTCCCCTCGTCTACATCGTCATCGCGATCGTGGTCGTGTGGGTGGGCAGCAGCCTGCTGACCGGCAGCGGTTTCCGTTCCGTCTCGACGGAGCAGGGCCTCCAGTACCTCGCGAACGGGCAGGTCCAGTCCGCGAAGATCGTCGACACCGACAACCGGGTCGACCTCGTGCTGAAGCAGGCCGACGGCACCAACGGGAAGAACGTCCAGTTCAACTTCGTGACCGCCCGCGGCGAGGACATCGTGCAGGCCGTGGACGATGCGGCGGCGAAGGACTCGAAGCTGACGTACACCGACGAGGTCCCGCAGCCGAACTGGCTGCTCTCGATCGGCTCGATCCTGCTGCCGTTCCTCATCATCGGCGTCATCTTCTGGTTCCTCATGTCCTCCATGCAGGGCGGCGGCAACCGGGTGATGCAGTTCGGCAAGTCCCGCGCGAAGCTCGTCTCGAAGGAGACCCCGAAGGTCACGTTCAACGACGTCGCCGGGTCCGACGAGGCCATCGAGGAGCTCGGCGAGATCAAGGACTTCCTCAAGGAGCCCGCCAAGTTCCAGGCCGTCGGCGCCCGCATCCCGAAGGGCGTGCTGCTGTACGGCCCTCCGGGGACCGGCAAGACGCTGCTCGCCCGCGCCGTCGCGGGTGAGGCGGGCGTGCCGTTCTACTCGATCTCCGGCTCGGACTTCGTCGAGATGTTCGTCGGCGTCGGCGCCTCCCGCGTCCGCGACCTGTTCGACCAGGCGAAGCAGAACGCGCCGGCCATCATCTTCGTCGACGAGATCGACGCGGTTGGCCGTCACCGCGGTGCCGGCCTCGGCGGCGGGCACGACGAGCGGGAGCAGACGCTGAACCAGCTGCTCGTCGAGATGGACGGCTTCGACGTCAAGACGAACGTCATCCTGATCGCCGCGACCAACCGGCCCGACATCCTCGACCCCGCGCTGCTGCGCCCGGGCCGCTTCGACCGCCAGATCGGCGTCGACGCGCCGGACCTGAACGGCCGCCGCCGCATCCTCGAGGTGCACTCGAAGGGCAAGCCGCTCGCCGCTGGCGTGGACCTCGAGGTGCTCGCGCGGAAGACGCCGGGCTTCACCGGAGCGGATCTCGCGAACGTGCTGAACGAGGCCGCGCTGCTCACCGCGCGCAGCAACGCGCAGCTGATCGACAACCGCGCCCTCGACGAGGCGGTCGACCGCGTCATCGCGGGCCCGCAGCGCCGCAGCCGCGTGATGAAGGACCAGGAGAAGCTCATCACCGCGTACCACGAGGGCGGCCACGCCCTCGTCGCGGCGAGCCTCAACCACACCGACCCGGTGACGAAGGTGACGATCCTTCCCCGCGGCCGCGCCCTCGGCTACACGATGGTGCTGCCGCTCGAGGACAAGTACTCGGTCACCCGCAACGAGCTGCTCGATCAGCTCGCCTACGCGATGGGCGGCCGGGTGGCGGAGGAGGTCGTGTTCCACGACCCGACCTCCGGCGCCTCGAACGACATCGAGAAGGCGACCGGTACCGCGAAGCGGATGGTGACCGAGTTCGGCATGAGCTCCGTCATCGGTTCGGTGAAGCTCGGCGCCGCGTCGGGCGAGATGTTCCTCGGTCGCGACATGGGCCACAGCCGGGAGTACTCGGAGGAGCTCGCGGAGCAGGTCGACAAGGAGGTGCGCAACCTCATCGAGGCGGCGCACGACGAGGCCTACAAGCTCGTCCTCGAGAACCGCGCGGTGCTCGACCGCCTCGCGACGGCGCTCCTCGAGAAGGAGACGCTCGACCAGAACGAGCTCGCGGAGATCTTCAAGGACGTGAAGAAGCTGCCGCCGCGCCCCCAGTGGCTGTCGAGCGACCGTCGACCGGTCTCCGACCTGCCGGCCGTGGCGATCCCGACGCCGAAGGCCCCGGTCGACGCCGGTGCCGTGGACGGCGGCGTCGACTCGGACGGCGGCGCCCCGGCCCGCAAGCGCGCTCCGCGGATCAAGCCGCGCCCCGCCACCGCCTGATGGCGGGGGCGGCGGTGCGGTCCCCCGGCTCCGGAGGCTGATCGGCCGTGCGGCGCACGAGTCCCGCGGCGCTCGTGGGGATCGCGATCGCCGGAGCGGTGATCGGCTGGCTGCTGCAGGTCGGTCTGACGACCGGCGGCGCCCCGTCGTTCATCCCCCCGGCGACCCTCTACTCGGTCCTCTTCATCCTCGCCTTCGGCCTGATCCTGCTCGGCCGTCCGGTCCGCCGGCTCGTCCGGGGCAAGGCCCGGCGGCCGGTGGATCCGTTCTTCGCGATGCGCGTCCTCGTGCTGGCCAAGGCGTCGAGCCTCACCGGCGCGCTGCTCGTCGGCGTCGCCGCGGCGCTCGCGGCCTACGCCGTCTCCCGTGCCGGCAGCACGGCGACGCCCGCGTTCTGGCCCGACGTGCTCACCGCGATCGGCGCGCTCGCGCTGCTGATCGCCGGGCTGGTGGTCGAGTGGTGGTGCCGCATCCCGCCCGAGGACCGCGCCGACGGCCCGGGACGGCCCGACCAGATCCCGGAGCAGCGATGACCGTCCTTCCTCCCCGCGCCCTCGACGCGGGCATCGCCGGGTGGCGTGGCGTCTCGAACCGGCTCGTCTGGGTCGACGTCGCCGCGATCCTCATGTCCGCGGTCTTCGGCGCGTTCGTGGGCCTGGCGCTGCTCCTGCTCGTCTTCCCGGACGGCTGGATCGGCCCGGTCGTGCTCGCCGCCGTCGCGGTCGTGACGGTGATCCGGCTCGTGATCGCGCCGCGCCGCGTGCGCGCGATCGGCTGGATCCTGCGCGACGACGACCTCGTCGTGCGCCGCGGCATCCTGCTCTCCCGCCTCGTCGCCGTCCCCTACGGCCGCATGCAGCTCGTCGACGTGAACCGCGGGCCGGTCGCGCGCCTGCTGGGGCTCGCCGAGCTGCGGCTCGTCACCGCCGCCGCCACGTCCGACGTCACGCTCCCCGGCCTGCCCGAGCAGGAGGCGGCCGAGCTCCGCGACGCGCTCGTGGAGCGGGCGGAGGAGCGGCGCGTGGGACTGTAGGGCCATGACGACCCCGGCAGCGCCGCCGAGGAGCCGGTACGTCGACGGCCTCTGGCACCGCCTCCACCCGGCGACGCCCCTGCTGCGCGGCGGCATCGGCCTCGTCGCCGTCCTGATCTACGTGGCGGGCAACCTCCGCGAGCGGCTCGTCGCCTGGGTCTTCGGCCTGCCGGACGTCAGCGGCGACCCGGTCGACGAGATCGGGCGCCACCACCTCGTCGGCCAGGCGAGCCTCGTCGTGCTCGGGGTGATCGTCGTGGGCATCGGCCTGTTCTACGTGTCGTGGCGCAACAGCGAGTTCCGGATCGACGGCGACGCCGTCACGGTGCGCTACGGCGTGCTCCTCCGCCGCACCCGCACCGCGAAGCTCGACCGGATCCAGGGCGTCACGATCCAGCGGCCCCTGCTCGCGCGCATCGTCGGCGCCGCCCGCGTCGAGCTCGACGTCGCCGGGCAGAACGCGAACGTCCGGCTCGAGTACCTGTCGAACCCCGCGGCCGAGGACCTGCGGCGCGATGTGCTCGTGCTCGCGTCCGGACGTCGCGAGGAGCAGCGCGCACCGGAGGAGGGCGTCGAGGCGGCGGTGCTCGCGGAGCCGGGGCGCCCCGTCGTGCGCGTCACGCCCGGGCGGGCGATCGGCTCGGTGGTGCTCTCCGAGACCCTGGTCGTGCTCGTGATCGTCGCGGGCGTCGTGATCCCGGTGCTCGGGGCGTTCGGGATGGCCGCCGTCGCGACCGTGTCGTTCGTGCCGCTCGTGATCGGCTCGATCACGGTCCTGATCCGCCGGGTCGGGCGCAACCTGCGCTTCTCCGTCGAGTCCACCGCCGACGGCGTGCGCGTCGCGTCCGGCGTCGTCAGCACGAGCACGGAGGCGCTCCCGCCCGGCCGCGTGCACGCGCTGCGCATCGAGCAGCCGCTGCTCTGGCGCCCCCTCGGCTGGTGGCGCGTCTCGGTGAACCGCGCCGGCCACGCGGCCGGCCGCCGGAACGCGGACTCGGAGCGCTCGCTGGCGCCCGTCGCGACGACCGCCGAGGTGCTGGAGCTCCTGCCGCTGCTCGTCCCGGACCTCGCGGACGACCCCGAGGTGCTGATGGCCGGCCTCGTCGGGCGCGGCGACGGCCAGGACTTCACGCCCGCACCGCGGCGTGCGGCGTGGCTGCGCCCGCTCGCCTGGCGACGGACCGGCTTCCGCCTCACCCGCCACTCGGTGCTGGCGCGCGGCGGGCTCCTCCACCGGGAGCTCGTCGTCGTCCCCGACGCGCGGATGCAGAGCGTGTCGCTCAAGCAGGGCCCGGTCGAACGGCTGCTGCGCGTCGCGACCGTGCACCCGCACGTCGTGGGCGGGCCGGTGAGCACGCGGCTGCGGCTCGTCGACGTCGACCGCGCGCAGCGGCTCTTCCTCGAGCTCGAGGAGATCGGCGCGGGCGCCCGCCGCTCCGACGTCTCGCACCGCTGGGGCGACGGGGGGACGGCCCCGTGAGGCCCGCCGGACGGCTCGGGGTCGGTGTCGTCGGCGCAGGGCGGGTGGGTCCGGTGCTCGGCGCCGCCCTCGCGGGTGCGGGGCACGCGCTCATCGGCATCGCGGCGGTCTCGCAGCAGAGCCGCGACCGCGCCGACGCGATGCTGCCCGGCGTCCCCGTGCTGACCGTGCCGGAGGTGGTGGAGCGCAGCGAGCTCGTGCTGCTCGCGGTGCCCGACGACGAGTTGCCCGGGCTCGTCGACGGGCTCGCGGAGGCGGGCGTCTGGGTCGGCGGCCAGCTCGTCGTGCACACGTCCCCGCGGTACGGCACGGACGTGCTGCTGCCCGCGGTGCGCCGCGGCGCGATCCCGGTGGCGCTCGCGCCCGCGATGGCGTTCACGGGGACGAGCGTCGACCTGGCACGCCTCCGCGAGGCGCGCTGCGCCGTGACCGCCCCCGCCCCTGTGCTGCCGATCGGGCAGGCCCTCGCGGTCGAGATGGGCTGCGAGCCGGTGGTCGTCGCCGAGGAGGACCGCGCCGCCTGGGCGACGGCGCTCGACGAGGCCGTGCGACCGCTCGAGCAGGCGCTCCGTGCGGCCTCGGCCGCGCTCGCGCGGCTGGGGATCGACGAGCCGGACGCGGTGCTGGGGCCCGTCGCGCGCTCGGCGCTGGAGCGGGCGCTGCTGTCCGCGCGGCGAGCGGGCAGGGAGGACGACGGGGCATGACGACGACGGCCACGACGATCGCGGCGGTGCGCGCCGAGGTGGCGGCGGCGCACGGCCGTGGCGCGCGGGTCGCGCTGGTGCCGACCATGGGCGCCCTCCACGCCGGCCACCTCGCGCTCGTCGCCCGGGCGCGCGAGGTCGCGGACGTCGTCGTGGTCTCCGTGTTCGTGAACCCGCTGCAGTTCGGGCCGAAGGAGGACTTCGCGCGCTACCCCCGCGACCTCGCCGCGGACACCGCGCTGCTCGAGACCGCGGGCGCCGACGTGCTGTTCGCGCCGGACGCCGCCGAGCTGCTGCCGGTCGGCGGCACCGGGATCCGCGTCGCGGCGGGGCCGATCGGCGACGTGCTCGAGGGCCGCATCCGGCCGGGCCACTTCGACGGCGTGCTGACGATCGTGCTGAAGCTGCTGCACGTCGTCGGCCCGGAGGTCGCCGTGTTCGGGCAGAAGGACGCGCAGCAGGTCTTCCTCGTCGGCCGGATGATCGCGGAGCTCGACGTGCCCGTCGCCCTCGAGGTCGTCGGCACCGTCCGCGAGGAGGACGGGCTCGCCCGCTCCAGCCGTAACGCCTACCTCGACGCGCACGGCCGCGCCCTCGCTCGCGCGGTGCCCGCCGCGCTCGACGCCGCCGGGTCCGCCGCCGACCGGGGCGTCGACGCGATGGTCGCCGCGGCGCAGGGCGCGCTCGCGGGGGAGGACGGCGCCGACCTCGACTACCTGGCGGTCGTCGACCCGGCCACGTTCCGGCCCGTGGACGACGGGTATCGTGGCCGTGCCCTCGTGCTCGTCGCCGCCCGGGTCGGCGGAACCCGGCTGATCGACAACCGGTTCGTCCACCTCGGCTGAGCGACGACGCGCCGACCGAGCCGATCAGGAGCACCGCGTGACGGACGTCGCCGCCGACGACACCAACGAGCAGCGCGAGGTCCGGCTCGGTAAGCGCGCCCGGCTGCTCGACCGCGGCGAGGAGGCCTACCCCGTCGCGGTCCCCGTGACGGACACGATCCCGGCCGTCCGCGAGCGGTACGCCGACCTCGCCACCGACACGGCGACGGGCGACGTCGTCGGGCTCGCCGGCCGCGTGGTGCACCTCCGGAACACCGGCAAGCTCTGCTTCGCCGCGCTGCAGTCGGGCGACGGCAGCCGCATCCAGGCGATGGTGAGCCTCGACCAGGTGGGGGAGGAGTCCCTCGTCGACTGGAAGGCGGTCGTCGACCTCGGGGACCAGCTCTTCGTCCGCGGCGAGGTCATCACCTCCCGTCGCGGCGAGCTCTCCGTGCTCGTGCACGAGTGGCGGATCGCGGCGAAGGCGCTGCTGCCGCTGCCGAACCTGCACTCCGAGCTGTCGGAAGAGACGCGGGTCCGCAACCGCTACCTCGACCTCATCGCGCGGCCCGCGGCGCGGACGATGGTGCGCACCCGCGCGACCGCCGTCGCCTCCCTCCGCGCCACCTTCGCCGAGCGCGGCTACATCGAGCTCGAGACCCCGATGCTGCAGACGCAGCACGGTGGTGCCTCTGCCCGCCCCTTCGTGACGCACTCGAACGCGTTCGACACCGAGCTGTTCCTCCGCATCGCGCCGGAGCTGTTCCTCAAGCGCGCCGTCGTCGGCGGCCTCGAGCGGGTGTTCGAGATCAACCGGAACTTCCGCAACGAGGGCGCCGACTCCACGCACTCGCCCGAGTTCGCGATGCTCGAGTCCTACGAGACGTACTCGGACTACAACGGCATCGCCGACCTCGTGCAGGACCTCGTGCAGCGGTCGGCCGTCGCGGTCGGCGGCTCCACGACCGTCACCTGGACGGACGGCACCGAGTTCGACCTCGGCGGCGAGTGGGACCGCATCTCGATGTACCCGTCGCTGTCCGCGGCGGCCGGCGTCGAGATCACGCCGGAGACGCCGCTCGAGGAGCTCGTCGCGCTCGCCGATCGGCTCGAGATCGAGGTCGCGCACCCGATCCGCGGCAAGTACGTCGAGGAGCTCTGGGAGCACTTCGTGAAGCCGGGGCTCGTCAAGCCGACGTTCGTCATGGACTTCCCGGTCGACACCTCGCCGCTCGTGCGCGACCACCGCTCGATCCCCGGCGTCGTCGAGAAGTTCGACCTGTACGTGCGCGGCTTCGAGCTCGCCACGGGCTACTCCGAGCTGACGGACCCGATCGTGCAGCGGCAGCGCTTCGTCGAGCAGGCCGTGCTCGCGGCGGGCGGCGACCCGGACGCGATGCGGGTCGACGAGGAGTTCCTCCGCGCGCTCGAGTTCGGCATGCCGCCGACCGGCGGTCTCGGCATGGGCATCGACCGGCTGCTCATGGCCCTGACCGGCGAGGGCATCCGGGAGACGATCCTCTTCCCGCTCGTCAAGTAGCGGGCGGCCGCCGACCCCGGCGGAGTTCCACCCGATGCCGCCCCGGCGTCACCGGGCGTTCATGTTCGAACCATGTGCTGCTCCTGGCCGCTTCCAAGAGAAGCGGTGCAGCGCGCCGGTCCGGCGCGCGTGAACGAAGGAGCTCGCATGAAGACCCGATCCCGCCGCCTCCTGGTGGCCGGCATCGCCGGCGCCACCGCCGCCGGCGTCGCCCTCGCCGCCGCCCCGCTCGCGACCGCCGACGAGGCCGGTCGCCACCACGGCAACCACCGCAGCGTCATCTTCGTCAACGGCGACGGCATGAGCGCTGCGCACCGCGAGGCCGCGCGCCTGAACCTCAAGGGACGCTTCGGCCAGCTGGAGATGAACAAGCTGCCCGCCGCCGGCTTCGAGGCGACCACGCCCGACGACCCGAGCACCGTCATCACCGACTCCGCCGCGGCAGCGACGGCGTGGGCGACCGGGAAGAAGACCTACAACGGCGCGATCAGCGTCGACCCGTCCGGCAAGGCGCTCACCTACCTCGGCGCCGAGGCGAAGAAGGCGGGCAAGGCGACCGGCCTCGTCACGACCGCCCAGGTGACGGACGCCTCCCCGGCGGCGTTCTTCTCCAGCACGGCGCAGCGCAGCCAGCAGAGCGAGATCGCGCGCCAGTACCTCGAGGTGAGCAAGCCCGACGTGATCCTGGGCGGCGGCGAGGACTGGTGGTACCCGGCCGGGAACCCCGGGGAGTTCCAGGACAACCCGGCCAAGGACCCGACCGAGCAGAGCAAGAGCACGGCGGGCGACCTCGTCGCGAAGGCGAAGTCGAAGGGCTACCAGTACGTCTCGAGCCCTGAGCAGCTCGCGAAGGCGAAGAGCGGCAAGCTGCTCGGCCTGTTCTCGAACGAGGAGATGTTCGAGCAGCGCCCGGAGGGCGAGGGCGACCTCTACGCGCCGAAGCCGACGCTGCAGGCGATGACGGAGAAGGCGCTCAGCACCGTCTCGAAGAACAAGAAGGGCTTCTTCCTGTTCGTCGAGGAGGAGGGCGTCGACGAGTTCTCGCACGAGAACAACGGCGAGAAGATGCTGAAGGCGATGGCCGCCCTGGACCAGACGGTCGGGATGCTGCGCAAATACGTCGCGAAGCACCCGGACACGCTGCTCGTCGTCACGGGCGACCACGACTGCGGCGGCCTGACCGTCGAGGACACGGGCACCACGGACGAGTCCGGCGACGGCATCTCCGCCGAGGACGGCCCCTTCACGGTGGCCGGCAGCAAGTACACGTTCGACCTGGACTGGACCACGAGCGGCCACACCGGCGTCCCGACCCCCGTCACCGCCGCCGGCTACGGCGCGAGCGGTCTCGTCGGCTCGTACCAGAACACCCACGTGCACACCGTGCTGCGGAACGTGCTGCTCGGTCGCTGACCGACCCGGTCGAAGGGGTCCGCGCCACCGGCGCGGGCCCCTTCGTCGTCCCCGCGGGTGATCCGCCCCGCCCGCTTCTTCCGCTGGTCGAGGTGCGAGGGCAGCGAGCCTCGAGACCACGAGCCCGCGGCGCCGCTCTTCGCGATCCACCCCGCGGGCGCCTTGAGACCGGAGGCCCGACGTAGGCTGGACCCGTGGGAGCGATCGGCGGCTGGGACGAGGGCCTGTGGGCGATCGTGCCCACCATCGCGGTGCTCGCCATCTTCTGGTTCGCCCTGCGCGCGATCCTCCGCGCCGATCGCACCGAGCGCGAGGCGCAGGCCCGCATCGAGGCGGACGAGGACGCGCGGCTGCTCGCCGACGCGCAGCGCCGCGAGGCCGACCGCTCCGCCTGACCCGTCGGGCCGGCTCTGCCGATCCGCTCCTCGGCCCGCCCGTCGCGCCGGCTGCGGACACCTGCATCCGCTGCAGCACGCGCCGGTGACCGCGAGGCGTGTCGCAGCGCGCCGGACCCCCCCCGTTCGGCGGATCCCCGAACTCGTCGCACCCCCTCGCGTCGCACCCCCTCGCGTCGCACTCCGACTGGGATCGTGCGGCCCCCGCGGCCGTCCGCGAGGCTCGTCCCAGTCGCAAGCGCGCCCGGGGCGGGCGGGATCGAGGGGGACGACATGCGCAAGACGGTCTTCGAGCTGTACCTGGCCTGGCTGCTGGTCTTCGGCGGCTCCACGCCGCTGCTCCGCCGCACGGCCTGACCCGCCCGGGCGCTCCGCGGCACCCGCTCGGGGAGCCCCCGGACTGGGCCTCTGTCGCAGCCGTGTGCGACATGCCGCACCGGGCATGCTCCTTCACGGCAGCGGGATCGGGGGATCCGCCGCCGATGGGGGGACACCATGCGCAGAACGCTCATGGCCGGGTTCCTCGCCGCAGCGTTGACGCTCGGCGGGGTGGTCCCGGCGTTCGCGGACGGGACGGGCGGTACGGCGCCCGTCCCGCTCGCGGTCCGCGGCGCGTACCGCGACGGGAGCGTGCTGACGGCCGCGGTCGGCTCGGTCGCCTGGGGCGGCGCGCCGACGGGGACCGCGGTGCAGTGGCTGCGCGACGACGCGCCGATCGCCGGCGCGACCGGCGGGACGCTGCGCCTCCGCGCCGCCGACGTGGGGCACCGCGTCACCGCGCGGGCGACCGCCGTCGTCGCCGAGCAGCCGGTCGTCGCGAAGTCGGCACCGCACGCGGTCCAGCCCGGCACCACGTCGGAGCAGCGGCTGCGCACGAGCCTCGCGGCGCTGCTCAAGGCCCTGCCCGGTCGGTACACCGTGGAGGCGCGCGAGCTCGACGGCGGCAGGCGGCTGGTGCGGGTGGCCGCCTCCAAGCACCGCGAGCCGGCCTCGATCTTCAAGCTCTTCGTCGCCTACGGGGTGTTCACCCGCATCGACCGCGGCACGCTCTCCTACGACGACCGCCTCGCGTCCGGGCTCACGGTGCGCACCTGCCTCCGCGCGATGATCGAGCCGTCCGACAACTACTGCGCGACGGACCTGCGGCAGCGGATCGGCACGAAGTGGCTCAACCGCCTGCTGCACGAGCACGGGCTCACCGGGACGACCTTCTGGTACGACGGCCACCGGACGAAGACGACCACCACCGCCGACGTCGCCGCCGTGCTGACACGCCTGGCACGGGGGCAGCTCGTGTCGTCCACGTCGTCGAAGCGCTTCATCCGTCTGCTCGAGACCCAGGTCTGGCGCGAGGCGATCCCGCCGGGGCTGCCCGACGGCGTCCGCCAGGCGTCGAAGCCCGGCACGCTCTGGACGAGCACGGGGCTGGTCGAGACCGACTCGGCGATCGTCTGGGGTCCTCGGTCCCGGTACGTGCTCGTGGTCATGGGCTCGAACGGCGCCACCACCGGCGCGATCACGCGCATCTCGCGGGTCGTGTACCGCGAGCTGCAGGGCCGGGGCGGCCCCTCGTTCGTCTACGACCGGCAGCAGATGCGCGCGACGGGCGCCCTCGTGCTCACCGCCGCGGTGTCGCGCCACTCCCGCGTGCTCGGCCGCTACCGGGCGGGCACGAAGGTGGAGGTGATCGACAGCATGCGCACGCGCTACCTGGTCCGCATCCGCGGGAAGGTCGGCTGGATCGACAACGCGCGGCTCACGCTGCGGCACCCGATCCTCTGAGCCGGGGCGACGCGGGATAAGCCCCGGGCGAACAGGGCCCTGGTGGCCCCGGGGCGCGCCGTAGCCTCGATGCGACGCCGACGGGCATCCCGTCGACCGTCCAGACGTCGCCCGGTCCGTGCCGGGCAAGCGAGGAGCCACAGCATGTTCGAGCGCTTCACCGATCGAGCCCGCCGAGTCGTCGTCCTGGCCCAGGAAGAGGCCAAGATGCTCAACCACAACTACATCGGGACCGAGCACATCCTGCTCGGCCTGATCCACGAGGGGGAGGGCGTCGCCGCGAAGGCGCTCGAGTCGCTCGGCATCTCCCTCGACGCCGTCCGCGAGCAGGTCCAGGACATCATCGGCCAGGGCCAGCAGCAGCCGACCGGCCACATCCCCTTCACGCCGCGGGCGAAGAAGGTCCTCGAGCTGTCCCTGCGCGAGGCGCTGCAGCTCGGCCACAACTACATCGGGACCGAGCACATCCTGCTCGGCCTCATCCGCGAGGGCGAGGGCGTCGCGGCCCAGGTGCTCGTGAAGCTCGGCGCCGACCTCAACCGGGTCCGCCAGCAGGTCATCCAGCTGCTCTCCGGCTACCAGGGCAAGGAGCAGGTCGCCGTGGGCGGCGAGCAGCAGCAGCAGGCGCAGGGGTCGCAGATCCTCGACCAGTTCGGGCGCAACCTCACGCAGGCCGCGCGCGACGGCAAGCTCGACCCGGTCATCGGGCGCGAGAAGGAGATCGAGCGCGTGATGCAGATCCTGTCGCGCCGCTCGAAGAACAACCCCGTGCTGATCGGCGAGCCCGGCGTCGGCAAGACCGCCGTCGTCGAGGGCCTCGCGCAGGCGATCGTCCGCGGCGACGTGCCGGAGACGCTGAAGGACAAGCAGCTCTACACGCTCGACCTCGGCTCCCTCATCGCCGGGTCCCGCTACCGCGGCGACTTCGAGGAGCGCCTCAAGAAGGTGACGAAGGAGATCCGCACCCGCGGCGACATCATCACCTTCATCGACGAGATCCACACCCTCGTCGGGGCCGGTGCCGCGGAGGGCGCGATCGACGCCGCGTCGATCCTCAAGCCGCTGCTCGCCCGCGGTGAGCTGCAGACCATCGGCGCCACGACGCTCGACGAGTACCGCAAGCACTTCGAGAAGGACGCCGCGCTCGAGCGCCGCTTCCAGCCGATCCAGGTGCAGGAGCCGTCGCTGCCCCACGCGATCAACATCCTGAAGGGGCTGCGCGACCGCTACGAGGCGCACCACAAGGTGTCGATCACGGACGGCGCGATCGTCGCCGCGGCGAACCTCGCCGACCGGTACATCTCCGACCGCTTCCTCCCGGACAAGGCCATCGACCTGATCGACGAGGCCGGCGCCCGCCTGCGCCTGTCGATCCTGTCGGCGCCGCCGGAGCTGCGGGAGTTCGACGAGAAGATCGCGCTGGTCCGCGCGGCCAAGGAGGCCGCGATCGAGGACCAGGACTTCGAGAAGGCCGCCGGCCTGCGCGACGAGGAGAAGAACCTCCTCGGCGAGCGCCTGCGCCTCGAGAAGCAGTGGCGCTCGGGCGACGTCAAGACGACCGCCGAGGTCGACGAGGGCCTGATCGCCGAGGTGCTCGCCCAGGCGACCGGCATCCCGGTGTTCAAGCTCACGGAGGAGGAGTCGAGCCGGCTCATCTTCATGGAGAAGGCGCTGCACGAGCGCGTCGTGGGTCAGGAGGAGGCCATCTCGGTCCTCGCCAAGACCATCCGCCGCACCCGCGCCGGTCTGAAGGACCCGAAGCGCCCCTCCGGCTCGTTCATCTTCGCCGGCCCCACCGGCGTCGGGAAGACGGAGCTGGCCAAGGCGCTCGCCGAGTTCCTGTTCGACGACGAGAACGCGCTGATCTCCCTCGACATGTCGGAGTACGGCGAGAAGCACACCGTCTCGCGCCTGTTCGGTGCCCCTCCGGGCTTCGTCGGGTTCGAGGAGGGCGGCCAGCTCACCGAGAAGGTGCGCCGCAAGCCGTTCTCCGTGGTCCTCTTCGACGAGATCGAGAAGGCCCACCCGGACATCTTCAACTCGCTGCTCCAGATCCTGGAGGAGGGGCGTCTGACGGACGGTCAGGGCCGCGTCGTCGACTTCAAGAACACCGTCATCATCATGACGACGAACCTCGGCACGGCTCAGATCTCGGGCGGTCCGGTCGGCTTCGTCGCCGCGGGTGACACCTCGACCGACTACGACCGCATGCGGGCGAAGGTCAACGAGGAGCTGAAGCGCCACTTCAAGCCGGAGTTCCTGAACCGCGTCGACGAGATGATCGTCTTCCCGCAGCTCACCAAGCCCGAGCTGCTGCAGATCGTCGACCTGTTCGTGAAGCGCCTCAGCGACCGGCTGCTGGACCGCGACATGACCGTCGAGCTGACCGTCCCGGCGAAGGAGCGGCTGATCGAGGTCGGGTTCGACCCGGCCCTCGGCGCCCGTCCGCTGCGTCGTGCCGTCCAGCACGAGGTCGAGGACAAGCTGAGCGAGAAGATCCTGCACGGCGAGCTGAACCCCGGCGACCACGTGCACGTCGACTTCGCCGACGGGCAGTTCGTGTTCACGACGAGCAAGCGCGGCGAGCTGGTCGGCGCGACCGCCGGTGCGATCACCGACGGCAGCGAGACCGCGGGCGAGTAGCTCCGCCCGCTCGATCGAAGGGCGCTCCACCGGAAGGGTGGGGCGCCCTTCGTCGTTCCGTCGGCAGGCGTCGCCTGCGCGACGGGGTGGAAGGATGGACGGATGCCCGAGCCGTCGTTCCGCGTCCGCCGGGCCCGCGTGAAGGACGTGCCGCAGATCCAGGCGCTCGTCGCGCCGCTCGTCGAGCAGCGCATCCTGCTCGGCAAGGACGCCGCCGTGCTCTACGCGGCCGTCCAGGAGTTCCGGATCGCGGAGGACGCGGCGACCGGGGCCGTCGTCGGCTGCGGCGCCCTCCACGTGATGTGGGACGACCTCGCGGAGATCCGCACGGTCGCCGTGGACGCCGCCTGGCGGCGGCGGCACGTCGGCCACGCGCTGGTCGAGCGGCTGGAGGACGACGCCCGCGACCTCGGGGTGAACAAGCTCTTCTGCCTGACCTTCGAGGTCGACTTCTTCTCCGCGCACGGCTACGCGCCGGTCGGCGAGGGCATCGTCGGGCCCGACGTGGTGATCGAGCTCGCGCGCTCCGGCGACGAGGGCGTGGCGGAGTTCCTGGACCTCGCGCGGGTGAAGCCGAACACCCTCGGCAATACGCGCATGCTCAAGGTGCTGCCCAGCGCGGACTGACCGTCCGCGCGGCCCGCACGCCCTAGTCTGTGGAGCGCGGCGCGGAGCGCGGACGGGTCGCGGCGATCGCCGATGAGCCGCGCCTCGCCCAGGGAGCGCGTTGACCACCGAACGCCTCGAGTTCTTCGACGCCGCAGCGGTGCTCTTCGACCTCGACGGGGTGCTGACGCCGACCGCCGAGGTGCACATGCGCGCGTGGGCGACGATGTTCGACCGGCTCTTCGCCGAGCGCGGCGTGCAGCCGCCCTACTCCGACGTCGACTACTTCCGGCACCTCGACGGACGCCCCCGCTACGACGGCGTCGCGAGCCTGCTGGCCTCCCGCGGCGTCGAGGTGCCGTGGGGCGACCCGGCCGACCCCGACGACGCGGACACCGTCTGCGGCATCGGCAACCGCAAGAACACCGTCTTCTCCGCCCTGCTCGAGGCCGAGGGCATCGCCGCCTATCCGGGCTCGCTCGCCGTGCTCGACCGCCTCGGTGCCCTCGGGATCCCGGCCGCGGTCGTCTCCAGCTCGAAGAACGCGGGCCCGGTGCTGGCCGCCGCGCACCTGGCCGACCGCTTCCCGGTCGTCGTCGACGGCGTCGTCGCCGCGAGCGAGGGCCTGCCGGGCAAGCCGCAGCCGGACATCTTCCTCGCGGGCGCCGCGCGCCTGCAGGTCGATCCGGCGAACGCGGTCGTCGTGGAGGACGCCGTCTCCGGCGTCGCCGCGGGCCGCGCCGGCCGCTTCGGGCTCGTGGTCGGCGTCGACCGCGGCGTGGGTTCGACGGCGCTCCGCGATGCGGGCGCCGACGTCGTGGTCGGCGACCTCGCCGATCTGCTGGCCGGCCAGGAGGGTGCATCCCGGTGATCGATCGCGACCGCTTCCCCGTCGACGAGTGGCGACTCGTCGAGCGCATCTGGTCGGAGGACCGGATGGGCCTCGGCGAGACGATCTTCACCGTCGCCAACGGCTACCTCGGCATGCGCGGCAACAGCTCGGAGGGCCGCGACGCCCACGAGCACGGCACGTTCATCAACGGCTTCCACGAGGTCTGGCCGATCCGGCACGCCGAGCAGGCGTACGGCTTCGCCGAGGTCGGGCAGACGATCGTCAACGTGCCGGACACGAAGATCATCCGGCTGTACGTCGACGACGAGCCGCTCGTGCTCGACGTGGCCGAGCTGCTCAGCTACGAGCGCTCCCTCGACTTCCGCGACGGCGTCCTGCGCCGCGACCTGCTGTGGCTGACGCCGTCGGGCAAGCGCGTCCGGGTGCGGTCGGACCGCATGGTCTCGTTCGTCGAGCGCCACCTCGCGGTGATGTCGTTCGAGGTCACGGTCGAGAACGCGGACGCGACCGTCGTGCTGTCGAGCCAGATCCTCAACCGGCAGGACGGCGAGGACGAGTTCGGCCGCACGATCCCGGCCGCCCAGGCGACCGGCGCCTTCGACCCGCGCCGTGCGGAGCGGCTCGCGGAGCGGGTGCTGCAGCCCGTCGAGCACTGGCAGCAGGGCGACCGCAGCGTGCTCAGCTACCGGGTCACCCACTCGCACATGACGCTCTCCGTCGCGACGGACCACGTGATCGAGACGGAGAACGAGGTGCGGATGCGCCCCTCGATCGCGCCGGACATCGCGAAGAACGTCTACCAGGTGCGCGCGAAGGCCGGCGTGCCCATCAAGCTCACGAAGTTCGCGGCGTACCACAGCTCGCGCAGCGTGCCGCCGCGCGAGCTGATCGACCGCGGCGAGCGGCTGCTCGACCGCGCCCTCGAGTCGGGCGCGGACGAGCAGCGGCAGCTGCAGCGCGAGTGGCTCGACGCGTTCTGGGAGCGCAGCGACGTCGAGATCGAGGGCCAGCCGGAGATCCAGCAGGCGACGCGCTGGAACCTCTTCATGCTCGCGCAGGCCGCGGCCCGCGCGGACTCGAGCGGCGTGCCGGCGAAGGGGCTCACCGGCAGCGGCTACAGCGGCCACTACTTCTGGGACACCGAGATCTACGTGATGCCGTTCCTCACGTACACGAGCCCGCTGTTCGCCCGGAACGCCCTGAAGATGCGTGAGCGGATGCTGCCCGCGGCCCGGAAGCGGGCGCGGCAGCTGAACGAGGGCGGCGCCCTCTTCCCGTGGCGCACGATCAGCGGCGAGGAGGCCTCCGCCTACTACGCCGCCGGCACCGCGCAGTACCACATCAACGCCGACGTGACCTACGCCGTCGCGAAGTACGTGCGCGCTACCGGCGACGCGGACTTCCTCGCCCGCGGCGCGATCGACATGGTCGTGGAGACCGCGCGGCTCTGGACGACGCTCGGGTTCTGGCGGCACACCGAGGGCAGCTCGTTCCACATCCACGGCGTGACCGGTCCGGACGAGTACACGACGGTCGTGAACGACAACCTCTTCACGAACGTGATGGCCCGCTTCAACCTCCGGTACGCGGCGGAGAGCGTGCGTGTCGTGGCGGACCAGTTCCCGGAGGCGTACGCCCGGATGGTCGAGCGCGTCGGCTTCGACGAGTCCGAGATCGGGGAGTGGGAGCGCGCCGCCGAGGCGATGGTGATCCCCTACTCGAAGGCGTTCACGATCCACCCGCAGGACGCCCACTTCCTCGACCGCGAGGTGTGGGACCTGGAGAACACGCCGGCGGACAAGCTGCCGCTGCTGCTGCACTACCACCCGCTCGTCATCTACCGCTTCCAGGTGCTGAAGCAGGCGGACGTCGTGCTGGCGCTGTTCCTGCTCGCGGACGAGTTCACCGACGAGATGAAGCGCGCCGACTTCGACTACTACGACCCGCTGACGACGGGCGACTCGACGCTCTCCGCGGTCGTGCAGTCGATCATCGCGGCGGAGATCGGCTACCGCGACCTCGCGATGGAGTACTTCGAGCACGCGCTGTTCGTCGACCTCGACGACCTGCACAACAACGCGAGCGACGGCGTGCACGTCGCCTCGACGGGCGGTGTCTGGAGCGCGCTCGTCTACGGCTTCGGCGGCATGCGCGACTCCGGCGGTCACCTCACCTTCGACCCGCGCCTCCCGGCGGACTGGACCTCGCTGAGGTTCCGGCTGCGGTGGCAGGGCAGCCGGCTGCTCGTGACGCTGAGCCGGACCGAGCTCACGATCGCGGTGCAGTCGGGCGGTGACGTCGACCTGTCCGTGCGCGGGGAGAAGTACACGGCGCGCGAGGGGTCCGTGCTGCGCGTCCGGCTGCTCGGCCAGGGCCCGCTCCTGCAGGGGCGGCCGACGGTGCAGCAGTGGGCGAAGACGCGTCGCGACGACGGGTCGCTGCTCACCGCGAGCATCCCGACGGTGCCGGACTGGGACGTGCCCGACGTCGACGGCCAGAGCTGAGTCGGGTGCCCCGCTGAGCGGAGGCGCCTCGCGCGTCAGGAGGTGACGGCCTCGAGGATCGCGTCGCGGAGCTTCGCGAGATCCGGGCCGAGCATCGTGCCGAAGCCGAGGCGCTTCGCCTCCGCCTCCCGGCGCGCCGCCTGCAGCACCGGGCGGATCTCGCCGGCGAGGCTGATCTCGCCGCACACGGCGAGGTCGGGGCGCAGCGGGCGGTCCGTGACCGCCGATGCGAGGGCGAGCGCGATCGCGAGGTCGACGGCCGGCTCGGTCAGCCGCACCCCGCCGACGGTCGAGACGTAGACGTCCTTGCCGGCGAGCTGGATGTGGGCGTGCTTGATGAGCACGGCGATCAGCATCGCGACCCGTGCGCTGTCGACGCCGTTCACCACGAGCCGGGGGTTCGGCGCGTGCGAGTCGACGACGAGCGCCTGCACCTCCACGGGGATCGCGCGGCGCCCCTCGAGCGCGAGGGTGACGCACGTGCCCGGCTCGGTGCCGATCGAGCGGGAGAGGAAGAGGCCGCTGGGGTCGGGGACGCCGGCGATGCCCTCGCCCGTCATCTCGAAGCAGCCGACCTCGTCCGTGGGGCCGAACCGGTTCTTGACCGCGCGCACGAAGCGGAGGGCCGTCGAGCGGTCGCCATCGAAGTGGCACACGACGTCGACGAGGTGCTCGAGCACGCGCGGCCCGGCGATCTGCCCGTCCTTCGTGACGTGGCCCACGAGCAGGACGGGGATGTTCCGCTCCTTCGCCACCCGGGTGAGCGAGGCCGCGACCTCGCGGACCTGGCCGGGACCGCCGGCGATGCCGGTCGCGTCCGCCGTCGACACGGTCTGCACCGAGTCGACGATGATCAGCTGCGGCTGCACCTGGTCGATCTGGCCGAGCACGACGGCGAGGTCGGTCTCGGCGGAGAGCAGCAGGTTCGGGCTGAGGCTGCCGGTGCGCTCGGCGCGCATCCGCACCTGCCCGAGCGACTCCTCCGCGCTGACGTAGAGCACGCGGGCGCCCATCGCCGCGACGTGGGAGGCGACGGCGAGCAGCAGCGTGCTCTTGCCCACGCCCGGCTCGCCGGAGAGGAGGATCACCGAGCCCGGGACGACGCCGCCGCCGAGCACCCGGTCGAACTCGCTCTCGCCCGTGCGCCGGCGCTGCACCGGGTCGGTCGGGACCTCGGTGATCGGCTTCGCCTGCCGGCCGGGCGTGACCGTCGCGGCCTGGACGCGGCCCGCGGCCGCGGGCTCCGCCTCCTGCACCGTGCCCCAGCCCTGGCACTCCGGGCAGCGACCGACCCACTTCGCCGTGCGCCACCCGCACTCCGCGCAGCGGTACCCGGCGGGCGTCGGGCGGGGACGGGTGCTGGCCATGCCTCGAAGATATGTGCGGGCACCGACATCCTCGCGAGGCGCACACGGAAAGGGTGCGGGAGGATCAGGGGCCCTGGAGGAAGGAGCCCGGCATGGCGGATCGCCTGGTCACGCTGCGAGACGGTCGACGCCTCGGGCTGACGGCGTTCGGCGACCCGGCGATGGAGCGCGTCGTCGTGCTCTGCCACCCGGCGCCGGGAGCGGGCGGCTTCGACCCCGACCCGCCCGTCACCTCTCACTGGGGCGTCCACGTCATCTCCGTGGACCGTCCCGGCTACGGGTCGTCGACCCCGCTCGACGAGGAGGTCCGCCCCGGCATCGGCACCTGGGCGGACGACCTGGCCGCCTACGTGACGCTCGTCATCGAGCAGGCCCGCGAGACCGGCAGGACCCCGCTCGACAAGATCGGCGTCGTCGGCTGGGACGCGGGCGGCCGCGTGGCGCTCGCGATGGCCGCGCGGCACCCGGGCCTCGTGGACCGCGTGGCCGTCGTCGCGACCCCGGCCCCCGACTCGGCGGTCCCGTGGGTCCCGGAGGAGCAGCGGACGGTGATCGAGGAGCTGCTCCGCCTGCCCGTCCCGGAGGCCAAGCGGCGGCTGCGCGAGCTGCTGAGCGGCCGGCTGCCGGGCGGCCGCCCGGGCGTCGAGCTGCTCGCCAGCGGCGAGGCCGACCTCGCGCTCCTCGACGCGCCCGGCCTCCGCGGGCGCCTGGAGCGGATGCTGCAGCACGCCTACGACCAGGGCACGGTCGGCGAGGCCGACGACCTGCTCTCCTCGGCGCGGGACGACTGGGGCTTCGACCTCGACGACGTGAAGGCGCCGACCCTGCTCGTCTACGGCGCGAAGGACCGCGTCGTCCCGAGCGCGCACGGCCGCTGGTACCGCCGGCACCTGCACGGGGCGAGCACGCACCTCACGGTCGTGCCGCGGGCCGGTCACCTGGTGATCGCGCCCGCCTGGCAGCGCGTCCTGCAGCACGTCGACCCGCAGCACGGCACCCGCTCCGACGTCTGAGCGGCGCCCGCTCCCACCGCCGGGGATCGCCGCATCCCGCCGTTCGTCCGCGCCGCCAGGCGTCCCGTACACTCGTCCGCGGTGGCGTGTCCGAGCGGCCGAAGGAGCATGTCTCGAAAACATGTGATGGTGCAAGCCATCCGTGGGTTCAAATCCCACCGCCACCGCGTGTGACGAACTCCCTCGATCCGCTGATGCGGGTCGAGGGGGTTCGTCGTCCGCCCGGGACGCCGGTCCGCGCGCATCCGGGCGAGCCGGCCGGTCGTCCTCTCGCATGCGGCGAGGCGCGGAGCGAAGGAGCGGATCGGGTCAGACCGGCACGACGCCGAACCGCTCCGCGAAGCGGCTGGTGAACAGGTCCGCGCCCTTCCGCGCGATGACGGCGTCGAGCGGCGCCGCGGTGACGCCTCCGTCGGGGGTCGGGAGCTGCCCGACGCCGTGCCGGGTGCCGAGGGGGAGCAGGATTCGCGCGGCCGCGCTCGAGCGGTACTCGGCGGTCGCCGGCTCCCCGTGGAGGCGGGCGCGGACGTTCTCGACCACGACCGGCGCCTGGGTCTGCGCCCAGGTCGCCATCTTCGCGTCGGCGAGATCGGCGATGTCCCCGACCGCGGAGACGTGGTCGAAGCCGACGACGTTGAGGTGGGCGTCGACCGGGACGGCGCCCCGCTCGGTGAGCGCGGTGAGCGCTCCGTCCTCGAGGTAGGCGGTGTGCAGCCGGGCTCCGAAGGTCCGGAACCAGATGTCGGCGCTGATCTCCTCGCCGCTGCTCGTCCGCACCGTGAACGGGGCGTGGACGCCGTCGGGGACGGGCGGCGGGGCGAGCAGGGAGGTGCGCAGTCGCAGATCGATGCCGAGGTCGTCGAGCTGGCGGCGCAGGTCGGCGCGGACCTCCGGCAGGTAGCCGGGCAGGACCTCGGCGGACGGGGCCACGACCGTGATGCGCGTGGCCGGCCAGGCCTCGCGGATCTCGCCCGCCAGCTCCAGCCCGACGGGTCCGGCTCCGAGGATGAGGGCGTGCCGCGCCTGCGCGAGCTGCTCGCCGGACTGTCGGAGCGCGGCCGCGGCGACCGCGGCGTCGGCGCTGATCGAGCGCGGCCGAGCGGGGTACGGATGGCTCGAGCCGGTGGCGAGCACGATGTGTTCGCCCTCGATGCGATCGCCGGACTCGAGCACGACGCCGCCGGGGTCGACGGACGTCACGAGGCCGCGGACGATCCGGCCGTGCTCGAGCAGACCGGCGAGCGGGAAGAACGGGCGGTCCGCCCAGTCGCCCCGCACCATCGCCCGCATGGAGCTCGAGACGTTGACGAACGCGTCGCGCGGGTCGATCAGCGTGACGTCGGCGTCTCGATCGAGCTCCTTCGCGATCATCGTCCCCGCGTACCCGCCGCCGACCACGATCACTCGTCCAGTCATGATGCCTCCTAGAGTTGATGCTGCAACTTAAGAGTCGAGAGTTGCGTTGTCAACTCCTGCTACGGTTCCCGGGTGCCGGAGCCGCAGCCGATGTCCGACGCCGACTGGGCCTTCTGGGACTCGTGGATGCGGGCGCAGCGCCGGATGGAGCGCGAGGTCGACCGGGCGCTGCAGCAGGACTTCGACATCTCGAAGTCCGAGTTCGGGATCCTCGTCACCCTGCGGGCCGCTCCCGGCGGGGCGATGCGGGTCACCGAGCTGGCGGAGTCCCTCGGGTGGGAGAAGGGGCGCGTCGCGCACCTGCTGACCCGGATGGAGGCGCGCGGCTTCCTCGAGCGGGAGGAGGCCGGCGCTGCAGGGCGTCGCACCGGGATCACCCTCACGGCCGTGGGAGCCGAGCGGGTCGATCGGGCCGTCCTCGGCCACGGACGCGTGATCCGGCGGCTCGTGCTGGATCGCCTGGCGCCGGATCAGGTCCAGGCGATCTCGGCGTGGAGCCGCGCCATGACGGGCGACGGCAGCGAGTAGGGGATCCACGCGGATCGCGGAAGTCGCCGGCTCCCCGACCAGCAGGGGCTCAGGCGCCGATCGCGAGACGACGGCGGTAGTCGGACGGGGCCACGCCGACCTCCCGCTTGAACGCGGTGCTGAACGCGCTCTCGGAGCCGAAGCCGAGCTCGAAGGCGAGGCGCCCGATGCGGACCTCGGGATCGCGCAGGGCCCGCTGCGCGAGCACCATCCGCCACGCGGTGAGAGAGCGCACGGGCGGCACGCCAGCAGGTCGGTCGACGGGAGGGGTCCTCGTAGCGAGGGCCCCTCCCGTCGACCGGCTCAGTGCGCCTCGGGGGAGGCGAGCTCGTCGCGCACGCTCCGCGGGGCGCGGCCGAGCAGCTGGCCGAGCAGCGGATCGGTGCCGGCGAAGAACCCTCCGGCCGCGGCCCGGTACATGCCGAGCGTGAAGCGGGCGACGAACTCCGGCCGGCCGGCCGCGACCTGGGCGGCGAGCCACTCGTCCGCGTCGACGACGCGGAACCCGATCGGTCGACCGCCGACCTCCGAGGCGACCGCCGCGACCTCCTCGAAGGTCGGCGCCGACGGCGCCGTGAGGGTGATCGGGCCGTCGTACGCGCCCTCCGAGCGGAGGATCGCGGCAGCCGCCTCCGCGGCGTCCGCGCGGGACGTCCACGACACCGGGCCATCGGCGGGGACGACGATCTCGCCGGTCTGCTGCCACGGCCCCGTCAGCCACGCGAGGCTGTGCGCGTAGAAGCCGTTGCGCAGCGCCGTCCACGGGACCCCCGACTCGGCGAGCAGCCGTTCGGTCGCGGCGTGGTCGCGCCCCGGTCCGAACGGGGTGTCCGCGGCCGCGCCCTGATGGCTCGTGTAGAGGATCCGGCCGACGCCCGCGTCGACCGCCGCGGCGACGGCCGCCCCGTGCAGCGCGACGGCGTCCGCGGCCGGGTCGCTGGTCGAGACGAGCAGCAGCTGGTCCGCACCTGCGAAGGCGGCGGCGAGCGAGCCCGGGTCCGCGTAGTCGCCGCGGCGGACCTCGACGCCCCGGTCGGCGAAGCGCTGCGCGGCAGCGGGGTCGCGCGCGACGACGACGAGGTCGCTCGCGGATCCGGTCTCGAGGAGGTGGTCGGCGGTGGCGCCGTTGAGGGCGCCCGTGGCGCCGGTGATCACGATCATGGTTCGTCCGTTTCCGCTGGAAGTTTAATTGCGCTTCCAACGATAACACCGTCGCTAGCGAAGTTTCGTTATCGTTGATCCGTGGCAGTGGAGAGCAGGGACGCCCTGCGGGAGCGCATCACGCGTGAGGCGGGGGCGCTGCTCGCGCACGGCGGGCCGGGCGCGGTCACGACCCGCGGCGTCGCCGAGGCGGCCGGCGTGCAGGCACCGACCATCTACCGCCTCTTCGGCGACAAGGACGGCCTGCTCGAGGCGGTCGCCGAGCACACGATGGCGGCGCAGGTCGAGGCGAAGGCCCGGTACGCGGAGACGACCGCGTCGAAGGGCGTCGAACCCGTCGAGGACGTGCGCGAGGCCTGGGCGGCGCAGATCGAGTTCGGTCTCGAGAACCCCGCCCTGTTCCGGCTGCTCAGCGACCCGGAGCGCGTCCGCCACTCCGCTGCGGCCCGAGCGGGCCGCGAGGTGCTCGACGCCCGGATCCACCGCATCGCCGCCGCAGGCCGGCTCCGCGTCGACGAGGAGCGCGCCGCCGATCTCATGCAGGCCGCCGGGATCGGCGTCATCCAGAACCTGCTCGCGCACGAGGAAGGGGACCGCGACCGCGGCCTCAGCGAGGCGATGCTCGACGCCGTCCTCGCGCAGATCCTCCACGGCGGCGAGCCCGCAGCGGACGATCCGACGGTCGCCGCCGCGGTGGCGCTGCGCGCCGCCGCGCCGGAGCTGCCGGGCTTGACGGCGCCCGAGCGGCAGCTGCTCGCCGAGTGGCTCGACCGGGTGGTCCGCGCCCGCTGATCCCCGAGCGGGAACCGGGGTGCCGGGGGAGCGCCCCGAGTCGTACTCTCGCCGCATGTCCGAGACGGCTTCGACGCCGATGGCCCGCCGAGGCCTGCGAACCCTCGTGGTGCTCGTCGTCGTCGGTGCGCTCGTCGGCCTCGCGGCCGGGCTGGTCGCGCGGCCGGTCTACACCGCGGTCACGAAGACCTTCGTGTCCAGCACCGGCAGTAGAGCGACCCTGCTCGCGGACCAGGGTCCGTACGTCCAGCAGGTCGCCCGGTCGTTCGCGGAGGTCGTGACGCGACCGGTCGTGCTGGAGCCGGTCATCGCCGAGCTCGGCCTCGGCGCCTCGCCGTCCGCGCTGGCGAAGCGGGTCGACGCCCGGGTCGCGCAGGACTCGGTCGTGCTCGAGATCGCCGTCGCGGATCCGTCGCCGACGCGGGCCGCGGCGATCGCGAACGCCCTCGCTCAGCAGCTCGTCCGCGTCGCCGACAGGCTCATGCCGACGGGAGCCGACCGGGACGGACCGGAGCGCGTGACCATCGTCGACGCCGCATCGCCGCCCTCCGCTCCGTCGTCGCCGAACCCGGCCCTCGACGTCGCGCTCGGCGCCCTGATCGGCGCGGCGGTCTGGCTGCTCGTCGCCGCGGTGCGCACGCTCGCCGCGGGCGCCCGCCGAGGGTCGTCCGACGGGCCCGCGGCGCCCTCGATGCTCTGATCAGGCGGAGGCGGAGACCTCGGCCAGCCGCGACCGCACCGCCGGCAGGAACGCCTCCGCCCACACGCGGTGACCCCGGTCGTTCGGGTGGAACAGGTCGCCGGCCGCGTTGCGGATCGCGATCACGGGTCCGCCGCGACGCGTCACGGCGTTCAGCGGCGCCAGCACGTGGCCGTGCGCGGCGACGACCTCGTGGACGATCCGGTTCGCGGTGCGCACCCTCCCGGCGACCGGCAGGAAGCTGAAGCTCGGGAGGTCGGCGACGATCGAGCCCGGCGGCAGCGCGGCGCAGATGCGGTCGAACTCGTCGCGGAACCGCTCCGGCGCGAACGACCAGACGTCGTTCGCGCCGACGTCGAGCGTGACGACGATCGCCGGTGCCTTCGGGATGCGGTGCAGCTCGTCGGCGAGCACGACCGCGCAGGTGGCGCCGTCGATCGAGAGGTTCCGCACGCGTACCCGCTTGCCGGTGATCCGCGCGATCTCCTCCGCGACGATGCCGACGTAGCCGCGCCCCGGCTTCGACGCACCCAGGCCGAGCGCGGCCGAGTCGCCGAGCGCCACGTAGAGCACCGACTCCGGGTCGGCCTTCCCGCGCTCGCCCCAGTACACGTGGTGGTCGGGGATGCGGTTCGTCAGCAGGACGGTCCACGCCGAGCGGTGCCGGGCGAGCCAGACGAGGTAGCCCGCCAGTCCCGCCGCGGCGACCGCGCCGACGGCGGCGGACGGCCTCACGTCCGCACCCCGATCGGTGCGACCGTGCCGCTGGTCGCCGTCAGGAGGTCGCGGGGGGCGACCTCGATGTCGAAGCCGCGGCGCCCGCCCGAGACGAAGACGGTGTCGAACGCCTCCGCCGTCGCGTCCAGGACGAGCGGCAGCCGGGTCCGCTGCCCGAGCGGGCTGATGCCGCCGACCACGTAGCCGGTCTTCCGCTCGGCGAGGTCCGGCGCGGCCAGCGCGGCCCGCTTCGCGCCGACGGCCGGAGCCAGCGCCTTCAGGTCGAGCATCGACGAGACCGGCACCACGGCGACCACCAGGCGGCCGTCCGCGTCGACGACCAGGGTCTTGAACACGCGCTCGGGCGGGACGCCGAGCTCGCGCGCGGCCTCCATGCCGTACCCCTCGACCGCCGCGTCGTGCGCGTACGGGTGCGGGACGTAGGCGAGGCCCAGGCGGTCGAGCGCCTGCGTCGCCGCGGTGGTCGGCGGCTTCTTCGTCATCCGCCGATCATCCCCGGTCGCACCTGGGGTCACGACTGGCAGCGGGGGCACCAGTAGATCTCGCGGTCCATCGCCCCGCGCCCCGGCTGCACGGGGTCGCCGAGCGTGCCGCCGAGGATGCGGGTGCCGCACCGGCGGCACGGCTGGCCGGTCCGCCCGTACACCCAGTCCTGCTTCCCGCGGCGGGTGTCGCCCGTGAGGGTGCGCTCGACCCGGTTCTTGTTCGCCTCGAGCGTCCGCTTCGCGAGGTCGATCATGCGGGGCAGGTCCGCGACCTCGGCGACGGGCCGCGTCGGGAGGACGCCGCGCAGGAAGCAGAGCTCGTTTCGGTAGACGTTGCCGACCCCGGCGAGGTTCCGCTGGTCGAGGAGCGCCAGCCCGATCGCGCGGTCGGGTTCGGCCTCGATGCGGCGACGCGCCTCCTCGGCGTCCCAGTCGGGGCCGAGCAGGTCGGGGCCGAGGTAGCCGACCACGTCCTCCTCCTGGTCGCGGGGCAGCACCTCGAGCACGCCGAGCGCGAAGCCGACCGCCTGCCACGGCTCGGTCCCGAGCACGATGCGCGCCTCGAACGCCGGTCGGCGCCAGCGGCTGCCCGGCCGGTAGAGGTGCCAGGTCCCCTCCATCTTGAGATGGGAGTGGATGACGGCCGTCTCGGTGCGGAGGAGGAGGTGCTTCCCACGGCTGCCGACCGACTCGATGCGCTCGCCGGTGAGGTCGACGGTCGCGTACTTCGGCACCCGCACGTCGCAGGAGGTCAGCACCTCGCCCGCGAGCGCCGTGTGGAGGTTGCGGGCCGTGCGGTAGACGGTGTCGCCCTCAGGCACGGCGGCACTCGTTCCTCTCGCCGGACGGTGTCCCGCTGCGCTTATGCATCAGGCACGGAGCCGGAGCCCCTTCGGGGTCGCGGCGAACCCGGCGCCCTCGAGCAGCCTGCCGAACGGGCTGCCGAGCGCGAACTCGCCGTCGACCTTCTCGACCACGAGCTGCGGCACGCCGCCCGCGTGCACGACGGCCGCGAGGCCCTCCGCGGCGCGCCTGCGGTTCGTCTCGTCCGCGTCGAACAGCAGGACCGTCCGGCCGCCCCGCTCGACGTACGCGGTCAGCGCGCCGTCGACGAGCACGACCAGCGCACCCGCCTTCCGGCCCGGGCGGTGACCGCCGTCGTTCTCGGGCCACGGCAGCGCGGCGCCGTACGGGTTCGCCGGGTCGGTCGCGGCCAGCGCGAGCACGGCGGGGTCGTCCACCTCGGCACCGGCCTCGCGGCTGTGCTTCCGGAGGCGGTCCACCGTGCCGGCCGTCGAGAACTGGGCGGCGCCGAGGTGCTCCACGAAGTAGCCGCGGCGGGCGCGGCCCGCCTCCTCGAGCGCCGCGAGCGTCTTGTAGACGAGCGCGAAGCCGCCGGGCACCTGCTCGGCCTGGACCGCACCGCGCGTCACCACGCCGTACCGGTCGAGCAGCACCTCCGCGGTCGCGGCGGCCCGCACCGTCGCGTCGGACTCGGGCAGCGGGAGGATCGCCCACCGGCCCGCGGCCGTCGGCGGTCCGGACCGGACCGGCATCGCCGGGCGGCCCCGCCCCCGGTAGGAGCGGGCGCGCGGCGCTCGTCGCTGCGTGCGATGGCTGGTGTGGCCGGCGCCCGTCAGGGCCCGGACCGGGGCGAACGTGTCGTTCGTGACGAGCCCGTCCCAGACGAGGTTCCAGAGCGCCGTCGTGAGCGTGTCGTCGTTCGTCGCGCCGACGGTGTCCGCGAGCTGACGGAAGAAGTAGGCGCCCCCGCCGCCGAGGGTCGCGAGCACCTCCTGCTCGAGCGGCGTGCGATCGCCCTCCTCGAGGTCGGGCAGCGTGACCGGCAGCGCGTCGGCGAGGTGCAGCGCGATCCAGCCGTCGTTGCCCGCGAGCCGCCCGGTGCCGGACCAGACGACCTCGCCGGTCGCGGTCAGCTCGTCGAGCATGGCGGGGGAGTAGTCGCGGACGCGGGCGGGCAGGATCAGCGACTCCCACGCGGAGGCCGGCACGGGCACCCCGGCGAGCTGCTCGATCACCGTCGCGACGCCGTCGACCCCGCGCAGCGCCTTCTGCCCGACGTGCTGCCACTCGGGCAGGAAGCGGGCGAACGCCGGCTGCTCGACCGGCTCGACCTCCTTGCGGAGCGCGGCCAGCGAGCGGCGGCGGAGCCGGCGGAGCACCTCGACGTCGCACCACTCCGTGCCCGTGCCGCCCGGGCGGAACTCGCCCTCGCTGACGCGGCGCTCGTCCGCGAGGCGACGCAGGGTGTCGGTGACGACGGCGACTCCGAGGCCCAGGCGCAGCGCGGCGGCCGCGGCGGTGAACGGGCCGTGCGTGCGGGCGTAGCGACCGACGAGGTCGCCGAGCGGGTCGGCGACGGGCTCGACGAACGCGATCGGCACGCCGATGGGCAGCGGGACGCCGAGCGCGTCGCGGAGGCGGCTCGCGTCCTCGATCGCGGCCACCCACTGCTCGCCCGCCCAGCCCGCCTCGATCGCGCGCCGCGTGCTCACCAGCTCGGCCACCCAGGCCGCCGCCTGCTCGCTCGTCGCGGGGACTGGGCCCCTGTCAGCCGGTTCCGACGCGTCGCGAAGCGACGTGGCGGCCGTGCCGGCAGGGACGGCGACGTGAAGGCGGGCGGCCAGCTCGTCGACCGTGAGGGGGCCGAGGAGTCGGAGGAGGTCCGCCGCGCCCTCGACGCCCGACAGGCGCCGGTCGGCGGCGAGGCGCTGCAGCTCGCGTTCCGTCTGCTCGACGACGCCGGGGTCGAGCAGCTCCCGCAGCTCCACCCGGCCGAGCAGCTCGGACAGCAGCGTGGAGTCGAGGGCGAGCGCCTGCGCCTTGCGCTCGGCGAGCGGGCTGTCGCCCTCGTAGAGGAACGCGCCGACATAGCTGAACAGCAGGCTGCGGGCGAAGGGCGAGGCGGTCGGCGTCTCGACCTCCACGACGCGGACGGCCCGCGACTCGAGCCCCGCCGCGAGCTCCTTCAGCGCGGGCAGGTCGTAGACGTCCTGCAGCACCTCGCGGATCGTCTCGAAGATGATCGGGAAGGTCGGGAACTTCTTCGCGACGTCGAGGAGCTGGCTCGCCCGCTGGCGCTGCTGCCAGAGCGGCGAGCGGCGGCCCGGGTTGTAGCGGGGGAGGAGCAGCGCGCGGGCGGCGCACTCGCGGAAGCGCGAGGCGAAGATCGCGGACGACGTGACCTCGGTCGTGACGACCTGGTCGAGCTCGTCGGGCTCGAAGAGGAACAGGTCGGCGCCCGGCGGCTCCGCGTCCGTGTCCGGCACGCGCAGCACGATGCCGTCGTCCGCGGCCATCGCGCCGTTCTCGATCCCGAAGCGCTCGGACAGCCGCGCACCGACGGCGAGCGCCCAGGGCGCGTGCACCTGCATGCCGAAGGGGGAATGGAGCACGATGCGCCAGTCGCCGAGCTCGTCCCGGAAGCGCTCGAGGACGAGCGTGCGGTCCGAGGGCACCGAGCCCGTCGCCTCCGCCTGATCGCGGATGAATCGCACGAGGTTGGTGGCGGCGCGCTCGTCGAGCCCGATCCGCTCGGTGATCGCCGCGGTCTCGTCGTCCTTCGCGCCGGCGAGCGTGCGCTGGAACGCGCCGACGGCACGACCCAGCTCCGCGGGGCGGCCGAGGCCGTCGCCTTTCCAGAACGGCACGCGGCCCGGCTCGCCGAACGCGGGCAGCACGAGGACGCGGTCGTGGGTGATCTCCTGGATCCGCCAGCTCGTCGCACCGAGGCTGAAGACGTCCCCGACCCGCGACTCGTAGACCATCTCCTCGTCGAGCTCGCCGACGCGGTTGCCGCCGCCGTCTCCGCCCGACACCAGGAACACGCCGAACAGGCCGCGGTCCGGGATCGTGCCGCCGGAGGTGACCGCGAGGCGCTGCGCGCCCGGGCGCCCCGTGATCGTGCCGGCGTCGCGGTCCCAGACGATGCGCGGGCGCAGCTCGGCGAACTCGTCCGAGGGGTAGCGGCCCGCGAGCAGGTCGAGCACGGCCTCGTACGCGGACCGGGGCAGCGCCGCGAAGGGCGCGCTGCGGCGCACCGTGTCGAACCAGGCCTCCACCTCGAGCTCGTCGATCGCGCAGGCGGCCACCGTCTGCTGCGCGAGCACGTCGAGCGGGTTCGCGGGGATGCGCAGCGCCTCGATCTCGCCGCGCAGCATGCGGTCGGTCGCGACCGCGGCGTGGATCAGGTCGGCCTGGTGCACGGGGAAGACGACACCGGTGCTGATCTCGCCGACCTGGTGGCCGGCGCGGCCGACGCGCTGCAGGCCGCTCGCGACCGAGGGCGGAGCGCCGACCTGCACGACGAGGTCGACCGCGCCCATGTCGATGCCGAGCTCGAGGCTCGACGTCGCGACGACGCACCGGAGCCGGCCCGACTTCAGGTCGTCCTCGATGATGCCGCGCTGCTCCTTCGACACGGAGCCGTGGTGCGCCCGGGCGAGGACCTCGGTGGCGCCGCGGGTGGACCCGGACTGCGCCATCACCGCGGCGGGGGCGGGCGTCCCGCGGCCGGCCAGCGCGGTGGCGAGCACGGGCTGCTCCGCCTCCACCGCCTCGCGGGCCTCCTTCGCCTCGACGCGCTCCTGGTACTCCTCGTTGAGCCGCGCGGTGAGGCGCTCGGCCTGCCGCCGCGAGTTCGTGAAGACGATCGACGACCGGTGCTCGAGCACGAGGTCCGTGATGGTCGACTCGACGTACGGCCAGATCGACCCGGTGCGCTGCGGCAGCGGGTCGTCGGGATCGAACACGTCCTGCGCCGCCGAGCCCTCGTGCGGTTGCGCGTCGTCCTCCTTCACCATCCGCACGGCCGCCACACCGCTTCGCGGCGCGTCGGAACCGGCGTCCGTGGGCCCAGGCCATCCGCTGCCGAGATCGGGGTCCGACATGTCGTCGACCGGCACGACGACGGTGAGGTCGAACGTCTTCTGCGCCTTCGGCGCCACGATCGTGACGGGCGAGCGCCCGCCGAGGAACCGGGCGACCTCCTCCACCGGCTTCACCGTCGCCGACAGGCCGATGCGCTGCGCCGGCCGCTCGAGCATCGCGTCGAGGCGCTCGAGCGACAGCGCGAGGTGCGAGCCGCGCTTCGTCGCCGCGACCGCGTGCACCTCGTCGACGATCACCGTGTCGACCGTCGCGAGCGTCTCGCGCGCCGCGGAGGTGAGCATGAGGAACAGCGACTCGGGCGTCGTGATCAGGATCTCGGGCGGGTCGTTCGACAGCGCGCGCCGCTCCGCCTGGCTCGTGTCGCCGGAGCGCACGCCCACGCGGATCGGCGGCGGGGTCTGCCCGAGACGCTTCGCGGTCTGCGTCACGCCGACGAGCGGGCTGCGGAGGTTGCGCTCGACGTCGACGCCGAGCGCCTTGAGCGGCGAGACGTAGAGGACCCGCGTCCCCTTCACCGCGTCGGCGGGCCGGTTCGCGAGGCGGTCGATCGCCCAGAGGAAGGACGCGAGCGTCTTCCCGGAGCCGGTCGGCGCGACCACGAGGGCGTGCTGCCCCTTCGCGATCGCGGCCCATGCGCCCGACTGCGCCGCGGTGGGCGCGCGGAAGGCGCCGACGAACCACTCGCGGGTCGCGGCGCCGAACGCGTCGAGGACATCAGGCATGGTCGAAGGATTGTGCCCCCTCCCGCCGACACTCCGGCGCGAGCGCACGGAGCCCCCGGGTCGACCCTCGGTCGGCGAGGGCGCCTCAGGCCAGGAAGGCGGCGACGTCGGCGAGCTCGGCGGCGTCGATGCCGTGCCCGAGCCCGGGGTAGACCCGGACCTCGGTCCCCGGCCGGTTCGCGAGCGCCGCGGCGGTGCGGGCGACGACCTCCGGCGGGATCACGGCGTCGACGTCCCCGCGGCCCCACAGCAGCGCCGGGCCGGGCGGCGGGGCGGGCAGGTCCTCCGGCAGGAACCCCGCGAGCACGGCGGCGCGGTCGAACCGCTCGGGGGCCGCGTGCAGCAGGGCGAGGGTCACCGCGCCGCCCTGCGAGAAGCCGAGCAGCCGAACCGCGGTCGGATCGCCCGCGCTCGCCGTCAGCGCGTCGAGCGTCCCGAGCACCGCGGTCGCCGCGTCCACGAGGCCGGCGCCCGCGAGCACGGCCTCGCGCGGCCCGTCGAACCAGCCCGCGCCGGGCCCGACCGGCACCGGCCCGCGCAGCGAGACGACGGCGTCGCCCTCGGCGGCGACGGCCTCCCCGACCTCCAGCAGGTCCTGCTCGTCCGCGCCGTAGCCGTGCAGGAGGAGGAGCAGCCGGCGCCCCTCGAGGCGGTCGATCGCACGCGTGGCGACCGCGTGGAGCGGGATCCGGTCGTCGGTCATCCCCGCATCCTGCCCGTGCACGGCGACGCGCCGGGTAGAAAGGGGGCATGAGCAGCGTGCGCACGCCCGATCCGAACCCGGGATGGCTCGGCGAGGAGGAGCTCGCCGCCATCCGGCAGCGCCTCCCGCTGCTCTACGTCGAGGCGGTGCCCGTGCGCACCGACGGCATGGGCCGGGTCACCGAGGTCGGGCTGCTGCTCCGCGTCGGCGCCAGCGGCACGATCGCGCGGACCATCGTCTCCGGTCGCGTGCTGTACGGCGAGACGCTGCGCGACGCGCTCTTCCGCCACCTCGAGAAGGACCTCGGGCCGATGGCGTTCCCGCAGCTGCCGGCGAGCCCGGTGCCGTTCCAGGTCGCCGAGTACTTCCCGACGCCGAGCCCCTCGCAGTACACGGACGAGCGGCAGCACGCCGTCGCGCTCGCCTACGTCGTGCCGGTCACGGGCACGTGCGACCCGCGGCAGGACGCGCTCGAGCTCACCTGGATGACGCCGGAGGAGGCGTCGTCGCCGTCGGTGGCGCAGGAGATGGAGGGCGGCCGCGGCGGCCTCGTCCGCGCCGCGCTCGCCTCCGTCGGCCGCCTCGTCTGAGCGGTCCCCCTTCTTCGGGGGCGTCGCCGCGGTTCGCCCGCGAGCGGCTCCTCCGCCGCGGCTACGGTCGACCGTCGTGCTCACGACCGCCGCTGCCGCCACCCCGACCTTCACCGTCTCGGTCGCCTCGGCGGTGACGATCGCGGCCGGCGTGCTCGCCGTCGTCGACTCCGCCCTGCGGTTCCGGCGGCCCGGCGGGAACGCGATCCTCGCGATCGTCGCCCTGGTGCTCGGCCTGCTGCTGCTCGTCCGGGTGTTCGGACCGGTCCAGCAGTACGTGTCGACGTCGATCCCCGTCCTGTACCTCTCCGTCGCGGTGACGGTCGTGCTGCTCGTCGAGCTGCTCGTCAAGGCGGCGCGCAAGAGCGGGATCCTCTGGCTGACGATCGTCGCCACGCTGGTCTGCGGCGCGGCCGCGGTGATCGCCTTCCTCAAGGTCGGCTGACCCGCGCACTCCGCGGATCCGCAGATCGTTCGCGGATCCGCAGGATCCGGGCGACACGCCGCGGTCGGACCATCACGCGTCGGCGTGTCGGGGAGGAACTGCGGATCCGCGAGGACCCGGCTCACGCGGCGTCGGGCACGCGCTCCTCGTCGAAGCCCGGCGCGAGCTGCTTCAGCCGCAGGCCGCGCCACTGCCAGAGCGGCCACAGCCCCGCCCACAGGCCGGGCGTGAGCGGCCCGGCGTCGAACTCGAGCCGGTCGCGGTAGAGCGTCGCCCGCGGGTCGTCGGGGTGCGGCGCGACCGCCATTCGGTGGTACCAGGAGCGGATCACCCCGGGCAGCCCGTCGAGCCCCCGGCCCGCGTCCCGCACGATCCGCACGCCCTCGTGGGTCGTCTCGTCGAGCGAGATCGAGATCTCCTGGTCGCCGAACGGCACGAACCCGGCGCCGAGCAGCTGCACGGGGTGGTCGCCCGGCGTCCACCGCGGCGGGAAGCCGCCGTCCTCCTTCGACGCGTACGAGAGCCAGGGGCCCGCGACCTCGCGCATCACCGTCGGCGACTGCAGGGCGCGCCACGCGGCCTCCGGGGCGCACTCCAGCCGCTCCTTCAGCATCACGACCATCCGCATGGGCGCCAGTATCGCGGGCGCGCCCGGGCGGGAGCAGGAGACGGTGCTCAGCGCCGGGCGCGCTCCGCGATCCAGTCGAGCGCGATGCCGCCCTGCAGCCGCTGGAACGCCCGGATCCCGGCCATGCCCACCGGTTCGGGCAGCAGCGACCGCCGCACGGAGTAGCCCGCGAGCGCGGCGAGCGCCGCGTCCACCGCGAGCGGGTCCACCGCGGCGAGCACCGGGTGGGCGAGGGCGCGGTCGGCGTCGCCGCCGAGCCGGCGCACGTCGAGCGCGTAGGTCAGCGCGTCGAACCACGCCGCGCCCTCGATCGCGTTCGGCCAGTCCACGAGCAGCGCGGTGCCGTCGGGCCGGACGAGCACGTTGTCGGGCCGCAGGTCGCCGTGGACCAGGCCGTCGCCCGCGACGGCGTCGCCGGCGGGCGCCGCCAGGGCGGCCAGCGCGCGGACGGCCGCCGCGCCGCCCGGCACGGCGTCGGCCCGGCCCTCGTCGAGCAGCCGGGTCCAGTCCGCGGCGCCGTCGTCGAGCGCGTCGCGGGCGGTCTCCTCCGCCCGCGGCACGGAGGCGGGCGCGGGCACGGGCAGCGCGGCGACCGCGTCGAGCACCGCCGCCGTGTCCGTCGGCGACCGCGGATCCGGGTGGCGGCCGTCGACGTGCTCCACCGCCACCGCGATCCAGCCGTCGTCCTCGACCCGGCCGAGCAGGCGCGGCGCGACGCCGCTGCCGGCGAGCGCCTCGAGCACCGCGGCCTCGCGCCGGTGCATGTCCACGGTCACCGCGTTCACGGCGGCGCTCGCGGTCTTCACGAACGCCCGCCGCCCGTCCTCGAGCAGGACGACGTCCGCGGTGCCCGGCGACCAGCCGCCGGCGCGGCTCGCCGCTCCCGTCACCCGCGACCCGAGCAGCCCCTCCACCGCGGCGCGGAGGGGGGCCGGGACGTCGAGCCACTCGGGCCGTGGGGAGGACCGCTGCATGCCGCCATCCTCGCGGCCCAGGCGGAATGCGGCGGCGTGCGGCAGGGTTCGCTCGAGGACGAGACCCATCGAGGAGGACGACATGAAGGCTGTGGTCGGCGACACCGTGATCGCGGAGGCTCCGAAGGAGGACCTCATCTCGATCGAGGGCAACTGGTACTTCCCGCCGTCGAGCGTGAAGGGCGAGCTGCTCGAGAAGAGCCCCACCCCGTACACCTGCCCGTGGAAGGGCGAGTGCCAGTACTTCACCGTCGACGTGGACGGCCAGCGCCTGCAGGACCGCGCTTGGAGCTACCCGCACCCGTACGACAGCGGCATCCAGCGCGTAGGCAAGGACTTCAGCGACTACGTCGCGTTCTGGAAGGAGGTCCGGGTCACCGACTGACCCGGACCGTCGGCACCTGCTGATCGTGGTGCCGGAGCAGCGGGCCTCGAGACCGCGCCGCGTGGTCTCGAGGCCCGCCGCGTCGTACCTCGACCGGCGGGGACGTCGATCAGCGGACCTCGACCGCCGCGGGGCGCCACGCGATCAGCGACGCCCGGCTGAAGCGGCGCGAGCAGAGCCCGCACGACGTCTCGCGGGTCGGCCGCCGGAACCGGCGGTGCTCGTGACCGGCGGGGCAGGTGCCGACCCAGGTCGCCCGGTCCTCCGCGATCGGGCGGTCGTGGAGCCGCGAGCCCGTGTAGCCGATGGCCGCGGCGCGGGCGCGCCAGCGGGGGCCGTGCGCGGCGCGGTGCCCCGCGAGCGCGTGCGCGACCTCGTGCAGCAGGACCTGCCGCACCTCGTCCTCCTCCGCCCGCTCGGCGAGGTGGCGCGACAGCGTGATGCGCCGCTCCACGTGGTGGCACGCGCCCGCGCGGCGCACGGCGCGGTCGAAGGCGAACGTCCATCCGCGGCCCGGCAGGTGCTGCGCGAGCAGCGCCTCGGCCAGGCGGACCACGTCGGGGGCGAGCACGGCGGGGAGGGTAGCCGCGCGCTCCGACGTCAGCGGGAGAAGATGCCGCGACCCGGGTCGGGGGAGGGGCTCGCGGTCGCGTCGGTCACGACCGCCGCGCCGCGGATCAGCGAGGTCAGGTCGTCGCCCGACACGGCCTGGGCGGGGTGCGGGCCCGCGGCGACGAGGCGCGGCAGCCAGTCGAGCAGCGCGGCGTCGCGGGTGCCGACGAGCACCAGGTTGCCGAAGCGGCGGCCCTTCATGGTCTGCGCCTCGGCGAGGACGGCGACGTGCGGCAGCACCGCCGCGACCGTCGCCATCTGCGTGCGCGCGAAGGGGAGCCCGGCGCCGTCGGCGACGTTGACGGCGAGGATGCCCCTGGCGTTCAGCAGCCCGGCGGCGAGCCGGTAGAACTCGACCGTCGTCACCGGCGCCGGGATCGTCGCGCCGGCGAAGACGTCGACGACGACGAGGTCGGCGGCGCCCTGCAGGCCGGCCGGCAGCTTCTCCGCGACCTCGCGGGCGTCGCCGTAGCGCACGCGGATCGAGGCGCCCTTCGGGAGCGGGAGGCGCTCGCGCACGAGGTCGACGAGCGCGGGCTCGAGCTCGACCACCTGCTGGCGCGAGCCGGGGCGGGTCCACGCGACGTACCGCGGGATGGTGAGCGCGCCCGCGCCGAAGTGGACGGCCGTGATCGGCTCGCCCGGGTCGCCGATCAGGTCGATCGCGTGGCCGATCCGCTCGACGTACTCGAAGGCGAGGTCGGTCGGGTCCCCGAGGTTGACGCTCGACTGCGGCGTCCCGTCCACGACCAGCTCGGTGCGCGCCGGGTTCCACCGGTCGACCTCGAGCGTGGCGACCTGGCCGCCCGACAGCAGCACCGAATCCGACTTCGCCACGGTCCGACCCTAGGACTCGGCGCCGGGGTGCTCGTGGACCTCCGGATCCGCGAGAGAGCGGAACAGGTGCGCGCGGCGCGCGGTTATAGCGGACGAGCGCGCGCAGGGTCAAGCACCCGGCTGGACAAACGCCTGGAGCGGGGGTACGCTGATTCTCTGCGCTCGTCGGTCGACCCCTGCAACGGGACCCGGACCGACACCTCTCGCCCTCATATTGCGGTCGGCGGCTCGGCGTGCGGTCTGCCAGCAGACGGTACGCCATCGGGGGAGCGCTCGGCACGCGCCACACGTCCTCTTGCTCGACACGACAGGAATCGGGACCGCACCCGGAATGCGCGGTCCCGCCGAAAGGTCACATCTCCTTGGTTTCCGCGCCTGACGCCACCACTCCCATCAACGGTCGAGGGGCGTCCCGCCTCTCCTTCGCCAAGATCACCGACACGCTGACGGTCCCCGACCTGCTGGCCCTCCAGACGGAGAGCTTCGACTGGCTCGTGGGTTCCGACGCGTGGCGCGCCCGCGTCGAGGAGGCGCAGGCAGCCGGTCGCAACGACCTGCCCGCCCAGAGCGGCCTCGAGGAGATCTTCGAGGAGATCTCCCCGATCGAGGACCTCTCGGAGACGATGCAGCTCTCCTTCACGAACCCGTTCCTGGAGGAGAAGAAGTACACGCTCGAGGAGTGCAAGGAGCGCGGCAAGACCTACGCCGCCCCCCTGTACGTCGAGGCCGAGTTCATGAACCACCTCACGGGTGAGATCAAGACGCAGACGGTCTTCATGGGCGACTTCCCGCTCATGACCGACAAGGGCACGTTCATCATCAACGGCACCGAGCGCGTCGTCGTGTCGCAGCTCGTCCGTTCGCCCGGCGTCTACTTCGAGCGCCAGCAGGAGAAGACCTCCGACAAGGACGTCTACTCGGCGCGCATCATCCCGAGCCGCGGCGCGTGGCTCGAGTTCGAGATCGACAAGCGCGACCAGGTCGGCGTGCGCATCGACCGCAAGCGCAAGCAGTCCGTCACGGTCTTCCTCAAGGCCCTCGGCCTGACGAGCGAGGAGATCCTCGAGCACTTCCAGGGGTTCGCGTCCATCGAGCTGACGCTCGAGAAGGACAACATCCTCACCAAGGAGGAGGCGCTCAAGGACATCTACCGCAAGCTGCGTCCGGGCGAGCAGGTCGCCGCGGAGGCCGCTCGCGCGCTCCTCGACAACTTCTACTTCAACAGCAAGCGCTACGACCTCGCGAAGGTCGGCCGCTACAAGATCAACCGCAAGCTCGGCATCGACGCGCCCCTGACGGACAGCGTGCTGACGGTCGACGACATCATCGCGACGATCAAGTACCTGGTCGCCCTGCACGACACGGCGGCCCCGGCCGTCAAGCAGGTCGGCGAGAAGATCTGGGCGCTCGAGGGCACCCGCGACGGCGCCGCCGCCGACATCCGGCTCGACGTGGACGACATCGACCACTTCGGCAACCGGCGCATCCGCGCGGTCGGCGAGCTGATCCAGAACCAGGTCCGCACCGGCCTGTCCCGCATGGAGCGCGTCGTCCGCGAGCGCATGACCACGCAGGACATCGAGGCGATCACGCCGCAGACCCTGATCAACGTCCGCCCCGTGGTGGCCGCGATCAAGGAGTTCTTCGGCACCTCGCAGCTGTCGCAGTTCATGGACCAGAACAACCCGCTGGCCGGCCTGACGCACAAGCGGCGTCTCTCCGCGCTGGGCCCGGGCGGTCTGTCCCGCGAGCGCGCCGGCGTCGAGGTCCGCGACGTGCACCCGAGCCACTACGGCCGCATGTGCCCGATCGAGACCCCGGAAGGCCCGAACATCGGCCTGATCGGCTCGCTCGCGTCGTTCGCGCGGATCAACTCCTTCGGGTTCATCGAGACCCCGTACCGCCGGGTGGAGAACGGCGTCGTCACCGACGACATCCACTACCTGACGGCGTCCGAGGAGGACGAGTACCTCGTCGCGCAGGCGAACGCCCCGCTGAACGCGGACATGTCCTTCGCCGAGGACCAGGTCCTCGTGCGTCCCAAGGGCGGCGAGGTGGAGCTCGTCGCGAAGGGCCGCGTCGACTACATGGACGTCTCCCCGCGCCAGATGGTGTCGGTCGCGACCTCCCTCATCCCGTTCCTCGAGCACGACGACGCGAACCGCGCGCTCATGGGCGCGAACATGCAGCGCCAGGCCGTGCCGCTGCTGCGCTCGGAGAGCCCGGTCGTCGGCACCGGCATGGAGGGCTACGCCGCCATCGACGCGGGTGACGTCGTCACCGCGCACGGTGCGGGCGTCGTCGCCGAGGTCGCCGCGGACTACGTGACCATCCAGCTCGACGAGGGCGGGACGGAGACCTACTACCTCCGCAAGTTCGACCGCTCGAACCAGGGCACGTCGTACAACCACCGCGTGGTCGTCGACGCCGGCCAGCGGGTCGAGGTCGGCCAGGTGCTGGCGGACGGCCCGGCGACGGAGAACGGCGAGCTCGCGCTCGGCAAGAACCTGCTCGTCGCGTTCATGCCGTGGGAGGGCCACAACTACGAGGACGCGATCATCCTCAGCCAGAACCTGGTGAAGGACGACGTCCTCTCCTCGATCCACATCGAGGAGTACGAGGTCGACGCCCGCGACACCAAGCTCGGCAAGGAGGAGATCACCCGCGACCTCCCGAACGTCGCGCCGGACCTGCTGGCCGACCTCGACGAGCGCGGCATCATCCGCATCGGCGCCGAGGTCAGCCCCGGCGACATCCTCGTCGGCAAGGTCACGCCGAAGGGCGAGACCGAGCTGTCGGCCGAGGAGCGCCTGCTCCGCGCGATCTTCAACGAGAAGAGCCGCGAGGTCCGCGACACGTCCCTGAAGGTGCCGCACGGCGAGCAGGGCACGGTCATCGCGGTCAAGGAGTTCTCCGCGGAGAACGACGACGAGCTCGGCTCCGGCGTGAACCAGCGCGTGGTCGTCTACATCGCCCAGAAGCGCAAGATCACCGAGGGCGACAAGCTCGCCGGTCGTCACGGCAACAAGGGCGTCATCTCGAAGATCCTGCCCGTCGAGGACATGCCGTTCCTCGCGGACGGCACGCCGGTCGACGTCGTGCTCAACCCGCTCGGCGTGCCCGGCCGCATGAACTTCGGCCAGGTGCTGGAGATCCACCTCGGGTGGATCGCCAAGCAGGGCTGGAAGGTCGAGGGCACCCCGGAGTGGGCCGGCCGCCTGCCGGAGGCCGCGTTCTCCGCGCCCGCCGGCTCCAAGCTCGCGACGCCCGTCTTCGACGGCGCCGCGGAGGAGGAGATCGCCGGTCTGCTCGACTCGACCACGCTGAACCGCGACGGGGAGCGCCTGATCGACTCGACGGGCAAGACCCGCCTGTTCGACGGCCGTTCGGGCGAGCCCTTCCCGGACCCGGTGAGCGTCGGCTACATGTACATCCTGAAGCTGCACCACCTGGTGGACGACAAGATCCACGCCCGCTCGACCGGCCCCTACTCGATGATCACCCAGCAGCCGCTGGGCGGGAAGGCGCAGTTCGGCGGCCAGCGCTTCGGCGAGATGGAGGTGTGGGCCCTCGAGGCCTACGGCGCGGCCTACGCGCTGCAGGAGCTCCTGACGATCAAGTCCGACGACATCCTCGGCCGCGTGAAGGTCTACGAGGCGATCGTCAAGGGCGAGAACATCCAGGAGCCCGGCATCCCCGAGTCGTTCAAGGTGCTCATCAAGGAGATGCAGTCGCTCTGCCTGAACGTCGAGGTCCTCTCGGCCGACGGCCAGGTCGTCAGCCTCAAGGACACCGACGAAGAGGTGTTCCGCGCGGCGGAGGAGCTCGGCATCAACATCTCCGCCCGGTTCGAGTCGTCCTCCATCGACGACATCTGATCCGGCCCCCACTCAGACGCATAAAGACGAATCAGTAGAGAAGAGATTCAGTGCTCGACGTCACCACGTTCGATGAGCTCCGCATCGGTCTCGCCACCGGCGACGACATCCGTCGCTGGTCCTACGGCGAGGTCAAGAAGCCGGAGACCATCAACTACCGCACCCTGAAGCCGGAGAAGGACGGCCTCTTCGGGGAGCAGATCTTCGGGCCCTCCCGCGACTGGGAGTGCTCCTGCGGCAAGTACAAGCGCGTCCGCTTCAAGGGCATCGTCTGCGAGCGCTGCGGCGTGGAGGTCACCAAGTCCTCCGTCCGCCGCGAGCGCATGGGCCACATCGAGCTCGCCGCGCCCGTCACGCACATCTGGTACTTCAAGGGCGTGCCGAGCCGGCTCGGCTACCTCCTCGACATGGCGCCGAAGGACCTCGAGAAGGTCATCTACTTCGCGGCGTACATGATCATCGAGGTGGACGAGGAGGGTCGCCACGACGACCTCCCCGACCTCGAGAACGAGCTGCGGCTCGAGATCAAGGCCCTGACCGACCAGCGCGACGCCCGGATCAACGAGCGCCTCCAGCGCCTCGAGACGGACCTCGCCGCGCTCGAGGAGGAGGGCGCGAAGAGCGACCAGAAGCGCCGCACCCGCGACGTGGGCGAGAAGGAGATGGCGCAGATCCGCCGCTCCTTCGACGACCAGGTCGCGACGCTCGAGCGCGTCTGGGACGACTTCCGCAACCTGAAGGTCGGCGACCTCAAGCCCGAGGACGCGATCTACAACGAGCTCGTCGACCGGTACGGCACGTACTTCGAGGCGTACATGGGCGCCGAGGCGATCAAGCGCCGCCTCGAGGCGTTCGACCTCCAGGCCGAGAGCGACCTGCTGCACCAGCAGATCTCCGAGGGCAAGGGCGCGAAGAAGATCCGTGCGATCAAGCGCCTCCGCGTCGTCAGCTCCTTCCTCGCCACCGGCAACTCGCCGGCCGCGATGGTGCTCGACGTCGTCCCGGTGATCCCGCCGGAGCTGCGCCCGATGGTCCAGCTGGACGGCGGCCGCTTCGCGACCTCCGACCTGAACGACCTGTACCGCCGCGTCATCAACCGCAACAACCGCCTCCGCCGCCTGCTCGACCTGGGCGCGCCGGAGATCATCGTGAACAACGAGAAGCGGATGCTGCAGGAGGCGGTCGACGCGCTCTTCGACAACGGCCGCCGCGGCCGCCCGGTCACGGGCACCGGCAACCGGGCGCTGAAGAGCCTGTCCGACATGCTGAAGGGCAAGCAGGGCCGGTTCCGCCAGAACCTGCTCGGCAAGCGCGTCGACTACTCCGGCCGTTCGGTCATCGTCGTCGGCCCGCAGCTGAAGCTGCACCAGTGCGGTCTGCCCAAGCAGATGGCGCTGGAGCTCTTCAAGCCGTTCGTGATCAAGCGCCTCATCGACCTGAGCCACGCGCAGAACATCAAGGCCGCCAAGCGCATGGTCGAGCGTTCGCGTCCGCAGGTCTGGGACGTGCTCGAGGAGATCATCCGCGAGCGCCCCGTCCTGCTGAACCGCGCGCCGACCCTGCACCGCCTCGGCATCCAGGCGTTCGAGCCGCAGCTCGTCGAGGGCAAGGCGATCCAGCTGCACCCGCTCGTCTGCGCCGCGTTCAACGCGGACTTCGACGGCGACCAGATGGCCGTCCACCTGCCGCTGTCCGTCGAGGCCCAGGCCGAGGCCCGCATCCTGATGCTCGCCTCGAACAACATCCTGAAGCCGTCCGACGGCCGCCCGGTGACCCTGCCCTCGCAGGACATGATCATCGGCCTGCACCACCTGACCACGGTCAAGCCCGGTGCGGTCGGCGAGGGTCGCGTCTTCTCCTCGGTCGCCGAGGCGATCATGGCGAAGGACGCCGGCACGCTGGACCTCAACGCGAAGGCGACGCTGCGCCTCACGGGCGTCGTGCCCCCCGAGGGCAAGACGCCGGAGGGCTGGGGGCCCGGGCAGCCCGTGCTGCTCGAGACCACGCTGGGCCGCGCGATCTTCAACGAGGCGCTCCCGACGGACTACCCGTTCGTCGAGGCGCTCGCCGACAAGGGCCAGATCTCCGCGATCGTCAACGACCTCGCGGAGCGCTACCCGAAGGTGGAGGTCGCGGCGACGCTGGACCGCATCAAGGACGCCGGTTTCTACTGGGCCACGCGGTCCGGTGTGACGGTCTCGCTGTCCGACGTGCTGACGCCCCCCTCGAAGGGCGCCATCCTCGAGGGCGCCGAGGCGCGGGCCGCGAAGGTCCAGTCGCAGTACGACACCGGTCTGATCACCGACGAGGAGCGCCGCCAGGAGCTCATCGAGATCTGGAACAAGGCCACGAGCGAGGTCGCGACGGCCATGCAGGACAACCTGCCGGTCGACAACAACATCAACCGGATGGTCTCCTCCGGCGCTCGAGGCAACTGGATGCAGGTGCGTCAGATCGCCGGCATGCGCGGCCTCGTGTCGAACCCGAAGGGCGAGATCATCCCGCGCCCGATCGTGCACTCGTACCGCGAGGGCCTCACCGTGGCCGAGTACTTCATCTCGACCCACGGCGCCCGCAAGGGTCTGGCCGACACGGCGCTCCGCACCGCGGACTCCGGCTACCTGACCCGTCGTCTGGTCGACGTCTCGCAGGACGTCATCATCCGTGAGGACGACTGCGGCACCTCGCGCGGCCTCGACCTCTCCACGCAGGAGAACGTCGAGAACGCGGTCTACGGCCGCACGCTCGCGACGGACGTCGTCAGCGCGGCCGGCGAGGTCCTCGCCGAGGCGGGCGACGACGTGGGCGACGTGCTGATCGCGAAGCTCGTCGAGGCGGGTGTCGAGCACATCAAGGTGCGCTCGGTCCTCACCTGCGAGTCCGCCGTCGGCGTATGCGCGGCCTGCTACGGCCGGTCGCTCGCCACGGGCAAGCTCGTCGACATCGGCGAGGCCGTCGGCATCATCGCGGCGCAGTCCATCGGCGAGCCGGGCACCCAGCTCACGATGCGCACCTTCCACACGGGCGGTGTGGCCTCCGCGGACGACATCACGCAGGGTCTGCCCCGCGTGCAGGAGCTGTTCGAGGCCCGCACCCCGAAGAGCGCGTCGCCGATCGCCGAGGCGGCCGGTGTCGTGACCATCGAGGACAGCGACCGGCAGCGGAAGATCATCCTCACGCCGGACAACGGCGACGAGCCGTTCGCCTACCCGGTGCTCCGCCGCGCGACCCTCCTCGTCGAGGACGGGCAGCACGTCGAGCTCGGCCAGCAGTTCCACGTCGGGTCCATCGACCCGAAGGAGGTCCTGCGGGTCAAGGGCGTCCGCGAGGTGCAGAAGCACCTGGTGGACGGCGTCCAGGGCGTCTACCGCAGCCAGGGCGTGCCGATCCACGACAAGCACATCGAGGTCATCGTGCGGCAGATGCTGCGCAAGGTCACCGTCGTCGACCACGGCGACACCGACCTGCTCCCCGGTGAGCTCGTGGACCGCTCGCGCTACCAGGACGTCAACCGGGCCGCGCTCGCCGAGGGTCGCAAGACCGCGTCGGCGCGCCAGGAGGTCATGGGCATCACGAAGGCGTCGCTCGCGACGGAGTCGTGGCTGTCCGCCGCCTCCTTCCAGGAGACGACCCGCGTGCTGACCCAGGCGGCGATGGACGGCAAGTCCGACCCGCTGCTCGGCCTCAAGGAGAACGTGATCATCGGCAAGCTGATCCCGGCCGGTACGGGCCTGCCCCGCTACCGCGACGTGACGGTGGAGCCGACGGAGGAGGCGAAGGCCGAGCGGTACCCGCTGCGGTCCTTCGGCGACGACTCGATGTTCAACGACGCGGACCTGTCGTTCGTCGACTTCGACTCGTTCTCGAGCGACGACTACAGCCCGGGCACCTACAACTGATCCGGCGCTGAACCGAAGCGGCCCGTCTCCCGAGAGGGAGGCGGGCCGCTTCGCTTCGTATGCGCATCGTGCGACGCGCGGCGGCTCGTGTCACCGCGAGCGGCGTTGCATCAGCCGCGATCGGTTGCACGACCGGTGCCGCGGGACAGACGTGCCCCCGACGAGCCATGACGACGCTGTCGGTGGGCGGTCATACTGTCGCCACGGGAGCAACGAAGTGCTACACCGCAGGCGCCAGCAGAATCGAGAAGCCGTGTCCTCAATCATTCAATTTCTGACGTCGGAGGACATCTCACGCCGCCGGGATGCGCTGGTGAGAGAAGCAGGTGCCGACCTGGAGGAGTTGCGCCTCCGCAGAGACCAGGGGTTGCTGGACTTCAACAAGCTCGGTCTATTGGATGAGCTCGAAGATCTCGAGTACCTCGACGGTGACCGCTGACGACCCGGATTCGCTCGCGCTGCTGCGACAGGAGGTCGAGTCGTTCGCGGATCAGATGACCGCGACCATCGAAGCAGTACTACCCGATGTTGATGGCCGCTTTTCCGTGCTGGTCAGTTCGGGCAGGGGCAACGAGCGAATCGCTCTCCGTCAGCACCAGCGGAGCGGGCTCGTCCTCAGCGTGAACGGCGTTCCGCTGATGCGGCTGGTAGTCACCTACCGGCTCAGTTGGAACGGCACCCAGCGCTACACCGCCGTTGAGTCCTCGCAGTTCAAGGTCTTTCTTGCCGGCTCAAGCGTGCCGTTGATGCGGTTCGACTATCTGCGGCAACCCGCGGCGTCGGTTCCGAGTGCCCATGTGAACGTCCACGCTCATCGAGACGAAGTGGTGTTCGCAATGATGCGAGCCGGTGATCGCGATAGAGGCCGAGACCGGTCGCGGACCATCGCGGAAGGCCGTGTTCCCTCGATGCGTGAACTTCACATCCCCCTCGGCGGTCATCGATTCAGGCCCTGTCTCGAGGACGTGCTGCAGATGTTGCTTGTCGAATTCGGCCTGGATCGAGTGCCTGGCTATCAGGCGGCGCTGGACGAAGGGCGCAAGCGCTACCGGGTGCAGCAACTTCGGGTCGCAGCCACTGATGATCTTGAAGCGGTGGCGGATCTTCTACGTGAGATGGGCTACGACGTGCGGTCACCGCTCAACCCTCCGCAGCCTCGAAACGATCGATTGAGTGCGTACTAGCGACCTGCTTCGGATCACCGACGACTAGGCCCCGCTGCCGTCAGACCCGCACGTCCCGGGTCGGGAGGCGGCTCCCGTCGGTGTCCTGTTCCGTCGTCTGAGAAGACAGAGCAGGGAGGGAGCCCCCGGACGGGGGATACAGGGAATGCACGCGGATCCATAGGTTTGAAGGACGCCGGTCACCCAGCCGGCCACCGCGTACCCGCGCGGTCTGCCCCCTCACGTACCGGACCCACGGTGACCCTTCTCCTCCCCATGCCCTCGCACGCCGATCGCGAGGCGCGCTGATGCTCCGTCCCTACCGACTCGAGCGCGAGCTCGACCGCGCCGTCGCCCAGTGGCTCGGCTGGCTGCCCCGCTGGGACCCGGCCACCGCTCGCCGCCGGCTGTCCCCCTGCGCCACCTGCCCCGCGTGGGCCGACGACCTCGGCTTCGACGAGGTGCCGCACGGCGCGCTCCACGCCCTCACCACGTCGCTCGACGCGGTGATCACCGAGCACGTCCGTCGCTCGGTCTCCCTGCAGCCGTTCCTCTCCGACGAGGCGATCGACGGCCTCCGCGACCAGCTCCGCCGCGAGGCGATCGCGTGGGTCAACCGCCAGCACTCGCACATCCTCCGGGCGCTCGACGCCTACGTGGAGCCGAAGGTGCAGCACATGGCCGCGCTGCTGCTCGCGGACCTCGGCGGCGTCTAGGGCCGTCCCACAGACCCGCGGGCCGGTCCGGATGGAGGAGTGGCCGGAAGGACCGACCCGCGATGCACGACGAAGGCCCCCGGTGGAGTCCACCGGGGGCCTTTCTCCATCCGTAGGGCGGTCAGGCCGCCTCGGACGTGAGCTCCGCCTGCAGCGGCCAGTCCTGGTCGAGGATCAGCTGCGTCGCGGATCCGGCGACCGGGTTGACGACGATCGGCGCGAGCAGGTTCACGACGGGCGTGCCGTCCGCGATGTTCGCGACCACGTAGACGTCCACCTCGGCGGGTGAGGAGGCGCCGAGCGCGGCCAGGTCCTCGTCGGCGATCGCCGGCAGGTACTCGGGCACGTAGAACGTCGGGTCGAGCAGGAAGAGCCGGAGGTCCGCGCCCGCGGTGTCGCGCAGCGTGTAGAGCCCGGGAGCCCCGTCGACGGCGGCGAGGTCGAAGTCGGTGAGCGGGGCGAACCCGGGCGGCGGCGTCGTGAAGACGAGGCGGCCGTCGCGGCCGGTGGCCGAGGGGGAGTGGAGTGCAGAGATCATCGGAGGAAGCTCATCAGGGTCGGTTGGAGCACGGTCGCGGTCACCTGGAGTGCCGTCTGGTAGGCGAGTTCCTGCGTCTTGAGGTCGAGCAGGGTCTTCGTCGTGTCCGCATCCTGCAGTCCGGACCGCTGGGTCTCCAGGGCCGTCGCCGTCGTGGCGTTCTGGGTCTTCGCGCTGGTCATCCGAGCGTAGTTCGCTCCGACGACGCCGTGCTGCGCGGAGAGGGTCGTGAGCGCGGAGCCGAGCCGGTCGATGCCCGCGGTCACCGTCTCCTTCGGGGTCTTCCCGGTGGTCGCGTCGACGGTGTCCGAGTCGTAGCCGGGGTCGCGCAGCGCCGCGATCACGGTGTCGATCTGCGCGAACACGGAGGAGGTGCCCGTGCCGAAGGCGGCCATGCCGTCCGCCGAGACGGTCACGACGTCCGTCGCGGAGGGGCCGATGCGTCGCGTGACGGGGCCGAGCGCGTTGACCGGCGCGGTGCCGGCCGGGCTGCCGGCGGGGACGGTCGCGCCCGCGTAGTCGTAGCTGCCCGTCGCGAAGGCGGCGGAGGCGTCGGACGTGCCGGCGAAGATCGACCGCCCGTTGAAGCGGGTGTTCGCCTGGCTGAGCAGGTCGTCGCGGATGCCCTCGAGCTGCTTGGCGATCGCGTCCCGCGACGCGGCGGTCGCGGTGCCGCTGTTGCCGGCCTGGATCGCGAGGTCCTTCGCCTGCCGGATGAGGTTCTCCGACGCGGTCATCGCGCTGTCGGTGGTGCTGAGCCAGCCGATCCCGTCGCCGATGTTCGTCGCGTACTGCGTGTTCGCGTTCTGCTGGCCGAGGACCCGGAGGATCCCCGCGGCTGCGATGGGGTCGTCGGAGGGCTTGCTGACGGCGAGGCCGGAGGAGGACTGGTCGCTCAGCTGCGAGACGCGGGCCTTCGCGGCCTGCATGTTCGCGGTCGAGCTCGTCCACATCTGCGACGTGGTCACGCGGCCGATGCTCATCGCGTCCCCATGTTGATCAGGGTGTCGAGCACGTCGTTGATCGTGCTGATGACGCGCGCCGACGCCTGGTACGCGTGCTGGTAGATCACCAGGTTCGCGGTCTCCTCGTCGAGGTCCACGCCGCCGACGGAGGTCTGCGCGGTGGTCGCCGCCGTCGCGGCGGTGCCCGCCGTCATGGCGCGCCCGTCCGCGGTCGCGGACTGCGAGCCGATCAGGGCCACGTAGGTGCCCCAGGCGCGGTCGGGGGAGTCGGCCGCGGTGCCGATCTGCGCGATCTGGTCGGCGATCGAGTTGTCGAGCCGACCCTTCGTGCCGTCCGCCGCGGCGATGCCGGCGACGGAGGTCGGGACCACCTGCAGGTTCGTCGCGGGGGGCCCGGTCGGGGAGTCGAAGCGGAAGAAGTCGAGCGGGGCGCCGGGGGTCGAGGTGAGGCCGGTCGAGGTCGTGCCCTGCTCGTGCAGGGCGTTCACCTTCGCCGCGATGCTCGATGCCGCGTCGTTGTAGGCCTGCGCGGCCTCGGCGTACACGCCGCCGTTGCCGCCGTTCGCGGCCTGCAGCGAGGCGAGACGGGCGGCCATCTCGCCGCCGTCCATGGAGACGGTCGAGCCGGGCATGTCCTTCCAGCCCAGCCGGACCGGCGAACCCGCGGCGCCGGCCATGTTCGGGCTGCCCGCGAGCTCGACGGCCCTGGTCGTGCTGCCCGACACCAGGGCGTTGCCGCCGACGATGACGTCGATCGTCCCGTCGGGGTTGCCCCGCGAGCTCGCGCCGGTCAGCTTCGCCAGCGTCGTAATCGCGGCGTCGCGCTGGTCGAGCAGGCTGTTGACGTTCCCGCCCGCCGCGGTGAGGGACCGGATCGACGTGTTCAGATCGGCGATCTTCGCGGCCGTCGCGTTGATGGTGGCGACCGTGGAGACCGCCGCGCTGCGGGCGTCCGACCAGGCCGCGTCCGCCGCGGAGTACCCCGCGGAGAGCGTCGACGCGACGAGCTTGCCCTGCCCGATCAGCGCGTTCCCGATGGCGGCGTTCCCCGGGTTGTTCGCCATCTGCTGCCAGTCGGCCCAGAAGTCGCTCATCACCTGCGACAGGCCGTTCTTGCCGGGCTCGTTGAGGGCCGTCTCGACGGCGGACGCGGCGCTCGCGGCGGCGTTCCAGTAGGCGGCGCTGGCGGCGGTGCTGTTGACGCGCGCGTCGACGACCGCGTCGTTGATGCGTTGCACGCCCGTGACGAGCACGCCGTCGCCGACGCTGCTGGGCGTCGAGTAGGTGGCGAGCGTGGTCTGCGCCATCGGCGACTGGGAGATCCGCTGCCGGGTGTAGCCCTCGGTGTTGGCGTTCGCGACGTTCTGACCGGTGATCTCGAGCGCGGCGCGAGCGGCGCTGAGCCCGGTGTACGCGGTGTTGAGCCCGCTGAAGCTGCTGGCCATGTCAGCCCTGCCGGTCGAAGAGGCTCGCGCCGGCGGCCACCGGCACGCGGGCCGTGCCGCGGGAGCCGTACCCGAAGGGGTCGGCGCCCGGCGTCGTACCGAGGTTCGCGAGCGTCTCCTGCGTCGCCCGGGTGGCCGCGCGGAGGTAGGTGAGGTTGCTGTCGCGCAGGCTCGAGATCTGCGTCGTGAGCGCGGTCAGCGCACCGAGGTGGGAGAGCAGCAGGTCGCGCCACACCTCGTCGGGGGCGCCCTCCGCGAGCTGGCGGAGCGTCGCGTCCTCGGGCAGGCCCCAGGCGACCGCGACCGAGGAGGCCTCGACCGTGCGCTCGATGCCGGCCGTGCGCAGGTGGCCGAGCACCTGCTCGACCTCGCGGGTCGCGTGGTGCAGCCACTTCGACCGGCCGGCGGTGAGCAGCAGCTGCTCCTCCTCCAGCTTGAACACGAGCAGGTCGAGCAGCTCGCGCTCGCGCCACAGCAGGGTCGAGAGGTCGTTCACGCTCATCGGTTCCTCCGCCGTGTCCGTGGGGCTCTGTCCCCCTTCACCATCGGCAACTGCCGCACGGATGTAAGGGACGCGTTCCCGCCGGAGCGTAGGCGGCGCCCGGGGCCGGCACCGGGAGCACCACGCGCCCCCGAACGGGGGAGGGGCTGCACGGATCGCGGAGGTCCCCCTACTGGGGGCGCGGCGGTGGGGGCGCGGACACGCCGCCGCCCATAGCGTCCACAGGCAGAGGACGAGGTGCCACGGACGGCCCGGTACGACAAGGAATCCCATGGCGACACGAGCCGAGCGCGACGCGCTCGTCCGCGAGAATCTCGCGATCGTCGGCTACCTCGTGAACGAGGTGGCGCGGAAGGCGACGCACCTGTCGCGCGACGAGCTGGCCTCCGCCGGCGCGCTCGGCCTGGTGCTGGCCGCCGAGAGCTTCGACCCCGCGCAGGGCGTGCCGTTCGGCGCCTTCGCCCGCCGCCGCGTGCTCGGCGCGATCGCCGACGAGATGCGGTCGGCAGACTGGGCGTCGCGGACGGCCCGCCGTCGCATCAAGGACTCCCTCACCGTGCAGGAGTCGCTGACGAACGCGCTCGGCAGGGCGCCGAGCGTCGACGAGATCGCGGAGTCCCTCGGCGTCGACCGGAAGGCCGCGCTCGAGGCGCTGTCCGGCGCGAGCCACTCCGTCGCCTCCCTCGACGAGTCGATGGCGGACACGATCGCGACGCAGGCGGCGACGCCCGAGGACGTCGTCCTCGAGACGGAGCGCACCCGCTACGTGCAGGCGGCGGTGACGAGCCTGCCGCCGAAGATGCGGTACATCGTCGAGCAGATCTACTTCCACGACCGGTCGGTGGGCGACCTCGCCGCGGAGCTCGGCCTGACCCACTCGGCGGTGTCGCAGCAGCGCTCGGAGGGCATCCGGCTCATGCGGCACGGGCTCGAGACCCAGTACGCCACCGGGCCGGTCCCGCGGCTCGAGCAGCAGCCGTCCGCCGCTCCGGCGCGCCGCGCGGCCTACCTGGCGCGCCTCGCTGAGACTTCGACCGCGCGGATGGCCCAGCCGGCCGCGCCCGCATTCATCACCGAACGAACCGCATAACGCACTTGCACCTGTTCTGCCCCTACTTCGGGGCGAACGGCTAACGGCCACGAACTGCAGGCCGATGGTCATTCGCGTCGGACCACGGATGGACCGCAGACCAGATCCCGACTCACGGAGGAACTCAAATGGGATTCGCAATCAACACCAACAACGATGCGCTCAACACGTATCGCAACCTGACCGGCGTGCAGAACTCCTTGAGCAAGTCGCTCGAGAAGCTCTCGAGCGGTCTGCGGATCAACCAGGCGGGTGACGACGCTGCCGGTCTCACGATCTCCACGCAGCTCGCGTCGCAGGTCTCCGGTCTGCAGCAGGCCTCGCGGAACGCCCAGGACGGCACCTCGCTCGTCCAGACGGCCGACGGCGCGCTGACGCAGGCGCAGTCGATCCTGAACCGCATGCGCGACCTCGCGGTCCAGGCGGGCAACGACTCGAACAGCCCGGCCGCCCGTACGGCGATCCAGTCCGAGGCCACGAGCCTCACCGCTGAGCTCGCCCGTATCGGCAGCTCCGTCAACTTCAACGGTCAGAACCTGCTCGACGGCACCACGCCGACCTTCAAGTTCCAGGTGGGTGCGGACGGCAACTCGCAGAGCCAGATCGCCGTTGACCTGAGCAGCTCCAACCTGGTCAGCATCGCGTCGAAGCTGAACGTCGGCGGCTCCGGCACGAGCCTCGCCACCACGGATGTCGCGGGGAAGACGCTGGTCTTCACCTCGACCAACAACACCACGGGTGCCGTCAACACGTCGGCGAAGATCACGGTCCCCGCGAGCTCGACGACGACCGGGTACACCGACCTGCAGAAGACGCAGGATGCGGTGAGCGCGCTGAACGGGAACAGTGCGTTCAGCGCCAACTTCTCGGCGAGCGTCTACAGCACGACGGCAGCGGGAGTCACGACCTACAGCGTCGCGGTGACCGCAAAGGACGGCGGTGCGGTGACGCAGACCAGCGCTGCGACGCCCACCGGAACGCAGGCGACCCTGACCGGCGCCGCAGCATCGAACGTCGGCAAGCTGGCCTTCGACAGCGCGGAGTCCGCGCAGGCTTCGATCATCGCGATCGACGCTCAGATCGCGGCGGTCTCGACCGCCCGCGCGAACATCGGCGCCATCGAGAACCGGTTCAACAACGTCGTCTCGACGATCTCCACGTCGGTCACCAACCTGACCGCCGCGAAGAGCCGCATCACCGACGTCGACATGGCGCAGGAGATGGTCAACTACACCCGCGCGAACGTGCTGTCGCAGGCCGGTACCGCGATGCTCGCCCAGGCGAACTCGCTGCCGCAGCTGGCGCTGAAGCTGCTGGGCTGATCCACCCGAGCCGCGGTGGTGCGGGGCCGATCCAGGCCCCCGCACCACCGCGGCTCCGCCTGTTCCACCCGCGACGGACGAGGAAGGACTGACCGATGGCCACCGCCGCGCTGTCCACCACGTCCACGACCGGGCTGGGGCTCTCGGGCCTCTCGAGCGGGCTCGACACGTCCGGCATCATCACGAAGCTGATGTCGGTGGAGGCCGCGCCGCAGACCGCGCTGAAGACCCAGCTCAGCACCACGACGACGTACCGCACCGCGCTGCAGTCGCTGAACAGCTCCGTCGCCGCCATCGCCGCGAGCGCGAAGTCGGCGACCGCCGCGGGAGCCCTCAGCTCCTTCACCGCGACCTCGGACGCGGCCGGCGTGACCGCCACGGCGTCGAGCTCCGCCTCCGCCGGCTCGGTCTCGTTCACCGTGGACCGCCTCGCGCAGGCGCAGGTCTCCGTCACCGGCACGATCGCCGCCTGGCCCGCGCCCGCCGACGGCAGCGCGAAGCCGTCGATCACGCTGCAGGTCGGTGGCGGCACCGCGAAGACCGTGACCGCCGCGTCGACGAACCTCGACGACGTCGTCGCCGCGATCAACGGTTCCGGCACCGGCGTCACCGCGACCAAGGTCGCCGTCGGCAGCAGCAACGGCGCCACGCAGTACCGCCTGCAGCTGCGCGGCGCGACCGGCGACGGCAACGGGTTCGCGGTGTACCAGGGCGACAGCACCGCGTCGCCCGCGCTGGCCACCACGCAGACGCAGACGGCGCAGAGCGCCCAGATCACCCTCTACAAGGGCGTCGCCGGTGCCGAGCAGCAGGTGCTGTCGAGCAGCAACACCTTCGACGACCTGCTCACGGGCGTCGACGTGACCGTCTCCGCGGCGTCCACCGCGACCGCGACGGTGAGCGTCGCGGCCGACTCGACCGCGGCGACGACCTCCGCGCAGGCCCTCACCTCGAGCCTCATCACCCTCTTCTCGGGCATCTCGGCCGCCAGCGCGGTCACGACGACCACCAGCTCGAGCGGTTCCACCTCCGCGACGTCGGGCAGCATCTTCACCGGCGACAGCATCGTGCGCGCGGTCAACGACTCCCTGCTCTCCGCCGCCACCGACCCGGTCGGCGGGAGGTCGCCGTCGTCCATCGGGATCAACCTGACGAAGGACGGCACGATCTCCTTCGACAAGGCGAAGTTCTCCGCCGCGATGGCCGCCGACCCGGCCGGCACGACGTCGATGTTCCAGACGATCGCCGGCCGCGTCTCCGCCGCGGCGAGCGGGGCCAGCGACTCCTACACCGGCACGCTGACGCAGAAGATCACGTCGCAGCAGTCGACCGAGTCGAGCCTCACGAAGCAGATCAGCGACTGGGACACGCGCCTCGCGGCGATCCAGGCGCAGTACACCTCCCAGTTCAACGCGCTGGAGACGGCGCTGAACAGCCTCAGCTCGCAGGCGAGCTACCTGACCAGCCAGATCGGCGGTCTGACGACCAACTACCAGGGTGCGAACTGACCATGCCTCCCTCGAACCTCGCCGCAGCGCGCAGCCTCTACAACCGCGACTCGGTGCTCAGCGCCTCGCCCGCGCGGCTGCTCGTCATGCTCTACGACCGTCTGCTGCTCGACCTCGCGCGCGCCGAGACGGCGCAGCTCGGCGAGGACTGGCCGCTCGCGTCCGCGCAGCTGCTGCACGCGCAGGAGATCGTGACCGAGCTGATCAACTCGCTGAAGCCCGAGGTCTGGGACGGCGGCCCCGGCCTGCTCGCTGTCTACAACTTCGTGCTGAACGACATGGTGCAGGCCAACATCCAGCGCGACGTCACGAAGACGCGCGAGTGCATCACCCTGCTCGAGCCGCTGCGGCTCGCGTGGCACGAGGCGGCGCTCAAGGTCTCGATGCACGAGGCGGCCCTGCGGAGGGACGCGGTTGGCTGAGCCGCTCCCGGAGCACACTCCCGCGGAGCCTTGGGACCCCTGGGCGCCGATCCTCGACGACCTCGAGCACCGCGTCGACGCCGCCGAGAGCGGCGACCTGGCCGCGCTCGACGGGTGGGAGCCGCCCGCCGTGCAGCCCGCACCGATGACGTCGGCGGAGCAGCACCGGGCGAACGGGATCCTGAACCGGCAGCGCGCGCTGCTCGGCCGGCTCCGCGAGGAGCAGCAGGTCGTCGCGGCCTCCATGCGCACGGTGCGGCGGCCGCAGTACCGGCCGGCGACCGCGCCGCCCGTCTACGTCGACCGGGTGGGCTGAGCCCCGCTTCTCCGGGATCAGAGCGGCGTGAGCTCGCCCGGCTCGCCCGGGTGGAGGAGGAAGACGGCGAAGAACGTCGCGCCCTCGTCCGTCGCGTCGAAGTGCTCGACGACCACGTCGGCCGGCTCGACGAACGGATCGCCCGCGCCGAGCACCACGGGAGCGCCGCTCTCGAGCTGGAACAGCACGGATCCGCGCTCGATCGTGCCGAAGACGGGGCCGTTGTGCCGGTGCCGCCCTGCGGCGGCATTCGGCGCCATCGTGATACGGCGCGTCTCCACGCGACCGGTCGGACCCCAGTCGAGGTCCTGCTCGAGGAGCAGACGGCGGACGACCTGATCGGGCATGCGGGGATCCTCCTCCGTCGGGTACGGGGTGGTGGTCTCGAGGCTCGCTTCGCTCGCACCTCGACCAGCGGAACGGGTGCGAGGCGGGTGGTTTCAGGGCTCGCTGCGCTCGGAGAGGGGCGGCGGGAGAGGTCGGTTCCAGAACGGGGGGCGCGACACACCCGAACGGGGGGTACGCCGGTTCCACCTCTGGTCGAAGGTTTCCGCTTACTTTTCTCGAACCGAGCACGGATCGCTCGGTGTGATCAGGCCACGGATCGGCCGCCCCCTTGCTGCAAGGACGGACTCCTCCGTGTTCGATTCGGTCACCCTGAACGCGCTCACGAGCGCGCTCGACGGCCTCGCGCTCCGCCAGCGGACGATCGCGCAGAACATCGCGAACGTCAACACACCCAACTACCACGCGAAGGTCGTCTCGTTCGAGAACGCCCTCGCGCAGTCCGTGCAGGCCGGGGACGGCACCGCGCTCGCCACGACGACGACGTCGGAGGCGCCGACGCGGCAGGACGGCAACAACGTCAGCCTCGACTCCGAGACGCTGAACAACATCGAGACGGTGCTGCGGTACCAGTTCGCCACCCGCGCGGTGAACATGGACTTCTCCGCCACCCAGGCCGCGCTGAAGACCGCCTGATGGACGCGATCAACATCGCCGCCACGGCGCTCAACACCCACCAGGCGTGGCTCAACGCGATCTCGAACAACATCGCGAACGTCAACACCGCGAAGCCCGCCTCGGGGAACGCGTTCCAGGCCGAGTACCTCGCGGTGCAGGAGCAGGCGGGCAACGACGGCGTCGCCGTCACCGGCGTCGTGCACGGCGACCCGAAGGGCCGGCTCGTCTACGACCCGACCAACGCGGTCGCCGACAAGGACGGGTACGTCCGCATGCCCGACATCGACCTCGGCGAGCAGATGTCGACGCTGATCATGGCCCAGCGCGGCTACCAGGCCAACGCCGCCGTCGTCGACCGCGCGAAGACGACCTACGAGGCCGCGCTGCAGATCGGCAGGAGCTGATGACGAACTCGATCTCCGCGCTCTCCGGGATCAACAGCCTCACCGGGATCACCGGGGCGACCCAGGCGCAGCTGCCCGCGACCGACGGCACGTCGGGCGCGAGCTTCTCCTCCGTCCTCGGCGGCGCGGTCCAGAACCTGTCGAACCTGCAGAGCTCGGCCGACCAGCTCGCGGTCAAGGCGGTCACGGGTGACCTGACCGACATCCACCAGGCCACCCTTGCGGCGACCCGCGCCCAGGTCACGATGGAGCTCGTCTCCGCCGTGCGGAACAAGGGCGTCGACGCGTTCAACGAGATCATGCGGATGCAGGCCTGATGAAGCGGCTGAACGGCGCGGGCTCCCGCCTGCTGGAGACGGTGAAGCAGTTCACCGTCGCGCAGCGCACCATCGCGATCATCGGCGTCGCCGTGCTCGTGCTCGGCGGCGTCGCCCTCGTGAACTGGCTCGGCAAGCCGACCTACCAGGTGCTCTACTCGGGCATCTCCGCCTCCGAGGCGTCGGGCGTGACCGCCCAGCTCGCGAAGGACAAGGTCGACTACCAGCTCTCCAGCGACGGCACCACGATCTTCGTGCCGGAGGCGAACGTCGCCTCCGAGCGCCTCGCGACCGCGAGCCTGCTCTCCTCCGGCGCCGGCGGCTACTCGCTGCTCGACGACATGGGCGTGACGGCGAGCGAGTTCCAGCAGAACGTCACCTACAAGCGCGCCATCGAGGGCGAGCTCGCGAAGACGATCGAGGCGATCGACGGGGTCTCCTCCGCGTCGGTGCAGCTCGCGATCCCGCAGCAGTCCGTGTTCTCCGACCAGAAGGAGGACCCCACCGCCTCCGTGTTCGTGAACGCGTCGACCCCGCTCAGCACCGACCAGGTGAACGCGATCGTGCACCTGGTCGCCGCGGCCTACCCGAGCCTCACCACCGACAACGTCTCCGTCGTCGACCAGAAGGGCGACACCCTGTCCGCCGTCGGCGGCGGCACCGCCGGCAGCGGCTCGGACGCGGCCGCCGACTACGAGGCGACCACCAAGACGGCCGTGCAGGCGATGCTCGACAAGGTGCTCGGCCCGGGCAACGCGGTCGTCACCGTCGCGGCCGACGTCTCCAGCTCCAGCGGCACCAAGCAGACCGAGGCCTACACGTCGCCGAGCCAGGCCCCCGCGCTCGCCGAGAGCTCGAACAGCACGAAGTACGCGAACGGCGGCGGTGCGGGCGCTTCCGGTGCGAACGGCGCGAGCGGCGTGCTCGGCAACGACACGACCGACACCTCCACGGGCGGCAACAGCTCGACCTCGGGCGCGGGCGGCTCGGGCGGCTCGCCGAGCTACGAGCAGACCCAGGTCTCGAAGAGCAACGCGGTCAACAAGACGACGACGAACGAGACGATCGTCCCCGGCACGCTCAACCGGCAGACCATCGCGGTCGCGCTGAACGCGAAGGTCACCGGCATCTCCGCCTTCCAGGTCCAGCAGATGGTCCAGAACGCGTCCGGCTACAACGCGGGCCGCGGCGACACCGTGTCCGTCACCAGCCTGCCGTTCTCCAACTCCGCGGCGAAGTCCGCGGCGTCGGCCCTCGCCCAGTCGCAGGCGGCGCAGAGCGGCGCCCAGATGACGGACATCATCACGACCGCGATCAAGGTCGTCGGCGGCCTCGTCCTCTTCGTCCTCGTGGTCGGCCTGCTCCGCAAGCTGTTCAAGCGGCCTGAGCCGACCCTGCCGGAGCCGGGCACGATGACGGTGCTGCCGATGGGCGGCGACCCGGCCCTCGGCGGCTACGCGCCGACCGCGCAGCTCGGCGGCCTGGGCGGTGCGGGCGTGCTCGGCGCGGGCGGCTCCGGTACCGCGCCGACGGTCGCGCTGCCCGCCTCCGGCGATCCGGCGTTCGCCGCGATGCAGGCCGACGTCGACGCGCTCGCGGGCTCCGACCCCGAGCAGACCGCCGGGTACCTGCGCGCGCTCATGGGTGATCGGGCGGGCGTGTGACGGACACCCTGACCCCGGAGCTCACGGGGACGCAGAAGGCCGCGCTCGTGCTCATGAACATGAGCACCGAGCGCGCTTCGGCGGTGCTGAAGACTCTCAGCCTCGAGGAGCAGGAGGAGATCACCGCGGAGATGGCGCGCATGCGCAGCGTCTCCGGGGCCGAGGCCGAGCGCGCGCTCGAGGCGTTCCGCGAGGTCGCCTCGCGGACGGAGACGCCGCAGGAGCGCACCGGGCGCGAGGTCGCCACGCAGCTGATCGAGGCCTCGTTCGAGGGCGAGCGCGCCGCCGACCTGCTCGAGCGCATCTCCTCCCCGGAGGCGAGCGCGTCGTTCGCCTTCTTCGAGGAGCTCGAGCCGGGCCGCATCGTCACGCTGCTCGAGCCGGACACGGCGGAGACGATCGCGTTCGTGCTCGTGCAGCTCGGGCCCGACCTCGCGGCGAAGATCCTCATGCAGCACGAGGCCGACCGCCGCGTCGACATCGCCCAGGCGATCGCGACCATGGGGTCGCCGGCGCCCGAGGCGGGCGGCATCGTCGCCGGGATCCTCAAGACGCGGGCCAGGAAGGCCGCGTCCGAGACGGTGTTCGTCGAGGACGACGACGAGACCGAGGGGCCCGCCCCGCTCCGGGTGCAGCCGCTCGTCGACATCATGAACCACGCGGCCCCGGCCGACGAGGGCGCCCTGCTCGAGGGCCTCCGCGACCGCGACGGGCACCTCGCCGATGAGGTGCGCGCGAAGCTGCTGTCCTTCGAGGACATCGCGCGCCTGCAGGACCGCGACGTGCAGCAGGTGCTGCGCGGCATCGAGCTCGGCACGATCGCCCTCGCGCTCAAGGGCGCGCCGCCCGAGCTCGCGACCGCGATCACCTCGAACATGTCCGAGCGCAACCGCGAGGCCCTCGCCGAGGAGGCCGCCGAGCTGGGCCGCGTGAAGAAGAGCCAGGTCGAGGAGGCCCGGAACGAGCTGGTGCGCGCGGTGCGCGCGCTCGCCGGCACCGCCGGGCTCGAGCTGAAGACGACGGCGTCGCCCGCCTCGGGCGACGCCGATGAGCCGGAGCTCCCCGCGGAGCAGGCCGCCGAAGAAGAGGAAGAGTATGTCGACTAACGCCTCGTTCGCGCCCATCGCCTTCCCGGAGATGGGGACCGCGCGGCAGCCCGAGCGGCCCCTTCCGCGCGTGGCCCCCGGCAGCCTCTACGAGGACGACGCCACCCGCCCCGTCGCGGTGCGGATGACGCCGCTCGCCTACCCGGAGCTCGTCAAGGACGAGACGCCGGAGGTGCGCGAGCGCGCCCGCGTGCAGGGCCACGCCGCCGGCTACGCGGCGGGTCGCAAGGCCGCCACCGAGACCCTCGCCACCGACCGCGCCGCGCTCCGCGCCGAGGCCGACCGTGCTCTCGGCGTGCAGATCGACGGGCTCCGTTCCGCCCTCGAGGCGGTGCACCGTGCCGCCGGCGAACTGAACGCGCACACCGCGATGTCGCTCGAGGGCACCGAGGAGGCCGTGCTCGCCGCCGCGATCGACATCGCCGGCATGATCCTCGGCCGCGCGATCAGCGAGGACCGCGAGGGCGCCGCCGTCGCCGCGCTCCGCCGCGCGCTCGAGGCGGCCGGCCCCGTGCCCGTCCGCACCGTGCGCATGCACCCCGACGACCTCGAGCTCGTCGCGATGGTCTCCGCCGACGAGCCGGGGCTGAAGCTGCAGGCCGACCCGCGGATCGCCCGCGGCGATGCGATGGTCGACCTGCCGGACGGCGTCGTTGACGCGAGCATCGCGAACGCGGTCGACCGCGTCCGCCGCGCGCTGCAGGGCGGCGACGAGTGACCGCCGCCGTCTCCGCCGAGCGCCTCGAGGCGCTGCGGGAGGCCGCCCGCCCGGAGCGGCTCGGCACCGTCGTGTCCGTCGTCGGGCTCGGCATCACCGTCCGCGGCATCGACGCGTCGATGGGCGAGATCGTGCAGGTCGGCGAGCAGCGCGCTCGCGCCGAGGTCGTCGCGGTCGGCGGCGAGGGCCTGACCCTCATGCCGGTCGACCGCATCGACTCCCTCCGCGTCGGTGCGCCCGTGCGCGCGACCGGCCGCCGGATGACCGTGCCGACCGGGCTCGGCCTGCTCGGCCGCGTGCTCGACGCGACCGGTCGTCCGATCGACGGCCGCGGGCCGCTGCAGTTCGACGCCCGCGTCCCCGTCGACGCGGAGGCGCCGTCCGCCCTCGAGCGCGCCCGCATCGACACCCCGGTCGAGCTCGGCGTCCGCGTGCTCGACACGCTCACGACCGTCGGCCGCGGCCAGCGCATCGGCCTCTTCGCCGGCTCCGGCGTCGGCAAGTCGTCGCTGCTGTCGATGATCGCGCGCGGCACCGACGCGCAGGTCAACGTCATCGCCCTCATCGGCGAGCGCGGCCGCGAGGTCCGGGAGTTCCTCGAGGACGACCTGGGGGAGGAGGGCCTCGCCCGGTCGGTCGTCGTCGTCTCGACCGCCGACCAGCCCGCCCTGACCCGCGCCCGGGCCGCCTTCACCGCGACGCGCATCGCCGAGTCGTTCCGCGACGCCGGCGCCCACGCGCTGCTGATGATGGACTCGCTCACCCGCGTCGCGATGGCGCAGCGGGAGATCGGCCTCGCCGCGGGCGAGCCCCCGGCCACCCGGGGCTACCCGCCGAGCGTCTTCGGCCTCCTCGCCCGTCTGCTCGAGCGCGCCGGCACCGGCCCGGTCGGCTCGGTCACCGGCGTCTACACGGTGCTCGTCGACGGCGACGACCACAACGAGCCCATCGCGGACACCGCCCGGTCGATCCTCGACGGGCACGTCGTGCTCGACCGCAAGCTCGCGACCGCCGGCCACTTCCCGTCGATCGACGTGCTCGGCTCCGTCTCCCGGTCGGCCTCCCGCGTCACGAGCCGCGAGCAGCGCGCCGTCGCGACCGCGCTCCGCAGCGCGCTGGCGGCGAAGCGGAACGTGCAGGACCTGCTCGACGTCGGCGCCTACGCCGCCGGGTCGAATTCGAAGGTCGACGCCGCCGTCGCGCTGGCCGCCGAGATCGACGCGTTCCTGCAGCAGGACATGGACGACGTCACGCCGGCCGACGCCGCCTGGGCGCGGCTCGCGGACCTCGTCGCGAGGATGGGGCTGCGGTAGTGGTGGTGTTCGGGCTGGCCGGGCTGCTGCGCATCCGGCGGTTGAAGGAGGAGCGCGCCGCGTACGAGGTCGTGCGCGCGCGCTCGCGGGCGTCCGAGCTCGCGGCCGAGCGGCACCAGCTGCTCGACCAGCTCGACGACCACGCCCACGAGGCGCGGGACGTGCGCGGCATCCACGCGCTCTCCGCCGCCCGCGCGTCGACCTCGACGATGCTCGCCGACCTCGAGGCGCTCGCGCTCACGCAGCGGCGGCTGCTCGCCGAGGCGGAGGAGAGCCACCGCGCCGCCCGCCGCGAGGTGCGCACCGTCGAGAAGCTCGAGGAGAAGCACGACGAGGCGGAGCGCGAGGCCGAGCTCCGCGGCGAGCAGACGATCCTCGACGAGCTCGCGAACCGCGCGCGCGGGCGCCTCCACCGCGAGGGGGAGCCATGAGCTACGCCGACGTCGTGAACCAGATGCAGGCGATCCAGACGCAGCTCGCGCAGCTCGGGTTCCTGCAGGCTCCCGCTGCGACCTCCGGCGCCTCCGCGTCGTCGTTCGCCTCCGCGCTGCAGGACGCCTCCGCGACGCCCGCCGTCTCCGCGTCGAGCTCGGCGTCCAGCACGGGCGGCCTGGTGTCGCCGAACGGCGTCACCGGCGACGCGGTCGTCGACGCCGCGCTCGACTACAAGGGCGTGCCCTACGTGCTCGGCGGCGAGTCGAAGAGCGGCATCGACTGCTCGGGGCTGGTCCAGGCCGCGTTCGCGAAGGTCGGCGTGACGATGCCGCGGACCGTGCACGAGCAGAAGGTGCTCGGGCAGCCCATCGACTCCCTGAAGGACGCGAAGCCCGGCGACCTGATCGTGCTGAACGGCGGCGATCACATCGCGGTGTGGATGGGGAACGACACCGTGATCCACGCGCCGTACCCCGGCCGCAGCGTGTCGGTGCAGAAGGCGTGGTTCGACGACGCCGACGTCGTCACGATCCGCCGCATCGTGCCCGCCACGGGCGACGCGTCGGCGGGCGTCGTCGGCAGCACGGGATCGACCGCCGCGCCCTCGCTCGACGCGCTCACGGGCCTCTCGGCGACGGGGAGCAGCAGCGGCCTGTCGCAGGCCGCGTCGCTGAAGGCCGCCGCCATGCTCAGCACCTACGGCGCCGACGTCGGGCTCTACGACCCGTCCGGCGGCTCGGGCAGCACGTCCCTGTCCGGCCTGCTCGGCTCCTTCGGCCTCTCCGGGACGGGAGGCGGCACCGGGGCGAACTCCGCGGCCGCCCAGCAGATCGCCGCCGCTCGCGCGGCCCTCCTCGGATCGAGTGCCGCATGACCACCGTGACCACCGCACCCGTAGCCGCCGGGCCCGCCCCGGCCTCCGGCGGCGCGAAGGCCGACCCCGGCGCCGCGGGCGCCTTCGGGTCCGCGCTCGACGCCGCGGTGGGCGCCGCCCAGCAGCCCTCAACCATCGGAGCCGCGCCCGCCGCGCCTGAGACGCCAGCGACCGAGCCCGCCGCGACCGCCCTGCTCGGCGGCGCCGCGGCCGCGCTCGCCGCGCTCCTCGGCCGCGCGACCGGGGCTGCCGCGCAGGCCGCTGCTGCACCGGCCTCGTCGTCCGGCGCAGCGACGGCGGGGCAGCCGGCCACGCCCACGACCCCGGGCTCGTCGACCGCGCCCGGTGCCGTCCCGCCGCAGCCGGGGCCCGCCCCGCAGCCGGCCGATGCGACCACGATCGACGCGGGCCTCGCGGTCGAGGCGGGCGCGCCCGGCTCGAGCAAGCCCGCAGGACGGCCCGGCCGCGCCGAGCAGGACGGCGCCGAGCCCGACGCGAGCGGTCCGGACGCGGCGTCGGCTCCAGCGGACCCCGCCGCCCTCGTGCTCGCACCGGCCCCGATCGTGCCGCCCGCCGTCGCGGCCGCCGCGGCGCAGCAGACGCCCTCCGCGAAGGGCGCGCAGACCGCACCGACCGCACCGACCGCACCGGTCGCCGCCGCCGCGTCCGCGCTCCCGGCGTCCACGGACCGGACCCACCGGGCGGAGCCCGAGCCGACGGCGGCGGCGCCCGCGACCCCGCCGACGCCGGCCGATCCCGGTGCGGCGGCGAGCGCACCGGCGCCCGCGCAGCCCGTCGTGGCCGACCAGCCGGCGCGGGTCGACGCGGGGACGACGGTCACCGCGGCGGCTCCCGCCCCGGCGCCCGTGGCGCCGGCTCCGATCGCGGCGCCGCAGCCCGTCGCCGCTCCGGCGCTCGTCGCCACGGACGACCCGACGGTCGCGCAGCAGCTCCAGGGGCCGCTGCTCTCGCTGCGGAGCGCTCCCGAGGGCGAGCACGTCCTCGTGGTCCGGGTGTCGCCCGACCACCTCGGCCCGGTCACCGTGCACGCGACGGTCTCCCACGGCGACCTCTCGGTGCAGCTGTTCGCCGCGACCCGCGACGGGCGCGACGCGCTCTCGACGATGCTCACCGACCTCCGCCGCGACCTCGGCGCCGGCACCGCCGGCACGGCCACGACGCTGTCGCTCGGCACCGGCGACGCGCCCCAGCAGGACCCGCGCGGTCAGCAGGCCGCGTGGGTCGGTGCGGGCCCCGGCGGCGGCTCGGGCGGCGGCGCCGCCCGGGACGAGCGGCCGCAGTGGGCGCCCTCCGCCGCGCGGGTCGCCGCCACCGAGACCCCCTCCGCCCTCCGACCGCCAACGCCCGGCACCGCGCTGCTCGACGTGCTCGCCTGAACGGACTCCCGATGACCACCACAACCGGCACGACCGCCCCCGGCGCGACCGTCCCCGCCGGGGCGTCGCTGCACTCCGGCAGCACCTCCGCGGTGCCGAAGGCGAACCAGGAGTACAACAGCCAGCTCTTCCTGAAGCTGCTCGTCACCCAGCTCGCCAACCAGGACCCGAGCTCGCCGATGGACAGCGGGCAGATGGTGGCCCAGACCGCGCAGCTCGCCTCGATGGAGCAGATGACGTCGCTCAACGCGACGACGACGAGCACCTACCAGACGCAGATGCAGGCGACCGGCACCAGCATGCTCGGCAAGACCGTCACCTGGACCGACGCGGACGGCGTCGCGCAGACCGGGAAGGTCACCGCGGTCGCCTTCTCCGGCAAGGACACCCCGCAGCTCACCATCGGGTCCACGACCGTGGGCCTCTCCTCCATCACCGGCGTCAGCGCCTCCTAGACCCCCACCCGCCGCGCGAGCGGCAGCCACGACGGCGACTCCTTCGGCCAGGACGGCCTCCTTCCGGATCCGGACCACTTCAGCGGTCCGGACCGTTCGACACCGACGAGGAATCGAAATGCTCCGCTCCCTCTACTCCGGGATCTCCGGCCTCCGCGCCGAGCAGACCATGCTCGACGTGACGTCCAACAACATCGCGAACGTGAACACGGTCGGCTTCAAGTCGTCGAGCGTGCAGTTCGAGGACGCCCTGTCCCAGATGGTCTCCGCGGCGGGTCTCGCGACCTCCGCGAAGGCCGGCACCAACCCGAACCAGGTCGGCCTCGGCGTGCGCGTGGCCGGCGTGACGACGAACCTCACCGAGGGCTCCCAGACGAACACCGGCAACAACCTCGACGCGATGATCTCGGGCGACGGCTTCTTCGTCACCCAGACCGGCTCGCAGACGCTCTACAGCCGCAACGGCCAGTTCCACTGGGACTCGCAAGGCCGCCTCGCCACTGCGGACGGCTCGCTCGTCCAGGGCTGGAACGCGGTGAACGGCGTCGTGTCGACGGGTGGGAAGCCGACCACGCTGACGCTGCCCTCCGGCACCGTCGCGCCCGCGAACACGACCACCTCGGCCGTGATGACCGGCAACCTCCCCTCCGACGCGAAGCCGGGCACCACCCTGCAGCGCGACATCACCGTCTACTCGCCCGACGGCACCGCTCGCGGCCTCTCGATCGACTACACGGCGGACGCGACGACGCCCGGCAAGTGGAACTACTCGATCAGCGACGGCTCCGGCGCGACCCCGGTCACGGGCACGGTGCAGACGAGCGGCTCCGGCACGATCACCGGCACCTCGGGCGGCGCCTCGACGCTGAAACCGGTCGTCAACGGCATCACGGTCGACCTCTCGCAGATGTCGGGCTTCGCGAACCTCACCACCGTCGGGTTCGCGAGCCAGAACGGCAACGCGGCCGGCACGCTGCTCACCGTCAACATGGGCGCGGACGGCACGCTCTCCGGCACGTTCACGAACGGCGCCACCATCGCGATCGCGCGGCTCGCCGTCGGCACCTTCACGAACCCGGAGGGCCTCGCGAAGGCGGGCAACTCCATGCTCACCGAGACGCTGAACTCCGGCGGCGTGCGGCTCGGCACCGCCGGCTCGGACGGCTACGGCGCCGTCGTGTCCGGCGCGCTCGAGGCGTCGAACGTGGACCTCAGCCAGGAGTTCACGAACCTGATCGTCGCCCAGCGCGGCTTCCAGGCCAACGCCCGGATCATCACCACCTCCGACGAGATCCTGCAGGAGCTGACGCAGCTCAAGCGCTGATCCCGCTTCCGTTCTGAAGGAGTTCTCGCGCTGATCGCGCGAGAACTCCTTCAGAACGGACTCCGCCGTGCGTGCACGGGATGCGGGACCCGGAGTGGGGACAGACGGGCACTGACGGCGCGGCGCAGGATGCCGATTGTCTGCTGTGACGGCGGGGAGGACTCCACGGATGGAGTCCGATGCCGTCCCCACGGACGGGGAGACGATGATTCTGCTGACGCGCCTGAACGGCTCGACCTTCGCGGTGAACCCTGATCTCATCGAGCGGATCCAGGAGCAGCCGGACACCACGGTCGTGCTCGTCGACGGGACCACGTTCATCGTGTCCGAGTCGATCGACGAGGTCATCGAGGAGATCGCGGAGTACCGCGCCCGCGTGATCGCGCTCGCGCACGCCATGCACTTCGAGTCCGCCCCGGCCCCCGTGCCCGCGACCGCCACCGGCCCGCGCCGGTTCGGCGTGGTCGACGGCGCGAAGTCGCCCGTGCGCCCGGTCGGAGGCCGCTGATGGATCCCGCGACCCTGGGCGGCATCGTCGTCGCACTCGGATCGCTCATCGTCATGGCGCTCATGGAGGGCGCCAACCCGATGAGCCTGCTGCTGCCGGCGCCGATGATCCTCGTCTTCGGCGGCGCGCTCGGCGCCGCGATCGCTTCGACGACGCTGAAGGACTCCATCGCGTCGCTGAAGATGATCCCGAAGGCGCTGCTCTACAAGCCCGTCAAGATGGGCAAGGACGTCGAGACCCTCGTCGAGCTCGCCGAGGTCGCCCGCAAGGACGGCCTGCTCGCGCTCGAGGCGAAGGCCGGCGAGGTGAAGGACCCCTTCCTCAAGAAGGCGCTCCAGAACGTCGCCGACGGCATGGACGCGGACGAGCTGCGCGTGCTCATGGAGGACGAGGCGGCCTCGCTCGAGAAGTCCGGCCGCTCCGCGGCGAAGTTCTACGCCGGGCTCGGCGGCTACGCGCCCACCGTCGGCATCCTCGGCACCGTCGTCTCGCTCACCCACGTGCTCGAGAACCTCGACGACCCGTCCAGCCTCGGGCACTCCATCGCCGCCGCGTTCGTCGCGACCCTCTGGGGCGTGCTGACCGCGAACCTGATCTGGCTGCCCATCGGCGGCCGCATCGGCAAGATGACCGACCTCGCGTCCGAGCGCTTCACCGTCATCACGGAGGGCGTCCTCGCCGTGCAGTCCGGGGCCCAGCCGCGGGTCCTCGCCGAGAAGCTGTACGCCATGCTGCCGGCCTCCGAGCAGCCCAAGGCCGCCGCCAAGAGCGCGCCCGCCAAGAGCGGCAAGGCGCCGAAGGCCGCGGAAGCGGCGGCGTGAGGTGAGCGGCCGCCGCCGCGGGAAGGGCCACCACGAGGAGCACCACGTCGACGAGCGGTGGCTCGTGTCCTACGCGGACATGATCACGGTGCTCATGGCGCTCTTCATCGTGCTCTACGCGATGTCGACGGTCGACCAGAAGAAGTTCGACGAGCTGAAGAACTCGCTCGCGACCGGCTTCGGGGTGACGAAGAGCACGAAGGTCGACGAGAACAAGGGCGTCGTGCCGAAGGAGTTCGTCACCAAGAACGGCGCGGGCTTCTCCAAGAGCACCATCGCGCTCGTGCAGGTGGCGAAGGAGATCCAGGACGAGCTGAAGACCGCCGGGCTGACGGGGAAGGTCTCGGTGAAGTCCGGGTCGAACGCGATCACGATCTCGCTCGTCGGCTCCAGCACGTACTTCGCCGGCAACGACGCGGACCTGAACGGGAACGCGCTCCACGTGCTGAAGGCGCTCTCGCCGACGCTCGAGAAGCACGCCGGCGAGGTGACCGTGGAGGGCCACGCGGACCCGCGCGGATCGGCGGGCAAGTGGGGCACGGACTGGGTGCTCGCCGCGGCCCGGGCCGAGAGCGTGCTCAGCTACCTCACCGACCACCACGCGGTCGACCCGGCGAACATCTCGCTCGTGTCGTTCGGCTCGGAGAAGGCGAAGCCCGGCAGCTCCTCGGAAGCGATCGAGCACAACCGACGCGTCGACATCGTGCTCCACTCGGTGCAGGTCAGCACCGCGATCGACGAGGGCGCGGAGGCCGAGGCCGCCTCGACGGCGGAGGGCGGTCACTCGTCCGGATCGTCGGAGTCCTCCGGGCACGGTGCGGCGACGAAGACCGAGGGGCACGGCGAGCAGAAGGCCGAGGCCGACGCGGGCGCCGCGCACCACTGACGCGCTCCGCCTCGGGCTTCGACCCGTGGTCGAGAGTTCACCGGAGTGGCGCGCCCCCGTTCGGGTGACGGATGTGTTTGATACCACCCGTGACGGAACGGACGCCGTACCGCGCCCGCGTGCACGCACCGGGCGAGGTCCTCGACGTGCTCCCGTACGACTTCGAGAGCCCCGAGCTGATCACCGGCGCGGACCGCGACCGGCTGGACGCCGCCCTCGAGGCGTGGGGGCGCCAGGTCGGGATGCAGATCACCGCGACGACGCGGGCCGTCGTCGACGTCGCCACCGCGCCGTCGCGCATCCAGTCGTTCGGCGCGTTCGTCGCCTCCGCCGAGGAGCCGACGGTCTGGGTCACCGCTGCGTTCGGCGCCGCACGGGCGCTGTACCGCGTGCCCGTCGCCGAGGCGCGCTACTGGGGCGCCCGGATGCTCGGCGCCTCCGGCGAGGACCGGGCGGGCGACCGCCCCCTCACCGCGGTCGAGAAGGGCCTCGCGCGCTCCGCCGCAGCCGAGCACCTGGCCGAGCTCGCGCCCGCCACGAACGCCCTCCTGCCCGAGGGCGTCGTCGAGGCGTTCGGCGCGGAGCCCTCGCCCGCGCTCGACCGCGACGCGCAGGCGGTCGTCGTCGTCATCGGCACCCTGCGGAAGGGCGTGCGCCGCCAGCTCGCCGTCGCGCTCGACGTCGACGTCGTGCTCGAGCGGCTCGGCGCCGTCGCGCCGGCGCAGGACCGCGCGGAGGTGACCTCCCGCGTCAGCGGGCACCTCGCGCTCGCGCCCGTGGAGGTCGCCCTCCGCTTCGCGCCGACGCGGGTCGGCCCCGAGACCGTGCTCGACCTCGCCCCCGGCGACCTCATCCCCCTCGCGCACGCCGCGGACGTCCCCCTCGTCATCACGCTCGACGGACAGCCGGTGCTGCGCGCCGCGGTCGGCGGCAACGGCGAGCGCCTCGCCTGCGTCGTCGTCGAGTCGAACGGAGGCCCCTCATGACCATGTCCCTCGACGGCGTGCAGCGCACCTCGACCGGCCAGGACGAGCTCGTGGTCGCGCAGGCGCTCGTGTCCGCCCTGCCCGGCCCGCCCCTCATGGCGCAGCCGCACGGCTCCGACCTCGTGCCGATGCAGGCGCTCGAGACCGGCGTCTCCGCGACCTACGTCGGCCCGCGCTCCGCGGACCTGTCCCTCATCGTGCTCGACCGCACCGAGCTGATCGCGGCGGGCGGCGGCGACGCGCGCGTCCGCCTCGGCGACGTCCTGCGCCCCGCGCTCGAGGCCGCGTCCGACGTCATCGGCGGCGGCCAGCTCGGCGAGGTCGGCGACGGCGTGCCCGCGAGCCTGTTCCAGTCCGCCGACGCGGTCGTGTTCGACCTCATCGGCGAGGAGGGCGTGGCCGGCTGGTTCGCGATCGCGCTGCGGACCCCGGCGCCGCCGCGCGCCTTCCGCGACGTCTCCTCGCGCCTCGGCCGCATCAGCACCGTGCAGATGACGCTCGCGGTGGAGATCGGCCGCGCGACCGTGTCGGTCCAGGAGCTGCTCGACGCCCAGCCCGGCACCGTCATCGAGCTCGACCGCGCCGTCGGCAGCGAGGCCGACGTCTTCCTGAACGGCCGCATGATCGCGCACGGCGAGATCGTCGTCGTCGACCGGCGGTTCGCGGTGCGGGTCACCGAGGTGCTCGACCCGCAGGACGAGACGTAGGCCCGGGTGGACATGGACACCGTCTTCCTCGCGCTGCGCGTCGTCGTCGCCCTCGGCGCCGTCTTCGGCGCGCTGCTGTTCGCGCACCGCTGGATCACGAAGGGGCGACCCGGCGGCCAGCCGCGCAACAAGCAGATCTCCGTCGTCGCCCGGCAGGGTCTTGGCGCGAAGGCCGGCATCGCGGTCGTCGACGCCGGCGGCCGCCGCTACCTGCTCGGCGTCACCGAGCACGCGGTGACCGTGCTCGACACGCTCGGGGCGGCGGAGGCGCCGACGGGGGAGCCCGCGCTCGTCGCCTCCCAGCCGATCTCGGTCGCGCGGTTCGAGCAGGAGCTGCGCACGGTGACGATCGCGACCGCCGACGTCCCGGTGGTCGTGCACGGCGCGACCGACCCCGACGACCCGGCCGGGCCGATCACGCAGACGGTCGCGATCCTGCCCGCCGCCGGGCAGCGGCCCCTCGGCCCGGCGACCGAGTCGATCCGGCTCGAGCCCGCCGTGTCCTTCACGCGTCCCGGCGGCCTCGCGCCGGCCCCCGCCGCGCGGCCGGTCTTCACGAGCCGCCGCGCGGCCCGCGAGGCCGAGCAGGCCGCGGCCGTGCAGCAGCAGGCCGCCCTCCAGCAGCAGCGCCCCGGCGCGCAGGGGCCGCTCGCGGGCTCGGTGCTGTCGCCGACCACGTGGCGGCAGACGTTCGACGCCCTGAAGAAGCTGCGGTGACCGCCGTCGCCCTACCGGGCCGCGCCACCCGCGCGGTCCGGCTCGCGAGGGACCACTGGCCCCGCCTGGTCCTCGCCGGCTTCGCGCTGCTCGCCGTGGTCTGGCTCGTCGTGGCGGTGCCCGGCATCGCCCACGCGGACCCGATCGCGCCGGTGAAGCCGACGCCGTCCCCCTCCGGCGACGTGAACATCAGCGTCGGCGCCCCGTCGACGTCGATCACGACGCTCATCGCGATCACGCTGCTCTCGGTGGCGCCCGCGCTGATGCTGATGATGACGTCGTTCACGAAGATCTTCGTGGTCCTCGCGATGACGCGGAACGCCCTCGGCCTGAACACGATCCCGCCGAACCAGGTGCTCGCCGGCCTCGCGGTCTTCCTGTCGCTGTTCATCATGTGGCCCGTGCTCGACACCGTGAACACGCACGCGCTCACGCCGTTCCTCGACGGGAAGATCCAGTTCGACACCGCCCTCGCGCGCGCCGCCGTGCCGCTGCAGCACTTCATGCTCCAGCACACCCGCGAGAGCGACATCGCGCTGATGAGCCGGGCGGCGAACCAGCCGAACCCGGCATCGGCCGCCAGCACGCCGTTCTTCACCGTCGTGCCCGCGTTCATGCTCTCCGAGCTGCGGAGCGCGTTCATCATCGGGCTCGTCATCTTCGTGCCGTTCCTCGTGATCGACCTGGTCGTCTCGTCCGGCCTGATGGCGATGGGCATGATGATGCTGCCGCCGACGATGATCGCGCTGCCCTTCAAGATCCTGCTCTTCGTCCTCGTCGACGGCTGGAGCCTGATCATCACGTCGCTCGTGCAGAGCTACAACACCTAGGGGCGCGGGTGAACCAGAACCAGGTCGTCGACCTCGCGCTGCGCGCCCTCGTGCTCGCTGCGGAGCTCGCCGCGCCGCTGCTCGTCACGGCGCTCGTCGTCGGCTTCGCGATCAGCGTGTTCCAGTCGATCACGCAGATCCAGGAGGCGACGCTCTCCTTCGTCCCGAAGGCGATCGCGGTCGCGATCGCGCTCGTCGTGTGCGGGCACTGGATGATCTCCGAGGCCGTCACCTTCACCGAGCAGCTGTTCGCGATGATCCCGAGCTACCTCGACGCGCCGTGAACGTCTTCGGGTCCGTCGTCCTGAACGAGACGTTCGTGGAGGCGGCCATGCTGGCGGCGGTGCGGATCACCGCGTTCCTCGTGCTCGCGCCGCCGTTCTCGTTCTCCGGCGTCCCCCTGCGGATCAAGGGGATGCTGGCCGTCGCGCTCTCGATCCTCGTGGCGCCCCAGGCCGCCTCCGGCATGACGGGGTCGCTCGAGAGCGGCGCGTTCGTCGTCTCGCTCATCGCGCAGCTCGTCGTCGGCGCGCTGCTCGGGTTCCTCGTCTTCCTCGTGTTCTCCGCGATCCAGTCGGCCGGCAGCCTCATCGACCTGTTCGCGGGCTTCCAGCTCAGCCAGGCGTTCGACCCGCTCATGAACGTGAACGGCGCCCAGATGACCCGGCTGATGCAGATGGTCGCGCTCGGGCTGCTGTTCGTGTCCGGCGGTGCGGAGCTCGTGCTCGGCGGCCTGTTCCGCACCTTCCGCGCGCTGCCCGTCACCGGCTTCCTCAGCCAGGACGCGGGGGAGCGGCTGCTGCCCGGGCTCGGGCAGATGTTCGTGGCCGCCGTGCAGATCGCGGGCCCGATCGTCGTCGTGCTGTTCCTCGCCGACGTCGGCCTCGGCGTGCTGACCCGCGTCGCGCCCGCGCTGAACGCCTTCTCGCTCGGCTTCGTGCTGAAGATCCTGATCGTGCTGCTCGCGGGCGGCACGATCTTCATCGCGCTGCCCCGCATCGTCTCGGCGCTGCTCGAGGACGCCCTCCGGCTCATGGGCTCCGTCACGTGACGGTCTCCGCCTACGCCTACGCCTACGCCTACGCCTCCGCCTCCGCTCCCGCTCGCGTCTCGAAGCCCGCCCGCGTCCCTGCTTCCGCTGGTCGAGGTGCGAGCGCAGCGAGCCTCGAGACCACCGCTTCTCAACCGGCGCGAGGGGGTGATCGCTGATGCCCGATCAGCCCTCCGGCGAACGCACCGAGAAGGCGACCCCGAAGCGCCTCGAGGAGTCGCGGCGCGAAGGCCGCATCCAGCGCTCCCGCGACATGCCGAGCTGGCTGTCGATGGGCGCGGCCGCGCTCACGCTGCCGATGGTGCTCGGCAACGGGACGGCCGCGGTGCGGACGCTCGTGCTCGACCTCCGCGACGTCATCGCGGAACCGACGGCGGAGCGCGCGCAGGCGATGTTCCTCGGCGCGTTCGGCGTGCTGCCGGGCGTGCTCGCCCCGATCCTCGCCGCGTCCGTCGTCGGCGCGATCGTCGGCTCGCTCGCCTCCGGCGGCATCCACATGAAGCGGTTCAAGCCGCACTTCGAGCAGCTCGACCTCGTCAAGGGCGCGGGGCGGCTCGTCGGCCGGCAGGCGCTGTGGGAGGGGGCGAAGGCGCTCCTGAAGACCGGCGTGGTCGGCATCGCGGTGTGGGTGGCGATCCAGGGCGCGCTGCCGCTGCTGTCCGCCTCCGGCGCCCTGCCCGTCTCCGCGGTGCTGTCGACCGCGTCCGGCGTCGTCGTGGCGATCCTGCAGACCGCGATCGTCGCCGGCATCGTGCTCGGCGCCGTCGACCTCCTCGTCGTCGTCCGGCGCAACCGGCAGCACACGATGATGACGAAGCAGGAGATCAAGGACGAGTCGAAGTCGACCGAGGGCGACCCGCACGTGCGCGCCCAGCGCCGCAGCCGCGCCATGCAGATCTCGCGCAACCGGATGATGGCCGCGATCGGCGGCGCCGACGTCGTGATGCTGAACCCGACCCACGTCGCCGTCGCGCTCAAGTACGAGCCCGGGAAGTCGGCGCCGCGCGTCGTCGCGAAGGGCGCAGGGGAGGTCGCCGCGCGCATCCGCGAGCGCGCCGCCGAGCACCGCGTGCCGATGGTGCAGGACGTCCCGCTCGCGCGCGCCCTCTACTCGGCGTGCGAGATCGGGCAGGAGATCCCGGAGGAGCTGTACGGCGCGGTCGCCCGCGTGCTCGCCTTCGTCATGTCGCTGAAGCGCCGCGGCGCGGCCCTCGGCGTGCACCGCCTCGCCTCCTGACCCGCCCACCTCGCGCGGTCGCTGCGGCGTCGCGCGGTCCGCATGCCGACCGCGCGACGCCACCGGTGTCGCGCGACGGCGCCGCGGAGGAGGATCGCGCCGTGGACGTGGCGCTGCGGCCGCTGGCGCGGTCCGACCTCGCGCTGCTCGGGGAGTGGCTGCGCGAGCCGCTCGTGCACGAGTGGTGGCACGACGACCCGGCGCCGGAGGCGCTCGAGCGGCAGTACGGCGCGTCGATCGACGGCCGCGACCGCACGGCGCTGCGCATCGGCGAGCTGGGCGGGGAGGCGGTCGGCTTCGTGCAGTGGTACCCCCTCGCGGACGAGCCCGAGTACGTCGCCGAGCTGGTGCCCTTCCTCGCGGTCCCCGAGGGCGCCTGGAGCCTCGACCACCTCGTCGGCCCGGCTCGGCACCGCGGGCACGGCGTCGGCACGGCGCTGGTACGGGCCGCGCTCGCGGCGATCGGGCCGGCCCCGATCGTCGTGCCGGTCCACGCGGACAACCCGGCGTCGGCGGCCGTGCTGCGCGCGAACGGCTTCGCGGTCGTGGCGGAGGCCGACCTCGAGCCGGACAACCCCGCGCACTCGAGGCGGCACCTGGTGCTCGCGCGCCCCTGACCCGCCCTCGACCGCCGTCCTGCGGGGCGATCGCCCAGGCGGCGGTGGAAGAACAGTCAGGTGCGATACAGGGAGGACGCGGACCTCGACACGTCCGACGTGCAGGACCGCCGGGGTCGACCGGGCGGCCGCGCGGTCGCGATCGGCGGCGGCGGCCTCGGCGTCGTGGGGGTCGTGGTCGTGCTCCTCCTGCAGCTGCTCGGCGGCGGGGGAGGCGGCGGCACGACGGGGAGCGACCCGGACGCGCTCGGCCCGATCCTCGACGGGCTCGGCAGCGGTCGGACGGCGTCGGGCGAGCAGCTCCAGCAGTCCTGCCGGTCCGGCCGGGACGCGAACTCGAGCACGGAGTGCGCGGTCGTCGCCGACATCGAGTCGATCCAGGACTACTGGGCCGGCCGCCTCGGCGACCGCTACCAGCGCTCCGACACCGTGTTCTTCAGCGACAGCACCGACACCGGCTGCGGGTCGGCCACGAGCGGCGTGGGCCCGTTCTACTGCCCCGCCGACCGCCTCGTGTACATCGACCTCTCGTTCTACGACGAGCTGCGGACGAGGTTCGGCGCCGAGGGCGGCCTGTTCGTCGACGCCTACGTGCTCGCGCACGAGTACGGCCACCACGTGCAGGACCTGCTCGGCACCGACGAGCGCGTGCGGCAGGGCGAGACCGGCCCGACGAGCGGCAGCGTGCGGCTCGAGCTGCAGGCCGACTGCTACGCCGGCGCCTGGGCGAAGCACGCGACGACCGTCCCGGACGACGGCGGTGCGCCGCTGATCGAGGAGATCACGCAGGACGACGTCGACCGCGCCCTCGACACCGCGGGGCGCATCGGCGACGACTACATCCAGCGCGAGCTCGGGAACGGCTCCGTCGACGAGCGGTCCTTCACGCACGGCAGCTCGGCGCAGCGGCGCCAGTGGTTCACGACCGGGTACGAGTCGGGCGACCCCGCCCGCTGCGACACCTTCGCCTCGGGCGCGCTCGGCTGATCAGGCCGGAGCGGCGGCACGGCCCGAGGCGAGCCGCGGCTCGACGACGACCAGCAGCACCCCGACCGCCGCGAGGACGCCGCCCACGAGGGGCAGCCCGGCCACGCCGACGAGGGGCAGCGCGGCACCGCCCGCCGCCGAGCCCGCCATGATCCCGACGTTCCAGGAGCTGGAGGTGCCGCCGCTCGCGACGTCCACCGATCCCGGCGCGACCACGAGCACCCGGGCGGCGACCGCGGTCGCGAAGCCGCTGAGGCCGGCGCCCGCGAGCACCACGCCGAGGACGCCCAGGACCGGCACCGGCGCGCCCGCCCACTGGAGCGCGAGGCCGACCGCCTCGATGCCGAGCGAGCCGAGCACCGCCGCCCGCGGGCGCGCGTCGATCAGGCGCCCGACGACGAGGACCGCGACGAGGCCCACCGCGCCCCTGACCAGCAGCAGCCCGCCGACCGCGACCGCGGGCACCCCGCTCACCTCGGTCAGGTACGGCGTGATGTACGTGAAGGGGACGAGCCCGCCGGTGACCGCGATCGCCGTCACCGCGACGAGCAGCCAGAACCGCCGGGCGTCGGGCTCCGCGCCGCGCTCCGCCTCGCGCGGACCGGCGGCGGCGACGCGGGGGAGGGTCAGGGCGATCACCGCCAGCGCCACGGCGCCGAGCGCGGCCGTGCCGAGGAACGAGGCCCGCCAGCCCGCGACCTGGCCGATCCAGGTGCCGAGCGGCACCCCGAGCAGGACGGCGAGGGAGCTGCCGGCCGACACGAGGCCGACCGCCCGACCCCGCCGCTCCGGCGGCACCAGGGTCGCGGCGACCGGCATCGCGATCGCCCAGTAGACGGCCTGCGCGATCGCGGTGAACGCCCGCGCGGCGAGCAGGACGCCGTACGAGGGCGCGGCGGCGCTCGCGACGCCGCCGAGCACGAGCACCGCGAGCAGCGCCATGAGCAGGAGGCGCCGCGGCACCCGCGTCGTCAGCGCGGTGAGGGGGACCGTCGCCACGACGACGACGAGGGCGTAGGCGCTGACCAGCAGCCCGACCGCGGTCTGCGGGACCCGGAGGTCCGCGGCGATCACCGGGAGCAGCCCGATCGGCAGCGACTCGACCGTGATCCACACGAAGGTCGACAGGGCGAGGCCCGCGAGCGCGGCGCCCGCGCGGGGGGTCCGGGAGCGGCATCGGGTGCCCTCCGCTCCGCCGGGTGCGGCGACCGGCCCGACGAGGCTAGGCCGGGGCCCCGACAGCGCTCCGCCCCGACAGCACCCGCGTCCGGTCGGCACCCCCGGCCAGGTGCCCCCCTTCCGGGGGGAGCGCGCGTGGCGCGGCGGGGCCGGAGGGCCTGCGCCCGGATGATGGCCCTCACGCGGAGCGTCGCACGGGACGTGCGGCCCCGCGCGACGCCCGGCGGAGCCGGGGACGTGGACGACCGCGGCGGAGCCGGGCAGGGTCGACCGGGCCGCATCGGAGAACCGTGCGACGTTTCGAGTTCGGCAGGACGGCGTCGGCCGTCGCCGTGCCGCTCGGCCTGGTGGCGATCATCATGCTGCTCGTCGTGCCGATCCCGGCATGGCTGCTCGACGTGCTGATCACCGTGAACATCCTGTTCGCGCTCGTGATCCTGCTCACGACGATGTTCGCGAAGCGGCCGCTCGACTTCTCGGTCTTCCCGTCGCTGCTGCTCATCGCGACGCTCTTCCGGCTCGGCCTCAACGTCGCCTCCACCCGGCTCGTGCTGGGGGAGGGGGAGGCGGGCGCCGTCATCCACGCCTTCGGGTCGGTCGCCGTCGGCGGCTCGATGGTCATCGGCGCGGTCGTCTTCGTGATCCTCGTCGTCATCCAGTTCGTCGTGGTCACGAAGGGCGCCGAGCGCGTCGCCGAGGTCGGCGCGCGGTTCACCCTCGACGCGATGCCCGGCAAGCAGATGGCGATCGACGCCGACCTCAACTCGGGCCTCATCACCGAGGACGAGGCGCGTCGCCGCCGCGCGGAGGTCAGCGCCGAGGCCGACTTCTACGGCGCGATGGACGGCGCCTCGAAGTTCGTCAAGGGCGACGCGATCGCGGGCATCGTGATCGTGCTCGTCAACATCCTCGGCGGCATCGTCATGGGCGTGGTGATCCACGGCCAGCAGATCGGCGACGCGGTCAACACCTACACGCTGCTGACGATCGGCGACGGCCTCACCGCGCAGATCCCGGCGCTGCTGATGGCCGTCTCGACGGGCATGATCGTCACCCGGTCCAACTCGGACAGCGAGCTCGGCAAGGACGCCGGCGCGCAGCTGACCCAGTCGCGGATGGCGCTGATGATCGCGGGCGTCACCGCGTGCCTGCTGGCCCTGATCCCCGGCATGCCGAAGATCCCGTTCTTCCTCGTCGGCGGTGTGCTGATCTTCGTGTCCGTCCGCCTGCGCCGCGCGGAGGAGGCGAAGGTCAAGGAGGCCGCGCTCGCCGAGGCCGCGACGTCGCAGGCGCCCCCCTCGGACACCCCCGAGGAGCTCATGGAGCAGATGCGGGTGCACGCGCTCGAGGTGCAGCTCGCTCCGGACCTCGTCGACCTGGTCTCCGGGGTCAGCGACGACCTCCTCGCCCGCGTGAAGGCGCTCCGCCGCCGCATCGCGATGGAGTACGGCGTCGTCGTGCCCCCGGTCCGCACCCGCGACAGCGTCGACCTGCCGCCCTCCACCTACGTCATCCGGGTCGCCGGCGTGGAGATGGGCCGCGGGATCGCGCCCGTCGGCAAGGTGCTCGCGCTCGGCGACCACCTCGACGCGCTGCCCGGCACCCCGACCGTCGAGCCGGTGTTCCAGCTCGCCGGCAAGTGGATCCCGGCCGAGCTCCGGCACGCCGCGGAGACGACGGGCGCGACGGTCATCGACCGCGGCTCGGTGCTCGTCACGCACCTGTCGAGCGTCATCACCGACAACGCCGGCCGCCTCCTGTCCCGCGAGGACGTGCGCGTGCTGACCGAGGGCGTCAAGCGCGTGAGCCCCGCCCTCGTCGAGGAGCTGGTCCCCGGGCTGCTGACCCTCGCCGAGGTGCACCGCGTGCTCCAGGGGCTGCTCGCGGAGCGCGTGCCGATCAACGACCTGCCCCGCATCTACGAGGCGCTGTCGCTGCGCGCGAAGGTGTCGACCGATCCGGAGGGCCTCATCGAGGCCGCGCGCGCCGCGCTCGGTCCCGTGCTCGTCGCGCCGCACCTCGACGACCGCACCCTGCGCGTCGTGATGCTCGACCCGCAGCTCGAGCAGGGGATGCTCGAGAACCTGCGGCCGTCGGAGCAGGGCACGCAGATCCTCATGACGCCCGACCTGATCGCCCGGGTCGTGGAGTCGCTCCGCGACGCCGTGCAGACCGCGGAGGTGCGCGGGTGGTCGCCCGTGCTCGTCTGCGCGCCCGCCCTGCGGCCCGCCGTCCGCCGGCTCGTCGCTCCCCAGACGAACGGCCTGCCCGTGCTGTCCTACCAGGAGGTGACGTCGGCCGACGTCATCATCGAGACCGTTGGAGTGGTTCGTGCCCTCGATCCGATTTCGGCTTGAGAAGCCGACGCTGAACGGGCTCGCCGCCCGTGTGGCGGCGCAGTACGGCCCCGACGCCCGCATCCTCGACACCGAGGAGCACATCGTCGGCGGCATCGCCGGGATCTTCGGCCGACGGGTGATCGACGTGACCGTCGAGCTGCCCGACCGGGCTGCGCCGGAGGGCGCGCACGAGTTCTCGATGCGCTCGCGCGTCGGGCTCGCCGCTCTGCTCGACGACGCGGACGCCGCCGATCTCGGCCCGGCGTCCGCGAGCGGGCCCGACCCGTGGGCGGCGCCGTCGGCCCCGCCGCAGCAGGTCTCGACGCAGGGCGGCGACTTCGCGTCCGTGCTCGACGCGCTCCGCATCGACGTCGAGCCGGGGGAGGCCGCCGGCGGCACGCCCGCCCGCCCGCTCCGCCGCCGCGAGGCGCAGCGGCCGCCCGCGGAGCCTCCGGTCACGCCGGCGGTCTTCACCGCCGTGCCGCAGCAGCGCCCCGCGCGGCCCGAGCGGGCGACGCGGCCCGCGATGCGCGCCGTCACGGCCTCCGTGCCCCTGAAGGCGATCGAGACCGCGCCGGTCCGCCGCCCCGTCGTCAGCCCGCCCGCCGCGGTCGTCCCGTCGCCGCCCGCGCCGCCGACGCCGCAGGAGATCGCGGCCGCTCAGCAGTTCGTGTGGGCGACGAGCACGCCGCGCTCCCGCATGGGCCGCACGACCCCGGGGGCGCCGCCGCCCCAGCGCACCCGCGCCGGCGACCTGCTGCTGCTCGTCGGGCTCGGCGACGACCCGATGCGCGTGGCCAAGGCGCTGCGCGACCGGATGCAGAAGGGCTACGTCTGCGACGGCGGCACGATCGAGGGCAACACGCGGCGCCGGGTCGACGACCGGCGCGGCGCGGTCGCCGCCCGCGCCTACGGCGTCCGCAGCGACCAGCCGGTCATCGTCGCCTACGGCGTGCCGCGGGGGCCGATGCAGGACGAGGAGCTCGACGGGCTGCTCTCCATCGACAGCGACCAGGCCTGGCTCGTGGTCGACGCCGCGTGCGAGCCCGAGGAGACCCTCGAGTGGACCGGCCGCCTGCGCGGTCGCCTGCAGGTCGACGCGGTCGCGAGCCTCCGCGCCCAGCGCGGCGTGCGCCACGAGGCGCTCGAGGTCATCGGGCTGCCCGAGGCGTACCGGGAGCTCGCCGGCTGACCCGCCCGCCGACTCCGTTCTGAAGGAGTTCCCGCGGCTCGCGCGCAGGAACTCCTTCAAAACGGAACAGCGGCGCTGGCTAGGCTGGCGCGATGCTGGTGCTCACGCGGAAGAAGGGTGAGCGCGTCATGATCGGGGACGACATCGTCGTCACCGTCATCGACGTCCGCGGGGACAGCGTCCGGATCGGCTTCGACGCCCCTCGCGGCGTCAGCATCCAGCGCGCCGAGGTCGTGAACGCGGTCCGCGAGGCGAACACCGGCGCCGCCGCGTCCGCCGCGCAGGGCGCCGACCTCCTCGTCGGCCTGCTCAACCGCGCGCGCAAGCCGGAGGCCGCGCCGCAGGCGCCCTCGGCTCCGGAGGCGGCGGCGCCGACGACGCCGCCCGCCCCGCGCTCGCCCGGCGCCGCGCCGAAGCCGACGCCGCCCCGGCCGCGGGGCTGAGCCGGCCTACCGCTCCGGGAGCGGCCCGCCCCGCTCGTCGACGAGCTGCAGCAGGCGCCGCACCACGCGGTCGCCGCTGTCGCGGATTCCGTCGTGCTCCCACTCGTTCGTGACCCAGCGCTGCACGTTCCCGACCTGCTCCGCGGTCGCGGTCGACAGCCCCGCGTCGACGTAGAGGTCGTCGAAGTAGACGACGGCCGCCACCGGCACCTCGTTCGCCGCCAGCCGCTCGCGGTCGAACAGCGGGCCCCACGCGGTGCGCCGCGCGAGCGCGTCCACCGCGGGGGCGAACGGGCGCAGCAGCCGGATCTCGTCGAACATCCAGCGCCGCATCATCTCCCCCGTGAACCGGAGCGGACGCGCGTCCGACGTAAACTCGGGGTGCCGCGCGTGCTCCGCGTCGGCGGCCCACGCCGTCGCACCCGAGTCCGGGTCGCCGTAGATGGACTCCTGCAGCGCCGCCCACAGCGGGTCGCCCGCGAACGCCGTCCGCGCCTGCACCTCGGCGAGGAACCCGTCCGACAGGCCGTCGCCCGAGCCCGTGAACGCCTCGTCGACGAGCCAGTGCACGTCCTCGAAGCCGTGCTTCATGCCGAAGCCGGACCCGAGGAGCTGGAGGCGGTCCACCGTGAACCGGTCGCCGTCGGGCAGCCGGACGTCCTCCGCCGCCAGCAGGTCGGCGATGCGGCCGATCGTCGCGGCGTCGCCCGGGTAGCGGCGCTCGTACTCGCGGTTCTTCGCCAGGGCCCGCGGATAGGTGCGCCGGTACACCTCGGCCGCGGACGGCGTCAGGGAGCCGAGGCCCCCGGTGACGAGGCAGGCGGTCAGCGCCTCCGGCGCGAGCGACAGGTAGGTGAGGGTGAGCCATCCGCCGTAGCTCTGCCCGATCGTCGCCCAGCGCCGCCCGTCGAAGTCCGTCGCCCGGAGGTGCTCGGCGTCGCGCACGATCGAGTCGGCGCGGAACCGCGCGAGGAACTCCGCGCCCGCCTCCCCGTCGGGGAACGCGGCGATCCGCCGTGCGTCGACCCGGCTGCTGCGCCCGGTGCCCCGCTGGTCCATGAGCACGAGCCGGTAGCGCTCGAGCAGCGCGCCGATCCAGCCGTCCGCGCCGTCGGGCCGCGGTGCCTTGCCGCCCGGGCCGCCCTGCAGGAAGAGCATGAGGGGCAGGTCGTCGTGCCGCCGGTGCGCCGCGACGACCTCGCGGGCGAACAGCGTCAGCGTCTCCGGGCCGGGCGCGTCCCAGTCGAGGGGGACCTCCACCTCGTGCTCGCGCACGTGCAGCCCGGGGATCGTGTACTCGGCGGTGATCACGCCTCCATCCTCCCGGCCGCGCCCCCGGCCTTCCTCCGCCGGCCCCGCTGCCGTCTCCCGCCGGCCGTTCCCGCTGGTCGAGGTGCGAGCGCAGCGAGCCTCGAGACCACCCCCGCCCGTGCGCCAGGATGACACCGTGAGCAGCGCGGCGGGCGTCGGAGCGCGCGGCGCGATCGGCGTCGTCGGCGTCCTCGCGGTGGTCGAGCTCGCATCCGGCGTGCTGCAGGGCTACTACGTCCCCCAGCTCACCGACATCGCGCGGGCGCTGCGGATCCCGGACGCCGACGTGAACTGGCTGGAGGGCGGCCAGCTCGCGCTGTCGGTCGTCGCCGTGCCGATCCTCGCGAAGCTCGGCGACCTGCTCGGGCACCGCCGCGTGCTGCTCGCCGCGCTCGCCGGCACCGCCCTCGCCTCGCTCGGGCTCGCCTTCGCGACCGCCTCCTTCCCCCTCTTCCTCGCCCTCTGGGCGGTCCAGGGCCTGTACACGGCGTGGCTGCCGCTCGAGGTCGCGCTGATCGCCCACCGCGCGCGGACCCGCCCCGACCCGCAGGCGACGACCCGCGCCGGAGCCGGCGTCGTCGTCGCGGCCCTCGAGGCCGGCGCGATCGCCGGGGCGCTCGCGGGCGGCTCGGCGCAGGCCCTGCTCGGCTCGCTGCGTGCCGCCCTCCTCGTGCCCGGCGTGCTCGTGGCGGTGGCGTTCCTCGCGGTGCTGATCGGCGTGCGGGAGGTGCCGGACCGGGCGCCGGGCCGGCTCGACGCGCGCGGCGCGGTGCTGCTCGGGGTGGCGCTCGCCGTGCTGACCGGGGCCCTCGGCCTCCTGCGCCTCCAGCCGGGCTCGGCGATCGGCTGGGCGATCCTGCTGCCCGGCCTGGCGCTCGTCGCCGTGTTCGTGCTGGTCGAGCGGCGGACGCCCGACCCGCTCGTCGACATGCGCGTGCTCGCCCGACCCGCGGTCTGGCCCGTCCAGCTCGCGGCCCTGCTGTTCGGCGTCAGCGTGCTCGGCGCGCAGGGGCCGCTGTCCACGTTCGTCCGCACCGACCCGGCCCGGGTCGGCTACGGGCTCGGCCTGGGCTCCGGGATGCTGTCGGTCGTCATCGGCGTCTACGTGCTGTCGCTGCTCGTCGGTGCGCTCCTGCTCGGCCCCGTCTCCCGACGCACGGGGACGCGCGCCACGCTGGTCGCCGGCTCCGCGGTCGTCGGCGTCGGCTACCTCGCGCTCATCCCGCTGCACGCGACGCTCGGGCAGGTGATCGGCGCGATGGCGGTCGCCGGGCTCGGCTCGGGCGCCCTCGTCGCCGCGCTGCCCGCTGCGGCCGCCGCGGTCGCGCCGATCGGGCGGACCGCGGTCGCGACCGGGCTCACGAACACGGGCAAGAGCCTCGGCGGCGCCTTCGCCTCGTGCGCGTTCGCCGTCGCGCTCGCCACGGGCGCGCCCGCGGGCGGCACCGCGGGCAGCTACGGCGGCTACCTCACGACGTGGGCGATCTGCGGCGGTACCGCCGTCGTGGGCGCGCTCGTGCTGCTCGTCGTGCCCGCCGCCGCGTTCCCGCGCCGGGCGGTGACCGCGTGACGCCCGCGGAGCGCCTCGCCGCGCTGGTCCGCATCCCCACCGTCTCCGACCCGGCGGTCCGCGACGAGGCGGCGTTCGCCGCCTTCCGCGAGCGCCTCGGCGAGCTGTACCCCCTGGTGCACGAGCGGCTCGAGCGACGGGTCGTCGACGGCGGCACCCTGCACCTCGTGTGGCGCGGCGGCCCCGCCGCGCCGATCGTGCTGCTCGCGCACCACGACGTCGTGCCGGTCACGGACCAGCCGTGGCGGGAGGACCCGTTCGGCGGCCGCGTCGAGGGCGGCGTGCTGCACGGCCGCGGGGCGCTCGACGACAAGGGGCCGCTCGTCGCCGTCCTCGAGGCCGTCGAGCGGCTGCTCGCGGAGGGCGTCGTCCCCGCCGGCGACGTGCACGTCGTCTCCGGGCACGACGAGGAGGTGCGGGGCGGCGGCGCCCGCGCCGTGGCGGCGGCGCTGGCGGCGGAGGGCGTCCGGCCGCTGCTCGTGCTCGACGAGGGCGGCGCCGTCGTCGAGGGCGTGGTGCCGGGCGTCCGCGGTCCGCTCGCGATGATCGGGCTCGGCGAGAAGGGCGTCGCGACCGTGCGCCTCACGACGCGCTCGGCGGGCGGGCACGCCTCCGTGCCGCCGCGCGGGCAGGCGACGGTGCGCCTCGCGCGGGCGCTGACCCGCATCGAGGCGCGGCCCTTCCCCGCGCGCACGAACCCCGCCGTGGCCGCGATGGCCGCGGCGCTGCGGCCGCGCCTGCGCCGCCCGGTCGCCGCGGTCCTCGGCGCCCGCGCCGCCGCCCCGGCGCTCGGGCCGCTGCTCGGCCTGCTCGGGGGCGTGCCGGGCGCGCTCGTGCGCACCACCGTCGCGGTCACGCGCCTCGCCGCCGGCACCGCGACCAACGTGCTGGCGGCCGAGGCGACCGCCGTGCTGAACGTCCGCATCGCGCCGGGCGACGACCTCGAGGGCGTCACCGAGCGGCTCGCCCGCGTGATCGGCGACCCCTCCGTGACGGTCGAGGCGGAGGGGGAGGACCCGTCCCCGCTGTCCCGCGCCGCCGGCCCCGCCTGGGACCGGATGACCGCGGCGCTCGCCGCCTCCCACCCCGAGGCGCTGCCCGTGCCCTACGTGATGGTGCAGGCGAGCGACGCGCGCCACTTCACGGGTCTCGGGGGCGACGTCTACCGCTTCATGCCGTTCGCGATCACCGCGGAGGAGCTCGCGGCGATCCACGGGGCCGACGAACGGGTCCGGATCGCCGCCCTCGACGCGGCGATCGCCTTCCACCGCGCCCTGCTCGCCGAGGGGTGACCCCTGGTCTGGGGCGCCTCCCTTTGGGTGTTCCGGCGCGTGGAGGCCGTTTCCTAGCCTGAAGCACCCGGGCGGGCCATGCCTCCCGGGCGACGCCGCGGGGCGTCGGCAGGGAAGGAGCAGGCGATGTCGATCATCACACCGAACGGCGCGAACGTCTTCGGCGCGCCCTTCGTCGAGATCCTCGAGTACCCGATCGATCGCGAGGCGGCGGTGTCCGTCTCGGCGAACCTCTGCCGCCGGCACCGGCTGCTCCCGATCGGGCGCGAGGGCGGCACGCTCATCGTCGCGATGGCGGACCCGAACGACATCCTCGCCCTCGACGACGTCTCGGCCGCGACGCGCATGCGCATCCGCCCGGTCCTCGTCGACGCGAAGGACCTCGCCACCGCGATCGACCGCTACCACCGCGCCGACGACGAGCTCACCGACCTGTCCAACGCGCTCCAGGACCAGAGCGAGGTCACGAGCGTCGACGACGACGCCGCCGAGGAGGACGACGCGCCCATCGTGCGCTTCGTGAACCTGCTCATCTCGCAGGCGATCCAGGACCGGGCCTCGGACATCCACATCGAGCCGGGGGAGAGCCAGCTCCGCGTGCGCTACCGCATCGACGGCGTGCTCAAGGAGACGCAGTCGGTCGCGACCGCGATCCAGAACGGCGTCATCTCGCGCCTCAAGATCATGGCGGAGCTCGACATCTCCGAGCGCCGCAAGCCGCAGGACGGCCGCATCTCGGTGATGCACCAGGGCCGCAAGATCGACCTCCGCGTCGCGACGCTGCCCACCGTCTACGGCGAGAAGATCGTCATGCGGATCCTGGACTCGTCCGGCTCGGCGAAGAACATCGCGGACCTCAACATGATGGGCCGCAACTTCGAGGCGTTCAAGAACGCCTACTCGCGCCCGAACGGCATGATCCTCGTCACCGGCCCGACCGGTTCCGGCAAGTCGACGACGCTCTACACCGCGATCCAGGAGGTCGCGAAGCCGACCGTCAACGTGATCACGGTCGAGGACCCGGTCGAGTACCGGATGGCGGGCATCAACCAGGTGCAGATCAACGCGAAGGCCGGCCTGACGTTCGCCTCCGCGCTCCGCTCGATCCTCCGCTCCGACCCCGACGTCGTGCTCATCGGCGAGATCCGCGACCACGAGACCGCGCAGATCGCCGTCGAGGCCGCCCTCACCGGCCACCTCGTCATGTCGACCCTGCACACGAACGACGCCCCGTCCGCCGTGACGCGCCTCGTCGAGATGGGCATCGAGCCCTACCTCGTCGCGTCGGCGCTCGTCGGCGTCGTCGCGCAGCGGCTCGCGCGCCGGCTCTGCGACAAGTGCAAGCAGCCCACCACGTACGACGAGGACTACCTCGCCCGCATCGGCCTCCTCATCGAGGAGGACGAGGAGGTGTACGTGCCCGTCGGCTGCTCGCACTGCGCGAACACCGGCTACCGCGGCCGCATCGCGATCCACGAGGTGATGTCCGTCAGCGAGGAGATCGAGCGGCTCACCGTCGCCCGCTCCGGCGCGAGCGAGATCAGCCGCGCCGCCGTCAAGGAGGGCATGGTCTCGCTCCGCATGGACGGCTGGAACAAGGTCGCCTCCGGCCTCACCTCGATCGAAGAAGTCCTCCGCGTCGCCGTCTAGCGACCCGGCCACCGCTCCACCCGAACCGACTGGATCCCTGTTGAACGCCACCGCCACCGCTGACCCGATCAGCCTGCTCAACCGCGCGCTCGCCTTCGTGGTCGAGCACGGCGGCTCCGACCTGCACATCGCCGCCGGCCGCACGCCCGCCGTGCGGCTCCGCGGCGAGCTGCACCCCGTCGACGCCGTCGGCGTCTGGGACCACGACGACGTCGAGCGCATCCTGTCCGCCTCGATGACGGAGAAGCAGCGGGCGACCTTCGTGGAGGAGCTCGAGCTCGACTTCGCCTACACGCTCTCCGCCGAGAGCCGCTTCCGCGTGAACGTCTACCAGCAGCGCGAGCACTGGGGCGCGGCCTTCCGGCTCATCCCGACCGAGATCAAGACCCTCGAGCAGCTCGGCCTGCCGGAGTCGATCGGCGGCTTCGCCGACCTGCCCCGCGGGCTCGTGCTCGTCACCGGCCCCACCGGCTCCGGCAAGTCGACGACCCTCGCGGCGCTGATCGACCGCGCGAACGAGACCCGCGCGGACCACATCATGACGATCGAGGACCCGATCGAGTTCGTGCACCAGAGCAAGCGGTCGCTCGTGAACCAGCGCGAGGTCGGCGCGGACACGCAGAGCTTCGAGTCCGCCCTCAAGCACGTCCTCCGCCAGGACCCGGACATCATCCTGCTCGGCGAGCTCCGCGACCTCGAGTCGATCTCGGTCGCGCTGACCGCCGCCGAGACCGGCCACCTCGTGTTCGCGACCCTGCACACCTCCGACGCGCCGCAGTCGATCGACCGCATCGTCGACGTGTTCCCCGCCTTCCAGCAGCAGCAGGTGCGCATGCAGCTGTCGCTCGTGCTGCAGGGCGTGGTCTGCCAGACCCTCGTCCCGACCGCGGACGGCAAGGGCCGCACGGTCGCCGTCGAGGTCCTGAAGATCACGCCGGCCGTCGGCAACCTGATCCGCGGCGCGAAGACGAGCCAGATCGTCACCGCGATGCAGACCGGCTCGAACCTCGGCATGCAGACGATGGACCAGCACCTCGCGGCGCTCGTCTCCGACGGCACCATCACCATGGAGGCCGCCGAGGGCAAGGCGCACGACGTCGAGACGATGCGCCAGCTCGTCACCACCCCGCGCTTCCAGCAGACCAACGACTTCTTCGGGATGGGCTCCATGGGCGCGGCGAACTCGTCGATGGGCATGGTGCGCTGATGGCCGGCGCCACCGCCAAGGCCCCCACGCGCAACGGCGGCAAGGACTTCGAGTACCGGGCCCGGAACGCGCAGGGCCGCATCGTCCGCGGCTCGTTCGACCTGCCCAACGAATCGGCCGTCGCGACGCGCCTCATCGGCATGGGCCTCTCGCCCGTGTCGATCTCGGAGAAGGCCGGCGGCACGGGATTCAACCGCGAGATCTCGCTCGGCTTCCTGTCCAAGGGCATCAAGACGACCGACCTCGCCGTGGCCACTCGTCAGCTCGCGACGATGACGAACTCCGGGCTCGCCCTGCTGCGCGCCGTGTCGGTCGTGGGCGACCAGACCGAGAACGACAAGCTCCGCGAGCTCCTGCAGGACGTGGCGCGCGACATCGAGATCGGCAACTCGTTCTCCGACTCGCTCGCGAAGCACAAGGAGATCCCGCTCATCATGGTGAGCATGCTCCGTGCCGGCGAGGCGGGCGGCTTCCTCGACATCGCACTCGCCGCCGTCGCGACGACGTTCGAGAAGGAAGCCAAGCTCAAAGCGACGATCAAGTCGGCGATGACCTATCCCGCGGCGGTGCTCGGCATCGCGGTGATCGCGGTGATCGCGATGCTGCTCTTCATCGTCCCCGTGTTCAAGAAGATGTTCGAGGGGTTCGGCAAATCGTTGCCGCTGCCGACGCAGATCCTCGTCACCATCTCGGACAACATGATCTGGCTGCTGCCGACGGGGATCGTGCTCATCGTCGCCCTCAGCTCGCTGTGGCGGGCGAAGAAGGACACCGAGGGCGTCCGGCGAGTGGTCCATCCGCTGCTCCTCAAGGTCCCGATCTTCGGGCCGCTCATGGGCAAGGTCGCGATCTCGCGGTTCGCACGCAACCTCGCGAACATGACGCAGGCGGGGGTGCCGCTGCTGCGAGCCCTGCAGATCGTGGGTCAGGCGTCCGGCAACTGGGTCATCGAGCAGACCGCGCTCCGGGTCGCCGAGTCGGTACGACTCGGCGGGTCGATGGCCGAGCCGCTCGCCGAGGAGAAGATCTTCCCGGCGATGGTCGTCCAGATGGTCGCGGTCGGCGAGGAGTCCGGTTCCGTCGACGTGATGCTCGGCAAGGTGGCCGACTTCTACGACGACGAGATCGAAGCCACGTCCGCGGCGTTGACGTCGCTCATCGAACCGCTCCTGATCTGCGTGCTCGGCGTGGTCGTCGGCGGCATGGTGGTCGCGCTCTACATGCCGATCTTCAGCATCGCGTCGGCGGTGCACTGAGTCCTGCAATTCGAAAGGCCCCGATCGGAATCCTCCGGTCGGGGCCTTTCGTGCGTCCGGGAGGACGAGGGCGGCGTCAGGCCGCGAGCTCTGCCGGGGCACCCGACCGTGTCCAGGCCGAGCGGAGCGGCCGAGCCGGCGGTGACGCCGGCCGCGAATCCACTGACGCGCGGCGTGTCCGCCCCGAGAACGGGGGGTGTTTCGCTCGGTGCGCCGGCGTCGCCGGCGCTCATCCTTGGGGTGCGGGATCGAGAAGGCTCCCGTGCAACGACGCACCGAATTCAGTGCACCCCGGCTTGGGGTCATTTCGATATCGAAATACCCCCGCTCGGGGTCTGCTATTGCCTTCTTCAATTCTTTATCTTCAGGTCATGGCCTTTCCGGCCTATCCGGAACGGTCGAACACCACTCCACCTCCTGAAACGGAAAACGAACCCGTCATGTCCATCACCACCGCCCTTTCGGCCCGACGCGACGCCCTGCGCGACCGCGAGGCCGGCTTCACGCTCATCGAGCTCCTGGTCGTCGTCCTGATCATCGGCATCCTCGCCGCGATCGCGATCCCGGTGTACCTCGGTGTGCAGAACAACGCGAAGGACTCCGCCGTCAAGTCGGACCTGGTCAACGAGAAGACCGCGCTCGCCGCCTACGGCACCGACGCCAACGGCGCGGTCCCCTCGGCCGTCACCGCCGCCGGCTCCGCGACCACGCCCACCGGCACCGTCAACCTGACGACCTACGGCTGGTCCAAGAGCACCAACTCCAAGGACCTGAAGTTCACCCCGGGCACCGGCACCAACGCCGGCCTCTGGTGCGTCCTCGGTACGAGCACGACGGGCAAGTTCTTCGCCATCACCAGCAACACGCAGGTCACGCCGGTGAACACCGCCGCGTGCCCGACCGGCGCCTGGTGATCTGAACCGACCCTGATGCGGGCGGTCGGGCTTCGGCCCGGCCGCCCGCTCCGCACCCCCTCCCCAAGACCTCCCCGGCTTCGAAGGACGACGTGAACGAGCGATCCGCTCCCGACAGCGGCTTCACCCTCATCGAAGCCCTCGTCGCGCTCCTCGTCTTCGCGATCATCAGCTCCGGCATCGTCGCCGGCACCACGACCATCGTGCGGATGACCGACGACAGCCGGGCCCGCGTCGTCGCCGCCAACCTCGCTGCGCAGGACATCGACAGCGTCCGAGCCGTGGCGAACGGCAAGGACACGAGCGCGATCTACTCGATCACGTCGCAGCCCGCCCAGGACCGCCTGGTGAACGGCCGGCACTACTCCGTCAAGCGGACCGCGTCCTGGATCTCGTCGGCCGGCGCGAGCGTCTCGTGCAACAGCGAGACCAACCTCTTCGAGCTGCACGTCAACGTCCGAGTCACCTGGGACGGGATGATCAGCACCGACAAGGGCGTGCAGAACGACACGCTGTTCGCTCCGACCGGCTCGAGCACGACGAGCGCGCTCGGGGCCATCGCCGTCTCGGTGGTCGGGTACTCCGGCCAGCCCATCGCGGGCATCATCCCGACCATCACCGTGGTCGCCGGCAGCACGGGGGAGACCCCGACCGGGACGAAGGCGACGACGTCCGAAGGATGCACCTACGCCAACGGTGTGAAGCCCGGCGCCTACTCGGTCTCCATCTTCCGGCAGGGCTACCGGGACCCGTCCGGCGACACCAACCCGAAGAAGACGGTCTCGGTCTCAGCCGGGCAGACCGCCTCGGTCCAGTTCGTCTACGACCAGGCGGGCGGCGTCGCGGTCGACCTCGACTTCGCGCCCTACAACGCGAACGCCGCGGTACCGGCGAACCTCCCCATCAACTACACGGTCAACGGCGCCACGTCGTCGGTCCTGTCACTCGTCTCCGGCCTCTTCCCGTCCTCGACCCCCTATGCCGTCACGGCGGGAGTCGCGAAGGCGGGCACCAAGACGTGCCCCGCGGTCGACCCGCAGGCCTGGGTCGCCGCGACGGTGAACGGGGTCCCGTTGAAGGCCGGCGTGACCTCGACCGTCACGTCCCTCGTGAACGTCTCGTCCACGGTGAAGGTCCCGATGGGCGTCGTGCTCGTCAACGCGCCCGTCGGCTCGGCGCTCACCGCGATCCAGACCACGCCGGTGGGCGCGGGCAATCCGGGCTGCGACGTCCGGAGCACCCTCAGCTGGTCGGTCTCCGGCGCGGGCGGCAGCAACTGGGTCGCGCTCGCGCTGCCCTACGGGTCCTGGACGATCTCCGCCGACGGCGTCCCGCTGGTCGCGTCCGCGCAGCAGGTCGTCACCAACACCGCACTTCCCGGGGTGTCGACCGACGGCACCGTGACCCTCGACCCGAGGACCCTGAGATGAAGTCCATGAAGCTCACCGACGCGACCGGGGAGTCGGGAGGCCGTGACAGCGGCTTCACGATCATCGAGCTGCTCGTCACGATGGTGGTCACAGGCATCGTGCTCGCCATGATGGGCACCTTCTTCGCGAACATCTCCCGGCTGACCAACTGGTCGGGCAACGATCGGAACGCGACGGGCCAGGCCGCGATCGCCATGGACGCGATCCGCGCCACGATCCGAACGGCCGCGAAGACGTCCGACACGCCCGCGGGAGCGGCCATCCAGTACGGGTCGGCCACGCGCGTGTCGCTGATCGCGTACTCCGACGTGACCAACCCCGGATCCAATCCGGTGCTCGTGACGTACTGCCTGCAGGACGGCGTCCTGAGCGAGAACCGCCAGCTCGGTTCCTCGCAGGACCCGAGCACGAAGGTGTGGTCCTTCCCCTCCCGTTCGCTCGCCTACACCGGCGACTGCTCGAAGACCTCGGACTGGCAGGTCGTCGCGACCGGGTTCTCCACGACGGGCGCTTCTCCCTTCTTCGCCTACCTCAACACGGCGTCGCGCCCGATCGCGATGAGCGGTCAGCCGCCGCAGCTGGCCGACGCGGACCGGCGCGACAACGTCACGTTCGTCCAGGTCGTGGCGACGCTCGACTCGACGACCACCAGCGGCAGCGGTCGGCCGGTGATCGTCAGCAGCGCGATCGGCATGCCGGGCGTGAAGCGGGACGTCGACCCGACCGCGACCGTGCCGAACCTCCCGACCCCGACGGAGACGCCGACGCCCACGCCGACCATCCCGAGGGCCACCGCCACCTCCGCTCCGAGCACGCCGACGAGCTCGAGCCCGTCGCCCACGACCTCGGGAGGCGGGTCCGGCACCGGGACCGGCACCGGTTCCGGCAGCGGGACGGGACCCGGCACCTCGAGCCCCGGGGCCGGCTCGGGAGGGACCGGCGGCACCGCCGGCGGCGGCAGCGGTACGAGCACGCCTGCTCCCACGAAGTCGACCCCGAAGCCCACCGCGACGACGACGACCACGCCCACGCCCACCAAGACGCCCACGCAGAAGCCCACTCCTCCGCAGGTGATCGACTATTGAGACTCCGCAGCAGCACTGACGAGGGCGCCGCTCTCATCTCGGTCGTCATCCTCGGCTTCGTGATGATGATGCTCGTCGCGACGGGCCTGACCGTCGCCACCTCCGGCCGGAGCCAGGCGGTCGGTGTCCAGCGCTCGTCGAGCGCCCTGGACGCCGCCTACGCGGGCGTCCAGGACTACGTCGCACGCCTCAACGTCGACTCGAACTACTACCTGCAGGGCAACCCCGAGTCCACCTTCAACACCTCGACGACCAAGAAGGTCGAGTGGGCGGACCCGTGGAACAAGGCCTTCGGGCTCGGCGAGCCGAACGGCAGCGCCACGCATGATGCGCGCGCGACCTGGGCGACCGTGAAGGACAGCGACAAGTCGACCTCGGACACGCCGTCGCAGTACCGGTACGCCGCCGACCTGTCCAAGTTCGACTCCGCCGGCATCATCCGGCTCCAGTCGACCGGCCGCGCCGGGAACAGGACCAGGACCATCGTCGCGACGCTCCGCGTCAAGGGCTTCACCGACTTCGGCTACTTCACCGACCTCGAGATCAAGGACCCCGAGACCTGGGTCAATCCCCCCGCGGTGAAGACCTTCGACCCGAAGACCTGCGCGGTCTACGCGTGGCAGGGCCGCCCCAAGGCGTGCAGCTACCGGGACACGAACACCGACCCGGCGACGACGAAGACCACCGACATGCGGGTCCAGTTCCAGAAGAGCGACGTCCTCTACGGGGACGTGCACACGAACGACACGCCCGTGCTCGCGTGCGGGATGACGGTCGAGGGCACCTTCGAGACCGGCGCGCCGACGACCGACCCGATGTTCACGACCGCGAAGAACTGCTCGCCCAAGATCCCGCTCGTGCATGCGGACACCGTGAGCATGCCGGCGACCAACTCCTCGATGCGCAGCGACGCCACGTGCCTGTACACGGGGCCCACCCAGATCACCTACAACGGTCCTGCCCACACGGTCACCGTCGTGTCGCCGTGGTCCCGCAACCCGGGGCCCGCCGCTTCGTGCGGCGCGGCCGCCGACCTCCGGCAGCCGCAGGGGGCGACGTTCTCGCAGGCGAAGTTCAACGGACAGCTCGTCTACGTCCAGAACGTCCGCACCCCGGCCGAAGACCCGGCGAACGGGTGGACGTCGACCACGAGGCCGAGCACGCTGACCTGCATCGGCCCCGGCGGCGACCCGGACGCGAGCGCGTACAACGGCATCGGGTGGTCGGTGGGCTCCGGGGCGTCGCAGATCCGGTACCCGCTCGCGGGCGAGGCGCCGGCGACGTCGTGGATGACCACGTCGACGCCGGCCCAGTGGAGCACGGGAGCGCCCGCGTACGGCTGCCGGAACGGCGACCTCTACATCTCCGGGCAGCTCTCGGGCGGCTCGGCGGGTGCGTCCATCCAGACGACCGCGGCGTCCGAGAACTACGTCTGGGTCACCAACGACCTCACCTACGAGAACAAGTCCGCGGACCTGCTGGGACTCGTCGGCCAGAGCTCCGTGGTGGTGTGGAACCCCATGTCCCTGGCGAGCGACCAGCCGATGGTCAAGCCGGGGCACACGGGCATCCAGGTGAACTTCGAGATCGACGCCGCGATCATCTCCGTCCTGCACACGTTCCGCGTGCAGAACTACAACCGTGGCGCGACGCGGGGCGCACTCGTGGTCTTCGGGTCGATCGCCCAGAAGTTCCGCGGCACGGTCGCGGGCGGCTACAACGTGCAGAACGCCGACGGCACGTACACGACGGTGAACACCGGCTACTCCAAGGCGTACCAGTACGACACCGTGCTGAAGACCATCAGCCCGCCCAAGTTCCTCAACCCCACGGACAGCAACTACACGGTGATCGGCTACGCCACCGTCAACCCCTCGGGAGGCGGCACGCCATGATCGCCTTCGTCCTCGTGAGCGCCGGCGTGTTCGGCCTCCTGATCGGCTCCTTCCTGAACGTCGTCGCCTACCGCGTCCCCGCCGGGCTCTCGATCGTGTCCCCGGGGTCGGCCTGCCCAGGATGCGGGAACGCCATCACGGCTCGCGACAACGTCCCCCTGCTGTCGTGGATCCTGCTCCGCGCCCGCTGCCGGCACTGCGACATGCGGATCCCGGTCCGCTACCCGCTCGTCGAGGCGGGCACGGGCGTCGCCTTCGTCGTCGCCGCGCTCCCGTTCGCCGGGCTGCAGGTCTCATCGGATCCGACGATCGCGCTGGCATCGGTCATCGAGCTGATCGCGTTCCTCTACCTCGCCGCGATCTCGGTCGTCCTCGCGGTGATCGACCTCGACACGAGACGCCTGCCGGACCGCATCGTCCTCCCCGGGTACGCGGTGGGCGCCGCACTGCTCGGCGCGACGGCGATCCTGCGCGGCGACCTCGCGCCTCTCGCCGTCGCCGGCGTCGGCGCCGCAGCGGCCGCAGGGTTCTTCGGGCTGCTGCACCTGCTCGGCGGGATGGGCCTCGGTGACGTCAAGCTCGCCGGCGTGGTCGGGCTGTTCCTCGGCTTCCTCGGCGTCGCACAGCTCACCGTCGGCATCGCAGCCGGTTTCGCGATCGGCGCCCTCGTCGGCGTCGCACTCATCGTGCTCCAGCGGAGGAGCCGCAAGTCGACGATCCCGTTCGGCCCGTGGATCCTCGCGGGCGCGTGGGTCGGCGTGCTCGCCGGGAAGCCGCTCGCCGACGCCTACCTGCGCCTGGTCGGCCTCGCGTGACCCGCGCGAGGCGCACTCCCTCTGGGGCCTGACGCGGCCCCCGCCTGATCGACACACTGCACTCGTCCACCGAATCGAAGGACCCGAATCCCCATGCCGAACACCATCGTCGGGCTCGACTTCGGCCACGGAGTCATCCGTGCCGCCGAGGTCAGCGCCGACGGCAAGCGCCAGCCGGTCCTGCACCGGTACCACGAGGTGCAGGTGCCCCTCGACGCCATCAAGGAAGGCGTCGTCACCGACCTCGACGCCGTCGTCTCCGCGTTGACCTGGCTCTGGAAGGTCGGCGGCTTCGGCACGAAGAAGGTCGTGGCCGGCATCGGCAGCCAGCAGGTGCTCATCCGCGAGCTGATCCTGCCCCGCATGCCGCTCTCGCACATCCGCGAGACGCTGCCCTTCCGCGTCCAGGACCTGCTGCCGCTGCCGGCCGAGCAGGCCGTGCTCGACTTCTACGGCATCGAGGAGGTCGAGCACGAGGGCGAGGCCCACATCCGCGGCCTGCTCGTCGCCGCGACCCGGGAGTCCGTGCTCGCGAACACGCGTGCGATCGAGGCCGCTGGTCTCAAGGTGGTCGACGTCGACCTGATCCCGTTCGCGATCGTCCGCTCGCACGTCGAGCAGGAGCAGTCGGGCGTCAACGTCTACCTGCACGTTGGCGCCGTCTCGACGAGCGTCATCGTCGCCGATCAGGGCGTGCCGCAGTTCATCCGCATGCTGCCGACGGGCGGCGCCGACCTCACGGCGGCGCTCGCCGAGCGTCTCGAGATCCGCGCGGACCGCGCGGACGAGCTGAAGCGGCGCCACGGCCTCATCGGCGACGCCGACGACCCCGAGTCCACGGCGACCGCGACCATCAGCGTCGACACCGCGAAGGATCTCGTCCAGGCGGTGCGCACGACCGCGGCGTTCTGGCAGAATAACCATCCCGAGTCCCGCGTCGACGGCGTGGTCCTCTCCGGCGGCGGCTCGATGCTGCGCGGGCTGACCGAGGCCATCGCCTCCGCGACCGGCCTGCCGGTGGTCATCAGCCGCCCCGCCGGCCGTTTCACCGTCGGCGGTCACGTCGACGAGGCCTCCTTCCTCGCTGCAGGCGCCGCTCCCGCGGTGGCCCTCGGCCTCACCATCCGGAGCGCGGCATGAGCACGAACTTCGACGCGGTCGTGTCCGCTCCGGACACGCTGCCGGCTCCGAGGCGTGGGCTCGAGCTCCGTCGGACGCCCGTCGTCGTCGTAGGCGGCCTCCCGACCGTCTCCCTGATCCCGCGCGAGCTGAAGGCCGCGGCTCGCGGGCGATCGGTGCGACGCCTGCTCGTCGTGGGTGTCGTGGCGGCGGCCGTGGTGGCCGCGGGCGCGACGGCCGGTGCCACCGCCCTCGCAGGGGCGTCCCAGGCGCAGCTCGACGCGGCGAACTCGCGGACGCAGACCCTCAGCCGGCAGCTCGCCAAGTTCCGGGACGTCCAGGCGCTGCAGCAGAGCATCGCCGTCGGGCAGGCAGCGGTGAAGGTCGGTTCGTCGACCGAGATCGACTGGCAGGCGCAGATCGACGCGATCGAGGCCGAGATGCCCGCGGGCTACTCCGTGACCTCGATCCAGGCGGACTCCGCGTCGGCGGTCCAGGCGTACCCCCAGGGATCCACGCCGCTGGAGATGCCCCGCGCGGCCAGCCTCCAGCTGTCGCTCACCACGTCCGACATCACGACGCTCCCGCCCTGGTTGCGCAAGCTCCGATCGGTGCCGGCCTACGCCGACGCGACGGCGTCCGTGCTCTCCGACCAGGACTCGGGCTACACCGTGCAGCTCACGATCCACCTGTCGCCGAAGGCGCTGATCAACGGGAAGCAGACGACGAAGTGAGCATCGACATCCGCATCTGGGGCGCGGCGTCCGGCGCCGCCGTCGTCGCGCTGCTCGCGGGCGGCTGGTTCGTCGGGGTGCAGCCCGCGCTCGCCTCCGCGACCGAGTCGGCGCAGACGGCGTCGAGCGTCGACGCGCAGAACACGGCGACCACGGCGAGGATCGCGTCCCTCTCGAAGGCGGCGGCGAAGTCCGACGCGCTCGAGGCGGAGAACGCGAAGCTGCTGAAGTCGGTGCCGACCATCCTCAAGCCGAACACGTTCATCCGGCGCATCAACGAGGTCGCGGCGCTGGACTCCGTCGACGTCGTCTCGATCAGCCCGGGCGACTCCGCGGCCTACACGGCACCGGAGGGCATCTCCGGCGTCGGGGCCTCCTCGCTGGCGCTCGGGACGACCGATCCGGCCATCAGCGCGGCGAACTTCACCGTCGTCCCCGTGACGGTCGCCATCAGTGGCCAGCCCGACGCCGTGCTGCAGTTCACGCACGACATCCAGAACGACGAGCGGGTGTTCGCGATCAACAGCGTCCAGACCAGCAAGAGCGACACCGGATCGGGCGTCTCCTCGACGCTCAGCGGCTTCATCTACACGCTCAAGCGCTGACATCAGCACCACGTCGGGAGGCGGGCGCGCTGTGCGCCCGCCTTCCGCTCGTCCGCGCCGGGAGGCACCCGTGAACCGCAGCGCCGGAGCCGGCCTGCGCCGATGCGCCGCGCTCGTCGCGACCGTCGCCATGACGGTCGGGCTCGGAGGAGCGGCCGTCGCCGCTGACGCGGGCGGCGACCCGAGCCGCTTCGTCGTGCAGGTCGACGGCGCGCTGCCGACGGCCGCGCAGCTCGACGCGAGCCTGCCGTCGGTGCAGGTCGAGTCCGTCCGTCCGCTGGGGGAGGGGCTCGCCGCGGTCGAGGTCACGGGTCGCGGCACGGAGACGCAGCAGGAGCGCGCCCTCGACGCCTCGCCGCTCGTCGACGCGGCGTCGCCCGACCGCCGGTTCACCGTCGCCTCGACCCGCGCGCCGGTCGCCGACGCGGACCCGTGGACCAGCGAGCAGTGGGACCTCTGGGACGCGTCGTCGCAGGCGCGCGCCGGCGGGTTCGGCATCGACGCGCCGCGCGCCTGGACGCGCACGCGCGGCGACCGCGACGTCGTCGTCGCCGTGCTCGACACGGGCATCACGCCCCACCCGGACCTGCGGGGCGCTTCCGTGCTCCCGGGCTACGACTTCGTCTCCGACATCGAGGGGATCGACACGGGCGACGGCGGCGGCTGGGACGGCGACCCGTCCGACCCCGGCGACGCGTGCGCCGAGCTCGGCACCGACTCCTCCTGGCACGGCACGTTCGTCGCCGGCGAGATCGTCGCCCAGCGGAACGGCACGGGCGTGATCGGCGCGGCGCCGCGCGTCTCCGTGCTGCCCGTGCGGGTGCTCGGCGGCTGCGGCGGCTCCGAGGGCGACTCGATCGCCGCGATCGAGTGGGCCTCCGGCGGCCGGGTGCCGGGCGTGCCCGCCAACCCGAACCCCGCGCAGGTCCTCTCCCTCTCCCTGGGGTCCGACACGGGGGAGTGCTCCGACGCCCTGCAGACGGCGATCGACGACGCGATCGACCGCGGCACGGTCGTCGTCGCGGCCGCCGGCAACGACGGCGCGACCATGGCGGACACCTCGCCGGCGAACTGCGCCGGGGTCGTGAGCGTCGTCGCGACGACGCGGACAGGGATGCTGGCCGGGTACTCGAACCGCGGCGACGCGAGCATCACGCCGTCGATCGCGGCGCCGGGCGGGTCCGACGCGAACCCCGTCGTCGGGGACGTCTGGACCGCGGCCGGCGCGTTCACGGACCAGGGGAACCGCGCGGCGATCGGTGCCGACCAGGGCACGAGCATGGCCACGCCCCGCGTCGCCGCCGCCGTCGCGCTGCTGCTGTCCGTGCGACCCGGCCTCGACCCGGCCGACGTCATGCAGCGCCTCGCCGCGACCGCGACGCCCTTCCCGGCGGGATCCACCTGCACGGAGGCGCGGTGCGGCGAGGGCATCGTCAACGCCGGCGACCTGGTCGGGGCGCAACGGGTCTTCCTGCAGACCGCCGCGCCGAGGACGACCGGGACGGCACGGGTCGGCAAGCGGCTGACCGCGACGTCCGGCTCGTGGAAGCCGTCGCCGACCGCGGTCCGGTACCGCTGGCTGCGCGACGGGAAGCCCGTCGCGGGTGCGACCGGGCGGGCGTACCGCCTCCGCCCGCGCGACGCCGGCCACCGGATCGCCGTGCGCGTGCAGGCGGTGCGGGGCGGGACGCTCGCCGCGACGGCGACCAGCCCGGCCCGCCGGATCCCTCGCTGACGGCTCCCGTAGGCTCTCCGCGCCGCGACGAGAGGAACCCCCGACATGGCCGAGCCGAACCGTCCCGTCGAGGAGCCGTCGGAGGACCCCGGCCGCCGCGCCGACCCCGAGGCCGACCGCACCGAGGAGCGCCCGGCGACCGCCGTGCCCGCCGGGGAGCGGGAGGCGTCCGCGGTCGCTGAGGAGCGCCCCGGTACCGCGGTGCCCGCGGCCGACCGCGCCACGACGGACCGGACCCTCGAGCAGGAGCGCGCGGACGCGCGCGCCGCGACCGATCGCCTCGACGGGCGCGACGACGACCGGACGCGCCCGGAGGCGACCCGCCCGCTCGAGACGCCTCCGCGCGAGGACCGGGGGAGCGCCGAGCCCGCCCGCACGACGCCGGTGCCGCCCGCGCCCGCGCCGCAGCAGCCCGTGCTCGCGCCGGCCGAGGAAACCGCTCCGCCCGCGCCGAAGAAGCACGGGAACCGTCTCGCGGCGACCGCGTGGGTGCTGCTCGCGACCGGCCTCTTCGTCGCGGTGTACTTCGCCGCGGTCGCGCTGCTCGAGCTGCTCATCGCCGGCCCGCAGGCGGTGGCGCCGCAGCTGCAGGTGTTCGCGACGACCGGCGGCGGCGTCCTCGCCTGGCTGCCGGCCCTGTTCTTCTTCCTGCTGTTCGAGCTGACCGTGCTGCTGTTCAACCGCGCGGGCCGGTTCGCCTACGTCGTCGCGAGCCTCATCGTCGGCGTGCTCGTCTACGCGCTGGCCGCCTCCCTCGTCCCGCTCGTCGCCGGCGGGTCCGCCCCGGACCGGAACACCGCGGTGCAGGCCTTCCTGAGCCCCGTGTTCGTGCTCACCGGCCTCGTCGCCCGCGAGGTGATGCTCTGGACCGGGTTCGCGATCGGTGCGCGCGGCACCCGCGTGCGCCGCCGCGACAAGGAGGCCCGTCGCCGGTACGAGCAGGAGCTGGGCGACGGCCGCGCCTGACGGCCGCGCCGGCCTCGCGCCGGCGCTCCTCGCCGGGCTCGGCTGGGCCGCTGCCGTCGTCGCGGCGAACGGCCTGATCAGCGTGGGCACCGGGCTCGAGGTGGTCCCGGTGCGCGGCGCCGGTCCGCTCGCCGAGCCGCTCGGCGTCGCGGTCGCGGCGCTCCTGATCGTGCTGCGCGGCGCACGGGCCACATCGCGCAGCGTCCTCCTGCCGCTCGAGACCGCCCTGCTCGCCGCCGCGTCCCTGCTCGTCGTCGCGGGCTTCGTCGCCCTCGCGATGAACGGGCCGGGCGACGGGTTCCTGACCCTCGGCAGCGCCGCCGTGTCCGCCTTCACGCTCGTCGACGCCGTGCTCGCCGCGGTCGCGGGGCTCGTCGTGCTCCTCGTGGTGCGCGCGCGGGCGGCCGGTGCGGGGCGCCCGCGCTGGCCGTGGGAGGAGGACGGGGACCCGTGATCGCCGGGCGTGTTCGACACGACCTCCCGAGTGCGGTTATCATGGTGGGCACGTGTGCCGCTTCCCGGCGCACGGCTCGTCCCTCGGAACGCTTCCGGCCGCCAGGCGGGTAGGCGCTGTTGGGACCGCTGCGGATGCGCGTCATCCGCTTCGACCGTCCGGCGCCGGAACCCGGCGCCCCGCATCCCGCGAGGGATGCCGTCCGGAAAGCAGCCCGCCCCGCAAGGCGGCTAAGGAGTCAGCAGAGTGCCCACCATCCAGCAGCTGGTCCGCAAGGGCCGCACGCCCAAGGTCGTCAAGACCAAGGCGCCTGCGCTGAAGGCGAACCCGCAGCAGCGCGGCGTCTGCACCCGCGTCTACACCACGACGCCGAAGAAGCCGAACTCCGCGCTCCGCAAGGTGGCGCGCGTGAAGCTCTCGAACGGCACCGAGGTCACCGCCTACATCCCCGGTGAGGGCCACAACCTCCAGGAGCACTCGATGGTGCTCGTGCGCGGCGGCCGCGTGAAGGACCTGCCCGGCGTGCGCTACAAGATCGTCCGCGGCGCGCTGGACACCCAGGCCGTCAAGAACCGCAAGCAGGCCCGCAGCCGCTACGGCGCCAAGTTGGAGAAGAAGAAGTAATGCCTCGTAAGGGTCCCGCCCCGAAGCGCCCGGTCGTCGCCGACCCGGTGTACCAGGCTCCGGTCGTCAGCCAGCTCGTCAACAAGATCCTCGTCGACGGCAAGAAGGGCCTCGCCGAGCGCATCGTCTACGGCGCGCTCGAGGAGGTCGCGGCGAAGAACGGCCAGGACGCCGTCGCCACGCTGAAGAAGGCGCTCGACAACGTGCGCCCGACCATCGAGGTCAAGAGCCGCCGCGTCGGCGGCTCGACGTACCAGGTCCCGGTCGAGGTCAAGCCGCACCGCGCGAACACGCTCGCGCTGCGCTGGCTCACCTCCTACGCCAAGGCCCGCCGCGAGAAGTCGATGACGGACCGCCTCACCAACGAGATCCTCGACGCGTCGAACGGCCTCGGCGCCGCGGTCAAGCGCCGCGAGGACACGCACAAGATGGCCGAGTCGAACCGCGCCTTCGCGCACTACCGCTGGTAGTCCGAGAAGAACAGCACTCCACCGCGGCCGCGGCTCCGTCCACCTGGACGGGGTCCGCGGCCTCGGGCATGAAACGGGGCCCTGAAGCGTTGCCCCAGCAGGCACAGAAACGCTGCAGAGCCCACCACCTCTTCGAAAGGTTCCCCCGTGGCAGTCGCCCAGGACGTCCTCACCGACCTCACCAAGGTCCGCAACATCGGGATCATGGCGCACATCGACGCCGGCAAGACGACGACGACCGAGCGCATCCTCTTCTACACCGGCATCACCCACAAGATCGGCGAGGTGCACGACGGCGCCGCGACGATGGACTGGATGGCGCAGGAGCAGGAGCGCGGCATCACCATCACGTCGGCCGCGACGACGTGCTTCTGGAACAAGAACCAGATCAACATCATCGACACCCCGGGCCACGTGGACTTCACGGTCGAGGTCGAGCGGAGCCTCCGCGTCCTCGACGGCGCGGTCGCCGTCTTCGACGGCAAGGAGGGCGTCGAGCCCCAGTCCGAGACCGTGTGGCGCCAGGCGGACAAGTACAACGTCCCCCGCATCTGCTTCGTCAACAAGATGGACAAGCTCGGCGCGGACTTCTACTTCACCGTCGACACCATCGTCAGCCGCCTCGGCGCCAAGCCGCTGGTGATCCAGCTGCCGATCGGCGCCGAGAGCACCTTCGAGGGCGTCGTCGACCTGGTCGAGATGCGCGCCCTCACGTGGCGCGGCGACGCCAAGGGCGACGTCAAGATGGGCGCGGAGTACGCCATCGAGGAGATCCCCGCGGACCTGCTCGAGCGCGCGCAGGAGTACCGCGAGAAGCTCATCGAGACGGTCGCCGAGTCCGACGACGCGCTGCTCGAGAAGTTCTTCGGCGGCGAGGAGCTCACTGTCGCCGAGATCAAGGGCGCCATCCGCAAGATGACGGTCAGCAGCGAGCTGTACCCGGTGCTCTGCGGCTCCGCGTTCAAGAACCGCGGCGTCCAGCCGATGCTCGACGCGGTCGTCGACTACCTGCCGAGCCCGCTCGACGTGCCCGCCATCGAGGCGCACGACCCGCGCGACGAGGAGAAGGTCATCCTCCGCCACGCCGACGCGTCGGAGCCGTTCTCGGCCCTCGCGTTCAAGGTCGCGGTGCACCCGTTCTTCGGCCGCCTCACCTACGTCCGGGTCTACTCCGGCCACATCGAGGGCGGCAGCCAGGTCATCAACTCGACCAAGGGCAAGAAGGAGCGCATCGGGAAGATCTTCCAGATGCACTCCAACAAGGAGAACCCGGTCGACGGCGTCTCCGCGGGTCACATCTACGCGGTGATCGGCCTCAAGGACACGACGACCGGCGACACCCTGTCCGACGTGAACGAGCAGGTCGTCCTCGAGTCGATGACCTTCCCGGAGCCCGTCATCGAGGTCGCGATCGAGCCCAAGACCAAGGCCGACCAGGACAAGCTCGGCACGGCGATCCAGAAGCTCGCCGAGGAGGACCCGACCTTCCGCACCGAGCAGAACCGCGAGACCGGCCAGACCATCATCAAGGGGATGGGCGAGCTCCACCTCGACATCCTGGTCGACCGCATGAAGCGCGAGTTCAACGTCGAGGCGAACGTCGGCAAGCCCCAGGTGGCCTACCGCGAGACGATCCGCAAGACGATCGAGCGCTACGACTACACCCACAAGAAGCAGACCGGTGGTTCCGGCCAGTTCGCGAAGGTGCAGATCGCGCTCGAGCCGCTCGAGGTCACGGCCGAGACGACGTACGAGTTCGAGAACAAGGTCACCGGTGGCCGCGTCCCGCGCGAGTACATCCCCTCGGTCGACGCGGGCATCCAGGACGCGATGCAGGTCGGCGTCCTCGCGGGCTACCCGACGGTCGGCGTCAAGGCGACGCTGCTCGACGGCGGCTACCACGAGGTCGACTCCTCCGAGATGGCGTTCAAGATCGCCGGCTCGATGGCGTTCAAGGAGGCCGCGCGCAAGGCGTCCCCGGCCCTCCTCGAGCCCGTCATGGCCGTCGAGGTCCGCACCCCCGAGGAGTACATGGGCGACGTCATCGGCGACCTGAACTCCCGCCGCGGGCAGATCCAGGCGATGGAGGACGCGTCCGGCGTCAAGGTGGTCACCGCCAAGGTGCCGCTGTCCGAGATGTTCGGCTACGTCGGCGACCTCCGCAGCAAGACCTCCGGCCGCGCCGTCTACTCGATGCAGTTCGACAGCTACGCCGAGGTCCCGAAGAACGTCGCCGACGAGATCGTCCAGAAGAACAAGGCCGACTAGTCGGGGAGGGCGTCGGGCGCGACCGGCTTCGCCGGCCCCGTCCGACGCCCTGCTCCGGCGCCGGCGCGCCTCCGCGGCACGGCTTCGCCGTGCGACGGGCTCGCCGGCATGAGCCGGCGGGGCGCTCCCGCGCCCTCTCCGCGAGCGGTCCACGGACCTGGTCGTTCGCAACGAGCGTGTAACAAACCGAAATCCAGTCGGGTATCCTCGACCGGTCGTTTCCTGCGCAAACCCGCGCCTCTACGACCGAGGTAGGACACCTCGACCAACAGTCCCGAGGAGGACATCAGTGGCCAAGGCCAAGTTCGAGCGCACCAAGCCGCACGTGAACATCGGAACGATCGGGCACGTCGACCACGGCAAGACGACGCTCACCGCCGCCATCACGAAGGTGCTGCACGACAAGTACCCGACGCTGAACACCGCGAGCGCGTTCGACCAGATCGACAACGCTCCCGAGGAGCGCCAGCGCGGCATCACCATCAACATCTCGCACGTCGAGTACCAGACCGAGAAGCGCCACTACGCGCACGTGGACGCCCCGGGCCACGCGGACTACATCAAGAACATGATCACGGGCGCGGCGCAGATGGACGGCGCGATCCTCGTGGTCTCCGCCACCGACGGCCCGATGCCGCAGACGCGCGAGCACGTGCTGCTCGCCCGCCAGGTCGGCGTGCCCTACATCGTCGTCGCGCTGAACAAGGCCGACGTCGTCGACGACGAGGAGATCCTGGAGCTCGTCGAGCTCGAGGTCCGCGAGCTGCTCTCGAGCCAGGAGTTCGACGGCGACAACGCCCCGATCGTCCGCGTCTCGGCGCTGCAGGCCCTCGAGGGCGACGCCAAGTGGGGCGACACGGTCGCCGACCTCATGGACAAGGTCGACGAGTTCGTGCCGGAGCCCGAGCGCGACGTCGACCGTCCGTTCCTGATGCCGATCGAGGACGTCTTCACGATCACCGGTCGTGGCACCGTCATCACCGGGCGCGTCGAGCGCGGTGTCCTCAAGGTCAACTCCGAGGTCGAGATCGTCGGCATCAAGCCGACGAGCATCAAGACCACGGTCACCGGCGTCGAGATGTTCCGCAAGCTCCTCGACGAGGCGCGCGCGGGCGAGAACGTCGGCCTGCTCCTCCGCGGCACCAAGCGCGAGGAGGTCGAGCGCGGCCAGGTCGTCGTGAAGCCGGGTTCGGTCACGCCGCACACGCAGTTCGAGGCCAACGCGTACATCCTGTCCAAGGACGAGGGTGGCCGTCACAACCCGTTCTACGCGAACTACCGTCCGCAGTTCTACTTCCGCACCACGGACGTCACCGGCGTCATCTCGCTGCCCGAGGGCACCGAGATGGTCATGCCCGGTGACACCACCGAGATGAACGTCGAGCTGATCCAGCCCGTCGCCATGGAGGAGGGCCTGCGCTTCGCGATCCGCGAGGGCGGCCGCACCGTCGGCGCCGGCACGGTGACGAAGATCATCAAGTGAGCTGAGCCTCACCGATCGACAAGGGGTCGGGCCTTCGGGCCCGGCCCCTTCGTCGTACCCGGGCGCTCCGTCAGACGAGCGCCCGGACCCGCCGACGGAGGAACACGCCCTCCACCCGCTCGTGCCACGCGAGCCGGCGGAGCAGCCTCATCGGGGTCCAGAGCTCGTCGCGGTAGCGGTGCACGCCGGTGCGCGGCATCGACGCGAGCAGGCCGCGCACGTGGGCCGCGGACCGCGAGAGCTCCTCGAGCAGGTCGTCGACGGGCTCCAGCTCGGGCAGCCCCAGCCGGCGCGCGTAGCCACGCGACTCCGTGTCGACGACGTGCCGGGCGATCGCCGCGGGCGTCCGCCACGGCATCCACCCGGGCTGGTCGACGTCCGGGTCCTCCCGGTCCCACCGCTCGGGGCCGGCGGTCCGCAGCTGCTCGATCGTCCTCGTCCGCTCCTCGCGCAGCACCGCGAGCGTCCTGGTGACGTGCGCGTCGGTGGCCGGTGCGCGATCCGCCGCGAACAGCTGGTCCTCGCCGCGCAGCGTCTCGGTGACGACGACCCCGTCCGCGCCGGTGCGCCGCCGCAGGGCCTCGAGCGCGAGCGCCTCCGTCTCCGCCTGCGCGCACTCGCCCCAGGCGGCGAGGTCGAGGGACCACACCGCGACCTGCCCGAGGGACGCCATCACGTCGCTGCGGTCCACCCCGACGTCCACGGAGCGACCGTAGCCCCGGCAGGGCGGGGCGCCGGGAGCGTCCGCGCACCTACAGTGGTCCGGTCATGCCTGCCCCGGTCCCGTCCCCGTTCGTGCCCGAGTCGACCGAACCGGTCGCCCTCGCCGACCTCGCCGGCCGCTTCGACCTCGCGGGCGACCCCCGCGACGTCGCGGTCACCGGCATCAGCCTGGGCACCGCCGCCGTGCGGCCCGGGCACCTCTTCATCGCCCTCCAGGGGGTCCGCAGCCACGGCGCGGACCACGCCGCCGACGCGGTCGCGCGCGGCGCCGTCGCCGTGCTCACCGACCCCGGGCACGCGGACCTCGCGCTCGGCGTCCCGGTGCTGACGACGCCGGAGCCGCGCCCGCTGCTCGGCGAGCTCGCCGCCGCGGTCTACCGCACGCGCGAGCACCACCCGCTGCTCCTCGGCGTCACGGGCACGAACGGCAAGACCTCCACGAGCCACCTGCTCGCGGGGCTGCTCGACCTGCTCGAGGTCCCGAACGGGCTCAGCTCCACGGCGGAGCGTCGGGTCGGTCCCGAGCGCCGCGTCGCCGGGCTCACCACCCCGGAGGCGACGGAGCTGCACGCGCTCATCGCCCGCATGGTCGAAGCGGGCGTCGAGGCCGCCGCGATCGAGGTCAGCGCCCAGGGCCTCTCGCGCCACCGCCTCGACGGCATCGTCTTCGACGTCGCCGGCTTCACGAACCTCAGCCACGACCACCTCGACGACTACGCCGACATGGAGGAGTACTACGCCGCGAAGGCGGTGCTCTTCCAGCCGGACCGGTCGCGCCGGGCGGTCGTCTCCCTCGACACCGCCTGGGGCGCCCGCGTCGTCGCCGACGCCGGCGTCCCGACCACGACCATCGCGCTCGCGGGCGGCGAGGCCGCCGAGTGGACCGTCACGGTCACCGAGGAGACCCAGGCGCACACCGCCTTCGTGCTCGAGGGCACGGGGGACCGGCGCATCGCGACCCGAATCCCGGTGCTCGGCGCCCACATGGCGGCGAACGCCGGCCTGGCGATCGTGATGCTGCTCGAGGCGGGCTACGCGTTCGACCGGCTGAAGACGGTGCTCGAGGGACCGCGGGGCATGGACGCGACGCTCCCCGGCCGCACCGAGCTGGTCTCCGGTCCCGGCGCGCCCGCCGTCTACGTCGACTTCGGCCACTCGCCGCACGCCTTCCAGGAGACCCTCGCGGCGGTCCGCGCGGTCACGCCGGGCAAGGTGATCATGCTGTTCGGCGCCGACGGCGACCGGGACACCACGAAGCGCCCGGACATGGCCCGTGCGGCGGTGGCCGGCAGCGACGTGCTCGTGGTCACGGACCACCACCCGCGCTTCGAGGACCCCGCGTCCATCCGCGCCGTGCTCGTCGCGGCGGCTCGCGAGGCGGCGCCGGACCATCCGCTCCACGAGGAGGGGCAGCCCGAGAAGGCGATCCGGCTCGCGGTCTCGCTCGCGGAGCCGGGCGACGCGATCCTCTGGGCCGGCCCCGGGCACCAGAACTACCGCGACATCCGCGGCGTCCGGACCGACTACTCCGCCCGCCGGGAGGCGCGCGCCGCGCTCCGCGAGGCCGGGTACGAGGCGGCTCCCTCCCGCGACCTGCAGTCCTGACCCGGCCGCATAGGCGGTTCTTGCCGTGCGCCGGGGCTCCTCCGAGACCCGCCGCCCATCATCGATCCCGGACAGTCCGAGGAGCTCCCCGGGCCGGTTCGCACCCCGATCCGACGGGCAATCGGATCGACTCCGGGTGCCCGGTCCGATCCTCGGACCGGGTGGGTGAGAAGGGGAGGGCTCGGCGGCCCTCCCCTTCTCCATGTCCGCCGCGGTTCCGCTGCGCGATCCCTGATGCACAGCCCGGCGTCCATACACTCGCCGACCGTGACCGACGCCCCGACCGCGCCGAAGACGCGCCTGCGCAAGAGCAACCCGCTCGGCAAGGGCTACAAGCGCGTGCGCGCGGGCAGCGGGTTCAGCTACCGCGCCCCCGACGGCTCGCTCGTCAAGGACCGGGCGCTCCGCGCGCGGTTCGAGGCGCTGGGCATCCCGCCCGCCTGGAGCGAGGTGTGGATCGCGCCCTACGAGAACGGGCACATCCAGGCGGTCGGCTACGACGCCGCGAACCGGAAGCAGTACATCTACCACCCGACCTGGCGCGAGCGGAACGACAAGCGCAAGTACGAGCGCATGCTGCTGCTCGCGGAGGCGCTGCCCGGCGCCCGCGGCACGGTGCGCCGGCACCTCCGCGACCCCGAGCGGCCGAAGCGGCAGGTGCTCGCGGCCGCGTTCCGCATGCTCGACCTCGGCGGGTTGCGGATCGGCTCCTCCGAGTACGAGGAGGAGAACGGCAGCTACGGCCTGACCACCCTGCACGGGGAGCACGTCGAGGTCGAGGGCGACGAGGTGCGCCTCCGGTTCCCGGCGAAGAGCCACAAGGTCTGGGAGTCGACGATGCGCGACCCCGACCTCGCCGCGCTCCTGGCGGAGCTGAAGGGGCGGGGCGACGACGAGCGCCTGCTCGCCTACCGCCGCGACGGCGAGTGGCGCACGATCACCCCGTCCGACGTGAACGCGTACGTGCGCAAGCGGCTGCACGGGAAGTTCTCCGCGAAGGACTTCCGCACCCTGCGTGGCACGGTGTCGGCGGCGATCAGCCTCGCCGAGCACGGTCCCGAGGAGAAGAAGGGCCTGCAGAAGCGCGCGATCGCCGACGCGATGCGCGCCGCCGCCGCCGAGCTCTCGAACACCCCGACGGTCGCGAAGGCGAGCTACGTCGACCCGCGGCTCGTCGACCACTACCGCGCGGGGGAGACCATCGACCCGGCGCGGACCCGCGCCGCGGAGGCGGAGGTGCGGGCGCTGCTGTTCGAGGGCCCCGACGAGCCGATCCAGGAGCCGGGCAGTCCCCGTGCGGAGGCGGAGTCCGAGCTGGGGACGAGCGGCGCGGCGACCGCATAGCCTGAGCGCGTGCGCCCGACGGTCAAGGACGTGGCGGCGCTCGCGAACGTCTCCCCGAAGACCGTCTCGAACGTGCTCGGCGGCACGGTCGTGGTCGCGCCCGGCACGAGGTCCCGGGTCGAGTCCGCCATCGAGCGGCTCGGCTACGTGCCGAACCTCTCCGCCCGCGGGCTCCGCTCCGGCCGCACCGGGATCGTCGCCCTCGTCATGCCCGACCTCCGCACGCCCTTCTCCGCGGAGGTCGCCCAGGACTTCGTCGAGCTCGCGCACGCCCGCGGGCTCGCCGTGCAGATCGAGCAGTCGTGGAACGACCTCGACCGGACCCGGGAGGTGATGGCGCTCGCCCGTCGGCACCTCGTCGACGGCGTCGTGATGAACCCGATCACCGTGGAGCAGCGCGACGTCGTGCTCACCGGCGGCGCGGGCGCGGTGCCGCTCGTCATGCTCGGCGAGGTGCTGCAGGACGACGTCGACCAGGTCTGGGTCGACAGCGTCGACGCGGCCCTCCGGATCACCCGGCACCTCCTCGCCCTCGGGCACCGCCGGATCGCCATGCTCGGCGCACCCGGCCCGGACAAGGACACGGTGACGGGCGGCCTGCGCCGCGACGGCTACCGCCGCGCGCTCGCCGAGGCCGGGATCCCGGCGGACCCGGCGCTCGAGACGGCCTGCGACCGGTGGACCGCGCGGGGCGGGCACGACGCGATGGCCGCGCTGCTGGCGACGGGGGAGCGCCCCGACGCCGTGTTCTGCGCGACGGACTCCATCGCCTTCGGCGCGCTCTCGGCGCTGTGGCGGGCCGGCGTCCGGGTGCCGGACGAGGTGTCGGTCGCGGGCTTCGACGACGTCGACGAGGCCGCGTACGCCTCGCCGCCCCTCACCACGGTGCGGTTCGACAAGCGCGCCTACGCGGCCGCGGCGCTGGAGCACCTCGTCGCCCGCATCGACGGGTCCGACGCCCCGGCGGCCCGCGTCGCGATCCCCGTCGAGGTCGTCGCGCGCGAGAGCACGCGGGCCCGCACCGGGTCCTGACGGCCCGGCGGGGGCGCCGCCGGCGCACGACACGCCGAGAGTCCCATGAGCGCTCACCCCGAGGCTTGACGCGCCGTTCCAACGATGTAACGGTGGGTCCGCACACCGTCGTGTCCACGAGAGGGAACCTGAGAACCCGTGACTGCCGCCCGGATCACCGTCTCCACCTCGGCGCCCGTCGGCGCCATCGACCGCAGGGTCTTCGGCTCGTTCGTCGAGCACCTCGGCCGCTGCGTCTACGACGGCATCTACGAGCCCGGCCACCCCGCTGCCGACGAGCAGGGCTTCCGCGAGGACGTGCTCGCCCTGGTCCGCGAGCTCGGGACGACGACGATCCGCTACCCGGGCGGCAACTTCGTCTCCGGCTACCGCTGGGAGGACGGGATCGGCCCGAAGGAGCAGCGCCCCGTCCGCCGCGACCTCGCCTGGCACTCCACGGAGACGAACGAGGTCGGGCTGCACGAGTTCGCGCACTGGGCGAAGAAGGCCGAGGTCGAGCCGATGCTCGCCATCAACCTCGGCACCCGCGGCGAGCTCGAGGCGCTCGACCTGCTCGAGTACTCGAACCTCCCGACCGGCTCCGCCCTGTCCGACCAGCGCGCCGCGAACGGGTCGCCCGAGCCCTTCGCCGTGAAGATGTGGTGCCTCGGCAACGAGATGGACGGTCCCTGGCAGCTCGGCCACCGCGACGCGACCGACTACGGCAAGCTCGCCAGCCGCACCGCCAAGGGCCTGCGCCAGATGCAGGCGGACCTCGAGCTCGTCGCCTGCGGCAGCTCCGGCTCCGGCATGCCGACGTTCGGCACGTGGGAGCGCGTGGTGCTCGAGCACACGTACGACGACGTCGACTTCATCTCGGCGCACGCCTACTACCAGCCGATCGACGGCGACGTCGACAGCTTCCTCGCCTCCGCGGTCGACATGGACCGCTTCATCGAGGTCGTCGCGGCCACCGCCGACCACGTGAAGGCGGAGAAGCGCAGCGACAAGACGATCCACATCTCGTTCGACGAGTGGAACGTCTGGTACCAGAAGCGCTACGAGGACGAGGAGCGCATCACGGCGCTCGAGGAGTGGCCGAAGGCGCCGCGACTCCTCGAGGACGTCTACACGGTCACCGACGCGGTGGTGTTCGGCAGCCTGATGATCTCGCTGCTGAAGCACGCCGACCGGGTGAAGGCCGCCAGCCTCGCCCAGCTCGTGAACGTGATCGCGCCGATCATGACGGAGCCGGGCGGCCCCGCCTGGAAGCAGACGACGTTCCACCCGTTCGCGATCACCTCGCGGCTCGCCCGGGGCGAGGCCCTCGACGCGGTCGTGTCCGCTCCGACGATCGCCACCGCGAAGTTCGGCGACGTGCCGGCCGTCGACGGCGTCGTGACGCGCGACCCGGAGACCGGCGCCGTCGCCGTCTTCCTCGTGAACCGGAACCGCACCGAGCCGATCACGGTCGAGGTCGGCCTCGAGGGCCTCGCCGGCCTCGAGATCGCGGAGACCCACACGATCGCCGACGAGGACCCGGACGCGGTCAACACGAAGGACGACCCGGACCGCGTGACGCCCGCCCCGAACGACTCCGCGTCGGTCGACGGCTCGACCCTGACGGTGACGCTGCCGCCGGTGTCGTGGACCGCGATCGGGCTGGGTTCCAGGGGCTGACGCGGACCGCCGACAGGCGCATACTCCAGCGAGGACGACGAGGAGGTCGACCACATGGCCGGATCATCATTCGAACGAGCGGTGCTGACGCGGAGGGGGCTGCTCGGTGCCGGGCTCGCGGCGCTGACGGTGCCGGCGCTGGCCGCGTGCTCCACGCCCGCGGTCGCCGGGCTCACGGGCAGCGAGCTGGACCCCAGGACGCTGGTCTTCTGGAACCTGTTCGGGGGCGGCGACGGCAGCCGCATGCAGGAGATGGAGGCGGGCTACCAGAAGACCCACGGCGGGCCGTCGTCGCTCCAGGCGACCGTCTTCGCCTGGGGCAACCCGTACTACTCGAAGCTCACGCTCGCGACCGTCGGGAACAAGCCGCCGGACGTCGCGGTCGCCCACCTGACGCGGGCGAAGCTGCTCGCCCAGGGCGGGGTGCTGGACGAGATCACGGAGGAGGACCTGTCCTCCGTCGGCCTCTCGTCCGACGACCTCGACCAGAAGTCGTGGGCGACGCAGAAGACCGACGGGAAGAACATCGCGATCCCGCTCGACACCCACCCGTTCGTCATGTTCTTCAACCAGGACGTCATCGACAAGGCGGGGCTGCTCGAGGGCGGGAAGCTGAAGGCGATCACCGGCCTGAAGGACTTCGAGGCCGCGCTCGCCGAGGTGAGCAAGGTCACCGGCGGGGTCGCGATCACGTCCGCGAACGTCAACGAGACCGCGACGCCGTGGCGCCTGTTCCAGACCCTCTACAGCCAGTTCAGCGACGTGCCGCCCTACCTCGGCGACGACGGCCGCACGCTGACCGTCGACCAGGACGCGGCGAAGGAGGTGCTCGGCACGATCGCGAGGTGGAGCCAGAAGGGCTGGCTCAACAAGGCGCTCGACTACGCCGGCAGCCAGACGCCGATGTTCACCGGCAAGGCGGGCTTCTACCTCCAGGGCGAGTGGGAGATCACGACCGCGCAGTCCATCAAGGGCCTGAAGTTCGGCATGGCCCCGGTGCCGCAGCTCTTCGACAAGCCGGCCAGCCAGGCCGACTCGCACACGTTCGTGCTGCCGAAGAAGGACCGCACGCCCGAGCAGCGCAAGCAGGCGATGGGCTTCATCAAGTCGATGCTCGACCAGAGCTACACGTGGGCTCAGGGCGGCCACGTCCCCGCCTACCTCCCGCTGCGGGACAGCCAGAAGTACAAGGACCTCGAGCCGCAGGCGGACTACGCGAAGGCCGCGGACAACGCCGCGTACGACCCGACGGCCTGGTACTCGGGCTCCGGCTCGACCTTCGAGACGATCGTCGGCTCGCAGTTCGCGCTCGTGCAGCAGGGCGCCTCGTCGCCGGACGGTGCGCTCAGGTCGGCGAGCGATCAGCTGCAGACCTACCTGAAGACCCCGTCCCCGCTCTGATCCGCTCGACCACCGGAAGGCCACCGCAATGACGCAAGCCATCTCCGTCCCGCCCGCGGGAGTCGCCGCCCGACCGTCCCGGAGCAGTCCGATCGACCGGGGCGGCGCACGCGCCGGCTGGGGGTTCATCGCCCCCTTCGGGCTGTTCTACCTGCTGTTCCTGCTCGGTCCGGCGATCGTGATGCTCGTCGTGAGCTTCTTCAACAGCTCGACGGTCAAGTCCGGCCTCGGCACCTTCGCCGGGTTCGGCAACTACATCGAGATGTTCGGCCGCGCCGACTTCTGGGACGCGATGTGGCACACCGTGCAGTTCACGATCTACACGACGCCGCCCCTCGTGATCCTCGGCTTCGTGCTCGCGGTGCTCACGAACCGGATCCGGCGCGGGCAGTGGTTCTTCCGCCTCGCGTTCTTCCTGCCGTTCGTGCTGCCGTCCGCGACCATCTCGCTGATCTGGCTGTTCATCTTCACGCCGGGCACCGGGCTCTGGGCGCTGGGGGAGCAGCTGATCGGGCTGACCCCCGGTCCCGGCGTGCTCGCAGGACCCGGCACCGCGATGATCGGCGTCGCGCTCGCCACGGTCTGGTGGACCCTCGGCTTCAACTTCGTGCTCTACCTCGCCGGGCTGCAGGAGATCCCGCGCGAGCTGTACGAGGCCGCGGCCGTCGACGGAGCGAGCCAGTGGGAGCAGATCCGCTTCATCACCCTGCCGCTGCTCACCCGCACGACGACGCTGGTGATCCTGCTGCAGATCATCGCGAGCCTGAAGATCTTCGACCAGGTGTACCTGATGACCCAGGGCGGACCGGGCACGGCGACGCAGGTCGCGCTGCAGCTCGTCACCGGCACCGCGTTCACGGACAACCGCATCGGCGCGGCCTCCGCCGCCTCCACCATCCTCTTCGTCCTGATCGTCGCCATCGCGGTGATCCGGCAGCTCACCGACCGCACGAAGGAGGCGTGAGATGACCTCGACGCCCACCACGACCACCCGGCGCTCGTCGGCCGTCCGCAACGCGGTCTCGCCGGCCGCGCCGGCGCGGGCCCTGCCGGCGGAGGCCTCGAAGCGCAGCGACCGGATCTTCAACGTCGTCGCGCTGATCGTCCTCATCGTGCTCGCGATCCTCTGGCTGATCCCGAGCCTGTTCGCGCTGAAGACCTCGCTCACCGAGAACGGCACGTCCGCCCTCGGCGCGGGGCAGATCATCTCGTCGTTCTCGCCGACGCTGCACTCCTACGCGTCGCTGTTCCAGGCCGGCGACATCTGGAACTGGTACATCGCGAGCGGCATCACGAGCGTCATCACGACGGTCCTGACGGTGCTGTTCGCCTCGATGGCGGCGTTCGCGCTGTCCCGGCTCGTGTTCCGCGGGCGCAACATCGTGTTCCTGCTGATCGTGCTCGGCATCATGATCCCGACGCAGGTGCTGATCGTCCCGATCTTCCAGCTGCTCGGCGCCGTGAACCTGCTCAACACCTACTGGGGCGTGATCCTGCCGCAGGTGCCCGCCGTGATCGCGGTCTTCATCTTCAAGCAGTTCTTCGACGGCATCCCGAAGGACCTGGAGGAGGCGGCGCGCATCGACGGCGCGAGCCGCTGGCGCGTCTACTGGTCCGTGATCATGCCGCTGTCGCGGCCGGTCATCGCGGCGGTGTCGATCCTCACGTTCGTCGGCGTCTGGAACAACCTGCTGCTGCCGCTCTTCGTGGTGGCGAACCCGAACCTGATGACGATCCCGGTGGGCCTCGCGACGGTGCAGGGCAGCTTCGGCCAGCGCTACTCCGACATCCAGGCCGGCGCCGTGCTCGGCGCCCTGCCGCTGGTGGTGCTCTACGTGATCTTCCAGCGGCAGATCGTGGAGGGCGTGACGGGCAGCGGCCTGAAGGGCTGACCCCGCCGCGTCGCGCGGTGCTCCCACCCCGTCGCGCGGTGCTCCCGCCGGCCCGCGGTAGGTCTACCTGCCGCGTGCCGGCGAGGAGTACTGCGTGACGTCGGGGCGGGTGACCGCGTCTCGGCGCTTCGGGACGCCGGCGCGCACGAGGATCCCTTCCAGCCGGCGTCCGCGGAGGTCCCACCAGTCCCATCGGGCGAAGCTCGCGTACTGCCGCCGCATCCGGTTCTCGCGGGTCTTCTCGCGGATGACGACGTCCTCGACCGAGCCGCCCCTCCGGTAGCGGTCCTCGCGGTACTTCACCTCGCCGTCGAACTCGCCGAGCGCCCGGACCGCCCGCCAGCCGAAGTCCGCGAAGTCCTCCACGTCGCCGGTCACGACGCGGACCTGCAGGTCGGGCGCGACGAAGCCGAGCCGATCCATCTCCACCCGGCTGAGCGACTCGCCCGCCGACCCGCTGCGGGGGTCGGCGAAGCGCAGCACCGCCTGCGCCCGCTGGAAGCCGCGCCGCCTGCCGTACGCGTCCACCAGCGTCCCGAACTCGGCTCGCGACTCCGGGTACAGGCGGAACGCGGCATCGGCGACGACGACCGCCTCCGCGAAGGACCGGCTGAGCGCGATGTCGAACGCGGTCCGTCCCGGGCTCGTGACCAGCATCCCCTCCACCGTGACCGGGGTCACGTGCTCGAGCCCGATGCAGTGGCGGACGACGTCCAGCTGGGACCGCCCGCCGGAGCGGCGCTCGCAGACCAGGTGGACCACCTCCGGCCAGCGGTGCAGCGATGGCAGCCCGAGGAGGGCGAGCGCGGACTCGTGGGAGAAGACGTGCTCGCCGGTGAGGGTCCGGTGCGCCGCACGGACGCGGAGCAGGTACCGGTCGACGGCGTCCACGGGCACCGAGTCCGCCGGCAGGTAGACGTTCCGGCGCGCTCGGAACGAGCCCGGATCCCGCTCGGGACGCACGCCGGTCGAGCCCAGCATCTCGGGCCTGGTGAAGAGTCGCTCGTCGCTCATGCCGTGGAGCGTGGCGATCGGCAGCCCCCTGCTCGGCGCGGGAGCCCGCTCGCTGCGAGATCCGCACGGTCCGCCGGCTGGGGAGGACCCGATCCGCGCTCGGGTCCGCCTCCGAGCCACGACGCGCGGTGCTCCGACCCCTGCGCGGTGGGTCCACCCACCGCGCGGAGGTGCTGATACCGCGCGAGAGGGTGGGACCACCGCGCCGGATCCAGCCGCGCGTTCGCCGAGCGCGACACGCCCGGGTTGCACCCTCTTCCGGGGCGTGGCAAGATGTCGGGGTTCCACATTCCGGGCGGAGCGGTGCACCGAGTGCGCCGACGCCTCCGGATCACTGTCAGGCAGTGCACGATCGAAGGGTCGGGCCGCGGGCAGCAGAACACCTCGGCGCTCCGGCGCCTCGGCCTGCGGGCCGTGGCGGGGGCGTGCGCTGACGCGCTGCGGACACGGTCCGCCAGGGCGGGTCGCGCACGTGCGGACAGGAGCCCGGGCATCCACAGCAGAACAGCGGTGCGGATCGCGCTGCGCCTCCTCGCGGGGGAGCGGCGGGTCGGCCCGGAAGCCACCCACGAGCCGCGCGTCTCGAACGCGCACGGAACGAGGAATCCATGGCGGGACAGAAGATCCGCATCCGACTGAAGTCGTACGACCACGCCGGGCTCGACAGCTCCGCGCGGAAGATCGTCGACACGGTCACCCGCGCCGGCGCCACGGTCGTCGGCCCGGTGCCGCTGCCCACGGAGAAGAACGTCATCGCGGTGATCCGCTCTCCGCACAAGTACAAGGACAGCCGCGAGCACTTCGAGATGCGCACCCACAAGCGGCTCATCGACATCATCGACCCGACGCCCAAGGCCGTCGACTCGCTCATGCGGCTCGACCTGCCGGCCGACGTCAACATCGAGATCAAGCTCTAGGAGAGGAACGGATGTCCACCGCGACCCGCACGTTCTCCGGGCTTCTCGGCACGAAGCTCGGCATGACCCAGGTCTGGGGCGAGGGCAACAAGCTCGTCCCGGTCACGGTCATCCAGGTGACCCCGAACGTCGTCACCCAGATCCGCACGACTGAGAAGGACGGCTACGAGGCCGTCCAGATCGCCGCCGGCGCGGTCGACCCCCGCAAGGCGAACAAGCCGGAGGCCGGCCACTTCGCCGCCGCGGGCGTCACCCCGCGCCGCCACCTCACCGAGGTCCGCACCGCGAACGCCGCCGAGTACACGCTCGGCCAGGAGCTCTCGGTCGAGGTCTTCGAGGCCGGCAAGAAGGTCGACGTCGTCGGCACCAGCAAGGGCAAGGGCACCGCCGGTGTCATGAAGCGCCACAACTTCAAGGGCGTGTCCGCGAGCCACGGTTCGCACCGCAACCACCGCAAGCCCGGTTCGATCGGCGCGTCCTCGACGCCGTCGCGCGTCTTCAAGGGCATGCGCATGGCCGGCCGCATGGGCAACGAGCGCGTCACCGTGCTCGGCCTGACCGTCCACGCCGTCGACGCCGAGAAGGGCCTGCTGCTCGTCAAGGGCGCGGTCCCCGGCGCCAAGGGCCGTCTCGTGTTCGTCCGCGACGCCGTGAAGGGGAACTGACCATGGCCGCTCCCAAGAACCTGCCCATCGAGCTCTTCGACGTGCCGACCAACGTCCCCCTGATCCACCAGGTGGTCGTCGCCCAGCTCGCCGCCGCTCGCCAGGGCACGCACAAGACGAAGAACCGGGGCGAGGTCTCCGGCTCGGGCGTCAAGCCGTTCAAGCAGAAGGGCACCGGCCGGTCCCGTCAGGGTTCGGTCCGCGCCCCGGAGCACCGCGGCGGCGGCGTCGTGCACGGCCCGACGCCGCGCGACTACTCGCAGCGCACCCCGAAGAAGATGATCGCCGCGGCCCTGCTCGGCGCCCTCTCGGACCGCGCTCGCGCCGGCCGCATCCACGAGGTCGAGCTCGCGGGTGCCACGCCGTCCACGAAGGCGGCGGTCACGGCCCTCGCCGCGGCGAAGAACGGCAAGCGCCAGCTCGTCGTCCTCGACCGCGCCGAGACGGTCGCGATCAAGAGCGTCCGCAACCTGCAGGGCGTCGACGTGCTGTTCGTCGACCAGCTGAACGCCTACGACGTCCTCCGCAGCGACGACGTCGTCTTCACCCCCGCCGCGCTGAACGCCTTCATCGAGGCGAAGGGCGCGGCCGTCGAGGAGGTCTCCGCGTGAGCGCGATCGACTACAAGGACCCGCGCGACGTGATCCTGCGTCCCGTGGTCTCCGAGAAGAGCTACGGCCTGATCGACGAGGGCAAGTACACGTTCCTCGTCGACCCCCGGGCCAACAAGACCGAGATCAAGCTCGCCATCGAGAAGATCTTCGGCGTCCAGGTCAAGTCCGTCACGACGGCGAACCGCACGGGCAAGACCCGCCGCACCCGCTTCGGCACCGGCAAGCGCAAGGACACCAAGCGCGCCATCGTGTCGCTCAAGTCGGGCTCCATCGACATCTTCACGGCTGTCGGCTGAGGCACGGAGGAACAGACGAATGGCAATCCGCAACTACAAGCCGACCACGCCCGGTCGTCGCGGCTCCTCGGTCGCCGACTTCGCCGAGATCACCCGGTCGACCCCTGAGAAGAGCCTGCTGCGCCCGCTGCCGAAGACCGGTGGCCGCAACGCGCAGGGTCGGATCACCACCCGCCACATCGGCGGCGGCCACAAGCGCCAGTACCGCGTCATCGACTTCCGCCGCTCCGACAAGGACGGTGTGAACGCCCGCGTCGCGGAGATCGAGTACGACCCGAACCGCACCGCGCGCATCGCGCTGCTGCACTTCGTGGACGGCGAGAAGCGCTACATCCTGGCGCCGAACCGCATCAAGCAGGGCGACGTCGTCGAGACGGGCCCCGGCGCGGACATCAAGCCGGGCAACAACCTGCCGCTGAAGAACATCCCGGTCGGCACGGTCGTGCACGCGATCGAGCTGAAGCCGGGCGGCGGCGCGAAGATGGCCCGATCCGCGGGCGCCTCCGTGCGCCTCGTGGCGAAGGACGGCCCCTACGCGCAGCTGCGCCTCCCCTCGGGCGAGGTCCGCAACGTCGACGCGCGCTGCCGCGCGACGATCGGCGAGGTCGGCAACGCCGAGCAGTCGAACATCAACTGGGGCAAGGCCGGCCGCAAGCGCTGGAAGGGCGTGCGTCCGACGGTCCGCGGTGTCGCGATGAACCCGATCGACCACCCGCACGGCGGTGGCGAGGGCAAGACCTCCGGTGGTCGCCACCCGGTCAGCCCCTGGGGTCAGGCCGAGGGCCGCACCCGGCACCCCAACAAGGAGAGCGACAAGCTCATCGTCCGCCGTCGCACCGTCGGCAAGAAGCGCAAGTAGGAGTAGCGAAGCATGCCTCGCAGCCTGAAGAAGGGCCCCTTCGTCGACGACCACCTGCTGACGAAGGTGCAGAAGCAGAACACGACGAACTCGAAGCAGGTCATCCGAACCTGGTCGCGTCGTTCGATGATCATCCCCGCGATGCTCGGCCACACCATCGCCGTGCACGACGGTCGCAAGCACATCCCCGTCTTCGTGACGGAGGCGATGGTCGGGCACAAGCTCGGCGAGTTCGCCCCCACCCGCACCTTCCGCGGGCACGAGAAGGACGACAAGAAGGGTCGTCGCCGCTAGGCGCGGCGACGAGAAGGAGACAGTCATGGTGGAGTCCACCGCGCGGCTGCGGCAGGTCCGCATCACCCCGCAGAAGGCCCGTCGCGTCGTCGACCTCATCCGCGGCAAGCAGGCCGCGGAGGCCCTCGCGATCCTCAAGTTCTCGCCGCAGGCCGCGGCGACCCCGGTGTACAAGCTCGTCGCCTCGGCGATGGCGAACGCCAAGGTCAAGGCCGACGCGGAGAACACCTACCTCGACGAGCAGGACCTGTTCGTCCAGCGTGCGTTCGTGGACGAGGGCACCACGCTCAAGCGGTTCCAGCCGCGGGCGCAGGGCCGGGCGTTCCGGATCAACAAGCGCACGTCCCACATCACCGTCGTGCTGTCGACGCCCGCGGCCGAGGCCGACGGCGCCGACTCGAAGAAGGGGAACCGCTGATGGGCCAGAAGGTCAACCCGTACGGCTTCCGTCTCGGCATCACCACCGACCACACCTCCCGCTGGTTCTCGGACTCGCAGAAGGTCGGTCAGCGGTACAAGGACTTCGTCGCCGAGGACGTGAAGATCCGTCGCCTCCTGCTGAAGCGGCTCGACCGCGCCGGCGTGGCGAAGATCGAGATCGAGCGCACCCGCGACCGCGTCCGCGTGGACATCCACACGGCGCGCCCGGGCATCGTCATCGGCCGCCGCGGCGCCGAGGCCGAGGCCATCCGCGGGGACCTGGAGAAGCTCACCAAGAAGCAGATCCAGCTGAACATCCTCGAGGTCAAGAACCCCGAGGCCGAGGCCCAGCTCGTCGCGCAGGGCATCGCCGAGCAGCTCTCCGCCCGCGTGGCCTTCCGCCGCGCGATGCGCAAGGGCCTGCAGAGCGCGCAGCGCGCCGGCGCCAAGGGCGTCCGCGTGCAGGTCGCCGGCCGCCTCGGCGGCGCGGAGATGAGCCGCAGCGAGTTCTACCGCGAGGGCCGGGTGCCGCTGCACACGCTCCGCGCGAACATCGACTACGGCTTCTACGAGGCCCGCACCACCTTCGGCCGCATCGGCGTGAAGGTCTGGATCTACAAGGGCGACATCACCAACAAGGAGCTCGCGCGCGAGCAGGCGAGCCAGCCCGGCCGTCGGCCCGAGCGCGGCGACCGTCGCGGCGGCCGTCGCAACGAGTCCCTGGAAGGAGCGAACGCCTGATGCTGATCCCTCGACGCGTCAAGCACCGCAAGCAGCACCACCCGGGCCGCAGCGGCCAGGCCACCGGCGGCACGAAGGTCTCCTTCGGCGAGTTCGGCATCCAGGCGCTGACCCCGGCGTACGTGACGAACCGGCAGATCGAGTCCGCCCGTATCGCCATGACCCGCCACATCAAGCGCGGCGGCAAGGTCTGGATCAACATCTACCCGGACCGTCCGCTCACGAAGAAGCCCGCCGAGACCCGCATGGGTTCCGGGAAGGGTTCGCCCGAGTGGTGGGTTGCCAACGTCAAGCCGGGCCGCGTGCTCTTCGAGGTGGCGGGTGTCGACGAGACCCTGGCCCGCGAGGCGCTGCTCCGCGCGATCCACAAGCTGCCGCTCAAGGCACGCATCATCACCCGTGAGGAGGGGGACGCCTGATGGCGATCGGTTCCAAGAACCTCGCTCCGAACGAGCTCGACTCGTTCGAGGACAGCCGTCTGACGGAGGAGCTCCGGCGGGCCAAGGAGGAGCTGTTCAACCTCCGCTTCCAGTCCGCCACCGGGCAGCTCGAGGGCCACGGGCGGGTGCGCGCCGTCAAGCGCGACATCGCCCGCATCTACACCGTGATGCGCGAGCGCGAGCTCGGCATCCGGGTCACCCCGGCTCCCGCCCCGGTCGCCGAGGCGAAGCCGAAGCGCACCCGCGCCAAGAAGGACGCGGCCGACACGACCACCGAGACCGCTCCTGCGGCCGCGGAGTCCGAGGAGACGAAGTAATGGCGAAGGCACAGGAGACCGCTGCGGCGGCCGGCCACGAGCACGCCGCCCACGACGTCCGCGACGAGGCCGCCCGCGGCTACCGCAAGGCGCGCCGCGGCTACGTCGTCAGCGACAAGATGGAGAAGACCATCGTCGTCGAGGTCGAGGACCGCGTGAAGCACCCGCTCTACGGCAAGGTCATCCGCCGCACGAGCAAGGTGAAGGCGCACGACGAGGCCGGCACCGCCGGCATCGGCGACCTCGTCCTCATCAGCGAGACCCGTCCGCTGTCCGCGACGAAGCGCTGGCGCCTCGTCGAGGTGCTCGAGAAGGCGAAGTGACCCGATGATCCAGCAGGAGTCCCGACTCAAGGTCGCCGACAACACCGGCGCCAAGGAGCTGCTCACCATCCGCGTCATGGGCGGCTCCGGCCGTCGCTACGCCGGCCTGGGCGACACGATCGTCGCGACCGTCAAGGACGCGATCCCCGGCGGCAACGTCAAGAAGGGCGACGTCGTCAAGGCGGTCATCGTGCGCACCGTCAAGGAGACCCGTCGTGCCGACGGCTCCTACATCAAGTTCGACGAGAACGCCGCCGTCATCCTCAAGAACGACGGCGACCCCCGCGGGACGCGCATCTTCGGTCCGGTCGGTCGCGAGCTCCGCGACAAGAAGTTCATGAAGATCATCTCGCTCGCACCGGAGGTGATTTGAACCATGGCCAAGATCAAGAAGGGCGACCTCGTCCAGGTGATCTCGGGCGCCTCGCAGGCGCGCGGCGGGGACCGCGGCAAGCAGGGCAAGGTCCTCGAGGTCCTCGTCGAGCGCAACCGCGTCGTCGTCGAGGGTGTGAACTTCGTCACGAAGCACGAGCGCGTCGGCCAGACGCAGCGCGGCACCCGCACCGGCGGCCTCGAGACCGTCGAGGCCCCCATCCACATCTCGAACGTCGCCCTGGTCGACCCCGACACGAAGAAGCCGACCCGCGTCGGCCACCGCGTCGAGACCAAGACCGTCGACGGCGTGTCGAAGACCGTCCGCGTGCGCTACGCGAAGAAGTCCGGGAAGGACCTGTAAGCCATGAGTGACACGACTGTTGCGGAGGCTGGCACCATCCAGCCCCGCCTCAAGCAGAAGTACCGCTCCGAGATCGTGCCGAACCTCCTCAAGGAGTTCGGGTACTCGAACGTGCACCAGGTGCCGGGTCTCGTGAAGGTCGTCGTCAACTCCGGTGTCGGCGAGGCCGCCCGTGACGGCAAGATCATCGACGGCGCGGTCGCCGACCTGACCAAGATCACCGGTCAGAAGCCGCAGGTCACCCGGGCCCGCAAGTCCATCGCGCAGTTCAAGCTGCGCGAGGGCCAGCCCATCGGCGCGCACGTCACGATGCGCGGCGACCGGGCGTGGGAGTTCCTCGACCGCCTGCTGTCCCTCGCCCTGCCCCGCATCCGCGACTTCCGCGGCCTGTCGGACCGGCAGTTCGACGGCAACGGCAACTACACGTTCGGCGTCACCGAGCAGAGCATCTTCCACGAGATCGACCAGGACCGCATCGACCGGGTCCGCGGCTTCGACATCACCGTGGTGACGACCGCGAAGAACGACGACGAGGGCCGGGCCCTGCTCCGCGCCCTCGGCTTCCCGTTCCGCGCCGCCTCCTAGGCGCGCGACCCCACCCGCTAACACCGGGGCCGTACGAGGTCCGGGGAACGTCCCCGGAAACCTGACGAAAGAGAACACTCATGACGATGACCGATCCGGTCGCGGACCTGCTCACGCGGGTGCGCAACGCGAACTCGGCCTTCCACGAGACGGTGACCCTGCCGCACTCGAAGCTGAAGGCCGGGATCGCGGAGATCCTGAAGACCGAGGGCTACATCTCCGACTGGAGCGTCGCCGACGCCCGCGTCGGCAAGACCCTCGTGCTCGACCTGAAGTACGGCCCGAACCGCGAGCGGTCCATCGCCGGCATCAAGCGCGTCTCGAAGCCCGGCCTCCGCGTGTACGCGAAGTCGACCGAGCTGCCCACGGTGCTCGGCGGCCTCGGCGTCGCGATCCTGTCCACCTCCTCCGGCCTCCTCACGGACCGGCAGGCGACCAAGAAGGGCGTCGGCGGGGAAGTCCTCGCCTACGTGTGGTGAGCTGACATGTCGCGAATCGGACGACTCCCCATCGACATCCCCGCCGGCGTCGACGTGACGATCAGCGGCGCGGACGTGACGGTGAAGGGCCCGCGAGGGACCCTGAACCACGTGATCCCCGCCCCGCTGACCGCCGCCGTCGAGGACGGCAGGGTCATCGTGTCCCGGCCCGACGACGAGCGCCGCTCGAAGTCGCTGCACGGCCTGACCCGCACGCTGATCGCCAACCAGATCACCGGCGTGACCGCGGGCTACAGCAAGGGCCTCGAGGTCGTCGGCACCGGCTACCGCGTGCAGGCCCGCGGCGCGAACATCGAGTTCGCACTCGGCTTCTCGCACCCGGTCGTCGTCGAGCCCCCGGCCGGCATCACCTTCACGGTCGAGGGCAACAACCGCCTCACCGTGTCGGGCATCGACAAGCAGGCGGTCGGCGAGACCGCCGCCAACATCCGCAAGATCCGCAAGCCCGAGCCCTACAAGGGCAAGGGCGTCCGGTACGCCGGCGAGAACGTGCGCCGCAAGGCCGGGAAGAGTGGGAAGTAGTCATGGCGAACACCTCACGGTCGGCCGCGCGTGACAAGCGCCACGCCCGGCTGCGCAAGCACATCTCCGGCACCCCGACCTCGCCGCGCCTCGTGGTGAACCGGTCCGCCCGGCACGTCTTCGTGCAGGTCGTGGACGACACGGTCGGCCGCACGCTGGCCTCCGCCTCGACGCTGGAGGCCGACCTCCGCGCGCTCGACGGCGACAAGACCGCCAAGGCGAAGCGCGTGGGCGAGCTCGTCGCCGAGCGCGCGAAGGCCGCCGGCATCGACTCCGTCGTGTTCGACCGCGGCGGCAACAAGTACGCGGGACGGGTCGCGGCCGTGGCCGACGGCGCCCGCGAAGGAGGGCTGAGCCTGTGAGCGACACCACGAACACCGGCACCGGTGCCGGCGACGCGCTGAACGAGGCGCCCGTCGAGACCGCTGCCGGCACCGACTCGATCAGCCGGGACAACCGGCTGAGCCGGGGCCGGGGCGGCAACGACCGCGGCGGCCGGGGCGGCAACGACCGCGGCGGGCGCGGCGGCAACGACCGCAACAACCGCGGCGGGGACAGCAACTTCCTCGAGCGCGTCGTCACCATCAACCGCGTCTCCAAGGTCGTGAAGGGCGGTCGGCGCTTCAGCTTCACCGCGCTCGTGATCGTCGGCGACGGCAACGGCACCGTGGGCGTCGGTTACGGCAAGGCGCGCGAGGTCCCGACGGCGATCTCGAAGGGCGTCGAGGAGGCGAAGAAGAACTTCTTCCGCGTCCCCCGCGTCGCCGCGACCATCCCGCACCCGGTGCAGGGCGAGGCCGCGGCGGGCGTGGTCCTGCTCCGTCCCGCCGCCGCCGGTACCGGCGTCATCGCGGGCGGCCCGGTGCGCGCCGTCCTCGAGTGCGCGGGCATCCACGACGTGCTGTCGAAGTCCCTCGGGTCCTCGAACACGATCAACATCGTCCACGCGACGGTCGCCGCCCTGAAGCAGCTCGAGGAGCCGCGTGCGGTCGCCGGGCGTCGCGGGCTCGAGGTGGACGAGGTCGTTCCGGCCCGTCTGCTCCGCGACCAGGCCGCCGCGGCGGCCGAGAAGGTGAGCGCCTGATGGCCACCCTGCGGGTCACCCAGATCAAGTCCAAGGTGAGCGAGAAGCAGAACCAGCGCGACACGCTGCGTTCGCTCGGCCTCAAGCGCATCGGCCAGACGGTCGAGCGCGAGGACGACGCCCAGACGCGCGGCTACGTGCGTGCGGTCGCCCACCTCGTGAAGGTTGAGGAGATCGACTGATGGCTGACGCCACGAAGAAGCCGGCCGCGGACGCGGCGGCGCAGGAGACGACCGAGAAGGTCTCGCTCCTCAAGGTGCACCACCTGCGTCCCGCTGCGGGCGCGAAGAAGGACCGGACCCGCGTGGGTCGCGGTGAGGGCTCCAAGGGCAAGACCGCGGGGCGCGGCACCAAGGGCACGAAGGCGCGCTACGGCGTGCGTGCGGGCCTCGAGGGCGGCAACCTCAACTTCGTCATGCGGTCGCCGAAGCTCAAGGGCTTCAAGAACCCGTTCCGCGTCGAGTACCAGGTCGTGAACCTCGAGAAGCTCGCCGTGCTCTACCCGACCGGGGGCGACGTCACCGTCGCCGACCTGGTCGCGAAGGGCGCCGTGCGCAAGAACGAGAAGGTCAAGATCCTCGGCACCGGCGACATCGCGGTTAGTCTGAACGTCGCCGTCGACAAGGTGTCCGAGTCGGCGCAGCAGAAGATCGTGGCCGCGGGCGGCCGGGTCGACTGATCTGCATCGTGTCGGGGCCTTCGCCGGACGGCGGAGGCCCCGACGCATGCGTCGAGGCGTGCAGAGCGTCTCGAGCGGCCGCAAGGCGGAAGGAAGACAAGTGCTGAGTGCTGTCGCGCGGATCTTCCGCACCCCCGATCTGCGCCGGAAGGTGCTCTTCACGCTCGGGATCATCGCCGTGTTCCGGCTCGGGTCCTTCGTGCCGGCGCCGTTCATCGACTACGCGAACGTGCGCGAGTGCATCGCGGGCCAGTCGTCCAGCGCCAGCGGGCTCTACCAGCTCGTCAACGTGCTCTCCGGCGGGGCGCTGCTCCAGCTGTCGATCTTCGCGCTGGGCATCATGCCCTACATCACGTCGTCGATCATCGTGCAGCTGCTGCGCGTGGTCATCCCCCGCTTCGAGACCCTCTACAAGGAGGGCCAGGAGGGCCAGGCGCGGCTCACCCAGTACACGCGCTACCTCACCATCGCGCTCGGCGTCCTGCAGTCCACGACGCTGATCACCGTCGCGAAGAGCGGCGCCCTGTTCGGCACCACGAACACCGCGGCGTGCCAGAACCTCGTCACCAGCAACGAGTGGTGGGCGACCGTGCTCATGGTGCTGACCATGACCGCCGGCACCGGCCTCATCATGTGGATGGGTGAGCTCATCACCGAGCGCGGCGTCGGCAACGGCATGTCGCTGCTGATCTTCACGGCGATCGCCGCCCGCTTCCCGCAGTCGATCATCGCGATCGGCCAGGCGCAGAGCCCGGAGGTCGCGGTCGTCGTCGTCGCGATCGGCGTCGTCATCGTCGGCCTCGTGGTCTACGTCGAGCAGTCGCAGCGCCGCATCCCGGTCGAGTACGCGAAGCGCATGGTCGGCCGCCGCACCTACGGCGGCAACAACACGTACATCCCGATCAAGGTGAACATGGCGGGCGTCGTGCCGGTCATCTTCGCGTCGAGCCTGCTCTACCTGCCGGCCCTGATCGCCCAGTTCAACCAGCCGCGCGACGGGTCCGCCCCGGCGCCGTGGGTGACCTGGATCCAGAACTACCTGACGACGGGCGACCACCCGCTCTACATGGCGCTCTACTTCCTCCTGATCGTGGGCTTCACGTACTTCTACGTGGCGATCACCTTCAACCCGGAGGAGGTCGCGGACAACATGAAGAAGTACGGCGGCTTCATCCCCGGCATCCGCGCCGGGCGCCCGACCGCCGAGTACCTCGACTACGTCCTGACGCGGGTCACCCTGCCGGGCTCGATCTACCTCGGCCTGCTCGCGCTGATCCCGCTGGTCGCGTTCGTCGCCATCGGGGCGAACCAAAACTTCCCGTTCGGCGGCGCCTCGCTGCTGATCATCGTGGGCGTCGGCCTCGAGACCGTGAAGCAGATCGACTCGCAGCTGCAGCAGCGCCACTACGAGGGCCTCCTCCGCTGATGCGGATGCTGCTGATCGGCCCTCCCGGCGCGGGGAAGGGCACCCAGGCCGTGCGCGTGGCGGAGGAGTACGGCATCCCCGCCATCTCCACCGGCGACATCTTCCGCGCGAACGTCGCGCAGGAGACGCCGCTCGGCATGCAGGCGAAGGACTACATGGATCGGGGCGCGTACGTGCCCGACGACCTCACGAACGCGCTCGTGCTCGACCGCCTGGCGCAGGACGACGTCCGCGACGGCTTCCTGCTCGACGGCTTCCCGCGGACGCTGGCGCAGGTGTTCACCCTCGACGACTGCCTGAGCCGGTCGGACGGCGGCCTCGACGCCGTCGTCCAGCTCGTCATCGAGACCGAGGCGATCGTCGAGCGGCTGCTGAAGCGCGCGGCGGAGCAGGGGCGCAGCGACGACACCGAGGACGTCATCCGCCGGCGGCTCGAGGTCTACCAGGAGCAGACGCACCCCCTCGTGGCCGTCTACGCGGAGCGCGGCGTGCTCGTCAGCGTGGACGCCGTGGGCAGCGTCGACGACGTGTCCCGGCGCATCCTCGACGCGCTCGGCGGCGGCGTCGTCCGCGCGTCCTGACGCCTCGCGGGCCCCGCGACGGGGAATGATTTCGCGCCCCGGCCGTTATCACGTATGATCGTCCGTCGGCCTGCGTGCGTCGTATTCGACGCCACCTGACGGCCGATCCGTCTGCCGGGCATCCGGCCCGCAGGCGTCCCGCATGACCAGTGATCGTCGCGATCCGCCGGTTCCCCCGGACGGACGCGACACAGTGACGAAGTGAGGCTATGGCCAAGAAGGACGGTGTCATCGAGATCGAGGGCGCGGTTGTCGAAGCACTCCCCAACGCGATGTTCCGAGTGGAGCTGAGCAACGGGCACAAGGTGCTCGCGCACATCTCGGGCAAGATGCGGCAGCACTACATCCGCATCCTCCCGGAGGACCGTGTCATCGTCGAGCTCAGCCCGTACGACTTGACCCGCGGCCGGATCGTCTACCGCTACAAGTAGACGCTCCTCGTCACCCGATCGCTGAGAAGTAACGGCCGCCCGGACCCCGGGCGGTACGAGGACAGCGAGAAGAGGAACCACCCATGAAGGTCGCGCCTTCCGTCAAGCCCATCTGCGAGCACTGCCGCGTGATCCGCCGCCACGGCCGGGTCATGGTCATCTGCTCCGTGAACGTGCGTCACAAGCAGCGCCAGGGCTGAGTCGTCCGCCCCGGACCTCGCGGTCCGGGGCGATCCCCACAACTGAACACATCCAGCGCTCCCAGAACCCTCCTCGCGGAGGGGGACACCCCGGGTCGGAGGCCCGGGCACCGGGAGCGCACCACACCTCCGATCCTCAAGAAGGAGCAGACGCATGGCGAGACTTGCCGGCGTCGACATCCCGCGCGAGAAGCGCGTGGAGGTCGCACTCACCTACATCTACGGCGTCGGTCGCACCCGCGCCGCCGAGACGCTGCAGGCCACGGGCATCGACCCCGACACCCGCGTCCGGAACCTCACCGACGACCAGCTCGTCGCACTCCGCGATCACATCGAGGGCACCTACAAGGTGGAGGGCGACCTCCGCCGCGAGGTCGCCGCCGACATCCGCCGCAAGGTCGAGATCGGCTCCTACGAGGGCCTGCGCCACCGCCGCGGCCTTCCCGTGCGCGGCCAGCGGACCAAGACGAACGCGCGCACCCGCAAGGGCCCGAAGCGCACCGTCGCCGGCAAGAAGAAGGCCGGGCGCAAGTAGCGCTCCGCCCCCACACACTTCGTAGGAGAGAACACACATGGCAGCTCCCAAGGCCGGTGCAGGGCGCAAGCCCCGCCGCAAGGAGAAGAAGAACGTCGCCATCGGGCAGGCGCACATCAAGTCGACGTTCAACAACACGATCGTCTCGATCACCGACACCACCGGTGCCGTGATCAGCTGGGCCTCGTCCGGCGGCGTGGGCTTCAAGGGCTCCCGCAAGTCGACCCCGTTCGCCGCGCAGCTGGCCGCCGAGTCGGCCGCCCGCCAGGCGCAGGAGCACGGGATGAAGAAGGTGGACGTCTTCGTGAAGGGTCCCGGCTCCGGCCGCGAGACCGCGATCCGCTCCCTCCAGGCCGCTGGCCTCGAGGTCGGCTCGATCAACGACGTCACGCCGCAGGCCCACAACGGCGTCCGTCCGCCCAAGCGCCGCCGCGTCTGACGTGATCAGCGGCCGGCCGCGCGCACCCCGCGCGGCCGGCCGCTGACGCGCGTCACCCAGACCCCCGGGCGGTCCGCCCGGAACCGCCGTCTATGTGTCATATAGCGGACACGAAAGGACACCACCGTGCTCATCGCACAGCGCCCCACCCTCGCCGAGGAGCCCATCAGCGAGTTCCGCTCGCGGTTCGTCATCGAGCCGCTCGAGCCGGGCTTCGGCTACACCCTGGGCAACTCGCTCCGCCGCACCCTGCTGTCGTCCATCCCGGGCGCGGCCGTCACGTCCATCCGCATCGAGGGCGTGCAGCACGAGTTCACGACGATCCCCGGTGTGAAGGAGGACGTCACCGAGATCATCCTGAACATCAAGCAGCTGGTCGTCTCGTCCGAGCACGACGAGCCGATCACCGCCTACCTGCGCAAGCAGAGCGAGGGCCCCGTCACGGCCGCCGACATCTCGGCCCCGGCCGGTGTGGAGATCCACAACCCCGAGCTGCTCATCGCGACGCTGAACGACAAGGCGCGCTTCGACCTCGAGCTCACGATCGAGCGCGGCCGCGGCTACGTCTCCGCGACGCAGAACCGCAGCGAGTTCAGCGAGGCCGGGCAGATCCCGGTCGACTCGATCTACTCGCCGGTCCTCAAGGTCACCTACCGCGTCGAGGCGACGCGTGCCGGTGAGCGCACCGACTTCGACCGCCTCGTGGTCGACGTCGAGACGAAGCCGGCGATCAGCCCGCGCGACGCGATCGCGTCCGCCGGCCGCACGCTCACCGAGCTCTTCGGCCTCGCCCGCGAGCTGAACAGCGCGGCCGAGGGCATCGAGATCGGCCCGGCCCCGGTGGACCAGCTCGTGTCCTCCGAGCTGTCGATGCCGATCGAGGACCTCGACCTGTCGGTCCGGTCCTACAACTGCCTGAAGCGCGAGGGCATCAACACGGTGTCCGAGCTCGTCTCCCTGTCGGAGACGCAGCTCATGAACATCCGCAACTTCGGCCAGAAGTCGGTCGACGAGGTGAAGGACAAGCTCGTCGAGCTCGGCCTCTCGCTCAAGGACGCGGTGCCGGGCTTCGACGGCACGCACTTCTACTCCGCTTACGACGACGAGGAGAACTGATCATGCCCAGGCCCACCAAGGGTCCCCGTCTCGGCGGCGGTCCGGCCCACGAGCGCATGCTGCTCGGCCAGCTCGCCTCGCAGCTGTTCGAGCACCGCTCCATCCAGACGACGGAGGCGAAGGCCAAGCGCCTCCGCCCGGTCGCGGAGCGCCTCGTCACGTTCGCGAAGCGCGGCGACCTGCACGCGCGCCGCCGCGTCATGCGCACCATCGGCGACAAGACCGTCGTGCACGAGCTCTTCACCGAGATCGCGCCGCTCGTCGCCGAGCGCCAGGGCGGCTACACCCGCATCGTGAAGACCGGCTTCCGCAAGGGCGACAACGCCCCCATGGCGGTCATCGAGCTCGTGCTCGAGCCGGTCGCCCCGAAGCGCTCCAGCCGCACCCGCACCGCCGCGGCGACCGCTCCGGCGGCGTCCTCGGACGTGCCGGTCGAGGAGACGAACACCGTCGAGGAGTCCGCCCCGATCGAGGCCGAGTCGGAGACCCCGGCCGCGACCGAGGTCGAGGAGTCGGCGGCCGCGACCGGCGCGGACGCGCCGGAGGCCGACGCGCCCGCCGCGGACGAGCCGGCGACGCCGGACGAGAAGCCGGCGACGCCCGCTTCCTGATCGCGCACCGTCACGCAGCAGCCGGAGGGCCCGCGCACCGACCAGGTGCGCGGGCCCTCCGTCTGCCAGGCTGCGGGCATGGCGAGTGAGGCGACGACCGTCGACGTGGACGGCCCGCACGGCGTGCGGACGATGCGGGTGTCGAGCCCGTCGCGGGTGCTGTGGCCCGAGGCCGGGGTGACGAAGCTCGACCTCGTGCACTACTTCGTCGAGGTCGCGGACGCGTTCCTCGCTGCGAACGGCGACCGGCCGGTCTCCCTGCAGCGGTTCGGCGGCGACGTGACCGGGGAGTCCTACTTCTCGAAGAACCCGCCCCGCGGCGCCCCGGAGTGGTTCCGCGCGGCGGACGTGACCTACCCCTCCGGGCGCGTGCACCCGCAGCTGGTCCTCGACGAGCCGGCCGCGCTCGTCTGGGCGGCCCAGATGAACACGATCGTGTTCCACGCCTGGCCCTCGCGCGCCGGGGCGCCGGACCTCCCCGACCAGCTGCGCATCGACCTCGACCCGCAGCCCGGCACCGGGCTGGCGGAGGCGACGCGGGCCGCATCCGGCATGCGCGCGGTGCTGCAGGAGGCGGGGCTGACCGCCTTCGTGAAGACGTCGGGCAACCGGGGCCTGCACCTCTACGCGCCCATCCGGCCCGAGTGGGAGTTCCTCGACGTCCGGCACGCCGTGATCGCGGCCGCGCGCGAGCTCGAGCGCCGCGACCCGGAGGGCGTGACGACGGCCTGGTGGAAGGAGCTGCGCGGGGAGCGCATCTTCCTCGACTACAACCAGGCCGCCCGGGACCGGACGATCGCGGGCGCGTACAGCCCGCGGCCGCTGCCCGCGGCCACCGTGTCCACGCCGGTGTCCTGGGACGAGCTCGAGGCGGGCGTGGACCCGCACGCCTTCACCGTCACCACGGTGCCCGCGCGGCTCCGGGAGCAGGGCGACCCCTGGGCCGGCATGGGGGCGTCGGCCGGCGGCATCGAGACGCTGCTCGGGTGGTGGGAGCGCGACCTCGCGAACGGCGAGGGCGAGCTGCCGTTCCCGCCCGACTACCCGAAGATGCCGGGGGAGCCGCCCCGCGTGCAGCCCTCAAAGGCGCGCAAGCAGGACTGACCGGCTCCCGAGGGTCGAGCCGGGGTCCCCGGAGCCCGGCTCAACCCGCGAGGACCTGCGCGCCGTGGAGCAGGTCGAGGGCGTCGCGGAGGCGGGCCGCGTCGACCTGGCCGGGCGCGCTCGCGGCTCCGACGGTGCCGAAGGTGAGCACCGAGCCGAACGCCTCGCCCGCGAGACGTGAGACGACGCCGAGCGGGCCCATCGCCATCGTGATCGCGGGCCTGGCGTCCTCCCGGGCCGCGTACGCGGCCGTCGCGCCGAGCAGGACGAGCACGTCCTCGGGCGAGCGCGGGGTGCAGGCGAGCTTGACGACGTCGGCGCCGAGCTCCTGCTGCCGCACGAGGCGGCCGACGACCTCGTCGCGAGCGGGCGTGCCCTCGAGGTCGTGGAACGACATGACGACGGCCTTGCCGTGCTCGTGCACGTCGGCGACCAGGCGGGGCGCGAGGCCGTCGGTCGCGTCCATCTCCACGTCGACCGCCGCGACGCCGTCGTGGCGCGCCGCGAGCATCGTCAGGCCCTCGAGCAGGCGCGGCGGCAGGTCCGCGCCGCCGCCCTCCCGCGCGCTGCGGCAGGTGAGGAGGATCGGCAGGGCGGGGTCGAGCGCTCCTCGGGCGGCGGCGATCGCCCGCTCGACCGCACGGGACGAGCCGACCTCGGCGAGGCGGTCGATCCGCAGCTCGACGAGGTCCGCAACGGCGGGGCGCACCGCCCGCGCCTCCGCCTCGAGCGCCGGCGCCGTCGCGCCGACCAGCGGCACGCAGACCTTCGGCCGCCCGGGCCCGAGCGCGACCCCGCCGATCAGGACGTCGGTCACGTGAGGACGGCGCCGAGGTCGTAGGCGTGCGGCACCTCGAGCTGCTCGAAGGTGCAGGAGCGGGCGTCGCGATCCGGGCGCCACCGCTCGAGCTGCACGGTGTGGCGGAACCGGTCGCCCTCCATCTGGTCGTACCGGACCTCGAGCACCAGCTCCGGGCGGAGCACGACGAAGGACGTGTCCTTCGACGACGAGAAGCGGTTGCGCTCGCCCTCGCCGCGGACCGGCGCGCCGTCGTCGTCGCGGGCGACCATCGGCTCGAGCGCCTCGATCATCTCCTCGCGCACCTTGGTCGTGAACGCCGAGACGCCGCCGACCTGCCGCAGCACCCCGTCCGCGTCGTAGAGCGACAGCAGCAGGGAGCCGACGCCGCGGCCGCTCGCGTGGATCCGGTAGCCCGTCGCGATCACGTCCGCGGTGCGGTGGTGCTTCACCTTGAGCATCGTCCGCTTCGCGGGCGCGTAGGCCGCGTCGACCGGCTTCGCGACGACGCCGTCGAGGCCGGCGCCCTCGAACTCGGCCAGCCAGCGCTCGGCGAGGGCGGCGTCGTCGGTGACGCGCGTCACGAACAGCGGCGCGGCGGGGGAGGGGAGCAGCGCCTCGAGCGCGCGTCGGCGCTCGCCGAACGGGGCGTCGAGCAGCGACCGCTCGCCGTCCGCGAGCAGGTCGAAGGCGATGAAGGACGCGGGGGTCTCCGCGGCGAGCCTCGCGATGCGGGACGCGGCCGGGTGGATGCGCTGCGACAGCGCCTCCCAGTCGAGGCGCTGCGCGCCGGGCTCGCCGGTCGGCACGACCACCTCGCCGTCGAGCACGCACGGCCCGGGCAGGGCCGCGGCGAGGCCCTCGACGAGCTCCGGGAAGTAGCGGGTGAGGGACTTGCCGCCGCGGCTGCCGATCTCGACCGTCTCGCCGTCGTAGGCGACGATCCCGCGGAACCCGTCCCACTTCGGCTCGTACAGCAGGGGACCGCCGCCGGGCGCGGCGGCGGGCACGGCGGGCACCGCCTTCGCGAGCATCGGCTCGATCGAGGCGTCCACGGGCAGCGGCATGGGCTCATCCTGCCGCCTGCGCGCTCCGGCCCGCCTCCGCGATCCGCCACCATGGGGGCATGGACGGGGCCGAGCAGCCGGGGAGCGTGCGCGTGCGGCTCGACCTCGCCTACGACGGCACCGACTTCGCCGGCTGGGCGGCCCAGCCCGGGCTGCGCACGGTGCAGGGCGAGCTCGAGCGGGCGCTCGCCGTCGCGGTCGGCCGGGCGGAGGGGGACCCGCCGCGGCTCGTCGTGGCCGGCCGCACCGACGCCGGGGTCCACGCGACCGGGCAGGTCGCCCACGTGGACCTCGCCCCGGCGCAGCTCGACGCCCTCACCCGACGCCACGGCGGCCACGGGGACGTGGCCGCGATCGCCGGCCGGCTGACGGGGCTGCTGAACGACGCCGGCGACGTCGTCGTGCACGCCGCGGCCCTCGCGCCGGAGGGCTTCGACGCCCGCTTCTCCGCGGTGTTCCGCCGCTACCGGTACCGGATCGCGGACCGGCCGGCGGCCCGGGACCCGCTCGAGCGCCGCCGCACGATGCTGCACCCCCGGCCGCTCGACGAGCAGCGCATGCGCGCCGCCGCCGCCGGGGTGCTCGGCCTGCACGACTTCGCCGCCTACTGCCGCCCGCGGCCGGGTGCGACGACCATCCGCGAGCTGCAGGCGCTCGACTGGACCCGCGACGAGCAGGGCGTGCTCGTCGCGGAGGTCCGGGCGGACGCGTTCTGCCACAGCATGGTCCGCGCGCTCGTCGGGGCCAGCGTCGCGGTCGGGGTCGGTCGTCTCGAGCCCGCACGCATGGCCGCGCTGCTGTCGGCGGGGCAGCGGGCGAACGAGTTCGCGGTCGCCCCGGCGCACGGCCTCGTGCTCGTCGAGGTGGGCTACCCCGAGGGCGAGGCCCTGGCCGCGCAGGCCGAGCGCGCCCGCGCCCGCCGCACCCTCTGACGCCGCCTCCCGCGCCCGTGACCGGCCCTGGTCGCAGCAGGCCCTGATGTCGGGTAGCATCGATCGGCCCTGCGGGAACGCTCCCGCTCGGCTTCGAGCCCTCCACCGCTCGTTCCGGCTCCTCGGGAGTCATGGAACCGGCATCGGAGCGGGATCCACGACCACCTCGAACAGAAAGCGTGACACCGTGACGCGCACCTACAGCCCCAAGGCGAGCGAGATCACCCACGACTGGGTCGTCATCGACGCCACCGACATCGTGCTGGGCCGGCTCGCGAGCCACGCCGCGGCGCTCCTCCGCGGCAAGCACAAGCCGACCTTCGCCCCGCACCTCGACTCCGGCGACTTCGTCATCATCGTGAACGCCGACAAGGTCGTGCTGACCGGGTCGAAGAACGAGAAGAAGATGGCCTACCGCCACTCGGGCTACCCGGGCGGCCTGAAGGCCACGAGCTACTCCGAGCTGCTCGAGAAGCAGCCCGCGCGCACGGTCGAGAAGGCCATCCGCGGCATGCTGCCGAAGAACTCCCTCGGCCGCGCGCAGATCAAGAAGCTGAAGGTCTACGCGGGCGCCGGGCACCCGCACGCGGCCCAGCAGCCCACGCCCTACACCCTGACCCAGGTCGCCCAGTAGGCACCGGAAGAGAACGAGCACGAGACATGGCACGCATCGCAGACTCCATCGACACCCCGGCGACCTTCAGCACCTCCTCCGAGCCTGAGGCCGCCCCTGCCGTCGAGCGCCCGCCGCTCACCGTCCCCGGCGCGGCCGTCGGCCGCCGCAAGCAGGCGATCGCCCGCGTCCGGCTCGTGCCGGGCTCCGGCACGATCACGGTCAACGGCCGCACGTTCGAGGACTACTTCCCGAACAAGCTGCACCAGCAGCTGATCAACGACCCCTTCACGATCCTGCAGCTCTCGGGCGCGTACGACGTCATCGCGAAGATCTCCGGCGGCGGCCCCTCGGGCCAGGCCGGTGCGCTCCGCCTCGGCATCGCGCGCTCGCTGAACCAGATCGACGAGGAGAACAACCGGGCGGGCCTCAAGAAGGCCGGCTTCCTGAGCCGCGACGCGCGGGTCAAGGAGCGCAAGAAGGCCGGTCTGAAGAAGGCGCGCAAGGCGCCGCAGTTCTCCAAGCGCTGATCGGCGCGCGGCACCACCGCGACATGCCCAGGCTCTTCGGCACGGACGGCGTGCGCGGGCTCGCGAACCGCGACGTCACGGCCGCCCTGACCCTGTCGCTCGCGCAGGCCACCGCGCACGTGCTCGGCGACGGACCCCGGTCGGAAGGCCGGCGTCCGCTCGCCGTGCTCGCGCGCGACCCCCGCATCTCCGGCGAGTTCATCTCGTCGGCGGTCGCGGCGGGCCTCGCGGGCTCGGGCGTGGACGTGCTGGACGCGGGCGTCATCCCGACGCCCGCGGCCGCGTTCCTGATCGCGGACATCGGCGCCGACTTCGGCGTCGTGATCTCGGCGTCGCACAACCCGGCGCCGGACAACGGCATCAAGGTGCTCGGCGCGGGCGGCGCGAAGCTGACCGACGAGGTCGAGGACCGCATCGAGGCCGCGATGGCCGAGCCGCCGCTCGCGCCCGTCGGCGCCGAGGTCGGGCGCATCGACCGGTTCGCGGACGCCGAGGACCGCTACGTGGTCCACCTGCTCGGCGCCCTGCCGCACCGCCTCGACGGCTTGAAGATCGTGCTCGACTGCGCGAACGGGGCCGCCGCCGGCGTCTCGCCCGAAGTCTTCACCGACGCGGGCGCCGAGGTGATCGTCATCGGCAACGACCCGGACGGCGTGAACATCAACGACGGCGTCGGTTCGACCCACCTGGGCCCGCTGCAGGCCGCGGTGCTCGAGCACGGCGCGGACGCGGGCATCGCGCACGACGGCGACGCGGACCGCTGCCTCGCGGTCGACGCCGACGGCCGGGTCGTCGACGGCGACCAGATCATGGCCGTGCTCGCGATCGCCATGAAGTCCCGCGGCGTCCTGCACGGCGACACCCTCGTGGCGACGGTGATGAGCAACCTCGGCCTGCGTCGCGCGATGCAGCGCGAGGGCATCCAGGTCGTCGAGACGAAGGTCGGCGACCGCTACGTGCTCGAGGCGCTCGGCCGGGGCGGCTACTCGCTCGGCGGCGAGCAGTCCGGCCACGTGATCCTGACCGCGCACGCGACGACCGGCGACGGGCTGCTCACGGGGCTCTCGCTCATGGCGGAGGTGGCCCGGACCGGGAAGCCGCTATCCGAGCTCGCCGCCGCCGTCACGATCCTCCCGCAGGTCATGCTGAACGTGCGGGGCGTCGACCGCTCCCGCACCGACGACCCCGGGCTGCTCGCCGCGATCGCGGACGCCGAGCAGCGCCTCGGCGACTCCGGCCGGGTGCTGCTGCGCCCCTCGGGCACCGAGCCGGTCGTCCGCGTCATGGTCGAGGCGGCGGACCACGAGACCGCCGCGGCCGTCGCCGACGACCTCGCCGCCGTGGTGCGCGAGCGCCTCGCGCTGCCGACCCCCGCATGAGCCGGGTCGCCCCGCCGCCCGATCCCGAGGTGCAGCGCCGCGGGATCCGCCGCCTCGCGCTGATCGGCGCGGTGCTCTGCCTGCCGCTCGTCGTGTCCGGCTTCTTCGTGCTGCCGTCCGGCTGGGACGTCGTGCTGCTGGTGCTGCCGTTCGTCTACGTCGCGGGCGTGCTCGTGCTCGCCGTCGCGGCGACACGGGCCTGGCGGCTCCGCTCGGACCGGCTGCTCCCGGTCGCCGCGGCCGGCATCGGCGCGATCGTGGTGGCGACGGTGCTGTTCTCCGTCTGGCCGCCTGACCGGGCGCAGATCGCGCTGGAGCCCGGCCGCGTGCTCGCGCCGATCGGCCGCGCCCTCCACCTCGCGTACCTGTACCTGCTGGTCGGGGCGCTGTGGCAGTTCGGGCTGTTCCTGATCATCGGCGCCGTCGGCGCGGCGCTGACCCGGTGGCGCTCCCGCTCGGTCTGACCCCGCTCGGTCCGATCCCGCGCGGTCAGATCTTGCGGAGGAGCACCGAGCGGACCGCGTGGTCCTCGGCCTTCTTCAGCACGAGCGTCGCGCGGGACCGCGTCGGCAGGATGTTGTCCCGCAGGTTCGGCTCGTTGATCGACGTCCAGTAGCCGAGCGCGGTCGTCCGCGCCTCCTCCGGCCCCAGGTCGGCGAAGCGGTGGAAGTACGACTTCGGGCTCGAGAACGCCGCGGTCTGCAGGCGCTGGAACCGGTGCACGTACCACTCGGCGATGTCCTGCGTCCGCGCGTCGACGTAGACGCCGAAGTCGAACAGGTCGCTCACCGCGAGCCCGTTCCGCTGCGCCGGCTGCAGCACGTTCAGGCCCTCGACGATCAGGATGTCGGGCCGCCGGACGACGATGTCGGCGTCCGGGAGGATGTCGTACTGCTCGTGCGAGTAGAACGGCGCGCGGACCTCCTCCGCACCGCTCTTCACGGCGGTGACGAAGCGCAGCAGCGCGCGCCGGTCGTAGGACTCGGGGAAGCCCTTGCGGTCGAGGATGCCGCGCCGCTCGAGCTCCGCGTTGGAGTGGAGGAAGCCGTCGGTCGGCACGAGCTCGACCTTCGGGGTGTCCTCCCACCGGGCGAGCAGCTCGCGGAGGAGGCGCGCGACGGTGGACTTGCCGACCGCTACCGAGCCCGCGACGCCGATGACGAACGGGGTCGTCGCGCCGCCGGTGCCGAGGAACGCGCGCGTGGTCGCGTGCAGCCGGCGGGCGCCGGTGGCGTAGAGGTTGAGGAGGCGGCTGAGCGGCAGGTAGACCTCGCTCACCTCGTGCTCGTCGAGGGGCTCGCCCAGGCCGGCGAGCCGGTGGAGCTCCTCGGCGGTCAGCGGCTGGGGCACGCCGGCGGCGAGGGCCGCCCACCGCGCGCGCTCGATCTCGATGAACGGGCTCGGGCCGTGGCCCTGAGCGGCCGCGGTGCGATCCGACACGACCGTCGATGCTACTGAGCGCGCCTGCGCGGCCGGCACGGGCGAGCGCGCCCGGCGGCCGGCCGGCCGTCCCGGCGATTAGCATTGCCCGGATGTGCGGGATCGTCGGCTACGTGGGACCCCGGACCGCGATCGACGTGCTCGTCGGCGGTCTGCAGCGGCTGGAGTACCGGGGCTACGACTCCGCGGGCGTCGCGGTCATCGGTGAGGACGGGTCGCTCGCGACCCACAAGCGCGCGGGGAAGCTCGGCGTGCTGCAGCGCGACCTCGAGCGGCAGCCGCTGCCGGCGGCGACGACCGGCATCGGGCACACCCGCTGGGCCACGCACGGCGGCCCGACCGACGCGAACGCGCACCCGCACCTGGGCGACGACGGGAAGCTCGCCCTCATCCACAACGGGATCATCGAGAACTTCGCGGCGCTGAAGGACGAGCTCGTCGACGAGGGCGCCGTCTTCACGAGCGAGACCGACACCGAGGTCGCCGCCCTGCTGCTCGGCCGCGAGTACCGCCGCACGGGCGACCTGCTCACGGCGTTCCGCGCGGTCGTCGGCCGCCTCCACGGCGCCTTCACCCTGCTCGCCGTGCACGAGGACGAGCCCGGCCTGGTCGTCGGCGCCCGCCGCAACTCGCCGCTCGTCGTCGGGCTCGGCGACGGCGAGCAGTTCCTCGGCTCCGACGTCGCCGCCTTCGTGGAGTACACGCGGCGCGCGCTCGCCATCGGCCAGGACCAGATCGTCGCGATCCGCCCGGAGGGCATCGAGCTCACGGACTTCGCCGGCCGGCCGGTCGAGGGCGAGGAGTACGAGGTCGCGTGGGACGCGTCCGCCGCCGAGAAGGGCGGCTGGTCGAGCTTCATGGCGAAGGAGATCAGCGAGGAGCCGGAGGCGCTCGAGCAGACCCTGCTCGGCCGCGTCCACGACGGGCTCGTCGTGCTCGACGAGATCGCCGAGGGCTTCCCCGACGACGCCCTCCGCGCGGTGGACCGCATCGTCGTCCTCGGAGCGGGCACGGCCGCGTACTCGGGGCTGCTCGGCAAGTACGCGATCGAGAAGTGGGCGGGCGTGCCGGTCGAGGTGGAGCTCGCGCACGAGTTCCGCTACCGCGACCCGGTGCTCGGGCCGAACACCCTCGTCGTCTCCATCAGCCAGTCCGGCGAGACGATGGACACGCTGATGGCGGTCAAGTACGCGGGCGAGCGCGGCGCCCGCACGCTCTCCATCTGCAACACCCAGGGCGCGACCATCGCCAGGGAGTCCGACGCCGTGCTCTACACGCGCGCCGGGCCGGAGGTCGCGGTCGCGTCGACGAAGGCGTTCACGGCGCAGGTCGCCGCGCTGTACCTGTTCGGGCTCCACCTCGGCCGCGTGCGCGGGGTGCTGGCCGACGAGGCCTCCCGCGCGCTGGTCGCCGAGCTGCAGGCGCTGCCCGCGAAGCTGCAGCAGGTGCTCTTGCAGGGCGACGAGGTGCGGCAGATGGCGCGCCAGATGTCGGACACCCGCAGCGTGCTCTTCCTCGGCCGCCACGTCGGCTACCCGGTGGCGCTCGAGGGCGCGCTGAAGCTGAAGGAGCTCGCCTACATCCACGCGGAGGGCTTCGCGGCCGGCGAGCTGAAGCACGGCCCGATCGCCCTGATCGAGCCCGGGCAGCGCGTCTTCGTGATCGTGCCGAGCCCCCGGGACGGGGCGAGCCTGCACCCGAAGGTCGTCTCGAACATCCAGGAGATCCGCGCGCGCGGCGCGCACGTGCTCGCGATCGCGGAGGCGGGCGACGTCGCCGTGCTGCCGTTCGCCGACGAGGTGCTCCGGATCCCGCTGGCCGGCACGATGTTCGAGCCGCTGCTCGCCGTGGCGCCGCTGCAGCAGTTCGCGATGGAGCTCGCCGCCGCGAAGGGGCTCGACGTCGACCAGCCCCGCAACCTCGCGAAGTCCGTGACCGTCGAGTGATCCTCGGCATCGGGGTCGACGTCGTCGACATCGCGCGGTTCGGGCGGTCGCTCGAGCGCACGCCGCCGCTGCGCGACCGGCTCTTCGCGCGCAGCGAGCGCGACCTGCCGCTGTCCTCGCTCGCCGCGCGCTTCGCGGCGAAGGAGGCGCTGATCAAGGCATCGGGGGACTCCAGCGGCTTCACCTGGCACGACATGGTCGTGAAGAGCGACCCGTCCCGCCGCCCCCGCCTCGTCACCACCGGCGAGGTCGCGGGCCGGCTCGCGCTGCTCGGCGTCACGGCGACGCACCTGTCGCTCAGCCACGACGCCGGGATCGCGAGCGCGTTCGTCGTCCTGGAGGGCTGAGCGGTGCCCGTGCACGCGGTCGAGGACGGCGGCCCGGTGCCGTACGAGCACCGGAGCGCGGCGCCGGTGCGGGTCGCGCGGATCGACGCGGCGGCGATCGCGGAGAACGTCCGCGTCCTCCGCGCCCGCACCGGCACGCCGGACTTCCTCGCCGTGGTGAAGGCCGACGGCTACGGCCACGGCGCCGCGACGGCGGCCGGGGCGGCGCTCGCGGGCGGTGCGACGTGGCTCGGCGTCGCCGACCCGGAGGAGGGCCTCGCCCTCCGCGCGGCGGGGATCGACGCGCCGCTGCTCGCCTGGATCCTGCACACCGACGCCGACTTCGGCCCGGTCGCGGCCGCGGGCATCGACCTCGGCGTCTCGTCGGAGGCGCAGGTCGAGCGGGTCGCCGCGACCGCCCCGGGCGCCGCGGTGCAGATCAAGCTCGACACCGGGCTCAGCAGGAACGGCGTCGAGGCCCGGGCGTGGGGCCGCGTCTTCGAGACGGCGGCCGCGCTCGAGCGCGAGGGGGCGCTGCGGGTGCGCGGCCTGTTCAGCCACCTCGCGAACACCTCGCCCGAGGAGGACGCGCTCGCCGAGGAGCGCTTCGCGGACGCCGTCCGCCTCGCCCGCGGCGCCGGCCTCGACCCGGCGCTCCTGCACATCTCGAGCACCGCCGCGGCGCTCACGCGCGACCAGGGCGCCTACTCGATGGTGCGCTGCGGCATCGGCGTCTACGGGGTGTCGCCCTTCGGCGACCCCGAGCGGGTGCCCGAGGGGCTGCGGCCCGCCATGACGCTGGCGACGGAGGTCGCGGCGGTGCGCCGCGTCGCCCCGGGGGCCGGTGTCTCCTACGACCACGTCTGGCGCGCGGACGCCGCCACGACGCTCGCGCTGGTGCCCGTCGGCTACGCCGACGGCGTCCCGCGCGCGGCGTCGAACCGCGCCGCCGTGCTGCTCGGCGGCAAGCGGCGCCCCGTCCGCGGCCGGATCGCGATGGACCAGTTCCTCGTCGACGTCGGCGACGACGAGGTCCGCGTCGGCGACGAGGTCGTCGTCTTCGGGGACCCCGCGACGGGCGCGCCCTCCGCCGACGAATGGGGCGTCTGGGCCGACACGATCGGCTACGAGATCGTCACACGGATCGGGCCGCGGGTGACGCGGGTGCCGGTGTGACGCTGCGCATCGACGTCCCCGACGCCGACGCGATGCACGGGTTCGGCGTGCGGCTCGGGCGGGCGCTGCGGGCCGGCGACCTCGTCGTCCTGACCGGACCGCTCGGTGCGGGCAAGACGACGCTGACCCGCGGTATCGGCGAGGGCCTCGGCGTGCGAGGCCCCGTCAGCAGCCCCACGTTCGTGCTCGCGAGGACCCACCCGTCGCTCGTCGACGGGCCGCCGCTCGTGCACGTGGACGCCTACCGGCTCGGGTCGCCGGCGGAGCTCGACGACCTCGACCTCGACCTCGAGCGCTCCGCCGTCGTCGTGGAGTGGGGCGCCGGCATGGTCGACGGGATGGCCGAGTCCGTGCTCGAGGTGCGGATCGACCGGCGCGACGACGACACCCGGCACGTCGAGCTCGAGGGCACCGGCCCGCGGTGGGTCGACGATCAGCAGGTGCTCGCGCCGCGCTGAGCGGTCGCGTCCCCCGTCCGCTGCAGCACCAGCACCTGGCCGCCGGGCAGCCGGGCCGGGTCGAAGCCGTAGGGCAGCGCCGCGAGCACGTCCGCGGCGCAGAGCCCGAACCGCGTCGCGACGGCCGGCGCCGTGTCGCCCCGCCTCGTCGTGTACCGGACGCTCGAGCCGGAAGTCGCCACCGTCCCGCGGGCGCCGGCGCGGGCGCCGCCGTCGACCGGGGCCGGCCCGCCCAGCACGTCGTCGGGAGCGGGCGGCGCCCCGGCGAACCCCGCCACCGCGCTCGGCGTCGCCGAGGGCGTCGGCTCCGCGGTCGACGCGACCCTGCCGACGGCGAGGGCCGAAGCGCCGAGCACGACGGCCAGCGCGCCGATCGCGACCGCCGCGAACGTGCCTCGACCGCGCCGCGGCGGCACGGCGACGGCGGACGCGTCCGGCGAGGTCCCGGACCCGGGTCCGGACCCGGCAGCAGGGTCCGGGTCCGCCGCCGGCGCCGCGACGCCGAGGTAGGCGTCGAGGTCCTCGGAGGACGCGCCGGGCCGGTAGAGCCGCCGGCGGAGGTCCTCGTCGTCCTGCGCGCCCGTCACCGCAGCACAGCCTACGAGCGCCGCGCTCGTAGGCTGTGCTGTCGTGCTGCTGGCCATCGACACCTCGGGCGCGACGTCGGTCGCCGTGGTCGACGACGACGGCGCGCTCGTCGCCTCGCTGCTGGACGAGGACGTCCGGGCGCACGCCGAGCACATCGGCCCGCTGCTCGAGACCGTGCTCGAGCGCGCGGGCCGGCCGCACGTGGACGCGGTCGCGTACGGCGTCGGGCCCGGCCCCTTCACCGGCCTCCGTGTGGGGATGGCCGCCGCGCGCACGGCCGCGCTCGTGCTCGGGGCGATCGAGCTGCCGGTCCTGAGCCACGACGCGGTCGCCCTCGAGGCGCTCCGGCGGGGGATGCGGCCCGCCTTCGCGGTCGTCGCCGACGCGAAGCGCCGCGAGCGCTTCGCCACCGTCTACCGGGGCCTCGACGCCGCCGGCATGCCGGCCAGGGACGGGGAGCCGGCGGTCGGGCCCGAGACGGACCTGCCCCGCGTGCCGCACGTGATCGGCGCGGTGGACGCCGGGCTGCTCGGCGTCGTGGCGGCGCTGCGCCGCGCGCACGGCGTGCCGCCGGAGGCGCCGGACGCCCGCTACCTCCGCAGCCCCGACGTGACGATCGCCACCGTCCGCAAGTCGGTGCTCGGGTGACGGCGCCCGTGCGGCCGGCGACCCTCGACGACCTCGACGCGGTCATGGCGATCGAGCGCGACAGCTTCCCGACGGACGCCTGGTCGGAACCCGCGATGCGCGAGACCTTCGCGGCGGGGGACGCGTTCGTCGCGGAGGACGAGCGCGGCGTCGTGGGCTACGCGGCGGTGCTCGCGCCCCGCGGCAGCGGCGACGCCGACGTGCTGACCATCGCCGTCGACGCGTCCGCGCGCGGCGAGGGGACCGGCGCGGCGCTGCTCGACCGGCTGGTCGCGCTCGCCGCGGCGCGCGGCGCCCGCCGGGTGTTCCTCGAGGTGCGGGCGGACAACCCGGTCGCCCAGCACCTCTACGCGACGAGGGGCTTCGCGGCGGTCGGCCGCCGGCCCCGCTACTACCAGCCGGACGGGGTGGACGCGATCGTGATGCGCCTGGAACTGGCCCGCGAGGGGGCCGCGGCGTGAGCGCCGGCGGACCGCTCGTGCTCGGCATCGAGAGCTCCTGCGACGAGACGGGCGTCGGGATCGTCCGCGGCCGGGAGGTGCTCGCGAACGTCATCGCGTCGTCCGTCGACGAGCAGGCGCGCTACGGCGGCGTCGTGCCGGAGATCGCCGCCCGGGCCCACCTCGAGGCGATGCGGCCCACGCTCGAGCGGGCGCTCGAGACGGCCGGCGTGCGCATCGCCGACCTCGACGCGGTCGCGGTGACGGCCGGGCCCGGCCTGGCGGGCGCGCTGATGGTGGGGGTCGGCGCGGCGAAGGCGCTCGCGGTCACCGCGCGGAAGCCGCTCTACGGGGTCAACCACCTCGTCGGGCACGTGACCGCGGACCAGCTGCACGCGACCGGCGCGGAGCCGGTGCCCGTCGAGCTGCCGACCGTGGCGCTCCTCGTCTCCGGCGGGCACACGTCGCTGCTGCTCGTCCGCGACCTCGTCGAGGACGTCGAGCTGCTGGGGGAGACGCTGGACGACGCGGCGGGGGAGGCCTTCGACAAGACCGCCCGGCTCCTCGGGCTGCCGTACCCCGGCGGCCCGTCGATCGACCGGGCCGCGCAGGACGGCGACCCGACGGCGATCCGGTTCCCCCGCGGCCTGACCGCACCGAAGGACCGGGAGCGGCACCGCTTCGACTTCTCCTTCTCCGGGCTGAAGACGGCCGTCGCGCGGCACGTCGAGCGCACCGAGGCGGACGGCGGTGCGCTCGCGGTCGCCGACGTCGCGGCGTCGTTCCGCGAGGCCGTGGTCGACGTGCTGGTGACGAAGGCCCTCGACGCGTGCGCGGCCACGGGCGTGCCGCGGCTCCTGCTCGGCGGCGGCGTCGTCGCCAACCGCCGGCTGCGCGACGTCGCCACGACCCGCGCGGAGGCCGCCGGCGTCCGGCTCCGGATCCCGCCGTTCGACCTCTGCACCGACAACGGCGCCATGATCGCCGGCCTCGGCGCCCGCCTCGTGGAGGCCGGCGCGACCCCGAGCGGCGCCGGCTTCGGCGTCGACTCGACCCTCCCGGTCGGTCAGGTGCTCCTGTCCTGACGCGAGCGCGCGGCGATGCGACCCGGGAGGACGCGGACCAGGTCTTCCTGCCAGCCTCCTGAATGTCCGTTGACGGTCCGGTGCGAGCACTGGGAACATGTCGCGACCCTTCCCTGATGAGGAGCCATGAGCGACTACCAGCCCACCCCGCCGCCGTCCACGCCGTACACCGGGGAGTCCCGCCCCGCCGGCACGACGCCGATCCTGAGCATCCTGTCGCTGATCGGCGGCATCCTCGGCATCCTCAGCTCGTTCTTCTGGATCGGCCTCCTGTTCGGCGCCGCGGGCGCCGTGCTCGGCTTCATCGCCCGCCGTAAGGAGCCGCAGGCGAAGGGCCTCTGGCTGACCGGCATCATCACCGGCATCATCGGCTTCGTGATCTCGCTCGTGATCATCATCGGGACGATCGCGCTGTTCGCCTTCGCCGCCTCGCAGGGGTACAGCACCACCTCCCCCTGACGTCGTGGCGAACCAGTACGGGCCCGTCGCGACGCGGCCCTACAACCCACTCGCGATCATCGCGTTCGTGCTCGCGTTCCTCGTCCCGCCCGGCGGGATCGTGTGCGGGCACATCGCGCGGCGCCAGATCCGGTCGACCGGCGAGCAGGGCGACGGGCTCGCGCTCGCCGGTCTGATCCTCGGCTACGTGTTCACCGCCGGGTTCGTGCTGTTCTTCGTGATCTGGCTCCTGACCTTCCTCGCGATCTTCGCGGGGTTCGCCGGAGTCATGAGCCAGATCCCGAGCACCTCCGCCTGACGGCCGCAGCCCGGCCGGTGCGACGAGTCGTCCCGGTCAGCGGCGGCACAGGAGCGCGACCCGGCGGTCCGCCGTCCGCGTCACGACGAGCACGGCCTCGCCGTCGCCGGACAGGCCGAGCTCCTTCCGGAACCGCGCGGGGTCCAGGTCGACGCCGCGCTTCTTGATCTCGAGGCGGCCGATGCCGCGCGCCCGCAGCTCCTTGCGGATCCGCTGCCGGTCGAACGGCAGCACCGCGTCGACGGCGAAGGAGGTGAGGAACGGGGAGGCGGCCGGCCCGTCGCCCGAGAGGTAGGCGATGCCCGGCCCGACGGGGTGCGTGCCGGTCGTGCGGGCCACGTCGCCGAGCAGCCGAGCGCGGATCACCGCGCCGTCCGGCTCGTGCACGTGGTCGCCGAGCGGGCCCACCGGCTCGTCCTCGGCGTCCGCGGGGGCGGTCAGCTCGGCCGCGCCCACCGGGCCGAGGACGAGCGCCGCCCGGCGGACGCCGTCGCGCTGCAGGCCGCCTCGCCAGAGCGCGAGCTCGACCACGTCGCCGCGGTCGGAGACCCACTGCGCCTCCGCGTCCTCCGGGATCGCCTCCCGGTCGTGCGCGGGGGAGAGCTTGACCCCGGTCGGCCGGCGCGCCGCCACCTCGTCGGCGAAGGCGAGCGACGGGCTGTAGTCCGCCGCGGCGACGCGACGGGTGCCGTCGTGCCCGGCGGTCCGCCGCGCCGGGTCCAGCCAGACCGCGTCCACCCCGTCGAGGTCGACGGCCTCCGCGTCCTCGACGCGCACGGTCGCCTCGGGGAAGGGCGCCAGGTTGTACTGGGCGAGCACCGCGGTCACCTCGTCGCGCTCGACCGCGAGCACGCGCAGCCCGAGCGCCGCCATCGCGAGCGCGTCGCCGCCGAGCCCGCAGCCCAGGTCCGCCACGAGCGCGGCCCCCGAGTCGCGGAACCGGGCGGCGTGGCGGGCGGCGGCCTCGAGCCGGGTCGCCTGCTCGAGCCCGGCCCGCGTGAACAGCATCCGGTCCGCGAACTCCCCGAACTTGGCCCGTGCGCGACGGCGGAGGGCGGCCTGCGTGAGGATCGCCGCGCTCTCCTCCGGGGAGAAGCCCTCCCGGCGCAGCGCCGTCGATCGCGCGAGCACGTCGGCGGGCGTCTCCGGCCGCGCCTCCGCGTCCACGGCCGTCAGGACCCGCGGGCTGAGGAGGGCCTCCAGCTCGCCGCGTTCCACCCGTCCACCGTAGGGGCGACGGCGCTGGCACTCGCATTGCATGAGTGCCAGCGAATGCCTAGGGTTAGGGGCTGGCACTCGGCTGCGCAGGGTGCCAGAACCGAACGTGTAGAAGCACTCAGGAAAGCAGAGGTGGACCGTGCCGGTCTCCATCAAGCCGCTCGAGGATCGCATCGTGATCAGCCAGGTCGAGGCCGAGCAGACGACCGCGTCGGGTCTCGTGATCCCCGACACCGCCAAGGAGAAGCCCCAGGAGGGCGAGGTCGTCGCCGTCGGACCGGGTCGCATCGACGACAACGGCAACCGCGTGCCGCTCGACGTCGCCGTCGGCGACCGCGTCATCTACTCGAAGTACGGCGGCACCGAGGTCAAGGTCCAGGGCGAGGACTACCTCGTCCTGTCGGCCCGCGACGTCCTCGCGGTCGTCACGCGCTGAACCGGCTCCCCGGATCGGGCCCCGCACCGCACGGTGCGGGGCCCTTCGCGTCTCCGCCGCCGGCGGGCACTAGCGTGCTGAAGTGACGAACGAGAACCCGGCGCCGAGCCGCGCCGGCCTGCTGTTCGGCATCGGCGCCTACGGCCTCTGGGGCGCCATGCCGGTGTACTTCCTGCTGATGCGCCCGGCCGGTCCGTTCGAGATCGTCGGCTGGCGCATCGTCTTCTCGCTCGTGTTCTGCGCGCTGCTGCTCGCCGTCACCCGCGGCTTCGGGCGGTTCCGCGGCGTGCTGCGCGACCGCCGCGCCGTCGCGTCCTTCGCCCTCGCCGGCGCGCTCATCTGGGTGAACTGGACCGTCTACGTCGTCGCGTCCACGTCCGGCCGAGTCGTCGACGCCGCGCTCGGCTACTTCATCAACCCGATCGTCACGATCCTGCTCGGCGTCGTGGTCCTGCGGGAGCGGCTCCGGCCCCTGCAGTGGGTCGCCATCGGCGTGAGCGCGCTCGCCGTCGTCGTGCTCGCGATCGAGACCGGGTCGCTGCCGTGGATCTCCCTCGCGCTCGCCGCCTCCTTCGGGCTCTACGGGCTCGTGAAGAAGCGCGTCGGCCGCATCGACGCGATCTCCGGGCTGACCCTCGAGACCGCGTGGCTCGCGCCCGTCGCCGTCGTGCAGCTCGTCGTCGTGGGCGCCGGTGCGGGTCTCGCGTGGGGCTCCGCCGGCTGGTTCCCGACCCTGATGCTCACGTCCGCCGGCATCGGCACGGCGGTGCCGCTGCTGTTCTTCGCGGCGTCGACCCGGCGCCTCCCGCTGTCCGTCGTCGGGTTCCTGCAGTACATAGCGCCGATCCTCCAGCTCGCGATCGGCGTCGGCGTGCTGCACGAGCCGATGTCGACCGGGCGGTGGACCGGCTTCGTCCTCGTCTGGCTCGCGCTCGCGATCCTGGTGACGGAGTCGCTGCTCGTCGGCCGGACGCGCGCCGCCGCGCGACCGGTGGGCGAACCGGCCGCCTGACCGCGGCCCGGCCCGCCGGAGGGTCACGGATTCACAACGAAATCCCATCTCGGGCCCTGCGAAACATGACCGGAACGTGTCCGCCGTAGGTTGCGGGTGTCCACCACGCGTCCGTGCGATGTGGACCTGCCCTGAACCGAAGAAGTTAGGACATCCATGCCTGGAATCCGACGCGGACGCCGCGCGGCGCTGGCGATCGCCATGACCGCAGCGGCCGCGGTCGCGCTGACCGCCTGCTCCAACTCGCCGAGCAGCACCTCCAGCTCGTCCGGCCCCCTCGACCTGAAGATCGGCACGCTGCTCCCGCAGACCGGCACGCTCGCCGTGCTCGGCCCGCCCGAGATCGCGGGCGTCAGCCTCGCCATCGCCGACATCAACAAGGCGGACGCGGGCATCAAGGTCACCTCGGTCCAGAAGGACTCGGGCGACACCAGCACGAACATCGCCACCCAGTCGGTGACGTCGCTGCTGTCCTCCGGCGTGAGCGCCATCGTCGGCGCCGCGTCCTCGTCCGTCTCGCTCTCCGTGATCGACCAGATCACGAAGGCCAAGGTCGTGCAGTTCTCGCCGGCGAACACCTCGCCGACGTTCACGACCTACAAGGACGACGGCTACTACTTCCGCGACGCCCCGTCGGACGTGCTGCAGGGCCGCGTGCTCGGCCAGGCCGTGCTGAAGGGCGGCGCGATCAACGTCGCGGTGCTCTACCAGAACGACTCCTACGGCCAGGGCCTCAACACGAACGTGAAGAGCGCGATCGAGGGCGGCGGCGGCACCGTCGCCGCGGACGTCTCGTTCGACCCGAACGCGACGAACTTCTCGGCCGAGGTCTCGAAGGCGCTGTCGTCGAAGCCCGACGCCCTCGTCGTGATCTCCTTCGACCAGATCAAGTCGATCTCGCAGGAGATCGACAAGGCCGGCTACCCGTTCTCGAAGGTGTGGGGCGCTGACGGCAACTACGGCGTCATCACCCCCGACTTCAAGAACGTCGACATCGCCGGCGCCCAGTTCACGAACCCGGGTGTCGTCGCGACGGACGACTTCAAGAACCGCCTGCAGGCGCAGGTGAAGGCGGACGGCCAGAAGGAGCTGAGCGTGTTCTCCTACGCGCCCGAGTCCTACGACGCCACCACCCTCATCGCCCTCGCGGCGCTCGTCGGCGGCAAGACCGACGGCACCACGATCCGCGACAACCTCGCGCAGGTCTCGTCGGGCGGCGAGAAGTGCAAGTCGTTCGAGGAGTGCGCGAAGCTCGTCAAGTCCGGCAAGAAGGACATCGACTACGACGGCGTCTCCGGCCCCGTCTCGCTCGACAAGAACGGCGACCCGTCGCAGGCGTACATCTCGATCTACAAGTACGCGAAGGGCAACACCAGCTCGGCCGTCGGCTCCGAGTTCGGCGACCTGACCAAGCAGTAGGTCTCACCACCGCGCGAGGGCGTGGGGTCGGCTCCGGCCGGCTCCACGCCCTCCGTCGTTCCCGGAGCACTTCAGCAGGACCCGAGCGATCCAGCAGGACCTGAGCGATCCGGCAGGACCCGAGCGATCCGGCAGGACCCGAGCGATCCGGCAGGACCCAGCCGATCCAGCAGGACCTGAGCGATCCAGCAGGACCAGAGCACTGCAGCAGGACAGGAAGGCCGTTCCTGTCCTGCTGGAGCTCGCAAGTCCTGCTGGATCGCTCGGCGCCGGGCCAGGAGGAGCGCCGGGCCAGCAGGAGCGCCTGGGCACAGCGAGCGCCCGGGCAGGCCTGGAGCGCTTCAGCAGGCTCCGGAGGGCGCTCCTGGCCTGCTGGAGCCGCAGGAGCCTGCTGAGGCGCTCCGCGCGCCCGGCCGCCCGGGTCAGTCGTTGCCGCAGGCGCGGACGACCCACGCGAGCACCGCGTCCTTCATCGCCTTCGGCGCCCGGACCGACACCGTGCCGCGGGTGCCGTCCGCGAGGCGCAGCTGCACCGGGAGCACCGTGCCGACCTTGTCCTCGGCGATCGCGTGCAGGTCGCACCGGGTCGGGACGGCGCGGAGCGTCAGCCGCCCCGAGGCCGTGAAGCGGCGGCCGACCGTCCACAGCTCGGCGCCGTCGGCGGGGGAGAGCAGCGGGGTCGGCAGCACCCGCTCGACGACCAGGCCCGCCGCCGCGTCGGCGCCAGCGCGGAGGTCCACGTCGACCTCCGTGGTCCTGCCGTCCGGCCGGAACCCCGCGAGGACGACCGAGGCGGTCCGCGCCGCGCGCTCGCCGAAGCAGTCGGCCGCGTGGAGCCCGGCGAGTGTCCCGTGCTCGTCCACGGCCCGGACGGCACGCGTCGTGCCGTCGGCGAGGCGCAGGAGGCCGCTGAGGCGCATCGCCGACCCGCAGGCGGCGGTCGTGAGCCGCGCCGGCAGGTCGACCGTGACGCCGGCGCCGATCTCGGCGGGGTCGTCGTCCGTCCAGCGCAGCGCAGGCGTGTAGCCGGACCCGCGCAGGGAGGCCGACCGCACCACGATGCGCTGCCGCGACCCGTTCACGACCTCGAGCTGCACCTGGTGGGGCGCTATGTCGGACCGGTACTGCAGCACCCGGACGGAGACGCCGGGCAGCGCCGTCGGCACGGGCGGCACGGGCGGCGCGGCCGGGGCGGCGCACCCGGTGAGGGCGCACACGAGGAGGGCGGCGACCGCGGCGGCCGCCGCCCTCCTCGGCGTCGTCACGACTTGCGCGCCGCCTCCTGGTCCGCGGCGAGGGTGCCGAGGTACAGCTCGATCACCTTCGGGTCGTTCATCAGCTCGCGGCCCCGGCCCGTGTAGGCGTCGCGGCCCTGGTCGAGCACGTAGCCGCGGTGGCAGATCTGCAGCGCCCGCCGCGCGTTCTGCTCGACGATCAGCACCGAGACGCCGGCCCGGTTCACGCGGGCGACGTTGAGGAACGTCTCGTCCTGGCGCACGGGGGAGAGGCCGGCGGAGGGCTCGTCGAGCAGCAGCACCGACGGGTCCATCATCAGCGCCCGCGACATCGCCACCATCTGCCGCTCGCCGCCGGAGAGCGACCCGGCGCGCTGCTTCAGCCGCTTCTTCATCTCCGGGAACAGCCCGAGCACCTCGTCGATGCGCTGGTCGTAGAGCTTCGGCCGCTGGAAGACGCCCATCTCCAGGTTCTCCTGGATGGTGAGGCTCGGGAACACGTTGTTCGTCTGCGGAACGAACCCCACGCCCTTCGTCACGAGCTTGTCGGCGCCGAGGCCCGTGATGTCCTCTCCGCGGAGCGTGACGCTGCCGCTGCGGATGTTCACCTGGCCGAAGATCGCCTTCAGCAGCGTCGACTTGCCGGCGCCGTTCGGGCCGATGATGCCGACCAGCTCGCCCTTGCCGACCTCGACGGTGCAGCCGTTCAGGATGTTGATGCCCGGCAGGTAGCCCGCGTGCAGGGCATCCGTGCGCAGGACGATCTCGTCAGCCATCGTTGCGCTCCTCCTCGCGCTCGACCTCGGCCTGCGTCTCGTCGAGGAGCTCCGCCTGCTGCTCCTCCGACAGGTCGCCGAGGTCCGTGTCGTGGTGCGAGCCGAGGTAGGCGTCGATGACGGCCTGGTCGGACATCACCTGGTCCGGGTAGCCCTCCGCGACGATGCGCCCCTCGGCCATGACGATCACCCAGTCGGCGATCTCGCGGACGACGTGCATGTCGTGCTCGACGAACAGCACGGTCATGCCGGTCGCCTTCAGGTCGAGGATGTGGTGCAGCAGCGACTGGGTCAGCGCCGGGTTCACGCCCGCCATCGGCTCGTCGAGCATGATCATCGTCGGGTCGCTCATGAGCGCCCGCGCCATCTCGAGCAGCTTCCGCTGGCCGCCGGACAGGCTGGCCGCGAAGTCGTCGGCCTTCGTGTCGAGCTTGAACCGGGCGAGCAGGTCCTGCGCCCGCTCGGTGATCTGCTGCTCGCGGCCCCGCCACAGGGCCGGGACGAGCGCGCGGGCGATGTTCTCGCCGGGCTGCTCCTGCGCGCCGAGCCGCATGTTCTCCATCACGGAGAGCATGGAGAGCGCCTTCGTCAGCTGGAACGTGCGGATCATGCCGCGGCGGGCGACCTTGTAGGCGGGCACGCCGCCGATCGGCTTCCCGTCGAAGGACCAGGAGCCGTGGTTCGGCTTGTCGAAGCCGGTCAGCAGGTTGAAGAACGTCGTCTTGCCGGCGCCGTTCGGGCCGATCAGGGCGGTGATGGCGCCCCTGGGGATCTCGACGTGGTCGACGTCGACGGCGTGGACGCCGCCGAACGTGCGCTGCACGCCGTCGGCCACCACGATCGGGTCGGTCTTCTTCACGCCGGGCGCCGGGGCGCCCTCGATGAGCGCCGCGCGCTCCGTGGTCGTGTCAGGCAAAGAACGCCTCCCGCTTCTTGCCGATCAGGCCGGACGGCCTGAAGATCACGATGAGCATCAGGGCCACGCCCACGATGATGAACCGCACCGGGCCCTGCTGGATGGTCGTGATGGGCAGCCAGTGGTACTGCACGGCCAGCGACAGGAACCCGTCCGCGAGCGACAGCACGATCCAGAACACGATCGCGCCGACCAGCGGCCCGAACACGGTCGTCGCGCCGCCGAGCAGGATGATCGTGAGCAGGAAGAACGTGGTCTGGGTGCCGTAGTTGTCCGGCTGCAGCGACGTCGGGATGATGTTGATGATCGTCGCGAGCCCGCCGAGCGCCCCGCCGAGGATCAGGCTCTGCATCTTGTAGGAGAAGACGTTCTTGCCGAGGCTGCGCACGGCGTCCTCGTCCTCCCGGATGCCCTTGATGACCCGGCCCCACGGGCTCTTCATCAGCTGGCGGACGAGCAGCGCGACGAGGATCACGAAGATCCAGCCGACGAGGATGATCCAGAGGTCGTTCTCGTCGTAGCGGAGCGGGCCGAAGCCGTACGACCCCGGCGGGATCGGGTTCAGCGCGTCGAAGGTGACCGCGGCGCCGTTCAGGCCGTCCGACCCGCCCGTGAGCGGGATCAGGTCGGGCGTCTTCACGACGTACCGGACGATCTCCGCCGCTGCGATGGTGACGATCGCCAGGTAGTCGGCGCGGAGGCGCAGCGTCGGGATGCCGAGCACCAGCGCCATCACGGTGGTCGCGACGAGGGTCGCGAGCACGGCCAGCCAGAACGGGAATCCGAGGTGCAGGGTCGTGATCGCGAAGGCGTAGCCCCCGATCGCCATGAAGCCCGCCTGGCCGAAGTTCAGCAGGCCGGTGAAGCCGAACTGGACGGCGAGGCCGAGCGCCGCGAGCGCGTAGGCGATGGTCTGCGGCGAGATGATCTGGCCGAGCGCCAGCAGCAGGAAGCTGAAGTCCATGGTCGGTCCTATCCGATCCGGGAGGCTTTGCCGAGGATGCCCTGCGGACGGACCAGCAGGATCGCGATGAGCACGACGAGGGCCGCGACGTACTTGAGGTTGTTCGGGATGAACACCGTCGAGACGTCCGTGATCACGCCGATGACGAGCGACCCGACGAGGGCGCCGAAGGCCGTGCCGAAGCCGCCCAGGGTCACCGCCGCGAAGATCAGCAGCAGGATGCTCGCGCCCGTGTCCCAGCGCAGCGACTGGTAGTAGCCGATCAGCACGCCGGCGAGGCCCGCGAGGGAGCCCGCGCCGACCCACACGGTGCGGATGACCCGCTCCACGTCGATGCCGGAGGCGGCGGCCAGCGAGCGGTTGTCGGAGACCGCGCGGGTCGCCTTGCCGATGCGGGTCCGCAGCAGGACGAACGCGACGAGCAGCAGCAGCACGATGCAGATGACGGCGCTGATGATGTCGGTCGAGCGGAGGCGGACCGGCCCGAGGATGAAGGCCGCCCGGTTGTCCGCCGGCAGCACCAGCTGGTCGGCGCCGAAGATGAACTGGAACAGGTAGCGCAGGGCCAGCGACAGGCCGATGCTGACGATCATCAGCGGCACGAGCGCCACGCCGCGGCGGCGCAGCGGCCGCCACAGCCCCAGGTCCTGCACGTACCCGAACACGCCGCCGAGCACGGTCGCCGCGATGATCGCGACGACGCCCGGCAGGCCGAGCACGGCCGAGAAGACGTAGCCCATGAGCGCGCCGAAGGTCACCAGCTCGCCGTGGGCGAAGTTGTTGAGGCCGGTCGTGCCGTAGATCAGCGAGACGCCGATCGAGGCGAGCGCGAGCAGCAGGCCGAAGATCAGGCCCGTCACGATGCGCGGCGCGATGAGGTCGAAGAGGCTCGCGCCGGAGTCCGCGCCCGAGCCGCCGCCGCCCGCGCCGGACGAGGCGCCGCCGCTCGCGCCGGGCGTCGGGGTGGCGCCCCCGCCGGGGGCCACGAGGATGTAGTAGGCGGGCACGCCCTGGTTGCCCGCCGACACCACGACCTGCCGCGGGTTCAGCCCCGTCGGCACGGTGCCGGCCCCCTCGGGCACGCTCGAGGCGTCGAGGTCGACCTTGTACGTGCCGGCCGCGGGCACCGGCACGAGGGCCTTCCCGTCGTCGCCGCTCGTGACGGTCTGGCTGAAGGAGCCCTGCGACACCGTCACCTTCACGCCGGGCACGTCGCTGCGGTCGGAGGCCTTCCGGATCCAGACCTGGATGGACTGGGCGGCGGACGAGCTCGGCGAGGGCGACGGGCTGCTCGCCGCGTTCGCGGGCGCGGCGCCCGCGAAGGCGAGGATCAGGGCGAACGCGGCGGTCGCGATCACCGTCAGCAACGCGGCCGGGCCGGATCGTCGGCGGGTCGTGTCGTGGCGCAAGTGGGAGGACCTCCGGGGCAGGGGACGGCGCATCGATGGGCCGCTGCGGACGGTGGGAAGGATCCCGACCGTATTGCCTCGGGTGTTACGTGCGTGTGTCCATCCTCCGTGCAGGGACCGATCGCAACCGGACCGTGACGTGGACGGCGCCGCCGCTCCTACCATTGAGGTCCGGGAATTCCCGGACGAACCACCGGTTGGGGGATGCATGGCTGACGACCCGTTCGGACTCCTCGGACTCACCTACGACGACGTGATGCTCCTGCCCGGGCACACCGACGTGATCCCGAGCGAGGCGGACACGTCGACGCGGCTGACGCGGAACATCCGGATCGCCTCGCCGCTCGTCTCCTCCGCCATGGACACGGTGACCGAGTCGCGGATGGCGATCGCGATGGCGCGGCAGGGCGGCCTCGGCGTGCTGCACCGCAACCTGTCGATCGAGGACCAGGCGAGCCAGGTCGACCAGGTCAAGCGCAGCGAGTCCGGGATGATCACGCACCCGGTGACGACGACGCCCGACGCGACCGTTGCGGACGTCGACCGGCTGTGCGGGCACTTCCGGGTCAGCGGCCTGCCGGTCGTCGACGCGGGCGGGAGGCTCGTCGGCATCGTCACGAACCGCGACATCCGCTTCGTCTCCCCGTTCGAGAAGGAGACGACCCGCGTCGCCGACGTGATGACGAAGCAGCCGCTCGTCACCGCGAAGGAGGGCGTCGACCCCGACGACGCGATCGGCCTGCTCGCGCAGCACCGGATCGAGAAGCTGCCGCTCGTCGACGACGACGGCCGGCTCACCGGCCTGATCACGGTCAAGGACTTCGAGAAGAGCGAGCGCTACCCGAACGCGACGAAGGACGAGGCGGGCCGCCTCCGCGTCGCCGCCGCCATCGGCTTCTTCGGCGACGCCTGGGACCGCGCGATGACGCTCATCGACGCGGGCGTCGACATCCTCGTCGTGGACACGGCGAACGGCGACAGCGCCGGCGTGCTCGACATCATCCGCCGCCTCAAGTCGGACCCGCGGGCCGCGGGCGTCGACGTCATCGGCGGCAACGTCGCGACGCGGAGCGGCGCGCAGGCGCTGATCGACGCGGGCGTCGACGCGGTGAAGGTCGGCGTCGGGCCGGGCTCCATCTGCACGACCCGCGTGGTCGCGGGCGTCGGCGTGCCCCAGGTCACGGCGGTCTACGAGGCCTCGCTCGCGGCGCGGGAGGCGGGCGTGCCGGTCATCGCGGACGGCGGCCTGCAGTACTCGGGCGACATCGCGAAGGCGCTCGTCGCCGGCGCGGAGTCCGTGATGCTCGGCTCGCTGCTCGCCGGCACCGACGAGAGCCCCGGCGACCTGATCTACGTGAACGGCAAGCAGTTCAAGACGTACCGCGGCATGGGCTCGCTCGGTGCGCTGCAGACCCGCGGCAAGAAGACGTCCTACTCGCGCGACCGCTACTTCCAGGCGGACGTGCCCTCCGACGAGCAGCTGATCGCCGAGGGCATCGAGGGCCAGGTGCCCTACCGCGGTCCGGTCGGCAGCGTGGTCTACCAGCTGCTCGGCGGGCTGCGGCAGTCGATGTTCTACGTCGGCGGCCGCACGATCCCGGAGCTGAAGGAGCGCGGCCGCTTCGTCCGCATCACCGCGGCGGGGCTGAAGGAGTCGCACCCGCACGACGTGCAGATGGTCGTCGAGGCCCCGAACTACCGCCGCTGAGCCCTCCGCCGCCCGACCCTCCCGCGCTCGCGGGAGGGTCGGGCGGCGTCGATAGGGTTGCCGACCGTGAGCATGGACTTCGAGATCGGTCGCGCGAAGCGGGCGCGACGCGTCTATGCCTTCGACGACATCGCGGTCGTCCCGTCCCGCCGGACCCGCAACCCGGAGGACGTGTCGACCACGTGGTCGATCGACGCCTTCCAGTTCCGGGTGCCCTTCCTAGCCGCCCCGATGGACTCGGTGACCTCGCCGGCGACGGCGATCGCCTTCGGCCGGCTCGGCGGCCTCGGCGTGCTCGGCCTCGAGGGGCTCTGGACCCGCTACGAGGACCCTGAGCCGCTGCTCGCCGAGATCCGCGAGCTGCCGGAGGAGCGCGCGACCGCGCGCATGCAGGAGATCTACCGGGCGCCGATCCGCGCGGACCTCATCACCGCCAGGATCGCCGAGATCCGCGCCTCCGGGGTGCCCGTCGCCGCGGCCCTCTCGCCGCAGCGCACCCAGGAGTTCTCGAAGACGGTGATCGACGCCGGCGTCGACCTGTTCGTCATCCGCGGCACCACCGTCTCGGCGGAGCACGTGTCGAGGTCGACCGAGCCCCTCGACCTGCGCCGCTTCATCTACGAGCTCGACGTGCCGGTGATCGTCGGGGGCGCGGCGACCTACACGGCCGCGCTGCACCTCATGCGCACCGGTGCCGCCGGCGTCCTCGTCGGCTTCGGCGGCGGCGCGGCCACCACGACCCGCATGTCGCTCGGCATCCACGCGCCGATGGCGACGGCGGTCGCGGACGTCGCGGGCGCCCGGCGCGACTACCTGGACGAGTCCGGCGGCCGCTACGTGCACGTCATCGCGGACGGCGGCCTCGGCAACTCCGGCGACATCGTGAAGGCCATCGCGGTCGGCGCGGACGCCGTGATGCTCGGCACGACGCTCGCGCGCTCGGAGGAGGCGCCCGGCGGCGGCTGGCACTGGGGGCTCGAGGCGCACCACGACCAGCTGCCGCGCGGCCGGCGGGTGTGGGTCGGGCAGGCGGCGCCGCTCGAGGAGCTGCTCTACGGCCCCGCGCACCGCCCCGACGGCACGGTGAACATCGCGGGCGCGCTGCGCCGCTCGATGGCGACGACGGGCTACTCGGACATCAAGGAGTTCCAGCGCGTCGAGGTCGTCGTCGCGCCCTACGCCTCCTGAGCCCCTTCCGCCCGTGAACATTCGTGCAGTTCCGGGCCGCACGGATCACCGTCCGAGGCCGCGGCGGTAGCGTTCCCGGCCGAGTGCCGGCGCAGGGCGCTGCCCGGCGGCTCGACCGTCGACCCGATGACGGATCGACGGCGACGGACGCGCGAGGAGGCATGCGGCATGGCCACGAAGAACCCGGTCCGGACCGACGAGCAGGTGGCGCCCGCGGGCCCGAGCGGCTCCGGCGGGCTGGGGCCGGCGCAGCGCCGGGCCGCGATCGCGGCCATGCGGGACCACGAGCTCGACGTCCTCGTCGTGGGCGGCGGCATCGTCGGCACGGGGTCCGCGCTCGACGCGGTCACGCGCGGCCTCTCCGTCGGGCTCGTCGAGGCGCGCGACTGGTCCGCGGGCACCTCGAGCCGGTCGTCGAAGCTCGTGCACGGCGGCATCCGCTACCTCGAGCAGCTGAACTTCGCGCTCGTCCGCGAGGCGCTGATCGAGCGGGGCCTGCTGCTGCAGCGCATCGCGCCGCACCTCGTCAAGCCCGTCAAGTTCCTCTTCCCGCTGACGCACCGCGTCTGGGAGCGCTTCTACATCGGCGCGGGCATGGCGATGTACGACGCGTTCAGCTGGACGGGCGGCCGCCCGCCGGGCGTCCCGCACCACCGGCACCTGTCGCGCCGGCAGCTCTACAAGGCCATCCCCTCGCTCAAGAAGGGCGCGATGGTCGGCGGCATGACCTACTTCGACGCGCAGGTCGACGACGCGCGGTACGGCGCCTCCGTCGCGCGGACCGCGGCGTACTACGGGGCGCACGTGGCGACGCGCGTCCGCGTCGAGGGCTTCATCAAGGTGGGGGAGCGGGTCGTCGGCGTCGACGCCCAGGACCTCGAGACCGGCGAGCGCTTCCAGATCCGCGCCAAGCAGGTCGTGAACGCGACCGGCGTCTGGACCGACGACACGCAGGCGCTCGTCGGCGAGCGCGGCCAGGTGCACGTCCGCGCGTCGAAGGGCGTCCACCTCGTGGTGCCCCGCGACCGCATCCGCTCGACGATGGGCATGATCCTCCGCACGGAGAAGAGCGTCCTGTTCGTGATCCCGTGGGGCCGGCACTGGCTCGTCGGCACCACCGACACGGACTGGAACCTCGACAAGGCCCACCCCGCCGCGACGGCGAAGGACATCGACTACATCCTCGACCACGTGAACCAGGTCCTCGCGGTCCCGCTGACCCGCGAGGACGTGGAGGGCGTGTACGCGGGCCTGCGGCCGCTGCTCGCCGGGGAGAGCGAGGAGACCAGCCAGCTCTCCCGCGAGCACTACGTCGCGCACGTCGTGCCGGGCCTCGTCGTCATCGCCGGCGGCAAGTGGACGACCTACCGCGTGATGGCGAAGGACGCGATCGACGAGGCCGCCTCCGCGCTCGACGAGCGCGTGCCGAAGTCGGTGACGGAGGACATCGCGCTGGTCGGCGCCGAGGGCTACCAGGCCGCCTGGAACCAGCGCTCCCGCCTCGCGGCGCGCGCCGGGCTGCACGCCGCCCGCATCGAGCACCTGCTGAACCGCTACGGCGTGCTCGCGGAGGAGGTGCTCGCCCTCGTGGCCGAGCGTCCCGAGCTGGGCGCGCCCGTGCCGGGCGCCGACGACTACCTCCAGGCCGAGCTCGTCTACGCGGCCTCCCACGAGGGCGCGCTGCACCTCGACGACGTGCTCGCCCGCCGCACCCGCATCTCGATCGAGGCGTGGGACCGGGGCGTGTCCGCGGCGCCGGTCGCGGCGCAGCTGATGGGCGAGGTGCTCGGCTGGGACGACGAGCACCGCCAGCGCGAGGTGGACGTCTACCTCGAGCGCGTGCGCGCCGAGCGGGAGAGCCAGACCATGCCCGACGACGAGTCGGCGGACCGCGTGCGCCTCGAGGCGCCGGAGATCGTGCAGGCTGTCTGACGTGACGTCGCCCGCAGCCCCCGGCAGGAGTCTGCGGGCGGCCTTCGTCGCGCCCCGGTCGCTCGGGCTGCTGGTGCTCGCCCTCGTGCTCGCGGGCGCGTTCGCCGCACTCGGGCAGTGGCAGATCTCGCGGGCGATCCAGCAGGGCACCGTCGTCGACCGGCCGACCGAGCGGATCGTCGCGCTCACGAGCGTCGCGGAGCCGGCGCGGCAGCAGACGGACGCCTCGGTCGGGCAGCGCGTGTCGACGCGGGGACGGCTCGTGCCGCAGGACACGGTGGTCGCGGGCGACCGGCTGAACCACGGGCAGCGCGGCTGGTGGGTCGTCGCGCACGCGATCGTCGACGACCCGGAGGGCGCGCAGCTCGCGGTCGCCCTGGGCTGGGCGCCGACGGAGCAGGCCGCGCAGGCCGTCGCCGACCGCGTGAAGGCCGGGCCGGCGACGGGCGGGGCGCTCGTGGGCCGGTACGTCGACAGCGACGGCGCGCAGCCCTCGACGTCCGGGCCGCCGAGCCGGCTCGACGCGGTCTCGACCGCGCGGCTCGTGAACCTCTGGACCGAGGGCGCGGGCGCGCCGACCTACGAGGGCGTGCTCACCCTCGAGCAGGCGCCCGCCGGGCTCGACGACATCTACTCGCCCAAGCCCGGCGACGAGGTGCAGCTGAACCTGCTGAACCTCCTCTACGCCGTCGAGTGGGCGATCTTCGCGGTCGCCGCCTTCTACGTCTGGTACCGCCTCGTGCGGGACCGGTGGGAGCAGGAGCAGGTCGCCGAGGTCGTGGCGGAGGAGGACGCGCCCGTTCACGACACCGTGTAGAAGAACGCCTACCATCGGTGTCCGTGCCCTGGAGCCCACTCCGCGTCCCGCCGACGCGCGACTTCCCGACGATCCGGCGGAGCCTGCTGTTCTACAAGGTGTTCGCCTACGCGACGGGCACCTTCCTGCTGCTCGTCTGCCTCGAGGTCGTGCTGCGCTACGTCTTCGGCTCCGAGGTGGTCGTCGGCAGCGCCCTGGGGCCCGTCGCGCTCGCCGCGCAGGACCAGGTCCGCGCCGTCGGCGGCTTCAACCTCAGCCTCGCGGTGCTGATCACGCACGGCTACCTCTTCATCGCCTACCTCATCAGCGACTTCGTGCTCGTGACCGTGATGCGCTACCCGATCACCCGGTTCCTGATCATCGGGGCCGGCGGCGTCGTGCCCCTGCTCTCGTTCATCATGGAGGCGCGGGTGAAGCGCGAGGTGCGCGGCTACCTGGCCACCCGCGAGGAGCGGGCCGTCCCCGCCTCGGCCTGAGGCGTCAGCGTCGGGCGCGCGCGACGAACGCGCTCGCCGCGGCCGTCGCGACGCGGGCCGACTCCTGCGGGTCCGCACCGCGGAGCAGGGCGGCGGCGAACGCGCCCACGTGGGTGTCGCCGGCGCCGTTCGTGTCGACCGCGACGACCCGCGGCGCGGGCAGCGGCACCGGGTCGGCGCCGCGGACCGCGAGCACGCAGCCCTCGGCACCGCGGCGCACCACGGCGCCCCGGCGCACCGTCGCGGCGAGCAGCCGCGCGGCGGCCCGCTCGTCGCCGAGCCCGGTCGCGGCGCGCGCCTCAGCGGCGTTCCCGCTCCACCAGTCGACGCGCCGCAGCAGCGCGCCCAGGACCGCCGGGTCCGCGTCGGCCCCGAACGGGCCGGGATCGAGCAGCACCGTCGGCCCGGCGGGCAGGGCGAGGACGAAGTCGGCGAGGCCGCGACCGCGTGCGGGGGCGACCAGGCCGTAGCCGTGCACGTGGACGACGTCGTCCTCGGCGACCGGCAGCGCCTCCAGGCGGGGCTCGGCGGACTCCGCGCCGGGCACCGTGACGAACGTGCGCTCGCCGTCCGGCTCGAGCGCCGTGAGCGCGAACCCGGTGTCGAGGTCGGGGACCGCGGGGAGGGGAGCCGGCGCACCGAGACGCTCGAGCGCCGCCCGGACGAGGTCGCCGAGCGGTCCGGTGCCGACGCGGCCGGCGAACACGACCTCGGCGCCCGCCTCCCGCGCCGCCGCCAGCGCCCGGAAACCGCCGCCGCCGACCTCGAGGCCGCCATCGGTGGCGAGGACGTCGTCGCCGCGCTCGGGCAGCCGCGGCACCGCTGCGACGACGTCGACGAGCGCGTTGCCGGTGGTGACGAACCTGCCGGTCATCGCAGGGCCAGGAGCGCGTCGACGCGCTCGTCGAGCCGCAGGTCGTTCACGGCGCGCACGGTCGCGACGGCGTCCGTCGGGAAGGCGTCGACGCCGTGGATCGCGCCCGCCATCGCCCCGGTCATCGCGGCGATGGTGTCGGTGTCGCCCCCGAGCGACGCGGCGGCGCAGCACGCCGCCCACGGGTCGTCGGGATGGAGGAGCAGCATCGCGAACGCGGCGGGCACGGACTCCTGCGTCGCGAGGCTCGTGCCGATCAGCCGCACGACCCGGTCGACCGCGGTCGGCACGTCGCGACGGCCGGCGAGCTCGACGGACCAGCTGATGCGCGCGGCGACCTCGGCGCCCGCCACCCAGCGCCCGCGTCGCGCGCCGGCCCGCGCAGCGGCGATGCCGAGCGCGGCCGCGACCGGCAGGTCCCGTCCCTCGACCCCCGCGCTGACGACCGCGGCGACCGCGGCGGCTCCGGCGATCGCGACGGAGGTGTGGTGGCTCACGAGGCAGGCGGCCTCGACGGCGTCGACGAGCGCCTCCACGTCGTCGATCCGCGTCGCGATCCCGACCGGCGCGATCCGCATCGCCGCGCCGTTGGTCGTGCCGTTCGCGCCGGCGAGCTCCGGCGCGACGCCCTCGCGCACGGCCTGGATCGCCGAGCGCGTGGACGGTCCGAGCAGGTCCAGGGATCCGCGGGCTCGGGCGTCCTGCTCCCAGCGGTCGAGGTCGTCCGCGAGGCGCTGCGGGTCCACGCGCCCGCCGCCGTCGACGAGCGCGTCGGCCAGCAGCAGCGCCTGCTCCGTGTCGTCCGTGACGCGGCCCGCCGGGAGCCCGTGCGCGAGCGGATGGTCCGGCGCGGCGGCGCGGAACCCGGTCACGCCGCCCGCGGCGGCGATCGCCTCGCGCGGCAGCGTCTGCGTCGGCATGCCGAGCGCGTCGCCGATCGCCAGCCCGGTCAGGGCGCCCAGCGCTCGGTCCCTCCGGGTCATGCGGCCATTGTGGCGAGGACCTCGTCGACGCTGCTGATGGTGATGAGCGGGCCGTACAGCGCCATCGCGTCGAGCGCGCGCCGGTGGTCCGCCGGCGACAGCCCGGCGCACGCGTCCTCCGGCACCACGACGAAGCGGCCCGCGTCCGCGGCGGCGAGCGCCGTGGACAGCACGCAGCAGTCGGTGGAGACGCCGGTCAGGACGAGCCGATCGCTGCCGTCCGTCGCCGCCGCGAGGGCGTCGCCCCACTTCCCGAACGTCGTCGCGGTCACGATCGGCGTGTCCGTGCCCGCGAACTCGGGCGTCAGGTCCCAGATCGGGTCGTCGGCCGGCCGCAGCTGGTCCGGCCAGTCGCGGTAGTAGGGGAGCCAGGCGCCCTCCGGCCGCTCAGGCGCGACGAAGCGGGTGAGGACGGTCCGGCCGGCGAACGCCGGCAGGAGCCGCTGCACGCCCGCCGACGCGGCCGCGTACCCGGGCGTGGCCCAGGCGCTCGCCGCGTCGGCGAAGACGTGCTGCATGTCGACGACGACGAGGTGCGCGTCCTCCGTCATCGGGTGCGCTCGAGCGGCAGCGACTCCTGGTGCCGGACGGCGCCCCGCGTCGCGAGGAGGGTGCCCACGAAGCCGAGGAGCAGCGCGAGGAGGACCCCGAGGTTCGCGTAGGCCCAGGCGCCGTCGCGGCCGCCGAGCGGCGCGAGCAGGTAGCCCTGCCAGGTGAAGCCCGGCGTCCCGTTGACGACGAGGCCCCACCCGATCGCAGTCCCGAGCACGACGAGCAGCACGGCGGAGAGGCGCACCGAGCCGTACCGGCCGCGCGGGTCGAGCAGCTCCGCGTCGGCGTACGGGCGGCGGCGCAGGACGACGTCGCCGATGAAGACGCCGCACCAGGCCGCGATCGGCACGCCCAGGGTGATCAGGAACGCCTGGAACGGCCCGACGAAGTCGGGGGCGAAGAACGCGACGTAGATCGTGCCGGCGACCACGAGCACGCCGTCGATGCCGGCCGCGACGAAGCGGGGGACGCGGACGCCGGCCGACAGCAGGGCGAGACCGCTCGAGTAGATGTTGAGCACGCTGCCGCCCACGAGGCCGAGGATCGCCACGACCGCGAACGGCACGAGGAACCAGGTCGGCAGCAGGGTGGTGAGCGCGCCGATCGGGTCGGCGCCGATCGCGTCCGAGAGCCGCTTCGACGAGCCCGCGAGCAGCAGGCCGAGGACGACCAGGATCACCGGCGCGACGGCGCCGCCGAAGGTGGTCCAGCCGAAGACGCCGGCGCCCCGGGTCGACCGGGGCAGGTAGCGGGAGTAGTCGGCGGCCGCGTTCACCCAGCCGAGCCCGAAGCCCGTCATCACGAACACGAGCGCGCCGATCAGCGCGGTCGCGTCGCCGGAGGGGAGGCCGCCGACGGCGCCGAGGTCGATCGAGCCCGCGGTGAGCGCGATGTAGACGACGGTGAGCACGCCGGTGACGATCGTGATCCACTTCTGCATCCGCATGATCGCGTCGAAGCCGAGGATGCCGCCGCCGACCGTGAGCGCGGCCACGACGACGAGCGCGACGATCTTCGTCAGCGGGCCGAGGTCGAGCCCCAGCTCGGTGAACACGGTCGACGTGGCGAGCACCGCGAGCGAGGTGAGCGCCGTCTCCCAGCCGACGAGCAGGATCCAGGAGATGAGGGCGGCGAGCCGGTTGCCGTTCACGCCGAACGCCGCGCGGCTCAGCAGCATGGTCGGCGCCGACCCGCGGCGGCCGGCGAGCGCGACGACGCCGCACAGGGCGAACGAGACCGCGATGCCGATCACGGCCACCACCGTGGCCTGCACGAACGAGATCCCGAACCCGAGGATGAAGGAGCCGTAGCTGAGGCCGAGGACGGACACGTTCGCGCCGAACCAGGGCCAGAAGAGGTCGCGGGCGCGCCCCTTGCGCTCGGACTCGGCGATGACGTTGAGGCCGTTGGCCTCGATGCCCGCCGGCGCGGGCGGCGCGGCGGTCGGCTGGATGCCGGGATCGACGGCGGTCATGTGAGCAGTTCCTCTCGGGCGGTGGATCGGTAGAGCGCGGGCGGGCGGTGGCGCACGCCGGCCTGGTGGGCGCCGGTCGGCGCCACGGTGCCGGTCGCCTCGACGCGGCGCCGGAAGTTCGCGGGGTCGAGGCGCCGCCCGAGGATCGCCTCGTGCACCTCCCGCAGCTGGCCGAGGGTGAACTCCTCCGGCAGCAGGGCGTGGGACAGGTGCGTGTACTCGAGCTTGTTCTTCAGCCGCCGGACCGCCCAGCCCACGATCTCCTCGTGGTCGAAGGCGAGCGGCGGCAGGTCCTCCGCCGGGAACCACGCGACGTGCTCGTCGTCGACCGTGGTCGCGGCGACCTCGGTGCGCACGAGCGCCCAGTAGACGACCGAGACGACGCGGGGCTCCTCGGGCGTCGCGGGGACGCCGCGCTCCACGGCGCCGAACGTGTAGAGCTGCTCGAGGTGGGTGGGGCGCAGGCCGGTCGTGCCGGCCAGGTTGCGCCGCGCGGCCTCCCGCAGCGACTCGTCCGCGTGCAGGGGGCCGCCGGGCAGGGCCCAGCGGCCGAGGTGCGGCTCGCGCACGCGCTGGACGAGCGGGAGGTGCACCGCGAGGCCGCCCAGGGCGTCGTCGCGGGGCTCCGCCGGCGGCTGGAGCCCGAAGATCACGGTGGAGACGGCGACGGTCACGGGCTGCTCGGCCATGCTCGCCTCCGGTAATGGTCGGACCGACCCGAAGTGAGTCGGCGCGAGCGTAGCACTGAAGGTGCCCGTGACCATTACTCGGATTCCGTAGGCTCGGGGAGGTGACGACGATCGAGCCGGACGCCTCCGCACCGACCGGGCCCGACGGGGCTCCCGAGCCGCCGGCGGGGGAGGCGCATCCCGTCCTCGTCGTCGACTTCGGCGCGCAGTACGCCCAGCTGATCGCGCGGCGCGTGCGCGAGGCCGGCGTCTACTCCGAGATCGTCCCGCACGCCGTCACGGCGGAGGAGATCGCGGCGCGGCGGCCGGCGGGCATCGTGCTCTCGGGCGGGCCGTCCAGCGTCTACGAGGACGGCGCCCCGGCGCTCGACCCGGGCATCCTCGAGCTCGGGGTGCCGGTGCTCGGCATCTGCTACGGCTTCCAGGTCATGGCCCAGCAGCTGGGCGGCACCGTCGCCCACACCGGACGTCGCGAGTACGGCTCGACCGCGGTGCGGCTCGCGGACGCGCAGGACGCCCCGCTCGTCGCGGGGCAGCCCGCGGAGCAGGTCGTCTGGATGTCCCACGGCGACTCCGTCTCCGCGGCGCCGGACGGGTTCCAGGTGCTCGCCAGCAGCGAGTCGACCCCCGTCGCGGCGTTCGCGAACGACGAGCGGCGCATGTACGGCGTCCAGTGGCACCCCGAGGTGAAGCACTCGGTGCACGGCCAGGAGGTCATCGAGCGCTTCCTCCACGACGCCGCCGGCATCGGGGCGGACTGGAACCCCGGCAACGTGATCGCCGAGCAGGTCGAGCGGATCCGCGCGCAGGTCGGCGACGCCCGCGTCATCTGCGGCCTCTCCGGCGGCGTCGACTCGGCGGTCGCCGCGGCGCTCGTGCAGCGCGCGGTGGGGGACCGGCTGACGTGCGTCTTCGTCGACCACGGCCTCCTCCGGGAGGGCGAGGCGGAGCAGGTCGAGCGCGACTACGTCGCCGCCACCGGCGTGAACCTCGTCGTCGTCGACGCCGCGGACACCTTCCTCTCGGCGCTCGAGGGCGTGTCCGACCCGGAGACGAAGCGGAAGATCATCGGCCGCGAGTTCATCCGCGCGTTCGAGCGGGCCGCCTCCGACGTCGTCGCGCAGGCCCAGGAGGAGGGCGGGAAGGTCGGCTTCCTCGTGCAGGGCACGCTCTACCCGGACGTCGTGGAGTCCGGCGGCGGCAGCGGCACCGCGAACATCAAGAGCCACCACAACGTCGGCGGCCTGCCCGAGGACCTCGAGTTCGCGCTCGTCGAGCCGCTGCGGACCCTGTTCAAGGACGAGGTGCGGGCGATCGGCCGCGAGCTCGGCCTGCCCGAGGTGATCGTCGGCCGGCAGCCCTTCCCGGGTCCCGGCCTCGGCATCCGCATCGTCGGGTCGATCACGCGCGACCGGCTCGCGACCCTGCGCCGAGCCGATGCGATCGTGCGGGAGGAGCTCTCCGCGGCCGGCTGGGACGACGAGATCTGGCAGTGCCCGGTCGTGCTGCTCGCGGACGTGCGCAGCGTCGGGGTGCAGGGCGACGGCCGCACCTACGGGCACCCGATCGTGCTCCGGCCCGTGTCGAGCGAGGACGCGATGACCGCCGACTGGACCCGGCTGCCCTACGACCTGCTGGCGAAGGTGTCGAACCGCATCACGAACGAGGTCGCCGAGGTGAACCGCGTCGTGCTCGACGTCACCTCGAAGCCGCCGGGCACCATCGAGTGGGAGTGATGTGCACGGATGAGGGGACCTGCTCCGCAGGTCCCCTCATCCGTGCACAGCGGCTCAGTGGGCGAGACGGGCCGTCCGCACCGCCGCGGCCTGCTGCTCGGCCGTGCCGTCGAGGTCCCGGTCGGGCTCGCGCTCGTGGCCGCCCGTGCGGCCCGCCTCCGCCCAGAGCTCGGCCTCGATGCGCGCCGCGACCTCGGCGAGCGCGACGCGGTCGACCGTGAGCGGATCGCGGACCTCCGTGTCGAGCAGGCAGAGCGCGCCGATCCGATAGCCGTCCGGCGACTCGAGCGGGTGGCCGGCGTAGAAGCGCCAGCCGTCGCGCGTGATCGGCTCGCCGCGCAGGTCGCCGAGGACCAGGGCGCCGCGCTGGCGGATCGTGCGGTCGCACGGCGCGACCGACCGGGGGAGGTCGTGCGACGGCATGCCGACCGCGGCCTTGAACACGACCCGGTCGCCGTCGACCAGCGTGACCGCGGCGCCGGTGATGCCGAACAGCTCGCGGGCCGTGCGCAGCAGGCGTTCGAGCCGAGGGCTGCCGGCCGTGCGGACGAGCCCGGTGCGGTCGAGGGCCTCCTGCCGCAGGTCCTCCGCGTCCGGCCGGGCACGGAGCGCGCGGGCGCCGGCCTCCTCCGACCGCGCGGCGACCCGGTCGAGCTCGCGCGCGAGCCGCGGGGCCACGAGCCCGGCGAGCTCGTCGTAGTCGCCCGGCGCGAGCGGCGCTCGCAGCAGGGCGGCCGTCTCTCCGAGGTGCACCACGCCGGTGCGGCGGGCGCAGACGTCCTCCGCGATCCGGTCGAGCCGTGCCGCATGGCCGTCCACCATGCCGCCGGTGCGGCCCCGCGCGGAGGTCGGCCGCTGCAGGGGGCGGATCGGCAGGACGGCGAGCACGGTCGACGGCGTCGCGGCGGCGCGGAGGGCGTCGAGGAGCTGGCCGAGGTCCGCGCGCCACCGCTGCTCGGGCTCGAGGTTGTAGGCGTCGCTCGACCCGATGCAGACGAGGATCGCGTCGTACAGGCCCATGCGCGCCTCGTCGAGCAGCCGCGGCGCGGTGCCCGCGGTCGTCCCGCGACGGGAGACGACGTCGACGACGGCGCCGCGGCCGGTGGCGTCCGCGAGCCGCCGGGCGAGGCGTCCGGGCAGGGCGAGCTCCTGCGTCAGCACCCCGAACCCGATGGCGGGGCCGTTGCCGAGCACGAGCACCCGGTCCGGGTCGGGGCCGGCGGCGGTCTGCCGGGCGGCGTCGGCGGGGTGCGGCACGAGGTCGAGCTCCTCGCGCACGCGTCGTCCCCAGCGGGCGGCGAACGGGGCGATCAGATCGGTCGCGTGCATCGTCGGCCCTCCTCTGGCGTGCTCGGCGACGTCACGGTACGTGAGCGGTCCCCCGCCGGGCCCTCCCGGCGGCCGGACACGCCGGTGTGCACGGGCGCGACGCCCTCCCGTGCGCTCCCCGCACGAAGAAGGGCGCCCGGACCAGCGGTCCGGGCGCCCTCCGTGGGGCCCGTCGGTCAGTTGCGGAAGATCGCGATCAGCCGCAGGAACTCGAAGTAGAGCCAGACGACGGTCACCATGATCCCGAAGGCGCCGGTCCAGCCGTACCGGGCGGGGATGCCGCGGCGGACGCCCTGCTGGATCTGGTCGAAGTCGAGCACCAGCGAGTACGCGGCCATGACGACGACCAGCAGGCCGATCGCGATGCCGAGCACGCCGCTCTGCAGGCCGAAGGGGCCGTCGACGACGCCGGTGAGGCCGAGGACCGTGTTGACCAGCTGGAAGACCAGGTAGGCGACCATCGCGATCAGGAAGATCTTCGTCGCCCGGGCGGAGGCGCGGATCCGGCCGCTCGCGAACAGGGCCAGCGTGACGCCGACGGTCACGAGGGTCGCGAGAACGGCCTGCGGCACGATGCCGCCCCACTGCGCGTTGAAGAACGCCGAGATGCCGCCGACGAAGAGGCCCTCGGCCGCGGCGTAGAGCACGATCAGCGGCACCGACGGCTCGCGCTTGAAGGTGTTCACCAGCGCGAGGACGAAGCCGGCGATCGCGCCGACGATCGCGAGGGCGGGCACGAACCAGCCGACCGCCGAGGTGGCGAGCAGCACGGCGAAGAGGATCACGGTCTTCACCGCGGTGTCCTCGTAGGTCATGCGGCCGGTGTCCGCGGGGGACGCCGCCGGGCGCTCGTACAGCTCCTCCAGCTGCGAGGCGCTCACGGTGCTGCCGTTCTTGAACGCGGGGTTGTTGGAGAGGGCGGGGTTCGCCATGGTTCCTGTTCCTGTCCGGGACCGACGCGGTGCGCGCCGGAGAGTCGAGTGTAGGAACGGCGGCCGTGCCGCGGGGCGGCTCGCGCTATGGGCTTCCTATGGAACGGGCGGCCGTGTCGTAGCCTCCCGGTGTGCCCGCCCCGCTGATCATCGCGCACCGCGGTGCGAGCGGTCACCGCCCGGAGCTGACGCGGTCCGCGCTGCTGCTCGCCGTCGAGCAGGGCGCCGACGCGGTCGAGGTCGACGTCGTGGCGAGCGCGGACGGGGTCCTCGTCGTCCGCCACGACCCCGAGCTGAGCGAGACGACGGACGTCGAGGAGCACGCCGAGCTGCGCCCGTTGCGGCGGGCGAAGGTCGTGCGCGGCCGGCCGCGGGTGGGCTGGTTCGCGGAGGACCTCCGGCTCGAGCAGCTGCAGGCGCTCGGAGCGCGCGAGCGGCTGCCGCGACTGCGACCGGAGAGCGCCGCGCACGACGGCGAGCCGCTGCTCGCGCTCGCGGACGCGATGGACCTGCTCGCCGGCACCGGGGTCCGGCTCGTGGTCGAGCTCAAGCACGTCGAGCGGTCCGCGCGGCTCGGGCTCCCGGTCGACGAGATCCTGCTCGACCTCCTCGCGGGGACGGCCCGCCGGCCCGAGCTCGCGATCGAGAGCTTCGAGCACCACGTGCTCGACCGGCTGGCCGAGCGCGGCGTCGGATGCCCGCTCGTCGCTCTGATCGGCCACTCCCCGGTCGCCGACCTGCGCACGGTCCGCGACCCCGCGCCCTTCGCCCGGTACGACGGCGTCAGCCTGCGGGCCGGCCTGGTGCGCCCCGCCGTGGTCGACGGCTACCGCGGCCTCGGCCTCGACGTCTGGACCTGGACGCTGCGTCCCGAGAACCGCTTCCTGCCGCCGCGCTTCCGCACCCCGACCGGCCGTCGGGGGCGCTACGGCGCGTACTGGCGGCGGCTCGTCGCGGCCGGCGTGACCGGGGTCTTCGCCGACCACCCCGACCTGGCGCTCGAGGAGCTCGGGCGCCCCGCCGATGTCGGGGTACCGGCCTACCCTTGACGTCATCATGACGCAGCTGGTGCAGCCCATGTCGGTGGAGGGGTCGTCGGCCCTGCTCGAGGGGTTGAACCCGCGGCAGCGCGAGGCCGTGCTGTACCGCGGACCCGCCCTGCTGATCGTGGCGGGAGCCGGCTCGGGCAAGACGAGCGTGCTCACCCGCCGCATCGCCTCCCTCCTGGAGACGCGCGAGGCGTGGCCGAGCCAGGTGCTCGCCATCACGTTCACGAACAAGGCCGCGGGCGAGATGCGGGAGCGCGTGCGCCACCTCGTCGGGCATGCCGCCGACGGCATGTGGATCTCGACGTTCCACTCCGCGTGCGTGCGCATCCTGCGCCGCGAGGCGGAGGTCTTCGGCTACGCCTCCGGCTTCACCATCTACGACTCCGGCGACCAGCGCGCCCTGCTGAAGCGCATCGTCAAGCAGTACGAGGCCGACGTGATGGGGCTGTCGGTCGCGAACGTCGGCGCGCGCATCTCGAAGCTCAAGAACGAGCTGATCGACGCCGAGTCCTTCAGCCGCGACGTGAACCTCGCGGACCCGAAGGAGGCGCTGTTCCTCACGATCTTCCGCGAGTACACGCGCACGCTCCAGGCCGCGAACGCGTTCGACTTCGACGACCTCATCGCCCAGACGGTGTACCTGTTCCGGGCGTTCCCGCACGTCGCCGAGCCCTACCGGCGCCGGTTCCGGCACATCCTCGTCGACGAGTACCAGGACACGAACCACGCCCAGTACGCGCTGATCCGCGAGCTCACGAAGCCGGCGCCCGGCGTCCCGGCCGCGTCGCTGACCGTGGTGGGCGACTCCGACCAGTCGATCTACGCCTTCCGCGGCGCCGACATCCGGAACATCATCGAGTTCGAGCAGGACTTCCCCGAGGCCACGGTCGTGCTGCTGGAGCAGAACTACCGCTCCACGCAGACGATCCTCGACGCGGCCAACGCGGTCATCGCGAACAACTTCGACCGCAAGCCGAAGAACCTCTTCACCGCGGGCGGCGCCGGCGACAAGATCGTCGGCTTCACCGGGTACTCCGGCCACGACGAGGCGCAGTTCGTCGCGGACGAGATCGAGCAGCTGCACCGGAACGGCATGGAGTACCGCGAGATCGCGGTCTTCTACCGGACCAACGCCCAGACCCGTGCGCTGGAGGAGATCCTGATCCGGTCGGCGGTGCCGTACCGGATCCTCGGCGGCACGAAGTTCTACGAGCGCGCCGAGATCAAGGACGCGATGGCGTACCTCATCTCCGTCGCCAACCCGGCCGACGCCCTCGCCGTGCGCCGCATCCTCAACACCCCGAAGCGCGGCATCGGGCCGGCGACGGAGACCCAGCTCGCGAACTTCGCGGAGCGGAACGGGGTCACCTTCCGCGAGGCGCTGCGCCACGCGGCGGAGCTCGGCTTCGGGCCGAAGGTCACGAAGGCGATCACGGCCCTGTCGGACCTGCTCGACGAGGCGACCGCGATGACCGTGCCGCCGGCGGAGGGGAACGCGCCGATCCCCGTCTTCGACGTGCTGGCCCTCCTCATGCAGAAGAGCGGCTACGTCGACGCGCTGCGGGCGAGCAAGGACCCGCAGGACGAGGCGCGGATGGAGAACATCGAGGAGCTCCTCGCGGTCACGAAGGAGTTCCAGCGGAACAACCCCGACGGGCTGCTGATCGACTTCCTCACCGAGACGGCGCTCGTCGCGGCCGCGGACGAGCTCGACGACACGTCCGGCACCGTCTCGCTCATGACCCTGCACACCGCGAAGGGCCTCGAGTTCCGCGCGGTGTTCCTCACCGGCATCGAGGAGGACCTCCTCCCGCACCGGATGAGCGTGAACGAGCCGGGCGGCCCCTCGGAGGAGCGCCGGCTGTTCTACGTCGGCATCACCCGGGCGCGGGAGCGGCTGTACCTGTCCCTCGCGATGACGAGGAACAGCTACGGGGAGACGAGCGTCTCGGCGCCCAGCCGGTTCCTCGCCGAGATCCCGGGCGAGCTCATCGACTGGCGGCAGTCGCCCGGCATGACCGGCCCGGGTGCGGGCGGCCGTGCGGCGGGCAGCCTCGGCTGGAGCAGCGGCGGCGTCGGCGCGGGCGCGGGCCAGGCGAAGCCGAAGACCGAGTGGACCAACCGCGTCACGGGCAAGGTGCGCGACAACGGCGACCTCGAGCTCGCGATCGGCGACCGGGTGCGGCACGACGACTTCGGCGAGGGCCGCGTGCAGGCCATCACCGGCACGGCGGCGAAGCGGATCGCGGAGGTGCAGTTCGACACGGCGGGCAGGAAGCGGCTGCTCGTCAAGGTCGCGCCGATCGTGAAGCTGTGACGGTCCACCTCCGCCCGTTCGCCGACGCGGACGAGGACGCGGTCGTCGCGCTGTGGGAGGCGGCCGGCCTCACCCGGCCCTGGAACGACCCGCACCGCGACATCGAGCGGAAGAAGCAGGTCCAGCGCGAGCTCTTCCTCGTCGCGGAGGACGCGTCAGGCGCCTCGGGACGAGGCACGGGCGGGATCGTCGGCAGCGCGATGGCCGGGTACGACGGGCACCGCGGCTGGGTCCACTACCTCGCGGTCGCACCGGACCGGCGGGGGACCGGCCTCGGCCGGCTGCTGATGATGGAGGCCGAGGCGCGGCTGCTGGCGCTCGGCTGCCCGAAGGTGAACGTGCAGATCCGCGCCGGCAACGAGGCGGTCGGCGCCTTCTACGACCGGCTCGGCTACACGCCCGACGGTGCGACCGGGCTCGGCAAGCGGCTCGTCCCCGACATCTGAACCCCGACGCCCGAGCCCGGACCCCTGAGCCCCGACGCCTGAGCCCGGCGGTCCGACCGGCCGGCTCAGGTGGTGCGGGCCCGCAGCCGCGGGGTCGACGCCGGGCGCGACGGCGTCGCGTCCTCCTCGGCGTCCGCCGCGGCGACGGCCTGGGCGGCCGTGCGCTCGAGCGCCTCGCGCTCCGCGACCGAGAGGTGCTCCCGCAGCAGCGAGCGGACGGCCGCGACGTGCGCGTTGTCCGCCAGCTCGAACTTCTGCACCCCGGTGCGGGTCACCGCGACGGCGTGCACGCGGCCCGACTTCTGCCGGTCGATCAGCTCGCGGTGCTGCATGCGCGTGAGCTGGTGGGAGAGCCGGCTCTTGTCCCAGCCGAGCAGCGCCGCGAGCTCGTTCTGCCGCAGCTGCCGGTCCGGCGCGTCCACGAGGCAGCGCAGCACCTCGAACTCCGCCGAGGAGAGGTCCGCGGCGGAGCGGATCTGCAGCTCGACGACACCGGTCGCGAGGTCGGACAGCCGCTGGATCAGGCGCCAGGTCGACGCCTCTCCGCTCGTGAGCTCCACGGCCATCCCGGCACCGTATCCCGCGCAGGGTTGACGTGGCAACGTCGACGCCCTCGGGACCCTCCATGAGGCGCTCGGCGGCCGCCGGGTAGGGTTGCCCGGTTGTCAACCGGTGAGGAGACGTGGTCGTCCGATGGACCTCTTCGAGTACCAGGCACGTGACCTGTTCGAGCAGTACGGGGTGCCGGTGCTCGCCGGCATCGTCGCGGACACGCCGGAGCAGGCGCGGGCCGCGGCGGAGCGCCTCGGCGGCGTGACCGTCGTCAAGGCGCAGGTGAAGGTCGGCGGCCGCGGCAAGGCCGGCGGCGTGAAGGTGGCGAAGACGCCCGACGACGCCGAGGCCGCCGCGAGGGCCATCCTCGGGATGGACATCAAGGGCCACACGGTGAACCGGGTGATGGTCGCCGCGGGCGCGGACATCAAGGAGGAGTACTACTTCTCCGTCCTGCTCGACCGCGCGAACCGCTCCTACCTCTCGCTCTCCAGCTTCGAGGGCGGCATGGAGATCGAGGAGCTCGCCGTCACCCGGCCCGAGGCGCTCGCCCGCATCGAGGTGGACCCCGGCGAGGGCGTCACCCTCGAGAAGGCGGCCGCGATCGCCCGGGCCGCGAAGTTCCCGGCCGAGCTCGTCGACACGGTCGCGCCGGTCTTCGTGAAGCTCTACGAGGTCTACACCGGCGAGGACGCGACGCTCGTCGAGGTCAACCCGCTCGTGCTGACGGGCGGCGGCGACATCGTCGCGCTCGACGGCAAGGTGTCGCTCGACGACAACGCCGACTTCCGCCACCCGCGTCACGCGGAGCTCGAGGACAAGGCGTCCGCCGACCCGCTCGAGGCGAAGGCGAAGGCCTCGCACCTCAACTACGTGAAGCTCGACGGCGAGGTCGGCGTGATCGGCAACGGCGCGGGCCTCGTCATGTCGACGCTCGACGTCGTCGCCTACGCGGGCGAGCGCCACGGCGGCGTGAAGCCGGCGAACTTCCTCGACATCGGCGGCGGCGCGTCCGCCTCCGTCATGGCGGCGGGGCTCGACGTGATCCTCGGCGACCCGCAGGTGAAGAGCGTGTTCGTGAACGTCTTCGGCGGCATCACCGCCTGCGACGCGGTCGCGAACGGCATCGTGCAGGCGCTCGGCATGCTCGGCGACACCGCCACGAAACCGCTCGTCGTGCGGCTCGACGGCAACAACGTCGAGGAGGGCCGCCGGATCCTGCAGGAGGCCGCGCACCCGCTCGTGACGCTCGCGCTCACGATGGACGACGGCGCCGACAAGGCCGCCGAGCTGGCCGCTGCGAACTGAGAGGACGGGAACGATGTCGATCTTCCTGAACAAGGACTCGAAGGTGATCGTCCAGGGGATCACCGGCGGTGAGGGCACCAAGCACACCGCGCTCATGCTGAAGGCCGGCACGCAGGTCGTCGGCGGCGTCAACGCGCGCAAGGCCGGCACGACCGTCACCCACGGCGACGTCGAGCTGCCCGTGTTCGGCACCGTGAAGGAGGCGATCGCCGAGACCGGCGCCGACGTCTCCATCGCGTTCGTGCCGCCCGCGTTCGCGAAGGACGCGATGATCGAGGCCATCGACGCCGAGATCCCGCTGCTCGTCGTCATCACCGAGGGCATCCCGGTGCAGGACGCCGCGGAGGCGTGGGCCCACGCGAAGGCGACCGGCGGGAAGACCCGGATCATCGGCCCGAACTGCCCCGGCATCATCACGCCGGGCGAGTCCCTCGTCGGGATCACCCCGGCGACGATCACGGGCAAGGGGCCGATCGGGCTCGTCTCGAAGTCCGGCACGCTGACCTACCAGATGATGTACGAGCTGCGGGACCTCGGGTTCTCGACCGCGATCGGCATCGGCGGCGACCCGATCATCGGGACCACCCACATCGACGCGCTCGCCGCGTTCGAGGCGGACCCGGAGACGAAGGCGATCGTGATGATCGGCGAGATCGGCGGCGACGCCGAGGAGCGCGCGGCAGACTTCATCAAGGCCAACGTGACGAAGCCGGTCGTCGGCTACGTCGCGGGCTTCACCGCTCCCGAGGGCAAGACGATGGGCCACGCCGGCGCGATCGTGTCCGGCTCCGCCGGCACCGCGCAGGCGAAGAAGGAGGCCCTCGAGGCCGCGGGCGTGAAGGTCGGCAAGACGCCCTCCGAGACCGCCGCGCTGATGCGCGAGGTCCTCACCGCCTCCGCCTGAGGCTTCTCCTCCGTACATCCGGGGAACCGTGCGCTCGGCGTCCGGTTCCCCGGATGCGCGGAGAAACGGAACACCCCGGGGCGCCTGCGCCCCGGGGTGCTCCGCGTCCATAGCCTCGAGGGATCAGCAGCTCCGTCCTCGACGACGCACCCGACGTCGCCTCCGACCGGCCGACCCGGGCGCCCCGCCGCCGGGTGGGCGCCGTCGTCGTGGGCGCCGTCGACGGGCTGCTCGGCGTCGCGCTGCCGTTCGCGGTGCTCGCCGCGCTCGGCGTGCTCGCGTGGGCCGGCCTCGGCCGGGCCGAGGCGTGGACGCCCTCCGTCTCCGCCGCGGCGGACGCCTGGCTGATCGGCCACGGCGTCGACGTCCGCTTCACGGCCGGCGGCGCCGCCTTCACCGTCAGCGCCGCCGCGCTGGGACCGGCCCTCGTCACCGCGCTCGCGGCCGTCCGCGGCGGCAGGCGGGCGGTCGCGACGGATGCCCCCGCGCTCGCCTGGGCCGCCCAGGTCATCGTCACGGCCGTGCTCGCCGCGGTCCTCGTCGGCGTCGGCACCTCCGCGGCGGCCGCGCCCTCCGCCTGGCAGGGCGTGCTGGTCCCCGTCGCGCTCGTCGCCGTCGCGGGACTGGTCGGCGCGCGCTCCGCCCGGCCCGGCGCCGCGCTGCCGGACGGCGTCCGCACCGGGCTCGGCGCCCTCCTCCTCGTGCTCGCCGCGGCGGCCGTCGCGCTCGCCGTGCTGCTGCTCGGGCGCTTCGCCGACGTCGTCGCGCTGCAGGAGTCGCTCGACGCCGGGCCCGTCGGCGGGTTCGTGCTGACGTGCGCCCAGCTGCTCGCCGTCCCGGCGCTCGTCGTCTGGGCCGCCGCGTGGCTCGTCGGTCCGGGGGTCGCGCTCGGTGTCGGCTCGGCGACGAGCCCGTTCGTCGGCCAGGCCGGTCCGCTGCCGGCGCTGCCGGTGCTCGGCGCCGTCCCCGTCGACCCGCCCGCGTGGGCGGCCGCGGTCCTCCTCGTACCCGTCCTCGCCGGCTTCGCCGCCGCGGTCCTCGCGCGTCGGAGCGGCGCGACCACGCGCGCGCTCCCGCTCGGCCTGCTCGCCGGCGCCGTCGCCGGCGTCGCGCTCGGCCTGCTGTCCGCCGCGACCGCCGGTGCGGTCGGCCCCGGCCGGCTCGCGGCCGTCGGGCCCGACGCGCTGCTCGTCGCCGCCGCGACCGCGGTCCTCGTCGGCCTGCCCGCCGTGCTCGGCGCGGCCGTCGTCGCCCCCGCGCGCTCCGCCCTCCCCGGTTCGAGCGAGGACGACGGCCCCCAGTAGGCTCGCCGTCGTGCTGCGGCTCGTCGTGCTCATCTCCGGCGGCGGCAGCAACCTCCGCGCCCTCCTCGAGCGCTGCGACGACGCCGACTTCCCCGCGCACGTCGTGGCCGTGGGCGCCGACCGCGACGCCGGCGGCCTCGTGCACGCCGACGAGTTCGGGGTGCCCTCGTTCCTCGTGCCGTTCCCGCAGTACGAGACGCGCGAGGCGTGGGGCGAGGCCCTCGTCGAGGCCGTTCGGGTGTGGGCGCCGGACGTCGTGATCCTCTCCGGCCTGATGCGCCTGCTGCCGCCCGCCGCCGTCGACGCGCTGCGCCCCGGGCTGATCAACACCCACCCCGCCTACCTGCCGGAGTTCCCGGGCGCCCACGCCGTGCGGGACGCCCTCGAGGCCGGCGCGACCGAGACCGGCGCGAGCGTCATCGTCGTCGACCACGGCACGGACAGCGGCCCGATCCTCGCCCGCGAGCGGGTCCCGGTGCTGCCGGACGACTCCGAGGCGACCCTGCACGACCGCATCAAGCCCGTCGAACGGCGCCTGCTCGCCGACGTGATCCAGGGGATCGCGGAGGGGCGCATCGAACTGGAGGCCGCAGCATGACCACCGCCCGCACCGTCGCCCCGGGCGACGCCGACGTCGTCCCCGTCCGCCGCGCGCTGCTCTCCGTGAGCGACAAGACCGGGCTGGTGGAGCTCGGTGCGGCCCTCGTCGGCGCGGGCGTCGAGCTCGTGTCGACCGGGTCGACGGCGTCGACGCTGCGCGACGCCGGCCTCGCCGTGACCGAGGTGTCCGAGGTCACGGGGTTCCCGGAGTCGCTCGACGGGCGCGTGAAGACGCTGCACCCCGCGGTGCACGGCGGCCTCCTCGCCGACCTGCGGCTCGAGCAGCACGCCGCCGAGCTGACCGCGCTCGGCATCCGGCCCTTCGAGCTGCTCGTCTCGAGCCTGTACCCGTTCGAGCAGACCGTCGCCTCCGGCGCGGACGACGCCGCGATCGTCGAGCAGATCGACATCGGCGGGCCGGCGATGGTCCGCGCGGCGGCGAAGAACTTCGCGAACGTCGCGGTCGTGACCGGCACCGACGCCTACCCGGTCGTGCTCGAGGGGATCGCCGCGGGTGGCACCTCCCTGGAGCTGCGGCGCCGCCTCGCGGCCGCCGCCTTCGAGCGCATCGCGGCCTACGATCGGGCCATCGCCGACTGGTTCGCGGACGGTGCCGACGCCTCCGTGCGCTCCGGGAGCTACCGCTTCGTCGAGTCGCCGCTCCGCTACGGCGAGAACGCGCACCAGACCGCGGCGCTGTGGCGCGACCCCGCCGGCCGCGGGCTCGCGCAGGCGGCGCAGCTGCACGGCAAGGAGCTCAGCTACAACAACATGGTCGACGCGGACGCGGCCGTCCGCGCGGTCCTCGACTTCGACGAGCCCGCCGTCGCGGTGATGAAGCACGCGAACCCGTGCGGCATCGCGGTCGCGCCCGCGCACGCCGTCGACCCGATCGCCGCCGCTCACCGGCTAGCGAACGACTGCGACCCGGTGTCGGCCTTCGGCGGCGTGATCGCCGCGAACCGCACGATCACGCTCGACATGGCGGAGACCGTCGCCGGGATCTTCACGGAGGTCGTCGTCGCGCCGGGCTACGAGCCCGCTGCGCTGACGGTGCTCCAGCAGAAGAAGAACATCCGCATCCTCCAGCTGCCCGAGGGCTTCGCGCTGCCGGAGCGCGAGTTCAAGCAGGTGTCCGGCGGCGTGCTCGTGCAGGACCCCGACCGCTACGGCGTCGTCGACCCCCGCTCCTGGACCCTCGCGGCCGGGCCCGCGGCCGACGACGCGACCCTGGCCGACCTCGCCTTCGCCTGGCGCGCGGTGCGGTCGGTGAAGTCGAACGCGATCCTGCTCGCCTCCGGCGGCGCCTCGGTCGGCATCGGCATGGGCCAGGTCAACCGCGTCGACTCCTGCCACCTCGCCGTCAAGCGGGCGGGGGAGCGCGCGGCCGGCTCCGTCGCGGCCTCCGACGCCTTCTTCCCCTTCGCCGACGGCGCGGAGGTGCTGCTGGAGGCCGGCGTCCGCGCGATCGTGCAGCCCGGCGGGTCCATGCGCGACGCCGAGGTGATCGCCGCGGCGGAGGCCGCCGGTGTCTCGATGTACTTCACGGGCGAGCGCCACTTCTTCCACTGAGCCCACGGGAGCCGTCCCGCGGGTGCCGGCGTACTCGACCGGTCAGGGCCGCCGTACCCGGGAGATCGTCGCTCCGCGATGTCGATCTCCGGTGCCGCCGTTCGACGTCCTTCCGACGAGAGGATCACGGACATGCGAGAGCTCATCATCACCGCGTTCGTGTCGGTCGACGGCGTCATGGAGGCGCCGGGCGGCGAGCCCGGGTACCGCAACAGCGGATGGACGTTCCAGGGGATCGAGTTCGACCCCGCCGCCTACGAGCTGAAGGGCCGCGAGCAGGAGGAGGCCGGGGCCCTGCTCGTCGGCCGCGTCAGCTACGAGGCGTTCGCGCCCGTCTGGGGCGGCATGCCGGAGTTCGCCCGCTACAACGCCCTGCCCCGCTACGTCGTGTCGCGCACGCTGCAGGCCGACGACGAGCGGTGGCCGGCCACGATCGTGCGCACCCTCGACGAGGTCGCGGCGCTCAAGGAGGAGGACGGCGGCCCGCTGCTCGTGCACGGCAGCGCCCGGCTCGGCGCCTCGCTCACCGACGCGGGACTCGTCGACCGCTACCACCTGCTCGTCTTCCCCGTGCTGCTCGGCGCCGGGAAGCGCCTGTTCAGCGGGACGTCGCACGACATGACGCACCTGCGGCTCGAGGAGCACGAGGCCTACGGCAACGGCGTGCAGAAGCAGGTCCTCCGCGTCGTGCGCTGACGCCGGGCGCCGCGTGCCGATCCGTCGGCTCGCCGGGTGCTGGTGGTGCTGCGGGGCGGCGCGGGGTCGGGCGAGTCGACCGCCGCAGCGGCGCTGCAGCGCGAGCTCGGCCGGCCCGCCGCGGTACTCGGGCAGGACCACTTCCGCCGCGTCGTGTTCAACGAGCGGACGGGGGAGTCGCACCCCGACGGCATGGAGCACGCCGCGCTGCTCGAGCTCGCGGCGGAGCACCTGCTCGCGGCGGGGCGGCACGTCGTGATCGAGGGGATCCTCGCCGCGTCCCGGTACGCGGCGATGCTCGAGCGGCTGGCGGGCGCGGCCGACGACGCGCGCTTCCTCGCCGACGACCTGACGCTGGAGGAGACGGTGCGGCGTCACGCGACGCGGCCGCAGCCCGCGCACTTCGGGGCGGACGAGCTGCGGGAGTGGTACCGCGGCTGGGACCCGCTCCCGTTCGTGGCCGAGCAGCGCATCGGTCCGGAGGCGTCCGTGCAGGACGTGGTCGACCGGGTCCTCGGCGGCCGACCGTCGACCGGCTGAGATCTCGGGGCCCGCTGCGATCGCACCTCGATCTGCGGGACGCGCACCGCGAGTGCGCATCTCGCGGGCGCACAGACCGTTGTGCGGATGCTTGTGATTCCATATGCTGGAGGGCTGCCGCGGCTCGTCCACACCTCCATCTGGCGGGGAGAGCGCGGAGGCCGGCCGGGCGCCGTCGTGCGCCGGTCGACGAAGGGCAGGAGGCCGACATGTCCGCGATCACCGTCGAGCTCGTCGCCGTCATCCCCGCGCTCCGCGCTCGGGCCTGACTCCCGCCCCTCCTCCGCACCACATCCCCGGCCGCGCCCCCGCGCGGTTGAACCCGTCCAGCGCCGACGACGGCGCCTCCGACGTCTCCGCACCCCGCTGCGCCCTGCGCTCGGCTGCGGGAAGGAACACCATGACCGAACCCGTCCGGCAACCGTCGACGCTGCAGGCCCTGCGCCGCCTGGACCCCTTCGTGCGCCCGGTGCGCCGCAGCATCATCATCGCCATGGCGATGGCGCTCGCCGCCTCGCTCGTCTCCCTCGCCGTGCCCCAGGTGCTGCAGCGCATCGTCGACGGCCCGCTCGCGTCGAAGGACCCGGCGCAGATCCCTCCCGCCGTGGCGCTCATCGCCGTGCTCGGGGTGCTCGAGGCCGCGCTGTACTTCGCGCGACGCCTCTACATCGTCGGGCCGGCGACCGGCGTCGAGGCGAACCTCCGCCGCGCCCTGTTCGCGAAGCTGCAGGACCTGCCCGTCGCCTTCCACGACCGCTGGCCCAGCGGGCAGCTGCTGTCGCGCTCGATGAGCGACCTCAGCCTGATCCGGCGCTTCATCGCGTTCGGGTTCATCTACCTCGTCGTGAACGTCATCACGATCGCGGTCGGCGTGGTGGTGCTCGCGTTCCTGAACCCGCTGCTCGCCGTGGTGTTCACCCTGTGCTCGGTGCCGCTCTGGATCAACGGCTTCCGGTTCGAGCGCCGCTACCACGTGGTGGCGCGCCGGAGCCAGGACCAGCAGGGCGACCTCGCGACCCTCGTGGAGGAGTCGGTGCACGGCATCCGCGTGCTCAAGGCGTTCGGCCGCGGTCGCACGAAGCTGCAGGGCTTCCTGCAGCGCGCGGAGGAGCTGCGGGGCACCGAGATCGAGAAGGCGAAGGCGGTCGCGCAGATCTGGCTGTGGCTGCTGCTCGTCCCCGACGTCGCGTTCGCGCTGTGCCTGCTCGTCGGCGTCTGGCAGGCGAGCCTCGGCAACCTCAGCGTCGGCGGCCTCGTCGCGTTCTTCGCCACCGCGACCGTCCTGCGGTTCCCGCTCGAGTCGATCGGCTTCCTGCTGTCGATGATGTACGACACCCGGACGGCGACGGACCGCCTGTTCGAGGTGTTCGACGAGGAGAACACGATCCGGGACCCGGAGCACCCGAAGCACATCGCCGAGGCGCGCGGCCGGCTCGAGTTCCAGGACGTCCACTTCCACTACCCGGACGCGCCCGAGGGCGCCCCGGACCTGCTGGACGGCATGGACCTCGCGATCGAGCCCGGGGAGACCATGGCCCTCGTCGGGCTCACCGGGTCGGGGAAGACGACCGCGGTGGAGGTCGCCGGGCGCCTGTACGACGTCACGAGCGGTCGGATCCTGCTCGACGGCGTCGACATCCGCGACCTGACCCGCGTCGAGCTGCGCACGCACATCGCCATGGCCTTCGAGGAGGCGACCCTCTTCTCCGCGTCGGTCCGCGACAACGTGCTCCTCGGGCGACCCGACGCCGGCGACGACGTGCTGCAGGAGGCCCTCGACATCGCGCAGGCCGCGTTCGTGCACGACCTCCCCGAGGGTCTCGACACCGTCATCGGCGAAGAGGGGCTCAGCCTGTCCGGCGGCCAGCGGCAGCGCCTGGCGCTCGCCCGCGCGGTCGCGGCGAACCCGGCCGTGCTCGTGCTCGACGACCCGCTGTCGGCGCTGGACGTCGACACCGAGGCGCTCGTGGAGGCGGCGCTGCGCCAGGTGCTCACCCGCACCACGGCGCTGATCGTCGCCCACCGGCCCTCCACCGTGCAGCTCGCCGACCGCGTCGCGCTGCTCGAGGGCGGCCGCATCATCGCGGTCGGCACCCACACCGAGCTGCTCGCCACCAGCGAGCGGTACCGCTTCGTCATCTCGAGCCTCGAGGACGAGCAGACCTACGAGGAGGTGGACGCATGAGCTCGATCACCGGTGTCGCGGGCGAGGAGCGCCGCGACTTCGACAAGGCGGAGCGCCGCGTGCTGCGCCGTCGCTCCCTCTCCCTGCTCGGCAGCCTGCTCGCGCCGCTGAAGCGGAGCATCCTGCTCACGGCGCTGGTCGTCGTGGTCAGCACGGCCCTGCAGGTCATCGGGCCGGCGATCATCGCCTACGGCATCGACACCGGGCTGCCGGAGCTCCTCCGCGGGCGGGCGGTGCCGCTCGCCGGCTCCGTCGTCGTCTACCTGGTGGCCGGCGTGCTCTCCGGGGTGCTCATCGCGGCGTACACCGTGCAGACCGCGCGGATCAGCCAGGCGATGCTCATCGACCTGCGCGAGCGGGTCTTCGTGCAGACGCAGCGGCTCAGCCTCGAGTTCCACGAGCAGTACACGTCCGGCCGCATCATCTCCCGCCAGACGAGCGACCTCGACTCGATCCGGGAGCTGCTCGACGGCGGCATCAACGAGCTCGTGCAGAGCGTGCTCTACATGCTCTTCACCGCGGTCGCGCTCGTGCTGCTGGACGGCTGGAGCGGGCTCGTCCTGTTCTGCTCGTTCGTGCCGCTCTGGTTCCTCATCCGCTGGTTCCAGCGGCGCAGCGAAGCGACGTTCCGGGAGTCGCGGGTGTTCTCGGCGAAGCTCATCGTCTTCTTCGTGGAGACGATGACGGGCATCCGCGCCGTGCAGGCGTTCCGCAAGGAGCCGCGGAACGCGCGCGACTACGGCGAGCTGACCGAGGACTACCGCTCGATCAACGCCCGCGCCATCCGCCTGTTCGCCGTGCTGGAGCCCGGGCTGACGCTGATCGGCAACCTCACGACCGCGGCCGTGCTGCTGTTCGGCGCCTACCGCGTCCTGAACGGGGACCTCGCGATCGGCGTGCTGCTCGCGGCAGTGCTCTACACGCGGCGGTTCTTCGACCCGATGGAGGACATCGCGACCTTCTACAACGCGTACCAGTCGGCCGAGGCGGCGCTCGAGAAGATCTCCGGCGTGCTCGAGGAGAGCCCGACCGTACCCGAGCCGGTGCAGCCGAAGCCGCTCGGCACCGGGGTCACCGGCCGCGTGCGGTTCGAGGGGGTCCGCTTCGCCTACCGCGCCGACCGCGAGATCCTGCCGCACTTCGACCTCGACGTGCCGGCCGGGCAGACGATCGCGCTCGTCGGCTCCACCGGGGCCGGGAAGTCGACGCTGGCGAAGCTCATCGCGCGCTTCTACGACCCCTCCGACGGGCGCATCACGCTCGACGACGTCGACCTGCGCGACCTGACGAACCAGGACCTGCACCGCGCCGTCGTCATGGTGACGCAGGAGGCGTACCTGTTCTCCGGGTCCGTGGCCGACAACATCGAGCTCGGGCGCCCCGGTGCGACCCGGGAGGAGATCGAGGCGGCCGCGCGGGCGGTCGGTGCCGACGCCTTCATCCGGTCGCTGCCGGACGGCTACGACACGGACGTGAACAAGCGCGGCGGCCGCGTCTCCGCGGGGCAGCGGCAGCTGATCTCGTTCGCGCGCGCGTTCCTGGCCGACCCCGAGGTGCTGATCCTCGACGAGGCGACCGCGTCGCTCGACATCCCGAGCGAGCGGCTCGTGCAGGAGGCGCTGCAGACCCTGCTCGCCGACCGGACGGCCCTGATCATCGCGCACCGCCTCTCGACGGTCGCGATCGCGGATCGCGTGCTCGTGATGGAGCACGGCCGGATCGTGGAGGACGGGACGCCCGCGGACCTCATCGCGGGGACCGGGCGCTTCGCCGCCCTCCACGCGGCCTGGCGCGACTCCCTGGTCTGAGCTCGCGGATCCGCAGTTCTTCCTCGACACGCCGGGCTCGGGTGCCCCGGGTCCGGCGTGTCGGGCGGGAACTGCGGATCCGCGGAGGAACTGCGGATCCGCGAGTCCTCCCGTCAGGCGGTCGCCTCCTCGAGGCGCTCCTCGGCCGGTGCCTCGGCGACCGGCTGGGGCGCGGGCCTGCCGGGGAGGAGGACGGCGAGCACGACGCCGGCCGCGGTGAAGCCGACCGCCCACCAGAACGCGGTGCGGAACGCGTCGACCGGGCCGAGGGTGGCGACCGCGCCCTGCAGGACGACGGCGAGCACCGCGGTGCCGGCGCCGCCGCCGAGCTGCTGCGCGATGCGGGTCACGATGCTCGCGTGCGGCACCTCCTCCCGGTCCAGGCCGACGAAGCCGACGGCCATCAGCGGGATGAAGGCGGCGCCGAGCCCGACGCCGCGGACGAGCAGCGCGACGAGCAGCACCCACTCGGGCGTCGACGGCCCCGCGAAGGCGAACGGCACCGTCGCGAGCCCGATCACCGCGAATGAGACGAGGGCCACGGCGCGGGCGCCGATCCGGTCGGTCAGCCGGCCGGCGAGGGACCGGCTCAGCAGCGACCCGACGCCCTGGGGGATGAGGAGCAGGCCGGCGCCGAGCGCGTCCGTCCCGCGGAGCTCCTGGAACGACAGGGGGAGCAGCAGCATCGCGCCGTAGAGCGAGGCGCCGGTCAGGAACATCAGCGCGGAGGCCGCGGCCAGCGGGCGGTGCCGCAGCAGGCGCAGGTCCACGAGCGCGGCGTCCCGGCGCCGGAGCGCCCAGGCGACGAAGGCCGCGAGCAGCACGACGCCGCCGGCGAGCGGCGCCCAGACGTCGACGCGGCCGAACCCGCCGGGCGCCGTGACGCGGCTCAGGCCGTAGAGCAGGGCGACGACCGCGGGGGAGAGCAGCAGGAGGCCGACCGCGTCGAGCCGCGCGCGGACCGTCGGGCCGTCCGCCGGCATGAGGAGCCGCGCGAGCACGAGGCCGACCACGACGAACGGCACGTTCACCCAGAACAGCCAGCGCCAGTCGCCCGCGCCGAGCAGCAGCCCGCCGACGACCGGGCCGAGGATCGGGCCGAGCGCCGTCGGCAGCGACACGACCGCCATCACGCGGCCGAGCGCGCGCCCGCCGGCGGCCTGCATGAGCAGCGTCGTCAGCAGCGGCAGCATGACGCCGGCGCCCGCGCCCTGCACGACCCGGAACGCGATGAGGCTGCCCGCGCTCCAGGCGATCGAGCAGAGGAGCGAACCGACGAGGAAGAGGACGAGCGCGGCCGACCAGAGCCGGCGCCCGCCGACCCGGCGCTGCAGCCAGCCGACGACGGGCACGGTGACGCCCATCGCGAGGAGGTAGGCCGTCGAGACCCACTGGATCGTGTCGACGGAGGCGTGCAGCTCGTGCGCGAGGCTGTGCAGCGCGACGCTGACGATGGTGGAGTCGAAGAGCGGGGCCATCGCGCCGACGACGAGCGCGACGGCGAGACGGGAGAGGGATCGGTCCATGACCTGCCTTAGATACGGGGGCGTTTCTTGAGGACCGTAGACCTGCACGATAAGATACGCAAGTGGACCTTGTTGAGGAGCGGGCGATGAGCGACGCGCCCGCCCGCCGACGTCGCGGCGACGAGCTCGAGGGCGCCCTGCTCGACGCCGCGTGGGCCGAGCTGCAGGCGGCGGGGTATGCCGGGCTGACCTACGACGCCGTCGCGGCGCGCGCCGGCACGAGCAAGCCCGTGCTCTACCGCCGCTGGCCCGCGAAGTCGGACCTGGTGCTGGCGGCGATGCGGCGCGCGGGCCTGTTCGACCAGCGCGAGCTGCCCGACACCGGCTCGCTCCGCGAGGACGTGCTGAGCGCGCTCCGGAACTTCAACGAGTCCCGCGCGGGCTTCATCACCGCGATCGGGCTCTACATGGCCAACATCGCCTCGGACGACGGGCTGTCGCCCGCTGATCTGCGGGTCCGCCTCCTCGGCGAGCGGACCACGGGCGGGCAGGTGCTGCTCGAGCGGGCCGTGCGGCGCGGCGAGGTGCCCGACGTGCCCCGCTCGCCGGGCCTGGTCTCGATGCCGTACGACCTGTTCCGGCACGACCTGACGATGACGCTCGCCCGCGTGCCGGAGCGGCGGCTGCTCGAGATCGTCGACGACCTCTGGCTGCCGCTCATCCGCGGCCGCTGATCCGGGGACGCCGGTCTGGTCGTCAGGCCGGCGACCACCCGGCGGCCCGCAGGTCGACCCGGTAGCCGGCGGGGGTGTCCGCGGGGAGGAGGGGCGTGCCCTCCTCGTCGTAGTGCGCCCGCGCCTCCGCCTCGAGGCCGCGCGGCGGGTGCCCGCCGGCGCGGATCACGCGCCACCAGGGCAGTCCCGAGCCGTGGTACCGCAGGACCATCCCGACGGCCCTGGCCCCGGCGCGGCCGAAGGTCCAGGCGACGTCGCCGTAGGTCATGACGCGGCCGGGCGGGATCGTCGCGACGACCGCGACGACCGCCTCGGTGTAGTCGCCCGCGGCGTCGAACACGGCCATCAGCGTCGCCGGGCGGGATCGGACGTGCCGGGCGTCCGCGGCAGCCCGCATCGTCCGGAGGCGCCCGGGACCCGGGTCACAGGTCGAGCGCGCCGATGACCTCGCCGAAGCGCGTCTCGCCCTCCGGGCGGAAGCCGACGCGGAGGAAGAAGTCCTCGGGGCCCTGGTCGCCACGCTCCCAGATGACGGTGAGCCGCGAGAAGCCGCGCGAGCGGGCCTCGTCCGCGAGGCCGTGCACCGCGAACCGGCCGACGCCGCGTCCCTGCGCGTCCGCGCGGACGTTGATCGACCAGATGCAGCAGCGGAACTCGGGCCGCGTCTCGTGCGGGTCGAAGCTGCCCTTGATGAAGCCGACGACCACGCCGTCCTCCACGACCACACGCGGCCAGGCGGCCTCCGGATCGACGGTCTGCTCCGCCTCGGCGTGGGAGATCGGCACGGCGTACTGCTCCTGACCCGGTTTGAGCGTCAGGGAGTTCGCCGCGACCGCCGTCGCCGCCGACAGCGGTTGGAGCTCGAGGTCCGCCACGGGGTCACAGTAGCGAGCAGAGGGCGTCGAGGAGAGCCTCGATAAGGTGATCGGCGGCGTGCGCACGGCGCACGATGCGGTCCGACGGTGGTTCGACAGGCAGGAGCGGCGATGGCGGAGAAGATCAAGGTCGAGGGCACGGTCGTCGAGCTCGACGGCGACGAGATGACCAGGATCATCTGGCAGTCCATCAAGGACACGCTGATCCACCCCTACCTCGACGTGGACCTCGAGTACTACGACCTCGGCATCGAGAAGCGCGACGAGACCGACGACCAGATCACCATCGACGCCGCGAATGCGATCAAGAAGCACGGCGTCGGCGTCAAGTGCGCGACGATCACGCCCGACGAGGCGCGCGTCGCCGAGTTCGGCCTGAAGAAGATGTGGCGGAGCCCGAACGGGACGATCCGCAACATCCTCGGCGGCGTGATCTTCCGCGAGCCGATCATCATCTCGAACATCCCGCGGCTGGTCCCGGGCTGGAACAAGCCGATCATCGTCGGCCGCCACGCCTTCGGCGACCAGTACCGCGCCACCGACTTCGTCTTCGACGGCCCCGGCACGCTCACCATCAGCTTCCAGCCGCAGGACGGCGGGGAGGCCCAGTCCTTCGAGGTCTTCCAGGCCCCGGGCGGCGGCGTCGCGATGGCGATGTACAACCTCGACGCGTCGATCCGCGACTTCGCCCGCGCGAGCCTCAACTACGGCCTCGCGCGCAACTACCCGGTCTACCTCTCCACGAAGAACACGATCCTCAAGGCCTACGACGGCCGCTTCAAGGACCTGTTCCAGGAGATCTACGAGACCGAGTTCAAGGAGCGCTTCGACGCCGCCGGCCTCACCTACGAGCACCGCCTGATCGACGACATGGTCGCGTCGGCGCTGAAGTGGGAGGGCGGCTACGTCTGGGCCACGAAGAACTACGACGGCGACGTGCAGTCCGACACCGTCGCGCAGGGCTTCGGCTCCCTCGGCCTCATGACGAGCGTGCTGACGACGCCGGACGGGAAGATCGTCGAGGCGGAGGCCGCCCACGGCACGGTGACCCGGCACTACCGCCAGCACCAGCAGGGCAAGCCGACGTCGACGAACCCGATCGCGTCCATCTACGCGTGGACCCGCGGCCTGAACCACCGCGGCGTGCTCGACGGCAACCAGGCCCTCATCGACTTCGCGAACACCCTCGAGGACGTCGTCGTGAAGACGGTCGAGGGCGGCGCGATGACGAAGGACCTCGCGCTGCTCGTCGGCCCCGACCAGCAGTGGCAGACGACCGAGGAGTTCCTGGCCACGATCGCCGACAACCTCCGGGCCCGGCTCGGCTGAACGACGATGGGCGCGTTCATCTACGGCGGCAGCACCACGATCCCGGTCGAGGACCGTGCGCTGGCGCACCTGCAGCTCGTGGTCTACGCGAAGCTGCGGGCGCACGAGTCGTTCGCCTTCACGTGGCGGGACGAGCCCGGCGTCGGTGACGGGCACGGCTCGCTGTGGATCTCGCCCGGCGTGCCCATCCAGTTCAAGTACGCGGGCAGCCGCGACCCGTCGGTGAACCGCGAGTGGCTGCGCGTGCTGCGCGAGCTCGCGAACCAGCCGACCGGGCTCCGGCTCGTGCCGGAGCCGGACGCGAAGGGCTGAGGCGTGAAGCGCATCCGCTACGCGGAGCGGGAGTTCGGCACCGACGACCGCCTCGCGGACCTGGTGCTCGAGTACGCGGCCCTGCTCGCCCGCTCGAACTCCGCCGACACCGTCACGATCCCCGGCAGGTTCGGCACCGGGGAGGTCGAGGAGGTCGCGCTGCTGATCGGGCCCGCGAGCCAGATCACCGCCCGGTCCGACGCGGAAGCGTTCGGCTCCGACGCGTCCGCGGCGATCGCGGACCTCGAGCGCCGCATCCGGCGCTTCTCCTCGAACATCGGCGACTCGACCGAGGGGCTCGGCCCCGAGGCGATCGACGACTTCGACGACCTCGCCTGAGACCGGGGGGAGCCCCCGGCGCGCTGCGCCGGGGGCTCCCGCTCGATCGATGCGCCCGGATCAGGCGGCGACGGCCGGCTGCTCCGAGCCGGAGGCCGTGCTGACCTCGATCTTGCGCGGCTTGGCCCGCTCGCTCACCGGGATGGTGACCGTGAGCACGCCCTGCTCGTAGGTCGCCGCGATCCGCTCGGTGTCGACGCCCTGGCCCAGGTTGAGCTGGCGGAGGAACGAGCCCCCGCGGCGCTCCTGCGCCAGCCACTTCACGCCGTTCGCGCTCGCGAGGGTGCGCTCGGCCCGGATCGTGAGCAGCTGCCCGTCGACGTCGATGTCGACCGAACCCGGGTCGATGCCCGGCAGGTCGGCGGCCAGCACGTAGTGGTCGCCGTCGCGGTAGAGGTCCATCGGCATCAGCCGGGGCCCCTGCCGGTCCGCGAGGGCTGCGGCCATCCGGTCCAGCTCCCGGAACGGGTCGAAGTTCATCGCCATGGTGTCGTCCTTCCGCTCGAAGATGGAGGAGGTTCTGAAGTTGAGCCCCTTCGGCTCAACGCGACAGAAATTAGCACTCTGGACGGACGAGTGCCAAGCGCGTGCCTGCGCGTCGGCTCGGAACTCGCTTGGTGGCGGATTCGAACCGCAGGGCGCGCTGAACGGGCGCCCGGCGCGCGCCGGGACACCGAGGGCGGGCTCAGCGGAAGACGATGGTGCGGCGCCCGTCGAGCAGCACCCGGTGCTCGGCGAACCAGCGCACGGCCTGCGTGAGGGTGCGGCTCTCCTCGTCCTGCCCGATGCGGACGAGCTCGGCCGGCCCCGCCGTGTGGTCCACGCGGAGGACGTTCTGCTCGATGATCGGCCCCTCGTCGAGGTCGGCCGTCACGAAGTGCGCGGTGGCGCCGATCAGCTTCACGCCGCGGGCGTGGGCCTGCCGATACGGGTTCGCGCCCTTGAACCCGGGCAGGAAGGAGTGGTGGATGTTGATCGCGCGGCCGGCCAGCCGCTCGCAGAGCGCGGGCGACAGGATCTGCATGTACCGCGCGAGGACGACGAGCTCGATGTCGTGCTCCTCGACGGCGGCGACGACGCGCTCCTCGAAGGCCGCCTTCGTCTCGGGGGAGGTCACGGCGCGGTGCTCGAACGGCACCCCGTAGAAGCCCGCGAGGCCCTCGAGGGTCGCGTGGTTGCCGAGCACCAGCGGGACCTCGATCGGCAGCTGCCCGGAGTGCTGCCGGAACAGCAGGTCGTTCAGGCAGTGCCCGGCGGTGGACACGAGCACGAGCGTGCGGACGGGCCGCCCCACGCGGTCGAGGCGCCACTCCGCGTCGAACGTCGCGGCGACCGGCGCGAGGTGCGCCGCGAACTGCTGCTCCGTCGACGGCGACTCCACCTGCAGGCGGAGGAAGAAGCGCCCGGTGTCCTCGCTCGAGAACTGCTGGCTCTCCGTGATGTTGCCGCCCGCCGCGACGATCGCGCCGGAGAGCGCGTGCACGATGCCGGGCCGGTCGGCGCAGACGAAGGTCAGGACCCAGTGGGCGGCGGGGGCGTCCGGCACGGCCGCCAGCCTAGTGAGCGCGATGAGGCCCCTCGATGGTCACGGCGAGGTAACGCTGATACACCGATCCCGCGCAGTGCGCGCGGCGGTCTCGCTTATGGTGATCGCCGGATCCTGAGGGACGGAAGGCGACATGACCGACGGCATCACCCTGGACTCCCGCGGCGCGGAGGCCGTCCGCGACGCGACCGAGCAGGTGGTCGCCGCCGTGTCGACCGTCATCGACGGCAAGGACCAGGTCATCCGCTCGGCGCTCGCGGTGATGCTCGCGGGCGGCCACCTCCTCATCGAGGACGTGCCGGGCGTCGGCAAGACGATGCTCGCGAAGGCGCTCGCCCGCGCCACGGGCGGCACGATCAGCCGGATCCAGTTCACGCCCGACCTGCTGCCCTCCGACGTCACCGGCGCCTCCGTCTTCGACCAGTCCGCCGGGCGGTTCGAGTTCAAGCCGGGCGCCGTGTTCGCGAACGTCGTGATCGGCGACGAGATCAACCGCGCGTCGCCGAAGACCCAGGCCGCGCTCCTCGAGTGCATGGAGGAGGGGCAGGTCACGGTCGACGGGGCGAGCTGGCCCCTGCCGGACCCCTTCCTCGTCGTCGCGACGCAGAACCCGGTGGACATGGAGGGCACCTACGTGCTCCCCGAGGCGCAGCGGGACCGCTTCATGGCCCGCATCTCCATGGGCTACCCGGACGAGGACGCGGAGCGCGAGATGCTCCGCTCGCACGGCCGGGTCGACCCGATCGACCGGCTCGAGACAGTGCTGCCGGCCGGGGGCCTCGCGTCGCTCGCCGCGCAGGCCCGCGACGTCTACGTCTCGCCCGCCGTCGAGACGTACGTGCTCCGGATCGTCGGCGGCACCCGGTCGCACTCCGAGGTCCGTCTCGGTGCCAGCCCCCGCGCGAGCCTCCAGCTGCTGCGGGCGGCGAAGGCGACGGCGCTGATCGACGGCCGCGACTTCGTGCTCCCCGACGACGTCGACGCCCTCGCGGTCGACGTGCTCGCCCACCGCCTGGTGCTCCGCCGCTCCGGCGTCGACGTGCGCGAGGGGCAGGCGGTCGCGTCCGCCCGCATCGTGCGCCAGATCGTCGCCGCGACCCCCGTCCCGCTGCAGTAGGTGGCCGGGCGCGCGGAGCTCGCGGCCGGGCTCAGGACGATCCGCCTCACCGGCAGGGGAGGCGTGTTCCTCGGCGTCGCCTTCGTCGGCCTCATCGTCGCCTACGCGACCGGCTGGCCCGCGCTGCTCGGCGTCGCCCTGTTCCTGTTCGGCGCCGTCGTCGCGGCGGTGTGCGCCGTCCTGGTCGCCCCGGTCGCGCTCGCGATCGAGCGCCGCATCGACCCGCCGATCGCGGAGCAGCGCCGGCCCATCCGGGTCCGCGTGAGCGTGCGCGGGCAGGCGCCGGGCGCGCTCGAGTGGGCGGAGGACCTGCCCCGGTCGGTCGTCGTCACCGGCCGCGCGGAGGGGGTCCTGCCCGCGCTGCGACCGGACCGCCCGTCGCAGCTCATCGACTACGAGTTCGCGGCGCGCGAGCGCGGATCGGTCCCGATCGGTCCGCTGCGCGTCTCCCGCACCGACCCGCTCGGCCTCGCCACCACGCGGCGCCGCGTCGGCGGCGTCGACCACGTCGTCGTGCTGCCGCGCATCCACCCCGTCGAGCTGCCCCTCGCCGTGCGGCGGAACGACCCGGACACGGGTGCCAGCACCGTCTTCGGCGCGGTCGGCGACCAGCTCGACATCGTCGCCCGCACCTACCGCAGCGGCGATCCGCTCCGCACCGTCGACTGGCGGGCCACCGCACGGCTCGGCGAGCTGATGGTGCGCACCGAGGCGGCGGCCACCACCGCGGCGACCGGCCTGCTGCTCGACCTGCGGCCCGAGTCGTGGCCCGAGTCCGCCGCCTTCGAGTGGGCGGTCGACTACGCGGCCTCCCTGATCGCGGCCCTCGACGAGCCGCACTCGCCCGTCCGCCTCGCCCTCGGCGGCAGGACGACGACCGACGCGCTCGCCGGCCTCGTGGCGCTCGCCACCGTGCGCACCGCGGCGGGCTCGCCCGCGCCGGAGGCGCTGCTGCCCGCCCTCGCCACCGCCGACGTGCAGGTCGTCCACGTGCTGACCGGCGCGGGCGGCCGGGACGCGGCTCGCCTGCCCGGGCTGCCGACCGGCGCCCTCGGGATGGTGTCCGTCGTCGCGCGGCGACCGGTCCGGCTCGAGCCGCCGCTCGGCTGGCAGGTCGCGCAGCGCGACCCGGGACGAGCCGTCGGGGCGGTGCACGATGCGTGAGGAGCGGAGCACCGGCGCCGTCACCGCGGTCGTCGGCGTCGCGGTGCTGGTCGCCGCGCTCTCGCTGCTGCCGGTGGTGCGCGGCGGCCTCTGGTGGCTCGAGTCCTGCGTCGTCGTCGTGATCGCGCTCGCCGCGGTCGCGGGGTCCCGGCGCGTCGGCCTGCCGTCCGCGGCGGCCGCGCTGATCGGGCTCTCCGCGATCCCGGTCGTGCTGGCGCTGATCGTCTCGGGCTCGTCCGCGCAGGGCGGCGGCGCCGCGGGGGCGGTCGTGGACGCGTTCACCACCGCCTTCCGGCAGATCTACCTCGACTCGGTCCCCGCGCAGGGCACCGCCGAGCTCGCCCTGCTCATCGCCGCCGGGGCCGGTGCGGTCGCCGTCGTCGCGGACTTCGTCGCGGTCGGCCTCCGCGCGCCGATCGCCGCGACGCTCGTGGTCGTCGCGGTCGCCATCGTCCCCGGGAAGGCCTTCGCCACGGGGACGAACGGCCTGCTGCTCGTCGCCGTCGCCGCCGCGGCCCTCGCGCTCGTCGCGGTCGACCGGCGCCGGCGGGGCCGCGCGCCCCGGGTCGCCGGGCTCGCGATCGCCGGCGCCGCGGCCGTCGTCGTGGCGCTGCTCGTGCAGGTGGTGCTGCCCACGCCCTTCGTCTCCGCCGCCACCGCGGGCGGCGCCCCGCTGATCGACAGCGGCGCGAACCCGCTCCTCCGCCTCGGGCAGGACCTGCGGCGCGGCGCGACCTCGCCGGTGCTGCGCTACACGACCTCCGACCGCCAGCCCGCCTACCTCCGCCTCGCCGTGCTCGAGGACTTCACGGGGCGGACGTGGGCGCCGAACGCGCCGGACGGCGCCGGCCTCGGGTTCGGCACCGTGCCGCAGGCGGCGGGCCTGCCGGAGTCCGCGGACCAGGACGCCGTCACCACGACCATCACGCCGGCGTCGGAGACCGCGATCGGCGACCGGCTGCCGCTGCCGTACCCGGCCGTCTCCGTCACCGGGGTCGGCGGCCGGTTCCGGTGGGAGGAGAAGGGCCTCACGCTCGCGCGCTTCGGCGGCGGCTCGGTCGGCACCTACACGGTGCGCTCCGCCGAGGTGGAGGCCAGCGCCGCGGACCTGCGCGCCGCCTCCGTCTCCGAGCCGCCCGGCGACGCGCAGTCGCTCAGCCTGCCCGACGACGTGCCTGCGGTGATCCGGTCCACGGCCGACCGCTGGACCCGCTCGGCCACCACCCCGTACGGCATCGCGCTCGCGATCCAGAACCAGCTGCGCAACGGCGCCTTCTCCTACGACGAGGAGACGCCGGCGGAGCAGGGCTACGACGGCGACGGCGTCGGCGTCATCGCGAAGTTCCTCGAGGTGAAGGCCGGGTACTGCATCCACTTCGCGTCGACCATGGCGGTGATGGCCCGGATCGAGGGCATCCCCTCCCGCATCGTCGTCGGCTACCAGCCGGGCGAGACGCTCGCCGGCACGACGGCGCGCAGCGTGACGAGCGACGACCTGCACGCCTGGCCGGAGCTGTACTTCGACGGCATCGGCTGGGTGCGCTTCGAGCCGACGCCGGGGCGCGGCGCCATCCCCTCCTACGCGCCGCTGCCCTCCGCGAACGTGACCGACAGTCCGTCCGCCACCCCGTCCAGCGCGGCCGCGGCGACGCCGACGCCCGAGGCGTCGGACGCCGCTGCCGGCGGCGGCGACCGCTCCGGCGGCGTCGCGCTCGGCCCGCTGCTGCAGGGCTCGGGCGTCGTCCTGCTCGTCGCGGCGCTGCTCGCGCTGCCCGGCCTGCTGCGGCGCGGCCTCCGTCGTCGTCGGCTCTCGCGGCTCGACCGGGAGGGTCCGGCCGGTGCCTGGCGGGAGGTGCTCGACACCGCGACGGACCTCGGGCTGCCGAGCGGTCGCGGGCGGAGCCCCCGCGGCGTGGAGGCGGTGCTCGCCGACCGCGTCGGACCGGCGCCCGGACCGCGCGCCGCCCTCGCCCGGCTGCGGGCCGCCTACGAGCGGCAGGCCTACTCGCGGTCCGCGGCGGACGCGACGCGGCACGACGTCGACGAGGTGATCGGCGCCCTGCGCGACCAGGCCGCGCCCGGTGCGCGCATCGGCGCCGCCCTGGCGCCGCGGTCCCTCGTCGCTACACTGATCCCGCCGCGACTGGCGTTCAGGTGGTCACCACCGGGGAGCGGCTGATGGAGAGGCGCCGCTCGCCTGGGCGCTGATCGCCCTCACCAGCCGCGCGCTCCGCGCATCCCCTCCGACGCCGGGAGTCCCTCGTGACCGACACCGCCACCTCCACCGCCTCGTCCTTCTCCGCGCCGATCGAGGAGGTGGACCCCGAGATCGCCGCCGTGCTGCACGACGAGCTGGAGCGGCAGCGCACCACGCTCGAGATGATCGCGAGCGAGAACTTCGTGCCCCGCTCCGTGCTCACCGCGACCGGCAGCGTGCTGACGAACAAGTACGCCGAGGGGTACCCCGGCCGCCGCTACTACGGCGGGTGCGAGGTCGTCGACGTCGCCGAGGAGCTGGCGATCGCGCGCGCGAAGTCGCTGTTCGACGCCGGCTTCGCGAACGTGCAGCCGCACTCCGGCGCCACCGCGAACGCGGCCGTGCTCGCGGCGCTCGCGCAGCCGGGCGACACGATCCTCGGCCTCGAGCTCGCGCACGGCGGCCACCTCACGCACGGCATGAAGCTGAACTTCTCGGGGAAGCTCTACGACGCGGTCGCGTACGGCGTCGACCCGCAGACGTTCCGCATCGACATGGACCGGGTCCGCGACGCCGCGCTCGAGCACCGGCCCGCGGTGATCATCGCCGGCTGGTCCGCCTACCCGCGCCAGCTCGACTTCGCCGCGTTCCGCGCGATCGCGGACGAGGTCGGCGCGAAGCTCTGGGTCGACATGGCGCACTTCGCCGGCCTCGTCGCCGCCGGGCTGCACCCGAACCCGGTGCCCTTCGCCGACGTCGTGTCGACCACCGTGCACAAGACGCTCGGCGGCCCGCGCTCCGGCCTCATCCTCTCGCGGGACGAGACCTACGCGAAGAAGCTGAACTCCGCGGTGTTCCCCGGCCAGCAGGGCGGCCCGCTCATGCACGTGATCGCCGCGAAGGCGACCGCGTTCAAGATCGCCGCGTCGGAGGAGTTCCGCGACCGGCAGCGCCGCACGATCGCGGGCGCGCAGGCGCTCGCCGAGCGGCTCACGGCGCCCGACGCCCGCGAGGCCGGGGTCGACGTGCTCACCGGCGGCACCGACGTGCACCTCGTGCTCGCCGACCTCCGCGAGTCGCCGATCGACGGCCGCGAGGCGGAGGACCTGCTGCACGCCGCCGGCATCACGGTGAACCGCAACTCGGTGCCGTTCGACCCGCGCCCGCCGATGCGCACCTCCGGCATCCGGATCGGCACGCCGGCGCTCGCCACCCGCGGCTTCGGCCCGGACGAGTTCCGTCAGGTCGCCGACATCATCGCCCGCACCCTGAAGCCGGGCGCCGACGTCGCGGCGCTGCGCGCCGAGGTCGGCGAGCTCGCCGGCCGCTTCCCGCTGTACCAGGGCCTCGAGGGCTGGTAGTCCCGATTCCGTTTTGAAGGAGTTCCTGCGCGATCGGTGCTGGAACTCCTTCAAAACGGAATCGGACGGCACGGGCGCGGAGTGCCCGTGCTCGCTGGTCGAGCCGGCGCCTCGCGCCCGTGCCGGAACCACGGGGTGGTCTCGAGTCCCGCTGCGCTCGCACGTCGACCGGCGAGGGCGGATCAGACGTGGGTGCGCCAGGCCTGCACGGTCTGGTCGAGCAGCGTCGCGATCGTCATCGGGCCCACGCCGCCCGGCACCGGCGTGATCAGCGCCGCGCGCTCCACCGCGCCGTCGAAGTCGACGTCGCCCTTCCCGTGGGAGTAGCCCGCGTCGATCACGACCGCGCCCGGCCGGATCCACTCGCCGGGGATCAGCCCGGGCAGGCCGACGGCGGAGACCAGCAGCTCGGCGCGCTCGACGTGCGAGCGGAGATCCTTCGTCAGCACGTGGCACGACGTCGTCGTCGCGCCGTGCGCCGTGAGCAGCGCCGACAGCGGGCGCCCGAGGATCGGGCCCTGGCCGACCACGACCGCCTCGATGCCCTCGAGGTCGACGTCGTACTCCGCGAGGAGCCGGAGGATGCCGCCGGGGGTCGCGGACGAGAAGCCGCCCGACCCCTCCGCCATCCGGGCGAAGGAGGTGAGGGTGACGCCGTCGACGTCCTTGTCCGCCGCGATCGCCTCGAACGCGGCGCGCTCGTCGACCTGCGGCGGCACCGGGTGCTGCAGCAGGATGCCGTCGATCTCCGGGTCCGCGGAGAGCGCCTCGATCGTCGTGAGCAGCCGCTCGGTCGTGGTCGTGGCGGGCAGGTCGACCCGCCGGGTGGCGAGGCCGGCGGCCTGCGCGCGCCGCACCTTCATGCGGACGTAGGTGTGCGAGGCGGGGTCGCCGCCGACGAGGACGGTCGCGATGCAGGGCGGGCGCAGCCCCTGCTCGACGCCGGCCCGCACCTCCTCCGCGATGCGGTCGAGGGTCTCGGCGGCGAGCTTCGTGCCGTCGATGAGGCGAGCGGGCATGGGGGCCTCCTGGGCTGTCATGCGGAGGCGCCCAGGCGGTCGACGCCACCGCCGGTACTCCCTGGTGGTGGTCCACCTGCGCCGGTCGTGCCTCCACGGTACCGGCTCGCCCGCTCAGCGCGCGGTCCGGCGGCGGGGCGAGAATCGCGGGAGGAACCACGGCAGGAGGGGACGCGATGCCCGCGACGGGGGAGCAGCACGTGCTGCGGCTGGAGGCGGACGGCCGCGAGGTGGTCGGCGTGGTCGCGGAGCTCGCGGCCAGCCTGCGCCGCGTCGTGGTCGACGGGACCGACATCGTGCAGGACTACGGCGCCGACGCGCTGCCGTCCGGAGCCTCCGGCATCGTGCTCGTGCCCTGGCCGAACCGCGTGCGCGACGGGCGCTGGACCCTCGACGGGAAGCCGCAGCAGCTCGACCTCACGGAGCCGTCGAAGGGCAACGCGAGCCACGGGCTGCTCCGCAACACGGGCTACCGCGTCACCGACCGCTCGGAGTCGGCGATCACCCTGTCGGCGACGGTGTTCCCGCAGCACGGGTGGCCCTTCCACCTCGACACCTCCGTGCGGTACGAGCTCACGCCGACGGGCATCGCGATCACGCACGGCGTGCACAACGTCGGCACCGGCACGGCGCCGTTCGGCGTCGGCTGCCACCCCTACCTCCGCGTGGGCGACACCCCGATGCGCGACCTCGTCGTGACGGTGTCCGGCATGCGGATGCTCGAGACCGACGAGCGCAGCCTGCCCGTGCGGGAGGTGCCGGTCACGCCCGAGCGCGACCTGCGCGCCGGCGCGGCGCTGCGCGACCTGGACCTCGACACCGCCTACACCGGGCTCGAGGTCGTCGACGGCGCCGTGCGCCACCGGCTCACCGCGCCCGACGGCCGCGCCGTCGAGCTCGCCGCGGACCCGGTGTTCGCGTGGACGCAGGTCTTCACGAACGACGTCTACGACACCGACGACGGGCGCATCGACGCGGTCGCGATCGAGCCGATGACCTGCCCGCCCGACGCGCTGAACTCCGGGGAGGGCCTGATCCGGCTCGAGCCGGGGGAGCAGTGGGTCGCGGGCTGGCGGCTCTCCCTCCTCACCCCCTAGCAGTGCTCACGCTTCTGGACGCCGGAACCGCGATCCGGCGCCCAGAAGCGTGAGCGAAGTCGGGGTTCGGAGCCCGTCAGCGGCGGCGGAGGAAGAAGCCGACCGGGCCCGGGGTGTCGCGGCCGCGGCTCGCCGACCGGTCGATCGCCGCGAGCAGCACGCGCCAGCCGATCAGCAGCGCGCCGACGACGATCGACGCGACGACCACGAACGCGACCTGCACGCCCTGGTCGCTCGCCCAGCGCAGCAGCATCCCGACCAGCACGGTGCCGACCCAGGCGAGCACGCCGGTGCGGGAGACGGAGAACGGCCGCCGCCAGCCGCGCGCGCCCGCCCAGCCGACGAGCAGCCCGACGGCGAACGGCCAGTACGTGACGAGGAAGGCGGACTGGTCCTCGCGGTGGCTCGCCCGCCCGATCACGACGAACAGGCCGACGAGCGCCAGGTCGATCACCAGGGCGACGGCGGCGCGGAGGCGGAGGTCCATGCCCCGATCCTCCCAGCGCGGGGCGCGCGCGGCGTCCCGGCGGACTCGCAGGTGCGCGTTCCCGGCTGTTCACCGCCGCTGCCTACCGTCGCGCCCGTGGACACCACCCTGCTCGTCACCGTCGTCCTGGTGGTCGTGTTCGCCCTCGTGTTCGACTTCACGAACGGGTTCCACGACACCGCCAACGCGATGGCCACGTCCGTCGCGACGGGCGCGCTGAAGCCCAGGACGGCCGTGGTCATCGCGGGCGTCCTGAACCTCGTCGGCGCCTTCCTCTCGACCGAGGTCGCGAACACCATCAGCTCGGGGATCATCAAGACCGACTCGTCGGGCGACGAGATGATCACGCCGGCCCTGATCTTCGCGGGGCTCGTCGGGGCCATCGTCTGGAACCTCGTGACCTGGTACTTCGGGCTGCCGTCGAGCTCCTCCCACGCCCTCTTCGGCGGCCTCATCGGGGCCGCGATCCTCGGCGCGGGGGTCGGAGCGATCAGCTGGAGCGGCGTGATCACGAGCATCCTGATCCCGGCCCTGCTCGCGCCGATCGTCGCGGGCGTCGCGGCGCTGATCGGCACCGTGATCGTCTACCGGACGACGAGGCAGGCGACCGTGCCGCACGCCAAGCCGGCGTTCCGGGTCGCGCAGACCGTGTCCGCCTCCCTCGTCGCGCTGGCGCACGGCACCTCGGACGCGCAGAAGACGATGGGCGTGATCACGCTGACGCTGATCGCCGCGAATGTGCAGCCGGCGGACAGCGGGCCGCAGTTCTGGGTGATCCTCGCCTGCGGGCTCGCGATCGGCCTCGGCACAGCCATCGGCGGCTTCCGCATCATGCGCACGGTCGGCGTGAAGATCACGCCCGTCGAGTCGCCGCAGGGCTTCGCGGCCGAGACCGCGTCGGCCGCGACGATCCTCGCTTCGTCCCACCTCGGCTTCCCGCTCTCCACGACCCAGGTCGTGTCGGGCTCGATCGTGGGCGTCGGCCTCGGCAAGCGCCTCGCGGCGGTGCACTGGGACGTCGCGGGCCGCATCGGGCTGGGCTGGCTGTTCACCCTGCCGGCGGCCGCGGTGGTCGGCGCGATCGCCGCGTGGGCGGCGAGCAGCAGCACGATCGGCCTCGTCGCCGTCGCGGTGGTCGCCGTCGCCGGGGTCGCCGTCATCTTCCGACTCGCGTCGAAGAAGCCCGTGAACGCGGGCAACGTCAACGAGGGGGCGCCGGAGGCGTCGCCGCAGCTGCAGGGAGCCGCCGCGTGATCGAGATCGACTGGTCGAAGTTCGCGGTCGTCGCGGGCGTGGTGCTGCTCGCGAGCGTGGTGCTCACCGCGTTCTACTCGGGCGGCGTGCGGCTGCTCGAGACCGCCGGCGCCACGAGCACGGCCGCCCGGATCGGCGCGTACGCGTGCTTCGCGGTCTGCGTCGCCGCCGTGCTGTTCGGCCTCTGGGTGATCGTCCCGCAGTTCCACTGAGGGCGGTCTTCCGCGCCCCGCCGTGAGCGGGGCGTAGGACGGCGAAGCGGCCGTAGGAACCGATCGACGATCGGGGCCTACGGCCGCTTCGCGTTCCTACACGGGCTACGCGTCGACGCGGCGGAGCTTCGACAGCGGGGCGAGCTCGCCCGGGAAGACGCGCTTGACGCCGTCGCCCTTCGCGGTGCCGATGATGCGGATGTCGCGCACGAGGCTCATCAGGCCGTGCGGCTCGAGGGAGGCGGCGTGGTCGCTGCCCCACATCGCGCGGTCGAGCGTGATGTGCCGCTCGACGGCGACCGCGCCCATCGCGACGGCGGCGAGCGAGATCTGCAGCCCGGGCTCGTGGCCCGAGTAGCCGATCGGCACGCCGTAGCGCTGCCGCAGGGTGTCGATCATGAGGAGGTTCGCCTCCTCGGGCGGCAGCGGGTAGGTGCTCGTCGCGTGGAGCATCACCAGCTTCTCGGTGCCGAGCACCTCGACCGCGCGGTCGATCTGCTCGAGCGTCGACATGCCGGTCGACAGGATGATCGGCTTGCCGGTGTCGCGGAGGCGGCGCAGCAGGCCGAGGTCCGTCACCGACGCGGACGCGACCTTGTGCGCGACGACGTCGAGGTCCTCGAGGAAGTCGACCGCCGGCTCGTCCCACGGGGACGCGAACCAGTCGAGGCCCTTGCTGTCGGCGTACTCGCCGACCTCGAGGTACTGGTCGCGGTCGAACTCGACCCGGTACCGGTACTCGAGGTACGTCATCGTGCCCCACGGGGTCTCGCGGGGGACGTCCTTCATGTGCTCCGGCGTCGAGATGGCCGGCGTGCGCTTCTGGAACTTCACGGCCTGGGCGCCGGCGAGCGCCGCCACGTCGACCAGCTTCTTGGCGATCTCGACGTCGCCGTTGTGGTTGAGCCCGATCTCGCCGATCACGTAGACCGGGTTCCCCTCGCCGACCGTGTACCGGCCGATGCGGACCTCGTCCGTCATGCTTCTCCCTCTCCGTTCCTGGCGGCGAGCACGAGCTCCGCCGCCTCACGGACGGCGCCGTGGCCGCCCCGTCTCCGCAGCACGAGCCGTGCTGCTGCCTGCACCGCCGGGTGCGCGTCGGCGACCGCGACCGGCCAGCCCACGAGCGCCATGGCGCCGAGATCGTTGACGTCGTTGCCGACGTAGGCGCAGCGCGCCGGGTCCACGCCGCGGTCCGCGAGCCACGCGGTGAGCGCGGCGGCCTTGTCGTCGACCGCCTGCAGCACCTCGACGCGGAGCTTGGCCGCGCGGGCGCCGACGACGCCGTTCCGCTCCTTCGAGAGGATCAGCACGGGCACGCCCGCAGCGCGCAGCCGCTCCACGCCCATGCCGTCCGCGCGGCTGACCCGCACCGATTCGCGACCGTCCGCGTCCACGAGCGCGGCGTCGTCCGTGTGCACGCCGTCGAAGTCCGTGACGAGCGCATCGACCGGCAGGGTCCTCGGCGCCTCGTCGAGCAGCGGCGCGAGCGCGCGGGCGAGCCCCAGCTCGTGGGCGTCGTCGATCTCGACGGCCCTCGTCGCCGAGACCTCCTCGATCGCGACGCGGCCGAAGAAGCGGAAGCCCGCCTCCCGGAACCCGGCGGTGCGGAGCACGTAGAAGGCGCCCGTCTCCTGGAAGTGCGGCTCCCGCTCCTGGCGGCGCGGGCGGAAGGAGGCGTCGTGGTTCACGCCGGCCGCGCCGTCCTCGCCCCGGCGCCAGAGGAAGGCGTAGGTCTCGAAGGCGGACAGCACGCTGTCGGCCTCGCCGTCGAGCGCGCGCCGCACGGCGCGGGCGAGGGGCGCCGGCTCGATGAACGGGCTGGTCGCCTGGAGGAAGGCGAGCACGGTCGGCTCCACCCCCTCGGCGGCCAGCACGTCGAGGGCGTGGAGGAGGGCGGACTCGCTCGACGCCGTGTCGCCGGCGATCGCCGCGGGCCGCTCGATCAGCCGGGCGCCGGCGGCCTCCGCCGCGGCGGCGATCGCGGCGTCGTCGGTGCTGACGCGGACGTCGGCGATGCCGGCCGCGAGGGCCGCGCGCACCGCTCGGGCGACGAGCGGGACGCCGCCCACCGGCGCGACGTTCTTGCCGGGGACGCCCTTCGAGCCCCCGCGGGCCGGGATCACGGCGACCACCTGCTCGGCGCGGAACGCGCTCACGAGGCCGTCCCCTGCCGTTCACCGGGGATTCGCGCATCCGTCGCCCGGGTGCGGGCGGATCGGGCGTGTCCGCGGCGGCCGACCTGCTCCTCGAGGCGACCGATGCGCTCCTCGTAGAAGGCGATCGCGGCCAGGCGGGCGCGCTGGCGCGCGGCCTCCGCCTCGAGGTCGGTCGGCGCCGCGTGCGCGCCGGACCCGACCTGCTCGGTCAGCGTCGCGACGTGCGCCGCGAGCAGCAGGTGGTCGCGCTCCAGCTCCGCGACGCGGTTCCGCAGCGCGCGGACCTCGCCGGGGAGGCCGCCGCGCACGGCGATCGCCGCGGTCTCGATCCGCTCGGCCGCGCGGGGGTGCCGCTGCCGCTGCACGCGCCAGGCCGGCCCGAACCGCTGCAGGAGCCGCCTCACAGGAGCGGCTCCAGCCAGCCCGCCCGGGTCCACGCGCGCAGCGCACGGGCCTCCCGGGACAGGCGGTGCTCGGGGGTCAGCGCCACGGCGCCGCCCCAGTGGTGGTCGAGGGCGCGCCGTGCGGGCCGGCCGGGGAGCATGCTCGAGCCGGCGAGCAGGATGCGTGCATGCGGGAACAGTCGGTGCACCAGGTGAACGGCGAGTGTCCCCGTCGTGGGCCACGCGACCGCGACACGCCCGAGCCGCAGCGCCCCGCGTGTCCGGGAGGTGAACTCGCGGTTCGAGATCGGGATCAGCTCGAGATCGGTCGGCCACCACGCGGGCAGCGGCTCCTGCTCCCAGAACCGACGCCCCGGCTCCGCGAGCAGGTAGAGGCGGCTGCCGTGGTCCCGGAAGGTGTCCGGCCCCGGCTTCAGCGCGCGGTGCACCACGACGACGTCGGTGCGGGTGCCGATCGCCGGCACCGCCGCGTCCACCGCGAACGTCGTCATCCGCACGACCAGGTCGGCGCCGTCGATCGCGGCGGCGCGCTCGGCGGACGGCCCGAGGGGCGCGTTGCCGACCACCGCGACCGTGCGCGGCAGCCTGCCGTCGGTGCGGGGAAGCAGCAGCCGCCGCAGGATCTGCGTCTGCTGGGGCGCGGGAGGGGGCAGCACGGGGCCGGATGGTAACCACGGCCGGTAACCGGCTTCCCCTATCCTCCGCCGCCGACGGGAAAGAGGAGGTGGCCGATGCGCGTCCTGCTGCTGGCGAACTTCGACTCGGGCCTCAAGTACGCGGGCCGGGTCGCCGACGCGGTCGCCGCGCTCGGCGCGGAGCCGGACATCCGGATCCCCACGACCGTCGTGCCCCACCGGCTCGGCGCGGAGCAGGTCGCCGCGGCGACCCGGCGGCCCGTGCGGTACGAGCCGTGGCCGGCCCTCGTCCGCGCCGCCGCGGAGGCCGACGCCGTCGTGCCGGTCTTCGAGGGCCCGACGGTCGAGCGGTTCATCCGGGAGGTGCACGCGGCGGCGGGCGACCGGATGCCCGTCGTCGGGACGGGCTACGTCGGCATGGTGCTCTACGACGTGGTCGGCGGCTACCTCTCCCGATCGCTCGCCGACGTGCTCGCCGTGAACTCGCGCACGGACCTCGCCGAGTTCCGGGGCGCCGCCCGCGGGCTCGGCCTGCCCGAGGAGAACCTCCTGCTCGCCGGCCTCGCCCTGCTGCCCGCGACCCCGCAGCCCCTGCGGGACGGGCCGATCCGCACGATGCTGTTCGCGGACCAGCCGACCGTCCCGCGACGCGCGGCCGACCGCGTCCACCTCTGGGACCGGGTGCTCGGCTACGCGCAGCAGCACCCGGACCGGCGCGTGCTCCTCCGCCCCCGGCACCGGCCCGGCGAGGACACGTTCCACACGATGGAGCACTCGCCCGTGGCGTGGGCGGCGACGCGGACCCTGCCGTCGAACCTCGTCATCGAGCACGCCCCGATCGACGGCCTCATCCCCGAGAGCGACCTGCTCGTGACGGTGTCCTCGACGGCCGCGCTCGAGGCGATCGCCGCCGGCACGCGCGTCGCGTTCGTCGCCGACTGGGTGAACGACGCCGCGCTCAACCCCCGCCTGCTGCCGTCGGGGCTGCTGCGCCGGTTCGACGACATCGACGCGGACCGGCTCGGCAGCCCCGACCCGACCTGGATCGAGGACGTGTTCCCCGCGGCGGAGGGGCCGTCGCCGGCCGAGCGCTTCGCGGCCCGCCTCCTCGCGGTCGCCGCCGGGGACGCACCGCGGGTGCACCAGGCGCTGTGGGACTCGTCGTTCCACGCCGGCCGGCGCGCGACCGACGCGGCGCTCGCCGCCCCGGCGACGAGTCGATGGACGCCCCGGCGGGTCGCCGCGGGGGTGCTGCGGCGCGCGCTCCGCCTGGTCGAGCGGTAGTTCACCTCCCGGTCATCCCGCGCTTCCCGGCACGACGTCCGCGGCCCGTACCGTCGCGCGGACCATGCAGCCCCAGGTCGCGCTCCGTCCGCAGGCCCTGGAGCCGGACGGCCTCGTGCTCGCCGTGCTCCGGACCAGCGGCGACGTGCTGCGCACGGCCCTGCAGCGGATCGAGGCGGCGCCGGAGCTGCTCGCGCTCGCGACCCGCGTCGTCGTGCTCGACCCGCGCCCGCTGACCGCCGCGTCCCGCCCCGCGGGCGCCGGGCTGCCCGACGGGCTGCTCCGCGTCGTGCGGCGACCCGGTGCGGACGCCCCGGCGGCGCTCGCCGCCGTGCTCGCGGCCGCGCTGACGGAAGCGGCCGCGCGCGCCGTGCTCGTGGTCGAGGACCGGGCCGTCCTCGACCCGGAGGCGCTCGTCGCGGCCGCGGTCCGCTCCGTCGGGTCCGCCGCCGGCGACGTCGTGGGCCTGGTCGACCCGTCGTCCGCGGACGCGTCGCCGCGCGCGTGGTGGGCCGCCGTGCTCCCGTTCGACGCGCTGCGCGCGGTCGGCTCCGCGCTGCCGGAGGCCGGGGGGCTCGCGCTCGCCGACCTCGTGCTCCGCGCCGACGCGGCCGGGTTCCGCCCGGCCGCCCTCCGCGCGCCCGGGCCCGCCAGGACGGCGACCGCCGCGGAGCGCGTCCGCATCGCGCTCCTGCACGAGCCGGTCGCCGCCCGCTCGCGGGTGCTCGCCGGCGGTCTCGCCCGCCAGCTGCGCGCCCTCGTCCGCCTCCGGCACCGCGCGGCGGCGCAGGAGCAGGCGGAGCTCCTCGCCGTGCTGGGCGAGCGGCCGCGCCGCGCCGCGCCCGGCGCGCTGCCGGCCGACGCGGTCCGCCTCCACGTCCGCCTCTGGCTCGCCTGGCCGGCGCTGCGGCGACGCGCGCGGGAGGGTGCGCTCGAGCGCGCGTCCGCCGCCGCGTGGGCCGAGCGGAACGACGCGCCCGGGATGGACGGGGAACGGGAGCGGGCCGGGAGGCGACCCGCGGGGCTACAGTGGCGCGCGTGGGCGACGTCGAAGCGGGGGACGAGCGCGGCCTGATCCGCTCGGTCGACGAGCACCTGACCGAGGTGTACGGCGTCGTCGTCGACGACGTGGTGCTGCGCACCTGGGGCAACGAGCAGGTCGAGCTGACCTACCTGCTGCTCAGCGCGGCGATCTCCGCGTCCGGCGGCGAGGTGGACGAGGCGGACCTGTGGCGGGTGGCCCGTGCGGTCGCGTTCCCGTCGCGGGCGCAGGCGCTGCTCGCGGTCCCGGTCGAGCGCGCGAGCTGACGCGCGTCGCGCGGTCGCCGTGGCGTCGCGCGGTCCGCATGCCGACCGCGCGGGGGCAGGAGCACCGCGCGGGGCAGCGGGTGGCGGGGCTAGGAGAAGAGGCGCCGGCGGCGGCGCGGTGCGGCCTCCTCGGCCGCGGCGCTCGAGTAGTCGTAGCGGACCGGGTCGCCCTCGTGGCCCTCGGTCAGCGCGTACTCGACGCCGTCGCGCTCGAGCCTGAGCGGCAGGCCGGCGGAGGGGATGACCATGATCTCGCGGGTGTCGGGCACCGGGGCGTCCACGAACTCGACGACGACCTCGTCGCCGGGCTCCGGAGCCTCGCGCTTCACATGCCGTCCCGCCACGGCACGAGGGTAGCCGGAGCGCCCTCGTGACGCGCCGAGCGCGCACCGGGAGTCCGGTGATTACTGTGCTCAGCATGCAGACCTCGACCGTCCGCCCGCACCGCAGCGAGGAGGTCTTCCCCCGCGAGGAGCACCTCGCGTGGCGGATCGCGGAGGTCGCCGCCGACCCCGTGCCGGTCGACGACGACGTGGCCGAGATGGTCGTGAACCGGGTGATCGACAACGCGGCCGTCGCCGCCGCCTCCGTCCGCCGCGCGCCCGTCGTCGCCGCCCGCGGGCAGGCGGAGGCGCACCCCGCCGCACCGGGTGCCACCGTGTTCGGGATCCCGGGCCGGTTCTCGCCGGAGTGGGCGGCGTGGGCGAACGGGACCGCGGTGCGGGAGCTCGACTTCCACGATACGTTCCTCGCCGCGGAGTACTCGCACCCGGGCGACAACATCCCGCCGGTCCTCGCCGTCGCGCAGCACGCGGGCGCCGACGGCGCCGCCCTGCTGCGCGGCATCGTCACCGGGTACGAGGTGCAGATCGACCTCGCCCGAGCGATCAGCCTCCACGCCCACAAGATCGACCACGTCGCGCACCTCGGCCCGAGCGCCGCGGCCGGCATCGGCGCCCTGCTCGGGCTGCCCGTCGAGACGATCTACCAGGCCATCGGCCAGGCGCTCCACACGACCACCGCGACGCGGCAGTCGCGCAAGGGCGAGATCTCGACGTGGAAGGCGTCCGCCCCCGCCTTCGCCGGGAAGGCCGCCATCGAGGCGGTCGACCGCGCGATGCGCGGGCAGACGAGCCCCGCGCCGATCTGGGAGGGCGAGGACGGCGTCATCGCCCAGCTGCTCGACGGGCCGGACGCGCGGTACGAGGTGCCGCTGCCGGGCCCGGGGGAGCCGAAGCGCGCGATCCTCGCCTCCTTCACGAAGGAGCACTCCGCCGAGTACCAGGCGCAGGCGTGGATCGACCTCGCCCGCCGCCTGCGCGCCGAGCACCCCGAGATCCTCGAGCCGGGCGCCGTGCGGCGGATCGTGCTGCACACCTCGCACCACACCCACTTCGTGATCGGCTCCGGCGCGAACGACCCGCAGAAGTACGACCCGACCGCGAGCCGGGAGACGCTCGACCACTCGATCCCGTACATCGTCGCCGTCGCGCTGCAGGACGGCGTCTGGGACCACGCCGCCTCCTACGCCCCCGAGCGCGCGGCTCGTCCGGACACCGTGGCGCTCTGGCGCTCGATCACGACGGCCGAGGACCCGGAGTGGACGCGTCGCTACCACTCGACGGACCCGGCGGAGCAGGCGTTCGGCGGCCGCGCGGAGATCGACCTCGCGGACGGGCGCACGATCACGGCGGAGATCGCCGTCGCCGACGCGCACCCGCTCGGCGCGCGCCCCTTCGCCCGCGCCGACTACGTCGCGAAGTTCCGGACCCTCGCCGCCGGCGTCGTCGAGCCGGAGGAGATCGAGCGCTTCCTCGCCGTCGCGCAGCGGCTGCCGGAGCTCGCGCCCGACGAGCTCGCCGGCCTCACGTTCACCGCGACCGGGCTGCCGGCCGCGCCGAAGGGACTGTTCTGATGCTCTCCTCCACCGTCCCGGCCGCCGAGAAGCGCCGTCGCTTCCGCGAGCTGCTCGCCGCCGACGGCATCGTGCGGATGCCCGGCGCCTTCAGCCCGCTCTCCACCCGCCTGATCCAGGAGAAGGGGTTCGAGGGCGTCTACCTCTCCGGCGCGGTGATGGCGAACGAGCTCGGCCTGCCCGACATCGGCCTGACCACGCTGACGGAGGTGGCGACGCGAGCCGCGCAGGTCGCCTCCGCCACCGACCTGCCGGTGCTCGTCGACGCGGACACCGGGTTCGGCGAGCCGATGAACGTCGCGCGGACCGTGCAGGCGCTCGAGGACGCGGGCGTCGCCGGGCTGCACATCGAGGACCAGGTCAACCCGAAGCGGTGCGGCCACCTCGACGGCAAGGAGGTCGTCGACGAGCGGACCGCGCTGCAGCGGATCCGCGCGGCCGTGCAGGGGCGGCGCGACCCGGGCCTCGTGATCATGGCGCGCACCGACGTGCGCGGCGTCGAGGGGATGGCCGCCGCGGTCGACCGGGCGAAGGCCCTCGTCGACGCGGGTGCCGACGCGGTCTTCCCGGAGGCGATGGCGTCGCTCGAGGAGTTCGCCGCGATGCGAGCCGCCGTCGACGTGCCGATCCTCGCCAACATGACCGAGTTCGGGAAGAGCGAGCTCTTCACGGTCGACCAGCTGCGCGACGTCGGCGTGGACCTCGTCATCTTCCCCGTCTCCCTGCTCCGCATCGCCATGGGCGCGATCGAGCGCGGGCTCGACGAGCTCGCCGCGTCGGGGTCGCTCCAGGCCGAGGTGCCGGGGATGCAGACGCGGGCCCGCCTCTACGAGCTCGTCGACTACGCCGCCTACTCGGCGTTCGACGACGGGGTCGCCTCGTTCGACCTCGCGAACAACCGGTCCGCCTGAGCCGCGAAGGAGCGCCGTGCCCGACCAGGAGATCAAGAAGGGGCTCGCCGGGGTCGTCGTCGACACGACGGCGATCTCGAAGGTCAACCCCGAGACCAACTCGCTGCTCTACCGGGGCTACCCGGTGCAGCAGCTCGCCGCGCGCTGCTCGTTCGAGCAGGTCGCGTGGCTGCTCTGGCACGGCGAGCTGCCGACGCCGGACGAGCTCGCCGCGTTCGAGGCGCGGGAGCGCGCCGGCCGGGCGCTCGACCCGCGGGTGCGTGCCGTGATCGACGCGACGCCGCACGACGCGCACCCGATGGACGTCGTCCGCACCGCGGTGAGCCTGCTCGGCGCGCTCGACGCGCAGGCGGAGGACGCGTCGCGGGCGGCGGAGCTCGCGAAGGCGGAGCGGCTGCTCGCCGCGATCCCGGGGATCGTCGCCTACGACCAGCGCCGCCGCCGCGGGCTCGAGCCCGTCGAGCCCCGTGAGGACCTCGACTGGTCCCGGAACTTCCTCTGGACGACCTTCGGCGAGGAGCCGACCGAGGTCGCCGCCGACGTGTTCCGGATCTCGGCGGTGCTCTACGCCGAGCACTCGTTCAACGCCTCCACGTTCACGGCCCGGGTCGTGACCTCGACGCTCTCCGACCTGCACTCGGCGGTGACCGCGGCGATCGGCGCGCTCAAGGGTCCGCTGCACGGCGGCGCGAACGAGGCCGTCATGGTCGCCTTCGACGAGATCGGCTCGGCCGACCGCGCCGAGGCCTGGTTGCAGGACGCGCTCGCCGCGAAGCGGAAGATCATGGGCTTCGGCCACCGCGTCTACAAGCACGGCGACTCCCGCGTCCCGACGATGGAGGCCGCCATGCGCCGCCTCGTCGCCGAGCACGGCGCGCAGGACCTCGAGGCGCTGTACGACGCGCTGCAGCGCGCGATGGATGCCGCGAAGGGCATACAGCCGAACCTCGACTACCCGAGCGGGCCGGCGTACCGCCTCCTCGGCTTCGACACCGCGCAGTTCACGCCGCTCTTCGTCGCCGCGCGGGTGACCGGCTGGACCGCCCACGTGATGGAGCAGCGGGCCGCGAACGCGCTGATCCGCCCGCTGTCGGCGTACGTCGGCCCGGACGAGCGGGAGGTGCCCGCGGGCGTCTGACGCGCGGGCCGGGCCAGGATGGGCCCGTGCCGAGCGTCGCCGCGATCGTGCCGACCCTCGTCGGCGTCGCCCTGCTGTGCGGCGCCACCGTCGCGGTGCTCGCGCTCGCCGGCGTGCCCGAGCGGTTCGGCCCGACCCTCGCCGTCCTCCGGGCGGCGGTGCAGCTCGCGGTCATCAGCCTGATCCTCACCGGCGTGATCACGAGCCCCGTCTGGGTCGGGGTCGCGCTGCTCGTCATGCTCGGCGTCGCGGTCGCGACGTCCACGCGGCGGCTCGGCCGGAGCCGGCGGCACCTCGGGGTCGTCCTCGCCGCGATCGGCGCGGGCACGGCGCTCGCGCTCGCCGTCGTGTTCGCGAGCGGCGCGCTCGCGCCGACCCCGCGCTACCTGCTCGCGATCGGCGGGATCGTCGTCGGCAACGCGATGGCGATCACGACCCTGACCGCGCGCCGCTTCCTCGAGGCCGTCGACGAGCACTGGGACGAGGTGGAGGGCTGGCTCGCCCTCGGGGCGCAGCCGCGGGAGGCGACCCGCGACCTCGCCCGCGGCGCCGTGCGCACCGCGCTGGTCCCCTCCGTGGACCAGACGAAGACCACCGGGCTCGTGACCCTGCCGGGCGCCTTCGTCGGGGCGGTCTTCGGCGGCCTGCCGCCCTTCGAGGCGGGCCGGTTCCAGATCGTCGTCCTCGCCGCGATCCTCGCGGCGGGCTCGCTCGCCGCCGTGCTCGTGGTCCGGCTGCTCGGTTCGGTCGAGCGGCGGCCCGTCCGCGGCTGAGGCGGCGCGTCAGCGGCGCAGCCGGCGACGCGGGACGTCCTGGTAACCGCCGTCGGCGAGACCGGCGGCCCGCTCGAACGGGTTGTGCGCCGCGCGGTCGCCGGACACCACCAGCGACCAGGCCGCGCCGAGGAGGTAGGCCGGCAGGAAGGGGAGGCCGCCCCAGCGCAGCCACTGCGACGCGTGCCGCGACTCGTGCTCGAGGACGCGCGGCAGCGCGCCCACGAGCGCCCCGGCGGATCCGGGTACGAGGACGACGTTCCCGACGGTCATCGCGCCGGCGCCCCGCAGCGGCAGCCGGACACCGTCGGCGATCAGCAGGCCGTGGGGTCCCCGGCGAATCCGCGCCCTCCCGAGCCGGGCGAGCAGCACCCCGAGTGCCGTCGACCCGTTCACCAGGTTGCCGAAGCGCCGCGTGTCCACGCCCCCATCCTTCGCCCTGGGCTCGCATCCGCTTCGCGCTCTCCCGCCCCGCTGGTCGAGGTGCGAGTGGAGCGAGCCTCGAGACCACAGCCTCGAACTCGCTCCGGATCCGTGCCGCTCCGACGCCGGTGAAGCGGCACGAATCCGGAGCAAGTCGGCCCGTTTCAACTGCATCCGCCCGTTTCCGCCGCACGAAGACACGCCATCCCGATGAACGGAAACACCTGGCTCAAAGCGGGATGCAGTGCGGGGTGGTCTCGAGGCTCGCTGCGCTCGCACCTCGACAAACGGGAACCCGTGGTCAAGGCTCGCTGCGCTCGCACCTCGACCAGCGGAGCACGGTGGTTGAGCCGGGCGCTCCGCGCCCGTGCCGAAACCACCTCACGTGCGGGGAGGTCGGCGCTCCGCGAGGGACTTCAGGCGGGCGAGGTCGGCCGTCACGGCGGCCGCGTCGCGCTCGAAGTCGGCGTCGGAGGCGACGCCCTGGCGGAGGGTGAAGACCGCCTCCGCGCCGTCGGGGTGCTCGAGGATCCGGAACGGGTTCCGCGTCACGGAGCCGTCCGGCAGCGTCACGTCGTGGTCGAGCACGCCGTACGGGTTCGGGGCCGCGAAGACGACCCTCACGCGGCCCATCGGGGAGTCGACGGCGAAGGCGCCGTCGCCCTCCTGCTGCACCTCGCCCTGCGCCAGGCCGCCCGCCCACCGCGGCAGCAGGTCGGGGTCGCGGGCGATCCCGACGACCCGGTCCCGCGGGGCGCGGATCACGGTGCTGATGTGCCTGCTCGTCATGAACCGCACGATAGGCCGGGCGTCGTCCTGCCGGGGAGGAGGATCGGGGCGTGACCGACCTCGACGAGACCACGTCCCTCGCCGCCGACGCCGCCGAGCTCGGCGTCGACGGCCCCCTGCCCCGCGTCGAACGGGTCGGCGTCGAGGTCGACGGTCGCCTCGTCAGCGCGCTGCGGTGGGGTGCCCGCCCCGGGGTGACGCTGCTGCACGGTGCGGGGCTGAACGCGCACACCTGGGATGCGACGCTGCTGGCGCTGGGGGAGGAGGCGCTCGCCGTCGACCTGCCCGGCCACGGCGACTCCGCGTGGCGCGACGACTTCGACTACCGGCCCGTGACGAACGCGCACGCGGTCGCGGGCCTGCTCGACGCGCTCGGGACCGGGCCGCAGGTCGTGGTCGGGCAGTCGCTCGGCGGCCTCACCGCGGTCGCGCTCGCGGCGGAGCGGCCGGACCTCGTCCGGGCCCTCGTCGTCGTGGACGCGAGCCCCGGCCTCCGCGTCGGGGACGCCCGGCAGGTGACGGAGTTCCTCGCCGGCGACCAGGTCTTCGACTCCCGCGAGCAGATCGTCGACAACGCGATCGCCGCCGGCATCGGGTCCGACCGCGCCAGGATCACGCGCGGCGTCGCGCACAACACCCGCGTCCGCGACGACGGGAAGGTCGTGTGGAAGCACCACCTCGCGTATCCGCCGAAGGACGTGCCGGGCCTGCCCGACATCACGACGCCGTGGTCGGCGCTCACGGGCACGGACGTGCCGGTGCTGCTCGTGCGCGCCGCGCACGGCTACCTGCCGGACGACGTCGTCGCCGAGTTCCGCGAGCGGGTGCCCCGCGCGACGGTGGTCGAGCTCGAGACCGGGCACAACGTGCAGGAGCAGGACCCGGCCGGGCTCGCCGCCGCGATCCGCGCCCTCGCGGCGCCCGAACGCTGACGCCGTGTTACGCGGCGCCCTGCGGGTGCCGCCGTGCGCCGCTAGCGTCCGTCGGATGAGCGACGAGGACTGGGGCTTCGACACCGCGCAGGTGCACGCGGGGGCCGCGCCCGATCCGGGCACCCGGGCCCGGGCGACCCCGATCTTCGCGACCTCGAGCTTCGTGTACGACAGCGCCGAGCAGGCGGCCGCGCAGTTCCTGCTCGACGACGTCGAGGGGTTCGGCTACACGCGCATGGGCAACCCCACGACCGCGGTGGCGGAGCGGCGGATCGCCGCGCTCGAGGGCGGCGCGGATGCGGTGGCGACGGCGAGCGGCCAGTCCGCGACGGCGCTCGCCCTGCTCAACCTGCTGCGCAGCGGCGACCACATCGTCATGGCCAGCCAGATCTACGGCGGCACCACGAACCTGCTCGTCCAGCGGTTCGCCGAGATCGGGATCACGACGACGGCGGTGCCGGTCGGCGACCTCGACGCCTGGCGGGCCGCCGTCCGGCCGAGCACGCGCGCGTTCTTCGTCGAGAGCATCGGCAACCCGACGGGCGCCGTCGCCGACCTGCCCGCGCTCGCGGCGGTCGCGCACGACGAGGCGCGGGTGCCGCTCGTCGTCGACAACACCCTCGCGACCCCGTACCTCCTGCGGCCGCTCGAGCACGGAGCGGACGTCGTCGTCCACTCGACGACGAAGTTCCTCTCCGGCCACGGCACCGTCATCGGCGGCGTGGTCGTCGACGGCGCCACCTTCGACTTCGGCGCGGAGCCCGAGCGCTGGCCCGGCTTTCACGTGCCCGACGCGGGGCACGGCACCGAGGGGTACTGGGCCCGATTCTCACCGCAGCGGCAGGCGTACAGCCGACGGCTCCGCAGCACGGTGCTGCGCGACTACGGGCCCGCGCCGTCGCCCTTCAACAGCTTCATGCTCATCCAGGGGCTCGAGACCCTGAGCCTGCGGATGCGCCAGCACGTCGCGAACGCGGAGGCGGTCGTCGCGCACCTGCGCTCCCACCCGCAGGTGCTCTCGGTCCACCACCCGTCCGTCCCCGGCACGCCGTTCGCGGAGGTCGCGCAGCGGCTGCTGCCGCGCGGCGGCGGCGCGATCGTCTCCTTCGACATCGACGGCGGCCTGGACGCGGGGCGCCGGTTCGTCGACGGCGTCCGGCTGTTCAGCCACCTCGCCAACGTCGGCGACGTCCGCAGCCTGGTCATCCACCCGGCGTCGACCACGAACTCGAGCCAGCCGACCGAGCAGCTGGCCGCCGCCGGCATCGGGCCGGGCCTCATCCGGCTGTCCGTCGGCATCGAGGACCCGGCCGACCTGATCCGCGACCTCGACCGGGCATTCCTCGCCGCGCAGAGTGGTTGACCCGTCCACTGCTCGTGGAACGGGAGAATGACTGACATGCGCACCACCAGGTCCCTGCTCGCCGCAGGCATCGGCATCGGCCTCGCGGTCGCGCTGGCGGCCTGCTCGCCGGGCACCTCGTCGACGGGCGGCGCGACCGACCGCGACGCGACGGTCGGCGTCGGGCTCTACCTCGAGCCGACCGATCTGGACGTCCGGACCACGTCGGGCGTCGCGCTCGACCAGGTGCTGATCGACAACGTCTACCAGGGGCTCGTCGGCCTCGACGGCAGCGGCCGGATCCACGACGTGCTGGCGAAGACCCACACCGTCTCCGCCGACGGCCTCACCTACGACTTCGCGCTGAAGCCCGGCACGACCTTCAGCAACGGCCACGAGCTCGACTCGGCCGACGTGGTCTGGAGCCTGAAGCAGGTGAAGGACACGAAGACGGACGTCGGCAACGGCGACCTCGCGGCCGTGCGGTCGATCACGGCGCCGTCCGCGACGTCGGTCCGGCTCACGCTGTCGAAGCCCGACTCCGAGCTGCTCTACTCCCTCGCCGGCCGCGCGGGCCTCGTGCTCGACGAGGAGGCGACGAACGACCTGAAGACCACCGCGGTCGGCAGCGGGCCCTACCTGCTGAAGGCGTGGAAGCAGGGCGACAGCATCACGCTGACCCGCAACGCGAAGTACTGGGGGACGAAGGCGAAGGTCGCCTCGGTCGTCTTCCGCTACTTCTCCGACCGCGGCGCTGCGGTGAACGCGGCCCTGAACGGCGACATCCAGGTCCTCACGACCGTCGACCCGACGTTGAAGGCGAAGTTCGCCGGCAACCAGGACTTCGCCCTGAAGAAGGGCATCTCCACCGACAAGTACACGCTCGTCCTCAACTCGAAGAAGGCGCCGCTGAACCGGCTCGAGGTGCGGCGGGCGTTGAAGCAGGCGATCGACCCGAAGGCGATCATCGCGGCGATCGGCGGCGACGGCGTCGCGCAGGGCGGTCCGATCCCGAAGGGCGACCCCGGCTACCGGGACCTCACAGCGCTGAACCCCTACGACCCCGCCGCGGCGAAGGCGGCGCTGCAGAAGGCCGGCGTCGCCGGGACGACGCTGACCCTCACGATCCCGAACGTGTACGGCACCGCCGTGACGGACGTGCTCACGAGCGAGCTCAAGGCCGTCGGCGTCACCCTCAAGGTGAACAGCGTCGACTTCACGACCTGGCTGACGAAGGTCTACACGAACAAGGACTACGAGCTGAGCTTCGTCGACCACGCGGAGGCGCACGACTTCGCCAACTGGGTCACGCCGGGGTACTACTTCGACTACTCGAACGGGAAGGTGAACGCGCTCTACGGCGAGGCCTCCACGGCGCTGACCGCGTCGGACGCGGACGCCAAGCTGGCGGAGGCGGCCGAGATCGTCGCGAAGGACGTGCCCGCCGTGTGGCTTTACACCGCCATCAACGAGACCGCGATCCGCGACGGCGTCACCGGCTTCCCGGCGGACTTCACGAGCAACCGGCTGAACCTGAGCGACCTCGCCGTGGCCGGCTAGCAGGCGGCCGCGTCCGTGCTGCGCTTCCTCGCGACCCGGGTCGCGCTGCTGCTGCTCGGCCTGCTCGTCGCCGCCGTGCTGATCTTCGCGGTCCTGCGGGTGCTGCCCGGCGACGTCGCGCAGGTGGTCGGCGGCACGCAGGCCTCGGCGGCGCAGGTCGCCAGGATCCGCTCCGAGCTCGGCCTCGACCGGCCCGTGGTCCTGCAGTTCCTCGACTGGATCGGCGGCGTCGCACGGCTCGACCTCGGCCGCTCGCTCGTCACCGGCAGCCCGGTCGCTGCGGAGCTCGGGCAGAAGCTCGAGGTGACGCTGCCGCTGGCCGGCCTCTCCCTGCTGTTCGGCCTCGGCCTCGGCCTCCCGCTCGGGGTGCTCTCCGCGGTGCTGCACCGGCGCGCCGGCGGCTTCCTCATCGCCGCGGCGGCGCAGCTGCTGGCCGCGGTCCCCGTCGTCTTCGCCGGCGTGCTGCTGATCCTGCTGCTCGGCAGCTGGCTGCACCTGCTGCCCGTGCAGGGCTTCCCCCTCGACGGCTGGCGGCAGCCCGGCCGGGCGTTCGCCTCCCTGATCCTGCCCGCGCTCACGATCGGCGTCGTGGAGGGCGCCGTCGTCCTCCGCTTCACCCGGTCGGCGACCCTCGAGGCGCTCGGGCAGGACCACGTCCGCGCCGCCGCGGCGCGGGGGATGACGCTGAACCGGGCGCTCGTCGTGCACGGCCTGCCGGGCGTCCTCCTCTCCGTCGTCTCGGTGATCGGGCTCGAGATCGCCGCGCTGCTCGTCGGCGCGGTCGTGGTCGAGCAGCTGTTCCAGCTGCCCGGCGTCGGCCGGATGCTGGTCGCCGACGTGGGGAACCGCGACCTCGTCAAGGTGCAGAGCGAGCTCCTCGTGCTGACCGGCCTGATCCTCGTCGTCGGCGCGGTCGTCGACGTGGTGCACCGCCTCGTCGACCCGCGGGAGCGGGAGGCCGCGTGAGCGCGACCTGGCTGCGGGAGCTGCTGCGGCGCCCCGCCGGCGCGTTCGGGGCCGCCGTCCTCGTCCTGCTGGTGCTCTGCGCGCTCGTCTCGCTGGTCTGGACGCCGCAGGACCCGTTCGCGACCGACCCCTTCCACCGGTGGCAGGGGCCGACCGCGGCGCACCCCTTCGGCACGGACGGCACCGGTCGCGACATCCTCAGCTACGTCTTCGCGGGCACCCGGACGACGGTGCTCGTCGCCGTGCTGTCCGCCGCGGTGGCCGCCGTCGTCGGCGTGGTCCTCGCCGCGCTCGGCGCGCTCGGTCCGCGCCGGCTGCGCGAGCCCCTCGCCGTGCTGATCGACGTGCTGATCGCCTTCCCGGTGCTCCTCATCGCGATCATGCTGAGCGCCGTCCTCGGGCCGTCGCTCGGCGTGGTCGTGATCGCCACCGGCATCGGGTTCGGCGTCAACATCGCGCGGGTCAGCCGCGGCGAGATCCGGCGGGTCGCCCGCACCGGGTACGTGCTCGCGGCGCGCGCGGCCGGGCTGGGCCCGGTGCGCACGCTCACGGACCACGTCCTGCCGAACACGGCGCCGGTCCTCATCGTGCAGCTCTCCCTGTCCGCGGCCGTCGCCGTGCTCGCGGAGGCGGGGCTCTCGTTCCTCGGCTACGGGGCGCCCCCGTCGACGCCGTCCTGGGGGCGGCTGCTGAACGATCTGCAGGACTACGTGACGCTCTACCCGCTCACCGTGATCTGGCCCGGCCTCGCCATCACGGTCACCGTGCTCGCCTTCAACCTGTTCGGCGACGCGCTGCGGGAGGCGACCGATCCCCGGCTCGTCCGGTCGCGGTCGGAGCGCACGCGATGACCCTCGACGTGACGGAGCTGACGATCCGGTTCGGCGACCGCGTCGTCGTCGACCGCCTGACCTTCTCGGTGCCCGACGGCGCGCGCCTCGGCATCGTCGGCGAGTCCGGCAGCGGCAAGTCGCTGACGACGCTCGCGGTGCTCGGCCTGCTGCCCGACAGGGCGGAGGCGACGGGCAGCGTCCGGCTCGACGGCGAGGAGCTGCTCGGCCTGCCCGAGCGGCGCCTCGCCCGGATCCGCGGCCGCCGGATCGGCGCGGTGTTCCAGGACCCGCTGACGAGCCTCGACCCCCTCCGCACCGTCGGCGACCAGCTCGCCGAGCCGCTCCGGCTGCACGGGCTCGCCTCGCGGCGGGAGGCCCGGGCGGAGGCGCTGCGCCTCGCCGCGCTCGTGCGGCTGCCGGAGCCCGAGCAGGCGGTCCGCCTGTACCCGCACCAGCTCTCCGGCGGTCAGCGGCAGCGGGTCGGCATCGGGGCGGCGCTCGCCGCGTCGCCCGGGCTGCTGCTCGCGGACGAGCCCACGACGGCCCTCGACGTGACGATCCAGGCGGAGGTCCTCGACCTCTTCGACCGCCTGGTCGCGGAGACCGGCGCCTCGCTGGTGTTCGTGACCCACGATCTCGCGGTGCTCGCCCGCGTCTGCACCGACGTGCTCGTGCTCGCGGACGGCCGTGCCGTGGAGACCGGGTCGGTGGAGCGCCTCCTCGCGGCACCGCAGCACCTCGTCACCGCGGCCCTCGTCGCGGCGGCCCGGGCGACGAGCTGGACGCCGGCGGAGGGGGAGGCGTGACCCTGATCGAGGCGCGCGGCCTCGTCCGCGACCACCGCATGCCCCGGACGGCCCTGCTCGGTCCCCGCCCGGTCCGGCACGCGCTGCGCGGCGTCGACCTCGACGTCGTGGAGGGCGAGACCCTCGCGATCATCGGCGAGTCCGGCTCGGGCAAGTCGACGCTCGTCCGCCTGCTGCTCGGCCTCGACGCGCCGACGGCCGGCACGGTCCGGTTCGACGGCCGCCCGGTGGAGCCGGGCTCCGCCGCCGGTACCCGCTGGCTGCGCCGCGCGACGGGCGTCGTCCTGCAGGACCCCTCCTCCTCCCTCGACCCCCGGATGACGGTCGGCCGCACGATCGCGGAGCCCCTCCGGGCCCAGGGCGTCGACGGCGACCACCGCGCGCTCGTCGCGGCCGGCCTGCGCGACGTCGGGCTCGACCCCGCGTTCGCCGCGCGGTACCCGCACGAGCTGTCCGGCGGCCAGCGCCAGCGGGTCGCCATCGCCCGCGCGATCGTCCACGGGCCGCGCCTGCTCGTCGGCGACGAGCCCCTCTCCGCGCTCGACGTGACCGTCCGCGCGCAGGTCCTCGAGCTCCTGCGGCGGCTGCGGGCGGACCGCGGCCTGACGATCGTGCTCGTCTCCCACGACCTCGGGCTCGTGCAGCACGTCGCGGACCGGGTCGTCGTGATGCAGGAGGGGGCGATCGTCGAGCAGGGCGCCACGGCCGCCATGCTCGCCGCGCCGCAGCACCCGTACACGCGCGCCCTGCTGGCCGCCGCTCCGCGCCTGCCCTGAGCCGGGGCTCCGGCCGGCGGTACGGTCTCGCCGTGGGCGCAGCGGACGGGACGAGCAGCGGCGGGGCCCGGTTCAGCGGGCGGCGGGTGCTCGTCACCGGGTCGACGCGGGGGATCGGCGCCGGCATCGCCGCCGGGTTCCTCCGGGAGGGCGCCCTGGTCGTGCTGAACGGCCGCAGCGAGGACGGCGTCCGCGCCGCCGCCGACCGGCTCGTCGCCGAGGGCGCGCCGGCCGATCGGGTCCGGGTCGCCGCCTTCGACGTGGCGGACGCCGACGCGGTCGACGCCGCGCTCGCGGCGCTGCACGAGGAGCTCGGCGCGTTCGACGCGGTCGTCAACAACGCGGGCGTGCAGCGCCGGGCGCCGCTCGTCGACATGACCGCGGAGGACTTCCGCGGGGTGATCGAGGTCGACCTCGTCTCCGCGTTCCTCGTGGCCAGGTCGGCGGCCCGCCCGATGATCGAGGCCGGTGCCGGTGTGATCCTCAACATCTGCTCGGTGCAGAGCAGCATCGTGCGGCCGACGACCGGCAACTACGCGGCCGCGAAGACCGGGCTCGTCGGGCTGACGCGCTCGATGTGCGCGGAGTGGGCGCCGCTCGGGCTCCGCGCGAACGGCCTCGCGCCCGGCTACATCGACACCGAGCTGAACGCCGCGCTCGTCGCCGACGAGGCGTTCTCGTCGTGGATCACCGGCCGCACGCCGGCGCGGCGCTGGGGCGCGGTCGACGACGTCGTCGGCCCGGCGCTCTGGCTCTGCTCGGACGAGGCGCGGTTCGTGAACGGCCAGGTGCTCCGCGTCGACGGCGGGATGACCGCCGTCATCTAGCGCCCGGTCGGCCGAGCCCCGTCAGCCGAGCGGTGCGGGCGGCTCGGGCGCGGACCGCGCCGCCTCGTACGCCTTCGCCGGGATCTGCGTCGCGAGCTTGCCGCCGCTCACGTCGAGCAGCGTGCCGGTGACGTAGCCCGCGGCGTCGCTCGCGAGGAACACGACCGCGTCCGCGACGTCGTCCGGCGTCTCCCACCGGCGCAGCGACAGGGTGTCGAGCAGCCGGTCCTGGTCCGCCTGCGGCATCTCGGCGAAGCCGTTCAGCGCGGTCGGCACCATGCCGGGCGCGTACGCGTTGACGGTGATGCCCCACGGCCCGAGCTCGCTCGCGAGCACCCGCGTGAGCTGCACGACCGCGGCCTTCGACGCGGCGTAGGCGGCCGAGGCGACGCTCGGCACGATGGCGGCGAACGACGCCGCGTTGACGATCCGGCCGCGGCCCGCGCGGCGCATCACCGGGATCACCGCGCGGCAGGCGAGGAAGACGCCGACGACGTTCACCTCCATGGCCGCCCGGAACACCGCCGGGTCGAGGTCGGCGACCTGGCCCTCCGCGTTGATCCCCGCGTTGTTCACGAGCACGTCGACGGTGCCCCAGCGCTCGACGACCGCGTCGACGGCCGCCTGCACGCTCGCCTCGTCGGTCACGTCGCACTCGACCGCGAGGCGGTCGTCGGGCGATCCGTCGGGGAACCGGAGGTCGATCGCGGCGACCCGCGCCCCCTCGGCGACGAACCGGTCCGCGAGCCCGCGGCCGATCCCGCGCGCCGCGCCCGTCACGATCACGACCCGGTCCCGAAGGTCCAGCAGCATCGGCGCCTCCTCGCGTCCCCGTCCGGCGGCCAGACTAGGCACGGTCACGAGGAGGCGGCATGGGAGCGGCTGAGCAGCGGGTCACCTGGGTGGTCGGGGCGTCGAGCGGCATCGGGGAGGCGGCGGCGCTGGCGGCGGTGCGCACCGGGCGCCGCGTCGTGCTGAGCGCCCGGCGCGAGGAGCGGCTGACGGAGCTGGCCGAGCGGATCCGGGCCGGGGGCGGGGAGGCCCTCGTGCTGCCGGGCGACGCGGCGGATCCCGGCTGGGCGGCCGCGACGGCCGCGGCGGTGCAGGACGCGTTCGGCGCGCTCGACGAGGTCGTCGTCGCCGCGGGGCTCAACCTGCGGGAGCGGCACTGGGCCGACCAGACGACGGCGGGCTTCGACGCGGTCGTGACCGTGAACCTCCTGGCGGCCGTGCACGCGATCGCCGCCGCCCTGCCGGCGCTGCGCGAGCGCGGCGGCACCGTCGTCGTCGTGTCGTCCCGCGCGGCCTGGGAGTTCAACGCCGGGTCCGGCGTCGGCTACAGCGCGAGCAAGTCGGCGCTCGCGGCCGTCGTGCGCTCGCTCAACGCCGAGGAGGCGGCGCACGGCGTCCGCGCCACCCACCTCTGCCCGGGCGACGTCGCCACCGACTTCCTGCAGCACCGGCCGCAGGTGCCGGACGAGGCCGCGCGGGCCCGCATGCTCACGCCGGACGACGTGGCGCGGAGCATCCTGCACGTGCTCGACGCGCCGGCCCACGTCCGCATCGACGAGCTCGTGCTCTCGCCGCTGGCGCAGGCCTGATGCCGGAGGAGGCCGCCGGGCCCGAGCGGTCCGCGAAGGGGGAGCGGCGGCGGCAGCAGATCCTCGACCGGGCGATCGAGCTCGTCGCCGAGCGCGGGGTGGAGGGCGCCTCCCTCCGCACGCTCGCCGACGAGATCGGCGTGTCGCACACCGCGCTGCGGCACTACTTCCCGTCGCGCGACGAGCTGCTGATCGCCGTGTACCGGGAGCACGAGGCGCGCGACGACGCGCAGGCCGCCGTGCCGCGCGGGGTCGTCGGCGCGATGGCCGAGACCGCGGACCGGAACCGGTCGGTGCCGGGCCTCGTGCGGCTCTACGCCACGCTCAGCACGGACGCGCTGCAGGAGCAGCACCCGGCCACCACCGCGTTCGTGCGGGAGCGCTTCGCCGAGCTGCGGCGCCTCATCGCGGTGCGGATCGAGGCCGCGCAGGCCGCCGGGGAGGTCGCCGCCGACGTCGACCCGGTCGACGCGGCGGCGCTGCTCATCGCCGCCTCCGACGGCCTGCAGGTGCAGTGGCTGCTCGACCCGGACGCGGTCGACGTGCGCCGCTCGCTCGAGCTGCTGCGCCGCCTCCTGCCCGACGCGCCCTGATCGGGACACGCCCGTGCCGCCTTGTCCCGCCGCGCCCGCGGCGCGTACGCTGACCGGGAACCTTCCAGTGGCAGGTTCCGACTCGTCGAGGCGTCGCGATCCCCTCGGTCGGGGATCGTCCGGATCGTGCGCGCCGGGGAGGCGCATGCCATGACGGAACTCGTCGCGCCCGTCCGCGTGACCGGCTGGCGGAACGCGATCATCGCGGGCTTCGCGACCGGCGGGATCACCGTCTCCGCCTGGGGCACCCGGCTGCCCGCGCTCACCGAGGAGCTGCAGGCGAGCACCGGCGTCATCGGCACGGTCCTCGCGTTCATCACGATCGGCTCGATCGGCGGCCTGCTCGCGGCCACCCCGATCGCGGCGCGGCTCGGCACCCGGAACGGCGTGCCGCTCGCGCTGCTCGTGATCGCCGCCGGCATGGGCCTGCTGTCGGCCGGGATCGGGCTGCGCGCGATCCCGCTCCTCGCCATCGCGTTCGCGATCGTCGGGTTCGGCATCGGGCTCGTCGACGTGCTGCTGAACGTCGAGGGCTCCGCGGTCGAGCGGGCCGCCGCCCGCACGCTGATGCCGCTCATGCACGCGGCCTGGTCGGTCGGGGTCGCCGTCGGGTCCGGCATCGGCGCCGCGTGCGCGGCGCTCGGCGTCACGCCGTCGCAGCAGTTCGGCGGGGAGGCGGTCCTGATCGCCGTCGTCGCCGTCGTCGTGCGCCGCCACCTCCCCGCCCACGCCGCCGAGGACCTGCCCGCCGACCAGCGGCGCGCGGGCGCCGCGATCCGCGGCTGGCTGCGCGGCTGGCTCGACGTGCGGCTGCTGCTGATCGGGATCGTCCTGCTCGGCGTCGAGCTCGGCGAGGGCTCCGCGAACACCTGGCTGACGCTCGGCGTGCAGCGCGAGCACGGGCAGACCGCCGCGATCGCCGCCCTGTTCTTCACCGCCTTCGCGATCGGGGAGGCGGCCGCCCGCGTGCTCGCCGGCCCCGTCGTCGACCGCATCGGGCGCGTACCCACCATGCGGATCACGACCGCGATCGGCGTCGTCGGGCTCGTGCTCTTCATCCTCGGCGGCACCTGGTGGCTCGTGCTGCTCGGCGTGCTGCTGTGGGCCGTCGGCGTCTCGATGGGCTTCCCGCTCGGGATGTCCGCCGCGGCGGAGAGCGGCCCGAACCCGGCGGCGCGCGTGAGCGTCGTCGCCTCCATCGGCTACTTCGCGAGCCTCGCGGGACCGCCGGCGATCGGCTGGATCGCCGAGCGCACGGGCCTGCTCGGCGCCTTCTGGCTGATCGTCGCGCTCATGGCCGCCGCCTTCGCCGCGTCCGGCTCGGTCGCGAAGTCCGGGCGCGCCGCCACCCCGACCCCCTCCGCCCCATCCGCGCTCGACGACCGGGAGACCGCATGACCGACGACGACGTCCGCGAGCGCATCGACGCGCTCCTCGCGGCGATGACCCCCGAGGAGAAGGCCGGGCAGCTGACCCAGTACTTCTACTTCTCGCTGCCGCCCGAGGCGGAGGACAACCCCGCCATCGGCCTCGACGTCGCGGCCCAGCCGCGGGCCGTGGAGGCGGCGCTCGCGCGCGGCGGCGTCGGCTCGCTGCTCTTCGTGACCGACCCCGCCGAGATCAACCGGCTGCAGCGCCTGACCGTGGAGGGCAACCGGCACGGGATCCCCGCGCTGTTCGGCTTCGACGTGATCCACGGGTTCCGCACGATCCTCCCCGTCCCGATCGCGCTCGCCGCGTCCTGGGATCCCGCGACGATCGAGGCCGGCCAGGCGGTGGCGGCCGCGGAGGCCCGCGCGGTCGGCATCCACTGGGCGTTCGCGCCGATGGTCGACATCGCCCGCGACCCGCGCTGGGGCCGCATCGTGGAGGGCGCGGGCGAGGACCCGTACCTCGGCGCCGCGGTCGCGGCCGCGCAGGTGCGCGGCTTCCAGGGCGACCGGCTCGGGGCGGAGGACCGCGTCGTCGCGGGGCCGAAGCACTTCGCGGGCTACGGCTACGCCCTCGGCGGCCGCGACTACGACGAGGCGTCGCTGTCGGACGCCGACCTCTGGAACGTCGTCCTGCCGCCGTTCGCCGCCGCGATCGAGGCCGGCGCCGGCAACGTGATGACCGCGTACATGGGGCTGAACGGCATCCCCGCGACGGGGAACCGCTGGCTGCTCACCGACGTGCTCCGCGACGCGCTCGGGTTCGAGGGCTTCACCGTCAGCGACGCGAACGCGGCCCGCAACCTCGTGACGCACGGGTTCGCGCCGGATCTGCGCGCCGCGGCGACGCGCTCGCTCGAGGCCGGGCTCGACATGGAGATGGCGATCACCGATCCCGCCTTCGACCGGCTGCCGGCCGCGCTCGCCGACGGCGAGGTGTCGGCGGAGGCGCTCGACGCGGCGGTGCGCCGCGTGCTCGAGGTGAAGCTGCGGCTCGGCCTGCTCGAGGACCCGTACGTCGACGAGGAGCGCGCCCGCGCCGTGCTCGCCGACCCCGCGCACCGCGAGGTCGCGCGGGAGGCGGCCCGGCGCTCCGCCGTGCTGCTGAAGAACGAGGGCGACCTGCTGCCGCTCGACCCCGCCGCGCTGTCGCGCGTCGCCGTGCTCGGCCCGCTCGCGGGCTCGAAGCGCGACACCCTGGGCCCCTGGGTGTTCGACTTCGACCTGGACGAGACCGTCACCGTGCTCGAGGGCCTCCGCGCCCGTCTCGGCGACGGCGTCCGCGTCGACTTCGCGCCGGGCGTCCCGGTCGGGCAGCGCACCTTCCCCTCCATGTTCGACATGTTCGGCGGCAACGCCCCCTCCGACCCCGAGGGCTTCGACCCCGAGGCCGAGCTCGCGCGCGCCGTGCGGACCGCGGAGGAGGCGGACGTCGCCGTCGTCGTGCTCGGCGAGTGGCAGAACATGATCGGCGAGGCGGCCTCCCGCTCCTCGCTCGAGCTGCCGGGGCGGCAGCTCGAGCTGCTGCAGGCCGTCGTCGCCACGGGCACGCCGACCGTGCTGCTCGTGATGAACGGGCGGCCGCTCGACCTGCGGTGGGCTGCCGAGCACGTGCCCGCGATCCTCGACGTCTGGTACCCGGGCTCGCAGGGCGGCGCCGCCGTCGCGGACCTGCTCGTCGGGGACGCGGTGCCGGGCGGGAAGCTGCCCTTCACCTGGCCCCGCACCGTCGGCCAGGTGCCGATGGTCTACTCGCACCTGACGTCGCACGAGCCGGAGAACCAGGGCCGCCGCTACTGGGACGAGGCGAGCACGCCGCTCTTCCCCTTCGGACACGGCCTCAGCTACGCCCGGTTCGCCTACGCGGACCTCGCGGTCGACGCGGAGGAGGTCGGGCTGAACGGCGTCGTCGAGGTCGCGGTGACCGTGCGCAACACCGCCGCGCACGACGGCGAGGAGGTCGTGCAGCTCTACCTGCACCAGCGCTCCGGCACCGCGGCGCGGCCCGTCCGCGAGCTGAAGGGCTTCCAGCGCGTCGCGATCCCTGCGGGGCAGGAGCGCCGCGTCGTGTTCCGCGTCGGGCCGGACGAGCGCCGCTACTGGAACGCCGCGGCGCGCGACCGGGTGCTCGACCCGTCCGTGTTCGACGTGTGGGTCGGCGGCGACGCCGCCGCCTCGCTCGGCACGACCTTCACGGTCCGCTGATCCGGGGGCTCGGCCGGGGCGAACGCGCCCCGGTCGGGCTCAGGCGGGGACGCGGCGAAGGGACGCGCGGTGGTCCTCCGGGCCCGAGTGGGCGAGCGATCCGTCCTCGTTCGTCACGATGAGGCCGCGGGTGCTGCTCGCGGACTCGATCATCCGGTCGATCCAGTCGCGGTTGAGCTCGGGGACGCGGGACCCGACGAAGTCGAAGTGCACCGGCAGCTGCGGCGCGAGCCACACCGAGCTGCGCCCGCTGCCGACCGCGGTCGACTTGAGCCAGGACATCGGGAACGCCTCGCCGCGGCGGAACTCGTGGATCACCACGACCTGGACGTGGGTGAGGAGACGGTCGCCGAACTCGACCTGCGTCCCGTCGTAGCGCATGACGCCCATGTCGCGGCCCCTCTCCTGCCGCGGGTCGGCACGGTCGACCGTCGACCGGAGCACGGCCCGTCGAAGCAGTCTCCCTCGGAGCGCCCGACCGCCACCGGAGGCTCAGCGCCCTCCCACCGGATCCGCACCGACCGGTCAGAACCGGCTCGCGCGCCGCGTTCTACGCCCCAGCCCGCTCCCTGTCCAGCCCCTGACGGCTCCCAGGCGAAGGATGTTGCCCTCGTACCGGCATCGCACGCCGCAACGGCATCCGACGATGGAAGGACGACCATGAGCATCACCCCACCCGAGGACGGGACCCCGGCCACGCCGCTCTACGACGAGACGGCGGCGGCACCCACCTACAGCGACCTCCGGGTCCCGCCGCCCGTGTTCGAGGAGGACCTCGACCTCGACGCGCAGCAGGGCCAGGGCTCCGGCGGCGCCGCGCAGGAGGCGAAGGACCGCGCGAAGCAGGCGACCGGAGCCGCGAAGGACGCGGCCTCCGACGTCGCCGGCACCGCGAAGGACGCCGGCGCCCGCGTGGCGTCGACCGGCACGGAGCAGGCGTCGCGGGTCGCGAAGGACGCGCTCGGCCAGGCCCGCGAGTTGTACGGCCAGGCGACCTCGCAGCTCTCCGAGCAGGCGGGCACGCAGCAGCAGCGCGCGGCGGGCACGATCCGCACGTTCGCGGAGGACCTCGGCAAGATGGGCCAGGGGCAGCAGCCCGACAGCGGCCTCGCCTCCGAGCTCGTCCAGAACCTCGAGACCCGCGCCCGCGGCATCGGCGACTGGCTCGAGCAGCACAGCCCCGAGGAGGTCCTCGACGAGGTGAAGCAGTTCGCGGCCCGTCGGCCCGGCCTGTTCATCGCGCTCGCCGCGGGCACCGGCATCGTGGCGGCGCGCCTCACGAAGGCGCTCGTCGCCGAGGCGAAGGACGACGCGGAGCCGACCGCGGAGGGTCTGCGATGAGCAGTCCCGGTCCTGAGGAGCGGGCGGCGACCACCGGCCTGGGCGAGCTGCTCTCCGGCGTCACCCGCGACCTCTCCACGCTCTTCCGGCAGGAGGTCGAGCTCGCGAAGGCGGAGCTCACCGAGTCCGCGAAGCAGGCGGGCAAGGGCGCGGGCATGTTCGGCGGCGCCGCCGTCGCCGGGCTGTTCGCCCTGCTGTTCCTCACCATCACGATCTGGTGGGCGATCGGCTACGCGATCGGGAACGCCTGGTCCGCGCTGATCATCACCGTCGTCTACGCGATCGTGGCCGCGATCCTGTTCGCCCGCGGCCGCGCGAAGCTGAAGACCGTCCGCGGCGCGCCCCGCACGGTCGACTCCCTGAAGAAGATCCCCGAAACCGTGAAGCCCGGAGGCACCCGATGAGCGACCCCGACACCATCCGCCGCGACATCGAGGCGACCCGTTCCGACCTGAGCTACGACGTCGACGCGCTCGCCGACAAGGTGAGCCCGTCGAGCATCGCCGACCGCCAGAAGGAGAAGGTCAAGAGCCGGGCCCGGTCCGTGCGCGAGTCCTTCATGGGCGCCGTGCACACGGCCACCGACAAGGTGCCGAGCCCCGGCGACGTCGGCTCGAACGCGAGCGACGCGGCCGGCTCGGCCGTCGAGACCGCGAAGGGCCACCCGCTCGTCGTCGGCCTCGTCGCCTTCGGCGCCGGCTGGCTGCTCTCCTCCCTGATCCCGACCGCGCCGGCCGAGCGGCAGCTCGCGTCGACCGCGAAGGAGAAGGCGGCGCCCCTCGTCGACCAGGCGAAGGACGCGGCGCAGCAGCTGAAGGAGCCCGCGCAGCAGGCCGCGGCCCACGTGAAGGAGACCGCGACGGACGCGGCGAGCACCGTGAAGCAGGAGGGCCGGTCGGCCGCCTCCGACGTCAAGGGCACCGCCGCCGACGCGAAGGACGACGTCCGCGGCGCCGCCCAGGGCGGCTGACCCGCAGCACGCACGAAGGGCCCCGGGCCCGCCCCCTCGGGAGCGGACCCGGGGCCCTTCGTCGTTCAGCGGCTGCCGAGGATCCCGCGGATCGCGCGCAGGCCGAGCCAGCCCGCGACCAGCCACGGCCCGGCGACGAGGATCGGGTCGATCCAGGTGTGGCTGCGGTCGGCGCGGTCGCCGCCGCGGCTGCCCGCGCGCTCGGCCGGCAGGCCGGTCTCCGTGACCGGGTTGTCCGGCTTCCCCGCGAGGATCGACTTCGCGTGCGCGCCGAACGCGTCCACGCGGTCACCGGCGATCAGCAGCAGCCAGTGCGCGAGCCGCGCCTCGCTGAACTTCGCGTACGCGGTCCGGCGGATCAGCCCGGAGACGCCGTGCAGCGGCGCGACCGTGCCGTAGACCGGCGGCAGGATGCCGTGCTCGATGGACTTCTCGCGGGTGTAGAACTCCTCCTGGCGCTCCGGGAAGTCCCAGTGGGCTCCGGTCGCGCCCGGGTCGAAGCGCTCCTTCGGGTACGAGGGGCGGTCCTTCGGGTCCAGGTCGGCGCCCCAGCCGGGGATGCGGGCGCGCAGCTCCTCGCTGGTCGGGCGCTTCGCCGGTGCGTCGGCGACGTAGGGACGGGGGACGTCGGTCATCTCGGTGCTCCTCACGCGGCGCCGGGCTCGACGAGCACCTTGATGCAGTCGTCGAGCTTGGCGGAGAACAGGTGGTACCCCTCGGCGATGTGCTCGAGCGGCACCCGGTGGGTGACGATCTCGGACGGCTTCAGGTGGCCGTTGCGGATGTGCTCGAACAGGCGCGGCCACTGCCGCTTCACCGGCGTCTGGTTCGCGCGGATCGTGAGGCCCTTGTTCATCGCGTCGCCGAACTTCACGGCGCTGAACACGGGCCCGTACGCGCCCGCCACGGCGACCGTGCCGCCCTTCCGCACGCCGTCGATCGCCCAGTTGAGGGCGACGGGGGAGCCGCCCTGCAGCTTCAGCTTCGAGCTCGTGATCTGCTGCACGACGCTGCCGTCCGCCTCCGCCCCGACCGCGTCGATCACGACGTCGGCGCCGAGCCAGTCGGTGGTCTGCTTCATCCAGAGCACGACGTCGTCGACCTCGGTGAAGTTGAGCGTCTCCGCGTAGGCGAACTCCGCGGCCTTGTCGAGCCGGTACTGCAGGTGGTCGATCACGATCACGCGGCCGGCGCCCATGAGCCAGGCCGAGCGGGCGGCGTAGAGCCCGACGGGGCCCGCACCGAGCACCACCACGGTGTCGCCCTCGACGATGTCGCCGAGCTGCGCCCCGAAGTAGCCGGTGGCGACCGCGTCCGTCAGGAGCACGGCGTCCTCGTCGGCCATCCAGTCCAGGATGACCTGCGGGCCGACGTCCGCGAAGGGGACGCGCACGTACTGCGCCTGGCCGCCGTCGTAGCCGCCGGTCGTGTGCGAGTAGCCGTAGATCCCGCCGACCGCGGTCGCGTTCGGGTTCACGTTGTGGCAGTTCGAGTACAGGCCGCGGGCGCAGAAGAAGCAGGACCCGCAGTAGACGTTGAAGGGGACCATGACGCGGTCCCCGACCTTCAGGTTCTGGACGGACGAGCCGACCTCGTCGACCACGCCGATGAACTCGTGGCCGAACGTCGTCCCGACCCGGGTGTCCGGCATCATCCCGTGGTACAGGTGCAGGTCCGACCCGCAGATCGCCGCGAGCGTCACGCGCACGATCGCGTCGTTCGGGTGCTCGATCCGCGGCCGGTCCTTCTCCTCGACCCGGATCTTGTAGGGCCCTCGGTAGACCATCGCGTGCATGCGTCCTCCTCCGTCGCAGCCGGGAGGCCGCCCCTCGATCGTTCGCGGCGAACCTGAATCGGAAGAGGGGGTTGCCTCACGGCGCGGTGCGTGCAAGGCGGGAAGTGCTCACGCTTCTGGACGCCGACTCCTCGATCCGGCGTCCAGAAGCGTGAGCACTTCGCGGGTCAGCGCGTCGCGGCGGGCTCCGGGGCGGCGCGGAGGGGGCTCGAGCTCGTGTCGACGAGGTCTCGGTTCGTCGTCTCCGGCGCCATGAGCTGGGAGACGACGCCGCCCACCACGCAGACGGCCGCGGCGATCAGCATGCAGGCGCCGGTGCCGATGGTGTCGATGCCGACGGGGAGCAGGAACGTGCCGATCGCGGCGCCGACGCGGCTGACCGCCGCCGCGACGCCGACCCCGCTCGAGCGCACCGGCGTCGGCAGGATCTCGATCGGGTAGACCGCGGTGAGGTTGCCGGACAGCGCGTTCAGGAACGAGAAGACGGCGAAGCAGAGCACGATCACCCAGCCGGGAGCGCCGGCCCACAGGCCGATGACGGCGAGGGCGCCGGCCATGATCCACCACGGGGGCACCGCCTGCTTGCGCCGCCCGATCCGCTCGATGCTGAGCATGCCGACGACGGCACCGATGGCGGCGAGGGCGTTCACGAAGATCGTGCCGACCGCGGGGTCGGACAGCTGCAGGGTCTTCAGCACCGTCGGGGCGAACGTGAAGATCGCGAAGTAGGGCGCGACGTTGCAGGCCCAGAAGACGGACAGGAAGACGAGCCGCTTCAGGTTCTCCCCGCGGAACAGGGACGCGGTGCGGCGCTCCTCCTCCGACCCGAAGTTCTCCTGCTCGAAGTACCGGTCGCCGCCGAGGTAGCGGTCGACGATCGCGCGCCCCTCCTGGCCCCGCCCGTGGGTGAGCAGCCAGCGGGGCGACTCCGGGAAGCCGATGCGGACGAGCGCGGTCACGAGGGCGGGGAGCGCGCTGCAGGCGAGGGCCCAGCGCCAGCTGATCCCGAGCCCGTCGATCAGCACGTAGGCGACGACGACCGCGATCAGGTAGCCGCCGTACCAGCCGACGAGCAGCCCGGACAGGCGTCGGCCGCGCCCCTTCGCCGGGGCGAACTCGGACAGCATCGCCGCGCCGATCGAGTACTCGGCGCCGATCGCGACGCCGAGGAGCACGCGGATCACGAACAGCTGGATCCCGTCGGTCACGATCCCCTGGGCGAGCCCGAGGACGATGAAGGCGATCACGTCGACGAGGAACAGCAGCCGGCGGCCGTACCGGTCGGTGAGGAAGCCGGCGAGCGGTGCCCCGACGAAGATGCCGATCAGGGAGGAGGCGCCGATGAGCCCCGCCTCGACCGGGGTGAGGCCGAGCGCCTTCGTGATGAAGGGGAGCGCGACGCTGATGACGCCGAGGTCGAAGCCGTCGAGCCCCTCGCCCCAGGCGGCGGCGAAGTTCAAGCGGCGGACGAGCCCGGTCCTCGGGCGGTCGGCGGACGTGGGGGCGGTGGTCATGGGTGGGGCCTTCCCGGCCCCGGGCAGCGGGGCGCAGCCGGGCGACGATGCTCGATCCGCCTGGGAGCCGGAGGGGTTGACTGAAGGCAACGAACGGGCTACTCCCGGTCACGCCTCCGGCAGCGTGCTGATCTCCGCCTCCGCGAGCAGCGCGAGGTCTCGGAGCACGGCGGGGTCCACGTCCCGGAGGTCGTGGGGCTTCATGTCGAAGACGCAGAGCGTGCCGACGCGGTAGCCGTCCGTCGACTCGATCGGGTGCGCCGCGTAGAAGCGCACCGGGTGCTCCGCGCCGTGCACGTGCGGGTTGTCGTCGAGCCGCGGGTCCTGCCAGGTGTCCGCGATGATCGTCGGCCCCGACCCGCGCACCGTGATGGTGCAGATGGGCTGCACCGCCTCGTCGCCCGGAGCGCCCACGAAGGCGAGCGTGCGGATGCGCCCGTGGTCCAGCAGGTTCACCTGCGCGAACGGCACGTCGAACGTGTTGCGGGCGAGGAGGACGACGCGCTCGAGGTGGGGGTTCACCCCGCCGAGCCCCTCGGTCACCGCGTCGACCGCGCGCTGCCGGTCCGCCTCCGGCTGCGGTTCGGCGCGGCGCTCGACGGCGGTCCGTCCGCGTCCGCGGGCGGCGCGGCGGGCGCTGGCGACGAGCAGCGCGGCGATCTCGTCCGCGATCGCGTCCGCCTGGGCCGGGTCGCCGAGGCGTCCGTCCGCGTCGAGCCGCGCTGCGGCCGATCGCACCGCGGGCTCGGCCGCGAGGTGCGCCTCCATCGTCGTGCCGCCGCGGTCGCGGTCGTCGAGCCGCACGACGAGCACGGCGCTCGACTCCGCGAGCTCGGGCAGCACGCGCTGCGCGACCCGGCGGACCCGGCCGCCCCACCAGCGGCTCGCCGCCTCCAGGTCCGCGCCCCGGACGAGCAGCACGACGGCCTCGTAGCGCCAGAGCCGCCAGGCCTCGGTCGACGTCTCGACGGCCTCCAGCACCGGCGCGACGTCCCACGCGACGTCGAGGTCCAGCCCGCGCCGCGTCCGCGCGGCGACCGCGTCGGCGAGCCGCTCCGTCAGCGCCCCGCCGTCGTCGATGCGCGCGCGGTCGGCCACGAGCAGCACCCGCTGCGGGTCGCGGCCGCTGCGGTGCAGCCGGCCGCCGCCGACTCGGCCGCCGCCGGACGCGAGCAATGGGACCACGACGCGCTCCTCGGGTGAGCGGGCATCCTCGCACTCGAACCCTCGAAGGAGGTCGGGTGGGGCGGCACCACGGGGCTCTCGAACCTCCGTGAGGTGCGGGGCGCGAGGATGTGGCCCATGACGCAGGTCGTGCACGTGGTGCTGGTGGAGTGGGCCGAGGGCCGGGACGGAGCCGCCGAGGAGGCCGAGGGGCTGGTCGACCAGCACCTCCGCGGGATCCCCGGCGTGCTGTCGGTCGACCGCGGCCCGAGCGTGAGCACGGAAGGGCTCGAGAGCGGCTTCGACTGGGCGCTCGTGATCCGGTTCGAGAGCGCCGACGCCGTGGCCGCCTACCTCCCGCACCCCGACCACGTGGTCGTCGGCCGCTACCTGGGCGACAACTCGGCCCGCGTGGTGGTCTTCGACGTCGCCTCCTGACGCCCGGGCGCCCCGCCCCGCCCCCGCGCCCCGCTGGTCGAGGTGCGAGCGCAGCGAGCCTCGAGACCCTCGAAGTTGCTCCGGATTCGTGCCGCTTTGCGGCCGTCGAAGCGGCAGGAATCCGGAGCAAGTCGGTCCGTTTGAACCGCACCTGTCCGTTCTCCCCGCACCAGGACACGCCGTTTCGCTGAGCGGAAAAAGCCTGGTTCTCGAGGGGATGCAGTGTCGGTGCCCGGTGCTCGAATACGGGCCAGCGGGGGCGGGGTGGTCTCGAGGCTCGCTGCGCTCGCACCTCGACCAACGGGAGGGGGTGCGGTGGTCAGCCGGGCGCTCCGCGCCCGTGCCGGAACCATCCCGCGGCGCTACTGCGCTGCGCGGGCCCGCCGCATCTCGTCGGCCAGGGCGGGGTTGCGGGCGTCGAGCTCGGCGGTGATGCGCTCGGCGACCTCCGGGGCCTTGTTCTGGCTCAGCTTCGCGCGGGCGTCGAAGCGCGTCACGCGCATCCGCAGGCCGACCGTCCCCTTCGCGGCCCGGCGGGAGCGCTCCTCGTCGAGCGCGAGGGAGCGGCCGTGCTCGAACCCGCCCTCGAAGTGGTCGGTGAGCCGCGACAGGACGGCGTAGTTCTCCTCGGGCGAGAGGATCTCCGGCACGCCGTACAGGTGCGCGGTCACGTGGTTCCAGGTCGGGATGTCGTCGCCCTCGGCGTACCAGCTCGACGAGACGTAGTCGTGCGGGCCCTGGACGATCACGAGCATCTCGTGCCGCCCGAGCTCGTGCAGCTCCTCGTCCGGCCGGCCGAAGTGGCTGAGGATCGTCAGCTCCTCCGCGTCCTCGTCGACGAGCGTCGGATAGTGCGAGGCGACGAGCCCCGCGGCGGTCGAGGACACGAACGTCGACCACGGGTTGCCGCGCACCAGGCGAGCGACCTCGGCCGGATCGGTCATGAGGAAGTGCGGCGTGTGGCGCATCGCACCAGTCTCGCGCGGGTCGGGGCGCGCGCCTCCCTAGGGTCGTCGCATGCCCGCCTCCGCGGCCCCGGCTCGGGCCGCCGTCACCCTCTCGATCTTCACGATCGCGTACAACGTCGTGGAGGGCGTCGTCGCCCTCGTCGCTGGAGCGGCGGCGGGAGCGGTCTCGCTCGTCGGGTTCGGGCTCGACTCGGGCATCGAGGTCGCCTCCGCCGCCGTCGTGCTCGTCCGTCTGCTGGCCGACCTCCGCGGGCGGGAGCCCGACGAGCGCGCGGAGCGGATCGCGCTGCGTCTCATCGCCGGCACGTTCTTCGCGCTGGCCGCCTACCTGCTCGTCGACGGGGTCGTCGCACTCGTCTCCGCGGAGCGGCCGGACACGTCGGTCGTCGGCATCGTGCTGACCGCGCTGTCGATCGTGGTGATGCCGCTCCTCGCCGCGGCGAAGCGCCGGGTCGGCCTGCGGCTCGGGTCGGCCCTCGTCGTCGCCGACGCCGCGGAGACGCGTCTGTGCGCGCTGCTCTCCGTCTCGACCTTCGCGGGTCTGCTCGCCTTCGCGCTGCTGGGATGGACCTGGCTCGACCCCGTCGCCGGATTCGTCATCGCCGCGTTCGCGGTGCTCGAGGGCCGCGAAGCGTGGGAGGGCGAGCTCGTGGAGGAGCACGCCTGACCGTTCAGCGGTCGAACACCGCCCGACGGCTCGCGAGCCGCAGGTCCAGCTCCCGCATCGCCATCGCGGCGAGCTGCGACAGGTCGTCGATCTCCTGGTCCGTGAACACCCGGACCTGTCGGTCGAACACGCACAACGTGCCGATCGCGTGGCCGCCGGAGGTGAGCAGCGGCACCGCGAGGAATGCGTGCAGCGACGGGTCCGCGGCGACGATCGGGTTCCTCCTGAACGTCTCGTCGGCCTGCACGTCCGTGATCGCCAGGGGCCGGTTCGTCTGCACCGTGATCGCGCAGAGCGCGACGTCCCGATCGATCTCCTCGATCTCGATGCCGTTGCGCGACTTGAACCACTCGCGGTCCGCGTCGAGGATCGCGACCAGCGCGATCGGCACGTCGAGCAGGCGGCGGGCGAGGTGGCTGATCCGGTCGAACGCGTCGTCCGGCGGGGTGTCGAGGATGTTGTAGCGCCGGACGAGGGCCATCCGCCGCTCCTCCTCCGTGCTGAGCGTCGCGGGATCGACGCGACCGGTCTGGACGAGGTCCCGCAACGAGGCGGTCTGGAAGGCGAGCGCCACCTCGTCGAGCGACGGCCGGTCCTGCGGGAGCAGCGCGGTCATGCTCCGCAGCAGCTCGCGCGACGGGCCGGGGACGGAGGCCGGGATGTGCGGGTCCCGCTCCAGCCGCGCGGCCGCGGTCTCGGTCTTCGACCCGGGGAAGGCCGGCTCGCCGGTGAGGCACTCGAGCAGGACCAGGCCGAGCGCGTAGACGTCCGACGCCTGCGTCGGCTCCTGCCCGTCGACCTGCTCGGGGCTCAGGTAGGCGGCCGTGCCGTCGGCGGTGCCGCTGCTGCCGAGCCGCCCGATGATGCTCGCGATCCCGAAGTCGGCCAGCTTGCCGCGGATCCGCGTCGTGCTGCGGCGGTCGGCGATGAGGACGTTCGCCGGCTTGATGTCCCGGTGCAGGAAGCCGGCCTCGTGCACGTACTGCAGGCCCTCGGCGAGGTCGAAGCCCAGGTAGGCGACCTGGGCCGGGGTCAGCGCGCCCTCCCTGCGGATCCAGCGCTTCAGGTCGACGCCCGGGATCCGCTCCATCACGAGGAAGAAGCGCGGGTTCTCCGGGTCCGACTCGTCGATGCCGGCGTCGAAGAGCGTGGTCAGCGCGTAGTGGTTGAGCCGGCCGAGCAGACGGGCCTCGACCTCCTGCGCGCGGAGCTCCTCGATGTCGACCGACGAGGCGTGGAACAGCTTGATCGCGACCGGCCGCTCGAGCAGCCGGTCGACCGCCTCGTAGACGTAGGCACGGGCTCCGCGACCGATCGGCTCGCCGATCTCGTACCGCCCGGCGACGGTGCTGGGAGCGGTGGGGGGTGCATCGGTCATCGGGTGGATGTCTCGATCCCAGAGGTTCTCGGCACGCTCCAATGATCGCAGTCCGCGCAGGTTCCGCGAAACGGGTTGCGCGATTCGACGCCCCCGTCAGCCCTGAAAGTCCTCGGGGTCCACGTCGTCGAGGAACCGGCGGAACTCCTCGACCTTCTCCTCCTCGCCCGCGCCGTCGTCGTCGCCCTCGTCCTCCTCCTCGACGCCGGCGTCGGCGAGCACCGACTCGGCGACGAACAGCGGCGCGCCCGTGCGGGAGGCGAGGGCGATCGCGTCGGAGGGCCGGCTGTCGAGCACGAGCGGGCCGCGCGGGGTCGTCAGTGTCAGCTCCGCGTAGAACGTGCCCTCGTCGATCCGGGTGACGTCGACCCGGTCGACGCTCGCGCCGACCGCGCCGATCAGGCGCTGCATGAGGTCGTGGGAGAGGGGCCGCGGCGGCTCCTCGCCGCTCAGCGCCACCGAGATCGACGCCGCCTCCTGCGCGCCGACCCAGATCGGCACCAGCGTGCGCGGGCCGTCGGCCGGGTCCAGCGGGGTGAGCAGGATCACGGGCTGCATCTGCCCGTCGACCGCGAGGCCGAGCACGCGCACGGGGACCACGACGACCTCCAAGCGGGCCTCCGGCGGGCCCGGGGTCAGGGTAGGCAGGCCGCCCGGGCGTCCGATCGGACCCCGGTGGGAGTCAGTCGTCCGTCGGGCAGACGAGCCGGGTCGCGCGGGCCGGGTCCGGGTTCCGCTCGATGCGGTGCGCCGTCATGGGCCGGTGGCAGACGGGGCAGGCCGCGTCGGCGGGGCGCTGGTACGGCTCCTCCGGGTGCCCTGCGCCGATCTGCGCGGGGCCCATGAAGGGCAGCAGCCCGCGGTCGAGCCGTCGCGCGAACCGTCCGAACTTTGCCACGTGAGTAGTCTAATCCTTCGTACACGAATGGAGTGCCGATGGAGGACGACCCGCTCGCGCTCGAGCGCCAGGTCTGCTTCGCGCTCGCCACCGCGAGCCGCAGCGTCATCAAGCTGTACCGGCCCGTGCTCGAGCCGCTCGGGCTCACCCATCCGCAGTACCTCGTCATGCTCGCGCTCTGGGAGCGCAGCCCCCGTTCGCTGCGTGACATCGCCGACGCGCTGCTGCTCGAGCCGCCCACCCTGACGCCGCTGCTGAAGCGGCTGGAGGCGGTCGGCTACCTGGAGCGGCGCCGGAACCCGGCGGACGAGCGGGAGCTCGGCGTCGAGCTCACCGAGACCGGCCGCGCCCTGCGGGAGCGGGCGCTCGAGGTGCCGGTCCGGGTCGCGGAGCGGCTCGGCCTACCCGTCGCCGTGCTGGAGGAGGCGCGGCGCACGCTCGACGTGCTCGTCCGCGCCTCCCAGGAGGCGATGGGGCGCGAGCAGGGGAGGAGCGCCCAGCCGGCCGGGGTTGGCTAGGGGCATGGGGGAGCGGTGACGCGGCGGCGCCGCGCGGGGCGGCGGACGGCCGGCCTGTGGCGCACCGCCGCGGCCGCGGTGCTCGGGTTCACCCGGCGCGACGCGGCGCCGCCGCCGCGCACGCCGTGGCGCGACCGGTCCGCCTCCTCCTACGAGGCGCCGCTCGCCGCCGACGACCAGCTGCAGCTCGGCCGGGCGGCGCAGCTGCCGCCGTTCGGCCGCGGCAACGGCATCGACGCGCTCTTCTGGGTGCCGCTCGCCCGGCTCGACGGCGACCGCGTCGACGCGGCGTTCGCCGCGCTCGCCGCGGCCGACATCGCCGCGTGGGCGGCGCCGGTCCGCGGCCGGCGGGACGGCGTGCAGGACCTCTTCGTCGCCGCGATGGGCTTCGAGACCGCGGAGGACCTGCTGCGGCCGGTGCTGCGCCGGGAGGACTGAGCGGCGGAGCCCGCCGTCAGTCCTCGGGGACCGCGGCGCGGGCCTCGTCGGCCTCGGTGCGGGCGTCCTCGGCGTCGCGGGCCGCGTCGTCCGCGCTGGACCGCGCGGACGCGGCCGCGTCCTCCGCTCCCTGCAGGTCCGTCTCGGCGCCCTCGAGCTCCTCCTGCAGCCGCGCGATGCGGTCCCGCAGCCGGGCGACCGCCCGCTCCTGCTCCGCCCGGCGCTCCTCGGCGGCGTCCGCCTCCGTCCCGGCCGAGGTCGCGGCCTGCTCCGCCTCCGCGGCCCGCGCCTCTGCCGCGTCCGCGCGCTGCTCCGCCTCCCGCCGGGCCGCGGCGCGCTGCTCCGCCGCCTCCCGGTCCGCAGCGGCGTCGCCGGAGGCGCCGGCCGATCGCGACGGCGCCGGCCGGCGGTGCCGCGGGGCGACGCGGCCCGGGCCGCCGACCGCGTTCGTGAGGTCGACGGGATCGAGGCCGTCCGCGCTCAGTGCGGTGACGAGCCGCCCGGTCGCGACCGCGGCCGCCGTGTCCTCGCTCGCGAGCGCCGCCTGCAGGGTCTGCTGCAGGTCCTCGATCACGGCCGCACCGGGACGGGAGCCCGCGAGCTCGGCCGCCCGGTCCACGGCGTCGGTCAGCAGGCGCCGCCGGTCCGCGCCGAGCTCCCGCAGCCGCTTCGGGTCGCCCTCGTCCTGCGCCTGCCGCAGCGCCGCGCCGAGGTCCTCGACGCGGTCGAGCAGGTCGCCTCCCTCGTGCACGAGCCGGTTGACGAGCGCGGCGGCCGCGGACGGCTTCTGCAGGGCGCTGATCCGCGCGGCCAGGTCGCGATCGCCGTCCGCGCGCGCCTGCTTCGCCCGGGCGGAGCGCCCGGCGACGAACTCCGCGGCCGGCAGGGCGTAGAGCGCCTCGGCCGCCTGGAGGAAGTCGTCGTCCTGCGCCACGGGCTCATCCTCGCGCGGAGCGGCTCCCGGCGGCCCCGGCGGCTCCGGCCCGAGGGGACAGGAGGGGGTCGGGCTGCGCCGCGAAGAAGTCCTGGACCTCCTCGCCGAGGTCGAGATCGTGGTGCGACGGCCCGACGACGAACGGCAGCGGCGAGGTCCGCCGGTTCGGGACGACGTGCCCGACGCCCTCCTGCACGACGAGCCGCACGACGCCCCAGTCGCGCCGCTCGATCGCGCCGTCGTGCGTCACCGCGGGCGGATCCTCGGGGGCGTAGGCCGCCGCGGTCGCCGCGGCGGACCGGACGACGCCCTTCGAGCGCCCGAGCACGCGGGTGGTCCCGCCGTCGAACGGCACGATCGGGTCGGCCGTGCCGTGGAGCAGCAGCATCGGGACGCGGTCCGGCTCGACCCCGACGAGCGTGAAGTCCTCGTCGACGGGCAGGCCCGCCGCCACGAGCACGGCTCCGGCGAGCAGGCCGTGCTCCTCCCGCAGCACCCGGTGCAGCAGCTGCCCGCCGTTCGAGTAGCCGATCGCGAGCACCGGCCGACCCGCCGCCCGCGCGACCTGCCGCACGAAGCCGACGTCGTCGACGTCCTGCCGCTGCGCCGCGGACGTGCGGCGCCGGCGGGCGTCGTTCCACGCCCGCCGGTGGCCGTCGAGGAGCACGAGGTCGGCGCCGGTCCGCTCGGCCAGGGCGTCGAGCGTGCGGCCGCCGAAGCGGCGGAACGCGGCGCCGGTCTGCCCGGTGCCGTGCAGGCCGAGGAGCAGGGGCGCGGCCGGGGAGGGGGCGGAGGGGCGCACGCGGAGGAGGGTGCGCCGGCGGTCGCCGACGACGACGGTCTCGCGGGAGATGCGGCTCATGGGGCCGACGCTACCCGAAACGGATGATCCATCCGCTCGGATCTTCCATCCGGTATCCTCGACGCATGGCCGTGCTCCGTCGCGACGTCGCGCGGAACCGCGATCGGATCCTCGCCGCCGCGGCGGCGCTGCGGGCGGCGGGGGAGCCGCTGCAGCTGAACGCGGTCGCGCGCCGCGCCGAGGTCGGCGTCGGCACCGTGTACCGGCACTTCGCGTCGCCGGAGGCGCTCGCCGAGGGACTCGTCGAGCACCGGTTCGGCGAGCTGGCCGAGTCGGCACGAGCCGTCGCGGAGGGCCACCCGGCCGACGAGGCGCTGCGCCGCTTCCTCGGGGAGGCGCTGCGCGTCTACGCCGGCGACCCCGACTTCGCCGCGGCGTCGGTGGTCGGCGCGCCCGTGCGCGCGGAGACCGAGGCCGCTCGGGCGGAGCTCATGGACGCCGTCCGCCTGCTGGTCGACGCCGCGGCGAGCCGGCTCGAGCCGGGCCTGACCGCCGCCGACCTCCTGGTCCTGCTGTGCGGCCTCGCCCACTCGGTCCGGCTCCGCCCCGACCGTGCGGCCGCGTACCGGGACGCGCTGCTCGACGGCGTGCTGCGCTGAGCCGAGCCGGTCAGCCCGCGCGCGTCAGCGAGGCGTGCCGGATCTCGATCGGCACGCGGGTGCCGTCCTCCAGCACGCCCTCGAGGTACTCGGAGTTCGGGTCGGGGACTGGGCGCGGCTGCCAGCCGCACCGGACGATCAGCTCGACGATGTCCTGAGCCGAAGCCCCTTCGCCGAGCGCGGACGTGATCTCGGAAGCCAGGTGGTGCTTCGCCGACAACGGTGTCGTGCTCATCCGCACAGCATGCGGGACGGCCGCCAGTGCGGCAACCCCGCGTGCGGGGCGGCGCCGGGACCCGTCGGGCGGAGGCGCGTGGTGTCGCCCTGCGTCGAACTGGTGTCACACGGTCCTTGACGTGGTGTCGTGATGGTGTCACCATGGCGTCATGGAGCTCGATCGCTACGCCGACCGCCTGCGGGGGCAGCTCGCCGCCGTCGCCGACACCGGGTCGGAGGACCAGCGGGCCCTGGCGGAGCGGATGAGCACCGCGCTCGAACCGGCGCTGCGGCTCGCGCTCCTCGAGCTGCTGACCGAGGCCGCCGGGGAGATCAGCCGCGACCTCGCCCCCGGGTCGGTCGACGTCCGCCTCCGCGGCCGGGACCCGGAGCTCGTCGTGGCCCGCCCGATGGAGGCCGCCCCGGCGGCTCCGGCATCGACCCCGGCCGAGCCCGAGCCGGTGGTCGGCGACGACGAGCCCGCGACCTTCCGCACCACGCTGCGGCTGCCCGACCGGCTGAAGACCCGCGTCGAGCAGGCCGCCTCCGCCCAGGGCGTCTCGGTGAACACGTGGCTCGTCCGCGCGGTCGCCGCCGCCCTCGGCACCGACCAGCGCCGGCCCGCACCGCGGACCGGCGACCGCTTCACCGGCTGGGTGCGCTGACCGCAGCCCGCCGCTTCCCCAGCACCGTCCACGGGTCCCGCCGCCGGCGGGACCGATCGCCCCTGCCCGCGAGGAGGGCAGAGAGGGAGGAACCGTCATGCCCGGATACCCGTCCACCGGTCCGGTCGAGCTCGTCGTCGACGTCGCCGTCGGCCACGTCGAGGTGCTCGCCGAGGACCGCACCGACGCCGCCGTCGAGGTGGTGCCGACCAATCCGCGGAAGGCCGGCGACCGCTCGATGGCCGAGGAGGCCGTCGTCGCGTTCGACGCCGGCCGCCTCTCCGTCGTCGTCCCGCGTCGCCTGAACCTGTTCGGCCGCAGCGACTCGGTCGACATCCGCATCGCGGTGCCGAGCGGCTCCGACGTCGAGATCGACAGCGCGTACGGCGCCGTCCGCCTCCGCGGGCCGCTCGGCCGCACCCGCGTGCGGGCGAAGTACGGCACCGTCGCGGTGGACCGCGCCGCCGACCTCGAGCTCGTCGCGCCGTACGGCGAGGTCGACGTCCGCGACGTCACGGGCCGCCTGGATCTCGAGGCCGGCCACGGCCGGGCGCGCATCGGCAGCGTCGGCGGCGAGGCCCGCATCCGCGCCGCCCACGGCTCAGTCGACATCGGCGTCGCCCGGGGCCCCGTCGACGCCCGCACCTCCGGCGCGCTCACCATCGAGACCGCGCTGACCGACGTCACCGCCCGCAGCGCGCACGGCGTGCTCCGCGTCGGCGCCGCGACGTCGGGCGTCGTCCGGCTCGAGAACGGGTACGCGGAGGTCGAGGTCGGCGTCCCCGAGGGCACCGCCGCCTGGGTCGACGCCTCCGCCGCGCACGGCGCCGTGCGCAACGAGCTCACCGCGGGCGGCGAGGCAGGGCCCGCCGAGCGCACCGTGGAGCTGCACCTGTCGAGCTCCTGGGCCGACGTCGTCATCCGCCGCGCGACCGTCTTCGCCTGAACGGAGCAGCGGCCATGACGCTCACCGCCCCGGCCGTGCGGGTGCACGGCCTCGAGAAGTCCTACGGGGACCTGCGGGTGCTCCGCGGCGTCGACCTCGACGTCGCGCCCGGCACCGTGCTCGCGCTGCTCGGCTCGAACGGCGCGGGCAAGACCACGCTCATCCGCATCCTCACCACCCTCCTCGCCGCCGACGGCGGGACCGCGGAGGTCGCCGGGCACGACGTGCGCCGCGCGGCCGCCGCCGTCCGCGAGTCGCTGAGCCTGACCGGCCAGTCCGCCGCCGTCGACGAGGTCCTGACCGGCCGCGAGAACCTCGTGCTCGGCGCCCGCCTCCGGCACCAGCCGGACCCCGGCGCGGTCGCGGACGACCTGCTCGCGCGGTTCTCCCTCGTCGAGGCCGGCGGGCGCCGCGTCGCGACCTGGTCCGGCGGCATGCGCCGCCGGCTCGACATCGCCATGAGCCTGATCGGGGAGCCGCCCGTCGTGCTCCTCGACGAGCCGACGACCGGGCTCGACCCGGAGGCGCGGATCGAGGTCTGGGACGCCGTGCGGGCGCTCGCCGCCAGCGGCACGACCGTGCTGCTCACCACCCAGCACCTCGAGGAGGCGGAGCAGCTCGCGGACCGCATCGCGATCCTCCACGAGGGCCGCGTGCTCGTCTCCGGCACGCTCGCCGAGCTGCAGGCGCTCCTGCCGCCGGCGGAGGTGCGCACCGTGGAGCAGAAGCCGACGCTCGAGGACGTCTTCCTCGCGCTCGTCGGGACCCGGACGCCGGCGGTCGCCGGCCGGGAGCAGCAGGAGAAGGAGGAGGGACGATGACCGCGCACCTCGTCGGCGACACCGCCGCGCTCACCGGGCGCTCGCTGAAGCACGTGACCCGCAGCCTCGACACCGTCATCACCACCGCGGTGATGCCGATCGCGTTCCTGCTGCTGTTCGTCTTCGTCTTCGGCGGCGCGATCGACACGGGCCGCGAGGCCTACGTCGACTACCTGCTGCCCGGCATCCTGCTGATCCCGGTCGCGACCGGGGTCTCGTTCACGGCGTACCGCCTGTTCCAGGACAAGCAGAACGGCATCTTCGAGCGGTTCCGCTCGCTGCCGATCGCGCGGTCGTCCGTGCTCTGGGCCCACGTGCTCACGTCGCTCGTCGCGAACGCCGTGTCGCTCGTCGTCGTGCTCGCAGTGGCGCTGCTGATCGGGTTCCGGTCGCCCGCCGGGCCGCTCGCCTGGCTGGCCGCGGCCGGGATCGTGCTGCTCGTGACGCTCGCGCTGACCTGGCTCGCGGTGATCCCCGGCCTGCTCGCGACGACGCCGGACGGCGCGAGCGCCTTCTCGTACCCGCTCGTGCTGCTGCCGTTCATCAGCTCCGCCTTCGTCCCGACGGCGTCGATGCCGGGCCCGGTGCGGTGGTTCGCGGAGCACCAGCCGGTGACCCCGATCGTGAACGCCCTCCGCGACCTGCTCGCCGGGCGGGCCGCCGACGGCGAGCTCGGGATCGCGCTGGCGTGGACCGTCGGGATCCTCCTCATCGCCTTCGCGATCGCGACGGCGCTCTTCCGGCGCCGGGCGGTCTGACGGGTCAGGACCGGGGGCGGCGGCGCGGGTCGATGTGGATCTTCGGCCCGCGCCCCGCCCCCGGTCCGCGCCGTCCCGAGAACCGGAGCGGCACCTCCTCGAGCGCGATCAGCTCGCCGACGACCGCGTCGGGCACGACCGCGCCCGACGCGTAGGCGGCGATTGTCGCCTCGAGGGCGGGGGAGGCGGACAGGACGCCGACGAGCGTCACGTCCTGGAGCACCGCGTCGCGGGTGTCGATCGGGCTCGGAGCGGAGGAGAGGCCGATCAGCACGACCCGGCCCGCTGGCCGGACGAGCCGCAGGGCCAGCGCGGGCGCACCCGCGTCGTTCGTGGCGTCCACGACGGCGTCGAAGCGGTCCTGCGGGCCCGCAGCGAGCTCCTCGACGCGATGCGTCGCGTGCGCGCCGAGGTCCCGGGCGAGCGCGAGCGTCGTCGCGTCGACGCCGGCGACGTGCACCTCCGCGCCCCCCGCGAGCGCGAACAGCGCGACGAGGAGCCCGATGGTGCCGGACCCGAGCACGAGCAGCCGCGAGCCGGGGCCGACGGCCGCGCCGTGCACGGCGCGCAGCGCGTTCCCGCCCGGCTCGACCAGGGCGGCGGCCGTGAGCCCCACGTGCTCCGGGATGCGGTGCGCGACCCGGGTCGGCAGGACCAGCCGCTCGGCGAGGGCGCCCGGCCGGTCGCCGCGGATGCCCACCTCCTCCCGGTCCGGGCAGACGTGGTGGCGGCCGGCCGTGCAGGCGGCGCAGCGGCCGCAGCCGATCATCGTGTCGCCGGTCACGCGCCGGCCCGCCCAGTCGCCGTCCTCGGAGGAGCCGGCGGCGAGCACCCGGCCGACCCACTCGTGCCCGAGCCGGAGGGGGAAGCGCGTGACGCCCTGCTGGATGTAGGCCATCTCGCCGCTCCACAGCTCGACGTCCGTGCCGCAGATCCCGGCGCGCTCGACCTCGACGAGCAGCTCGCCCGGACCGGCGACCGGGTCCGGCACCTCCCGAACGGCGGCCGCGCGGGGCGCGTCGACGACGAGCGCGCGCATCAGCGGGTCGTGCCGCGGCGCCGGGCGACCGCGTAGGACGGCTCGCGGAGGGCGCGGGTCCAGCCGTAGGTGCCCGCGCCGCGCGGCGGTCGGAGCACGGGGTCGAACCGGGGCTCCGGGCCGTCGAGCGCGCCGTCGACCGGGGCGAGGTCGACCGTCGCGAAGCGGTGCCACCGCTCGGTCGCCGGCGCGAACAGCAGCTCGAGGGCCCACGGCTCCGCCGCCAGGGCCGCGCGGACGTCCTCCATCCGGGCCGGCAGCGGTCGCGGGCGGCGGGAGCGCGCGGCGACGAGGACCGGGCCGTGCTCCCCGCGGTACGGCATGAGCGTCGAGAGGACCGCCTGCCCCGCCGACCACCGCGGCTGCAGCAGGAAGCGGCCCGGCACGCCGATGCCGGTGGAGGAGAGCAGCAGGTCGCCGCCGTCGACCCGCAGCGCGAGCCCGATCACGTCGGGGAGCGAGGCGGGCAGCGCGGCGCCGCGGGAGAGCCGCGCTTCGACGAGCGCGGCCTCGCCGGCGCTCGTACCGGGCTCGTCGATCCAGGCGATCCCGGCGCGCGTCGCGTGCGGCAGCCGCTGCAGGCGGCCCTGCAGCAGCAGGCCCGTCGTGTGGATCGGACGCGGCCCGCGCACGGCGCCGATCACCCCGATGGCGGCCGCGAGCACGCGGCCGAGCCCGCGCGCGGCGTCGTCCTCGATCGTCATCGGCCCATCCTGCACGGCACCGCGGCGGCGGCGCCGTGCGCGGGCTCAGCCGACCGCGACCTCGCCGACGAGCCCGTGCAGCAGCAGCACGGCGCCGAGGACGACGGCGTTCGCCGCGGCCGCGAGCAGGAGGAGCGCGAGGTCCGAGCGGAGGTGCCGGATCACCGGCGCGCTCCGGCGGGGGAGCCGTGCCGGATCTCGATGGGGACCCGCCGTCCGCTGTCGAGCACGCCCTCGAGGAAGTCGCTGCGGGCGTCGGGCTCGGGCCTCCGCTGCCATCCCGTGCTGATCAGCAGCTCGACCAGGTCCGGGCCCGACGCGCCGGCGCGCAGGGCCGCGTCGATCGCGGTGCCGAGCGTCCGCCGCGCCTCCGCGATGTCCGTGCTCATGGGGCTCAGCATGGCCGCCGCCGGTCGCTCGGCGGGGCCGCTCCGCACGGCCGCGCGAGGTGTTCACGGAGCCGTCATCGCCACGTCGACGGCCGTTCCGCGCCGGCATGGCGGTGGTCAGAGCAGCACGGCCCCCAGCAGGGCCGCGCCGACGACGACCGCCCACGGCGGCGCGCCGAGCCGCCCGAGCGCGACGAACGCGGCGACGGCGATCGCGAGCGACAGCGGCGACGTGATCCCGCTCGTGAACACGGGGTCGTAGAGCGCAGCTGCGAGCAGACCGACGACGCCCGCGTTGACGCCGTCGATCGCGTGCCGCACGCGGGGGAGCCGGCGAAGGGCGACCCAGAAGGGCAGCGCGCCGACGAGCACGAGCGCGCCGGGCAGGAAGATCCCGACCAGGGCGACCGCGGCGCCGGTCCAGCCGGTGGGAGTGCCGGAGCTCACGGCGCCGAGGAAGGCGGAGAACGTGAACAGCGGCCCCGGTACCGCCTGCGCGGCGCCGTAGCCGGCGAGGAAGTCCGCTCGGTCGACGAGCCCGGCGTCGACCGTGAGCGGTTCCAGCAGCGGCAGCACGACGTGGCCGCCGCCGAACACGAGCGCCCCGGCTCGGTAGAACGCGCCGAACAGCCGCAGCCCGCCGTTCTGCGTCGCCGCGACGGCGAGCGGGAGACCCGCCAGCAGCACCCCGTAGGCCGCGAGGCAGGCGATCGAGACCGCGCGGGGCACGTGGACCGTGAAGCCGTCGCCGGGGTCCGGCACGGGCGCCTCCCCGCGGAGCGCGAGCAGGACGGCGAGGCCTGCTGCGGCGATCACGGCGATCTGCAGGGCTCCGGTCGGCACGAGCAGTGCGGCGACGGTGGCCGCCGCCGCGATCGCCGCACGACGACGATCCGGTGCGAGCGACTTCGCCGTCGTGAGCACCGCCAGCGCGACGACGCCGACGGCCGCCGCCTGCAGGCCGCGAACCCAGCCGCCGTCCGCGAGCCCGGCGAAGCGGGAGAGCACGAGCGCGACCGCGACGAGCAGCACCGCGGACGGCAGCGTGAAGGCCGCCCATGCGGCGAGCAGCCCGAGGAACCCGGCCCGCTGGAGCCCGATCGCCATCCCGACCTGGCTCGACGCGGGCCCGGGCAGGAACTGCGCCAGCGCCACGACGTCCGCGTAGGCGCGCTCGCCGAGCCATCGTCGCCGCTGCACGAACTCGGTGTGGAAGTACCCGATGTGCGCCACGGGCCCGCCGAAGGACGTGAGGCCGAGGCGGAGGAACACGAGGAGGACCGACAGCGGCCTCCCGGGATGCCGGGCGACCGGCTGCGACTCCGCGGTGACGTCCACCCCGCAACGGTGCCGGGCGAAGGTGAACGGAGGAGCAGCGCGTCGTCCATCCCGAAGCGCCCCCCGTTGGTCGAGGTGCGAGCGCAGCGAGCCTCGAGACCACCGCACGCGGGATGGTTTCGGCACGGGCGCGGAGCGCCCGGCTCAACCACCGTGTCCCGTTGGTCGAGGTGCGAGCGCAGCGAGCCTCGAGACCAGCACGCACCTTCGAGCTCGGTCAGGCGGAGAGGTTCACCGGCGGCACGGGGCCGCCGGGCCTGCGCCTGCCTCGTGGATCGACGTGGGGTGGCGGTGTCCACCACCACCTGCCGTCTTCGCGTTGCACCTGCCATCCGTGCTCGTCGTGGAGTCGGTGGCATCGCCAGCAGAGGAGGATCCCGTTCTCGATCGAGGTGGATCCGTACCCGGCGGGGTCGATGTGCGCGGCATCGCACCAGGACAAGGGTGCGTCGCAGTTCGGGCCCGCGCAGCCCTGATCCCGGACGGCCATCGCTCGCCGTTGGGCTTCGGAGAAGAACCGACGCCCGGTGCCGAGGTCCAGGGGCTGGCTCTCGCCACCGAGCACGACGGGGATGATCTCCGCCTCGGCCGCGAGCATGCGCGCGGTCGCGGCGGAGATCGTCTCCATGCACCCGGGCAGCAGGGCGTGGCCGATCCCGCTGCGCAGTGCTTCCTCGCTGATGGTCACGAGCATCGTCACCGCGGTGCCGGCGACGTGGCCGTCGTCGATCTTGAGCACCTTCTTCGCGATGCGCTGCACGCCGTCCACGCGCCGCTTGTTGAGTGGGCGCAGGTCCTTGTCATCCAGCTTCGGCGCATCGTCGAGCACGAGCTGGAACCGCCGCTGCGAGGTGTTGGCGTCGAGCGCGGTCTCGAAGAAGCCCGCCGTCAGCGGGTCCAGGTCGAGCACCCACCGGGTGAGTCCGTTGTCGAGCTTCCGCTTCGACACGGCCGCCTGGCCTGCCAGCTCGCCGTCACGCGGCCCGTTGCCCTCCGGGTGCGCGTACGCGGGCACCAGGCGGAAGTGCTCCAGCAGCTCGTCGGCGGTGTAGCCCTCCTGCGACCGCTCCACCAGCTGGCGTTCGAGCTCCTCCAGCTCGAGCGGGGTGCGGCCGTTCTCGACCTTCTTCAAAGTCCGGACGAGCGCCGCTGCGACGGAGACGTCGAGGCAGCCCTCGTTCAGCGCCGCCGCGACGTGCGCGCGCTTGGCCGGGAGCGGTGTTCCGTCGATCGCCTCCCGGGGCCGGACCGCCGTCGCGAGGGCGGTGATCGTCCCCGCCTCCTCGCGGGGAACGCCCGCGACCTGAGCGAGCAGTGCGGCGGGGCTCGCGGCACCCATCGTGCGGGCGAGGTTCGACTCGTCGCGGACCTCGCTGCGGCGGGCGATCTCGCCGGCGAGCTTCGTCCGCTCCGCCGTCAGGAGGCGGATCGCGCGGCTCGCCGCGGCGGTCGACTGGAGCAGCTCCTGGTCGGTCAGCAGCCGGACCGGGCCGTCCGACGACGCGTCGTCGAACCTGCCGCTCGCGGAGACGCGGTCGAAGCCGTGCGCGTAGGCGGACGCCTGCTCGAGCAGGGCCTCCGCGTTCCGGTTCATGCCCGTATTCGAGCACGGGGCACCGACACTGCATCCGGATCTCGGCCAGCACTTTTCCGTTCAGTGGAACGGCGTGTCCTGGTGCGGCGAAAACGGACAAGTGCGGCCGGAACAGACCGACTTGCTCCGGATTCCTGCCGCTTCGCCGACGTCGGAGCGGCACGAATCCGGAGCAACTTCGAGGGTCTCCACGCTCGCTGCGCTCGCAGCTCGACCAAGGGGTCGGCGATGGCGGAGCGGGCGACGCGCCGTTGTCCACAGGTTTCGAACATGTGTACGAAGCGATCTACGATCGGTCTCGATGGGGGCGAACCGGCGGTACGCGGACGGGCTGCAGCGCAAGCGGTTCAATCGCGACGCCGAGTCGCATGCGCTCGTGCCGCGCAGCCTGAGCGAGATCGAGCGCGGCCCCGACTCGGTCGTGCGCGGCGAACCCGTCCCGGTGAAGGCCTGGATCGACTACGGCAACGCATCCGCGCAGGTGCTCGGCTCCGCCATCGCCTGGACGCGACGCGCGGTCTGCGTGCTCTGGACCGACTCGTACGACCGGCAGCAGGAGGCGTGGGTCTGGGCGGGGGCCGTCGAGAGGATCGAGCCGCGCTGACGACCGGGCCGCGCGACCTGGGCGGATGCTGGGGAAGCGCTGCAGCGTGTGACGACAGCGCGCCGACCGCACTCGTCATTCAGTGAACGGGTACATCGCCCGACTGCACTGAACCGAGGTCCTTCATGCGCAAGTCCGTGCTCCTGCTCGCCGTCGTCGGCGGCGCCGCCTACGTCCTCGGACAGCGCGCGCAGCGGCCGTCGGACACGCACTACACGCCGTACCAGCGTGCGGCGCTGCTCTGGACCGACCCCCGCGTCGTGAAGGCGCGTCGCCGCATCAAGCACACGGCACGGCGCGCGGGCCGCTGAGCGTCCGCCGGCGAGAAGAAGGCGCTGCTCCCATGGCCTCCTCGACCCTCCCGGACGCTCGGGTCGGATCCCGCGCCGACGCGGCCCCTCGCGTCGGCGCCGTCCTCGCCGCCGAGGTGTTCGGCACGTTCCTGCTGGTCCTCGGCGGCGTCGGCACCGCGGTCTTCGCCGCCGCGTTCCCGTCGGCGCAGGACAACGCGCTCGGCGTCGGCCACCTCGGCGTCGCGCTGGCCTTCGGGCTCGCGCTCGCCGCGGGCGTCCTCACCGTCGGCCGCGTCTCCGGCGGCCACTTCAACCCCGCGGTCACCGTCGGCCTCGCCGTCGCGGACCGCACGCCGTGGCGCGCAGTGCCCGGCTACGTCGTCGCCCAGCTGGTCGGCGGCGCGCTCGGCACCAGCGTGCTCGTCCTCGTCGCGGCGGGCGGGCCCGCCGGCTTCCTCGCCGCCGCCCGGAGCACCGGATTCGCCTCGAACGGCTGGGGCGCGCGCTCGCCCGGCGGGTTCGGCCTCCCGGCCGTGCTGCTCACGGAGGTGGTGCTCACCGCGGTGTTCGTCGGGCTGATCCTCGCCGTCACCGCCCGGCCGGAGCTCGCGGCGATCGCCCCGTTCGCGATCGGGCTCACCCTCACGGCGATCCACCTCGTCAGCATCCCGATCAGCAACACGTCCGTGAACCCGGCGCGATCCGTCGCGACGGCGATCTACGGCGGCCCGGGCGCGCTCGCCCAGGTGTGGGCCTTCGTGCTCGCCCCGGTCGTCGGCGCCGTGATCGCCGGTGCGGTCCACCGTGCGGCGGTGCTCCGCGCCGAGCGCCTCCGCTGACCCGCTCGCTCCACCACCACCACCGGCCGCGACCCATCAGAAGGAGTCCCGCATGAGCACGACCAGTCCCGCCAGCCCCTCCACCGAGCGCACCACCGCCCAGCGCGTGGCCGACGCCGCACTCGGCGTCGACGGCGTGCACCGCGTCGGCACCCCGGTCGGCCGCGCCGTCGACCGCGTCCGGTCGGCCGCGTCGGCGCCCGGCGCCGAGACGGTGTCGGGCGTCCGGATCACGCGGTTCCCGCAGGCTCCGGCGGCGCGGGTCGTGGTCGTGGCCGAGTACCCGGTCGACGTCGTGGCGCTCGCCGACCGGGTCCGCTCGCGCGTCGCCGCCGAGCTCGACCCCGGGACCCGCGTCGACGTGGTCGTCGCCGACGTGCACGGCCCGTACGACCGGGACGACCGCGTGGACGAGGTCGTCGGCGACGCCGCGGACCGCACGGCGGAGGCGGCGGCGGTCGAGGGCGACCGCGTCGGTGCGGCGGCCGCCGAGACCGCGCGGCAGCTCGAGTCGGCGGCCGAGCCGGCGCCCCGGCCCGCGGCCGAACCCGCCCCCCGGCCCGCCGCGGAGGCCGAGCCCGCCCCGGTCCGCGCCGACGGCACCGGTGCCGACGACGTGCTGCCGGAGGGGAGCGGTCGCCCGTGACCGCGCTCCTCCGCGGCCGTCGACCCTCGACGGCGGAGCGCCGGCGCCCCCGCGCCGTGTGGGCCGCCTTCATCACCTCGGCCGCCGTGTCGGTCGTCGTCGTGGCCGGGGTGCTGCTGCCGGTCCTCGGCCTGATCGGCGCCGCGGTCGGCTTCACCGCGGGCACGCTGCGCGTGCCCGTCGTCGGGATCGTGCTCGCCGTGGCGATCGGCTACCTGCTCGCGCTGGTGCTGCTCGCGCTCTGCATCTCGGTGCGCAACGGGCCGCTCGCGTGGGTGCTCGGCGTCGGCGCGGTGGTCTCGACCCTGCTGGTGTCGGTGTGGCCGCTCGTCGCGGTCGCCCTGGCCGGGGTCGACCAGGTGCAGGACGTCGTGCCGTTCATCGTCGGGCTCGTGCAGCAGGCGCTGCAGCGCTGAGCCGCGAGACCGACGCCCCGCGCGGACGACGCACGAGCTGCGCCGGCGGCGGGAGGCGTCAGATGCCGAGCACCAGGAGGTCGCGCAGCGTCGGCTCGCCCGCCTCGTCCGCGAAGGACTCGAACGCCCGGGTCAGCACGGCGCGGTCCTCGGTGGCGACGCGGTCGAGGACCGCGGCCAGCTCGCGGGTGCGCTGCGCGCTCACCTCGCGGACGAGCCGGCTCCCGGCGTCGGTGATCGTGATGAGGACGCCTCGTCGGCTGTCCTCGCTCGGGCTGCGCTCCAGCCAGCCGCCGGCCTCGAGCCGGTCGAGCGAGCGGCTGAAGGTGGACACCACGACGCCGAGCCGTTCCGCCAGGGCGCCGACGCGCATCGGGCCGGCGGTCTCGAGCAGCACGAGCACGCGGAACTGCGGCAGGGTCACCTGCTCCAGCGCGGGCGCGACGCTGCGCGCGACGATGCCGAGCATCGCGCGCGACGCCCGGAGGGCGGCCCGACTGCTCTCGTCCATGGTCTCCCTCCCTCGGCCGGGTTCCGAGCGTAGGCGCGACCGATGCGCAGGGAGCGGCGCGGACCGGTGCGCCGTGTTGCATCCGTGCAAGACTTGCCCGAGGTCAACTTCCACGGTGCGTGCGGGAGGGGTGCGGATGGTCGGGTGCCCGAGGTGCGGGGCCTCGTCCGGGGTGCAGATCGTCCGGGACGCGAGCAGGCCGTGGGACCACGAGGCCGAGCGGACCGGTGCGCGCTGGACCGCGCACTGCGAAGTCTGCGACGCGACCTGGGTCCTGATCGACTGAGCGCGAGCGACCCGCGCGCGGCGGCCCGCCGGCGTCAGCGCTCCGCCGGCGCCTCCTCCGGCCACCGGGCGACGGTGTGCTCGACGAGGTCGCAGATCGCGGACTCCGCGTCCGTGCCCGCGATCTGCGCCGCGATCCGGGCCGCGGCCACGCGGAACCCCTCGTCCCCCCGGACCCGGTCGACGGCGGTGCGCAGGACCGCCGCGGAGGGGGTGCCCGTGCGCAGGTCGATCCCGGCCCCGGTCCAGGCGACCCGCGCCGCCGTCTCGACGTCGGTCTCGAGCGTGCCGGCCACGACGAGGGGGATGCCGCGGCGCAGCGCGTGCTGCGTGTGCAGGTAGTCGCCGTCCGAGACGACGACCGTGCGCCGCGGGACCAGCCGGGACCAGGGCATGCGGTCCTCGAAGTGCACGTTCGCCGGCAGCGGGCCGTCCTGCGCCGCCGCCACGGCGGCACGGGCGGCCCCGACCACGATCACCGTGCTGTCCGAGTCGCCGAACGCGCGGATCGTCGGGTCGACGAGCCCGCCGACCTCCGAGCCCGACCCCGCCCGGACCGCGATCACGGGGGGCTCGGTGCGCGGGTCCCACCACTCGGGCAGCACCGGGTCCTCCTGCGGGTGCAGCGGGCCGACGAATCGGAAGTTCGTCGGCAGCGCGCGCCGCGGGTACTCGAACCGCGGCACGGTCAGCTGCGCCCACGCGTCGCCGAGCGCCGGCGTCGACCGGAGGTCGCCGTGCACCCGCACCTGGAACGTCGACTCGATCTGCGCGTTGAACGACCGCGACAGCCGCGCCATCGCCCGCGAGGCGAGCAGCTCGAAGGTGCCGGCGCGCAGGCGGTCCGCCCCGTCGTCGCCGGGTGCGAAGCCCATGCCGTAGGGCGGCACGAGCGGGTCGGGGATCCAGGGCGCGGAGAACCCCAGCATGATCACGGGCGGACGTTCCCCCGAGGGCCGGGCGGCGAGCATCGCCGCTCCGACGAACAGGCCGTCCGTGACGACCGCGTCGATCCGCTCCTCGGCGATCACGCGCTCGACGACGGCCCACTGCTCGGGGACGGGGTCGATGATGTTGCGCTGCACCCGCGTGTAGAGCTGCCACGCCCGCCGCGCGACGGGCGGCAGCGCGGGCAGCTGCGCCGGCATCGGCGGCTCCGGCACCACGTGCACCGCGAACCCGTGGCGGCGGTAGGCCTCGACGCCCGCCGCGGACGACACCACGGCGACGCGGTGGCCGCGGCTGCGCAGCGCCTCGGCGAGCGGGACGGCGTGCTCCGCGGCGCCGAGCCCCGCGAGCGTCGACAGCAGGACGGCGGACACGGGCCGATCCTCCGCGTCGGCGCACCCGAGCGCCCCCGGGCCGCGCCGGGCCGGGCCCGAGGTGCACCGGGAACGGGCCCCGGAGTGCACTCGGGCGCGCGCGGACGGGCGCCGTGCCGGAGGTCAGTCGACCGCGGCCTCGAGGTCGGCGCCCCAGACGAGGCCGAGCTCGGCACGTACCACGCGGGTCAGCAGCCGCAGCCGGTCCGTCTGCGTCCGGTAGCCGATCAGCTCGTAGTTGTTCGCGCCGTCGACGAGGGAGATGAGGTGGGCCGCGATCTCGTCCGCGTCCGCCTGCGGGAAGTCGCCGCCGCGCGCCCCGCGTCGGATCACCGAGCTGACGAGTCCGTGCCATGCCTCCTCGTGCTCGCGCACCGCGGCGCGCAGCGCGGGGTCGCGACGGGTCAGCGCCCACACCTCGAGCCGCAGCGCGTCGCTCTCCTCCGGCGGCGCCGCGAGCCAGTTCAGCAGCGCGCGCATCTGCGCCGCGGCGGACGGGTCCGCGAGGATCGACCGGCGCACCTGCGCGACCTCGGCGGTGGCCAGCGAACGGTAGGCCTCGGCGATGCGGGCGGGGAGGTCGACGGTCGCCGCGATCGTCTGCGGCGTCGACCCCGTCGCTGCAGCGACCGACTCGGCGGTGACGGCGAAGACGCCGTCCCGCGGGAGGATCTCCTTGATCGCGTCGACGACCTGCTCGTCCGAGACGGACGCGTCCGTGCTCGTCGTGGTCGTTCCCGCGGCGGTGCGCCGACGCCAGCCCATGCTCTTCTCCCGCGATGCCGAGGAGGGGCCATTGTCACCGCTGGAGGCGGTGGAGCGCTCCGCCCCGACCGGGTGACGGGATGCACCGCCTCCTCCCGCCGCTGCACGGCTTCACGTGCGTGCGGTGCTCCGCTCGACCGCGACGCGGCGGAGGAGCCGCCCCAGCAGCCCGGGGCGATCCCGGCCGCCCGACCCGTTCCGCGGCGGAGCGGTGCTGGTCCGCAGCACGAGCTCGGCGGGGACCACCTGGTCGTCGTCGGCCGTCTCGCCGAGCAGCCGCGCGGCGGCGGCGCGGCCGACCGCCGCCGGATCCTGCCGCATCGTCGTGAGCCCGGCCGCCGCGGCCGCCTCGTGGTCGTCGACGCCGATGACGCTCACGTCGCGCGGGACGGCCAGCCCGAGCCGTCTCGCCGCCTCGAGCACGCCGTAGGCGACCTCGTCGACCACGGCGAAGACGGCCGTGGGCCGGTCGTCGCCGGAGAGGAGGCTCATGGCCGCGGCCGTCGCGTCCGCCAGCTCGAACGAGCTCGCCCGCACCGCCGCCTGCATCTCCAGCCCGGCCGCGCTCATCGCCTCGCTGTAGCCGCGGACCCGGTCGGCGCGGATGGTGATGTCGTCGGGCGCGGTGACGAGCCCGGCGAGGTGGGCGATCTGCCGGTGGCCCAGGTCGATCAGGTGCTGCGTCGCGTCGCGGGCGATGGCGGCGTCGTCCAGCCGGACCGTCGGCAGCCCGTCGGACCGGCCGCCGATCAGCACGACGGGCTTGCCGGGCCGCGTCACGCGCTCCACCTGCTCGCCCTGCAGCCGGAAGTGCACCGCGACCGCGCCGACGTACTCGGGCCGGGCGAGCTGCGCCTCCAGCCGGGCGGCCACGTGCTGCCGCGCCGCCGGCCCGGGCGGTTCCACCCAGACCTCGAGCTCGTGCCCGTGGGCGGCGGCACCGGCTCGGAGGCCGCGCAGCAGGGACTCGAAGTACCACTTGCCGGCGTAGGGGACCGGCACGCTCACGATCGCCATCAGTGCTCCTCCGGATGCGCTCGGCCCGCGCGACTCTGCGCGGCGGACGAATCGTCGCACGATGACGCCGCCCTGACCCGGAGGCGTCGCGGGGGCACGCGCGTCGCGTCGCTCCTCCGGCCCGCTCGGGCGCCTGGACGGAGGCGCGTGCTAGCCGCGGCGCTCGCGGTCCGGGAGCGCACCCGGCGCGGTCGGCGGCTCGGGCGGGTTCTGCCGCGCGTTCCGCCACTCGTCGAGCGTCGGCAGCAGCAGGACCAGCGCGAGCAGGCCGATGCCGCCGCTGATGAAGGGCAGCGGGTCGAGCGGCAGCCCGCTCGAGAGCTGGATGTCGATCCGCAGCGCCGCGGACACCAGCAGCCAGACCGACATCAGCACGTAGACGGTCAGCATCACCAGCCTCACGTGGTCCAGCAAGCCACGCGTCGCCTTCGTCCGCAACCGGGTGCCGTGCGCCTCGCGATCCTGGTAGTGGCGCTGTCAGGACCACGGCTGCCAGGAGAAGCGCGGCCTCGTGCGCGGGCGGGGCCGCTCCTAGCGTCCGGGTCGTGGATCTCGCACTCGCCTCGCCGCGAGCCGCTCGGTGCACCCGTACGCCGTCGACCTGCTCGTGACGGTCGCGACCGTGTACGCGGTGCTGCCCGGCCCGGCCGTCATCGACTGCTCGGTGGCGAAGGCCGCGCTGCTCGCGCCGTTGAAGACCGCGTCGAGGACGGGACGGCCGCCGCCGTCCGGCCGCTGGCGCTCCGCGCCCGGACGGCGAGCACCGTCACGACCACGACGAACACGACCAGGAGGACCGCGCTGACCGGTCCCGGTCCGAGGTCCACGCCGCCGCGGTCGCGCGGCACCGCGAACCAGTCGGCGAAGGACGCGCCCAAGGGCCGCGTGAGCACGTACGCGGTCCAGAACGTCGCCACGGCCGCGCGCCGGGTGACGACGAAGAAGAGGCCCGGGGCGGCGAAGAGCACCAGGAACAGGACGCCGGAGCCCAGGTAGCCGAGCCCGAACGAGGTCGCCGTCAGGTCGCCGGCGGCGGTGCCGAGCGCGAACGTGCACACGGCCGCGGCCCAGTAGAAGCGCTCGCGGCGGCCCGTCGTGATCCCGTGCACCGACAGCGTGCCCTCGCGCCGCCACAGCGCGAACACGATCACGAGCGCGATCGCGAACAGGGCCGCGGAGAGCAGGTAGGGGACCCCGAGCCCGACGTGCAGCACGTCGGCGGCCATCGTTCCGAACACGCTCACCATGAGGGCGGTCGTCCAGTAGACCGCCGGCCGGTAGGCCTGCATCCGGAGCTGCAGCAGCAGGGCCGCCACCAGCACCACGAACGCCGCGGGCACCACGAGCTCCGGCGCGAACCGCTGCACGAGGAAGTCCGACGTCGTCTCGCCCATCCCGGTGGTGAGGATCTTCACGACCCAGAACGCCGCGTCCGGCTCCGGCACCCGACGGGTCGGCGCGGTCGCGGCACGCCCCGCTCTCGATCGCACGCCCGGATCTTCGGGGAGCCGCATCAAGAAAGCGCCAAGACGGGCGCGAGCGCCGGATCCCTCGGTCGCTCCTCGCGATCCGCGGCGCCCGCAGACGATGCGGAGCGTCGCCTGGCATCGTCGTCCCGTCCTGGAGGGGGTGCCGATGCACGAGGCGAGCAGGGTCGGCGGCGGGCGCTTCGACATCAGCCGGATCCACCGCAGCGGTCCCGCCCCGCAGAGCGTCCTCGTCATCGGCGACCACTCCTTCGTCGACGGGCCGGAGCACGCGGTCGGCCACCGTCTGGTCGATCGCATCGCGGACGAGATCGTGCTGCGCACCGGACGGGGTCTCGACCTCGACGTGCTCTGGGACCTCGCACCGGCGGTCCGCGCCGTCGGCGGCGCGCGGGACGCCTGGCGGCTCTGGCGGTACGAGGCGGTCGCCGCCCTGCTGCCGGAGCACTTCGGCACGTGGACGCGGCACCGGCTCGCACGAGCCGCGAAGGCGGCCGACGGCTTGGTGTCGGAGCTCGCTTCCGCGAGCCGGCTGCTGCTCGTCCGCTTCCGGATCGACGGCGAGCCGGACGCCGAGCTCGACGCCCGCCTGCGGACTGCGTTCGACCTCCCGACCGTGATGGTGCCCGCCGACGGCGGCCTGTCGGAGGCGGTGCTGGAGCACGCGCCCCGGATCGCGGCGCCGATCGCGGCGACCCTGGCCGCGTCCGCTGCCGCGGCGGTCGAAGGGCTCGCCCGGACGGCCGAGGAGCGTCGAGCCGTGCCGCAGCCGGAGCAGGACCGTCAGGACGCCGTCGACCGGGTCCGCGCGATCGCGTCGTCCGGTGCGGGGCATCTCGAGCGGGTCGTCCTCCTCGCACGGAACACGTTCGACGTGCCGTTCGCGCAGGTCAACCTCGTGGACCACGGCCGGGCCCGCGTGCTCGCGGCGGTGGGGAGCCCCTCCGGCGTCGAGGTGGCGGAGCCGCTGTGCGGGATCGCGATCCGCGGCTCGGGGCCGCTGGTCGTGGCGGACACCTGGCTCGACCGCCGGTTCGACGGCAACCCGCACGTGCGGGGCGCCGCCGAGCCGGTCCGCTTCTACGCCGCGCACCCGATCGAGTCGCCCGACGGGTACCGGGTGGGCGCCCTGTGCGTGTTCGACCTGGTGCCGCACGAGGTGGACGCCGCCGACGGCGATGCGCTCCGCGAGCTCGCGCAGCTCGCGGAGGCCGAGCTCGGCCTCCTGATGGGGTGAACCCGGCCACCGGCCTGCGGGAGACGGACCGCGGTCGCCACGTCGGGGTCGACCCGGACCTGCATCGATCCGATCACCAGGGTCGTCGACATCCGCTCGCCTCCTCCCCTCGATCGTCGGTCCCCTCGGCGGGCCGTGCTTCCGCGCGAGAGTCGCCGTGCTTCTCCGGCACACCACGTCGCGCACCACGCACGTCCCGCCGGGCGCGAGCCACGCGGTCCGGGAGGCCGCGTCGACCGGACGTCCGCGCCGTCCTCCATCGGCCGGTCCGTCGAGTCGCATGCGGGCCGGGGCCGAGGGCCGTCCCATGAGGGGGCATCGGACACGGGCTCGGGACGGCTACGGGCGGAGCTGACCCCAGCCGAACCCGCTCTCAGCGACGAAGTCCTGAAGCTCGCTCCGTACTCGCGCGTACACCTCGGACGAGGTCTCGTCCCCATCGACCCAGATGCCCCGGTGCTCGCCGAGCGTCCGGACCTCGAGCATCGCCTCGGGGCGGAGCGGCTCGTCGTCGCTCATCGCCTGCCTGCGCCCGAGGCCGGCTGTGAAGTCGGGCGCCCATGTCACCGTCGTCGTCGTCTCCGCGAGCTCCTCGGGTGTCAGGATCTCGCGGAGTGCGGGCTGCACCGCCTCGATGAGCTCCGCGACCAGCATCACCTGGGAATCACGCCCCTCGCTCCGACCCCGGCTGCTCGTCCCGCCGGGAGGGGAGAGACGTCTCGCGGCCAGGGGAGTGCGACGTCCCGCGGGCTCGTCCTGGCACGTTCGCGAAGGTGGGCCCCGTGGGGCTCGAACCCACGACCCGCGGATTAAAAGTCCGATGCTCTACCGACTGAGCTAGAGGCCCGTGGGGTCGAGGATATCCGCGCCGTCGGCGGGGCGGTCAGACGCGGCGACGGATGAAGCCGACGACGCCCGTGATCACGAAGAGGATCAGGCCGATGATCGCGAGCCAGATCAGGCCCTTGATGGTGAAGCCGACGATCGCGAGGATCAGCCAGATCACGAGCAGCGTGATGATCAGTCCGAGCATGCTGGGAATGTAGGCGGCACTTCCCGAGAGGCGGCCGAACGCGGGCCGGCGCGCGGATGCGGCCTCCGCTCGTACCCTGGGGCGGTGGCCGATTTCCCCCGTCCGGTGCGGATGCCGTCCGAGCACTTCGACTTCGTGAAGGGCGGCGAGGACCCCGCCGTGCTCGTCCGCTCCGCGCACGAGACCGCGCAGGCGCTCGTCAGCCGCGTGCGGGCGGACCCCGACCCCGAGGTCGTCGCCCGCCTCGTCGCGTTCGCGGAGCGGGAGGGCATCGACGCGGTCGCCGAGCTGTGGTCGCGAGCCGCCGCGCTCAGCCTGCCGGGAGCGCTCTGGCGGCTCTACCTGCTCCGCGAGATGGTCCGGCGCGACGCCGACCAGGTCAGCCTCGCCTACGCGCGCGGCGTCGAGCGGCTCGCCGGGATCAGCGTCGTGGTGGCGGGGGCGCCGTCGCCCGCCGGCCCCGAGGAGCTGCTCGCGCTCGCCGACGAGATCCTCCGCGGCGTCTTCGCCGGCGACCTCGCCCTCGCGCTCGACCGGGCCGCCGCGTTCTGCCGGGTGACGGCGGACGGGTCGCTCGACCTCGCGGACGACGCGGACCCGACCGAGCCGGCGCGGGCCGAGGTGCTGACGCGCCGCGCTTCGCGGCTGGCGCAGCTCGCCGACGACCTGTCGGCGTCTGCCAGGCTGCAGCGGGACGGCGCTTTAGACTAGGCACGGCCCTCGGGCCACGCCGGGCCGCAGTAACCCCGGGCTCCATTTTCAGCCGCTCCGAGCGGCCTCGCGCCGAGAGGCGTTTCTGCGGTCCGGCACTCCTGCCCTCGCATTCGGGCCTCTGCGATCTTCCGCGCAATCCGAGGGAGCGGCCGGTCCGAACCCTGGATGCGACGGATGAAGCCGCCGGCCCGAACGGGAGTCGGACGCTTCACGCGCGGAGCAGGAGGAGGTGCTGCATGCTGGTCGTCATGGACCCCGACGTCGGTGATGCGCTCTCCGGCATGCGGGACACCCCCGAACATCGCCTGGCCCGGATCGCCGAGGGCGACCGGCGGGCGTTCGCGGAGCTGTACGACGCGACGTCGGCCCGTCTCTACGGGCTCATCCGGCGCCTCCTGATCGACCCGGCCCAGGCCGAGGAGGTCACGCAGGAGGTGTACCTCGAGATCTGGCAGACCGCGTCGCGGTACAAGCCGGAACGGGGGAGCGCGGTCTCCTGGATGCTCACGATGGCGCACCGCCGCGCCGTGGACCGGGTGCGCGCCTCGCAGGCGAGCCGCGACCGGGACTCCCGGATCGGCATCCGCGACTACGACCGCGAGTACGACCAGGTCGCCGAGCACGTGGAGATCACGATGGAGGGCGCGCGGGTCAAGCGGGCGCTCGAGGGGTTGACCGAGCTGCAGCGGCAGGCGGTCGAGCTCGCCTACTTCGGCGGGCTGACGCACACCGAGATCGCCGCGCAGCTGCACGTGCCGGTGGGCACGATCAAGACCAGGATCCGGGACGGCATGATCCGGCTCCGCGATGCGATGGGGGTGACGGCATGACCAAGCGGGAGGACGTCCACCTGTTGAGCGGCGCCTACGCCCTCGACGCGGTGACGGCGGAGGAGGCGGCGCTCGTCGAGGCCGCCATGGTGCAGTCCGAGGAGCTGCGCAGCGAGGTCGTCGGCCTGTCCGACACCGCGGTCGCGCTCGGTCTCGGCATCGCCCCGATCGCCCCGCCCGCCGCGCTGCGGGCCCGCCTGCTCGACGCAATCGACGCGCTGCCGCAGCAGCCCGCGGAGGAGCCCGCCGGGTCCCTCGACGCCGTCGAGCCCGCGTCGGTCGATGCGCCGCGCCTCGACGTCGTCGCTCCCGCGGAGACCGTCGTCGCGGCGGTGCCCGCCGGCGACCACCTCGCTTCGCGTCGCCGTCGCCGGCGTCGCCCGATGGCGGCGCTCGCGCTCGTCGCGGCCGCCGTCGTGCTGTTCAGCGGAGGGTTCCTCGTCCAGCGGACCCTGCTCGAGCCGCAGCGCGAGTACACGTCGGTCGTGACCGCTTCGGATCGGCAGAAGGTCGTGGGGTCCGTAGCCGGCGGTGGCGTCGCGACCGTGACGTGGTCGCCGAGCGAGCACCGCACCGCCGTCGAGCTGACCGGGGTGACCCCGCCGTCCGGCAAGGTCCTGCAGCTGTGGAGCGTCCGCGGCGACACGATCACCAGTGCCGGCCTCTACGACGGCGGCCAGCGGTACGCGCTCATCGCCGGCACGCCGAGCTCCGGCGAGGTGCTCGCGGTCTCCGTGGAGCCCGACGGCGGCTCGACCCAGCCGACCACTCGGCCGATCGTCCAGGTCCGCCTCGACGCCTGACCCGCTCCGTCCTGCTCCGGCCGGAAGGCGAGTGCGGTGGCCCGGAACGACAGCGGCGGGAGGGACCGGTCCGGTCCCTCCCGCCGCTGCGGAGCCGCGCGTTGATCAGCCGAAGCGGCCGGAGACGTAGTCCTCGGTCGCCTTGACCGACGGGTTCGAGAACATCACGCGGGTGTCGTCGTACTCGATGAGCTTGCCCGGCTTGCCGGTGCCGGCGATGTTGAAGAACGCCGTCCTGTCCGAGACGCGCGACGCCTGCTGCATGTTGTGGGTCACGATCACGATCGTGTAGTCCTGCTTCAGCTCCTCGATCAGGTCCTCGATGGCGAGGGTCGAGATCGGGTCGAGCGCCGAGCAGGGCTCGTCCATCAGCAGCACGTCGGGCGAGACCGCGATCGCGCGGGCGATGCAGAGGCGCTGCTGCTGGCCGCCGGAGAGGCCGTTGCCCGGCAGGTTCAGCCGGTCCTTGACCTCGTTCCAGAGGTTCGCGCCCTGCAGCGACTTCTCGACGAGGTCGTCGGCGTCGGACTTCGACATGCGCTTGTTGTTCAGCTTCACGCCGGCGAGCACGTTGTCGCGGATCGACATCGTCGGGAACGGGTTGGGGCGCTGGAAGACCATGCCCACCTGGCGGCGGACGAGCACGGGGTCGACGCCCGGACCGTAGAGGTTGCTGCCGTCGACGAGGACCTCGCCCTCGACGTAGGCGCCCGGGATCACCTCGTGCATGCGGTTCAGCGTGCGGAGGAAGGTCGACTTGCCGCAGCCGGACGGGCCGATGAAGGCGGTCACGCTGCGGGGCTCGATGGTGAGGGAGACGCCTTCGACGGCGCGGAACTTGCCGTAGTAGACGTTGAGGTCGTTGACGGCGATGCGCTTCGACACGGGATGCCTTTCTGAGGGGTTCGGGTGCCGCGTCAGCGGGGCAGCTTGGGGGCGAAGAATCGCGCCACGAGGCGGGCGATCAGGTTCAGCAGCAGCACGATCGCGATCAGCACGAGGGCTGCGGTCCACGCGCGGTCGAAGAACGGGTCGGTGGGCGTGCCGGGGTTCGTCAGCTGCGTGTAGGCGTAGACCGGCAGCGACATCATCTGCTGGTTGAAGAGGTTGTAGTTCATGCTGTCGGTGAACCCGGCGATGAGCAGCAGGGGGGCCGTCTCGCCGATGATGCGGGCGATGCCGAGCATGATGCCCGTGACGATGCCGGCGAGCGCGGTCGGCAGCACCACCTTCCCGATGGTGAGCCATCGGGGCACGCCGAGGGCGTAGGACGCCTCGCGCAGCTCCATCGGCACCAGCTTCAGCATCTCCTCGCTGGAGCGGACCACGATCGGGATCATCAGCAGGCTGAGGGCGACCGCGCCGCCGAAGCCGGACCGGTACGCCGCGTTGCCCGTCAGGAGGATGAACAGCGCGTAGGCGAACAGACCGGCGACGATCGACGGGATGCCCGTCATGACGTCGACGAGGAAGGTGATGCCGCGGGCGATCGCGCCGCGGCCGTACTCCACGAGGTAGATCGCGGCGAGCAGGCCGATCGGCACCGAGATGACGGTGGCCGCGAGGGTGATCTCCACGGTGCCGACGATCGCGTGGATCGCGCCGCCGCCGACACCGGTCACGTTGCGCATCGACTCGCTGAAGAAGGAGCCGTCGAACCGCTCTGCGCCGCGGGCGATCACCGTGACGAGGAGGCTGAGGAGCGGGATCAGGGCGACGCCGAACGCCGTGCAGACGAGCGCCGTGACGAGGCGGTCCTTCGCGCGCCGCGAGCCCTCGACGAGGAACGACGCGACGTACGTGACGACGACCCAGAGCACCAGGCCGAAGAAGATCGCGCCGGTGACGTTGTAGGCCGCCGTCATGCCCGCGAGCAGGAAGACGAGGAACAGCCCGCCCGTGACGATCAGGCTCAGGATCAGCAGGCCGACGGGGGAGTAGCGCGGCAGCTGCCCCGCCCGGATGTTGCTGGAGACGGCGGTGGTCGTGGCCATCAGATGCCCTTCCCGCCGCCGCGGCGGCCGACGATCGCGCGAGACGCGGCGTTCACGACGAAGGTGATCACGAACAGGATCAGGCCCGTCGCGATGAGGACGTTCACGCTCAGCCCGTAGGAGTCGGGGAACTGGAGCGCGATGTTCGCCGCGATCGTCGTCGGGTTCTCGCTCTTCAGCAGGAACGCGGAGACGATCACGCTCGGCGAGAGCACGAGCGCGACGGCGAAGGTTTCGCCCAGCGCCCGCCCGAGGCCGAGCATCGAGGCGGCGACGATGCCGGAGCGGCCGAACGGCAGCACGGCCATGCGGATCATCTCCCAGCGCGTCGCGCCGAGGGCGAGCGCCGCCTCCTCGTTCAGGCGGGGCGTCTGCAGGAAGATCTCGCGTGACAGCGAGGTGACGATCGGGATCACCATGACGGCGAGGACGAGCGCGGCGGTGAGGATCGTGCGCCCGGTCGGCGAGACGGGGCCGGCGAAGAGGGGGAACCACCCGAGCGTGCTGCCGAGGAAGGCATAGAACGGCTGGACGAAGGGGGCGAAGACGAAGATGCCCCAGGCGCCGTAGACGACGCTCGGGATCGCGGCGAGCAGGTCGATGACCGCACCGAGGGCGCGCGCGATCCGGCGCGGCGCGTAGTGCGAGATGAAGAGGGCGATCGCGATCGAGAACGGCACCGCGAACAGCAGGGCGAGCAGCGCGGCCCAGATCGTGCCGAACACGAGGGGCCCGACGTAGGCCCAGAAGTTCGGGTAGGCGCCGGAGGACTCGATGTCCGTCGACGAGGCGCCGATCGCGGGGATGCTCTGGGCGACGAGGAAGATCGCGACGGCCGCGAGCGCGACCAGGATGATCAGTCCGCCGGTGAGGGCGGCGCCGGAGAAGACGCGGTCGCCGAGGCGTCTGACCGAGCGGGGAGCGGGGGCCGTCGAGGCGGTCATCGGGTCCTGTTCATCGACGTGGGGGTGTCGGGACGACGTGATGCTAGCCGCCTCGGACCTTCCGGCCCGAGGCGGCTAGCGGGGACGATCAGCCGATGGCCGCGGCGGCGGCCTGGGCCTTCGTCGAGAGCGCGCCGGTCATCGGCGCCGACTTCGCGGAGGACGCGGCGGCCTGCTGGCCCTCGTCGCTCGTGATGTACTGCGCGTAGCCCTTGACGAGCGCGGCCTTGGCGCTGTCGTTGTAGGACTGGCAGGCGATGAGGTAGCTGACCAGCGTGATCGGGTACTCGCTCGAGTCGGTCGTGGTGCGGTTCACCTTGACGACGACGTCGTTGCTCTCGCGGCTCGTGTCGAGCGGCGAGGTCTCGGCGGTCTTCGACGCGGCGTCGGTGGACGGCGCGACGTAGGAGGAGCCGACCTTGACCTTGGCGTAGGACAGGGTGCCGACCGACGAGAAGTCGACGTAGCCGATGGTGCCCTTGCCGCCGGTCACGGCGGCGACGACGCCGGAGCCCTTGGCCGCGCCTTCACCGGTCTTGAACGGGAACGCGTCGGCGGCCTCGGCCGTCCAGATCGAGCCCGCGGTCTGGTGCAGGTAGTCGGTGAAGTTGTTGGTCGTGCCCGACTTGTCGGAGCGGTAGACCGGCGTGATGTTCGAGCTCGGCAGGTTCGCACCGGAGTTCAGCGCCTTGATCGCGCTGTCGTTCCACTTCGTGATCTTGCCGCTGAAGATCTTCGCGATCGTCGGGGCGTCGAGCTGCAGGTCCTTCACGCCGTCCAGGTTGTAGACGAGCGCGACCGACGAGACGTACACCGGGATGTCGATGCCCTTGGTGCCCGCCTTGCAGTCCTTGAACGAGCCGGAGAGCTCGTCGGCCGGCAGGGCCGCGTCGCTGCCCGCGAAGTCCGCGCCGCCGTTCTCGAACGCGGTGCGGCCGGCGCCGGAGCCCGACGGGTTGTAGTTCACGGTGACGCCGCTGTTGGTCGTCTGGAACCCCTTGGTCCACGCGGTCTGCGCGTTGGCCTGGGCGGACGAGCCGACGCCGTTCAGGGTGCCGCTGAGGCTGGCCGAGGAGGCGCTGGAGCCGCTCGAGGCGCTGCCGCCGCTGGACGCGGGGCCTTCGTTCGACGCGCACGAGGAGAGCGCGATCATGGCGGTGAGGGCCGTGCCGATGGCGAGGCCCGCGCGCAGGTGCTTCAAGAGGTGATCCCTTCGGGGTCCGGGTGCAGGAGCCCGTGACGGAGGTCGTGCCTCTTCCCGCACGGGCGTCCCCGAAAGTAGGGAGGTCCGGTAGCGCGATCCCCTCCCGACGGTGAACGGGAGGTGAACCGGACGTCTCGGTGCTGTCACGGTGCTGCACGGATCGACGAGCGGACCAGGCATTTCCGGCGTGTTGCACGGCGCGCCCCGTCCCCGCGGATCGAGGTGGGAGCGCAGCAGCCGGTCCCCGCTGGTCGAGGCGCGAGCGCAGCGAGCCTCGAGACCACCCCGGCGCTACTCCGGAGCGGCGTGCGTCTCGATCGCGAGGATCTTGTGCGGCGCCTTCGCCGCGAGGTGCACCACCGCGAACTCGGCGGTGCCCAGGATGCCGGCCCGGGTCATCCGGGCGCCGTTCGGGCTGCCCGTCGCCTCCGCGATCTGCTCGAGGATCTCGGGCAGCACGGGCGCGTGGCTGCAGAGCACGGTCGTGCGGCCCTTGTCGATGCGCCGCGCGACGACCTCGCGCACGCCGGCCGGGTCGTGGTGCTGCATCTCCCAGCCGTCCTGGCTGAGCTGCGGCGCGCGCTTCACCTCGATGCCCGTCGCCTTCGCGAGCGGGGCGACGGTCGCGAGGCACCGGGCCGCGGTGCTGCTCACGATCCGGGTCGGGCCCCACGCGGCGAGCGCGGGCACGACGGCGCGGGCCTGCGCCTGCCCGCGCGGCGTCAGGCGGCGGTCCGCGTCCGCGCCGGACGGGGAGTCGAAGGCGGCCTTCGCGTGCCGGAGGGCGATGAGCGCGAAACTTTCCAGGTCGCCGGTCACCGCGAGCTCCGCGAAGCGCCGGAGCAGCTCGACGTCCCGCTCGTAGGTGAGGCGCTTGCCGACCTTCGCGAGCGGCACCCACTCCAGCGCGTTCACCTCGTCGTTCGGGGTGAACACCCCCTTCTCCAGCTGCCCCTTCGGCACCTCGGCCGCCCAGTAGGCGACCGTCTTGTCGCGGCCGTTCGGCAGCGTGTACGCGGTGGTGCCGATCGGGATGCCGAGGTGCACGTGGTACCCGGTCTCCTCGAAGACCTCCCGCACCGCCGTCTGGGGCAGGGACTCCTTCGGGTCCGTCTTCCCCTTCGGGAGGCTCACGTCGCCGTGCCGCTCCCGCAGCACGAGCAGCACCTCGACGCTCTTCGCCCGCCGTCGCCAGCAGACGGCGCCCGCCGCGAGCACGGGCGCCGCCCCGGCGTCGGTCATCGGTTCGTGCGCTTCCTCGTGCTCAGCGCCTGCTGGGTCGCGACCTGCAGGTCGACGTGCGGCTCGCCCTCGTCGCTGACGGCGTGCCGCTCCCACACGCCGATCTCGTCGAGGTGCCAGCTCGCCGTGTCGTCGCTCATCGCGAGGTCGAACAGCCGGTCGAGCTCGTCGACGTGCTCCTGCCGCTTCAGGCGGACCAGCGCCTCGACGCGGCGGTCGAGGTTGCGGTGCATCATGTCCGCGCTGCCGATGAAGGTGACCGGGTCGCCGTCGTTCAGGAACGAGAAGATCCGCGAGTGCTCGAGGTAGCGCCCGAGGATCGAGCGGACGACGATGTTCTCGCTCACGCCGGGGATCCCCGGCTTGATGGCGCAGATGCCACGCACCCAGACCTGCACCTCGACGCCGGCCTGGCTCGCCCGGTAGAGCGCGTCGATGATCGCCTCGTCGACCATCGAGTTGACCTTGATCCGGATCCGCGCGGGCTTGCCCGCCTCGGCGTGCATCCGCTCCGCGTTGATCCGCTTCAGCAGGCCCTTCCGGAGGTGCAGGGGCGCGACGAGCAGGCGGTGGAACTTCTTCTCGATCGCGTAGCCGGAGAGCTGGTTGAACAGGCGCGTGAGGTCCTTCGCCACCTGGTCGTCGGTGGTGAAGAGGCCGAGGTCCTCGTAGATGCGGCTCGTCTTCGGGTTGTAGTTGCCCGTGCCGATGTGGCAGTAGTTCTTGAGGTTGCCGTCGGGCTCGCGGCGGACGACGAGCGCGAGCTTGCAGTGGGTCTTGAGGCCCACGAGGCCGTAGACGACGTGCACGCCCGCGCGCTCGAGCTTCCGGGCCCAGTCGATGTTGTTCTGCTCGTCGAACCGCGCCTTGATCTCGACGAGGGCGAGCACCTGCTTGCCCGCCTCGGCGGCGTCGATCAGCGACTCGACGATCGGGCTGTCGCCGCTCGTGCGGTACAGGGTCTGCTTGATCGCGAGCACGTCCGGGTCGGCCGCCGCCTGCTCGAGGAAGGCCTGCACGCTCGTCGCGAACGACTCGTACGGGTGGTGCACGAGGACGTCGCGTTTCGCGATCGCCGTGAACAGGTCGGGCTTCTCGTTCGGCTCGCCCGGCACGAACGCGGGCGCCGTCGCCGGCACCGCCGTCGGGTAGTGCAGCTGCGGCCGGTCGAGCTTGTTCAGCTCGAACAGCCCGGCCAGGTCGAGGGGGCCGGGGAGCCGGTAGACCTCGTCACGGGTGACGTCGAGCTCGGAGGTGAGCAGCTCGAGCGTCGTCGCGTCCATGTCCTCGGTGATCTCGAGGCGGATCGGCGGGCCGAACCGGCGGCGCAGCAGCTCCTTCTCGAGCGCCTGCAGCAGGTTCTCGCTCTCGTCCTCGTCGACCTCGAGGTCCTCGTTGCGCGTGAGCCGGAACACGTGGTGCTCGAGCACCTCCATGCCCGGGAACAGCTCGGCCAGGTGGTGCGCGATCAGGTCCTCGAGCAGCACGAAGGTCGCCGTCGCGCCGGCGTGCGAGGAGGTCGCGACGAGGCGCGGCAGCACGCCCGTCGGCACCTTGAGCCGCGCGAAGTCGACCCGGTCCGTGCGCGGGTTCCGCACGCGGACCGCGAGGTTGAGCGACAGGCCGCTGATGTAGGGGAACGGGTGCGCCGGGTCCACCGCGAGGGGCATGAGCACGGGGAAGATCTGGTTCGAGAACACGTCGGCGAGCCGGTTGCGCTCGCTCTCGGGCAGGTCGTCCACCCCGACGATGCGGATGCCGGCGCGCTCGAGCTCGGGCAGCACCTGCTCGCGGAACACCTCGGCGTGCTGCACCTGCAGCACGTGCGCCGCGGCGTTGATGTCCGCGAGCACGGCGCGCGGCGCCCTGCCGATGTTCGTCGGCACGGCGAGCCCGGTCAGGATCCGCCGCTTGAGGCCGGCGACGCGGACCATGAAGAACTCGTCGAGGTTCGACGCGAAGATCGCGAGGAAGTTCGTGCGTTCCAGGATCGGCAGCGACGCGTCCTCCGCCAGGTCCAGGACCCGCCGGTTGAACGCGAGCCACGACAGCTCGCGGTCGATGTACCGGTCCTTCGGCAGCGGCGCCAGGCGCGGCCGCGGCGGGAGGGGGGCGGGGGCGTCCTCGGTGACGACGACCGCGTGGGTCGTGCTCTCCTCGTCCATCTCCCGATCCTCCCACCGCGCAGGTTGCCCGCAGGTGAACGGGCCCCGGATCAGACGGTCGACGCGGGCCCCGTGCGCAGCGCCTTCTGCTCCCGGAACCAGGCGTTCGAGGCCGGCAGGAAGCTGAGCACGGCCGCGGCGGCGACCACGAGGAACTGCAGCGCGCCGAGGCCGAAGACGCTGAGGATGCCGAACACCTGCAGCGCCGCGAAGACGACCAGCACGATGCGGGCCCAGTTGCGGCCCTGGCGCAGCTTGCGGGCGAAGACGATCGTGAGGACGCTGAAGACGACCGCGATCGCGACGCCGATCACGGCGCCGGCGATGGCCGAGCCGCGGGTGATCGCCTCGACGTCGAGGCCCTGCGTGCTCCGTCCCTGCAGCTGGCCCGTCGCGCGCTGCACGGCGGCGTCGATCGTGGCGGGCAGGAGGACCAGGCTCAGCACGATGCCGACCAGGCCGAGGATCGCGCCGATCAGGTAGAGCCGGTACGACCAGGCGACGGAGCCGGGGGCCGCGGGCGCCGTGCTGCCGGCGGTGGAGGTGGTGGTGGAGGAGTCGAACGTCGACATGGATGCCTTCCCGTCCGCTGGGTCACGGACGACGAGACCCTAGTGAACCTCCAGGCACCGGTCGGAGGTCTGTCGGCCGACTCTCAGGAAAGGGCTGGCGCAGGACGGTCTAGCGGCGGACGCTCGCGAGGCGCTCGCCCTCGTCCTCGTACACGTTGAAGCGGTAGCCGACGTTGCGCACCGTGCCGATCAGGCTCTCGAGGTCGCCGAGCTTCGCGCGCAGGCGCCGCACGTGGACGTCGACCGTGCGGGTGCCGCCGAAGTAGTCGTAGCCCCAGACCTCGCTGAGCAGCTGCTCGCGCGTGAACACCCGCGACGGGTGCGTCGCGAAGAAGCGGAGCAGCTCGAACTCCTTGAAGGTGAGGTCGAGCGGGCGGCCGTGCACGCGCGCCGAGTAGCTCGCCTCGTCGATGACGACGCCGGACGCCTGGATCTTCGACGCGCTGTCCGCCTGGGCCATCCGGCCGATGACGAGCCGGATGCGGGCGTCCACCTCCGCGGGCCCTGCGGTCTCGAGCACGACGTCGTTCGCGCCCCAGTCGGCCGAGACGGCGGTGAGGCCGCCCTCCGTGAGGATCAGGATCATCGGCACCGTGATGCCGGTCGTCGTGAGGATCTTGCAGAGCGACTTCGCGCTGGCGAGGTCGAACCGCGCGTCGATCAGGATCACGTCGGACGGCGGCGCGCTGATCAGCTGCGCCGGCTCGGCGGGGATCGATCGGACCTTGTGGGAGAGCAGGCTGAGGGCGGGCAGCACGTCGCCGTCGACCTGAGGAGTCAGGATCAACAGCTGTGCCATGGAGGTCCTTCCGGCAAGTCCGTGGGCGTCATCGTATCGAACCCGCGCGGAACGGTCCGTCTACCCGGGGCCGCTCCGAACCGCCTGAGCGCGGTCGGGCGGGGATGGGAGGATGCCGGGCGTGACTCCCGCTCGCGTCGCCGTCGTCGCCGTGTGGGCGCTCACCCTGGTCGGCGTCGTGCTGATCGACGTGTCCGTGCCGGATCCGCACACCCTGTCGTGGCTCGCCCTCGCGCTGCCGCTCGCGATCGTCGCGGGCATCGTGGCCCAGCTGGCGGTCGCCGAGCAGCGCGGCTTCGTCCTGCGCCTGGCGGCGACCGCGAGCGGCTCGTTCGTCCTCGTCTGCGTCGCCGCGCTGGTCGCCGCCCTCTCCTGACACAGCCGCCGGCGCTCCGTCGATCGAGGTGGGAGCGCAGCCGGCCGCTCCGCTGATCGAGGTGCGAGCGCAGCCGGCCGCTCCGCTGATCGAGGTGCCAGCGCAGCGAGCCTCGAGATCACCCCGCCCGCCCGGCGCATAGGATCGAGCCCGTGCAGCTGGCGATCGAACTGTTCTACCTGGGGCTGCTCGGCCTCGCGTCCCTCGCCATCGCGTTCGTCTCCGTCGTCGTCGTCGCCAAGCTCTTCAAGGGTCAGCGCTGACTCCTCCTGCGAGGATTCGAGGATGATCGACATCCCGAGCGGCCTGCCCGCCGAGCTCGTGCCGCTCTCCTGGCTGATCGGCGTGTGGGAGGGCACCGGCCTCGTCGAGTACGAGGTCGGCGACGAGGTGCGCCGTCACGAGTTCGGGCAGCGGGTGAGCTTCAGCCACGACGGGCTGCCGTTCCTCAACTACAGCTCGTTCACGTGGCTGTTCGGGGAGGGCCGGGGCACGCCCGACGAGGGGCCGACGGTCCCGCTCGTGACGGAGACCGGCTACTGGCGGCTCAGCCGGCCGCCGACCGAGGGCGACCCCGGGCCCGGCATGCTGCCCGGCACCGGTCCGCGGCCGTTCGGCACCGCGGCGAGCGTCGAGACGCTGCGCAACGCGTCTGACGGGTTCGACGTCGAGGTGTCGCTGGTGCACCCGACCGGGGTCACCGAGCTCTACCTCGGCCGCGTCAAGGGGCCGCGGGTCGACCTCGCGACCGACGCGGTCATGCGCACGGAGAGCGCGAAGGAGTACTCGGCGGCGACGCGGCTGTACGGCCTGGTGGAGGGCGACCTGCTCTGGGCGTGGGACATCGCGGCGCTCGGGCAGGAGCTGCGGACGCACGCCTCCGGCCGCCTGCGCCGCCGCGACTGACTCAGCCCCGCGCGGCGCGCTCCAGGGCGGCGACGTCGAACTTCACCTGGCCGAGCATCTCCTTCGCGACCCGCTCCCGCACGGCCGGGTCCTCGTCGGCCATGAGGCGCTCCAGCGCCTCCGGCACGACCTGCCACGACAGCCCGAACCGGTCCGTCAGCCAGCCGCACTGCACCTCCTTCCCGCCGTCCGCGACGAGGGCGGACCAGTAGCGGTCGACCTCCGCCTGGGTGTCGACGAGCAGCAGCAGCGAGACCTGCGAGTCGAAGGGGAAGAGGGGGCCGCCGTTCAGGAACGTGTACTGCTGACCGTTCAGCGTCAGGTCGACGAAGAAGGGGGCGCCCGGCGCCGCGCCCGGCACGCCGGGCGGAGCGGCGACGACGCGGTCCACGTGCGAGTCGGGGACGAGGTCCGCGTAGAACTCGGCGGCCTCGACCGCCTCGTGGTCGAACCAGAGGTGCGTCGCGAAGCGCAGCACGGTCATGAGCGGCTCCCTCGCCGTCGTCCCGGGGTCGTGCGGCCGGGTCGCTCCACGGTACCGACCCCTCCGGCGAGCGCCTAGCCTTTCTGCGTGCAGAGCCCGCTCCTCGACGTACCCGGCGCGGTCGCGGCCACCGGCCCCGACGCCGGGGTCGCCGCGCACTACGGGCGACCGGCGCAGGAGCAGCGCGCGCTCGCGGCGGGGCGGGCCCTCGTCGACCTGTCCTCGCGCGGCGTGCTGCGGCTCGAGGGCCCGGACCGGCTGCCCTGGCTCGACTCGCTGACCAGCCAGCGCCTGGTCGGGCTGCAGCCGGGGGAGTCGGCGGAGTCGCTGCTCCTCGACCCGAGCGGACGCATCGAGCACGCGATGGACGTGGTCGACGACGGCGTGGCGACCTGGCTGGTCGTCGAGGCCGCGAGCGCCGAGCCGCTGCTCGCCTTCCTCACCAGGATGCGGTTCTGGAAGCAGGTCGAGCTCGCAGACCGCACCGCGGACACGGCCGTGCTCGCGGCGCTGCGCGGGCTCGACGAGCCGGGGCCGGACGGCGCCCCGCTCGTCTGGACCGACCCCTGGGCGACCGGCGCCGACGGCGGGGTCACCCGCGCGGCCGCGGCCGCGCACCCGGGGGAGGACCTGCCCCTCCGTCTCGCGCTCGTGCCGCGGGACCGCCTCCGCACCCTGGCCGCGGAGGCCGCCGACGGCCGCGTCGAGCTCGCCGGCGTCGACGCGCTGGAGGCCCTCCGCATCGCCGCGTGGCGGCCACGGGCCGCGCAGGAGATCGACGCCCGCTCGATCCCGCACGAGCTCGACTGGCTGCGCAGCGCCGTGCACCTCGACAAGGGCTGCTACCGCGGCCAGGAGACCGTCGCGAAGGTGCACAACCTCGGTCGACCGCCGCGGCGGCTCGTGCAGCTCGACCTCGACGGGTCGGACGCCGTGCTGCCCGCGCCCGGCTCCCCGGTGCTCGCCGGCGACGACGAGGTGGGCCGGGTCACGTCCAGCGCGCGCCACCACGAGGACGGGCCGATCGCGCTCGCCGTCGTCAAGCGCTCGCTGGCCGAGGACGCGCCGCTCCTGGTCCGGACCCCGGACGGCGACGTGGCCGCCGCGCAGCGGGTGGTCGTGCCGGCCGGCTCCGGGCCCGCCGTCGCCGTGCCGCGGCTGCCGCGGCTCGGCGCCGTGCAGCGCCGCTGAGCGTGCCGGCCCGTCGAGGCGGGCGCATCCCCGCGCCGGTGCACCCGCGCGCCGCGCTGCGCCGGGCGGGGGAGGCGGTGCCCGCGGCCGCCCAGCTCGCGATCGCGGCGACCGCGTCCTACGCCTTCGCGCACTTCGTCGTCGGCCACGCCGTGCCGCTGCTCGCGATCACGGTGTGCCTCAGCAGCCTCGGGTTCGTCCGGGACGCCCGCCCGCGGCGGGTGCTCGAGACGGCGCTCGGCCTGGCGATCGGCGTCGCGCTCGCCGAGGTGATGCTGCTCGTCGCCGGCCGCGGCGTCTGGCAGATCCTCGTCGCGCTGTTCGTGACGCTCCTCGTCGCGCGGCTGCTGAACGCCTCACCCGCGGTCGCCGTCGCGGCGACGGCGCAGTCCGCGATCGTGCTGCTCATCCAGCTGCCCGCGGGCGGGCCGTGGGCGCGCAGCCTCGACGGGTTCATCGGCGGCGGCGTCGCGCTGCTCGCCACCGCGCTGCTGCCGCGCGACCCGCGCCGGGCCGCCGTCCGCGACGCCGAGCGCGTGTTCGCCGGCCTCCGGCGCGGCGTCGACGACACGGCCCGGGCCCTCCGCACGGCCGACCGAACGACCGCGACGGCGGCGCTCGCGGCGCTCCGCGAGCTCCAGCCCCTGCTCGTCGACTGGACGACGACGCTCGACTCGGCGGTCGCGATCGCGCGCGTCTCCCCGTTCCTCCGGCGCCGCCTGCCCGAGCTGCTCGCGCAGCGGCGGCTGCTCGACGGCGTGGACCTCGCGGTGCGGTCCATGCGCACCATCGCGCGGCGTGCCGAGGCGCTCACGGCCGACGGCACGCCCCGGCCCGAGCTCGGCGAGCTGCTGCAGGCCGTCGGGTCGGCGACGGCGCTGCTCGGCCGCTCGGTCCGCGACCCCGGCGCGCTCGCGCCCGCCGCGGAGGACCTCCGGCTCATCGCCCGCCGGCTCGACCCGCGCCTCATCACCCCGGAGGCGACCGTGACCGCGTCGATGATCACCGTGCTCGTCCGACCCGTCGTGGTCGATCTCGCGGTCGCCGCGGGCGTGCCGGCCGAGCGGATCCGCGGCGAGCTGCCCGCCCTCGGCTGAGCCCTCAGGCGGGAGCGACCACCGACCACGGCACGGTCAGCTCGCCGAGCCGCCAGCGCGCGCGGCCGCCCTGCACCGGCACGCCCTGCGCGCGGATCGCGTCGACCGCGGCCGTGAACCGCTGCACCGGGCCGTAGACGGAGAGCGGTGCGGCGCGCACCCACGCGGTCTCGAGGGCCGCGAGCAGGTCGTGGACGCGCTCGCCCGGCACGTTGCGGTGGATGAGCGCCTTCGGCAGTCGCTCCGCGACCACCGAGGGCGACTCGAGGCCCGCGAGGCGGAGGGAGATCGTGAACCGGACGGGGGAGCCGTCCGGCGCCACGTCCACCCAGGAGCAGATCCGGCCGAGCTCGTCGCACGTCCCGTCGACGAGCAGCCCGTCCGGTGCGAGGCGGGAGGCGGTCCGCGTCCACGCCGCCGGCACCTCCGCCTCCTCGTACTGCCGCAGCACGTTCATGGCCCGGATCAGCAGGGGGCGCTCGCCGCCCGGCGTCGGCACTTCGAACCCGCCGAGGGCGAAGTCGACGCCCGAAGCGGCCGAGGGCAGCGCCTCCGCCACCCGCTCCGGGTCGATCTCCAGCCCGAGCACCCGCACCCGCGGGGCGACGGACCGGAGGCGGTCCGCGAGCTCGAGCGTGGTCCACGGCCGGGCGCCGTATCCGAGGTCCACGACGAGCGGCGACGCGACGGCCCGCAGCTGCGGGAGCGCCGCGAGGTACCGGTCCACCCGTCGGAGCCGGTTCACGCCCGTGGTGCCGCGGGTGACGCGACCGACGGGCATGCCCCGACGCTACCGACCCGGGAGCGCGCCGAGCGCCCGCCCTACACTCGTGGCGTGCCGACCGAACACTCCCTCGTCCTCCTGCGCCACGGCTACAGCGAGTGGAACGAGAAGAACCTCTTCACCGGCTGGGTCGACGTGCGCCTCACGGCGCGCGGCATCGAGGAGGGGCGCAACGCGGGCCGGCTCCTGCGCGAGGCCGGCCTGCTCCCCGACGTCGTGTTCACGTCGCTGCTGACCCGCGCGATCCAGACCGCGGACGAGGCGCTGCTCGCCGCCGACCGCGCCTGGCTACCGGTCGTGCGCGACTGGCGGCTGAACGAGCGCCACTACGGCGCCCTGCAGGGCAAGGACAAGGCGCAGACGCTCGCCGAGTACGGGCCCGAGCAGTTCAAGACCTGGCGCCGCAGCTACGACGTGCCGCCGCCCCCGATCGAGCCGGGCAGCGAGTTCTCGCAGGAGTCCGACCCGCGCTACGCGGGCATCGACGTGCCGCGCACCGAGTGCCTGAAGGACGTCGTCGCGCGGATGGTCCCGTACTTCGAGAGCGACATCGCACCCCGCCTGCAGGCGGGGGAGCGCGTGATCGTCGTCGCCCACGGCAACTCGCTGCGGGCCCTCGTGAAGCACCTCGACGGCATCTCCGACGACGACATCGCCGAGCTGAACATCCCGACCGGCATCCCGCTGCACTACCGCCTCGACGAGCGGCTGCGCCCGATCGTCACGGGCGGCGAGTACCTCGACCCGGAGGCCGCCGCGGCCGGCGCCGCCGCCGTGGCCGCGCAGGGCGGCAAGGCGGGCGCCTAGCCCCGAGCACGACGAAGGGGATCCGGCCCACGGGTCGGATCCCCTTCGTCGTTCGACGCGCGGCGTCGGACGCGCCCGCGTCAGTGCGCGACGGCGTCAGTGCGCAACCGCGTCAGTGCGCGACGGCCACCCAGTCGCCGGTCTGCAGGTACTGGACCTTCTTCGCGATGGACACCGCGTGGTCCGCGAAGCGCTCGTGGTAGCGGCTCGCCAGGGTCGCGTCGACGATGTCGCTCGCCGCGCCCTTCCAGGTCTCGCCGAGCACCTTGTCGAAGACGCTGAGGTGCAGGTCGTCGACGAGGTCGTCGTCGTCGCGGATCTCCGCCGCCAGCTCGGTGGACTCGCTCTCGAGCAGGCGCGTCAGCTTCTGCGCGATCAGCACGTCGAGCCGGCCGAGCTCCTTGAACGTCGGCCGCAGGTCCTTCGGCACGACCTTCTCCGGGAAGCGCGTGCGCGCGAGCTGCGCGATGTGCTCCGCCAGGTCGCCCATCCGCTCGAGGGAGGCGCTGATCCGCAGCGCGGAGACCACGATCCGCAGGTCGCGGGCGACCGGCTGCTGCCGGGCGAGGATGTCGATCGCGAGCTCGTCGAGACTCGCGGCGAGCTCGTCGATCTCGTGGTCGTCGGCGATGACCGACTCGGCCAGGGTCACGTCGGACGAGTTGAACGCGGTCGTCGCGCGCTCGATGGAGGTGGCGACGAGGCCGCTGATGCGGACCAGTCGCTCCTGGACCTCGGCCAGCTCCTGCTGGAAGACCTCGCGCACGGCGCACCCCTCTCGGTCGGTCCCGGGACGGCCAACATCGGCCCTCCGGGTGAACAGCAGGTGCCGTCCCGGCGAACGCCGGGCCAATTCCGCGGCCCACCGCCTCCGATGGAAAGGCCCCTCTGAACAGTCCCTTATCGTAACCTGCATGAGCGCGGCGTCCATCGTGGTGCTCGGCATCGTCTTCGGACTCGCCGTCGGCGTGCTGTTCGCGGTGCTGATCAGAGCGGCCTTCGACCGGGGCTCCGCGGTGCTCGACGCGCAGTCGACGGCGCTGCCCGACGGGGCGACCGCGGTCATCTCCGCGCTCCGCGAGCCCGCGCTCGTGGTCGACGGGTCGAACGAGGTGCTGCTCGCGACGCCGGAGGCGGTGGCGCTCGGCCTCACGGACGGCCGCTCCCTCCGCCACCCCGAGCTGCAGCGCCTGCTCGACGAGGCGCGGCGCGAGTGCCGGCCGCAGAGCGCCGACCTCAGCCTGCCCCGCTCGGCCGCGGGCGCCAGGACGCTCGTCCTCACCGCCAGGGCCGCGCCCGTCGACGCGGCGCGGGTCCTGCTCGTGGTCGACGACCGGTCGGACGCGGTGCGCCTCGACGCGGTCCGCCGCGACTTCGTGGCGAACACGAGCCACGAGCTGAAGACGCCGATCGGCGCCGTGTCGCTGCTCGCCGAGGCGCTCGACAGCGCCGCGGACGATCCCGACCAGGTGCGGCGCTTCGCAGCCCGGCTGAGCGCCGAGGCGAGCCGCCTCGCGACGCTCGTGCAGCAGATCATCGAGTTCTCCCGCGTGCAAGGCGCCGACCCCCTCGAGGAGGCCGAGGCGGTGCCGCTCGACGAGGTCGTCCGCGCGGCCGTCGAGCACACGCGGGTCGGCGCAGAGTCCAAGGGCGTCGGCGTCGTGATCGGCAAGAAGTCCCACCTCTGGACGCTCGGCGACCGGGCCATGCTCACCACCGCCGTGCAGAACCTCGTCGCGAACGCGATCGCGTTCTCGTCCGCCGGTGGGCACGTCGGCGTCGGGCTCCGATCGCGCGACGGGATCGTGGAGATCGCGGTGTCCGACCAGGGCATCGGCATCGCCGAGGACGACCTCGACCGCGTGTTCGAGCGGTTCTACCGCACGGACCAGGCGCGGTCCCGCTCGACCGGCGGCACGGGGCTGGGCCTCAGCATCGTGAAGCACATCGCGGAGAACCACGGCGGCGAGGCGCGGGTCTGGTCCCGGCTCGGCCGCGGTTCGACGTTCACCATCCGGCTGCCGGAGATCCCGGCGCCCGCATCGGCGCGCACCCCGCGCCGGGAGAAGGAGCGCGCATGACGACGATCCTGCTCGTCGAGGACGAACCGGCGATCGCCGAGCCCCTCGGCTACCTGCTGCAGCGCGAGGGCTACGAGGTCGCCGCCGTCGCGGACGGCGGCGAGGCCGTCGCCCGCTTCGGCCGCGGCGACGTGGACCTGGTGCTGCTCGACCTGATGCTGCCGGTCCTGCCCGGCACCGAGGTCGCGAAGCGCATCCGCGCCGTGTCCGACGTGCCGATCATCATGCTGACGGCGAAGGACGCCGAGATCGACATCGTGCTCGGCCTCGAGCTCGGCGCCGACGACTACGTGACGAAGCCGTACTCGAGCCGCGAGCTGCTCGCTCGCGTGCGCGCGGTGCTCCGGCGGCGCGTGGAGCCCGCGGACGCGGCCGGCCCCGACGTGCTCGAGTCGGGCCCGATCCGCCTCGACGCCGACCGGCACGCGGTCTTCGTGCACGGGCGCGAGACGGCCATGCCGCTGAAGGAGTTCGAGCTGCTCGAGCTGCTGCTCCGCAACGCCGGACGCGTGCTGACCCGCGGCCAGCTGATCGACCGCATCTGGGGCTCCGACTACTTCGGGGACACCAAGACGCTCGACGTCCACGTCAAGCGCATCCGGGCGAAGATCGAGGAGGAGCCGGCCGAGCCGCGCCTCCTGCTCACCGTGCGCGGCCTCGGCTACCGCTTCGAGGACCTCGCCGTGGAGGCCTGACCCGATCGGACGCGCGCTGCGCTCGCGTCTCCTCGCGGAGGCGCGAGCGCACGCTCGATGCGCGACGCTCGCCCTTCCTCGTTGTTCGAGGTACGAGCGCAGCGGGCCCCGAGGCAGGCGGGGGCGTCAGCCGGCGAGCGTGTCCGTCGGGGTCGGCGTCGGCTCCGCGCCGTCGGTCGCCCCGGCGCTCGCCGAGTCGGTCGGCAGCGGCGTGCGCCGGGTCTTCGTGGGGGTCGGCGTCGGCGTCGGCGCGAGGGTCGCGTACTGCGAGAAGCTGTTGATCAGCACCGGCACCCGCAGGTCCTCGTCCTTCGAGGAGGCCGAGAAGGTGATCGGGAACAGCCCGCCGGGCGTGGCCTGGACGTCCTCGAGGATCACGGCCGTCCCCGCGCCGGGCACGGAGGCGGACGGCGTCGCGGAGTCGGTCGACATCGAGAGCAGCCCGCCGCCGGGCACCGTGACCTGCTTCGTCTCGGCGCCCTGGGCGCCCGTCCACTGCAGGGTGACCGTCTCGGCGGAGCTGCCGCTGTTCGTGAGTACGCCGATCAGCGACGCGGTGTCCTCCGCGCCGTCGATCAGGAAGACGTTGCGGATCTCGACGTTCCCGACGCTGCCGTTGACGCCGTCGGAGGGGGTGTAGGAGCGCGCGGTCTGCTGCGGGGTGATGAACTGGCAGCCGGCCAGGACGGTCGTCGCCAGCACGGTCACCGCGACGGATGCCGCGACTCGCATCTTCACTGCAAACCCTCTCGTCCGGTCGCGCCGCGATGAGGTGGATCCCGCGGCCCGATCGCCGGGCAGCCTAGCGGACGCCCTCCTCGCGGAGCCGGGCGGCCGCACCGCCCCCGAAGCCCGAGGAACCGCCCCGTGCTAGGATGGAGGCCGCTTTTCGGAAGGATGCGCATGCAGTTCGAGGTCGGAGAGACGGTCGTCTACCCCCATCACGGGGCGGCAAAGATCGTCGAGGTCAAGAAGCGCACGATCCGGGGCGAGGAGAAGGTCTACCTCAAGCTCAACGTGGCGCAGGGCGACCTGACCATCGAGGTGCCCGCGGAGAACGTCGACCTCGTCGGCGTCCGCGACGTCATCGGCAAGGAGGGCCTCGACCGCGTGTTCGAGGTGCTGCGCACCCCGTTCGTCGAGGAGCCCACCAACTGGTCCCGTCGGTACAAGGCGAACCTCGAGAAGCTCGCGTCCGGCGACGTCATCAAGGTGTCGGAGGTCGTCCGCGACCTGTGGCGCCGCGACCAGGACCGCGGCCTCTCCGCCGGCGAGAAGCGCATGCTGGCGAAGGCGCGGCAGATCCTGATCTCCGAGCTCGCGCTCGCCGAGAAGACCGACGAGGACCAGGCGTCGACCGTCCTCGACGAGGTGCTCGCCTCCTGACCGTCGCGGTCGTCGTCGCCGCCGGGAGCGGCGTGCGGCTGGGGCTCGGCGTGCCGAAGGCCCTCGTGCCGGTCGGCGGCCGGTCCATGCTCGATCTGGCATTGGACGGCGTGCTCGCGGCCGAGGTCGACCGTGCGGTCGTCACCGCGCCGGTCGCGGAGCTCGAGCGCGTCCGAGGCCTCGTCCGCGCGCGTGCCGACGCCGACCGCGTGGCCGTGGTCGCGGGCGGTGCGACCCGGCAGGAGTCCGTCGCGATCGCCCTCGACGAGGTGCCGGACGACGAGGTCGTGCTCGTGCACGACGCGGCCCGGCCGCTGACGCCCTCGGCGCTGTTCGATCTGGTGCGCGCCGCGGTCGTGACGACCGGCGCGGGCGTCGTGCCGGCCCTCGCGCCCGCGGACACGGTGAAGGAGGTCGACGGCTCCGCCGTCGTCGCCACGCTCGACCGGTCGCGGCTCGCGGCGGTGCAGACGCCGCAGGGCTTCCCCGCCGGTGCGCTCCGAGCGGCGTACGCCTCCGCGGGCACGGGCCACACCGACGACGCGTCCGTCTTCGCGGCCGCCGGCGGCGCGGTGTCGACGGTCCCGGGCGACCCCGACGCGTTCAAGATCACGACCGCGTGGGACCTCCGTCGCGCCGAGCAGCTGCTCGCGCGCCCGGTCGCGACGCGCACCGGCATCGGCATCGACGTCCACGCGGTCGATGCCTCGCGCCCCCTGCGGCTCGGCGGGCTCGAGTGGCCGGGGGAGCCCGGCCTCGCCGGGCACAGCGACGCCGACGTCGTCTGCCACGCGATCGCCGACGCCCTGCTCTCCGCCGGCGGTCTCGGCGACCTCGGTGCGCGGTTCGGGACGGACCGGCCCGAGGAGGCCGGGCGGCCGGGCGTCGACTTCGTCACCCGGACCGTCGCGCTGCTCGCGGAGGCGGGGCTCGCGCCCGTCTCGGTCGCCGTGCAGGTGGTCGGGAACCGGCCGCGCATCGGCCGGCGCCGCGACGAGATCGTCGCGCTGCTGACCGCCGCGGTGGGGGCGCCCGTCGCCGTCGCCGGCACCACGACGGACGGGCTCGGTCTCACGGGCCGCGGCGAGGGCGTCGCCGCCGTCGCGACCGCGCTGGTCGGACCGCGCCTCCCGTAGCATCGAGGCCGTGACCGTCCGGCTCTACGACACCCGGTCGCAGGCGCTCCGCGAGCTCGACCCGGTGGTCCCGGGTCGCGTCGGCATCTACGTCTGCGGGCCGACGGTGCAGTCCTCCCCGCACATCGGGCACCTCCGCAGCGCGCTCTCCTACGACGTGATGCGGCGCTGGCTCGCGCACTCCGGGCTCGCGGTCACCCTGATCCGCAACGTCACCGACATCGACGACAAGATCCTCGACGCCGCACCGAAGGCGGGCAGCGAGTGGTGGGCGCACGCCTACCGCGTCGAGCTCGAGTTCGCCGCCGCGTACCGGGCGCTCGGCATCCAGGAGCCCACGTACGAGCCGCGGGCGACCGGCCACATCGGCGAGATGATCGCCCTCATCGGGCGGCTCGTCGAGGCGGGGCACGCGTACCCGGCGGAGGACGGGTCCGGCGACGTCTGGTTCGACGTGGCCTCCTGGCCCGACTACGGCGTGCTCACCCGGCAGACCGGGGACGACTTCGTGGCCGGCGACGGCGAGGGGAGGGCGAAGCGCAGCCCCCGCGACTTCGCCCTCTGGAAGGGCCGCAAGGCGGAGGAGCCCGAGTCCGCCTCGTGGCCGAGCCCGTGGGGCGCCGGCCGGCCGGGCTGGCACATCGAGTGCTCGGCGATGGCGGAGCGGTACCTCGGGTCGGAGTTCGACGTCCACGGCGGCGGGCTCGACCTGCGCTTCCCGCACCACGAGAACGAGCTGGCGCAGTCGACGTCGGCCGGTTCGCCGTTCGCCCGGCTCTGGGTGCACAACGGCCTCGTCACCGTCGCCGGCCAGAAGATGTCGAAGTCGCTCGGCAACTCCGTCTTCGCGGCCGACCTGCTCGGCGCGGCCCGGCCCGTCGTCGTGCGGTACGCGCTCGAGGCCGCGCACTACCGCTCCGACCTCGACCACAGCGCCGGCTCGCTCGTGGAGGCGGAGGAGGCGGTGGCGCGCATCGAGCGCTTCGTCGAGCGGGCGGTGGACGCCGGTGCGCCGCCCGCGCCCGCGATCGTGCCTCCCGCGTTCGCCGCGGCGATGGACGACGACCTCGGGGTGCCGCAGGCCCTCGCCGTGCTGCACGACACGATCCGCCGCGGCAACCAGGCGATCGACGCCGGGGAGCTGCAGGCGGCGGGGGAGGCGCTCGGGGCGGTCCGGGCGATGGTCGGCGTGCTCGGCATCGACCCCGCGGACCCCGCGTGGAGCGCGGGGGTGCAGGATGACGGCAGCCGCGAGGCCCTCGGCGCGCTCGTCGAGCGGCTGATCGAGGAACGGCAGGAGGCCCGCCGGGCGCGCGACTTCGCGGCGGCGGACCGGGTGCGGGACGAGCTGGCGGCCGCCGGCATCGCCCTCACCGACACAGGGGACGGGACGAGGTGGAGCATCGATGGCCGGTGACGCCAGGCGGCGCACGCCGAATCTGAAGGGCACGAAGGTCGGCTCCGGCGGCCGCGGGCGCAAGGCGCTCGAGGGCAAGGGGCCGACCCCGAAGGCGGAGGACCGCGAGTACCACGCCGCGCACAAGCGCCGGCAGCTGGCCGAGCGGTCGGCGGCGAAGCGCGGCGGCGACGCCGGGCGGCGGCCGGCGCCGCGGAAGAAGGCGTCGACCGAGGACCTCGTCACGGGCCGCAACGCCGTGCTCGAGGGGCTCCGGGCGCGCATCCCCGCCACCACGGTCTACGTCGCCGCCCGGATGGAGGTCGACGACCGGATCCGCGAGATCCTCTCGATCGCGAACCACCGCGACATCCCGGTGCTCGAGGTGATGCGGCCGGAGCTCGACCGCCTGACCGGCGGCGACCTGCTGCACCAGGGCATCGCCCTCGCGACGAAGCCGTACGAGTACGCGCACCCGATGGACCTGCTGCAGAAGCCGGGGACGCCGCTGGTCGTCGCCCTCGACGGCGTGACCGACCCGCGCAACCTCGGCGCGATCATCCGCTCCGTCGCCGCGTTCGGCGGCAGCGGCGTCGTCCTGCCGCAGCGCCGGTCGGTGGGCGTGACGCCCGCCGCGTGGCGCGCCTCCGCGGGCGCGATCGCGCGGGTGCCGGTCGCGATGGCGTCGAACCTCGCGCAGACGGTGACCGCGTACAAGCAGCAGGGCGTCTTCGTGGTCGGCCTGGACGGCGACGGCGACGTGGCGCTGCCGGCGTTCGAGCTCAGCGACCGCCCGCTCCTCGTGGTCGCGGGCAGCGAGGGCCAGGGCCTGTCCCGCCTCGTCCGCGAGCTGTGCGACCAGATCGTCTCCATCCCGATCGGCCGCGGGACGGAGTCCCTGAACGCCTCGGTGGCCACCTCGATCGCCCTCTACGCGATCGCGACGACCCGCGCCGCCTCCGAGTAGAGCGATCGAGCAGGACTTCCTCGCCCGAGCAGGACGATCGGGGCCCTGCCGTCCTGCTCGAGTGACGAGGTCCTGCTCGATCGTTTCGGAGCGAGCGGAGGCGCGATCCCTCCCTCCCCAGGAGCGTTCGCCGCGCGCCCGAGCTCCTGACCTCGCGCTCGCCGCATCGGCGGCTCGGGCTCGGGCACCATGCCCGGCCATGGGCGCCTTCTCGTTCTTCACCACCAGGGAGCTGTACGCGGCCGGGGAGACGACGGCCAGCATCCGCGCGTCGATCGAGGCGGGGTACTTCTTCCGCGTCATCGGCGGCTGGTACGCCACGTCCAGCACGCCCGAGCAGGCCGTGCTGGCGATGCGGATGGGCGGTCGCCTCGGCTGCGTCTCCGCGCTGCAGCTGCACGGCGCGTGGTTCCCGCCGGACGGCGGCCTGCACGTGCTGTTCCCGAGCCACGCGTCGGGGAGGCGGTCAGCCGACCGGGACCAGGGCGCCTCGGTCTTCCGGCACTGGCACGGGAAGAGCGGGCGCACCGGCTCCGCGTTCGCCGTCGCGCCGATCGAGCTCGCGCTGGCGGACGCCCTCGAGTGCCAGCCGAACCACCACCTCGTCGCGATCCTCGACTCGATCCTGTATCGGCGCCTGATGAGCCCGAACCGGCTCGAGGTCGTGGTCCGACGCGGACCCGAGCGCGTCCACCACCTCCTCGACCACCTCGACGCGCGGAGCGAGTCCGGGACGGAGTCGATCGCCCGCTACCGGCTCCGCATGAGCGGGATCGCGACCGAGATCCAGGTGACCCTCCGCGAGCGGTACCGGCTCGACCTCGAGCTGGACGGGTGGCTCGGCATCGAGATCGACGGCCGACAGGTCCACGCGCAGGAGGAGGCGTTCACGCGGGACCGGAAGCGGGTGGCGCGGATCATGCGCGGAGGTCGACTCGTGCTGCAGTTCTCCTACGCCACCGTCGTCTACGAGTGGGAGTTCGTGATCGAGACGATCCGCGCGGTCATCGCCCAGCACGCCCCGCTCGCACAGCCCTGAGCGATCGAGCAGGACATCGTCACTCGAGCAGGACCAGAACCGCCTCGACGTCCTGCTCGAGCGCGTTCGTCCTGCTCGATCGCTCAGACGAGGGTGCGCCAGTCCTCGGGGCCCTGCGAGACGCGGATCGGGGTCGTCACGGAGCCGGTGAGGGGCTCCAGGAGGGCGGCCTCGTCGCGGCGGTGGCGCAGGATCTCGTCGACGTAGGAGTTCAGGGCCTCGGCGAGCGGGACGTCGCGGTTCTCGCGCTGCGACATGAACCACCGGTGCTCGAGCACCTGGTGGAACACCTCCGCGGGCTCGAGCTTGCCGCGCAGGTCGCGCGGGATCGAGCGGACGACCGGCTCGAAGACGCCGGCGACCCACTCGTGGGCCGCCATCTCCTCGTCCATCTGGTCGCGGCCGAACCGCTGCCGCCACTGGTCGAGGTCGTTCAGGAGGCGCCGGGCCTGGTTCTCCTCGGCGTCCAGCCCGGTGAGGCGCAGGAGGCGCCGGGTGTGGTGCCCGGCGTCCACGACCTTCGGCTGGATGACGACCTCGTTGCCGCCCTGACCGGTGCGGATCGAGAGCTCCTCGATGTCGAACCCGAGCGCGTTCAGGCGATCGACGCGCTCGTTGATGCGCCAGCGCTCGGACGAGGCGAACGACTCGCGGCCCATCAGCTCGTTCCAGAGCATCCGGTACTGCGACACGATCCGCTCGCTCGTGACGAGCGGGTCGAGGTCCTCGTCGACGTGGCCCCCGGCGGCGAGGTCCATCAGCTCGCCGGCGATGTTCACGCGCGCGACCTCGAGGTCGTTCTCGCGCTGCCCCTTCGACAGGCCGCCCGTGTACAGCTTCCCGGTCTCGGCGTCGACGAGGTAGGCGGCGAAGGAGCCCGCGTCACGCCGGAACAGCGTGTTCGACAGCGACACGTCGCCCCAGAAGAAGCCGACGATGTGCAGCCGCACGAGCAGCAGCGCGAGCGCGTCGGCGAGCCGGGTCGCCGTCTCCGGGCGCAGCGTCTGCGAGAACAGCGCCCGGTACGGCAGCGAGAAGCGGAGATGCCTGGTGACCAGCACGGTCGCCAGGGCGTCCCCGTTCTCGTCGAGCCGCCCGGAGATCACGGCGGCCGGCTCGACGCACGGCACGTCCAGACGCTGGAGCGTCCGGAGCATGTCGTACTCGCGTCGAGCCAGCTCCTCCGAGGTCTCCTTCACCGCGACGACGTACCCCGAGAGGTTCGCGAAGCGGACGACGTGCCGGGAGATCCCCTTCGGCAGGGCCGCGATGTGCTCGGCGGTCCACTGCTCGAGGGGGATGCTCCACGGCAGGTCCAGCAGCGCCGGGTCGACCGTCGCCGCTGTGATGGAGAGCGTGTCTCCGAACGAGTCGCTCAAGCCGTGACGGCGGCCGAGAGGCGTGCGCCGGACTCGACGTCGAACACGTGCGTGTGGTTCTGCTGCGGGTGCAGGAAGACCGTCTCGCCGACCTCGGGGTGCTGGCGGCCGTCGACGCGCGCGACGATGTCGGTGCGGCGGCCGTTCACCTCCGCGTGGCCGTAGAGGTAGCCGTCCGCGCCGAGCTCCTCGACGAGGTCCACGACGACGGGCAGGCCGTCGCCCTGGGTGCCGGAGACCTCGAGGTCCTCGGGACGCACGCCGATCGTGACCTGCTTGCCGCTCGAGCCCGAGACCGTCTCGCGCGTCAGCGGGATCAGGTACTCGCCGAACTTGACGCCGCCGTCGACCAGGTCGGCCGGGAACAGGTTCATGGCCGGGCTGCCGATGAAGCCGGCGACGAACACGTTGTTCGGGCGCTCGTACAGCTCGCGCGGCGAACCGACCTGCTGGAGGATGCCGTCCTTCAGCACCGCGATGCGGTCGCCCATCGTGAGCGCCTCGGTCTGGTCGTGGGTGACGTAGACCGTGGTGACGCCGAGGCGGCGCTGCAGCGACGCGATCTGCGTGCGCGTCTGCACGCGCAGCTTCGCGTCGAGGTTCGACAGCGGCTCGTCCATGAGGAACACCTGCGGCTGGCGGACGATCGCGCGGCCCATGGCGACGCGCTGACGCTGACCGCCCGAGAGGGCCTTCGGCTTGCGGGCCAGGTAGGGCTCGAGGTCGAGCAGCTTCGCGGCCTCGAGCACGCGGGACGCGCGCTCGTCCTTGCCGACGCCGGCGATCTTGAGCGCGAAGCCCATGTTCTCGGCGACGGTCATGTGCGGGTACAGCGCGTAGTTCTGGAAGACCATCGCGATGTCGCGGTCCTTCGGCGGGATGTCGGTGACGTCCTTCTCGCCGATGTAGATGTGGCCGTCGTTGACCTCCTCGAGCCCCGCGAGCATGCGGAGGGAGGTCGACTTGCCGCAGCCGGAGGGACCGACGAGGACCAGGAACTCGCCGTCGGCGATCTCGAGGTTCAGGGAGTCCACCGCGGCGCGGGTGCCACCGGGGTAGAGACGCGTCGCGTGGTCGTACGTGACGGTTGCCATTGCTGTTCTCCTTCACCGGCAGGTACGTGCCGGACGATCCGTAGTGAGGATGACCAGTGGTCATGTCCGGCTCCGTCGCCGGACGGGCACAGTATGGCACGGCCTCCTGCCGGGGGCGGCCGCGCCTATGAACCGCACAAGGACCTGCGGGGCGGCGCCGCTCCGGCCATGGGAGCGCCGGATACCATGCCTCGCCGTGCCCGCCCGGAGGCGGCCGCAGGAGGGATCCATGAGCAACGCGCCGAGAGCGTCGAAGAACGAGCGCCGCGACGCCGCCCGGGAGAAGGCGCGCGAGCAGCGCGTCCGCCAGCAGCGACGCGAGAAGCGGAACCGGGTGGTGCTGCAGCTCTCCATCGGCGTCGTCATCGTGGCGATCGTCGCCGTCGTGGCGGTGATCATCGTCAACTCCGTCCGCCCGCCCGGGCCCGGCCCGCGCAACATGGCGACCGGCGGCATCTCGCTCGAGGGCGAGGACCTCACCGCGATCAGCACCGCCGCCCCCGCCGGCGACGCGACCCCGACGCCGCGGCCGACCATCGGCGGCGGCCGCGTGCTCATCCAGGCCTACGAGGACTTCGGCTGCCCGATCTGCCAGCAGTTCGAGCAGACGTACGGCTCGCAGATCAAGCAGCTCGTCACGAGCGGCGCCGCGGTGATCCAGTACCACCCCGTCGCGATCCTCGACCGGAACTTCACCGACGGCGACTACTCGACCCGGGCCGCGAACGCGGCCGCCGCGGTCGCGAACTACTCGCCGAAGGCCTTCTACAAGTTCCACACGACGATGTACGAGAGCGACGTGCAGCCCAAGGAGGGCGGCGCGGGCCTCAGCGACGACCGCCTCATCGAGATCGCCCGGCAGGCCGGCGCGACGAACATGCCGAAGATCGAGCAGGCCATCCGCGACCAGCAGTTCAAGAACTGGGTGGGCGCCCGCACCGACGAGTTCACGAGCAACGGCGGCCCGCTCGCCGACGTGAAGTTCCCGTCGAGCCGGCAGGGCGCCGGCACCCCGACGCTGATCGTCAACGGCCAGTACTGGGACGGCAAGACCGACTTCGGGGCGTTCGTCACCCAGGTCGGCGGCACGGTCGGCGCCAGCCCCGCGCCGAGCGCCAGCGCGACCCCGAGCCCCAGCGCCACGAAGTGACCCGCTGAGCGGGCCGAGGAGCCGCCGTCCCCGCCGGGGCGGCGGCTCCTCGTTCGTAGACTGGCCGCACGCCGGGATAGCTCAGCTGGTAGAGCAACCGCCTTGTAAGCGGTAGGTCGTCGGTTCGAACCCGTCTCTCGGCTCGGCGTTCATGGCCTTCGATCCGCGGGCGGATCGAAGTCTGTGCCGTACCGGCACGCCCTGCACGGGCGTGCCGGCTGACGGCGCCGTGGGCGCCTCGTGCGGGAGGGGTGCGTGGTCGCATCGCCCGCCTCTGCTGCTGCCTCTTCCCCGTTGGTCGAGGTGCGAGCGGAGCGAGCCTCGAGATCACCGATGCGGGTGGTCTCCTGGCGTCAGGCCTTCGCGGTGTCGTCGAAGCTCAGGCTGATGCTGTTCATGCAGAAGCGGTCGCCCGTCGGGGTCTGCGGGGCGTCGTCGAAGAGGTGGCCGAGGTGCGAGCCGCAGCGCGCGCAGAGCACCTCCGTGCGGGTCATGCCCCAGGTGCGGTCGCTCTTCAGCTCGACCGCGTCCGGCGACACCGGCTCGTAGAAGGACGGCCAGCCGGAGCCCGAGTCGAACTTCGTCGTCGACCGGAAGAGCGGCGCGTCGCACGCGCGGCAGCGGAACAGGCCGTCGCGGTGCTCGTCGAGCAGCGCGCCCGTCCACGCCCGCTCCGTCGCGGCCTCGCGCAGCACCTTGAACTCGTCGGGGTCGAGGGCGGCCTTCCACTCCGACTCCGTCTTCGTCACCTCGTACGGCATCGCAGGCCCCTCTCCTGATGACTCTCATGGCGGACACGGCGCTCCGGTTCCGCCTCCGGAGGAGTCAGCCCTCCTAGCATCCCTCCTATTCCCCCGAACGCGGGGGGTGCGGGCTGCACGGGAAGGACATCGAGCACGACGTGGACGACACCGTGAACCCCGCCGGCCGGGAGCCGGAGCTCTCCGCGCGGGACCTCGAGATCCTCGCCTTCGAGCGCGCCTGGTGGCGCCGCGGAGGGCGCAAGGAGGAGGCCATCCGCGAGGAGTTCGGCGTCTCCGCCGCCCGCTACTACCAGGTGCTGGGCGCGCTCATCGAGACGCCCGCCGCCCTGCGAGAGGATCCGATGCTCGTGAAGCGCCTCCAGCGCCTCCGCGACGCCCGAACGGTACGGCGCGCCGATCTGCTGCGCCGGCACTCGAGCTGAGCGCCACGGGCGCCGTGCCGGTGGTCGCCGGTCCGGCGGGACGAGACGGGCGCACCCGAGGAGCACGGAGCACAGTGGCCAGAGGCACGACCCCGAGGGACCGCTTCGACGACGTCCCCCTGGACCTCGCGCGCGTCGGCGCGCACCGGGCGCCCGTGCGGCGCCGCGGGTTCGCGACGTTCGCCTGGGCGGCGCTCGCCACCGGCGTGCTCGTCGGGCTCGGCGTCCTCGGCCTCGGCACGATCGAGCAGCGCGTCTCCGCCACCGGCGACACCGGGGGCGGCACGACGACCTCCGCCGCGGCCGCGCCGGCCGCGACGGTCGACCCGTCCGCGACGGTCGTCGTGCTGAACGCGACCGCGACCACGGGCCTCGCCGCGAACGCGGCCTCGACCGCGCGCGCCGACGGATGGAAGGTGCGCTCCACCGCGAACGCCGACTCGACCGACGTGAAGGTCTCGACCGTCTACTACGGCGAGAAGTCGCAGCTCGGCGCCGCGCTCGGCCTCGCGAAGTCGCTCGGCATCGGCAAGGCGCCGGTCCGGTCCGACCGGTTCGACGTGCAGGGCGAGAAGCGCCTCACCGTCGTCCTCGGCGCGGACTTCGCGAAGGCCGCCTGACCCCTCGTCGACGCGGGCACGCGACCGGCGTGTTACGGCGCGGTTACGGGCGTGTTGAGATGCGTGACCGGGGCCGCGCAGACCTCCCGCGGCGCTCCTCGCCGTCGCTAGATTGCGGTCACGCGAGCGGGGGACACCCCGCAGGAGGCAGGGAGCAGCACCCGATGGCAAGTGGCGTCGTCAAGTGGTTCAACGCCGAGAAGGGCTACGGCTTCATCACCGTGGACGAGGGCGGTCAGGACGTGTTCGTCCACTACTCCGCCATCGAGATGAACGGCTACCGCTCCCTCGCGGAGGGGCAGCGCGTCGAGTTCGAGGTGGGCACCGGCTCGAAGGGCCCGCAGGCCGAGGCCGTCCGCCCCGCCTGAGCCTCCGCCGACCTCCTCGGGTCGCGCCGGACGCCGTGTCCGCCTGCCGCGGACGCCCTCCGGCGCGCTTGCACTCCCTCAGGGTGACTGCCAGAATGCTTTAGCACTCGGTCTCATCGAGTGCCAGGCGTGGTGACCGTGCGGCACGCACGCCGTCCGAAAGTTGTCACCGTCCAGGGAGGACGAGAAACACCTATGGCGAAGATCATCGCTTTCGACGAGGAGGCCCGCCGCGGTCTCGAGCGCGGCCTCAACACGCTCGCCGACGCCGTGCGCGTCACGCTCGGCCCCCGTGGCCGCAACGTCGTGCTGGAGAAGAAGTGGGGCGCCCCCACGATCACGAACGACGGCGTCTCGATCGCCAAGGAGATCGAGCTCGACGACCCGTACGAGAAGATCGGCGCGGAGCTCGTCAAGGAGGTCGCGAAGAAGACGGACGACGTCGCCGGTGACGGCACGACCACCTCGGTCGTCCTCGCCCAGGCGCTGGTCCGCGAGGGCCTCCGCAACGTCGCCGCCGGCGCCGACCCGATCAGCCTCAAGCGCGGCATCGACAAGGCCGTCGCGGCCGTCGTCGGCGAGCTGCTCGCCGCCGCCAAGGAGGTCGAGACCAAGGAGGAGATCGCCGCGACCGCGTCCATCTCCGCCGGCGACGAGGCCATCGGCGAGATCATCGCCGAGGCGATCGACAAGGTCGGCAAGGAGGGCGTCGTCACCGTCGAGGAGTCGAACACCTTCGGCACCGAGCTCGAGCTGACCGAGGGCATGCGCTTCGACAAGGGCTTCCTGTCGCAGTACTTCGTCACGGACCCCGACCGCCAGGAGGCGGTGTTCGAGGACCCGTACATCCTGATCGTCAACAGCAAGATCTCGAACATCAAGGACCTGCTGCCGATCGTCGACAAGGTGATCCAGAGCGGCAAGCAGCTGCTCATCATCGCCGAGGACGTCGACGGCGAGGCGCTGGCGACCCTGATCGTCAACAAGATCCGCGGCATCTTCAAGTCCGTCGCCGTCAAGGCCCCGGGCTTCGGCGACCGCCGCAAGGCGCAGCTGCAGGACATCGCGATCCTCACGGGCGGCCAGGTCATCTCCGAGGAGGTCGGCCTCAAGCTCGAGAACGTGACGCTCGACCTGCTGGGCAACGCCCGCAAGGTCGTCATCACCAAGGACGAGACCACGATCGTCGAGGGTGCGGGCGACGCCGAGCAGATCGCCGGCCGCGTGCAGCAGATCCGCAACGAGATCGAGAACACCGACTCGGACTACGACCGCGAGAAGCTCCAGGAGCGCCTCGCCAAGCTCGCCGGCGGCGTCGCCGTCATCAAGGCGGGCGCGGCCACGGAGGTCGAGCTCAAGGAGCGCAAGCACCGCATCGAGGACGCCGTCCGCAACGCGAAGGCCGCCGTCGAGGAGGGCATCGTCGCCGGTGGTGGCGTCGCGCTCATCCAGGCCGGCAAGTCCGCGTTCGAGAAGCTCGAGCTCGAGGGCGACGAGGTGACCGGCGGCAACATCGTCAAGGTCGCCGTCGACGCGCCGCTCAAGCAGATCGCGCTGAACGCCGGTCTCGAGCCGGGCGTCGTGGCGGAGCGGGTGCGCAACCTGCCCGTCGGCCACGGCCTGAACGCGGCCACGGGCGAGTACGTCGACATGCTCGCCGCCGGCATCAACGACCCGGTGAAGGTCACCCGCTCGGCGCTGCTCAACGCGGCGTCCATCGCGGGCCTGTTCCTCACCACCGAGGCCGTCGTCGCCGACAAGCCGGAGAAGTCGGCCGCCCCGGTGGGCGCCGACGCCGGCGCCGGCATGGACTTCTGATCCAGCCCCAGCGAGTCCAGGAAGGGCCGCACTCCCGTCAGGGGGTGCGGCCCTTCCGTCGTTCTCGGAGCGGGCGAGCGGTCTCGAGGCTCGCTGCGCTCGGACCTCGACAAGCGGGGCGCGGAGGGCGGGGTCAGCCGAAGAGGCGGGCGTTCGCGAGCTCCGTCTCGACGTACTGCTGCCCCGCCACGCGGAGCGCTCGGTCGATCGACGCGAGCACCTGCTCGACGGAGGTCTGCGTCGTCCGCCACTGCTGGACGACGCCCTGGAACGCGACGGCCGCGCCGCCCGTCCAGACGCCCTGCAGGGCGTCGAGCTGCCCGTGCAGCGCGGCGACCTCGCTCTGCAGGCGGGAGACGGTCGCCGCGATGGCGCCCGCGGCGGAGTCGACGGCGTCGCTGTCGACGGTGAACCGGGTCATGCTTGCCTCCTGACCGACCGGGCGGGTCCCGGTCGCGGACGGCACGTTAGGACGCGGCCTGCTGCTCCCGGTCGGCCGGCTCGTCCTGATCCGCTCCGGCGTCCTCCTCCTCGGTGGGGAGGAGGGGAAGCGCGACTCGGAAGGTCGCACCGCCGCCGGCGGTCTCGGAGATGCCGATGGTGCCCTGGTGGGCGCTGACGATGGCGGCGACGATCGCGAGGCCCAGGCCGCTGCCGCCCGTGTCGCGGGTGCGCGAGGAGTCGGCGCGCCAGAAGCGCTGGAAGATCTTGTCCCGCACCTGCGGCGGGATGCCCTCGCCGTGGTCGATGATCTCGAGCACCGCGACGCCGCGCGCCTTGTCGCCGTAGGTCGCGATCTCGATGGGGGAGCCGTCGGGCGTGAAGCGGATCGCGTTGCCGATCAGGTTCGCGAGGACCTGCCGCAGCTTGTCCTCCTCCGCGAACACCACCGGCTTGGCCGTGCCGGTCGACATCGGCGCGGGCGCGTCGTCGACGGCGCCGTCGCGGGCGCGGCGCCGCGCGCGCATCAGCCGGGCGGAGGCGAGGCGGAGCGAGCCGGTGACGCTCGCCGCGTCCGAGCTCACGGTCCGGCGGAGCAGCCGGCTCGACGTGGTGCCGGAGTCGGACTCGCCCGTCTCGTCGGACACGGGGCGCAGGATCTCCACGGCGCCGGTCGGCTGCTCGGGGTCGTGGCCGATCACCCGGATCGGCCGGCTCGGCGCGAGCGCGCGGGCGTCGAGGGCGGCGTCGTGCGCGAGGGGCAGCAGCTCCACGACCGTGCGCTTCAGCTCGCGCGCCTCGTCGAGCCGTGCGAGCGCCAGCAGGTCGGCGACGAGCGCGCCGAGCCGCACGGCCTCGCGCTCGATTCGGTCCATCGCCTGGGCCACGTCCTCCCGGGACTGCAGCGCGCCCATCCGGTACAGCTCCGCGTAGCCCCGGACCGAGACGAGCGGGGTGCGCAGCTCGTGGCTCGCGTCGCCCACGAAGCGGCGCATCTGGTCGATCGTGCGCGCCCGGTCGGCGAGCGCGCCGTCGATCCGGTTCAGCATCCGGTTGAGGGACCGGTTCAGGCGCCCGACCTCGGTGTTGGGCGTCGTGTAGCCGAGGCGCTGCCCGAAGTCGCCGTCGGCGATCGCCGCAGCGGTCCGCTCGACCTGCTTCAGCGGTGAGAAGGTCGATCCCACGAGCAGCCGCGTCAGCACCCCGCCGACCACGACGACGGCGATGCCGAACACGAAGAACAGCGTGAACAGCTGCGCGATGAGGCGGTTGATGCTCTCGAGGGGGATGCCGAGCACCGCGACCGTGCCGTCGTCGAGGCGGCTCGCGGCGATGCGGAACGCCGCGGCGTCGCCCTTGCGGACGGTGAACGGCTGCTCGAAGCGGTCGACGTTCGCGGCGTCGATCCTCGGGATCGCGGGCGAGAACTCCTCCCAGCGCGGGTTCGTCTGGATCGTCGAACCGTCCCCGCGCAGGTGCGCGAACACGAACTGCGTCGCGGTCGCGACCTCGTCGTTCTGCGCCGTCTCGGTCGTGACCGTCCGGAGCGTCTGCGTGATCTGCCGGTCGGCGTCGGTGATCAGGTAGTTGCGCAGGACCGTCATCACGCCGAACCCCGACACCACGAGGCCCAGCGTCAGCACGAGGACGGTGACGCCGGTGATCTTCGCGCGCAGCGAGATCCCGTTCCACCACTCCCCGACGGTCGCTCGCATGGTGCGGGTCATTCTGCGCGGGGGAGGCGGTGAGCGCGCTGCACGGCCCCCCGGCCGCGGCGGTTCAGACCTTCGCCGCCTTCAGCATGTAGCCGAAGCCGCGCTTGGTCTGGATGATCGGCTCCGCGGAGTGCGCGTCGAGCTTGCGCCGCAGGTACGAGATGTAGGACTCCACGATGCCGGCGTCGCCGTTGAAGTCGTACTCCCACACGTGGTCCAGGATCTGGGCCTTCGAGAGCACGCGGTTCGGGTTCAGCATCAGGTAGCGCAGCAGCTTGAACTCGGTGGGGGAGAGCTCGATCGCCTCGGACCCGACGGTGACCTCGTGCGTGTCCTGGTCCATGGTGAGCTCGCCCGCGCGGATGACGGCGTCCTCCTCGGCGTGCATGGTGCGCCGGAGGATGGCCTTGATGCGCGCGACGATCTCGTCGAGGCTGAACGGCTTGGTGACGTAGTCGTCGCCGCCGACCGTGAGGCCCGTGATCTTGTCCTCGGTGTCGTCCTTCGCCGTCAGGAACAGGATCGGCGAGGTGTAGCCCGACGCGCGGAGCCGCTTCGTGACGCCGAACCCGTTCATGTCGGGGAGCATCACGTCGAGGATGATCAGGTCGGGCTCCTCCTCGAGCACGGCGGAGATCGCCTGCGCGCCGTTGCTCACGGCGCGGACCGCGAAGCCCGCGAAGCGCAGGCTCGTGGTGAGGAGGTCCCTGATGTTCGGCTCGTCGTCGACGATGAGGATGCGCGGTTGCTCGGAGGCCATGGCGGCCATTCTCTGCGCGGTTCCTGAGCGCTTCCTGACTCTTCGTCGTGCGCGGTGATGGCGTCCGGCGAGGACTAGCGACGACTGCGCTGAACGCCTTGGCGACGTGCACGACGGACCGCGAGCACGACGAACAGCGCCACCACGAGCAGCAGCCCGATCGTCAGCCCGGGCAGCGGCACGAGCGCGAGCACGAGCAGGCCGCCGGAGCGGAACGCGCTGCTCGGCACGCCGGCCGCCTGCAGGATCAGCAGGGCGATCACGGCGGCGGCGGACACGCCGATCAGGGTGAACGCGAGCGTGGCGAGCACCCGCTGCGCGCGGGGCGTCTCCGGGGCCTGCTCCACGGGGCGCGAGCCTACCGGCCCGACGGTGCGCGGATCGGCCCCGGTTAGGATGGGTCGGCCGATTCCGGCCCGAACCGTCCCGTTCCGCACGAGCCCAGTCCACACGAGGTCACCATGCCCACCGGCAGAGTCAAGTTCTACGACGACAGCAAGGGCTTCGGCTTCATCACCGCCGACGACGGCCAGGAGGTCTTCCTCCACGCGTCCGCGCTGCCCGCGGGCGCCGTCGTGAAGGCCGGGACGAAGCTCGAGTTCGGGGTCGCGGCGGGCAAGCGCGGATCGCAGGCGCTCTCGGTCCGCGTGCTCGAGAACCCGCCGAGCCTGCAGCGCATGTCGCGGCCGTCGCCGGACGACATGGCCGCCCGCATCGAGGACCTCATCAAGGTGCTGGACAGCGAGGGCGCGAAGCTGCGCCGGGGCAAGTACCCGGACGGCGCGCACGGCTCCCGCATCGCGGCGCTGCTGCGCCGCGTCGCCGACGACTTCGACAACTGATCGTGCCGATCACCGACGAGGAGCGCGCTGCGCTGGCGCGCGCCGCGCTCGGCGAGGTCGTGGACCCGGCCGAGGTGGGCGACCTGATCGGCGCGGAGCGGCCGGAGCCCGGCGTCGTCGACCTCCGGTTCGCCTGCACGCTCGCCGCGTACACCGGCTGGTCCTGGGTCGTCTCGACCTCCGACCTCGAGGGCGTCGAGCCGACCGTGCTCGAGGTCGAGCTGCTGCCCGGCGACGGTGCGCTGCTCGCGCCGCCCTGGGTGCCGTGGGCGGAGCGGCTCGCGGAGTGGCGCCGTCAGCACCCGGACGAGCGGCACCCCGGCGAGGTCGCGGACGACGAGACCGCCGAGGACGACCAGGACGACGAGGACCGCGAGGACGACGACGCGGAGCTCGACGAGGAGGACCTCGCCGACGACGACGGCCTCGACGAGCTCGACGACGCGGAGCTCGAGGGCGCGCTGTCGCCCGAGGAGGCCGAGCAGGACACCGGCGACGTCGACGACGAGGATCCCGAGCCCGACGAGGCGGACGACGACGACCGCGCGCCGCGGCCCGCCGAGGAGGACCGCTCGCTCTGACGAGGAGCGGCCCTCACGGGCGGCCGCCGGATCGGTCGACGGAGGCGCGGTCAGGCGCGGAGCGCCGCCACCACGTGCTCCACGCAGGCGATGAGCGCCTCGACGTCCGACGGCTCGACCGAGGCGAAGGTGCCGATGCGCAGCTGGTTGCGCCCGAGCTTGCGGTACGGCTCCGTGTCGACGACGCCGTTCGCGCGGAGCGTCTTCGCCACCGCGGCGGCGTCGACGCCGTCGAAGTCGATCGTGACGACGACGGGCGAGCGGTCCTCGGCGCGGGCGACGAACGGCGTCGCGTAGTCGACGCCCTCCGCCCAGCGGTAGAGCAGGGAGGACGAGGTCGCCGCGCGTCCGGCGGCCCAGGCGAGGCCGCCCTGCTCGTTCATCCACGCGAGCTGCGAGTCGAGCAGCACGAGGGTCGCGAGGGCGGGCGTGTTCAGCGTCTGGTCGAGCCGCGAGTTGTCGAGCGCGGCCTTCAGGGAGAGGAACTCGGGCACGTACCGGTCGGACGCCGCGATGCGCTCGATCCGCTCGATCGCGGCGGGGGACACCAGGGCGAGCCAGAGGCCGCCGTCCGAGCCGAGGTTCTTCTGCGGGGCGAAGTAGTAGACGTCCGCCTCCGCGGCGTCGAAGTCGATGCCGCCCGCGGCGCTCGTCGCGTCGATCACCGTGAGCGCCCCGTCGGCGGCGATGCGCCGCACCGGCGCGGCGACGCCCGTCGAGGTCTCGTTGTGCGGCCAGGCGTAGACGTCCACGCCGTCCACGACCTCGAGCTCCGTCCGCGCACCGGCCGGCGCCTCCGCGACGGCCGGGCCGCGCAGCCACGGCGCCTTCGCCGCCTTCGCGAACTTCGCGCCGAACTCGCCCCAGGTGCCGTGCGCGCTGCGGCGCTCGATCAGCCCGAAGGCGGCGGCGTCCCAGAACGCGCTCGAGCCCCCGTTGCCGAGCACGACCTCGTAGCCCTCCGGCGCCCCGAGCAGCGACGCGAGCCCGGCCTTCACCGAGCCGACCAGCGCGCGCACGGGGCGCTGCCGGTGGGAGGTGCCGAGCAGGGTCCGGGAGGCGGCGACCAGGGCCTCGACCTGCGCGTCGCGCACCCGGGACGGGCCGCAGCCGAAGCGGCCGTCGGCGGGCAGCAGGGCGGCCGGGATCTGCAGGGTCGTGCTGGGGTCCGTCACGGTCACCAGAGCCTATTCGGACGCGGGGAGCGGCGCGGCCGGGCCCGTCGCCCCGCCCCCGTAGACTGAGGGACCGTCCGGAGAGGAGCGCTGCGGTGACGGATCTCGTCGACACCACGGAGATGTACCTGCGCACCATCCTCGACCTCGAGGAGGAGGCGATCGTCCCGCTCCGGGCGCGGATCTCCGAGCGCCTCGGGCACTCCGGTCCGACCGTCTCGCAGACGATCGCGCGCATGGAGCGCGACGGGCTCGTCGTCGTCTCCGGCGACCGGCACCTCGAGCTGACCGAGGCCGGCCGGACGAAGGCCGTGCACGTGCTGCGCAAGCACCGCCTCGCGGAGCGCCTCCTCAGCGACGTGATCGGGCTCGACTGGGAGTTCGTGCACGAGGAGGCGTGCCGCTGGGAGCACGTCATGAGCGAGCAGGTCGAGGAGCGGCTCGTCGAGATGCTCGGCAACCCGACGGAGTCGCCGTACGGCAACCCGATCCCGTCGCTCGACGACCTCGCCGCCTCCCCGTCGCTCCGCTTCCTCGAGGGCGTCGTCTCCCTCGTGCCCCACGTGCAGACGCACGGCGGCCCGGTGCGGGTCACGATCCGCCGCCTCGGCGAGCCGGCGCAGTTCGACCCCGAGCTCCTCGGCGAGCTGAAGGCGACGGGCGTGCTGCCCGGTGCCACCGCGACCGCGTCGCCGACGGCGCGCGGCGTCCGCCTCGAGGTCGACGGCTTCGAGGACGCGCTCGACCTCCCCGCCGAGGTCGCGGTGCACGTCTTCGTCCAGCGCTGACCGCGCCGCGCCGACGCCTCCGTCTCGAGGAGGAGATCCTTCGATCTGAAGTCGAAGGTCTTCCCGCGCGTCGCGCCGGTCGATCGTGAGCGCTTCGTTACCGTTCCTCTGATTCCGGGGGCACTCGCTCCCGGGCCGAGCGGTGCAGGGGGTGCGCGTGGGCGGGACGCCGGGGCTGGACGAGCCGAGATCGATGCGACGCGCGGCGAGCCGCTCGCCGCGCACGGACGGCCGACCGGACGGCAGGGGCGCTCGCCGCGCTCCGGCCCCGACGACGGCAGCGCCCGCCGCAGCGGCACGGCCGATGCGCCGCTCCCGGTCGAGGATCGTGCTCTCGGCGCTCGTCATGACCTTCGCCGCCGGCCTCGTGGCGACGCTCGCCCTGCCCTCGTACGCGACGAACCCGAACCGCACGAGCGAGACCGATCTCGTCTCCGGCCGCCAGCTCGCGAAGCAGAGCGGCGACCAGGAGTTCGTCGCGGGCAAGGACGTCGTCGCGGCCGAGCTCGACCGCGACACCTTCAAGGCGACGTCGTCCGCGACGCTGCTGCGCCGCGCCTACGCGACCCAGTTCGCGTCCTACACCGGCCCGAGCGCCGCCGACTTCCTGAAGAACCCGGCGCACCCGGCCTTCAGCCTCGACGCGGTCTTCAGCACCGCGCTGCAGTACCGCGGCGTGCCCTACGTCTTCGGCGGCGCGGACCCGAGCGGCTTCGACTGCTCCGGCTTCATCATGTTCGTCTACGCCCAGTACGGCGTGAGCCTGCCGCACTCCGTGCACGCGCAGGATCAGATCGGCACGCACATCGCCCCGGCGGACGCGCAGATCGGCGACGTCGTCGTGTTCAACGACGACTCGCACGACGGCTTCTACGCCGGCAACGGCATGATCCTGCACGCGCCGTACCCCGGCGCCCGGGTCCGCGTGCAGAAGCTGTGGACGAGCGACGTCCACTTCGTCCGCTTCGGCATCTGAGCGCCGCGTGTGAACGGACCGTTACGGTCCGGTTCCACTTGCCGTTCGGCGCACGCCTCCCTGCCGTCGTCCCTTAGCCTGGCGCTCGAAGCCCAGGCGGAGGGATCCGAAGATGGACGAGCGCAGGTACGGACGGTCCACGTCCGCCGGCCTGCCGCCGGTCCGCTCCCGCAGCGTCGACCACCATCGGCGCGTCTCACCGTCAGCGGTGCGCGAGGAACAGGGTGTCGTCCGTCGGACGGCGCCCTTTTTCGTCCCCGGGCGGCTCCCGCCCGGCCCGCGCACCGGAGCCCGCCGCGCCCGCGGCGGACCCGGCCCCGTTCGAACCCCTGCAAGCCGTGCAGGCCGCTTCGAGAGGAACGCCCATGCGCACCCTGGTCCTCAACGCCGGATACGAGCCGCTCGCGGTGGTGTCCTTCAAACGGGCGCTCGTGCTCGTGCTGAACGGGAAGGCGACCGTCGTCTCGGCCGATGAGTCGCACCCGGTCTTCGCGACCTCCGGCTCCTGGGAGCGGCCGAGCGTCATCATCCTGACCCGCTACGTTCGGATGCCGGGCCTGAAGCGCGTGCCGGTCACGCGCCGGGGCGTGCTGCGTCGGGACGAGTTCCGCTGCTGCTACTGCGGCAAGTCGGCGACCACCATCGACCACGTGCTGCCCCGGTCCCGGGGAGGCGCGGACAGCTGGGAGAACCTGGCCGCCTGCTGCCTCGCCTGCAACAACACGAAGGGCGACCGGACGCCCGCGGAGATGGGATGGACCTTGAGGACGACGCCGAAGATGCCGCACGGCACGACCTGGCTGGTGCGGGGCGTGGAGCGCCCGCAGCCCGAGTGGCACGAGTACCTGGCGACCGCCGCGTGAGCGGGGCGCCCTGGTACCTCGACTGCGACACCGGCATCGACGACGCGCTCACGCTCGGTCTGCTGGTCGCGCAGGGGGCCGACCTCAAGGGGATCGGCAGCGTGAGCGGGAACCTGTCCGCCGCGGGCGGCGCCCGGAACACGCTCGACCTCCTCGCGCTGATGGGCCGGCCCGACGTGCCGGTCGCGGTCGGTGCGCACGACCCGATCGACGGGCTGTTCGCCGGCGGCGCGGACTTCGTGCACGGCGCGAACGGCATCGGCGGGGTCGAGCTGCCGCACGTCGGCGAGCCCGTCGCGGAGTCCGCCGCCGAGATGCTGGTGCGGCTCGCGCACGCGCACCCGGGCGCGCTCCGCGTGCTCGCGGTCGGCCCGCTGACGAACCTGGCGCTCGCGCTCCGGCTCGAGCCGGCCCTGCCGTCGCTCGTCGCCGACGTGGTGGTCATGGGCGGCGCCGCACGGGTGCCCGGCAACGTGACGGCCGTCGCCGAGGCGAACATCATCAACGACCCGGTCGCCGCGCAGGCCGTCTTCGACGCCGCATGGCCGGTGACCATGGTCGGGCTCGACGTGACGATGGAGGCGCGGTTCGAGGACAACCACCGCTCCGACCTCGCGTCGGGCGGGGCCTCCGCCCGCGCGCTCGCGGCGATGCTCGGCGTGTACTTCGACTACTACGCGCCGATCTTCGGCCGCCCGTCCTGCGCCCTGCACGACCCGCTCGCCGCCGCGATCGCCCTCGGGCTCGTCACGCCGACGCTCGCACCGGTCGTGCCGATCGAGGTCGACGCGACCGACGGGCCGGGCCGCGGGCAGACGCTCGTCGACCTGCGCAGCCGCTTCATCGGCTACCCGCCGCAGCCCGGCACCCGGCACCGGGTCGTGCTCGACCTGCCGGAGGGGTTCGGCGACGTGCTGGCGGAGGAGCTGCTCCGCCTGCCGTGATGCCGGGGCGGGCCCGGCGGCCGGCTCAGGCCGCCGAGGCCCGCTGCAGCTCCCAGAGGGAGCGCTGCAGCGCGATCGCGAGGTCGCGGAGCACGACGAGGTCGGCGTCGTCGACGTCGCGGGGCTCGGCGTCGAAGACGCAGAGCGAGCCGAGCGGGGCGCCGTCCTCCGACTCGATGCGGTAGCCCGCCCAGAAGCGGATGTCGCCGCTGCGGACGTCCGGGTAGCCCTCGAACCGGAGGTCCTGGGACGCGTCGCCGACGATCACGCCGCCGTAGGTGCGGATCGTGCGGTTGCAGAGCGTCTGGCCGCGCTTGATCACCTTGTTCGGGAACCCGGCGGTTACGCCGTACCGGGCGTGGTCCGCGTCGATGATGCTGAGGGCGGCGGAGGACGTGCCGTAGCGCTCGCGCGCCTCGTCGACGAACTGCTGGAACCGCGCGACCCAGAGGCCGTCGCGCGGCGGGAGCAGATCGACGGCGTCGAGCCGGAGGTCCTCGTCGTAGTGGTCGTCGGGCAGGAAGCCGACCATCGGGTCGATCAGCCCGGACGCGGTCGCCGCGGCGACCGCTGCGCCCCATGCCGAAGCGGCGTCCTCCGGGGCGTCCTCGAGGCGGACGACCGGCGTGAGGGAGTCGACCGCGGTCTCGAGCGCCTCCGCGATCTCGTCGACGCGGCGCGGGTCCAGGCCGGCCGCCATGGCGGGCGGCACGACGACGACGACCGACGAGCCGGCGACGAGACGGCCTCGGAGCTGCTCGAGCAGGAGCCCGACGCCCTCCGCCGTCGCGGCGACCGAACGGCGCCAGCGGTCGGGGTCGATGAGCACGGCGACGGCGTCGATGCGCTCGAGGTCGCGGCCGGGCAGCAGGGCGCCGGCGGCGGCGTCCGCGAGCGGCGCCGCGGGCAGCACCTCGACGTCGACGCCGTGGCCGGTCCGCTCCGCGAGGCTGCGGGCGACCTCGGTCGAGAGCGCCTCGTTGAGGACGGACCCGTCGCCGACGAGCACCACGCGGTACGGGCGGGGACCCGAGGCGGAGGACTTCATCGAGCGGCTCCTGTCGGAGAGGGTGGTGCGGACGGAGGAGATCGGCAGGACGGTCACGTCGTCGCTTTCGTGAGCGGGAGTTCGGGGCCGTCATCCGTGCCGGGGCGCGAGGCGGCGGTGTGCGGTGCTGTGGAGGATCGTCATCCCCAGTGCAGGTGCCAGTGAAAACGCTATTGACCCACCACTGTGCCCGGCACCCGCCACTCCGGGGGTATTGCTGAGAGTAGGCCGGGACGGCTGCGCCTGGATACGACGATGCGTGCAGTTGCGTACTGTCAATCGTGCAGGGTGGTGGAACGGGCTCCGTCGTCGGGTCCGCGCTCCGCGGCCGGCAGGTCGCCCACGAGCGCGCGCACCGTGCGCTCGAGCAGGTCCTCCTCGGCCGACGCCCGCCCTGGCTGCGCGAACGCGGCGGCGAGGCGAGGGTGCGTGGCCGCCGCGGCCTGCAGGGCGGCGATCGTGCGGGGCGACGGCTCGATCGCGGATCGTGCGAACAGGCTCGCGACGCCCGTGAGCAGCGCCAGGGTCTCGAGGTGCTGCGCGCCGCCGCCCGGCGTCCCGTCGAGCATCCCGAGGCCGGCGTCGAGGACTTCGATCGCGACGGGGCCCGGGCGCAGCGTCGGAAGCAGGTCGATGAGCCACGGATGTCGTCGCAGCACGGCGACCTGCGCCCGCGCGAGCGCGACCAGGTCGGCCGACCGGTCGCCGGTCGGCGACGGGACTGAAAGGGCCTCGAGCGCTCGGTCCGCGGCGGACTCGACGAGCTCCTCGTGCGTGGCGACGTAGCGGTACAGCGCCGCGGGAGCGAGACCGACCGTGCGCGCCGTCGCCCGCAGGGTCAGCGCCGGCGTCCCGCCGGCGTCCGCGAGCGCCACGGCCGCGTCGACGATCTCCGTCCTCGACCGCGACGGCCGGGGGCCGCGGGTCCCTCGGCGCTCCGCCCCCGGGCTGGCGTCATCCATCGCTGCAGCATAAACTGCGAACCCTGTTCACGGTTGGAGGAGCGCATGGAGGAGCGGTTCGTCGACGACGGCGCGGGCGGCGCCTTCCTGGTCCGGACCGAGGGGACCGGGCCGGGCGTCGTGGTCCTGCACGGCGGCGGGATCGACTCGCGCGAGTACGGACGGCTGGCCCGGGTCCTCGGCGAGCGCTGCACCGTGCACCGCTACGACCGGCGCGGGCGGGTCGGCGCGCCGCCCCTGCGCCCCGGGCACGACGTCGAGGTGGACGTCGACGACCTCGCGCGCATCCTCGAGGCCACCGGGGCGCGTCGCCTGCTCGCGCACAGTGGCGGCGCCTTCGTCGCGCTCCGCGCCGCGCTGCGGCTCCCGGTGGAGCGGCTCGCCCTCTACGACCCGGCCGTGTCCATCGACGGGTCGACGCCGACGGCGTGGTTCGAGCCCTTCCGTGCCGCCGTCGCTGCGGGCGACGTGCCGCGGGCGATGGCGCTCGCCGGCGAGGGCGCCGACCCGGACGCCGCGCTCGCGCGCCTGCCGATGCCCGTCCGGATCGCGATCTGCCGCGTCCTGCTGCGGACGCCGGTGGGCCGGCGGATGGGCGAGGGGCTGCCCACCGCGGTGACCGAGGTCGGGCAGATCATCGCCCACGACGGCCCCGCGAGCGCGTACGCGGGCGTGACGGCGGACTCCCTGCTGGTCGCCGGCGCCCGCAGCGCCGCCTCCTTCGGCCGCGTCTGCGACGCGCTCGCGGCCGCGATGCCCCGCGCGCGGTCGCTGCGGATCGCGGGCGCGGCGCACGAGGCGATCAACGTGGCGCGACCGGCGTTCGTCGCACCGTTCGCGGACTTCCTCGCCGCCTGAGGCGGATCAGCCCGCGAGTCGAGCCCGGATCCTGCCGGCCCCGTCGATGAAGGCCGGCAGGTCCGGCTCGTGCGAGCGGGACTGGAGCAGGACCGTCGTCGCTCCGGCGGTCGCGAGGCTCCGCACGACCGCCTCGATCTCGTCGTCGCCGCCCGTCGCCGCGAAGCGGCGGTCGCCCTGCATGCCCCACGCGTCGAACTCGGGCTCCATCCGCGCCGCGCCGCCCGGACCGAAGTCCGTGAAGACGGAGACCACGACCTCGTGCGCGCCCTCGCGACCCGCCGCCCGGCGCGCCGCCAGCGCGGCGTCCGCCGCCGCTCGCACGCGCTCCGGCGTCATGCCCGGCACGAGGACGGTCCCGTCGCCGACCGCGCCGGTCGCGGCGAGCGTCTTCGGGCCCTCCCCGGCGACGAGCACCGGGACGGCGTCCTGCGGCGGCCAGGCGAGGCGGACGCCGTCGAGCCGGACGTAGCGGCCCAGGGCCGTGACCTCCTCGCCGGCGAGCAGCCGCCGGAGCGCGGGCACGTACTCCTGCAGCAGCGTGAGCGGCGACGGGACGCGGGCGCCCGCCTGGCCCATCCAGTCGAGCACGCCGTGCCCGACGCCGAAGCGCCCGCGGCCGGGGAACAGCCGCGCGATCGTCGCGATCTCCATCGCCGTGAGGGCGACGTTCCGCAGCGGCACGGGCAGGATGCCGACCCCGACCCGGAGGCGCTCGGTCGCCGCGAGCGCCGCGGTCATGGTCGCGATCCCGCTCTCCTTGAAGCAGTCCTCCCAGACCCACAGCTCGTCGAGGCCGGCCGCCTCCGCCCGCCGGGCCGCGTCGAGCAGCGCCTCGGGCGCGAACGTGGGCTGGAACACCGTCCCCAGTGACGTCATGCGCTCATTCTGCGCGGCGCCCGGACATCCCGGGCGTATCGTCCCCGGCATGCGCGGCGCACCGTGGGAGGGGCTGTTCTACGGCTTCGTCCTCCAGGCCGTCCTGGGCCTCGGGGCGCTCGTCTACGCCCTGCAGACGGACGACTTCCTCGCCCGCACCGTCGCCTGGACGCTCGTCGCGGTCGCCCTCGTGGCCGGTGCGCGCACCGTCCGCCGCGCGGCGCGGCAGCCCGACCGGCAGGACCGCCCCGTCGGCCGGTCGTGGTTCGGCGGCTGACCGACCCGCGCCGTCGGACCAGCGCCGTCAGACCAGCGCGCTCCCCGTCGCGACGCGGAGGAGGTCGAGCTTCGACGCGTCCTCCGACCCCGGCGCCGCGGTGTAGACCACGATGCGCAGGTCGCCGCCCGGGGCGGTCAGCACGTCGCAGTCGAGCTCGATCGGGCCGACCGGGGTGCGCGTCGCCGTCTTCCTGCTCGACCGGTGCTGCGCGACGTGCGCCTCGCCCCAGCGGCGGGCGAAGTCCGGCGACGCCGCTCGGAGGCGCGCGACGAGCGCGGCGAGCCGGCGGTCGTCCGGGTAGCGGCCCACGGCGTCGCGGAGGTCCGCGGCGAGGTCGCGGGCGAAGTCCTCCTCGTGCTGCTCGTCGAAGCGCATCCGGTCGTGGCCCTCCGTGAAGTGCTTCCACGCGACGTTGCGCTCGGCGGCCGGCACCTCGGCGGGGTCGCCGCCGATCGCCGCCCACAGCGGATTCCACCGCAGCAGGTCCCACGACGCCGACAGCACCGCCATCGGCACGTCGCCGAGCCGGTCCACGACCCGCTGCACGCCGGGCGGCACGTGGCGCGGCACGTCCCGCGGGCCGGGCACCGCCGCGCCGCCGACCCGGAACAGGTGGTCGCGCTCCGCCTCGGTGAGCCGGAGCGCCCGGGCGAGCGCGCCGAGCAGCTGCGGGGAGGGGTGCTGCGCCCGCCCCTGCTCGAGGCGGACGACGTACTCGACGCTCACGCCGGCGAGTGCCGCGAGCTCCTCGCGCCGGAGGCCCGGCGCGCGCCGACCCGGCCCGGCGGGCAGCCCAGCCTCCTCCGGTCGCATGCGGTCCCGCCAGGCGCGCAGTACCGTCCCGAACTCGTCCATGCGCCCATCGTCCACCCCGGCGGTCGCGTCGGGGTGGTACCGGCAGTGCCTACGGTGCCGGGCGGCGGCGGCCGCAGGCTCGGGGCATGACCACGACACTCATCACCGGGGCGAACAAGGGCCTCGGACTCGAGACCGCGCGGCGCCTCATCGCCGCCGGCCACACCGTCCACGCCGGCATGCGCGACCCGGGCAGCGGCGACGCGGCGCGGGCGCTCGGCGCCCGCGTCGTGCAGCTCGACGTCACCGATCAGGCGTCCGTCGACGCCGCGCTCGCCGGCCTGCCCGAGCTCGACGTGCTCGTCAACAACGCCGGGATCATCGGCACCTCCTTCGGCGTCGACGACCTCGACGCCGCCGCGATGGCCGCCGTCCTCGACACGAACGTGCTCGGCGTCGTCCGGGTGACCCAGGCGGCCCTCCCGCTGCTGCGCCGGTCGTCGAACCCGGTGGTCGTGAACGTCGCGTCCGGCGTCGGCTGGCCGCGGTGGCTCGCGACCCCGGGCCGCGACGAGCACCCCGTGCCCGCGATCCCGTACCCCGCGTCGAAGGCGGCGGTGATCACGCTGACCGTGCAGTACGCCAAGAACCTGCCCGGGATGCGGATCAACGCCTCCGACCCCGGGTACACCGCGACCGACCTGAACGGGAACAGCGGCCACCAGACGGTGACGGAGGGGACCGACGCGACCGTCGCGCTGGCCCTGCTCGGCCCCGACGGTCCGACGGGCGAGTTCCACGACCGCACGGGGCGCATCCCGTTCTGACCGCGGGCCCCGCGTCCAGCGCGGGGTGCGACCCTGGACGCCTGCGGACGCGGCCAGGAGCCCCGTCCCCGTCGACGTCGACGCCCCGGCACCCGCCGGGGCGTCGTCGCGTCCGGAAGGAGCCTCGTGACCGCCGCCGCAGCGCCCGTCCGGGCCCGCCTGCCGTTCGTCGCGGTCGTGCTCGCCGTCGGCACCTTCCTCATGGCGACGAGCGAGTTCGTCGTCGCCGGGCTGCTGCCGGAGGTCGCGGCGGACTTCGACATCGGCGTCGCGCAGGCCGGGCTCGCGATCACCTGGTTCGCGATCGGGATGATCGTCGGCACGCCGGTGATGGTGCTCACGACCCTCCGGCTCCCGCGGCGGTCGGTGCTCGTGCTCGCGCTGCTCGTCTTCGCCGCGGGGCACGTGGTCGCCGCGCTCAGCGGGTCGTTCGTGCTGCTGCTCGCCGCCCGCTTCCTCACCGCGGTCGCGACGGGCGCGTTCTGGGCCATCTCGGGGCTGGTCGCCGCGGACGCCGCCGGGCCCGCGGCGAGCGGCCGCGCGCTCGGGGTGATCGGCGCCGGCGGCATGCTGGCGAACGTCGTCGGCGTGCCGCTCGGTTCCCTGGCCGGGCAGGTCGCCGGATGGCGCGGCCCGTTCTGGGCCCTCGCCGTGCTGGCGGCGCTCGCGGCGGTCGTCATCGCGCGGCTGGTGCCGCACGACCGCGCCGCGCACCGGCCGACCCGCGTCCGCGACGAGCTCGTCGCGCTGCGGTCCGGCCGGCTGTGGCTCGTCCTCCTCGCGTGCGCGGCGGTCGCGGGCGGCACGCTGTCCGTCTTCAGCTTCGTCTCGCCGCTGCTCACCGACCGAACCGGGCTGCCCGCGACAGCCGTGCCGCTGGCGCTGGTGCTGTTCGGGCTCGGCGCGCTCGCCGGCACCCTGCTCGGCGGTCGGCTCGGCGACGCCGCGCCGACCGCGACCGTGCTCGGCGCCATGGCGGTCACGCTCGCCGCGGTCATCGCCCTCGGCGCCGTGTCGACGATGCCCGTGCCGACCCTCGTCGTGTTCGGCGTGCTCGGGCTCGCCGGCCTGTCCGCGAACCCGATCCTCGGCTACCTCGCGATCCGGTTCGGCGGGTCCGCGCCCACCCTCGCGAGCGCGCTGACCCCCTCCGCCTTCAACCTCGGCACCGCGGTCGGCACCGCCGTCGCCGCGGCGGCGCTCACGGGGCCGCTGGAGGAGCTCGCGCCGATCGCGGTCGGCGCCACCAGCGCCGCGCTCGCCCTCGTCGTGTTCGGCGCGCTCGTGGTCGTGCAGCGGAGCGGGAAGGCGGCCGCGGCGGCGCTGCCGGGCGAGGGGCGCGAGCCCCGCCTCCCGGTCCGCGGCTGATCGCGGCCGGCCCGCGCCCGCGCGTAGGGTGACCGGGCACGGGGAGGCGCCATGCGGACCAGCGGTCGGCGAGCGGTCGCCGTCGCCGCCCTGCTGGTCCTGGTGCTCGTCGGAGCGCTGACCGCCGCGGGACTCCTGCTCCGGGGTCCGTCGCAGGACGCGGCCGTCGTGACCGGACCGCCCAGGGCGACGCCGTGCCGCGGGCGCCGTCCCCGCTCGCCCGGTACGGCGCGATCGCCGGCTCGGACTCCTGGCTGCGTTACGCGTGGACGACCCGCGACGACCGCGTGCCCGTCGCGGCGGACGCCCTCCCGTACCCGCGCCGCGAGCGCGCCCTGCTCGACCGCGGCGGTCGCGTCCTCGCCGTCCCGCGGGAAGCGGCCGTCTCGCTGCTGGGCGACGAGCCGCTGCTGCTCCGGCTCGCCCGCGCGCCCCGATTCGCGACGTCGGATGCACTCGGCAACCCGGGCGACCGACCGCTGGCGATGCGGTGGCGGCTGCCCGCGTCGGGGCGCACCGGCACGGCCTTCCTCGCGCCGCACGCGAGCGTCGTCGGCTTCGGGCCGGACGCGAGCTGGGTCACGGCGACGACCGTCCGTCGCGGCGGCGGCGTGGACACGAACCTCGCCCCTGTCGACCGGCTCGAGCGCGTCAGCACCTCCGGGCAGCGCATCGACCTCGGCATCCCGTTCCCGGAGGGCGCGCCGTACACGGTGATCACGGGCGAGAGCGGCGTCGTCGCCTACTCGACCGCGGGCGACGGCGGCGACCACCCGCCGGACGGACGGATCCGCTTCCGCGCGTGGGAGGGCGGCGCCTGGCGCACGCTCAACCCGGGCGACCCGCCCCAGGGGGAGATCACCTGCTCGACGGCGTCGGCCCGGCTGCTCGCCTGCGACGCCGTCGGCGCGGACCGGCGACGTCGCGCGCTCGTCCTCCGGCTGCCCGGCGGCACCCGCGCCGTGCTCGCGCCGCCCCCCGGGGTCCCGCAGTCCTGCGCCACCACGCAGGTCGCGACCGCCGAGGGTTTCCTCGGCATCACGCAGGGCTTCCGGATCGACGGACGGGCCTGCCCGGCAGGGCGGCTCTCCCAGCGCTCGGCGGTTGGCGCGACGACGCTCTCCGACCGCGTCTACGACCCGTTCCACGCCCCGGTGCTCGCCTTCGGCCGGATCGTCGTCGCGGAGCGGCGCGAGCACCGCCTGCTCGCGCTCGAGACCGTCGACGGCGAGCCGCAGGTGCTCGTCGGGCGGTGAGCCGCGCACCGGGCGTCGAGCGCACGACGCCGATCGGTGCCCCTGGAGGGACTCGAACCCGAACTCCGCCCGCGTGAGCGCGGATGGACATGCCCAGATCCGCGTGTTCATGCGGATCTCGGGTCACGGGACGTCGGTAGTGCGGCGCTCGATCCGCCCGGGTTGCAGTCAAAATGCAGTCACGGGATGAGCCGACCGCGAAGGGCGGCCCGCGCGATCGACGATGGCGACCGCGAGGCCGGTCGAGTAGATGAGCAGGGGGACCCGTGGCGGCCCTCACCCGGTGACGAGGGCGTCGGGACGCGACGGTCCGCAGGCTCCTCCCCGGCATCGGGGGGCTCGTAGACTGCCGTTCACTATGGCCGGACGAGCAGCAGTCGGCGGCGGAAACGCGCAGTCCCAAGTCGTCGTCGATGGCATCCGAGCCATGATCCGGGGCGGGCGGATCGGGCCGGGGTCACGGATACCTGCCGAAGCCGAGCTGGCGACGGAGTTCGGTGTCTCGAGGAGTTCGCTTCGAGAGGGTGTTCGCGCTCTTTGCGTACTGGGGGTGCTCGAGACCCGCCAGGGAGATGGCACCTTTGTGACGTCCCTGGACTCGTCGGTGCTTTTCGCGCCGGTTGGATTCGCCCTCGACCTGCAGAGCGCGGAGCATCAGGACGACCTTCATCTCGTCCGGCGGGTGCTGGAGGCGGAGGCGGCATCACGCGCTGCGTTCCGTATGACGAATGACCAGATTCAGACCGCCGCAGCGATTCTTGATCGGATCGCCGGGGTCGTGGATGAACCCACGGACGCGGACCAGGAGGCGATCCTCGATGCGGACGTCGAGTTCCATCACGTGATCGCCCTGGGGGCTGGTAACGCTTCGCTCGCGGCGCTCATCGATGTTCTCGCGGACCGGACCTGGCGAGCCCGACTGTGGTTAGGGCTCCGGCATCAAGACCAGACGCGGATGGCGCACCGCGACCATCTCGCGATCCTTCAGGCGCTGCGCGACCGCGACCCCGATCGCGCTCGCATGATGATGAACTACCACCTGACACTGGTCGAGGATCGTGTCCGCCTCGACGGTCTGACCACGTCCCGGTAATTCAGGCCCAAGTGAGATCCAATCGATGCTCGCGTCCTGACGGAAGACGGATCTCCCGGACCGCCTGACCGTCCACCGCGACTGGGCGCGGGAGGCGTAGCCGGACGGGCTGACTTCTCACCCAGTCCGACTGCTCCTCGCCGCCGAGCAGCACCTGCAGCCCCGTCGTGCTCCACTCGAGTCGTTCGACGACGAGTCCCGTTCGGGTGGTGAGCCCGCCGACGGCGCCGCCCGGCCAGGTCGCCGGAAGCGCGGGCAGGAGGTCGATCCGATCCCGCGAAGACCGCACGAGCATGGATGCCACGACTGCGGGGAGACCGCCGGCGGCATCGACGTTGAAAATGACGCCCGCATCGTGCGTCGTGGTCATCGAGGGGCGAGTGTGTAGTTCGGCGAGCCATCGCACGCACTGCTCGGCCGAGTCCGCATCGCCGAGCGCAGTCGCCGCGAGCCCGAGCTGCGTGAGCCCGAACGCCATCTCCATGTTCCCGGGAGGCGCCGTGGGGTCCATCGCCCGCCACGCGATCTTGTCCTTCACGAGTCGACCGGCCGCGGACCGCAGTTCACCCGCTTCGAAGGCGGGATCGGTGTCGTACCAGAGGGGGTAGAGCTGCGAGACGTGGCGATGCGCAAGCCGGTCCGGCTGTCCCGCGCCGGACCACTCGGCAAGGCGCCCCTGCTCGACGCGGAACCGCGGCTCGATCTCGAGATGCGGCGGCGTCTCGCCACGCGCCTCGGCGAGGATCCGTGCGGCGCGGGCGGCGTCGCGCACGACCGCGACGTCCATGGCGGGGTCGACGCTCAGCGGCGTCGCGGAGCCCGCGGGCGTGTTCTCGGGGCTGTACGCCGGCGCGAAGACGCCCTCGGCCACCAGGTCCTCGTAGAAGTGCAGGATCTCCAGCACGAGCTCCCAGGTCTCGTCGTCGACGAGGTCGCGGTCGCCGGTGGCGAGGACGGCGTCGGCCAGCATGCGCAGGATCCAGCCGCCGCACGAGATCCAGAACTCGTGGGGGAAGTCGCCGTTGAAGTGGTTGGCGAGGCCGTGGCTGCTCATGCGACTCGGCAGGAGCGCTCCTCGGAAGCCGAAGAGCTGCTTCGCGTTGACGCGGTAGTCGTCGAGGTGCGGGACGAGGAGTCGGATGAGCGCGCGGATCTGCTGCGGGGTCCCCGTCGGGATCAGTGACGCGACACCGCCGTTCTGCACATTCCCGTTGAGCGTGTAGTCGGCCGACCACGCCGGAGCCCACGTTCCCTGCCACACGCCCTGCAACGTGGCGGGGAGCTCTCCGGTGGATCCGATCACGGTGTACCGCCCGGCCGCGTAGGCGAGCTCGATCAGTCCACGCAGCAGCGCGGTGTCCTGGCCGGCGCCGTGCAGAACATGCTCAGTCGGGACGTCCTCGCTCACGCCGGAGTGGAGGTCGAGCCACGACGCCCGCAGCAGCGCGGCGTGGTCGCCGATGTCGAGGGACGGATCCTGCTCCACGCCAGAGACGGCGACGTCGAGTTCGAGCGCGGCCCACTCGTCCGGCCGCAGATCGAATCGCGCGACGACCGAATCCCGCTGCAGCTCGATCTGCGATCCCGGAGGAAGTCGCAAGGTCGTCGTCGAGCCGATGTCGGAAGCGCCAGGCGCGGTGCTGAAGACGCTGAACCGCGGCCCGGCCGGGTCCTGATCCACTTCGGCTCGCACGTGGTCGGCGTAATCGACCGCGCCGGGAAGGTCGGCGTGATTGTCCGTCGCCATGCCGAGCCGGAGCTCGAGCGCGGTCTCGACCTGCGAACGCACCTCGACCAGCACTGACTGGGTCCCTCGCGGCGCCCGGACTCGCATCTCGGCTCGGCTGTCGGACCAGTGCAGCGCGACGGCACCGTTCTCCAGGTCGACGGCGCGTCGATAGCCGCTGAACGAGTGGTCGCCGAAGCGGACCCGGAGCTCCGAGCAGGGCGCGAGCGGATCGGTCCAGATCAAGCGGTCGTAGCCCGCCGCGGCGACGGCGTCATCGACGATCCGTGCTGCTCGAGCGGCGTCCCCGTCGATCAGCGCCGCGCGAGCGGCTCCGCGCACGTCCGCGAGCGGTGGAGGCAGCGGGCGCGGGTGCACGGGCAGGAAGAACCGTTCGTGACTGATCGAGACGACGTGCTCTCGCGGCGAGCCCCAGACGAGCGCGCCGACGCGACCGCTCCCGACGATCACCCCCTCGTCCCATCTGTCCGCAGTGCTCGTGCTCACGAAGGAGCTGCGGCCGGGGCGCTCTGCGCTCACGACCGGTCCTCGAATGCAGCCACCGTCAGCACCTCGAGGGGTGATTCGGGGAACTCGATGCGGATGTACCGAGCTTCGCGCTCGGGGAAGACCATCCGCAGCTGCGAGAGCTCGTCGACCCGGTCGGTGCCGACCGCCTCGTAGCCCTCGTGGCGGAGGGCGGGCGACGTCGAGATCGTGACCGGTGCGCTGCCGAGGGCGCCGACCGAGATCGTGTTCAACCGTCGAGGGCCTTCGAGGTCGACGATCAACCAGTGGCCCGGCGTCTGGTCGGGTGCAGTCCATCCTGCTGCGGTGTTCGGGTCCGTCACCCACGCAGCGCTCCTGCTCGGAGCGGTGCCGCTCGCGAAGACAGGACGACGGGCGGCGAGGTTCGCGGAGTCCGCCGTTCGCGGGACGCCGCTGCGCGTCGGGGGGCCGGAGGGGAACCGCAGAGGACGGTCGTCCCACTGCGGTCCGCCGATGGCTTCGATCAGCAGCTCGGCGTCCGGCAGGCCGGGGGCGGTCGCGACGACGCGGATCGGTCCGGCGAAGTACGCGCGCAGGTCGACCGCTCCGAGGCCGTCGAGCAGCGAGTCGTCGTCAGCGACCATCCGATGCTCCCGTCCCGTCGGGAATCGGCCGTCCCCCTCGAGAACGCGGAGCTGGACCTCCAGCGGCGCCCGTGTCCGACTGCTGCTCCCATCCAGCACGCTGACGATCAGCCGCGCGTCGTCGGTGCCGTCGGTGCGGATGGTCGGCCTGTCGCTTTGGATCGAGAGCGCAGCCGCCGGGGCCGTGGTGCTGGGCGCGGGGGCGGGTTCTCCGGTGAGACGTTCGCGGTACCAGAAGTAGGAGCGGAGGGGGAGCCGACGGTGATCGATGAAGCCCATGTGGCTCATGCCCGCGAAGATGCTCCCGTGGTGGAAGGCGCACCACAGGGCGACGCCGGACCGCCAAGAGTGAGGCACCTCGGTGCCGTCCGTGTATCGCGCCAGTGACTCACCTGGGCGGTCCTCCACGACGCTGCCGTACTCCGTCACCATGTTCGGGAACCCGGGGTCCGGATACAGCGCGGCCCCGTCGCCGTTGTAGCCGGCGACATCGCCGAGGACATCGAGGTTGCCGCGCTGCGCGCCGCCGACGGCTGCAGGTCGTCCGGGGTCCAGCTCGCGGGATCGTGCGACCATCCTCGAGGTGAGCGTCCTGGCCTTCTCGAGGACCTCTGGCTCGCTGAAGTAGACCTCGTTGCCCATGGACCAGGCGATGATGCTGGGGCGGTTGAAGTTGGTCCTGATCATCGTCTCGAGGCTGGCAAGGACGTTGCGCTCGAACCGCTCCTCCTGCTCCTGATGGATCGGGTATGCGCTCGCCGTCCAGAACCCTTCGACGGTCTCGCCTCCAGTTCCCCAGAACGGCGCTTCCGACCAGAAGAGCACGCCCTGACGGTCGCACTCGCGGGCGAACTGTTCGTGGTGGGGGTAGTGCGAGCCGCGGATGAAGTTCATCCCGGCCGCCTTGATGAGGGCGACGTCGCGCGCGATCGCCGCGTGGGTGACGCCGTCCCCCCACCCGGCGTGATCCTGGTGGACGTTCGCCCCCTCGAGCCAGAGGTGCTCGCCGTTGAGGAAGAAGCCGCGGTCGGCCGTGAACTCGAACCACCGCAGACCGAACTCATCGTTGTCCTCATCGAGCACCAGGTCGTCTCGCAGGAGTTCTGCGGTCACGGCGTGGAGTACCGGGTCGTCGGGGTGCCACAGCTCCGGCTGCTCGATCTCGAACGAGACGGATGCGGTCCCACGGCCCACCGCGGGGAGGTCGATGCGAGTCGATGCGCGTTGCGTGGAGCCGCGATGCTCGATGGTGCAGCGGACCTCGACCGACTGCTCGATCGCGGAGTCGTTCTCCATCGCGACGGTGACGACGACAGTCGCGCGATCGGCCGACACGGACGGGGTGGAGACGGCCACGCCGTAGGGCGCGATGTGCACGAGGTCCGTGACGACGAGCGACACGTCGCGGTAGACGCCACCGTTGAACACGTGCTCGCCTGCGCGAGGGGGCAGTTCGGCGTCCCACTCGTTGTCGACCTCGAGATGAAGCAGGTGCCGTCCGGGCATCGCCCAACGCGTCAGGTCGAGCTCGAACTCGGAGTAACCGCCCGCGTGGGATCCGACCGGCCGGCCATCGAGAAAGGCCGCCAGGTGCTGGAACACGCCGCCGAAGCGCAGCGCGATCCGCTTGCCCTTCCAGGACTCCGGGATCTCCAGGTCGTGCTGGTAGCTGCCGGCGCCGACATAGAACGTCGTGTCGAGGTCGGCTGGCACCGCGAACGAGTGGGGCAGCCCGACGTCGAGCCATCCATCGTCCGCCTGGTCGGCCCGTCGGTCGGCGGGTTGGCTGCCGAATCGGAACCGCCAGTCGCGGTTCTGTCCCTCGATGATGCGCGTGGCCACAGTGCCTCCAGTTCGCAAGACGGTGAAGTCATCCTACGTCTCTCGGGCATCGAAGCAGGATTTGCGCAAATTTCACCAGATCGTGACCGTAGACATCAGACGTCTTGTTTGACTGCGTGAGCGGAGTTGCCTACCATCCGAAAGGACGACGCGGTCTGAGGAGGGTCGACGATGACTGAAACAGCAGCGGTGCGAAGGCACTGGCGCGAGTACCTGTCGATCTCGCCGTTCTTCGTGCTCTTCGCCGCGTTCTCGATCGTGCCGCTGATCTACGCGCTGTACCTGTCGACGCAGCAGTGGGACGGGATCGGCGATTCGAAGTTCGTCGGGCTCGCGCAGTGGCAGCGTCTCGTGGCCTCCAACGACTTCTGGTACGCGACCGGCAACACGTTCCTCATCTTCGCGATGGGCCAGATCCCGGTCATCATCGGAGCGTTGATCGCGGCAGTCCTCCTGTCCCAGCCGAGGCTGCGCGCCCGAGGGCTCTACCAGACCGCATTCTTCCTGCCCCAGGTCACGTCGCTCGTGGTCGTGGCAGTCGTGTTCCAAGCCGTGTTCAGCAACCGATTCGGTCTGACGAACGTGCTGCTGCAGGCCGCAAAGCTGCCGACCTTCCAATGGCTGACCGACCCATGGGGGATCCGGATCGTCATCGCGGCGATGATCATCTGGCGCGGCTTCGGCTACTTCCTGCTGATCTTCATGGCCGGCATCTCCGCGATCGATACCGGCCTGTACGAGGCGGCGCGGCTCGACGGCGCCGGGCCTGTCCGGATCCTGGGCTCGATCACGCTTCCCGTGCTCCGACCGACGGTGATCTTCGTCGCCCTCACCGGCACCATCTCCGGCCTGCAACTCTTCACCGAACCACAGCTGCTCTTCGGTGGCGGAAGCGGTCCGGACCGGGGCGGCCTCACGATGATGCTGCTGCAGTACCAGTACCTCGGCGGCCCCGGCGCAGCGACCGCACAGACCGCGGTGACGCCGGATCTCGGATACGCCAGCGTCATCGGATGGGCCGTCTTCATCATCCTGCTCGCGATCGCCGCGCTCTCGTTCAGGTTCACCCGACGCGGGCTGGAGGACTGAGATGACATCGATCACCCGAACGGGTTCTGCGCGCGGCACATCCACGCGGACCCGCCGCCGCCCCATCCGGCCGAACCTCGTCGCGACGCACGTCGTGCTCGCCATCGGACTCGTGCTGTTCGCCTTCCCGTTCTACTGGCTCGTCGTCATGGCGACCAGCTCGACGAGCGACATCTTCTCCTTTCCCCCGCGCCTGATCCCGGGGCCGGAGTTCTTCAACAACTTCGGGCAGGTCCTCGCGAACACCACGTTCGTGCAGGCGTTCTTCAACTCCATCTGGCTGACGGCGCTGACTGCCACGATCCAGCTGTTCCTGGCATCGCTCGCCGGTTACGTCTTCGCGAAGCGACGGTTCCCGGGTCGGGACCGGCTGTTCGGCCTCGTGCTCGTGACCCTCGTGCTCCCCACCGGGGTCGCGCTGGTGCCGAGCTACCAGATCTACGCCGGACTGGGGTGGCTGAACTCGTTCTGGCCGCTGATCATCCCGTCCGCCGTGTCCGCCTTCGGCGTCTTCTGGATGCGCCAAGCCGCAGTCTCGGCAGTGCCCGACGAGGTGATCGACGCGGCCGCGATTGATGGTGCGGGATTCCTCCGCACGTACTGGACCGTCGTCCTCCCCATGATCCGACCGTCGCTCGTCGCGCTGGGGATCTTCCAGATCATGTGGACCTGGAACGACTACCTGTGGCCCCTGCTCGTCCTCGGCAATCCGGCTCAGTACACGTTGCCGATCGCGATCCAGCAGCTGAAGGGGAACTACGGCAACGTCGACTACTCCGTCGTCATGGCCGGCACGCTCGTCGCCACCCTGCCGCTCATCGCACTCTTCCTCGCCCTCCGTCGCACCGTGCTCGACAACGTCGCCGGTAGCGCGGTCAAGGGCTGACCGCTCACCCTCCCTCGCACCATCCCATCCACCTCGAAAGGCACGACCATGTCCAAAATCAGAACGGCCGCCGCCATGGGCGCCGCCGCGGCGCTGATCGCAGCACTCGCCGGTTGCTCCTCCGGAGGCAGCGACTCAAAGACCGTCACCATCTGGTACCGACCGAACTCGCTTCCCGCGGCGTCCATCAAGGGCGTGCAGAAGCAGTTCCCAGACGTGACCATCAAGCTCGTCAAAACACCCGACGTCGACACGAAGCTGACGTCCGCACTGCGCGCGAACTCGGGTGTCCCGGACATCGCCGTCGCCAACACGCAACCGCTCCGAAGCGCGCAGAGCAAGATCGTCGACGTCTCGAAATACGGCTTCGCGAGCGTGAAGTCCGACTACCTCGACTGGAAGGTCAAGGCAGCGCAGGGCGACGACGGCGCGCAGATCGGGATCCCCATCGACATCGGTCCCGAAGGCTTCTTCTACCGGGTCGACAAGTTCAAGGCCGCAGGGCTGCCGACCGACCCCGCAGACGTCGGCAAGCTCGTCTCGACCTTCGACGGGTACGAGCAGGTCGCCCAGACGACGAAGGACAAGCTCGGCGCCTTCGTCTGCGACTCGCCCGACTCCTCGGTCTACGTCCCGAAGACCTTCGGGCAGGGGTACTTCTACTACAGCTCGGACGGGAAGCTCGACCCCGGCTCCGCCGTCAACAAGCAGGGCTTCATCGACGCGACCACCTTCGGGCAGAAGGGGCTGTGCCTGAACGCGCAGCCCTACCAGTCGGACTGGAGCGCCGGCGCTTCGCAGGGGAAGCTCGTCGGATTCGTCGGCCCGGCCTACGAGGCGACCCTGCTCAGCTCGTCCGCGCAGAACAGCTCCGGCCAGTGGCGGGTGACGACCGCCCCCGGCGGCTCGTCCTCGCAGATCGGATCGAACCTCTCCGTGTTCAAGACCAACGCGGACCCGAAGGTCACGACCAAGATCGCGATCTGGCTCACCAACGCGACCAACCAGGCGAGCGGGTACCAGACGGACCGACTCTTCCCCTCGACCCCCGCGTCCTACTCGATGGCTGCCATGAAGGAGCCGGAGTCCTACTTCGGCGGTCAGGTCACCGCGCAGGTCTTCGCGGGCATCGCGAAGGACGCGCCGACCGTCACCACCGGCCCGGCGTCGATCACGACCCAGACCGTCTTCAACAACGCGATGATCGACGCGGTCAAGAACAAGACGAACCCGTCGGACGCGTTCGCGAAGGCGCTGAGCGCCGCGCCGACCGCGCAGTAGTCCAGCGATCTCAACCACCCCAGCGGGGCGCCGCCACCTCAGCGGCGCCCCGCTCGTGGCCGCTGCCACCAGCCCCGAGGAGAGTCATGCCCACGATCACCGCGATCGATACCTACGACGTCCGATTCCCGACCTCCCTGTCCGCGGACGGGTCCGACGCGATGAACAAGGACGGCGACTACTCCGCCGCCTACGTCGTCGTCCGTACGGACCAGCCCGGATTGGCGGGGTACGGGTTCACGTTCACCATCGGGCGAGGGAACGACCTGTGCGTCAGCGCAGCGGAGCTTCGCGGACGCCCCCTTCTCGGTCGAGACGTCGACGCGGTCGTCCAAGACCTCGGCGGCACGTATCGCGACCTGCAGTCCGACAGCCAGCTGCGGTGGCTCGGGCCGGACAAAGGCGTGGAGCACCTCGGACTCGCGGCGGTCATGAACGCCGTATGGGACCTCGCAGCCCGACGGGCTGAGAAGCCCCTCTGGCGGCTCCTCAGCGACATGACGCCCACCCAGCTCGTCGACGCCGCGGACCTCCGCTACCTCTCGGACGCGCTCACGCGCGACGAGGCGATCGCGATGCTCCAGGACCTCGAGCCGACGCGGGCATCACGGATCGCCGAGCTCGACGCGACGGGGTACCCCTGCTACACCACCAGTGCCGGATGGCTCGGGTACTCGGACGAGAAACTGCGGCGGCTCTGCCAGGAGGCGGTCGACGCGGGCTACCGGCACATCAAGCTCAAGGTCGGCGCCGACCTCGATGAGGACCGACGTCGCCTCGCCATCGCGCGCGAGGTCATCGGCTGGGACGCCGCTCTCATGATCGACGCGAACCAGGTCTGGGACGTCCCGCAGGCGGTCGAGTGGGTATCAGCACTCGCCGAGTTCAAGCCGCTCTGGATCGAGGAACCGACCAGCCCGGACGACGTGCTCGGTCACGCCACGATCCGACGGGCAGTCGCACCGATCGGAGTCGCGACGGGGGAGCACGGCATGAATCGCGTGCTGTTCAAGCAGCTCTTCCAGGCCGAAGCGATCGACTTCTGCCAGCTCGATGCAGCGCGCCTCGGCAGCGTCAACGAGGTGCTCGCCGTCTACCTGCTCGCGAAGAAGTTCGACGTCCCCGTCTGCCCGCACGCCGGCGGTGTCGGCCTGTGCGAGCTGGTGCAGCACCTGTCGATCTTCGACTACGTCGCCGTATCGGGCTCGCTTGAGCGGCGAGTGACGGAGTACGTGGACCACCTCCACGAGCACTTCGTGGAGCCCTGCATCGTCGAGGACGGCGCCTACCAGCTGCCCACGGCCCCCGGCTACTCGGCCGAGATGCACGAGTCGACGCTGACGGCCTACTCCTTCCCCAACGGAGACTTCTGGGCCGGCGAAGGAGCTGCGCTCGCGAGCCGAGCACTCCCCGCCCTTTCGCGCGGTGGACTGCTCGCAGCGCGTTGAACGCCAATCGCACGGCCCCGGCTCCTGGCCGCGCGCGGCTTAGTGCCCGGGCAACTCGGCGCGATCGTCGCCCCCGAGCCGCAGACGACCTGGGGACGCGGCATCCCTTCCGATCCTGTCATCCCTCGGATTGACCACCCTCGTTCCCGTTGACCGAGGTCCCGGACAGGCGCGCGATGCAGTGGCCGTCGAAGCCCAGCAGGTCACCCGCTACTTCAGCACCGTGGAGCGAGCCCGACGAGACGACGAGCGGCCGGTCCCGAGTTCATCGCCGCATGCGCTCCCCTCATCGCCTACGACCTCTGCGAGTCGGTCCTGGCAACGCCGCGGGACGCGACCTCTGACGGATGCGCGTAGACGCCGGCGAACTAGTCCACGTCGTGCGCCGGTTGCTTCGCGGGACAACCACTGGGCCTTCGAGGGAGCGCTCACCGTTGCGATGTGCGTCAAGCGCACGGCGAGTCAGGCCCGCTCGAGGTCCTCGATGTCCGCGGCGATGCAGGGCCGTCCTGTGCGGGTGGTCGTGGCCGCCCGGAACGCACGAGCGGCCGACCCTTCCAGGGCCGGCCGCTCGTCGAAGCTGTGGTTACTTGCCTACGGGGTTGCACATGGTCGATGCCTTCCTACGCTGGATCGCCAACGTATCACTCAGCGTCGGGTGTCGTCCCGGTATTCCTGACCCCCTCTTCGTAGGTCCTCAGCTCCTCGAGGAGCGGCCAGGACAGCCAGAACTCGACGGACAGTGACGGAGTGCCTCTGATCCTCTGAACGATCTCGTAGGCGGCAGCGGTCTCATCGAGGAGCGCGAACCGCGCGAGGGCGAACTCCTGCGCCAGCGCGGATGTGTCCCAAGCCCTCACCTCTGCTTCGCACTCGCTGAAGCGGCCGAGCCTCTTGAGGGCGAGCCACCCGTTCACCTTGACGACCAAGGCGGTGTATCCGCTCTGAAACGGGCTGCTGTTGACCTCGCGGCTGACGCCATCAACTACGCGGTGTCGCGCCTGCTGAAGGAGCCGGTACAGACTGTCGCCCAGGAAGCGCTCGACGTGCTCGACCTCTTCCGGGTCCTTCATAACCGAGTAGGCGATGCGCGCCGTGATCGTCAGGGTGACGATGAGTAATCTGTCGGCTGCATCTCGCAGGTAGTCGGCTGAAACCGGAAGCAGCGTGCCGAGTTCCGGCTCGGGCCTCAGGCCTCGCAGATTTTCGAGATACGGCGCGGACACCCTGCCGCCATTGTGCATGTGGACGTGACGGCGCTGCAGGACCTCCCGCGTCGTCAGGTCCGTCGCGATCGGAGGTGGCGTCACGTGCGCCCTGGTCTCGAGCCAGCGCATCTGCTCGACGTAGCTCTCACGAAGCAGAGAGTCGACGGCCTTCTCGACCACACTCTCCTTGAACGCGTCCAAGGACTCGTATGCGATGACGTCCTTCCAGGCGAACTGGCGATCGCTTGTGGACAACAGCCCGGGGTGAAGGTCGATGAGTTCCCGCACGAGGCCGGCGAGGAGCACCTCGAAGTCCGCGATCAGCGCGCCCAACAGCGACGACAAGAGCACAGAGGTGCCTGGGCTCTCAAAGTGAGCGCCCAGGATCGTGGCGATGTAACGGAAGCTGTAGCCCTGCGGCAGGGACGCGAAGAGGCGGTCGAGAGCGACAGACGTGACCTCCGCCGGCTCACCCGCCTCGAGATCGCCCGGACGGACCTCCCGGGCTTCCTGAAGTGCATCCCAGGATCGATCGAACGTTTCGTCGTCGATCGCGGGTTGATGGGCACGGACGGCCTCGCGCGCCCGCGCTCTCGCATCATCGATGACTTCCCGCTGGCGCTCGACGAACGACACCAGACGGAGGAGCTCGTGCTGGCTCGTCTCGAATTGGCTCGCGAGGCCGACGAGCCGCTGCCCAGGCGTCAACTCGAAGACATGCGCGGTCTCGTCGTCGTGCGCCTCGTCGGGGGCTGAGGCCTGCGGCGGATCTGTCATGCGTGCCACCGTATGCGGCCCGCGATGGTCGCTATCTCATTGCGAACAGGGCTCGGTCTTTAGGCAGGGACCGCTGTGTCGGTCGCGACTTGCGCCTCGGCGTCTTGAAGGTTCCCCGCGTCGTCCGGATCGCCAAATCCCTCGCGAAGTGCCTCGTCGGGTGCGTGGGGTCTTGCGAGGGGTTCCGTGCGTCTTGCCCTGTCCTGGCCTGCCACCTCCGCGGACGCGGCTCCCGAACCACCCCCACACAACTTGAAATGAAGCGTTGTGCAGGGGTGGTTCGGGAGTGCAGGTGGCAGGCCAGGACAGGGCAAGACAAGAGGAAGGGATAGGGAGGACAGGGCTGGGGAGGAGGTCCGGATGGTGTTGTGATGCGAGCACACGAGGAGGAGCAGTGACGGGGCAGCAGCGACTAGGGATGGTGCTGTCGGAGTGAGTCGTTGATCGCGGCAGTAGGGGTCGAGCGCTGAGGGGGCGGACGGTGGGAAGCATCGAGTCGTATGAGACGGCGGACGGGCGTCGGTACAAGGTCCAGTTCAGAAAGTCAGACCGGATGTCGACGACGAAGCGCGGCTTCCGGACGAAGCGCGAGGCGCAGGTGTTCCTGGCGCAGACCGAGCTGCAGCTCGCGGGCGGCACCTGGATCGACGGTCGCGCGTCGCGCATTACCGTCTCCGAAATCGGGCCGGCGTGGCTTGCGGCGAAGGCGCACCTCAAGCCGTCGTCGTTGCACGTCCTGCAGACCGCCTGGCGGATCCATGTCGAGCCGGTCTGGGGAGATCGCCCCGTGGGATCGATCACGCCGAGCGAGATTCAGGACTGGGTGGCGGGGCTCACCCGGCACCGCAGCGCGACGGTTGTCATCCGCGCCTACGGGGTGCTCGCTGGGGTCCTAACGCGGGCGGTGAACGATCGACGGATCGCGATGAGCCCGGCTCGCAACATCGCCCTCCCGAGGAAGAGCAGGAAGCACCGCAGCTACCTCACCCATGCGCAGGTCGAGGCCCTTGCCAAGGAGGCGCGGGAACACCGCGCGATGGTGCTCCTGCTCGCCTACACCGGGCTGCGTTGGGGAGAGGCAGTCGCCCTTCGGGTCGAGAGCATTGACTTCGATCGGGAGCGCGTCCTCGTGCGGGCGAACGCGGTCAACGTGGCAGGGCGGATCATCCCTGGGACGCCGAAGAGCCACGACTCCCGGAGCGTCGCGTTCCCCCACTTCCTCGCCGCCCGGCTCCGGCTCGAATGCGCGAGGAAGGCGCCGGGCGATCTCGTCTTCGGGGCGGGTCGGGACTACCTACCCACTCCGACGCACAAGGACGGCTGGTTCGCGGGAGCGAGGAAGCGCGCCGTCGCAGCGGATCCGACGTTCCCTGCGCGGCTCGCCATCCACGACTTGCGGCACACAGCCGCCAGCCTCGCCATATCCGCCGGTGCGAACGTGAAGGCGGTGCAGCGGATGCTCGGGCACGCGTCGGCCGCCATGACGCTCGACACCTACGCGGATCTGTTCGAGGACGATCTGGACGCCGTTGCGAGCGCTCTTGATCACGCCAGAGCGGCCGCAATTGCAGTCAGACCGCAGTCACGAGGCCGATCTGAATGGTCTGCTTCAACCCGAGATCCCCGGAACTACGCGGCAGAACCAGGCATGCAGAGTGGTGCCCCTGGAGGGACTCGAACCCCCAACCGTTTCCTTAGGACGGAACTGCTCTTCCATTGAGCTACAGAGGCGGGACGAGGAGCAGTGTAGAGGGGTGGACCCCGAGGACGTCGCCCGGCTGACCGCGCTCGAGGAGTCGCTGTGGCGGCCCGGGACGCGGTTCGACCGCGACCACCTCGCCCGCGTGTACGCGGACGACTTCGACGAGTTCGGCCGCTCGGGCCGGCACTGGTCGCGGGAGGCGTCGATGGCGGCGGAGGCGCAGGCGTTCGAGACGGTGCTGCCGCTGCCGCATCTCAGGATCCGCGACCTCGGCCCCGACGTCGCGCTGCTCACCTACCGCAGCGAGACGACGTACCCCGACGACGACGCGGTCCACGTCGCCAACCGCAGCTCCGTGTGGCAGCGGATCGACGGCGAGTGGCGGCTCCGGTTCCACCAGGGGACCGCGACGCACTGATCGGCGGCGGTGCGGGGTGGCCTCGAGTCCCTCGCCCGGAACACCGGCCGCGGGGCCCATTGCTGCGCTCGCACCTGACCAGCGGAGGAGGCGGAGGCCGACGGGGTCGGCGGGTCAGACCGTCGCGCGGGCCCAGCGCGCCGCCGCGTCCGCACGGCTGCGGGCGCCGAGCTTCGTCCGGATGTGCTCCACGTGCTTCTCCACGGTGCGCGCCTCGATGAAGAGCACGTCCGCGATGTCGCGGTTCGTGCGCCCGTCGGCGACGAGGGCGAGCACCTCCCGCTCGCGGTGCGTCAGGACGGCGAGCGCGGCACGCTGATCGCGGTGCGCCGCGCGGAGCCGCACGTGGTCGACCGCGGCGCCGAGCAGCGGGCCGAGCATCCCGGCCAGCGCGACGTCGCGCGGCGAGAACCCGCGCAGCCGCCGCCCGAGGAGCAGGCCGACGAGCGCCTGCCCGCCGCCGGCGGTCCGGATCGCGAGCCGGTGCTCGAGGCGGGAGGCGCCGCCGCGGTCGCCCTCGACCGGGAGGGCGCCGATGACGTCGATCGCGTCGTGGGCGATGAGGTCGGCCGTCCAGCGCGGCACCCGCGTGGCCAGGGCCGGCAGGTCGGCGACGTCGTGCAGCGCCACGACGCCGTCCAGGAGCGCGCGGACGTCCGTCAGCGTGACGTCGGGGGACACGGCTTGCGGCATCGGCGGGCATCCGGGGGTTCGGGGTGGTGGCGGCTCGCACCGTACTCCCGCGCCCCGCCGGCCGGAAGCCCTGGACGACGGGGGTCCCGAGGGTCCGCGCCCCCGGAATGCGTGATTTCCCTGATGCATCCCGCCCGGCCCGGGAGCAGGGTGCTCGCGGGCGCGCGCCCCGCGCCTCCCTCGAGGAAGAAGGAACCAGTGCGGAGCATCAGGAGGGTCGTCGCGGCGGCCCTGGTGGCGGGGACCGGCCTCGCCGCCATGACCGGGATCGGCAGCGCCGCCGCCTCCCCGGTGCACCACCACCCGCAGCCGCATCAGCTGCCCGGGGACTACATCGCCCCGCTCCAGCTCGCGGTCGACGGCCGTCGCGTCTACGTCGCCGACAGCGCGAAGTCCGCGCTGTTCCGGCTCGGGAACCCCGTGCCGATCGCGACGGGGCCCGCAGCGACGCCGAACCCCGAGACGAGCGGCGACCTCGCCGGCGTCGACGCCCGGCACGGGACCATCGCGTACACGACGACCGAGGCGGACCACCGCAACACCTACCTGACGGTGCTGCAGCACGGGAAGAAGGTCCTGCGGGTGAACCTCGGCCGGTACGAGCGGCTGAAGAACCCCGACGGGCACGTCACCTACGGCGCCGTGAAGCCGTGGACGGTGAGCACGGCCTGCACGCAGCAGCTGGCGAACGCCGAGCAGCCGGTGCCCCTGACCTACCGGGGCCAGAAGGACTCGCACCCCTACGCCGTCGCGGCGCAGGCCGACGGGTCGTGGCTGGTCGCCGATGCGGGCGGGAACGACGTCCTGCGCGTGTCGAAGCACGGCCGCATCTCGACCGTCGCGGTGCTGCCCCCGCAGCCCGTGACGATCACTCCGGCGCTCGCGGAGTCGTTGAAGGTGCCCGCGTGCGCGGGGATCGTCTACCGCTTCGAGGCCGTCCCCACCGACGTCGAGGTCCGGAACGGTCACGTCTACGCGACCACCCTGCCCGGCGGGGAGGGCGGCCTCGGCAGCGTCTACCGCCTCGGCCGGCACGGCCCGGTCCGGATCGCGACGGGCTTCGCGGGCGCGACGAACCTCGCGGTCTCGCCCGGCGGACGGATCTACGTGGTCCAGCTCGGCCAGGGCGTCTTCACGCCCGGGAAGCACGGCCCGCGGAAGGTCGTCGACCTGCCGGGGGCCGCGGCGGTCGAGTGGGCGGACGGGAAGCTCTACGCGTCCACCGCGCCGGCCGTCATCGGCGGCGAGGGCCCGGGTCACGTGTTCGTGATCCGCTGACCCGCGGAGGCGCTCGCGGCCGCGGCGCGGGGGACCGGACAGTCTCCCGTGCCGCGGCCGTTCCGCGCGTCGCCACGCCGCGGCGTGGCGGCCCCGGGCGGCCGGAGCCCCCGACCTACAGTGGCAGCGTGCTGTATGCCGAGGAGACGGAGGGGGAGGCGCCGGGCGCCCGTCCCCGCGTCGCGACCGGCACCGGGCTGGCCACCGCGCCGAACGCGGTCAGCGTCGGGGACGGCCGCTTCACGCCCGTGAACGGCGCGGTCGGCGCCTGGGACCGCTGGCGGGACGAGCTCGCCCACGTCGGCGGCGTCTCCCCGCTGATCCGGTTCGAGGACTCCGTCCGCACCCGCATCGAGCTGTCGACCACGCACCCCTCCGGGCTCGCGCAGTTCATCACCGGCAAGACGACGCTGCTGTCGAACCTGATCCGGGACGACCTCGCCTTCCGCACGGCGAGCGCCGCCGCGTCCACCCTCACGGCCAAGGCCGTCGAGCTCGCCGCCACCCGCGGCATCGACGCGATGCACCTCGCCATCGGCCTCGCCGAGTGGCGCTTCGAGAAGCAGGACTTCCGCGGTCCGGTCCTGCTCCGGCCGCTCGCGATCCGGCGGTACGGCCGCGACTTCGAGCTGCGCCTGAAGGGCGCGCTGCAGCTGAACCCCGGCCTCGTCGCGGCGATGCGCGAGCAGTACGACATCGAGCTCGACCCCGCCCAGTTCGTCGCGCTCGCGCTCTCCGCCGGCGCCTTCAAGCCGCAGCCCGTCATCGACCGCCTGCGCGAGCTGACGAGCCACCTCCAGCGCTTCAGCGTGCAGCCGCGGCTGCTCATCTCCTCCTTCGACGAGGTCGGCGCGGCGCTGCTCGCGGACGCGAAGGACCTCTCGCACCCCGTCATCGACGCCGTCGCCGGCAACCCCACCGCCGTCGCCCGCATCACCGGGGCGGCGGACCGCGTCGACGTGATCCCGCAGGACCAGCGGCCGCCGATGCTCGACGGCGCCCTGCTCGACGCGGACCCGGAGCAGGAGCAGGCGGTCGCCGAGATCGCCGCCGGGCACCACCTCGCCGTCCACGCGCTGCCCGGCACGGGGGCGACGCAGACGATCGTGAACGCGCTCGGCGCGCTCGTCGCGCAGCACCGGCGGGTGCTCGTCGTCAGCCCGCGGCACGCGACGCTGAAGGCCGTCGCCGACCGGCTCGCCGAGATCGGCCTGCCCGGGCTCACCGCGTCCGGCCGGACGGTGCGTCGCGACCTGATCCAGGCGATCTCCCGCAACGAGAAGGCGCAGCCCGCCGAGACCGGCGAGGTCGACGAGGCGCTCACCCGCCTCCGCTCCGTGCTGCTCGACTACCGCACCGCGCTCGGCCGCCGCGACCCCGTGCTGCGGGTCAGCGTGCTCGACGCGCTCGGCGAGCTCTCCCGCCTCGCCCTCCTGCCCAGCCCGCCCGCGACGACCGCCCGGCTGTCGACGAGGGCGATGGAGGCGCTCGCCACCGACCGGGGCGCGGTGCAGGAGGACCTGCTGCGCGCGGCCTCCCTCGGCGAGTTCCGCGTCGGCCCCATGGACTCGCCCTGGTACGGCGCCGTGTTCGCGGACGGGCAGGGCGCCGCCCAGGCCCACCAGCTCGCGAAGCGACTGCACGGCACCGAGGTGCCGCGGCTGCTCGAGCGCGCCGACGCGCTCATCGCCGGGTCCCGCTTCCGCGCCTTCGGCACCGTCGCGGAGCTCGGGGTCTACCTGAAGCTGCTGCTCGACATCCGCGAGACGCTCGACCGCTTCCAGCCCGCCGTGTTCGACCGGTCCCTCGGCGAGCTCATCATCGCGACCGGCCCGCGCCGCGACTCCCGCGAGATGTCGACGGTGAACCGCCGCCGGCTCAAGCGGCTCGCGAAGGAGTACCTGCGGCCCGGCGTGCACGTCGTCGACCTCCACGAGTCGCTGCAGCGCATCCAGCAGCAGCGGGTGCTCTGGCAGCGCTTCGTCACGAGCGGCGTCGCGCCCGACGTGCCGCCCGGCATCACCGACGTGTGGACCGAGTACCAGGCCGTGTCGGCCGACCTCGCCGCCCTCGACGAGCCGCTCGGGCTCACGGGCACGCCCGACTCGCTGCTGCAGGAGCCGGTGGACGGGCTCGGCGACCGGCTCGCGGCGCTCGCGGCCGACTCCGACGTCCTCGAGAACCTGCAGGACCGGCAGGCCGTCATGGCGCGGCTCAAGGCGCAGGACCTGGCGCCGCTGCTCGAGGACCTCGCGGGCCGGCACGTGCCGCCCGAGCGGGTCGGCGCGGAGCTGGAGCTCGCGTGGTGGAAGAGCGTGCTCGAGCGCCTGCTCGCCGAGGACCCCGCGCTGCTCGGCGCGAACACGACGGTGCTCGACCGGCTCGAGCAGGACTTCCGGCTCGTCGACGAGGCGCACGCGGGCGCGAACGCGAAGCGGCTCGCCTGGCAGCTCGCGGACGCCTGGCGGCTCGCGCTCGCCGACCGCGGGCCGGAGGCGGACGCGCTGAAGCAGCTGCTGCAGCAGAAGGTCGACGACCCGCAGGTGCTGCACCGGGAGGCGCCGCACCTCGTGAAGCTGCTCGCGCCGGTCTGGCTGGCGCCGCCCTACGAGGTGCACGCGCTCGGCGAGGTGACGTTCGACACGGTCGTCGTCGTCGACGCCGGGGCGCTGAGCTTCGCGGAGGGCCTCGGCGCGCTCCGCCGCGCCAAGCAGGTCGTCGTGTTCGGCGACCCGGTGACGCAGACCCCGATGCCGTTCGACATCGCGATCCGCGAGACGGAGCCCGAGCAGGAGACGCAGAAGCGCCTCGACGAGCGGCAGGCGGACAGCGTGTTCTCGCGGATCGCGGACCTGGTGCGGACGGTCGAGCTCACGACCTCCTACCGCGCCGGCGGCGAGGACCTCGCGGAGCTCGTGAACCGCCGCTTCTACGACGGCCGCATCGAGAGCGTCCCGTGGGCCGGCACGTTCCTCGGCCACGGCAGCCTCGTGCTCGACTACGTCGACAACGGGCACGGGCTGCCCGACGCCGAGACGGGCGCCGTGGAGGCGACCGATCCCGAGGTGCAGCGCGTCGTCGAGCGGGTGCTCGACCACGCCGCGACCCGCCCGCGCGAGTCGCTCATGGTCATCTCGGGCAGCGCGAAGCACGCGATCCGCGTGCAGCAGGCCGTGATGAAGGCGCTCGTGCGCCGCGGCGACGTCACCGAGTTCTTCACCCGCGACCAGGCGGAGCCGTTCATCGTGGTCACCCTCGCGGAGGCCGTCGGGCACAGCCGCGACCGGGTGATCCTGTCGATCGGCTTCGGGCGGACCCCGCACGGGCGCACCCTCTCCCAGCTCGGGCCGCTCGCGAAGCCGGGCGGGGAGCGCCTGCTCGCCGCGGCCGTCACGCGGGCCCGTCGGTCGCTCGCGATCGTCTCCTGCTTCCGGCCCGACGACCTCGACGGCGACCGGATGCCCGCCGGCGTGCTCGCGCTGCGGCGCCTCCTCGCGGACGCGGAGGGGCGGATCGCGGACGACGCGATCGACGACGACCGCGACGCGATGCTCGTCGACCTCGCCCGGCGCCTCCGGGCCCTCGGCATGCAGGTCGCGCTCGGGTACCACGAGAAGCTCGGCCTGGTCGCCTCGCACGGCGCGCGGGCGATCACCGTGGAGACGGACGCGGCGCTGCAGGGCAGGAGCCTCCGGCAGGGGCTGCGCCTGCGCCCCGAGCTGCTGAAGCGGCTCGGCTGGCACTACCTCCGCGTGCACAGCTTCGACCTGTTCAGCGACCCGGACGCGATCGCGCAGCGGATCGCGATCGCCCTGGGCGCCCGGGAGCCGTCGCCGCTGACGACGACGATGCCGATCGTCGAGGTGCGGACCTGACCGAGCCGCGTCGACGGCACCGCCGCGTGCGCACCGAGCCCGCGCCGGGCTCGGACCCGACGCCGTCCGCGGGGGAGCGGGCCGAGGAGGACGAGCCGCGCGCCTGGGGCGACGCGGACGGCCCGAACGACGCCCGCCTCCGCGCCGACAAGCCGCCCCACTGGGGCTGACCCGCCCTGACGGGGCCCTCCGCTGCTGGTCCGGCCGAGCGCGCCGACCGATCTGCAGCGGAGGGCCCCGCTGGCGGGGAGTCAGTCCTGGTTGAGGATGCGGGTGTCGCCGACCTTCTGCCGGCCCTCCAGCAGGTCCCGGATCTGGGCGAGCAGGTCGAGCTCCGTCGGCGGCGCCGGCGTCGAGGCCTCCGGCTCGGCGGGCTTCTGGAAGGCGCGCTTCAGCATCGAGTTCACGGGCAGCACGAAGACGAAGTAGACGACCGCGGCGATGATGACGAAGTTGATGACCGCCGCGAGGAACGCGCCGAACTTGATGGCGGCCGTGCCGCCGGCCGCGGTCGGGATCGTCACGATCAGCGCCTTGCTGAGGTCGTTCGCGTTGAACAGCGCACCGATGATCGGCTGGAAGATGAAGTTCACCAGCGCGGTGACGATGGCCGTGAACGCGGCGCCGATCACGACCGCCACGGCCAGGTCGATGACGTTGCCGCGGAGGATGAACTCTCTGAAACCCTTCATGCCCGCCTGTCTAGCAGCGGGCCGGGCTCCGGGCGGGAACGGCGCGGGACGTTAGGAGCTCGACCCCGAGGAGCTCGACCCCGAGGAGCTCGACGACGAGCTCGAGGAGGCGGCGGGCTTCGCGGAGCCCGAGTCGCTCTTCGCGGGCGCCGTCGGGGACGACGAGGAGTCGCTCTTGGCGCCGTCGCCGGAGGGCTTCGCACCGTCGCCCGACCCCGCGCGCGAGTCGGTGCGGTAGAAGCCGGAGCCGTTGAAGGTCACGCCGATCGACCCGTACTGCTTGCGCAGCGCGCCGCCGCAGACGGGGCACTCGGTGAGCGGGGCGTCGCTGAAGTCCTGGTGCACCTCGAGCGGGGTCCCGCAGTCGCGGCACTTGTAGGCGTACACGGGCATGGTCGGCTCAGATCCTTCGTCGGCGGGGCGAGCGCGTGGAGAACTCGACGGTCCTCGTCGGGGTCACGACGCCGTCGACGGCCTGATCATGACGTTCCCGGGGCACCTCGTCCACGAGCTCGGAATCGAAGAGTACCGCGTACACCGGAGGGCACCGTTCCATCGAGCCGAGGGTCTTGTCGTAGTAGCCGCGGCCCCAGCCGAGCCGCATCCCGGACCCGTCGACCGCCGCGGCGGGCACGACGATCAGGTCGACGTCGTTGATCGCGATCGGCCCGAGCAGCTCGCCGACCGCCTCCGGCGTGCCGAACAGGCCGAGCGTCTCCTCCTCGTCGTCCGTCGCGGTGGTCCAGTCGAGCAGGCCGTCCGTCCGCGTGATCGGGAACAGGACCCGGATACCGGCGTCCCTCGCCCAGTTCGCGAACTCGCGCGTGTTCGGCTCGTCCTGCGCGGACAGGTAGCAGGAGACCGATCGCGCGTCGATCTTCCGCACCAGCGCCACGAGCTGCTCGGTGATGCCGGTGGTGGCCGCGGCGCGCTCGTCGCGGGTGAGATTCCGCCTGCGTTCCCGCAGCTCCGCGCGCAGTGCCCGCTTCTGGGGTGCGAGATCGTCCGTCATGGCCCGATTCTAAGAAGTGCGTCCGGATAGCCTGAGCCCATGGCGTACCACATCACCAAGGCCGTGATCCCGGCCGCCGGTCTCGGGACCCGCTTCCTGCCTGCGACCAAGGCGATGCCGAAGGAGATGCTGCCGGTCGTCGACAAGCCCGCGATCCAGTACGTCGTCGAGGAGGCGGTCGCCGCCGGCCTCAACGACGTGCTCATGGTCACGGGCCGGAACAAGTACGCGCTCGAGAACCATTTCGACCGCGTCTACGAGCTCGAGGCGACGCTCGAGAACAAGGGCGACCACGCGAAGCTCCAGCGCGTCCGCGAGTCGACCAACATCGCGGACATCCACTACTTCCGCCAGGGCGACCCGCGAGGGCTCGGCCACGCGGTGCTGCAGGCGCGCATGCACGTCGGGCACGAGCCCTTCGCGGTGCTCCTCGGCGACGACCTGATCGACGAGCGCGACCCGCTGCTCAAGCGGATGATCGAGGAGTCGGGGAAGCGCAACGCGTCCGTCGTCGCGCTGCTCGAGGTCGACCCCGACCAGATCCACCTGTACGGCGCCGCGAAGGTCGAGGCGACCGACGAGGACGACGTCGTGCGGATCACGGGTCTCGTCGAGAAGCCGTCGAAGGAGAACGCGCCCTCGAACTACGCGATCATCGGCCGCTACGTGCTGAAGCCGGAGATCTTCCCGATCCTCGAGCACACGAAGCCCGGCAAGGGCGGCGAGATCCAGCTCACGGACGCGCTCGAGGAGATGGCCGGCGCGGCCTGGACGGGCGGCGTCTACGGCGTCGTGTTCCGCGGCCGCCGCTACGACACCGGCGACAAGATCGACTACATCAAGGCGATCGTGCAGCTCGCGTCCGAGCGGGACGACCTCGGGCCGGAGCTGCGGCCCTGGCTGTCCGAGTTCGTCGCCGGCCTCGACTGAGACCGGCACGTGGTCGTTCCCGTCCCCGCCCTGCGCTCCGGCAGGGTCGGCATCCGCCCCATCCGCCTCCGGGACGCCCGGCCCATGGAGCGCGAGCTCGTGGAGGGGCGCTCCTGGATGCGCGAGTGGGAGGCGACGAGCCCTCGCGGCTCGGTCGGGTTCGACACCCGCGCGAGCATCCGGGCGCTGCAGCAGAACGCGCGCTCCGGCCAGGGGCTGCCGTTCGTGATCGAGGTGGACGGCGAGCTCGCCGGCCAGCTGAACGTGACGTCGATCGCCTACGGCTCGCTCTCCTCCGGCACGATCGGCTACTGGATCGCGGAGCGCTTCGCCGGGATCGGCGCGACCCCCACCGCGGTCGCGCTCGCGACCGACCACTGCTTCCAGACGCTCGGCCTGCACCGGATGGAGATCTGCATCCGGCCGGAGAACGCGAAGTCGCTCCGCGTCGTGGAGAAGCTCGGGTTCCGGTACGAGGGCCTGAAGCGGCGCTACATCCACATCAACGGCGACTGGCGCGACCACTACTGCTTCGGGCTCGTGACGGAGGAGGTGCCGGAGGGGGTCCTGCGGCGCTGGCAGTCCGGGCGCGTGCCGGAGCACGCCGCGGACGTGCCGGAGGCCGACCGACGGCTCGCGGCGACGCCCTTCCCCTGACCCCGGCGGCGCCCGCTCTGGGGGCGCCGCGACACGCCGGAGCCGCCTGCCGCACGTGATAGCGCGTCGGCCATACCGTCGTGCCCATGGCAGCAGGCCTGGGCGGCGGCGCGATCATCGCGTTCGCGGCCGTGCTCTGGCTCCTCTACCTCACCCCGACGTGGCTGCGGCGGCGCGAGTACCTCCGCACCGAGCGCACGGCCGTCCGGCTGCAGCAGACCCTGCGGGTGCTCGCCGAGACCGCCGAGGTGCCGGAGGAGGTGCGCGCGGAGGTCTCCGCCCGCAGCGTCGCCGAGCAGCACCGGGCGCTGCGCGAGTCCGCTCGCCGCGCCGAGTCCGTCGCGCGGCCCCGCGCGGCGAAGGCGGAGCGGAAGCTCGCCCGGTCCGGGCGAGCGCCCCGCGAGCCCCGCAGCCGGGCCGCCGCGGTGTCGGGCGTCGCCGCCGTGCGGCTCCGCCGGTCGCGCGTGCTCGCCACGAACGTGCTCGTGGTCGGCGTGACGATCGCGGGCTGGGGCGTCAGCGACATCGCCTCGGGCGGCGGCTGGGAGTTCCTCGTCGCCGGCGTCGTCGTGTCGTTCCTCGCCGTCGCGCTGCTGCAGCGCGCGTCGACGGTCGCGGCCGCGCACCGCGCGGTCGAGGCGGTCGACCAGGCCGTCGTCGTGCCGGAGGAGACGCGCACGTTCACCGAGTGGCAGGAGGCGGTCGAGCCCGCCCGGCCGACGTGGACGCCCGTGCCACTGCCGAAGCCCCGCTACCTCGAGCAGGAGCGCGCGGTCGCGCCGACGCCGCCGAAGCGCGACGACATCGCGATCGCCGCCTCCCTCCGCGCCGCCGCGCAGCGCGCGGACGAGGCGCTGCGGGCGGCCCACGCCGCCCCGGAGGTCGCGGCGCTCGACCGGCGCCCGGTCGACGCGGTCGATGCGATGAACGAGAGCGGTCCCGTCGTGACCGACCTCGACGGCGTCCTCCGCCGCCGCCGCTCCGCCTGACGCGTCAGAGCGCGGTCAGCAGCTCCGTCAGGGCGGACAGCAGGGGCTCCGGCGGGTCCATCGCCTGCAGCTCCGCGAGCCGCGACGCCGTGCTCCTCGGGGCCGTCGCGACGCGCCACAGCGCCGCCTTCGCCTCGTAGGGGTGCTGCGCGGCGTTCAGCAGCGCGAACACCCGCGCGTCCCGCTCCTGCGTCGTCGGGCGCGGGTCCGCGCCGACCGACACCGTGAAGCCGGCCGCGGCGTCCCGGGTGGTCGTGACGCTGATCCGGCCGGCATCGGGCGCCGTCGCGGGGTGCGCGGCGCCGTCGACCTGCACGGCCGCGTCCGCGGGCAGGCCGAGCACCGTCACGGTCCACGTCCGCGTCTCCGGCACGATCCCCGAGGGGCCGTCGGCGGGCGAGACGGTGAGGGTCCCGCTGGCCTGGTCCCACGCGAGCGCCGTCCGCACGGTCGGCACTGTGCCCGGCGTCGTCCCGGTCCCGTCGTCCTCGACGAGCACGAACGCGCCGTCGGCGCCGGGCGCGACGAGCACCTCGAGGTGCGTCGGGTTCGCGGCCGCGTCCGTCTCGTGCTCCGCCGCGAGCGGCAGGATCCCGCCGGCCTGGAGCAGGGCGGGGACCGTCGCGTCGTCGCGGTGGAGGCGCACGGTGCGCCCGCCCTCGTGCACGACCGCGGTGGCGATGTCGATCCAGGTCCCGGGCGGCAGCCAGGCCGTCACCGCGCCCTGCAGCGTCCCGGGGTCGCGGGGCGTCGTGATCGGCGCGACGACGAGCTCGCTGCCGAACCGGAAGACGTTCGGCGTGCGGTAGGCGGCCGGCTCGCCGGGCGCCTCGTAGTAGAGCGGCAGCACGAGCGGCAGGCCGTCCTCCGCCGCGCGCCGGTTCATCGTGTGCAGGTAGGGCACGAGGCGGACCCGGAGGCGGAGCGCGTCGTCGATCGCCGTCCGCGTCTCGGCGGGGAACGCCCACGGCTCCTTGGCGAGGAACGGGTTGTTCGAGGAGTGCAGGCGCAGGATCGGCGAGAACACCCCGAGCTGCACCCACCGCAGCGTCAGCTCGTCGTCGCGGACGCCCCAGAGGTGCCCACCGACGTCGTGGCTCCACCAGCCGTAGCCGATGTTCGACGCGGTCGCCGTGAACTCGGGCTGGAAGTCGAGCGACGCCCAGCTGATCACCGTGTCGCCCGAGAAGCCGACGGGGTAGCGGTGGCTGCCCGGCCCCGCGTACCGGGAGAACGTGAGCGGCCGCCGGCCGTCCCGCCCGGAGTCGAGGAAGTGGAAGTGGTTCAGCATCCAGAGCGGGTCGATGCCGGCGACGCGGGAGTACGGCCCCTGCTGCCAGTCGAGCCACCAGAAGTCGACGCCCTCGTCCTCGAGCCGGTGGTGCACGACGTCGAAGTAGGCCTCCAGGAACGCGGGGTCGGTGATGTCGAACGCGATCGGCAGCCGCTCCTCCGGATCCCGGCCGAGCGCCCGCGCCATCTCGGCGTACGCGTCCTCGTACGCGCGGACGCCGTCTGCGGGGTGCACGTTCAGGGTCACGCGGAGACCGCGGGCGTGCAGGTCCGCGAGGAACCCCTCCGGGTCGGGGAAGAGCGACCGCTCCCAGCTGTACCCGGTCCAGCCGCTGCCGTACTCGGGCGGGACGGAGTCCACGCGGTGCCAGTCCATGTCGATGACGGCGACGCTGAACCGCACGCCCTCGCGGTCGAACCGGTCGAGCAGCGCGAGGTACTCGTCGGCCGAGTACCGGTGGTACCGGCTCCACCAGTTGCCGAGCGCCCAGCGGGGCAGCAGCGGCTGCGGGCCGGACACCGCGTAGAGGTCGGCGAGCGCGCCCGCGTAGTCGTGCCCGTGGGCGAAGACGTAGAGGTCGACGCGGTCGCCCTCCGGCCGCGGCGCGACCCAGCCGTCCTCCGTGAGCAGGAACGAGCCGGAGTCGTCGAGCACCGCGACGCCGCCCTCCGCGACGACGCCGGGGCCGAGCGGCACGCGTCCGTCCGCGTCGTCGAGGGTGCGGGCCGTGCCGCGCAGGCTCCGGTCCGGGTCGCCGAACCGCCAGGTGCTGTGCCAGCTCGTGAGGCCGCCGAGCCCGTCGACCTTCACGCCGCTCGCCGACGGCCGGCGGCGGTCGTAGGTGAGGTGGAGGCGCGAGGTGACGACCTCGAGCACCTCGTCGCCGTCCACGACGCGGAACGCGGGGGCGGGCAGGTCGCGGTGCAGGGCGAAGGTGGAGGCGCGGTCCTCGAAGACGCCGTCCTCCGCCCACTCGAAGCGCAGGAGGCCCTCCGTCAGCACGGTGATCCGGTACCGGTCGCCCCGCACGACGGCGTCGGGATCCGCGACGGGGGAGAGCGGGATGCGGAAACGGGCGTCCATGCCGGCCTCTCGATCGGGGTGCGCTCGATCCTAGGAGCGCGTCGATGTCCGGGACCGGGGTCCGGCGGGTGCTATTCTCGACGGGCACTCGGGCCCTTGGCGCAGTTGGTAGCGCGTCTCGTTCGCAATGAGAAGGTCAGGAGTTCGAATCTCCTAGGGTCCACCAGTCGCAGAAGGCCGCTCCGTCCGGAGCGGCCTTCTGCGTTCCCGGGCGGTGCCGCCGGCGGGCGCAGGCCTCGCGGCCTGGGGGATGGCCGGGGGAGTGCTCCGAACGGGGCGAGTGCGCATGAGGGCCGCCCTACGGTGGCGCGCATGCGCGTGGTCATCGTCGGAGCGACCGGGAACGTGGGGACGGCGATCCTCCGCCGTCTGCACCAGGAGGAGGGCGTCGAGCTCGCGGGGGTGGTGCGGCAGGTGCCGCCTGCCGACGCGGGCGAGCCGTACGCCGGCGTCGACTGGACCGCGGTCGACGTCGCCGACGCCTCGTCGGTCGCCGCGCTGACCCTCGCCTTCACCGGCGCGGACGCGGTGATCCACCTCGCCTGGCTGCTCCAGCCGAACCACGACGAGCGGCGCATGGCGGCCGTGAACATCGGCGGCCTCAAGCACGTCCTCGCCGCCGTCGCGGCCGCGGGCGTCCCGCAGGTCGTCGTGGCGTCGTCCGTCGGCGCGTACAGCCCGGGGCCGAAGGTGCGCCGCGTCGACGAGACCTGGCCCACCGGGGGCCTCCACAGCTCGCACTACGCCCGGCACAAGGCCGTGGACGAGCGGATCCTCGACCGGTTCGAGCAGGAGCACCCGGACGTCGTCGTCACCCGGCTGCGGCCCGGCCTCGTCATGCAGGGCGACGTGGGGGAGGAGCTCCGCGCCCTCTTCGCGGGCGGTCTCGTGCCCGTCCGGTGGCTCGGCCGCGTGCCCCTCCTCGTGCTGCCGATGCCGCCCCGGACGGTCGCGCAGGTCGTGCACGCCCGCGACCTCGCGGACGCGTTCGCCCGGGTCGTGCTGCAGCACGCGGGCGGCCCCTTCAACATCGCCGGGGAGCCGGTCGTCGGGCCGAAGGAGGTGGCTCGGGTGCTGAAGGCGCGGTGGCTGCCGATCCGCGTCGCGCCCCTGCGCGGGCTCGTCTGGCTTGCCTGGCACCTGCGGCTCGTCGCCGCCGACCCCGGGTGGATCGACATCTCGACGTCGGTGCCCGTGATGTCCACCGAGCGCGCGCGGCGCGAGCTCGGCTGGGCGCCGACGGTCGACGCGGTCGACGCGCTGGAGGAGGCGGTGCGCGGCGTCGCCGACCGCAGGACGGTCCCCGGCTCACCGCATCTGGGCGGCACGAGGCGCTGAGACGGATCGGCGGAGATCGGGGACTTCCGACCACGATCTCCGCCATTCCGATCGCGAATCCCGCCCTTCTCCACGACTTCTCGAAGAATCCGCCGCGCGGATGCGAGGAAAAGAAGGATTTCCCGCGCAATTCCCTGTACAGTGCCTTTATCGCGCATTCTGCGCGACCCAAGCCGCGAACCAGGAGAACCCAACCCGCCATGGCGCAGAAATACATCGTGCAGCTCGTCGACGATCTCACGCAGCAGCCGATCGAGGACGGCGCGGGGGAGAGCGTGCGCTTCTCCCTCGACGGCGTCAGCTACACGATCGACCTCACCACCGACCACGCCGAGGAATTCCGTGCGGCGCTCTCGCCGTATGTGAACGCGGCGCGCAAGGCGGATGTCGCCGTCCGCGCGAAGTCGTCCTCCTCGTCCGCCCCGCGCGCCCCGAAGGGCGACCTGAAGGCGATCCGCGAATGGGCGAACGCCAACGGCCACACGGTCTCGTCGCGCGGCCGCATCCCGGCCGACGTGCAGACCGCGTACAACGCCGCGCACTGATCGGATTCGAAAGCGGTGGTCGCCCGACGGGCGCCCACCGCTTTCGTGCATTCGGGGTCGGCTTATCCTGTGGCGATGATCTCCCGGCCGCTCGCCCTTCGACTGCGTGAAGCGGGGCTCGTCTGGCGGCCGACCGCCGGCGACCGCTTCCAATTCCTCTCGCAGGACATGGAGTCGACCGGCACGGACGCCTTCACGGTGAGCGACATGACGATCGAGGCGCACGCCTATCCGACCGGGACCGTCCTTGGTTTCAATGGCACCACCGAGTGGGCGCTCGACTCCGTCGCGATCGAGGAGGCGTTGTGGCTGCCCCGCGAGGACCAGCTGCGAGCGGCCTTGCGCGGCACCTTCGAACGGCTCGAGCGCGATGCGGAGCACGGCGGCTGGCGGGTCACCTGCACCTTCCTCGGGCAGCGGATGACCCACCTCGCGGACACCCCCGAGGACGCGTACGCGATGGCCGTGCTCGCGGAGGTCGAGGCCTCGGCCTGACCGCGGGCGCGCTCAGCCCGCGCTGGGCGGCAGCGCGATCGGCGCCGTGTCGGGCGCCGGGCCGGCGTCCTTGCCCTTGAGGTCCGGGAACACCGGCATGCCCGCCGCGGCCGCCAGCGACGCGAGCACCGCGAGCCCCGCGCCGCACGCGAAGGCGACCGGTGCGCCGAACGCGTCGAGCGCCTGCCCGGCGAGCGCGGCGCCGAGCGCGACGCCGACGAGCTGGCCGGTGTTCGTCCAGCCGTACGCCTCCGCGGTGTCGCTGAAGCGGACCGAGCTCGACACGATCGCGGAGATCATGCCGAGCGCCGGGGCGAGCCCGAAGCCGGAGATCACGAGCGCCGAGGTGAGGCCGAGGAAGCCCGGCAGGAACGGCGTGAGGGAGGCGCCGACCGCGACGAGCAGGAGGCGCAGGGCGAGCGACCACGGCCGCATCGCGAGGCGCCCCAGCACGAACCCGCCGGCGAGCGAGGCGAGCGACCAGATCGCGAGCACGATGCCGCTCGTCGGGTCGCCGTCCCCGAACGCCCCGGCGACGCTCGCCTCGATGGCCGCGCACGAGGCGATGACGAGGAAGCCGACGAGCGTCATGAGCGCGACCTGCGGCTTCAGCAGCACGACGCCGAACCGGCGCTTGCTGCGGGGGATCCGGACGCGCCCGACCGGGCCGGACGCGGCGAACCAGGCCCCGCCGCCGATCAGCAGGGCGGCGGACACGAGCAGGGCGACGGTCGTGCTGACGCCCGTGGCGAGGAACGTCACGATGACGGGCCCGCCGATCCAGATCAGCTCCTGCAGCGACGCGTCGAGCGAGAAGAGCGGGCCGAGCAGCGAGGCCCGGACGAGCTTGGGGTAGATCGTGCGGACCGCCGAGGTGATCGGCGGGAAGGTGAGGCCCGCGACGAGCGCGAGGCCGACCGTGCCCGCCGCGGGCAGGTCGAGCACCGCGATGGACGCGACGGCCGCGGCGCAGAGCACGGTGGTCACGACGATCACGGGCCGGATGCCGAGCCGACCCATCAGCCGACCGGTCGCCGGGCCGGCCAGCGCCTGCCCGATGCTGAGGGCCGCGAGCACGACGCCCGCGACGCCGTAGGAGCCCGTGCGGCCCTCGACGTGGAAGAGCAGGCCGAGCGAGAGCATGCCGGAGGGGAAGCGCGCCGTCAGCTGCGCCGCGATGATGCGCAGCACGCCGCGGGTGCGCATCAGCTCCCCGTACCCGCCACCGCCGCTGCTCACAACCCCACAAGCGTAGGGCCCGCGCAGGTCCGGGGCCGATGTCGGTGCGACCCCCTACCGTCTCCCCAGGCGCAGCCCGGTTCTCCACAGCCCCGCGGTATCACCTGTGGAGGACACGCCGACGAATTCCACAACATCTTGGGTTGCTTCCGCACACCCACCCCGACATATAGTGATCCCCCGGTCGAGGGGGAGTGCGGATCAGCACCCCGCCGACGGGCGTCCGACGCGAGTGCGGCGGACAGCGAGAAGGAGGCGTTCATGGGCATCACGGTGGTCAAGCGGGACGGGACGCGCGAGCCGTACGACGCGAACAAGATCAACCTCGCCATCGAGCACGCGAGCGCCGGTCTCGACCCCAACATCACCTGGGTGACCCAGATCGCCTCCGAGCTGGAGCTCACGCTCTTCGACGGCATCACCACGCAGCAGCTCGACGAGGCCGTCATCCAGGTCGCGCTGCAGAACGTCAAGGACGACCCGGCGTTCGACACGGTGGCCGCCCGCCTCCTGCTGAAGACGATCTACAAGCGCGTGCTCGGCGACTACGCCGACGACGCGGAGATCCGGTCGCTGCACGCGCAGCACTTCCGCACCTCGATCGAGCGCGGCATCGCCGAGGACCTGCTCGACCCGCGCCTCGGCTCGATGTTCGACCTCGACCGCCTCGCCGCGGCCCTCGACCCGTCGCACGACGAGCTGCTGAAGTACATCGGCGTCGTCACGCTGAACAACCGCTACGGCATCAAGGCCCGCAACGGCGAGCCGCTCGAGGTGCCCCAGTACTTCTGGATGCGCATCGCGATGGGCCTCTCGCTCAACGAGGCGGACCCGACGACGGCGGCGCTCGGCTTCTACGACAAGATGTCGCGCCTCGACTACCTGGCGGCCGGCTCCACGCTGGTCAACGCGGGCACCAAGTACCCGCAGCTCTCCAACTGCTTCGTCCTCGAGATGCAGGACGACATCGAGCACATCGCGAAGACGACCCGCGACGTCATGTGGCTCACGAAGGGCACGGGCGGCATCGGCCTCTCCGTCACCAAGCTGCGCGCGCAGGGCTCGCCGATCCGGTCGAACAACACGACCTCGACCGGGCCGATCCCGTTCATGCACACGATCGACTCGATCCTCCGCGCGGTCTCCCGCGGCGGCAAGAAGTTCGGCGCCCTCTGCTTCTACATGGAGAACTGGCACCTCGACTTCCCCGAGTTCCTCGACCTGCGCCAGAACTCCGGCGACCCGTACCGCCGCACCCGCACCGCGAACACCGCGGTCTGGATCTCGGACGAGTTCATGAAGCGCGTCCAGAACGACGACGCGTGGTACCTGTTCGACCCGCTGGAGGTCTCGGACCTCAACGAGCTGACCGGCAAGGCGTTCTCCGACCGCTACGCGCACTACGTGGCGGAGGCGGAGGCGGGCCGGCTGCGCGCGTTCAAGCGCATCGGCGCCCGCGAGCAGTTCAAGGCGATCCTCATGGCGCTGCAGACCACGAGCCACCCGTGGCTGACGTGGAAGGACACGATCAACAACCGGGCGCTGAACAACAACACCGGCACGATCCACTCCTCGAACCTCTGCACCGAGATCACGCTGCCGCAGGACCGCGACAACGTCTCGGTCTGCAACCTGGCCTCCATCAACCTCTCGCGCCACCTCGTGACGGACGAGCACGGGAAGCTCGGCTTCGACTGGGAGCAGATCCACGCCAGCGCGAAGAGCGCGATCCGCCAGCTCGACAACCTGATCGACATCACGATCTCCTCCGTCGACGAGGCGGACCACTCGAACGAGCAGAACCGCGCGGTCGGCCTCGGCGTCATGGGCTTCACCGACGTCGTCGAGCGCCTCGGCTTCTCCTACGAGAGCGAGGAGGCCTACGCGCTGATCGACGAGGTCATGGAGCACGTCTCCTACGCCGCGATCGAGGAGTCGGTCGACCTCGCCCAGGAGCGCGGCGCGTACCCGAACTTCCAGGGCTCGCGCTGGAGCCAGGGGATGGTGCCGTTCGACACGATCGCGATCACGGAGGCGGAGCGCGGCGTGCCCGTGCAGGTCGACCGCACCATGCGGCTCGACTGGGACGCGCTGCGCGCCCGGGTCAAGGGCGGCATGCGCAATGCGACGCTCATGGCGATCGCGCCGACCGCGTCGATCGGCCTCGTCGCCGGCACCACGCCCGGCCTCGACCCGCAGTTCTCGCAGATCTTCAGCCGCGCCACCTCGTCGGGCAAGTTCCTCGAGGTGAACCGGAACCTGGTCGCGACCCTGCAGGGCGCCGGCCTCTGGGAGCGGGTGCGCGAGGCGATCCTGCGCAGCCAGGGCGACATCCAGAACATCGCGGAGATCCCGGACGACATCAAGGCGACGTACAAGACGAGCTTCCAGCTCTCGCCGTACGCCTTCCTCGAGGTCGCCGCCCGGGCGCAGAAGTGGATCGACCAGGCGATCAGCCGGAACATGTACCTCGAGACGCGTGATCTCGGCGACATGATGTCGATCTACTCCGCCGCCTGGGAGCGCGGGGTCAAGACGACCTACTACCTGCACATGAAGCCGCGGCACACCGCCGAGCAGTCGACCGTGCGGGTGAACAAGGCCGAGACCATCGACCAGGGCGCGGGGGCGTCCAACGGTCGTCGCGGTTTCGGAGCGAGCGCGCCGCAGCCTGCGGCGGCGCCCGCCGGCCCCGCTCGCCGGGGCTTCGGCGGACTCGGATCGCCGGTGCGCAGCACCGACGTCAACAAGGGGGAGTGACAGCGATGTTCGACGACGAAGGCGACCAGGTCGACGGCACCGACTTCATCAGCGGGTACAGCGTGCCGATGGACCCGATGGACCTGCTGCAGTGCGACAGCTGCCAGTAGGCGGCAGGCACTGAGCGCGGTGCCGCCGCCCGATCCGGGCGGCGGCACCGAACACCACGCAAGAGGAAGAGGAAGAGGGCAGAGACGATGGGCATTCTCGGCACCGGGATCCAGGAGGGTCTGCTGCTGAAGCCGGTCCGGTACCAGTGGGCGATGGACCTGTACGAGCAGGCGGTCGCGAACACGTGGTTCCCGAACGAGATCCAGCTCGGCGAGGACATCGCGGACTTCAAGCGGATGACCGACGAGGAGCGCCACGCGGTGACGTTCCTCATGAGCTACTTCAACCCGAGCGAGCTGCTCGTGAACAAGGCGCTCGCGTTCGGCGTCTACCCGTACGTCAACGCGCCCGAGGCGCACCTCTACCTCGCGAAGCAGATGTGGGAGGAGGCCAACCACTGCATGTCGTTCGAGTACGTCCTCGAGACGTTCCCGATCGACCGCGACGAGGCCTACAACTCCCACGTCGACATCCCGTCGATGGCGGCCAAGGAGCAGTTCGAGGTCGAGTTCATCAAGCGGATGTCGGAGCAGACGCTCGACATCACGACGACCGAGGGCAAGCGCGACTTCGTGCGGAACCTCGTCGCCTACAACGTGATCCTCGAGGGCATCTGGTTCTACTCGGGCTTCATGGTCGCGCTGTCGTTCCGGCAGCGGAACCTGCTGCGCAACTTCGGCTCCCTCGTCGACTGGATCGTCCGCGACGAGTCGCTGCACCTGAAGTTCGGGATCAACCTGATCCTCACGGTGCTCGAGGAGAACGAGGACCTGCAGACGCCGGAGTTCGCGGAGGAGATCCGCCAGATGATCCTGAACGCCGTCGCGATGGAGGAGCAGTACAACCGCGACCTGCTCCCCGGCGGCATCCTCGGGCTCAACGCGAACTACATCAACCAGTACGTCAAGTACCTGGCCGACCGCCGGCTCGAGGAGCTCGGCTTCGAGGCCGAGTACAAGGTGTCGAACCCGGCGAAGTGGATGGCGACGGCGAACGACACGCTGCAGCTCGTCAACTTCTTCGAGTCGACGAACACCTCGTACGAGTCGAACGCCTCCGCGGCGGTCTCCTCGCGCTGAGGCCGGTCGGACGCGCCGCCGCCGCCCACCCCGCACCGGGTGGCGGCGGCGCTGCCGGTCGACACGCCCTCAGGCTCCAAGCGGGGTACCCATCGGCTCGTGGATAGACTCGACACGTCGGGGAAGCGAGTTGTGGTGACCGCTGACCAGCTTCGAGAAGGCCGGATGTCGCAGATGCGAATCCGGCCTTCTTTTCGTCGGCGTGTCTCCGAAGCCTTGTTCGCCCCGCTGGCTAGCGTCGGGGGCACACCACAACTCTCTGTCCATCTCGAGAAGGGCACTCCCCGAGCATGAAGCGCCAGCGGACCGATGCCGATCGGTCAACCGTCTAAGCGGTCGTCCCGGTTCAGCCCCGCGCGTCTCGCGACGGGGCTAGTAGTGCTTCCCGCACTCCGCGCACTGCATCTCGCCGGCGAAGGCGATGATCCGCAGGCCGTCCGGAGTCATTTGGACCGCGCCCGGGACGGGCCCGCCAGCCACCTCGTGCCGGACCGGCTGGAACCAGACCGAACCGCACGCGCACTCCGCGACCTGCGACGGAGTCGTGGTCCTCCCCAGCGGAAACTCGATCAAGCTCATCATGGTCTCCGATTTTGAGAGGAGGTGATTTGGTTGGCGAAGTCAAGGCACCAGCCGCTCGGTCCTAACGGCACCTGGAAGACGGGACAGCGCGTCCCGTTCGACGGCGCATGGGTGGACCAGTACGGCACCGTCAGCACGCACCTGCGTGGCGACACGTTCCCGCCGTGCATCGACCGCAAGGGCGAGTGTGCATTCCGGCTCCTGAAGATCAACACCGCGGCAACGGCGTAGTTCCTATGGGGTCAGGCGGCGGCTCGGGCGGAAGCTCGGGCCGCCGTTTGCATCTGTGTGTAGCCGAGCGACTCGGCGGTCACAGCACGACGGGACGTGGCGACAGACTGACGCCTGCCCGCCCAATATTGCAACTTTTTCGTCGCGTGGCGTGCAACTTGGAGTCCTGCGGGCTTGCCCTCCCCAATCCCGCTCGGCATGAGGCGTGCGGACGCCGCATGGCGGCGGCGCTGCCGTCTCCGGACGTCCCGCGGACTGGGGGCGCGCACTCCGTGCATCCCCGGCGGATCCCATCCTTCGCTGTGATCGGATCGACCCGATGCGCGCGGTCGAGGTCTTCCTGGGCGACCGGACGTTCGTGTTCCGGGACGCCGTCGTGGACGACGTGCCCGCGCTCGCGGCCCTGCTCGCCGACGACGTGATCGGCCGCGACCGCGAGGACCCGGCCGATCCCGAGCCGTACCTCCGCGCGTTCGCCGCGATCGACGCCGACCCCGCGCACCTGCTGCTCGTCGTCCAGGAGGTCGACGGTCCGGTCGCCGCGACGCTGCAGCTCACGCTGCTGCCCGGGCTCTCCCGCGGCGGCCTGCTGCGGGCGCAGATCGAGGCCGTGCGCGTCGCGGCCGGCTCCCGCGGCTCGGCGCTCGGCTCGACGATGGTGCGCTGGGCGGTCGACGAGGCGCGCGCCCGCGGCGCCGGCCTCGTCCAGCTGACGACCGACGCCCGCCGCGAGGACGCGCGGCGGTTCTACGAGGGGCTCGGCTTCGTCCCCTCCCACGTCGGGATGAAGCTCGACCTCCGGCGCGTCAGCGGCTGAGCGGCCCCGCCGCGGTCCGGGGCGCGACGACGAGGACGAGCAGCCCGAGCAGCGCGGCGAGGCCGAAGGCGCCGGCGAACTGCGCGTCCGGCGCGAACGCGGTGACGACGCCGACGACCGTCAGCGCGAGCCCGTTGCCGAAGCCGTCGCCGATCTGCAGGGCGGCGCTGTTGCGGCCCCGCTCCTCGGGGGAGGACAGGGCGAGCGTCGACGTGCTGAGCCGCGGGTAGGCGGTGCCGATCCCGAGCCCGGCGAGCAGCCAGCCGACGACCAGGACGGGGACGAGGCCGGCGGCGGTGCCCGCCCCGACCAGCACGGCTCCGGTGAAGAACGAGACCGCGCCGAGCCCGATGCAGCGGCGGTCGGAGAGGCGGCCGCTCAGCCGGCTCTGCAGCTCGGAGCCCGCCGCCCAGGAGACCGCGCCGACGGTGGTGATGCCGCCCGCGACGACCGGGGAGACGTCCCGCAGCGCGATCAGCGAGTAGGGCAGGTACGCGTCGGCCGCGGCGAACCCGGCGCTGAAGCCGCCCCGGGCGAGGATCACCGCCGGCAGCCCGCGGGCCGCGACGAGCGCGCCCCGCGGCAGCAGGGGACGGAGCGCGAGCACGGCGGCCACCGCGGCGGCGACCGCGAGCACCGGTCCCGCGACGGGCACGTCGAGCAGGGGCCGCATCGCGAGCAGCGCGGCCGCGGCGACGGCGGACCAGCCGATCCGTGCCAGCGGGAGCGGGGCGCCGGTGCCGGGCATCGCATCCGCGCGCAGCTGCGGGAGCAGCAGCAGGGTCGCGGCGGCGACGAGCGGGACGATGCCGAGGAACACCCAGTGCCAGGTGAGGAACGTCGCGACCGCGCCCGCCGCGAACGGCCCGACCAGCGACGGCAGCACCCAGGCCGCGGCGAGCAGCGCGAAGACGCGCGGGTGCAGCGCCTCCGGGTACACGCGGGCGACGAGCACGTAGAGCGCGACGCCGATCGCGCCCGCCCCGAGGCCCTGCAGCGTCCGCCCCACGATCAGCACCGGCATGGTGAGGGCGGTGCCGGCGACCAGCAGCCCCACCGCGAACAGGCCCACGCCGGCGAGCAGGGGGCGCCGCGGGCCGCTGCGGTCGCTCCAGGCGCCGCCGGCGACGTTGCCGATCACGCCCGCGGCGGCGAACGCCGAGAAGGTCAGCGCGTAGAGCGACCTCCCGTCGAGGTCCCGCGCGGCGAGCGGCATCGCAGTGGTGACCGCGAGCGCCTCGAAGGCGATCAGGAAGCCGAGGGCGAAGACGCCGGTGGTCGCGGTGCGGTACCTCGGGGAGAAGGCGCCGTCACTCACCGTCCGAGCCTAGGAAGCCCCGGATGGGCGGACTCGCAGGGAGCGCCGCAGCGCCCACCTACGCTCGTCCACCGTGCCGCCCGTGCCCGACCCCGACCGCCTCGAGCGGGACGGCGCGACCATGCTCCGCTACCGCTTCGGCCCTGACGAGGGCCGCCCGTTCGTGCTGGTGCACGGGATCGGCGTCGGGCTCTCGTACTGGCTCCGGCTCATCCCGCTGCTCGCCGAGCACGGGCCGGTCCACGCGGTCGAGCTGCCGGGCTTCGGGAACGCGCCGAAGCCCGCGCAGGTGCTGAGCGTGGAGGAGCACGCCGGGCACGTCGCTGCGCTGCTCGAGCGGATCGGCCGCCCGGTCGTGCTCGTCGGGCAGTCGATGGGTACGCAGGTCGTGCTGGAGGCCGCCCTCCGCGTACCGGCCCTCGTCGAGCGGGTCGTCGTGATCGGCGCCGTCACCGACCCCGACGAGCGGAGCGTGCTGATGCAGGGCCTCCGCCTCGCGCAGGACGTGCTGGGGGAGACGCCCGGCGCGAACCGGGCCGTGTTCTCGGAGTACCTGAAGTGCGGCCCGCGCCGCTACCTCGCGACCCTCCCGTCGATGCTCGAGTACGACACGGACGCCGCCGCGGCCGCGATCACGGTGCCGACGATGATCCTGCGGGGCGCGGACGACCCGATCTGCCGGCGCCCGTGGGCCCGCCGCCTCGCCGCGCGGCTCGCCGTCGGCCGCCTCGTGGAGGTGCCCCGCGCCGTGCACAACGCGCAGTACACGCACCCCCGCGCCGTCGCCTCCGCGATCCTCACCGCGCCGCTCGGGGCGCGACGATGAGGCCGCTGCGCGTCCGGACGATCCTGACCTGGTGGGCGCTCGACTACGTCGCCGCGGTGCGCTGGCAGGTCGGGCCGCTCCTGCGCCACCACGACCCGGCGGACTACCTCGACGGGCGGCCCGGGATGCGGCCCGTCGTCGTGCTGCCCGGGATCTGGGAGACGTGGCGGTTCCTGCTGCCGCTCATCGAGCGCCTCCACGCCGCCGGGCACCCGGTGCACGCCGTGACGGCGCTGCGGACGAACGGTGCGACCGTCGACGCGAGCGCGGACGTCGTCGCGTCGTACCTCGCCGACCACGACCTCGAGGACGTCCTGATCGTCGCCCACAGCAAGGGCGGCCTGATCGGCAAGGACGTGATGCTCGAGCACGCCGCGGGCGGGCGCGTGCGGAAGATGTTCGCGATCTCGACGCCGTTCTCGGGGTCGGTGTACGCGAGGTACCTGCCGCTGCCGAGCCTGCACGCGTTCTCGCCGAAGGACCCGACGACGCTGCGGCTCGCCGCCGAGCTGCGGGTGAACGACCGGATCACCTCCGTGTGGGCCCGCTTCGACCCGCACATCCCCGGCGGCTCGCGCCTGCCCGGCGCCGCGGAGAACCGCCGCATCGACGACGGCGGCCACTTCCGCATCCTCCGGAACCCCGCGGTGCTCGCCGCGCTCGACCGGTTCGCCGCCACGCCCTGACTCGCGGCGGCGTGGTCTCGAGGCTCGCTGCGCTCGCACCTCGACCAGCGGAGGGCGCGGCGGGCGGACCGGCAGACGCCCGACCAGCGGACGGGGAGGTCGGGGCGCCACCATGCCGGGATGACCACGGACACCGGGCGGCGCGGGCCGAGCGGCCGGACCTTCTTCGGCCAGCCGTTCGAGCTCTCGACGCTGTTCGGCGTCGAGCTCTGGGAGCGGTTCTCCTTCTACGGGATGCAGGGCATCCTGCTCATCTACCTCTACTACTCCGCGGCGCAGGGCGGCCTGGGGGTGCCGCAGTCCGTGGCGGCGGGCGTCGTCGGGGCGTACGGCGGCAGCGTCTACCTCGCCACGATCCTCGGGGCGTGGGTGGCGGACCGGCTGCTCGGCGCGGAGCGCACCCTCTTCATCAGCGCCACGGTCGTCATGCTCGGGCACGTCTCGCTCGCCCTGATCCCCGGCGTCGCGGGCGTCGGCGTCGGCCTGGTGCTGATCGCGCTCGGCTCCGGCGGGCTGAAGGCGACCGCGACGACGATCGTCGGCACGCTGTACAGCCGCGAGGACCCGCGGCGCGACGCGGGCTTCTCGCTCTACTACCTGGGCGTGAACCTCGGGGCGTTCTTCGGCCCGCTGCTCACCGGGCTGCTGCAGACCTCCCTCGGCTTCCACTTCGGGTTCGGGCTCGCCGCGGTCGGCATGGCGGCCGGCCTCGTCCAGTACGTGATCCGCCGGAAGCGCCTCCCCGAGCGCGCCCAGGACGTGCCGAACCCCCTCCCGGCCGGCCGGCTCCCGATCGTCGGCGCGATCGCGGCGGTGGTCGTGATCGCGGTCGTCGTCGCCGTGCTGGTCGGCGCGATCACGCCCGCGAACCTGCCGACGGTCGTCATCGTCGTCACGCTGATCGCGGCCGTCGGCTACTTCGCGGTGATCCTCGCGAGCCCGCTCGAGGCGCACGAGCGGTCGCGGGTGGTCGCCTTCATCCCGCTGTTCCTCGCGAGCACGGTCTTCTGGTCGCTGTACCAGCAGCAGTTCACGGTCGTCACGATCTACACGGATCAGCGGCTGGACCGGAGCCTGTTCGGCTGGGAGATGCCGGTCTCGTGGTCGCAGTCGATCAACCCGATCATGATCATCCTGCTGTCCGGCGTCTTCGCGGCCCTCTGGACCCGGCTCGGCGACCGGCAGCCGTCGACGCCTGTGAAGTTCGCGCTCGGCACGGCGATCATGGGGCTCGCGTTCCTCCTGTTCCTGCCCTTCGCGGGCACGGGCCGGAACGGGACGCCGCTGCTCGCGCTGGTCGCGATCCTGCTCGTGTTCACGCTCGCGGAGCTGCTGCTGTCGCCCGTCGGGCAGTCCGTGACCACGAAGCTCGCCCCGGAGCGCTTCCAGACGCAGATGGTCGCCCTGTTCTTCCTCTCCGTCGCGCTCGGCACCTCCGCCTCCGGGCTGCTCGCGACCTTCTACGACCCGGAGAACGAGGTGCCGTACTTCCTGGTGCTCGGCCTCGTCGCCGTCGTCGCCGGCGCCGTGCTGCTCGCGATCGCGCGCCCCGTCGTCCGGCTGATGCGCGGCGTGCGGTGAGGGCGCTTGCTTCCGCGGCGATCGAGGCGCAGTGTTGGTGCCGAGGAGGTGATGCGCATGGCAGATTCATCCATGACCATCGACGCGCCTTCCACCTCGGTCGTCTCGATCTAGTCATCGACCGAGCGGGGCAAGGCCGCGCGTCGAGCCGGGCCGGCGTCCACCTGGACGACCGGCCCGGCCTTCTTCGAGAGGCGGCGTGATGCGGGCAGTGGCGCTGCTGCGCGGCGTGAACGTCGGCGGCGTCCGGTTCGCGATGGCGGACCTGCGCGCGGCGCTCGAGGCCGCGGGCTCCACCGACGTCCGGACCGTGCTCGCGTCGGGCAACGTGCTGCTCACCGCGGCGGAGGACGAGCCGCAGCGCATCGCCGACGGTGTCTCGGCGGTGATCCGCGAGCGCTTCGGGTTCGACGTCGCGGTCATCGTCGTGGGCCTGCCGGTCGTGCGCGCCGCGGTCGACGGCTACCCGTTCGCCCGCACCGACGACCGGCACGCCTACGTCGTCTTCGCGGGGGACGACCGCGCGCTCGCCGACCTCGGCGACGCGGCCGCTGGGCTCGACCCCGCCGAGGAGCAGGTGGCGCGCGGCGACGGCGTCCTCTACTGGGACGTGCCGAAGGGCCGCACGCTCGACAGCCCGTTCGGGAAGCGCTTCGGCCGCTGGCAGAAGTCGGGCGTCGTGACGACGCGGAACGTCAACACGCTCGACAAGATCGTCGCGGCGGGCTGACCCGCTCCGCCATGCTGGGGGCGTGGAGGCGGAGCGGGGGCGCAGCGTCGACCGGCTCGTCACCTTCGTCGACGCGGTCGTCGCGATCGCGATCACGCTGCTGGCCCTGCCGCTGACCGAGATCACGCGGGAGGTGGCGGAGAAGGGGCTCGAGGGCTACCTCGACGACAAGGTCGCGGTGCTCGTCGGGTTCACCATCAGCTTCTTCGTCATCGCGCGCCTGTGGTGGGGGCACCACCGGATCTTCGAGCACGTCGTCCGCTGGGACCGGCCGCTCGTGGTGCTCACCGTCTTCTGGCTCTTCACGGTCGTGCTCCTGCCGCCCGCGACGGCGCTCACGAACCAGACCGATCCGCGGGAGCAGCCCGGGGTCATCGCGGCCTACATCGGCGTCATGGCCGTCAGCGGCGTGTTCCTCACCGCGCTGTCGTGGCGCGTGCACCGGCACCCCGAGCTCACGGACGGCCGGGACACGGCGTCGCGCCAGCGGCTCGCCGGCTCCGTCAGCAGCTTGATCGGGTTCGTGCTGGCGCTCGTCATCGGGACGCTCCTGCCGCAGGTGAACTACTTCGCGCTGCTCGTCCTCGTGCTCACCGGGCGCCTCGGCGACCTCGTGGAACGACGGCTCCGGCGACGCTGAACATCCGGTGACGATCGCCGCCCGGCGCGCCGCAACCGATTGCCCGCTGTCGGAGGGGGATGGAATGCTGATGCGGTCGCTGAGGTTGACGACCCGGTGACTCGTCGGGGGCCGGTGCATCGTGCACCGCCCCTGTCGTCCCGGCTCCCGTGGGGAGCCCGTCAAGGACGCCGCCCCCGAGCTCCCCGGAGGTCTGCATGACCGAGACCGTCGACCGTCCCTCCACCGCGGCCGCCGACCGCACCGACCGCCTCAGCCGGCGCGACGCCACCGCGATCGCCGTGCTGCTCGTCTCCGCGTTCGTCGTGATCCTGAACGAGACGATCATGAGCGTCGCCATCCCGGTGCTCATCAAGGACCTGGACGTCAACGCCAGCACGGGCCAGTGGCTGTCGACCGCGTTCATCCTCACGATGGCGGTCGTCATCCCCGTCAGCGGCTTCCTGATCCAGCGGCTCACGACGCGCACGCTGTTCGCCATCGCGCTCGGCTCGTTCGTCGCGGGCACGCTGCTCGCGGCCCTCTCGCCGACGTTCTCGGTGCTGCTCGTCGCCCGCGTGATCCAGGGCGTCGGCGCGGCGATCATCACGCCGCTGCTCATGACGACGGTCATGACGATCGTCCCCGAGTCGCGCCGCGGCGCGATGATGGGCAACATCTCGATCGTGATCTCGGTCGCGCCCGCGATCGGCCCGACCGTGTCCGGCCTGATCCTCAGCGCGCTGCCGTGGCCCTTCATCTTCTGGTGCGTGCTGCCAATCGCGGCCGCCGGGCTCGTCATCGGCCTGCGGCTCATCGGCAACCTCGGCGAGACCCGCCGCGTGCCGATCGACTGGGTGTCGATCCCGCTCTCGGCCATCGGCTTCGGCGGCCTGGTCTACGGCCTGAACGCGGTCGGCGAGGGCGCGTCCTCCAAGGACGGCATCTCGCTCGTCGCCGTGCTCGTGCCCGTCGCGACCGGCCTCGTCTCGCTCGGGCTGTTCCTCCTGCGGCAGCGCGCGCTGCAGCGCACCGACAACGCGCTGCTCGACCTGCGCGTCTTCCGCTCGCGGGTGTTCACCGCCTCCGTCGTCTCCGGGGCGCTCGCGTTCCTCGGCCTGCTCGGCAGCGCCATCCTGTTGCCCATCTACCTGCAGCAGGTGCTCGGCCTGAGCGCCCTGCAGACCGGGCTGCTCGTGCTGCCCGGCGGTCTCACCATGGGGCTGCTCGGCCCGGTCGTCGGCCGCATGTACGACCGGTTCGGCCCGCGGCCGCTGCTGCTGCCGGGCCTCGCGATCGCGATGGTCGGCCTGATCGCGCTCGGCACGGTGACCGAGACGACGGCCGCCTGGCGGGTGCTGATCTGTCACGTGGTGCTGAGCCTCGGCCTCGCCGCGGTACTCCCGTCGGTCTTCACCGCGGGCCTCTCCGCGGTGCCGCGCCGGTTCACCTCCTACGGCAGCGCGATCTTCGCGACCGTGCAGCAGGTCGGCGGTGCGGCGGGCACGGCGCTCGCGGTGACGCTGCTCGCGATCGGCGCTGCCGGCTTCGACGGCGCGGGCGGTGCGGGTGCTGCCGAGGCGGCGGGCACGCGCCTCGCGTTCCTCGTCAGCGCGGGCGTCTTCGTCATCGCGATCGCGGTCGCCACGATGGTGAAGCGCGTCCCCTCCGAGGGCCCGGTCCCCGTCGGCCACTGACCCCCCGAAGTGCTCACGCTTCTGGACGCCGGATCGCCGATCCGGCGTCCCGAAGCGTGAGCACTTCGTGCAGGGAGGGGCCGGTTCCCGCGGCAAGGGGTGAACTCCTCAGGCCCGCGGCGGGTCGACCCGGCATCATGACCGCGGAGGTGCCGTGGACCGCAACCCGCCGACCGGCCGCAGCACGCGGCTGGCGATGCAGCGCCTGCACCACAACGGCGCGCGACCGGTCAAGGTGCTGCTGATCGGGGACCGCGACCACCTCCTCGGCGAGGTCGAGGGCCGCACGCTCGCGGAGCGGGCCGCGGACCGCATGTGGCTGACGACGCGGCACGGCGTCGACCTCGACGTGCTCTCCGACCTCGCGCCCGTGCTCCGGGCCGTGCAGGGCGTGTTCCGCACCTGGCGGCTCTGGCGGTACGACGTCGTCCTCGTCGCCCTCGGCGAGGACCTCGACAGCGCGCGCCGCCCGCGGACCCTCGCCCGGGTCGGGGACCTGCTCGAGGAGGTGATCGAGGACGCGGCCGCCGCGACCGAGGTCGTCGTCGTCGCGCCGCCGGTGGCCGCCCCCGCGCGGAGCCGGCACTCCGCGGCGCCGGAGGACCGGCTGCGGTCCGCGGTCGGGCGGCTCGGCTCCACGCGCGTCCGCTTCCGCACGGTCGAGCCGGCCGAGGACCCGCTGGCGCACGACCGCGCGTGGGCGACCGCCCTCGGGGAGGAGGTCGCGGACTCGGTCGGGCGCCTCGACGCGCAGGGCGCCGCCGGGACCGCGGCGGCGCTCCGCGACCGGCCCGACGACGAGGCCGAGCGCCAGCGGGCCCTCGACGACCTCCGGATCGTGGGGCGGGGACCCGACCCGCGCCTCGACGACCTCGTCGAGCTGGCGCGGACGGCGTTCGGCACCGAGAGCGCGGAGATCAACTTCATCGACCACGACCGCCAGTGGAAGATGGCGGTCGCGGGCGCCGAGCGCGGCGAGAACCCGCGGGCGCACTCCTTCTGCAACCAGACCATCACGCGCGCGGAGCCCACCGTGGTGAGCGACGCCCGGCTCGACCCGGTGCTGCGGGAGAGCCCGCTCGTGCAGGGCCCGCACCCGATCCGGTTCTACATCGCCCACCCGATCGAGTCCGCGGACGGGTACCGGATCGGCTCCTTCTGCGTCTACGACCCGGAGCCGCGCGACGTCCGCGGGCTGGACCTCTCGGTGCTCCGCGACCTCGCGCTGCTCGCGCAGGCCGAGATCACGGGCGCGGACGCGCCGCCGACCGGGATCCCGCCCGAGCTCGCGGCGCACTGAGGGTCGGCAGCGCCCGGCCTGCGAGCATCGTCGGGTGACGGAACCGGCGGTGCTGCGCGAGGACGACTCGAGGGCCTCGGCGCTGCTCGAGCAGGGCTGGCGGGTCGCGCACCGGTCGTGGGGCGCCCGGCTGCGAGCCGTCGACACCGCGCTGCTGTCCGGGCTGGTCGCGGCCGCCGAGGGCGCCGGGCTGCGCGTCGCGGAGGCCGGGCCCGACGCGGATGCCGGGATCGCCGCGCTGGAGGCGGCGGTCCGCGACGACTACCCGGGCGGCCCGGCCACGGCGCCCGCCCTCCACGACGCCGCGGCGCTCGCCGCGCTCCGGGCCCGGGGCACCCGCTTCTTCATCGCGAGGGACGGCGACGAGGTCGTCGCCATCACCGCGATCCATCGGGACGGGGAGCACGCCGAGACCGACTTCACCGCCGTCGCGCGGTCGCACCGCCGGCGCGGGCTCGCGGAGGCGGTCAAGGCCGCATCGGTGCTGGCGCTCGCGGCGGAGGGCGCGCAGGTGTTCGGCACCGGCGGGGCGGACGAGAACGCGGCGAGCCTCGCGATGAACGCGCGCCTCGGCTACGCCGTGACGGAGCGCTGGCTCACCCTCCTCCCCTGATTCCGTTTTGAAGGAGTTCTCGCGCGCTTCGCGCGAGAACTCCTTCAAAACGGAATTCACGGACTCAGGCGAGGGCCTTGCGGATGCGCTGCAGGGAGACGGGCTCGGCGGTCGGGAGGTGCTGCGCGAACAGGCTGAGCCGCAGCTCCTCGAGCAGCCAGCGCGCGTGCACCAGCCCGGGGCGCAGGCCCGGGCGGAGCGGCAGCGCGCCGCCCGCCTCGAGGTAGAGCGCCTGCGCGGTCTGCGCCTCCGTCATCCACACCCGGTCGCGGTTCGCCTGCTCGGGCAGCCGCTCGACCCGGTGCACGATGCCCGCCGTGTAGACGGCGAGGCGCGGCAGCCGGTCCGCGCCGTCGACGCGGACGAAGCCTGGATGGATCAGGGCGTCGAGCTGGGCGCGCGCATCGGTCAGCGCGGGCACCAGCGCGAGGCTCGTCGCCTGCCGGATCGCGCGGTCCGCCTCCCGGGCGCCCGCGAGCGCGGCGGCCGCGGCGCCGACGACCTGGAAGAGGTCGTCCACGACCCGCGCCGCCAGCGTCGCGCGCATCCGCTCGAACGTCGCCCGGTCCCACGCCGCGCCGTCCTCCGCGACCCGGGCCTGGATCCGGTCGACGACCGCGTCGAAGCAGTCCTGGAACAGCGCGTCGGTGCTGCGGTACGGGCTCGCGCCGAGCGCCAGCTTCTCCGCGCCCGACAGGTGGTCGCGGACGTACGCGGCGGGGGAGGGCGTCGCGAGCACGAGGAGGCGGTGCACACCGGCGCGCGTCGACGCGAGCTGCTCCTCCGGGGTCGCCAGCAGCCGCACGTCGACCGCGGACCCGGTGTCGACGAGCGCGGGGTAGGCGCGGACGACGCCGCCGGCCGCGCGGGTGTCGAGCACACGCGGCAGCTCGTCGAGGTCCCACGTCGTCATGCCGGTGCGCTCGATGGGCGCGGTGCCGGGTGCCGGGCGGGCCACGACGCGGGCGGCGGAGGTGCGGGCGCGGTCGGCGAAGCGCGCCTGCAGCGCGGCGAGGTCGGTGTCGCGGCCGACCTCGCGCGGTGCGCCGCGACGGCCGCGCGGCGCCTCCGTGACCGCGAACGCGGGCTTCAGGTGCGCGGGTAGCCGGTCGAGGTCGAAGTCGGCCGGCGTCACGGCGACGCCCGCGACGCGGCGGATGACGGGGACCAGGGCGTCGACGAGCGGGCCCGGCTCCGCGCCGGTCTCCGGCCCGGCCGGCAGCTCCGGCAGCAGGCGCCTCGCCCAGTCCGCGGCCGGCACGACGTGCCGCCGGATCGCCTTCGGCAGGGTCTTCAGCAGCGCCGCGACGAGCTCCTCCCGGAACCCGGGCACGAGCCAGTCGAAGCCGGCGGGGGAGAGCGTCGCGAGCAGCGGCAGCGGCACCCGCACGGTGAGGCCGTCGTCCGCGGCGCCCGGCGCGAAGCGGTAGGCGAGCCGCAGCCGCTGGTCGCCCTGCTGCCAGGTCGGCGGGAAGTCGCGCTCGTCGACCTCGGGCTGCGCCTCCTCGTCGAGCAGGTCGGAGCGCCGCATCGTGAGGAGGTCGGGCGCCTCCTGCCGCGTCGCGCGCCACCAGGTCTCGAACCGGCGGACGTCCGTGACGTCGGCGGGCACGCGGTCGTCGTAGAAGTCGACGATCCGCTGGTCGTCGACCGGGCGGCTGCGCGTCCGCTCGGCCTCCTCGTCGAGCTCCGCGCGGAGGCGGCGGTTCGCCCGGTCGAACTCGGACAGCGCGCCGGGCGGCGGCGCCCACTCGCCGCCGAGCAGCGCGTGCTCGAGGAAGAGGTCGCGGGCGTGCGCCGGGTTCAGCCGGGCGTACTGCACCCGGCGCTTCTCGACGATCGGGACGCCGAACAGCGTCACCCGCTCATCGGCCACCGCCGAGCCCTGCCGCTGCTCCCAGCGGGGCTCGCCGTAGGTGCGCTTCACGAGGTCGCCGGCGATCGGCTCCGCCCACGCCGGGTCGATCGCCGCGTTCATCCGGGCGAACAGCCGGGAGGTCTCGACGAGCTCGGCCGACATGAGGGCCCGCGGCGGCCGCTTGGCGAGCGAGGAGCCCGGGAACACGACGAAGCGCAGCTGGCGCGCGCCGATGAACTCGTTCGACCCGCGACGCGGCACCGGGCGCCCGTCGCGGCCCTTCTGCGGCTGCGCGGTCCGCTCGTCGCGCACGCCGATCTGCGAGAGCAGGCCGGCGAGGAGGCTCTTGTGGATCGCGTCCCCCGGCAGGGCCGGACGGGCCGGGGCGGCGTCGCCCGCCCGCTCCGCCTTCTTCGGCGCGGGCGCGACCTCGAGGCCGACGTCGCGCGCGATGCCGGAGAGCTGGCGGACGAGGTCCTGCCACTCGCGGATCCGCACGAAGTTGAGGAACTCGGCCCGGCAGCGGCGGCGGAACGCGGAGGAGGACAGCTCCTGCTGCTGCTCCTCGAGGTGGTTCCAGAGGTTCAGCAGCCCGAGCAGGTCGCTCGTCGGGTCCGTGAACCGGGCGTGGAGCTGGTCGGCCTGCGCGCGCTGCTCCACCGGGCGCTCGCGCGGGTCCTGCACCGTGAGGCCGGCGACGACGACGATCACCTCGCGCGTGACGCGGTGGCGCTTCGACTCGAGCAGCATCCGGCCGAACCGCGGGTCGATCGGGATGCGCGCGAGGTCCCGACCCGTCCGCGTGAGCGTCGCGGGCTGGCCGCCTCGCGCCTCCTGCACCGCGCCGAGCTCGCGCAGCAGGTCGAGGCCGGCCCGCACCCCGCGGGAGTCCGGCGGGGTGAGGAAGGGGAACGCCTCGATCTCCCCGAGCCCGAGCGAGAGCATCTGCAGGATGACCGCGGCGAGGTTCGTTCGGAGGATCTCCGGGTCGGTGTACTCGGGGCGCTTGCCGTAGTCCTCCTCCGAGTAGAGCCGGACCGCGATCCCGGCGCTCGTGCGGCCCGCGCGGCCGGACCGCTGGTTCGCCGACGCCTGCGACACCGCCTCGATCGGGAGGCGCTGCACCTTCGAGCGCGCCGAGTACCGGGAGATGCGGGCCGTCCCGCCGTCGATCACCGCGCGGATGCCGGGGACCGTGAGGCTCGTCTCGGCGACGTTCGTGGCGAGCACGATGCGGCGGTCGACACCGGCGACCGTGCTGCGCTCGAAGACGCGGTGCTGCTCGGCGGCGGAGAGGCGGCCGTACAGCGGGAGCACCTCGACGGGCCGGGCGCGCCCCGCGTACTTCCCCCGGAGCACGTCGGCGACGTCGCGGATCTCGCTCTCGCCGGAGAGGAACACGAGCACGTCGCCGCCCGGCAGGTCCCGCTCGAGCTCGTCGAGCGCCTCCTGGATCCCGGTGGCGAGGTCGCGGTCCTCGGTCGTCCCGACGTCCGGGTCCTCTTCGTCGTCTCCCGCGTCCTCGATCACGAGCGGGCGGTAGCGGACCTCGACCGGGTACGTGCGGCCGGACACCTCGACGATCGGCGCCGGCGTGCCGTCCGCCTCCGCGAAGTGCTCCGCGAACCGCTCGACGTCGATCGTCGCCGACGTCACGATCACCTTGAGGTCCGGGCGGCGGGGGAGCAGGCGCTTCAGGTAGCCGAGCAGGAAGTCGATGTTGAGGCTGCGCTCGTGCGCCTCGTCGAGCACGATCGTGTCGTAGCGCCGCAGCTCCCGGTCGCGACGGATCTCCGCGAGCAGGATGCCGTCGGTCATCAGCCGGATCCGGGTGTCGGGTCCCGAGGTGTCGGTGAACCGGACCGAGTAGCCGACGAGCCCGCCGAGGGGCACGTCGAGCTCCTCCGCGATGCGCTCCGCGATGGTGCGCGCGGCGATCCGCCGCGGCTGCGTGTGCGCGATGGAGGTGCGTCCGAGCTCGAGGGCGATCTTCGGCAGCTGCGTCGTCTTGCCCGACCCGGTCTCGCCGGCGACGATCACGACCTGGTGGCCCGCGATCGCCTCGGCGATCTCGCCCCGCATCGCGCTGACGGGCAGCTCGGGCGGGAAGGCGATCGTCGGCAGGACCGGCGTCGCGGGGCGTGCGGTCGTGTCAGACATGGGGAGACCAGTCTGACGGCTCCCTCCCGCGCGGTCGGCCGCGCGGCTCAGACCCGGGAGGCCGCGCGGCGGGGCCGGGCGCGGCGGTACTGCACCGGCCACGGCGCGTCCGCGCCGAGCTCGTGGGCCCATGCGAGCGGCAGGTGCGGGTCGCGCAGCAGCGGGCGCGCGAGCATCACGGCGTCGGCGCGGCCCGAGGCGACGATCTCCTCCGCCTGCTCGGCGGTCTCGATCAGGCCCACCGCGTTCACCGGCAGCCCGGTCGCGTCGCGCACCGCGGTCGCGAGGTGCACCTGGTACCCGGGACCGACCGGGATCCGGGCGTCGGGGGTCGTGCCGCCGCTCGAGACGTCGAACCAGTCCGCGCCGGCGGCCGCCGCCCAGCCGGCGACGGTCTGCGTCTCCTCGATCGTCCAGCCGCCGTCGGCCCAGTCCGTGCCGGAGAAGCGGACGAGCAGGGGGACGGCCTCGCCGACGGCGTCGCGGACCGCGCGGACGACGTCGAGCAGGAGGCGGGCCCGGTTCTCGAGCGAGCCGCCCCAGGCATCCGTGCGCCGGTTGGCGAGCGGGGAGAGGAACTGGTGCAGCAGGTAGCCGTGCGCGGCGTGCAGCTCGATCACGTCGAAGCCGGCCTCGACCGACCGCCGCGCCGCGGCCGCGAAGTCCGCGACGACCCCCGCGATGCCCGCCTCGTCGAGCGCCTGCGGCTCGGCGTAGCCCGGGAACGCGAGCGCGGAGGGGGCCACCGGGACCCAGCCGCCCTCCTCCACCGGCTCGGACCCGTGGCCGAGCCATTCCGGGTACGTCGACGCCTTGCGCCCCGCGTGGGCGAGCTGGACCGCGGCGAGCGCGCCCTGCGCGTGCACGAAGTCGACGATCGGCGCGAGCGCGTCCCGCTGCGCGTCGTCCCAGATCCCGAGGTCCCACGACGTGATCCGGCCCTCCGGGCTGACCGCGGTCGCCTCCGTCATCACTAGACCGGCGCCGCCGCGGGCGAGGGAGCCGAGGTGCACGAGGTGCCAGTCGGTCGGCAGCCCGTCGCGCCCGTCAGCCGAGTACTGGCACATCGGCGAGACCCAGATGCGGTTCGGCACCGTGAGGTCGCGGATTCGGACGGGGTGGAAGAGCGCGGCATCGGTCACCCGGAAACCGACAGTGGACCGCATTCCACTATTCCGATTCGTTCATGTAGTCGACCCGTCTCCAAGAAGGCGTCCGGTCGGCACTCAGGAACAGTTCAGCAACCTTCGGGATGGTTAACCGTCTCGAAAGGACGGAAAACGCAATGGGCATCCTCGGAACCATCATCGCCGCCATCGTCGTCGGCCTCATCGCCGGTTTCATCGCACGCGCTGTCGTCCCCGGTCGACAGAGCATGGGCATCGGCGCAACGATCCTGCTCGGCATCATCGGCTCCTTCATCGGCGGCTTCCTCGGCGCACTGATCTTCGGCAAGGACCTCCAGGACGGCTTCTTCCAGCCGTCGGGGATCATCGGCTCGATCATCGGCGCGATCATCGCGCTGCTGATCTGGGGCGCGGTCAAGGGGCGGTCGGGCCGCACGGTCTGACGCGCACGCACGACGAAGGGCTTCGATCCGGACGGATCGGAGCCCTTCGTCGTCGCAGCCTGCGGCCGCGGCGGGCGCCCTCCCATCCGGGCCCGGTAGACCAGTGGCATGAGCAACAGCACCCCGCAGGGGCCCGGCCCCGAGTTCGGCTCGAACCCCGACGCCACCCCGATCGACGCGCAGGCCGAGCTGGAGTCCGAGCTCGACGAGGAGTCCGCCGCGGTCGACGCGCAGGACGACGGGGGCCCGATCGACATCAGCGACCCCGCCGGACCGGAGATCTCCGGCGGCGACGACGTCGAGTAGGCGGGGGCGGGCCGATGGCTGAGCGCCTCCGCGACGCCGTCAGCCCGTACCTGCGGTCGCACGCCGACAACCCCGTCGACTGGTACCCGTGGGGCGACGCGGCGTTCGCCGCCGCTCGCGAGCGGGACGTGCCCGTGGTCGTCTCCATCGGGTACGCCACCTGCCACTGGTGCCACGTCATGGCGCGGGAGACGTTCAGCGACCCCGACGTCGCCGCGGTGATGGACGCGGGGTTCGTGTCGATCAAGGTCGACCGGGAGGAGCATCCCGAGGTCGACGCCGCGTGCCTCGCCGCCGCCGGAGCCTTCACGCCGAACCTCGGCTGGCCGCTGAACGTCTTCATGACGCCGGAGGGCCGCGTGTTCCACGCCGGCACCTACTCGCCGCCTCGGCCCGTCCCGGGGCACCCCTCCTTCCGGCAGGTGCTCGACGCCGTGCGGGAGGCCTGGACGGACCGGCGCGGCGAGGTCGAGGCGTCCGCGGCCGGCCTCGCCGCGGCGCTCGCGCAGGCCGTCGCGGCCGAGCCGGCCGCGTCCCCGGTGACGGCCGAGGGGCTGGAGCGGGCCGTCGACGAGCTCGCCGGCTACGAGGACCGGCAGCACGGCGGCTTCGGCGGCGCCCCGAAGTTCCCCGTGGCGCCGCTGCTGCTCGCCCTCCTCGCCGTCGGGCGGTCGCCGCTCGTCGACGCGGCGGTGCGGGACCGCGCCCGCGGCGTCGCCGAGCGGGCGCTCGCCGGGATGCGCGACTCCGCGCTGCGCGACCCGGTCGAGGGCGGCTTCTTCCGCTACGCCGTGCGCCGGGACTGGACCGAGCCGCACTACGAGCGGATGCTCACCGACAACGCGCTGCTCCTGCGCGCCTACGCCGAGATCGGGGACCGCGAGACCGCGGCGGGGGTCGTCCGCTTCCTCGAGGGCGTGCTCCGGCAGCCCGACGGCACGTTCGGCTCGGCGCAGGACTCGGAGAGCGACGTCGACGGGCGCCGCAGCGAGGGCGGCTACTACGCGCTCGACGCCGCTGCCCGGGCCGCGCAGCCGCCGCCCGCCGTCGACGCCAAGGTGCTGACGGGCTGGAACGGCCTCGCCATCGGCGCGCTCGCCGCCGCGGGAGACCGGCTCGGCGAGCCCTCCTGGATCGCGCTGGCGGTCGAGGCGGCGGAGGCGCTGCTCGCCGCCAACCGGCGGGACGGGCGCCTGCTGCGCGCGAGCCTCGACGGCCGCCCCTCCACCGCGGTCGCGACCCTCGAGGACCACGGCGACCTCGCCGACGGGCTGCTCGAGCTCGCGCTGGCCGCCGGGCGCCCCGACCTCGGGGTCGTCGCGCGCGAGCTGGTCGACGCCTGCCTGCACGACGGGCGCTTCCGGGCGCCGGAGGGCGACCCGGTGCTCGCCGCGCTCGGCATCGCGGGCGGCTCCGACGTCTCGGAGGGGGCGGCGCCGTCCGGTCCGACCGCGATCGCGTCGGCGGCGTGGCGGCTCCACCTGCTCACCGCCGACCCCGCCTACCGCGAGGCCGCCGCCGCGACCGCTGGCCCCCTCGCCGCCGCAGGGCTGGACCGGCCGATCGGCTACGGCGCCGCGCTCGGCCTCGGGATCGCGATGGCCGAGCCGATCCGCCAGGTCGTCGTCGTGGGGGAGCCCGGGCCGCTCGCCGACGCCGCGCACCGCCTGCCCTCCTCCGTCTTCGTCCGGGTCGACGACGCGACGGCGGCGGCGTTCGCCGACGCGGGGTTCGAGCTGCTCGAGGGGCGCGCGAGCACCCGCGGCGCCGCGACCGCCTACGTCTGCCGCGACTTCGTCTGCCGGCTGCCGGTCACCGACCCCGCGGACCTCGACGCCTGAACCCGGCTCGGAGGCGGGGCTGCGAGGCTGGCGGCATGCCCGACATCCCGCTCCTCACCGGCCAGGACGGTGCGCGACTGCCCGCGATCGGCCTCGGCACCTACGACCTCCGCGGCGCCGAGGGCGTGCGCCAGGTGCGCACCGCCATCGACGCCGGCTACCGCCTGCTCGACACCGCCTTCAACTACGACAACGAGGGGGTCGTCGGCCGGGCGATCGCCGAGTCCGGCGTGCCCCGCGAGTCCTTCGTCTACTCGACGAAGCTGCCGGGCCGCTACCACCGGCACGACCTCGCGCGGAAGGCGATCGAGGAGAGCCTGTTCCGCAGCGGGCTGGACCGCCTCGACCTCGTGCTGATCCACTGGCCCAACCCGCGGCGCGGCCTCTACGCCGAGGCCTGGCGCGCGCTCGTCGAGGCGCGCGCCGACGGGCTCGTGTCGATGATCGGCGTCTCGAACTTCACGCCGGAGCACCTCCACCGCATCATCGGCGACACCGGCGTCACGCCGGTCCTCAACCAGATCCTCGTGAACCCGTACACGCCGCACGACGAGTGGCGTGCCGCCAACGCGGAGCGCGGCGTACTCACCGAGGGCTACACGCCGCTCGGCAAGGGCACCGACCTCGCGGAGGACCCGGTCGTCACCGCGATCGCCGCCGACCACGGGGTGAGCACGTCCCGGCTGCTGCTCGCCTGGTCCGTCGCGATCGGCGTCATCCCGCTGCCGAAGTCCGGAGACGCCGCCCGGCAGGCCGAGAACCTCGACGTGTTCGACGTCGAGCTGACCGACGACGAGCTCGGCCGGCTGGCCGCGCTCTCGCGCGGCGGCGGCGCCGACCCCGACACCCACGAGGAGCTCTGATGGCGACCGCGGAGGGCCTGGACGACGTCTGGGACGACTGGCAGCAGGCCGTCAACATGACGCCGAAGGAACTCGAGGACTGGCTCGCGACCGACGAGTCGCAGTCCGTGGGCGACACCGGCGGGGACGGGGAGTCGACCGGGCACGCCTCCGGCCGGCGGATCGTCGAGATCCTGCGGACGAAGAAGGCCGACCTGACCGACGACGACGTCGCCCACATGCGCAAGGTCGTCGGCTACGTGCACCGCCACGCGGCGCAGGGCGGCCCGGACGACGACAAGGCGCACTCGAAGTGGCGCTACTCGCTCATGAACTGGGGCAACGATCCGCTGAAGTAGCGGCGGGGCGCGGTCAGCCGAACACGCGCTCCTCGGCGGCGCGCAGCCGCCCGACGACCACGAAGGCGGCCGCGACGATCAGGAGGCGGAGGAGCAGGCGCTTCATCCCTCCACGCTAGATCCGTTTTGAAGGAGTTCTCGGACGCGCTGTCCGAGAACTCCTTCAAAACGGGATCGGGCTACTGGTCGTTCGTGCGGAGCGGCGTCGCCGTGAGCTCGACCGGCTGCTTCAGGGCCGCGAGCCGGGCCTCGATCTCGGTCTGGGTGCCGAGGTCCTCGAGGCTCTCGAACTGCTTGTCGAGGCTGGAGGCGGCGAGCTCCTGCTGGCCCATCACCTTCGCCTCCTCGCGCCGCACCTTCTCGTCGAAGCGGCCGAGCTCGCTCGTCGGGTCCTGGATGTCGATCGACTTCATCGCGCCGAGCACCTGCGACTGCGCCGCCGCCGTCTTCGAGCGGGCGACGAGCTCGTTGCGCTTCGCCCGCAGCTGGTCGAGCTTCTGGCGCATGCCGTTCAGGCCGTCCTTCAGCTTGTTCACGACCTCGGTCTGGCTGGCGATGGTCGGCTCGGCGTCCTTCGCCTCCTTCTCGCTCTGCAGCTGCTTGCCGATCGCGACCTTGGCGAGGTTGTCGAACTTGTCCGCGTCGGCGGTGCTGCCGGAGGAGCGGAGCTGGTCCGCCTTCGCCGACGCCGCGAGCGCCTTGCGTCCCCAGTCGGCCGCCGCGTCGACGTCCTCCCTGTGGTCCTGCTCGAGCATGCGGAGGTTGCCGATCGTGACGGCGACCGCGTCCTCCGCCTCGGCGATGCTGTTCGTGTAGTCGCGGACCAGCTGGTCCAGCATCTTCTCCGGGTCCTCGGCCTGGTCGATCAGCGAGTTGATGTTCGCGCGGACCAGGGTCGAGATGCGGCCGAAGATCGACTGCTTCACCATTCGGGTTCCTTTCCTCGGTGTTCTCGGGTGATGTCGTCCGGAAGGCGCCCGCGGGCGGGCGCAGGGCCGTGCGGCTAGAAGGAGCCGCCGCCTCCGCCGCTGAAGCCGCCCCCGCCGCCTCCACCGCCGAAGCCGCCGCCGCCACCGCTGCCGAAGCCGCCGCCGCCGCCGAAGCCGCCTCCGCCGCCCCAGCCGCCGCCGGCCCAGCTCCCGCCGCCGCCGTGGCCGCCGGAGAGGATGCCGCCGAGCACGCCGGCGATCACGGCGCCGGTGACGACGTCGCCGCCGCGGCCGCCGCCGAAGCCGCCTCCGCCGCCCCAGCCCCCGCCGCCGCGGAAGTCGTCGATGTCGCGCTGGGCGAGGTCGGCAGCGGTGTTCGCGAGCTCGAGCGCGTGCTGCGCGGAGCCGAGCGCGTCGACGGGGTCAGAGGCCTGCAGCGCGATCGCGCGGTCGAGCTCCCGCTCCGCCTCGCTCAGCCGCGTGCGCGCCTCGCTGCCCACGCCGCCTCGCCGGTTGCCGATGTAGCGGCGGGCGTCGCGCACGGCCTGGTCCGCCGACTCGATCGCGCGGGGGAGCGTCGCGACCGCGCGGTCGCGGCGCTGCTGCACGTCGCGGATGGGCGCCATCGCCCGCTCGAGCCGGCCGTTCGCCTGCTCGACGGTCGCGAGCCCTGCGGGCGGCGCCTGCAGGTCCGCCGTCTCGATCGCGGCGCGGGCGCCCGCGACGGCCGCGACGAGCTCCTTGTCTCGCGAGCCGGCGCGCTCCGCCTCCGCGATGTCGTTCCGGGTGTCCTCCACGGCCGCGTCGAGCTGCCGCTTCACCGTCATGAACTCGTTCGGCGCCGCGACGATCCCGTCGAGCAGCGTGCCCGCCTGGCCGAGCGCCTGCTGGGCGCTGCGGAGCGCTACCGCGCCGCCGCCCGCGGCCGAGCCCGCGCGACCCGCCTCCGCGAGCGCGTCGCCGGCGAGCTCGAGCAGGTCGTCGGCCTGCTGCAGGTCGTCCGCCGCACCCCGCACCGCGTCCTCGCCGAAGCGCGTCCGGATGACGTCGACCGCCTTCGCGGCCTCGGCGCTGCGCGCCCGCAGCGCCTGCTGCTGCTGGGACGCGGCCGGCACGGCGGTCGGCAGCTGCTGCTCGAGCTTCCGGAGGTCGTCGAACGCCGCGGTCTGGGAGGAGAGGGTGTGCTCCGCGTCCTCGCAGAGCGCGAGGATCCGCTCGGTCATCTCGCGGCGCTGCTCCGGCGTCTCCGGGATCTCGTCGTCGAGCTGCTGCCGGATCGCGAACGCGTCGCGGGCGCGCTGCTTCGCGGTGCCGAGGGCGTCCGAGAACGGCTTCGCGGCCTGCTCGCCGAACTCCGCCACGGCGAACCCGAGCTCCTGCTCGCTCGTCGTCAGGTCGTCGTCGAGGGCGATCAGCGCCCGGCTCGCGCGCTGGTCGAGCTCCTTCTGGTCGACCGGCGGCGGGCCGAGCGGCGAGGGGGAGCCGGCTCCGCCCGCCCCGACGGCCGCGCGGCGCCGCCGTCGCACGATGCCGACGAGGACGATCACGACCACGACCAGCGCGGCGAGGAGGAAGAGGGTGACGAGCACGCCGCCGAAGCCGCTGCCCGTCGACGAGCCGGTCGTGCCCCCGTCGGTCGTGCCGCCGTCGCCGGTCCCGCCCGAGGCGCCGCTCAGGCCGCCGGCGAACGCCTCCACCCCGTCGGCCCAGGCCTGGCGCCCGAACGCGGGCTCGAGGTACTGCTGCGCCGCGCCCTGGATCTCGGACCGGTCGAGCGGGAAGTCGTTCGAGCGGGCGAGGCCGTACTGCCGGCCCTCCGTCGCCACGGCGAGCACGAGGACCTCGCTCGACGAGTCGCCCTGCCGCGCGGTGGAGACCGCCCAGGCGTCGCGGTCCGTCGGGTCCTCGAACGTCTTGACGAAGACCACGCGGAGGTCCGCGCCGGTCCGGTCGTCGTAGGTCTCGATGGCGTCCCGGACCTGGGTCTCCTGACTCGCCGAGAGCACGCCCGCCTCGTCGACGAGCTGCTGGGCCCCGAGGTCGACGGGCGCCTCCGCCCACGCCGCCGAAGCGCCTCCCGCCGTCAGCAGGGCCGCCACGGCGAGGCCGAGCGTCACGCGGTGCAGTCGCATCCGTCCTCCCGCTGCCGGATCGTAGTGGGCGCCTCCAAGCGGGCGATGTGCTCCGCACGTGCGGAGGGTGGAAGGATCGGCCACGACGAGGAGGTCGATCGATGGGGTTCCCGGACGGGTTCGTGTTCGGCAGTGCGACGGCGTCGTACCAGATCGAAGGGGCGGTGGACGAGGACGGCAGGAAGCCGTCGATCTGGGACGTGTTCAGCCACACGCCCGGCAAGACGCTGGGCGGTGACACCGGCGACGTGGCGGACGACCACTACCACCGGATGGACGAGGACCTCGACCTCATGCAGTCCCTCGGGCTGCACGCCTACCGCTTCTCCGTCGCCTGGCCGCGGATCGTGCCCGACGGCCGCGGCGCCGTGAACCAGGCGGGGCTCGACTTCTACTCGCGGCTCGTCGACGGGCTGATCGCCCGGGACATCACGCCGATCGTGACGCTGTACCACTGGGACCTGCCGCAGGTGCTCGAGGACGAGGGCGGCTGGACGGTCCGCTCGACCGCGGAGGCGTTCGCGGACTACGCCCGCGTCGTCGCGGAGGCGCTCGGCGACCGGGTCGACACCTGGACGACGCTGAACGAGCCGTGGTGCGCCGCGTTCCTCGGCTACGGCGCCGGCGTGCACGCGCCCGGGCGGACGGAGCCGCTCGCGGCCCTCCAGGCCGCGCACCACCTCAACCTCGCGCACGGGCTCGGCGCGCAGGCGATCCGCTCGGTGCTGCCCGACGCGAAGATCTCGATCACCCTGAACCTCCACGTGTTCCGGCCGGAGGGCCCGACGGGGCCGGAGGCGGTGCGCCGCGTCGACGCCGTCGGCAACCGGATCTTCCTCGGCCCGATGCTCGAGGGCGCGTACCCGCCCGACCTGTTCGGCGACACCGCGGCGATCACCGACTGGTCCTTCGTGCAGGAGGGCGACCTCGAGGCGATCAACCAGCCGATCGACGTGATCGGCATCAACTACTACTCCACCTCCCGCGTGCGGCTGCACGAGGGCGACGGGGTCGCCGCCCGCAACGACGGGCACGGCGGCGGCGACGCGAACCCGTGGCCCGGGTCGGAGGCCGTCGAGTTCCTGCCGCTCGAGGGGCCGCTCACCGACATGGGCTGGAACATCGACCCGCAGGGGCTCACGGACCTGCTCGTGTCGGTGCACGAGCGCTACCCGGACCTGCCGCAGATGGTGACCGAGAACGGCGCCGCGTTCCCCGACGTCGTCGAGGACGGCGCGGTGCACGACGTCGAGCGCACCGACTACCTCCGCCGGCACTTCGCCGCGGCGCAGGACGCGATCGCGCAGGGCGTCGACCTGCGGGGCTACTTCGTCTGGTCGCTGATGGACAACTTCGAGTGGGGCTACGGCTACTCGAAGCGGTTCGGCATCGTGCGCGTCGACTACGACACCCAGGAGCGCATCCCGAAGGACAGCGCCAAGTGGTACGCGGAGGTCATCCGCACGGGCGAGCTGGGCTAGCCCTCCGCGACACCCAATTTGCTCACGCTTCTGGACGCCGCGTCGACGATGCGGCGTCCAGAAGCGTGAGCAAAGCGCCGGTCTAGGCGTCGAGGTAGCGGAGGACGGCGAGCACGCGGCGGTGCGCCTCCGGCGACTCCTCGAGCCCGAGCTTGCCGAAGATGCTCGTCACGTGCTTCTCGACGGCGCCCTGACCGACGACCAGCCGGGCGGCGATGGCGGCGTTGCTGCGGCCCTCCGCCATGAGCGCGAGCACCTCGCGCTCGCGCGGGGTGAGACGCGGGTCGCTGCGCGCCCGGAGCAGGCGCTCCACCAGCGTCGGGTCGAGCACCGTGCCGCCGGCCGCGACCCGCTCGACCGCGTCGTGCAGCTGCGCGAGGTCCGTCACGCGGTCCTTCAGCAGGTACCCGACGCCGCGGGCGCCGGAGGCGAGCAGCTCGCCCGCGTAGGTCGACTCGACGTACTGGCTGAGCAGCAGCACGCCGACGTCCGGCCGGGTGCGGCGGAGCGCGACGGCCGCCTGCACGCCCTCGTCGCGGTGCGTGGGCGGCAGGCGGATGTCGAGCAGGACCACGTCGGGCCGGCGCTCGTTGACGATCGCGGGCAGCCGCTCCGCGTCGCCGACGGCGGCGAGGACCTCGATCCCGTCCTCCTCCAGGAGGCGGACCAGCCCCTCCCGGAGGAGCGTCGAGTCCTCCACCACGACGACGCGGAGCGGCGCGGTCACGAGAGGGGCACCCGCACCTCGGCGACGGTCGGACCGCCGACGGGGCTGACCACGGCGAGGGTGCCGCCGAGCCCGGCGACCCGGTCGGCGATGCCGGCGAGGCCGTGGTCGGGCACGGTCGCGGCGCCGCCGCGGCCGTCGTCGGTGACGACGAGGCGGAGCACGCGGGGCTCCTCCTCCGTGCGGGCCTCGAGCCGGATGCGGGAGGCGCCCGCGTGCTTGATCGCGTTCGTCGTCAGCTCCGCGGCGATGAAGTAGACGCTCCGCTCGACGGCGTCGGGCAGCTCGCCCCGCACCGCGATCGCGGTCTCCACGGGCACGGCGCCGCGACGGCCGAGCGCGCCGAGGGCGGCGGACAGGCCGCGGTCCTGCAGCAGCGGCGGGGCGAAGCCCTGCGCGAGGGCGCGGAGCTCGTCGAGCGTCTCGCCCGCGAGCCGGCGGGCGGTGGCGAGGGACTCCGCCGCCTCCGGGCTCGCGCCGTCGAGGCGTCGCTCCGCGGTCGCGAGCTCCATCTGCAGGCGGAGCAGGTGCTGCTGCGGGCCGTCGTGGATGTCGCGCTCGAGGCGGCGCAGCGCCGAGTCCTCCGCGGTCACGGCCGCGAGGCGGGCCGCGTCGGCCCGGGCGACCTCGCCGCGCAGGTCCTCCGAGGCGAAGCGCGCGAGCAGCAGGCGGGCAGCGCCCCGGTGGGCGAGCACGAGGCCGCGCGTGATGAAGGGGAGCAGGGCGAGCATGAGCAGGCCGAGCGCGGTGACGCCGGCGATCGCCCAGCCCGCCGCCCCGCGGTCGGCGCCGGCGGCCGAGAGCAGGTAGGCGACGACGTTCCCGCCGCCCTCCTCGCCCCGCCAGAGCGGCACGCCCTGCGCGACCCGGATCGTGGCCCAGGCGGGCGACGTGACGGCGACGAGGGCGGTGCCGAGCCAGGTCGACCAGATCACGAAGGTGATGAGCGCGAGCACCGGCGTGACGACCGAGGCGTGCAGCGCGTAGAGCCAGTAGTGCGGGTTCGCGATCACGTCGCCGATCGCGCGGAGCGGGCGCTTGCCGGCGAACGGCCGGTCCCAGGTCGGCTCGGCGATCGGGGCGGTGCCCGCCCAGCGGAGGCGGCGGAGGTCCCAGATCCCGAGGTAGCGGGATCCGAGCATCAGCGCGATCAGCAGCGCGACGCCGAGCACGATGAAGGCGGATCCGGCGCCGACGACGCCCCAGGCGACGACGGACACGACGAGCCCGATCACGGCGGTGAGCGCGAGGTAGCCGAGCTCGCGCGGCGTCCGCGCCCACATCCGGCCGTAGCGGCGGCCGGGGGAGGAGGGGGAGGAGCGCACGGGCGTCGGCGGCACGGGGGCGGGGATGGTGGCGGTGGTCATGACTCGAGCGTCGCGTCGGGCGCGTCCTGGGCCCATCCTGCCCGCAACCGTCTTCGTGGTGGGGTTCTCCCCACCCCTACCTTGCTCACGCTTCTGGACGCCGCTTCGCCGAACCGCCGTCCAGAAGCGTGAGCAAAGTGGTGGGTGTGGAGAACGCGGGCGCTCGAGGACGCGGTGCGGGCACCATGCGGGGCCATGGCCGAGCCCCGATCCCTCCCGGATGACCTGCAGCGCCGCGCTTTCAGCCGCGAGGACGCCGAGCGGATGGGCGTCGGACCCGGCCGCCTCCGACGCCGCGACATCCTCCGGCCCTTCCACGGGGTGCAGATCGTCAGCGCCTTCGGATCCCTCCGCGAGCGCTGCACCGCCTACCGCGTCCGCATGAAGCCCGGTCAGGCGTTCAGCCACCAGACCGCCTGCCTGCTGCACGGGCTGCCGCTGGCCCGCGTGTTCGAGGAGGAGCTCGACCTCCACGTGTCCGTCGTGATGCCGGGGCGCGCGCCGACGACGCGGGGCGTGGCCGGGCACCGCATCCGCATCGCACCGCCCGTGGTGGACGTCGCCGGGCTGCCGGTGGTCCGGATGGACGAGGCGTGGGCGCAGATGGCGCCGCTGCTGACCGTGGACGAGCTGATCGAGCTCGGCGACGCGGTGCTCTGGCGAAACCCGGGGCTGCTCGACGCGATGCGCGCCGCGGCGGAGACGCCCTATCGGCCCGCAGGCGAGCGGCTGCGGAAGGCGCTGCGCGAGATCCGACCCGGGTGCGCGAGCCCGGGCGAGACGCGGGTCCGCCTCCTGCTCACCCGCGCGGGGATCCGGCAGCCGGAGCTGAACGCCGACGTCGCGCTGCCGGGCGAGGTCGTGCATCCGGACCTCGTCTGGCGCGACCGACGCATCGCGGTCGAGTACGAGGGCGGCGACCACCTCGAGCGCGAGCAGTTCCAGTACGACATCCAGCGCTACGAGCGGATGCGCGAGCAGGGCTGGACCGTGATCCGGGTGACGGCCGACCAGCTCCGGGGCCCGAAGGCGGCGGCGCTGATCCGCCGCGTGAAGTCCCTCGTCGGCTGAACTTCGCTCACGCTTCTGGACGCCGGAGCGCCGATCCGGCGTCCAGAAGCGTGAGCAAGGTTCAGGGGGAGGGGAGGAGGAGGTGGGCCAGCGGGGCCAGGCGCGGGCCGAGGGCGCGGGCGTCCTCGGGGGCGAGCCAGACGAGCTCCTCGATCTCGGCCTGCGGCGCAACGGGCTCGGCGACCTCGAGCCGGAACACGTCCGCCTCGAGGCGGTGGCCGGCCTCGTTCGCCGCCTCGGTCGTGAACGCGCCGAGCGGGGCGAGCGCGGCCTCGGGGACGCGGAGGCCGAGCTCCTCCTCGAGCTCCCGGACCAGCGCGGCGCGCGGCGTCTCGCCCGCCTCCGGCTTGCCGCCCGCCTGCATGAACCGGTCCGTGCCGCGCTTGCGCACGAGCAGCAGCCGGCCGTCGGCGTCCGAGATCAGCGCCGCCACGACGCGGATGACGGGAGCGGTCACGCGCCCTCGAGCGCGGAGAGGAGCGGCTCCAGGGAGGTCTCGAAGCGGATCATCGACGCGCCGTGGTCGGACAGGAAGCCCTGCTCGTGCATGTGCGCCACGAGCTCCTGCATCGGCGACCAGTAGCCGACCACGTCGAGGAACCCGACGGGCTTCGAGTGGTAGCCGAGCATGGCCCACGACCACTGCTCGACGATCTCCTCGAGCGTGCCGGCGCCGCCCGGAAGGGCGACGAACACGTCCGCGAGGTCGGCCATCATCGCCTTCCGCTCGGCCATCGTGGACACGACGTGCAGCTCGGCGAGGTCCGGGTGGGCGAGCTCCGGCCCGACCAGCGCCTCCGGGATCACGCCGATCACGGTGCCGCCCGCGCCGAGCGCGCCGTTCGCGACGGCGCCCATCAGGCCCGTGCCGCCGCCGCCGTAGACGACCGTGATGCCGCGTTCCGCGAGGGTCCGGCCGACGGCGGACGCCGCCTCCAGGTGTCGCGGGTCGACGCCGTCGCGCGCCCCGCAGAACACCGCCACCGCGGAGATCGACCGTTCCGTCACCCGGCGCATCGTAGGCGAGGAACGCTCCACAGGCCGTCCGTCGGTGCCCGCTGGAAGGCTGGAGGGATGTCGGGCAGGCGGGCGGAGGCGGTGTACCTCGCGGGGGCGATCCCCGTCCGGCTCGTGACGAACGGCGCGGGCGTCGCGCTGGCGCTCGCGGCGGCCTCCCGCCTCGACAGCGTCGCGATCGGCGGTCTGCTGATCGCCGTCCTGAACGCGCCGAGCGTCGTCGCGGCGCCGGTGATCGGCGCCCTCACGGACGCGGTCGCCTTCCCGAAGCGCTTCATGCTCGGCGCGAGCGCGGTCATGGCGGCCGCGCTCGCGCTCGCGGCCTTCGTCGGCGAGGTGCCCCTGCCGATGGTGGTCGTGGGGCTGCTCGCCGGCGGCTGCGTGGTGCCCGTGTTCATCGGCGGCCTCTCCGCATGGGTGGACGAGGCGATGCCCGGCGACCACGCGCGCGGGTTCGCCGTCGACGCCCTCAGCTACAACCTCGCCGGCATCGCGGGCCCGGCGATCGTCGCGGGCATGAGCGCGCTGCTCACCGCGACCGGCGCGCTGCTCGCGCTCGCCGGGATCATGCTCGCCGGCGGCCTGCTGCTCCAGCTGCTGCCGATCGCGGGACGCGGCGGCGCGGCCGACCCCCGCTCGCTCGCGCGCGGCGTCGCGCGGGCGACCCGGCACCTCGTGACCCACGGCCCGCTCGCCCGGGTCGTGCTCGCGGGCGCGATCGTGCAGCTCGGCGGCGGCATGATGCCGGTCGTCGCGGTGCTGGTGGCGGTGCACCGCGGCCTGCCGGAGAGCGCGGGCGGCCTGCTGCTCACCGCGTTCTCGATCGGCGGCGTGACCGGCGCGCTGCTCGTCGCCGTGCCCGCGATCACCCGCCGTGTCGCGGCGGTGCCGCCGCGGCTGATGATGGCGGGCAGCTTCGCCGCGACCGGCGTGCTGACGCTGCTGGCCGCCGTCAGCCCCTCCTTCGTGCTCACGGCCGTGGCGCTGGGGCTGTCCGGGCTGCCCGACGCGACGGGCGTCGCCGCGATGCTCCGGCTGCGGCAGGAGGAGAGCCCGGCCGACGTGCGGGCGCAGGTCTTCGTCGTCGCGGCCGGCACCCGCGCGGTCACCGCCGCGATCGGCGCAGCAGTCGCCGGAGCGATCGCGGGGCTCGACCCGTCGCTGCTGCTGGGGCTCGTGGCCGTGCCGTGGCTCGCGGCGTTCCCGATCCTGCTGCTCCGCCTCCGCCGACCGCGGGCCGCGGGCGCGCCTACGCCGGCCGGATGACCCGCGCCCGGAGCAGCAGCACGTACAGGCGGCAGCCCAGGCAGGTGCCGAACACCGCGTTGAGGAACGCGGCGACGAAGGCGAGCGCGGCGGCGACCGCGACGCCGGCTCCGAGCCCGAACGCGCCGAGCAGGACGCCGACGAGCGTGATCACGAAGCCGACGCCCTGCGCGAAGGTCGGCGGTGCGGCCTCCTCGAGCTCGGCGGGCGGGGCGAGCCGCGGGCGCACGAGGCGGCGGAACAGCGCGCCATAGGGGTGCCGCTCGATCCCGGCGAACGCGCCCCACGCGAAGACGGCCGCGATCGCCGCGAGCAGCACGGTCGCCGCGACGCGCGCACCGGTGAGGGCGAGGAACAGGTCGACGAGCAGGAGCACGGCGGTGATGCCGGCGCCGAAGCGCGGGCCGCGCGGGTCGATGCGGGGGCGGTCGGCGGTCACGGGGTCCTCCTCAGGAGCGTCTCGAGCTCGCGGTCGAGGTGGTCGGGCCGCGGCGCGCCGCCGATGCGGGCGCGGAGGCGGCGGTCGCCGTCCACGAGCAGGGTGGTCGGGGTCTGGAGGACGCCGAAGCGGTCGGCGACCTCGGGGTGGCGGGCGAGGTCGACCTCGAGGTGGACGACGCCCGGGTGCTGCGCCGCGACGTCGCGGAGCAGGCGTGCCGTGCCGGGGCACTGCGCGCAGGTCGGGGTGGAGAGCTGGACGAGCGTCGCGCGGGCGCCGAACGCGGCAGCGGCGCCGACGTCCTCCGGCGCGAGCACGCGCCCGGAGCCCGTGCTCGCCCGGCCGGCGCGCGCCCGGGACAGCAGCCCGAGGCCGGTCGCGAGCAGCACGACGGCGAGGAGCACCGCACCGGCCGCCCAGGGGGACATGCGGCGAGCGTAGGCAGCGCGGCGCGGGGCACGGCCTGTGTGACCGTCCGTGACGCGCTGCTATACCGGCCTGATGCCGTGCCCGGGGTCGCCGCGATGAGCGCGACCGCGGGACCCGTCGTCGCGGGCGCGGAGCGCGCCGTGCTCGGGCGGTCGCGTGCGCGCCGGCGGCGCGGCCGGGCGCGGGACGTGCGCACCGCGCTCCAGGCGGCGGTGATCGCGCTCTGGTGCCTCCTGCCCGTCTACTGGCTGGTCGTCGCGTCGATCCGGCAGCCCGCGTCCTACTACGCCACCACGCTCTGGCCGACGTCGCCGACCCTCGCGAACTACCGGGAGGCGTTCCGGCCCGGGAACCTGCTGGTGCCCGGCCTGGTCCACAGCCTCGGGATCGCGGCCGCCACGACCGGGATCGTGATGCTGCTCGCCGTCTCCGGCGCCTACGCGATCGCGCGGTTCCGCTTCCGCGGCCGCGGGGTCGTGGTCGGCGCCGTGCTCGCGGCGTCGATGCTGCCGCAGGTGACGCTGCTGACCCCGCTGTTCGCGTTCTTCTCGACGATCGGCTGGGCGAGCACCTTCCAGGCGCTGATCGTGCCGGACGTCGCCCTCGCGATGCCGTTCGCGGTCGTGACGCTGAGCATCTTCTTCAGCGACGCGCCCTGGGAGCTGGAGGACGCGGCCCGGGTCGACGGCTGCACCCGCGCGCAGGCGGTGCGGCGCGTCCTGCTGCCGCTCCTCGGCCCCGCGGTCGTCACGGTCGCGCTGCTCACCTTCATCGCGACCTGGAACGAGTACATCGTCGCCGCGGTGCTCGCGGTGCAGCCGACGATCACCGTCACGGTCGTCGTCGCGAACTTCAGCGGCCAGCTCGCGGGCGGCGCGGCGACGATGGCGGCGGGCGTCGTGGCGTCGGCGCCGCTCGTGCTGCTCGTGCTCGTCTTCCAGCGGCGCATCACCGCCGGGCTCACCGCGGGCTCGCTGAAGGGCTGAGCGGCTCAGTCCCGGTGGAGGCGGACCGCGCGCCGGACCGCGAGCCGCAGCTCCATCTCGTGCACGACGAGCGCGGCGAGGTCCTCGAGCGTCGCGAGCACGGCGCGGTCCACGGCGGCGGGCCGCCGGTCGGCGACGAGGAGCACGCCGAGGTTCACGCCGTCCGTGGTGAGCAGGGGCACGCCGACGACGGTCGCGAGACCCGCGTCCCGCGCGACGGGCGGGAGCGGGTGCGCCGCGCCGCCGCCGTCCTGCAGCACCGTCGGCCTCGGCAGGAGGCCGCCCGACGGCACGCCGTCGAGCGGCAGGGCCAGCTCGGCGCACGCGATCCCGATGCGGGACTTGAACCAGAGCCGCCCCGAGTCGGCGAGCGCGACGGCCGCGACCGGCATGCCGGCGGTGCGGGCGGCGACCGAGACGATGCGGTCGAAGCCGCCGTCGGGCGGGGTGTCGAGCAGGTCGTAGCGGCGCAGCGCGGCGAGGCGCTCCGCCTCCGGGATCCGGGCGCGGCCGCCGCCCTCCTCCTCGAGCCGGTCGATGACCATCCGCCGGAACGCGAGCTCGACCTCGCCGGGCGTCGGCCGGGCGGTGGGGTCGTTCGCCGTCATCGCGCGGATGAGCGCGGCCAGGTCGGCCGGCACGGCGTCCGGGATGCCGGGCGCGTGCTCGAGGCGGGCCAGCGCGGCCTCCACGATCGCGCCCGTGTAGGCGGGGTGCCCGGTCAGGCACTCGAGCAGCACGAGGCCGAGCGAGTAGACGTCCGTCGCGGGCCCCAGCGGCGCGCCCTCGACCTGCTCGGGGCTGAGGTAGGCGGCGGTGCCGGTCGTCTGCTCCTGCGGCCGGGTCGACGCGGCCCGGAGCAGGGCGATGCCGAAGTCGGCGAGCTTCCCCCGCGGCCGGTCGGTGCCGAGCCCCGAGACGAGCACGTTCGCCGGCTTCACGTCGCGGTGGATGATGCCGTGCTCGTGCACGTACCCGATCGCGCCGGCGAGGTCGAAGCCGAGGTAGGCGACGTCGAGCGGGCGCAGCGGCCCCGAGCGGAGCGCGGTCCGCAGGTCCGCGCCCTCGACGAGCTCGAGCACGAGGTAGACCTGCGGCGCCTCGGGCACGGTGAGGTCGATGCCCGCATCGAGCAGGGTGACGAGCCCGTGGTGGTTCATCGCGGCGAGCATCCGCGCCTCGGCCTCCTGCGCGCGCAGGTCGCCCGGCTCCGTCGCGCGCGCCGTGAACACCTTCACGGCGACGTCGCGGCCGAGCAGCTCGTCGCGGGCGCGGAGGACGACGGAGGCGCCGCCGCGGCCGATCGGCTCCCCGAGCCGGTAGCGGTCGTGGAGCACGGCCGGCAGCGCCCGCGCCTGCGCGACCTCCGGCATCTCCGCTCCCCGCATCGCGCTCACCGTACGGTCCGGCGTGTCGCCGGGCGGCCCGCATGCAGGCGGTCCCCAGCCCCTTCCCGGCCGGTTCCGGCCTTCGCGCGCGCGATCCGCACCGGGTGCACGCGATGCGTGGCAGCCTTGCGCTCACTGCGTCGACGAGGAGGCGGGATGGACGCCGATGTGCTGGTGGTCGGGGGCGGGCTCGCGGGGCTCGTCGCCTGCGCGGAGCTGACGGCGGCCGGCCGCCGCGTGCTGCTCGTGGAGCAGGAGGGCGCGGCGAACCTGGGCGGGCAGGCCTTCTGGTCGTTCGGCGGCCTGTTCCTCGTCGACACCCCCGAGCAGCGGCGGTGGGGCATCCGCGACTCCCGCGAGCTCGCCTGGCAGGACTGGCGCGGCAGCGCGCAGTGGGACCGCCTCGACGGGGAGGACCGGTGGGCCGCGCGCTGGGGCGAGGCGTTCGTCGACTTCGCGGCGGGGGAGGAGCGCGCCTGGCTGCTCGAGCAGGGCGTGCGGCTCACGCCGCTCGTCGGCTGGGCGGAGCGCGGCGACGGTCGCGCCGGCGGGCACGGCAACTCGGTGCCCCGCTTCCACCTCCCGTGGGGCACCGGAACCGGCGTCTCGGGGCCGTTCGCGGCGAAGGCGACCGCCGCGGCCGCGGCCGGGCGCCTCGGGTTCCGGTTCCGCCACCGGGTCGACGGCCTGGTCGTCGAGGGCGGCCGGGTCGTCGGCGTGCGCGGCGCGGTGCTCGCCGCCGACGACGCGCCCCGCGGCGTCGCGACGAACCGGCGCGAGGTCGGGGAGTTCGCGCTGACCGCGCAGGCCGTCGTCATCGCCTCCGGCGGCATCGGCGCGGACCACGACCTGGTGCGGGCGATGTGGCCCGAGCGGCTCGGGACGCCGCCCGCGACCATGCTGACCGGCGTGCCCGCGCACGTGGACGGCCGGATGCTCGCGATCGCGGAGGCGTCCGGCGCCGCGGTCGTGAACAAGGACCGCATGTGGCACTACACGGAGGGCGTCGCGAACTGGGACCCGATCTGGGCCGGCCACGGCATTCGAATCCTCCCCGGCCCCTCGTCGATGTGGTTCGACGCGCTGGGGCGCCGGCTGCCCGCGCCGGGGCTGCCGGGGCACGACACGCTCGGCACGCTCCGCCTGCTGCGGACCGACCCGGCGCTGCAGCCCTACGACCACTCCTGGTTCGTCGCGTCGCAGCGGATCGTGGAGAAGGAGTTCGCGCTGTCGGGCTCGGAGCAGAACCCGGACCTCACGGACCACGACTGGCCGCTGCTGATCCGCACCCGGCTCGGGAAGGGGCCGACGCCGCCGGTCGCCGCGTTCGAGCAGCACGGCGCGGACTGGGTGGTCGCGGACGACCTGGCCGCCCTCGTCGCCGGGATGAACGGGATCGCGCCGGACGCCCCGCTCGACGGCGCCCTCATCGAGCGGCAGATCCGGGAGCGGGACGCGGAGCTCACGAACCCGTACTCGAAGGACGCGCAGGTGCAGGCGATCCACAACGGGCGGCGGGCGCGCAGCGACCGGTTCACCCGCGTCGCGACCCCGCACCGCATCCTCGATCCGGCGAACGGGCCGCTCGTGGCAGTCAAGCTCCACGTGCTGACGCGGAAGACGCTCGGCGGGATCCAGACCGACCTCGACGGGCGCGCGCTCGGCGCGGACGGGGCGCCCCTGCCGGGCCTGTGGGCCGCGGGGGAGGCCGCGGGCTTCGGCGGCGGCGGCGCCCACGGATACAACGCGCTCGAGGGCACCTTCCTCGGCGGCTGCCTCTTCACCGGCCGGACCGTCGGCAGGAGCCTCGCCGCCGCGCTCTGACCCGCGCTCCGCGGATGCAGCGATTCCGTTCTGAAGGAGTTCTTCGCGCGCGCCGCCGAGAAGTCCTTCAAAACGGATCCCGGCGGTACGGTGCATCGACTTGGACGGGTGTCCAACTCGACGCGGAGGAGGCGCCGTGCAGCGGATCGCGGTGGCGGACCGGCGAGCCTCGCTGCTCGCCGCCGCGCTGCGCGTGATCGCCCGGGACGGCGTCGCCCGCGCCTCCACCCGCGTCATCGCGGCCGAGGCCGGCATGCCGACCGCGAGCTTCCACTACGTCTTCGCCTCGCACGCCGCGATGCTCGAGGAGCTCGTCGCCGGGATCCTCGAGGCGCAGGCCGCGGCCGTCGCCGAGGCCGTCGGCGAGGCGGGCACGCTCCACGAGTTCGCGGGCGGCGCGCTGCAGGGCTGGCTCGACCGCGCTGCGGCCGAGCCCGCGGTCGAGATCGCCCTGCAGGACGTCGTCGCGTTCAGCCGGGCGTCCCCCGACCTGCACCACCTGGCCGCGACCGTCTACGAGCACTACGCGGCCTCCGTCGCCGGCTTCGTCGCGGCCGCGGAGGAGCGGTTCGGCGTGCGCTGGACGGTGCCGTCGGCGGACGTCGCGCGCTTCGTGCTCGTGCTGACGGACGGCGTCGCCGCCCGCTGGCTCGTCGACCGCGACGAGGCGGCCGCCCGCCGCGCCCTCGCGCTGGGCACCCGCGCGCTGCTCGCGCTCGTGCAGGAGCAGCGCCCGTGATCGCGGTCGAGCCGACCGCGCGCGTCGGCGCCCGCTGGATGGCCGGGTTCGCGATCGCGTGGCTCGGCGTGTGGCTCGGGCAGCTCACCGTGATCCAGCTGCTGCTGCCGACGCAGGTCGCGGACACCGGGGCCGAGCGCGGCTTCGTCGACACCGTCGTGCGGTTCGGCTGGGTCTCCGCCGTGGCGGGCGTCGCCGCGCTGATCGCGTTCCCGGTCGTCGGCGCGCTGTCGGACGCGACGGTCTCGCGGTTCGGGCGTCGCCGCCCCTGGATCGCGATCGGCACCGCGATGTTCGCCGCGGGCCTGCTGCTGCTCGGCGTGCAGGACTCCCTCGCCGGCGTCGCGCTCGCGTGGGCGGTCGCCCTCGCCGGGTTCGCCGCCGTCTCCTCCGCGCTCACCGCGCTGATCGCCGACCAGGTGCCGGTCGCCCAGCGCGGCGTCGTGTCGGCCTGGGTGTCGGTGCCCCAGGCGGTCGGCACGATCCTCGGGCTGCTGCTGATCGAGGCGCTCGCGCTGCCCCGCGCGGGGTCCTACGCCGTCGTCGCGGTCGTCCTGGTCGCGCTGGTGCTGCCGCTGCTCGTCACGGTGCCCGACGCCCCGGCCCGGGACGCGCGGCCCCGCCTCCGGCTCGCGCAGATCACCGGGTCGCTCTGGATCGACCCCCGGACGCACCCGGACTTCGCGTGGACGCTGGCCGGCCGGCTGCTCGTGAACCTCGGCAACGCCCTCGGGACCAGCCTGCTCCTCTACTTCCTCTCGGAGGGTCTCGGCGACCGGCACGCGGAGGACGACCTGGTGCCGCTCGTGCTCGTCTACCTGGTCGCGCTCGTCGTGGCGAGCCTGGTCGCCGGGCGGGCCAGCGACCGGACGGGCCGGCGGCGGGTGTTCGTCGCGGCGGCGGCCGTGCTGCAGGCGGCGGCCGCGGTGCTGCTCGCCGCCGTACCCGCCTACGGCACCGCGCTCGTCGGCGCGGCGCTGCTCGGAGCGGGCTACGGCGTCTTCCTCGCGGTGGACCAGGCGCTCGCGACGCAGGTGCTGCCGGACCCGGCCGACCGCGGGAAGGACCTGGGGATCATGAACGTCGCCCTCGCGGTGCCGCAGGCCTTCGGGCCGCTGCTCGGCGCCGCCCTCATCGTCGGGTTCGGCGGCTTCCCGGCGCTGTTCCTCGGCGCCGGGGTACTGTCCCTGCTCGGCGCGGTCGCCGTGGCGCGGGTGCGGAGCGTCGCATGACGCTCCTCGCACCGTCGGCCGCGACCCCGTGGCTCGCCCCCGACCGCTTCTGGCCGGGCGTGATCGCCGCCACGGCGGACCTCGACGCCCCGGTCGGCGTGCTCGAGCTCGACGCGCTGGCCTGGAACGCGGCCGACCTCGTGCGGCGTGCGGGCGGCACGCCGATCCGGCTCGCCTCCAAGTCCCTCCGCGTCCGGGAGGCGATCGAGGCGGTCCTCGCGCTGCCGGGCTGGCACGGCGTGCTGGCCTACTCCCTGCGCGAGGCCCTCCGGCTCGCGACGCGGATCGACGACGTGGTGCTCGGCTACCCGACCGTCGACCGCGGCGCGATCGCGGCTCTCGCCCGCGACGAGGAGGCGGCCCGGCGCATCACCCTCATGGTCGACTCGGTCGACCAGCTCGACGTCGTCGACGCGGTCGTCCCGCCCGACCGCCGGCCCGAGCTGCGGGTCGCGATCGACCTCGACATGTCGATCGACCTGCCCGTGCTCGGCCACCTCGGCGTGCGGCGCTCCCCGCTCCGCGACGCCGCCTCGGCCGTCGCGCTCGGCCGGGAGGTCGCCCGCCGCGCGGGCTTCCGGCTCGTCGGCCTCATGGGCTACGAGGCGCAGATCGCGGGCGTCGTGGACCGCTACGGCGCGAACCTCGCGCACGAGCGGGTGATCGCCGAGGTGAAGCGGCGCTCCGCCGCCCAGGCCTTCGCGCGCCGCGAGGCGGCGGTCGCCGGCCTGAGCGAGATCGCCGAGCTCGAGTTCGTGAACGGCGGCGGCACCGGCTCGATCGAGTCGACGATCACCGACTCGTCCGTCACCGAGCTCACCGCGGGCAGCGGCCTCTTCGCCGGGCACCTGTTCGACCGGTACCGCACGTTCCGCCCGGCGCCCGCCGCCTCCTTCCTCCTGTCGGTCGTGCGCACGCCGCAGACGGGGCTCGCGACGGTCGAGGGCGGCGGGTGGATCGCGTCCGGCCCGATCGGGCCCGACCGGCGGCCGCTGCCGGTCTGGCCGCCGCGGCTGGCCTACGAGGCGCGGGAGCAGGCCGGGGAGGTGCAGACGCCGCTGCGCGGCGGCGCGCTGCGGACCGGCGACCGCGTCGTCCTCCGGCACGCGAAGTCGGGAGAGCCCGCGGAGCGGCTCGCGGCGTACCGGCTCGTCCGCGGCGGGGTCCGGCAGGGTGAGTGGCCGACCTACCGCGGCGAGGGGATGACGTTCACATGACGGGCACCTGGACGAACTGGGGCCGCACGAGCCGGTCGACCCCGGCGCGCACGGTGCGGCCGAGGTCCGCGGAGGCCGTCGCCCGGGCGTTCCAGCAGGCGTCCCGCGACGGGCTGACGGTGCGCCCGGTCGGCTCCGCCCACAGCTTCACCGCGCTGGCCAGGACCGAGGGGGTGCTGCTCGAGACGACCGGGCTGGCCGGCCTGCGCGGCGTCGACCGCGACGCCGGCCGGATCACGGTCGGCGGCGGCACGACCATCGCGCAGACGGCGCGGCTCGCCGGCCGGTTCGGGCTCGCCCTGTCGAACCTCGGGGACATCGACCGGCAGACGATCGCCGGCGCGATCGGCACGGGCACCCACGGCACGGGCGCCGGCTTCGGCCCGATCGCGTCGCAGGTCGTCGCCCTGCAGCTGGTGACGCCGGGCGGCGACGTGCTCGACCTCGCCGGCGACGACCCGCTGCTGCCCGCCGCCCGCGTCTCGCTCGGCGCGCTCGGCGTCGTCACCGCGGTGACCCTGCAGTGCGTGCCCGCCTTCGGGCTCGCGGCGGAGGAGCGGGCGGAGCCGCTCGACGCCGTCGTCGACGGCCTCCTCGACCGCGTCGCCGCGGCGGACCACTTCGAGTTCTACTGGTTCCCCGGCACCGACCTCGCGCTGACGAAGACGAACACCCGGGTGCCGCTCGACGCCGTCGGACCGAGCGCCTCCCGGCTCCGGCGGTTCGTCGACGACGAGGTGCTGTCGAACGGCGTGTTCGAGCTGACCTGCCGGGTCGGGCGGCGCGCGCCGGTGCTCGTGCCGGCGATCAACCGGCTCGCCGCGCGGACCGTCGCCGAGCGGGACTGGTCGGCGCCGTCGCACGAGGTGTTCACCTCCCCGCGCCGGGTGCGGTTCGCGGAGTCCGAGTGGGCCGTCCCGCTCGAGCGGCTGCCGGAGGCGTTCGAGGCCTTCCGGTCGGCCCTGCGGCGCAGCCGGCTGCGGATCTCCTTCCCGGTCGAGGTGCGCGCGGCCGCCGCGGACGACAGCGCCTGGCTCAGCACCTCCGCCGGCCGTGCGACCGGCTACGTGGCGGTGCACTGCTACGCCCGTGACGTGCGCCGCGAGTACTTCCGCATCGCGGAGCGGGTCTTCGCGGGCTTCGAGGGCCGGCCGCACTGGGGCAAGCTGCACACGCGGGGCGCCGAGCAGCTGCGGGAGCGCTACCCGCGCTTCGACGACTTCGTCGCCGTGCGCCGCCGCCTCGACCCGGGCGGGCTGCTGCGGAACCGGCACCTCGACCACGTGCTCGGCCCGCTGTAGTCAGGGGACGAGCACGAGGCGGTCGTCCGTGCTCGCGGTCCACGCGGCCCGCACGTCGCGGAGCGGCACCGCTCGAGCCCGGACGTCGTACCCGCCGGTCGTGATCTCCGTCGCGATCGCGGGCAGCTCGGCGACGACGTCGCTCGGGGCGACCGACCCCTGCCCGCTGCCGACGAGGCGGAGGTTCATCGCCCGCAGCGCCGCGGAGGGGATCGGCGACTCCAGGCCGCCGACCGAGCCGATCTGGACCCAGGTGAGCAGCCGGTCGTCCTCCCGGCGCGCGGGCACGACCGCACGCAGCGCGGTCGCGGTGGTGCCGCCCCAGACGTAGTCGAGGACGACGTCGAGGTCGCGGCCCGCGGCCGCGAGGCCGGCGCGGACCGCGTCCGGCTCGTCGGACAGCGCGATGACCGCGTCCGCGCCGAGCGCGGGAAGCCGCTCGAGCTCCTCCCGGTTCCGGCCGGCGGCCGTCACGTGCGCGGCGCCGAGCCGCTTCGCGACCTGCACCGCCAGCCGGCCCGCGCTGCCGGTCGCGCCGAGCACGAGGACGCGGGCGCCGGCGGTCCGCTCGACCCGGCGGGTCAGGGCGAGCCAGGAGGACATCGCCGGGTTCATCGCCGCGGCGACGACGACGGGGTCCACGCCGTCGGGGAGCGGCGCGCTGCGGGCGGGGTCGACGAGCGTGCGCTCCGCCATCGACCCCCACGCCGTGCCGGGGAGGACGAAGTACCGCAGCACGCCCTCGGGGTCGCGGCCGACGCCGTCCACGCCGGGCACGAGCGGCAGCGCGTCGGTGCTCGTGTAGTGCGACCCGTCGGCCTGGGACCGGACGCGGGGATGGAGGGCCGCGGCCACGACGTCGACGGGCACCTGCCCCTCCTGCGGCTCGGGGAGCGTCACCTCGCGGTAGGCGGGCGGGGTGCGGAAGTCGTCGACGACGGCGGCGTGCATGGGATCCTCTCGGGTATGATTGGGATTCCCAATCAAAGTAGTTTGGAGTCCCAACCATGTCAACCTCCGAGGAGGACGCCGCGCTGCGCGACGCGCTCGTGCGCATGTCGTTCGAGGTCATGAGCCGCCTGACGCGCGTCGCCGCGGAGGAGGGGATCTCCCTCAGCCAGCTCCGCGTCCTCGGCGCGCTGCGCGACCGCCGGCCGCGGATGGCCGAGCTGGCGGCCGGGCTCGGGCTCGACCGGTCGAGCGTCACCGGCCTCGTCGACCGTGCGCAGCAGCGCGGGCTCGTCGAGCGGACGGCCGAGGAGGGGGACGCCCGGGTCGTGCGCGTCGGGCTGACCGCCGAGGGCCTGCGGGAGGCCGAGCGCATCGCCGAGCGCGTGTCCGGGCTGCTCGCGGACGCCGTCGTCCCGCTGTCCGCGGACGCCAAGGCGTCGCTGAGCGCGGCGCTCGAGGAGGCCTTCCCCGTCTCGTTCTGAGACGGTCCGGTCAGGCCGCGCGGAGCTCCTGCGGCTCGACCACCACGTCGACGAGGGCGCCGTTGCGCCAGACCGTCATCTCCAGCCGCGTGCCGATCGTCCGCTCGACCATGAGCCGGGTGATGTCCGTCACGGTCGCGACCGGGCTGCCGCCGAGCGACACGACGACGTCCCCCGGCCGCGCGCCCGCGGCGGCGGCCGGGCTGCCGGCGACGACGGACGCGACCTGCACGCCGTGCGGGGCGCCGACCCGGGCCGCGATCTCGGGGCGGAGGCGGACCCGCGCGCCCGCGATGCCGAGCCAGGCCCGCCGCACCCGGCCGCGGGTCCGCAGCGCCTCGATGATCTCGAGCGTCGTCGCGGAGATCGGGACGGCGAGCCCGAGGCCGACCCCGGCGACCGCGGTGCTCACCCCCACGAGCCGCCCGGCGCTGTCCGCGAGCGCGCCGCCGCTGCTGCCCGGGTTGAGCGCCGCGTCGGTCTGCACGACCTCGTCCACGACCCGGCCCGCCCGGGTGGGCAGCGAGCGGCCGAGCGCGGAGACGATCCCGGCCGTCACGCTGCCCGCGAGGCCGTGCGGGTTGCCGAGCGCCACGACGAGCTGGCCGACCCGCAGCCGCGCGGCGTCGCCGAACGGGACGGGCGATGGGGTCGGGTCGTCGGAGCGGAGGACCGCGAGGTCGGACAGCGGGTCGCGCCCGATCACGCGGGCGTGCGCCTCGGTGCCGTCGCCGAACGCGAGCTCCACGCGGTCGGCGCCCTCGACGACGTGGGCGCTGGTCAGCAGGTGGCCGGCCGGCGCGATCACGGTCGCGCTGCCGGCGCCGGTGCCGCGTGCCGTCCGGACGGTCACCGCGGCGACGGAGGGGGCGACGGCGTCCGCGACCCGGATCACCGTCTCGGAGTAGGCGTCGAGCGCCTCCGCATCGGTCATGCAGGGGGGATGGACCCGCCGCCCAGCGCCCCTGCGCGGGTTCGCCGACGGCGGATGCTCCTGCCCGGTGCTCGCGCGGGACGGTCTCGAGGCTCGCTGCGCTCGCACCTCGACCAGCGGGCCTCGGGGTGCCCGGGCTCTGCTAGACAAGTCGTAGAGCACGGGAGGTGCGGGGTGGTCGGTCGACGGGCGCACGGGCAGCTGAAGACGACGGTGCTCGCGCTGCTGCGCGAGGCGGGCGAGCCGGTGAGCGCGCGCATGCTGCTCGAGCGCTGGCCCGACGCCGAGCCGAAGCCGGCGTTCACGACCGTGATCACCGTGCTGACGCGGCTGCAGCAGGCCGGCGCGGTCGAGCGCCTCGACGGCGGGGAGGCGCGCTTCCGCGTGCGCGCCGTCGCCGGCGGCGTCGCGGCCGAGTCGATGCTCGCGGCGCTGCTCGAGTCCGCGGACCGCGGCGCGGCCCTCATGTCCTTCGCGGAGCAGCTCGACGCGACCGACCTCGACGTGCTGCGGCGGGCGGTCGGCGGGAGCGCGCCGTGATCGTCCTCGCGGTCCTGCTCGCGGTCGCCGCCGCCTGCGTGCTCGGCGCGCCCCGCCTCCTCCGCCTCCGCGGCCCCGCCGTGCGCCGGCCGCGCCTGCTGCTCGTCGCCTGGTGCACCGCGTTCCTGACGGGCGCGGCGGCGATCGCCGCGTCCGTCCTCTGGAGCGTGATGCTGGCGATCGCCGCGCACGCGGAGCCGCTCGACGCGGGCTGGCTCGCCGGCGTGCTCGCGTGGAGCGCGCTCGCGGTCGTCGGCGCCGCCGGCGCGCTCGTGCTCACCCGCGCGGAGCCGCTGCGTTCGGGCCGGGAGGCGGCGATCCGCGACCTCGACCTCCTCGCCGCCGCCTGCACGAAGCGGGTCGACCGGCTCGGCGCGGTGCCGGTGCTGCACATCCGCGCCGACCGTCCGATCGCCTTCAGCTCGACGGCGGACGGGGGACGCATCGTGGTCTCCACCGCGCTCGCGGACGCGCTGACGGCGGGCGAGCTGCGCGCGGTGCTCGAGCACGAGCGGGCGCACCTCGCCGGACGGCACGACGTGCTGCTGCGGACCGCGGCGCTCAACCGCATGTGCCTCCCGGCCCTGTTCGGCGCCCGGGCGTTCGACCAGGCCGTCCACCTGCTCGTCGAGCTCGCGGCCGACGACGCCGCGGCGCGGGTCTGCGGCGAGCGGACGCTGGCGAGCGCGCTCCGACGCACGGCGGCCCTCGAGGCGAACGAGTGGGCCGAGATCCGCGCGGCCCGGCTCGAGCAGCGGCCGGACGCCTCGCGCCGTCGTGCCCGCGCGGGTGGAGGTCTGCTCTACAAACTGTAGAGTGACGGCGTGACGATGGGAACGCCGCTGACCGCGACCGTCGCCACCACCCTCTTCGGCGTCCTCGCCCTCTGGTTCGCCGGCCGCGTCGTGGCCAACCGCGACGTGCCGGACCGCGTCTCGAACCTCCTCCACCTCGCGATGAGCGGCGCGATGGTCGCCATGCCGTGGTCGTGGGCCGCGCCCGCGCTGCCGCAGGTCGTCGTGTTCTCCGCGGGCGCGTTCTGGTACGCCGGCGCCGCGCTGTTCCGGCCCGCCGCGGACGCCGGCCTCGGCGTCGGGCACGGCGCCCACGGCCGCATCGCGGGCCTCTGGTACCACGCCGGGATGATGCTGGCGATGGTCTGGATGGCCGTCGCGATGATCCCCGGCGCGCCCTCGGCCCACGAGGACATGGCCGGCATGGGCGGCATGGCCGGCATGAGCCACGGCGCCGGCGCAGTCATGACCGGCGACGTGCCGTGGGCGCTCGCCGTGTCGATCGCGCTCGGCACGCTGTTCGTCGGCGCGGCGGTCTGGCTGGCCGGGCTGCTCGTCCGGGAGGCCGCCGGTCCCGCGCGGCGGCTCGAGGTCGCCGACCTCGCCGCGTCCACCGCCATGGCCGCGGGCATGGCCTACGTCCTGCTCGTGCTCGCCACCTGAGTCCCCGTCCCCGTCCCCGTCCCCGAACCGAGGAGTCCCGCATGCCCCGTCCCCGCACCTCCGCCCGCCGCACGGCCGTGCGCCTCGTCGCCGGGCTCGCCGTCGCCGCGGGCGCCGTGCTCGTCGGGGCGACCGCCGCCTCCGCGCACGTGCACGTCGACGGGGAGGACGCGACGCGGGGCGGGTACGGTGTGCTCACCTTCCGCGTCCCGACCGAGTCGGACACCGCGTCGACCACCGAGGTGACCGTGACGATGCCGACGAGGACGCCGATCGCGTCCGCGAGCGTCGAGCCCGTCGCCGGCTGGACCGCGACCGTCAGCACGGCGAGGCTCGAGAAGCCGATCGAGACGGACGACGGGCAGCTGACCTCCTTCGTCTCCCGCATCGTCTGGAAGGCGGAGGCCGGCAAGGGCATCCGCCCCGGGCAGTTCCAGCGGTTCGCCGTGTCCGCGGGGCCGCTGCCGGACGTCGCACGGCTCGAGTTCCCGACCCGGCAGACCTACAGCGACGGCAGCGTCGTCGACTGGAACCAGACCGCGACCGGCTCCGCCGAGCCGGAGCACCCGGCGCCCGTGCTGCAGCTCGCCGCCGCGGACGACGAGCCCGCGCCCGCCGCGACCGAGGCCGCGTCGGCCTCGCAGGCGACCGGCTCGAGCACCGCGGCGCTCGCCGTCGGCATCGTCGCCGTGGTGCTCGCGGCGGCCGCGCTGCTCGTCGGGCTCGTCGGCCTGCTGCGGTCCCGGAGGGGCGCATCCGGCGCGTGATCGGCGCGCGGGCGGCGCGGGTCCTCGGGGGACTGCTGCTCGCGGTCGTCGCCCTGCTGCTCCTGCCCGCCGCCCCGGCGTCCGCGCACGCCGTGCTCGTGTCGAGCGACCCCGCGGACGGCTCGCGGCTCGAGCAGGCGCCCGCCGCGGTGCGGCTGACGTTCGACGAGGGCATCGCGCTGCCGCCCGCGGCGACGACGGTGCTCTCCTCGACCGGTGCGCGCGTCGACGCGGGCCGCGCGCGGCTCGAGGGGCGGACCGTCGTGGTGCCGCTCGAGGCCGCCGTGCCGGAGGGGGTCTACACGGTCGCCTACCGCGTCGTGTCCGCGGACAGCCACGTCGTCTCGGGCTCGCTCCGCTTCGGGGTGCGGCGCGACGCACAGGCGGTGGAGGGCCCGGTCTCCCTCGGGTCGCCGCTCGACCCCGCGCTCGGCGCCGCGATCGGCGCGGGCTACCTCGGCGCGGCGCTCGGCGTCGGCGCGCCGGCCGCGGCGGCGGTCCTCTGGCCGGCCGTGCAGCGGCGACGGCGCGTGCTGCGGCTCGCGCAGGCCGGGCTGCTCGTGCTCGCCCTCGCGACGCTCGCGGACCTGCTGCTGCGCGGCCCCCGCGCGTCGGGCGGCGGCTGGGCCGGCGTGCTCCGCGTCGAGGACCTCGGCTACACGGTCACGAGCCCGGCCGGGGCGGTGCTGCTCGTGCGGCTGCTGCTCGTCGGCGCGCTCGCCGGCCTCTCCCTCGCCCGCGCCCCGCGGCCGCGCATCGCGGGGGTGCTCGGCGTCGGCGTGCTCACGACCATCGCGCTGCTCGGCCACGCCACGGACGGCGCGGCCTCCCTGCTCGTGCCCGCGGCGGTGGTGCACCTGGCGGCGATGGCGCTCTGGCTCGGCGGCCTCGTCGTGCTCGTGACCGCGGTGCTGCCGCGGGTGCGCCGCGCGCCCGCCGCCGGCGTCCGCCTCCTGAGGCGCTGGTCGCTGGTCGCCTACACGTGCGTCGCCGTGCTCGTCGTGACGGGGGAGGTCCAGGCCTTCCCGACCGTGGTGCCCCTCGACGCGCTCTGGTCGACCGGGTACGGCGTGCTGCTGCTCGCGAAGCTCGGGCTGCTCGTGCTCGTGCTCGTGCTCGCGGCGGCCGCGCAGCGGGTCGTCGCCGGAGCGAGGGTGCCGCCGCGCGCCCGCCTGTGCCGGACCGCGGTGGTCGAGGTGGCGGGGCTCGTCGCGATCCTCGCCGTCACCGGGGCGCTCAGCACCACGGCGACGGCCGCGGAGACCTACGGTCCGGCCGTCACCCGCACGGTCGCCGCGGGGAGCGACCGCCTCGTCGTCCAGGTCGACCGCACCCGCCGCGGGCCCGCCGTGATCCGGGTCCGCGCCCTCGACGCGGGCGGCCGGCCGATCCGCCTCCGGTCGCTCGAGGGGGCGCTCGGCACGGAGGGGGTCGCGGCCCTCGACGTCGCCTTCCGTCGCGACGGCGACGGCTGGCGCAGCACCGGCGCCGGCCTGCCGATCGCGGGGGAGTGGACCCTCACCCTGCAGACCGAGGTCAGCACCACCGCGGGCACCGCCGCGGCGGTGTCCTGGCCCGTCTGGTAGCCCCTGCGGAATCGCTCGGGCGTCAGGCCTCGGGCTGCGCCTGGTGCGGGGTGAAGTTGCGGAGGCGGAGGCTGTTCGTCACCACGAGCACCGAGGACAGCGCCATCGCGGCCGCGGCGATGAGCGGGTTCAGCAGCCCGGACGCCGCGAGCGGGATCGCCGCGATGTTGTAGCCGAAGGCCCACACGAGGTTGCCGCGGATCGTGCCGAGCATCTTCCGCGCCAGCGCGACCGCGTCGGGCACGGCCCGCAGGTCGTCGCGGACGAGGATCACGTCGGCCGACTTCATCGCGACGTCGGTGCCGGTCACGATCGCCATCCCGAGGTCCGCGGAGGCGAGCGCCGCGGCGTCGTTGATCCCGTCACCGACCATCGCGACCTTCCGGCCCTGCCGCTGCAGGTCGGCGACGACGGCCGCCTTGTCGGCGGGCAGCACCTCGGCGATCGTCTCGTCGAAGCCGAGCTCCGCGCCCACCGCGGCGGCCGCGCGGGCCGAGTCGCCGGTGAGCAGCACGGTGCGCAGCCCCATCGCCTTCAGCTGCGCGACGGCCTCCCGGGCCGTCGGCTTCACGTCGTCCGCGAGGCCGAGCACGCCGGCGGCGACGCCGTCGACCGCGACGAGCACGAGGGTGCGCCCGGCGGTCTCGAGCTCGAGCACCGCCTCGTCGAGCGCGGCGGGGACGGCGACGCCCTGCTCGACGAGCAGGCGGCGGTTGCCGGCGACGACGCGGCGGCCGCCGACGACGCCCGCGGCGCCGAGCCCGCTGAGCGCCTCGAAGCCCTCGACGGGCTCCGGGCGGCCGAGCTCGGCCGCGGCGGCGCCGGAGATCGCGCGGCCGATGGCGTGCTCCGAGTCCTGCTCGAGCGCCCCGGCGAGGCGCAGCAGCCCGTGCCGGTCGAGGTCGCCGACGGGGCGGACGTCCGCGACCGTGAAGGCGCCGGTCGTGACCGTGCCGGTCTTGTCGAGCACGACGGTGTCGATGCGGCCGCTCGCCTCGAGGGCGTCCTGGCCCTTCACGAGGATGCCGAGCTGGCCGCCGCGGCCGACGCCGACCATCAGCGCGGTCGGCGTCGCGAGCCCGAGCGCGCACGGGCAGGCGATGATCAGCACGGCGATGCCGATGCCGATCGCCGCGCCGACCGGGGCGCCGGCGAGCAGCCAGCCCGCCGTGACGAGCACGGCGAGGCCGATGACGGCCGGGATGAAGACGCTGGTGACCCGGTCGACCAGGCGGGTGACGCGGGCCTTGCGGCGCTGCGCCTCGTCCGCGATCGCGGCGAGCTGCGCGAGCCGGGTGTGCTGGCCGACGCGCTCCGCGACGACCGTGAGCGCGCCCGAGCCGTTGACGGTGCCGGCGGAGACGGTCGAGCCGGGCCCGACCTCCGCGGGGGCGGTCTCGCCGGTCATCGTGCTCGTGTCGACGGAGGAGCGGCCGGCCTCCACGATCCCGTCGACGGGGACGGAGGAGCCGGGCCGGACCACGACGACGTCGCCGGGGCGCACGCGCCCCGCGGGCACCTCGACGTCGCCGTCGGGCGTGCGGAGGAGCACGGAGCGGGCCGCGAGGCCCGAGATCGCGTGCAGGACGTCGCCCGCGCGGCGGCGGGAGCGCGTCTCGAAGTAGCGCCCGCCGAGCTGGAAGGTGACCATGCCCGCGGCGACGTCGAGGTAGATCGCGTCCGCGCCCGGCGGGGTGGGGCCGAAGCCGATCCAGTAGCCCGCGGCGGAGGGGCCGCCGACGAGCACGACGAGCGCCCAGACGAACGAGACGACGGCGCCGAGCGACACGAGGGTGTCCATGCTCAGCGAGCCGGAGCGGAGGTTCCGGAGGGTCGCCTTGTGGAACGGCCACGCGGCCCAGGTGACGATCGGCACGGCGAGCAGCACGCAGAGGAGCTGCCACCCGGGGAAGCGCCACGCGGGCACGAGCGCGAGCAGGATCGTGAGGTCGCAGAGCGGCACCGAGAGCAGCGCCGAGACCGTGAGGCGGCGGCGGAGGGAGTCGATCCGGTCGCTCGTCGCGCGGCGGGACCACTCGTCGTCGCCGGGCGTGTGCAGGGCCGCCTTGTAGCCGGCCTTCTCGACCGCGGCGACCGCGCCGTCGACGTCGCCGTCGAGCCCGACCACGGTGGCGCGCTCGGTCGCGAAGTTGACGCTCGCGGTGACGCCGTCGAGGCGGTTCAGCTTGCGCTCGATGCGGTTCGCGCAGGCCGAGCAGGTCATGCCGGCGATGTCGAGCTCGACGACGTCGTCCATCGTCCGGACCGTCGGCTGGTCGGTCAGCGTCGTCATCCGCACCTCCGGGTCGAGCGTCGCACTACAGATTGTAGAATCGCCGCGCTGCATCGGCCGCCGACGGGGGACACATCCATGAGCACGGAGCACGCCGTCCGCGGCGCCGAGGCCCCGGCGCCGACCGCGCCAGCGGCGTCCGCCGCGTCCGGCCGCCGCTCCGACGCCCTCGTGGTCGTCGCGGCGCTCGTCCCGCTGCTCGCGGTCGGCGTCGCCGCGGTCCTCCTCGGCGCCCAGCCCTACGCGGCCGTCGGCAAGAGCGCGCCGGGCCTCGCGACGTCCCTCGCGAGCGGGCTGCTGCACGGGGTCGTCGCGGTCGCCTCCGCCTGGTGCGTCGCGAGCCTCGCGTACGCGGTGCTCGGCCGGCAGCGCTCCGGCACCGGCCGGCTGACGCTCGACTACTTCACGGACGCGCGGCCCGTCGCGGTGTCCGCCGCCGTGTGGGCGGTCGCCGCCCTCGCGCTCGTCGCCGTCGACGCCGCCGACGCGGGCGGTCAGCCGCTCGGGCGCATGCTCGTGCCCGGCGTCGCCGGCTACGCCTTCTCGTACACGTACCTCCCGACGGCGTGGCTCGTCGTCGCGGTGCTGGCGGCCGCGATCGCGATCACCGCGTTCCTCGCCCACGCCTGGCAGACGCACGCGCTGCTGCTCGTGCTCGGCCTCGTCGCGCTGCTGCCGCCGGTCGTCGTGACGCAGGTGCTCGTCGGCCCGAACCACGACTTCGGCAGCGACGCGGCCACCGTCGGCACCCCCGCGCTCGCCGTGCTCGTCGGCCTGCTCGCCGTGCTGCGGCACCGCTCCGTCGCGGGGCCGCGCCCGGGGCCGGTCTCCCTCCTCCGCGTGCGCCGCATGCTCGCCCTCGCCTGGGTCGTCGCGGCGGGGTCGGACGTCGTCCTCGCGCTCTTCGAGCTGTGGGGCTCGCCGTTCCTCGGCTCGCCGACGGCCTGGCTGTTCCTCGTCCGCTTCGCGCTCCTCGGGATCATCGCGCCGTTCGTGCTCCGCGGCCTGCGCCCGGGGGAGGCGGACCGCGCGGCCGCCCGGCGGGACGCCGCGCGCCGCAGCGCCGTCGCGCTCGTGCCGGCCGCCCTGCTGCTCGGCGTGTGGCTCGTCATGAGCCGCATCCCGCCGCCGCAGTACTTCGTGCCGACGTCGGTGAACCAGACCTTCTTCGGCTACGACCTGCCCGGCGCGCCCACCCTGGCGACGCTCGCCACCGCGTGGCGGCCGAACCTGCTGTTCCTGCTCGTGTCGCTGGCCGCAGCGGGCCTGTACGTCGCGGGCGTCGTCGCGCTGCGCCGCCGCGGGGACGCCTGGCCGGTCGGCCGCACGGTCGCGTGGCTGCTCGGCTGGGCGGTCGTCGTGATCACGACCTCGAGCGGGCTCGGCCGCTACTCCAGCGCCGTCTTCAGCCTGCACATGGTGCTGCACATGGCGCTGAACATGCTCGGCCCGCTGCTGCTCGTGCTCGGCGGCCCGATCACGCTCGCGCTCCGCGCCCTCCCCGCGCACGGCCGCTCGAGGGCGGCGGGGGTGCGCGAGTGGATCGCCGCGCTGCTCGCCTGGCGGGTCACGCACGTGCTGTTCAACCCGCTGCTCGTCTTCGTGCGCTTCATCGGCGCCTACTACCTGCTGTACTTCACGCCGATCTTCGACTTCGCGCTGCGCTACCACTGGGCGCACCAGCTGATGAACGTCGAGTTCCTCGTGATCGGCTTCATGTTCTACGGGCTGGTCATCGGCGTCGACGCGCCGCCGCGGCCGATCCCGCACATCGGCAAGCTCGGCATGGTGCTCGCGGCGATGCCGTTCCACGCGTTCTTCGGCGTCGCGGTGATGACGAGCAAGGACGTGATCGCGGGCGACTTCTACCGCTACCTCCGCGAGCCGTGGGCGGGGGACCTGCTCGCCGACCAGGCCGTCGGCGGCGGCATCGCGTGGGCGGCGGGCGAGATCCCGCTCGTCATCGTGATCGTCGCGCTCGTCACGCAGTGGGCGCGGCAGGACAACCGCGTCGCCACCCGCCTCGACCGGCACCTGGACCAGGGCACGGACGACAGCTGGGAGGCGTACAACGCGATGCTCGCGAAGCTCGACTCCCGCGGCGCCCGCGCCGACGCCCCGGCCGCCGCCGCGCCCCGCGACCCCTCCTGACCGCCGCCGACCCCCTCCCGCCCACCGGGAGGGAGGGAGGGGGTCCGAAGAACTCCCCGCCGGGCCTCGTTAGAGTCCTCCCACCTGGAGCGAGGAGCGCCGTGTCCGCTGCCGAGGTGACGACGCCCGTCGCGGCGCGGCCGCCCGAGCGCCGCCTCCTGCGCCTGCTCGGCCCCGCCTTCGTCGCCGCGATCGCGTACGTCGACCCGGGGAACGTCGCCGCGAACCTCTCCGCCGGCGCGGGCTACCAGTACCTGCTCGTCTGGGTGCTCGTCGCGGCGAACGCGACCGCGGTGATCGTGCAGTACCTGTCGGCGAAGCTCGGCGTCGTCACCGGCCGCACCCTGCCGGAGCTGCTCGGCGAGCGGCTGCCGCGCCCGGGCCGCCTCGCGTTCTGGGCGCAGGCGGAGCTCGTCGCCGCGGCGACGGACCTCGCCGAGGTCATCGGCGGCGCGATCGCCCTGCAGATCCTGTTCGGCATCCCGCTGCTGCCCGGCGGCGTGCTCGTCGGCGCGATCTCCGTCGGGATCCTCGCCGTGCAGTCCGCGCGCGGCCAGCGCACCTTCGAGTCGGTCGTGATCGCCCTGCTCGCCGTGATCACGGTCGGGTTCGTCGCCGGGCTCGTCGTCAGCCCGGTCGACTGGGGCCGGGCCGCGGAGGGGCTCGTGCCGCGGTTCGCGGACTCCGGCTCCGTGCTCCTCGCCGCGAGCATGCTCGGCGCGACCGTCATGCCGCACGCGATCTACCTCCACTCGGCGCTCGCCCGCGACCGGCACGGCGTCACGACCGACCCGGCGCGGGTGCGGATCCTGCTGCGCGCCACCCGGCTCGACGTCGTCCTCGCCCTGCTGGTGGCGGGCACCGTGAACATCGCGATGCTGCTGCTGGCCGCCGCGTCGCTGTCGGGCGTCGCGGGCACCGACACCATCGAGGGCGCGCACGCGGCCATCGGCTCGGCGCTCGGGCCCGTCATCGCGACCGTGTTCGGGATCGGGCTGCTCGCCTCCGGGCTCGCCTCCACCTCCGTCGGCGCCTACGCGGGCGCGACGATCATGCAGGGGCTGCTCCACGTGTCCGTGCCGCTGCTCGCCCGCCGGGTGGTCACGCTGATCCCCGCGCTCGTGATCCTCGGGCTCGGCGTCGACCCGACCCTGGCCCTCGTGCTGAGCCAGGTCGCCCTGTCGCTCGGCATCCCGTTCGCGCTCGTGCCGCTCGCCGTGCTGACGAGCCGCCGCTCCGTGATGGGCGCGGCCGTGAACCCGGTGCCGCTCCGGATCGCGGCGGGCGTCGTGAGCGCGCTCGTCGTCGCGCTGAACCTGACGCTGCTGGTCCTCACCGTCTCCGGCTGATCCGTCGGGCGGTGGTCTCGAGGCTCGCTGCGCTCGCACCTCGACCAGCGGGGCGGGGAGGGGCGGCGCCGCGGGAGGCGCGGGATCAGCCGCGCCGGGGGAGGACCGCCGCGAGGCGGGCGGCGCGCGGCGAGGTGAAGACGTCCTCCAGCGCGATCGGCCGCCCGTCGGGGCCGGACAGCGGCACGCGCCAGTTCGGGTACTCCTCGAGCGTCCCGGGCTGGTTCTGCGTCCGCCGGTCGCCCACCAGGTCGACGAGCGCGGCCCCGACGAGCCGCGCGGGCGTCAGCACGAGGTACCGGTGCAGCGCCACGACGGTCTCCTCCTCCGAGGCGTCGTCGGCGAGGAGACCGCGGCTGCGCACCTCGTCGAGCCAGACGCGCTGCTCGGCGCGGTCCGCGGCGAGCTCCTCCTCGACCGGCCGGGTGAGCAGCCCGAGCTCGTCGCGGAGGCGCACGTGCTCGCCCTCGAGGTACCCGGCGGTGGGCGGCAGGTCGTGGGTGGTGACGGAGGCGAGGCACTGCTCGCGCCAGCGCTCGGCCGGCAGCGCGCCGCCGTCCGCGGTCTCGAACCACAGGATCGACGTGCCGAGGATCCCGCGGGAGGCGAGGTGGGTCCGGGCGGACGGGTCGACGACGCCGAGGTCCTCGCCGACCACGACGGCCTGCGCCCGCACCGCCTCCAGCGAGAGCACGCCGATCAGCGCCTCGTGGTCGTAGTGCACGTAGGCGCCCCGGTCCGCCTCCTGCCCCTCGGGCACCCACCACAGCCGGAACAGCCCGATGACGTGGTCGACCCGCACCCCGCCCGCGTGCCGCAGCACGGCGCGGATCAGGTCGCGGAACGGCGCGTACGCCGACGCCTCGAGCGCGTCCGGCCGCCACGGCGGCTGCTGCCAGTTCTGCCCGAGCTGGTTGAAGGGGTCGGGCGGCGCGCCGACCGTGACGCCCTTCGCGTAGGCGTCGCCGAGCCGCCACGCGTCCGCGCCGCCCGGGTGCACGCCGACCGCGAGGTCGTGCATCACCCCGATGCCCATGCCGGTGCCGAGCGCCTTGTCCTGCGCGTGCGACAGCTGCTCGTCGAGCAGCCACTGCAGCCAGCACGTGAAGTCGACGTCCTCCGCGTGCTCCGCGGCGAAGGCGGCCACCGCGGGGGAGCCGGGGGTCCTGAGGTCCTCCGGCCAGGTGCGGGCGTCGGTGCCGTGGGTCTCGGCGAGCACGCTCCACGTCGCGAAGTCGACGAGCGCGGCGCCCTCGCGGCGGCGGAACGCGGCGAGGTCGAGTTCCCGGCCGGCGGAGCGCGGCACGGTGAACAGCAGCCGCAGCGCCTCCCGCTTCGCGGCCCACGCGGTGTCCCGGTCGATGCGGTCGGCGGCGGCCGCCTTCTCGCGCACGCGCCGCGCGAGCATCGCGACCCGCGCCCTGGCCCGGGAGGGCAGCGCCGCGTACTCGGGGACCGCCTCGACTCGGAGGTACAGCGGGTTGAAGAAGCGGCGCGACGACGGCAGGTAGGGGGAGGGCTCGAGCGGCGGCACCGGCTCGGCCGCGTGCAGCGGGTTGACGAGCACGTAGTCGGCGCCGAGGTCGGCGCCCGCCCACACGGCGAGGTCGGTGAGGTCCGCGAGGTCGCCGACGCCCCACGACCCGGCCGACCGCACGCTGTAGAGCTGCGCGGCGAGGCCCCAGCCGCGCCGGTCGCCCTGCCGGGCGGGCAGCCCGACGTCGGCGGGCGTGACGATCAGGGGCGCCTCCTCCGTCCGGTCGCCGGAGGCGGCGACGAGCCGGTGGTAGCCGAGGGGCAGGTCGCCCGGGATGCGGAAGGTCGCCTCGCCGACGAGCGCGCCGTCGACCTCGCGCGGCGGCACCCACTGGTCGACCTGCTCGAGGTCGCGGCGGCCGCCCTCCTCCAGCTCGACCGCGAGGGCCGCGGGCGCCCCGTCGGGCACGTGCATCCACACGAGCCGCTCGGCGCCCTGCACGGCGGTGGTGCAGGCGGGCAGGGTGCGGCGCCACGGCGCCTCCCAGGCCGCGTGCAGCGCCGCGACCGGGTCGGCCGGGTCCGCGCCGAGGGCGGTCAGCACGGCCGTGAGCGTCTCCGTCGACACCGTGCGGGTCTCGCCGCGCCAGTCGGTGAACGACGTCGCGACGCGGTGGGCCCGCGCGAGATCGAGGAGGGGCTGCTCGGGCTGCGTCACGGGAGAGGATCCTGCCCCGCGCACCTCGGGAGCCGCTCGGGGAGGGCGCTCAGGCGCGGCCGGGGACAGTAGGGCCGTGGCCCTTCCCCGATCGACCCCCTCCGCCCAGGGCGTCGCCGCTTCCGGCGTCGCCGCGTTCGTGGACGCGCTCGAGGCGCATCCGGCGATCGATCCGCACGGCATCGTGCTCGTCCGGCACGGGCACGTCGTCGCCGAGGGGTGGTGGGCGCCCTTCACCCCCGACCGCCTCCACCTGCTCTACTCGCTGTCGAAGACGTTCCTGTCCACCGCGGTCGGGTTCGCGGTGCAGGAGGGGCTGCTCTCGCTCGACGACGCCGTCGCCGACCACTTCCCCGAGTTCCGCGACCAGCTGCCGGAGGCGAGCCGCCGCATCCTCGTCCGCCACGCGCTCGCCATGGCGTCCGGGCACGCGATCGACATGGCGACGACGTCGATCACGACGGACCCGCTGGAGCCCGTGCGGGGGTTCCTCCTCCACGCGCCGGAGCACGAGCCCGGCACCTGGTTCACCTACAACCAGCCGGCGAACTACTCGGTCGCGGCGATCGTGCAGCGGGCCGCCGGCACCGACCTCGTCGGCTACCTCCGCCCCCGCCTGCTCGACCCGCTGGGCGTCGAGCCGGTCTCCTGGCAGCAGTACCCGTCGGGCCGGTCGCTCGGCTTCACCGGCCTGCACGCGACGACCGAGACGATCGCGAAGCTCGGGCAGGTCCACCTCGCGGACGGCGTCTGGGAGGGGGAGCAGGTGCTGCCCGATGGCTGGGCGGCCGAGGTGCGCGAGAAGCGCGTCGACACCGACCGCGAGGGCAACCCCGACTGGGCGCAGGGCTACGGCTTCCAGGTCTGGATGGCCCGCCACGGCTACCGCGGCGACGGCGCCTACGGGCAGTTCTGCGTGATCCTGCCCGAGCAGGACGTGGTCCTCGCGCTCACGTCGGCGACCGAGGACATGCAGGCGATCCTCGACGCCGCGTGGACGCACCTGCTGCCCGCGTTCGGCGTCGACGGCGAGGGCGAGGACGCGGACCGGGCGCTCGCCGACCGCCTCGGCGCGCTCGAGCTGCCCGCGACGGGCGGCGCCGCGACCGGGTCCGGGACGGCCCGCACGAGCTGGGAGGGGTCCGGCCTGACCGCCGCGCTCGAGGACGGCGGCGTCGTGCTCGCCGACGGCACCGTCACCCTCCGCCTGCCGATCGGCACCGGCGGCTGGACCGTGCTCGAGGGCGACGACGACGCCCCGCCCGTCGCGGTGTCCGGCGGCTGGACCGACGACGTGCTGCGCCTCGACCTGCAGTTCCTCGAGGGGCCGCACCGCCTCCACGTCGAGCTGCTGCCCGCGGGCGGCATCGTGCCGCAGTGGGGCACGACGCCGCTCGACTTCGGGATGCTGAACTCGATGCTCGGGCAGCGGGCGCCGAGCCCGCTCGCCTGAGCCCGGCCCTCAATACGCTTCCGGGCATGGCTCTTCCTCCGGTCGCCGTGCTCGGCGGCGGCAACCTCGGCTCCGCGATCCTCACCGGCCTGGCCGACGCCGGTGTGCAGGACCTCCGCACGACGACCCGGACCGCGGCGTCCGCCGCGCGGTACGACGGCACCGCGATCCGCGCAGCGGCGCTCGAGACCGACCCGGAGGCGAACCGGGCGGCGATCGCCGGCGCCGGCGTCGTGATCTCGGGCGTCAAGCCCGCAGGCACGGCCGACCTGCTGCGCGCGATCGGCCCCGACCTCGCGCCCGGGGCCGTCGTCGTGAGCCTCGCGGTCGGGACGCCGATCGCGCCGCTGGAGGCCGCGCTGCCGGGCGGCGCGCAGGTCGTGCGCGCCATGCCGAACACGCCCGTCCGCGTGCGGCGCGGCGTGACGGGGCTCGCCCGCGGCGCCGCGGTCACCGACGAGGGCTTCGCGGCCGTGACCGAGCTGTTCGGGCTGCTCGGCGAGGTCGTCGTGCTCGACGACGAGCGGATCGACCGGATCTCGACGATCTCCGGCAGCGGCCCCGCCTACGTCTACCTCCTGCTCGAGCGCTTCGCCGACGCGGCGGTCGGCCTCGGCTTCGCGCGGCAGGACGCGGAGCGCACCGTCGCCGCGACCTTCGCCGGGGCGCTCGCGCTGCTCGAGGCGTCGGGGGAGTCGCCGGAGGCGCTGCGCCGCGCGGTGACCAGCCCGAACGGCACGACCGCGGCGGCCGTCGCCGTGCTCGAGGAGCGCGACCTCGGCGGCACGATCGCCGCCGCCCTGGCCGGCGCCCTCCGCCGGGCCGACGAGCTCGCCGGCCGCTGAGGTCCCGGTCTCGAGGCTCCTTCGTCGCACCTCGACCAGCGGGGGCGCCTCCGCTCCGCTGGTCGAGGTGCGAGCGCAGCGAGCCTCGAGACCACCCCTCAGCGCTGGATCACGTCGCGCCCTGGGGCGGGTCGAGCAGCAGCGCCTCCCGCTCGGCGAGGTACGGCTCGAGGTCGCGGCCGGCGCTCGCGGAGAGGCTCCACCGCACCTGCACGCGGCCGTCCTCGAGGAAGAGGGGACCGGTCGCGCCGGTCAGCGCCTCCGGGGTCAGCTCGATCGGGTCCGCGTCGTAGTGCACGGTCGACCCGGCCGGGAAGGGGCCGCGGTGCGCGGCGGCCCGGACCTCGCGCCGCTCCTCGGTCGAGACGGCCATGTGCCCCGGGTGCCCGGGCGGCACGGCGCGCGTGACGCGGCCGGTCGCGCGGACGCCGCCGTCCTCCTCGAGCAGCAGCACGCCGAGCCGCCACACCCGCCCGAGCGGCACGAGACGCGCCTTCCGCGGGATGCCGAACCGCCGCGCGGCGGGCTCGAACGCGGCGACCGCCTCCGTCGGGGCGCCGGCCGCGGCGAGGCGGGCGGCGGTCTCCGCGAGGGTCCGGCGGGCGTCGGCCGCGGCCTGCGCATCCGCCATGCCCATGCCGGGCAGGGTATGCCCCAGGACTGGGGGTACGCAGGCGGCCGATCCGAACGGGCCGCGCGGACGAATACCACTCCGCGACCAGCACCATGAAGAGGTCACCCCTTCCCCACGAACGGAGTCCGCGTGCGTCTCAGCAGGAACCGCCGCATCGAGCAGGACGAGGTCCTCACCGCCGCCGTCGCGGTCGCCTTCGACCTGGGGCTCCATGCCGTCACCGCGGCGAACACGGCGGCTCGGCTGAGCGTGCCCGAGCGGGCCGTGACGGCCGCGTGGCCGGACGTCGAGGACCTCGTCGCGACGACGTTCTCCCGCATCGTGGCGACCGAGCTCGCCGAGGCGAAGCGGCTGGTGCTCACGCACCCGTCGCCCGTCCAGCAGCTCGGGGTGCTGCTCGCGTACCTCGCGGAGCCCGCGGACGTGGACGCGGTGTGGCTCGAGTCGTGGAGCCTCGGCCGCCGCAACCCCGCGCTCGGCGCGGCCGTCCGCGCCGAGGAGGGGGCCTGGCACGCGTTCGTCGCGTCCGTCGTCCGCCGCGGCGTGCGGAGCGGCGACTACTTCGACATCGACCCGGACGAGGTCGCCGTGCACCTGCTCGCCGTGATCGACGGCGTCAACGCGTACGCGCTCGTGGGGTACCACAGCGACGTCGACCGCCTCCGGCTCCTCCGCGCCGTCGCCCGCACGCACCTCGGCGCGCACTTCGAGGACGAGACGGAGCAGGCGCCGCTCACCGCGGTCTGACCGCCCTCCGACCGCCGCCCGACCCCGGTGCCGCCCGGCGGTCCGGCCGCGTGGGGCAGGCTTGCCGGGTGCTCACCCGGTTCCTCGACCTGCTCGCGGGGCTGCAGGCCGTCACGCCGCCGGACGCGGAGTTCCTCTACGACGCCGCGACGCCGGACGGCGCGCTGCGCCTCGCGAACCTCCGCCGGTACCTCGAGCTGACCGCGAGCGCCGACACCCTGCTCGTCGGCGAGGCGCCCGGCTGGCGCGGGGCCACGATCACCGGCGTGCCGTTCATGAGCGTGCGGGAGCTCGACGCGCGCCCGGGGCTGCTGACCGGGGCGCCGGAGGGCGACGGGTTCCGGCGTCCCGAGGCCCCGGCCGCGACGTGGGAGCTCTCCGCATCCGTCGTGCAGAAGGCGCTGCGCGGGTGGCCCGTGCCGCCGGTGAACTGGCCGATCTACCCGAACCACCCCTTCCGCGCGCCCGATCGCGCCACGAACCGCGCGCCGCGGCGGCCCGAGGTCGTCGCCGGCGCCGAGATCGCGCTCGAGCTCGTCCGGGCGCTCCGGCCCGCGCGGGTCGTGGCGATCGGGCGGAAGGCCGAGCACGCGCTCGCCGCCGCCGGGGTCGAGGCGGTGGCGGTACGGCACCCCGCGCAGGGCGGCGCGGGGATCTTCGCGGCGCAGATGGCCGTGCTCGGAGCCGCGTGACGGCGCCGGAGCGGCTCGCGGCGCTCGACGCCGCGCTCGCGGTGCTCGCGTGCCCGGTCTGCCTCGAGCCCCTGGCGAGGGACGGGTCCGTGCTCGCCTGCGCGGCCGGGCACGCCTTCGACGTCGCGCGTCAGGGCTACGCGGCGCTCGCGACCGGGTCGACCGTGCCGGGCGACACGACCGCGATGGTGCGCGACCGGATCGACTTCCTCGCCGCCGGTCACTACCGGCCGATCGCGGAGGCGGTCGTCGCGGCCGTGCCGGAGGAGGCGCGCTGGATCGCGGACCTCGCCTCCGGGCCCGGCGCCTACCTCGCCGCGGTGCTCGTCGCGCGGCCGGCCGCCCGCGGCGTGGCGATCGACGTGTCCGCGGCTGCGGCCCGCGCCGCGGCGGGCGTGCATCCGCGGGGGGCGGCCGCACGGGCCGACCTCCGCCGGCGCGTGCCCCTCCGCGGCGCATCGGTCGACGCGGCGCTCGTCGTCTTCGGCCCGCGCGACGGCGCGGAGCTCGACCGCGTGCTCGCCCCGGACGGCGTCGTCGTGGTCGTGGTGCCCGAGCCCGAGCACCTGGCCGAGCTGCGCGAGCCGTTCGGCACGCTCGCGGTCGCGCCCGACAAGGAGCGCCGCCTCGCGGACCGGATGCGGCCCCTCCGGGTCGTGCAGGAGGCCCGCGTGACGGCGCACCCGGTGCTCCCGCCCGCGGACGTCGCCCGGGCGGTGCTGATGGGCCCGAACGGGCACCACCTCGCCGCTTACGCCGTGCGGGAGAGCGCGGCCGCGCTCGGGCCGCTGCCCATCACGATCGCGGTCCGCGTCCTCCGCTTCGCCCGCTGACCCGCCCCTTCCGTTTTGAAGGAGTCCTCGGCGCTCGGACCGCAGAACTCCTTCAAAACGGAACCCGTACGGTGAGGCGGTGAGCGCAGACCTGCCCGGGCCCGCCGAGCCGCGGGTCGGCGGGTACGCGGACCTCCGCGGCTACGGCGCGATCGGCGACGGCCGCACGGTCGCGCTGATCGCCCGCGACGGGCGCATCGACTGGCTGCCCGTGCCCGGCATCGCGTCCCGGCTGCTGTTCGGGGCGCTGCTCGACGAGGAGTGCGGCGGCCGCATCGAGCTGCACCCGGAGGAGCCGTTCACGACCGAGCGCTCCTACGTCGACGGCACGAACGTGCTCCGCACCCGCTTCACGACGGCCTCCGGCGTCGTCGAGGTCACCGACGCGCTCGTCACCGGCATCGCCGGGCGGCTGCCGTGGATGCAGCTCGTCCGGCGCGTGCAGGGCGTGGCGGGATCGGTCGCGATGCGGTGGCTCGTCGCGCCCGGTGACCTGCTCGGCGACGAGGGCGTCACCCGTTTCGACACCGGCACCGTGCCGCTCATCCGCTCCGGCCTCACGAACATCACGCTCACCGGGTCCGACATCGGCCGCGAGGACCCGGTGCACCCGGGCAACGGCCCCGCGACGGACTGGGGTCCGGACTTCCGCGGCGCCTTCTCGACCTCGCCGGGCTCCCGGCACGTGCTCTGCCTCGCCGGCACGGAGGACGAGCCGATCCGCGCGCCCGACCCCGTGATCGCCGACCCGTCGATCGACCGCACCCTGCACGGCTGGCAGACCTGGGCGGAGGCGTTCACCTGGGACGGCCCGTGGCCCGAGCAGGTGCTCCGCAGCACCCTCGCGCTGAAGCTGCTGCTGTTCAGCCCCTCCGGCGCGATCGCCGCCGCCGCGACGACGTCCCTGCCGGAGTCCCGGACCGTCGACAAGAACTGGGACTACCGCTACGCGTGGGTGCGCGACCTCTCCTACTCGGTGGACGCGTTCCTCCGGTTCGGGCTGCGGGAGGAGCCGCACGCCGCCGTCGCCTGGGCGCTCAAGGCGCTGAAGCGCAGCACGGAGGACGGCATCGCCGTCTTCCTCGATCTCGAGGGCGACCCGACCGACGGCGTCCACCGGCACCGCGCGGAGGGCTGGCGCGGGCTCGGTCCCGTCGTCTCCGGCAACGCGGCGAGCGGGCAGCTGCAGCTCGGCGTCTTCGCCGACCTGATCTCGATCATGCGGGCGTACACCGCGGACGGGAACCTGCTCGACGGCGCCTCCAGCGACCTGCTCGTCGACCTCGCGGACCGCGCCTGCCGGAGCTGGCCCCGCAAGGACTCGGGCATGTGGGAGCTGCCGGTCGAGCGGCACTACGTCTCGAGCAAGATGGGCTGCTGGCAGGCGCTCGACGCGGCCTGCTCCCTCAACGACATGGGCTACGTGCTCGTCTCGAAGCGCACCCGGCGGCGCTGGGAGAAGAACAAGCGCCTGATCCGGGCGTGGGTCGACAAGCACGGCTGGGACGAGCGGCGGGGCGCGTACCGGATGTGGAAGGGCAGCCGGGAGCTCGACGCGTCCGTGCTGCTGCACACCGTCTCGGGCTTCGACCGCGGCGAGCGGATGTCCCGCACGATCGACGCGCTCCGCGGGGAGCTCGGCCGCGGCCCCCTCCTGTACCGCTACTCCGGCATGGAGCGGGAGGAGGGCACCTTCGTCGCCTGCGCCTTCTGGACCGTGTCGGCGCTCGCCTGCGTCGGGCGCCTCGACGAGGCGCGGCAGCTGATGGACGAGCTGGTCGCGACCGTGCCGAACGACGTCGGGATCATGGCCGAGATGGTCGAGGAGGGCACGGGGGAGTTCCTCGGCAACCTGCCGCAGGCCCTGAGCCACCTGGCGCTGGTCCAGGCCGCGAGCGTCATCCGCGAGCTCTCCTAGCCGCGCCGCCCTCCGCGGATCCGCGAACAGGTCAGAGAGCGGCGGCCGCCTCGAGCACGCGCGCGACCGACTCGTGCTCGCCGATGGAGATGCGGACGCCGTCGCCCGGGAAGGCGCGGACGACGACGCCGTGCTCGTGGAACACGTCGTCCGCCGCGGCGGTCCGGTCGCCGAGCGGCAGCCAGACGAAGTTGCCCTGCGCGTCCGGCACGGTGAAGCCGAGCCCGCGGAGGCCGTCGACGAGCCGGGTGCGGGTGCCGACGATGTCCTCGACGCGGGCGAGGAGGAGGTCCTCGTGCTCGAGCGCCACCGAGCCGGCGAGCTGCGCCTGCCCGGTCACCGACAGGGGGACCGCGACCGCGCGGGCGGCGTCGAGGAGGTGCTCCGGGCCGATCGCGTAGCCGAGCCGCAGGCCGGCGAGCCCCCACGCCTTCGAGAACGTCCGCAGCAGCACCAGGTTCGGGTGGCGCCCGATCAGCGTCGAGCCGTCGACGGCCTCCGGGTCGCGGACGAACTCGAAGTACGCCTCGTCGAGCAGGACCAGCAGGTCGGCCGGGACGCGGGCCATGAAGCGCTCGAACGCGGCCGCGGTGACGATCGGGCCGGTCGGGTTGTTCGGCGTGCAGACGATCACCGCGCGGGTGCGGTCGGTGATCGCGTCGGCCATCGCGTCGAGGTCGTGCCGCGCCTCCGCGTCGAGCGGCACCTGCACGCTCGTGCCGCCCGCGACCGTGACGAGGCCGGGGTAGGCCTCGAACGACCGCCACGCGTAGACGACCTCGCTGCCCGGCTCGCACACGGCGAGCAGGAACTGGCTGAGCAGCGCGACCGAGCCGGCGCCGAGGTGCACCTCCTGCGCCGAGACGCCGAAGCGCGCGCCGAGCTGCTCCCGCAGCGCCGGGCCGGACGCGTCCGGGTAGCGGTTCACCTCCGCGCGGCCGACGGCCTCGACGATCTCGGCGAGCGGCCCGAACGGGTTCTCGTTCGAGGAGAGCTTGTAGCCGTCAGCGACCGCCTGGCGGCCCTGCTTGTAGGCGGGGAGCGCCGCGATCTCCGGGCGCATGCGGACGGGCGAGTCGGCCATGGGGAAAGGGTATTGGGCGGCCGGGCGGGGGCACGGCCCCGGCTCCTAGGCTCGGGGCGTGCACGACGACGCCCTGTCCATCCCGGTCGATGCGGCCGCGGCCGCCGCGCTCTCCGCGCAGGGGCTCCGCATGGCGGTGGTCGACCCCGGCGACCCCGCTGCGACGCGGGCGTGGGCGGAGGCGGACGCCCGCGGCTTCCACGACCCGGCCCGCACGGACGAGGACTTCGCGGACCTGTCCGAGGACTTCCCGCTGCAGCGCTCCGTCGGGATCTACGACGACGGCGGCGCCGAGCCCGCCATGCCGATCGCGACCGTCACCTCCTGGCCCGCCGCGATGACCGTGCCGGGCGGGGAGGTCGACACCTGGGCCATCAGCGCGGTCACCGTCGCGCCCTCCCACCGCCGTCGCGGCATCGCCCGGCAGATGCTCGAGTCCGAGCTGCGGGTCGCGGTCGCGGCGGGCAGGCCGCTCGCGGTGCTGACGGTGTCGGAGGCGACCATCTACCGCCGCTACGGGTTCGGTCCCGCGACGTGGTCGACGGACTTCACGGTCGACGTGCGCCGCGCCGGGTGGCTCGGTGCGCCGACGCCGGGCCGCATCCAGCTGATCGGGCGCGACGCAGCGGTGGAGATCGGCCGGACGCTGCTCCCGGAGGCGCGCCGCGCGACCGTCGGGGACGTGGAGATCGTCGGGCACCGGTTCGGCCGGCTGTTCGGCGCCCCCTCCGACTCGGCCGAGCAGCGGAAGCGCCGGTTCGCCCGCTACGAGGACGCGGACGGCGTCGTGCGCGGCCTGGTCGTGTACCGCGTGAACGAGAACCCGCAGGACTTCTCCGACCTCTCGGCGGACGTGCTGCAGCTCGTGGCCACGACGGACGACGCCTACCGCGCGCTCTGGCAGTACCTGTTCGAGCTCGACCTCGTCGGCGAGGTGAAGGGCTGGCTGCGCGCGGTCGACGAGCCGCTGCGATGGCTCGTGCAGGACTCGCGGCGGATCAGGACGACCGAGCTGCGGGAGCACCTGTGGGTGCGCGTGCTCGACCCGGTGACCGCGCTCGCGGCCCGCTCCTACGCGGGCCCGGGCCGGCTCGCGCTGCGGGTGGAGGATCCGCTCGGGCACGCCGACGGTGTGTTCACGATCGACGTCGACGCGGACGGCCGCGCGGTCGTCGCGGCGGGGGAGCCGAGCGAGCCGGAGGGCACGCCGCTGCTCGAGGTCCCGGTCGACGTGCTCGGGTCGCTCTACTTCGGCGGCGCCTCCGCGGTCGCGCTCGCGCGCGCGGGCCGGTTGGCCGAGCGCACGTCGGGAGACGCGGTCCTCGCGGACCGCCTCCTGCGCTCGCCGGTCCCGCCGGCCCTCATGACCTGGTTCTGACCCGCCCCGCTCGTTCCGTTTTGAAGGAGTTCTCGCGCGTTCGCGCGAAGAACTCCTTCAAAACGGAAGCGGCGGGTCAGGCGGGGAGGGGGACGCCCGTGCGGTCCGCGAGGGCGGCGAGCAGGGCGTCCTGGAAGCGCTCGTCGACGACGCCCGCCGCGGGCCGCTCCTCCTCGAGGTCCTTGAAGTAGCGGCCGGAGACGCGCGCGGCCGGGTCGTCGCTCGTCGCGAGCCAGATCTGCGTCGCCGAGCCCTCGTCGAGGCTGCCGGGGGCGCCCGCGCCGCCCATCCGCGTCTTGATCCAGCCCGGATCCACGGCGTTGCTCCGCACGTCGGTCCAGCGCCGCGCGACGGCGGCCGCGAGGGCCGCGTCGAACAGCTTCGAGTCGCCGTAGGAGGGCCGGTCGAGGTGCGCCAGGTCCGGTCGCCCGCTGCGGTGCATGCCGCTCGACAGGTAGACGAGGCGGTCCGGCCGCGTCATCAGCGCGGTCAGCAGGTAGGGCGCGAGCACGTTCACGGTCAGCAGCGCCTCGCCGCCGCCGGAGCCGACGCCCGCGTTGTGGATCACCGCGTCGAAGCGGCCGGAGGCGTTCGCGGCCTCGGCGAGGGCGTGCGTCTCGGCGTCGGAGCCGAGGTCGCCGACGAGCACGTCCGCGGCGCCCGGCGCGGCCCGCCGGGTCTCCTCGGCGCGGGCGGCGCTGCGGGCGTGGAGCACGGTCTCGTGCCCCTGGTCGATGAGCCGCTGCCCGACGGCGAGCCCCAGGCCGTCGGCGGATCCGGTGATGAGGACGCGTGCCATGGGACCAGCCTGCGCCGCTCTCGCTGGGAAGGCCGGAGGGCCCCCGGACGTTGCACACAGTACATGCCCGCACAGCTGCTCGACCGCCTCGACCGTCCCGCCCGCCGCCCGGCCGCCCCTCGGCTCTGGGTCCCGAAGCACGTCCTCGTCACCCGCTCCGCGCAGGCGGAGGGACACACCGCGGAGATCCTCCGCCGCGTCGACGCGCTCGGCGTCGAGGACGTCCGGCTGCTCACCGGCGACCGCCTCCCCACCGCGCCGAAGGGCGAGACCGAGCGGGAGGCGTACGCCCGCGCGAAGGCGACGATGGCGGTCGTCGTCGCGCCGCCGTCGGCGCTGAAGCCGCAGCCGATCCCGCCCTCCGCCGACTGGCGCCTCGACCTCGCCCGCGGCTGCCCGGCGCACTGCCAGTACTGCTACCTCGCCGGCTCCCTCTCCGGCCCGCCCGTCACCCGCGTGCACGCGAACCTCGACGCCGTCCTCGCGCCGATCGCATCCCTGACCGGCACCGGCTCGGTGACGACCGGCACCGCGCTGCGCGGCCGGGAGGGCACGACCTTCGAGCTCTCCTGCTACACGGACCCGCTCGGCATCGAGCACCTGACCGGCTCCCTCGCCACGGCGATCGCCCGCGTCGGCACCGGGGAGCACGGCGACGGCGCCTCCCTCCGGTTCACCACGAAGTTCGACGCCGTGGAGCCGCTGCTCGCGCTGCCGCACGGCGGCCGGACGCGCATCCGCTTCTCCGTGAACGCCGCCGAGGTCGAGCGCTTCGAGGGCGGCACGGCCCGCATGCCGGCGCGGATCGAGGCGCTGCGCCGCGTCGCCGCGGCCGGCTACCCCGTCGGGCTCACCATCGCGCCCGTGATGCCGGTCGACGGCTGGCAGGAGTCGTACGGGCGGCTGCTCGACGACGTCGCCGCGGCGCTCGCCGACGTGCCGCAGCCGGACCTGACCGCCGAGGTGATCACGCACCGGTTCACCCCGTCGAGCAAGGAGGTGCTCGAGGGCTGGTACCCGCGGACGAAGCTCGAGATGGACGAGTCCGTCCGCAGCGTCAAGCGGTCGAAGTTCGGCGGCGTGAAGTACGTCTACCCGAAGGAGACGATGCAGGAGCTGCGCGGCTGGTTCGAGCGCGAGGTGCCCGGCCGCCTCCCCGGCGCCCGCCTGCTCTACTCGACGTAGCGGTAGGCGGGGCGGCCGAAGGAGGGCCGGAAGCTCGCGGCGGTCTCGTGGTTCTCGGCGGTGCCGTGCTGCCCGACGACGCCGATGTTCTGCACCCGGCTCGCGAGCGGCGCGACGGTCGTCAGCCCGTGCGCGGGCAGCACGCGGGTGTTGAGGTTCCAGTCCCAGCCGGACTCGAACCCGGGGGAGCCGTTCCAGGTGGAGTAGTCGAGGTCCCAGGTCGGCCCGATCAGGTCGGTCCACGTCGAGCGCCAGGTGCCCCACAGCCAGGGCGAGAAGGCGGTCGTGCGGTGCACCGCCGCCGGCTCGGCGCCGGCCGGCGCGGGGCTGTAGGCGCAGACCGCGGCGACGTCGGCCGCGTCGCGGAACGCGCTCGCGCAGTGCTCGAGCAGGGCCAGCACGTCGTCGGCGACGAGGAGGTCGTCCTCGGTGCGCGCGACGAAGTCGTACCCCGCCGCGAACAGCGCGTCGAGGTGCCGGTGCGGGTTCCGGGCGACGCCGAGCCGCTCCTCGTTCACGACGACCTCGGCGCCGGGGAGGGCGCGCAGCAGCGCCGCGACCTCCTCCTGCACCGGGCCCGGCTCGACCGCCGCCCGCACGTGCCACCCGTCGAGGCCCGGCACCCGCAGCCACGAGTCGACCACCCGGCGGAGGTAGTCGGGGCGGTCGAAGGCCGTGATCAGGAGGGCGTGCCGCACCGCGCCATCGTGGCGGACCGCGGTCGATGCCAGGCTGGGGGCGTGACGGCGGAGCAGGCGGTCGAGCTCGGGATCGTGGTCCTCGTGGGGGTGCTCCTCGTCGTCGCGGCCGCGGCCGGCTTCGGGCCGCGGATCCGCGTGCCGGCCCCGCTCATCCTCGTGGTGCTCGGGATCGCCGTCTCGGTCTTCTCGCCGCTGCCGGACCTCGAGATCAGCCCCGAGCTCGTGCTGACGGGCGTGCTGCCGCCGCTGCTCTACGCCAGCTCGGTCTCGGTGCCGGCGATGGACCTGCGGCGCGAGTTCGGCGCGGTCAGCGTGCTCTCGGTCGTGCTCGTGATCGTCAGCGCGCTGGTGCTCGGCGGCCTGTTCGTGCTGCTGATCCCCGGCCTGCCCTACGCGCTCGGCATCGCGCTCGGCGCGGTGATCAGCCCGACCGACGCTGTCGCGACCTCGATCGTCAAGAACGCGAAGGTGTCGCATCGCGTCACCGCGATCCTCGAGGGCGAGAGCCTGCTCAACGACGCCTCCGCGCTCGTGCTGCTCCGCGCCGCGATCGCGGGCGCCGCCTCGCTGTCGCTGCTCCAGGTGACCGGCATGTTCGCCTACTCGCTCGTCGTCGCGATCGTGCTCGGCATCCTCGTCGGCCGGATCACCACGGCCCTCCGCGCGCGCGTCACCGACCCGACCGTGAACACGGTGCTGTCGTTCACGGTGCCGTTCCTCGCCTCCCTCCCCGCCGAGCTGCTCGGCGCCTCCGGCCTCGTCGCCGCCGTCGCCGCCGGGCTCACCGTCGGCCGCCGCGCGCCGCGCGAGCTGCCCGCGCAGCACCGCCGCTCCGACAGCGAGAACTGGAGCACCGTCAGCCTCGTGCTCGAGGGCGGCATCTTCCTCGCGATGGGCCTGCAGATCTCGCAGCTCGTGAACGCGAACGGCGGCGTCGCCAGCAGCATGCGGGCCTTCTGGATCGCGCTCGCCGCGGTCGCCGGCGTGATCCTGGTCCGGGCGGCGTTCGTGACGCCGCTGCTCTACTGGCTCCACCGCCGCGCCCTCCACGGCGCGGGGATGCGGACCCGGCTGGAGGCGATCCAGCAGGCGATCGCGGACGGGCGGCCGATCGGGGAGGCGCTCGCCGCCAGCCGCCCGGAGGACCGGCGGTCGCGGACGCCGCGTCGGCGGGCCCGCACCCGTGCCCAGCGGCCGGGCGACACCGAGCGCTTCACGAAGCGGCTCCGTCAGGTGCTCGGCGACATCGACTACCTGGCCGCGAGCCCGCTCGGCCCGAAGGAGGGCGCGGTCGTCGTCTGGGCGGGGATGCGCGGCGCGGTCACGGTCGCGGCGGCGCAGACGATCACCGTGCCCGACGGCCCGCTGCAGGAGGTCCGGGACCTGCTCGTCCTCGTCGCGTTCGGCGTCGCGGCGATCTCCCTGCTCCTCCAGGGCGGCACGCTGAACCTGCTGATCCGCGTGCTGCGGCCCCGCGCGGACGACCCGGCGCTCGAGCAGGAGGAGGAGGCCAGGGTCACGCGGATGATCCAGGAGACCGGGGACACGGTGCCGCAGCAGGAGGGGGAGTCGCGGAAGGCGTGGGCCCTGCGCCGCGTGGTCGCCTCCCGGAACGCGCTCCTCGACGCGCGCGACGAGGGCGTGTTCGGGTCGGAGGTGCTGGGCCGCGCGCTCGACGCGCTGGACGCGACCGAGATCGCGATCGACGCGCGGAGCACACCGGCCTCGGCCTCCTAGGGCCGGATCGCGCGCGCGTTCAGCGATCGGTCAGTCGCTCCACATCGCGTGCACCGCTGACGTTCGTACGTTCACGGAACGCCGAGGCGCGACCCCTCGCCGCGACCGGCGGCACGGCCTCCGGCGGGATGGGACCGCACACCATGACCGACGCGACCGACATCACCGTCCACCGGGGCCTGTTCTCCTCCGTCGACCTCTACGTCGAGGACACGGGCGGCACCGGCCGGCCCGTCGTCCTGATCCACGGCTGGCCGCTGTCCGGGGCGTCCTGGTCGGCGCAGGTGCCGGCCCTGCGCGGCGCCGGGTACCGCGTCGTGACCTACGACCGCCGCGGGTTCGGCCGCAGCGACAAGCCGTCCCGCGGCTACGACTACGACACGTTCGCGGAGGACCTGCGGTCGATCCTCGAGGCGCTCGACCTGCGCGACGTCACGCTCGTCGGCTTCTCGATGGGCGGCGGCGAGATCGCCCGCTACGTCGGCCGGTACGGCGAGGACCGCCTCCACAGCGTCGTCTTCGCCGCGGCGGTGCCGCCGTACCTCGCGAAGACGGACGACAACCCGGACGGGCCGCTCGACCAGGCGACCGCGGACGGCATGGAGTCCGGGCTGAAGGGCGACCGGGACGCCTTCTTCCCGCAGTTCGTGCGGGACTTCTACACGGCGAACGGCGTGCTGAAGGCCTCGCCGGCGCAGGTCGACGAGGCCGTCGCGCTCGCGCAGCAGTCCGACCAGACGGCGGCGCTCGGCGCCATGGAGGCGTTCGCGACCACCGACTTCCGCGACGACCTGACGAAGGTGACCGTGCCGACGCTCGTGATCCACGGCGACGCGGACGCGGTCGTGCCCTTCGAGGGCTCGGGTCGCCGCACGCACGAGGCGATCGCCGGCAGCGAGCTCGTCGTGGTCCGGGACGCGCCGCACGGCTTCAACGTCACGGACGCGGACGAGTTCGACCGCGCGCTGCTCGCCTTCCTCGCGAAGTAGCCCGCGGCGTCAGGACGCCGGGAAGCGGCCGCCGGAGGCGCTGCGGACCACCTCGAGCAGGAGGGCCCGCAGCGCCGCCGGGTCGCTGACCGGCGGCAGCGCCTCCGACTCGAGCCGCTGCGCCTGCTCGAGCAGCGCGGCGCCCTCCGGGGTCCTGGCCACCAGCACCCGCCGGGCGTCCGCCGCGTCGCGCTGCCGCGTCACGTGCCCGTGCCGCTCCAGGCGCTCGACCGTGCGCGCCATCGTCTGCAGCTGCACCCGCGCGGACCGGGCGAGGTCGCTCTGGCTGCGGGCGCCCTCGCCGAGCAGGTGGAGGGCGATGAGCCCCGCGTGCGTGAGGCCCACGGTCTCGAGCCGCTCCGCCCAGGCGTGCTCCACGAGCCGGGCGGCCGTCGACAGCAGGCGCCCGGTGGGCCAGTCCTGCGGCGACTCCATCCCCGAAGCCTACGGCGGATGCTCAGCCGGCTGAGGGACGCTGGATGCTCAGCAGGCTGAGGAACGAGGAGGAGTCATGGGACCCCGTCGCGACACGGTGCGAGTCGTCGTGGTGATCGTCTCGATGGTGCTGGCGATCGTGGGCTCGGCCTTCGGGTCCGGCGCCTTCGGCGGCCAGCCGATCCAGGACGCCTCCGGCGGCGCCCTCGCCGCGGACTCGACGCTGCTCGCGCCCGGCACCGGGGCGTTCCAGATCTGGAGCGTCATCTACCTCGGGCTCGCGGCCCACGCCGTCCTCCAGGCGCTGCCCTCGCGGCGGACCGCCGCGCGCCACCGCCGCATCGGGTGGCTCGCGGCCGCGTCGATGCTGCTGAACGCGGCGTGGATCATCAGCGTGCAGCTCGACCTGCTCGCGCTCTCCGTGCCCGTCATCGTCGCGCTCCTCGTCGTCCTGATCGCGATCGTGCTCCGGCTCGGGCCGGCGGAGGGGGCCGCCGAGCGGATCGTCACCGACGGCACCTTCGGGCTCTACCTCGGCTGGGTGACGATCGCGACCGTCGCGAACGTGACGGCCGTGCTGACGGCGGCCGGCTTCACCGGAGCGGGTCTGCCGGCGGACGCCTGGGCGGTCGCGGTGCTCGTCGTCGCCGCGGCGATCGGCGTGCTCACCGCGGTGCGCGACGGTGCCAGGACCACCCCGGCGCTCGCGCTGGCCTGGGGCCTCGCCTGGATCGCGGTCGCCCGGTCCACCGCCGCACCGGAGTCGACCCCGGTCGCCGTCGCTGCCGCCGTCGCCGCGGTCGTGGTGCTCCTCGCGCCGCTGGCGCTCCGGCTCCGCGGTGTCCCCACGCGACGCCCGCTCGGGACCGCCTAGGACTCAGGGTCCCCGTCGGCGGCACGGGGTTGGATGGAGAGCGGGTGCCGGCACCGGAGCCGGCCCCGATCGAGAGGAGTCCTCCATGCCGGACACCGGCTCCGCCCCCGAACCCCTCCGCGTCGGCGTCGTCGGCCTCGGCTTCGCCGGCACGACCGCGCTCGACGCGTTCTCCTCCCTCCCCGGCGTGGAGGTCGTCGCCATCGCCGGGCAGGAGCAGCCGCGCCTCGACGAGCTCGCCGACAGCCGCGGCGTGCCGAACCGGTACCACGACTGGGAGGACCTGGTCGCCCGCGACGACCTCGACGTCGTGACGGTCGGGGTGCCGAACCACCTCCACGCGCCGATCGCGATCGCCGCGCTGTCGAGCGGCAAGCACGTCTTCTGCGAGAAGCCGCTCGCGCCGACCGGGGGCCTCGCGCAGTCGATGGTCGACGCGGCCCGGAAGGCGGACCGCGTGCTCGAGATCGCCTTCAACCACCGCCGCCGCGCCGACGTGCAGTACCTGCGCCGCTACCTCGACGAGCACGACATCGGCCGGATCTACCACGCCCGCTCGAGCTGGCGCCGCCGGGCCGGGATCCCCGGCCTCGGGTCCTGGTTCACCAACCGGGAGATGGCGGGCGGCGGCCCCATGGTCGACCTCGGGCCGCACATGCTCGACATCGCGCTGCACCTGATGGACGAGCCGCGGGTCGAGCGCGTCAGTGCCGTCGCCTACGGCGAGCTGGGCCGCGGCGGCCGCGGCGGGTCCACCGCCGCGAAGACGACGGGCGGCAACCGCGCCTTCGAGGTGGAGGACTTCGCGAGCGCGCTCCTCCGGCTCGACACCGGCGGCTCCATCCACCTCGAGACGTCCTGGGCCAGCTACTCGGCCGACGAGGAGGACATCTCGGTCGAGCTGCTCGGCGCCACCGGCGGCGTCCGGCTGTTCATCCGCGACTACGCCACCGACGGCACGATCCGGCTCTACGGCGAGGAGGCCGGCGCGCCCGTCGTCACCATCCCCACCGTGCACGTGCCGGCCGGGCACCACCTCGCGGTCATCCGCGAGTTCGTCGCCACCGTCCGGTCCGGGCAGTGGGCGAACGCCTACGGCGACTACGCGCTGCACCGCAGCCGGGTGATCGACGCCGTCTACCAGTCCGCCGAGGAGCACCGGGAGGTCGAGGTCGCATGAGGATCACCGTCTGGAACGAGAACGTCCACGAGACCCGGGGCGACGAGGTCGTCCTCGGGCACTACCCCGACGGCATCCACGCCGCGATCGCCGCCGGGCTGGCCGGCGCCTTCTCCGGCGCCGACGACGAGATCCGCACCGCGACGCTGCAGGACCCGGAGCACGGCCTGACGGAGGCGGTGCTCGACGCGACCGACGTGCTGCTCTGGTGGGGCCACATCGCCCACGACCAGGTCGCGGACGAGGTCGTGGAGCGGGTCTTCCAGCGCGTGCAGGCCGGGATGGGCCTGCTCGTGCTCCACTCCGGGCACTACTCGAAGATCTTCCAGAAGCTGCTCGGCTCCACCGCCTCCCTGCTCTGGCGGAACGACGGCGAGCGGGAGCTCGTGTGGACGATCGACCGCACGCATCCGATCACGGAGGGCGTGCCGGACCCGATCGTGATCCCGCGGCAGGAGATGTACGGGGAGCCGTTCGACATCCCGGCGCCCGACGAGCTGATCTTCATCTCGTCGTTCACGGGCGGCGAGGTGTTCCGTTCCGGCGTGACGTACACGCGCGGCGCGGGGCGGATCTTCTACTTCTCGCCCGGCGACCAGGAGTACCCCGTCTACCACCAGCCCGAGATCCAGCGGGTGCTGGCGAACGGCGTCCGCTGGGCCGCTCCGCGTCGCCCGCGCGCCAACGTGACGGCGATCCACAAGCCGGACCAGGGCTGGTTCGCCTCCTGACCCCGCCCTGCTCACGCTTCTGGACGCCGCATCGACGCGGCGGCGTCCAGAAGCGTGAGCAGAACCTCCGGACACGCCCGGAGGCGGCGCCGATTTCTTGATCCCCTCAAGTTCCGGCGAGGCTGGAGGGGATGACCCCGCACCTCGACGCCCCGCACGCGGACCGCCTCCGCACCGCCGGGCTCAAGGTCACGCGCGGCCGGGTCGCGGCGCTCGCCGCGCTCGACGCCCACTCCCACTCGACGGCGGAGCAGCTGCACGCGCACGTCGTCGACGCGGGCGTGCCGATGACGCTGCAGGCCGTCTACCTCGCGCTGCAGGTGCTCACGGACCACGGCGTCACCCGCCGGATCGAGCCCGCCGGCTCCGCCGCGCGCTACGAGCTGCGGGTCGGCGACAACCACCACCACCTCGTGTGCACCGGGTGCTCACGCGTCGTCGACGTCGACTGCGCGCACGGCGAGGCCCCGTGCCTCGTGCCGGCGGACACCCACGGCTTCTCCGTCGCCACGGCGGAGATCACGTTCTGGGGCCTGTGCCCCGGATGCGCCGCGCTGCAGGGCGCCGGCGCAGGACAGGAAGAAGGAGCGGAATGACGGACAGCTACACGACCACGAACAGCGGTGCGCCGGTCGCGAGCGATCAGCACTCGCAGAGCGTCGGCAACGACGGCTCCATCGTCCTGACGGACCACTACCTCGTCGAGAAGCTCGCGCAGTTCAACCGCGAGCGCGTGCCGGAGCGCGTCGTGCACGCGAAGGGCGGCGGCGCCTTCGGCCGCTTCCAGGTCACCGGCGACGTCTCGCAGTACACCCGCGCGGCGCTGTTCCAGCCGGGCGCCGACACGAAGCTCGTCATCCGCTTCTCGTCCGTCGCGGGCGAGCAGGGCAGCCCCGACACGTGGCGCGACCCCCGCGGCTTCGCGGTGAAGTTCTACACGTCCGAGGGCAACTACGACCTCGTCGGCAACAACACCCCGGTCTTCTTCATCAAGGACGGGATCAAGTTCCCCGACTTCATCCGCTCGCAGAAGCGCCTCCCGGGCAGCCACCTCCGCGACAACAACATGCAGTGGGACTTCTGGAGCCTGCAGCCGGAGAGCGCCCACCAGGTCACGTGGCTGATGGGCGACCGCGGCATCCCGTCCTCCTGGCGGAAGATGAACGGCTACGGCTCGCACACCTACCAGTGGATCAACGCCGACGGCGAGCGGTTCTGGATCAAGTACCACTTCCACACGAACCAGGGCCACGAGACGCTGACGCAGGACCAGGCGGACCAGATCGCCGGCCAGGACGCGGACTTCCACATCCGCGACCTCTACGCGGCGATCGAGCGCGGCGACTACCCGACGTGGACGCTCAAGGTGCAGGTGATGCCGTACGAGGACGCGAAGACCTACCGGTTCAACCCGTTCGACCTCACGAAGGTGTGGCCGCACGAGGACTACCCGGAGATCGAGGTCGGCACCATGACGCTCGACACGAACCCGGAGAACTACTTCGCGCAGATCGAGCAGGTCGCGTTCGCGCCGTCGAACTTCGTGCCGGGCATCGACGCGAGCCCGGACAAGATGCTCCAGGCCCGCATCTTCAGCTACGCGGACGCGCAGCGCTACCGCGTCGGCACGAACTACCAGCAGCTGCCGGTCAACGCGCCTGCGGCCCCGCTGCACTCCTACTCGAAGGAGGGCGCGATGAACGTCACCTTCCCGCCCGCCTCGAAGCCGGTCTACGCCCCGAACTCGTTCGAGGGCCCGCACGCCGACCCGGCCCGCGCCGCGGACGCCGGCGGCTGGCGGTCGGACGGCGAGCTCGTCCGCGCAGCCGTCACCCTCCACGCCGAGGACGACGACTTCGCCCAGGCGAACGCGCTCGTGAACACGGTGATGGACCAGGGACAGCGCGACCGCCTCGCGCTGAACGTCATCGGCCACGTCGGGCAGGTCACGATCTCGGAGATCCGGGAGCGCGCGGTGCAGTACTGGAAGAACGTGGACGCGTGGCTCGGCGAGCAGGTCGAGCGGGGCCTCCCGCCGCTCAAGAAGGTCGACGAGGTGGGCGAGCAGCTCTCCGAGCCGACCCCGGCCGTCGGCGACTGGGCGCAGGACAACGTGCCGGAGCCCGCCCCCGCCAAGTAGCCCCGCCTCATTCCGTTTTGAAGGAGTTCCTGCGCTCACCGCGCAGGAACTCCTTCAAAACGGAACGTGCCGCTGAGCCTCGCCCGTCCTCGTTGACCGAGGTGCGAGCGAAGCGATGGGCCCCACGGCCGGTGTTCCCGGGCGAGGGACTCGAGATCAGGCTCAGGCGCGGGCCACGGCCCAACGGAAGCGGTTCAGGAGGCGGTACTCGCCGTTCGGGAACCGGAAGGGCGCCGCTGCCGCCACCACGACGGGGCCGAGCTCCTCGAGGGTCGCGGCGTCCTCGCCGAGCAGCACGGCGGAGACGAGCGCCGCGTCGTCGGCAGCGGCCCAGGGCGCCTCGACGATCCCCGACGCCTCGACGGCCAACCCGTTCGCGGCGAGCAGGGCCTCGAGCCCGCCCGGCAGCCGCTCCGGCAGGTCCGGGGAGGGGTCGTCGCCGTCCGCCTCCGCCACCGCGGCCTCGATCGCGTCGAGGTCGTTCGCCGCGTGCTCAGCCCAGCTCGCGACGGCGATGCGCCCGCCGGGTACCAGCACGCGGCGCAGCTCGGCCAGCGCGCCCTCCTCGTCGTCCGCGAGGTGCAGCGCGTTCACGGCCGTCACCACGTCGAACGAGCCGTCCGGCCACGGCAGGTCCTCGACGCCCGCCTCCCGCAGGGCCGCCTCTGGAGCCGCCCGCCGCGCGAGCGCGAGCATGCCGGGTGCCGGGTCGCAGCCCGCGACCAGGGCTCCGCGGTCGGCCGCGATCCGCAGCAGCTCGCCGCTGCCGCAGCCGACGTCGAGCAGCCTCGCCCCGGCGCCGACGACCGTGGCGTCGAGCAGCGCGGCGTGCGCGGGCGCGGCGGCCGCGCCCCATGTCGCGGCCCACTCGGCCGCGACCGTCGACCAGGCGTCGTCCTCGCTCACCGCTCCATGTTCGCGGATCCGCATCTCCCGGACGACACGCCGGAGCGGCGACCCGAAGAGACGGCGTGTCGCGGAGGAATTGCGGATCCGCGAAGGAATTGCGGATCCGCGAAGGAATTGCGGATCCGCGAAGGGCTGACGGAGGCGCCGCCTACAGTGCCCGCGTGCCCGAGCCCGTCGACGCGTGGTGGGAGCGCCGCCGCGCCTCCACCGGCCGCGACGTGCCCTACGCGGTCGGGCGCTACTTCCACGAGTGGCACCGCTACCCGGTGCTCGTGAAGCAGTACCACTCCGATCTCAACCACGGGATCGTGCTGAGCCAGGTGCCGCTCGCCGCCGACGTGTGGATCCAGTGGCAGTGCGACGCCGGGCATCGCTTCATCGCGACGCCGGAGGAGCAGCGGATGCGCCCGGGCGCGGGGAAGCGCCGCCGGTCGACCTGGTGCCCGCGCTGCGCGGAGGCCGCGCTCGAGCGCCCCGTCGGCGCCGGCGCGTCGGCGCGGAAGCGGAAGGTCGGTCCGCTCTGCACGAAGACGCCGGACCTGCCGCCGGGCGAGGCGTTCGTCTCGGTCTGCGCGCCGAAGCCCGCCTCCGCCGCCGAGCCGGCGCTGCAGCAGCGGCTCGCGAAGCGCCTCGTCTGGGACGCGACGCCGAACGCGATCCGGCTCAAGGAGCCGTTCTTCGACCACCTCGAGGCGTGGCCGGACCTGATCCTCGCCGATCTCCGCATCGCGGTCGAGCTCGACACCGTCGGCCGGTACGGGCTCGAGCACTCCGGGAAGCGGGAGGCGGTCGACGAGCGGAAGGACCGGCTGATCCGCCGCGCGGGGTGGGAGGTCGTCCGGGTCCGGCTCGACCCGCTGCCGCCGATCGGGCCCTTCGACCTCACCGCGCCCTCGATCTCGAACACGCTCGCCGACCGCCTCGTGGAGCGGTTCCGCGAGATCCGCGGCCCCCTGTTCGTCGACGCGTACCTTCGCTGAATGACCGACGTCCGCCGCGTCCGCTTCGGGACGATCGTCCGCCCCGCCGAGGAGACCGCCGACGGCTGGGCGCGGGTCGAGGCGCTCGACGGCTTCCTCGTGCCGCTGCCCGACGGGCTGCTGCTCTTCGACACCGGCATCGCCGCGGGCGACCCGGAGGTCGACGCGCACTACCGCCCCGAGCGGATCCCGCTGCGGGAGGCGCTCGCCGCGGCAGGGGCGCGGCTCGAGGACGTCACGCTGGTCGCGAACTGCCACCTCCACCTCGACCACGCGGGCGGCAACGCCGAGCTCGCGGGCCGTCCCGTGCTCGTGCAGCGGGCGGAGCTGGAGGCGGCCCGCACGCCCGACTACACGGTCGACGGCGTCGTCGACTTCCCCGGCGCCCGCTACGAGGTGCTCGACGGCGAGACCGAGATCGCTTCCGGCGTCCGCCTCGTGCCCACGCCCGGGCACACCCCGGGCCACCAGTCCCTGCTGCTGGCCGACGGGCTGCTGCTCGCCGGGCAGACGCACCTCACCGCGTCCGGGTGGACGGCGGACGCGGAGGCGGTGCGCCGGCCCGCCGACCAGGTCGCGCCGCCGCCCGACTGGTTCGCGGCGCTGCTGCCGCGCGTGCGCGAGGCGCGCTTCGCGCACGACGCGGCGGTCTGGCACGCCTGACGAGGACCTGCTCGGCCCGCCGGTGGGCGAGGTCCGAGGCGTGTGGCAGCGTGGTCCGGTGCGCGCGGACGACGGCTGGCGGGAGGCCCTCGACGGGCTCCTCGGCCCCCGCGCCGCGACCGGGCCCGCAGGTGCGGGCGGATCCGCCGGCGCCGCCGTGCCGCTCGCCCTCCAGGTCCAGGCGCGCGAGCTGCTGCCCCGCACCGCGCACCGCTGGAACGGCCCGACCACCCGTGCGGCGGCGGACGACGCGGTCGGCGGGCTGCGGCTCGGCGTCCGCCCCGTCGCGCGGACGGAGAAGGGGTGGGCGCGCGGCGCGCTCACCTGGCAGTCCCTGCCGCACGTCCGCAACCGGTTGAACCTCGACGTCGCGCAGCACCGCTGGGCGTGTGAGCTCGGCGCGCTCTACCGCGCCGCCGTGCCGGCCGCCGCGGGGCAGGACCCCGACTGGCTCTTCCTCGACGAGGCACCGAACCCGCTCGTCTGGGAGCTGCTCGTGCAGGGCGAGGCGCTCGGCGTCCCGCTCGTCGCGCCCGGCAACGGCTCCGCCCGGCTGGCGGGGGAGGCGTCGCTCGCGCTCGACGCCGTGCGCGTCGCGGAGGGGTTCCGCGTCGCCCCGCGCCTCACCGTCGACGGCGAGCCCGTGCCCGTCGAGCGCGCGCACGCGGTCGGCGACCACGGCGTCTGGGCGGTCGGCGCCTCGCCCGCGCACGTCGTGCTCGCCCCCTTCGCCGCGCGCGTCGACCCGGCGCTGCTCGCCCGCGACCCGCTCGTCGTGCCGGAAGAGGCCGCGGCGGAGCTCCGTGAGCGGTGGCTGCCCGCGCTGCAGGACCGCTTCGCCGTCGTGAGCAGCGACGGCTCCGTCCCCGTCGCGGCGCCGCGACCGCCGCTCCTCGTGCTCGCGGTCCGGACGGCGGAGGACGGCGGCGCGACCCTCACCTGGCGGTGGGAGCGCGTGCACGGCGGTCCGCCTCCGGCCCGCGACGACGTGATCGCGGCGCTGCCCGAGGGCTGGTGGCCGAGCCGCGGCCTCCCGGCGCCCCGTGCCCTCGACGCCGAGGCGGCGCTCGACCTGGCCGCCGACGTGCTGCCCGCGCTGGCGGCGCTGCCCGACGTCGCCGTCGAGCGCCTCGGCGCGCCCGCGCCCGTCGTCGTCACGGGCGAGCCGGTGATCGACGTGACCGTCGCGCCGACCGAGCGCAACGACTGGTTCGACCTCGGCGTGACCGTCACCGTGGACGGCCGCGACATCCCGTTCGGCCCGCTCTTCGCGGCCATCGCGGGCGGGAAGCGACGGCTCCCGCTCGTCGACGGCACCTTCCTCTCGCTCGCGCACCCGCGCCTCCGCGCGCTCGTCGACCTCGTCGAGGAGTCCGCCGAGATCCCGGAGTGGGCCTCCGGCTTCGTCGTCCCGCGGCCGCGGGCCGCGCAGTGGACGGAGTTCGAGGACCTCGCGGACTCGACGGAGGAGGCGGTCGAGTGGCGCGCGCTCCGCGACGCGGTGAGCGCCCCGCCCACCGCGGTCCCGGCGCCGGCCGGGCTGCACGCCGTCCTCCGGCCGTACCAGCAGGAGGGGCTCGAGTGGCTCGCATTCCTCTGGCGGCATGAGCTCGGCGGCGTGCTCGCGGACGACATGGGCCTCGGCAAGACCCTGCAGTGCCTCGCCCTCGCGCAGCACGTCCACGAGACGGCTCCCGAGGGGGAGCGGCGCCCGATCCTCATCGTCGCGCCCACCTCGGTCGCGTCGAACTGGGTCGCCGAGGCCGCGCGGTTCGCGCCGGGGCTCGACGTGCGGCGGGTGGTCGACGCGGACTCCCCGAAGGCGCCGATCGCGGACCTCGTCGCCGGCGCCGACCTCGTCGTCACCACCTACGCCCGCCTGCGGCTCGACGCGACCGCGTTCACCCGGCTCGCCCGCGACGGCGCCTTCTCGGCGCTCGTGCTCGACGAGGCGCAGGCCGTGAAGAACGCGACCGCGCGCACCCACGCGGTCGCCCGCGACCTCCGCATCCGCCGCACGATCGCCGTGACCGGCACCCCGCTCGAGAACTCGCTGACCGAGCTGCACGCGATCCTCGCGCTCAGCACGCCCGGCCTGTTCCCCTCCGTCCGCCGCTTCCGGGAGGAGTACGTGCGGCCCATCGAGGGGCAGCGCGCCGGGTACACGGAGGGCGTCGGCGCCGGGAACGCGCCCGAGGCGAACGCCGCGCACCGGGCCGAGCGGCTCGCCCGCCTCCGCGCCCGCATGCGGCCGTTCGTGCTGCGCCGCACGAAGGAGCAGGTCGCGCCGGAGCTGCCGCCGATCGAGGAGCAGGTGCTCTCCGTCGACCTGTCGCCCGACCACCGCGCGCTCTACGACGTGACGCTGCAGCGCGAGCGCCGGAAGCTGTTCGGCCTGCTGCCCGACATGGACCGGAACCGGTTCATCGTGCTGCGCTCGCTCACCCTGCTGCGGCTGCTGGCGCTCGACGCCGCGCTGATCGACGCGGAGCACGACGGCGTGCGGTCCTCCAAGCTCGACCTCCTCGCCGACGAGCTCGTCGAGGCGCTGGCCGAGGGGCGGCGCGCGCTCGTGTTCAGCCAGTTCCCCTCCTACCTCCGCCTCGTCGGCGCGCGCCTCGAGGAAGAGGGCGTGCCCTGGACGCTGCTCGAGGGCGGCACCCGCGACCGCGACGCGGTGATCGAGCGGTTCCGCACCGGCGAGGCGGCGGTGTTCCTGATCAGCCTCAAGGCCGGCGGGTTCGGCCTGAACCTGACGGAGGCGGACCTCGTCTACCTGCTCGACCCGTGGTGGAACCCGGCCGCGGAGGCGCAGGCGATCGACCGCGCGCACCGCATCGGGCAGGACAAGCCGGTGACCGTGCGGCGCCTGGTCGCCGCGGGGACGATCGAGGAGAAGGTGCTCGCGCTGCAGCAGCGGAAGCAGGACCTCTTCGACGCGGTCGTCGACGACGGCGAGCCCTTCTCCGCGGCGCTCACCGCCGACGACGTCCGCGACCTCCTCGCCTAGCGTCCCCCGCTGGTCGAGGTGCGAGCGCAGCGAGCCTCGAGACCACGCCCGGCCGCGCTGTGTCCCTCAGGCGGCGCGTTCGAGCGTGTGGCGCACGCGCGGGTTCACGACGTCGCCGCCCGCGACGTTGACGCCGGCGGCGAGGGCGGGGTCGGCGCCGGTCGCGGCCTCCCAGCCGCGGTCCGCGACCGCCAGCACATAGGGGAGCGTCGCGTTGGTCAGCGCGCGGGTCGAGGTCGCGGGCACCGCTCCCGGCATGTTCGCGACGCAGTAGTAGACGGCGTCGTGCACGCGGAACACCGGGTCGTCGTGGGTGGTGGGCCGGGAGCCCTCGAAGCAGCCGCCCTGGTCGATCGCGATGTCGACGAGCACGCTGCCCGGCCGCATCGCGGCGACCATCTCGTCGGTCACGAGCTTCGGCGCGCGCTCGCCCGGGATCAGCACGGAGCCGATCACGAGGTCGGCGTCCCGCAGCTGGTCGGCGATCTCCGCGTAGGTGGAGGTGCGGGTCTGGATCCGGTCGCCGAAGCGCACCTCGAGCTGCCGGAGGCGGGGGAGGGCGACGTCGATCACGGTCACGTCCGCGCCGAGCCCGACCGCCGCGGCGGTCGCGTGCTCGCCCGCGGTGCCGCCGCCGATGACCACGACCTTCGCCTTCGGCGTGCCGGCCACGCCGCCGAGCAGCAGGCCCGCGCCGCCCTCCGGCCGCAGCAGGTGGTACGCGCCGACCTGCACCGAGAGGCGCCCGGCGACCTCGCTCATCGGGATGAGCAGCGGCAGGCTGCGGTCCGGCAGCTGCACGGTCTCGTAGGCGATCGCGGTGGTGCCGGAGGTGACCAGCGCGTCGACGAGCGGCCGGTCCGCGGCGAGGTGGAGGTAGGTGAAGACGGTCTGGTCGGCGTGCAGGAAGCCGTACTCGGACTCGATCGGCTCCTTCACCTTGAGCAGCAGCTCGGCGTCGCCCCACACCGCCGCCGCGCCGTCGACGACTCGGGCGCCGGCCGCGGCGTAGGCGTCGTCGGAGAAGCCGGACCCGGCTCCCGCGCCCGCCTGCAGCAGCACCTCGTGCCCTCGGCGCCCCAGCTCGATCACCCCGCCCGGCGTGAGGGCGACACGGCTCTCGTTGTTCTTCACCTCGGTCGGGACGCCGATGCGCATCCGCTGCTCCTTCCGGTCGTGGTGCGGCTCGTGACCGCCTCCGGCGCCATCATCCCGACGCGGGCTGGGCGGCGTCCAGGCCCCGGGGGCGGGCGGCTGCCAGACTGGCCGCCTGATGCGAGCGGGTGAGGAGCAGCGGGCCTCCCGCGCGGGCATCGCGCTGCTGCTCGCCGCGATCGCGCTGCTCGCGTTCCAGCTGCGCAGCCCCCTCGTCGCCCTCGCGCCGGTCGCCGCGGAGGCGCAGCGCGACTGGGCCGTCTCGCCCGCGGGGTTCGGCCTGCTGACGACCGTGCCGCTGCTCTGCTTCGGGCTCGCGACGCCGATCGCGCCCTGGCTCGCGCGCCGCATCGGGCTCGAGGGCGCGATCGAGGTGTGCATCGGCGGGATCGTCGTCGCGACGGTCCTCCGCTCGATCGACGGGTTCGGCGTCGCGATCGCCGCCGTGATCCTGCTCGGCCTCGCCATCACGATCGGCAACGTGCTCGTGCCGACCGTGATCCGCCGCGACGTGCCCGCCCGGGGCCGCGGCGTCGCGACGAGCGTCTACTCGGTCGCGATCAACGTCGGCACGGTCATCACCTCGCTCGTCACCGTGCCGCTCGCCGGGCTGTTCGGCTGGCGCGTCGCGGTGGCCGCCTGGAGCGTCGCGGGCATCGTCACGGCGATCGTGTGGCTCGTCGTCCTGCAGCGCAGCCGCCGGGCCGCGCCGCTGCTGCCGCCGCCCGCCCCCGGGACGCTCGCCCGGTTCCGCCCGGACGGCCTCGCGGTGCTGCTCGCGGTCGCCTTCGCGTCGCAGTCCTCCAGCTACTACGGCATCACCACCTGGCTGCCGACGCTGCTCGCCGACGAGCGCGGCTACTCCGCGACCGTCGCCGGCACCGCCTCCTCGGTCTTCCAGCTCGCGGGCATCGCCGGCGCCGTGTTCGTGCCGCTGCTGCGCCTCCGCTTCCGGCCCCGGACGGTGATCGGCCTGATCGGCGTGCTCTGGGTGAGCCTGCCGGTCGTGCTGCTCGTCGCGCCGGAGCACTTCGTGATCGGCAGCGTGCTCGGCGGCATCGCGCAGGGCGGCGGCTTCACGTCGATCTTCACGATCATCGCGGAGGTGGGCGGCGACGCCCGCCGGACGACCGCGCTGTCCGCCTTCGTCCAGTCCTGCGGCTACCTGGTCGCCGCGGTCGCGCCGCCCGCCGTCGGCGCGGTGCACCAGGCCGCCGGGAACTGGATCGCGCCGATGCTCGTGGTGCTCGGCTCGACCCTCTGCTTCCTCGTCTTCGGCGTGCTCGCCGCGACGCTCGCGAGCCGCCGCGCCCCCGCCTGACCTCGCGGATCCGCAGTTCCCGCCCGACACGCCGGGGTGTGCGCGTCCGGCATCGGCGTGTCGCGAAGGAACTGCGGATCCGCGGAAGAACTGCGGATCCGCGGACGGGGCGCGTCAGCCCTTGGCGGCGGCCTTCTGCGCCTGCTTGTAGGCGCGGACCTTCGTCAGCGACTCCGGGTCGGTGATGTCGGCGACGGAGCGGTACCCGTCCTCGCCGTAGGCGCCGGCGGCTTCCCGCCAGCCCGGTCCCGTGTAGCGGTCGCGCTTGCCGAGGAGGGCGAGGAAGATCCGCGCCTTCTGGTCGCCGAAGCCGGGCAGCGCCTTCAGCCGCCGCAGCACCTCCGCGCCGTCGGGGTCGTCGCGCGTCCAGATCGCGCTCGCGTCGCCGCCCCACTCCTCCTGCACCGCGGTCGCGAGGGCCTGCACCCGGCCCGCCATCGAGCCCGGGTAGCGGTGCACGGCGGGCTGCTGCTTGAACACGGCCGTCAGGTGCTCGGGGTCCTCGCCGGCGACCGCGGCCGGGTCGATGCCGCCGAGGCGCTCGCGGATCTTCTCCGGGCCGGCGAACGCGGTCTCCATGGCGACCTGCTGGTCGAGCAGCATCCCGACGAGCAGCGCGAAGGGGTCGGAGGAGAGCAGCGCGTCCGCGGCCTCGTCGCCGGTGATGTGCAGGTCCGTCATGCGGGAACGGTAGCGGGGGCCGGCTCGGCGAGCGCGGCCCGCCGCAGCAGCACGACGCTCGCCAGCACGAGCACGCCGCAGACGGCCATGGCGGGCCCCGGCGCGACGAGGGAGCCGAGCGGCCCGGCGAGCAGCGGGCCGAGGCCCTGCCCGGTCATCATCCCGACGCCGAGCAGGCCGAAGCCGACCGCCTCCCGGCCGACGGGCAGGGCGTCGCGGAAGGCGGCCTGCCGGCCGAGCTCGTAGGCGAGCCCGAACGAGGCGGTGAAGAGCAGCGCGGCGGCGACGAGCGGTGCCGGGCCGAACACGAGCGGGAGGAGGCCGAGCCCGGTGAGCGCCGCGAGTGGCAGCACGAGGCGCTCGCGGGTCTCGGGGCGGCAGAAGCGCCCGATCACGACCTCGCCGACGAGCGCACCGGCGGGCGGGGCGCCGATGAGCAGGGCGGTGAGCAGGCCGTCGGCGTGGGCGGTGCCGGCGTAGGCCACGGCGAGCGACTCCGCGCCGACGAAGAGCGACAGCGGCGTCCACCAGAGCAGCAGGAGCCCCCGCAGGGTCGGCACGCGCAGGATCGCCCGATAGCCGCGGAGGGTCTCGGCCGGGTGCCAGCGCCGGCGGGCGACGGCGAGGACGGGGAGGGAGGGCAGCCCGACGACCATCACCGCGGCGGAGACGAGCTGCATCCCCGCCGCGACGAGCAGGGCCGGCGCGGCGCCGAGGGCCTGCAGCGTCGCGCCGCCGATGGCGACGCCGACGAGCTGCGACACCATCGAGGTGATCGAGAACAGCGACCGGCCGAGCACGTACCGGTCGCCGGTGAGCAGACGCGAGACGAGCGCCGACTGCGCCGACCCGAACAGCGGCTGCAGCAGGGAGGCGGCCGCGACGACGGCGAGCCCGCCGCCGAGCCCGAGCAGCCCGGAGGCGAGCAGGGCCGCGGACGCGGCGCGGACCAGCCCGCCGATCGGCAGCAGCACGCGGACCGGGAGGCGGTCCGCGATCGACGGCAGCACCGCGCCCCCGACCACCTGCGGCAGGAAGCCGGCGGCGAAGGCCACCGAGGACCAGAACGGCGACCCCGTCGCGTCGTAGACCGCGACCGAGAACGCGAGCACCTGCAGCGCGACCGCCACCGAGCCGAGCGCAGCGCCGGAGTAGAGCCCGGCGTAGCCGGGCGACGCGAACACGGAGGCGTAGGTGGTGCGGGCGGCGGGAGCGGACATGCGTCGAGCGTCCGCCCGGCCGACGTCCGAGCGGTACTCTTTCGTCCTGCGACGAAAGGTCCAGCGTGCTCCGGATCGAGGTGGGCCCCGCCGACGTCGCCGCGTCCCGCTTCGCGATCGCGCCGTCGTTCGAGCTGGCCCACCTGGTCCGCTCCCTCTACGGCATCGGGTCGGGGGCGCCGATCGCGCGGCGCTACGGCGCCGCCTTCGCCGCGGTGCGCGACGACCCGGTCGTGCGGACCTTCGCCTACCTGCAGGGCCCGCGGATCGGCGCGACGTTCTCGGCGCCGCCTCCCGAGGGCATGGGGCAGACGATCGAGGACGACCTCGCCGTGATCCGGTCGGCGGACCGTGCGGTCGTCGCGTCCGAGATCGGCGAGATCCTCGCGCTGCGGCGGCCGACGCCCGAGGTGGCCGCGGTGCTCGACGACCCGGCCCTCCTCGACCGGCTCGCCGACGGGATGGCGGCGGTCTGGCGCGCGCTGCTCGCGCCGGAGTGGCCGCGCGTCCGCGCCGTGCTCGAGCGCGACGTGCGGTTCCGCGCCGAGCGGCTGACCACCGCGGGCTGGTCCGCCGCGCTCGTCGACATGCACCGCACGCTCGCGTGGACCGGGGACGTGATCACCTTCGACCGGCAGCAGGACGAGACGATCGTGCTCGCCGGCCGGGGGCTGCTCCTCGTGCCGTCCGTCTTCGTCGGCGAGGGCCTCGCGGTGTACGGCGACGAGCCGTGGCGCCCCGCCGTCGTCTACCCGGCGCGCGGGGCCGGCCTGGTGTCGGAGGAGGCGCCCGCCCCGACCGATCCGCTCGCGCCCCTGCTCGGCCGCACCCGGGCCGGGCTGCTGGTCGCGCTCGCGACGCCCTCCTCGACCACCCGGCTCGCCGCGCTGACCGGCGCGTCGATCGGCGCGACGGGCGACCACCTGAAGGTCCTCCTCGACGCCGGCCTCGTCACCCGGGAGCGCATCGCCCGCAGCGTCCTCTACCGCCGCACCCCGCTCGGCGACGCCCTCGCCGGCTGAGCCGTCCCGCTCCCGTCGCCGCTCGATCCCCGCGGTCGAGGTGCGAGCGCAGCGAGCCTCGAGACCACCCCGCCGTCTTGCGCCGTGCGGCTCGGCGCCGTACCGTCGTCGCCGTGCTGCTCTGAGACCGGTTCCGCGCCCGTGCCGAGGCGTCGTCCAACCCGTCCGCAGCCCTTCTCCGGCTGGATCCGACGTGCGACGACCGTGCCCGACGGGCGATCCCGTGATCGACCGGAAGGCGCCGCATGGCCCAGCACACCCTCTCCCGCTCCACCGCGCAGCTGCGCGTCGACGGCGTCAGCCGCACCTTCGGCGACCGCCGCGTCCTGACCGACGTCTCGCTGACGGTCGGGCCCGACGCGCGGGTCGGCCTGATCGGCGAGAACGGCGCCGGCAAGTCGACGCTGCTCCGCATCGTCGCCGGTGCCGACGAGCCCGACGCGGGCGCGGTGCAGGCGCCCGCCCGCACCGGGATGCTGCTCCAGGAGCTGCCGTACCCGGCGGACGAGACCGTCGGTCGGGTGCTCGACGACGCGCTCGCCGAGGCGAGCCGGGCCGTCACCGCGGTCGAGGCCGCCTCCGCCGCCGTCGCGCGGAGCGAGCCGGGCGCGGCCGAGCGCCTCGCCGACGCGCTCGAGGCCGCGGACGCGACGGAGGCCTGGAGCGCGGGCGCCCGCCGCGGCGAGGTGCTCGCGGGGCTCGGCGTCGACGCGATCGACCCCGACCGGACGATCGGCTCGCTCTCCGGCGGGCAGCGGTCCCGCGTCGCCATGGCTGCTCTGCTGCTCGCCCGGCCGACGGCGGTGCTGCTCGACGAGCCGACGAACCACCTCGACGACGAGGCCGTGGCGTTCCTGGAGCGGACGCTCGCGGCCTGGCCGGGGCCGGTGCTCTTCGCGAGCCACGACCGCGCCTTCCTCGACGCGGTCGCGACGCGCGTGGTCGACCTCGACCCCGCGCCGATGCCGTACGCGGACGTCGTGCAGGGCGACGACGCGGGCTCCGGCTACGGCCTGCGCTCCTCCCGCGGCGGCTACACGGCGTACCTCGAGCAGCGTCGGGCGGAGCGCGACCGCTGGCAGCGGCGGTTCGAGGCGGAGCAGGAGGAGCTGAAGGCGCTCCGGCACGCCGTCGCCGTGACCGCGCGGCAGACGAACAAGAAGGACACCTACGACGGGCAGCGGGCCGGGCTGACGAAGTTCTACTCGGACCGGGACGCGAAGGTGACGAGCCGGCTCGTCCGGAACGCCCGGGGACGGCTCGAGGCGCTGGACCGCGAGCAGGTGCGGAAGCCGCCCGCGGAGCTGCGCTTCGGCGGCCTCGCCGCCCCGTCCGGCCCGGCGCCGGAGGGGGCGCTCGCCCTGCTGACCCGGGCGGCGGTCGCGGGCCGGCTCGCGCCCACGACCCTCGCGGTCGACCCGGGCGCGAAGCTGCTCGTCACCGGCGCGAACGGGGCCGGCAAGTCGACGCTGCTCGCCCTGCTCGACGGCCGACTCGCCCCGACGAGCGGCACGGTGCAGCGGGCGCCGCGCCTCCGCTCGGCGCTGCTCGCGCAGGACGTCGTCTTCGCCGAGCCGGAGCGCTCGGTCCGCGCGACGTACCGCGCCGCGGTGGGGGAGGGGCGGGCGGAGGCGGTGCCGCTGTCCGCGCTCGGGCTCGTCGCGGGCCGGGACGTCGATCGCCCGGTCGGCGCGCTGAGCGTCGGCCAGCAGCGGCGGCTCGCCCTGGCGATCGCGATCGCCGACCCGCCCGATCTCTTGCTGCTCGACGAGCCGACGAACCACCTGTCGCTCGCGCTCGCGGAGGAGCTGGAGGAGGCCCTCGGCTCGTACCCGGGCGCGGTGGTGCTCGCGAGCCACGACCGCTGGCTGCGCCGCCGCTGGCCGGCCCCGGTGCTGGCCCTCGGGTGACCTGCGAGGATCGCCCCATGCATCTCGGCGTCGACAGCTTCGTCTCCGCGGTCGAGGACCCGCGCACCGGCCACGTGGTCGGGCCCGCGGAGCGGATGGCGCACCTCCTGGAGGAGATCGCCCTCGCGGACCGCGCGGGCCTGTACTCCTTCGGCATCGGCGAGCACCACCGCGCCGAGTACTACGACTCCGCGCCGCCCGTGATCCTCGCCGCGGCTGCCGCGCGCACCGAGCGGATCCGCCTCGGCAGCGCGGTGAAGGTGCTCTCCGCCGACGACCCGGTGCGCGTGTTCCAGCAGTTCGCGACCCTCGACCTGATCTCCGGCGGCCGCATCGACCTGGTCGTCGGCCGCGGCTCGTTCACGGAGGCGTTCCCGCTGTTCGGGCTCGACCTCGCCGACTACGACTCGCTGTTCGAGGAGAAGCTCGACCTCCTCCTGCGCCTCCGCGACTCCGTCGAGGTCACCTGGAGCGGCCGGCACCGCCCGCCGCTGAACCATCAGAGCGTCTACCCGCGGCCCGTGCAGGACCCGCTGCCGATCTGGGTCGGCGTCGGCGGCACCCCCGAGTCGTTCGCGCGCGCGGGCCTGCTCGGCCTGCCGCTCATGGTCGCGATCATCGGCGGGGAGCCGCGGCAGTTCGCGCCGCTCATCGACCTCTACCGCCGCGCCGGGGCGCACGCCGGGCACGCGCCCGAGACGCTGCAGGTCGGGCTCCACGTGTTCGGCTACGTCGGCGAGAGCGTGCAGGCGGCTGCCGACACGATCTACCCGGGCTGGCACCGGATGTTCACGGCGGTCTCGCGGGAGCGCGGCTTCGCCCCGCCCACCCGCGCTCAGTTCGACGCCACGTCCGGGCCCGACGGCGCCTTCTTCATGGGCGACCCGGAGACCGTCGCGGCCAAGATCCGGCGGGTCGCGGAGCAGGTCGGCGGGGTCGACCGGCTGTCCCTGCAGATGACCAACCCGCTGCTCGCGCACGAGGACCTGCTGCGCGGCATCGAGCTGCTCGGCACGGAGGTCGCGCCCCTCGTCGCCGACGTCTGACCCGGAACTCAGCGCGGGCGTCGGCGCGGTGCGCTGAGATGGGTGCATGCCCGGCGAGAACCTGACCCGCATCGAGGCGGAGGAGCGCGCGGCGCTCGTCTCCGAGCTCGAGTACGACATCGCGCTCGACCTCACGCGGGGCCCCGACGTCTTCGGCTCGACGACCACGATCCGGTTCCGCGGCACCCCCGGCGCCGAGACGTTCCTCGACGCGCTCACCGTCGAGGTGGCGGCGATCCGCTTCAACGGACGCGACCTCGACCCGGCCGTCGCGGACGGCGTGCGCATCGCGCTGCCGCCGCTCGAGGCCGAGAACGAGGTGACCGTGGTCGCGACGATGCGGTACTCGCGCTCCGGCGAGGGCCTGCACCGCTTCGTCGACCCCGTCGACGGGCTCGTCTACCTCTACACGCAGCTCGCCACGACGGACGCGCGCCGGGTCTTCGCGTGCTTCGAGCAGCCCGACCTCAAGGGCCGGTTCGGCGTGGAGATCACGGCGCCCGACGGCTGGGACGTCCGGTCGAACCAGCCGGTCGAGGCGCAGGAGCCGGTCGGCGACGGCGACCGGTGGTGGCGCTTCGAGCGCACGCCCCCGCTGTCGACCTACCTCGTCGCCCTCATCGCCGGCGCATGGGTCGCGCACGCCGACGAGCTGACGTCGGTCGACGGCCGCACGATCCCGCTCTCGGTGCTCACCCGCGCATCCCTCGCCCCGTACATCGACCCGGAGGAGGTCTTCGAGACCACGAAGGGCGGCTTCGGCTTCTACGAGGACGCCTTCGGCATCCCGTTCCCCTTCGCGAAGTACGACCAGGTGACGGTGCCCGAGTACAACTGGGGCGCCATGGAGAACCCGGGCCTCGTCACCTTCAACGAGGTCTACGTCTTCCGCTCGACGCCGACGGAGGCGCAGCGCGAGAGCCGGGCCATGGTCGTGCTGCACGAGCTCGCCCACATGTGGTTCGGCGACCTGGTCACCATGCGCTGGTGGGACGACCTGTGGCTGAACGAGTCGTTCGCGACGTTCATGTCGTTCCTCGCGACCGCCGAGACGACGCGGTGGACGGACTCCTGGGCGACCTTCACCACCACGGAGAAGAACTGGGGCTACGACCAGGACCAGCTGCCGTCGACCCACCCCATCGTCGCGGAGATCCGCAGCGTCGAGGACCTCGCCGTCAACTTCGACGGCATCACCTACGCGAAGGGCGGCAGCGTCCTGAAGCAGCTCGTCGCCTACGTGGGCCGGCGCGAGTTCTTCGCCGGCGTCGCCGCGTACCTGAAGGCGAACGCGTGGGGCAACGCGACGCTCGCCGACCTGCTCGCGCACGTCGCCGTCGCGAGCGGCCGCGACCTCGCCGCCTGGAGCGCGGAGTGGCTCGAGACCTCCGGCGTCAACACGCTCGTGCCGGAGATCGAGACCGACCCGCGCGGCGTCATCACCCGGTTCGTCGTGAAGCAGCTGCCGGCGCCGGTCGGCGACCAGGACCTGCGCCCCCATCGGCTCGCCGTCGGCCTGTACGAGCCGGAGGGGGAGGACGGCGCGCTCGTCCGCGTGCAGCGCGAGGAGCTCGACGTCGTCGGCGAGAAGACCGACCTGCCCGTGCTGCTCGGGGCGAAGCGGCCCGCGATCGTGCTCGTGAACGACGACGACCTCGCGTACGCGAAGGTCCGGCTCGACGCCGCGTCCCTCGCGGTGGCGCAGGACGCGCTCTCCTCCGTGGCCGCCGGGCTGCCCCGCACCCTGCTGTGGAGCGCGATCTGGGACATGACGCGCGACGGCGAGGCGGCCGCGTCGGACTTCGTGCGGCTCGTGCTCGACCACGTCGGCGCGGAGACCTCCCCGAACCTGCGCGGCACGCTGCTGAACCAGGCGGTCCTCGCGGCCGAGGAGTACGTCGACCGCGCCGTGCGCACCGCCGCGCTCGAGCAGCTCGGCGACGGCCTGCTGCGCCTGCTGTCGGAGGCGGAGCCCGGCTCCGACGCGCAGCTGCAGCTCGCCCGCAGCTTCGCCCGCGTCGCCCGGACCGACGAGCAGCTCGACCGGCTCGCGGACCTCGACGCCGGCGCCGCGGAGGGCCTGCCGCTCGACCCGGAGCTCAGGTGGCAGATCCTCACCGGCCTCGTCGCGGGCGGTCGCGCCGGGGAGGCGGAGATCGCCGCGCTCCTCGCGACCGACGACACCGCCACCGGCCGGGAGTCGGCCCTGCTCGTGCGCGCCGCGATCCCGACCGCCGAGGGCAAGGCCGCCGCGTGGAGCTCGCTGGTCGACTCGGCGGACCTGACGAACGCGCAGGTCGAGTCGACGGTGAAGGGCTTCGTGCGGGTGCACGACCCCGAGCTGCTGCGGCCCTACGCGGACCGGTACTTCGCCGTCATCGAGCGGCTGTGGGCCGAGCGCCCGTTCGCGCTCGCGGAGCCGATCGCCGGGAACGCCTACCCGCGGCCGCTGGCGGACCGGGCGCTCGCGGACGCCGCGCGCGCCTGGCTCGACGCGCACCCGGACGCGGCGAGCCCCCTCCGCCGTCTCGTCGCCGAGAACCTGAGCCGCACGGAGCGCGCCCTGGCCGCGCAGACCCGCGACGCCGCCTGACGGTCCCGCGGCTCAGTCCGCGTCGCGGGTGAAGGTGACCGTCCAGCGGACGTCGCCGTAGGGCGTGATCGTGAAGCGCGGATCGGTGACCCGCTCGGGGCCGCCCATGCCCGTGCTGGTCCGCTTCGGCGACCGGGCGCTGCAGCTCGCGCGTTCAGCGGGGTTGCCGGCGGTGCCGAACGGCGTCGCGACGGTGACCGTGCCGTCGCCCTGGCAGGTGATCGTGACGGAGACGCGGGTCATGGTGCCCTCGAGCCGTCCGGTGACGATGCCGAAGGCGCCCCGCTCCCACCCGAGCACGCGGTCGGGAGCGATGCCCGACGGGTAGGGCAGCGGCTCGCGGACGGGGCCGGCGGTCGCCGGGGTGTACACGGGCGTCGCGATGAGCACGAGGGACCACGCCGTGCCCTTCGGCACCCGCACGTGCACGGTGTGCGCGCCCGGCGTCATCGGGACGTCGCCGAACGAGCCGCCGAACCCGGACGCGCAGTCGCCGTGCATCGTCCCCTCGTCGACGCCGACGGAGTACTGCCGGGTCTCGGGCGCGCAGTTCAGGTACGGCCGCACGCTGCTCGTCCCCGCGGGCAGCACGACGGGCAGGTCGCGGGAGCCCGTCCCGGAGGCGACGAGCAGCACGTCCGGGGCGGCCCGGATGTACGCGTCGCTGCGCGGGTCGAGGATCTCCGTCAGCGGGTCGCGGAGCCCGGCGGGCCGGTCGTCGACGCGGAGCTGCGCGAGCGTCGTCGTCGAGGAGGGGGCGACGGCGATCACCAGGATCCGCGCGGCGACGCCGCTCGGCAGGTCGACCCGCAGCTCGGTCGGGCCGCTTCCCGGATCGCCCAGGGTGAAGGCGCGCGCGGAGGCGGGCGCGCAGTCGCCGCTGCCGGAGGAGCCGAGGAGCGTCAGCTCCGCGCTGCCGGCCGGGCCGCAGGTCGCGTAGACCGTGAGGCGGGTCGTCCCCTCCGGCACCGAGAGTCGGAACCGGGAGCCGCCGATCGCGCGACCCTGCGCCAGCACCGTGACGGGCGTGCCGCGGAGCCCGGCGTCGGCGAGCGGCCCGTTCGCCGCGGTGAGCGGGTCGCCGGGGCGCGAGGCCGCGGGCGCGCCGTCGCCGCCGCCGGTCACCCGCAGCAGGCCGAGGGTCGCCACCACGAGGAGCAGGGCGGTGACGGCGGTGATCCAGACCTGCGGCCTGGCGGCGACCGCGGGCCGCGCGGGCCGCGCGGCCTCCCGGTCGGCGAGGTGCTCCAGCTCGTTCCGCAGGGCGGCGGAGAGCACGGGGTCGAACGAGCGGGTCATCGTGCGGCTCCTTCCGGGAGCGGGGTGTCGAGCAGGGGGTCGGCGGGTCCGAGCCGGTCGCGCAGCTTCTTCCGTGCGCGGTGCAGGCGGACGCGCGCCGCGCCCGGGCTGAGGCCGAGCGCGGCGCCGGCGTCGGCGACGGTGAGGTCCTCGAGCGCGGTGAGCACGACGAGCGCGGCGTCCTGCTCGCCGAGGGCCCGCACGGCCGTGAGCAGGTGCTCGCGGGCGATGCGCTCCTCCGCGGTCTCCGCCGGGTCGACGAGGTCGGCGGAGCGCGGCAGCCGGTCGATCGCGGCGCGGTGCCGCCGGAGGCCGCGCCCGGTGTTGCGGGCGAGGTTCGTCGTCGTGACCAGCAGCCAGGGCAGCACCGAGCCGTCGACCACGGAGACTCGGTCCCGCTTGCGCCAGAGCTCGAAGAAGGCGGCCGCGACCACGTCCTCCGCGTCGTGCGCGGAGGCGACCAGGCGGAGGGCGTGCCGGAACGCGCGGTCGCGGTGCAGGTCGAACACCGACGCGAACGCCCTCCCGTCACCCGAGCGGGCGCGGGACCAGAGCGCGGTCTCGTCGGCGATGGACGTCATCATGCCCCGACATGTCCGCAGCCCCCCGGACCGTTACAGGCCCCTGCCGGGCCGTGTTGCCGCTTCTTGCGGGGCGGAAGGGTCCTCAGGTCGCGAGAAGCGGCAACACGGTCGGTGGGGCGGGTCAGGCCAGGTGCTGCGCGATCGCGCCGCCGAGGTCGTCGCCGCTGAGCCAGGCGGCCTCGACCCGGCTCTTCCCGCTCCACCCGTCGCCGCAGAGGCCGATGCCGGCGGGGGAGAGGGACCAGGTGCGGTCGCGGGAGGCGGTCGGCTGCGCGAACGTCCAGCGGTGGGCGAACGCCTCCGCGGGCTCGAGGTCGACGCCGAGCACGCGGCGCATCGCGTCGAGCGCGGGCGCGATCGCGGCCTCCGGGTCCTCCAGGTGCTCGGCTGCGAAGTCGGGCGTCGTGTGCGCGACGAGCACGGGCGCGCCGTCGCCGTGGCTCGCGCCGTCGTCGGCCAGCCAGCGGATTGGGAGGTCGGAGACGAAGGCGGCGTCGAAGTCGGGCCAGGTCCGCTCGGGGAACCGCGCGGCGACGGCGATCGCGGCGCCGTAGGGCTGGTCCGCCTCCTCGAGGAGCTCGAGGTGCTCCGCGCGCAGGACCCGCGCGGCCTGCGGGCCCGGCATCGCGAGGACCACGACGGAGGCGGCCTCGAGGTCGCCGTCGACGGCGCGTCCGGGGCCGACCGCGCCGACGGTCCGCTGCTCCACGTCGAGACCGGCCGCGAGATCCTCGACCAGGCTCCGCATCCCGCCCGGTGCCGCGTACCGCATCGGGCCGGTCTTCGCCTCGCCGAGCCCGTCCGGGCCCGCGACCCGGAAGGTGTCGGTCCACTCGCGGAGCAACCCGCGAGCCGACCAGTCGTCCGCGACCGCGCGGAAGCGGTCGTCGGAGACGGTGCAGTAGGGGCCGCCGAGGTCGACGGCGTGCCCCTCGAGCGTGCGCGCGGCGAGCCGGCCGCCGAGGCGCCGGCCGCGGTCGAGCAGCCGCACCGAGAGACCGGCATCGGCGACCCGGCGCGCGCAGGCGGCGCCGCTGATCCCGCCGCCGACGACGAGCACGTCGAGGCTCATTCGGCACCCGTCCCGCGCGCGTTGTAGACCGTCTTCGACGGGTTGGCGCCGTACCGCTCGAACACCGCGACGGCCTCGTCGCGCAGCACGCCGATCCGCACCGCGATGCCGCGCGCCTCGAGCTGCTCTGCCCAGTCGTCCCGGACCGGGCCCTCGTCGAACCCGGTGAGCGCCTCGAGCTCCGGGCCGTCGCCCGCGATCGTCAGCCCGCGGACGCCCGACCAGAGCGTCGCGCCGAAGCACATCGCGCACGGCCGCCAGTTCACCCACAGCTCGAGCGGGTCGTCCTCCGCCCCGAGGTCCCAGCTGCCCAGCCGCGCCTGCGTCACCGAGATCGTGACGACCTCCGCGTGCATCGACGACAGCCCGGAGGCGAGCACGAGGTTCACGCCGGCCGCGACGACCTCGCCGCTGCCGCGTCGCACGGCGAGCGCCGCGAACGGGCCGCCGCTGCCCTCCGCGACGTTCCGCTCGGCGAGGCGGTTGAGGAGGCGCATCCGCCCCTCGTCGCCGCCGAGGTCCGCGCGAGCGGCCTCCAGCTCCTCGTCGACCCAGGCGGGCAGCTCGGCCCCGAATGCACGAATCGGCATGGCCCGATCCTCTCCTACGGTCGCTGCGTCATCCCGTGAGCGGCGCAGCCGGACCCGTCGAGGTACACGTGGAGGATCCCGCGCGGCGTCTCGCACAGCACCGCGGCGGGTGACGGCGAGGCCGCGGGCGTCGGCCGCTCCTGTCCCGACGCGGCCTCGGGGAGCGTGCGCAGCACGCGGGTGCAGGCGGCCGCGGCGCTGCTCGGCAGGGCCCCGACCGGCGCCTCCGCCTTCGCGGTCCGGGTGCCGTCGTGGCAGGTCACCGCGACCTGCTCCGCGGCCGACGACCCGCCCGACCCTCCGGCGGAGGTCGCGCTCCCGGCGGTCCGGGCGATCGGCGCGAGCAGCGCGATCCCGCCCGCGACGACGAGCACGGCCGCGGAGGCGCCGGCGACCTGCCGCGCGATGCGCCCGCGCCGCTCGATGCGCCGCCGCACCCCGCCCGCGATGCGCCGCAGCTGCTCGTCGCTCGGGAGCCCGGCGCTGTGGCGCTCAGGACCGGGGAGGTCGTCGCTCATCGCTCCTCCTCCAGGTCGCGACGGAGGCGGGCCCGGGCGCGGCTCAGCCGGTTGCGCACGGCTCCCTCGGTGAGCCCGAGCCGCTCGGCCGCCTCCGCATAGGTCACGTCCTCGACCAGGCAGAGCCGCGCGACCTGCGCGTCGAGCGGCGGCAGCGCGGCGAACGCGCGGCGCAGCACGTCCGCGACCGCGCCGCGCTCGTCCTCGGGGGCGTCGAACCGGGGCTCGAGCGCCGCTGCGGTCTCGTGCTGCGCCCTCCGCAGGCGGGCGCGGCGCCGGTTCTGCGCGAGGTGCTTCACGGTCACGATCAGCCACGGCAGCGCGGAGTCGCCGACGAGGTGCACGCGGCCGCGCTTGCGCCACAGCAGCAGGAAGGCGTCCTGCACGACCTCCTCCGCGTCCGCCGGCTGCTCGAGCCAGCGGTACGCCACCGCGTACAGCGGGCGGGAGTGCCGGTGCACGATCTCGCCGAAGCCGGCCTGCGCGTCGCGGCCGCCGCGAGCGAGCAGCTCGGCGTCGGTCGGCGCGTCGGCCACGGCCGCATCCTGCCATCGCGGCGCCACGAGCGGGAGGGCCGTCACGCGGAGGTGGGCCGGGCGCGGCGCCGCGCGAACCGGACGACGAGCGCGACGAGGCCCCCGGCCGCGCCGAGCAGCACCAGCCACGGCAGCACGACGCCGAGGCCGACCGCGGTCGCGGCGAGCGCCTGCACGAGGGCGGTCGTGCCGGCCACGAGGCCGCCGGCGAAGTCCGCCGGCCCGGCCTTCGGCGCCGCGGCGGGGACCGTGATCGAGACGGACAGCGTCGCGGACGCGACCTGGTCGGCGAGCGTCCGCTGGTCGGCGAGCAGCTGCTCGAGCTTCCCCTGCCGGTCGGTCAGCGCGCCCTCGAGCTCGACGAGCGCGGCGCTCGAGTCCGCTCGCGCGAGCAGCTGCTGCAGGCGGCCGATCGAGGTGCGCAGGCTCGTGATCGCGACGGCGGTGTCGGTGACGCGGGCGGTGACGTCCGTCGAGTCGACGTTCACGTCGCGCACGCGGCCCTCGCGCTCGATCGCGCGGAGGGTGCGGGGGAAGGCGGCGGCGGGGATGCGCAGCTCGAGCCGCGCTGAGGGCCGGTCCGACGGGTCCTCGGTGCTGCGCGCGACGCGGCCGTCGGCCGCCTCGACGAGCGCGGTGACGCGGCCCGCGACCGCGATCGGGTCGTCGGCGACGAGCGAGAGGCGCCCGGTCGTGACGACGGACCGGTCCGCCGCGGCCGCCTTCGCGGCGGACCCAGACGCGACCTCGGCCCGGCCGGCCGCGGGCATCGCGCCCGACCCGGCGGCTCCGCCCGAATCGCCCCCGGCGGAGGAGGCCGTGCCGCCCGCGGTGCAGCCCGCGAGCGCGGCGACGGTCAGGGCGGCGGCGAGGGCGGCGGCGATCCGGGAGCGCATGCCCGGGAATGTCCGCCCGCCCGGGGACCCTCTCACCCCCTTTTCCTTCCTACATCCGGGGATCTCGAGGCTCGCTGGCGCTCGCACCTCGATCGACGGGTCGGGATCCGGGGGCGTCGGGGCCGGATCCCCGGATGTGGGAAGAAACCCTCCGCGCTACTCCGGGTCCGGGACGAAGCGGTAGCCGATGCCCGGCTCGGTGATGAGGTGCCGGGGCCGCGACGGGTCCGCCTCGAGCTTCTTCCGCAGCGTGCCGAGGTAGATCCGGAGGTAGCCGGAGTCCCGGGTGTGCGTCGGCCCCCAAACGCTCGTCAGCAGCGTCTGCTGCGTCACGAGCCGGCGCGGGTTGCGCACGAGCTGCTCGAGCACCGCCCACTCGGTCGGGGTGAGCCGCACGTCCTGCCCGGCCCGCTTCACCTGCCGCGCGGCGAGGTCGACGACGACGTCGCCGAACGCGACGGTCGGCCCGTCCGCGGCCTCCGGCGCCCGCCGGGTCACCGCGCGGATGCGGGCGAGCAGCTCCTCCGTCGCGAACGGCTTCGTCACGTAGTCGTCGGCGCCGGCGTCGAGGGCGTCCACCTTGCCGCTCGTGTCGGTGCGGCCGGAGACGACGAGGATCGGCGTCGTCGTCCACCCGCGCACGGCCTCGATGACGGCGACGCCGTCGAGCCCGGGCATGCCGAGGTCGAGCACGATCACGTCGGGCCGGTCGTGCGCGGCCGCGTCGATCGCCTCCCGCCCGTCCCGCGCCGTGGAGACGTCGTAGCCGTGCGCGGTGAGGATGATGCGGAGCGCCTTGAGGATCTGCGGATCGTCGTCCGCGACGAGGACCCTCATGCCTCCGCCGGTTCCCGCACCGTCGCGTCCACCGGCAGCCCGATGACCATCGTGAGCCCGCCTCCCGGGGTGTCCTCCGCCTCGATCGTCCCGCCCATGCCCTCCGCGAAGCCGCGGGAGAGCGCGAGGCCGAGCCCGATCCCGCCGGAGTCGGAGGTGTCGGAGTCGTGCTGGAACGGTTCGAACATCCTCGCGCGCCGCACCGCGTCGATGCCCGGCCCGTGGTCGATCACGCGGATCTGCAGCTGCTGCCCGAACGTGGAGACCGCGAGCTCGGGCGGCACGCCGTCGGGGGAGTGGCGGATCGCGTTCGACAGCAGGTTGACGAGCACGCGCTGCAGCAGGACGGGGTCGGCGCGGACGGGCGGCAGCGGCTCGGGCACGTGGAGCACCACGTCGTCGGGCCCGGCGTCGAGGTCGCCGAGCACGGCGGGCAGCACGTCGGCGACGTCGAGGGACTCGAGGGAGACGGCGAGCGCGCCCGCCTGCACGCGGCTGACGTCGAGCAGGTCGGTGACGAGGTGCGCGAGCACGTCGAGGCTGCGCTCCGCGCCCTCGAGCAGCTGCGTCCGGTCGCCGGCCGAGAGGCGGTCGCCGGAGGAGCGGAGGCTCGTGACCGCGGCCGTCGCGACGGCGAGGGGCCGGCGCAGGTCGTGGCCCACGGCCGCGAGCAGGGCCGAGCGCACCCGGTCCACCTCCTCGAGGGGCTCCAGGCGCTTCGCGGCGTCCGTGAGCGTGCGCTGCTCGATCGCGACGCCCAGCTGGGTCGCGACGACGTCGAGGATGCGGCGGTCGGAGGCGTCGAGCGGCCGGCCGACGAGCTCGAGCTCGAACCGGTCGGCGACCCGGACCCGGGTCCGCTCGCCCGTCGCGTCGGCGTCGCCGTGCTCCTCCATGAACCGCCCGTCGGCGATCAGCCGGACGCTCGCCATCCGGAACGCCTCCCGGGTCCGCTCGAGCAGCGCCTCGACCGCGTCCTCGCCGCCGAGCACGCCGCCCGCGATCGTGCTGAGCACCTCCGACTCGCTCGCGGAGCGGCGGGCGGCCCGGGTGAGCCGCGCGGCGCGGTCGACGACGACGCTGACGAGCAGGGCGCTCACGAGGTAGAGCAGCAGCGCGATCAGGTGGCTGGGCCGGTCGATCGTGAAGGTGAGGAACGGCTCGGCGAAGAGGAAGTCGAGCGTCAGCCCCGAGAGCACGGCGGCGAACGCGGCCGGCCAGGCGCCCCCGACCAGCGCGACGAGGATGACGAGCAGCTGGTAGGCGAGCGCCTCGGCGGTGAGGCTGTCCGTCGACCGGGTCGCCGTCAGCAGCAGGGTGAGCACGGGGCCGCCGACGACCGCGAGCGCGAAGCCGAGGGCCCGGCGCTTCGCGGACAGCGCGCCGCGGCCGCGCGGGACGAGGCTCGACCGCTGCCCCGCTGCGCTGTGGGTGACGATGTGCACGTCGATGTCGCCGGAGGAGCGGATCACGCGGGAGGAGGTGCCCGGCGCGGTCGCGAGCGCGAGGAGGCGCGAGCGCCGGGAGACGCCGATGACGAGCTGGGTGGCGGAGACCGCGCGCGCGAACTCGATCAGCGCGGCCGGGATGTCCTCGCCGACGACCTGGTGGAAGGTGCCGCCGAGCTGCTCGACGAGCACCCGCTGCGCGGCGAGCGCCGCGGGGTTCGGCGCGGCGAGCCCGTCCTCGCTCGCCACGTGCACCGCGAGCAGCTCGCCGCCGCCGGAGCGCGCCGCGATCCGGGCGCCGCGGCGCAGCAGGGTCTCGCCCTCGGCGCCGCCGGTGAGCGCGACGACGACCCGCTCGCGCGCCTCCCACGCCGTCGCGATGCCCTGCTCGGCGCGGTAGCGCTGCAGGGCGCTGTCGACCTCGTCGGCGAGCCAGAGCAGCGCGAGCTCGCGCAGCGCCGTGAGGTTGCCGAGCCGGAAGTAGTTCGACAGCGCCGCGTCGATCCGCGCCGCCGGGTACACCTGCCCGGCGGTCAGCCGGTCCCGGAGGGCCTGCGGCGCGAGGTCGACGAGCTCGATCCGGTCCGCCCTCCGCAGCACCCGGTCGGGGATCGTCTCCCGCTGCGGGATCCCGGTGATGCGCTCGACCACGTCGTTCAGCGACGCGATGTGCTGGATGTTGACGGTCGAGAGCACGTCGATGCCCGCGTCGAGCAGGGCGTCGATGTCCTCCCAGCGCTTCCCGTTGCGGGAGCCCGGCGCGTTCGTGTGCGCGAGCTCGTCGACCAGCGCGACCCGCGGCCGGCGGGCGAGGACCGCGTCGAGGTCCACCTCCTCGAGGCGGATGCCGCGGTGCTCCACGACGCGGAGCGGCACCGTCTCGATGCCGGCGGTGAGCGCGGCCGTCGCGCTGCGGCCGTGGTCGAGCACGACGGCCGAGACGACGTCCTCCCCGCGCCCGAGGAGCCGGTGGGCCTCCTCGAGCATCGCGTACGTCTTCCCGACGCCGGGCGCGGCGCCGAGGAAGACGAGCAGCCGACCTCTGGTCATGGCCGTCATCCTCCCCGACGCCCGCGGCTCACCGGGCCAGCGCGGCCAGAGCGATGTTCAGCTGCAGCACGTTCACCGTCGGCTCGCCGAGGAAGCCGAGGTCGGGCGCCTGCACGTGCTGCTCGACGAGCGCGCGGACCCGCGCGGCGCTGAGGCCCCGCGCCTGCGCGACCCGGTCGACCTGCCGCAGGGCGTACGCCTCGGAGACGTGCGGGTCGAGGCCGGACCCGGAGGCGGTGACCGCGTCGGCGGGCACGGCGCCGGGGCCGTCCTGCCGCACGATCGCGGCCTTCCGCTCGTCGATCGCCTTCACGAGGTCCGGGTTGTCCGGGCCGAGGTTGCTGCCGGAGGAGGCGCCGCCGTCGTAGCCGTCGCCGGCCGCGGAGGGCCGCGACTGGAACCACTGCGGCAGCGCGTCCCCCTTCGCGTCGGTGAACGACTGCCCGATCAGGGCGGAGCCGACGACCCGGCCGCCGGAGGTGACGAGCGAGCCGTTCGCCTGCGCGGGCAGGACGAGGCCGATGAGCGTGACGACGGCGGTGAAGACGATCGTCGCGACGGTCGTCAGCACGAGCAGGCCGAGCGCGACGGACCAGGTGCGGACGGGGCCGCGGGAGATGACGGAGGACATGTTCCTTCTCGATCGATCAGAAGCCGGGGATCAGGCCGACGACGAGGTCGATGACCTTGATCCCGATGAAGGGGGCGATCACGCCGCCGACGCCGTAGAGCAGCAGGTTGCGGCTCAGCAGCGCGGCGGCGGAGGAGGGCCGGTACCGCACGCCGCGGAGGGCGAGCGGGATCAGCGCGACGATGACGAGCGCGTTGAAGATCACCGCGGAGAGGATCGCGGAGCTCGACGAGTGCAGCTGCATGACGTTGAGCGCCTGCAGCCCCGGGAACACCCCGACGAACATCGCGGGGATGATCGCGAAGTACTTCGCGACGTCGTTCGCGATCGAGAACGTGGTGAGCGCGCCGCGGGTGATGAGCAGCTGCTTGCCGATCGTCACGATGTCGATCAGCTTCGTCGGGTCGCTGTCGAGGTCGACCATGTTGCCGGCCTCCTTCGCGGCAGACGTGCCGGTGTTCATCGCGACGCCGACGTCGGCCTGCGCGAGCGCGGGCGCGTCGTTCGTGCCGTCGCCGGTCATCGCGACGAGCCGGCCGCCCTCCTGCTCCCGCACGATGAGCGCGAGCTTGTCCTCGGGCGTCGCCTCGGCGAGGACGTCGTCGACGCCCGCCTCCTCGGCGATCGCCCGCGCGGTGATCGGGTTGTCGCCGGTCACCATGACGGTGCGGATGCCCATCGCGCGCAGCGCCGCGAAGCGCTCGACGAGGCCGGTCTTGACGACGTCCTTCAGGTGGATCACGCCGAGGAGGCGCGCGGTGCCGTCGGCGTCGCGCTCGGCGACGGCGAGCGGCGTGCCGCCCTGCTCGGAGATGCCGCGCACCCGCTCGTCGAGCGCGGCCGCGACGGCCGGCTCGACGGGGCCGTGCTCCCGCACCCACGCCAGCACGCTCGACGCGGCGCCCTTGCGGAGCGCGCCGCCGTCGGCCTCGTCGATGCCGCTCATCCGCGTCTGCGCCGTGAACGGCACGACGGTGCGGCCGGCGCGCTCGGTCGGCGCGAAGCCCTGCGCGGCGGCGAGCTCGACGACGCTGGCGCCCTCGGGCGTCGGGTCGGCGATGGAGGAGAGCGCGGCGGCCTCGACGAGCCGGCGCTCGGCGACGCCCGGCAGGGCGAGGAACGCGACGGCGCGGCGGTTGCCGTAGGTGATGGTGCCGGTCTTGTCGAGCAGCAGCGTCGACACGTCGCCGGCGGCCTCGACGGCGCGGCCGGAGGTCGCGAGCACGTTGCGCTGCACGAGCCGGTCCATGCCCGCGATGCCGATCGCGGACAGCAGCGCGCCGATCGTCGTCGGGATGAGGCAGACGAGCAGGGCGACGAGCACCGCGATCGACGGCGCCGCGTCCTGGAACCCGGCGATCGGGCCGAGGGCGAGCACGACGACGAGGAACACGATCGTCAGCGTCGACAGCAGGATCGACAGCGCGATCTCGTTCGGCGTCTTCTGCCGCACGGCGCCCTCGACGAGGGCGATCATCCGGTCGACGAAGGTCTCGCCGGGCTTCGACGTGATCGCCACGACGATCCGGTCGGAGAGCACGCGGGTGCCGCCGGTGACCGCGCTGCGGTCGCCGCCGCCCTCGCGGACGACGGGGGCGGACTCGCCCGTGATCGCCGACTCGTCGACCGACGCGATGCCCGAGACGATGTCGCCGTCGCCCGGGATCACCTCGCCGGCGACCACCACGACGACGTCGCCCTGGGCGAGGTCCGCGGAGGCGACCGTCTCGAACTCCGCCCGCTGCGCGTCCGGGTCGCCGGCGCGGTCGTAGGCGCGGACCCGGTTCGCGGACGTCGTCGTGCGGGTGGCCCGCAGCGATGCGGCCTGCGCCCGGCCGCGGCCTTCCGCGACCGCCTCCGCGAGCGTCGCGAACAGCACGGTGAGCCACAGCCAGACGGCGATCGCCCACGTGAACCCGACCTCGCGGCCCTGCCCGAGGAACGGGAGGGCGATGGCGAGCACGGTGGTCAGCGCGGCGCCGACCTCGACGATGAACATCACGGGGTTGCGGACGAGCTGCGCGGGCGCCATCTTGCGGACGGCGTCGGGCAGGTTCTTCACCAGCTGGCCGGCGCTGAACGCGCCCTTCGGCGGCCGGAGGTCCGGCTGCTGCCGCCGGTCCGCCGCCTCGGCGGCGTCCGGCTCGATCACGGGTGCGGTGGTCATGCGAGTCCTTCGGCGAGGGGTCCGAGTGCGAGGACCGGGAGGTAGGTGAGGGCGGCGACGACGAGCACGGTGCCCACCGCCAGCGCGACGAACTGGGGCCGGTGCGTGACGAGGCCGCCGGTGTCGGCGCCGGCCTCGACGTGCGTGTCCTGGCTCGCGAACGAGCCGGCGAGGGCGAGCACGAACACGATCGGCAGGTAGCGGCCGAGCCACATCGCGGCGCCGAGCGCGGCGTTCAGCCACGGGGTGTTCGCGGTGAGGCCCGCGAACGCGGAGCCGTTGTTGTTCGCCGCGGAGGTGAAGGCGTACAGCACCTCGGAGAAGCCGTGCGGGCCCGGGTTCCAGATGGAGGTCTTCGCGACGTCGGCGGTCACGCCGGGGATCGCGAAGGTGAGGCCGAGGCCCGCGAGGATCACGGTCGGCGTCGTGAGGACGTAGAGGCTGACGAAGGTGATCTCGCGGCCGGCGATCTTCTTGCCGAGGTACTGCGGCGTGCGGCCGATCATCAGGCCGGCGAGGAAGACCGCGAGGATCGCGATCATCAGGAAGCCGTAGAGGCCGCTCCCCACGCCGCCCGGCGCGAGCTCGCCGAGCATCATGTCCAGCATCGTCACCATGCCGCCGAGCGGCGTGTACGAGTCGTGCATCGAGTTGACCGCGCCGGTCGACGTCAGCGTGCTGGTGGAGCCGAAGAGTGCGGACCAGAGCACGCCGAAGCGCTGCTCCTTGCCCTCCATCGCGCCGCCCGCCGCGACGGTGGCCGAGCCGGCCCCGCCGACCTCGAGCGCCGTGACGGCCGCGGTGCAGAGGACGTACAGCGTGATCATCGCGGCGAGCACCGCGCGGCCCTGGCGGCGGTCGCCGACCATGAGCCCGAACGTGCGGGCGAGCGCGAACGGGATGACGAGCATCAGGACGATCTCGAACAGGTTCGACAGGCCCGTCGGGTTCTCGAACGGGTGCGCGGAGTTCGCGTTGAAGAAGCCGCCGCCGTTCGTGCCGAGCAGCTTGATCGCCTCCTGCGAGGCGACGGGCCCGCCGGGGATCGTCGCGGTGCCGCCGGTGAGCGTCTGCACGGTCTGGAAGCCGGAGAGGTTCTGGATCACGCCGGTGGCGAGCAGCACGACGGCGGCGATCAGCGCGCCGGGCACGAGGATGCGGCTGAGGGTCCGGACGAGGTCCACCCAGACGTTGCCGATCACGCCGGTGCCGCCGCGGCTCGCGATGCCGCGGACCAGGGTGATCGCGACCGCCATGCCGATGGCGGCGGAGAGGAAGTTCTGCACGGCGAGGCCGGCGAGCTGGGCGGTGTAGCCGAGCGTCAGCTCCGGCGAGTACGACTGCCAGTTCGTGTTCGTGACGAAGGAGATCGCGGTGTTGAAGGCGAGCCCCTCCGGCACCGCGGGCAGGCCGAGCGAGAGCGGCAGCACGGCCTGGAGGCGCTGGATGCCGTACAGCAGCAGCACGCCGAGCACGGAGATCGCGAGGACGCCGCGCAGGTAGTTCGGCCAGCGCTGCTGCGCGCGGGCGTCGACGCCGAGGAGGCGGTAGACGCCGCGCTCGACGAGCCAGTCGCGGTCGGTCGTGTACGTGCGGGCCATCCAGGTGGACAGCGGCCAGCCGATGGCGACCAGCGCGATCACCAGGGTGAGCAGGGTCAGGGCGAAGCGGAGCGCGTCCACGTCAGAACCGCTCCGGCTTCACGAGCGCGAAGACCAGGTAGGCGATCGCGGCCACGGCGAGCAGCGCGGCGAGGAGGTCGAAGACGATCATCGCTTCGCCGCCGCTCTCGCGGTCAGCGCGACGGTGCCGGCGAGCACGAGCACGCCGGCGAGGTACAGGACGTCGAGCACGGAAAGGGCTCCCAGGAGTCGTTCGATCCGCAGCGCGGACCGGCCCGCCGCTCGGCGGACCGTGCGATGCAACCGCCGCCCGCACCCCGGGGAGGCGCGTCTTGACGGGATCCATACGGCCCGCGCCGGAACCCCTACGCGCCGTTTACGCCGCCGCGCCCGGTCGCACGGGTCCGGCGTATGGATCGCGTAAAGACGGCCGATCCGGGGCCGGCGCGGCTGTCAGGATCCCCTCCGTGCGCGCGATCCCCTCCGAGTGCGGCCGGTGACCGCCCGGCGGAGCCCGGTCCTCCCTCCGCCGCCCGGGCGCGGCCGGTTCGCGGCCTGGCTGCTCGAGGGGCAGGCGGAGCGCGCGGGGGAGCACCAGGGCCCGCACGGCCGCGCCCGGGACACGCACCACTGGCTGCGCGTCATGTGCCTCACCGGCGTCGACTACTTCTCGACGCTCGGCTACCAGCCGGCGATCGCGTTCCTCGCCGCCGGCTTCGTGTCGCCGCTCGCGACGCTCGTGCTCGTCGCGCTGACCCTCGCCGGCGCCCTCCCCGTCTACCGTCGCGTCGCGTCGGAGAGCTTCCGGGGCGAGGGCTCGATCGCGATGCTCGAGCGCCTGCTGCCGTGGTGGGGCGGGAAGCTGTTCGTGCTCGTCCTGCTCGGCTTCGCCGCGACGGACTTCATGATCACGATCACGCTCTCGGCCGCCGACGCGGCGGCGCACGCCGTCGAGAACCCGCTCGTGCCGGAGGCGCTGCACGGCACGAACCTCTGGGTGACGCTGCTGCTCGTCCTCGCGCTCGGCGCGGTGTTCCTCAAGGGGTTCCGGGAGGCGATCGGCGTCGCGGTCGTGCTCGTCGCGGTCTACCTCGTGCTGAACGCGGTCGTCGTCGTCGACGGGATCACGCGCGTGGTCGCGCACCCGGAGGTGTTCGGGAGCTGGTCCGGCGCCCTCCTGCACCAGCAGGGGTCGATCTGGGGCGCGATCGGGCTGGCGCTGCTCGTGTTCCCGAAGCTCGCGCTCGGCCTCTCCGGCTTCGAGACGGGCGTGACCGTGATCCCGCAGATCCGCGGCGACGACGGCGCCGGCACCACCGAGGGCCGCTACCCGGCCGCGCGCATCCGCGGCGCGAAGCGGCTGCTCACGACCGCGGCGATCACGATGAGCGTCTTCCTCGTCACGACGAGCTTCATCACCACGCTGCTCATCCCCGCGAAGGCCTTCGAGCCGGGCGGCGGGGCGAACGGCCGCGCCCTCGCCTACCTCGCGCACCGCGACCTCGGCCCCGCCTTCGGCACCGTCTACGACGTCTCGACGATCGCGATCCTCTGGTTCGCGGGCGCCTCCGCGATGGCCGGGCTGCTGAACATCGTGCCCCGCTACCTGCCGCGGTACGGGATGGCACCGACCTGGGCCCGGTCCGTCCGGCCGCTCGTCGTCACCTTCACCCTGATCGCCCTCCTCGTCACCGTGATCTTCGACGCGGACGTCGACGCGCAGGGCGGCGCCTACGCGACGGGCGTGCTCGTGCTGATCACGTCGGCCACGGTCGCCGTCACGCTCTCCGCCGTCCGCAAGCGGCAGCGCGGCCTGACCGTCTTCTTCGCGGTCGTCGCCCTCGTCTTCGCCTACACGACCGTCGCGAACGTCATCGAACGCCCCGACGGCGTGAAGATCGCCGCGGTGTTCATCGCAGGCATCCTCGTCGTCTCCCTGCTGTCCCGCGTCCGCCGCTCGTTCCAGCTGCGGGCCTCCAGCGTGCGCTTCGACGACACCGCGCTCGCGTTCCTCGAGGAGGCGGAGGACTTCGGCGAGATCCACCTCGTCGCGAACGAGCCGGACCGCCGCGACCGCCGGGAGTACGAGCAGAAGGCGAAGGACGAGCGGCACGACAGCCACATCCCCGGCCGCGCGTCGATCATCTTCCTCGAGGTCGAGAAGACCGACTCCTCCGACTTCGAGGAGGACCTCGTCGTGCGCGGCGTCGTCCGGCACGGGTTCCGGGTGCTCGAGGTCGCCTCCGGCAACGTCCCGAACACGATCGCCGCGGTGCTGCTGCGGATCCGGGAGGAGACCGGCGTCGTGCCCCAGGTCTACTTCGAGTGGACGGAGGGGAGCCCGCTGTCGAACATGCTGCGGTTCCTGATCTCGGGGGAGGGCGAGGTCGCGCCCGTCACCCGCGAGGTGCTGCGGCACACCGAGCCGGACGTGCGCCGCCGGCCGATGGTGCACGTCTCCTGACCGCGTCCCCGTACAGGACCTGACCGGATCGCGCCCCGCGGCGTATGGATCCCGTGAAGACGGCCGCGCGGCGCGGACCGCGGGTGCACGCTCGGACCGTGAGCCCCCGTGCACCGCTGCAGGACCCGGTCGACCGGTCCGACCCCCTCCTGGTCCGCCTGGTCGCGGGCCCGACCGCCTGGGGGCGGCTCGACGTGCAGCCGTCGCGGTACGGCTTCACCCGGTACCGCCTGACCGTGCTGCCGCCCGGCGCGTCGACCGCCGAGCGGGCGTGGCTCGCGGTGTGGCGCTCGTGCCCGGTGCTCGTCGCCGTGCTCGGCTTCGGGCTCGACCTCGTCGTGCTCGCCGCGGGGGCCGACGGCGTCGTCGCGGCCGCCGCCGGGGGAGCGCTCGCCGTCGTCGTCCCCGCGCTCGTCGCGGTGCGCACCCGGCGCCTCCGCCCGCTCGTGCGCTCCCGCGCCGGCGGCGTGGACGACTGCGCGGGCGTCCCGCGGCCGGTCGGCGACATGGCCGCGATCGACCGGTGGTGGCCGGTGCTCGACGCCGCCGACCGCGCCCTCGAGCGCGGCGACATGACGCCGGTCGAGCACGAGCTGGTCTGGACCGCCGCCTGGCAGGACCTCGCGACCCGGCCGCGCGGCGCCCACCCGGGCCTGCGAGCGCGCGCCGCGGGCCTGCTCCGGCAGGGCTGAGCCGCCCCTCAGGCGCCGACGGCGTCCAGCGCCTGCGCCAGGTCGTCCCAGAGGTCGTTCGTGTCCTCGAGGCCCACGGAGAGGCGCACGAGGCCCTCGGGGATCGTCGGCGCCTCGCTCGACCACCGGCGGCGGCGCTCCAGCGTCGACTCGACGCCGCCGAGGCTCGTCGCCGCGCGCCACAGCTGCACGCCGTGGACGAGCGCGTCCGCCGCGGCCGCGTCCCGCAGCACGACGGAGACGATCGCGCCGAAGCCGGGGTAGCGCACCTCCGCGACGCCGCCGTGGGCCTCGAGCCGGCGGACCAGCCGCTGCGCGGTCGCCTGCGCACGCTCGAGCCGCACCGCGAGGGTGCGGACGCCGCGCAGGGCGAGGAACGCCTCGAACGCCGACGGCGTCGCGCCACCGAGCGTCCGCGAGCCGGTGACCCGCGCCGCGAGGTCCGCGTCCGCCGTGACGACCGCGCCCATCAGCAGGTCGCTGTGGCCCGCGAGGTACTTCGTCACGGAGTGGACGACGAGGTCCGCGCCGTGCTCGATCGGCCGCTGCAGCAGCGGGGTCGCGAAGGTGTTGTCGACGGCGACGAGCGCGTCGACGGCGTGGGCGCCGCGGACGATCGCGGCGATGTCCGCGAGCTCGAGCGCCGGGTTCGTCGGGGACTCGAGCCACACGAGCGCCGCGCCGCGGGCGGCCTCCACCACCGCGGCGGTGTCGGTGATGTCGACCCACGCCGTGCGGAGCGCGCCGCGCGCCTCGAGCTCCTGCAGCCGCGCGACCGTGCCCGTGTAGGAGTGCCGCGGCGCGACGACCGTGCCGCCGGTCGGCACGAGGTCGAGCACCGCGCCGATCGCGGCCATGCCGGAGGCGAACGAGATGCAGGTGCCGCCCTCGAGGTCGCCGAGCACGTCCTCGAACGCCGTCCACGTCGGGTTCGCGTAGCGGCCGTACTCGAGCTCGCCGAACGAGCCGTACGTCGAGGCGAGCACGACCGGGGTGTTCAGCGGGGCGTCCGGCACGGCGGCCGGCCGGCCGGCGGTCACCGCGCGCGTCGTGAAGTGCAGCGGGCGGGAGTCGGCGTCCATGCCTCGATCTTGCTCGATCCGGGCGGGACGCCGCGGCGGATGACGCCCGCGGTCGCTGGCGGAGCCCTCCGCTGCAGATCCGGGCGAGCGCTCGTCCGGATCAGCAGCGGAGCGCCCCGTTAGGGCTCGGGCTGCGGCTCGACGAGCTGTGCGAGCTGGAGGAGGTTGCCGCACGTGTCGTCGAGCACCGCGACGATCACCGGCCCCATCGCCGTCGGCGGCGTCGTGAAGCGGACGCCCGCGGCGACCAGCCGGTCGTGCTCCGCCTGCACGTCGGCCACCCCGAGCTGCAGGAAGGGGATCCCGTCCGCGGCGAGCGCCGTCGTGAACGGCGGCACCGCCGGGTGGTTCTTCGGCTCGAGCGACAGCGCGGTGCCGTCCGGCGCCTCCGCGCTCGCGACGGTCAGCCACCGGAAGTCGCCGAGGGGCACATCGGCGACGAGCACGAGGCCGAGCACCCCGGTGTAGAAGTCGAGGGCGCGCTGCTGGTCGTCGACGAACACGCTGACGGTCTGGATCCGCATGGTCCACCCTGCGCTCACGGCGGGCGGCGGCGCAACGACGGAGGTCCCGCGGCTGCGGCACGCCAATAGGCTGCGGCGGTGGCCGGGCGTCGGATCGAGGAGTCCCCGCTCGCACCGCTCGTGGCCTTCTCCGCCGCGACGAACCTCGGGCTCGCGGGCCGCGCGTTCGCGCTCGACGGCGCGGGCGACGAGGTGGACGCGGTCCGCCGCCTCCTCGTCGGCTTCGGCGCGAGGGAGGAGGCCGGCGCCGCCCTCCGGATCGCGGACGGGAGGGTCGTCGCGGGCCTGCCGGAGCATCCCCTCGACTCGGCGGCCGCGCGGCTCGACCGGGCGCGGGCCCGCATGCCGGCGACGGCGGCCGCGGTCGCCGCGCTCGGGGACCGCCTGGCGGGCGTACGCATCGGCGTCTCGCTCGTGCTCGAGCCGAAGACCGCGGTCCTCGCCCTGCTGCTCGCGGAGGCCGGCGCCGAGGTCGCCCTGTTCGCCTTCGCCGCCGAGACGGACGACGCGGTCGCGGCCGAGCTGCGGGCCCGCGGCGTCGCCGTGCACGCCTCGGCCGGCGCGACCCCGGCCGAGGAGCGCCGGCATGCGCTCGCCCTCCTCGACGGCCGTCCGCAGCTGCTCGTCGACGACGGCGCCCACGTCGTCCGGCTCGCCCACGCCGAGCGCCCGGACGTCGTGGCAGGGCTGCTCGGCGCCGCCGAGGAGACGACGAGCGGCGTCGGTCCCCTGCGCGCCATGGCGGCCGACGGCGCCCTCCGCGTCCCGGTGATCGCCGCGAACGACGCGGTCACGAAGACGTTCTTCGACAACCGGCACGGCACGGGCGAGACCTGCGTGCTCGCGATCGCCCGGACGCTCGACGACGACCTGTCCGCCTCCCGCGCCGTCGTGGTCGGCTTCGGGCCGGTCGGGGAGGGCGTCGCGGAGCGCCTCCGGGTCCTCGGCGCGCGCGTCGTCGTGGTCGAGGTCGACCCCCGCCGCGAGCTCGCGGCCCGGTTCGCCGGGTACGCGACCGCACCCCTCCTCGATGCCGTCACCGACGCCGACCTGGTCGTCTCGGCCACGGGAGCGGCCCGGACCGTCGACGAGCGGGTCCTCGCCGCCTGCGCCGAGGACGCCGTCGTCGCGGTGGCGGGCGGGGCCCCGGAGGAGGTGCTGCCGCCGGCCCGGGCCGTGCGGGAGCGGATCGCGCCCCACGTCGAGCGCCTGCGGCTGCCCGGCGGGCGCTCGGTGCGGCTGCTCGCGGGCGGCGACTGCGTGAACATCGTCGCGGGCGAGGGCAACCCGATCGACGTGATGGACCTGTCCTTCGCGGTGCAGGCGGCCGCGCTCGGCGCGCTGCTCGAGGGCGGGCTCGCGCCGGGCGTGCACGTGCTGCCCGACGCGGCGGACCGTCGTGCTGCCGCCCTCGCCCTCGGCCGCGGCGCCGGAGCGGCGCACGGAGTGGCCGCCGTCGACTGGCGGCGCACGCGGTTCGACCTCTAGCGCGGGCCCGACGCGCTCGTCCTCCTGTTCGATTCCTCTCCGACGGGGTGTCGGTGGTGCTCGATAGCGAGTTCGCATGTCGGGAGCGGAGGCTGCAGCGGTCGAGGCCCCGCCGCGCCCGCTCGCGGAGCGGCTCTGGGAGACCGGCGGCTCGCTGCCCGAGCTGATGGTGCAGCGGCTCTTCGCCGAGTCGCGCGAGCCCGGCGACGCGCGGACGGTGCACGACGACCTGCGCGGCGTGGACGAGGAGGTCCTCGCGTGGGCGCTGTCCTCCGCCGCGGAGCGGGCGTCGACCTCGCCCGGGACCGTCTCCGGATCGAGATCGTCGAGCGCTGGCTCGTGCCCGACGAGGAGCTCATGGGCATGCCGCTCGCGCCGAACGCGCAGCCGGACCCCGACCCGGTGCTGCGGGCGCTCGACGCCCTCGCGGAGGAGCAGCGCCGGCTGCACGAGGCCGAGTTCCGGCGCACGATCTCGGCCGTCGCCGCGTGGCGCACGGCGCTCGCGGACGAGGGCGCACCGGGCGCGGTCGACACCCCGTACCAGTGCGGCTTCTTGGTCGACCTCGGGCTCGCGCTCCAGGTCTCCGAGCGCACCGCGAAGATCCTCGTGAGCACGGCCGACCTGCTCGAACGCGGGATGCCCGCGGTCTGGGCGCGGTTCGCCCGCGGTGACGCCGGCTGGCGCACGATGCAGATCGTGTCGGCCGCCGCCGAGGGGCTCGACCCGGCGGTGCTGCCCCGGTTCGACGAGGCCGCCGCCGAGAGGATCGGCACGACCCCGGTCCCGCGGCTCGGGGAGGTGCTCCGCCGGGTCCGTGAGCGGCTGCAGGCCTCGACCGCCGACGACCGCCACGAGCGGGCCCGGCAGCAGCGCCGCGTGATCGTCGAGCCGGGCCCGGACGGCATGGGCTGGCTCCACGCGCACCTGCCCGCCACGACCCTCCTGGCCGTCGAGCACCAGCTCGCCAAGGCCGCGATCGCCGCAGCGGGCGCCGAGGGCGAGACCCGCGGCGTCGGCGTGCTCAAGGCGGACGTGCTCGAGGACGTGCTCCTGCAGGGCCTTCGTCGCGACGCGGACCCCGCGGACCCGGCGCTGCGCGTGCCCGCCCGCCGCGGGGTCGAGCCGCGGATCTCGATCCTCATCCCCGCCATGACGGCGCTCGGGCACGCCGCCGTGCCGCCCGTGCTCGCGGGCTACGGCCCGATCAGGATCCGGACCGCGCTCCGCCTCGCCGGGACCGCGAAGTCCTGGGTGCGGGTGCTCACCGACCCCTTCACCGGGGCGCCGGTCAGCCTCGGCCGCGAGAAGTACCGGCCGACGAAGGACATGCGGCGGCTGATCCGCCTCCTCGACGGCGGGGGCCGCGGCCCGGGCTGCCCGCAGGGGCCGGACCAGCCGGACATCGACCACGTCCGGTCGTTCCGGCTGCACGGCGAGGACGGCGCGACCGAGATCGACAACCTCGTGCTCCTGTCCCGCCGCCACCACGGCATCACGACCGCGGGCGAGGTCGACGTCGGCCTGCTGCCGGACCGCACCCTCGTCTGGCGGAACGCGTCGACCGGCGCGGTGCACCTGACCCGGCCGCAGGACCCGCCGGAACCGACACCGATCCCGCCCGGCCTCCTCGACGAGGACGACTGCCCCTTCTGAGCCCGCGCCCTGAGCGGGCCGATCAGTGCCGGGGGCGGATGCGGGTCTCCAGTGCGCGGCGCGCCCCCTCTGCGCCTGGTCCGCCGTCGGCGGCGATCGCGCTGAGGGCGCTCTCCGGCATCGCCGGGTTCGCGATCGCGGCCTCCTGCACGCCGGGGAAGGGATCACGGCCGAGGACGCCCAGAGCCGCGCCGCTCGCGTCCGAGTTGCGCGCGAGCACGCTCCTGACCTCGATCGACGGGTCGGTCACCAGCGCGACCTGGGTCCGTTCGGAGAGGAGGCGCTCGGCGAGCAGCACGCGGACGGAGACCGACGGATCGGCGACGAAACCGTGCAACGCCTCCGGCTCGGTGGTCGCTGCGAGCGCGAGCATCCGGTGCTGCTCCGACGGGGCCGCAGCCAGACGATCGCGATCGATCCGGTCGAGGGGCAGCGGCTGCGGCGCCGTGCGCCCGTCAGGGCCGCTGCGCAGCGTCGAGCGCAGCGTCCAGGCGTCCCATTCGACCGCACGTTCGACGAGCGCGTCCGCGGCTTCGGGCTCGAGCCGACCGGAGCGGAGCAGCCGGACGCCGAGATCGGCGTCGGCCTCGGCGGCGACCCGCGCGAGCAGGTCGCCGTCGGCTGCCGGATGCGCGATCACTCGCTCCCGCAGGCTCCCGCTCGAATCGAGGTCGATCTCCACGAGCTGCTGCGGCGTGAGGTCGGCACGATCGAGGGCGGCCGCCCAGAGCGCGGAGTCCTCGCGCGCCCACAGGACGAGCTCCTCGGTGGTCGTCTCCGGGCGCAGCGCCAGGTACCAGCGGACGCCGAAGTCGCCCTCCTCGCGCAGACGATCGAGCACGTCTCGGGGAGTCCCCGGGTTGCCCGCGACCTGCCAGCGGACGGCGTGGTCGGTCCGGTCGACCAGGAGGCGAAGGGCGTCGCCGGGCGTGCGCGGGTTGCGCGCGACCCGGACGGCGGCGAAGCCGGTCGCGTCCCGTGCGGCCCGTCGGAGCACGCCGCGCCGTCTGGTGGCGTCGACCCGCGGCTCGACGGCTGCGGCAGCCGTGACGGGGTCCAGGCCGCGCGGGCTCGCAGGCCGCATGACGTCGCGGATGACGTGCCGTTTGAAGAAGTCCGCCTGCTGCGCGGCCGGTCGGACCCACGCGTCGAGGAAGCCCGACGCGGCTCTGGACCAGACCCAGGCGAGCGCGAGCGACTCGCTCTCGGCGGTCACGGACTCGGTCGCGAACCAGCCGTGCTCGTAGTCCCACCGTCGCGCGATCCACCCTCGATCGCCGGGCCCCACGGTGTACTCGGCGTCCTCCGGCACAGCGTGGGAGTCGTCCGGCTGGCGCTCGACGTCGCCCGGCAGCGCCGCCTGCGGCCAGTCGGGAGACGACTGCGCATCGATGACGCGCTGCCGCCTCGCGCGGAAGTCCTCGAGGTCCACCCGCCAACCGTAGGAGTGTCCCTAGGCTTCCGCCGTGGTCACCGTCTACTCCGCTGACCTCGTCGTGCCCATGACCGCGCCGCCCACGACGGACGGCGCCGTCGCGGTGGAGGCCGGCCGGATCCTCCACGTCGGCACGCGCGACTGGGTGCTGCAGCACCTCCGTGCGGAGGGCCGGGAGGTCGCGGAGCGCCACGTCGACGGCGTCCTCACGCCCGGGCTGATCAACGCCCACACCCACCTGCAGTACTCGCGGATGGGGCGGGTCGGCCGCGGGCGCTACCAGGGGTTCGACGACTGGGCGACCGAGTTCTCCGCCGTCTACGACGTCGGCGGCCAGGACTGGGGCGCGGCCGCGGCGGAAGGGGCCGCCGCGCTGCTCGCCGCCGGGGTGACCGCCGCCTCCGACATCGTCACGGACGTCGCCGCCGTCTCGGCGCTCGCCGACGCGGGCCTCCACGGGATCGCGTACTGGGAGGTCATGAACTGGTCGAACGCGGCCTGGCGCCGCGGCGGCCGCGAGCAGGTCATCGCCGACCTCGAGCGCGTGCCGACGACGCCCGGGTCGGGCCTCAGTCCCCACGCGCCGTACTCGCTCGACGCCGAGCCGCTGCTCGACATCCCGGACATCGTCCGCGCGCACGGCGGCCGCCTGCACATCCACCTCGGGGAGTCGCACTTCGAGGGCGCCCGCGCCGGGGCGGAGGACTGGACCTTCGCGGGCGTCGAGAGCTTCCGAGCGCTCCGCGAGAGCGGCTACGGGGCCTCCGCCACCGAGTTCGTCGACCGCCTCGGCGTCCTCGGCCCCGACTGCCACGTCGCGCACGGCGTGTACATGACGGCCGAGGACCGGGCGCTGCTCCGCGCCCGCGGCACGTCGGTCGCGCTGTGCCCCCGCTCGAACGAGGTGATCGGCCTCGAGGCGCCGCCCGTCGCCGCCTACCTCGCCGAGGGCAGCCCGATCGCGGTCGGCACCGACTCGCTGTCCTCGAGCCCCTCGCTCGACCCGATGGCCGACGTCGCCGCCCTCGCGCGGATCGCCCGGGAGCAGGGCTACGCCGGCGCGGACCTGCACGAGCGCCTGCTGTCCGCGGCCACCTTCGGCGGTGCGCGGGCGATGGGCGTCGACATCGGCCCGGACCGCCTCGGCCACCTCGCGGTCGGGGCGATCGCCGACCTGACCGGCTTCCCGATGACGGTCGGCACGGTCGCCGACGCGCTCGCGGAGCTCGTCGAGGCCGCGCCCGCGGCCCGCGTCACGGTGATCGACGGCGAGGTCCGCAGCGGGGAGCGGGAGGTGGTGGCATGAGCGCCAGAGCGGTCCGTCGCGCCGTCGACGGCACGGTGATCGAGGAGCTCGACGTGCCCGCCAGGGCCGCGGAGCTCCGGCTCGAGCCGCACCCGGAGGGCGGCTGGTACCGGCGCACGTGGGCGTCGCCCGCGTCGGTCGAGACCCCGAACGGCGCCCGGCCGGCTGCGACGATGATCCTGTTCCTCCTGCCGCCCGGCGAGACGAGCGCCTGGCACACCGTCGCCTCCGACGAGCTCTGGCTGTGGCACGGGCCGGACCCCGTGGTGCTCGAGCTCGGCGGCAGCGGGCCCCGACCCGAGGAGGGCGAGCGGATCGAGCTCGGGCCCGCGTCGCCGCAGGGCCTCGTGCCGGCCGGCGTCTGGCAGCGCACCCTGCCGTCCGCGGGGGAGGCGCTCGTCAGCTGCGTCGTCTCGCCCGGGTTCGACTTCGCCGACTTCGCGCTCGAGACCTAGCCCGCCTGCAGCACCCGCACGATGTTGCCCGACGGGTCGCGGAACGCGGCGTCGCGTGGGCCCCACGGCTGGTCCGCGGGCTCCTGCACGACCTCCGCGCCGCTCGCCGCGGCGCGCTCGAACAGCGCGTCGAGGTCGTCCGTCGCGAACACGAACGGGCCGAGCGCGCCCTTCACGACGAGCTCCTCGAGCGCCTCCCCCGTCGACGGGCGACCGGCCCGCCTGCGGGTCGGACAGCACGATCTGCGCGCCGCCGGTGTCGCCGAGCGTGATCCAGCGGTGCCCGCCGGAGGAGACGTCGTTCGCGACCGGCAGGCCCAGGGCGTCGCGGTAGAACGCGAGCGCCTCCTCCGGGTCGGAGACGGTGATGGGCGCGTAGTGCAGCGAGATCGGCATGGTCCCGACGCTAGGCCGCGGCGGTCGCCGTCGCTTCTCGGATCCTGCTCGTCCCGGCCGGGCTCGCCGCGCGCGGCTGCCGCGCCGGGCGCGTCACGGCGCGCGCGGTGCAGTCGGGCATCAGCGCCTCCGCCGGGTGCTCGGCGGCGCGGTAGGCGGAGGGCGTCGTGCCGACGAGCTCGGTGAACCGGCTGCTGAACGAGCCGAGCGACGTGCAGCCGACCCGCATGCACGCCTCGGTGACCGAGAGGCCGCCGCGCAGCAGCGCGCACGCCCGCTCGATCCGCCGCGTCATCAGGTATTGGTACGGCGTCTCGCCGTAGACCGCGCGGAAGCGGCGGCTGAAGTGCGCCGTCGACAGGTGCACCGCGGCGGCGATCGCGGGCACGTCGAGCGGCTGGGCGTACCGGCGGTCGATCAGGTCGCGGGCGCGCCGGAGCAGCACCAGCTCCTGACGGCGCTCCGGGGTCACGGCCCGACCGTAGCGCCGCCGCTCACCCCTCCGCCAGGAACGCGTCGAGCAGGGCGAGCACCCGCTCCGGCTGCTCGAGGTGCGGCAGGTGGCCCGCCTCGGCGACGGCCTCGAAGCGGGAGCCGGGGAAGGCCGCGGTCATCGCGCGCCCGTAGGCGGGCGTCGTGACCCGGTCGCTCGCACCCCAGATCCCGAGCACCGGCACCCGCACGGTCGACAGCCGCTCGAGCAGGCCCGGGTCGTGCATGTAGGGGTCGCCCGCGAGGGCGTGCAGCGCGGCCTGGTTGCCCTGGAAGCGCTGCAGCGACTCCGGGGTCGGCGCCGGCAGCGAGGCGAGGAAGCGGTCCGGGTCGTGCCAGGAGAACGGCGCGAGCGACCGCGGGTCGAGCCCGGCGACGTCCCGGATCGGCTCGTCGGGCACGTCGACGCCGACCGCGTCGATCAGAACGACCCGACCGACCCGGCCGACCTGTCCGACCCGGCCCGCGTCCTGGACCGCCATGGCGCTCGCGACCCAGCCGCCCACCGAGGAGCCGACCACCGCGACCCGCTCGAGCCCCTCCTCGGCGAGGAGGTCGAGGAAGGCCGCCGCGACGTCGTCGACCGAGCGGATCGCGTCCCGCCGGGTCGTGCCGTCGAAGCCGGGGATGGTCGGCGCGAGCACGCGGTGCCGTGCGGCGAGGTGCGCCACGAGGGGCGCGACCGTCGCGGGGCCGCCGCCGCCGTGGACGACGAGCACGGGGAAGCCGGAGGAGGGGGAGGAGGTCATGGCCGCCAGGCTATATCAATACATTTACTCGGGGCTACACTCGGACCGTGGACGTCGGGACGCGCACGGACGACGAGGTGTTGGGCAGGGCCGTCAAGCAGGTGCAGTGGCGGCACCACCGCGCCCTCGACGCCCGGATGCGGAGCATCGGCTCGACGATCGTGCAGTGGGACGTGCTGCGCGCCCTCGAGCGACAGCCGGACGCATCCGCGCACGACCTCGCGCAGGCGACGTTCCAGAGCGACCAGTCCCTCGGCGTCATGATGCGGAACATGGAGCGGAAGGGGCTCGTCGAGCGGCGGCCCGTCCGCGGCCGCCGGCTCGAGCATCGCGTCACCGACGCGGGCGCGGCGGTGCTCGAGCAGGGGCACCGGTTCGCCGCGGAGGTCCTCGACGCGTCGTTCGGCGCGCTCGACGCGGGGGAGCGGCAGCAGCTGCTCGCGCTCCTCCGCCGCATCGGCGCCGACTGAGATCCGTTTTGAAGGAGTTCTGCGCGGTCCGCGCGAGAACTCCTTCAAAACGGAATCATCGGGTCGGGGCGCCCAGCGGGGCCTGGGCCGAGAGCGTCGCGCTGCGGATCGCGGTCGTGAGCGCCTCGACCGCGGGCTTCGGGGCGGCCGGGTTCGACAGCAGCCGGAAGTCGACCGGGCCGAGGGCGGGGAGGCCGAGGCGCACCTCGACCTTCTGCAGGTCGGAGGGGATCAGCGAGTGCGCGAGCACCGCGATACCGAGCCCGGCGCGGGTCGCCGCGAGCATCGCGTTGATGTCGCGGACCGTGCAGGCGATGCGCCAGCGCCGGCCCGCCGCCTCGAGGGCGTCGATCGCCATCTGCCGGGTGAAGCTCGGGGCGCGGTGGACGACGAGCGGCACCTGCTCCTGCTTCAGGAAGGGCTCGGCGTCCTCCGCCGCCCAGACGAACTGGTCGTGCAGCACGAGGGTGCCCTCGCCCGCCTCCACCGCGGGCTGCTTGACGAACACGAGGTCGAGGTGGCCCGCCGCGAGCCGGCGCGTGAGCACCGAGCTCTGGTCGACCGTGAGCTCGAGGTCGACCTGCGGGTTGAGCCGGCGGAACTGCCGGAGGATCCGCGGCAGCTGGGTGATCGCGAGGTCGTCCGCCGTGCCGAAGCGCAGCCGGCCGCGGGTGGGGGAGGTGCGGAAGTAGGACTCGGCGTCGGCGTGCGCGCCGAGGATGCGGTGCGCGAAGCCGGACAGCGCCTCGCCCGCCTCCGTCAGCCGCACGCCGCGGGTCTCCCGGATGAACAGGGCCCGCCCGACCTCGTCCTCGAGCCGCCGCATCTGCTGGCTCACGGTCGGCTGGCTGATGCCGAGCTGCTGCGCGGCGACCGTGAAGCTGTGCCCGCCGGCGACGGCGAGGAAGGTGCGGAGCAGCACCGGGTCGTACATGCGACACTCCTGCCCGAGGCGACTGCCATTGGGAAATCCGATGACGGATATCGAAGCACATCACCGGGGGCAATGGGTCGGCAGACCTACCGTGGAACCGGTCATGTCCCACGCCCTCCCGCTCTCCGCCCGCATCCGCCCCGCCTTCAGCGGCTTCGCCCCGCTCTCGATCCCGAACTACCGCCGCTTCGCCGGCTCGAACGTGCTCGCGATGAGCGCGACCTGGATGCAGCGCATCGCCCAGGACTGGCTGGTCCTGCAGTTGACGCACAGCGTCGCCGCGGTCGGCGTCACGACCGCGATGCAGTTCGCGCCGTCGATCCTGTTCGGCCTGCACGGCGGCGTCGTCGTCGACCGGTTCCCGCGCCGGAAGCTGCTGATGGTCACGCAGTCGCTCGTCGGCGCGGTGAGCCTGCTGCTCGCGATCACCGCGCTGACCCACACCGCGACCGTCTGGTTCGTCTGGGCCGCCGCCTTCGCGATCGGCTGCGTCACGGTCGTCGACAACCCGGGCCGCCAGGTGTTCGTCAACGAGCTCGTCGGGCGGCAGCACCTGAAGAACGCGCTCAACCTCAACGCCGCGGTGTTCCAGCTCGGGGCGTTCGTCGGCCCGGCCGTCGCGGGCGGGCTGATCGGCGCGGTCGGCGGGGGGTGGGCGTTCCTCATCAACGCCGCCGCCTGCTGCGTGACCGTGTTCATGCTCACCCGGCTCGACCCCGCGCAGCTGCAGCCGGTGCCCGTGTCCCCGCGCCGCCCGCACGCCCTGCGGGAGGGGATCGCGTTCGTGCTGCGCACCCCCGCGATCCGCTACTCGATCCTGATGCTCGCGTTCCTCAGCGTCTTCACGCTGACGATGCCCGTGCTGCTCGCCGCGTTCGCCACGCAGGTCTTCGACCTCGGCGCCTCCGGCTACGGCCTCTTCAACTCGCTCGTCGCGATCGGCGCCGTCGCGGGCGCGCTCGCGTCGACGAGACTGACGCGGCTGCGCCTGCGGATCGTGGTCCTGTGCGGCACCGCCTGGGCGGGCACGCTCGCGCTCGCCGCATTCATGCCGACCGTGCCGACGTTCGGCGTCGCGCTCGTCGCCTCCGGGATCGGCAGCCAGTACTTCTTCCAGTCCGGCAACCCGCTGGTGCAGCTCAGCACGGTGCCGGAGGTGCGCGGCCGCGTCATCTCCGTCTGGGTGCTCGTCGTGCTCGGCGGGCAGGGGATCGGCGGCCCGATCATGGGCGGCATCGTCGATGCGATCGGAGCCCGCGGCGGCATGCTCGTCGCCGGCGGCGTCCCGCTCGTCGCCGGGATCGTGCTGTCGCTGCTGCTCGCCCGGCGCGGCTCGCTGCGGCTCGCGGTGTCGTCCCGGCGGCCGCTCGTCGCGATCACCGAGCGCTGATCAGCCGAGCAGGACCGCCAGCGCCGAGACGACCATCCCGGCCAGGAAGGCCACCAGCCCCGCACGGATGCTGAGCGACTTCCGCGCCGCCGCGCTGCCGGGAGCATCCGTGACGACGGGGCAGCCCGCCCAGGCGAGGCCGAACGAGCCCAGCACGACGAGCGCGGCGCCGGCCCACCAGGCGACCGCCGCGAGCGCGGGGAGGTCGCCCGGCCGCCAGCCCGACGCGAGCAGGCCGGTCGTGCCGACCGCGGCGGTGACCGCGGCGGCCGCGAACCAGACGCTGCCGGTCGACACCACGTGCCGCAGCAGGGCGTCGTCGCGCTCGCCCGCGCCGGGGAACTCGCGCCGCGCCTCGGGCGCGTCCTGCTGGATCGTCACCGCTCGACTCTGCGACACCTCGGTTCCAGAGATCCCGAGCGCCGGCCGAGCGGATGCTGACCGCGCGAACGTGACGTCCCGCGACACGACGGTCCGCTCGGCGTGCACCGTCCCAATACGCTCCGGGCATGCCCGCGCTCCGACGCCCGCTCGCCCGCCGCACCGCCCTCGCCGTGCTCGGCGCCTCCGCGCTGCTCGCGCTGTCCGCGTGCGCCCAGGGCGCCGCGCCCGCCGACACCGCCGCCGGCTCGGCGTCGGCCTCGGCCGGCCCCGCGAGCCTCCAGACGCTCACCCCGGGCAAGCTGACGGTGGCCACCGGGCAGCCCGCGTACTCCCCGTGGGTGGAGGACGACGAGCCGCAGTCGGGGAAGGGCTTCGAGGCGGCGGTGACCTACGCCGTGGCGAAGCAGCTCGGCTACGCGCAGGGCGACGTCGTGTGGGTGCGGTCCACCTTCGACTCGGCGATCGCGCCCGGCGCGAAGCCGTGGGACCTGAACGTCCAGCAGTTCAGCGTCACCGACGAGCGCAGGAAGGCCGTCGACTTCTCCTCGCCGTACTACACGACGACGCAGGCGGTCGTGACGACGAAGGGGTCGAAGGCGGACGGCGTGACGTCGGTCGCCGGGCTCAAGGGGCTGACCATCGGCGTCGCCGCGTCCACCACGAGCCTCCAGGTCGTCACCGACCGCATCGGGCAGCCCAAGGTCTTCAACAGCAACGACGACGCGGTCCAGGCACTGAAGACCAAGCAGGTCGACGCGATCGTCACCGACCTGCCCACCGCCTTCTACATCGCAGGCGCCCAGCTCGACGACGGCGTCGTCGCGGGCCAGCTCGCGGACTCGAGCGAGGGCGGCGACCGGTTCGCGTACGTGCTGCCGAAGGGGTCGAAGCTCACGGCGCCGGTCAGCGCGGCGATCGATGCGCTGAAGTCCTCCGGGGAGCTGCAGAAGCTGACCGACCAGTGGCTCTCCTCCGAGGTCGACGCCCCCGTCCTCAAGTGACGCTCGAGCGTCCGCTCAGCGCGGTCGAGGTCGAGCGGCGGGCGTACCGCCGCCGGCGCTCGCAGCGCTCCGTGCTGCTCGCGGCGCTCTCGACGCTCGTCGTCGCGGCGGTCGTCGTGGGCGTGCTGGCGCTCACGCCGGGCACGGCGGTCGTCGCGCGCACCTTCTTCGACCCCGCGGAGGCGGTGCGCGTCCTCCCGGCGGTGCTCGCCGGGCTCTGGGTCAACGTCGTCGTCCTCGTCTTCGCGGCGATCGGCGTCGCGGTCGTCGCGACCCTCCTCGCCGTGCTCCGCACGCTGCGCGGGCCGGTCTTCGCGCCGCTGCGGTTCCTCGCCGCGGTCTACACGGACGTGTTCCGCGGCGTGCCCGTGATCGTGATGATCCTGCTCATCGGGTTCGGGGTGCCGGGGCTGAACCCGAGCGTGCTCTACGACAGCCGCCTGCTCGGCGGCCTCGCGCTCGTGCTGACCTACTCGGCCTACGTCGCGGAGGTGCTCCGCGCCGGCATCGAGTCCGTGCACCCGTCGCAGCGCCTCGCGGCCCGATCGCTCGGCCTCACGCACGGGCAGACGCTGCGGCTCGTGGTCCTGCCGCAGGGCGTCCGCCGCGTGACCCCGGCGCTCGTCAACGACTTCGTGTCGATGCAGAAGGACGTCGGCCTGATCTCGATCCTCGGCGCGGTCGACGCGGTCCGGGCCGCACAGATCCAGGTCGCGGTGAACTACAACTACACGGCGTACGTCGTCGCGGGGCTGCTCTTCGTGCTGCTCAGCCTCCCGTTCATCCGGCTCACCGACGTGCTCGAGCGCCGCGCCCGCATCCGGCAGCAGCAGGGCGGCGTGCTGTGAGCGGCGGCGCGGCGCGAGCGGAGGCTGCGGGCGGCACCGTCCTGCGGACCGAGGGGCTCGTCAAGGCGTTCGGCGACCACGTGGTCCTCGACGGCATCGACGTCGCCGTCGGCCGGCACGAGGTCGTGGTGCTGATCGGCGCCTCCGGCTCCGGCAAGTCGACGCTGCTGCGCGCGATCAACCTGCTCGAGCCGATCGACGACGGCCGCATCTGGCTCGACGACGAGGACATCAGCGACCCGCGGGTCGACGCCGACCGCGTGCGCGCCCGCATCGGCGTCGTCTTCCAGCAGTTCAACCTGTTCCCGCACCTGTCCGTGCTCGACAACGTCACCCTGGCCGCGCGGCGCGTGCACCGCACGTCGAAGGCGGAGGCGGAGGCGTCCGGGCTGCGGCTGCTCGAGCGGGTCGGGCTCGCGGACCGGGCGCGCTCCTACCCCGACCGGCTGTCCGGCGGCCAGCAGCAGCGCGTCGCGATCGTGCGGGCCATCGCGACGAACCCGGAGCTGCTGCTGCTCGACGAGATCACGAGCGCGCTCGACCCGCAGCTCGTCGGCGAGGTGCTCGACCTCGTCGCGGAGCTGAAGGAGCAGGGCTCGACCATCCTCATGACCACGCACGAGATGCACTTCGCGGAGCACGCCGCGGACCGCGTCGTGTTCCTGAAGGACGGCCGGATCGCGGAGGCGGGGCCGCCGGAGCAGGTGCTGCGCGACCCGCAGCACCCCGACACCCGCGCGTTCCTCTCCCGGCTCCGCGCGCGCTGACCCGGAGTCGTCGACGAGCGGCAACGCCCCGCGTTCTGGGCATCGCCCCGCGCCGGCGCGGATGGGACGGTGATGGGGTGAGCGACACGCTGCAGGCCCGGCCCGACGACGCCGCCCGCCCCGTCGAGTACCTGTCGGTCGTCTACTCGTCGATCGCGTCCGTGCCGTTCGACGAGGTCGAGCTCGCGATCCTGCTCGCCACGAGCCGCATGAACAACGAGGCGAAGGACGTCACGGGCGTCCTGCTGCACCGCGACGGGCACTTCATGCAGGCGCTCGAGGGCCCCGTCGGCGCCGTGCGCGCCACCCTGCGCCGCATCGCCGCGGACGAGCGGCACCGCGACGTCCGGACGCTCGACGAGGAGTACCTCACGGCCCGCCGGTTCGGCTCCTGGTCGATGGGCTACCGACCGCTCTCCGAGACCGACCTCGCCGAGGCGCCGACCTGGTTCGGGTCGCCCGAGGCGCTCCAGGGGCGCGACGGCTTCCGCGCCGCCGAGCTGCTCGCCTGGTTCCGCAGCCGCTGAGGCACGGCCCCGACCCGCAGGCCGCCGCTCAGTCGGGCAGGTGGCGGGCCAGCAGGGTCAGCACCTGCGGCGCCGTCGGCACGCCCGCGGCGCGAGCCAGCTCCTCGCCCGCCTCCGACGTGAGCACCGTGGTCGGCGTCGCGACGATCCCGCGCCGCTCGCTCTCCTCCGGGTCCGCGGCCACGTTCACCTCGCGCACCACGACGCGGTCGCCGAGCAGGCCGGCGGCGTCCCCGAGCACGGCCCGGGTGCGCGCGCACGCCCCGCAGAAGCTCGAGCTGTAGAGCGTCAGGACGAGGGGGGCCACCCTCCTGCCAGCGCACACCGGGCCCGCCGCATTCCCCCAGACCCGCGGCCTACCGTCACCGGCATGGCTGAAGCGGATCTCGGCGGGCGGAAGGTGCTCGCGATCGTCACGAACTACGGGGTGGAGCAGGACGAGCTCGTCGTGCCCCTCGAGCGGCTGCGGGCGGGCGGCGCGACCGTCGACGTCGCGGCGCAGCAGGACGACGACGTGGTCACGCTGGTCGGCGACAAGGACCCGGGACGCACGGTCGCGCCCGACACGACGATCGGCGCCGTCGACCCGGCGGGCTACGACCTGCTGCTGCTCCCCGGCGGCGCGATCAACGCGGACAACCTCCGGCTCGACGAGGACGCGGTGCGCATCGCCGAGGCGTTCGTCGCCGCCGGCCGGCCGATCGCGGCGATCTGCCACGCGCCGTGGACGCTCGTCGAGGCGGGCGCGGTGCGCGGCAAGCGGCTCACCTCCTACGCGTCGCTGCAGACCGACCTCAGGAACGCCGGCGCCGACTGGGCGGACGAGTCCGTCGTCGTCGACGACACGGACGGCTGGACCCTCATCACCTCCCGCGACCCCGACGACCTCGACGACTTCGTCGGCGCGATCGACCGGGTGCTCGGGCGCGTCAGCGCCTGACGCGGGCTCGGCGGAGGCGTCGGGCCGCGAACGACAGCAGCCCGACGCCGCCGAGGGCCGCGCCCGCGAGGACCGCGGTGAGCAGGGTCATCCCCGTCCAGTCCGCCTGGAACGATCGCGGCACGAGCCGGGTCGGCACCGCGACGACGCCGATCAGCGCGCCGATCATGCCCGCGTAGGTCGAGGTCATCGAGACCGCGTGCGTGACACGGTCGCCGCGCCGGATCGCGATCAGCGCCGCCACGATGCTCACGATCGTGATGACGCTGAGGATGTGGATCCAGGAGAACGAGCCCGGCCGGAGGTCCCGGATCCAGAACGACGTGACCGCGACGTAGAGCGTGAGCCCGACCCACGCGCGGCCGTTCCAGCGGTGCAGCCGGTCGCCGAAGCGCCGGCGGGCCAGCTGGAGCGCACCGAGCACGACGGCGAGCGTCGCGGCCACCGCGTGCGAGCCGATCAGCGGATCCCATCCGTGCACGGGCCCAGCCTGCGCCTCCCCGCGGCCGCACGCATCGTCCCGCGGGCCGATGCGGGCCTCCGCCCGCGGGGCCGATCAGTGCGGGTCGATCGGTGCGGGCCGATCACTGCGGCGGCACGCCCGTCCCGATCCGGCGGCGGCGCAGGGCCACGAACGCCGCGGTCGTGATCACGGCCCAGACCCCGAGCACGAGGTAGGGCGCGCCGTGCAGGTGGTCGGGGAAGTAGGTGAGGTCCCGCAGCGCCTCCACCGTGGCGCCGGCGGGCATCACCCGCCCGACGGCGGCGAAGAACGGCGGCAGCAGGGGCTGCGCGACCGCGCCGCCCGAGGCCGGGCTCGACACGAGGATGAACAGCAGCCACGTCGGCAGCAGCGCCCACCGTGCGCCGACGAGGAGGCGCCAGCACAGGTAGGTGGTGCCGGCGGTCCAGGACGTGAGCGCGAGCACGCCCCACGTCGGCAGGAACGGGACCGACTCGAGGTGCGCGATCGGCCCGACCATCGCCGTGACCGCGAGCGCGACGAGCAGCGAGCGGACGGCGTCCCAGCGCAGCTCGCCGGCGAGCGTGAGCCCGTTCGCGTTCGCGCGGGTCTGGATCGCGCCGATGAAGCCCATGATCACGGAGGCGAGCGCGACGTAGAACAGCACGGTGCCCGACGGGTCCCGCGGGCTCACCGGGTGGAGGTCGCGGACGACCGGCGTCGTGCCGAGCGCGGCCGCGACCGCCGGCACGTCGGCCTCGAGCACCCGGGCCACGGAGGGCCCGGACGCCGAGCTGACCAGCAGCTCGACCCGCTCGCCCGTCCGCACGAGCGCCGCGTAGTACCGCTGCTGCCCGATCGCCGTCACCGCCTCGGCCCGCGAGGGCAGCGCCGTCGCCCGCACGGCGCCCGCGTCCGCACCGCCGAGGGCGCGCTCGGCCGCGGCCGCCGACAGACCGACCGCCGCCACCGGCACGTTCCGCGGCCGCGGGGCGCCGAGCGCGGTGCTGTAGCTGAAGACGTAGAGGGCCGCGACGCCGGCGATGACGAGCGCGACGACGAGGGCGGGCAGGTTCGCGCCGGGCAGCACCGCGGTCCGCACGCGGGTGCGCCGGCGGTCGGGGCCGTGCTCGTCCTGCTCCTCGGCCCCGCTCACCGGGGCACGGTAGCCGCGCGACCTGGAGGGATCAGCCGGTGCTCGGCTCGAGCACCGGCTCCTTCCCGGGCAGGCCCAGGAAGGCGAGCACGGCGCCGGCGTCCGCCAGCAGCGCCGCCTCGGGGCCGCGGGGGAGCGGCGCGAACGGCGCGATCCGCACCCGGCCGCCTGCGATGCGCCAGACGCCGGCCGCGCGCCCCTCGACCAGTGCGCAGGAGCGGAACACCCCGCCGGCCACGACGTCGGCGTCGTGCGCGCCGAGGACGGGCTCCCGCGACACCCAGCCGTGCAGGACCGGGTCGAAGTTGCCGAGCAGGCGGGGCGGCGGCGCTTCGGCGGGCGCGCGATCGGCGAGGTCCACGAGGCCGTCGCCGTCGACGACCGTCTCGTCCGCGATCGCCGCGAGGCCGGCCCGGACGTCGCGGAGGGGCAGCTTCGCCCACATCGCGAGGTCGCGCTCCGTCGCGGGCCCGTGGGCGGCGAGGTAGCGGCGCGCGAGCCGGGCGAGCGCGACCGGGCGGTCGAGCGGCTCGGGCGCCGGGCCGAGCCAGTCCTCGGCGAGCACCATCGTGTGCTCGCCGCCCTGGACCGGACCCCGGATGAGCCGATGGGCGAGGGTCGCCGCGAGCAGCACGTGCACGAGCGCCTGGCCGGCGGTGGGCACGCCGGCGGCGTCGAGCGCGGCGCGCAGCTCGTCGCGGGTGCGCGGGCCGGCCGCGACCTGCTCGAGGACCGTGGCGACGCCGCGCTCGGCGAGCGGCGGGGTCACGCCCTCCTGCTGCAGCCGCCGCCGCGACTCGGTGGCGAGCTGCGGGGTGGTGAGGTCGTGAAGCCACCAGAAGTCGTCGGCGGCGACGAGGTGCAGCGTGCCGCGGTTCAGCCACGAGACGACGAGCGAGCGCCGCTCCGTCAGCCCGGCGTCGACGTCCGCCGCGGTGACGGCCGGCACCGTGCGGGCGCGGACGGCGAGCCGGAAGCCGCGCGGGTCCTGCCCCTGCACGGCGAGCACGCGGCGCACGGCGTCCTCCGCCGTCGCAGCGGGCGGGCCGCTCAGCAGCTGCGCGGCGCAGCGCGCGGGGAGGACGTCGGGCACGGCCGGGTCAGTCGAGCAGCAGGGCCCAGCCGTCGAGCACGCTGCCGTGCTGGTCGAGCCCGTACGCGGCGAGCCGGCGCACCCACTCGGCGAGCCCGTCCCGCGTGACCGAGACCTCGGAGGTGGTGCCGCGGACCGTCCAGTCGTCGAGCTCGCCCTCCGGCTCGCTCGCGTTCGCCGCGTAGCCCAGGTCGTCCCGCACGCCCTCGAGCAGGTCGGTCGCGGCCTCCTCGTTCGGTGCGGAGAACGCGAACTCGAGCACGGCGCCGCCCGCGACGCCGTTCTCCTCGATCGTCGACCAGTCATCGCTGTTCATCGTCGTCAGCTCGTCGACGATCTCCGTCAGCTCGTCGAGGTCGACGTCGTCCGACACCTCGGGCACCGTGTCCTGGATCGGGGTGGTCATCCCGTCATCCTGGCCCACTCCGCCGACCCCGTGCCGACCTGCGCCCGACCTGCGCTCGACCAGGCGCCCGCCCCCGCGGGGGATAGGCAGTCTAGACTGTGCATCCGTGACCGATCCGTCCGACCGCTCCGCCGACCACGCCGACGACGACCTCGCCGCCTCCGCCGCCCGGGAGCTCCGGGTCGCCGTCGGCCGCCTGCACCGCCGCCTCCGGCTGGTCGCCAACGAGGGCGGACTCTCCGCCTCGCAGTCCTCGGCCCTCGCGCGGATCGCCAAGGGGGAGGCGGACACCGCGGCCGGCCTCGCGGCGCTCGAGGGCGTGCGTCCGCAGTCCGTCGCGGCCACCGTCGCCGCGCTCGAGCGGGACGGCCTGCTCGCGCGCTCCGAGGACCCGGCCGACGGCCGCCGGTCGATCCTCGCGATGACGCCGGAGGGCGAGGCCCTGTTCTTCGGCGGCCGGGCCGCCCGGCAGGAGTGGCTGTCGAGCACGCTGCGCGAACGGCTCGACGAGGAGGAGCTCGCGCTCGTGCTCCGCGCGGCCGCGCTGCTGCAGCGGCTCACAGACCGGTGACGGGCCGGTGACCGACCGATGACGGCGCACGCCGCGCCCGCGGACCGGTTCGACCGGCGCCTGCTCGCGCCGATGGTCCTCGGCTCGATCCTGAACCCGGTCAACTCCTCGATCGTCGCCGTCGCGCTCGTCCCGATCGCCGTCGCCTTCGGTGCGCCCGCCGCGGAGACCGCCTGGCTGGTGTCGGCCCTCTATGTCGCGACCGCGATCGGGCAGCCGCTCGTCGGCCGCCTCGTCGACGTGTTCGGCCCGCGCCGCCTCTTCCTGGTCGGCACGGTCCTGACCGGCGTCGCGGGGCTGCTCGGCGCCCTCGCGCCGTCGGTCGCGGTCCTCGTCGCCGCACGCGTGGTGCTCGGGTTCGGCACCTGCTCCGGCTACCCGGCGTCGATGGTCCTCATCCGGCGGGAGGCGGCGCGGACCGGGCAGGAGAGCCCGGCAGGCGTGCTCACCGCGCTCGCGATCGCGACGCAGACCGTCGCCGTCGTCGGGCCGACGCTCGGCGGCGTGCTCGTCGACCTGGGCGGGTGGCGGGCGACCTTCGCGATCAACGTGCCGCTGTCGATCGCGGGCGTGCTGCTCGGGCTGCTCGTCCTGCCCCGCGACCCGGCCGTGCCGGACGCGGGCCGCCGGCTCGGGCGGCTCGACTGGGCCGGCGTCGGCCTGTTCGCCGCGACGCTCGTCGCGCTCCTCCTCTTCCTCATGGGGCCGCACCTCGCCACGCTCTGGCTGCTCGGTGCCGCGGTCGTCGCGGCCGCCGGCTTCGCGGCGCGCGAGCTGCGCGCCGACGACCCGTTCGTCGACGTGCGCGTCTTCGCGGGGGACCGGGCGCTCCTCGCGACCTTCGCCCGGTCCACGCTCGCGGCGACCGTCTCCTACGGCTACCTCTACGGCTTCTCGCAGTGGCTCGAGGACGGGCGCGGGCTGTCGGCCTCCGCCGCCGGGCTCGTGCTGCTGTCGACGTTCCTCGTCGGCATCCTCGTCTCCGTCACCACGGGCCGGCGCCCCGAGGTGCGCCCGAAGCTGCTCGTCGGCGGGCTGGTCCAGGTCGTCGTGTGCGCGGCGCTGCTCGCCGTCACGGGCGCCTCGCCGATCTGGGTCCTCGACGTGCTCGCCGCCGTGCTCGGCCTGCCGCAGGGGCTGCTGAACCTCGCGAACCAGAACGCGCTCTACTTCCAGGCCGACCCCGCGCGGGTCGGCGCCTCCGCGGGCCTGCTCCGCACCTTCATGTACCTCGGTGCGATCATCGCGTCGTCCGCCTCCGCCGGCTTCTTCGGCCGGCGCGCCGACACCGTGGGGCTGCACGAGCTCGGCCTCTTCATGCTCGGCGCCTGCGTGCTGCTCGTCGTGCTGGTGCTCGCCGACCGCTCGCTCGGCCGCATCGGCGACGCGCGGGAATAGCGCTGGACACCGCGAGTTGTATGCGATTGCATACAGTTCGGGTCGAACGGCCCGGTGACGAGGAGTGTGGTCCAGATGCAGTTCGGAGTGTTCTCGGTCGGCGACGTGACGCGGAACCCGGTGACCGGCGAGACGCCCAGCGAGGCCGAGCGGATCAGGGCCGTGATGGCGATCGCCAAGAAGACGGAGGAGGTCGGCCTCGACGTCTTCGCGTTCGGCGAGCACCACAACCCGCCCTTCATGTCGTCCTCCCCGACGACGCTGCTCGCGGCCGTCGCCGCGCAGACGGAGCGCCTGGTCGTCTCGACCTCGACGACGCTGATCACCACGAACGACCCGGTGCGCATCGCCGAGGAGTACGCGATGCTGCAGCACGTCTCCGGCGGCCGCATGGACCTGATGCTCGGCCGCGGCAACACCGCGCCCGTGTACCCGTGGTTCGGCGAGGACATCCGGCAGGGTCTGCCGCTCGCGCTCGAGCACTACAACCTGCTGCACCGCCTGTGGCGCGAGGACGTCGTCGACTGGCAGGGCCGCTACCGCACCCCGCTGCAGGGCTTCACCTCGACGCCCCGTCCGCTCGACGACGTGCCCCCGTTCGTCTGGCACGGCTCCATCCGCACGCCGGAGATCGCCGAGCAGGCCGCCTTCTACGGCGACGGCTTCTTCGCGAACCACATCTTCTGGCCGTCGGAGCACTCGCAGCGCCTCATCAACTTCTACCGGCAGCGCTTCGCGCACCACGGCCACGGCACCCCGGAGCAGGCGATCGTCGGCCTCGGCGGCCAGGCCTTCATCGCGAAGACCTCGCAGCAGGCGTACGAGCAGTTCCGCCCCTACTTCGACGAGGCGCCCGTGTACGGCAACGGCCCGCGCATGGAGGACTTCGCGCGGCAGACCCCGCTGTCCGTCGGCAGCCCGCAGGAGGTCATCGACAAGACGCTGACCTTCCGCGAGACCTTCGGCGACTACCAGCGCCAGCTGTTCCTGATCGACCACGCCGGGCTCCCGCTCGAGATGGTGCTGGAGCAGCTCGAGCTGCTCGGCGGCGAGGTCGTGCCGGTGCTGCGCCGCGAGCTCGACGCGCTCCGCCCCGCCGGCGTGCCCGACGCCCCGACCCACGCCTCCCTCGTGACGGCGAAGTACGGCGACGCCGAGCCGCGCCAGCCGCGCCCGAACGCGAACCGCGGCGACAACGTGACCGGCGGCTCGCCCTACCAGGACACCGAGCGCGACCAGGCGGTCGCGTGACGCCCGTCACCGAGTCGCGCGACGTCCGCCTCGCGAACGAGTCCTGGGAGGCGCTGCTCTCCGCTCAGGTCTCGGTGATGCGGGGGTTCGCCGCCGAGCGCATGTGGGACGAGGTCTCGCTCGCCGAGTACGACGTCCTGTACGCGCTGAAGAAGGCCGGCTGCGCGCTGCGGCAGAGCGAGCTGATGAAGCAGGTCCTGCTGAGCCAGCCCGCCCTGTCGCGGCTCGTGGAGCGGCTGGAGCAGCGCGGCCTCGTGCAGCGCGCCACCGACCCGAACGACCGCCGCGGCGTGCTCGTCACCCTGACCGACGACGGCGCCGCCGCGCAGCAGCGCACCGGCGCCCGCCATGCCCGCAGCGTGGAGGAGCGGATGCGCCGCCTCACCCCCGACCAGCAGCGGCAGCTGCGCGACCTCTGCGCCCTGCTGACCGCCACCGACTGAACCGAAGAAGGAACCCCCGTGAACCTCGTCGTCGTCTCCGGCGGCACCAGCGATCCGTCCTCGACGCGGATGCTCGCCGACCGCATCACCGCCCGCGTGCTCGACCGGGCCGCGGCGTCCGGGCTCGAGCTCACCACCGCCGTGATCGAGCTGCGGCCCCTCGCCGCCGAGCTCGCCTCCGCCCAGGTCACCGGCTTCGCGCCGCCCGCCGTCGCCGCGGCGATCGCGACCCTCGCCGAGGCCGACGCCCTGATCGTCGCGACGCCCGTCTACAAGGCCGGCGTGAGCGGCCTCGTGAAGTCGTTCTTCGACGTCGTCGACCAGGACCTGCTCATCGCGGTGCCGACCGTGCTCGCCGCCACCGCGGGCACCGCCCGGCACGCGCTCGTCGCCGACGAGCAGCTGCGCTCGCTCTTCGCCTACCTGCGCGCGCTCACCGTGCCGACGAGCGTCTTCGCGGCAGGGGAGGACTGGGGCGGCTCCGGGCTGCAGGACCGCGTCGACCGCGCCGCGCACGAGCTCGTCGTCCTGCTCGCCGCGGACGTGCGCTCGGCGATGCGCGACGCGGGCACCCGCTACAACCGCGTGTTCGGCGGCGCCGCGGAGGGCGCGGACGAGGTCGAGTTCGACTCCGACCTCATGCGCCTCGCCACGGGCGGCTCCGCGGTCGCGCCGCCCGTCCGCCCGGTCTGAACCGGCCTCAGGAGGACAGCTCCCACACGTTCCCGGCCGGGTCGCGGAAGCTCGCCGTCCGCGGGCCCCATGGCCGGTCCATCGGGCCGTTGAGCAGCGCGATCCCCTTCGCGGCGAGCTCGGCGACGGCCGCGTCGACGTCCTCGACCGGGATCGTGTAGACCGCGCGCACGCCGCCGGGCGCGCCGACCTCGGCCGGCTCGACCAGCTCCGGCGCCGCCTCGACCCGGAGCAGGTTGACCATCGTGGCGCCGACGCGGAACACCGCCGAGTGCTCGTCCTCGAACGCGACGTCCTGCCCGAGCGCGAGGCCGTAGAACGCCTTCGCCGCGGGCAGGTCCTCGACGATCAGCGTGATGGCGAACAGGCCCCGCGAGACGTCCATGCGCTCATCGTCGCGGAAGCATCCGGCCCCGTCGAGCGTTCTCCTCGAGCAGGGAGGCGGCATGGCGCAGGCGGGCAGGACGGCACGCATGGCGGCCGCGCGACGGCGCGACGGCGGCACCTGCGTCTGGTGCGGCGTCGCGTTCGACGAGCGCACCCGGCCGACCCGCGAGCACGTGATCCCGCGCGTCAAGGGCGGGCCCTCCTGGCTCGAGAACGAGGTGGAGGCGTGCCGCCGCTGCAACGGCGAGCGCGGCCACCGGGCGCTCGTCGAGTGGCTCGAGGAGTGCGAGCGGCGGGGCTGGACGCCGGACGTCGGTCGCCTGGAGCGCGTGCTCGTCGCCCTGCAGGCCGCGATCCGCGAGCGGGGCGGGCAGCGGAAGGCCCGGCCGCAGCTCGAGGGGCAGCTGCGCCGGCTGCGCAAGCGCGCCGCCTGACTGCACCGGTTCAGCACCCCGTGGTGCACTCCCGGTGGCGGGTGAGCGCGCACTCGGAGAACGGGCCCTCGAAACCCGGGGCGGATGCCGTGAACCCCCTCCCGATCCACGTCGTTCCGGGCGATACTGGCAGCGGTCGGTCGACGGCGACCGGCTCAGCACCGGCAACCGCAGCACCATCGGAGCGCCCTCGGGCGGGTGGGAGGACCACCGTGGGGATCGACACCGTCGGCACCGACCGCGCCGCGCGGCGCGTCGTCGGCCCCGTCGCCGTCGCGGCCGGCCGCTACCGGATCGGCGACGAGATCGGCCGCGGCGGCAAGGCCCGCGTCTTCCTCGCCCACGACCGCCTGCTGCACCGCGACGTCGCGGTGAAGGTGTTCAAGGCCCGCGCCGGCGACCCGGAGGAGCTGCGGGTGCAGGAGGCGGAGGCGAAGCTCGTCGCCTCCCTGAACCACTACGCGCTGACCACGCTGTACGACGCGGGCGTCGACACGTCCGACCCCACGAACCCGCAGATCTACCTCGTGATGGAGCACATGGGCGGCGGGGATCTCCGGACGCGGCTGCGCCGCGGGCCGCTCTGCCCCCTCCAGGTCGGCTACCTCGGGTACGACATCGGGAGCGGCCTGCAGTACCTGCACGAGGCCGGCTTCGTCCACCGCGACATCAAGCCGGCGAACGTGCTCCTGCACGCGCGCGAGCAGGAGGTCCGGCTGCGCGGCAAGCTCGCCGACTTCGGCATCTCCTCCCTGATCGGCACCGGCGAGCACGGCGACGCCGTCACCGGCACGGCCGCCTACCTCAGCCCGGAGCAGGCGGCGGGCGAGGACGCGGGGCCCGACTCCGACGTCTACTCGTTCGGCCTCGTGCTGCTCGAGGCGCTCACCGGCGCGGTCGCGTTCCCGGGCGACGTCGAGACCTCCGCGCTCGCGCGGCTGGACCGCGACCCCGTGATCCCCGACTCGGTGCCGTCGGGGCTCGCCGAGGTGCTGCGGGCGATGACCTGCCGGGACCGGCGGGAGCGGATCGCGCTGCCCGACGCGGTGCAGGGCTTCCTCGACCACGTCGTCGACGACCTGGTCCGCCGGCGCGAGGGCGCCGGCGAGCGGGCGCTCGAGCCGGAGGCCGAGTCGGCTCGGCTCGACGCGGTGCGGCGCTACGACGTGCTCGACACCCCGCCGGAGGACGCGTTCGACGAGGTGACCGACCTCGTCCGCCGCACGCTCGGCCTGCCGATCGCGATCCTCGCGGTCGTCGACGAGGAGCGGGCCTGGTTCAAGTCGCGGCGGGGCGTCTCCCTGCCCGAGCTGCCCCGCGCGCTCACCGACGAATACGCCGGCCGGAACGGCCTCGGCACGTGGACGATCCCGGACGCCCGCGACGAGCCGAGCCTGCGCGACCACCCCTTCATCGCCGGCGAGCCCTTCATCCGGTCCGCGATCGCGGCGCCGCTGCTCTCGCACGACGGCCACTCGATCGGCCGGCTGATCGCGTGCGACGTCGAGCCGCGCGAGTTCGGCGCGGACGACGCCGCCGTGCTCGAGGGCTTCGCGCGGATCGTGATGCGGGAGCTGGAGCTGCGGCTCGCCAGCCGCCGCGCGCTGTTCGACCGCTGACCGCGTGCGCAGCGAGCACCCGATCCCGGGAAACCCGTGGCCGCACGACATGGTCCTCGAGATCGAGGACTCGCCGCACGCGCTCCTCGACCTGCTGTGGCTGCGGGAGGCGTGCGACCTGCGGCCGACCGGGGTGGACCTCCCCCCGCCCCTCGTCCACCCGCCGCTGCGCGCCCCGGTGCACCGCCCGGACGCCGAACGGCTGCGGACGTGGCGCGCAGCCTGGCCGCTCGTCTGGGACGAGGTGCTCGAGCACGCCGGGCGGCCGCGCCAGACCGACCGGCTGTCGACGATCGCGGACCTGCCGCCCGGCTCGGCCGAACGCGCCGCGATGATCCGCGACTTCATCGGCCCGACCTGGCGCGACCGGTTCGGCGACGAGGTCTTCGACGACGACGGCTACCGCGAGTGGGCCGCGGCCGACGCGGAGCGGGAGGCGCTCGACCAGCTCGGGCTGGACCAGTCGCCCGAGCGCGTCACGCTCCCCGCGCTGATCCCGGCGTGGGAGGCCGGCCTGGTCAAGGTGATCACGATCCCGTGCCGCGGCGCCTTCACCCGGGTCGTCTCCCCGGTGGCGCTGCTCGTGACCGCCGGGACGCGGCAGGACCCGGACGCCTACCGCGCGGCGCTCACCGCGTTCCGGGAGGACGCGCCCGCCTCCTGACCCGCGACGGCGACCAGCTCGTCGACGAGGGCCGGCAGGTCGAGGCCCGCCGCCCGGCACATCCGCGGGAAGCCCGACTGCGCCGTCATCCCGGGCATCGTGTTCACCTCGTTGAGGAGGAGGCCCTCGTCGGTGACGAAGAAGTCGAGCCGTGCGAGCCCGCGGCAGCCGAGCGCGCGGAACAGGCGGGTCGCCGCCTGCTCGAGCGCCGCCCGCTGCGCGGCGTCGATCCGGGCGGGGAAGTGGACGACCGCGGTGCCGTCGTACTTCCGCGACGTGTCGAACACGTCGCCCTCGTCGACGGCGTACTCGATCGGCGGCGCCACGAGCAGCGTGCCGTCGCGGCGCTCGACGACCGCGAGCTGCACCTCCCGGCCCCGCACGTACTGCTCGACGAGCACCGCGTCGCCGCCTGAGCCGACCGCGCGGGCCGCGGCGATCGCGGGCCCGAGCGCCGCCGCGTCCGTCACGACCGCCACGCCGACGCTCGAGCCGGCGCTCGTCGGCTTGACCACGACCGGGAGCCGGACGGCGGGCACGGACTCGCCGCGCTGCAGCAGGACGCCCGGTGCGACCGCGACGCCGACGGCCGCGGCGACCGCCTTCGTCGCGTGCTTGTCCATCGCGATCGCGCCTGCGGCGGCAGGGCAGCCGGCGACCCGGAGCCCCGCGAGCTCCCCGAGCGCGGCGATCGCGCCGTCCTCGCCTGGTGCGCCGTGCAGCACGGGCAGGACGACGTCGCAGGCCGCGAGCACCGGCAGCGCCGCGGCGAGCGACGCCGCGGGGGAGCCGCCGAGCGGGCCGCCCCCGTCCGCCCAGACGCCGTCGCGGTCGATGGTCACGGGGACGGCGTCGTGGCCCGCGGCGCGCAGGGCGTCGACGACGGCGGCGGCGCTGCGGAGCGAGACGTCGTGCTCCGGGCTGCGGCCGCCCCCGAGCACCGCGACGCGGCTCATCGGCCGACCTCCGCGCGCTCGACGCGCCGGCCGATGCCCGTGACGACGTCGTGCTCGATCGTGCCCGCCCAGCGGGCCCAGTCGGCGGCGGTCGGCTCCCCGGCGTCGCCCGGGCCGAACACGAGCGCGGTGTCGGCGACGTCCGCGCCCTGCGGGCCGGCGTCGACGACGAGCTGGTCCATCGAGACCCGGCCGACGACGGGGCACCGGCGCCCGCCGAGCTGCACGGCGGCGCCGGCGTCGAGCCGGCGGGGGACGCCGTCCGCGTAGCCGACGGGCAGGGTCGCGAGGACCGTCTCGGCGGCGGTCCGGGCGGTGTGCCCGTAGCCGACCGGGGTCCCGGCGGGGACCCGCCGGGTGAGCACGACCGGTGCGGCGAGGGTCAGCGCGGGCCGGAGGCCCGGCCCGATGCCGACGAGTCCCGCGCCGATCCGCACGAGGTCGAACGCGGCGGCGGGCAGGCGCAGCGCCGCCTCCGTCGCGGCCAGGTGGCGGACCGCGGGGCGCAGGCCCGCAGCGGCGACCTCGTCGAGGGCGGTGCGGAACGCCGCGACGCCGGCGGCGTTCGCGGGGTCGGCCGGCTCGTCGGCGCGGGCGAGGTGGCCCATCACGCCGACCACCTCGACGAGGCCGAGGCGCTCCGCCTCCGCCGCGGCCGCGACGAGCGCGGGCCGGTCGGCGGGCGCGGCGCCGTCGCGCGCCATGCCCGTGTCGACGTGCAGGTGCACGCGGGCCCGGAGCGACGCCCGCGCGGCCGCTTCCGCCACGGCGCGCAGGTGCGCGACCGAGGCGATCGCCACGTCGATGCGGAGGCGCAGGGCCGCGTCCCACGCGGCGTCGACCGGCAGGACCCAGGCGAGCAGCGGCGCGGCGAGGCCGGCGCGGCGCAGGGCGACGGCCTCGTCCAGCGTCGCCGTGCCGAGCCAGGTCGCCCCGGCGGCGAGCGCGGCGCGGGCGGCGGGGACCGCGCCGGCGCCGAACCCGTCGGCCTTCACGACCGCCATCACGGCCGCGCCGCTGACGGCGCCCGCGCGGCGGACGTTCGCGGCGATCGCGGCGGGGTCGACGCGCAGCACGGGGCGGGCGAGGCCGCGCGGCTGCGCGGGGAGGGAGGAGGGGGCCGGCAGCGCGCTCATCGGGCGGCCTGCGCGAGCAGCGGCGCCTCGATCGGGCCATAGACCGCGGCCGCGGTGCGCACGGTCCACGCCCAGTAGCGGTCGCCGTGGCTCCAGTGCCACCACTCCGTCGGGTAGTTCACGAACCCGGCGCCGCGCATCGCCTCGCCGAGCAGCCGACGCTCCTCGCGCGCCGCCGGGCCGACGGGCGCGTCCGTGAAGCACGCGCCGCCGCTCGCCTCCGGTGTCGCGTCGATCGGGGTGCCGAGGTCGAGCGGGCGGCCGAGCCGGTCCACGAGCGTCACGTCGACGGCCGCGCCCGCGACGTGCGGCGCGACCTCGATGGGCGAGACGAACCGGCTCGTCAGGCGTCGCCGCTCGGCGTCGCCCGCGGCCGGGTGCGCGGCGGCGACCTCCGCCTCGTAGCGCGCCCAGATCGCGCGCTGGTCCGTCGGACGACGGTGCCCCTCGACGACGCGGAGCCGACGGCCGGGCGGCAGCAGCAGCTGGGCGACCGCGAGGCGGGCCGCGACGCCGGACCGGACGAGCGGGCGCTCGCCGAACGGGTCGGCGGTGTCGGCGGGCACGGGCACGAGGGGCTCCCCGGAGTCCACCACGGGCACGGCGGTGATCTCCGGATCGGCGAGCAGGACGGTCATGGGTCGAGCCTCCCCGGCCGACCCGCCCGCGCGGATCGGCCGGGGGATCCGACGCCCTCGGTCGCAGGGCTGATCGCGCCTCATCCTCGCGGCGGAGCCGGGCGCGGGGATGCGCAGCGGGAATGCGCTCGTGCGGCGGCCGGTTGCGGCTCGCGACATCGACCACCTGAGGAGGGGCGGACACATGGCGCGGATCGCGGTGCTCGGCGGCACGGGGTACACGGGCGGGAACATCGTGCGGGAGGCGGCCGCGCGCGGCCACCACGTCACGGCGTACAGCCGGCACGCGCCGGAGCAGCCGGTGCCCGGCGTCCACTACGTGCAGGCGTCGCTGACCGAGGAGGGCGCCGTCGCGGCGGTCGTCGCCGGGCAGGACGTCGTGGTCGAGGCGCTCGCGCCGCGCGGGGAGCTCGCGGGGCGGCTGGACGGCCTGATCGCGGACCTCGCGCGCCTCGCCGCGGAGCAGCACGCCCGTCTCGTGGTCGTCGGCGGCTGGAGCGGCCTGCGTCCCGCCGAGGACGAGCCGCGCTTCGTGGAGGGCGACGTGCCGGCCGCGTTCCGCGCCGAGGCGGAGGAGATGGTCCGCGCGCTCGAGGGCCTCGAGCAGCACGCCCCGGAGGGCCTGGACTGGACCTTCGTCAGCCCCGCGCAAGCCTACGGCTCGTACGCGCCGGGCGAGGCGCTCGGCCGCTACCGGGTCGGCGGCCCGGTGGCCCTGGTCGACGACCAGGGCGGGTCGGCGGTGTCCGGCGCGGACTTCGCGCTCGCGGTCGTCGACGAGATCGAGCGGCACGAGCGCAGCGGGCACATCGGCGTCGCGTACTGACGACGCCGCCTGCTGACGGCCCCTCCCGCCGCCCGGCTCAGCGGAGCGTGCGGCGGGAGGTGATCTGCCCGGTGTCGAAGCCGAGCAGGTGGAGGCCGCCGTGGAACCGCGCGTGCTCGATCTTGATGCAGCGGTCCATGACCACGGTGAGGCCCTTCGACTCGCCGTACCGCGCCGCCTCCTCGTTCCAGATGCCGAGCTGCACCCAGACGGTCCTCGCGCCGACGGCGAGCGCGTCGTCCATCACCTCGGGCACGTCGCTGCCCTTCCGGAAGACGTCGACGACGTCGGGCACCTCCGGCAGCGAGGCGAGGTCCGGGTAGACGGGCCGACCGAGGATCTCGGTCGCCCGCGGGTTCACGAAGTAGACGCGGTACGGGCTCGACGAGAGCAGGTAGGTCGCGACGAAGTAGCTGGACCGGGCCGGGTTCGGGCTCGCGCCGACGATCGCGACGCTCCTCGCGTTCCGCAGGATCCTCAGCCGCTGCTTCGCGTCGGGGCCCTGCCAGGTCCGGTTCGCCTTGAGCAGCTTCGCCAACGGGCTCGACGCCGGGATGTCGCACGTCATCCCGTTCGCCAGCGTCGCCGTCACGGTGTCGACGACGGGCGGCGCCGACGGCGTCTCGACGTCGGCGAGCACGGCGCCGTCCTCGGCGGCCGGGGCGGTGAGGGCGGAGTCGGCCATGCGGTCAGTCTGCCCCTCCTAGCCTCGAGGCATGGACAGGCCGATCGCCCTCGTCACCGGAGCCTCGCGCGGCATCGGCCGCGCCGTCGCGCTCGACCTCGGCCGGACGCACCACGTGCTCGTCGGCGGCAGGACGGCGGCGGCCGTCGCCCCGGTGGTGGCGGCGCTGCCCTCCGCGGAGCCGTTCGTCGCGGACCTCGCGACCGACCCGCTGCCGGCCCTGCCGGATCGGCTCGACGTGCTCGTGCACTCGGCCGGCGTCGACTCGAGCGGCCGGGTCGCCGACACGGACCGCGCGGAGTGGGAGCGCGTGCTCGGGGTCAACGTCGTCGCGGTGGCCGACCTCACCCGGGCCGCGCTGCCCGCCCTGCGCGCCGCGCAGGGGCTCGTCGTCGCGGTCAACAGCGGCGCGGGGCTGACGGCGTCGCCCGGCGGCGCCGTCTACGCCGCCTCGAAGTTCGCGCTCCGCGCCTTCACCGACGCGCTGCGGGAGGAGGAGCGGGGCGCCGGGGTGCGGGTGTCCTCCGTGCACCCCGGGCGCACCGACTCCGACATGCAGCAGGAGAAGGTCGCCGGCGAGGGCGACGAGTACGACACCCGCTACTACCTCGACCCGGCCTCCGTCGCTGCCGTCGTGCGCACCGTCGTGGACCTGCCGGCCGGCGGCACCGTCGAGACGGTGTCCGTCCGGCCGACGCGGATCCGCGGCCGCTGATCCGGGCTCAGGCCCGGGAGGTCTGCGCGGCCCGGCGGGAACCCGGCACGACCAGGCCGAGCAGGACCATGCCGACGGCGAGCACGAGGTGCAGCCAGTTGTCGGCCGAGTTGAGCGGCACGAAGTTCGCCTGCGACGTCATCGGGACGGCGAGGCCGTAGATCCAGAGCACGGCGTAGACGATCCCGCCGACGACGAGGAACAGCTTCGCCCCGCGGGCGCTCCGGGACGCGATGATGCCGACGATCCCGAACAGCAGGTGGACGACGTTGTGCAGGATCGACACCTGGAAGACGCCGAGCAGCATCGCCATCGACCCCGTCCCCGCGAACGACAGGTCGCCGTACCGCGTCGTGAGGCCCGGGATGAACCCGGCGACGCCCACGAGCAGGAAGACGATCCCGACGATCAGGGCGACGATCTGGACGGGGGTACGCGCGGTGCGGTCCTGGGAGGCGGCGACGGCTGAAGTCATGCCTCCAGGCCACACGAGCGCGGCTGAGAAACGCAGGGGTTGACAGCGTCGGGTCGGCGTGAAGCGGGCGCGGACCGGACGTCCAGCAGGTACCCGGAGGGCCTGCAGCCGAGGGGATCAGGCTCGACCCATGAGCGATCCGAAGGACCAGCAGCCCGACGCGACCGACCCGGACGACCTGCCGAACGGCAGCGGCCCCGCCGACGAGACGACGACCGGCGGCGACGACGACCAGTTCGAGGGCTGAGCCGATCGGGCCCGTCTGATCCGCCCGTCTACCGGGACAGCCGCATGGGGACGTGCGGGATGTCGTCCTCCAGGTAGCGCTCGCCGGCCACGGCGAAGCCGAAGCGGGCGTACCAGGCCGCGAGGTGCTCCTGCGCGTCGAGCAGCACCGGCAGGTCCGGCGCGAGCTCGGTGCAGCGGTCCACCGCCGCGCGCATGAGCGCGGAGGCCACCCCGCGGCTGCGGGCCGCCGGCGCCGTCGCGACCCGGCCGATGCGCAGGGCACCCGGCTCGCGCAGCACCCGTGCCGTGCCGAGCACGACGCCGTCCTCCTCGGCGTGGAGCAGCTCCGCGCCGGGCTCGACGTCCCGGCCGTCGAGGTCGAGGTAGGCGGCGCGCTGCTCGACCACGAAGACGGCGACCCGCAGCTCGAGCAGCCGGTAGAGCACGACGGGGTCGAGGTCGGCGGCGGCGGATCGGTGGAGCGTGATCGTCACCGCACGACGCTAGCGGGCGCCTGCGCCCGCCCTCGGCTGCGGCCCGACGAGGTCCGGCCGCAGGACCGAAGGTCCGAGGACCCGGTCGGCCGGGCCGGTCAGCACGGTGCCGAGCGCGCCCGCGAACGCGCGCAGGCCGCGCGCCCAGATGACCGCGGGCCGGCGCCCGCACGCGCGCAGCGCGGGTGCGTGCCCGACGACGAGCACGGTCGCGGCGCCGAGCGCCACGGCCGACCAGACGGCCGCGATGCCGGCCCGCGCGAGCAGCGGCCTCGGCCGCAGGTCGCGGTGCAGCCGGTCGATCTGGAACCGGATGTGCTCGCGCTCGTCCGCGGTGATGCGGCGGCCGATCCCGGAGACGACCGGGTCGGGCGAGGTCGCGAGCGCCTCGAACCAGTCGAGCGCGACGGTCTCGGCGACGAGGAACAGCGCGACCTCCGTGTCGAGGCCCAGCGAGCGCCGCAGCAGGGTGAACGCCCGGTCGCTCCAGTGCCCGGGCAGCGACGGCGCCGTCAGGTGCCGGAGGCCGCGACCGAAGAGGACCGAGTGCCGCTGCTCCTCGGCGATCAGCAGGCGCACGGCGTCGACGTACTCGGGGTCGCCGGCGCGCGCGGCGAGGGCGAGCAGGTGCTCGCCCTCGCCGCTCTCGCCGAGCTCGAACCGCTGGAACGAGTGCGCGATCGCGCGCCGGGCCTCGCCGGGCAGCGCGCACGGCGCGTCCCAGTCGACCGTCGCCTCGATGCGCTGCTGGCGCACGCGGTTGCGGGTGAAGTAGTCGGTCCAGACGGCGAAGGGGGAGGGCGCCGGGGAGGTCGTGGTCATGGCTCGACGGTAGGAACGGGTCGGGGTCGGCCGCCTCGGCCGGACGGAGGGGGTTCCTCCGTCCGGCGGATGGTTCAGGCGAGGCGGAGCGGCGCCGTCGGTCCGGTCTCGTCGGCGGCGTTCGCGGCGGCCCGGACGAGCACCTCCTGCGCGCCCGGCCGCCACCCGTCCGGCGTCCACCGGTGCAGGGGCCGGAGGGAGAGCGGCACCGCGACGGTCCGCTCCTCGCCCGCGGCGAGGGCGACCGCGGCCCAGCCGAGCAGCGCGCGGTGCGGGAGGGCGTCGTCGCCCTGCGGCTCGCCGTAGACCTGCACGACGGTGCGCCCGTCCCGGCGGCCCGTGTTGGCGACGGTCACCCGCGCCGTGGCGGTCTCGGCGGCGGTCCCGTCGGACGCGTCGTCCACCGCGAGGTCGCGGATCGCCGTCGTCGTGTAGGAGAGGCCGAAGCCGAGCGGGAACGCGGCCGGCACGCCGAGCCGGTCGAGCAGGTGCTGCCCGAACCAGCGGTCGTAGGTCACCGCGGTCGCCGCGGCGTCGAACGGGGGCAGGTGCTCCTCGCTCGTCGGGATGGAGAACGGCAGGCGCCCGGCGACGTCGACCGCGCCGGTGAGCACGTCGGCGAGGGCGGCGCCGCCCTCGCTGCCCGCGTACCAGGCGAGCAGCACGGCGGGCACCGTGCTGCGCCACTCCTCCGTGATGACGGCGCCCGCGGCGACGATCACGACGACCGTCCGCGGGTTGGCGGCCGCGACCGCGCGGATCAGCTCGACCTGCGCGGCCGGCAGGCGGAGGCTGCGGCGGTCGCCGCCGGCGCTGCCGCCGCTGATGCCGCCCTCCGTGCTCGCGCCGGCGAGGAAGTCCTCCGCCCAGGCGTCGCCGTCGGTCGGCGGGTAGGTGGCGACGAGGTCGGGGGCGAGGAAGGCGCCGGCGTCGATGAACTCGCCCTCGTCGGCCGCGGTGTAGCCGACCACGACCACCGCCGCGTCGGCGTCGGCCGCGACGCGCGCCGCCTCGTCGGGGTCGTCGCCGGCGGCGACGACGCGGTCCTCGCCGAGCGCGGCGCGCAGCCCGTCGAGCGGGGTCGTGACGGCGGGCGACCGCACGTCGGAGGAGCCGTTGTCGCCGGTGTTCGCGCGGGCCGCGAGCGACCCGACGACCGCGATCCGGCCGTTCCCGGCCGGGTCGAGCGGGAGCACCGGAGCGCCCTCGACCGGCTCGTCGACGAGCAGGACCATGGAGCGGGCCGCCGCCTCGCGCGCGAGCGCCCGGTGCTCGGTCGAGAACACGACCGACGCGTCCGGCTTCTCGGCGACGCGGCGTGCGGCGGCGCGCAGCTGCACCGCGAGGACCCGCTCGCCCGCGGCCTCGACCAGCCGCTGCAGCTCGGGCCGCTCCGCGATCGCCGCGGGGAGGTGCAGCGCCCGCTGCTCCGAGAACGGCTCCTCGACGTCGAGCCCGGCCTCGAGCGAGGCGACGGCGTCGCGGAGGCCCCAGATGAAGTCGGAGACGGCGATGCCGGCGAAGCCCCACCCGTCCCGCAGGATCTCCGTGATCAGGTGCCGGTTCTGGCCGGCCCACTCGCCGTTCACCGAGTTGTACGCGGTCATCACGGCGTCCGCGCCGGCCTCGACGACGGCGCGGAAGTGCGGCAGGTGCACCTCGTGCAGCACGTCCTCCGCGACCGAGACGTCGACCGAGAACCGCGCGTTCTCCATCGAGTTCAGCGCGTAGTGCTTCACCGTCGTCATCGCGTTCGGGGCGACGCCGCGGTGCAGCGCGGACCCGAAGGCGCCGAGCAGCAGCGGGTCCTCGCCGTAGGTCTCCTGGATGCGGCCCCACGCGGGGTGGCGGGGCAGGTTGATGCAGATGCCGCCGAAGAGGTTGCCGCCGAGCGCGCGAAGCTCGAGCCCGATCGCGGTGCCGATCCGCTCCTCGAGCGCGGGGTCCCAGGTCGCGCCGCGGGCCATCGCGACGGGGAACGCGGTGGCCTCGCCGAGCACGACGCCGCGCGGGCCGTCGCCGAACCGGAGCCCCGGGATCCCGAGCCGCGGCACCGCGCCGTGCACGTACGGCGTGTGGTTGTACCCCTCCTCGACCATGACCCGCATGCCGCGCCAGAACGGCTCGTCGCCGTCGAGGAGGCCGAGCCGCTCCTCGTCCGTCAGCTGCTCGAGCAGCGCTCGCGCCTCCCGCGCGGCGTCGCCGCCGTCCCGAACCCGTGCGACCGCCTCGTCGAACGCCGTCCCGCTCATCGATGAGCTCCTCCCGTGTCGTCCAGGAGTTTCCGCGACTTCCACAACAAACTGCTGAGCGAGTCGAGGAGGACGCATGCCGGCATCGCTGGAGGGGACCGTCGCGGTCGTGACGGGGGCCGCGCGCGGCATCGGCCGGGCGATCGCGCTCGAGCTCGCGGAGGCGGGCGCGGACGTCGGGCTGGGGCTGAAGGACGCGGAGCGCGACGCGGGCCTCGTCGCCGAGATCGAGGCGCTCGGGCGCCGGGCGCTGCCGCTCGCGATGGACGTGACCGACCTGGCGCGGGCGCGGGCGGCGATCGACCGCGCGGTCGCGGAGCTCGGCCGGATCGACGTGCTCGTCAACAACGCGGGCGGCAGCATCCTCGGCGACGCGATCGACGTGACCGAGGACGACTTCGACGCGGTCTGGGCGCTCAACACGCGCAGCACGTTCTTCCTGTCCCAGCAGGCCGCGCGGCACATGCGCGGCTCCGGCGGCGGCGCGATCATCAACGTCGCGTCGCAGGCCGGGCTCGTCGCGCTGCCGGGGGAGTCCTCCTACTGCACCGCGAAGGCGGCCGTGATTCACCTGACCCGCTGCCTCGCCGTCGAGTGGGGCGGGCTCGGGATCCGCGTCAACGCCGTCGCGCCGACGTTCATCGAGACGGACGGGACGGAGCCGGCGCTCTCCGACCCCGCGTTCCGCGCGGACGTCGTCGAGCGGATCGCCGCGCTGCACCGCATCGGCACGCCGACGGAGGTGTCGGCCGCGGTCGCGTTCCTCGCGTCGCCCGCCGCCTCCCTCATCACCGGGCAGACGCTCGCGATCGACGGGGGCTGGACGGTCCGCTGACCGCCCGGCCCCCGTCCCGCCTGCTGCAGGCGGGGCTACTGCAGGTGGGGCGCGAGGAGGGCCTTCGTCGCGGGGCCGGTGCGGTCCGAGGCGCCCAGCTGGTGCCAGTGCGGGTAGCGCAGCGGCTCGAGCGAGACGGCGTCGAGGCGCGCGAGCTCGTCCGCGGACAGCTCGAGGTCGGCGGCGGCGAGGTTGTCCGCCAGCTGCTCCTCCGTGCGCGCGCCGACGATCAGCGACGTGACCGCCGGCTTCGCCAGCGTGTAGGCGAGCGCGACGCGCGCCGCGGAGACGCCGTGGCCGTCGCCGATCTCGACGAGCGCGTCGATCGTGTCGTAGAGCCGGTCCTCGTCGTGGATGGGCGGCTCGGTCCAGCCGGCGAAGCGACGGGTGCCCTCGGGGGCGTCCTGGCCGCGGCGGTACTTGCCGGAGAGCAGGCCGCCGGCGATCGGGCTCCACACGAGGATGCCGAGGCCCTGGTCGATGGACACCGGCACGAGCTCGGTCTCGGCGTCGCGGGCCTGCAGCGAGTAGTAGATCTGCTGGCTGACGAACTTCTCGAGGTGGTGCCGGTCCGACGTCCACAGCGCCTTCATCAGCTGCCAGCCCGTGTAGTTGGAGGCGCCGAGGTAGCGGACCTTGCCGGAGCGCACGAGGTCGTCGAGCGCGCGGAGCGTCTCGTCGAGCGGGGTCTGCCCGTCCCACTCGTGCACCTGGTACAGGTCGATGTGGTCGGTCCTCAGGCGACGGAGGCTCGCCTCGGCCGCCCGGACGATGTGGTGCCGGGAGAGGCCCGCGTCGTTCGGGCCCTCGCCCATCGCGCCGCGCACCTTCGTCGCGATGAGGACGTCGTCGCGGTTCGCGCCGAGCGCCTCGCCGAGGATCTCCTCGGACAGGCCGTTCGAGTACACGTCCGCGGTGTCGATCAGGTTGACGCCGGCGTCGCGGGCCAGGTCGATCTGCCGGCGGGCGCCGTCGACGTCGAGGTTCCCGATGGGGGTGGCCCACCCGGTGCCGCCGAAGCCCATGGTGCCGAGGGTGATGGTGGAGACGCGGAGGCCGGACGAGCCGAGCTGTCGGTACTGCATGCCGCGAGCGTAGGCACGGCCGCTCCGCGCCTCCTGCAGGGTTCCGCCGTCCGGCGCCCTAGCCGGCGAGGACGAGGGCGATCGCCTGGGCGCGGCTGGTCGCGCCGAGCTTCGCGAGGATCGCGGTCACGTACGACTTCACGGTCGCGGGGGTGAGGAAGAGCTCGGCCGCGATCTCGGGGTTGGCCCGGCCCTCGGCGACCCGCGCGAGCACGTCCGCCTCCCGCGCGGTGAGCGCCGGGAAGCGGGCGCGGAGGCCGGCGGCGTCCGTCGGGGCGGGGGCCGGCTCCGGCGCGAAGCCGGCGGCGAGCCGGGCGCCGACCGCGGGGTCGAAGACCGCCTGGCCCTCGGCCGCAGACCGCACGGCCGCGAGCAGCTCGCGCCGGCCCGCGTCCTTCGTCAGGTACCCGATCGCGCCGGCGCGCAGCGCACCGGCGATGGAGGCGTCGTCGGCGTAGGTGGTCAGCACGAGCACGCGGGTGCCCGGCCGCTCGGCGAGGATCCGCGCGGTCGCGCCCGCGCCGTCGAGGACGGGCATCCGCAGGTCCATGAGCACGAGGTCCGGCGCGAGCTCGGCCGCGAGGCGCACCGCCTCGGCGCCGTCCGCGGCCTGCCCGACCACCTCCACCTCGTCGCTGAGACCCAGCACCGTCACGAGGCCGTCGCGCACGATCGCCTGGTCGTCGGCGACGAGCACCCGGATCACGCGAGCACCGCCCGCGCCTCGACGACGAACCGGTCCGCGCGACGGCCCGCGGTCGCGGCGGAGCCGTCGTCGAGCGCCGTGAAGCGCTCCGCCATGCCGACGAGCCCGTGGCCGCCGCCGGGCGAGGGGACGGGCGTCTCCGGCGCCGGGTTCTCGACCCGGAGGAGGAGAACCCGCGGATCGCGCTCGACCACGACGCGGACGGGCGCGGCGGGGGCGTGCCGCCGCGCGTTCGTGAGCGCCTCCTGCAGCGCCCGGAGGAGGGCCTGGCGGTGCGGCTGATCGACGCCCGTCAGCGCCGCGTCGCCGACGACCTCGAGCTCGCCCCCGAGCGACCGGTGCGCGGCGAGCAGGTCGTCGAGCGCCTCGTCGGGCACGGCTGGCGCGGGCTCGGTCTCGCGGGCCGGGTCGCGGAGCGCGGCCACGGCGCGGCGGGCGTCGGCGAGCCCCTCCGCGGCGAGGCTCCGAGCGGCGCCGGCTCGCACGGCGGCCTCGTCGACGCGGCCGCGCTCGAGCAGCGCCTCGATCGCGTCGAGCTGCAGCACGAGACCGCCGAGGCCGTGCGCGAGCACGTCGTGGATGTCGCGCGCGACGGCGGCCCGGTCCTCCAGCAGGCGGTTCCGCGCGGCGTCCTGCTCCGCGGTCCGCGCCGCCTCCCGCAGCGCCTCCTGCTGCTCGACGGCCTTCACCCGGTAGCGGCGGCTGACGCCGATGAGCACGCCGAACGCGAGCACGCCGAGGTCGATCAGCAGCGCCGTCGCGGTCAGCCGGGCGAGCGCGCCGGCGACGAGCAGCAGGGCGGTCCCGCCGCCGGTGAGCGCGACGACGGGGACGAGCCGCTGCCGCGGGTCGCCGATCAGCAGCACGGACCCCGCGACCAGCCCCGCGACGAGCTGCGGCACCCCGAGGCCCGCGCAGATCGCGGACGCGGCCGCGCAGACGACGATCAGCGCGGAGCGGAGCCGCCCGGGCTGCAGCACCGTCCAGGCGAGCCACAGCAGCAGGGACGCGACCGCCAGCACGAGCACCGGCGGGTGCTCGACGGCCGCCCGGGTCTGCAGGGCGCTCAGCCCGAGCGCCGCGATGATGACGAGCACGACCCAGCTGCGCGTGCCGGTCGGGTCGGGCGCGCCGAACGGCACGGCCCGCGAGGGCCGTGCCGTTCTCGGACGGTCGGTCACAGGTCGATCATGCCGACAGGAGCGCCGCCTGCGGGGCGCGGGAGCGGGCGACGAGCGCGGTCGCGCCGCGCGCGGCGGCGAGGATCAGCAGCGACACCCCGGTCGAGGTCGCCGCGTGGACGCCGAGCGCCGGACCCGCGACGGAGACGCCGACGCGCATCGCGATGAGCACGAGCCAGAGGGCCGCGCCGACGGCGCCCGTCCGGGCCTCCCACGCTCCGGGCGCAGCGGGCGAGGCGCGGAAGACCGTCCGGACGCCCATCGTCGCGCCCACGCCGAGCGCGACCGCGACCTCGCCCGCGAGCACCACCAGGTCGACGGCGCCGATGCGCACCGCGGTCGTCGCCGTCGCGATCTGCACGAGCCCGAGCGCGCCGAGCACGATCGGGAGGCGCAGCACGCGGTGCGCGTCGAACCGGGTCCAGCGCAGCTGGCGCCACACGAGCAGGGCGACCACCACGAGGGCGAGGGCGGCGATCGCGTAGGGCTGCAGGGACATCGGGTTCCTCCTCCTCGGGCCGCCGTCCGGCGACCTGCTCCCAGCGTCCTCGGCGGGCAGGCGGCGCGACACCGACCAGGGGTGGTGCCCGGGTGGTGTTCCGTCGGATGTCAAGCCCGGGCCTCCGCGGGCGGCGTGTCCGGGAGGATGGGGCGACGGCAGGGGGAGCGCGGTTGCAGGACCGATCGGAGATCCGGATCGAGGCGTCGGGGCGACGCCCCGAGGACGCGATCGCGGCCCTGCCGGGCCTGTACGGCGGCACCCGGTGGTCGGCCGCCGGCGACGAGTACGAGTTCCGCTACACCGCCGTCGGCGACGACGCCCTGACGCTGCGCACGTCGCGGATGCGCGGGTCGATCACCGGGGACATCCCGGTCGGCGACGACGTCGTCGTGCAGTGGCTCGTCTCCGGCAGCGGCCGGGTGGACCCGACCGGGGAGGACATCCGGCTCGCACCGAACGTGCCGCTGCTCTTCCCCGCGGATCGCGCCTTCGTCTTCGACTACCGGGACTACGACCAGCGGCTCGTCCACCTCAGCCGGGCCGCCATCGCGGGGCTCGCCGCGGAGCGAGGGCTCACCGCGGCGCTCCGGTTCGACCACGCCGCGGTCCCGGCGGAGTCCGCGACCGCGCTGTGGTTCGACACGGTGGCGATGGCGGCGCGGACCGTACGGCGGGGACCCGTCAACGACCTGCTCTGGCACGAGCTGACGCGGATGACGACCGCGGCGTTCCTCGAGCTGTACCCGCCGCTCGCGGAGCCGGACGACCCGCTGCTGCAGCCCGGCGCCGGCGCGGTCCGGCAGGCGGTCGAGCACATCCGGCGCTCGATCGACCTCCCGCTGACCCCCTCCGAGATCGCCGCGGTCGTCGGGATCTCGCCGCGGGCGCTGCAGGCCGGGTTCCAGCGCTTCCTCGGCACCTCGCCCGCGGCCTACATCCGGTCCGTGCGGATGGAGGCGGCGCACGCCGAGCTCGCCGCCGGAGATCCGGCGCGCACGACCGTCGCCGCTGTCGCCCGCCGCTGGGGGTTCGCGCACCTCGGTCGCTTCTCCGCGCAGTACCGGGAGCGGTACGGCAGGAACCCGAGCGAGACCCTCCGGAACTGATCCGTTCCGCGACGCGGGCTGTCCATCCTGCGCAGGAGTCCTGCCGAGTACGCAGCCCGCGTCGTACGGTCGAGCCATGGGGACCGCGCGGACGACGTGGACGGTACGGGGAGCGGGGCCGGTGGCGGAGATCGCGGAGACCGACGAGGTCTTCTACAGCGTCCGCGAGTGCGGGAGGTGCGGCGGGCGGCTGGAGGCCACCCGCGGCCTGCTCGGTGAGCGCTGGGTCTGCACCGCCTGCGGCAAGAAGGCGCACTGAGCCGACCGCTCAGAACGGGCAGGGCTCGTCCGGGTCCGACGGGCGGGGCGGGAGCAGCTCGGGTGGTGCGGGGTCGAGCGGGTCGTTCGGCGGGTCCGAGAAGTGGTGGCCCCAGGCCTCGTTCCAGCCGACGGTGCCGTCGTCCTCGACCGCCTCGGTGAAGAGGCCTGCTGATTTCAGGTTGTGGTCGGTCCTGCCGAGGGTGACGAGGTTGGCGGAGTCGGTGGTGCCGCCGTGCTGCCACTCCCTCGCGTGGTCGATGTCCGCCAGGTGCGGCGGGGTCGTCGAGCCGGGGAACCGGGACCGCCCGTCGCGGATCTTCACCCACCGGGCCAGGTCGGCCGGTGGCGCGTAGACCCTGCGATCCATCGTCAGCCGGACCCCGGTGATCGGGTCGGTGAGGACGCGGATGAATGAGGTCGCCGTGCCGGCGAGGGCCTTGGCGGTCTCGAGGTCGATCGGGCCGTAGCCGGTCAACTGCGCCTGCTCCTTCGTCTTCCCGAGCCAGGCGAGTGCTGGGACGGTGAGGATCAGCTGGACCTGCACGGGCTTGCGCTGGGGTACGAGCGCTCCGTCCGTGGCGGGCGACTGGAGGCCGTTGCGCAGGAGGTCGAGGGCGATGTCGTGGCGGAGCTGCGCGATCCCGCGGGTCTCGCCGTCGATGCCGTGCGCGGCGACGGCCGCCCTGTGCAGGGCGTCGTTGATCGGCACCCAGTCGGCTGCGAGGCCTTCCGCGACGAACGCGACGCCGCCGTCGTGGCCGAGCTCCAGGCTCGTGCGGCGGCGCTCGTGCGTGGTCCGGGCGCGCTTCGCGGCTGCCTCGTCATCGAGCCGCGCCCGGGCCTTGCGGAGGTCGTCCTTCAGCCGCATCGAGGAGACGACCTTGACCGCGGCGACCTCGTCGTACGCGGCCCAGTGCTCGGCGTCGAGCCCCTCTGCTTCGCGGACGACGGTCCGCATCCGGTTCCAGGACGCCTTCCCGGCCTGGAACGCCCTCCAGGTGAGCGGGAGGCGGTCGCGGAGGATCAGCCCTGCGTCGACCTCGCCAGCGACCGCGGCCGGGTGGGCGCCGTTCTGGAGGCCGAAGGAGCGGAAGAACGCCTGCGCACCGAGTCCCGCACGGGTGCCGTAGGACGAGCCGAAGCGGACCGCGAGATCGATCATGGCGCGCTCGTACGCGAAGAGGAGCGCGTCGATCCGGTGCGCATCGGCGATCGTGCTCGCCCGTGCGGCCTCCGCAGCCATCTCCTGGCTGTAGACGGCGGCGTCCTCGGTCAGCGCCGCGGGCAGCGCGCGCCAAGCGTCGGCGAGCTCGGGCGGGATCGCCCGCTCGGCCTCATCGCTTGCACCGTCCTCGAACACGTGTCCGAATGTAGAGGAGGGGTCCGACAGCGGTTCGCTGCCACCGCCCGGTCGGAGGTCCGGTCTACGGTCCTGCCGTGGCCGACGACGACACCGCCCCAGCACCCGCACTGGCGCCGGACTACCCGGTCGAGACGGAGCGGCTGCTGCTGCGACCGATCGATCCGGAGCGCGACCTCGACGCGATGCACGCGTACCGGTCGCGTGAGGACGTGTGCGCGTACATCCCGCCCGTGCCGGCCACGCGCGAGCGGCTCGCCGAGATCTACCGCGACCCGGAGCGCACCCGCTCCGTGCTCACCGAGGCGGGCCAGACCCTCGCGCTCGCGGTCGAGCTGCGCGCGACCGGCGAGCTGATCGGCGACCTCGTGCTGTTCTGGCACAGCGCGGAGCACCGCAGCGGCGAGGTCGGCTACATCGTCGCGCCCGAGCACCAGGGGCACGGCTACGCCACGGAGGCGACCCGCGCCCTCCTCGCGCTCGGCTTCGACGGGCTCGGGCTGCACCGGATCACGGGCCGCATCGACGCCCGCAACCCCGCGTCCGGCCGCGTGCTGACCAAGGCCGGCATGCGGCAGGAGGCGGTGCTCGTCGAGAACGAGTGGTTCAAGGGGGAGTGGAGCACCGAGGTCGACTTCGCGATCCTCGAGCAGGAGTGGCGGGAGCAGCGCGACCTCTAGTCAAGGAGCCTTGACATGGCGACCGGCGTCGGCCAGGCTCGAGTCATGACAAGCAACCTTGACACTCGGGCCGCCAGCACCGGCGACCGTCGTCGGAGCAGGGCGTACCTGGCCGAGTTCGTCCCGGGCATCGCGGCCTACGTCCTCCTGCTGTCCGCGGCCCTGCTCTGGGGCGGCTTCGACGGCACGAGCCCGGGGCGCTTCGTCTGGGCGCTCCTCCCGGTGCTGCCGATGATCTGGATCGCCGTGGCCGTGCTCCGGCACCTGCGTCGCCTCGACGAGTACCAGCGGGCCCGCACGCTCAGCGGGCTCGGGGCGGGATTCGCGGTCGCGATGCTGGCGTCGATCGCGCTCGGCATCCTGCAGAGCGCGGGGCTCGAGCTCGAGGGCTCGGGCTTCTGGATCTACGCGCTCGGCATGGCGACGTGGGGCATCAGCGCCGCGGTCACGAGCCGTCGATGAGGAACGACCTCCGGCAGCGCCGGGAGGAACGGGCATGGACGCAGGCGCAGCTCGCCGATCGGCTCGACGTCTCGCGGCAGACCGTGAACGCGCTCGAGACCGGGCGCTACGACCCCAGCCTGCCGCTCGCCTTCCGCATCGCCGCGCTCTTCGAGGCGCCGATCGAGGCGATCTTCGAGCCGGACGGCGCCGACCTCGACGTCCGCCGTTGACACCGGGAGGGCCCGTGCCTCGACGAGGCGCGGGCCCTTCCGGTCGAACGGTCAGTGGGCGACGACCGGCTCCGCGGCCTGCTGGCCGGGCTTCGCGTGCGACGGCGCCTGCGGGCGGCCCCAGCGGAGGATGAAGAACGCCAGCACCGCGACGCCGACGAACACGCCCGAGGACGTGAGGAAGGCGGTGTGGTAGCTGTCGAGCTGCGCCAGGGCCTGCGCCTGCCGTGAGGTGCCGTTGTCCGTCAGGTACCGCGTGACGGCGCCCGCCGCGATCGTCGACAGCACGGCCGTGCCGATCGAGCCGCCGATCTGCTGCGACGTGTTCACCATCGCCGAGCCGACGCCGGCGTCGCGCGGGTCGATGCCCGCCGTCGCGGTGTTGAAGGCGGCGCCGAAGATGTTGCCCATGCCGAGGCCGAGGACCACGAGGCCGGGGGCGACGGTCAGCCAGTAGTCGCTGTCGAGCCCGATCCGGCTGAGGATGAACAAGCCGGTCGCGCCGAGCAGCGCGCCGATCACGATCATCGGCTTCGGGCCGAACCGCGGCAGCACGCGCGGGGCGATCAGCGTCGAGGTCAGCGCGATCGTGACGGGCATCGGGAGGAAGCCGATCCCCGTCTGCAGCGGCGTGTACCCGCGGAGCACCTGCAGGTAGTAGGCGAGGAACAGGAAGACGCCGAACAGCGCGGCGCCCGTCAGCGCGACCGTCAGGTACGCGCCGCCGCGCTGCCGGTCGAGCACGACGCGGAGCGGCAGCAGCGGGTGCGCGACCCGCGACTCGAGGACGACGAACGCGACGAGCAGCACGACGCCGAGCACGAGCGAGACGATCGTCTGCGCCTCGCCCCAGCCGTTCGTCTCCGCGGAGGAGAAGCCGTAGACGACCGCGACGAGGCCGAGCGACACGATGATCGTGCCCGGCAGGTCGAGCTTCGGCCGCGTGCCGGTCGGGCCCTGACGGCCGAAGAAGGTGAACGCGCCGACGATCGCGACGATCGCGAAGAACAGGTTCACGTAGAGGCACCAGCGCCAGGACGCGTACTCCGTGAGCACGCCGCCGAGCAGCAGGCCGACCGCGCCCCCGGAGCCGGCGACGGCGCCGAACACGCCGAAGGCGCGTCCGCGCTCGCGGCCGTCGGTGAAGGTGGTGCTGAGCAGCGACAGCGCGGCGGGGGCGAGCAGCGCGCCGAACGCGCCCTGGATCGCGCGAGCCGCGACGAGCTCGCCGAAGCTCTGCGCGGCGCCGCCGAACGCGGAGGCGGCGGCGAAGCCGACGAGCCCCGCGATGTAGGTGACCTTGCGCCCGAAGAGGTCCGACAGGCGCCCGCCGAGCAGCAGCAGGCCGCCGAAGGCGAGCGAGTAGGCCGTGACGACCCACTGCCGCTGGTCGGAGTCGAAGTCGAGCGCCTTCTGCGCGGTCGGCAGCGCGATGTTCACGATGGTGGCGTCGAGCACGACCATCAGCTGCGAGAGCGCGAGCACGGCGAGCACCCACCAGCGGTGCTCGTGCTTGGCGCCGTGGCGCCGGGCGGGCGCCGCGGAGGCGGGGGCAGGGGATTCGACAGTCGTGTCCGCCACGCGGAGCTCCTTCGATCGGTCGGAGGGGTTCGCGCGGCGCTGCACAGAACGGAGGGGGACGCCGAAGCGCCCGCTCAAGAGAAGCAGAGCGGGCGCCCAGGTATTCCCCCGACGCGCGGCGCTCTCGGGCGACGCGCGTCGGGAGGGGGTCTAGCGGGCCGCCTCCTTCGCCGCCTTCCGGGCCTTCGGCCCGAACGCGAGGCCGCCCATGTCCTCGAGGCTCACACCCTTCGTCTCCGGCACGAGGAAGAACACGAACAGCAGCGAGATCAGCGCGAACGCGGCGTAGAGGCCGTAGGTGAGCGGCAGCGACAGGTCCGCCAGCGGCGGGAAGGTGAGCGTGACGACGAAGTTCGCGATCCACTGCGCGGCCGCGGCGACGCCGAGCGCCTTGGCGCGGATGCGGTTCGGGAACATCTCGCCGAGCAGGACCCACACGAGCGGGCCCCAGGTCGCGCCGAAGCAGACGACGAACAGGTTCGCGCCGATCAGCGCGATGACGCCCCACGGGTTCGGCAGGGTCACCGCGCCGCCGGAGCCGGTCTGGGCCTGGCTGAACGAGACCGCGACGGCCGCGAGCGCGATCACCATGCCCGCGGAGCCGCCGAGCAGCAGCGGGCGCCGCCCGACCTTGTCGACGAACGCGATCGCGACGAACGTGACGACGACGTTGATGATCGCGGAGATCACCGAGATCGCGAAGGAGTCCTTGAAGCCGACCGCGTTCCAGAGCGTCGTCGAGTAGTAGAAGATCACGTTGATCCCGACGAACTGCTGCAGCACCGAGAGCACGATGCCCGCCCACACGACGGGCTGGAGCCCGAGGACGGGCCCGCGGAGGTTCGCCTTGCGGGCGTTCTCGCGGTCCTCCTTGATCGTGTCCTCGATGCTCCGGACCTCGTCGTCGATGTCCTCCGGCGACGTCGTCTGCTGCAGCACGGCGCGGGCGCCCTGCTCGTCCCGCTTCGCGAGCAGGTGGCGGGGCGACTCGGGCAGCCGCAGCGCGATCACGCCGTAGAGCACGGACGGCACGACGCCGACGAGGAACATCCAGCGCCACGCCTCGGCGCCGAACAGCAGCTGGCGGGAGGCGCCGTCGGCGCCGTTGAAGTCGGCGAGCAGCGCGTCGGAGAGCAGCGCGGCGAAGATGCCGAGCGTGATCGCGAGCTGCTGGAGGGAGCCGAGCCGGCCGCGCACGTTCGCGGGCACGACCTCCGCGATGTAGGTCGGGGAGACGACGGAGGCGACGCCGATGCCGAGGCCGCCGACGACGCGCCAGAACATGAAGTCGCCGACGCCGAACGCGAGGCCGGCGCCGAGGGAGCTGACGAGGAAGAGGACCGCGCCGACGAGCATCGTGCGGGTGCGGCCGATCCGGTCCGCGATGCGGCCCGCCAGGTAGGCGCCGACGGCGCAGCCGAGCAGCGCGACCGCCACGGCGAAGCCCTGCAGCGTCGGGTTCAGCTTGAACTGCTTGCCGATGGCGTCGACCGCGCCGTTCACGACGGACGAGTCGAACCCGAAGAGGAACCCGCCGAGCGCGCCGGCGACGGCGAGCGCCGTGACCTTGCGCTTGAGCCGCGCGAGATCGGGCGGAGCCGTCCTGCTGTCGCGGTGCTGGGTGCTGCTCATGTGCCGGTGTCCTGCCCCGCGGCCAGACGAGCGGGTACCCGGTCGTGCCGCGTCCATGCGACTGGGACCCGGCTGCAATGCTGCCGCGGATTGGTTTGGCGTCCGCTGAGCGGCGCCGGGCTCTCAGGCGACGGTCGTGCGGCCCGTCGCGGCGTCGAGCGCCTGGTCGAGGTCGGCGACGATGTCGTCCAGGTCCTCGATGCCGACGCTGATGCGCACGAGCCCCGCCTGCACGCCCGCGTCCTCCAGCTGCTGGTCGGTCAGCTGCGCGTGCGTGGTCGACGCGGGGTGGATGACGAGCGTCTTCGCGTCGCCGATGTTCGCGAGGTGGCTCGCCAGGTCGACGGACTCGATGAACGTGCGGCCCGCGTCGCGGCCGCCCTTCACGCCGAAGCCGAACACGCTGCCCGGCCCCTTCGGCAGGTACTTCCGCGCCCGCTCGAAGTGCGGGTGCGACGCCAGGCCCGCCCAGCTGACGTACTCGACGCGGTCGTCCGCCTCCAGCCACTCCGCCACGGCCCGCGCGTTGTCGACGTGCGCCTGCATGCGGAAGGGGAGGGTCTCGACGCCGAGCGACAGGAGGAACGCGGAGTGCGGCGCGAGCGCCGGGCCGGTGTCGCGCAGCTGCTCCGCGCGGAGCCGGGTGAGGAAGGCGTACTCGCCGAAGTTGCCGTGCCACTGCAGGCCGCCGTACGACGGCACGCTCTGCTCGAAGAGCGGGAAGCGCTCGCCGGACCAGTCGAAGCGGCCCGACTCGCTGACGACGCCGCCGAGCGTCGTGCCGTGGCCGCCGAGGAACTTCGTCGCGGAGTGCGTCACCATGTCCGCGCCCCACTCCATCGGCCGCGAGAGGTACGGCGTCGCGACGGTGGCGTCGATCATCAGCGGCACGCCCGCCGCGTGCGCGACGTCGGCGAGGCCCTCGACGTCGGCCACGGTGCCGGAGGGGTTCGCGACGCTCTCCGCGAAGACCACCTTCGTGCGGTCGGTGATCGCCGCCGCATAGGCCTCCGCGTCGCTCGACTGCACGAACGTCGTCTCCACGCCGAAGCGGCGCAGCGACACGTCGAGCTGCGTGAGGGAGCCGCCGTAGAGGTTGGCGGAGGCGACGACGTGGTCGCCCTGGCCGACGAGGCTCGCGAAGGTGATGTACTGCGCGCCCAGCCCGGACGCGGTGGCCACCGAGCCGAGGGCGCCCTCGAGGCTCGCGATGCGCTCCTCGAACGCGGCGACCGTCGGGTTCGCGAGGCGGCTGTAGATGTTCCCGTACTTCTGCAGCGCGAAACGGGCGGCCGCGTCGTCGGTGTCGTCGAAGACGAACGCGCTCGTCTGGTAGATCGGCAGCGCCCGAGCGCCGGTCGTCGCGTCCGGGATGTTCCCCGCGTGGATCGCCCTGGTTCGGAACCCGTACTCGCGGTCGGCCATGCGTTCGACGCTACCGGCGCCCGGATGCGGGCGATCCCCGCCGCGTCACCGGGAGGAACGCGACGGGGATCGAGAGGTCCGGCTCAGCTGCCGAGCTTCGTGTCGGCCGTCTGCTCCGCCTTGTCGATCTGGTCGCCGTGCTTCCCGCCGGTGGCCTTGTCCGCCGCGTCGCCGGCCTTGTCGAGGGCGCTGTCGCTGGCCTGCTCGCCCTTGTCCGAGCTCAGGAAGTCCTTCGCCTTGTCTCCGATGCCGCTCATGCGGTGCTCCGTCCCTCCGCGCCCAACGGCGCGGTCGGCCAGAGTCTGCGCGGCCGGGGTGGGCGCCTCCTCCCCGGCGCCCGACCGTCCGCTGCACACGCGGCGCGTCCTCCCTTGACGCACCACCGGCGGTGCCGTTGGATCGGTGACACTTCACGGACTGAGGAGGGCGCATGGCGACCACGGCCGAGCTGCTGGCGGCGAACCTGCACGGGGTCTTCGGGGAGCGGGACGCCGACCGGCGTCGCGCGACGGCGGACGCGATCTACACGGACGACGTGCGGTTCGTCGACCCGGAGGAGACGGTGGTCGGCGTCGACGCCGTGGTGGCGAAGGCGGCCGGGCTGCTCGACGGCGCGCCCGGCTTCGTCTTCACCGACGACGGCCCCGCGTACTCGGCGGGGGAGCGGGCCGCGCTCGCGTGGCGGTTCGGGCCAGCCGGCGCGGAGCCCGTGGCGCGCGGCATCGACGTGCTCACGGTCGTCGACGGCCGGATCGCCGAGGTGCTGACCCTGCTCGCCTGACCGTCAGCGGCGGCCCGGCGCTCAGGGGTGGTCGCTCGGGCGCGGCAGCGAGCCGTGCTCGATGAGCGAGTCGTAGACGCGGTCGAGCGCGTCGTGCAGCCGCCCGAGGTCCTCGCGCGGGAGCGCGTCGAGCACCGCGGCGCGCACGAACGCGACGTGGCCGGGCGTCGCCTCGGCGAGCACGCGGCGCCCCTCCGCCGTCAGGGCGACCTCGGACCCGCGGTGGTCGTCCTCGGACCGGTCCGTCGCGACGAGGCCGCGCGCCCGCATCCGGGCGAGGTGGTGCGACAGCCGGCTCCGCTCCCAGCCGATGCGCACCGCGAGGTCGCCGACGCGCAGCCGCCCGTCGCCCTCGCTGGTCAGCGCGACGAGCACGTCGTAGTCCGCCATCGAGATCCCGGAGGCGGTGCGCAGCTGCCGGTTCATCTCGTGGCGGACCCGCAGCAGGACCTTCATGTACGAGTACCAGAACGCGGTCTCGTCCTCGTCGAGCAGCGAGAACGGCGACGCGGGGTCGAACGGCGGGGCGGGCACGCCCTCCTCCCGGCCCGTCACGCCCTCGCGGGCTCGGTGGCGGCCCAGAGGTCGGGACCGGGCAGCGGCGCGCCGTCGATCGCGGCCGCCACCCAGGCGTCCGTCGGCACGACCGCGGCGAAGCCCGACGCGAGCACGAGCAGGCTCCGCTCGTGCACCTCGCGCGCGGTCATCGCGCCGGCCGGGGTCGTGAGCGGCAGGGTGCCGGTCGCGTCCGACAGCACCTCGACGGCGAGGCCGAGGTCCGCCGCGTCGCGCGCCGTCGATTCGTCGCAGTGCTGCGTCATGAAGCCGGCGATCGCGAGCGTGTCGACGTCGCGCGCGGCGAGCCACTCCGCGAGGCGGGTGCCGCCGAAGCACGACACCTGCTGCTTGACGAGCAGCAGGTCGTGCGCCGCGTCGGCGACCACGTCGTGCAGCTCGGCGCCGCGTGAGCCCTCCGCGAAGACGGGGGAGTCCGCCGCGTCGACGTGCCGCACGAGGACCACCGGCACCTCCGCGGCGTGCGCGGCCTCCACGGCGGCCTTGATGTTCGGGAGGCTCTCCTCGAGCGGCGGGTGCGCGATCGGCAGGGCGCCGTCCACGTACTCGCGCTGCACGTCGATCACGATCAGCGCCCTGCGGGGCCCGGAGTCGGTCATGCCGCGACGGTAGCCCTCAGTCGATGGACAGCAGCACCCGGCCGTGCACGGCCGGGTCCATGACGGCGTCGTGCGCCTCGGCGATCCGATCCAGGGGGAGCACGGCGGCGACGGGCGCCTCGAGCGCCCCGGCGGCGGCTGCGGCGGAGAGGTCGGCCGCGGCCTGCGCCTTCGCCGCCTCCGGGAAGTCGTCGCTGCCGAGCAGCCGGATCGTCGTGTTCTGGAAGAGCATCGGCCAGAAGGGCAGGCCCGGCCGGTCGTCGTGCGTGGCGTAGGCGGCGATCACGCCGAGGTTGCGGATCACGGCGGCGTCGAGGTCGGCATTGGCGTCGAGCGCGACCTCCACGATCCGGTCGACGCCGCCGGGCGCGAGGCGGAGGACGGCGGCGGCCGGGTCGTCGTCGAGCGCGACGAGGGACGAGACGCCCCGCACCGCGGCGGACGTCGCCGTGCGCACCGTGCCGATCACGGTGGCGCCGCCCCACGCGGCGAGCTGGGCGGCGAGGGAGGAGACTGCGCCGCGCACGCCGTGGACGAGCACCGTCGAGCCCGACACGGGGCCGTCGCCGAAGACCGCGCGGTGCGCCGTGATGCCGGGGATGCCGAGGGCGGCGCCGAGGTCGTCGGACACGCCGTCCGGCAGGTCGACCGCGAGCGGCTCGGGGACCACGACGTACTCCGCCGCCGTGCCGAGCTGCCGGTACGACTGCGCGCCGTGCACCCAGACCCGGCGCCCGATCCGGGCCGCGTCTGCGCCGGGACCGACGGCGTCGATCACGCCGACGCCATCGCTGTGCGGGACGACCCGCGGGTACGCCATCCCGCTGTACTCGCCGGTGCGCTTCTTGACGTCGCCCGGGTTGATCCCGGACCGGGTCACGCGCACCCGCACCTCGCCCTCTCCGGGCTCCGGGTCGGGCAGCTCGCCCACCTGCAGCACAGACGAGGGGCCCTGCGTGTCGTACCAGGCTGCGCGCACGTCGCCCACTGTGCCACCGCCGTCGGACGGCGGCGCTCGGAAGCCCGGGAACCGGCCCCTGACCTGGGCGGGCGCCCCCGGCTGGTACCCTGGGAACGCGCCCGAGACGGGCGTGGGCGTCGAAGCGCACCCGACCTCCCGCATCCAGCGGTCGAGACGGTGTCGCACGCGGCGCGTTCAGGTGCACAGTCCGCACCGCCGCCGCGGCCAGAACGCCGCATCGAATCAGAGAGAACCCCTGTGCCCGCTTCCTTCGCCGATCTCGGCGTGCCCGCATCCCTGCTCCCGGCCCTCGACGGCCTCGGGATCGCGGAGCCCTTCCCCATTCAGACCGCCACGCTGCCCGACAGCCTCGCCGGCCGCGACGTGCTCGGCCGCGGCCGCACCGGCAGCGGCAAGACGCTCGCCTTCGCGCTGCCGCTCGTCGCCCGCCTGCAGGGCGGCCAGCGCCGCTCCGGCCGGCCCCGCGGCCTCGTGCTCGCACCGACCCGCGAGCTCGCCACGCAGATCGCGGCGACCGTGCAGCCGATCGCGGCCGCGGCGGGCATGACCGTGACGACCGTCTTCGGCGGCGTCTCGCAGAACCCGCAGGTCGCGGCGCTCCGGGCCGGCGTCGACATCCTGGTCGCCTGCCCCGGCCGGCTCGAGGACCTGCTGAAGCAGCGCGCCCTGACGCTCGACGGCATCGAGATCACCGTGCTCGACGAGGCCGACCACATGGCCGACATGGGCTTCCTGCCGGGCGTCACCCGCCTGCTCGCCGCGACGCCGCAGGGCGGCCAGCGGCTGCTGTTCTCCGCGACGCTCGACAACGGCGTGGACAAGCTGGTCAAGCGCTTCCTCTCGAACCCGGTCACGCACTCCGTGGACGACGGCCGCCCCGCGGTCGAGACGATGGAGCACGCCGTGCTCGAGGTCGCCGACGCCGACGGCAAGCGCCTCGTGATGGAGGCGCTCGCCGGAGGCACCGACCGCCGCATCCTGTTCGTGCGGACGAAGCACGTCGCGAAGCGGATCGCGAAGCAGCTGACCGCCGCGGGCATCCCCGCCGCGGACCTGCAGGGCAACCTCTCGCAGAACGCGCGCGAGCGGAACCTCGCCGCGTTCTCCTCCGGCGCCATCAAGGTGCTCGTCGCGACCGACGTCGCGGCCCGCGGCGTGCACGTCGACGACGTGGCGCTCGTGATCCACGTCGACCCGCCCACCGAGCACAAGGCGTACCTGCACCGCTCCGGCCGCACCGCGCGCGCCGGCGCCGCGGGCACCGTCGTGACGCTCGTCCTGCCGGAGCAGCGTCGGGACGTCGCGCAGCTGCTCCGCGCGGCCGGCATCGCCGCGAAGCCGGTCCAGGTGACGGCGCAGTCCGACGCGGTCCGCGACCTCGTCGGCGAGGTCGCGCCGAAGGTCGCGCCCGCTCCCGTCGTCGTGCAGCAGCAGGCGCCGGCCCGCCCGAAGGCGGACCGGCCCGCCGGGCAGCAGCGCGCCGGCGGCCAGCAGCAGCGCCGCACCCGCGGCGAGGGCGTCGAGCGCACCGGCGCCCCGGCAGCCGGCGGCGGCCGCCGCCGCGGCTCCGGCGAGGGCCAGGGCGAGCGGCGCGACCGGTCGGAGCGGTCGGGCCAGGCGGGCCGGTCCGGGCAGAGCGGCGAGCGCCGTCGCGGCGGCGAGGGCCGTCCGGCCGCCGGTGGCGGCCGCCGCGACGAGCCCCGCGGCGCCGCTCCCGTGCGCTACTCCACCTCCTCCGGCTCCACGCCGCGCGCGGCCTGGGCCCAGTTCAGCGACGCCGCCCCGGCGGAGCGGCGCGGCAGCCGCCGCGCGGGCCGTCCGGCCGGCCGCCCCGAAGGCGGTCGCTGACCCCACTGCGATGCGTGCACCGGAATAGAACCCGGTGCACGCGTCTTGGTGGTGGCATGGCAACGATCTATACGGCCGAGGCGCTCTCCACGGGCGCCGGGCGAAACGGGCACGTCCGCTCCTCCGAGGGCATCCTCGACCTCGACATGGCGGCGCCGAAGGAGATGGGCGGCTCCGGCGCGGGCGCGAACCCCGAGCTGCTGTTCGCGGCCGGCTACGCGGCCTGCTTCCACTCCGCCCTCCAGGGCGTCGCGCGCAGCCGGAAGGTGTCGCTCGGCGACTCGAGCGTCGGCGCGCGCGTCGGCATCGGCCCGAACGACGCGGGCGGCTACGCGCTGACCGTGCACCTCGAGGTCGTGATCCCGGACCTGCCGCACGACCAGGCCCAGGAGCTCGCCGACGCGGCGCACCAGGTGTGCCCGTACTCGAACGCGACGCGCGGCAACATCGAGGTGACGGTCGCCGTCTCCGACGACTGACCCGACGCGGGGCTAGCGACCCGCGAGGTACGCGTCCGCGGCGCGGCGGCCCGACACCAGGGCGCCCTGCTGCGACGGGGTGTCCCGGTGGTCGCCGGCGACGTACAGCCCCTCCGTGAGCCGGACCGGCTTGCGGAGGGGGCTGCCGCCCGGCAGCGCGGGCAGCGCCGCGGGCACGCGGGTGACCGCGACCTCCTCCCAACCGGTCGTGCCGACGCCCCAGATCCGCGCGAGCGTCGACCGCAGCAGCCGGTCCGGGATCGGCTCCGGCGCGAGCATCGACGACGCGACGAGGGCGCGGCGGTCGGGGGAGTAGGCGGGGGCGGCGTTCGACATCACGACGCTGTTCGCGACGGGGCCGCGCTCGGTGTCGAGCGCGATGGCAGGACGCCGCGTCGGCGGCGCGGGCACCGCGTGCCACACCGTCGTCACGGCGTGCATCACGGGGACGCGGAGGTCGAGCAGCCCGGCCGCGGTCACCGGGTCGGCGGCGACGATCACCGCCTCCGCGCGACGGGTGCCCTCGCCGGCGACGTCGACCTCCCCGGGGCGCACCGCCTCCACGCGCCGGCCGTACTCGATCGCGCCCGCGGGCAGCCGCGCCGCGAGGCCGTCGGAGAGCGCGCCCATCCCGTGGGCCGGCACCCCGACGCGGCCGAGCGCGAAGCAGCGGAGCACGAACCCGGCGAAGCGGTTCGAGGTCGTGAGGTCCCGCTCGAGCAGCACGCCCTGCAGGAACGGGCGGAGGAAGTGCTCGACCGGGGCGCCGCGCACGCCGTGCCGGGCGAGCGCCTCCCGCAGCTCCACGTCGCGGCCCCGCCGCAGCCGCCCCGTCGGCGTGACCACGACGCCGGCGAGGTACGCGCCGAGCGCCGCCCGCTGCACGGCGGTGCCGAGCGGCGCGGTGACGAGCCCCGGCGCGCCCGCGGGCGCGGAGCGCGGGTCCGCGACGAGGTGCAGGCCGTCGGCGTCGCGGAGGAGCGCACCGCGGACGAACGCGCCGAGGTCGAGCCCGGCCGGCAGCCCGATCCGCTGCAGCTCCGGGTACGCGGTGAGCAGCACCTGGAACCCGCGGTCGACCGTGAACCCGTCGATCCGGTCGGAGCGCACGCGGCCTCCGGGTGCGTCGGAGGCCTCCAGCACCCGGACCGAGCGACCGGCGGCGGTCAGGCGCAGCGCCGCGGCGAGCCCCGCGAGACCCGCCCCGACGACGAGGACGTCCGCGTCGCGCGCGGTCACGGCGCGATGACGAGCCGCGACACCCGGTCGCCGCGCAGCGTGAACTCGAGGTCGCTCGTGCCGTTGTAGCCGTCGCCGGAGACGACGACCGTCGCGACGAACTGCTGGTCGCCGACGCCGGGCTTCACGGCGAGCAGCTCGAAGCGCGCCCGCTTGCCGATGTTGTCGGTGCGGTCCCAGTCCGCGATCTCCTCGTGGCCGCGGTACTCCCGCCCCCAGTCGGACAGGAACGCGTCCTCGGTGAACGCGGCGACGAAGGCGGCCGAGTCGCCCGCGTTGGTCGCGTCCACGAACGCCTGGATCGCGATCGGCACATCGCTCGAGAGGCTCATGCTCATGGCGTCATCCTGGCCCCGCGCGGTGTGCGCCGCCTCAGCCCGCCTCCGACGTCGCCCGCTCCGCGCGCTCGCGCGGGGAGAGCGGCGTCCAGCCGAACCAGCCGCCGTCGACCCGCACCACGGCCCAGTTGCCGCAGCGCTCGACGGTGTCGGGCACCTTCGAGGGCGCCCAGTCCTCGCCGAACGAGTCGAGCGAGTGCCGGGGGACCGTCGTGCAGTCGTCCGGGAGCGCGCTCCGCGTGGTCGCCCGGACGGAGGCGGGCGTCTCGTCCGCGGGGCCGTTCGTCGCCGCGACGTAGCGGATCCGCTTCGCGTCGGCCGGGACCCAGTCGGGCTGCGACGCCGGCGTGTGCCAGGCGTGCTCGAGCGCGTCCCGGGAGTCCGCGGTGCCGCTCGTCTGCTTCTGCAGCAGGTCCTGGACGCCGCAGCCCGTCAGGAGGAGGGGCAGCAGCACCACCAGGCCGAGGGCGGGTGCGATGCGGCGCATCACAGGGCGCCCAGCGCCTCGACCGGCGCCACGCGGGTGGCGCGGCGGGAGGGCGCGACCGAGGCGATCAGGGTGAGCAGCACGCCGCCGCCGACCACGATCCCGGCGAGCGCCCACGGGAAGCCGATGAAGAGCAGCCCCGGAGCGCCGTGCGCGGCGCCGAGCAGGGAGTGGGCGCCGGCCCAGCCGTAGACCGTGCCGAGCACGAGGCCGAGCAGCACCGCCGTGAGCACGAGCTGCCCGCTCTCCGCGAGGATCATGCGCCGCAGCTGCCGCGCGCTGAAGCCGAGCGCCCGCAGCAGGCCGAGCTCGCGGGTCCGCTGCAGCACGCCGAGGGAGAGGGAGTTGACGAGCCCCACCCCGGCGATCACGGCGCTGAAGCCGATCAGCACGGAGAAGACGGTGGTCACCGCCGTGAGCATCGCCTCGGTGTTCGCGTAGTACACCGGGTCGTTCCCCGCGGCCGCCTCGATCATGTCGCCGAAGGTGCGGATCGCGACGCCGAACGTCGTGATCAGGGTGACGGCGATGAGCAGGCCGACCGTGGAGCGGGTGCTCCGCTGCGGGTACCGGACGGCGTTCTCGGCCGCCAGGCGCGTGGTGGCGGAGCCGCCCATCAGCCGGCCGACGAGCCGCAGCGCGCGCGGGATGACGAGGTGCGCGCCGAGCACGATGCCGGTGAAGGAGACGATCCCGCCGACGAACGCGACGAGCAGCCCCGCGAAGGAGACGACCCCGAGCGCGACGCCGCCGACGAGCAGCAGCGCGCCGATCGCGCCGAGCACGATCGCGGCGGCGGAGCGGAGGGCGCTCGCGCGGCTCTCCTCCTCGCTGACCTCCTCCGCCCCGCCGAGCGCCTGCATCGGCGTGACGGCGAGCACGCGGCGGGAGCCGACGACCGCGGCGAGCCAGGTCGTGAGCACCACGGCCGCCGCGGGGAGCAGCACCTCCGGGTTCGCGTACGAGTACGGCGTCGCGGGCAGGACGTCCGCGACGCGGGCGCCGGCCGCGATCAGCGCGACGCCGACCGAGCCGACGAGGACGCCGATCGCCGCGCCGACCGCGCCGACGACGAGGCCCTCGCGCGCCACGGCGCCGCGCTCGGCCCGGGCGGTCGAGCCGAGCAGGCGGCGGAGCGCGATCGCCTTGACACGACCGGCCACGATCACGGCGAACGTGTTCGTGGTGACGACGGCGCCCGCGTAGAGCGCGAGGCCGAGGAAGACCGCGGAGGTGATCCGCAGCAGCGCCGCGACGGTGTCGCTGGTCCCGGTCGTGCCGTCGGCCCGGAGCGCCGCGGTGAGCAGGCCGGTGCCCTGCAGCAGGGCGACGCCGAAGGCGGAGGAGAGCGCGGCGACGAGGACGCCGGAGCCGTGCTGCCGGATCATCGGTCGGCCTCGAGGGAGAGCATGAAGCGCGCGATGCGCTCGGCCTCCATGCGGCCCTCCTCCGCGACGACGCGGCCGTCGGCGAGGAACACGATGCGGTCGGCGTAGCTCGCCGCGACCGGGTCGTGCGTGACCATCGCGATCGCCTGGCCGTGGTTCGCCGCGGCGCCGGCGAGCAGCGCCAGCACCTCCCGGCCGGTGCGGGAGTCGAGGTTGCCGGTCGGCTCGTCGGCGACGACGAGGCGGGGCCGGGAGGCGAGCGCGCGGGCGATCGCGACGCGCTGCTGCTGGCCGCCGGAGAGCTCGCGGGGCCGGTGGCCGAGCCGGTCGGCGAGGCCGAGCTCGTCGAGCAGGCGCCCGATGAGGTCGCGCTCCTCCCGCGTCGGCTTCGCCCCGCGCAGCTCGAACGGCAGCATCACGTTGCCGATGACGTCGAGCGTCGGCACGAGGTTGAACGCCTGGAAGACGAAGCCGATGCGCTCGCGGCGCAGCAGGGTCAGCGCGGTGTCGTCGAGGGCGCCGATCTCGCGCTCGCCGAGCCACACCTCGCCGGAGCTCGGGGAGTCGAGGCCGGCGAGCAGGTGCATCAGCGTGGACTTGCCGCTGCCGGAGGGGCCCATGATGGCGACGAACTCGCCGCGGCGGACCTCGAGGTCGACGCCGCGGAGGGCGTGGACGGCCGCGTCGCCGCTGCCGTAGCGCTTGACGACCTGGTGCACCTGGGCGACCGCGTCCACGGCGGTCCGGGGCTGGACGGGGAGGGCTGTGCTCATGCCTCCGACGCTAGGAACGGCACCCCTCCGCGCGGATCGGGCCGCGGGCTGAACCGCCCTCATCCGAAGGGCGGAGATGCCCGCCTGCTCTTCGTCTCGGAGGCGAGGTCCGCCTCCGAGACGACGGGGTCAGCGGAGGAGGTCCTCGGCGAGCTCCCGCGGCGCGCGGCCCGTCGTGTCGAGGACGCGCTCCGTCAGGGCCGCGTCGTCGAGGATCCCCGTCAGGGCCACCGTGCGGTCGAGGTGCCAGGCGAGCCCGTCGGGGTCGTCGACGTGGCGGCCGCGGAGGCGCTCCTGCAGGGCGGCGGGCGCGGCGACCAGCCGCACGACCTCGGTGCGCTCGGCACCGATCGCCGCGAGCACCCGCGCCAGCTCCGCGCGCGTCTCGACGACGCCCGCGACCACGAGCAGGCGGGCGCCCGCCGCCCGGAAGTTCGCCGCCAGCGCCGCGAGGTTCACGAGCTCGATCTCGAGCTGGAACGGGTCGCCCGCAGGGGCCGGGCGCAGGCGCCGGACGTCGTCGAGGTCGAGCACCGCGTGCACCGTGCCGCGCTCCTCGAGCAGCCCGCTGACCGCCTCCGCGAGCTTCGACTTGCCGACGCCGACCGTGCCGAGCAGCAGGAGCGCGTCCATCAGCGGTCGACGAGGCCGTTCTCGTAGGCGAACACGACGAGCTGCACCCGGTCGCGGAGGCCGAGCTTCGTCAGCACGTTGCTGATGTGCGTCTTCACCGTCGCCTCCGACACGTACTCGGTGCGGGCGATCTCCGAGTTCGAGAGGCCCTTCGCGGCGAGGGCGAACACGTCGCGCTCGCGGCCGGTGAGGGTCTCGAACTCGGGCGGCACGGGACGCTGCTGCACCGGCTCGAACCGCTCGAGGAGCGCCCGGGTGGCGGAGGCGGCGACGACGGCGGTGCCCGCGTGCACGGTGCGGATCGCGGCGATCAGGAAGTCCGGGTCGGCGTCCTTCAGCACGAAGCCGCTCGCGCCCGCCCGGATGGCGGCGGCCGCGTCCGCGTCGAGGTCGAAGGTGGTGAGCACGATGATGCGCGGCCCGGTCTCGCCGCGGGCGGCGGCGTCACCGAGGATGCGCTTCGTCGCGGCGACGCCGTCGAGCACCGGCATGCGCACGTCCATCAGCACCACGTCGGGGTGCTCGCGCTCCACGAGCGCGATCGCCTGCTCCCCGTCGCCGGCCTCGCCGACCACCTGCAGGTCCGGCTGCGAGCGCACGATCATCGAGACGCCGCGGCGGAACATCGCCTGGTCGTCGACCAGGGCGACGCGGATGCCGGTCATGCGCGACCGCCCGCCGCCACGACGGGGATCGCGGCCGTGGCGGAGGCCGGGAGGAACGCGCGCACGCGGAAGCGGTCGCCGTCCGGGCCGGCGCGCAGGTCGCCCTGCACGGCGCCCGCGCGCTCGCGCATGCCGATCAGGCCGTGGCCGCCGGGCGACGGCTTGGGCGGGCGAGCGGGGTCGATCGCGTTCACGACCTCCACCTCCAGTCCGTGGGGGCTGCGGGTCAGGACGACGGAGGCGGGCCTGGCGAGGTCGCCGTGGCGCAGCGCGTTGGTCAGCGACTCCTGCACGATGCGGAACGCGGCGAGCTGCGTGGCCGTGCCGAGGGCGGTCAGGTCGTCGTCGCGCTGCAGCTCGACCTCGAGCCCCGAGCCGCGGAACTGGCCGACGAGCGCGTCGAGGTCCGCGAGGCCGGGCTGCACGCTCGTCGTGCCCTCGTACCGCAGCTGCTGCAGCAGCACCCGCACGTCGGCCAGCGCGGCCCGGGACACCGAGCCGATCGTCTCGAGCGCCTCGTCGACCGCCTCCGGGTCGGTGCGCCGCAGCAGGCGGGCCCCGTCGGACTGGGCGATGACGACCGCGAGGGAGTGGGCGACGACGTCGTGCATGTCGCGGGCGATCCGGGTGCGCTCCTGCTCCGCCGCGACCTGCTGGCCGGCCTCGTCGGCCTCCTGCCGGTTCCGGCGCGACCGCTGCGCCGTGCGGACCAGGACGCCGAGCGTCCAGGCCAGCAGCAGCGTGACGGCGGTCAGGGCGCCGAATCCCGCGAACCGGGTGACGGCGTCCTGCAGGTCCGAGGTCGAGCCGCGGGCCGCGTAGAGGAAGGAGTAGCGCGCCGTGAAGACGCCCGCGACGGCGCCGCCGACGAACGAGGAGGTGAACGCGGCCCAGCGGAGACCGCGCGAGCCGTACGCGGCGCACGCGTAGACGATCGCGGGGATCGCGGCGTCGTAGAGCTCCGGGGCGTCGGCCACGAGCATCTGCACGACCGCGGCCGCCCAGGCGCCGACCAGCGCGAGCTGCGGCGACCAGCGGCGCAGCGCGAGCGCGCCGCCGAGCAGCAGCACCGGCAGCAGCCGCACGGGCTCGTCGCCGTAGCCCCGAGCGGTGAGGACCCCGAGCACGAGCACGAAGGCGACGGCGATGACGCCGTCGACGACCTTCTGCGTCTGGCTGATGGGGCGGAACACGGGGCAAGGGTAGGCGGGGCGGTGCGGGCCGGGCGGGCCGACCGCGCCGATCTCCTCCTTCCGGATGAGGCGGATCCGGCGCTCGGAGGGCGGTGGAAGGATTTCCGCGTGACCTCCGGTTCCCTCACCCTGCCCGACGGCCGCGTCCTCGAGACCTGGATCAGCGGGCCCGACGACGGCGTCCCGCTCGTGTTCCACCACGGCACCCCGGGCTCGGCCCGGCCGACGCGCTCGATGGAACGCGCCGTGCACGCGCACGGGCTGCGCTTCGTCGCCCTGACGCGGCCCGGCTACGGCGGGTCGACGCGGCGCGCGGGCCGATCGGTCGCCGACGTCGTCGAGGACACTGCCGCGGTGCTCGCGAGCATCGGCGCGGAGGAGGCGTACGTCGCCGGCTGGTCGGGAGGCGGCCCGCACGCGCTCGCCTGCGCCGCCCGGCTGCCGCACGTGAAGTCCGCGCTGCTGATCGCGGGCGTCGCGCCCTTCGACGCCGAGGGCCTCGACTTCCTCGCCGGCATGGGGCAGGACAACCTCGACGAGTTCGGCCTGGCCGTGGAGGGGGAGGCGCACCTCCGCCCCTACCTCGACGCCCAGCGCCCCGAGCTGCAGGCGACGACGGCCGAGGGCGTCATCGCCGCGATGGGCTCGCTGCTGCCCGACGCCGATAGGGCCGTGCTCACCGCCGAGTTCGGCGAGGACATGGCGGCGTCGTTCGCGGACGCCCTCCGCGTCTCCGTCGACGGGTGGCTCGACGACGACCTCGCGTTCGTGCGCGACTGGGGCTTCTCGCTCGACGAGGTCCGGAAGCCGGTCGTGCTCTGGCAGGGCGACGAGGACCTGATGGTGCCGTTCGCGCACGGCCGCTGGCTCGCCGACCACGTGCCGGGCGTCGCCGCGCGGCTGCAGCGCGGCGAGGGGCACCTGTCGATCGCGGTCGGTGCGATCGACCGCATGCTCGACGAGCTCATCGCCGCCGCTTAGCGGGCGGTCAGGCGGCCGTGCGCCTCGCCGGGCACGGTCGCCGCATGGCCTCGTCCCGGAACGCGCTCGCGACGGTCAGCGGGCGGGTGCGCCTGCCCGCCCAGGCCGTCGGGGCGCTCGCGATCGTCGTCGGCGTCGTGCTGGTCCTCGCCGACCTCGACACCGCCGGGCTGCCCTTCGTCCTCACCGGGGTCGTGCTGCTCGCGGTCGCGCTGGTCGGCACGTTCCTCGGACCGGCCGTCCGGGCCGAGCCGCTCCTGCTCGCCGCGCCGGTCGACGGCCGGTGGGAGGCCCTGAACTCGCCGACGTCGAAGGTGCCGAGCCACGGCACGCACGCCTACGGCCAGGCCTTCGCGATCGACCTGCTCGCCGCGCCCGCGGGCGTCGAGCGGCCGCGGTTCGGGGAGGCAGGAGGGTCGTTCCTGGCGCCGGAGCGCTTCCCGGCGTTCGGGCTCCCGGTCCTCGCGCCGGCGGACGGCGTCGTCGTCCGCGCGGTCGATCGGATGCGCGACCACCGGAGCCGCTCCTCCTGGCTCGCGTACGCCCTGTTCTTCCTCGAGGCGATCCCGCGGGAGGCCGTCGGACCCGCCGGCGTGCTCGGCAACCACGTCGTGCTGCGCCTCGCGGACGGCACGCACTTCGTGCTCGCGCACCTGCAGGCCGGCAGCGTCGGCGTCCGCCGCGGCGACCGCGTCGCCGTCGGGCAGGTGCTCGCCCGGTGCGGGAACACCGGCAGCACGACCGAGCCGCACCTGCACTGCCAGCGGCAGGACGTCGCCTCCGTCTTCCTCGCGACGGGCCTGCCGTGGACGGTCCCCGGCGGCCTGCCGGTCGACGGCGAGGCGCTCGGGCCTCAGGCGGACGCGCTCGGCGCGCCCACGGAGCCGTAGGTCACCGTCTCGACGTAGATCGTCTCGACGTCGGTGCCTTCGATGACCTCCGCGACGCGGTCGCGCCAGTCCGGGCGCACGAGCGGGGCGAGCGCGTCGAGCACGTGGTCCGGGTCGCCGTCGAACTCGAACACCGTGACAGTCTGGCGCTCGTCCACCGTGGAGCGGGAGACGGAGACGCGGGCCGGGTAGTCCTCGCGGGCGGTGCCCTCCGGCATCCAGGCGTCGATGTACTGGTCGTCGGTGACGCCGTCCTTCAGCGTGCGGACGTACACGGCTCGCAGCATGCGGTCCTCCTCGTGGATCGCTCCGATCCTCCCGGCGCGCCCTGGACGCCGCCTCGACGGACGGGGGCGCCTCCCTGAACCCTCATCGTGTTGCCACTGCGCGCGACCTGGAGGGGGTCGGAGGCCACGAGGAGCGGCAACGCGCGGGCGGTCAGGCGTGGCGGATGCAGCGGTCCGTCGTCGGGCGGGCCTCGAGGCGCGCCGCCGGGATCGGCTCGCCGCAGACCGCGCAGACGCCGTAGGCGCCGTCCGCGATGCGGGCGAGCGCGGCGTCGACCTCGGCGAGGCGCTGGCGCAGAACGCTGCGGAGGGCGTCCGCCTGCGACCACTCGAAGCCGATCGTCGCGCCCTCCGGGTCGTGCTCGTCGTCGGTGTTCGCGTCGGCCCGGGCGGCGGTCATCGCGTCGATGCGCTCGCCCGCCGCGCGGAGCTCGGCCTCGGCCTCCGCGCGGAGGGCGAGCAGGCGCGCCTCAGCGGGCGCGTCGGACATGCCCCACCGCCCAGTCCGGCTCGTCCGCCTCCCGCACCCGGCCGTCGGCGTCGAACACGAGGAACCGGTCGAAGCCGCGCGCGAACCAGCGGTCGTGCGTGACCGCGACGACGGCGCCCTCGAACCGGGCCAGCGCCTGCTCGAGCGCCTCCGCGGACTCGAAGTCGAGGTTGTCCGTCGGCTCGTCGAGCAGCAGCAGCGTCGCGCCCTCCAGCTCGAGCAGCAGGATCTGGAACCGCGCCTGCTGCCCGCCGGACAGGCTCTCGAACCGCTGCTCCGCGCTCTTCACGAGGCCGTACCGGTTCAGCACCGAGGAGGCGCCGCCGCGGTCGAGCCCCGAGCGGTCCGGGGAGCCGGCGTCGAGGATCTCGAGCAGGGTGCGGCCCGTGAACTCCGGGTGCTGGTGCGTCTGGTTGAAGTACCCGGTGCGCACCCGGTTGCCGAGCCGGACCACGCCGGTGTGGGCGACGGGCTCGCCGACGCCGTCCGTGCCGACCCGGTGCTCGTCGGTCTGCCGGAGCAGGCGGAGGAAGTGGCTCTTGCCCGACCCGTTGCTGCCGAGCACCGCCACGCGGTCCTCGAACCAGATCTCGGTGGAGAACGGCTTCATCAGCCCGGTCAGCTCGAGGCGCTCCGCGACGATCGCCCGCTTGGCGGTGCGGCCGCCGGCGAGGCGCATCGTCAGCTGCTCCGGGATCGGCGCGGCCTCCGGCATGCCCTCCGCCTGGAACCGCGCGAGACGGCTCCGGGCGGCCTGGAGGCGGGAGGCCATGTCCGAGTTGTAGGCGGCCTTCACCTTGTACATGGCGACGAGGTCCTTGAGCTTCTGCTCCTCCTCCAGCCAGCGGCGGCGCACCTCGTCGAGGCGGTCGTTCCGGTCGACGCGCGCCTGCCGGTACGAGTCGAGCCCGCCGCCGTGCAGCCAGAGCGTGGCGCCCGCCGCGCCGCGTTCGAGCGTGGCGATCGCCGTGGCGCAGCGGGCGATGACCTCGCGGTCGTGGGTGACGAGCAGCACGGTCTTGGGGGAGTCCCGGACCGTCCGCTCGAGCCACTCCTTGCCGGGCACGTCGAGGTAGTTGTCCGGCTCGTCGAGCAGCAGCACGTCGTCCGGGCCGCTGAACAGGCTCTCGAGCACGAGCCGCTTCTGCTCGCCGCCGGAGAGCGTCGCCGCGCGCCGGTGCTGCACCTGGTCGAAGGGCACGTGCAGCGCCTCGAGGGTGGCGGAGTCCCAGCGGACCTCCTCGTCGTAGCCGCCCGCGTCGCCCCAGTCGGCGAGCGCCCGGGCGTACGCCATCTGCGCCTTCTCGGAGTCGTCCACCATGACCCGCTCCTCGGCCGCGTCGACGGCCTCCGCAGCCGCCCGGATCGCGGGCGGGCTCGTCGTCAGCAGGAGGTCGCGCACCGTGGATTCGTCGCGCACGCTCCCGATGAACTGGCGCATCACGCCGAGCCGGCCGGAGAGGCCGCGCGAGCCCTCCTGCACCGGGATGCGGCCGTCGAGGAGGCCCAGCAGCGTCGTCTTGCCGATGCCGTTCGGGCCGACGAGCGCGACCTTCGCGCCCTCGCCGATGCGCAGCGAGACGTCGTTCAGCAGCGGCCGGCCGTCGTCGAGGGCGTGGTCGACGTGGGCGAGCTCGAGGTGCGCCACGGGATCCTCCGGTGTCGCGGCGCGGTGGCCGGCCGCAGAACGCAGCCGATCAGGGTGCCCGAACCCGGGGGCGCCTCGCAACCGCACGCCCTTCGTTCCGCAGGACGTGACGTCCTGCGGAACGAAGGATGTGCGCAGCGGCTACCAGGCGTAGTCCTCCGGGGCGGGCTTGTGGCCCGGGAAGATCGCATCGAGGCGGGCGAGCGCGTCGGCGTCGAGCCGCACGTCGAGCGCACGGATGCCGGCGTCGAGCTGCTCGCGGGTGCGCGGACCGATGATCGGCGCGGTCACCGCCGGCTGGTGCAGCAGCCAGGCGAGCGCGACGTCGCCCGGCTCGTGGCCGAGCTCGTCCGCGAAGTCCTCGTACTGCTCGATCTGCTCGCGGTGCGCCTCCAGCGACTCCTTCGCGCGGCCGGAGGTGCGGCGGCTCGAGTCGCGCTCCTTCTTCAGCACGCCGCCGAGCAGCCCGCCCTGCAGCGGCGACCAGGGGATGATCCCGATGCCGTTGTGCTCCGCGGCCGGGATCACCTCGAGCTCGATCGTGCGGGCGAGCAGGTTGTAGAGCGACTGCTCGGAGACCAGGCCGGTGTAGTCGCGCTTCCTCGCGGCCTCCTGCGCCGTCGCGAGGTGCCAGCCGGCGAAGTTGCTGCTGCCGGCGTAGAGGACCTTGCCCTGGGCGACCGCGACCTCCATCGCCTGCCAGATCTCGTCCCAGGGCGTGTCCCGGTCGACGTGGTGGAACTGGTACAGGTCGACGTGGTCGGTCTGGAGGCGCTGCAGGCTGGCGTCGAGCGCGCGCCGGATGTTCAGCGCGGAGAGCTTTCCGCCGTTCGGCCACGAGTCGCGCTCGCCGAACGGCATGTCCCCGTAGAGCTTGGTGGCGAGCACCGTGCGCTCGCGACGGCCGCCGCCCTGCGCGAACCAGCGGCCGATGATCGACTCCGTGCCGCCCGGCCCGGTCTTCCCGCCGTACCGGTTCGCGGTGTCGAAGAAGTTGATGCCGGCGTCGTGCGCGGCGTCCATGATGCGGAAGCCGTCCGCCTCCTCGGCCTCCATGCCGAAGTTCATGGTGCCGAGCACCAGGCGGGAGACGGAGAGGCCCGAACGGCCGAGATGCGTGTACTGCACGGCGCCAGCCTGCGCCGCGGCGTCTGGACGGCGCCTCCGCGAAACACGGACCGTGTTGAGTGGTGCCGTGACCCGCGATCTCGCCCTGCTCCCCAAAGGCCATCTGCACCTGCACTTCGAGGCGTCGATGCGCCCCGCCACGCTCCGCGACATCGCGGCGGAGGCGGACGAGCCGGTGCCCTCGTGGGCGGACTTCGCCGACTTCACGGACTTCGAGGCGGCGTACGGCGACGTGCTGCGCCTCATCCGGCGCCCGGACCAGCTCGAGCGGATCATGACGGAGATGGCCGACGACGCGCAGGCGGACGGCGTCGTGTACGTCGAGGTCACCCTCGCGCCCGTGCTCCACGCGCACCTGTTCGGCGACGACGCGCAGGCGGCGCTCGACTTCCTGCTCGCCGCGGCGAAGCGGGAGGAGGACCGCACCGGCGTCGTCATCCGCGCGATGATCGCCTCCGCCCGCACCGTGGCCGTCGAGCTCGCCGTCGCCGACGCCCGCCTCGCCGCCGCCTACGCGGGCCGCGGGGTCGTCGCGTACGGCCTCCACGCCGACGAGCGCGGCTTCCCGGCCGCGCCGTTCCTCGAGGCGTTCGAGATCGCCCGGGACGCGGGGCTGCTCATCACGCCGCACGCCGGCGAGCTGGTCGGCCCGGAGTCGGTCCGCGAGGCGGTCGAGGTGCTGCACGCCGACCGGATCCTCCACGGCGTCCGCGTGATCGAGGACCCGGAGCTGACCGCGGAGGTCGCCCGGCTCGGCGTGACGCTCGACGTCTGCCCGAGCTCCAACGTCGTACTGCACGTCGTGCCGGACCTCGAGCACCACCCGCTGCCCGCGCTGCTCGCCGCCGGGGTCAGCTGCTCCATCAACGCGGACGACCCGATCCAGTTCGGGCCGGACGTGCTCGAGGAGTACGAGCTCGCCCGCGAGCGCCTCGGCCTCACCGACGAGCAGCTCGCCGGCTGCGCCCGCGCCTCCATCACCGCCTCCGGCGCCCCCGAGGACGTGAGGACCCGGGCGCTCGCCGACATCGACGCCTGGCTCGCCTGAGCTCAGACGCGGCGCAGCAGCGCCGCGACGGCGGGCGCGGCGAAGCAGCGGAGGCGGAGGGGGCCGTCCGGCGTCTCCAGCAGCAGGACGCGGCGCGGCCGGCCGACGAGCCGCACCGCCCGCGCCTCGGCCGCAGCGACCTCGACGACCTCGCCGTCGTGCGCCGTGAACCGCAGCGCGCGGTCGCTCAGGCGGAGCCGGCCCGGCGTCCAGCGCCCCGCCACGAGCAGCAGCGCGCGGCGGGAGGTCCAGACCGTCTCCGGGTCGGGCATCGCGACGCGGTCAGCCGAGGGCGCGAGCGAGCCGGTCGACGATCTCCTCGAGCACCGGCCACGGCGTCGCGAGGATGATGCGGACGAACCCCCGGCCGGCCTCCCCGCACGCGGCGCCGTCCGTGAGGGCGACCCCCGCGCGCTCCAGCACCGCGTCCGCGGGCTTCGCGCCGAGGTCGAGCGCGCGCAGGTCGAGCCAGCCGATGTAGGTGCCCTCGGGGGCGCGGTAGCCGACCTGCGGCAGCCGCTCCGCGAGCAGCTCGCCGAACCGGCGCCGGTTCTCGTCCAGGTACTCGCGCACCGCGTCGAGCCACGGGCCGCCGTCGCGGTAGGCGGCGGTGTTCGCGGCGACGCCGAACCCGCTCGCACCGTGGGCGATCAGCCCGGCGACCTCCGCGTACCGGTCCGCGTCGGCGTCGTTCGAGAACACGAGCTGCGCGGCCTTCAGACCGGGCAGGTTGAAGGCCTTGGAGGCGCTGATCGCGGTGATCGTGTGCCGCGCGGCGGCCTCGCTCACGCTCGCGTAGGGGACGTGCCGGTGCTCGCCGAGGACGAGCGGCGCGTGGATCTCGTCGGAGAAGACCCGGCCGCCGTGCCGCTCGACGAGCTCGCTGACGGCGACGAGCTCCTCCCGGGTCAGCACGCGGCCCACCGGGTTCCAGGGGTTGCAGAGCACGAGCACGTCGGCGCCGGCCGCGAAGGCGCGGTCGATCCCGTCCAGGTCGAGCTCGTAGCGGCCGTCGACGGAAGGGCTCGGCACCTCGATGATCGCCCGGTCGTGGCGCTGCGGGATCATCAGGAACGGCATGTAGGCGGGCGTCGGCACGATCACCGACCTCGCCGGGTCGGAGTAGCGCCGCAGCACGAGGTCGAGGCCGCTCAGCACGTCCGCGACCGGCCGCACCTGCTCCGGCCGGACGGCCCAGTCGTAGCGGTCGGCGCACCAGGCGGCCGTCGCCTCGGCGAGGGCCGTGCTCTCCGAGGCGGGGAGGTAGCCGGTGCGGGCGAGGTCCATCTCCCGCTCCAGCGCCGCGCGCACGACGGGCGCGAGGCCGAAGTCCATCTCGGCGACGAACGCGCCGATCGCCTCCGGGAAGGCGGTCCACTTCACGCTGCCGCGTGCGCGGAGCTCGTCGGCGGTCGGCGTCTCGAACAGGAGGGTCACGACTCCATGCTGGCAGCGCGCGGGCGGCGCCGGACTCAGGCCGTCAGATCCAGGTCGGCGACCACATGTGGATGTGCCAGAACCAGTACGGCACCGGCAGCCCCGCGCTGATCGGGAAGTAGAAGGCGCTGACCACGACCGCGGCGATCACGAACCCGAGCGCGACGCCCCGTCGCACCTTCAGGCCGTAGGAGGCCTCCGCCGCGACGAGCTCGTCCACCGAGTCGACGCCGGGCGGCCGCACCACCATCAGGCCGATCGTCGCGGCGAGGGCGAGCAGCAGGTACGGCTCGAACGCGATCGAGTAGAAGAAGAACATCGTGCGGTTCGGGTAGAGCAGCCACGGCAGGTAGCCGGCGACGAAGCCCATCAGGATCAGCGCCGCCTGCCACTCCCGCCGCCGGACGAACCGGACGACGAGGTAGACGGAGGCCGCGACCGCCGCGTACCAGAGCAGCGGGTTCGGCAGGTCGGTGATGGCGGAGACGCAGCTCGAGCCGCCGCAGTCGCCGGCGTTCGCGTCCCACCACATCGAGGTCGGCCGGGCGATGATGGGCCAGCCGAGCGCGGGCGCCTTGTAGGGGTGCGGCGAGGAGAGGCCGGTGTGGAAGGCGTAGATGTCCTTCGTCCAGGCCCACAGGTCCTGGATCGGCACCGGCACCCAGGCGAAGAAGCCGGTGAACCGCGCGCCGCCGTCCTCCACGAACCGCCGGTCGTAGCCGCCGCTCGTGACGAACCAGCCGGTCCAGCCGAGCAGGTAGGCGGCGAGGGCCGGCGGCAGGAGGCTGATCGCGTTCACCGGCGCCTGCTTGAGCAGGCCGGCGAGGTGCCAGAAGCGGACGCCCGCGCGGCGGCGCAGCAGCAGGTCCGTGCCGACGACGTAGACGCCGAACGCGGCGATGAAGTAGATCCCGGACCACTTGACGGCGCAGCAGAACCCGAAGGCGAGCCCGGCGCCGATCAGCCACGGGCGCCAGAGCAGGGTCGGCCCCCAGTCGCCGATCCCGCGCCGGCGGCGCATCAGCCACTCGCCGAGGCGCCGCTCGGACCAGAACCGGTCCTCGAGCACGCAGGCGAAGCCGGCCAGCGCGAGCAGCATGACGATGTTGTCGAGCAGCCCCACCCGCGACATCACGATCGCCTGGTTGTCGATCGCGAGGAAGCCGCCCGCGAGCGTCGTGACGAGGGGCGTCGCGAACATGCGGTGCGCGACGAGCATGAGCAGCGCGACGGCGAGGATGCCCACGACCGCGACGGACAGCCGCCAGCCGTACGGGTTCTGCGCGCCGCCTGCGACCATCTCGCCGAGCCCGATGATCCACTTCCCGAGCGGCGGGTGCGCGATGTACTGCGCCGCCGCGGAGTAGAAGTCGACGCGTCCGGCCGCGAAGGCGGCGTCCGCGTTCGCGAAGCCGGCGGGGAGCCCCTCCGAGGTCTTCGCGGGCCAGGTGCCCTCGTAGCCGAGGTGCCAGAGCGTCCAGGCGTCCTTGACGTAGTAGGTCTCGTCGAAGACGAGCTTCGGCGGGTAGCCGAGGCCGACGAGGCGCGAGACCGCCGCGATCAGCAGCACCGCGGGCGGCCCGTAGCGCGCCCAGTAGGAGATCCGGTCGAACAGCGTCTGCCGCGCCGCCGTCACGGGGGCGGGGGCGACGGCCTGCGACACGGAGGCAGGATACGGGCGCGGTCGCACCCCGCCGGGTCGGCGCGTCGGCACCGGCAGACTGGGGGCGTGCTCGTCCTCGCCGCCACCCCGATCGGGAACCTCGGCGACGCCTCCCGCCGCCTGATGGAGGCGCTCGCCTCCGCGTCCGTGATCGCCGCGGAGGACACCCGTGTCGCCCAGCGCCTGCTCGCCGGCCTGCACGTCGAGACGCACGCGCGCCTCGTGACCGTGAACGAGCACACCGAGCGCGCCCGCATCGGGGAGCTGCTCGACGCGGCCCGGGAGGGCGACGTCGTGCTCGTCTCCGACGCCGGCATGCCGACCGTCTCCGACCCCGGCTTCGCGCTCGTGCGCGCCGCCGTCGAGGCCGGCGTGCCGGTGACCGCCGTGCCGGGCGCCTCCGCGGTGCTGACCGCGCTCGCGCTCTCCGGCCTGCCGACCGACCGGTTCGCGTTCGAGGGGTTCGCACCGCGGCGGGACGGGGAGCGCCGCCGCTTCCTCGAGTCGCTCGCCGCGGAGCCGCGCACGACGGTGCTGTTCGAGTCGCCGAACCGCACCGCCGCCCTGCTGGCCGCGATGGTGGACGTGCTCGGCCCGGACCGGCAGGTGGTCGTCGCGCGCGAGCTGACGAAGCTGCACGAGCAGGTCGTGCGCGGCACGACCGCCGAGGTCGCCGCCTGGGCGGAGGGCGGCGTGCGCGGCGAGGTCGTCGTCGTGCTCGCCGGCGTCCCCGCCGCCGCGCCCGACGCGGAGGACGGGCTGGTGCAGGTGCTCGCGCTCGTCGAGGGCGGCGCGAAGCTCAAGGACGCGACGGCGGAGGTCGCCGCGCGCACCGGGCTGTCGCGCAAGGGCCTGTACGACGCGGCGCTCGCCGCGCGTTCCCGGTGAGTCGGGAATCCTCCGCCGCCTGATGCGTTCCGGCTGCCCATGCGAGCAGTGCGGTTCGACGAGTACGGCGACGAGACGGTCCTCGAGGTCCGGGAGGTGCCCGACCCGCAGCCGGGCCCGGGCGAGGTCGTGGTGCGGGTGGTGACCGCCGGCACGAACCCGGGCGAGGTCGGCATCCGGTCCGGCGGGCTGCGCGACCGGTTCCCGGCGCGGTTGCCGGAGGGCGAGGGCAGCGACCTGGCGGGGTACGTCGCCGCCGTCGGTGCCGACGTGCAGGGGGTGGCGATCGGCCAGCCGGTGATCGGGCTCTCCGACGGGCGGAACGCGCAGGCGGAGCTGGTGCTGCTGCCCGCGGACCGCGTCGTGCCGAAGCCGGACGCGCTGGGCTGGGACGTCGCCGCGACGCTCTACGTCGCGGGCACGACCGCGCTCGCGCTGCTGCAGACGGTCCCGGTGGGCGCCGGCGACACCGTGGTCGTCGCCGGTGCGGCGGGCGGCGTCGGCGTCTTCCTGACGCAGCTCGCCGCCGGCGCCGGCGCGCGGGTGATCGGCGTCGCGGGGGAGGCGAACCACGGCTGGCTGCGCGAGCACGGCGCGGAGCCGGTGACCTACGGCGACGGCCTGGAGGAGCGCCTCCGCGCCCTCGCGCCGGACGGCGTGACGGCGGTCTTCGACCTGTTCGGCGGCGGCTACACGGACCTCGCGATCGCGCTCGGCGTGGACCCGCAGCGGGTCGCGACCGTCGCCGACTTCACGGCGGGCGAGCGGCTCGGCGTGCAGGTGACCGGGATGGCCGCGCTCGCCGACCCGGCGGAGGGCGTCCGGCAGCTGGCCGCGATCGCGTCGCAGGGCGGGTTCGAGGTGCCGATCAAGGCGCGCTTCCCGCTCGCGGAGGTGCAGGAGGCGTACCGCGAGGTGTCGCGCCGCTCCGGCCTCGGCAAGGTCGTCCTCGAGGTCTCCGAGCCCTGACCGGAACCGCGCGTCGTAACGGGGGGTCACGACCCCGGTAAAATCCCGTGGTGCCCGCGGACCGGTCGTTCTACATCACCACGCCGATCTTCTACCCCTCCGACGTGCCCCACATCGGTCACGGCTACACCGAGGTCGCCGCGGACGTGCTGTCCCGCTGGCACCGGCAGGCCGGCGACGACACGTGGTTCCTGACCGGCACGGACGAGCACGGGCAGAAGATGCTCCGCACCGCGACGGCCAACGACATGGGCCCGCGCGAGTGGGCGGACAAGCTCGTCCGCGAGTCGTGGATCCCGCTGCTCGAGACCCTCGACATCGCGAACGACGACTTCATCCGCACCACGCAGGAGCGGCACGAGCAGGGCGTCGCCGCCTTCATCCAGCGGCTCTACGACACCGGCTTCATCGAGGCCGGCGACTACGAGGGCTTCTACTGCGTCGGCTGCGAGGAGTACAAGCAGACCTCCGAGCTCGTCACCGGCACGGGGAGGTACGACGGCGAGCTCGTCTGCGCGATCCACTCGATCCCGGTCGAGCTGCTGAAGGAGCGCAACTACTTCTTCCGGATGAGCCGCTTCACCGAGCAGCTGCTCGCGCTCTACGAGGAGCGGCCCGACTTCGTGCAGCCGGACAGCGCCCGCAACGAGGTCGTCCAGTTCGTGAAGCAGGGCCTCGACGACCTGTCGATCTCCCGCTCCACGTTCGACTGGGGCGTCCCGGTGCCCTGGGACACGAAGCACGTCGTCTACGTGTGGTTCGACGCGCTGCTGAACTACGTCACCGCGGTCGGGTTCGACGGCGACGAGGCGACCCTGGACCGCCGCTGGCCGGCGACGCACCTGGTCGGCAAGGACATCCTCCGGTTCCACGCGGTCATCTGGCCCGCGATGCTGATGGCCGCCGGGCTCGAGGTGCCGAAGCAGGTCTTCGCCCACGGCTGGCTGCTCGTCGGCGGCGAGAAGATGTCGAAGTCGAAGCTGACCGGCATCGCGCCGAACCAGATCACGGACGTCTTCGGCTCCGACGCCTTCCGCTACTACTTCCTTCGCGCGATCCCGTTCGGGCAGGACGGCTCGTTCTCGTGGGAGGACCTCGCCGCCCGGTACCAGGCGGAGCTCGCGAACGGCTTCGGCAACCTCGCCTCCCGGGTGATCGCGATGATCACGCGCTACCGCGGCGGCGCCGTGCCGGAGGCGGGGGAGCCCTCGGAGCGCGACCTCGGCATCCGCGAGACCGTGCGGGACGCCGCGGTGCAGGCGGACCTCGCGATCGAGCGGATGGCGCCGCACGAGGCGGTCGCGTCGATCTGGACGATCGTCGAGGAGCTGAACGGCTACATCACGCTGGAGGAGCCGTGGGCGCTCGCGAAGGACCCGGAGCAGGCGGGCCGCCTCGACTCCGTGCTCGCGACCGCCGCGGAGGGGCTGCGCGCGCTCGCCGTGCTGCTCTCCCCGGTGCTGCCGAAGGCGACGACGAAGCTGTGGTCCGCGCTCGGGGCGGAGGCGGCGCTCGGCGCGCTGCTCGACCAGCGCCTCCGGGCCGCGGGCGACTGGGGGCTGCTGCCCGCCGGCACGACCGTGTCGGCGCTCGAGCCGCTCTTCCCGCGCATCGACCCGGACGTCCTGAATGCCTGACGCCGCCCTTCGCGGATCCGCACTTCCTCCGCGGATCCGCAGTTCTCGGGCGACACGCCGCTCCGAGGCGTCCGGTAGCGGCGTGTCGCCGAGTTCGTGCGGATCCGCGAATGGCTGAGCGGAGCTACCCGCCGCTGCCGGAGGCGCTGAAGGTCCCGGTCTACGACGACCACACCCACATCGACCCGTTCTCCGGGCCGGGCTGGTTCGGCGACGACGGGGGCGAGCCGCTCGACTGGCGCGAGCAGCTCGACCGCGCCTCCGTCGCCGGGGTGAAGGGCGTCGTGCAGGTCGGCACCGACGTCGAGTCGAGCCGCTGGTCCGCCGAGCACGCGGCGATCGACCCGCGGATGCTCGCCGCGGTCGCGATCCACCCGAACGACGCCGCGGTGCTGGAGGCGGAGGGCGGCCTCGACGACGCGCTCGCGGTCATCGACGAGCTCGCCGCGCAGCCGCGCGTGCGCGCCGTCGGGGAGACGGGGCTCGACTTCTACCGGACCGGGGAGGACGGCCGCGCCGCCCAGTTCCGCTCCTTCGAGGCGCACATCGACATCGCGAAGCGGCACGGCGCCGCGCTGCAGATCCACGACCGCGACGCGCACGTCGAGGTCGTCGACACCCTGCTGCGCGTCGGCGCGCCCGACCGCACCGTCTTCCACTGCTTCTCCGGCGACGCGGGCCTCGCCCGGCTCGCGTCGGCGCACGGCTGGTACCTCTCCTTCGCCGGCACGGTGACGTTCAAGAACGCGGAGGGGCTGCGCGAGGCGCTGCGCGTCACCCCGCGCGACCGCCTGCTCGTCGAGACCGACGCGCCCTGGCTCGCGCCGGCGCCGGTCCGCGGCCGGCCCAACGCGCCCTACCTGGTGCCGCACACCCTCCGCTTCATGGCGCAGGTGCTCGAGACCGACCCGTCGATGCTCGCCGCCCAGATCGCGAGCAACACGGAGGCGGTCTACGGCAGCTGGACCGACGACGCCCCCGAGCGCTGGGGCCGCTGACCCCCACTCCGCATATTGCTCACGCTTCTGGACGCCGGATCGGCGATCGCGCGTCCAGAAGCGTGAGCGAAGTGGGCCGTCAGGGGGTGGCGGGGACCGGGTGCTCCGCCGCGTATGCGCGGATGCGCCGCATCTGCCCCCTGATCAGGACGACGGCCGTCAGTGCCGTGGCGAGCGTCAGCGCCGCGCAGACGAGCAGGAAGCCGGCCAGGCCGCTGTCCGAGCCGACGGCGTTCGCAGCGAGCACCAGCGGAAGCACCGCGTTCGTCAGCTGTGACAACGTCTGGAGGCGGAGCCAATCGGGCGCCACCGCGGCGTAGCGCGCCGCGCGGTCCGCGTCCTCCGGCGAGAGCTCCTCCGGCTTCCCCCGCACCGCGCGACCGATCCGACGCGAGCTCGTCCACTCCTCGCCGATCACCTCGCGCACGCGTCGGCCGACGGCGAGCGAGCCGAACGACGCGGCGAGCGACGCTCCGAGGCCCGTGAAGAGGAGGACGAAGGCGCCGAGACGCCAGTCGAGGTCGCCCCCCGCGAGCCCGAGACCGAGGACCGTCACGAGCAGGATGCCGAAGGCGAGCCCGATCGCCGCGCCGATGCCCGCGCGTCGCCACGCGGTGCGGATCGCCGCTCGCACGCCGTCGAGGTCCGTCCGCACCACGAGGCGCGGCTCGCGCCGCCGCGCCGCCCGGCCGAGCAGCACGGCGAACGGGTCGCACGACAGCGCGAGCGCCAGGACGCCGAGACCGGCGGGCAGCGCGGACGGGAGCGCCACGAGCACGAGTGCGAAGCCGACCGCCGCGGCCAGCTGCACCGCCGCGAGGACGGAGAGGCAGACGCGGAGCCGCCGTCGCGCGTCGCCCTCCCACGCCCAGTAGCTGACGAAGACGCCGGCGAGCAACGGCGGGACGACGAGGAGCGCGAGGGCGGACGAACCGGCGGCGAGCAGCCCCTGCGGCGCGTCGGCGAGCGCGAGGACGACCCCGCCGAGCGCCACGACGACGAGCGGCGGCAGGGTGAGGGCGAAGCGGAGCAGCGCGGGCATCGGAACTCCTGATCAGGTGCTGGAACGGTAGTGCCTGCAGAAGGCGTGCGGCGGCGCGGCCCCCTCGAACCGGGGGCGGCGCGTCGGCGGCCGATGGCCGACCATGGGCACGACTGCTCGGGGGGAGCGCTCGTGTCCGGAGGTCCGCTGCGGCGGGGCGCGCTCGCCGCGCTCGCGGCCGTGCTGCTCGTCGGCGGCTCGACGCTCGCCGCAGCGCCCGCGTCCGCGGCGCCGCGCACGTGCGCCGCGACGCCGTTCCGCAGCGATCCGGCGAAGCACGTCTGGTACCGCATCCCGGCGGTCGTGCGGACGACCGCGGGGACCCTGCTCGCCTTCGCCGAGCGCCGCGACTCGATGGCGCCGTCGAGCGACACCGGCGACACGGACGTGGTCGTCGCGCGCTCCACCGACCGCGGCTGCACGTGGAGCGCGCCCCGCGTGGTCGCGGCGAACGGCACCGACACGGTCGGCAACCCGGCGCCCGTCGTCGACCGGGACACGGGTGAGGTGCTGCTGCTCACCGTCGACCGGCCGCGGGGCGGCACGAGCTACCACGGCCTGCACCTCCAGCGCTCGAGCGACGACGGCCGCACCTTCACGCCCTACGACCGGGCAGGGAAGGACCTCTTCCGGCTGCCCGGCTGGGCCGGCGGGCTCACCGGCCCGGGCCACGCCCTGCAGCTGGCCTCCGGGCCGCACTCCGGCCGCATCGTCGTGCCGATCGGGTACGAGCGGGACGGCCGCGCCGGCGCCTACGCGATCGTCAGCGACGACCACGGGGCGACCTGGTCGACGGGCTTCGACTCCCAGGGCGCCGACCACCGGCAGGAGGGCACGGTCGCCGAGCTGCCCGACGGGCGCCTCTGGATCAGCTACCACGAGCAGAGCGCCTCGATCCCGGTCGGGAGAGGCCGCATCGCCGCGCTCTCGAGCGACGGCGGCGCGACGCTCAGCACCCCGTTCACGCGTCTCGGCCTCCCGACCGTGTCGGTGCAGGCGAGCTCGCTGGTGCTGACGGGGAAGCACGCCGGGCTCCTGCTCGTCTCGAGCCCCGGCACCCCGGACCCGTCCGTGCGCCGCGTGATGACGATCTTCACGTCGCGGACGGCGGTGCCCGGCGCCTCCTGGACCCGCTACCCGGTCGCGCTCGACGACACCCCCGCCTCCTACTCCGACCTCGTGCAGCTCGACGACGAGACCGTCGGGATCCTCTACGAGACCGGGCGGCGGTCGTGGCACGAGGGCATCGCCTTCCGCACCGTGCCCGTCGCCGCGCTCACCGCGGGCCGGGCGACCGCGTCGAAGGCCGCGCTCGCGCTCCCGAAGCACGCGAGGGCCGGGCGGACGCTCGTCGTGACGGCCCGCGCGATCGTGCCCGGCACCTCCTCTCCGGCGGGCAGCCTCACCGTCCGCGTCACGGGGAAGCACTGGACGCGCACGACCACGCTGCGCATCATCCACGGCGGGGGCGGGAAGCGCGTCGCCTCCTTCGCGCGGGTGCCGAAGGGGCGGTACACCGTGTCGGTCGTCTACTCCGGCAGCCCGCGGATCCGCGCGGCGACCGCGAAGGCGGCGCTGCGGGTCCGCTAGCCTCCCGATCGTGATCCGGCGCCCCGTCCAGTGGCGGCGCAACGCCGTCATCGCCGTCGTGCTGGCGCTGCTGATCCTCGTGCTGCAGCTCGTCGCCGGGAACCCGTTCCTCATCGCGCTGCTCTCGGCCGTCGTCGCGGTCGTCGTGGCGCTCGGCGTCCTCGCCGTCGCGGACCGCTTCTCGCGCCGCTGACGCCGTTCGCGGATCCGCAGGAACGTCCCGACACGCCGCTGTCGGCGGGGCCCTGAGCGGCGCGTCGCGTCGGAACTGCGGATCCGCGCAAGAAGTGCGGATCCGCGAAGCGGGTCAGGGCGTGATGCGCTCGGGGTGGGCGTAGATCGTGAAGGAGCGGCCGCGGCTGAACCCGATCAGGGTGATGCCCGCCTCCTCCGCGAGCTCGACGGCGAGGGAGGAAGGCGCGCTCACCGCGGCGAGCACCGGGATCCCGGCCATCCGCGCCTTCTGCACCAGCTCGAACGAGGCGCGGCCCGAAACCTGCAGGATCGACCGGGACAGCGGCAGGCGCCCCTCCGTCAGCGCGCGCCCCACGACCTTGTCGACCGCGTTGTGCCGGCCGACGTCCTCGCGCAGCGTCACGAGCGCGCCGTCCGGGTCGAACAGGCCGGCCGCGTGCACGCCGCCGGTCGCGTCGAACAGGTCCTGGCCGGCGCGCAGCCGGTCCGGCAGGGCGGCGACCAGCCCCTCCGGCACGGTCAGGCCGACCGGCAGGATCGGGAACGCGGAAGCGGTGCGCACGGCGTCGATGGAGGCCAGCCCGCAGACCCCGCAGGCGCTCGTCGTGTAGAGCGTCCTCGCCCGCTCCGCCGCCGCCGCGACGCCCCGCCCGGTCACCGTCGCGTCGACGACGTTGAACGTCGGCTCGCCGTCCAGGCCGATCCCCGACACCGTCCGCATCGCCGGCAGGTCGTCCGCCGCAGCGACGACGCCCTCCGACACGAGGAAGCCGGCGACCAGGTCGAAGTCGTCCCCGGGCGTCCGCATGGTGACGCTGAACCGGCCGCCGTTCACCCGGATCTCGAGCGGCTCCTCGAGCGCGACGACGTCCTCCCGGTGCCGCCGCCCCTCGGGGATGCGAACAGCCTGCACACGGCGCCGCGCGATCAGCCTCATGCGGCGATGATCGCACCGGCCGTCCGGGAGGCCCGACGTAGCATCGCACCCGGGAGGCGGTCATGGGCGACGACACCACCGCGCGAGCGGAGCAGAACATCGACGACTCGGGCCTGCGGGTCACGAAGCCGCGCACGCACGCGACCGGGTGGCCCGCGATCGGCCACTCGCTGCAGATCGGCGAGGAGCAGATGGGCGCGGTCCGCACCGGCCGCACGCTCCTCGAGATCAACCAGGTGCACGGCTACGACTGCATGAGCTGCGCGTGGCCGGACCCGGAGCCCTCCCGCCGCTCGCCCGCCGAGTTCTGCGAGAGCGGCGCGAAGGCGGTCGCCGAGGAGGCGACGAAGCGGCGCGTGACGCCCGCGTTCTTCGCCGCGCACCCGGTGGCGGAGCTGGAGACGTGGGACGACTTCGCGCTCGGGCAGCAGGGCCGCATCACCGAGCCGGTGCTGCTCGAGCCCGGCGACGACCACTACCGGCCGGTGAGCTGGGACCGCGCCTTCGACGTGATCAAGGAGGAGATCGACCGGCTCGCGTCGCCCGACGAGGCCGTCTTCTACACCTCCGGCCGCACGAGCAACGAGGCCGCCTTCGTCTACCAGCTGTTCGTCCGCTCGCTCGGCACGAACAACCTGCCGGACTGCTCGAACATGTGCCACGAGTCGACGACCCGGGCGCTCACGCAGACGATCGGCATCGGCAAGGCGTCCGTGTCGATCGACGACATCGAGCACGCCGACCTGATCCTCATCGCCGGCCAGAACCCCGGCACGAACGCGCCGCGCATGCTGACGCGCCTCGAGAACGCGAAGAAGAACGGCGGGAGGATCGTCGCCGTCAACCCGCTGCGGGAGGCGGGGCTGCTCCACTTCGACAACCCGCAGTCGGTGCGCGGGCTCGTCTTCCGCGGCCGGCAGCTCGCGGACGAGTTCCTCCAGATCCGCCTCGGCGGCGACCAGGCGCTGTTCCAGGCGCTCGGCAAGGTGCTGCTCGAGCTCGAGGCCGAACGCGGAGGCGGGGTGCTCGACCAGGACTTCATCGCGCACTACACGGAGGGCTTCGAGGGCTGGCGCGACCAGGTCTCCGGCCTGTCGTGGGCGGAGATCGAGACCGCGAGCGGGCTCACCGAGCAGCAGATCCGCACCGTCGCGACGATGATCGCGGACGCGAGGAGCGTCATCTTCGCGTGGGCGATGGGGCTCACGCAGCAGACGAACGCGGTCGCCACGATCCGCGACCTCACGAGCGTGCTGCTCGCGACGGGCAACGTCGGGCGGCCGGGCGCCGGTCTCCTCCCGGTCCGCGGGCACTCGAACGTGCAGGGCGACCGGACGATGGGCATCTGGGAGCAGATGCCGAAGCCGTTCCACGACCGGCTCGACGCGGAGTTCGGCTTCGCGTCGCCCCGCGAGAAGGGCTTGGACACGGTCGAGGCGCTGGAGGCGATGCACGCCGGCCGGGTCAAGGTCTTCATGGGCCTCGGCGGCAACTTCGCGAAGGCGACCCCGGACACGAAGGCGACCGAGGCGGTGATGCGGACGCTCGACCTCACGGTCCACGTGTCGACGAAGCTGAACCGCTCGCACGTCGTGCACGGGAAGCGGGCGCTGATCCTGCCGTGCCTCGGGCGCACCGAGATCGACATCCAGGCGTCGGGCCCGCAGCGCGTCAGCGTGGAGGACACGGTGAGCGCCGTGCACGGCTCCGCCGGCGAGCTGCAGCCCGCCTCCCCGGCCCTGCGCAGCGAGGTCGCGATCGTCTGCGGCATCGCCGAGCGCGTCCTCGCCGGGCGGCCGAACGCGGCAGCGGCGGACTGGCGGGCGATGCGGGACGACTACCGCGTCATCCGGCAGCACATCTCGCACGTCGTGCCGGGGTTCGAGGCGTACGAGGAGAAGCTCGACGTGCCGGGCGGCTTCGTGCTGCCCCACGCCGCGCGCGACAACCGGCACTTCGCGACGAACACGGACGGCGGCAAGGACGCCCGCGCGCAGTTCACCGTGAACGCGCTCGAGTACCCGCGGATCCCCGAGGGACGGCTGCTGCTCCAGACGATCCGCAGCCACGACCAGTTCAACACGACGATCTACGGCAAGGACGACCGGTACCGCGGCATCCACGGCGCGCGGAAGGTCGCGCTCGTGAACCCGGAGGACCTCGCCGAGCGCGGGCTCGTGGAGGGCGACCTCGTCGACCTCGTCAGCGAGTGGACGGACGGCGTCGAGCGGCGCGCGGAGGGGTGGCGGGTCGTGCCCTACAACACGCCCCGCGGCAACGCCGCCGCCTACTACCCCGAGGCGAACGTGCTCATGCCGCTCGGCTCGACGGCGAAGGAGAGCAACACCCCGGTCGCGAAGGCGATCGTGATCCGCCTCGAGCGCGCGGCGGTCCCCGTCCCCGCCTGATCCGTTTTGAAGGAGTTCTCGTGCCGCGCGCGCGAGAACTCCTTCAAAACGGAAGCGGGAGGACCGGGGTCGGGGCGCCTGCCGGGACGCCCTCCGGCGGGACGACGGCGAGCACCGCGGAGGCGGCGAGCCCGCGCAGCATGTTCGGCCGCACGCCGGGCGCGGGCAGGAGGCCCGCCTCGCCGATCGCGCACGGCACGAGCGACTCCCCGCCCGGCCAGCCGGCCAGCGCGACCGCGGCGGGCATCAAGGGGAGCGGTGCCGGGGTCGCGCCGGTCAGGGCGTCGACGAGCGGCGGGAGGAACGACAGCAGCGCGGACACGGCGGCGAGCGGGTTGCCGGGCAGCCCGAGCAGCGGCCGGCAGTCGGGCAGGCGGGTCAGCAGCGCGGGGTGACCGGGCCGCATCGCCACGCCGTCGAACACCGGCTCGGCGCCCTCGAGGGCTTCGCGCAGCCGGTCGACGCGGCTCCGTCCGGTGCCGCCGACCGTGACGACCACGTCCGCCTGCGCCAGCCCCTGGACCGCCGCGCGGATCGCGATCGGGTCGTCGCCCACACGCGCCGGCGGCAGCGCCGTGGCGCCGAGCCCCGCGACCGCGAGCGGGAGGAGGGGGTCGAACGCGTCCCGGACCCGCCCCGGCGCGGGCAGGCCGGCGGTGACGACCTCGTCGCCGGTCAGCACGAGGCCGAGGGTCGGCCGGGCGCGCGCGACGACCGCGTCGAGACCCGCGATCGCGAGCACGGCGACGTGCGCGGGGGAGAGGCGCGCGCCCGCGGCGACGAGCTCGGTCCCGGCCGGCGCCTCCTCGCCCGCCCGGCGCACGTGCGCGCCGGGCTCCGGCGGGTGAGCGTCGAGCAGGCCCTCCACGAGGGTCCCGCGCTCGACCGGGACGACGGCGCTCGCGCCGAGCGGCAGCGCGCCGCCGGTGACGACGGCCCGCGCCTGCCCCGGCACGAGCACCTCCTCCTCCGTCGTCCGCCACGGCGGGGGACCCGCGACGGCCCAGCCGTCCATGGCGGCGGAGTCGTAGTGCGGCATGGGGCGGGGTGCCGTCGCCGGCTCGGCGAGGACGGCGCCGACGGCCTCCGCGAGCGGGAGGGTGCGCGGTGCGGCGGGCGACCAGGCGGCCGCGGCGGCGCGGGCGTCGGACCAGGAGCGGCTCCCGGTCATCCCTCCACCGCGGTGCGGGCGCGCTCGATCGCGGCGGTGACGGCCGCCGCCGAGCCGCCGGCCAGGCCCGCCGCGTAGCCCGCCAGGAAGGTGGTGAGGGGCGCCGCGGGACGCACGACCGCGTGCGCGGCCTCGCCGGCGAGGCCCAGGATCGCGTCCCGGTCCGCGGGCACGTCCTCGAGACCGAGCGCCTGGACGAGCGTGGCCCACCAGGTCGTCAGGGCGGCATCGACGTCGTCGCTCATCGCGTCTCCTCCCCGGGCAGGGACACCCCCGCCCGTCGCGCGTCGGCCACGGTATCCACGTCGAGTTCGAGGCCCGCCGGGAGCCGCACCGGCGCGAGGTCGAGCCCTCCGACCAGTGCGCGGAGCGGGCGGTCCGCGGGGTAGTCGAGGGCGGTCGCCGCGGCCCGCAGCGCCGCTCCCCGGTACCGGCCGAGCAGCCACTGCCGCCGCCCGTCCGCGTCCACGACCACGGCGCCGTCGGGGCCGAGCGGGGCGGCGAGCAGCAGCGGCAGCGCCTCGGGCAGCCGCGGGAGGTCGACCGCGAGCAGCAGCACCTCCTCGACCGGCGGCAGCGCCCCGAGCCCGGCGACGACCGCGGCGGCCGGGCCGGAGCCGGGCGGGTCCTCCCGCGCCACCCGGACCCCGGGCAGCCCCCGGGGCGGGCCCACGACGACGACGTCGACCCCGGCTCCCGCGAGCGCCGCGAGCGCGCGGTCGAGCAGCGCCACGCCGTCGAGCCGCAGCGCCGCCTTGTCGACCCCGCCCAGCCGGGACCCCGCGCCGCCCGCGAGCAGCACCGCCCCGGCGCGCGCGGTCACCACTTCTCGTGGATCGCTGCCCGGAAGAACTCGTCGTAGATCGCGCGGACGCCCGACTCGAACGCGTCGCCGAGCGGCGGGAGGAGGCCGGCGGCCGCGTTCGACTCGGCCTGAGCGACGGAGCGCGCGCCGGGGATGACCGTGGTCACGCCGGGCAGCTGCGCGACCCAGGCGATCGCGGCCTGCGCGGGCGTGGTCCCCTCCGGCGCGTGCTCCGCGACGAGCGCCGAGAACCGACGGGCCGCCGCGACGCCCTGCTCGAAGTCGACGCCGGAGAACGTCTCGCCCTGATCGAACGCCTCGCCGTGGCGGTTGTAGCTCCGGTGGTCGTTCTCGGCGAAGGTCGTCGACTCGTCGTAGCGGCCGGAGAGCAGCCCGGAGGCGAGCGGCACCCGGGCGAGGATGCCCACGCCCGCCTCCTGCGCCGCCGGGAGCACCTCGTCGATCGGCTTCAGCCGGAACGCGTTGAGGATGATCTGCACGCTCGCGACGTGCGGCCGGGCGATCGCGGCGAGCGCCTGCGCGGTCTCCTCGACCGAGACGCCGTAGGCCGCGATCGCGCCCTCCGCCACGAGGGTGTCGAGCGCGTCGTACACGGCGTCGTCGTGGAACACGGCGGTGGGCGGGCAGTGCAGCTGCACCAGGTCGAGCACGTCCTGGCCCAGGTTGCGGCGCGACCGGTCGGTCCACGCGCGGAAGTTGTCGAGCACGTAGTTCTCGGACACCTGGTCGACGCGGCGGCCCATCTTCGTCGCCACCGTCACGCCCGCCCCCGGGTTCGCGGCGAGCCAGGAGCCGATGATCCGCTCGCTGCGCCCGTCGCCGTAGACGTCCGCGGTGTCGAACAGGGTCACGCCCTCGGCGGCGGAGGCGTCGAGCACCGCGCGGGCGTCGTCCTCCGACACGTCGCCCCAGTCGGCGCCCAGCTGCCAGGTGCCGAGCCCGACCGCGGAGACGGTGCGGCCAGTGCGGCCGAGGGTGCGGGTGGGCATCAGTGCGTCGTCGAGCATGCGGACGATTCTGCCGGGCGGCGGCTGCGCGCCGCCGGGGCTTGAACGACCGGCGAACAGCCCGCGGCGGGCGGGTGCGGCGCTGGCGACCGCGAGCCGGGAGGAGGACCGTGGAGGCATGCGATCCCGCGTGCTCCTCGCCCCGCTCATCGTCCTCGCCGCCGCCGCCGCCGCCGCCGCGATCGCGGCGCCGGCCGTCGCCGCACCCGCGCACCGCGCCCCCGCCCGGCACGTCGCCTTCTCCTACCTCGGGGAGACGGAGCTGCCGCACGCGCTGCAGGTCGACGGCACGACCGTCGGCGGCCTCTCCGGCATCAGCTGGGACGCGCGGACCGGCCGGTACCTGATCATCAGCGACGACCGGTCGCAGACGGATCCGGCCCGCTTCTACACCGCCTCGATCGCCGCGAGGCCCGGCGCGGTGTCGGTGCGGCTGCGGAGCACCGAGCCGCTGCGGCAGCCGGACGGCTCCGTCTTCCCGCCGACCTCGGCCGACGGCTCGGTCGTCGCCCCGGACCCGGAGGGCATCGCGGTCGACCCGCGCTCGCGCCGCTTCGCCTGGTCGAGCGAGGGGGAGCGGAAGCCCGCGCCGCTCACGCTCGGCGACCCCGCCGTGCGCCTCGCCGACCCGGACGGCCGCACCCGGCGCGTGCTGCCGCTCGCGCCGCAGCTGCACATGAACGCGCAGGAGGTCGGGCCGCGGCAGAACCAGACGCTCGAGGGCCTGTCGTACACGCCGAAGGGCGACGCCCTCTGGGCCGCGATGGAGGACCCGCTGGTCCAGGACGGCGAGGACCCGACCGCGACGCACGGGGCGCGCGTCCGCTTCACCGAGCACTCGGGGCAGGGCCTTCCGATCGCGCAGTACGCCTACCCGCTCGAGCCGCTGTTCGAGCCGGGCGGGGCGACCGCGACGAACGGCGTCAGCGACATCGCCGCGCTCGGCGGCGGCCGCTTCCTCGTGATCGAGCGCGCCTTCACGACGAAGAACAAGATCCGCGTCTACGAGGCCGACGCGACCCGCGCGACCGACGTGCTCGCCCGCGACGCGCTCGGCAGCGCGCCCCTCACGCCGATGCGGAAGCGGCTCGCCGTCGACCTCGACGCGGTCCGCGGGCTGCCGCGGGTCGACAACGTCGAGGGGATCGCGGTCGGCCCGCGCCTGCCCGACGGCCGCCGCCTGGTCGTGCTCGTCTCCGACGACAACTTCTCGACGAGCCAGGTCACCCAGGTCATCGCCTTCGCCGCCTCCGGGATCTGAGCGGTCCGGATCGGCCCCGGGGAGGCGGGAGTAGCGTCCCGAGCGTGAGCAAGGACGCCCCCGCCTCCCTCCGCGACGCGCTGCGCGTGCCGCCCGGCCCCCTCAGCGTGTCCGGGTTCGACACCGGTGCGAAGCCGCTGATGCCCACGACCAAGCGGCTCGAGCACGACCTCGCCCAGATGGCGGACCTGCAGGAGCGGCTCTGGGCGGAGTCGACCGGCGGCGGGCAGCGGCGCGTGCTGCTCGTGCTGCAGGGCATGGACACCGCGGGCAAGGGCGGCGTCGTCACGCACGCCGTCGGCGTCTTCGGCCCGATCGGGGTCGAGTACACGGCGTTCAAGAAGCCGACGGAGGAGGAGCGCGCGCACGACTTCCTCTGGCGCATCCGCAAGCGCCTGCCCGGCCCCGGCATGATCGGCGTCTTCGACCGCAGCCACTACGAGGACGTGCTCGTCGTCCGCGTGCACGACCTCGTCCCGAAGTCGGAGTGGGAGACCCGCTACGACGCGATCAACGCGTTCGAGCAGGAGCTCGTCGACGGCGGCACCACCGTGCTGAAGGTCTTCCTCCACGTGTCGTACGACGTGCAGCGGGAGCGCCTGCTGCGCCGGCTCGCGCGCCCCGACAAGCACTGGAAGTTCAACCCGGCGGACATCGACGAGCGGGCCCGCTGGGACGACTACCGCGCCGCGTACGACGCGGTGCTCGAGCGGACGAACACGGACGCGGCGCCCTGGTACGTCGTGCCGGCCGACCACAAGACGTATCGGAACTGGGCGGTCGCCGAGCTGCTCCGGGAGACGCTCGCCGAGCTCGACCCCCGCTACCCGCAGCCGGACCTCGACGTCGCGACCCTCCGCGCCCGCCTCGCCCCGCCCCACTGAGCGCGGGCGTCGAGCCTCACCGCTCGAACGTCGTCACCGCGTAGCCCGAGACGCCCTGCGTCGCGATCTCGAGCACGAGCGGGCGGGCGCCGTCCGGGATCCGCAGCGACCGGCCGTCGAAGCCGCCGCAGCGCCCGGCGTCCTCGGCGAGGGCGCGCCCGTCGGCGGCGCGGACCGTCCATCGGTACCGGCCCTCCGACGCCGCGCAGGTCGGCACGACGAGCAGCGCGGTCGCTCCGTCCGACGGCGAGATCCGCAGCCGGCGCGGACCCGTCAGCTGCACGTAGCTGCGCCCGGTGGGGGAGTCGGACCACTCGGCGGGCAGCTGCCCGGGGTAGAAGCGGAAGTAGTCCTGCGCCGACCAGGTGCCGTTGCTCGCGAGGATGCGAGCGCGCAGCTCCCCGCCGGGCTCCGTCGCCGCCGGAGCGGGCCGCTCGGGCGCCGTTGCGGGACGGAGGGCCGCCACCGCGGCGCCGCCCAGGAGGGCGCCGACCAGCAGCGCCGCGACGCCGACGACGGCCGTCGCGCCCCGGCGCCGCCGCTGCGACGGCACGTGCGGCGCGACCGGCAGGGGCCCGTCCGGCCCGCCCGGACTGTGCGGGCCGCCCGGGCCGCTCGGCTCGAGGGCCGCGAGCCGCGCCAGGTCCTCCGGCGTCGCGTCCCGCCGGTAGGCGGCCTCGCGGGCGGCCCGCAGCCGCCCGTCCCGCGTCTCCGTCACCCCGCCCGCCGTCCGCGGCGTCCGCACCGCGGCCCCATCGTCGCACCGGCCCGCTCGACGTCCGGGGCTGGGCGATCCGGGGCCAGGAGACGCGGAGGCGCGCCCGCGTACTTTGTCGACGACGGCAACGAAGTCGGAAGGACGTGGGTCATGGAGTACCGGTACCTCGGGAACAGCGGATTCAAGATCTCGGAGATCACCTACGGCAACTGGGTGACCGCCGCGAGCCAGGTCGAGAACGAGCGGGCGATCGCGAGCGTGCACGCCGCCCTCGACGCCGGCATCTCGACGTTCGACACCGCGGACGTCTACGCCAACACCGGCGCGGAGACGGTCCTCGGCGAGGCGCTGAAGGGCACGCGCCGCCAGTCGATCGAGATCTTCACGAAGGTCTTCGGCCCGACCGGCCCGAAGGGGCACAACGACGTCGGCCTCTCGCGCAAGCACATCCTCGAGTCGATCGACGGATCGCTCCAGCGGCTCGGCACGGACTACGTCGACCTCTACCAGGCGCACCGGTTCGACCACTTCACGCCGCTCGAGGAGACGATGCAGGCGTTCGCCGACCTCGTCCGGCAGGGCAAGGTGCTCTACGTCGGCGTCTCCGAGTGGACCGCGGACCAGCTGCGCCAGGGGGCGGCGCTCGCGAAGCAGCTCGGCTTCCAGCTCATCTCGAACCAGCCCGAGTACTCGGCGCTGTGGCGCGTCATCGAGGGCGAGGTCGTGCCGGCCTCGGAGGAGCTCGGCATCAGCCAGGTGGTCTGGTCGCCGATCGCGCAGGGCGTGCTGACCGGCAAGTACAAGCCGGGCCAGCCGCACCCCGAGGGCAGCCGCGCGACCGACGAGAAGGGCGGCGCGAACTTCATCAAGCGCTGGCTGCAGGACGACGTGCTCCAGCGCGTGCAGGACCTGAAGCCGGTCGCGGACGAGCTCGACCTGTCGCTCGCCCAGCTCGCGGTCGCGTGGGTGCTGCAGAACGACAACGTCGCCACGGCGATCATCGGCGCCTCCCGTCCGGAGCAGGTGACGGAGAACGCGAAGGCCGCCGGCGTCGTGATCCCGGCCGAGCTCATGGCCCGCATCGACGAGGTGCTCGGCGACGCGATCGAGCGCGACACCTCCATCACGGCGACGCGCTCGCCGCAGCAGCGCGAGGCCTGACCCCGCTTCGTCCGTTTTGAAGGAGTTCGTTGCCGACCGTGCGGAGAACTCCTTCAAAACGGAAGGGCGGGTCAGGACAGCGGCGCGTAGACGTTGACGAGCACGCCGTCCGGGTCGCGGAGGAGCAGCGAGCGGTTGCCCCACGGCATGTCCGCGGGCGCCATCGCGACCTCGGCGGACGACCGCATCCGCTCGTGGACCGCGTCGACCGCGGCCGGGCCCTCCTCCTGGAACTCCACGAGCACGCCGTCGTGCGCGGCCGCGAACCCGGCGACGGGCACCGTGCTCGGGTGCCCGATCGCGAGCGAGCCGGTCGGCGAGCGGAACACGGCGAAGACCGGCGCGGGCCGGTCCGCGGCGCGGCCGAGCAGGCGCTCGTAGAAGGCGACCGACCGGTCGACGTCGGCGGTGATGATCCGGGCGGATGCGAGCTGCACGGGGACTCCTTCGGATGACGGCGGCCCTCGTGACCGCCGAGCGGCACGGTAGGAGCGATACCGGTCGACCTCCGCCCGGTATCGGTGAGAACCTGCTCGCGTGCCCCGGCCCACCGCCCGCGTCCTCGCCCTGCTCGAGCTGCTCCAGTCGGGCGGGGTCCGCACCGCGCGGCAGCTCGCGGACCGGCTGGGCGTCGACGAGCGCACGGTGCGGCGCTACGTCGAGCACCTCCTGGAGCTCGAGGTGCCGGTGGAGACCCTCCGCGGGCGGTTCGGCGGGTACCGCATCGGATCGGGCTACCGCGTGCCGCCGCTGATGCTCACCGACGAGGAGGCCGTCGCCGTCGTGCTCGGCCTGGCGGCGTCCGCCCGCAGCGGCCCCTCCGCGGCGGTGCGCACGGCTGCGGAGACCGCCTCCGCCAAGGTGCGCCGCGTGCTGCCCGCGCCGGTCGCGGAGCAGGTCGCGGGCCTCCTCGACGTGCGCACGAGCGCACCGGAGCCGCGCCCGTCCGCGACGCCCGCCGACCGGATCACGGTCGCCAGCGCTGCCGCCGCCGAGCGCCGACCCCTCCTCGTCCGGCACCGGCGGGGCGAGGAGGTCTCCGAGCGGCACGTGCAGCCGTGGGGCGTCGTGGAGCACGGCGGCCGCTGGTACCTGGTCGGCCCGGACTCGGCGTCGGGGGAGGTGCGCACGTTCCGGCTCGACCGCGTGGAGCACCTCGAGCCGCTCGACGGCGGGTTCACGGTGCCGGACGGCTTCGACCCGGTGCGCGAGGTGCTGGCCTCGATCGCGAGCGCGCCCCGCGACCACGCCGTCCGGGTCCTCGTGCGCGCGAGCGAGGACCGGATCCGGCGGCACCTCCCGGCCGCGGTGGCGCGGCTCCGGCCGGTCCCCGCCGGCGAGGCGGGGAAGGAGGGCTGGGTCCGCGTGCGCCTCGAGGCGCGCAGCCTCGACTGGGTCGCCGGCGTCCTCGCCGCGCTCGACGCGCCGTTCCGCGTCGAGCAGCCCGAGCCGCTCCGGCGGGAGGTGCGGGCGCTCGCCGAGCGCCTGCTCGAGCGGACCGCCTGACGCGCCCGAGCCCTACACTCGCGCCCGTGCCGAACATCTTCGACGTCGCGAAGGCGGCCGGGGTGTCGCACCAGACCGTCTCCCGCGTGCTGAACGGCGACCCGACGGTCCGGCCCGCCGTGCGCGAACGGGTCGACGAGGCGATCGCGCGGCTCGACTACCGGCCGAGCGCCGCCGCCCGGGCCCTCGCACGCCGGCGCACCCGCACGATCGGGCTCGTCGTCGTCGGCATGCCGTACTACGGCCCCGCGAGCATCGCAAACGCGTTCAACGCGGCCGCCCGCGCCAGCGGCTGGGACGTGGCCATCGCCGCGGCGGACGACGCCGACGGCGACGCGCACGTCCGCGAGGTCGCGGAGACCCTGCTCGCGCAGGACCCGCGCGCGGTCGTCGTGATCGCGCCGGGGCCCTCGGTCGGCGCCGGTCTCGCCGCGCTGACGAGCCGCCTCCCCGTCGTCACGAGCGTCGACGTCGTCCCCGGCGCGGCCGCCGTCACGGTCGACGACGTGGCGGGCGGCGCGATCGCGACCGAGCACCTCGCCGCCCTCGGGCACGACGCCGTCCTGCACGTCGCCGGGCCGGAGGGCTGGACGGAGGCGGACCAGCGCATCGCGGGCTGGCGGGCGGCCTCGGAGCGCCTCGGCCTGCGCGCGCCGGAGGTGCTCCGCGGCGACTGGAGCTCCGCGAGCGGCTACCGCATCGGCAGGGCGATCGCGGCCGAGGGCGCCCCGTCGGCGATCTTCTCCGCGAACGACCAGATGGCCCTCGGCCTCCTCGCCGCCTTCCGCGACGCGCGCGTGCGGGTGCCGGAGGACGTCAGCGTCGTCGGCTTCGACGACATCCCCGAGGCCGCGTTCTTCCCGCCGCCGCTCACGACCCTGCGCCAGGACTTCGCCGCGCTCGGCCGCGGCCTGATGGCCCGCCTCGACGACCTGCTCGCCGACCGGGAGCCGGTGGACGCCGCCCCGTTGACGCCGGAGCTGGTCGTCCGCGCCTCGACCGGCGCGCCGCGTCCCGCCCCCGTCGCGCACTGACCGCGGCGCGGATCGCGCGGCGGGCCGACGCTTCCCGCGGTCGCGTCGTCCTGGTAGCGTGAGCGCTCACTTCCGTGCGCCGGGATGCGGCGCGCCCGAGTCGCGTCGATGGAGATGGAATGGCCTTCAGCCCCGAGGTCGAGCAGGCGATCGCGGAGGTCCGGCGGGACGTCGCCGCGCTCCACGCGGAGCTCGTCCGCTACGGCCTCGTCGTGTGGACCGGCGGCAACGTGTCCGGCCGCGTGCCCGGCGCCGACCTGTTCGTGATCAAGCCGTCGGGCGTGCCGTACGACGCGCTCGCCGCCGAGGACATGATCCTGTGCGACCTCGACGGGAACGTCGTCGCGGGCAGCCCCGGTAGCCACCGCAGCCCCTCCTCCGACACGGCGGCGCACGCGTACGTGTACCGGCACATGCCGCACATCGGCGGCGTCGTGCACACGCACTCGACCTACGCCTGCGCGTGGGCGGCGCGGAACGAGGAGATCCCGTGCGTGCTCACGGCGATGGCCGACGAGTTCGGCGGGCCGATCCCGGTCGGCCCGTTCGCGATCATCGGCGACGATTCGATCGGCCGCGGGATCGTCGAGACGCTGTCCGGCCACCGCAGCCGGGCGGTGCTGATGGCGAACCACGGCCCGTTCACGATCGGCAAGGACGCCCGCGACGCCGTCAAGGCCGCCGTCATGGTCGAGGACGTCGCCCGCAGCGTGCACGTCGCGCGCGAGCTCGGCCCCCTCGTCCCCATCCCGCAGGAGGCGGTCGACCGTCTCTTCGACCGTTACCAGAACGTCTACGGGCAGTCCACGGACACCCGCCTCGCCAGCCCCACGGAGTGATGACATGACCGCGCTCGACACCACCTTCGACTCGTACCGGGTCCTCTTCCTCACCGGCAGCCAGCACCTCTACGGGCCGGAGACGCTCGCGCAGGTCGCCGACCAGTCGCGCGCGATCGCCGACGAGCTCGCGGCCGGCGTGCCCGTGCGCGTCGAGTGGCAGCCGGTGCTCACCGACGCCGACGCGATCCGCCGCGCGATGCTCGACGCGAACAGCGACGACTCCGTCATCGGCGTCATCGCCTGGATGCACACGTTCAGCCCGGCGAAGATGTGGATCGGCGGGCTCACCGCGCTGCAGAAGCCGCTGCTGCACCTCCACACGCAGGCGAACGTCGCCCTGCCGTGGAGCGAGATCGACTTCGACTTCATGAACCTGAACCAGGCCGCGCACGGCGACCGCGAGTTCGGCTACATCGAGTCCCGGATGGGCGTGCCGCGCAGCACCGTCGTCGGCCACGTCTCCGACCCCGCCGTCCGCGCGAAGGTCGAGGTCTGGCAGCGCGCCGCCGCGGGCCGCAGCGCCGCCCGCACGCTGAAGCTCGCGCGCTTCGGCGACAACATGCGCTTCGTCGCCGTCACCGAGGGCGACAAGACCGAGGCGGAGATCCGCTTCGGCATGCAGGTCAACACGTGGGGCGTCAACGAGCTCGCGGACCGGGTCGCGCAGGTCGCCGACGCGGACGTCGACGCGCTCGTCGCCGAGTACGACCGCCTCTACGACGTCGTCCCGGAGCTGCAGGAGGGCGGCGCGCGCCGGCAGTCCCTGCGCGACGGCGCCGCGATCGAGATCGGCCTCCGCTCCTTCCTCGAGGAGGGCGGGTTCGCCGCGTTCACCACGAACTTCGAGGACCTCGGCGCGCTCAAGCAGCTGCCGGGCCTCGCGGTCCAGCGCCTCATGGCCGAGGGCTACGGCTTCGGCGCCGAGGGGGACTGGAAGACCGCGGCGCTGGTGCGCATCGCGAACGTGATGGGCGCGGGGCTCCCGGGCGGCGCGAGCCTCATGGAGGACTACACGTACGACCTCACGCCGGGCAGCGAGCTGATCCTCGGCGCGCACATGCTCGAGGTCAGCCCGTCGCTCACGACGGCGAGGCCGAGCCTCGAGGTGCACCCGCTCGGCATCGGCGGCAAGGACGACCCGGTGCGCCTGGTCTTCAACGCCGACGCCGGCCCCGCGGTCGTCGTCGCGATGAGCGACGTGCGCGACCGCTTCCGCCTCGTCGCGAACGTCGTCGACGTCGTGACGCCGCCGGAGGCGCTGCCGAAGCTGCCCGTCGGCCGCGCGGTGTGGAAGCCGCAGCCGGACTTCACCACCTCCGCGACCTGCTGGCTGACCGCCGGCGCCGCGCACCACACGGTCATGACGACCGCCGCGGGCGTCGACGTCTGGGAGGCCTTCGCCACGATGACCGAGACCGAGCTGCTCGTGATCGACGACGCCACCACCGTGCGCGGGTTCACGCGCGAGGTCCAGTGGAACGCGGCCTACCACCGGCTCGCGCGCGGTCTGTGACCGCGTTCGACGAGCTGCTCGCCCTGGTCGAGCGGCTCGCGGCGCTCGTGCCGCACCTGCCGCGCCTCGCGGTCCTCGACGCCGTCGAGGCCGAGTGGCTGCGGCTCGGCGCGAGCGCCCAGTCGACCCTGGCGCCCTTCGTCGGGCCCGCGGCGCTCTGGCGCCTGCGGGCCGGCGCGGAGCCCTGCTGACCGTCCCCGCCGCGGCGGGGAGGAGGAGGATCGCGCGATGAGCGCAGCGGACGTCATCACCGGGGGCCGTGCGGTGCTCGGCATCGAGCTCGGGTCGACGCGAATCAAGGCGTGCCTGATCGGCGAGGACCACGAGGTGCTCGCCGTCGGCGCGCACGAGTGGGAGAACGCCTTCGTCGACCGGATGTGGACGTACTCCCTCGAGGACGCGGAGGCCGGGCTGCAGGCCGCCTACGCCGACCTCGTCGCGGACGTGCGGCGCCGCCACGGCGTCGAGCTCACCGCGCTCGGCGCGGTCGGCGTCTCGGCGATGATGCACGGCTACCTCGCGTTCGACGCGGACGGCGGCCTCCTCGTGCCCTTCCGCACCTGGCGCAACACGACGACCGGCTCCGCCGCCGCGGAGCTGTCCGAGCTGTTCGGGGTCAACATCCCGATGCGCTGGTCGATCGCGCACCTGTACCAGGCGGTGCTCGACGGCGAGGAGCACGTCGCCCGCGTCGCGTCGTTCACCACGCTCGCGGGATGGGTGCACCGCCGCCTGACCGGTCGTGACGTGCTCGGCGTCGGCGACGCGTCCGGCATGTTCCCGATCGACGCCGCGACGCACGAGTACGACGCGGCTCTCGTGGAGCGGTTCGACGCGCTCGTCGCGGACCGGGCGCCGGGGCTGTCGCTGCGCGCGCTGCTGCCCGACGTCCTGGACGCGGGCCGGCCGGCGGGCGAGCTCACCGCGGAGGGCGCGGCGTTCCTCGACCCGAGCGGCGCGCTCGCGCCCGGCGCCGTCGCGGCGCCGCCCGAGGGCGACGCCGGCACCGGCATGGTCGCGACGAACTCCGTCGCGCCCCGCGAGGGCAACGTCAGCGTCGGCACCAGCGTCTTCGCGATGGTCGTGCTCGAGGGGCCGCTCGCGCAGCAGCACCACGAGCTCGACCTCGTCACCACGCCGGCCGGCGACCCGGTCGCGATGGTCCACTGCAACAACGGCGCGAGCGAGCTCGGCGCGTGGGCGGGCCTGTTCACCCGGTTCGCCGCGGCCTCCGGCTCCGGCCTCGCCGCCGACGACGTCTTCGGCGTGCTCTTCCGCGAGGCGCTGGACGGCGACGGCGACGCGGGCGGCCTGCTCGCGTACAACCTCCTGTCCGGCGAGCCGGTGATCGGCCTCGAGGAGGGACGGCCGCTCGTCGTCCGCACCCCCGACAGCCGCTTCACGCTCGCGAACTTCATGCGGGCGCAGATCTATGGCGTCTTCGGCGCGCTGGCCGTCGGGATGCGCGTGCTCGCGTCGGAGGGCGTCCGGCTCGACCGGATGCTCGCCCACGGCGGGCTGTTCCGCACGGAGGGCGTCGCCGAGCGCTTCCTAGCGGGCGCGCTCGCGGCCCCCGTCGCGGTCGGCGAGACCGCCGCGGAGGGCGGCGCCTGGGGCGTCGCGGTGCTCGCGGCCTACACGGCCTCGGGCGCGGAGACGGACCTGAGCACGTGGCTCGGCGAGCGCGTCTTCGCGGACGCGGCGTTCCGCACGGTCGAGCCGGAGGAGGCCGACGTGCAGGCCTTCGCCGCGTACCTCGAGCGGTACGAGGCGGGCCTCGCGCTCGAGCGGACGGCGATCACGGCGCTCTGAGACGGGCCGGACGTGAAGATGCGCGCTGCAGTCGCAGTTGCGCGCGAGCGCTCGCACGCAACTGCGACCGGAGCGCGCAATTCCGGGCGCGGGCCGCGCGCGCCGCGCGCAAGGGCTGACCGCGGGCTCCGGGCGGGCGCTAGCATCGCGGCACCTTCCGCGTCGCGACGCACGAGGAGCCCCATGCGCGATCCCGACGGCCGATCCAGGCCTCCGTCGATCCGCGACGTCGCCGAGCGGGCGGGGGTGTCGTACCAGACGGTCTCGCGCGTGCTCAACGCGCACCCGAGCCTGCGCGCGGAGACGGTCGAGCGCGTGCGCAGCGCGATCGACGCCCTCGGCTACCGCCCGAACCGGGCGGCCCGCGCGCTCGTCACCTCCCGCAGCCGCACGATCGGCGTGCTGCTGTCGGCACGGGCGCTCTACGGGCCCTTCAGCTCGTTCCTCACGATCGTCGAGGCGGCGAAGGACCGCGGGTACAGCGTCACGACGGTGCCGAACTCGAGCGACGAGCCGCCCGACATCCTCGCCGGGCTCGACGAGCTGATCGCGCACGGGGTCGAGGGCATCGTCGCGATCGCGCCGCAGGACCGCGCCCGGGAGGCCGTGCGCGCCAGCGGCGCCGACGTGCCGGTGCTGACCCTGCAGGGCGGCCCGGACGAGGTGCACGACTTCGGCTTCGACCAGCAGGAGGGCGCCCGGCTCGCCGTGCGGCACCTGCACGCGCTCGGCCACCGCCGGATCCTCCACCTGCCGGGCCCCTCCGGCTGGGCCGAGGCGGAGGAGCGGCAGCGCGGCTACGAGGCGGCGATGCGTGAGCACGGCCTCGTCCCCGTCGTCGGGCCCGACGGCGACTGGACGTCCGACAGCGCGCGGGAGATCGCGACGCGGTTCCTGCCCGTCGAGCAGCCGACCGCGGTGTTCACGGCGAACGACGACATGGCGATCGGCCTGCTCGCCGCGGCGCACGACCTCGGGCTGCGCGTGCCCGACGACCTCAGCGTCGTCGGCTTCGACGACGTGCCGTACGCGCGCCACCTGCGACCGGCCCTGACGACGGTCCGGCAGGACTTCCACGAGCTGGGCCGCAGGGCCATCGGCGTGCTCCTCGACGAGGTCGAGGGCACGGTCGCGCCGTGGCGGCCGCCCCGCGTCCTGCCCCGTCTCGTCGTGCGCGACAGCACCGCCGCGATCACGATCGGGCGGCTTCCGGCGCGCCCCGCTTGACGCGCCGCGCACTGCGCGACGATGATGCCGCCGAGCGATGTGAACGTTTCGCATCGCGTGGGGCCTCCCTGACGAGGCGCGCCCGGAGACGGGCGCCGGCGAGGCCGCAAGAGACGCACGAAGGAGTGGGTTCATGGCAGCACATCCCGGCGGGTTCGAGCTGAACCGCCGCAGTCTCATCCGCGGCGCCGGCATCGGCGCGGTCGGTCTCGCGGGCACGCAGCTGCTCGCCGCGTGCTCGGGCGGCTCGTCCGGCGGCGGCGGTGCGGGAGGCGGCGGCAGCGCGACCTTCGGATCGAACGCCTCGGACGAGGTGCCCAAGAAGGCGTACGCCGCGTTCGTGTCGGCCTTCGAGAAGAAGTCCAAGGACACGATCCAGACGAAGACGAGCGACCACAACGGGTTCCAGGAGAAGATCAGCAACTACCTCCAGGGCAGCCCCGACGACGCGTTCACCTGGTTCGCCGGGTACCGCATGCGCTACTACGCGAAGAAGGGCCTCGTCGGCGACGTGTCCGACGTCTGGTCGAAGATCGGCTCGAACTACTCCGACGCCCTGAAGCAGGCGTCGACCGGCGACGACGGCAAGCAGTACTTCGTCCCGAACTACAACTACCCGTGGGGCTTCTTCTACCGGAAGTCGTTCTGGCAGTCGAAGGGCTGGGAGGTGCCGGGCACCTTCGACGAGCTCGTCGCGCTCGCCAAGAAGATGAAGACCGCCGGGATCATCCCGATCGCGTTCGCCGACAAGGACGGCTGGCCCGCGATGGGCACGTTCGACTACCTGAACATGCGCATCAACGGCTACCAGTTCCACGTCGACCTGTGCGCGCACAAGGAGGCCTGGAATTCCTCGAAGGTGCAGGAGGTGTTCGACACCTGGAAGGAGCTCCGCACCTACCAGGACCCGAGCGCCCTCGGCCTGACGTGGCAGGAGGCGGCCCAGAAGCTCGGCAACAAGCAGGCGGGCATGTACCTGCTCGGCTCGTTCGTGACCCAGCAGTTCACGGACAAGGCCGTGCTCGACGACATCGACTTCTTCCCGTTCCCCGAGGTCAAGGTCGAGGGCACCGATTCGGTCGAGGCCCCGATCGACGGCCTGATGCTGTCGAAGAAGGGCGCCCAGAACCAGGCGGCGAAGGACATGCTCGCCTACCTCGGCACCGGCGAGGGCCAGCTCGCGTACTGGAAGGTCGACTCCTCCAACATCATGACGGCGAAGGACGCCGACACCTCCGGCTACAGCGCCTTCAACAAGAAGCTGGGCGACGTGATCGCGAACGCGAAGCACATCAGCCAGTTCTTCGACCGCGACGCGCTGCCGGCGATGGCGTCGAACGTCATGATCCCCGCGCTGCAGAACTTCACGAAGTCCGGCTCCATCGACCTCGCGAACCTCGAGACGCAGGCGAAGTCGCTCTACGCCAACCAGTAGGGATACCCCGTGTCCGGAATCCAGCCGATCGGCTTGAGCCCGGCGACCACGCCCGGGCCGGAGGGCACCCGCCCTCCGGCCCGGGCGCGCGGCCGCCTGCGCGCACTCACCCGTCGGGACGCCGTCGTCCTGGCCGTCATGGTGGCCATCCCCACCCTCATCCAGCTCGTGCTCGTGTGGCTGCCCACGGTCGCGTCGATCGTGCTGTCGTTCTTCCGCTGGGACGGGCTCACCCTCGGCGGGTTCCAGTTCGTCGGCGCCGCGAACTACCGGTTCGTCTTCGCGGAGTCGCCGGCGTTCTGGCCGGCGGTGCTGCACAACGTCGTCTGGCTGCTGTTCCTCGCCGTGATCGGCACGCCCCTCGGGCTGCTGCTCGCGGTGCTGCTCGACCAGCCGATCCGCGGCAGCCGCATCTACCAGAGCATCTTCTTCGTGCCGGTCATGCTGTCCGTCGCGCTGATCGGCATCATCTGGCAGCTCTTCTACTCGCAGGACAACGGCCTGCTGAACAGCCTGCTCGGCACCGCCGGCACGCCGCGGGCGGTCGACTGGTTCGGCAACTCGAACGTGAACCTCTGGGCGGCGCTCGTGGCGGCGACCTGGCGGCACGCCGGCTACATCATGATCCTGTACTTGGCGGGGCTGAAGGGGGTCGACCCGTCGCTGCGGGAGGCGGCGGCGCTCGACGGGGCGAACGCCCGGCAGATCTTCTTCCGCGTCGTGTTCCCGGCCATGGCGCCGACGAACGTGATCATCGTGGTGATCACGATCATCGAGTCGCTGCGCGCCTTCGACATCGTCTACGTGATCAACGGTGCGACGAACGGCCTGGAGCTCGTGTCCGCGCTCGTCATCCAGTACCTCGTGGGCGAGGGGCAGGTCATCGGCATCGGGTCCGCGTTCGCGGTCGTGCTGCTCGTGATCTCGCTGGTGCCGATCGTGTTCTACCTCTCCCGCACGTTCTCGACGAAGGAGCGGTGACCGTGACGACGACGACGACCACCACCACCGGCGCGACCGCGCCGGCCCGGGCGGCCGCGACGACCGCCGCGGCGACCCGGACGCGGCGCGGGCCGCGGCACCTCGGCACGTACCTGTTCCTCACCGTGATGGCGGTGATGTGGCTGATCCCGCTGCTGTGGGCCGTCTACACGTCGCTGCGGCCGAAGGCGGACACCGACCGGTACGGCTACTTCTCGATCGCGGGGCGCTTCGACCTCGGGAACTACTTCGCGGCGTGGAACCAGGGCGGCTTCGCCGGCTACTTCCTGAACTCGACGCTCGTCACGATCCCGACCGTGCTGCTCACGCTGTTCTTCGCGTCGATGATGGCGTTCGCGGTGAGCCGGTTCAGCTGGCGGTTCAACACGACCCTGTTGATCATGTTCACGGCGGGCAACCTCCTGCCGCCGCAGGTGCTCGCGGCGCCGGTGTTCGAGCTGTTCAAGCTGACGCAGCTGCCGTACTCGATCTCGGACTCCGGCACGCTGCTGAACCAGCTGTTCGGCGTCGTCGCGATCAACACGGCGTTCCAGATCGGGTTCTGCACCTTCGTGCTGTCGAACTACATGAAGGCGCTCCCGCTCGAGCTGTCGGAGGCGGCCCGGGTCGACGGCGCGGGGGTCTGGCGGCAGTACATCGGCGTGGTGATGCCCCTCACGCGGCCGGCGCTCGCGGCGCTCGGCACGCTGGAGGTGATCTTCATCTACAACGACTACTTCTGGCCGCTCGTGCTGATCCAGTCCGGCGACCGGCTGCCGATCACGACCGCGATCAACAACCTGCAGGGCCAGTTCCTGTCGAACTACAACCTCCTCGCGGCGGGGGCCGTGATCATCGTGATCCCGACGCTCGTGATCTACCTCGCGCTGCAGCGGCAGTTCGTGGCGGGTCTCACGCTCGGGGCCAACAAGGGCTGATTCACCAGGGGCGGCGGGCACCGGACGCGATCCGGTGCCCGCCGCCCTGCGCACGGAAGGACGCACCGCATGGCCGGACAGCACTACCTCGAGGCGGGCGGCGTCGGGCTGCTCGTCGACCTCGCCGGCGACGACCCGGTCGTCGTCCACTGGGGCGCGCCCCTCGGGGCCGACCTGCCCGACCCGGGCGTGCTCGCGGCGACCGCCGTGCCGCCGTCGACCTTCGACGCGCCGGTCCGCCCGTCGCTGCTGCCGCAGCGCGCGCGGGGCTGGCGCGGCCGGCCCGCGATCCGCGGGAGCCGCCCGGACGGCAGCGCCTTCTCGCCGAGGCTCGCGCTGACCGGCGCCGAGCAGGACGGCGCCGCGCTGACCCTCCGCCTCGCGGACGATGAGGCCGGCCTCGCGGTCGAGGTCCGCCTCGCGATCGCGCCCTCGGGGCTGCTGCTCCTCGACGGGTCGCTCGAGAACACGGGCGCCGGCGACTACGCGCTCGAGCGCTTCGACCTCGTGCTCCCCGTGCCGCCGGAGGCCGCGGAGTCGTTCGACACGACCGGCCGCTGGGCGCGGGAGAAGCAGCCGCAGCGGCGCCGCATCGACCAGGGCACGTGGGTGCGCAGCGGCCGGCACGGGCGCACCGGGCACGACGCCCCGGTCGTGATCGCGGCGGGCGAGCCGCGGTTCGGCTGGCGCAGCGGCGCCGTGTGGGCGATGCACCTCGGCTGGAGCGGGGACCACGAGTCGTTCGTCGACCGGCTGCCGAGCGGGCAGACCGTGCTCGGCGCCGGCGAGCTGCTCGACCCCGGCGAGGTCGTGCTCGCGCCGGGGGAGCGGTACGTCGCGCCGACCGCCTACGCCGCCTGGTCCGCGGAGGGGCTCGACGGGGTCAGCGCGCGGCTGCACGACTGGATCCGCGCCCGGCCGCAGCACCCCGCGACGCCGCGCCCGGTCGTCCTGAACACGTGGGAGGCGGTCTACTTCGACCACGACCTCGACGTGCTGCGCGGGCTCGCCGACACCGCGGCGGAGCTCGGCGTCGAGCGGTTCGTGCTCGACGACGGCTGGTTCGGCAACCGCCGCGACGACCGGGCGGGGCTCGGCGACTGGTGGGTCGACCCCGCCGTGTGGCCGGACGGGCTCACCCCGCTCATCGAGCACGTGCGCGGCCGCGGCATGCAGTTCGGGCTCTGGGTCGAGCCCGAGATGATCAACGAGGACTCCGACCTCGCCCGCGAGCACCCCGACTGGATCGCGCGGCCGGGCGGGCGCACGTCGCTCGAGTGGCGGCACCAGCAGGTGATCGACCTCGTGCACCCGGAGGCGTTCGCGCACGTGCTCGAGCGGCTCGACGCGCTGCTGACCGAGAACGACATCGCGTATCTGAAGTGGGATCAGAACCGCGACCAGCTCGAGCTCGGGCACGACGGCCGCGCCTCGACGCACGCGCAGACGCTCGCCGCCTACCGGCTGTTCGACGAGCTGAAGCGGCGCCACCCCTCGGTGGAGATCGAGTCGTGCTCGTCCGGCGGCGCGCGAGTCGACCTCGGGATCCTGCAGCGCACCGACCGGGTCTGGACCTCCGACACGAACGACGCGCTCGAGCGGCAGGCGATCCAGCGCTGGACGGAGCTGCTGCTGCCGCCGGAGCTCGTCGGCGCGCACGTCGGCCCGACCACCTCGCACAGCACGGGTCGCACGCACGACATCGGCTTCCGCACCGCGACCGCCCTGTTCGGCCACTTCGGCATCGAGTGGGACGTGCGGAGCGCGACGGACGAGGAGCGCCGCGGTCTCGCCGCCGCGATCGACCTCTACAAGCGCTGGCGCGGCGTGCTCCACACCGGGCGGCTCGTGCGGGGCGACTCGCCCGACCCGGCCGTGCAGCTCACCGGCGTGGTCGCGGGCGACGGCGGGAGCGCGCTCTACTCGTGGGCGCAGCTCACGACCTCCGAGTTCGAGTCCCCCCTGCCGGTCCGGCTGCCGGGGCTCGACCCGGACCGGCGGTACCGGGTGGCGCTCGCCCTGCAGGTGACCGAGCACGACACGACCCAGCGGCTCGCGCCCGGGTGGCTCGCGGAGGGCGCGGTGCTGTCGGGCCGCGCGCTCGCGGTCCTCGGGCTGCCGATGCCCGTCCTGAACCCGGAGCACGCGCTCCTGATCACCGTGGAGGCGGAGGCATGACGGACGCCCTCGAGACCGAGCGGATCGACGAGCGGCACCTCGTCGGCGACGGCTGGATCGCGCCCCGCGCGCGGTTCGACACGGATGCGCCGCTGCTGCCGCTGAACGGCGAGTGGGCGCTCCGGATCTCCGCCTCGCCGGCGGCGGCGCCCGACGACCTCGCCGGGGACGGGCCGGACACGGCGGGCTGGGACCGCATCCCGGTCCCGTCGAGCTGGCCGATGCAGGGGCACGGCGCGCCCGCCTACACGAACACCCGGTTCCCGTTCCCGGTCGATCCGCCGCACGTGCCGGACGCGAACCCGGTCGGCGACCACGCGCGGTCCTTCACGTGGGAGCACGAGGACACCCGGGCGCTGCTGCGCCTCGACGGGGTCGACGCGGTCGGCGAGGTCTGGCTGAACGGGCGGTGGCTCGGCTCGACGGCGGGCAGCCGGCTCGTCCACGAGTTCGACATGAGCGGCGTGCTCGTGCGCGGCGAGAACCGCCTCGTGCTGCGGGTGACGCAGTGGGCGGCGACGAGCTACCTCGAAGACCAGGACATGTGGTGGCTGCCGGGCGTCTTCCGCGACGTCGCGGTGCAGGCCGCGCCGGCGGGCGGTCTGCAGGACGTGCGCGTCCACGCCGACCTGGTCGACGGGCGCGGATGCCTCCTCGTCGAGGCCGACGTGCGGGACGGTGCCGAGGCCGTGGTCGACGTCCCGGCGCTCGGGCTCGAGGGCCTGCCGGTGGGCGTCGCGCACGAGGGGCTGGACGTGCCGGCGTGGACGGCGGAGACGCCGGACCTCGTCGACGTGGTCGTCCGCACGGCGACCGAGCGGGCGAGCCTGCGGGTCGGGTTCCGCACGATCACGATCGAGGACGCGCAGCTCAAGGTGAACGGGCGCCGTATCCGGATCCGCGGCGTCAACCGCCACGAGCACCACCCCGACCTCGGCCGCGTCGTGCCGCCGGAGGTGGTCCGGCAGGAGCTGCTGCTGATGAAGCGGCACCACGTCAACGCGATCCGCACCTCCCACTACCCGCCGCACCCCGACCTGCCCGCGCTCGCGGACGAGCTCGGCTTCTACCTCGTCGACGAGTGCGACCTCGAGACGCACGGCTTCGTGCACGTCGGCTGGCGGCGCAACCCGAGCGACGACCCGCAGTGGGAGCCCGCCTACCTCGACCGGATGCGGCGCACCGTCGCCCGCGACCGGAACCACGCGAGCGTGATCCTCTGGTCGCTCGGCAACGAGGCCGGCACGGGGCGGAACCTCGAGGCCTCCGCGCGGCTCGCGAAGGAGCTCGACCCGAGCCGGCCGGTCCACTACGAGGGCGACTGGTCGAGCACCTACGTCGACGTCTACTCCCGCATGTACGCGCACCAGGACGAGGTCGCCGCGATCGGCCGGCAGGAGGAGGCGCCGCTGCCGGACCCGGCCGCCGACGCGCACCGCCGGTCCCTGCCCTTCATCCAGTGCGAGTACGTGCACGCGATGGGCAACGGCCCGGGCGGGATGAGCGAGTACGAGACGAGCTTCCGCACCTACCCGCGCACGCAGGGCGGCTTCGTCTGGGAGTGGCTCGAGCACGGCATCCGGCGGCGGACCGCCGACGGGCGCGAGTTCTTCGCCTACGGCGGCGACTTCGACGAGGAGATCCACGACGGCAACTTCGTGGCCGACGGGCTCGTCGACGCGGACCGGAACCCGCGGCCCGGCCTCCTCGACTACGCGAAGGTGATCGAGCCGATCGAGCTGGCGGTCGTCGACGGACGGGTGCAGGTGACGAACCGGTACGACTTCGTCGACCTCGGGGCCTTCGAGCTCGTCTGGTCGCGCGGCGACGCCCATGGCTTCATCGGCATGCCGCACGTCGCGCCCGGGACGACCGCGGTGGTGCCGCTGCCGGCGGAGGCGGAGGGCGACGGCGTGCTGACCGTGTCGGCCGTGACCCGCGAGGAGTCCGACTGGGCGACCGACGGGCAGGAGGTCGCGTGGGTGCAGCACGGCGCGCTCGCCGTGCCGGCGCCGGTCAAGCCGTCCGGCGCCGTCCACGAGGAGGGCGGGACGATCCGCCTCGGGCCGGGCGCCTTCGACGCGGCGACCGGCCGACTGACCGAGCTCGGCGGCCTGCCCGTCGACGGGCCGACGGTCGCGCTGTGGCGCGCGCCGACCGACAACGACCGCGGCATCGCCGACAACAAGCAGGAGGGGCTGAGCGACGCGGAGCGCTGGGCGCTCGCCGGGCTCGACCGCCTCCACGCCCGGGTCGTCGCCGTCCGCGTCGAGGACGCGGCGCTCGAGGTCGAGACCGTGGTCGCGCCGGCCGCCGCCGACCACCGGCTCCGCGTGGTCGCGCGCTGGACGACGGACGGCGAGGCCCTCGGCCTGGAGGTGTCGCTCACGCCGGAGGGCCCGTGGTCGTCGGGCTGGGCCCGCGCCGGGCTCGAGCTCGCGCTGCCGTGGGCGCCGGACGACGTCGCCTGGGACGGGTACGGGCCGGGGCAGCGCTACCCCGACACGGGCCAGTCGCAGCGCCTCGGCGCGTTCCGCGTCGACGGCGTGCGCGCCCTCCACACCGACTACGTGAAGCCGCAGGAGAACGGCTCGCGCTCCGGGGTCGTGCGCGTCGCGCTCGGCCGGGAGGGCCGCGGGTTCGCGGTCGAGGGCGACGGGTTCGCGTTCACCGCGAGCCCGTGGACCTCCGCGGAGCTCGACGCCGCGGCGCACCCGACCGACCTGCCGGAGGCGGCCGATCGCGCCCGCCTGGTGCTCGACCTCGCGCAGCACGGCATCGGCACGGCGTCCTGCGGCCCCGGCGTCCTGCCGCAGCACCGGCTCGACGCGCGTCCCGTCCGCGGCGTGCTCGCCTTCCGGCCGTTCTGACGCGGACCCGGTCGTGCGCCCGAGGAGGCGCGCGACCGGGGTCCGGTCAGGAGGGGCTCAGGCGGCGGAGCGCCCAGTCGGGCTCGGTCAGCGGCTTCAGCAGGCGGCCGACGAGGTCGTTGCCGAGGCCGACGACGAGCACCACGGCGAGCAGGGCCGCGAGCAGCAGCGCGAGCGGGCCGCTCGGCACGGCGTCGTCGAGCGGGGTGCGGCGCAGCAGCTCGATGACCGGCCCGTGCAGCAGGTAGACGGTCAGCGTGTGCTGCCCGACGCTCGACCAGCGGAACCGGGTACGCGGCGCCAGCACGAGCAGCGCGAGCGTCATCACGGCGGCGATCACGAGGACCGTGCCGCGCAGCGCGACGCCCTCCACGGCGTCGAGATCCATGCCCGCGTAGCCGCGGCGCCAGAACAGCAGCTGGGTCGTCCACGCGTCCTGCCGCATCAGGAGCACGATCGCGCCGGCCGCGACGGCCATCGCGGCTCCCGCCGCGGCGCGTACGCGGACCGACGGGGCGAGGAACCACGCCGCGCGGTCGAGCCCTCGGCCGCGCAGCCACCAGCCGAGCAGGAAGAACGGCAGCAGGCAGATCGTGCGGCTCGCGGAGAACGCGGTGCCGACGTCGAGCAGCCCGACGCCGAGCGTCGCGACGACCGCGAGCACGAGCGGCGCCCGGAGGCGGGCGAGGTAGGGGAGCAGCAGCCGCATCAGGAAGAGGGTGACGAGGAACCACAGGGTCCAGCTCGGCACGACGAGGAACGAGCCGGGGAACGGCGGCTCCCCGGTCGCGAGGCGCAGCACGACCCAGCCCGCCTCCGCGAGCAGCCAGGTGACGAGCAGCCGGGACGTGCCGAGCAGCGCCTTCGCGTCGAGTCGGTCGGCGCGCGCGAACCAGCCGGAGACGAACAAGAAGGCGGGCACGTGGAAGGCGTAGACGACCGCGTAGACGACGTCGACCGACGTCGAGCCGCGCATGCTCTCGAGCCCGTGGCCGAACACGACCAGCCCGATCAGGAGCGCTCGCGCGTTGTCCCAGAGCGCGATGCGACCGCCGGGAGCGGGTCGGACCGCGACGGCCGGTCGGATCGTCGAGGCGGTGGTCACCCTCCGATGCTCACCCGGGCCCGCGCTCGCCCCGGGGAATGACCCCGCGCGTCCCCCGAACGAGGGTCACGGATCGAGTGCCCGTTCGCCGGTCGAGGTGCGAGCGCAGCGAGCCTCGCTGGTCCTCCAGGCCGCCACTCATCGCCGTCCCCGCTGGTCGAGGTGCGAGCGCAGCGAGCCTCGCATCCGCCTTCTCCGCTGGTCGAGGTGCGAGCGAAGCGAGCCTCGAGACCACCCTGAAGACCGCTGTCGTCCAATCCGGAATCAGCAGGACACGCCGTTCCGTTGAGCGGAAAAACCCTGGCAGAAACGGGATGCAGTGTCAGTGCCCCGTGCTCGAATACACGCATGAACCGGAACGCGGAGGCGGTGCTCGCGCAGGCGTCCGCCTACGCGCGCGGCTTCGACCGCGTCTCCGCGAGCGGCCGCTTCGACGGCGCGTCGTCGGACGGCCCGGTCCGGCTGCTGTCCGATCAGGAGCTGCTCGAAGCGACCGATTCGGTGAGCCGACTCATCCGTCTCGCCGAGTCCGAGCGCGCGAAGCTCGCCGGCGAGATCGCCCGACGCAGCGAGATCCGCGACGAGACGAACCTCGCCCGCACCATGGGCGCGGCGAGCCCGGCGGCACTGCTGGCCCAGGTCGCGGGCATCCCGCGCGAGGAGGCCGGCACGCTGACCGCCCTCGCGGCTGCGGTCCGTCCCCGCGAGGCGATCGACGGAACGCGACTGCCGGCGAAGCGCGCTCATGTCGCAGCAGCCCTCGAGGCCGGCTGCCTCGACGTCTCCGTCGCAGCGGCGCTCGTCCGGGCGTTGAAGGAGGTCGAGAACGGCCTCACCCCGCTCGAGCTGGAGGAGCTCGAACGCCAGCTGGTGGAGCGGTCGCAGGAGGGCTACACCGCCGACGAGCTGCTGGAGCACTTCCGCCTGGTGCCCGCGTACGCGCACCCGGAGGGCAACGGGCCGCGTGACGGCGAGCTGGCAGGCCAGGCGACGGTGACGAAGCGGAAGCTCGACAACGGGCTCACCCGGTGGGTGCTCGATCTCGACCCGCTGACGGCGGGCTTCTTCGAGACCGCCCTCGACGCCAACACGTCCCAGCGTCGATTCCAGCTCGTCCTGGATGACGCACCGAAGCTCGACGACAAGGACCTCCGCCCGCTGAACAAGCGCCGCGTCGACGGTGTTCAGCGGATCGCGAAGAAGGTCCTGAAGATCGACGACGGGCGCGTCGCCGGCACCGCCGTGACGATGCTCGTCACGATCAGCGAAGAGGCATTGCGGAGCGGGATCAGCCACGCCCTGCTGCCCGGGTGCATGGAGACGATCCCCGCCGCGACCGCGCGCATGCTCGCCGAGGAGGCGGAGATCATCCCCGTCGTCCTCGGTGGCGACAGCCAGCCCCTGGACCTCGGAACCGGCCGTCGGTTCTTCTCCGAGGCGCAACGGCGTGCGATGGCGGTCCGGGACCAAGGGTGCGCGGGCCCGAACTGCGACGCACCCTTGTCCTGGTGCGACGCCGCGCACATCGACCCCGCCGGATACGGATCCACCTCGATCGAGAACGGGATCCTCCTCTGCTGGCGATGCCACCGACTCCACGACGAGCACGGATGGCAGGTGCAACGCGAAGACGGCAGGTGGTGGTGGACACCGCCACCCCACGTCGATCCACGAGGCAGGCGCAGGCCCGGCGGCCCCGTGCCGCCGGTGAACCTCTCCGCCTGACCGAGCTCGAAGGTGCGTGCTGGTCTCGAGGCTCGCTGCGCTCGCACCTCGACCAACGGGACACGGTGGTTGAGCCGGGCGCTCCGCGCCCGTGCCGAAACCACCTCGCGAGCGGGCGGAATCAGCGCGTCAGTGGGAGCGCCGTGAGCCGCGGCTCGGTGGGGCGGCGGGCGCCGCTCCACCGAGCCGCGCGGAGGTCAGACGGCGCGGGCTGCCGCGGCCCGGTAGGCCTCGAGGATCTCCGGGTGGTGATCCGGCGCGGGCGACGCCACGTCGGGCACCGGCCACTGCGGACGGCTGCCGCTCAGCGCCCAGCCGGCCTGCACGGCGGCGCCCGCCGCGACGTACTCGCCCGGCTGCGGCACGACGACCGGCTCCGCGAACACCTGCGCGGCCACGGCCTGCACGGCCGGGTTCAGCGCGGCGCCGCCGATCAGCAGCAGCCGCTCCGCGGTCACCCCCTGCCCCTGCACGGCGGCGAGCCCGTCGGCGAGCGCGCAGAGCAGGCCCTCGACAGCGGCGCGGGCGAGGTTCTCCCGGGTCGTCGACCCGAGGGTCATCCCGACCAGGGACGCCGTCGCGTCCGGCAGGTTCGGCGTGCGCTCACCCGCGAAGTACGGCACGAGCACGAGGCCGCCGGAGCGCGGCTCCGCGGCGAGCGCCAGCCGGCCGAGCTCGTCGTGGTCCACGCCGAGCAGGCGGGCGGTCACGTCGAGGATGCGCGCCGCGTTCAGCGTCGCGATGAGCGGCAGGAACTCGCCCGACGCGGAGGCGAAGCCCGCGACCGTGCCGGAGGCGTCGTGCGTCGGGGTCGGGCTGACCGCGAACACGGTGCCGGAGGTGCCGATCGAGACGACGACGTCGCCGGCGCTCGCGCCGAGACCGAGCGCCGCGCCCGCGTTGTCGCCCGCACCCGCGCCCACGACGATGCCGGCGGGGATGCCGGGCAGCCCGTCGACGGTGCGCCCGGCGACCTCGGACGGGCCGAGCACGCGCGGCAGCACCACGTCGTGCCCGAGCGCGAGCTCGAGCATCCCGCGGTCGTAGCGGTTCCGGACCGAGTCGAAGTACCCGGTGCCGGAGGCGTCTGACCGGTCGGTGGTCAGCGCCTCGAGCACGGGGCCGGAGGGGGAGACCGCCTCCGGCCCGTACCCGAGCAGACGCCACGTCAGCCAGTCGTGCGGCAGCGCGACGGCGGCGACGCGGGCCGCGTTGTCCGGCTCCGCGTCGCGCAGCCAGCGCAGCTTCGTCGACGTGATCGACGCGACCGGCACCGTGCCGGTGCCGTCGGCGAGCGCCTGGGCGCCCGCCTCCTCGATCAGGTCGAGCGCGGCCTGCGCCGAGCGCGTGTCGTTCCACAGCAGCGCCTTGCGCACGACCTGGCCCTCGCCGTCGAGCGCGACCATGCCGTGCTGCTGCCCGCCGATCGCGATCGCGGCGACGTCGGCGAGCCCTCCGGCGTCCTCGATGGCGGCGTTCAGCGCCGTCCACCAGGACTCGGGGTCCACCTCCGTGCCGTCCGGGTGCGACGCCCGACCCGAGCGCACGACGGCGCCCGAGTCGAGGTCGCGGACGACCACCTTGCAGCTCTGGGTCGACGAGTCGACCCCGGCGACGAGCGTCATGCCGGCGTTGCTCTCAGCGGAGGGCGATCAGCGGGCGCCGAGCAGGTGCTCGAGCGCGAGCTGCTGCAGGCGCACGAAGCCGAAGCCCTTGCCGTTGAAGTACGCGTTCGCGTCGAAGTCCTCGAACGCGCTGCGGTCGGCGAGGAAGGTGTCGTAGGTCTCGCCCTCGCCGAGCGTCGGGGTGCTCAGCTCGGTGACCTTCGACGCCTGCAGCGCCTCCTGCACCTCGGGGTCGGCGCGGAAGGCCGCGGCGCGCTCCTTCAGCAGCAGGTAGGTGCGCATGTTCGCGGCGGCCGAGTCCCAGACGCCGGTCTCGTCCTCGGTGCGGCTCGGCTTGTAGTCGAAGTGGCGCGGGCCGTCGTACGTCGGGCCGCCGTCGGGGCCGCCGTTCTCCAGCAGGTCGACGAGCGCGAACGCGTTCTGCAGGTCGCCGTGGCCGAAGACGAGGTCCTGGTCGTACTTGATGCCGCGCTGGCCGTTGAGATCGATGTGGTACAGCTTCCCGGCGTACAGGGCCTGGGCGACGCCGGCCGCGAAGTTCAGGCCCGCCATCTGCTCGTGGCCGACCTCCGGGTTGATGCCGACGAGCTCGGGGCGCTCGAGAGTCTCGATGAAGGCGAGGGCGTGGCCGAGCGTCGGCAGCAGGATGTCGCCGCGGGGCTCGTTCGGCTTCGGCTCGATCGCGAAGCGGATGTCGTAGCCCTTGTCGGTCACGTACTGGCCGAGCAGATTGACGGCCTCGCGGTAGCGCTCGAGCGCGGCGCGGATGTCCTTGGCGGAGTCGTACTCGGCGCCCTCGCGGCCGCCCCACATGACGAACGTCTTCGCGCCGAGCTCGGCGGCGAGGTCGATGTTGCGGAGCACCTTGCGCAGCGCGAAGCGGCGGACGGCGCGGTCGTTGGAGGTGAAGCCGCCGTCCTTGAAGACGGGCGCGCTGAAGAGGTTGGTCGTGACCATCGGCACCTCGATGCCGGTGTCGCTCATCGCCTGCTTGAGGCGGTCGATCTCGGTCTGGCGCTCGGCGTCGGTCGAGCCGAAGGCGAACAGGTCGTCGTCGTGGAACGTGAGGCCGTAGGCGCCCAGCTCGGCGAGCTTCTCGACCACGTGCACCGTGTCGAGGTGCGCGCGGGTCGGGCCGCCGAACGGGTCCGAGCCGTTGTAGTTGACGGTCCAGAGACCGAAGGAGAACTTGTCGTCGCGGGTCGGCTTCTCGGCCATGAGAGGCTCCGTTTCCTCGTTGAAGCGAAAATGTTGCAGGTCACAACATACGGGTTCGCCCGGCCCCCGGCAAGCGTCGGCACGCCGGGGTCCGGGCGACGGTCAGGATGCGGCGGAGACGTCCGTCCGGTCGACGCGGACGGTCGCCGAGCGGCCGTCCTCGGGGCCGACCTCGTGCACGGGGCCGGTGATCTCGAGCGTCGCGACGGTCTCCTCCTCGGCGCACGACGGGCCCGCCCAGAGGCGCACCTCGCCGGGCTCGACGATCCGCACGAACCGGCGGTCGCTGAAGGCGAGCAGGGCGGTCGGGACGGAGAACGTCACGGTCGCCTCCTCGCCCGGCTCCAGGTCGACGCGGCGGAACGCGAGCAGCTGCGCGACCGGCCGCGTGACCGAGGCGACGACGTCGTTCGCGTAGAGCTGCACGACGTCGGTGCCCGCGCGGTCGCCGGTGTTCCGCACGCGCACGGTCGCCTCGATCGTGCCGCCGGCGGCGACCCGCCCCGCCACCTGCAGGTCCTCGTGCGCGAACGTCGTGTAGCCGAGGCCGAAGCCGAACGGCCGCACCGGGGTCGGGTCGACGCTCGTCACCTCGGAGGGGCCGCCGAGCACCGGGTGCAGGTAGGAGTACGGCTGCGCGCCGGCGCTCCGCGGCAGCGAGATCGGCAGGCGGCCGGACGGCGCCGTCGTGCCGGACAGCACGCGGGCGATCGCGGTGCCGCCCTCCTCGCCGGGGAAGAACGCCTGCACGACCGCAGCCGGCCGGGCCGGGCCGTCGAGCGCCCACTCCATCGCGTAGGGGCGGCCGGTCAGGAGCACGAGCACCGTCGGGGTGCCGGTCGCGACGACCGCCTCGACGAGCTCGCGCTGCACGCCGGGCAGGTCGAGCGACTCCGCGTCGTTGCCCTCGCCGACCGTGCCGCGGCCGAACAGGCCCGCCTGGTCGCCGGCGACGACGATCGCGACCGCCGATTCCCGTGCGGCGGCGACGGCCTCCTCGAACCCGGAGCGGTCGTCGCCCTCGACCGCCGAGCCCGCGGCGAAGCGGAGCTCGGCACCCGGCAGCTCGGTGCGCAGCGACTCGAGCACGGAGGGGATCTCGAACCCGAGCGGGACGCCCGGGTGGTGCGCGAGCACGTGGTTCGCGAACGAGTAGCAGCCCATGAGCGCCTCGGACCGGTCCGCGTTCGGGCCGATCACCGCGATCCGGGAGCGCGCGTCGCCGGCCAGCGGCAGGGCGCCGTCGTTCGCGAGCAGCACGACGGACTCCTCCGCCAGCGCGAGCGCGGCGGCCCGGTGCGCGGGGGAGTCGAGGTCGACCGGCTCCGGCTCGGCGTCGAACGTCTCGTCGAGCAGGCCGAGCGACTCCTTCTGCGCGAGCACGCGCAGCACGGCGAGGTCCACCGCGTCCGTGCCGGCGAGCCCCGCCTCGATCCGCTCGGCGAGCGGCGCGAGGTACGCGTCGCCGGTCGGCAGCTCGACGTCGATGCCCGCCTCGAGCGCGAGCGCCGCGGCCTCGCCGCGGTCCGCCGCCACGCGGTGCATCACCGCGAGGAAGGCGACCGCGAAGTAGTCGGAGACGACCACGCCGTCGAAGCCCCACCGGTCGCGGAGCAGGTCCGTGAGCAGGGCGCGGGAGGCCGCGACGGGCTCGCCGTCGAGCTCCGTGTACGAGTTCATGACCGACCGCACGCCGCCGTCGCGGACCGCGGTCTCGAACGGCGGCAGGAACACGTCCTGCAGCTCGCGCCGCCCGATCGAGACCGGCGCGTGGTTCCGGCCCGCCCGGGAGGCGGAGTAGCCCACGAAGTGCTTGAGCGTCGCGTGCACGCCCGCCGACTGCAGCCCGCGCACGTAGGCCGTGCCGATCGTGCCGACGACGACCGGGTCCTCGGCGATGCACTCGTCGACCCGGCCCCAGCGGGGGTCGCGGATGACGTCGAGCACCGGGGCGAGGCCCTGGTGCACGCCGAGCGAGCGCATCGAGTCGCCGATCAGCGCCGCCATCCGCTCGACCAGCTCCGGGTCGAAGGAGGCGCCCCAGGCGAGCGGCGTCGGGAAGGTCGCGGCCTGCCACGCGGCGAGGCCGGTGAGGCACTCCTCGTGCACGAGCGCGGGGATCCCGAGCCGCGTCTCCGCCTTCAGCCGCCGCTGCTCGGTACGCAGCCAGCGCGCCCGCTCCAGCGGGTCGACGGGACGGGTGCCGTAGACGCGGGTGAGCTGGCCGAGCCCGTGCCGGGTCGCCTCCTCGTACGCCGGCGACGGCGCCATCTCGCCCTGCATCGGCGCGACGGCCTCGCCGCCCTGGTCGACCCAGAAGCCGACCAGCTGGGCGAGCTTCTCGTCCAGCGTCATGCGGGAGAGCAGGTCCAGCACCCGCTCGGAGAAGGCGGACGCTTCCGCCGGTGCTGCTGCGCTGCCGGTCACGGTCGTCATCCTTTCACCGCGCCTGTGAGGCCGCCGACGATGCGTCGCTGGAAGATCGAGAAGAAGATCAGCGCCGGGAGCATCGAGAGGGACGTGAACGCGAGCACCCGCGCGGTGTCCACGGAGTACTGCGACGAGAACTGCTGCACGCCGAGCGGCAGCGTGAACGTCGACGGGTTGTTCAGGATGAACAGCGGCAGCAGGTAGCCGTTCCAGCTGCCGATGAACGCGAGGATGCCGACCGTCACGACGCCGGGCAGCGACAGCGGGACGACCATGCGCCAGAAGAAGCCGAGCCGGCTGGCGCCGTCGATCTCCGCCGCCTCCTGGATCTCCACCGGGATGGCCCGGAGGAACGGCACCAGGATGATGATCGTGGTCGGCAGGCCGAACGCGATCTGCGGCAGGATCACGCCGGCGAGCGTGTTCGTCAGGCCGAGGTTCTTCACCACGATGTAGAGCGGCGTGATCGCGACCGTGACGGGGAACATCAGACCGGCCGCGAACAGCGCGTACATCGCGCCGCGCAGCCGGTACTCGTACCGCGCGATCGCGAAGCTCGCCATCAGGCCCAGCACCACCACGCCGAGCGTGGTGAGCAGGCCGACGATCAGCGAGTTGCCGACGAGCCGCCAGAACAGGCCGCCCGTGAGCACGTCGACGTAGTTCTTCGCCACCCACGGCGCCGGGAAGCCGGCGGGGGAGTCGGTGATCTGCGAGTTCGTGCGGAAGCCGCCGATGACGATGTACGCGACCGGCGCGAGCATGAGCACGATCACGACCGCCGCGACCACGTAGACGACGCCGTTGGAGGCGGCGCTGTGCCCGGTCGGCCGGGATCGTCGGGGGCGCCGGAGCGCGTTCGAGGGGAGGGCTTCGACGGCCATCAGCGGCCCTTTCCGGTCAGCGCGCCCTCCGTGTCCCGGCGCAGCACGAAGCGCTGGTACACGAGGGCGACGATCAGGGAGATGACGAACAGGACGACCGCGACGGCGTTGCCGTACCCGTAGCTGCCGGCGTTGCGGCCGTTGACGACCAGGTAGGTCGCCATGGTCGAGGTGCCGGCGGTGGAGGCGACGTACTGGCCCCAGATGATGTAGACGAGGTCGAACAGCTGGAGCGCGCCGATCACGGACAGGAACGCCCAGATGCGCAGCGTCGGGCCGAGCAGCGGCAGCGTGATGCGGCGCTGGATCTGCCAGAACGTCGCGCCGTCGATCGAGGCGGCCTCGGTCAGCTCCTCCGGGATGCCCTGCAGGCCGGCGAGGAAGAGGATCACGGCGAAGCCGACGTACTTCCAGGTGATGATCCCCATCAGCGTCCAGATGGCGACATCGGGGTTCGCGAGCCAGTCGACCTTCAGCGCGCCGAGCCCGACGGCCTGCAGCGCGCTGTTCAGCGCGCCGGAGGTCTGCAGGATCAGCGACCAGCCGGTGCCGACGACGACCTCGGAGATCACGTAGGGGATGAAGATCAGGACCCGGATGAGGGTCTGCCCGCGCATCTTCCGGTTGAGCAGGAGCGCGAGCAGGACCGCGATCGGGCCCTGGAGGACGAGCGACAGCACGACGATCACGGTGTTGTGGCCGAGCGCCGCGAGGAACGTGGGGTCCTGGACGATCGTGACGTAGTTCTGCAGGCCGACGAACTGCGTCGGCACGCCGTAGCCGGCCCAGCGGTAGAAGCCGTAGTAGGCGGCCGCCAGGACCGGGAAGATCACGAAGAGGAGGAAGACGGCGAGGGCCGGGCCCGTCAGCACCGCGATCTCGAGCCGGCTGCGCCACGAACCCGTGGAGCGGCGGCGCGCCACGGGGAGCGGCGAGGTGACGCCGCCCCCCGTGGTCGAGCGCGGTCCGGACGAGCGACCCGTGGGGAGCTGCTCGCGGACGGTCATGATCGGTGCGCTCAGCCCTTCTTGGCCGCGTCGTTCGTCGCGCTGACGATGCCGGCGGCGTCGCTCTTGCCCGCGAGCAGGTTGACCACGCCGACGTTCAGCGCGTTGCCCACGTTCTGGCCGTAGACGGTGTCGAGCCACTGCGAGACGAACGGGGCCTTGTTGTAGGTCGCCACGACGTCCTGCAGGTAGGGCTCCGTGACGGCCTTCTGGGCCTCGGTGTTGACGGGCGGCGAGTTGTAGGCCTTGTAGTACGCCGTCTGCTGCTCGGTCGTCGCGATGTAGTTCAGGAAGTCGACGCAGGAGTCGGGGGCGTTCTGCGAGCAGGAGTACCCGTCGACGCCGCCGAGGATCGAGCCCGGCTTGCCGTTGCCGCCGGAGATCTCCGGGAACGGGAACCAGCCGAGGTCGGGCAGCGGCTTCTCGTCCTTCGTGAGGGACGCGATCACGCCCGGGTCCCACGCGCCCATGAGCTCCATCGCGGCCTTGTGGTTCGCGACGAGGCCGGCCGAGCTGCCGGCGCCCTGCTGGGCGGCGGTGGTGAGGAAGCCCTGGTTGAACGGCTTCGTGTCGTTGAACCGCTGCAGGTCCTGACCGGCCTTCAGCCAGCACGGGTCGTCGAACGACTTCGACTTCGCGGCCTTCTCGAGCGCGGCGGGCGCGCACTCGCGCAGCGCGAAGTTGTAGTACCAGTGCGCGGCGGGCCACGCGTCCTTCGCGCCGAGCGCGACGGGCGCGATGTCCTTGGCCTTCAGCTTCGCGATGTCCGCGTTCAGCTCGTCGAGCGTCGTGGGCGTGCCGTCGATGCCGGCCTCCTTGAAGAGGTCCTTCGAGTACCAGATGCCGGAGGGCAGCACCGAGAGCGGCATCGCGTAGACCTTGCCGTCGAGCGACTCGGCGCCGAGCGACGCGGCCGGGACGACCTTCTTCGTCGCGGCGGTGATGCCGCCGGTGATGTCCTTGACCTGGCCGGCCTCGACCATGGCCTGCAGCTTGCCGCCGCCGCGCTGGAGGAAGATGTCGGGCGCGTCGCCCGAGTTCATCGCGGTCTGGAGCTTGCCGTCGAAGTCCTCGTTCTGGACCGTCTGGACGTCGATGGTGACGCCCTTGTGCGTCTTCTCGAAGCTCTTGGCCGCGTCCTTCCAGAACTGGAGGCCGGGGCCGGTGGTGGAGTTCTGCCAGAGCGTCAGCGTCTGCGGGCCGTCGGAGGAACCGCCGGATCCGCTGCAGCCCGTGAGCGCGGCTGCGCTCGCGAGCAGGACGGCAGAGGCGGCGATGAGGCGTGAGGGTCTCACTGGTGCACCTGTCTTCTCTTCGTTGAGGGATGCCGAGGGGATCGCGGCGCCATGAGGTTGCGCGACCGGTCGCATTCAGTCAAACGTTTTCGAAAACGTTCTTCGCTCGTTACCATCGCCTCGTGCAGCACAGGGCGACGATCGGCGACGTGGCCGCGGCGGCCGGCGTCTCGGTGGCGACCGTGTCGAAGGCGATCAACGGCCGGTACGGCGTCGGCAGCGACACGGCGGCCCGCGTGCTCGCCGTCGCGAACGAGCTCGGCTACGCCTCGAGCCTCGGCGCGAGCAGCATGCGGTCGTCCCGCACCGGCGTCGTCGGCGTCTTCATCGCGGCGTTCGAGCCGTTCTCGACCGAGGTCATGAAGGGGATCGGCGTCGCCCTCGGGGGCAGCGGCAGCGACCTGCTCGCCTACAGCAGCCTGACCGGCAACGAGCACGACGGCTGGGAGCGCCGCTCGCTGTCGCGGCTCTCCGGCACCCTCGACGGCGCGATCCTCGTGGCGCCGACGGTCGTCGACCTGCCGGGCGCCATCCCGCTCGTCGCGATCGACCCGCACACCGGCCCGGCCGGTCTGCCGACCGTCGACTCGGACGGGTTCGCCGGCGCCCGCCTCGCCGTGTCCCACCTCGTGGAGCTCGGCCACCGGCGGATCGGGTTCGTCGCGGGCCGCCCCGACCTCCGCTCCGCGCTGCTGCGCGAGGCGGGCTACCGCCGGGCGCTCGAGGACGCGGGCATCCCCTTCGACGCCTCCCTCGTGCGGCAGGGCAACTACGAGCAGAAGACGAGCCGCGAGGCCGCGACCGCGCTGCTCGACCTGCCGGAGCGGCCGACCGCGGTGTTCGCCGCGAACGACCTCTCCGCCATCGCGACCGTGCAGGTCGCGCAGACGCGCGGGCTGGTCGTGCCTCGCGACCTGTCGGTCGTCGGCTTCGACGACGTACCCGAGGCGGCGCGGGCCGATCCGCCGCTGACGACCGTGCGGCAGTCCATGCAGCAGCTCGGGAACGAGGCCGTGGCGATGCTGCTCGCGCTCATCGCGGGCCAGGAGCTGCGGCGCCCGCACGTCACCCTCGCGACGCGGCTGGTCGAGCGCCGCACGACCGCGCCGCCCTCTGCGCCCCCGAGCTGATCCGCGCCCGAGCTGAGCCGCGCCCGCGCCGAGCCGTGCCCGCACCCCGCGAATGTTGTGGTTCGCACCATATCCGCGTGGTTGGATGGGGCGGTCCGCCGATCGAAGCCGGATCGGCCAGTCGGAGTGCGAAGGAGCGCCCTATGCCTCGAGGTCCCGTGTCCGTCCAGCTGTACTCGGTCAGGGACCGGCTCTCCGAGGACCTCGAGGGCACGCTCCAGCGCCTCGCCGACCTCGGCTTCACGAGCGTCGAGCCCTACGGCGCGTTCGTCGTCGGGTCCGACGCGTACGTCGCCGCGCTGGCCAACACCGGCCTCTCGGCGCCCTCCGCCCACGCGGGCGTGCTCACCCTCGACGACCCGTCGCCGGCGTTCGAGGCGGCGCGCGCCATCGGCGTGCGCACCCTGATCGACCCGGCGCACCGCACGGACGACTGGGAGTCCATCGACGGCGTCGCGCGGATCGCGGAGCGCATCAACCGGGCCGCCGAGCAGGCGCGCGAGTACGGCCTGACCTTCGGCTACCACAACCACTGGTGGGAGCTCGAGGCCCGCCCGAACGGCACCCCCGCGCTCGAGCTGCTCGCCGAGCGCCTCGACGACTCGGTCGTGCTCGAGGTCGACACGTACTGGGTCGAGGTCGGCGGCGTGAGCGCGCCGGACCTCCTCGCGCGCCTCGGCGACCGCGTGCAGCTGATCCACGTCAAGGACGGCGACAAGAGCCGCGACGTCAAGGCGCAGCAGCCGGCCGGCGAGGGCGCGATGGACATCCCCGCGGTGCTCGCCGCCGCGCCGCAGGCCGTGCGCGTGCTCGAGTTCGACGACTACGCGGGCGACACGGTCGACGGCCTCGCCGCCTCCCTCGCCTACGTCAACACGGTGGACGCGGGGTCGGGCGAGTGAGCACGACGAGCGGGACGGTCGGGGTGGGCGTCATCGGCGCCGGCGTCATCAGCGCGCAGTACCTCGGCAACCTGACCACGTTCCCGGACCTCGAGGTCCGCTTCGTGGCCGACATCGACCTGGAGCGCGCGAAGGCGCGGGCCGACGAGTTCGGCGTGCCCGCCTCCGGCACGGTCGAGCAGCTGCTCGCCGACGACGGCATCGACATCGTCGTCAACCTGACGCTGCCCTCCGTGCACGCCGAGGTGGACCTGGCGATCCTCGCCGCCGGGAAGCACGTGTGGAGCGAGAAGCCGATCGCGACGAACGCGGAGGACGCCCGGCGCGTGCTCGCCGCCGCCGAGGAGGCGGGCCTCCGCGTCGCGGTCGCGCCCGACACCCTGCTCGGGGCCGGCCTGCAGACCGCGTTCCGCGCGATCGCGGACGGCCGCATCGGCGACCCGCAGACCGCGACCACGATGGTGCTGAACCCGGGGCCGGACCGCTGGCACCCGGCGCCCGAGTTCCTGTTCCAGGCCGGCGGCGGCCCGCTGCTCGACCTCGGCCCGTACTACCTGTCGACGCTCGTCACTGTGTTCGGCTCGGTCGTGCGCGTGTCCGCCATCGGCTCGATCGCCCGCCCCGAGCGGGTCGTCGAGTCCGGGCCGCGCGCCGGTACGACGTTCGAGGTGACCGTGCCCACGCACTCGGCGCTGCTGCTCGAGTTCGAAGGCGGCGCCTCCGCGCAGGCGACGTTCTCCTTCCAGTCCGCGATCCCGCGCCCGGGCTTCTTCGAGATCACCGGGACGACCGGCGCGATCGTGCTGCCCGACCCGAACATGTTCGAGGGCGACAGCGAGCTGTGGACGCTCGCGTCGTGGAAGGGCGTCACCGGCCACGACCGGCCGACGCCCGAGCGCATCCCCGCCGAGGGCGCCACGCAGTCGCGCGGCCTCGGCGTGCTCGAGCTCGCCCGCGCGATCCGGGCCGGCGTGCCCGAGCGCGCGTCCGGCGCGCTCGCCGCGCACGTGCTCGACGTGATGCTCGCAGCGGCGGAGGCGTCCGAGACGCACCGCGCGGTCGAGGTCGCGAGCCGGGTCGCGGCGCCCGCGCCGCTGCCGGCCGACTGGAACCCCACCGAGAGGACCCTCGCATGACGGACGCCCCCACCACCGCCCCGCTCCGCATCGGGGTCATCGGGGTGGGCGTGATCAGCGCCCAGTACTTCGCCTCCTTCCCGTCGCTGCCCGGGCTCCGGCTCGTCGCGGTGGCCGACCTCGACATGGCGCGCGCCGCGCAGGTCGCCGAGGAGCAGGGCGTCGAGGCGCGGACGGTGGACGAGCTGCTCGCCTCCGACGACGTCGACGCGGTGCTGAACCTCACGATCCCCGCGGTGCACGTCGAGGTCGGCACCCGGATCCTCGAGTCCGGCAAGCACGTCTTCGCGGAGAAGCCGCTCGCGCTCAGCCCGGACGAGGCGGCGCCCATGCTGGCGCTCGCCGAGGAGCGGGGCCTGCGGGTCGGCAGCGCGCCGGACACGGTCCTCGGCACGGGCATCCAGACGGCCCGTCGGCTGATCGACGACGGCGCGATCGGGCAGGTGCTCACGGCGGACGCCCACTGGAGCGCCCCCGGCCACGAGCGCTGGCACCCGAACCCGTTCTTCTACTACCTGCCGGGCGGCGGGCCGCTGCTCGACATGGGCCCGTACTACCTGACCGCGCTCGTCACGATGCTCGGCCCGGTCGTCCGCGTCTCGGGCGTCAGCATCCGGTCGCCGCGCGAGCGCACCGTGGGCACCGGCTCGCGGGCGGGCGAGGCGGTGCCGGTGTCCGTCGACACGGGCGTCTCCGGCATCCTCGAGCACGCGAGCGGCGCGGTCTCCCGCGTCTCGTTCTCGTTCGACACCTGGGCGACGCGCACGCCGCTGTTCGAGGTGCACGGCACCGAGGGCACGATCGCCGTGCCGGACCCCAACCGGTTCGACGACCCGGTGGAGGCGTGGACGACGGCCGACCAGGAGTGGCGGACCGTCGAGCCGAACGCCGGCTACGCCGGCGCCGGCCGCGGCTACGGCCTCGCGGACATGGCGCGCGCGATCGCGACCGACCGGCCGCACCGCGCCTCCGGGGCGCTCGCGCAGCACGTGCTCGAGATCATGGACGCGATCCCGCGCAGCTCGACCGAGCATGCGGTGATCACGCTGACGACGACGGTCGACCGCCCCGAGGCGGTCCCGGAGGGCGCGACCCCCGACTCCTGGTAGCCGCGCGGTTCCTTCCTCCATCCGGGGATCCGGGCGCTTCGTGCGCAGATCCCCGGATGGAGGAAGGAACGGCTAGAGGGTGACCCAGTCGCCGCGGCTGTCCTCGATCGCCGCGAGGATCTTCTGCACCGCGAGGCCGTCGGCGAACGACGGCTCGGGGGCGCGGCCCTCGACGATCGCGTCGGTGAAGTCCTTCACCTCGTGCGTGAAGGTGTGCTCGTAGCCGAGGCCGTGCCCGGCCGGCCACCAGGCGCCCACGTAGGGGTGCTCGGGCTCCGTGACGAGGATGCGGCGGAAGCCGCTCTCGACCGCCGGCTCGGTGAAGTCGAGGAACTCCAGCTCGTTCATCCGCTCGAAGTCGAACGCGAGCGAGCCCTTCGAGCCGTTCAGCTCGATCCGCATCGCGTTCTTCCGGCCCGCAGCGAACCGGGTCGCCTCGAAGGTGGCGAGCGCGCCGCCGTCGGTGCGGCCGACCCAGACGGCCGCGTCGTCGACCGTGACCTCGCCGCGCTCCTCGGAGCCCCGGGCGGTGAGGCCGCCGGTCTGCTCCGCCAGCTTCGGCCGGGTCTTCACGAACGTCTCCGTGATGCCGGTCAGCCCGGTGAGGCGCTGCCCGGTCAGGAACGTCGCGAGGTCGATGATGTGCGCGCCGATGTCGCCGAGCGCGCCGGAGCCCGCCGCGTCCTTGTCGAGCCGCCACACGAGCGGGAACTCCGGATCGGCGATCCAGTCCTGCAGGTACACCGCGCGGATGTGCCGGATCTCGCCGATCCGCCCCTCGTCCACGAGCCGCTTCGCGTACGCGAGCGCGGGCGTGCGGCGGTAGGAGAACCCGGCCATCGACCGGACCCCGCGGGCGCTGGCGGCCTCGGCCGCCGCGACCATGCGCTCCGCGCCCGCCACCGAGTTCGCGAGCGGCTTCTCGCACAGCACGTGCTTGCCCGCCTCCAGCGCGCCGATGGCGATGTCGACGTGGCTGTCGCCCGGCGTGCACACGTCGACGACGTGGATGTCCGGATCGGCGACCGCGTCGCGCCAGTCGGCGAGCACGTTCGGGATCCCGAACGCGTCCGCGAAGGCCTGCGTGTTCTTCCGGTTCCGCCCGATCACGTGCGTGACGCGGGCGGGCGTGCCGAAGAACTTCGCGGCCTGCGCCCAGCCGGCCGTGTGGATGCGGCCCATGAAGGCGTAGCCGGCGACGGCGACGTTCAGCGTCTCGGGCATGGTCACGCCTTCGTGGAGAAGGCCGCGTCGAACGCGGCGGCGGGCGGCTGGATGGTGTTCAGCTTCCGGACGATCTCGAGCGCCTCGGGCGCACCGACGGTGCGCTCCATGCCGGCGTCCTCCCACTCGACCGAGGTCGGGCCGTCGTAGCCGATCGCGTTCAGCGTGCGGAAGATGCGCTCCCACGGCACCTCGCCGTGGCCGACGGACACGAAGTCCCAGCCGCGGCGCGGGTCCGCCCAGGGCAGGTGGCTGCCGAGGCGGCCGTTGCGGCCGTCGAGGTGCGTCACCGACTCCTTGCAGTGCACGTGGAAGATCCGGTCCGCGAAGTCCTGGAGGAACATCGACGGGTCGAGCTGCTGCCACACGAAGTGCGACGGGTCGAAGTTGAACCCGAACGCCGGGTGGTCGATCGCCTCGAGCGCCCGCTTCGCCGTCCAGTAGTCGTAGGCGATCTCGGTCGGGTGGATCTCGAGCGCGAACCGCACGCCGTTCTCCTGGAACGCGTCGAGGATCGGCGTCCAGCGCGTGACGAAGTCGTCGAAGCCCTTCTGCACGAACGCGTCGGAGGCGGGCGGGAACATCGCGACCGCGTGCCAGATCGACGAGCCGGTGAAGCCGGTGACCGTCTTCACGCCCATCGCCTTCGCGGCCTTCGCCGTCGTGATCATCTCCGCGGCCGCGCGCTGCCGCACGCCCTCGGGGTCGCCGTCGCCCCACACGCGGTCGGACAGGATGTCGCGGTGCCGCTCGTCGATGGGGGAGTCGCACACGGCCTGGCCGAGCAGGTGGTTGGAGATCGTCCAGACCTGCAGGCCGTTCCGCTCGAGGATCGCCTTGCGGTCGGCGACGTAGTCGGGGTCCTCCGCTGCGCGGACGACGTCGAGGTGGTCGCCCCAGCTGGCGATCTCGAGGCCGTCGTAGCCCCACTCGCCCGCCATCCGCGCCACCTCCTCGAACGGCAGATCGGCCCACTGGCCGGTGAACAGGGTCACGGGTCGCGTCATCGCGCTCCTCCTTCTCCTCTTTCTCTGGGTATGGGTGGGTCGGCGGACGGGATCAGTCCGCGGCCGGGCGGGCGGCCCAGAGCAGGCCCTGCTCGATGATCTTCCGGACCGACGGGTCCTGCACGATCTCGAGCCGGTGGCCAGGCGTCGAGACGACGATCCGGCCCTTCCCCCACTGGCGGGTCCACACGGCCGGGAAGGTGACGGGGCGGTCCCAGGCGTCCCAGTCGCGCTTCGCCTGCGTGGTCGTCGCGAGCACCTGGTTGTACTCGTCGGACAGCACCCAGTACTGCTCCGTGGTGAGCTCGAAGTCGTCGACGCCCGCCGTGACGGGGTGGCTGCGGCCGAGGTCCGTGATGTTCACGGTGTAGTCCTCGTAGTTGTCGGACTGCTCGCCCGTCGCCTCCTCCGGCGGCCGGACGGAGGCGTGGTGCGCGAACTGCCCGCCGATCAGCTGCAGGTAGTCGGCGCTGTTCCGGTAGGAGTCGGCGATGCCGCCGTGCCAGCCGACCATCCCGGTGCCGGCGCGGACCGTCGCGATGAGGCCGGCGAGCGCCTCCTTCGAGATCTCGGACATCGTGACGACCTGCACGATCAGGTCGACCCCGGCCATGCGCTCGGCGTCGGCGTAGACCTCGTTCGACTCCTCGATCACGACGGAGAAGCCGTGGTCCTCGAGGAAGCCGACGAACGAGTCGGTGGTCTCGACGGGCATGTGCCCGTCCCAGCCGCCGCGGACGATCAGGGCGTTGCGCGTGGTCATGCGGTCCTTCCTGCGGCGCCGGCCGGCCAGGCCGACACCAGGTGCTCGGCGACGCGGAACGCGTTCGCCACGATCGTCAGCGTCGGGTTGACGCTGCCGTTGGTCGGGTGCAGCGACGAGTCGCACACGACGATCCGCCGCGAGCCCCACGGCCGGCCGAACGGGTCGGTCGCGCTGTCCGCGGGGTCCTTCCCCATCCTGGCCGTCCCGCATGAGTGCTCGCCCGCGGCCGACGCGGTGGCGGTGCCGCGCTGGCGGAACACGTCCCCGGCGCCCGCGGCGAGCAGCCACTCCTCGCCGTGCACGGCCATGCCGTCCTCCACCTCGACGGAGGCGCGGTGGACGAGCTTGCGGAGCGCGGCGCCCGGCCGCCCCCACCGGTCGCGCACGTCGGCGAGCGTCACGCGCGAGGTCGGCATCGGCACCTCCTGCCCCATGCCGAAGACGCCGAAGACGTTGGCGCGGTCGCCCGCCATCCACGACTTGTGGCCCGCGCCCCAGCGGGGCACGCCGGGCAGCGGGTTCGACGCCCAGGTGAGCGGCAGCAGCCCCATCAGGTCGACGAGCACGCCGCCGCCCCACGGGATCGTCTCGGCGTGCACGTGGTCGAGCGTCGCGACGGAGTGGCCGGGGCCGATGTACGGCTTCACCGGCCGCTGCACCGTCCCGAGCATGGTGACGAACCGGTGGTCGTGCAGGTGCCGGCCCATGTGGTCGTTGCCGATGCCGCTCGCGAGCAGCAGCCTCGCCGTCTCGACCGCGCCGGCGGCGACCACGACGACCTCGGCGTCCACCTCGAGCTCGACGGGGGTCCCGGAGGCGCCCGCCATCACCGTGACGGCGGCCCGGTCGGCGCCGTCGCGCACCTCGACCACCTCGGAGTCGTAGAGCACGTCGAGGTTCCCGGTCGCGGCCGCGCGGGGGAGGAAGGTGTTGTGGCTGCCGTTCTTCGCGTTCACCGGGCAGGCGTGGCCGACGCACTGCGGGCAGCGGACGCAGGCGGGCCGGCCGGCGTGCGGCACGCTGTTCAGCGCGAGCGGGATCGGCCCCCAGCCCCAGCCGAGGCGGTCGGCCGCGTCGGCGAGCAGCTCGCGGGCGGGTTCGGTGCCGAACGGCGGCATCGGGTAGCCGGCGGTGCGCGGGGTCCGCGCGGTGAGCGCGCCCTCCTCGCCGGCGACGCCGAGCTCCTGCTCCGCGCGGAAGTAGTAGGGCTCCATCTCGTCGTAGGAGACGGGCCAGTCGACGAGGCTCGCACCGTCGGGGTTCCCGTAGACCGACCGCATCCGGAAGTCGTCGGGCATGAACCGCCAGGCCATGCCCTGCCAGATGCGGGTGCCGCCGCCCATGATGTCGGCGTTCAGCCCGTACAGCCAGGCGTCGTCGGTGCCGTCGAGCACGCGATCGCCCTCGGGCAGGATCGCGACGCGCGGGTGGCCGGCGCCGGGGCCGGCGGTCGGGCGGTAGACGGCGTTGCGCTTGCCCCGGAGGTGGTCGCCGCGGAGCGCGGCGTTCGGCACCCGGGCCGCGCGCTCGATCACGAGGACGCTGCGGCCGGCCTCGGTCAGCAGCTGGGCGGCCACGCCGCCGCCCGGCCCGCTGCCGATCACGACCGCGTCGTACGAGCGGCGGACGCCGCCCGGGCCGACGTCGGGCACGAGGTCCGGCTCGACCGGCGTGACGCCGACCGGCACCGCGCGGAAGCCGACGAGGTCGAGGCCGGCGGGTGCCGCGCCCTCGCGCGCCGCGTAGTAGCCCTCGAAGGTCACGCGGCGCAGGGCCGCGAAGTCGTCGTCGTGCTCGATCCCGCGCAGCAGCTCGTCCTGCCGCGCGGGCGGGAGGTCGGCGAACGGCCGATCGCCCGCGAGGCCGTCGAGGCGCTCCGCGAGACGGGCGAGCGCGGGCTCGGCCCAGGCGAGGTCGGGGGAGTCGGCGAGGTAGGCGTCGACGCCGCCCTCCCAGCCGCCGGGCCACCGGTCGGCGGGGATGACGCGGTCGACGGCGGCGCGAATCGCGTTCGGGACGTGCACAGCAGCTCCAGGAGGTGGCGCCGATCCGCAGAAACGGACCGACACGCCGCGGAGTCGGGGCGACCCCGCGGCGTGTCGGTCGGGTTCTGCGGATCCGCGGAGGAAATGCGGATCCGCGGAGGTGCTAGCGGCCGGCGAGCGACCCGCCGATGCCCCCGACGCTGAAGTAGCGGTTGAGGAACACGAACAGCAGGACGGGCGGCAGCATCATCACGACCGCGACGGCCATGACGGATCCCCAGTCGGCCGCGTTCTGCTGGAAGAACGTGTTGAGGCCGATCGGCAGGGTGTACTTCGTGGAGTCCTGCAGGAAGAGCAGCGCGATCAGGTAGTCGTTCCAGGCCAGCAGGAACGAGAAGATCGCGGTGGACAGGATGCCCGGCAGGGAGTTGCGCAGCACGATGCGGCGGAAGCCGCCGAACACGCTGGCGCCGTCCATCCACGCCGCCTCCTCGAGGGAGATCGGGATGGAGTCGAAGTAGGCCGCCATCATCCAGATCGCGACCGACATCGTCGACCCGATGTAGACGATCGCGACGCCCGGGAGCGTGTTGATCAGCCCGAGCACCGAGAAGGTGATGAACAGCGGGATCGCCGCCGTCACGACGGGCAGCGCCTGGACGATGAACAGGACCAGCGAGTACCCCGACACCAGCCGGTTCCGGAGCCGCGAGAGCACGTAGCCGGCCGGCGCGGCGATCGCCACGGCGACCACCACGGTGACGACCGCGACGAGCAGGCTGTTGCCGAGCCACAGCAGCACGTCGGTGCCGGTGAACACGCGCTCGAAGTTCTCGAAGGTGAAGCCGGTCTGGGTGCTGCCCTGGCCGGGCTGCACCGAGAGCAGGAACACGACGAAGATCGGCACGATCACGATCGCGGTGATCACGAGGATCAGCGCGAAGCGCCACCACTGGCCCTTCTGCTCGCGCTCGCGGACCGACCGGCGCTTGACCTGGCCGAGCGTCGCCGAGGTGGCGCCGCCGACCGCGATGGGCTGTCCGCTCATTCGATGTTCACCTTCTTGATCTGCTGGTACAGCACGGTGGAGATGATCACCAGCACGGCGGTCATCAGGAACGCGATCGCCGTCGCGGGTCCCGTCTGCAGGTTCTGGAACGCGAACTGGTACGCGAGCACGATCAGCGAGCTCGTCGCGCCGACGGGGCCGCCCTGGGTCAGCAGGAAGATCGTCGGGAAGTCGTTGACGCAGAAGATCGTCATGAGGACCCAGCTGATGTAGGTCGTCCTCGAGATGATCGGCAGGGTGACGCCGGTGAACGCCTGCCACCCGGTGGCGCCGTCCATCTTTGCGGCCTCGTAGACGTTGGTGTCCACCGACGCGAGCGCCGACGACATCATCATCATCATGAACGGGAAGCTGATCCACACCTTGAAGACGCAGACCACGACCTGAGCGAGCACGGGGTCGCCGAGGAAGTTCGCGTCGCCGAGGCCGAAGTTGCCGAGGATCGTCGGGATCGGCGACTGCGGCGTCGCGACGAGCCAGTTCCAGCTCGTCGCCGAGACGACGACGGGCACGATCCAGGGCAGCAGGAGCAGCACCTTGAAGACGCCGCCGCCCGGGATGCGGGTGCGCAGCAGCAGCGCGAGCCCGAGCCCGATGGCCCACGAGCCGAACACGCCCGTGATCGTGAAGATCAGCGTGAAGATCGCGCTCGCACGGAACTGGTCGGACGTGAGCACGTCGACGTAGTTCTGCAGCCCGACGAACGGCGCGTCCGTCGGCAGGGTCGACGGCGTCCCGTTCTGCAGCGACTGCAGCAGGGAGTAGACGACCGGGAAGACGTTGAGCAGGACGAGCAGGATCAGGGACGGCAGCGCGAAGAGCGTCAGCGTCAGGCCTGCGCGGCCGAGCGGCGAGCTCGGCCTCTTGGAACGTGGTTGCGGCCCGCGGCCGCCCGGCGCGACGCCGCGCCGAGCCTTCTGGAGCCGTTCGGGGAGGGTGTCAGTCGACAAGGGTGCCTCTTCTCGAACGCCGGGTGGCGGGACCCCGCTGGGGCCCCGCCACCCGGTCCGGTCTCGGAACGATCAGCGGATCAGGCGGCCGACTCGAGCGCCTTCTGCAGCGTCTCGAGGGCGGCCTTCGCCGTCACCTTGCCGCCGAGGACGGCCTGGGCGAAGTTGATCGTCGGCTGCGTGCCGTCGACCTTCGTGACGTTCAGGAACACCGTGTTCTGACCCGGCGCACCCCACGTCTTCGAGATGGGCTGCCAGACGTCGAGGATCTTCTTGTTGTCGACGTCGTTCTTGTACGCCTCATCCGCGATGGACTTGAGCACCGGCAGGCCGATGCCGGTCTTCTTGGTCCAGAGCGTCTTCATGTTCTGGTAGTAGTACGTCAGGAACGCCTCCGAGGCCTCCTGGCTCGGGGTGTTCTTGTACATCATGATGTTGTTCGGGAAGTAGAGCGCGCCCTTCTTCCCGGTCGGCCCGGTCAGCGGGTCGGCGACCACGAGGTCCTTCGCGACGTCGGCCTTGATGTTCGGCTTCGCACCCGCGCCGTCCCAGATGCCGGCGAACTTCTTCGCGCTGACCTGCGCGTAGAAGTTGTCGCTCGTGTAGGTGGCCGCGCGCGGGTCGGAGTAGCCGTTCTTCACGAGGCTGATCACCCAGTCGACCGCCTGGATGTTCGCCTCGGTGACGACGTCCGGCTTCTGGTCGGCGTTGAAGAGACCGCCGCCGTTGTTGATCATGTGCGCCACGATCTGGTGGAAGCCGGTGAAGGCGCCCGCGCCGGAGCGCGTGCCGTAGCCGTAGACGCCGAGCTTCTTGACCTTGCGGCACATCTCCTCGTAGGAGTCCCAGTCCGTCGGGGTGTCCGCGCCGGCCTGCTCGAGCAGCGCCTTGTTGTACCAGAGGACGCGCATGTCGAGGTTGTAGGGGACGGCCGCGTAGCCCTTGTCCGACTTCAGGGTGTCCACGACGCCCGGCAGGAAGTCGTCGTAGATGCCGTTCTTCTTCCACGAGTCGAGCAGGTCGTCCGCGTACGCGATCTTGCCCTGGCTCTCGAACAGGAAGGCCTGGGTGCCGCCGCCGGAGGAGACGGCCGGGCCGTTGTTCGCGGCGACCGCGGTGGAGAACGACTGGATGAAGTTCGCCCACTGGATCTGCTGGTACTGGACCGAGCCGAAGCCGCTCTTCGGCTTGTAGGCCGCGGCGATCCGCTTGTCCTCGGTGAGGAACGCCGGGGGGCCCCACGGCATGTTCCAGAACTTCAGCGGCTTGCTGGCGTTGCCGCCGCCACCGCCACCGCCACCACCGTTCGAGCTGCAGGCGGCGAGGAAGCCGACTGCGGCCGCGCTGACGCCCGCGCCGAGCAGCGTGCGCCTGGTGAAGCCGGATCCGGAGGGAAGAGATGCCATCGTCGGTGTCCTCTCCGACGCCCGGTGCTTCTTCGCCCGGTGCGTCGTCGTTCGTCGTCGAACTGCTGTGCTTCGCCGGGACCACGGCGGTCCGGCGGGGGTCAGTTTTGTTGCGGTTCCCGACGATGTCAACGAAAACTTCCGCGAGTCGACATCTCGATCCGGTCACGACGGGGCGGCTGCGAGGGCGGCCCGAGCGGGCGCCGCCGTGCTGTCGCGCACCACGAGGTGCGTCGCGAGCTCGAGCCGCGGCTGGTCCACCGGCTCGCCCGCCGCGTACTTCAGCACGATCCGGGTCGCCTCCTCGGCCATCCGCCGGATCGGCTGGTGCACGCTCGTGAGCCGCGGCCGCGCCCACGTCGCGACCTGGGTGTCGTCGTAGCCGACGACCGAGAGGTCCTCCGGCACGCGCAGCCCGCGCTCGGCCGCGACCTCGATGACGCCGAGCGCCTGCAGGTCGTTGCCGGCGAACACCGCGGTGGGCCGGTCGGCCCCCGCGAGCAGGCGCTCCGCGGCGGCGCGTCCGCCGGTCGGGAGGAAGTCGCCCATGAGCACCTCGTGCTCGAGCACCGGCAGCCCTGCGGAGGCCATGGCCGACCGGAACCCGTCGAGCCGCGCCCACGAGCAGAGCATGTGGGTGTGGCCGCTGACCGCGGCGATCCGCGTGTGCCCGAGCTCGATGAGGTGCCGCGTGGCCGCGAAACCGCCCGCCCAGTTGGTGGAGCCGACGGACGGGACGTCCGGCGGCAGCTCGCCGGCGGGATCGATCACGACGACCGGGATGCCGCGCGAGGTGAGGCGGTCCTTCATCTTCGGCGTGGGGTCGGTCGAGACGAGCAGCACGCCGGCGGGCCTGCGGCGCAGCACGCCGCTCAGCCAGTGCGGCGCGGGCGCGTGGTGCTCCCCGCTCGGCGAGAGCACGAGGCTCATGCCGGCCCGGTGGGCGACCTCCTGCACCCCCGACATGATCTCGGAGCCCCACGGGTTCGAGAGGTCGGAGAAGACGAGCTCGAGCAGGGTGGAGCCTTTCGAGACGGACCCGCGGCGCTGGTAGTCGTGCTCGTCGAGCAGGGCCTCGATGCGCTGCCGCGTCGTCGGCGCGACGTCCGCGTGCCCGTTCAGCACCTTCGAGATCGTCGACAGGGAGACGCCGGCCTCCTCGGCCAGCATCGCGAGCGTCGTCCGCCCGCCGTCGGCCGCGTCGCCGCTCATGGTGTGCTCCCACCCCCGCGCGTCGGCGCGGGTCTTCCGGTCATTGTGTCGAAACTTTCGGTCCTCGATCAAGAGCGACTCGCGGGCATTCCGGCGGGACCGGTCGCGCAGCCCTCAGCGGAGCGGTCCGGCGGCGGGTGATGATGGGCGCGGCGGTCGCCCGGACCGGCTCGCGGAGTGGAGGCGCAGACATGCGGATCACCGGCTTCGACACGGTGCTCGTCGACTTCTACCGGACCAACCTCGTCCTCGTGGTCCTCACGACGGACGAGGGCGTGACGGGGGTCGCGGAGGCGACGCTCGAGGGTCAGGAGCACGCGGTCGTCGGCGCGGTCCGCCTCCTCGCGGAGAAGGTCGTCGGCCTCGACCCCACGCGGATCCACGCCACGGTGTACGAGCTGCTCCGGGACGGCTACTGGCGGGGCGGCCCGGTCACCATGACCGCGCTCTCCGCCCTCGAGACCGCCATGTGGGACGTGTCGGCCCGAGCGCTCGGGGTGCCGGTGCACCGCCTGCTCGGCGGCCGCGGCCGGGACCGGGTGCGCGCCTACGCGAACGGGTGGTTCTCCGGGGCGAAGGCGCCCGAGGACTTCGCCGCCGCGGCCGTGCGGACGGTCGAGCAGGGCTTCAAAGGCCTCAAGTGGGACCCGTTCGAGGCGGCCGACCTCACCGTCGCGCCGCGGGACCTGCGCCGCATGCTCGAGCCCGTCGCCGCGGTGCGCGAGGCGGTCGGCGACGACGTCGAGCTCTTCATCGACGCGCACGGCCGCTTCGACGTGCCGACCGCGATCCGCGTCGCACGGGCGCTCGAGCCCTACGGCATCGTGTTCCTCGAGGAGCCGACGCCGCCGCTCGGCATCGACGCGCTCGCCGAGGTGCGCTCGAAGTCCCCGGTCGCGATCGCCGCGGGGGAGCGCCTCTTCGGCCGCGACGCGTTCGTGCCCCTGCTCGCGCGGGGCGCGGTCGACTACGTGCAGCCCGACGTCACGCATGCCGGCGGCGTCTCGGAGCTGTCCTTCATCTCGACGCTCGCGTCGGCGTACTCGGTGCCGTTCGCGCCGCACAACCCGAGCGGCCCGCTCAGCACCGCGGCGACGCTGCAGGTGGGCGCGGCGGTGCCGAACTTCCGCTACCTCGAGATCATGGCGGTCGACGTGCCCTGGCGCGGCGACATCTCGGACGAGCACCTCGTGCTCACGCCCGAGGGCGACGTGCTGATCCCCGACCGTCCGGGGCTCGGCATCGAGCTCGACCTCGACGCCATCGCCCTGCACCCCTTCACCCCGCACCCGATGCGCATCTTCGACGACGCGGTCGCGGACATCCGGCCGCCGGACGCCCGCTCGTACTTCCACGCCGAGTGACGGAGCCCGGCGTCCCGAGCGCGGCGCGGCAGCGCCTGCTCGACCGCATCGCGGACCACGTGCTCGAGCACGGCCGGTCGGACCTGAGCCTCAGCGAGCTCGCTCGGGCCGTGGGCTCGAACAACCGCATGCTGCTCTACTACTTCGGCTCGAAGGAGGAGGCGCTGCGGCTGGCGGCGGACGTCGCCTTCGCCCGCTTCCCCCACCTCGAGGGCGCGCTGCGCCGCTTCGCCGACGAGGAGCCCGGCCTCCGCGACCGGCTGCGGCGCGTGTGGGACGACATCGCCCACCCGGAGAACCGCCCGTTCCTCGCGCTGTTCTTCCAGCAGTTCGGCGTCGCGCTCTACCGGCCCGAACGGCACGAGGAGCTGCTCGTGCGGCTCGGCGCCGAATGGGTCGCCGAGGTCCGCGCGGTGCTCGAGCGGGAGGGCTGCGGGGACGCCGCCGACGAGCTCGCGACCCAGCTCGTCGCGGCCTGGCGCGGGCTGCAGTTCGCGCTCCTCTCCGGGACGGACCCCGCGCTGCTGCGCGGCGCGCACGAGCGCCTCGTCGACGCCTTCCCGGCGCCCGGCCGGTAACCCGGCGGAAACACCGCCTCCCTAGCCTTGAACCGTCCGGTTCAGACGGAGGAGGTCCCGTGACGCGGCTCACCGAGCTCGGCGACGACGCGGCGGCGCTGCGCCGCACCTTCGCCCTCTTCCCCTCCGGCGTCGCGGCGATCGCGGCGGAGGTGGACGGGGTGCGGCGGGTGCTCGTCGCGTCCTCGTTCCAGGTCGGGATCTCCGCCGACCCGCCCCTCGTCCTGTTCGCCGTCCAGCGGACGAGCGAGTCGTGGCCCGTCCTGCGGCGGGCCGAGCGGCTCGGCGTGTCCGTGCTCGGCGAGGCGCACGAGGACGCTTGCCGACAGCTCGCCGCCCGCGAGCCGGACCGCTTCGCGGGCATCCCCGTGACCCGCACCGCCCGCGGCGCCGTGCTCGTCGACGGGGCGCCGGTGCACCTCGAGTGCTCGGTCGAGGGCGAGACGCCGGCCGGCGACCACGACCTCGTGCTGCTGCGGGTGCACGCCCTCGCGACCGATCCGGCGGCGTCGCCGCTCGTCTTCCACGGCTCGACCTTCCGCCGCCTCGAGCCCGCGCGCACGGCGGCCTGAGCGCGTCGCCGACGGCCGCCGGCGGGGAGGCGGTCGCGGCGCCGGACCGCCCGGTCCCTAGACTGCCGCCGTGCTGACGACCGACGCGAGCGCCCGCTCCGGCGGCGCGGAGCGGCGGCGCAACCTGGCCCTGGTGCTGCAGCGGGTGCACGTGGCGCCCGCGACGCGGAGCGAGCTGACGCGGGAGAGCGGGCTGAACCGCTCGACGGTCGGCACCCTCGTCGCGGACCTCGCCGCCCGCGGCCTCGTCGTCGAGGACGAGCCCGCGGCGGGCGGCCAGGTGGGTCGGCCGAGCCCGGTCGTCCGCGCCGGCGAGCTGCCGGTCGCGGTCGCGATCAACCCCGAGCTCGACGCGGTCACCGTCGCGCTCGTGCACCTCGGCGGCGAGGTGCTCGCGGTGGAGCGCGCGCCGTTCCGCGCCGCGCCCTCCGTCGAGGACACGGTCCGCACCGGTGCCGACGCCGTGCGGCGGCTGCTCGCGCAGGCGCCCGAGCGCCGGCCGGTCGGCGCCGGCCTCGCGGTGCCGGGCGTCGTCCGCCCGGCGGACGGCTTCGTCCGGCTGGCGCCGCACCTCGGCTGGCGCGACGTGCCGCTCGCCGACCGGTTCGCGGACGCGCTCGGCCTGCCGACCGCCGCCGCGAACGACGCGGCGCTCGGGGCGCGGGCGGAGGGGCTCTTCGGCGCGGGCCGCGGCGTCGCCGACCTCGTCTTCCTGAACGGCGGCGCGAGCGGCATCGGCGGCGGCGTGATCGCGGGCGGCGTCCCGCTGACCGGCGCGGCCGGCCACGCCGGCGAGTTCGGGCACATGATCATCGGGACGCCGGGCGGCGTCGACACCCTGGGCGTGCACGGCACGCTCGAGGCCGCGGTGTCGCGGGCGGCGCTGCTGCGCGCGCTGCGGCTCGAGCACGCGACGCCCGAGCAGCTGGAGGCCGCGCTCGTGGCCTCGACCGACGCGGACGTCGCCCGCACGGTCGCCGTGCAGGTCGACGCGCTCGCGTCCGCGCTCGCCAACGTCGTCAGCGTGCTGAACCCGGCCCGCGTGATCCTCGGCGGCTTCCTCTCCGCGCTCGCGGCCGTCGCGGGGGAGCGCCTCGACGCGCTCGTCGCCGACCGGGCGCTGCCCGGCATCGGCGAGCGGCTCGAGGTGCGCCGCAGCGAGCTGGGCTCCCGGATCATGCTGATCGGGGCCGCCGAGCTCGCGTTCGCGCCGCTGCTCGCGGACCCCTCCGCCTATCAGCCCCGCTGAGCCGCCGGCCCCGCCGGGCGGTCAGCCGCGGAACGCGGAGGCGAGCGCCGCGGGCAGCAGCCAGGGCGCCCGGCCGCCCGCGAACCCGGTGAGCAGGCGCCCGGTCGTCGCGGCCGTCCGCGCCGTCACGAACCACGGCGGGCGCGGCGACAGCGCGCGCTCCCCGGCGAGCACGGACGCGGGGAAGGGGCGGAACGGTCCGTGCAGCACGGTCCGCTCCGCGCCGTCGACGAGCAGGGCGTTGTGCACGACGCCGATCCCGCTGCCCGCGTCCTGCAGCGTGCCGCCGGGGAACGCGCCCCAGGGCGTGGCCGCGAGCAGGAAGCCGAGCCCCGTCCACGCGTTGATCGCGATCGTGCCGTAGCGCAGCGCCGCGATCGCGCGCCCGAACCCGGCGCCGAGCGCGGCGCGGTCCTCGGGCCGGATCAGCACGTTCGCGCCGAGCGTGCCGACGAGGCCGTCGTTCGCGCGGCGGACCGCCTCGTCCAGGAACGCCTGTCCGGTGCCGGGCACGTCGACGACGCCGAGCACGGGCGCGAACCACTCGGTGCGCTCCATCGCCGTCGCGTCGCGGTCGCCGACCTCGATCAGCAGGCGGTCGCCGTCCGGTCCCAGCCGCTCCGCGCCGGGGTAGGCGCGGACGGCGGCGGCGCAGCGGTCCGCGCTGCCCGGGTACCAGTCGGGTCGCGGGGGAGCGGCGGCGAGGGCGCCGCGGACGGCGTCGAGGAACGCCTCGCGCTGCGGCCAGTCCGCGGCGAGCAGCAGCACCTGCCCGGCGATGCAGTTGTAGCCGCCGTTGTGCAGCCGCATCGTGGCGACGTGCTCGGCCTGGAAGGCGAGCTCCGACGCGGTCCACTCGCCGGGCACGACGATGATCGGCGAGGCGCCGCCGAGCTCGCTCGTGATGGGCGCGTCGAGCAGCGGCGTGCCGGCCCGGCGCCGCTGATCCGCCTCGGGACCGGTGCCCCAGACGATCGCGTCGTGGCTGACGATGCTGCCCGTGATGTGCACGTGCCGCACGAGCGGCCGGTGCGCGAGGAAGCCGCCGACCGCGGCCCCGCCCTGCACGACGCGGAGCAGGCCGGCGTCGACGAGCGGCGCGAACGCCGCCTCGAACGGGCCGGCGAGGTCCGCGAGGACCGGGTTCAGCTTCAGGACCGCGGCCCGGTTCTCCGCGACGAGGCCGTACAGCACGTCGAGCGGCGGGATCGAGGTGATGTTCCCGGCGCCGAGCACGAGGCCGACGCCGGCCGACTCGCCGACCCGCAGGGCGCCGAGCCCGGCGGTGAGCTTCGCGCGCTGGTCGGTGACGCCGGGCGGGAACCAGACCTCGGCGCGGAAGCCGTGCAGCAGCAGGCCCTCCACGGCGCCGAGCGGCATGACGTCGACCGCGCGCCGGCCGCCGGGCGCCGCGTGGAACGCGAGGTCGCGCAGCGGGCTGCGCCCCTCGGCGAGCGCGTCGAGGGTCCGTGCGAGGCGGTCGATCGCGGTGAGCACGGCGTAGGGGCCGGAGAGCCACTCCTCGCCGACGAGCGGCGACGCGGGGTCGAGCCCCTTGATCCGCGCCGCGGTCAGCGCCCAGTCCTCGGCGTGCTCCGCGACCGCCGCGTGCGTGCGGCGCAGCAGCGCGGCCCGCTCCGGCAGCGGGGTCACCGCCCAGCGCTCCGCGCCCGCGTCGAGCTCGCCGAGCAGCCGGTCGAGCACCGCCTCGTCGACCCGGTCCTCGACCCCTGCGGTGCCCACGCCCATGCGAACCCCTCCGTGCGCTCGCGAGAACGGTAGTCCTGAAGTCCCGGACGCGTCCCGGGTCGTCCCGCGACGGCGCGCGTCGGTCGACCGCGCCGCCATCCGCGAGGATGGGTGGACAAGGACGAGGAGGTTCACGTGCGGAACTGGTCGGGCACCTACGAGTACCGGGCGCAGTCGGTGGAGGCGCCGACGACCGTGGAGGAGGTGCAGGCGCTCGTCGCCCGCTCCCCGAGGATCCGCGCGCTCGGCACGCGGCACTCCTTCAACGACCTCGCGGACACGGACGGCGTGCTTGTCACGACGACGGAGATCGCGCCGGAGTTCGCGATCGACGAGGAGCGCCGCGTCGTCACGATCGGCGCCGGCACGCGCTACGCGGCGGTCGCCACCTGGCTGACGGAGCAGGGCTGGGCCCTGCACAACATGGGGTCGCTGCCGCACATCTCCGTCGGCGGCGCGATCTCGACCGGCACGCACGGTTCCGGCGACCTCAACGGCAACCTGTCGTCCGCGGTGCGCGGGCTCCAGCTCGTCGGCCCCGACGGCGACCTGCGCTGGGTCCGCCACGGCGACCCGGACTTCGCGGGGTCCGTCGTCGCGCTCGGCCTGCTCGGCGTGCTCGTGCGGCTCGAGCTCGCGATCGAGCCGACGTACCTCGTGCGGCAGGACGTCTACAAGGGCCTGCCGTGGGCGACGCTGCTCGCCGACGTCCCCGCCGTCACCTCGGCGGGCTACAGCGTCAGCGTGTTCACCGACTGGGTGACCGACCCCATCGGGCAGGTCTGGGTGAAGCGGAGGCTGGCCACCGCGGACGAGCCGGTGCCCGACGAGCTCGCGGGCGCGCAGCGGGACCCGGGGAACGCGTCGCAGATCCTCGAGTCCGAGGACGACAACACGACGCAGCAGGGGGTCGCGGGCGCCTGGTCCGCCCACCTGCCGCACTTCCGCATCGAGTCCACGCCGAGCAACGGCGACGAGATCCAGACCGAGTACTTCGTCGCGCACGCCGACGCGGCGGCGGCGCTCGCGGCCGTCCGCGAGCTCGGCCCCGACATCGCGCCGCACCTGCTGATCACGGAGCTGCGCACGATCGCGGCGGACGACCTGTGGATGAGCACGGCGTACGGCCGCGACTCGCTCGCGATCCACTTCACGTTCAAGAACGACACCGCGGCCGTGGAGGCCCTCTGCCCGCGGATCGAGGCGGCGCTGGAGCCGTTCGCGCCGCGCCCGCACTGGGGCAAGGTGAACACGGTCGCGCCGGAGGTGCTCGCCTCGCGCTACCCGCGGTTCGCGGACTTCGCCGACCTGGTGCGCCGCGTCGACCCCGACGGCAAGTTCGTCGGCCGCTCCACCGCCGGCCTGCTCGCCGCGGCGGTGTCCGCGTGAGCGCCGCGCTGCCGATCAGCGGCACCCCGATCGCGCTCCGTCGCGGCGCCTACGCCGCGGAGGTCGTCTCCGTCGGGGCCGCCCTGCGCGCGCTGACCCACGCCGGCCGCGACCTCGTCGTGCCGTTCGCGGAGGGGGAGGTGCGGCCGCTCTTCCGCGGCGTGACCCTGGTGCCGTGGCCGAACCGCGTCGTCGACGGCCGCTACGAGTTCGACGGCGTCGTGCAGCAGCTCGCGATCACCGAGCCCGACCGCGGCCACGCGCTCCACGGCCTCGCCGCCTGGAGCGACTACCGCGTCGTCACCCGCTCCTCCGACGCGGTCGTGCTCGAGACCGAGATCGTCGCGCAGGCCGGCTATCCGCACCGGCTGCGCGTGCGCGTCGAGCACCGCCTCGGCGACGACGGCCTCACCACGACGATCACGACGACGAACACCGGCCCGACGCGCGCGCCCTACGGGTCGTCGGGGCACCCCTACCTCGTCGGCGGTCCCGGCCGCGTCGACGACTGGACGCTCGAGCTCGCGGCGGACCGGGTGCTCGAGGTCGACGAGCGGCTCGCCCCGCGCGGCCTCGCCGACGTGCCCGGCGGGACCTTCGACTTCGCCGAGGCCCGCCCCATCGGCGACCTCTTCATCGACCACGCCTTCACCGGCCTCCGCGCGCACCGGGCGACCGTGCGCGCCGCGGACGGTCACGGGGCGGAGCTGCGCTGGGACGCCACCGCGCCGTGGGTGCAGATCCACACGGCGGACCGGCCGGAGCCCGAGTACGACCGGGCGGGCCTGGCCGTCGAGCCGATGACCTGCCCGCCGGACGCCTTCAACTCGGGCACCGATCTCGTCGTGCTCGAGCCCGGTGCATCGCACGGGCTCGCCTGGACCATCGCCGCCGTCTGACGCCGCCGTCCGGCGTCTCCGGAGGAGCGCGCCGGTCGGGGCGACTATGTTGGAGGGCACCACAAACCTCCCCCTCGGAAGGCGGCTGCGATGACGCAGGACGATCGGACCGTGCAGCACCGGCGAGCCCGGACCGAGGTGACGGTCGAGGACGCGGCCGGTCGCCCGCTGGCCGACGCGGAGGTGGTGGTCGAGCAGACGGGCCACGCCTTCGGCTTCGGCAACATCGGCTTCGACTTCCTGCCGCTCGTCGGCGGCCCGGCGCCCGAGGGCGCCGACGAGGTGGAGGCGTTCGGCACCGCGGAGGGGATCGGCCTCGAGACGCTGGCCGACGCCTACGTCGGGATCTTCAACCAGACGACGCTGCCCTTCTACTGGGGCCGCTACGAGCCGCGGCGCGGGCACCCCGACGAGGCGCGCCTCCGGGCGACGGCCGAGTGGTTCGTGGCGCGCGGGGTGACCGTGAAGGGGCACCCGCTCCTCTGGCACACGGTCCAGCCGGCCTGGCACGCGGACCTGCCGCTCGACGAGGTCGAGGCGCTGCAGCGCGCGCGCAGCCGCGACCTCACCGCCGGGTTCCGCGGGCTGATCGACGTCTGGGACGCCATCAACGAGGCCGTGATCATGCCCGTGTTCGAGAACGGCGCGAACCGCATCACCGACCTCGCGAAGGAGCGCGGGCGGCTCGGGATGATCCGGATGGCGTTCGACGAGGCGCGCGCCGGCAACCCGGACGCCGTGCTGCTCATCAACGACTTCGACCTCTCGCCCGCCTACGAGCGCCTGCTCGAGGAGGTGCTGGAGGCCGGCGTGCGGATCGACGCGATCGGCCTGCAGACGCACATGCACCAGGGCTTCCGCGGCGAGGAGGCGATCACGGCGATCCTCGACCGGTTCGCCCGCTTCGGCCTGCCGCTGCACATGACGGAGACGACCCTCGTCTCCGGGCACCTCATGCCGCCGGAGATCGAGGACCTGAACGACTACCGGATCCCCGAGTGGCCGTCGACGCCGGAGGGGGAGGAGCGGCAGGCGGACGAGATCGTCCGGCACTACCGCACGCTCGTCGGGCACCCCGCGGTGCAGGTCGTCAACTACTGGGGTCTCACCGACGCCGGCTCGTGGCTCGGCGCGCCCTCCGGGCTGCTCCGCGCCGACGGGTCGCGGAAGCCCGCCTACGAGGCGCTGCGGTCGCTGGTCCGCGAGGAGTGGTGGCACGCCCCCACGACCGTGCGCACGGACGGCGAGGGCCGGGTGGCGGTCGAGGGCTTCACCGGCGCGTACCGCGTCACCGCGGGCGACACGGCCGCGGCCTTCCCGCTCCGGCACGACGAGCCGCGCTCGCAGGTGCGCCTGCCGGCCTGATCCGGGCGCGGGCGCGCGCCTCGCTACGCTCGGGCCCATGTCGATGAAGGACCCGGACGGCGAGGCCGCGTCGGCGACGCTGTCGGAGATCGGCGCGCTCGCCGACGTGTCCATCTCGACCGTCTCGAAGGTGCTGAACGGCAGGCCGGGCGTCTCCGACGAGACCCGCGCGCGGATCGAGGCGCTGCTCCAGGAGCAGGGGTACAGCCGGCGGCAGGCGGCGCAGCGGCCGACCTCCCTGGTCGAGGTGCTCGTCTGGGAGATCGACAGCACGTGGGCGGTCGAGCTCATCGCCGGCGTCGAGCGCATCGCCCGCGAGCACGGGCTCGGGATGGTCGTCTCGAACACGCAGGACCGCAAGGTGTCCGACGCGCGCTGGCTGGAAGGCGTGATCGCGCGCCGGCCGGTCGGGGTGCTGCTCGTCGGCGCCGAGCTGCCGGAGTCGCAGCAGCGGCAGCTGCAGTCGCGGCAGATCCCCGTCGTCGCCATCGACCAGGGCGGCCGGACCGGCCTCGCGGAGCACTCCGTCGGGTCCGCGGACTGGAGCGGCGCCTTCGCCGCGACGCGCCACCTGCTCGACCTCGGGCACCGGCGCATCGCGATCATCACGGGCCCGGACGACATGATCGCCTCGGTCGCGCGGGTGTCCGGCTTCCGCGCGGCGCTCGACGCCGCCGGCGTGCCGCTGCCGGAGGAGTACGTGCGGCACGGCGAGTTCCACCGGCAGGACGGCCTCGAGCAGGGCCGGGCCCTGCTCGAGCTCGCGGCGCCGCCCACCGCGGTGTTCGCGTCGAACGACCTGCAGGCCCTCGGGGTCTACGAGGCCGCGCGGGCGCTCGACGTGCGCATCCCCGAGCAGCTCTCGGTCGTCGGCTACGACGACCTCAAGGCCGCGGCGTGGGTGGTGCCCGCGCTGACGACGATCCGCGTCCCCCTCGCCGAGATGGCGGAGCAGGCGACCCGGCTGCTGGTGCGGCTGCGGGACGAGCCCGGCTTCGCCGTCTCGCACATCGACCTCGCGACGTCCCTGGTCGTCCGGCAGTCCACCGCGCCCGCGCCGGACGCCGCGGGCTGAGCCCCGCCCACGGGCCCCGCGCTCAGGCGCGGTCGGTGCCCGCGCCGTGCGGCAGGCGCAGCCCGAGGACCGCGAGGTCGTGGTCCCCGCCGGTCTCGAGCCCGGAGATCGCGAGCACGCCCACCTGGGCGCCGCGGACGCGGATCGGCACCGCGCCCTCGCCGACGGCGAACCGCGCGCGCGGCAGCGCGAACACCTCGTAGAACTCGGGCCGGTCGTCGACGCCGTAGTGCTCCGCGACCGCGGCCGAGGAGCGGTCGAAGCGCCGCACCACCGCGGCCTTCCGCTCCGCCCAGACGTCGTTGTCGGCGGTGGCGCCCGGCAGCGCCGCGTGGAAGACGCGCTGCTCGCCGAGCGTGATGTCGATGACGACGGGCAGGCGCTCCGCCCGGCAGTGCTCGACGAGCGCGCTCCCGACGCGCCACGCGTCGTCGTGGTCGAACCGGTCGAAGTCGGGCAGGTCCTCGTCGCTCATGCGGTGCTCCTCGGGTGTTCGGTCGCGGGTCGGTCGGGGTCGATCAGGGGACGGTCGGCGGGGTCGGTCAGGCCGCCGGGGCGTCGAGCCACACGGCGGGGTCCGGCAGCAGGGCGGCGGCGCGGTCCCAGAACGCCTGCGGGATCGGCGCGGTCAGCGCCGCGAGCAGGCGCGGCACGCGGTCCGGCTTCGAGAAGCCGACGACCGTCGCGTCGATGCGGGGGTCGCGCACCGAGTGCTGCACGGCGGCGTCGGCGAGCGCGACCCCGAGCTCGTCGGCGAGGTCGTGCAGCGCGGCGGCGGCCGCGAGCACCTCCGGGCGGGCGGGGCGGAAGCCGTAGAGCGGCTTCGCGCCGCGGGACGCGAGCAGGCCGCCGCCCAGCACGGCGGCGTTGATCACGCCCAGCCCGTCGGCGCGGGCCCGGTCGATCAGCGGGTCGGCGGACCGGTCGAGCAGCGTCGCGCGCGAGTGGGTGAGGACGACCTCGAACGCGCCCGTGTCGAGCAGCCGCTCCATCGTGGGCACGTGGCCGGCGGCGAGGCCGATGTGCCCGACGACGCCCTCGTCGCGCAGCGCGAGGAGGGCCTCGATCGCGCCTCCTGGCCGGTCGAACCCCGCGTCGGGGTGGAACTCGGGGTCGTGGAGGTGGACGAGCGGCAGGTGCGCCAGGCCGAGCCGGGCGCGGCTCTCCTCGACCGAGGCGCGGACCCGGGCGCCGGAGAAGTCGCCGTCCCTCGCGTCGACCTTCGTCGCGACGAGCAGGCCGCTGCCCGGGAGGTCGCGCAGCGCGGCGCCGATGCGCTCCTCGCTCCGACCGCCCGAGTAGCCGTTCGCCGTGTCGATCATCCGGATCGGGCTCGCGGCGAGGTCGCGCACCAGCGCGACCGCCCGGTCCTCGGGGGTGTCGTACCCGAAGAGCTCGGGCATCCCGCCGAGCGGGCCGCCGCCCGCGGCGACGGCGGAGACGGTGAGCCCCGTCGCGCCGAGGGGTCGGAGCCACGCGGCGGAGTCCGGGCCGATCGGCGGGGTCGGCGGCACGGGCGCAGCCGGCGCGGTCGTCATCGGGCCTCGTCTCCAGGGCCGGCGGCGTCGTCGGCGGTGCCCCGGCTCGGTCATCGACCCTAGGGCGGGAGCGTCGGACTTAGCAACAGCGCGTGAAGAAAGGTTTCGCGATCCACGCCGCTCGTGTAGGACGGGAGCGACGGGCCGGGCGGCCCTGCGGAGGGAGGGCCGGGTCCCGTGATGGACGACGACGCGCACGACGAGACCGGGTTCCGGGCGATCTTCGACGGGCGCACGCTCGACGGCTGGCACGCCGCCCCGCGCGTGTACGGCACGGTCCGGCCGGGCGGCCCGATGCTCGCCGACGTGAGCGACGAGCCCCTGCCCGACCCCGCGGAGGCGGTGCGGCACGCGGCCGTCTGGCGGGTGGAGGACGGCGCGATCGTGGGGGAGCAGGATGCGCCGGGGAGCGGGTTCGGGGGCTACCTCGTGAGCAACGAGGCGTTCGGGGACATCGAGCTCCGGCTGCAGATGCGGCCGGACTGGCCCGCCGACACCGGCGTCATGCTGCGCCGGCTCCGCGACTCGTGGGAGGGGCTGCAGGTCCTCGTCGACCACCGCCGGTCCGGCTCGATCGGCGGCTTCTACGGCAACGGGCTCGCGGGCTTCCACGCGGTGCCGTTCTCGATCGACGCCGGTCTCGACGCCGCCGGCCGGCCCGACCGGCTGGTGCTCCAGGACCCGGCGACGAGCGTCGAGCCGCTGACGCCCGAGAAGCGCGCGCTGCTGACGCGGGCGGGGGACCCGGACGCCTTCCTCGCCGCCTGGCGCTTCGGCGACTGGAACGACCTGCGGGTGCGCTGCGTCGGCGCCCTGCCCGTGCTGACCACCTGGGTGAACGACGTGCTGGTCGCGGAGCTGGACGTGGCCGCGATCACCTGGCCCGGCTTCGACCCCGCGGCGGTGCTCGCCGCCCTGGGGCCGCGCGGCCACATCGCCTTCGAGGTGCACGACAACGACCCGCTGCTCGGCGAGGAGCGCTGGGGCGTCGGCGCGGCCTGCCGCTGGCGCGACGTCCGGGTGCGGGACCTCGCGGGCTGAGGTCCCGCACCCGGCGCCGGGCGGCCCCGGCTCGTCAGGCCCGGGCCCAGGGCTTCTCGCCGGTGGGCACGGGCTGCCCCGACCGCGCGGACTCCTCGATCGCGAGGCCGACGTGGTGGTCGTGCATCCCGTCGGCCAGCGGATAGGGCGCCGGGCCCTCCTCCCGCGCCCACGCGCCGGTGCGGGCGAGCAGCTCCGCGGTCCCGATCTCGTCGTCGGAGAGGCCGGCGCCCTGGAACCGGTTCCGGAAGACGAGGCGGCCCTCGAAGGGCAGGTGCGTCAGGTCGACGCCCTGGTAGTCCATGCCGATGCCCGTCACGGCCCGCTCGATCCGGGAGGCGACCGGCGTCACCGGGTCGAGCATCCGCACGACGGCCTCGTCGTGGATCTCCCCGGTCGACCCGCGCACGGTGAGGTGGTCGGGGCGCACGGGGTTCCACCACTGGTTGTCGGTGAAGTCGTAGAGGCCGGACCGCCCGGCGCCGAAGTCGATCGTCGAGAGGATCGTCCGCGCCGGCTTCTCCGCGGCGTCGTGCGTCCAGCCCTCCGGCGTGATCGGGTCGACGAGCGGTGCGGTGAAGGTCCGCGAGACCGCGGTCGTCGGCTCGCGCCCGACGTCGAGGAACGCGCGCATCATCGCGACCACGTGGTACAGGTGCGTGGAGCTGACGTGCACGGAGCCCGGGGTGCCGATCAGGCCCTCCCGCGTGAGCGCGAGCCGCGCGGCGTGGAGCGGCATGAAGGCGTACTGCTCGGCGACCTGGACGAGCCCGGCGGCGCCGACGTCGGCCCACAGCGCCCGCATGCCGTCGAGGTCCGGCGCGGGCGGCGTCTCCGCGAGCACGGGCACGCCCGCGGCCACGAGGTCGCGCGTCAGCACGGGCGTCACTGGCCATGGCACGCTCAGGACCACGAAGTCGGGGCGGTCGGCGGCGAGCAGCTCGTCGACGCTGCGGTGCGTCGGGACGCCGTACTCGCGCTCGACCCGCTCGCCCGACTCGGCGCGCCGGGTCACGACGCCGGTCGCCTCGAACACCTCGGGGAGGAGGCGGGCGAGGCGCAGGTAGGCCGTGGAGCGCCAGCCGGAGCCGACGAGCGCGTACCGGCTGCGCGCCGGCCGCTCGATCCCCTTCGTGCGGACCGCGGCGGTCATCGGCAGGGGGCGGAGGGGGTCCGCCGAGCGGGATCCCTCGTCGTCGTGCGTCATGCGTGGTTCCTTCCCGCCGGCCTCCTCGGCCGGCCGTGTCGGTGTCGGGGGCTGCGGGCGGGCCCGGTCGCGGCGGTGGCCGCGGCCCGGCGCCGGTGTAGATTCCGTCGACCTCCCCGGCGTGTCGGACCGGGCGACCACGGCTGGAGCGAGGCATGAGCGGAACCGCGGAGACGACGCCGACGCTGCGCGGCCGGTCGTCCGCCGAGACGCGCAGCGCCGTGCTCGACCTGATCCGCACGAGCGGCGGCATCAGCCGGGTCGACCTCGCCCGGCGCTCCGCGCTCACCGAGGCGACGATCTCGAAGATCGTGCGGGAGCTGCTGACGGCGGGGATCGTCGTGGAGTCCGGCTACGCGCAGTCGACCGGTGGGAAGCGCCCGGTGCTGCTGCGCCTGAACGGCGGCGGCGCGCACGCGCTCGGCCTGACGCTCGACTTCCACCGCTGCGTGATCGTGCTCAGCGGGGCCGACGGCACCGAGCTCGCGCGGAGCGAGGCGCAGGGCACGGGCTTCGACGAGCCCGGCGTCGCGCTCGACCGGCTGGCCGCCGCCGTCGACGGCCTGCTCGAGCGCGAGGGCGTCGACCGGGCGTCGGTCGCCGGGATCGGCGTCGCCGCCGCAGGTCGGCGCGGGTCGCCGCTCGCCGGCGTCGTGGACACGTCGTTCTTCGACGTGTGGGAGCCCTACCCGCTGGAGGCCGAGCTCGAGCTGCGCACGGGCCTCCCGGTGCTGCGCGAGAACGACGCCGACGCCGCCGCGCTCGGCGAGTACTGGACGAGCCCGCAGGCCTCCCGCGACTTCGTCGCGGTGTACATGTCGCACGGGATCGGCGCCGGGATCGTGATCAACGGCGCCATCTACCGGGGCGCGTCCGGCAACGCCGGCGAGATCGGCCACACGACGGTCGACCCGGACGGCCTGCCGTGCTGGTGCGGGTCGCGGGGCTGCCTCGAGACCGTGTCGAGCCCCCGCGCGATCGTGCGGACCGCGCTCGCCGACGACGCGCTGCGCGGCCGCCTCGGCGTCGACGAGGGCACGCCGCCGGACCGCGTCTACGGGCGGTTCCTCGAGCTGGCGGCGGGGGAGGACCAGCAGGCCGCGGCGATCCTCGACCGGGCCGCGGAGTCCTTCGCCGCGGCGGTCGTCGCGCTCGTCAACACGCTCGACCTCGATCTCGTCGTGCTCTCCGGGCCGGGCTTCGCGGGCGCCGGCGAGGCGTTCCTGACCGCGGCCCGCGCGCGCGTCGAGCGCACCGCCTTCATGCGGGAGCTGCACCCGATCGTCGTGCGGCAGTCGGTCGCTGGACCCGACACGGCGGCGCTCGGTGCGGCCTCCGTCGTGCTGCACCGGCATCTGACGCCCCATCGCTCCGTCTGAGCCGCAGGGCGGCACGACAGGTCACGAAAACACACGAAACCTTTCGTTCGCAAGTGTTGCTTTGTGCCCGTCGGCGCTCCTAGGCTGCCGCCCACACAGCCCCGTGGACGTGGCGCGATGCGATCCGTCCACACCCCGACGGACGGAAGACGATGCGGTTTTCTCCTCACTCGACGATGAAGGCGGTGGTCGCCGCCGCGAGCGTGGCGGTCCTCGCCGCGGGCCTGGTCGGCTGCAGCAGCGGCTCGGGCGGCGGTGACGGCGGGTCCGCCACCAAGGGCGAGATCACCTGGTGGAGCTGGACCCCGGACAACAACGTGGCGGACGCGGAGATCGCGGCCTTCAATGAGAAGTACCCGGACATCAAGGTCAACTACCGCAAGGTGCCGATCGACAACTACGCGGCGCTGCTCCGGCCCGCGCTCGCGTCGAACGACGGCCCCGACGTGTTCTCGGTCAACGCGACCGGCTCCTTCTCGGCGAAGACCTTCGCCGCCTACGCGGTCGACCTCACGCCGGACATCACGAAGCTCCTCGGCGACGACTGGAAGTCGAAGGTGTTCGACGGCGGCACGAAGGCCTTCACCATCGACGGCCGCCTCGTCGCGGGCCAGTTCGCGAAGGTCGGCGCCGGCATCATGTGGATCAACAAGGCGACCTTCGACAAGTACAAGGTCACGCCGCCGAAGACCTACGACGAGTGGGTCGCCGCCTGCAAGACGTTCCGCGCGAACGGCCTCGGTTGCTTCCGCGAGGGCATGGCGGGCAGCGCCGGCTTCATCGTCGACACGATGCACTCGATCGTCGACAGCGTCGAGCCCGGCCTGTGGGCGAAGGCCCTCGCCGGCAAGGCGAAGTGGAACGACCCCGGCTTCGTGAAGTCGTTCGAGATCCTGCGCAAGATGCAGGACGACGGCATCCTCGACAAGGGCTCGACCGGCATCATGCAGTACCCGGACGTCAACAACGCCTTCCTCACCGGCAAGGTCCCGATGGTCCAGATGGGCACCTGGTACTCCCAGTACTCCGTCAAGAAGAACCTCGCCGCCGCGGTGGAGGGCGCCGGCGGGTCCTCCGGCGGCGACTCGGTCGTCGAGCTCCCGATCCCGTTCCCGGACGTGGCCGGCCAGGGCAACCCGTCGACCGTGTTCTCCGACGTCGACGCCGGGCACGCCGTCAACGCGAAGAGCAAGAACCGCAACGCGGCGATCACCTTCGCGCTCTGGATGGGCCACACGAAGGACGGTCAGCAGGCCGTCGTGAACGGCCTCGACTCCGTCGCCACCCTGAAGGGCGTGCAGCCGGACTTCGACAAGATCGAGCTGGTCGCCCCCGACGTGCAGCGCCCCGAGCTGGAGAAGCTCGCGACCTCGCTCGACGGCAAGCTCGACCCGCGGTACGGCACGACGCTGTCGGCCGAGGTGAGCCAGGCGATCATCGACGCCAGCCAGGCGATGGTGAGCACGAGCAAGTCCGCGACCGACGTCGCGAACGACCTCCAGTCCGTCGCGGACTCGCAGGGCTGATCGATGGCGACGACGGCGACATCGACCGAGCGGGGACGGGCATGACGACGTCGGCGACGACGAACAACGCCGCCGGCGTGGCGACCGAGAGGTCGTCACGCCGGCGGGGCGGCCTCTCCCGGCCGCCCGGGCTGCCCTGGGTGCTGCCGGCCCTCGTGGTCTCGGTCGGCGTCCTCTACTACTGCATCGGGTACACCGGCTACCTCTCGACCCTGAAGTGGGACGGCGCGTCGCCCCTGCAGCTGCCGGTCGGGCTCGCGAACTACGCGACGATGGTCAAGGACCCGATCTTCTGGCGGGCCATCGGGAACACGGCGGTCTTCTACGTCGTGACCTTCTCGGTCCAGGTGGTGCTCGGGGTGGTGCTCGCCTCCCTGCTGCACTCGCGGCTGTACCTGAAGACGCTCTACAAGGTGTTGATCTTCATCCCCGTGGTGCTGGCGCCGGCGACCACCGCCCCGGTCTTCCGCGAGATCTACGCCCCGACCGGCACGCTCAACACCCTGCTGCAGGGCGTGGGGCTCGGCGGGCTCTCGACGGCCTGGTTCGCGAACGGCACCTTCTCGCTGATCATCATCATGTCGGTGCAGATCTGGCAGTCGACGGGCGTCGTCTTCATCCTCTACTTCGCCGCGATCGGCCAGATCGAGCCGGAGATGGTGGAGGCCGCGCGCATCGACGGCGCCGGCGACCTGCGGATCCTCGGCTCGATCGTCTGGCCGAGCGTGCGGGGGACCACGATCGCGATCGCGATCCTGTCCGCGATCGGCTCGTTGAAGACGTTCGACATCCCGTTCCTCATCACGAGCGGGGGACCGACGTACGCGACCGAGTTCCTCGGCACCCGGATCTACCGGATCAGCGTGCAGTACTCGAACGTCGGCCTCGGCGCCGCGTTCTCCATCGTGCTGCTCGTGCTCGCGGTCGGCACCGCCGTGCTGATCCAGGCGGGCGCCCGTCGACGGGAGGCGAGGAGCGGTGTTTGAGACGCGACGCCTGCGGACCCGCATCGGGCTGCAGCTGCTGCTGACGGTGCTCGTCGTGCCGTTCGTGTTCCCGCTGTACGCGATGGTGCAGGGCTCGCTCGCCGGCCTCGGCTGGGGCAACTACGCGACCGTGCTCTCGCTGCCCGTGCTGCCGCGGTTCTTCATCAACAGCGCGCTGATCTCGGCGGCCGTGATCGTGATCGTGATGTTCTGCACCATGACCGCGGCCTTCGGCTTCTCGAAGCTGCACATCCGGTTCAAGGAGGTGTACTTCTGGCTGCTGCTGATCTGCCTGACGCTGCCGGGCGTCGTGCTGATCGCGCCGCTGTTCGCGACGGTGACGAAGGTGGGGGCCTACAACACCCTCTGGGCCGTGATCATCCCGGTCGCGGCGCTGCAGATCCCGTTCACGACGCTGCTCGCGCGGAACTTCGTGGACGGCATCCCGAGCGAGCTGATCGAGGCGGCGCGGGTCGACGGCGCGAGCATCGTCCGGGTCTTCTGGAACGTGCTGCTCCCGCTCAGCCGGCCGATCATGGCGGCGGTGCTGGTGCTCGTGTTCATCAACTCGTGGAACGAGTTCCTGCTCGCGCTCCTGTTCCTGCAGACCCCCGACCAGCAGACGATCACCCTCGTGCCGTCGTTCTTCGTCGGGCAGTACAACAACGACCAGACCAAGGTGCTCGCCGCCGCCGTCCTCACCGGGCTGCCCGTCGTCATCGCCTACATCGCCCTCCAGCGCTTCTTCGAGCGCGGCCTCGCGGCCGGCGCCCTGAAGTAGCCGCCCGGACCGACCCCGACCGACCCCGCACGACCCCATCGGCGCACCGGCGCTCCCGCCGCCGCGCCCGCGAACTCCCGCATCGAAAGGAACCACCCATGCCGCACGCCCGGATCGACCTCCACGAGCACCACCGGCCCCGCCTCGCCGAGTACAGCGCCGCCATCCTCAAGGGGATGGTCCGCGGGCTCGAGATGCCGGAGTGGGACCTCTTCCAGTCCTTCCGCGTCCACCAGCCCGGCGAGCTCGTCTTCAACCGCACGTTCCCGGGCGTGCAGCGCGACGACATCATCTTCATCGAGCTGCTCGCGCAGGTCGGGTACACCGACGAGCAGAAGCAGGCCGGCATGCGCGCGATCGTCGAGGAGCTGGAGGCGATCGGCGTGAAGCGCGACGACGTGATGCTCGACTTCCTCGAGGTGCACGGCGCCGCCTGGTACCCGCTCGCGACCGCCGACGACGTCGCGGCCGAGGGCTGACGGCCCCGCGCATGGCGCACTTCCGCACCCTCGCGCCCGGCCAGACGGCCCGCGTCCACGTGCACGACGCCGTGACGGGCGAGGACGTGGTGGTCCACGAGAGCACCGACGTGCTGCTCGAGGCGCCGAACTGGACCGCCGACGGAGCCGCGCTGCTCGTGAACGGGCAGGGCGTGCTCTGGTCCCTCGCACCCGAGCCGGGCGCCCGGCCCGTCCGCATCGAGCACGAGGACCTGCCCGAGATCAACAACGACCACGTCCTCGACCCCGACGGCGCGCACGTGTACCTGTCCGCGATGGACGGGCACATCCACCGCGCGCCGATCGCGGGCGGCCGGGCGGCGCGCATCACGCGCGACGACGGCGTCTGGCACTTCCTCCACGGCGTCTCGCCGGACGGGCGGCGGCTCGCGTACGTGCGGATGGCGTCCTTCGAGGAGCCCGGCCGGCTGGCCGTGATCGCGAGCGACGGCGGCGACTCGACGATCGTCGACACGGGGGAGGGGCACATCGACGGCCCCGAGTGGAGCCCGGACGGCACCTGGCTGTACTTCAACACCGAGCGCTGGGCCACCGCGCCCGGGCACGCGCAGCTCGCCCGCGTCCCGGACGGCGGCGGCGGCGAGGTCGAGCGGCTGCACTCGAGCGGCACCGTCGACTGGTTCCCGCACCTCGCGCCGGACGGCCGCACCGCCGTGTACATCGAGTTCCCGCCGGGGACGGAGGGGCACCCGGCCGACAAGGACGTGGCGCTCGTCGTCGTCGACGTCGCGGACTGGAGCGCACCGCGGAAGCGGATCCGCATCCCGGGCGGGCAGGGCACCGTCAACGTGAACAGCTGGGCCCCGGACTCGCGCCGGTTCGCCTACGTGTCGTACCCCGTGTCGGGCTGACGACCCCACCAGGACCACCGGGCCCCCGGACCGCGGGGGCCCGGCTCGACGATCGATCCCGGGCCGGTCGGCCCGGCCAGGAAGGACCAGACCATGCTGGAGCAGGACGAGGCGGCGCTGACCGTCCTCTACATCGGCGGCACCGGGACCATCAGCGCCTCGTGCGTGCGGCTCTCGGTCGAGAGCGGCATGCGCGTCGCCGTGCTGAACCGGGGCAACAACACGAAGCAGCGGGACCTGCCCGACGACGTCGAGTGGATCACCGCGGACGTGACCGACGAGGCCGCGCTCGCCGCGGCGCTCGAGGGCCGGTCGTTCGACGCGATCGTGAACTTCCTGTCCTACGACCGCGACGACGCCGAGCGGGCCGTCCGCGTGCTCGGGCCGCTGACCCGGCAGTACGTCTACATCTCCTCCGCCTCCGTCTACGGCAAGCCCGTGCTGCAGACGCCGGTCACCGAGTCGACCCCGACCCACAACCGGTTCCTCGCCTACGCGCGGGCGAAGCTCCGCGCGGAGCGGGTGCTGCAGGACGCGTACGCGGAGCACGGCTTCCCGATGACGATCGTGCGGCCCTCGCACACCTACGACGACGCGAACCCGCCCCTGCCCGGCGACTGGACCGTGGTCGACCGGATCGCGAACGGCGACGAGATCCCCGTCCACGGCGACGGCACCTCGCTCTGGACGCTGACGCACGCGGAGGACTTCGCGGTCGGCCTCGTCGGCCTGCTCGGCAACCCGCGCGCGATCGGCGAGGTCTTCCACATCACGGGCGACGACGTGTGGACGTGGGACCAGATCTACACGACCATCGCCGAGGCGCTCGGGGTGCCGGCGAAGCTCGTGCACGTGCCGAGCGAGCTCTACCCGGTCGTGGCGCCGGACTGGTTCTGGTCCGAGCTGCTGGTCGGCGACCTCGCCCACAGCGCGGTGTTCGACAACACGAAGATCAAGCGGTTCGTCCCCGCGTTCGGGCAGCGCCTCACCTTCCACCGCGCCGTGCGCCGCATGCTCGCGTGGCGTGCCGAGCACCCGGAGCTGACCGGGCGGGACGCCACCACGGACGCCGTGCTCGAGCGGATCGTGGCCGCCTACCACGCGGGCCGTGCGGCGTTCGCCGAGCACGCGCCTGCCACCGTGGACGCGTGAGCACGACGCCGCCGATCGCACCCCGTCCGCTCGGGCGGACGGGGCTCGCGGTCACGCCGATCTGCGTGGGCACGAGCCCGCTCGCCTCCATGCCCCGGCTCTACGGGTACGAGGTGGACGACGACCGCGCGGTCGCGACCGTGGAGGCCGCCTTCGCCGGGCCGTTCGACTTCGTCGACACCTCCAACGGCTACGGCGACCACGGGGAGGCCGAGGTCCGGATCGGCATCGCGATCCGGCGCGCGGGCGGGCTGCCCGCCGGCGTGGTCCTCGCGACGAAGGTCGACCCGGCGCCCGGGTCGAGCGACTTCTCCGGCGACCGGGTGCGGCGCTCGTTCGAGGAGAGCCTCGAGCGCCTCGGCGTCGACCGCGTGCCCCTGCTGCACCTGCACGACCCCGAGCGCATCTCCTTCGAGGAGGGCGTCGCGCCGGGCGGTCCGCTCGAGGCGCTCGTCGCCCTCCGCGAGCAGGGACTCGTCGACCGGATCGGCGTCGCCGGAGGACCGGTGCCGCTGCTCCAGCGCTACCTGGACACAGGGGCCTTCGACGTCGTGCTGAGCCACAACCGGTACACGCTGCTCGACCGCTCGGCCGAAGGGCTCTTCGCCGCCGCCGCAGCGGCGGGGATCGGCGTGATCAACGCGGCCCCCTACGGCGGCGGGATGCTCGTCAAGGGCCCCGACGTGCAGACGAAGTACGCGTACGGCGAGCGGGACGAGGGGATCGCGGCCGCGGCCCGCGCGATGGCCGCGGCGTGCGCTCGGTACGACGTGCCGCTGCCGGCGGCCGCGCTCCAGTTCTCGCTGCGCTCGCCCCACGTGCACTCGACCGTGGTCGGGATGTCGTCGCCGGAGCGCGTCGCCGCGACGGCCGGGCTCGCCGCCGTACCGGTGCCGGACGACCTGTGGGCGGAGCTCGAGGCGCTCGTGCCGGCCGCCGACGGGTGGCTCGACCCGCCCGCCTGATCCGCGCCGCCGCCCGCCTCCTGGCCCGCCTCCCGATCCGGACGAAGGGGTCCGCATGACCGACACCGCCGCAGAAGCCGCCTACGCCGTCTACCCGAGCCTCGCCGGCCGGACCGCCTTCGTCTCCGGGGGCGCGTCCGGCCTCGGCGCGGAGTTCGTGGAGCAGCTCGCCGCCCAGGGGGCGCGGGTCGGCTTCGTGGACGTCGACGAGGAGCGGGGGCGCGCGCTCGAGCGGCGGCTCTCGGACGCCGGGCGGACCGTGCGGTTCCTGCCCTGCGACGTGCGGGACGTGCCGGCGCTGCAGGCGGCGATCCGGGAGGTCGCGGCGGCGCTCGGTCCCGTCCGGGTGCTCGTGAACAACGCCGCGAACGACCACCGCGACAGGGTCGCCGACATGGACGAGGCCCTGTGGGACGACCGCATCGCCGTCAACGTGCGGCACCACTTCTTCGCGACGCAGGCGGCGGCGGAAGGCATGCGCGACGCCGGCGGCGGATCGGTGATCAACCTCGGGTCGATCAGCGCGCACATCGACCTGATGGACCTGCCGGGCTACATCACGGCGAAGGCCGGGGTGGAGGGCCTGACGCGGACGCTCGCCCGCGAGTACGGCCCCTGGGCGATCCGGGTGAACTGCATCATCCCGGGCTGGATCATGACGGAGAAGCAGCTCACCGAGTGGGTCACGCCCGAGGCGGAGGAGTCGATCGCCCGGAACCAGTGCCTGCCGCAGAAGCTCTACCCGGACGACGTCGCCCGCATGCTGCTCTGGCTCGCGGCGGACGACTCCCGCTCCTGCACCGCGCAGCGCTGGATCGTCGACGGCGGCTGGATGTAGCCCCGCCCCGGGCTCCTTCGCGGATCCGCATTTCCTTCGCGGATCCGCAGTTCCTTCGCGACACGCCGATGCCGTCGGGTCAGGACGCGGCGTGTCGGCGAGTTCTTGCGGATCCGCGAAGCCAGACCCGGCGGATCGTCTCCACGACCCACTCGGTCTCCCGGACGGCCTGGTTCTGCGTGAAGCGGAGGGGGTGCTGGCCGAACTGCGCGACGGTCGCGTCCCGCACCCGGTCCCGCTCGACCGCGTCCCGACCGGCGTGCGTCTCCATGCCGTCGATCTCGACCGGGAGCCAGCCGTCGACCAGGCCGTCCGTCCGGTAGCCACTCGTGAGGCGCGGGTTCGGGACGAAGGGGACCCCCGCGTCCTCGGCGGCGAGCCGCACCATCGTCTCCCCGGAGGTCTCGGACCGCGGATCGCTGCGGTCGACGGCCGAGCGCAGGTGCTCGGGGAGCAGCGACCGGAGCCGCGACAGGTCGGAGTCGGGCAGCAGCGGCTCGCGCCGCGCGGGGCATCGCGCGGAGTCGATCGCGGCGACGAGCCACCGCCACTCGACGCAGGCGGCGAGCTGCAGGATCGCGTCGACGGGAGAGACGCGCCAGCCCCGGATCGGGTCGGTCCGACGCTCCCAGTGCCATCGGACGTCGGGCTGCGAGGACGCCCACGCCCGGCGGCTGGCGTCGTCCGAGCGGCGGAGGCGCGTCGTGCCGGGCTCGATCGCGACCTCGAGCCGATGGTCGGGGTGCTCCGGGACCGCGATGCCCCACGACGCGGCGGCGCTGACGCAGCCGAGGACGCCGCCGACCCGGACCGCCTCCACGCCGGCCGCCGGGGTCGCCGGATCGACGTACCAGCCGATGCGCGGGCGGAGGAGCACGCCGAGGTGCCGGAGCCGCGCCACCTCGGTGCGGGCGAGGCCCGCCTCGAGGAACCGCTGCAGGTGGGCGACGCCGTCGTGCGCCGCGAGCACGGCGCGGGCGGCCCGGAGGAGCGGCGCGAGGTCGGTGGTCACGGCCGAGCAGCATCCGCGGGTCGAGCCCGTCGCGCACCTCCACCGCGTGGGGAGGGAGCGATCGCGGGCTCGGCGATGACGCGGATCCGCAGAAATCGGCCGACACGCCGTCCCGAGCGGTGCTCGGAGCGGCGTGTCGGCCGAGAACTGCGGATCCGCGGAGGAAGTGCGGATCCGCGAACGTGCGGGTCAGGGGTGCTGGACGCCGTCCACGCGCTGCGGGACGCGCCACGGGTTCGCGTCCTGGAGGGGCTCCGGCAGCAGCGCCTCGGGGAGGTCCTGGTAGGCCACGGGGCGGAGGAAGCGCTCGATCGCCGCGGTGCCGACGCTCGTCGTGCCGACGGCGGTCGTCGCCGGGTAGGGGCCGCCGTGCTGCTGCGCGTACGTCACCGAGACGCCCGTCGGCCAGCCGCCCCAGAGCACGCGACCCGCGCGCTCGGTCAGCACCTCGAGCAGTGCCGGCACGACCTGGTCGTCCGGCTCGCCCTGCACGGTCGCGGTCAGCTGCCCCTCGAGCACCCGAGCGGCAGCGAGGAGCTCCTCGTCGTCCCGGTACTCGACCACGAGCGCGGCGGGGCCGAAGACCTCGGCGGTCAGGGGTCGCGGGTCCGCGAGGACCTCGGCGGCGCTCGTGCGCAGCAGCACGGGTGCCGGGTCGTCCGCCGGGTCGACCGTGCCCTCGAGCACCTCCACGACCTCGTGCGACGCGAGCGTCCTCAGCGCGGACTCGTACCCGGAGCGGATCCGGTCGTTCAGCATCGGCGCGCCGGCGACCTCGCGGAGGCGCTCGGCGACGAGGCCGGGCACGGGGGAGTCGGCCGGCACGAACAGCAGGCCGGGCTTGGTGCAGAACTGGCCGACGCCGAGCGACATCGAGCCGGCGAAGCCCGCCGCGATCTCCTCGCCCCGCGCGGCGACGGCCGCCGCCGTCACGAACGCCGGGTTCGTGCTGCCGAGCTCGCCGTAGAACGGGATCGGCACCTCGCGGCCGCTCGCCAGGTCGAACAGCGCGCGGCCGCCGCGCAGCGAGCCCGTGAAGGCGCCCGCCGCGACCCGCGGGTCCTGGATGAGGGCGCGGCCGGTCTCCTGGCCCTCCACGACGGCGAAGATCCCGGAGGGGGCGCCCGCGCCCTCGAGGGCCGCGACGAGCACCGCCGCGGTCGCGCGGGACAGCTCCGGGTGCCCCGGGTGCGCGACGAGCACGACCGGGCAGCCGGCGGCGAGGGCGGAGGCGGTGTCGCCGCCCGCGACCGAGAACGCGAACGGGAAGTTGCTCGCGGCCCACACCGCGACGGGGCCGAGCGGCACGAGCACGCGCCGGAGGTCCGGCCGCGGGCCCATGCCCCAGTCGGGGTCGGCGTGGTCGACCACGGCGTGGAGGTAGGCGCCCGCGTCGACCTCGTCGGCGAAGAGCCGCAGCTGGAACGTGGTCCGCTTCAGCTCGCCGGTGAGGCGCGGCAGCGGCAGCCGGCTCTCCTGGCGCGCGAGCGGCAGGAGGCGGTCGGCGGCGCCGTCGAGCGCGTCCGCGGCGGCGCGCAGCCAGCCCGCGCGCTCGGCCGGCGGGCGGCCCTTCAGCACCGCGGCCGCGGCGACGGCGTCGTCGAGCAGGCGGTCGAGCTCGTCCGGGGCGGTGTCGGTCATCGGGCTCCTCCAGCGGCGCGGCCGCGCAGGTCGGTGCCGACCTCGCGGACGGGGTTCTCCAGCACGCCGACGCGGTCGATCGTCACGCGGACGACGTCGCCGGCGGCGAGCGTGAACGACTCGGGCGGGACGATGCCCGTGCCGGTCAGCAGCACGGCGCCCGCCGGGAACGGCATCGCGGCGAACAGCCACGCGCCGAGGTCCTCGGCGGTCCGGGTGATCGTCGAGGTCGACGTCGTGCCCTCGAACGCCGTCGCGCCGTCGCGCTCGATCTCGAGCCGGATGTCGAACGGGCCCTCGACCTCCCAGGCCGGGACGATGGCGGGGCCGAGCGCGCAGGCGGCCTCGTAGACCTTCGCCTGCGGCAGGTACAGCGGGTTGTCGCCCTCGATGGAGCGGCTCGACATGTCGTTGCCGGGCACGTACCCGAAGAGCTCGCCGCGGCTCGTGAAGACCAGGCCGAGCTCGGGCTCCGGCACGTCCCAGTCGGAGTCGACGCGGATGCCGACGGGCTCGCCGGGCGCGACGACGCGGCCCGCGGGCGCCTTGAAGAACACCTCCGGCCGCTCGGCGACGTACACGCGGTCGTAGATCGACGCCTCCGTCGACTCGGCCATCCGCTCGTCGCGGCTGCGCTCGTAGGTCACGCCCGCTGCCCAGACCTCCTGCAGGTCGACCGGGGCGGCGACGCCCGTGCCGGCGTCGGTCGGCGTCGCCGCGTCGAGCCGCGCCCGCGCCTCGTCGAGCGGCAGCGCCAGCAGGTCCGCGAGGCCCCCCTCGATGAGCCGGTCCTCCCCGTCGCGGCGCACGACCCACCGGTCGCCGTCGGCGGTCAGGACGTGCCGGATCGCGCCCTGGGGCACGTCAGCGGGACTCACGGGGTTCCTCCGATCCGCCCGGCGGCATCGCGCGGGCACCTCAAGCCTGGCGCATCCTCCCCGAGTGCGCACCCGGTGCCGGGCGGCTCCGGCGCGTCCTTCGAAACCCGATCGAAACCGTTGACAGGGGCTATGGAAAACGTTTCTCCTTCTGGTCAACCGCCGCCGGCGCCGGCCCCGGTCACGATGAAGTCGACCACCGCTAGGAGCACGTCCATGTCCTTCCGCCCACCCCTCGCGCGGCGCTCCGCCGCCGTCTCCGCCGCCGCGGTGCTCGCCGTCGCCCTCGCAGCAGGAGGCGCGATGAACGCCTCCGCCGCCACCGAGGGCACCGGCCGCACAACGCTGCGCGCCCTCGCCCAGCCGACCGGCCTCCGCATCGGCACCGCCATCAACACCGACGAGCTCGGGTCGAACGCCCGCTACGACCGGATCGCCGCGAGGCAGTTCAGCTCCGTCACGCCCGAGAACGTCATGAAGTGGGACGCGGTCGAGCCGCAGCGGGGGCAGTTCGACTACGCCGACGCCGACGAGCTGATCCGCTTCGCGAAGAAGAACCACCAGCTCGTCCGCGGCCACACGCTCGTCTGGTACAACCAGCTGCCCCAGTGGCTGGTGGAGCTCGGGCCGAGCCTGACGAAGAAGCAGGCCACCGCGATCCTGAAGCAGCACGTCATCGACGAGGTGACGCACTTCAAGGGCCGGATCTGGCAGTGGGACGTCGTCAACGAGGCGTTCGAGGAGGACGGGACGCTGCGCAACAGCCTCTGGCTGCAGAAGATCGGCCCGAGCTACATCGAGAAGGCGTTCCGGTGGGCCCACGAGGCCGACCCGAAGGCGCTCCTCTTCTACAACGACTACAACATCGAGTACGGCGGCCCGAAGCAGGACGCCGCCTACGCGCTGGTGAAGGGCCTGAAGAAGAAGGGCGTGCCGATCGACGGCGTCGGCTTCCAGACGCACCTCGACACGCAGTACGGCATCCCGGACCTCGAGACCACGATGAAGAAGTTCGCGAAGCTCGGGCTGAAGACCGCGGAGACCGAGGTCGACGTGCGCACCACCCTGCCGGTGACCCCGGTCGAGCAGTCGGCGCAGAACGCCGGCTACAGCGAGACGCTGCAGGCCTGCCTGCTGGTCAAGGCCTGCATCTCGTACACGGTGTGGGGCTTCGGGGACGAGTACTCGTGGATCCCCGGCGTCTTCCCCGGTGAGGGCGCGGCCGACCTCTACGACGAGAACCTCGTCGCGAAGCCGCAGTACACCGCCCTGCAGACCGTGCTCCGCACGGCGAAGGGCGTTCCGCACCGCCGCTGAGCGGCGGCTCGCGCCCCGCGGGCCTCGGGACCGGCCGGTCTCGAGGCCCGCTGCGCTCGGCAGGGGCGGGGCGGAGCTGCGCGCTCCAGTCGCAGTTGTCCGGGAGCGCTCCGGCGCAACTGGGACTGCGGCGCGCAAGTGTCGTCGTCGGTGGTCTCGAGGCGCGCTGCGCTCGCACCTCGACCGGCGGGGGAGGTGCGAGCGCAGACGGCGTCAGTGGGGTCAGTGGGACTCGCGGGAGACCTCGCCGCCGCTCGCGCCGACCAGGAAGTCGAGGTCCGCGCCCGTGTCGGCGCCCTGCACGTGCTCGATGTAGAGCCGCTCCCAGCCGCGGGTCGCCTTCGCGTAGCCCTCGACGAGGGCGGGGGAGGGCGTGCGGCGGGCGAGCTCCTCCTCCGGCACGTCGAGCACGATCGAGCGGTTCGCCACGTCGAGCACGATCTCGTCGCCGTCGTGCACGAGCGCGAGCACGCTGCCGGCGGCCGCGGCCTCCGGCGCCACGTGCAGCACGACCGTGCCGTAGGCGGTGCCGGACATGCGGCCGTCGCTGATGCGCACCATGTCGCGCACGCCCTGCTGCAGGATCTTCTGCGGCAGCGGCAGGTTCGCGACCTCGGGCATGCCCGGATAGCCCATCGGGCCGCAGCCGCGGAGGATCAGCACCGAGTCCGGCGTGACGTCGAGGTCCGGGTCGTCCACGCGGGCGTGGAAGTCCTCGATCGAGTCGAACACGACGGCCTTCCCGCGGTGCTGCATCAGGTGCGGGGACGCGGCGGACGGCTTGATGATCGCGCCGTTCGGCGCGAGGTTCCCGCGCAGCACGGCGATGCCGGCGCCCGCGGTGTCGTCGCTCGCGGCGGAGATGAGCGGCGCGTCCCGGGGTGCGATGACCTCCGTGTTCCAGATCGCCCGGTCGTCGAGGTAGTCGACGAGCGGCCGGCCCGTGACGGTGATCGGCGCCGGGTCGAGCAGGTCCTTCACCTCCGCGAGCACGGCCAGCAGGCCGCCCGCGTTGTAGAGGTCCTCCATGAGGTAGGCGCCGGACGGCTGCAGGTTCACGAGCAGCGGCACGCGCGCCCCGACCTCGTCGAAGTCGTCGAGCGTCAGCTCGATGCCGAGCCGCCCGGCGATCGCCATCAGGTGGATGACGGCGTTCGTCGACCCGCCGCACGCGGCGATCGCCGTGATCGCGTTCAGCAGGGAGCCGCGGGTGATGACGTCGCCGATCGTCCGGCCCTGGTGCACCATGTCGACGATCAGCCGGCCGGTCGCCTGGGAGCCCTCGAGGAGGCGGGCGTCGGGCGCGGGCGTGCCCGCGAGGCCCGGGATGGTCATGCCGAGCGCCTCGGCCATGACCGCCATCGTCGAGGCGGTGCCCATCGTGTTGCAGTGGCCCTTGCTGCGGATCATGGAGCGGTCGGAGGCGAGGAACGCCTCCTTCGACAGGGTGCCGGCCCGCACCTCCTCGCTCAGCTGCCAGGTGCCGGTGCCGCAGCCCATCCGCTTGCCGCGGAACATCCCGTTCATCATCGGGCCGCCCGGCACGACCACGGCGGGGATGCCGACCGACGCGGCGGCCATGAGCAGCGCCGGGATGGTCTTGTCGCACCCGCCGAGCAGGACGAGCCCGTCGATCGGGTTGGCGCGGAACATCTCCTCCATCGCCATCGCGGCCATGTTGCGCCAGAGCATCGCGGTCGGCTTGACGAGCGTCTCGCCGAGGGACACGACCGGCAGGTCGAGCCCGATCCCGCCGGCCTCGGCGACCCCGAGCTTCACCGACTGCATCACCTCGTCGAGGTGCATGTTGCAGGGCGTCAGGTCGCTCGCCGTGTTCGCGATCGCGATCTGCGGCCGCTTCCCGTCGAACGCGTCCTCCGGGTAGCCCCGCCGCATCCACGCGCGGTGGATGTAGCCGTCGCGGCCGTCCCCGTCGCCGTACCCGTACCACTCGTCGCTCCGCAGCCGCTCCCGCGATCCGCCGCCGATGTTCTCCGCAACCATGTGATCCCCTCCTACGGCACCAGGATGCCGCGCCCCGCGGCGCCCTGCCGCAGCTCCGCGTACGCCTCGTTGACCTGGTCCAGCGGTCGGCGCGTGCCGATCAGCTCGTCGAGCGGCAGCCGCCCGGCGAGGTACAGCGCGAAGATCCGCGGCAGGTCGACCCGCGGGTTGCTCGAGCCGTAGAGCGACCCGACGATCCGCTTCTGCCGCTGCACGAGCTCGTTGATCGGCACCGGGAAGGTCGCGTCGGCGCGCGACAGGCCGATCGCGACGAGCGTGCCCTCGGGAGCCAGCGCGGCGACGCCCTGCTGCATCGTCGCCGGCGCGCCGACCGCGTCGATCATCCACGGCGCGCCGCCGTCCGTCAGCTCGGCCACCCGCGCGACCACGTCCTCGTTCCCGGCGTCGATCACGTGCGTCGCGCCGAACCGCTGCGCGAGCGCGAGCTTCGCCGGGTCGAGGTCGATCGCGATGATCGGCTCGGCGCCCGCGAGGCGCGCGCCCATCACGGCCGCGAGCCCGACGCCGCCCGCGCCGATGATCCCGATCGGCCGTCCGCCGGGGGAGTGCACGGCGTTCAGCACCGCGCCGACGCCGGTGATGACGGCGCACGCGGCGATCGCGGCGACCTCGGGCGGCACCCCGTCCGGTACCCGCGTGACGCTGGTCTCCGAGACGACGACCCGCTCCGCGAAGCAGGAGACGCCCATCAGGTGGTGGATCCGCTCGTCGCCGCCGTGCCCGTCGGGCGCGTGCAGGCGGGTCGTGCCGTCGAAGAGGCCGTTCGTCTGCGCGAACACGCGGCCGTACCGGCAGAGCACGGGGTTGCCGCGGACGCACGCGTCGCACTCGCCGCAGCGCGGCCGCCAGAGCAGCGCGACCCGGTCGCCGATCGCGACGCGGTCGCCGGCGCCCGGCCCGAGCGCCTCCACGATGCCGGCGCCTTCGTGGCCCACGACGATCGGCAGCCGCGCGGGCAGGTCGCCCGTCATGTAGTGGAGGTCGCTGTGGCAGACGCCCGCGGCCTCGATGCGCACGAGCACCTCGCCGGGGCCCGGCGCGTCGAGCTCGACGTCCTCGATCGCGAGCGGCTCGCCCGCGGCCCGCAGCACCGCGGCCCTCATGCGCGGGCCCCGGGGAGGGAGGCGACGAGCCGGTCGCGCAGCGGCGTCCGCACCTCGCAGGAGGCGAACGCGAACGAGTCGGCGAGCGCGTCGAGCTCGTCGTCGCCGAGGCCGCGGAACAGGTCGGCGTACTCGTGGGCCATGGGCTGCGCGAGCAGGATGTTGTTCAGCAGGGTCCGCACGAAGTCGACGCGGCCCCACGGGTACGGGTCGAAGTCGGGGAACTCCTGCGCGACGAGCTCCTGGACCGGCCGGGTGACCTCGACCGGATCGATCCCGTCGGAGCCCCACTGGTCCACGCCGAGCCGCCGCTTCTTCGCGACGAAGGCGTCGAACCGGCGGCGGTACGGGGTGTCCTCGCGCACCGAGACGAGCCCCTGCCGCCCGAGGTCCTTGTACATCCAGAGCGCCCAGCTCGCCTCGAACTCGTCGTAGAGCGCGAGCTGGTCGTCGAGGATCCGGCGCCGCAGCGCGTCCTGCTGCTCGTCGCCCGTGTAGATCGGCCCGAACTCGCCGATCAGGATCGGGGTGCCGGTCGAGCGCGCGTAGGCCGAGCGCTGCAGGAACTTCGCCCGCGCCTCCTCGGCCGTGTACGTGTCGCTGCGGCCGAGGCCCGCGGGCACGTAGTCGTGCAGCGTGAAGACGGCGTTGTCGAACGGGTCCTCGTCGAAGAGGTCGAACTCGGTGGCGTACGTGTTGCCGTCGAGGAAGACGGTGTGGTCGGGGTCGACCTCACGGATCGCGGCGACGAGGCGCCGGTAGAAGGGACCGACGACCGCGCGCGTCTCGTCCGCGGGCTCGTTCAGCAGGTTGTAGCCGGCCACCGCCGGGTTCCCGCGGTAGTGCTCGGCGATCGCGCGCCAGAGGTGCACGACCCGGTCCTGGAAGTGCGGGTGCCGCCAGAACTCCGCGCGATGCGTCTCGTTGTCCGAGTGCCAGTGCTGGTTCTGCGACCCGGGGAGGGCGTGCAGGTCGACGATCGAGTACACGCCGTGCGCCGCGAGCGCGTCGATCGCCCGGTCGAGGTGCGCGAAGGCGTCGGGGCGCAGCTCGAACGGCCGCGCGTCGTCCTCGAGGCGCTGGTAGCCGACCGCGATCCGCACCACGGTGAAGCCCTGCTCGGCGAGGAACGCGGCGTCCTCCTCGCCGAAGAACCGCGTGAGGAGGCGGTCGAAGAAGCGCTCGGCGCGGTCGTGGCCGATGCGCTCCGCGACCGTGCGGCGCATCAGGGACTCGTTCGCGGAGTACCCCGTGATGAAGTTCTCCATGTTCAGCCAGCCGCCGAGGCAGACGCCGCGCAGCAGCACGGTCGCCCCATCCGGCGTGACGAACCGCGATCCGTCGGTGCGGATCGGCTGCAGCGCGTTCGGCACGGTGACCCCCTCGTCACGAAACTTTCGCACCAGCCGTGGTGCTGTTTCGTCGCCAGGTTAGCGCGCCTCCGGCAGCACGTCGCCCGGCGCGGGCTCGGCGGTGCGGCGCAGGTGCGCGGAGCCGGCCTCGGCCGCCTGCTGCGCGCCGCCGACGCGCAGCGACCACCGGCCCTCGGGGCCCGTCGCGTGGACCTCCTCGTCGGTCGTCTCGACGGTGAGGACCGCGTCGCCGACCCGCACCTCGCGCACCTCGTCGCCGCCCGGGAAGGCGACGAGCACGAGCCCGTCGAGGTGGTCCGTGTCGGGCCGGTCGTCCCGCTCGCCGATCGGCAGCACCGCGCCCTCCCGCACGTACACGGGCAGCGAGTCGAAGCCGTGGCGCTCGCGCCGCCACACCGGCCCGGTGACGCGCTCGCCGGTGAGCAGCTGCGTCCACGTGCCGGCGGGCAGGTAGAGCTCGACGTCGCCCTCCGCGGAGAACACGGGGGCGACCAGGAGGTCCGGGCCGAGCAGGTACTGCCGGTCGAGCGGCCGCGCCGTCGGGTCCCCGGGGAACGCGAGCACCATCGGGCGCATGACGGGCGTGCCGGTCTCGGCCGCCTCGCGACCCGCGGCGAGCAGGTAGGGGGAGAGGCGGTTCTTCAGCCTCGCGAACCGCCGCGTGACGGAGGTGGCGCTCTCGGGGTCGGCCTCGTCGCCGTCGTCGAAGAGCCACGGCACCCGGTAGGAGTCCGAGCCGTGGAAGCGGCTGTGGCTCGACAGCAGGCCGAACGCGACCCACCGCTTGAACACGTCCGCGGCGGGCGTGCCCTCGAAGCCGCCGATGTCGTGGCTCCAGAACCCGAAGCCCGACAGCGACAGGGACAGGCCGCCGCGCAGCGTCTCCGCCATCGACGCGAAGGTCGAGGTGGAGTCGCCGCCCCAGTGCACCGGGTGCCGCTGGCCGCCGGCGGTCGCCGACCGGGCGAACAGCACGGCCTCGCCCGGGCGCTCCTGCTCGAGCACCTCGTGCACGGCCGCGTTGTAGCGCTCCGCGTACAGGTTGTGCATGCGGCGCGGGTCGCTGCCGTCGGCGTACACGACGTCGACGGGGATCCGCTCGCCGAAGTCGGTCTTCAGGGCGTCGACGCCCTGGCGGAGCAGGACGCGCAGCTTCTCCTGGAACCACGCGACCGCCGCGTCGCTCGTGAAGTCGACGACGCCCATGCCGGCCTGCCACAGGTCCCACTGCCACACGGACCCGTCGGGGCGGCGGAGGAGGTGGCCGGCGGCGGCCGCCTCGGCGAACGCGGGGGAGGCCTGCGCGATGTACGGGTTGATCCAGAGCGACACCTTGAGGCCCCGCTCGTGCAGCCGCGCGAGCATCCCCTCCGGGTCGGGGAACACCCGCTCGTCCCAGAGGAAGTCGGTCCACTGGAACTCGCGCATCCAGAAGCAGTCGAAGTGGAAGACCGACAGGGGCAGGTCCCGGTCGCGCATGCCGTCGAGGAACGACGTCACGGTCGCCTCGTCGTAGTCGGTGGTGAAGCTCGTGGTGAGCCAGGTGCCGTAGCTCCAGGCGGGCACCTCGACCGGGCGGCCGGTGAGCGCCGTGTACCGCTCGAGGATCGCCGCCGGCGTCTCGCCCGCGATGACGAAGTACTGGAGGGACTCGCCCTCGACGGAGAACTGCGCCCGCTGCACCGCCTCCGAGCCGACCTCGAAGGAGACGTGGCCGGGCTCGTCGACGAACACGCCGTAGCCCGCGTCGGTCAGGTAGAACGGCACGCCCTTGTACGCCTGCTCGCTGGAGGTGCCGCCGTCCGCGTTCCAGATCTCGACGGTCTGCCCGTTCTTCACGAGCGGGCCGAAGCGCTCGCCGAGGCCGTAGACGAGCGTGCCGACGCCGAGGTCGAGCTGCTCGTGCACGTACGTCCGCCCGAGCCCCAGCTCCACCGGCGGCGGGTCGACCTGCGCGTCCGGCGCGAGCCGGATCCACGCCTGCGACCGGTGGCCGCTGCCGGTGAGCCGCCGGCCGCCGGCGCGGAACTCGAGGTTCCAGGGCTCGCCCGGGGTCACCCGCGCCTCGAGGCCGCCGCTCGTCACGACGCCGGTGCCGTCGGGCTCCACCGTGACCGAACCACCTGATCGCGGGGCGGTCTCGAAGCGGACGGGCTCGCCGCCGCCGGTGTGGTGCTCGATGCGCACGCGGACCACGCCGGGGATGTGCGGCGCGACCGTCACGGTGAGGACGGGCAGGTTCAGCGTGTCCCCGCGGGTGCGGATCGCCTTCGTCGGTGCGGTGACGACGAGCGCGTCGTCCCGGACCCGGGCCTCGTACGCCTCCCGGGCGTAGTGGGCCTCGACGCCGGGGCGCATCAGCCAGAAGCCGTCGGTGAATCGCACGCCGCACCTTCCCGGGCCGCGCCGCAGCGGCCCGTGTCGCGCCACAGCCTTCCACGTCAGCCGCCGCGAACCGTTGTTACTGCATCGTTATGTGACGGGTCACAAGGGCGGCACCGCAACCTGGATACAGTCTGCGAGTTCTCGACGTCGAGGACGCGGAGGCCCCCGCCCCGCTTGGAGAAAGGTAACGAAGCCTTGAAGAGCACGATCCTGGGGATGGCGACGGTCGCCGTCATCTCGACCCTCGCCCTCGCAGGGTGTTCCGCAGCCGGACCCGGCAGCTCGGACGGCGGCTCCGCCTCCGGCGGTGCCACGAACGCCGCCGGCAAGCGCGCCTGCGTCATCCTGCCGGACACCGAGTCGTCCCCCCGCTGGGAGTCGGGCGACCGTCCCGCGCTGCAGAAGGCGCTCCAGAGCGCCGGCTTCTCCGCGGACATCCAGAACGCGCAGAACGACACCGAGAAGTACGCCACCATCGCGGACCAGCAGCTCAGCAAGGGCTGCGGCGTGATGCTGCTCGTCGACCTGAACGGTGCGGGCGCGCAGGTCCTGACCAAGGCGAAGGGCCAGGGCATCCCGGTCATCGCCTACGACCGCCCGATCGCCGGCGCGGACTACTACGTCTCCTTCGACAACGACAAGGTCGGCCAGCTCGAGGGCCAGCTGATCGTCGACGGCCTCAAGGCCGAGAAGAAGGACCCGAAGACGGCGAAGGTCGTCTACATGGGCGGCGACCCGACCGACGGTAACGCGAAGTTCTTCCACGACGGCGCCGACAAGGTCATGTCCGCCGCGGGCATCAAGCCGGCCTTCGAGCCCAAGGGCACGTGGGACGCCGACAAGTCCGGCACGAACTTCGAGCAGGCCTACACCGCCCTCAAGGGGAACGTGGACGCCGTGTGGGTCGCGAACGACGCGAACGCCGCCAGCGTGATCGCCATCCTCGACAAGAACGGCAAGAAGGTCCCGGTCTCCGGTCAGGACGCCTCGATCGCCGGCCTGCAGAACATCCTGCTCGGCAAGCAGACCGGCACGGTCTACAAGCCGTTCCAGCTCGAGGCCGACGAGGCCGGCAAGCTGGCCGTCAGCCTGCTGCAGGGCCAGAAGCCGAAGGCCCCGTCCGAGGTCAACGGCGTGCCCTTCTTCAACGAGACGCCGATCCTCGTGACCGACGCCGAGGGCATCAAGAAGGTCATCTCCGACGGCAACGCGACCGCCGCCGACATCTGCAAGGGCGACGTCGCCGCCGCCTGCGACAAGGCCGGCATCAAGTAGTCCCCGTCCGGACCGTGGTCCCCGCGCCCTGGATCGGGCGCGGGGACCTCGGTCCGTCCGACATCGGCCGGATCGAACCGCCGCACCCGCGGCGGACGCGGAAGGAGGGGGCATGGCCGCCCCGATCATCGAGCTCAAGGACATCCGGAAGGGCTTCGGCCCGGTCGAGGTCCTGAAGGGCGTCAACCTCAAGATCTACCCGGGCCAGGTCAGCGCCCTCGTCGGCGACAACGGCGCCGGCAAGTCGACCCTGATCAAGGGGCTCGCGGGCGTGCAGCCCTACGACTCCGGCGAGGTCCTCGTCGACGGGGCGCCGGTCCACCTCGGCTCGCCGAAGGAGGCCTCCCGCCACGGCATCGAGGTCGTGTACCAGGACCTCGCGCTCTGCGAGAACCTCGACATCGTCCAGAACATGTTCCTGGGCCGCGAGGAGCGCGAGCACGGGATGCTCAGCAACGGCGAGATGGAGAAGAAGGCGTCCGCGACGCTCGGCTCCCTCTCCGTCCGCACCATGAAGTCGGTGCGGCAGAAGGTGTCCTCGCTCTCCGGCGGTCAGCGTCAGACGGTCGCGATCGCCCGCGCCGTGCTGCAGGAGGCCCGGGTCGTCATCCTCGACGAGCCGACCGCCGCCCTCGGCGTCGCGCAGACCGCGCAGGTCCTCGCGCTGGTCCGGCGCCTCGCGGACGCCGGCGTGGGCGTGCTGATCATCAGCCACAACCTCGCCGACGTGTTCCAGGTCGCCGACCACATCAACGTGCTCTACCTCGGCACGATGGTCGCCCAGGTCGAGACCGCGAAGACGAACAACAACGACGTCATCGGCTACATCACGGGCCTGAAGACGTACGAGCCCGACCTCGAAGGAGCGGCCCGATGACCACCACGAAGGGCACCGACCCGTCGCTCGCGACGGCGCTCGACGTCGCCGGCGGGGCGACCCCTCCCGGCATCGCGACCGGCTACGAGGGCGGCATCGGCGACCAGGTCAAGGCGTACGTCTCCCGGGTGCGGAGCGGCGAGATGGGCATGCTGCCCGCCATCGCCGGCCTCATCGTCCTGACGATCCTGTTCTCGGCGCTCAGCCCGTTCTTCCTGACGCGGCTGAACATCGCGAACCTCTTCACGCAGTCCGCGTCCCTCGCGGTGCTCGCGATCGCGCTGGTCTTCGTGATCCTGCTCGGCGAGATCGACCTCTCCGCGGGCGTCACGGCCGGCGTCGGCATGGCGGCGTTCGTGCTGCTGAACAGCCTCGCGGACTGGAACTGGGCCGCGGCGCTGCTGGTCGGCCTGCTCGTCGGCCTCGCGATCGGCACGTTCATCGGGTACTTCGTGGCGAAGGTCGGCATCCCGTCGTTCGTCGTCACGCTGGGCCTGTTCCTCGGCCTGCCCGGTCTGCTGCTCGTCATGCTCGGCGACGGCAACACCTACCGGATCCAGTCGCCCGAGGTGCTGGCGATCATGAACAACAACCTGCCGCAGTGGGCGGGCTGGGTCATGTGGGCCGTCATCGTGCTCGTGTCGATCGGCAGCGCCTACTACGACCGCGGCCGCCGGCTGAAGGCGGGCGTGCCCGTCCGGCCGCTCGGCCTGCTGTGGATCCGCGTCGCGGTCGTCGCGGTCGCGTCGCTGATCTTCGTGCTGCTGCTGAACCAGAACCGGTCCGTCTCGGTCGTGCCCGTCGAGGGCGTGCCGATCGTCGTGCCGATCACCCTGGCGATCATCTGGATCGGCACGCAGGTGCTCGACCGCACCCGGTTCGGCCTCCACCTCTACGCGGTGGGCGGCAACCCGGAGGCGGCCCGTCGCGCCGGCATCAACGTCGCGGCGATCCGCATCTCGGCGTTCATGATCTGCTCGACGCTCGCGATCGTCTCCGGCCTCTTCACCGCCAGCCGCGTCGGCACGGTCGGCTCGAGCTTCGGCTCGACCATCGTGCTGAACGGCGTCGCGGCGGCCGTCGTCGGCGGCGTGAGCCTGTTCGGCGGCCGCGGCCGCCTCGTCCAGGCGGCCGTCGGCGCGATCCTCATCTCGATGATCACGAACGGCCTCGGCCTGCTCGCCCTCCCGGGCGGCATCAACCTGCTGATCACCGGCGGCGTGCTCGTGCTCGCCGCCACGGTCGATGCCCTGTCGCGCAAGCGCTCGGGCGCCTCGCTCGCGAGGACCTGATCGGGTCGGCGCAGCCGCAGGGGGAGGGCCGTCCGGTGCACGGGCGGCCCTCTTCCGTGCGCAGGGAGTGAGCGCTCATAACGAGCGCGTCACGATGCGCGCCACGCGCCCCGGTGAACTTGACCTGACCGACTTCTCGGACGATCATCTCCCCTCGGATGTGACCGTTCACACGGTGTCACACGAACGGCGACGAGGGCGTCGGTCGGCCTCTGGCCGGACCGGATCCACCGGCCGCCCGTCCGTGCCACCGCCGGGGCGGCGCCTCCCGCACCATCCGAGCTCGAACCCGCGCGTCCGCGCCCGTTCGACCCGGGTCCCTCGCACCACGAGCGACACGATGACGTCCGCGCAGGACAGATAGGGAACAACAGTGAAGTTCAAGAAGCTGGCCGTCGGCGCCGTCGCCGTCGGCATGGCCTTCTCCCTCGCGGCCTGCTCCGGCGGCCGCGGCAGCGACTCCGCCGCCTCCGGGAGCACCGACAACAAGGGCGCCCTCGTCGGCGTCCTCATGCCCAACAAGACCTCGACCCGCTGGATCCACGACGGCGACGCCGTCAAGGCGGGCCTCGAGAAGCTCGGCTACAAGGTCCAGCTCGACTACGCGAACGACAACATCCCGACGCAGGTCCAGCAGGTGTCGAACGACATCACCAAGGGCGCGAAGGTCCTGATCATCGCGTCGATCGACGGCACCGCGCTGTCCGACCAGCTCGACACCGCCGGCAAGAAGGGCGTCAAGGTCATCGCCTACGACCGCCTGATCAACGGCAACAAGAACGTCGACTACTACACGACGTTCGACAACTACAAGGTCGGCGTCGACCAGGCCACCAGCCTCCTCACGGGCCTCGGCCTCGTGGACGCGGACGGCAAGAAGACGGACAAGAAGGGCCCGATCAACGTCGAGCTCTTCGCCGGCTCGGCCGACGACAACAACGCGACGTTCTTCTTCAACGGCGCGATGGACACCCTGAAGCCCTACATCGACGACAAGACCATCGTCATCAAGAGCGGTCAGACGTCGTTCCAGCAGGTCGCGACCCAGCAGTGGGACGCGAACCGCGCCAAGCAGCGCATGCAGAACATCATCGCGAAGTCCTACTCGAGCGGTGACAAGGTGCAGGGCATCCTGTCCCCGTACGACGGCATCTCGATCGGCATCATCTCCGCGCTCACGGGTGCGGGCTACGGCGGCTCCGGCACGAAGCTCCCGATCATCACCGGTCAGGACGCGGAGATCCCGAGCGTCAAGTCGATCATCGCCGGCCAGCAGTACTCGACCATCTACAAGGACACCCGTCAGCTGGCGGACGAGTCCGTGAAGATGGCGAACGACCTGCTCACGGGCAAGACCCCCGAGGTCAACGACACCAAGAGCTACAACAACAAGGTCAAGGTCGTCCCGTCCTACCTGTTCCAGCCGGTCGTCGTGACGAAGGACAACTACGAGAAGGTCCTCGTCGACAGCGGCTACTACTCGGCCTCCGACCTCAAGTAGTCCCCACACCGCCGCGGCGCTCCCGCCGGCCCGGTCCCGCCCTCGGGCGGCCGGGCCGGCGGGGGCGCCCTCGGCACGTCATGAAGCAGTAGGAAGAGGAGCGGCATGGCCGACACGATCCTCGAGATGCGCGGCATCACGAAGACCTTCCCCGGTGTCAAGGCGCTGCAGGACGTCACCCTGCAGGTCGAGCGCGGCACCGTCCACGCGATCTGCGGCGAGAACGGGGCCGGCAAGTCGACCCTGATGAAGGTGCTCTCCGGGGTCTACCCCGCCGGCAGCTTCGACGGCCAGATCCTGCTCGAGGGGTCGCCGGTCGAGTTCCGCTCGATCAACGACTCCGAGGCCGCAGGCGTCGTGATCATCCACCAGGAGCTGGCCCTCAGCCCCTACCTCTCGATCGCGGAGAACATCTACCTCGGCAACGAGCAGTCCCGCGGCGGTCTCATCGACTGGAACCGGACGAACCTCGAGGCGGGCAAGCTGCTCCGCCGGGTCGGCCTGAAGGACAACCCGATCACGAAGATCGTCGACATCGGCGTCGGCAAGCAGCAGCTCGTGGAGATCGCGAAGGCGCTCTCCAAGGAGGTCAAGCTGCTCATCCTCGACGAGCCGACCGCCGCCCTGAACGACGACGACTCCGCCCACCTGCTCGGCCTGATCTCCCAGCTCCGCGAGGAGGGCATCACCTCGATCATCATCAGCCACAAGCTGAACGAGATCGAGGCGATCGCGGACAAGGTCACGATCATCCGCGACGGCCGCACCATCGAGACGCTCGACCTGAAGGCGGGCGAGGTGTCCGAGGAGCGGATCATCAAGGGGATGGTCGGCCGCGACCTCGAGAGCCGCTACCCGGACCACGAGCCGCACATCGGCGAGGAGCTGCTGCGCATCGAGGGCTGGAACGTCTTCCACCCGATCGACCGCAGCCGCCAGGTCGTCTTCGACGCGAACCTCGTGGTGCGCGCGGGCGAGATCGTCGGCATCGCGGGCCTCATGGGCGCCGGCCGCACCGAGCTCGCGATGAGCGTCTTCGGCCACTCCTACGGCTCCAACATCTCCGGCCACGTGTACAAGCGCGGCCGCGAGATCAAGGTCAACACCGTCGCGCAGGCCGTCGAGAACGGCCTCGCCTACGCGACGGAGGACCGCAAGCGCTACGGCCTCAACCTGATCGACGACATCAAGCGGAACATCTCCGGCTCCGCCCTCGGCAAGCTCGCCACGTGGGGCGTCGTCAACGGGAACAAGGAGACCACGGTCGCCAACGAGTACCGGAAGAGCATGAACATCAAGGCGCCCACGGTCGCCGCGATCACGGGCAAGCTCTCCGGCGGCAACCAGCAGAAGGTCGTGCTGTCCAAGTGGATGTACAGCGACCCCGACGTGCTGATCCTCGACGAGCCCACCCGCGGCATCGACGTCGGCGCGAAGTACGAGATCTACACGATCATCAACCGCCTCGCCGACCAGGGGAAGGGCGTCATCGTCATCTCCTCCGAGCTGCCCGAGCTGCTCGGCATCTGCGACCGGATCTACACGCTCAGCGAGGGCCACATCACCGCGGACGTGCCGCGGGCCGAGGCCACGCCGGAGCACCTGATGCAGTACATGACCACCTACCGGGAGACCACGGAAGCATGACCAGCACCCTCACCCCCGAGCAGCGCGGCGCCGCGCCCGTGCCGACGCCGCCGCAGGGCAACCCCGTGGGCCGCGCGCTGCGCTACCTGCGCAGCCAGCTGAGCCAGACCGGCCTGTTCCTCGCGCTGATCGTCATCGTGCTGTTCTTCCAGATCACCACGGGCGGCGTCACGCTGCAGCCGGACAACGTCTCCAACCTGATCAACCAGAACAGCTACATCCTCATCCTCGCGGTGGGCATGGTCATGGTGATCATCGCGGGCCACATCGACCTGTCGGTCGGGTCCGTGGTCGCGTTCGTCGGTGCCGTCGCCGGCGTGATGATCACGCGCATGGGCATCCCGTGGCCCGTCGCGATCGTGCTCTGCCTCGTGCTCGGCGCCGTCGTCGGCGCCTGGCAGGGCTTCTGGATCGCCTACTTCGGCATCCCGGCGTTCATCGTCACCCTGGCCGGCATGCTGCTGTTCCGCGGCCTCGCGCAGGTCGTGCTCGGCGGCACGCAGATCTCGCCCTTCCCGGACGGGTTCCGCGCGATCGGCTCCGGCTTCCTGCCCGCCTTCGGCACGACCGGCTACGAGCCGCTGACGATGATCCTCGGCGCGCTCGCGTCGATCGCGATCGTGATCACGCAGCTCCGCCAGCGCAGCATCCGCCGCAAGTACGACCTCGAGGACGAGCCGCTCGTGTGGTTCCTCGTCAAGCTCGTCTTCACCGTCGGGCTCGTGCTGCTCGTCACCGTGCTGCTCGCCAGCTACAACGGCACCCCGATCGTGCTGCTGATCCTCGGCGCGCTCGTCGTCGTCTACACGCTGGTCATGGGGCGCACCGTCTTCGGCCGCCACATCTACGCCATCGGCGGCAACCTCGCCGCGGCGCAGCTCTCCGGCGTGAAGACGAAGCGGACCACGTTCCTGCTGTTCGTGAACATGGGCGTCATCGCGGCGCTCGGCGGCCTCGTCTTCACGGCGCAGCTGAACCTCGCGAGCCCGGTGAACGGCAACGGCTTCGAGCTCGACGCCATCTCCGCCGTCTTCATCGGCGGCGCGGCGGTGACCGGCGGCATCGGCACGGTGCCCGGCGCGATCATCGGTGGTCTGATCATCGGCATCCTGAACAACGGCATGTCGATCCTGAACGTCGGCATCGACGTGCAGCAGGTCATCAAGGGCCTCGTGCTGCTCGCCGCGGTCGCGTTCGACATCTACAACAAGCGCCGCAGCGGCGGTCGCTGACCCCGCTCGCACGCGCACGGAGGGCCCCGCCGGACGGCGGGGCCCTCCGTCGTCCCACCCCGTCGATCGAGGTGCGAGCGAAGCGAGCCTCGAGATCAGGACCCGCGGGGTGGTCTCGAGGCTCGCTGGCGCTCGCACCTCGACCAGCGGGAGCGGGCGAGGCGTGGTTCGCGGGGTGGAGCGAGCTCCGCGGCTCAGCCGCGCGGGGCCGCCGTCGAGCCGCGGAGGACGAGCTCCGGGACCATCGGGGTCTCCGCCGGCGCCTCGCCGAGCAGCGCGGTGATGCAGCGCCGGCCCAGCTCCGCGAAGTCCTGGCGCACGGTCGTGAGCGGCGGCCACAGGTGCGCGGCCTCCGGCACGTCGTCGTAGCCGATGATCGACAACTCGCCGGGCACGTCGACGCCGAGGTCGCGCGCGGCGTGCATGAGGCCGATCGCCATCGCGTCGTTGCTGCAGAACCAGGCGGTCACGTCCCGCCACTGGAGCAGCTGCAGGCCCGCGCGGTAGCCGAAGTCGGCGGTCCAGTCGCCGAGCACCGGCACGGTCACCGGCAGGTCCTGCGCGTTCAGCTCCTGCAGGAAGCCCTGCATCCGCGCCTCCGCCTCGATCCAGTCGCGCGGACCGGCGAGGTGGCCGATGGACCGGTGCCCGAGGTCGATCAGGTGCCGGGTCGCGATGCGGGCGCCCGCGATCTCGTCGACGCGGAGCGCGGACGCGTCGCCCGGCCCGAGCGCGCGGAGCGTGATGTACGGCACGCGCGGCGCCAGGTCCGCGATCGTGTCGAACACGCGCTGCTGCGGCGCGATCACGACGAGGGCCTCGATGTCCTGGTCGAACAGGTTCGCGAGCGCGTCCCGCAGGGAGGACTCGTCGGGCTCCGCGACGGAGGACGACGTGACGAACCAGCCGCGCTCCCGCGCCGCCTGCTCGATCGCCTGGATGCTCCGGGCGGGCCCGTACTGCGCCCGGGTGGAGGCGAGCACCCCGATGGTCCGCGTCCGGCTCGTGCTGAGCGCGCGGGCGGCGGCGCTCGGCCGGTACTGCAGCTCCGCCATCGCGGCGAGGACCCGGTCGCGGGTCTCCTCGCGGATGCTGACGTGGTTGTTCAGCACGCGGGAGACGGTCTGGTGCGAGACCCCGGCGATGCGCGCCACGTCGCGGATCGATGCCGCGCGCGGCGCCCGCGTGGGGGTCGACATCCTGCGCCTCCATCGGTCGCGCGACGAACAGCGGCCAGGCTATCGCGACCGCGCGGAGGGGAGCGGCCCCGCGCGGCAATACGCTCACCGGGGAGGTGCGATGGACCAGGGACCCGGACTGCTCGGCGCCGCGGACGTGCGCCGGTTCGCGGCCGCGCTCGGCGTCGCGCCGACGAAGTCGCTCGGCCAGAACTTCGTGCACGACGCGAACACGGTGCGGCGCATCGTGCGGGTCGCGGGCGTCGAGGCGGGGGAGACGGTGCTCGAGGTCGGACCCGGCCTCGGCTCGCTGACCCTCGGGCTGCTCGAGGCCGACGCGGCCGTGGTCGCGGTCGAGATCGACGAGCGCCTCGCCGCCGCCCTGCCGGCCACCGCGGCGGAGCGACTGCCCGCGGCGGCCGAGCGGCTGACCGTCGTGACCGGCGACGCCGTCCGCGTGCCCGTGCCCGGCGAGCCCGTGCGGCTCGTCGCGAACCTGCCCTACAACGTCGCCGTGCCGATCCTGCTGCGGCTGCTGGCGGACGTGCCGTCGCTCGCCTCCGGCGTCGTGATGGTGCAGTCGGAGGTGGGGGAGCGGCTCGCCGCGGGACCCGGGTCGAAGATCTACGGGTCCCCGAGCGTGAAGGCGGCCTGGTACGGGCCGTTCGCGCTCGCCGGGCAGGTGCCCCGCGGCGTGTTCTGGCCGGTGCCGAACGTCGACTCGGTCCTGGTGCGCTTCGAGCGCGCGACGCCGCCCGGCGACGAGGCCCTGCGCCGGAACGTGTTCCGCCTCGTGGACGCGGCCTTCGTGCAGCGCCGCAAGACGCTGCGTCAGTCGCTGGCGCCGGTGCTCGGCGGCGCGTCCGCCGCGGCCGAGGTGCTCGAGCGCGCCGGCGTCGACCCGGCCCTGCGCGGCGAGCGGCTCGACGTCGCGCGCTTCGTCGAGGTCGCCCGGGCCGCCGACGCGGTCGGGGCGGGCTGAGCCGGCGCCTCGAGCTCCCCGGCCGCCGGCGGCACCTCGTCGACCTCGACCGCCTCGACCACGGGCTCCACCGGGTCCTCCACCTCGTCCGGCAGCGCCGCGGGCAGCGCGACCGCACCGGCCTCCGACACGAGGTCGATCCGCTCCCGGCGCACCTCGCCGGTCACCTCCCGGCGGTCGACGACCTCCTCCTTGACGAGGCGGATCCGCTCGACGGGCACCACCTCCGTCGTGACGACGACGCGCTCCTCGTAGAGCACGACCTCCTGCTCCTCCGGCCCGATGACGGCGCCCTCGACCGGCGCCGCGCCCTCGATGGGCTCGCGGATCAGCCGGTACTCCTCGCGCCGGACGGGCACGGTGAGCGTCCGCTGCTCCGTGACCACGACCTTCTGCAGCCGCACCCGGGTCCGCGGCACGCGCTCCGTCTCGACCCGCAGGCGCTCCTCGGAGGCGGTCATCACGCCCGCCTCCTCCGCCGGGGCGTCCGGGCCGGATCCGCCGGCCGCGGCCTCGGCGGGGGTCGCGGCGGCCTCGGCCTCCGCGACGGGCTCGGACCAGAACGCGCGGACCTCCGCGCGCTCGCCGTCGGCGAGCCGCGCGTCCGGTCGCCGTCGGGGTGCCGCCGCGAACCGGGAGCGCGGCACCGTGACGGCGACGACGTCGTCCTCGAGCACCGCGCCGTCGAGCGGCACGAGCACCTCCTCGGTGCCGAAGAGGTTGCCGCGCACGCCGACCCAGCCCAGCCGGTCCCCGTCGCGGTAGACCTGGCGGACGCGGCCGAGGCGCTCGCCGCGGCGGTCGACCACCTCGAGCCCGGCGAGGGAGGCGGGGGCGGCGTCGGCTGCGAGCACGGGTGGAACTCCTGGTCAGCACTGGATCGGGCGGTCGGTCGGAGGATAGGGCATCCGTCGGTGGACCGGACCCGTCGGAAGCGCCTCGCTTCGTTGCGGATAGGTTCTCCTCATGGGCGCTCCGATCCGCTCGGTGCTGGTGCGGGCACCGGGGAAGATCAACGTCGCGATGCGCGTCGGGGCGCCGATGGCGGACGGATACCACGACGTCGCCACGGCGTACCAGGCGGTGAGCCTCTACGAGGAGCTGCGGGCCGAGCGGGACGACGAGCTGTCGCTGACCTTCTCGGGCCCGATCGCGACGGGCGGGCTGCCCGTCGACCGCACCAATCTCGTGCTGCGCGCCGCGCACCTGCTGCAGGCCCGGTCCGGGTACCGCGGCGGCGCTCGGATCTCGGTGGTCAAGCGGGTGCCGATCGCCGGCGGCATGGGCGGCGGGTCGGCGGACGCGGCCGCCGCGCTCGTCGGCCTCGACGCGCTGTGGGGCCTCGGGCTCGGGCGGGAGGACCTGCTCGGGCTCGCGGCCGAGCTCGGCGCGGACGTGCCGTTCGCGCTGACCGGCGGCACCGCCATCGGCACGGGGCGGGGCGACCTGCTGAGCCCGGCGCTCGCGAAGGGCCCGTTCCACTGGGTGGTCGCCCTGTCGGAGCCGGGGCTCAGCACGCCCGCCGTGTACGGCGCCCTCGACGAGCACCGCGAGCGCCACGCGGCGGACCTGCCGCCGACGGCGGCTCCGCACGTCGATGCGGCGGTGCTGCAGGCGCTGCGGTCGGGCGACCCGGTCGCGCTGGCGGAGTCGCTGCACAACGACCTGCAGGTGGCCGCGCTGCACCTGCGGCCCGAGCTGGCGGACCTGCTCGAGCTCGGCGAGCGCAACGGGGCGCTCGCCGGGATCGTCTCCGGATCCGGGCCGACGATCGCGTTCCTCGCCGCCGACCTCGACGCGGCGCTCAGCCTGCAGATCGCGCTCTCGGCCGCGCGGCACACCGTGCTGCGCGCGACCGGTCCGGCGCACGGCGCCCGGCTCGTCGGCTGACGCGGCGAGGGCCGCCCACCGGACGGTGGACGGCCCTCGTGCTGCGTGCGATGCAGGAACGGATCAGCTGCCGGTGACGGTGAGCTTCGCGATGCCGACCTTCAGGTCGCCGGTCACGGCGGTGGTCTTGAAGGTGCTGTTCAGCAGGCTGGCCGCGTCCTCGGAGATGTAGACGGTCGTGCCCTCGAGGACGTAGGCGTCGCCGTCCTTCATGACCGGGTTCAGCGTCGAGCCGTCGAGGCGGAAGAGGTTCGCGCCCTTGGCGGCCTCCTTGCCGTTCACGTACACGTCGCCGTTCACGTGGCTGTCGTTGCCCGGGTCGATGACGAAGTCCTTCAGCTCGACCTTGGTACCGCCCGCGGTCAGCGAGAGGCCGGAGCCGTCGTGGTCGAGCTCGCCCTGGACGTACGGGCGGACGCCGGTCGACGGGTCGTAGTAGGTGACGTTGCCGCCCGTGATCGGGAAGGTCAGGACGCCCGCGTCGGAGAGCGTCGCCTTGCCGATGACGCCCGGCGTGAGCTTCAGCGACGTCAGCGCGTCGACGAAGCCGGAGTCGAGGGTGATCGCCGTCGTCTTGCCGTTCACCGAGGTGAAGACCGCGGCGGGGGTCGGCGAGGCCGACGGGGTGGAGGACGCCGAGGACGAGGACGACGAGCCTGCGCCGGCCTGGGTGTCGTTGCCCGTGCTCGCCTGCGAGCAGCCCGCCAGGGCGGCGACGACGATGCCGGCGCTCAGCAGCGCGGTCAGCGACTTGGTGGTGGTGCGCATGATGCGGGATTCCTCTCGGGGAGCGTGCAGCGCGCGGACGGTCCGCGCTCGATCCGCTCCCGGATCCTGTGGTGCAGGTGTCGAGGGTTCGGAACCATCGGATGCGCGGTTCGGTGCAGTCAGGGATTCGTCAGGTTCACGGAGCCCACCCTCCGCCGCACGACGCCCGCGACGGCCACGACGACGACCGCGACCAGCAGCACGGCGCGGAAGGCCTGCTCGTCCCGCTGGAGCGCGGGCACGGCGAGCACGAGGAGGACGGTCAGCCACTCCCAGCGGCCGCTCATCACGACGAAGGGCAGCAGCAGCAGCGAGTACCAGCTGTACCGCGGCGTGAGCAGCACGAGCGCGGCGCCGATCATGAGCGCCTGGGCCGCCCAGGGGTGCGCGGGGTCCGTCCGCACGAGGAGGGCGACCGCGAGCACCGCGAGCAGCGCGACCGCCACGGGCGTCGAGGCGCCCGCGGGGAGGACGGCGGACAGCAGCGCCGACCGGCTGCCGCTGTCGTACCCCTCCTCGTTCAGGTAGCCGGGCAGGTAGCCGATCACGGAGGGGCCGGCGGCGAGCACGTGCGGCAGGTACACCGCGACGACCGTGCCGAGCGCGGCGAGGCCGATCGCCCACGGTCTGCGGCGCAGGACCGGCGGGGCGACGAGCAGCGGCAGGAACTTCGTGGCGACCGCGAGGCCGAGCACCACGCCCCCGACCACGCGGCGGCCCCGCGCCACGAGCACGGTCGCGGCCAGGGCGAGGAACGCCGCCCACGCGTCGACGTGCGCGTTCGTCACCGCCTCCGTGACGACGAACGGGCTCCAGGCGTAGACGGCCGCCCACCGCGGGTCCCGGCCCGCCCGCGGCAGCGCGCGCAGCAGGAGGGCGGTCGTCGCGAGCACCGCGAGCAGCCCCAGCAGCTGCATCGGCAGCCAGCCGACGTCGGCGGGCACGGGCAGGCGCGCGATCGCGAACAGCGCCTCCGCGACCGGCGGGTAGATGGTCGGGACGAGCGGCCGGTTGATCGGGGTGCAGATCTTCCCGGGCGCGCCGACCTGCGTCGTCGGCTGCGCGTACGGGCCCGGGCACTCGAGCGCGCCGTCGGGGCCGCGGGTGCCCGCCGGGAAGAGCCAGTCGGGCCGGAGGTGCGCCAATGCGGCGTCCGCGGGCACGTGCGCGTACGGCGAGACGCCCGCGTCCTGCACGATGCCGTCCCAGGCGTACCGGGCCGAGTCCGTGCTCAGCGTCGGCTGCCCGCTCGCCCCCGCGGCGCCGAGCAGCAGCGCGCCGGCCAGCACGACCCCGGGCACCGCGCGGCGGGGCACGCGGCGCAGGAGCAGCACCGCGGCGGTCACGAGCGTCCAGCAGGCGCCTTCGATCGCGAGGTACCGAGGGATCGTGCGCCCCGTGACCGGGCCGAGCCCCGCGACGAGCCAGACCGTCAGCGCGCCGACGACCACGAGGAGCGCGGCGACCGGCAGGATGCGGACGGTCGCGACGCGCACCCCGTCATCTTCCCGGTCCGCTCCGAACATGTCGGTATGCGTTCGGAGCGTCGGAGGTGATGAGGGTGCTGGTCCTCGTTCGGAGCGCGCTCGCCTCGCCGGCGCGGCACCCGCGCACCGCGGTCGTGATCGGCCGCCTGCTCGGCCTCGGGTTCCTCGTCTGCTTCGGCACCGGGCTGTTCAGCCACTACCTGCAGAACCCGCTGCCCGGCATGGCGTTCCCCACCCGGCCCGCCTCCCTGTACCGCGTGACGCAGGGCGTCCACGTCGTCGTCGGGACCGCGCTGATCCCGCTGCTGCTCGCGAAGCTCTGGACCGTCTACCCGCTGCTGTTCCGCTGGCCGCCGGTCCGCTCCGTCGGCGGCCTGCTCGAGCGGGCGGCGATCGCGCTGCTCGTCGCGGCGGCCCTCGTCGAGCTGGCGACCGGCGTCGCGAACACCTACCAGTGGTACCCGTGGCCGTTCCGGTTCCGGGAGACGCACTTCGCGCTCGCCTGGGCGATCGTCGGCACGCTCGCGATCCACATCGGCGTGAAGCTGCCGGTGATCGCGCGGTGGTGGCGGCGCTCGCGGTCGATCGCCCCGGACGGCGCGCTGCTGCCGGTGGCGGAGGGGGAGGGCGACCTGCGGCCCGAGCCCGCCGCGTCGGGCCTGACCGGTCTGCTGCAGCGCCGCATCGACCGCGCGGCGGTGCCGCCCGCCGCGGTCAGCCGTCGCGCGGTGCTCGCGGCCACGGGCGCCGCGACCGTCGCCGTGGTCGCGCTCACCGCGGGGGAGACCCTGCCCGCGCTCGCCCCCGTCAACGCGTTCGCGCCGCGCCGCCTCCGCTACGGCCCGCAGGGGCTGCCCGTGAACCGCACGGCCGCCGAGGGCGGGGTGCAGCGCACGGCGCTCGATCCCGCCTGGCGGCTCGAGCTGCGCGGGCCGGAGCGCACCGCCGCCCTGTCGCTCGCCGACCTGCGCGCGATGCCGCAGACGGAGGCGGGGCTGCCGATCGCCTGCGTCGAGGGCTGGAGCACGCAGGCGCGGTGGCGCGGCGTGCGCGTGCGGGACCTCGCGGACCTGGTCGGCGCGCGCGACCGCGAGCTGCTCGTCCGCAGCTTCGCCCGCGGCGCGTACAGCGCCACGGTCCTCCAGCGCGAGTTCGCGGAGGACCCGCTGACGCTCGTCGCGCTCGAGCTGAACGGCGAGGTGCTGCACGTCGACCACGGCTACCCGGCCCGGCTGATCTCCCCGGCACGGCCCGGCGTGCTGCAGACGAAGTGGCTGCGCAGCCTGGAGGTCCGATGAGCACCGGGAGCACGGGCGCACCGGCGACGGGCACCGGGGTGCGGGCCGCGCGCGCGGTGCTGATCGCGATCGGCGTCGTGCTGACCGGGGTCGGGGCCGTGGTGTTCGTCGCCGGCGTGCCGGTGCGGCAGTGGCCGGGCGTCCTCCTCTGGCTCGCCGGCGCGGTCGTGCTGCACGACGCCGTGTTCGCGCCGCTCGTGCTGCTCGGCACGCGGCTGCTGCGGCGCGCGGGCGGCCGACTGTCCTGGGGCGGCGTGGCGGCCGTGCAGGTCGCGCTCGTCGTCGGCGGGGCGCTGACGCTCATCGCGTTCCCCGGCATCCGGTCGCAGCAGCTCGGCGCCAGGAACCCCTCCGTGCTCGTCTTCCCCTACGGCCTGCACCTCGCGCTCGCGTGGGCCGCGATCGGGATCGTCACCGCCGTCGTCGTCGTCGCGATCGGCCTCCGCCGCGCTCGACGGGGCTGACCGGCCGCGGGTCCTGAGGCGCCTCCGGAGCCTGCCGAAGCGCTCGCAGCCCGCCGAGGTGCTCGAGACGGGCCGAGTCGACGATCGACGCGGCGTCAGCGGGAGCGGAGGCGGGCGAACGTCCTGCCGCCCCGCTCCTCGGTCGCCTCGACCCGGAACGCGCCGGCCGCGCGCAGCAGCGCCGGCAGGCCGACCTGGGACCACGGGAAGGGCTCGCTCGCGCCGCCGGCGCCCCGCACGCGCCACAGCGCGGCGACGTCGCGGGTCGGGTCCGCGTGCGCCTCGACCACGAGGCGGCCGCCCGGCTGCAGCAGCGCCGCGCACCGGGCGAGCAGCGCGGCGACGTCGCCGCCGATGCCCACGTTGCCGTCGAGCAGCAGGAGCGTCGACCAGCGGCCCTCGAGCGGCAGCGGGTCGAACACGTCGCGCCGGAGCACCGGCAGGCCCGCCGCCCGGCAGACCGCGACCGCGGCGGCGTCCGCATCGACGCCCCAGGCGGGCAGGCCGGCGTCGAGCGCGGCGCGGACCATCCGGCCCGGCCCGCAGCCGAGGTCGAGCAGCGGGCCGTCGAGCCCGTCGAGGAGGGCGCGGTCGACGTCGTCGGCCTCCGCCCGCCAGCGCTGCACGTCGAGCGGCTCGGGGAGGCCCTGCACGTCGTCGCGGACGAGCTCGAGGCGTGCGGCGGCGCCGCGCAGCGCGGCCGCCCACGGCCGGGCCCCGCCGGCGCCGAAGCGCGCGGCGGGCAGCACCGCGCTCACGCGGCGGCCGGGATGCGCGGCGCGAGCCGGGCGAGCAGCGCGGCGAACCGCGAGCCGGGCGCCTGCGCGGCGACCGCGACGGCGTCCGCCACGTGGTCGACGTCCGTCAGCTGGGGGAGCGTCCGCACGGCGAGGCCCGCGGCGTGGAGCCGCAGCAGCTGCGCCGCGCCGGTGTGCTCCGTCGACATCGGCACGCCGCGGACGAGGTCGCCGCGGCGCGGGCGCGGGTCGAGCCCGAGCGCCCAGAAGCCGCCGTCCTCCGCCCGTCCGAACCAGGCGTCCGGGCCGTCGTCGTCGAGCACGCCCTGCAGCACCCCGGGGTCGAGCTGCGGGGTGTCCATCCCGATCAGCACCGCGCGGTCCTGCACGGCGTCGAAGGCCGCGGCGATGCGCTCGTCGAGGCCGCCGGCCGGCTGCTGCGCGACGTCGAAGCCGGTGCCGCGCGGGGCGGCGCCGTCGAACCAGAGGAGGTGGCGGTCCGCGCGGACCCGACCGGCCGCGTCGAGCGTGTCCGCGAGGCTCGCGGCGGCGAGCGCGGCGGCCTCCTCGGGCTCGAACGGCGGCGTCAGTCTGGTCTTGACCCGGCCGGGGACGCACTCCTTGGCCAGGACGATCACGGTCGTCATGCCAGGGGTTCGGAGCGCTCGGTCACGACGCAGGGTCCCCGCGGTGCTCGTGCAGGATCCGTCGCATGTCGTGGACGGCGGTGAGGGTGCCGCGGACGGTGCCGGTCACCTTGGAGCGGCCGACGCGCGGCCGGTAGAGCACGTCGAGCTCCTGCACCCGCAGGCCGGCCCGGGCGGCGGCGAGCAGCATCTCGAGCGGGTAGCCGCTGCGCCGGTCCCGCAGGTCGAGGGCGAGCAGGTCCGCCCGCCGCGCGACCCGCATCGGGCCGAGGTCGTGCACGACGACGCCCGAGGCGCGGCGGATCGCGCCGGCGAGCGCGCGGTTCGCGAGGCGCGCGTGGAGGGGCCACGCCGAGCGGGGCTGCGGCCGCCGCCGCCCGAGCACCAGGTCGGCGTCCCCGGCGAGGACCGGCGCGGCGAGGCGCGGCAGGTCGGCGGGATCGAGGGAGCCGTCGGCGTCGAGCACGGCCACGAGGTCCGCCTCCGCCGCGAGCAGCCCCGCGTGGACCGCGGCGCCGAAGCCCCGGCGCGGCTCGACGACGACCCGGGCGCCGTGCGCGCGCGCGACGTCCGCCGATCCGTCGGTCGAGCCGTTGTCGACCACGATCGCGCGGTGCCCGGGCGGCAGCGCGGCGAGCACGCCGGGCAGCGCCGCCGCCTCGTCCAGGCACGGCAGGACCACGTCCACCGTCACGGCCGTCACGAGCGGCGGGCGGAGGCGCGCAGCGGCGCGGTCGCGAAGGCGCGCACGCCCTCCTCGAACGGCACGGGCGGCGGCACGTCGAGCTCGGCGCGGAGGCGCTCCGACGAGGCGGTGATGTGCCGCACATCGCCGAGCCGGTACCCGCCGGTCACGACCGGCTCGGGGCCGCCGCGCGCGGCGGACAGCGCCTGCGCGAGGTCGCCGATCGTGTGGACGACGCCGCTGCCGACGTTGAAGGCCCGGACCGCGCCGGTCGGCTGCGCACCGGTCCACGCGACGGCCGCGAGGTTCGCCGCGGCGACGTCGTCGACGTGCACGAAGTCGCGGCGTTGGCGCCCGTCCTCGAGCACGGTCGGCGCCTCGCCCCGCTCGAGCTGCGAGCGGAAGAGCGCGGCCACGCCGGCGTACGGGGTGTCCCGCGGCATGCCCGGCCCGTACACGTTGTGGTACCGGAGCGCGGCCACGCGGCCGCCCGTCTCCCGCGCCCAGACGGCGGCGAGCGCCTCCTGCTGCGCCTTCGTCGCGGCGTAGACGTTGCGCGGGTCGATCGGCGCGTCCTCCGTGACGAGGCGCGGCTGCAGCGGCTCGCCCGTCTCCGGGTCGACCGGCTCGAACCGGCCGGCGTCGAGGTCCGGCACGCGGCGCGGCGGCACGGCGACCGGGCCGCGGGAGGAGGCGTAGGCGCCCTCCCCGTAGACGACCATCGAGGACGCGAGCACGAGCCGGTCGACGCCCGCCGCGGTCATCCCGGCGAGCAGCACGGCCGTGCCGAGGTCGTTCGAGCGCACGTAGTCGGGGGCGTCGGCGAAGTCGACGCCGAGGCCGACCTTCGCGGCCTGGTGGCAGACGACGTCCACGCCCTCGAGCGCCGCGGCGACCGCGGCCGGGTCGGCGACGTCGCCCCGGACCGCCTCCACGCCCTCCGGCAGCGCCGCGCCGTCGCCGTGCACGTCGGCCCGGAGGGAGTCGAGCACGCGCACGGGCAGCCCCCGGGCGAGCGCGGCGGCGACGACGGCGCCGCCGATGAACCCCGCGCCGCCGGTGACGAGCAGCATCTACCGCGGCTCGCGGGCGAGCACGCCCGCGACGAGCTCGGCGGGCACCGCGGTCGCCGGGCGGAAGCCGGCCGGGATCCGCCGGGCGATCTCGGTGACGGTGCGCACGAGCACGGGGCGCGCCTGGGTGATGCGGCGGCGCACGAGCTCCGCGCTCACGTCCTCCGCCGGGCCCGTGGCGGAGCCCGCCTCGCTGTCGGTGACGAAGGTGACGTTCACGACGCCCATGCCGAGCTCCATCGCGAGCGTCGTCTCCGGCATCAGCGTCGTGACCACGACGTCGCCGCCCGCGGCCGCGTGCCAGCGCGACTCCGCGCGCGTCGAGAACCGCGGCCCGTTGATCACGACCGCGGTGCCGAAGTCCCGGAACCGGACCGACTGCGCCGCGAGCGCCTCGGTGGCGAGCCCGCGCAGCGTCGCGTCGAACGGCTCGACCGGCGACAGCTCGAACACGACGCCCTCGTCGTAGAAGGTGAGGTCCCGGCTCGACGTGCGGTCGATGAGCTGGTCCGTGATGACGAACATGCCGGGCGGGAACGTCTCGCGGAGCCCGCCGCCCGCGGTCGTCGTGATGAGCGAGGTGACGCCGAGCGAGGCGAGGGCCCAGACGTTCGCGCGGTAGGGCACGAGGTGCGGCTGCAGCGCGTCGACGAGCCCGCGGCGGATGACGTACGCCACCCGGACGCCGCCGAGCAGCCCGACCCGGACCCGGGTGGAGGTCGGCCCGTAGGGCGTGGGGACGTCGAGCTCCTCGGCGTCCTCCAGCTCGAGCGGCTGGTTGCCGACGCCGCCGATGATGCCGATGTCGGACCGCGCCGTGGTGCTCATGCAGCGATCCTGGCAGCCGCACGGCTCCGCGGGCGGGAACCGGGTCGCCGCGCCGGTCCGTACCCTTGGAGACCATGGCACACCTGGTCGGTGCGGAACGCGTCCGCTTCGAGACCCCGACCCGGGTGATCCTCGACGAGCTCTCCCTCGGTCTCGAGACCGGGGACCGGATCGGCGTCGTCGGCCGCAACGGCGAGGGGAAGTCGACGCTGCTCGGCGTGCTCGCCGGCACCCGGCAGCCGGACGCCGGCCGGGTCACCGCGCGGAACGGCGTGCGCATCGGCGTGCTCGACCAGGCGGACCGCCTCGCGCCCGGCACCGTGCTGCAGGCCGTGGTCGGCGACCGGCCCGAGCACGAGTGGGCGGGCGACCGCCGCGTGCGCGAGGTGCTCTCCGGCCTCCTCCACGGCGTCGACCCGGACGCGGACGTCGAGAGCCTCTCCGGCGGCCAGCGCCGCCGCGTCGCGCTCGCCGCGCTGCTGACGGGCGACGCGGATGTGCTGCTCCTCGACGAGCCGACGAACCACCTCGACATCGAGGGCGTCCGCTGGCTCGCCGCGCACCTGGACGACCGGTGGCCGGCGGGGCAGGGCGCGCTCGTCGTCGTGAGCCACGACCGCTGGTTCCTCGACGCCGTCTGCACGCGGATGTGGGAGGTGCACGACCGCGTCGTCGACGCCTTCGAGGGCGGCTACGCGGCCTACGTGCTGCAGCGCCTGGAGCGCGACCGGCAGGCGCGCTCGATGGAGGAGCGGCGGCAGAACCTGCTGCGCAAGGAGCTCGCGTGGCTGCGCCGCGGGGCGCCCGCGCGCACCAGCAAGCCGAAGTTCCGCATCGAGGCGGCGAACGAGCTGATCGCGGACGTGCCGCCGCCCCGCGACGGCGTGCAGCTGCACTCGATGGCCGTCGCGAGGCTCGGCCGCGACGTCGTCGACCTGGTCGACGCGTCCGCGGGCTACGGCGGCGCGCCCGTGCTCGAGCACGTCGAGTGGCGCATCGCGCCGGGGGAGCGGACCGGGATCCTCGGCCGCAACGGCGCCGGGAAGTCGACCCTGCTCGGCCTCGTCGACGGCACGATCGCGCCGACCGCGGGGCGCGTGAAGCAGGGCAAGACCGTGCGCGTGCGCCGGCTGACGCAGCAGCTCGACGAGCTCGCGGACGTCGCCGGCGACCGCGTGCTCGACGTGATCGGGCGGCTGAGGACCGGCTACCGCGTCGGCGACGCGGAGCTCGCGCCCGGCCAGCTGCTCGAGCGCCTCGGCTTCCCCTCCGCCCAGCTCTCGACCCGGGTCGGCGAGCTCTCCGGCGGGTGGAAGCGGCGGCTGCAGCTGCTGCTCGTGCTGCTCGACGGCCCGAACGTGCTCATCCTCGACGAGCCGACGAACGACCTCGACACCGACATGCTCACCGCGATGGAGGACGTGCTCGACACCTGGCCGGGGACGCTGATCGTCGTCAGCCACGACCGGTACCTGATCGAGCGCGTGACCGACCAGCAGTACGCGGTGGCGGGCGGCCGCCTGCGGCACCTGCCCGGCGGCGTCGACGAGTACCTGTCGCTGGAGGACGCGGAGACGGTCGTCGTGCCCGACGCGCAGGCGGTGGCCGGCCCCTCGCTCTCGGGCTCCGAGCGGCGCGACCTCGAGAAGCAGCTCGCCTCCCTCGACCGCCGCATGCAGCGCCTCGCCACCGAGACGCGCGCCGACCACGACGCGCTCGCCGCGCACGACCAGAGCGACTACGTCGGCCTGGAGGCGATCGCCGGGCGCATCCGGGACCGCGAGGAGGAGCGCGAGACGCTCGAGCTGGAGTGGCTCGAGGCCGCCGAGCGCCTCGAGTCCGCCTGACGCGGCGTGATCTCGAGGCTCGCTGCGCTCGCACCTCGATCAGCGGGAGGGCTCGCTGCGCTCGCACCTCGATCAGCGGGAGGGCTCGCTGCGCTCGCGCCTCGACCAGCGGGCTGCTGAACCTGCAAACAACCTGCAAAAAGGTCGCGGGCCGGGCGTCCTCCGGGAACCTGATGCATCCGTCCCCGTGAGGAGGCAGCGCGTGACCGCCACGACCGAGACCGACCGCAGCACCGGCGAGCAGCCGACCGAGCTGAAGCGCGCGATCGGGCCGAAGCTGCTGCTGCTGTTCATCATCGGCGACATCCTCGGCACCGGCGTCTACGCGCTGACGGGCCAGGTCGCGGGCGAGGTCGGCGGCGCGGCCTGGGTGCCGTTCCTCGTCGCGTTCGCGGTCGCGACGATCACCGCCTTCTCCTACCTCGAGCTCGTGACGAAGTACCCGCAGGCCGCGGGCGCCGCGCTGTACGTGCACAAGGCGTTCGGGATCCACATCGTCACGTTCCTCGTGATGTTCGTGGTCATGTCGTCGGGGATCACGTCCGCGTCGGCCGCGTCCGTCGCGTTCGCGTCGAACTTCGACGCGGCGTTCGGGCTCGAGTCGAACGGGCTGCTGCCGCTGGTCGTCGCGCTCGCCTTCATGCTCGTGATCCTCGCCGTCAACCTCCGCGGCGTCGCGGAGGGCGTCGGGCTCAACGTCGTCTTCACGCTGATCGAGCTCTCCGGCCTGCTGCTCGTGCTGCTGCTCGGCTCGTTCGCGATCTTCGGCGGGAACGCCGACTTCTCCCGGGTCGTGCTGTTCGAGGCCCCGGGCGACAAGTCCGTGCTCCTCGCCGTGACGACCGCGACCTCCCTCGCCTTCTTCGCGATGGTCGGGTTCGAGGACAGCGTGAACATGGCGGAGGAGACGAAGGACCCGTCGCGGATCTTCCCCCGCATGCTGCTCACCGGGCTCACGCTCGCCGCGGTCATCTACGTGCTCGTCTCGATCGTGGCCGTCGCGGTCGTGCCGGTCGGCGAGCTGGCGAAGAGCGAGACGCCGCTCACCACCGTCGTCGAGACCGCGGTGCCGGGCTTCCCGATCAACGCCCTGCTGCCGTTCATCTCGATGTTCGCCGTCGCGAACAGCGCGCTGATCAACATGCTCATGGCGAGCCGGCTCATCTACGGCATGAGCCGCCAGGCGGTGCTGCCGCCGTTCCTCGGCCGCGTGCTGCCGCGCCGCCGCACCCCGTACGCGGCGGTGATCTTCACCACCGCGCTCGCGATCGTGCTGATCGCGGTGCTGTCGCTCGCGTCCGACAACCCGGTCGTCGCGCTGCTCGGCGGCACGACGTCCCTCCTGCTGCTCAGCGTCTTCGCCGTCGTCAACGTCGTGGTCCTCGTGCTGCGGCGCGACCGGGTCGACCACCACCACTTCCGCACGCCGACCGCCCTGCCGATCGTCGGGGTCGTCGCCTGCGTCGTGCTCGTGCTGCCGTGGACGTCCGGGCGGGAGGGGACCCAGTACGCGATCGCCGGGGCGCTGCTGGCGCTCGGCCTCGTGCTCTGGGGCGTCACCGTCGTCGCGAACCGCGCGACCGGGACCGGGCGCGGCTCGGGCGACCTCTCCGACCTCGGCTGACTCAGCGGGGCCGGCCTCACCGGGTCCAGCGCAGCAGAAGGCTGCCCGGCGCCCGGAACCGCCCGGTCTCGGTGAATCCAGCCGCGCGCAGGCCGGCCGCCGGCACGACGGTCTTCGGCCGCGAGTCCATGTCGAGCAGGATCCAGACCGTGCGGAGGCGCGTCGCGCGCGGCACCGCGGCGCTCGTCGGCAGGTCCGACCCGAAGAGCTCCGTGCTCCGGGCGAGCGGGACCCGCGCGGTGAGGTCCTCGAGGCCGCGGAAGGCAGCGGGGTAGCTGATTGCCGCCGCCCGCGTCGTCAGCCCGCGCACGTCGCCGTACTGCCCGAAGACGATGCCGGCGGGCCCGTCGTCCGGGCCGCGGGAGGCCGCGACGAGCCGTGCGGCGAGCTCGATCTCGCTCTCAGCCTTCGCCCGCGGCTGCCGGTCCGCACGCTCCTGCGGCACGGCGACCAGCCCGAGCACGAGCACCGCGGCGACCAGGGCCGGAAGCGGGAGCGCCGCGAGCAGCGCGCCGACGAGCAGCGCCACGGCGGGTGCCGTGAAGGCGACGTAGCGCGGCCAGTAGAGCGGGTCGCCCGTCAGCGCCGTCGCGGCGAGCGCGACGGGGGGCAGCACCGCCCACGGCAGCGCGACGGCGAGGAGCCGGTGCACGGGTCGTCGACGGACGGCCGCCGCGACGGCGCCGACGACCAGCGCGGCGCCCCAGGCGACGCCGACCGCGTCGGCGCGGAACCACTGCTGCACGACCCCGTCGGGCACGAGCGGCGGCGGGCCGAGCTGCGCGATCCAGCTCACCTGCCCGCTCTGCGCGTGCGCGAGCAGCAGGAGGGGGACGGTCGGCAGGACGCCGGCGACGACGGCCGCGGCGCCCGGCAGGCGACGACCGCGGCCGACCAGCAGCACGGTGACGAGGTGCGCGGGGGCGAGCAGCGCCGCGTCGGCGAAGACCGCGATCGTCAGCGCGAGCAGCGCCCCGTACGCGACCCAGGCGACCGCACGGCGCCGGTCCGCGTCGAGGGCGTGCACGAGGGCGAGCGTCGCGGCCGTCGCGAGGAGCGCGGTCGCGGCGCTCGACCGGCCCTCCCCGCCCGCCCAGATCATCGCGGGGAGCACGGCCGACAGCGCACCCGCGGCGAGGCCCGCCCGTGGTCCGGCGACGCGGCGCCCGAGCACCACGAGCAGGGCGGCGGTGCCCGCGGCGGCGAGCACCGAGGGGAGGCGGAGCGTCGTCGGCGAGTACGGGACGACGGCGAACCACAGGTGCAGCGCCGCGTAGTAGAGCGCGTGCACCGCGTCGACGTGCGCGATCGTCGCCCGGAACGGGTCCCAGTCGCGCTGCGCCATCGCGATCGACGCGACCTCGTCCCGCCACACCGCGGGCCGCCCGACCTGCACCCCGGCGACGACGGCCGCGCCGAGCCCCGCGAGCACCGGCGCGAGCGCGCTCCGGACGCGCGGCGACGGGCGCCGCAGCGGGACGGCGGCCGCGGTCATCCGCTCTGCCTAGCACCCCGGTGCCGCCTGCGGATGAACGCCTGGTGCGGGGCGCGGTGGGGCAGACTTGGCGCGCCCGATCCGCCTTGGTGTAACGGCAGCACGACAGCCTTTGGAGCTGTGAGGACTAGGTTCGAATCCTGGAGGCGGAGCAGCGATCCGTCGGTGACGATCGAGGAGTCGCGTGACCCCCAGCCCAGCAGTCGACCCCGCGGACCGGCAGCTCGCCGTCGTCGTCCTCGCCGCAGGCCAGGGCACGCGCATGCGCTCGCGCACCCCGAAGGTGCTGCACCCGCTCGCCGGTCTGCCCATGGTCGCGCACGTGCTCGTGGCCGCTCGGGCCCTCGCGCCCGCCCGCCTGGTCGTCGTCGTGCGGCACGAGCGCGACGCGGTCGCAGCCGCAGTCGCCGAGCACGCGCCGGAGGCGGAGGTCGTCGACCAGGACGAGGTGCCGGGCACCGGCCGCGCGGTCGAGGCCGCCGTCGACGCCCTCGGCGCGTTCGACGGCGACGTGCTCGTGCTGTCCGGCGACGTGCCGCTCGTCGACGGCGGCGTGCTCGACCCCCTCCTCGCCGAGCACCGCCGCACCGCGGCCGCCGCCACGATCGTCACCGCGGTCGTGCCCGACCCGACCGGCTACGGGCGCGTGCTGCGGACCTCGACGGGCGACGTCGAACGGATCGTCGAGCACCGCGACGCGACGGACGACGAGCGCGCCGTCGCGGAGATCAACGCCGGCCTGTACGTCTTCCGCGGGCAGGGCCTCGGCCCGCGGCTCGCGGCGCTCGGGTCCGCGAACGCGCAGGGCGAGCGCTACCTGCCGGAGGTGCTCGTGCGCCTCCGCGCCGACGGCGAGCGGGTCGCGGCCGTGCAGGCGGCGGACCTCGACGCGGTCGCGGGCGTGAACGACCGCGCGCAGCTCGCAGCGGCGGCGCGGCGCCTGAACGACGCGATCGTCCGCCGGCACCAGCTCGCGGGCGTCACGGTGGTCGACCCGCTGACGACGTGGATCGACGCGACCGTCGTGATCGGCGAGGACGCCGAGATCCGCCCGAACACGCAGCTGCAGCGCGCGACCCTGATCGCGCCCGGCGCGGTCGTCGGGCCCGACACGACGCTCGTCGACTGCGAGGTCGGCGAGGGCGCGCGCGTCAGCCGCACCGACGGCACGCTCGCCGTGATCGGCGCGGGCGCCGACGTCGGGCCCTTCGCGTACCTCCGGCCGGGCACGCGGCTCGGCGCCGACGGCAAGATCGGCACGTTCGTCGAGACGAAGAACGCGGTGATCGGGGACGGCTCGAAGGTGCCGCACCTCTCCTACATCGGCGACACGGAGGTGGGGGAGCGCTCGAACATCGGCGCGAACACCATCACCGCGAACTACGACGGCGTGCACAAGCACCGCACGCGCGTCGGCTCCGCCGTGCGGACCGGGTCGCACAACGTCTTCGTCGCCCCCGTTACGATCGGTGACGGCGTCTACACGGGTGCCGGCACGGTCGTCCGGAAGGACGTCCCGCCCGGTGCGCTGGCCGTGAACGTGGCGCCGCAGCGCAACATCGAGGGCTGGGTGGCCTCCCACCGTCCGGGCACCGATGCCGCCACGACCGCGGCCCGTGCGACGGGCGCGCCCGAGGAGGACACCACCCCGTGACCGGCATCAAGTCCCAGGGCGAGAAGCGCCTCGTCGTCATCAGCGGCCGCTCCCACCCGGAGCTCGCCTCCCGCATCGCCGACGAGCTCTCCACCGGGCTGCTCCCGGTCGACCTGCGCACCTTCGCCTCGGGCGAGATCTACACGCGCATGGAGGAGAGCGTCCGCGGCGCGGACGCGTTCGTCATCCAGTCGTACTCCGGCCCGGTCAACGAGTGGCTCGTCGAGCAGCTCATCATGATCGACACGCTCAAGCGGGCGTCCGCGAAGCGGATCACGGCGGTCGTGCCGTACTACCCGTACTCGCGGCAGGACAAGAAGAGCCGCGGCCGCGACCCGATCTCGGCCCGCCTCGTCGCGGACCTGTTCAAGACCGCGGGCGCGGACCGCATCATCTCCGTCGACCTCCACGCGGCGCAGATCCAGGGCTTCTTCGACGGCCCGCTCGACCAGCTGTTCGCGATGCCCGTGCTCATCGACCACATCAAGGCCACGGTCGACATGGAGAACCTCATCGTCGTGTCGCCCGACATGGGCCGCGTGCGCGTCGCGGACATCTGGAGCGACAACCTCGACGTGCCGCTCGCGATCATCCACAAGCGCCGCGACCCGGCCGTGCCGAACCAGGTGACGGTCCACGAGATCGTCGGCGACGTGCGCGGCAAGATGTGCCTCCTCGTCGACGACATGATCGACACCGGCGGCACGATCGTGAAGGGCGCGGAGGCCCTGAAGGCGAACGGCGCGACCGGCGTGATCGTCGCGGCGACGCACGCGATCTTCTCCGACCCGGCCGCCGAGCGGCTCGCGTCGGACGCGGTCGACCGCGTGATCGTCACGGACACGCTGCCGCTGGCGCCCGAGCAGCGCTTCGAGAAGCTCGAGGTGCTGTCGATGGCCCCGACGATCGCGCAGGCGATCCACGAGGTCTTCGAGGACGGCTCGGTGACCTCGATGTTCAACGGCGCCGCCTGACCCGGACCGCGACGGCGCGACGGGGAGCGTGCCCCGTGCCTGCTGCGGCAGCGCGCGAGCGGACCCTGCTCCTGATGTGGGAGTACACGGCCGGCGACTCGCCGCTGTGGGCCCGGAGCGCGGACCTCGACGCAGGGCAGCTCGACGCCGCGGAGCTGGGCCTGTCGGAGCGCCTGCGCTCGGCGCTAGAGGACTGGAACGACCGCTGCGAGATCGCGGCCGACCCGAACGACCTGCTGCCCACGCCGACGACGCCCGCCGCGTGGCGCGCGCTCGAGGTCGAGGCGTTCGCGCTGGCGGCCCGGGTGCAGCGCGCGCTCGGCGACGACTGGACGGTCTGGTGCCTCGCGGGCGAGGGTGACGGCGGCCTGCGCGACTGCGGGGCACTCGGGCTCGAGGCTCGGACGCGCGGCGTCCCCGTGCTGCTGCGCTTCGAGGGGCCCGTCGCCTGGACCCCGGACGGCGTGGAGCCCGCGCTCGAACGGTTCCCCGACGCACTCCGCCGCCGGGTGCACGTGTGGCGGGCGACCGCGGACGGGACTTCGCCAGCGGCGTATCGCGCGGACGCGCTCGAGCTCGCGGGCGCGCTCCACGGCGTGCTCCCCGCGGGACGCCTGCTCTGGTTCGGCGGCGATGACCCGCCTGCTTGACGTCCCGCGCCGCAGCCGTGGGCGCCGCAGGTCCAGCGCGAGGCCGGTGCGGGAGTTGCGTGCTCCAGTCGCAATTGCGCGGGAGCGCTCGGGCGCAATCGGGACTGCGACGCGCAACTGACGTTCTCGGAGACCTCCCGGGCGGCGTCCCGAGACTGCGGAGCATGACCCCGCCGGTGCAGCTCGAGTCGGCCCGCCTGTTCGACACGGTCGCCGGGAGCGGGGTGCGCGGCTCGACGGGGCTGACCGCCGCGTGGGACGTCGACGCGCTCGCGACGGGCGCGGTCGCCGCCTTCGCCGACGCGGTCGTCGCGCTGCTGCGGGAGGCGGGGACGGAGGCGAGCGCGGCCGTCGACGCCGCCCTGGTCGGCGCCTGGTTCCGGCAGGCGCTGACCCCGGTGGGCTGGTCGCTGCCCTCGCCGTGGGACCCGATCGCGGGCGACTACCGCGCGGCCGACGGCTGGATCCGCCTCCACACGAATGCGCCCCGGCACCGCGCGGCCGCGCTGCGGGTGCTCGACGCGCCCGCGGACCGGGACGCGGTCGCCGCCCGGGTGGCCGCCTGGGCCGCGGACGACCTCGAGGCCGCCGTGGTCGAGGCGGGCGGCGCGGCGGCGACGATGCGGACCGCGGAGGCGTGGACCGCGCACCCGCAGGGCGCGGCCGCGCGGCGGGAGCCCCTCGTCGACCGCCTCCACACCGTGCCCGCGCAGACGCGGTGGCACCCGGACCCGACGCGCCCGCTCGCCGGCGTGCGGGTGCTCGACCTGACCCGCGTGATCGCCGGCCCGGTCGCGACGCGGGCGCTCGCCGCGCTCGGCGCCACCGTGCTGCGCGTCGACCCGCCCGACTGGGACGAGCCCGCCGTCGCGCCCGACATGACCCTCGGCAAGCTCCCCGCCCGGCTCGACGCGCGGACGCCGGAGGGGCGGGAGCGGCTCGGCGACCTGCTCGCCGGCGCCGACGTGCTCGTGCACGGGTACCGACGCGGCGCGCTCGAGCCGATCGGGCTCGGCGAGGAGGCGCGGCAGGAGATCCGTCCCGGGATCGTGGAGGTCGCGCTCACCGCCTACGGCTGGCACGGGCCGTGGACCGGCCGGCGCGGGTTCGACTCGCTCGTGCAGATGTCCGCGGGCGTGGCGGAGCGGGGCATGCGGCTCGCCGGCGCCGACCGCCCGGTGCCGCTGCCCGTGCAGGCCCTCGACCACGCGACCGGCTGGCTGATGGCCGCGGCCGCCGTCGCCGGGCTCCGCGACCGGCTCCGCGGCGGCAGCGGGTCCCGCGCCCTGCTCTCCCTCGCCCGCACGGCCGCCGAGCTGGTCCCGGCCGAGCCGGGGGAGCCGACCGAGCCGACCGCGCCGGCCCTGCCGGAGGGGGAGCGCCGGGAGACCCCGTGGGGCCCGGCCGCCGTGCTGCCGTTCCCGGTCGACGTGGGCGGCGTCGCGGCCCGCTTCGACACGGGGCCCGCGCCGCTCGGCAGCGCCGCGCCCTCCTGGCCCGCATGACCGACCTCCTCGTGCTCGTGGAGGGGGAGAGCGACGCGGCCGTGCTCCGGGTGCTCGCCGCGCGGCGCGGCGGCGACGCGCCGCCCGTCCTGCCCACGGGCGGCGCCTCGGGCGTCCGGCGCGCGCTGCGGGCCCTGCCGACGCCGCCGCGCGCGGTCCTGGCGCTCTGCGACGAGGCGGAGGCGCCCCAGGTGGTCCGCGCGCTCGGCCCCGACGACGCGGTCTTCGTCTGCCGGGCGGACCTCGAGGACGAGCTGATCCGCGCGCTCGGCGTCGGCGGCGCCCTCGCGGTGCTCGCGGCCACCGGCGACCTGCCCGCCTTCCGCACCCTGCAGGCCCAGCCCGCGCACCGCGGCCGGCCCGAGGTCGCGCAGCTGCGCCGGTTCATCGCGGCGGGGTCGGGGCGCAAGGCGCGCATCGACGCCGCGCTCGCCGAGGCGCTCCCGGACGGGGTCGAACCGCCGCCGCTGGCCGCGCTGCTCGACCGCGCCGGGCGTCGGGCCGCGCCGGGCGGCTGATCCCGCCCGCCGACGGCGTCGCGGAGGTGGGAGCGGGCGGGCGGACACGCCGCACGACGCGCAGGAGTTCCGGTGAGCGGATGGCGTCGGCGGGGATCGGCGTGCGCCCGTGCGCGCGGTCGGAGCCCCTGCCTACCGTGAGGCCGCCACCCGTCCCGAACCGGAAGGACCGCCATGCCCATCCTCCGCACCCGCCGCCGCCTCGTCGCGGCCGCGATCGCCACCGCCGCCCTGGTCGGCGTCGGCGGCGTCGCCGTCGCCGAGGTCGCCCAGCCCGCGATCCGCACCTCGACCCCGAAGCGCGCCGACTCGATCACGAACATCGACGTGCTGCGGCAGCAGATCGCGAACTACTACGGCGATCCGCTGAAGACCGGCACGATCGGCGCGAAGTCGAACTACGTGAAGGAGGTGCACGGCGTCGAGCGCCGTGCCGCGAAGTACCTGGCCCACGCGCACCACGCGCGCGGGAAGAAGAAGGCGATCCTGCTCGACGTCGACGACACCGCCCTCGCCACCTGGAACTACGAGGTGAAGAGCAACTGGGCGTACAACCCGACGACGAACGGGCAGTACGTCACCGACCAGCTGTTCCCGGCCGTGCCCGGCATGGTCCGGCTCGTGAAGGCCGCGAAGGCGCACGGCTACGCCGTCTTCTTCCTCACCGGCCGCGGCGCCGCGCAGGAGGTCGCCACGCTCGGCAACCTGACGAAGGACGGCACCGGCGTCGACGCGGGCTACCCGCAGCCGACCGACCCGGACGGGACGGGCCCCGAGGACGGCCTCTACACGAAGCCGGCGCTCGCGGACTACCCGACCTACCTCACCCAGCGCTGCGGTGACGACGCGTGCACGACGATCGAGTACAAGTCCGCGACGCGGAAGCACATCGAGTCGCTCGGCTACGACATCGTCGCGAACGTCGGCGACCAGTACAGCGACCTGAAGGGCGGCTCGGCGGACAAGGGCTTCAAGCTGCCGAACCCGAACTACTACCTGCCCTGACCGGGCGCCGGTGGCACGCCCCTCGCGGGCGTGCCACCGGAACCGGGGCTGGCCGAAGCGGGCTGTGACCAGCAGGATCGCGGCCATGACCGTCGGCCTGCACCTGCCGCTGCGCCGCCGGCCGACGCCCGGCGCGCTCTACGTCGCCGGCACGGCCGGCTTCGCGGTGCTGCTCCTCGCCCTCGTCGCCGCGCGGCTGGTCGACCCCGCCGCGATCGCGCTGGTCGGCGTGCCCCTCGGGCCGGCGGGCGTGGTCGCCGCCGCCGCGCTGCCGCTCTTCACCGCGCCGCCCACGCTCGCGCTGTCGGTGCTCGTCGTCGCCGGCGCGCTCGCGATCGGCGTCGTCAACGTACTGCTGGTCACCCTGATCGGCTGGATCGCCGCGGGGCGACCGATCCTGCGCCGCTGAGGCGGACGCTGACGCGGCCGCGGGCCCGGGAGGCGCAGGGCGCTCCCGGACCCGAGGCGGTCCGTCAGGCCGCTGCCGAGCGCAGCAGGGTGAACGACCCGTCGCGCACGATCAGCGTCGACACGGGGCCCTCGACGACCTGCTCGGGGTCGCTCGAGAGCGCCAGCTCCCACTCCGCGCCGGGCGCCGCGGGCACCTGGAACTCGACGCCGTTCGCGGCGGAGTTCAGCAGCAGCGCGAAGGCGTCCCCGCCCTCGTGGCCGAGCAGGAACGTGATCGTCCGCGCCTCGGGGTCGTCCCAGTCGCCCTCGGCGAACTCCTGGTCGTCGGAGCGCTTCAGCACGACCCAGTCCGTGACGCCCTCGGCCGGGGCGTAGTGGTACCAGGAGGGCCGGAGCGCCTCGTTCTCCCGCCGGATCGCGAGCAGCCGCTTCGTGAAGGCGAGCAGCTCCTCGTCGACGGCGTCCCAGTCGTACCAGGAGATCTCGTTGTCCTGGCAGTAGGCGTTGTTGTTGCCGCCCTGCGTGCGGCCGAGCTCGTCGCCGCCGAGCAGCATCGGCACGCCGGTCGACAGCAGCAGGGTCGCGAGGAAGTTCTTCCGCTGGCGGAGGCGGTAGGCGTTCACCTCGGCGTCGTCGGTCGGGCCCTCCGCGCCCCCGTTGAACGACTTGTTGTCGCTCTCGCCGTCGGTGTTGTCCTCGCCGTTCGCCTCGTTGTGCTTCTCGGCGTACGCGGTGAGGTCCGCGAGGGTGAACCCGTCGTGCGCGGTGACGAAGTTCACGCTGCAGAGCGGTGAGCGGCGGTCCGGCTGGTAGATGTCCGGGCTGCCGAGCACGCGCTGGCTCGTCGTGCCGAGCAGGCTCTCCGCGCCCGACCAGAAGTCGCGCACGTCGTCGCGGAACTTGCCGTTCCACTCCGACCACTCGGCCGGGAACTCGCCCACCTGGTAGCCGGCGGTGTCCCACGGCTCGGCGATCAGCTTGATCGGCTGCAGCACCGGGTCCTGCAGCGTGAGGTCGAGGAAGGCGCTGCGCAGGCCGACCTCGCCGCCCTGCCGGGTGAGCGTGGTGGCGAGGTCGAAGCGGAAGCCGTCGACGTGCATCTCCTGCACCCAGTAGCGGAGCGAGTCCATGATCAGGCCGAGCGCCGCGGGGTGCAGGACGTTGAGGCTGTTGCCCGTGCCGGTGGTGTCGAAGTAGGAGTCGCGCTGCTCGTCGACGAGGCGGTAGTAGGCGCCGTTGTCGAGGCCCTTGTAGGCGATCGTCGGGCCCATGTGGTTGCCCTCGGCGGTGTGGTTGTAGACCACGTCGAGGATCACCTCGAGGCCGGCGGCGTGCAGCGCCTTCACCATCGTCTTGAACTCGGCGACCTGCGCGCCCGCGTCGCCCGCGGAGCTGTAGGCGCCGTGCGGGGCGAGGAAGGCGATGGAGTTGTAGCCCCAGTAGTTCGAGAGGCCCTTGTCCTTCAGCGTCTGGTCCTGCACGAACTGGTGCACGGGCAGCAGCTCGACGGAGGTGATGCCGAGGTCGACGAGGTGCTGGATCGCCTTCGGGTGCGCGAGGCCGGCGTAGGTGCCCTGCAGCTCCTCCGGCACGCCCGGCATGCGCTTCGTGAAGCCCTTGACGTGCGTCTCGTAGACGACGGTCTCCTCGAGCGGGACCCGCGTGCGCGTCGGCACCGGGTCGTCGCCCCAGTCGAACGAGCGGTCCACCACGACGCAGCGCGGCATCGCGGAGGCCGAGTCGGACGGGTCCATCTCCTCCGGCGCGTCCATGTCGTGCCCGAAGAGCCGCTGGTCGACCTCGTACTCGCCCGAGACGGCGAGGGCGTGCGGGTCGAGCAGCAGCTTGTTCACGTTGTGGCGCAGGCCGTTCGCCGGATCCCACGGCCCGTCGACGCGGAGGCCGTAGCGGGTGCCCGGGGCGACGCCCTCGACGAAGCCGTGCCACACGTAGCCGGTGCGGTGCGTGAGCTCGATCCGCGTCTCCGCGTCGCCGTCGAAGGAGCAGAAGAAGACGTTCGACGCCGTCTCCGAGTAGACCGCGACGTTGGCGCCGCCGTCCTCGAGGGTGACGCCGAGCGGGTACGAGCGGGAGCGACGGTCCGTCATGAGGGCCTTTCCGGGGAGCGGTCGGCCGAGGGTAACGACGAGGGCGCGGCCGAGACTGGGCGTCCGGCCACCGGGAGCAGGGAGCCGGCCGTGTCCTCGCCGACCGCTACGGTCGGCCCATGGAGTTCCGTCATCTGGGCGCATCGGGCATGAAGGTCTCGGAGATCACCTACGGCAACTGGATCACCCACGGCGGGCAGGTGGAGGACGACGCCGCGACGGCGTGCGTCCGCGCCGCGCTCGACGCGGGGATCACCACCTTCGACACCGCCGACGCGTACGCGAACGGCGCGGCGGAGGAGGTGCTCGGCCGGGCGCTGAAGGGGGTCCGCCGGGCGTCGCTCGAGGTGTTCACGAAGGTGTACTTCCCGACCGGCCCGAAGGGCCACAACGACACCGGGCTGTCGCGCAAGCACGTGCTCGAGTCGATCGACGGCTCGCTCGCGCGGCTCGGCACGGACTACGTCGACCTGTACCAGGCGCACCGGTACGACGCCTTCACCCCGCTCGAGGAGACGATGCAGGCGTTCGCCGACGTCGTGCGCGCGGGCAAGGCGCTCTACATCGGCGTCTCCGAGTGGACCGCGGAGCAGCTGCGCGCCGGGCAGGCGCTCGCGGCGGACCTCGGCTTCCGGCTCGTGTCGAACCAGCCGCAGTACTCCGCGCTCTGGCGGGTGATCGAGGGCGAGGTCGTGCCGGCGTCGCAGGAGCTCGGGATCGGCCAGGTCGTGTTCTCGCCGATCGCGCAGGGCGTGCTCACCGGCAAGTACAAGCCCGGCCGGCAGCCGCCGGCCGGCAGCCGGGCCACCGACGAGAAGGGCGGCGGCGCGCAGTTCGTGCAGCGCTGGCTGCGCGACGACCTGCTCGCGCGCGTGCAGGAGCTCGGGCCGATCGCGGCGGAGCTCGACCTCACGCCGGCCCAGCTCGCCGTGGCCTGGGTGCTGCAGAACCCGAACGTCGCCTCCGCGATCATCGGCGCCTCCCGGCCCGAGCAGGTCGCGGAGAACGTGAAGGCCGCTGGCGTCGTCATCCCGCTGCCGCTGATGGAGCGCATCGACGAGGTGCTCGGCGACGCGATCGAGCGCGACCCGGCCCGCACGGCCGCCAACGCCCCGGCCCAGCGCCTCGCCTGACCCGCCCCGCCCCGACCCGACCCGACCGACCCGGGTCTTCGCGGATCCGGACTTCCTCCGCGGATCCGGAGTTCTCTGACGACACGCCGCCGCGCGGGCGTGGGCGGCGGCGTGTCGCGCAGGAACTCCGGATCCGCGCCGGTCGGAGGGCGCGCACTCGGCAGACTGGAGCGGGTGCGTGCCCTCGTCGTCGTCCTCGCCGCCGCCGCGCTCGTCCTGAGCGGCTGCACCGCCGCGCCGGCGCCGGAGCCCACCCGGACGCCGAGATCGGCGGCGGTCCGGCTGGTCGCGTCGGATGCGACGGCGGTCGCCGACGCGTCCCGCGCGCCGGAGCGGGCCGTGCAGGTGAGCCGCTCGGTGTTCGCCGCGTCCCCGGGCGTCGTGCTGGCGCCGGCGGGCGACGGCGCGGCGCAGCGCCGGGCGGCGGCGGAGGCGGCGCGACTCCGCGTCCCGATGCTGCTCGTCCGCGGAGCCGCGTCCGCATCGGCGAGCCCGTCCCCGTCGCCCTCGGGGACGCCCGCTGCGGCGGAGGACGGCGACGTGCGCGACGAGGTGCAGCGACTCGGAGCGACGTGGGCGGTCGGGTTCGGCGCCGCGCTCCCCGGGGTCCGCGCGCGGCGCGCGGGCGACGCGGCGCCGAGCGCCCCGGCGGGGCGGGCGCTGGTCGCGGTCGTCGCGGACCCGGGCGCGGACACCGCGGCGATCGCCACCGCCCGGGCCGCCGGCGGGCAGGTCGTGACGGGCGGGCCGGACCTGAACGGCAGCGCCGCCGCGGTCCGGGCGCTCTCCCGCGCGAAGCGCGCCCGGGCGGTGCTGATCGGCAGCCGCTTCCACGCACGGGGCGACCTCGACTGGGCAGTGACCGCCGCGCGGACGGGCTGGACCTACCCCGACGGCGGTCAGCGCGCGTGGGACGGCCGCAGCCTGCACGTCGCCCTCTACGGCACCCCCGGCGCCCCCGTGCTCGGCGTGCTCGGCCGGCAGGACGGCCCGGCCACGATCGCCCGCGCGACGGCGCTGGCCGGGCAGTACCAGGCGCTGACCGCCCGGAAGGTCTCGCCGATGCTCGAGGTGATCGCCACGGTCGCCTCCGGCGGCCCGACCGGCGACGGCGACTACTCCGGCGAGATCGACCCGGAGGCGCTCGAGCCGTACGTCGACCGCGCGCTGAAGGCCGGCGTGCCCGTGATCCTCGACCTCCAGCCCGGGCGCGAGGACTTCCTGAGCCAGGCGAAGCAGTACGCGTCGCTGCTGGAGAAGCCGGGCGTCGGCCTCGCCCTCGACCCGGAGTGGCGGCTCGGCCCGAAGCAGAAGCCGCTCGTGCAGATCGGGCGGGTGTCCGCGGCGGAGGTGAACCGCACCTCCGCCTGGCTCGCGGACCTCGTGCGGACGCACGGCCTGCCGCCGAAGCCGTTCGTGCTGCACCAGTTCCGGCTGACGATGCTGCAGCAGCGGCAGGAGATCGTGGTCGACCGCCCCGAGCTCGACGTGCTGATCCACGTCGACGGGCAGGGCTCGCAGCCGGACAAGCAGGCGACCTGGCGCGCCGTCCGGGCCGGCGCCCCGCACGTCGGCTGGGGCTGGAAGAACTTCCTGAAGACCGACCACCCGGTGCTCACGCCGCGGCAGACGATCCAGCAGGTGCACCCGACGCCGGACCTGATCACCTACCAGTAGGCGGTCGGCCCGGTCAGCCGAGCGCGGCCGCGGCGACCCGGAGGTCGTCGAGCGCCTCGACCGCGTAGCGGGCCATGGCCTCGGTGGTCGCGTCGGGCTCGGCCGCCCAGCGCTCGAACGCGCGATGGTGCGCGAGGACGCCCAGCTCGGCGGCGAGCCGCGCCACGACCGGGGCGGCGCCCCGCGCGACCAGGGCCTCCTCCATCGCCGCGGCGAGCCCGACGGCCTTCTGCGCGTTGCGGTCCCGCAGCTCGGCGCTGGCGCTCATGACCGCCTCGAGCCGGGGCGCGATCTCCCTGCTCATCGGCCCGTAGACGGCAGCGGCGCGGCGGAGCCCCTCCGCCACCGCGTCGAGCGGAGACGCGCCCGCCGGTGCCTCGGCGATGCCCTCCGCGAGCAGGGCGCTGAGCGCCGCCTGGCCGGCGACCAGCACGTCGCGCTTGTCCGGGAAGTGCCGGAAGAACGTGCTCCGCGTCACGCCGGCGCGCTCGGCGATCTGCGCCACGGTCGTCTCGTCGTAGCCCTGCTCGTGGAACAGGTCGACCGCGGCGAGCACGAGGCGCTCGCGCGCTCCCGGTTCCCAGCGGCCCATCCGACCAGGCTATTCGACGGGACTCGCATCCCATCACCCCACTGATGGGACTGTTGTCGCATCACGGTGCTACGGTGATGGGACATCAGTCGCATCACCTCGGGAGGTCCTCATGCAGCTCTTCATCACCGGCGGCACCGGCAACATCGGGTCGGCCGTCGTGGCCGAGCTCATCGAGCACGGGCACGGCGCTGCCGTGCTCGCCCGGTCGGATGCCTCTGCCGCGCTCGCTCGGGAGGCGGGAGCCGCGGTCGTGCGCGGCGACCTCGCCGACCTCGCCGCGATCCGGACCGCGGCGGACGCCGCTGACGGCGCGATCCACCTCGCCTTCGGCAACGACTTCTCGGGACCGGACGCGCTCGCGGCGAACATCGCCGAGGAGACCGCGGCGATCGAGACGATCGCCGCCGCTCTCGTCGGGAGCGACCGCCCCTTCGCGATCGTGTCCGGCACGCCCTCCGCGGTGGGACGCCCGTCGGTCGAGTCGGATCCGCTGCCCACCGAGGGACCGGTCGGCGGCAGGGGCGCCACCGTGACGCGCGTGCTCGAGGAGTTCGCGGCACGCGGCGTCCGGACGTCGGCGGTGCGGCTCCCGCGCACGGTGCACAAGGACGGCGACGGCGGGTTCGCCGGGATCCTCACGCAGATGGCGCGGCGGTCCGGCGTCTCGGGCTACCCGGGGACCGGTGAGCAGCGCTGGCCCGCGGTGCACTCCCTCGACGCGGCGGTGCTGTTCCGGCTCGCGATCGAGCGCGCCCCGGCCGGATCGGCGTGGCACGCGGTGCAGGACGAGGGCGACGCCGTCCGCGACATCGCGGCGGTCATCGGGCGGCGCCTCGAGCTGCCGGTCCAGCAGCTGCCGGAGGAGACCTACGGCCCGATCGGCCCGATCTTCGCGGCGGACCAGCCGGCGTCGAGCGCCTTCACCCGGGCGGAGCTCGGCTGGACGCCGACGCACCTCGGCCTGCTCGAGGACCTCGAGCGCCACCTCCGGCCGTAGGCCGTCGCCGTCGGCGATCGGCATCCGGAGGCGCGACGGTCGGAGGACGGCTCTTGTGCCGCCGCTCGGACTGCCGTAACGTCGCCCGGCTGCGCCGGACCCGGCGCGCGTCCGGTCGAGCAGAGGAAGGAACCGCGATGTCGTATCGGAAGAGCGAACGCCTCGTGAATCTCCAGCCCCTGCTCCCGGCCCGTCCGAGCGCGACGCAGTAGTCGTCGCGCATCGCCCGGGCCGGGTCATGGTCCGGGCGTCCCCGCCTGCCTTCCTCGTGGGAGGCCGCGTGCCCGAACCGCGGTCACCGGTCTCCACCACAGGAAGGAGCGGTCTCATGCAGACCCTCGCCAAGCGGCTCGTGAGCTGGGCGAGCGTGCTCGAGGAGTCCACCCTCGAGCAGGCCCGCACCAGTGCGCGGATGCCGTTCATCCACCCGCACATCGCCCTGATGCCGGACGCCCACCTCGGGCTCGGCGCCACCGTCGGTTCGGTCATCCCGACGCTCGGTGCCGTGATGCCCGCCGCCGTCGGCGTCGACATCGGCTGCGGCATGATCGCGGTCCGCACGCAGTTCGACCGGGGCGCCCTCGAGCGCCGCGGCGACCTCGCGGCGCTGCGGCAGCAGATCGAGCGCGCCGTCCCGCTGTCCGCGGGCGCGGCCAACGCGAAGATCGTCGCCACGGCGGCGCCGCGGGTCGCGGAGCTGGAGGCGCTGGCCGCCGACGCGGGCTTCGAGCCGGACCGGACCGCGAAGGCGTGGCGGCAGCAGCTCGGGTCGCTCGGCAGCGGGAACCACTTCATCGAGGTGTCCGTCGACGAGCAGGACCGGGTGTGGGCGTTCCTCCACTCGGGCAGCCGCGGCGTCGGGAACCGGATCGCGCAGGCGCACATCAAGGTCGCCCAGGCCCTGATGACGAAGTGGTGGATCGAACTGCCGGACCGCGACCTCGCCTACCTCGTGGAGGGGACGGTCGAGTTCGACCGCTACATCGCTGAGCTGCGGTGGGCGCAGCGGTTCGCGCTCCTCAACCGCGAGGAGATGATGGACCGGGTCGTCCGCCAGCTGTCCGAGCACCTCGGCGAGGCCGTCGTGGAGCAGGAGCGGATCAACTGCCACCACAACTTCACGCAGCTCGAGCGGCATTTCGGGAAGGACGTCTGGGTGTCCCGGAAGGGCGCGATCTCGGCCCGCGAGGGCGAGGCGGGCCTCATCCCGGGCTCGATGGGCACCGCCTCCTACGTGGTGGAGGGGCTCGGGAACCGGATGGCGCTCGAGTCCTCGCCGCACGGCGCCGGTCGGTCCTACTCGCGGTCCGCCGCGCGGCGGACGTTCACGCACGACCAGCTCCGCGAGGCGATGGTCGGCATCGAGTTCCGCGACACGGCCGCCTTCCTCGACGAGATCCCGCAGGCGTACAAGCCGATCGAGCAGGTCATGGCCGACGCCGCGGACCTCGTCCGGGTGCGGCACGTGCTGCGGCAGCTCGTCAACGTGAAGGGCGACTGAGCCGGGTCCGGCCGGGAGGCGCACCGCGTCTCCCGGCCGGGCCGCCGGCGTCCCGACGTCAGAACCCGCCGCCGCCGAAGAAGCCGACGTTGACGGTGTTCGAGGCGACGGCCCTGCCGATCAGGTCGGGCTCCGGCCCGTCGTCCTTCGCGGCCGTGTCGAAGTCGACGACCCCGTTGGTCTGGTCGAACGGCTTCTCGTCGCCCGCGACGAGCGGCACCCACGGCTTCGCCGCGGGCAGCCGGTGCTGCTTCCGGGACACGGTCTCCTCCTGCTGCTCCGTCGGCTCGGAGCGGTCGGCGGGAGCGCGGTCGGACCGGGTCGTGCGCGCAGCGTACGCCGGCCGCGGCTCCCCGGGTCGGCCCTGAGGCCGCCCGTCGACCTGCACGGCACCTGGACGTGGACCGAGCGGGCGCGCTCCGGCGTGTCGGCGGGGTTGTACCGTCAGCGGGTGCGCCGCCGGAGGCCCGGGCTCCACGGCCGCGGGGTCATCGACCGGTGGCACCGGCAGGCGTGAGCCGAGGAGGAACGATGGTCGCGGTCGGGCTGTGCGAGGACGACCCCCAGGTGCGCCGCGTCGTGGTCGAGGCGCTGGGGGCGGTCGACCTCGACGTCGTGGTCGCGCACCGCGCCGCGGAGGCGGTCCGCGAGTTCACGCCGGAGTCGGGGCTCCGCGCCCTCGTGCTCGACATCGGGCTGCCCGACGGGGACGGCCGCGACCTCTGCCAGGCGCTGCGCGCGAGCGGCGTCACGGCGCCGGTCCTCTTCCTCACCGCGCGCGGGGGCGTGCACGAGGTCGTCGCGGGCTTCGGCGCCGGCGGCGACGACTACCTCGTCAAGCCGTTCGCGGTCGCCGAGCTGCAGGCGCGGGTCACCGCGCTGGTGCGCCGGGCGCCCGCCCCCAGCACCGACGAGCGGACCCTCCGCCTCGACCCCGAGCGCTACTCCGTGCGGCACGGGGACGCGGAGGAGCGGCTCACGCCGACGGAGTTCCGGCTGCTCGCGACCCTGCTCGCCCGGCCCGGCGAGGTCGTGCGCCGCCGGGAGCTGATCGCCGCCGCCTGGCCGGTCGGCGCGGTCGTGCAGGCGAACACGCTCGACTCGTACATGCGCCGGATCCGCCGGATCCTCGAGCAGGTCGGCTCGGAGGAGCGGCTGCACACCGCCCGCGGCGTCGGGTTCCGGCTGGGATGACCGACCCGCGGCCCCGGTCGAGCGCCTCCGTCCGCCGTCGGCTCACGGCCGCGACCGCGGCGATCAGCACGTTCGGCATGCTGGCGCTCATCGTGGTCGTGATGCTCGTCGCGTGGCGGACGACCGACCACGAGATGGACCAGGTGCTCGCCACCCGGCTCGCCGCGGCCCGCGGCGCCGTGGAGGTGCAGGACGGCCGCGCCACGATCGACCCGCGCGACCCCTCCGCGGACACCTCCGCCTGGATCGCCGACGCGGACGGGCGCCTCATCGCCGGGCCCGCCGGGCCCGCGGAGCTCCGCAGCACGGTCCAGGCCCTCGCCCGGCACGGCCGCGGCACCGTCGAGGTGGGGGAGTGGCGCCTGCTGAGCGGTGCGATCCGGCCGGGGTCGGACCTCGGCCGCGTCGTCGTCGCCGTCGACACGGACCCGTACCGGTCGGGCCTCGGGCGCCTCATCGCCGCCTCCGTCATCACGGGCGTCGTCGTGGTCGCCGGGGTCACGCTGCTCGCCGGGCTCATCGTCCGGCGGGCGCTCGCCCCGGTCGCCGACATGGTCGCGACGGCCGACGCCTGGTCCCACGAGCGCCCCGACCGGCGGTTCGGGCTCGGCCCGCCCCGGGACGAGATCACCGGGCTGGCCAGCGTGCTCGACGGCCTGCTCGACCGGGTCGACCGCGCCATCCGCACGGAGCAGCGGCTGACGGCGGAGGTCGCCCACGAGCTCCGGACGCCCCTCACGGTGATGCGGGGCGAGGCGGAGCTCGGCGCCGCGACCCCGCGCCTCCGCCGGGCCGAGCGCGAGCGGTTCGACCGGATCGTCGCCGCCGCCGACGACATGGGCTCCGCGATGACGACCCTGCTCGACGCCGCCCGCGGCTCCGGCTCCTCCGCGACCTCCGACATCGCGGCCGTGCTCGAGGCGCAGGCGGCCCGGAGCGGGCTCGCGCTGCCCGTTCGGGTGGAGGAGCCCGCGCCGGGGCTCGTCGCCGCCGCGCCCGCCGAGCTGCTCGGGCGGACGATCGCGCCCCTCGTCGACAACGCGGCCCGGCACGGGCGCACCGCCGTGCGGATCGGCGCCGACCGCCGGGGCGACCGGATCGTGATCGCCGTCGAGGACGACGGCGACGGCGTGCCGGACGGCGTCGGCGACGTGTTCGAGCCCGGGGTGCGGGACGCGGGGAGCGAGGGCGCCGGCCTCGGCCTCGCGCTCGCCCGGCGGCTCGCGCGGTCCGTCGGCGGCGACGCCGTGCTGCTCTCCCGCGTCCCGGCGGTGTTCGCCGTCGAGGTCCCGGTCGCCGACTCCGCGCCCTGACGGGGCGGCGCCGCGCTCGTGGCACGATCGGCGCATGCCCGCCCGCACCCGCCCGATCGTGCTCGAGGACGCCCCGCGGATCGCGGCGCTGCAGGCGGCGAACCGCGCCTTCCTCGCGCCGTGGGACGCGATCCGGCCCGACGTCTTCTACACCGTCCCGGGGCAGGAGACGGAGGTCCGGCGGCTGCTCCAGCGCCACGAGGAGGGCAGCGCCCTCGGGCACGCGATCCTCGACGACGACGGCGCGCTCGTCGGGGTCGTCCGGCTGACCGACGTGGTGCGCGGCGCCTTCGAGTCCTGCTCGATGGGGTACTGGGTGGCGCAGGAGGCGAACGGACGCGGGTACGCGTCGGAGGCGGTGGCGTCGATCACCGCCGTCGCGTTCGGCGAGCTCGGGCTGCACCGGGTCGAGGCGTCCACCCTGCTGCACAACGCGCGCTCGCAGCGGGTGCTGGCGAAGAACGGGTTCGAGCGGATCGGGACCGCGCCGCAGTACCTCCGGATCGCGGGGGAGTGGCAGGACCACGCCCTGTTCCAGCTGCTCGCGCCGGCGCGAGTCAGCCGGTGACGACCACCGCGTCGGCCCGGTCGCGGCCCGGCTCGATCGCCTCGGCGTTCGGCAGGTCGACCGCCTCCACCCACGCGGCGGCCGCGGCCGGCGGCTTGCCGAAGGCGACGTGCCGCGCGACGAGCCGCGCCCGCCGCACGGCGAGCGGGGCGTCGGCGAACCACACCTCGTCCAGCAGGGCGGCCGCATCGCGCCACGGCGGGCCGTCGACGAGGAGCCAGTTGCCCTCGGACACGACCAGGTCCACCTCCGGGCCGACGGCGATGCTGGCGGCGACCGGCTGCTCGAGCACCCGCTCGAACCCGGGCGCGTAGACGGGCTCGTCCGGCCGGTCGCGGAGCCGCTGCAGCAGGGCCCGGTAGCCCCAGCCGTCGAACGTGTCGAGCGCGCCCTTCCGATCGCGGCGGCCGAGGCGGTCGAGCTCGACGTCGGCGAGGTGGAAGCCGTCCATCGGCACGTGCGCCGCGCGGTAGCGGCCGTCGTCGCGGACCGCGGTCACGAGCCGCTCGGCGAGCGTCGTCTTGCCCGCGCCGGGCGCGCCCGCGATGCCGAGCAGCACCCGGCGTCGTCCCGAGGCGCTCGAGGGGTCGCCGCGCTCGAGCAGCCCGAGCACCCGGCCCCGCGCCTCGTCGAAGTCCACCCCGCCACTCTGCCTCCCGAAGTGCTCACGCTTCTGGACGCCGCGTCGCCGCCGCGGCGTCCAGAAGCGTGAGCACCTCGGCGGTTCTCGCGGCTCGGGGTCGGGGCGGGTGCCTAGTTTGGGGGACATGAGCAGCGCAGAGGCCCGCACGTTCGCCGTCCCGCAGGAGCGGAAGGTGGTCACCGCCCTGCCCGGCCCGAACTCGCTCGCGCTGCAGGCCCGCCGCCTCGCCTCCGTCAGCCGCGGCGCGGGCACGCTCGCGAACATCTACATGGACCACGGCGCCGGCGCGATCCTCGTCGACGTCGACGGCAACCGGCTGATCGACCTGGGCTGCGGCATCGGTGTCACGACGATCGGCCACGCGCACCCGGCCGTCGCCGCCGCGGTCGCCGAGCAGGCCGCGAAGCTCACCCACACGCTCTTCACCGTGACCCCGTACGAGAACTACGTGCGGGTCGCGGAGAAGCTCGCCGAGATCACGCCGGGCGACTTCGAGAAGCACTCGATCCTCGTGAACTCCGGCGCGGAGGCGGTCGAGAACGCCGCGAAGATCGCGCGGCGCTTCACGGGCCGCCGGGCGCTCGTCGTGCTCGACCACGCCTTCCACGGCCGCACGAACATGACCATGGCGATGACCTACCGCCCCTGGCCGGAGCGCGAGGGCATGGGGCCCTTCCCCGGCGAGATCTACTCCGTGCCGATCAGCTACCCCTTCCGCGACGGCCTCACCGGCGAGGAGGCCGCCGAGCGGACCATCGACTACATCGAGACCCACATCGGGGCGCGCGAGGTCGCCGCGTTCTTCGCCGAGCCCATCCAGGGCGACGGCGGCATCGTCATCCCCGCGCCCGGCTACTTCGCCCGCATCGCCGAGTACTGCCGCGACAACGGCATCGTGTTCGTCGCCGACGAGATCCAGGCCGGCATCGCGCGGACCGGCACGTGGTACTCGATCGAGCACCACGGCGACGTCGTGCCCGACCTCATCACCTCCGCGAAGGGCATCGCGGGCGGCATGCCGCTCGCCGCGGTCACCGGCCGCGCGGAGATCATGGACGCCGTCCAGCCCGGCGGCATCGGCGGCACCTTCGGCGGCAACCCGGTCTCGACGGCGGCGGCGCTCGCCGTCTTCGACCTGATCGAGCGGGAGGACCTGCTCGGCGAGGCGCAGCGCGTGGAGCGCGCGATCGTCGACCGCTTCAGCGGCTGGGTGGACAGGTACGACGTCGTCGGCGAGGTGCGCGGCAAGGGCGCCATGTTCGGCGTCGAGCTCGTCGAGCCCGGCACCCGCAAGCCGAACCCGGCGCTGCTCAAGCACGTGCTGAAGTACGCGACCGAGCACGGCGTGATCCCGCTCGACGCGGGCAGCTGGGACAGCGTCCTCCGCCTCCTGCCCTCCGTCGTGATCTCCGAGGCGCTGCTCGATGACGCGGCCGGTGTGCTCGAGGAGGCGATCGAGTCGTTCCAGGGCGTCGGCGAGACGGGCATCGTCCCCGCCAGCTGAGCGCAGGGCTGCCCCCGGTGATCGAGGTGCGAGCGGAGCGAGCCTCGAGATCACGCACTGCGGGTGGTCGCGAGGCTCGCTGGCGCTCGCACCTCGACCAGCGGGTGTGCCCGACGAGCGGGAAGACCGAACCAGCGGGGGAGCGCGCCCGCGGAGGCGACCTCGGGGCGGCTGAGAGCGGGCCGTGACCAGGGCTTCCTGCAGCGCGCATGAACGGGTGCCGAAGTCACGGCAGAGGCGCAGCCGCTGTTCACCCGGAGGTCGCCCGCCACGCCCGGCTCCGGTGATGGTCTCGGGGATGTGACACCCACCCCTCGCCGCCGCCTCCGGCGCGCGCTGATCGCCCTCCTCGCGGCCGCCGTGCCGCTCGTCGCGCTCACGGGCGCGGCGCTCGCCCCCGCGCACGGCGGCCATGCCACCGCGTACGCCCCGCCGAAGATCAAGCACGTGTGGCTGATCGTCCTCGAGAACAAGTCCTACGAGGCGTCCTTCACCGGGCTCAACAAGAACTCCTACCTCTGGAAGACCCTGCCGACGTACGGCGCGCTCCTGCGCCAGTACTACGGCACCGGGCACTTCAGCGAGGACAACTACCTGTCGCTCGCCTCCGGCCAGGCGCCGTCGCCCGGCCCGCAGGCCGACTGCCCGATCTACAACCCGACCGGCCCCCTGCAGAGGGTCGCCGACGGGCAGTACAAGATCCTGCAGGACACGGCGAAGGCCGACGGCACCTACTTCAACGGCTCGAAGCAGCCCGGGTGCGTGTTCGGCAAGCAGGTGCCGACGCTGTTCGACCAGCTCGACGCGAGGCACGTCTCGTGGAAGGGCTACATGCAGGACATGGGCGACGACCCGTCCCGCGAGCAGACCACGTGCGGCGCGCCGGTCGGCGGCGTCTCCGCGACGACGGTCGACCCGGGCGGAGCCGAGGGTCCGTACGCGGCGCCCGGCTCGCTGCAGAGCCCGACGAAGACGGTCGACGACCAGTACGTGCCGAAGCACAACCCGTTCCCGTGGTTCGGCTCGCTGCTGTCGAACGGCGACTGCGCGAAGAAGGTGGTGCCGCTCGTGCGGAACCTGCAGCACGACCTCGCGCACGAGTCCTCGACGCCCGCGTTCTCGTGGATCACGCCGAACAACTGCTCCGACGCGCACGACGCGACCTGCAAGGGCGACAACCTCTCGGGCGGGTCGAACGCGCTCACCGGCGCGAAGAGGACCCCGGCGAACACGCAGGGCGGGCTCTACGCGGCCGACCTGTTCCTGCAGCAGGTCGTCCCCGCGATCATGCGGTCGAAGGCGTACCAGGACGGCGGCCTCATCGACGTGACGTTCGACGAGGGCTTCCCGCCCTACGCCTCCTACGGCAACTCGATCGCGGACAAGCACTACGCGGCCGACGCCGGGCTCGGCACCATCACCGGCGCCGCGAACAGCGCGCTGAACGGCACGAGCGTCGAGGCCCAGGCGAACACGGCCCAGTCCGTGGTCGGCTGCTGCAACGAGCTGCCCGGCCCGAACACGACGCAGCCCGGCGACAACGCGTTCAACCAGGACACGACGCCCGGCGGCGGCATCACCGGCTCGGTGCTGCTCAGCCCGTACATCACGCCCGGCTCCGTCACCGACCAGCCGTACAACCACTACAGCTGGCTGCGGTCGATGGAGGACCTGTTCGGCGTCCGCTCCGGCGGCACCGACGGGCACGGGCACATCGGGTACGCGGCGGCCGACGGCCTCCGCCCGTTCGGTCCGGACGTCTACAACAACCCGTCCGGCCGCCTGTTGAAGCCGAAGCCGGCGGGCGAGGGCGGCGTCTACACCGCGGTCGCGACGCTGACCCGCACGGAACGGCCCGTGTCCCGCGCCCCGATCACGCAGGGGGACGGCGAGTGAGGCGGATCCGCCTCGCGGCGGGCGCGGCGGCTGCGGCCGTCGCGCTCGCCGCGCTCACCGCCTGCAGCGCTCCCGCTGCCGCCCCGACGGCGCACGCCGCGCACGCCGGCAGCTACCCGGTCGCCGTCGCGGGCGCGGACGTGACGCGCACGCAGTCCGTGTCGGCGGGCGGCTACGCGCTCGTCGCCGCCGGCGATCCGGTGCGCGTCCACCTGCAGGGCGCCGACCTGCTCGTCACCGTCGCCGGCCCGGACGTGGACGTGCCGCAGCCGAAGCCGGGCGAGCCGATCAGCGCGCCGAGCGCGCCCGGCGTGCTCACCGTGACGGCCGCGGCGACCCGGGGCAGCGCCCGGCTCGCGAGCGACCAGTTCCTCGGCCTGAACGAGGAGCAGTCGAAGTTCGTCCTCGGCACCGACCGGCGCTCCGGCGTCGTGCGGCCGGGTCACCCGGTGACGCTGCACCTGCACGCGCGGTTCGCCTCCGGGCACACCACGCTCACCTGGCAGCCGCTCGGGAAGCCCCTCATCACCTGGGACTTCACCATCGAGATCGACTGACCGCGCCCGCGGCTCCCGCCCCGGGCTCCGCTCCGGCCCGGTCGCACCTCGACCAGCAGGACGGGTCAGGGGCGGGAGAGCGCGCCGAGGGTCGTGCCCGCGCGGTCGAACAGGGTGAGCACGCCGTCGGCGATGCGGAACGAGGCGGCCCGGGCGATGCCCGTGATCGCGCCGGCCCGCACGGGCGGCGCGCCGTCGAAGACCGGGCAGCCGCGGATCGGCGTCGCCGTCCGCAGCACGAGCAGCCGGCCGCCGGGGAGCACGCGGTAGGCGCCCCGGCTGCCGATCGCGCCCGAGCGGCAGTCGGCGGTCGCGACCCACGTGCCGTTCGTGAACGTGATCGCGGCCTTCGCCTGCCCGGCGACGACCCACCGGCCCTCGAGCGCCGACGCGGGCCGGTCGACCACCCCCGAGCGCGGCGCGGCCGTCTCGAGCAGCGTCGTCGGCGTCGTGGGTGCCGGCGATGCCGACCCCGTCGGGTCGAGGCGGGCGGTGACGCGGCCGCTCGCATCGGCCAGCGCCCAGCCGTCGCCGTCGCGCGCCACCCGGGTCGCCTCCGTGAGCCAGGCGGCGGGCGCCCCGCCGGCCAGGGAGGCGGACGCGGGCGCGACGAGGACCTCGTCGCCCTGCGCCGTCCACGCGGCGGTCGACGACCGGTCGCCGGCGGTGACCGTGACGCTCGTCCCGTCGAAGCGGACGGTCTCGCCGTCGACCTCCCGCACCCGCCACGTGGTGCCCGCCAGGTCCGCGGCCGCGCCGGAGGCCGCCGGCGATGCGGCGGTCGTCGGCCCCGCGGAGGAGGGCGCGCCGGCCGACGCGGGCGTCGCGACACCGCCGGCCGACGCGCAGCCGGTGAGCGGGAGCACGGCGAGGCAGGCCGCGGCGAGGGCGACGGCAGGGATCCGCATGACCGGCAGTGTCCTCCCGGTGCCCGACCCTCTCGTGCCCGTCGCGCCGGCGCGCGGACGTCCATACCCCCACCGGGTACCATCGCAGTATGCACGGACCGGTGGGCTACGTCGCGGACAAGGACGAGCTGCTCAAGCGGCTCCGACGCGCCGAGGGCCAGGTGCGGGGCATCCAGCGGATGGTCGAGGACGACACGTACTGCATCGACGTCCTCACGCAGGTCTCCGCCGCGACGAAGGCGCTCGAGAGCGTCGCGCTCGCGCTGCTCGACGACCACCTCGCGCACTGCGTCGCCGAGGCGAGCGCCGAGGGCGGGCCGGTCGCGGAGGAGAAGCTGCGCGAGGCGTCGGCGGCGATCGCCCGGCTCGTCCGCTGAGCAGGACCACCGAGCAGGACCACCGAACGAGGACAGGGGACGACATGCAGGATCTCGGGATCACCGACGTCAGCGCCGCGGCGACGAGCGGCTGCGGCTGCGGAGGCGCCTGCGGCGGCCACGGCGGCGCGCACGGCCACGGGCACGCCCACGGGGCGGCGCACGCGACGGCCGCCGACGGCCAGTCCTTCGCCGTCGCGGGCATGACCTGCGAGCACTGCGTCGCGAGCGTCACCGAGGAGCTCTCGGCCCTCGACGGCGTCGACGCGGTCGCGGTCGACCTCAAGCCCGGCGCCCTCTCGACGGTCGTCGTCAGCGCCTCCCGCCCGCTCGGCGGCGACGAGGTCCGCGCGGCCGTGGAGGAGGCGGGCTACACGCTCGCCTGACCCATGCCGACCAGCACCGAGGTCCGCCTCGACATCACGGGGATGACCTGCGCCGCCTGCGCGACGCGGGTCGAGCGACGGCTGAACCGGGTGCCCGGCGCCGCCGCGTCCGTGAACTTCGCCACGGAGACCGCGGTCGTCCGCGGCCCGGTCCGCCTGCCGGACCTGGTCGCGGCCGTGGAGGCGGCGGGCTACGGCGCGCGCCCCACGGGCGCCGCGACGGCCGAGCGCGACGCCCGGCGGCTCCGCCCGCGGCTCGTCGTCGGGATCGTCGCCGCCGTCCCGGTGGTGCTGCTGTCGATGGTCGCCGCGCTGCACTTCCCGGCGTGGGAGGTGGTCGCCGCGCTGCTCGCGGTGCCCGTCGTGACCTGGTGCGCGTGGCCGTTCCACCGCGCCGCGGCGCTGAACCTGCGCCACGGGGCCGCGACGATGGACACCCTGATCAGCCTCGGGGTGATTGCGGCCTCGCTGTGGTCCGCGGTCGCGCTGCTGCGCGGGCGCGGCGACACCTACCTCGAGGTCGGCGTCGTCGTGACGGTGTTCGTGCTCGCGGGCCGGGTCGCGGAGGCCGCGGTGCGGCGCCGTGCGGGCGCGGCCGTCCGGGCGCTGGCGGCGCTCGGCGCGAAGGACGCCCTCCGGATCCGGCCGGACGGCGCGGAGGAGCGCGTCCCCGTCACGGCGCTCGCGGTCGGCGACCGCGTCGTCGTGCGGCCGGGCGAGACCGTGCCGAGCGACGGGCGGATCGTCGACGGCCGCTCCGCGGTCGACGCGTCCCTGCTGACGGGCGAGTCGGTGCCGACCGAGGTCGGCCCCGACGACCCGGTCGTCGGCGGCACGGTCGCGGTCGGCGGCGGACGCCTGCTCGTCGAGCTCGACCGGGTGGGCGCCGACACGGAGCTCGCGCGCATCGGCCGGCTCGTCGCGCGGGCGCAGGACGGGAAGGCGGCCGTGCAGCGCCTCGCCGACCGCGTCTCCTCGGTGTTCGTCCCCGTCGTGCTGGGGCTCGCGGCGGTCGCCCTCGTCGGCTGGCTGGTCGCGGGCGACCCGGAGCGGGCCGTGACGGCGGCCGTGACGACGCTCGTCATCGCCTGCCCCTGCGCGCTCGGGCTCGCCACGCCGACCGCGCTGCTCGCGGGCTCCGGCCGCGGGGCGCAGCTCGGCGTGCTGATCCGCGGGCCCGAGGTCCTCGAGCGGATGCGCCGGGTCGACACCGTCGTGCTCGACAAGACCGGGACGCTGACCACCGGCCGGGTCGCCGTGCGCCGCGTGCTGCCGCTCGGCGGGGCGGACGAGGCGGAGGTTCGGCGCCTCGCGGCGGCGGCCGAGCACGACTCGGAGCACCCCGTCGGCCGGGCGCTCGCCGGCGGTCCACGGGTCGCCGACCGGTTCGAGGCCGTCGCGGGCGGCGGCGTCCGCGCCGACGTCCAGGGCACGACGGTCCGCGTCGGCCGGCTCGGCTGGCTCGCGGAGGAGGGCGTCGCGGTCGACACGGCGGCGCCGTTCGTCGCCGCGGCGGAGGCGACCGGGGCGACCGCGGTGGTCGTCGCCCGGGACGGCGCCGCGGTCGGCGTCGTCGAGGTCGCGGACGCGGTCCGCGCCGGCGCTCCGGAGGCCGTGGCCCGCCTCCGCGCGCTCGGCCTCGACCCCGTGCTGCTCTCGGGCGACAACGCGGGCGCGGTCGACGCGGTCGCCGCCGAGGTCGGCGTCGTGGAGGCGTTCGCCGGCGCGAGCCCGCAGGGCAAGCTCGACCGCGTCCGCGCGCTGCAGGACGCCGGGCACGTCGTCGCGATGGTCGGCGACGGCGTGAACGACGCCGCGGCGCTCGCCGCGGCCGACCTCGGCATCGCGATGGGCGGCGGCACGGACGCGGCCGGCGCGGCCGCGGACCTCGTCCTCGTGCGCGACGACCCCGCGCTGATCGCCACCGCGGTCCGGCTCTCCCGGGCGACGCTCAGGACGATCCGCGGCAACCTGTTCTGGGCGTTCGCGTACAACGCGGCCGCCCTGCCGGTCGCGATGCTCGGCCTGCTGAACCCGATCGTCGCCGGAGGAGCCATGGCCGCGTCCAGCGTGCTCGTCGTCGGCAACTCCCTCCGGCTCGCCCGCTTCCGGGCGTGAGCGGACCGCTCCTATGGGCCTGATCGCGGCCCTCGCCGTGCTGCGCGTCGCCGTGCTCGTCGTCGAGCTGCCCGGCCGCCCGCTGCTGCGCCTCCGCGCCGAGGCGGCGGTGCGGGCCCGCGGCTGGACCGTCGTCTCCCGGCCGGAGGACGCCGACCTCGTGCTCGTCTGCGGCACGCCCCGGCCGGAGGTCGCGGCGGCGGTCGACGACCTCTGGAGCCGGGTGCCCGTCCCGCGCGCGCGGCGCACCGTGCGCACGGCGGAGCAGCTGCCGGACGCGCTCGACAGCGCCGCCCGGGTGCTCGCCGACACGGCGCTGCAGCGCCGCACCGCCGCCGAGGCGCCGCCGCTCGTGCGCGCCGCCGCCGCGCCCGGGGCGTGCGCGCTCGCCCGCGACTGGCCGGCGGGGCTGCTGCTCGACTGCGCCGTGGACCGCGCGGGCCGCATCACCGCGGTCGGCGAGCGGCGGCTGCCCGCGGAGCCGGAGGACGACCCGCTACCGGACCCCGCGGTGCTCCTCGCGATCGCGGACGCCGCGGGGCTGCTGCGCCTCGCCGGTCTGCCGGCGCTCGCCCTGCGGCTCGACCGGGTCGTCGACCTCGCGCTCGGCGGCCGCGACCTCGGCGCCCTCCGCCCGCGGGTGCGCCGCGTGGCCGCAGCGGTGCGGCGCTCCGCGAGCCTCGCCCGTCTCCTGCGTCACGACACCCCGGGCGTCGACGTGCGGGCGCGCCTGCTCGCGCTGCTGGAGCCGGAGGGCGACGCCGTGGCGACCCCGTCGAAGCGGCGCCTCATCGGGCGACCCGCAGCGGCGCTGCCGCTCCTCGTCGCCGCGACCGAGCCGGTGCCGGGCGATGCCTGACGCGGTCCTCACCGGCGTGCTCGCCGCCGGGGCGCTGCTCGTCCTCGGGCTCGGCGTGGCCGCGCTCCGCGCCGTGCTCGACGGGGTCCGACTCGGCGTGCCCGCCTCGATCGCGGTGCTCGGGCCGGCGGCCGACGCGGCCCGCTGCCTCCGGACCCGGCCGTCCCGGGGCGCCGCGCGGCCGACGGTCGCCGGCGCCCTGCTGCTCGCGTCCGCGCTGGTGCGGGTGCTCGCGCTCCCCGTCCTCGCCGCGCCGCTGCTCGGCGGCCCGCTCGGCATCGGCTGGCTCGTCGTCGCGGACGCCGTCTGGCTGCTCGGGCTCGGCCTCCTCGACCGCCGCCGCCTGCTGCCGGCGCTCGCGGTCGAGCCGGCGCTCCTGCTGGCGCTCGCGGTCCCCGTCGTCTCGACCGGGAGCCTCGACGCGACGCGCATCGTGCAGGCGCAGTCGCTGCCGGTCGGTATCGCGGCGCCGGTCGCGGTCGTGGTGCTCCTCGTCGCGGCCGGTGCGCTGCTGCCGGAGGCGGTGCCCCGACCCGGTCGCGGACCGGCGGGGCTGCTCGTGTCGGCCGCCCTCGCCGCGCAGCCGGTCGCGGCCGCGGCGACGGCGGCCGTGCTCCTCCTCGGCCTCGGCGGACCCGGCGGCGCACTGCCGCTAGCCGCCGTCGTCATCGTCCTCGGCGCGCTCCTGGTGCTCCTGCAGCGGCGCTTCCCGGTGCCGCGCCCGCGCCGCCTCGCCGGGTTCGCGCTCGCCGTCCTCCTCCCGCTCGCCGCGGTGCAGCTCGCGGTCGTCGTCGCGCTCGCCCTCCTCGCGCCCTGACCCGCGCTGCCATGCTCGGGGGATGCAGCCCGCCGACTACCTGGCCGCCCTGTTCTCGCTCGAGGGCCGCACCGCCGTCGTCACCGGCGGCAGCTCCGGCATCGGGCGCGCGATCGCCGCGGCGCTCGCCGCCGCCGGCGCCCGCACGGTGCTCGTCGCGCGCGACCCGGCCCGGCTCGAGGCGTCCGCCGAGGCGATGCGCGCCGACGGCGGGGAGGTCGTCGTCGTCGCGGCCGACCTCGGCTCCCGCGACGGGGTGCGGGAGGCCGCGGAGGCGGTCGTCGCCGCGGCCGGGGAGCCGGACGTCGTCGTCAGCGCCGCCGGGGTGAACCTCCGCCCGCCGATGGCCGAGATCGACGAGGCCGTGTGGGACGCGACGATGCGCCTGAACCTCGACGCGCCCTTCCTCCTCGGGCAGCGGTTCGGGCCCGGCATGGCGGAGCGCGGCTACGGCCGCCTGATCGCGATCTCGTCGCAGCAGGCGCACCGCGCCTTCGTCGACAGCGGCGCCTACGGGGTCTCGAAGGCGGGGCTCGAGGGGCTCGCGCGGTCGCAGGCGGAGGCGTGGTCCTCCTCGGGCGTCACGAGCAACGTCCTCGTGCCCGGCTTCGTGCTCACGCCGCTGAACGCCCGCCTGCAGGACGACCCGGCGCGGGTAGCTGCGCTCGCGGCGCGCACGATGGTGGGGCGGAACGGCCTCGCGGAGGACTTCGCGACCGCCGTCCTCTTCCTCGCGAGCCCCGCCTCCGGCTACGTCACCGGCCAGTCGATCGCGATCGACGGCGGCTTCTCCGTCCACTGACCCCGCGAACCCCGACTCTGCTCACGCTTCTGGACGCGCGATCGCGGATCGCGCGTCCAGAAGCGTGAGCAAAGTTCCGCGGGGAGGGGTCAGGCGGTGGCGGAGCGGGCGAGCACCGCGGGCAGCTCGTCGGCGAGCTCGCGGGCGAGGAAGCCGAGCGGGCCGACGCGCTCGGCGAGGCGGTCGCCGGCGCGGGCGTGGAGGTAGGTCGCCCAGCAGGTGCCGTCCGCGATGCCGGCGCCGCGGGCCAGCAGGCCGCCGATCGCGCCGGCGAGCACGTCGCCGCTGCCGGAGGTGCCGAGGCCGGGGCCGCCCGCCTGCACGGCGCGGATCCGGCCGGACGGCTCGATGACCATGCCGCCGCCGCTGACGACGGCGCCGAAGCGCTCCGCGACCTCCGGGCCCGCCTCCGCGAGGTCGTCGACGTCCTTCCCGAGCAGGAACGACGCCTCGGTCGCATTGGGCGTGAGGATCAGCCGGCCCTTCAGCGGCTCGCCCAGCTCCGGCGCGTTGCCGAGCGCGCCCAGCGCGTAGGCGTCGAGCAGCACGAGCGTGCGCTCGGGGACGGCGGGCAGCACGCGCTCGAGCAGCGCGCCCGCCTCGTCGGGGTCGTCGAGGCCGGGGCCGATGACCAGGCAGTCGACGTCGAGGTCGTCCGCGACGGCGTCCGCCGCCTTATGGCCGGCGACCGCGCCGCCGCTCGTCTCCGGCAGCCCGATCACACCCGACTCCGGGAACGACACCGCGAAGGCGCCGGCCACCGACTCCGCGACCGCGACCGTCAGCCGACCCGCGCCCACGCGCAGCGCCGCGATGCCGGTCAGCGCGGCGGCGCCGGGCGTCTTCCGCGCCCCGCCGATGACGAGCACGTCGCCGCGGTCGCGCTTGCCCGAACCGGGTGCCGGCAGCGGGTCGAGGTCGCCGGGGCCGAACGGCTCAGGGTCGCGTGCCATGGTGCTCGCCTCCGTGGTGCGTCGCCGGGGCCTCGCCCCGCAGGTGGCTGACGTCGTTGATCGGCTCGGCGTGCCAGCCGTCCCCGCGCCGCACCATCCGCGTGACGGAGGCGTTCGGCACCGGCTCGGTGCGCGACAGCTCGAGCAGCTCCGCCTCCTCGATGCCCATGAGGATGCCGCGGATGATCAGGGTCGTCGCGTCGTGCGACACGACGAGCACGCGCTCCGCGCCGGCGTCGGCGATGTCGCGCAGCGCCGAGCGGAGGCGGAGCGAGACGTCCGCCCAGGACTCGCCGCCGGGAGGCCGGTGGTAGTACTTCCCGAGGAAGTTCCGCCGTGCGGCCTCCTCCGGGTGCAGCTGCTCGACCCCGGTCCACGTGAGCGTGTCGAGGATGCCGAGCTCCCGGTCGCGCAGCCGCTCGTCGACCGTCGTCGGCAGCGTCATCCCCGCGACCTGCAGCGCGTGCTCGGCGGTCGACCGCGCCCGACGGTAGGTCGACACCCAGAGCGCCTGCGGGGCGGCGTCGGCGCTCAGCTCGCCGAGCCGGCGCCCGAGCGCCTCCGCCTGCTGCACGCCGGTCGGCGAGAGCTCGACGTCGGGGTCGCGTTCCGGCACGGCGATGCGCAGGGCTCCCGTCGCGTACGCCTCCGCGGCCGCGACGTTCGCCTCGCTCTCGCCGTGCCGGACGAGCAGCAGCTCGTTCAGTGTCCCGAGCCCTCGGTCTGGATCTCGCTGCGGTCGCCGCTCCAGAGCGTGTGGAAGACGCCCGGCTTGTCGATGCGGCCGTAGGTGTGCGCGCCGAAGAAGTCGCGCTGCGCCTGGATCAGCGCGGCCGGCAGGCGGTCCGACGACAGCGAGTCGTAGTACGACAGCGCGGAGGCGAAGCCCGGCACCGGCACGCCCGACAGGGCCGCGGTCGACACGACGCGGCGCCACGCGGCCTCCCCGTCGGCGACGACCTTCGCGAAGTACTCGTCGGCGAGCAGCGTCGGCAGCTCCGGGTTCCGCTCGTACGCCTCCACGATCCGGTTGAGGAACCGGGCGCGGATGATGCAGCCCGCGCGCCAGATCTTCGCGACGGCACCCTTGTCGATCTGCCAGTCGTACTGCTCGGCGCCGGCGATGATGATGTCGAAGCCCTGCGCGTACGCGACGACCTTGGAGGCGTAGAGCGCGGCGCGGACGTCGTCCTCGAAGCCGTCCGGCTTCGCGACCGGCTCGGGGCGCCCCTTCTCGAGCGCCTGCACGGCCTCGCGCTGCTTCGGCTTGGAGGAGACGGCGCGGGCGAAGACGGCCTCGCCGATGCCCGACACCGGGATGCCGAGGCCGACCGCGTTCTGCACGGTCCAGACGCCGGTGCCCTTGCTGCCGGCCTGGTCGGTGATCACGTCGACGAGCGGCTTGCCGGTCTCGGCGTCCTTCTGCCGCAGCACCTCGGCGGTGATCTCGATCAGGTACGACTCGAGGTCGCCCTGGTTCCACTCGTCGAAGACCTCGGCGAGCGCGGCGGTGTCGTGCCCGCCGACGCGGCGGAGGAGGTCGTAGGCCTCCGCGATCAGCTGCATGTCCGCGTACTCGATGCCGTTGTGCACCATCTTCACGAAGTGGCCGGCGCCGTCGTGGCCGATGTGGGTGACGCAGGGCTCGCCCTCCGCCTCCGCGGCGATGGACTCGAGGATCGGCTTCAGCCGGTCCCACGCCTCGTCGGAGCCGCCGGGCATGATCGAGGGCCCGTTCAGCGCGCCCTCCTCGCCGCCGGAGATGCCGGTGCCCGCGAAGTTGAGGTTCCGCTCGCGCAGGTCCTTCTCGCGGCGGATGGTGTCGAGGAAGTTCGCGTTGCCGCCGTCGACGATGATGTCGCCCGGCTCGAACCGGTCCGCGAGCTGCTCGATCACGGCGTCGGTGCCGCGACCCGCCTGGACCATGATGATCGCGACGCGCGGCTTCTTCAGGCTCGCGACGAAGTCGTCGATGTCGTGGCTGGGGACGAACTCGCCCTCCGAGCCGTGGTCGCGGATCAGCTCGTCCGTCTTCGCGTCCGTGCGGTTGTAGACCGCGGTCACGTTGCCGTGGTGGGCCAGGTTCCGCGCCAGGTTCGACCCCATGACGGCCATGCCCACGACCCCGATGTCGGCGACGCCGACCGGCTTCTCGCTCACGTGCTCCTCCTCCGATGGATCCCGTTTCGAGCGTATCGCCGCGGGTGCGGGTCAGCCTGGGCCCGCCGGTCCCACCTAGGCTCGCCGCCGTGACCGGACGACGACTGCGCGCGGTGGCCGCGACCCCGCTGCCCGACGACCTCGCCGAGCGGATCCGGGAGGCGGAGCCGCGCCTCGACCTCGTCGTCGAGCAGGACCTCCTCCCGCCGATGCGGCACGCCGGCGACCACCAGGGCGACCCCGCATTCTCCCGGTCCGAGGCGGACGAGCGGCGGTTCCAGGAGCTGGTCGACTCGGCCGAGGTGCTCTACGGGATCCCGGACGAGCGCCCGTCGCACCTCGCGCGCACGATCCGCGCGAACGCCCGGCTGGAGTGGGTGCAGCTGATGCCCGCGGGCGGCGGCGCCCAGGTGAAGGCCGCGAAGCTGGAGCAGGACGAGCTCGAGCGGGTCCGCTTCACCACGACCGCCGGCGTGCACGCGGTGCCGCTCGCGGAGTGGTGCGAGTTCGGCCTGCTCGCCGGGTTCAAGACGCTGCCGCGGCTGCAGCAGCACCAGCGCGCGCACGAGTGGGCGGAATCGCGCTGGATGATGCGGCGCCTCGAGGACAGTCGCGTACTCGTCGTCGGCCTCGGCTCCATCGGGAAGGTCGTCGCGGACCGGCTCGCGCACCAGGGCGTGCACGTCGCCGGCACGAGCCGCCGCGACGTGCAGGTCGACGGGGTCGAGGAGGTCATCCACCCGCGCGACCTCGCGGCGCGCGTCGGCGAATTCGACGGCGTCGTCGTCACGCTGCCCGGCACGGACGAGACGCGGCACCTCGTGAGCGCCGACGTGCTCGCCGCCGTGAAGCCCGGCGTCACGATCGCGAACGTGGGTCGCGGCACGGTGATCGACCAGGAGGCGCTGGTCGCCGCGCTGCAGGACGGCCGCGTGGGCTTCGCGGCGCTCGACGTCACCGACCCCGAGCCGCTGCCGGAGGACTCCCCGCTCTGGGACCTGCCGAATGTGCTCCTCAGCCCGCACACCGCGGCGCTGTCGGACAAGGAGGACGCCCTGATCGCGGACCTCTTCGCCCGCAACGCGACCCGGTACCTCGACGGCGACGACCTGATCAACCCGGTCAACACCCGCGAGTTCTACTGACCCGTCGCTGATCTCGAGGCTCGCTGCGCTCGCACCTCGATCATCGGGTCGGCGCCCGTCCCCGCCGGTCGAGGTGCGGGCGCCGGCGACGGGCCCCACGGTCGGAGTTCCCGACCGAGGGACTCGAGACCACCACGGCCGCTCGCCCGGAGCGCTTCCGAGCCGGACCGACGAGGATGTCGCCATGGCAACGCCTCCGCTCGTGATCATGGGCGTCTCGGGCTCGGGCAAGACGACCGTCGCGCAGGAGCTCGCGCGCCGCATCGACGGCGCCGTGTTCATCGACGCGGACGACCTGCACCCCGCTGCGAACGTCGAGAAGATGCGGAACGGCATCGCGCTCACCGACGTCGACCGGGCGCCCTGGCTCGACGCGGTCGGGCGGGCGATGCGCGCCGCGACCCGGGCCGGCTCGACGCCGGTCATGGCCTGCTCCGCCCTGAGGCGCGCCTACCGCGAGCGGATCCTCGCCGAGGAGCCGGAGGCGTTCTTCGTGCTGCTCGACGTCGACCGCGCCGAGCTCCAGCGGCGGCTGAAGGCGCGCAAGCACCAATACATGCCGGCGTCGCTGCTCGACTCGCAGCTCGCGACCCTCGAGCGCCTGGTGCCGGGCGAGCCCGGCGTGATCGTCCCGATCACCGGCCCGGCCGGCGACGTCGAGGACACCGTGCTCGCGAAGGTGCTCCAGGCCCGCTGACCCGGCGTCGCCGCGCTCCGTCGCGCTCCATTCCTCCCGGTGACGCGCCCGGCTGCGGCCGGCGCCTCCCGCTCGTTAGCGTCGGGGCCGTGACCGTGATCGAGAGCATCGCGTGGACGGGCGCCGCGCTCCGCGTCGTGGACCAGCGGCGCGTGCCGGACGAGACCGTGCTGCTCGACCTCGCCGACGTCGACGCCGTGGTCGAGGCGATCGCGACGCTCGCGGTGCGCGGCGCGAACGTGATCGGCACCGCCGGCGCCTTCGGCTACGCGCTCGGCGTGCGCGCGGGGCTCGACCCGGTCGACGTCGCGGCGCGCGTGGTCGCCGCCCGGCCGACCGCGGTGAACCTCCGCGTCGGGGTCGACCTCGCCCACGCGGCCCGGCTCGCAGGCGACGACCCGCTCGACGTCGCGGTCCGGCTGCTCGAGGAGGACCGCGCGGCGTGCGCCGCGATCGGCGAGCTCGGGCGCGCGGCGCTGGCCGGCGCCTCCCGGATCCTCACGCACTGCAACACCGGCGTGCTCGCCACGACCGGGCGCGGCACCGCGCTCGGGATCGTCTACGCCAAGGCCGCGGCGGGGGAGCCGGTGGAGGTGCTCGCCACCGAGACGCGGCCGCTGCGGCAGGGCGCGCGCCTCACCGTCTGGGAGCTGCAGCAGGCGGGGATCCCCGTGACGCTGCTCGTGGACTCGGCGGCGGCCGCGGCGCTCGCGACGGGCCGGGTCGACGCCGTCGTCGTCGGCGCGGACCGGATCGCGGCGAACGGGGACACCGCGAACAAGATCGGCACCCTCGCCCTCGCGATCGCCGCGCGGCACGCCGGCGTCCCCTTCTACGTCGCGGCGACCTGGAACGCGGTCGACCCCGGCACGCCGACCGGCGCCGCGATCCCGATCGAGGAGCGCGACGCGAGCGAGGTGCTCGGCACCGGGCCCGGAGCGCCGGCCGCTGGCACCGCGGTCTGGAACCCCGCCTTCGACGTCACGCCGGCCGACCTCGTCACCGGCATCGTGACCGAGCGCGGCGTCCTGCGGGCGCCCTTCGGCCCGGCGATCGCGGAGCTCGCGCGATGACCGTCCGCGCGGTCTACGCGCTCACCGGCGACGTCCGGGACGCCAGGGTCAGGGCGGAGGCGCTCGCGGTCGAGCAGAGCCACGAGTTCCCGCCCGAGCTGGCGCCGGCGAAGGCCGCGCCCTCCCGCGCGCACGTGGTCGAGGTGGCGGAGCAGGGGCCGGACCTGGCGCTCGCGACCATCGCGTTCCCGGACGAGCTCGCGGGCGCCGAGCTGACCCAGCTGCTCGTGATGGTGTTCGGCAACTGCGCGCTGCTGCCCGCCGTGCGGCTGGTCGGCCTCGACGTGCCGGAGGCGCTCGGGGCCGCGGTCGGCGGCGGACCCGCGCTCGGCGTCGCCGGGGTGCGGCGCGCGCTCGGCGTGGCCGAGCGGCCGATCCTCGCGACCGCGCTGAAGCCCGTCGGGCTGCCGACCGAGGACCTCGCCGCGCTCGGCCGCGCCTTCGCGGACGGCGGCATCGACCTGATCAAGGACGACCAGGGCCTCGGGGACCAGCACTGGGCGCCCTACGCCGAGCGGGTGCCGCGCATCGCCGAGGCGGTCGCCGCCGGCAACGCGGCCTCGGGGCACGCGGCCCGCTACCTCCCGTGCTTCGACGCCCCGCCGGAGCACGTGGAGGCGCGCCTGCGGATCGCGCTCGACGCGGGCGCGGGCGGCCTGCTCATCGTGCCGGGCGTCGGCGGGCTGCCCCTGCTGCGCTGGCTGGCCCGGAACACCCCGGACGACTTCGTGCTGATGGCGCACCCGGCGCTGCTCGGCGCGCTCGCGGTCTCGCCGACGGCCGGCATCGCGCCGGACGTGCTCTACGGGTCGCTGCTGCGCCTCGCCGGCGCGGACGTCGCGATCTTCCCCTCCGCCGGCGGCCGGTTCAGCTTCACGCCGGAGGAGTGCCGCGCGATCGCCGACGGCTGCGCGCGCCCCTTCGCGGGGCTCGCGCCCTCCCTCCCTGCGCCGGGAGGCGGCATGCGCCCGGACCGGGTGCCGGAGCTCGTCGACCTCTACGGCCCCGACGTCGCGCTGCTCATCGGCGGCGAGCTGCACCGCGACGGCGACCCGAGGGGCGCGGCCGAGCGCTTCCGCGCCCTCGTCGAGCAGGCCGCCTGATCCCGGGTGGCCTCGGCGCGGGCGCGGCTCAGCGGCGGACGAAGTCCGCGACCGCCGGATCCGCAGTCAGTGCCGCGAACTCGTCGTCCGTCGGCAGCGCGGGTCGGTCGCGGTCGAGCGGCACGATGCACTGGAATCCGAGCGGCTCGTCACCGGTCGCGCGGAACTGGTGCCACGCCCAGGCGGGCACGAACACGAGGTCGTGCGGCGCGAGCGGGATCACCCGGTCCTCGACGAGGCATGCCCCGGAGCCGCGGAGCACGACCACCTGGTGCGTGTGCCCGTGGTGCTCGAGCGTGCTCCAGCCGCCCGGCGCGACCTCGAAGTAGCGCACCTCCACGGCCTGCCCGTCGCCGGCCCCGAACAGCACGCGGCGGGTGACCCCGCGGAAGGTCGTGTCGTGCTCCTTGTAGGCGAGCTCGTCCACGCCCTCCCACCGGAACGGCTCGGGCTGCCCGCGATGGGCGTCGGTCGTCGCGCGGAGGTCGCTCACCCGGCCATCCTCCCGCCTGACCGGGAGGATCGCGCCTCGGTTCTCCGCTATAGTCGACGGCTGGACTTCGGCGAGGGTCGCGGCGTGCTGCCGCGGCCGTGATCGACGCAGCAGGCCCGCACCCGGGCCGTTGCGGCACCGCCGACCGTATCGACCGGGTCGCCCTGCGGCCCCGTGTGGAGGGACCAGCATGGCTGAGCAGATCAGCGCGGAGACGCGCACCGCCTTCGGCAAGGGCGCGGCCCGCAAGCTGCGCGCCGCCGGCCGCATCCCGGCCGTCGTGTACGGCCACGGCACCGACCCGGTGCACATCTCGCTGCCCGCGCACGAGACGGCCCTCATCATCCGTCGCGCGAACGCGGTGCTCGACCTCGCCCTGCCGACCGGCAGCCAGCTCGCGCTGGTCAAGGACGTGCAGAAGGACCCGGTGCGCCAGATCATCGAGCACCTGGACCTGATCCTCGTCCGCACGGGCGAGCTCGTCGAGGTCGAGGTGCCGGTCGTGCTCGAGGGCGAGGCCGCGCCGGGCACCGTCGCGAACCTCGACTCGCAGACGCTGCTGCTCAAGGTCTCGGCGACCGCGATCCCGCAGAACCTCGTCGTGAACATCGAGGGCGCCGAGGACGGCACCCAGATCACCGCCGCGGACGTCCAGCTGCCGGAGGGCGCCGAGCTCGCGGGCGATCCCGCGCTGCTGATCGTCGGCGTCGCGAACTCGCAGTCGGAGCAGTCCCTCGAGGACGCGACCGCCGGTGAGGACGCGCCCGCCGAGGGCGACGTCGTCGCGAGCGAGTCCTGATCCTCCGGGTCTGACGCCGATGCCCGACGACGCCTGGCTCGTCGTCGGGCTCGGCAACCCCGGCCCGCAGTACGCGGGCAACCGCCACAACGTCGGCCGCATGGTGGTCGACGAGCTCGCCTCCCGATTCGGCGCCCGCTTCACCCGGCACAAGACGGGGGCGGGCGTCGCGGAGGGGCGGGACCGGCCCGGCGGCACGCGCTTCGTGCTCGCCGCGCCGCAGACGTACATGAACGAGTCGGGCCGCCCCGTCGGCGCGCTCGCGAAGTTCTACTCGCTGCCCGCCGAGCGCATCATCGTCGTCCACGACGAGCTCGACATCCCGTTCGGCGACCTCCGGCTGAAGACCGGCGGCGGCCACGGCGGCCACAACGGCGTCCGCGACATCGCCGCCGTGCTCGGCACCCCGGACTTCCCGCGCGTCCGTGTCGGCATCGGGCGCCCGCCCGGCCGGCAGCCCGCCGCCGACTTCGTGCTGAAGGACTTCACGCCGACGGAGCGCAAGGAGCTGCCGCTGCTCGTCGGCGACGCGGCCGACGCGGTGATCGACCTCGCGGACCTCGGCCTGGACCCGGCGCAGCAGCGCTGGAACGCGCCGCGCGCCTCCCGCTGACCCCGCTTCCGTTTTGAAGGAGTTCTCGCGCGATCCGCCCGAGACCTCCTTCAAAACGGACATGGGGTAGACCTGTGCCGTGGCGACGGAGCGCATCGCGATCGTGACCGGTGGCGGCAGCGGGATCGGCGCCGCGTGCGCGACCGCGCTGGCGGAGGCGGGCTGGACCGTCGCGGTCGTCGGCCGCCGCGCCGAGCCCCTGGAGGCGCTCGCGGAGCGGGTTCCTGGCGTCCACGCGTTCCCGGGCGACGTCACCGACGAGGCGTCGGTCGACGCCGTGTTCGGCGCCGTCGTGGCGCGCTTCGGCCGGCTCGACCTGCTGTTCAACAACGCGGGCCGCGGCGGCAGCCCCGTCGAGATCGACGAGGTCGACCTCGACGAGTGGCGGGAGGTCGTCGACCTCAACGTGACGGGCACGTTCCTCTGCACCCGGGCCGCGTTCCGGGAGATGCGCGCGCAGGACCCGCAGGGCGGCCGGATCGTGAACAACGGCTCGATATCCGCGCAGGTGCCGCGCCCGCTGTCGATCGCCTACACCGCGACGAAGCACGCCGTCACCGGGATGACCCGCTCGACCTCCCTCGACGGCCGCCGGTTCGGCATCACCTGCGGCCAGATCGACATCGGCAACGCCGCGACCGACATGACGGCCCGGATGTCGTCCGGGGTGCTGCAGGCGGACTTCGAGCAGCGGCCGGAGCCGACGTTCTCGGTCGAGGACGTCGGCGCGACGCTCCTCTACATGGCCTCCCTCCCGCCGTCCGCGACCGTGCAGTGGCTCACCGTCGCCGCGACCGGCATGCCGTTCATCGGCCGCGGATGAGCGGCCCGTACCCGGTCGGCGCGACCGCCGCCGCGTGGGACCGCGACCGCACGGTGATCCGCTTCCCGGACCCGGCGATCGTCGTGGTCGACGAGCGCTTCCGCGACCTCGTGCCGTACCAGGAGGTCGTCGAGCGGCTCTGGACGGGCGGCCGGTGGCTCGAGGGCCCGGTCTGGTTCGGCGACCGCGGCGAGCTGCTCGTCAGCGACATCCCGAACGACCGCATCCTCCGCTGGTCGGCCTCCACCGGCGCCGTCGACGAGTACCGCCGCCCGTCGAACAACGCGAACGGCAACACCCGCGACCGGCAGGGCCGCCTCGTCACGTGCGAGCACCTCACCCGCCGCATCACGCGCACCGAGTACGACGGATCGATCACCGTGCTGCTCGACCGATTCGACGGGCGCCCGCTCAACGCGCCGAACGACGTCGTGACGAGTCGCGACGGCGCGGTCTGGTTCACCGACCCCGGCTGGGGCATCACGAGCATGTACGAGGGGGAGCGGGCGGAGGAGGAGCTGCCGCGCGCCGTGTACCGCATCGACCCGGTCACGGGCGAGGCGGAGGCGGTCGTCACCGACATGGACCGGCCGAACGGCATCGCGTTCTCGCCCGACGAGTCCGTGCTCTACGTCGTCGACACGCATGTGCGCGCCTACGAGATGGTCGACGGCCGCCCGCGGAACGGCCGCTGGGTGATCGACATGGGGCACGGCACCTCGGACGGCATCCGCGTCGACGTGCACGGCAACGTGTGGGCGGCCGCGGGGCGCGGCGGCGACGGCTACGACGGCGTGCACTGCTTCGCGCCGGACGGCACGCTGCTCGGGATGATCCTCACGCCGGAGGCGGTCGCGAACGTCTGCTTCGGCGGCCCGAAGCGCAACCGGCTCTTCATCGCCGCCTCCCGCTCGCTCTACGCCGTGTTCGTCGAGACGCAGGGCTGCGCGGGCGCCTGAGCCGAGCGCACAGCCCGCTGCTGGTACTGGTTGGGCATGGACGGACGCCGGGCCCTCGCGCTCGACATCGGCGCGACGAAGCTCGCGGTCGCCCTCGTCGACGAGCGCGGCGCGGTGGTGCGGGCGGATCGGGTCCCGACCGGGCGGGAGGACGGGCCGGACGCGGTGATCGGCCGCCTGCTCGACCTCGCGGAGCGCGTGCGCGGGGACGACCGGATCGCCGCCGTCGGCGTCGCCTGCGGCGGCCCGCTCGACGCGCACGCCGGGGTCCTGCTCGGCCCCCTCCACCTGCCCGGCTGGGACCACGTGGAGATCGTCCGGATCGCGGAGGAGCGGCTCGGCGCGCCCGCCCTCCTCGTGAACGACGCGTCTGCCGGGGCGTGGGGCGAGCTCCGCGCCGGCGCGGCGGCCGACGCCGGCTCGGCCGTCTACCTCACCGTCTCCAGCGGCCTCGGCGGCGGGGCCGTGCTCGACGGGCGCCTGCTCGCCGGCGCGACGACGAACGGGGGCGAGCTCGGGCACGTGTGCGTCCGGCCCGGCGGCCGGCGCTGCACCTGCGGCCGGCTCGGCTGCGCGGAGGCGTACGCGGCCGGCACCCAGCTCGTCGAGCGGGTCCGGGAGGCGCTCGCGGAGGGGCGCGACTCCGTCCTCGCCGACGGGCCGGCGCTCGACGCCGAGGCGGTGGTCCGGGCCGCGGCGGAGGGCGACGCCCTGGCCGGCGAGCTCTGGACCGAGGCGCTCGCCTGCCTGGGCCAGCTCGCCACCGACCTCACCAACGTCTTCGAGCCGGAGGTCGTCGTGCTCGACGGCGGCCTCGGCCGCCTGGACGCCGTGCTCGACGCGGTCCGCCACGCGGTCGAGCTGAACGCGATGGCGCCGATCCGTCGCGCGGTCCGCGTCGAGCGGGCCGCGCTCGACGGCGCCGCCCCGGCCGTCGGCGCCGCGCTGCTCGCGCTGGAGCGCGTCGCATGAGCGACCCCGGCGCGCTGCCGCCCGACGAGGAGGCCCCGCTCGCGAACGCGCCGCAGCGCTTCGAGCCGCGCGACGTGCCCGCGGCGCCGCGGCCCGCGGCCTCCCCGGACCGGGTCGTGCACCTCGTCGGCAACGCCCACCTCGACGTCGTCTGGCTGTGGCCGTGGCAGGAGGGCTACCAGGAGGCGCGGGCGACCTTCCGCAGCGTGCTCGACCGGATGGACGAGTACCCCGACTTCGTCTTCACCTGCGACCAGGTCGTGCTGCTGTCGTGGGTGGAGGAGCAGGACCCGGCCCTGTTCGAGCGCATCCGCGCGCGGGTCGCGGAGGGCCGCTGGGTGAACACCGGCGGCTGGTGGGTCGAGCCGGACTGCAACATCCCGACGGGCGAGTCCTTCGTCCGCCAGGGCCTGTTCGGGCAGCGCTTCCTCCGCAGCCGGTTCGGCCGGGCGGCCACGGTCGGCATGAACGTCGACCCGTTCGGGCACGCGGCGACGCTGCCGCAGGTGCTCGCCGGGCAGGGGATGGACGCCTACTGCTTCCTCCGCCCGATGGCGCACGAGCTGCCGCTGCCGAGCCCGCTGTTCCGCTGGCGGGCGCCCGACGGCACGGCGGTGCTCGCCTTCCGCATCCCGTTCGAGTACCAGTCGAGCCGGGAGACGGTGGACCGGCACATCGAGAAGTCCCTCGCGGAGCGCGGCGAGCGGCTGCCGGAGACGATGGTCTTCTTCGGCGTCGGCAACCACGGCGGCGGCCCGACGATCCGGCAGATCGAGACGGTGCACCGGTTCGACCGGATGGGCACCTTCGGCGCGCTGCCGCTCTCCGACCCCGAGCGCTACTTCGCCCGAGTGCGGGCCCTCGACCCGGAGCTGCCGGTCGTCGACGGCGAGCTGCAGCACCACGCGCCCGGCTGCTACTCCGCGCACTCCGGGGTGAAGCGGTGGCAGCGCCGCGCCCAGACGGCGCTGCTCGTCGCCGAGCGATGGGCGGCCGTGGCCGGCGTCGTGCTCGGCGACGCGGTGCCGCGCGAGGACCTCGAGCGGGCGTGGAAGCAGGTGCTGTTCAACCAGGCGCACGACATCCTCCCCGGCTCGGCGATCGAGGCCGCGTTCGAGGACGCGCGCGACCAACTGGGGGAGGCGGTCTCGATCGCCAAGCGGATCACCGCGAAGGCGCAGAACCGGCTCGCCGCGACCGTCGACGTGCCGCTCGACCCCGCGACGCAGCCCGTGCTCGTCTTCAACCCGCACCCCTGGCCCGTGGAGGCGACCGTCGAGCTGCAGCTCGGCGCAGGGCTCGAGGTCGATCCGCAGCGCGTGACGACCGGCGCGGGGGAGCGCGTGCCGAGCCAGACGGTGCCCCCGCAGGCGTCGGTGGGGCGGCGGCCCGGCGGGTCCGTCGCGTTCCGCGCGGCCCTGCCGCCGCTCGGCGTCGCGCGCTACGCCCTGCACGCGGCGACCGGGGCCGCCTTCGCCGCCGGCGCGGTCGCGAACCAGGCCGAGGGCCCGGCGGCGTCGCCCGTGCCCGCGCCGGCAGCGCCGCCCACGATGCTCACGCGCTCGGGCGGCCGCGTCGTGCTCGAGCACGACCTCCTGCGCGTCGAGCTCGACGAGGGGACCGGTTGGCTCACGGGCCTGCTCGACAAGCGGACCGGCGTCGACCTCGTCGCCGGCGCCCGCGGTCCGCACCTGCAGGTCTGCGAGGACCCGACGGACACGTGGGGCCACCGGGTCGTGAGCTACGCCTGGCCGGGCGCGGAGATGCCCGTGACCCGCGTGCTCGTGCGGGAGGACGGCCCCCTCCGGGCCCGCGTGCGCGTGGAGCACGCCTGGCACCGCTCGACGCTCAGCGAGGACTTCCTGCTGACCGCCGGCGACGACGCCCTCGAGGTCCGCGTCGAGCTCGACTGGCACGAGCCCGCGCACCTGCTGAAGTGGCGGGTGCCGGTCGCGCTCGACGACCCCCGCGGCCGCGTCGAGATCCCGTTCGGCTCCATCGAGCGCCGGGTGGACGGCGGCGAGGAGCCCGGCCAGTCGTGGATCGACCTGTCCCGGGTCGACGCGGGCCTCGCGGTGCTGAACGACGCGAAGCACGGGTACGACCTGTCGCCCGCGACCGAGGAGGCGTCGCCCAGCATCGGGATCACCGCCGTCCGCAGCCCGGTCTTCGCCTGGCACGACCCGACCGAGCTCGACCCGGAGGGGGTCCGGTCGCACCAGGACCTGGGGCTGCAGCGCTTCACGGTGCGACTCGTGCCGCACGGGCCGATCGACGTGCCGGACCTGCACCGCCGCGCCGCGGAGCTGACGATGCGCCCGCGCGCGATGCTCGAGGGCTTCCACGACGGCGTGCTCGGCGACCGGACCTCCTGGGTGGAGGCGGGCCCCGCGGCCGTGCAGGTGACGGCGGTGAAGACCGCGGAGGACGGCGACGACCTCGTGGTCCGCGCCGTGGAGACCTCGGGCCGGGCGACGGACGCGGTGATCGCGCTGCCGCTCGTCGGCGCGACGATCCGCGCGACCCTCCCGGCGCACGCGATCCGGACCTGGCGGGTGCGCCGGGGCGCCGAGCCGGTGCCGGTCGACCTGCTCGAGGAGCCGCTGCCGACCGAGGCCTGAGCGCCGATCTCGCAAGGGCGATCAGCCGAGCGGGACGCCCTTGCCGATGAAGAAGGGGACCGGGTTCACGGCGGTGCCGTTCAGGTGCACCTCGAGGTGGAGGTGGCAGCCGGTGGCGGCGCCGGTCTGACCGACGAGGCCGATGACCTGCCCGGCGGAGACCCGCTGCCCGGCCGAGACCAGGATCCGCGACTCGTGGGCGTAGCCGACCGCGACGCCGTCGCCGTGGTCGACGAGGATCCAGTTGCCGTAGGTGCCCCAGTAGGTGGCGGTCTTCACGACACCGGACGCCGCGGCGCGGATCGGGGCGCCGCAGCGCGCCACGATGTCCTGGCCGCGGTGGAAGAGGGCGACGCCCGGCACCGGCTGCTCCGGGCGGGGGCCGTACGGGTCGCCGAGGCGGCCGGCGACGGGGACGAGCCAGGCGGGCGCGGCCGCGACCGGCGCGGACCGGGTCGCCGCAGCAGCGCCGCTGATGCCGTCCGCGGAGGCGCCGTCGACCTCGACGCCGCCGACGGAGAGCTGCTGCACGTCGGCCGAGCCGTCCTCGATGCCGCCGACGGGCGGCGCGGCGAGGGCCTCGCTCGCGAAGGCGGGGAGGCCCCAGAGCACGGCCAGCGCGAAGACGGCGAGCATCGAGACGGCGCCCCGGGCGGTGCGGCGCCGGGGCCGCGCCTCCTCGACGGGCGGCGCGGACTCGTGCCGGGAGGACGGCACCGGGATGGCGACGGGGATCAGCTGCGAGAACGGCTGGACCGGCATCGGCTGCGCCCCGGTGGGCGTCGAGCCGGTCGGCGGGGTGACCGGCGGCTGCATCGGCGGCGCGGTGCGGAGGCGGGAGCGGACCGGCGCCTGCAGGGGACGGCCGGGGCCCTCCGGCTGCCGCACGCCGGGGCGGACGACCGGCGGGGTCTGGCGGACGACGGGGATGCGGGCCGTGCCGGTCGGGCCGCCCGAGGTCTCGCGGGTGCGGGCGACGGGGTGCTGCCCGGTCGCGGCGGTGCCCTCGGGGCGGGGTCGCGGGGTCGCCTGCCGCGGGTCCTGGCGCGGCGCGGCCGGACGCGGCGCGCGCAGATCCTGCGACGGGCGGGGCTGCGACGGGCGGGGCTGCGACGGGCGGGGCTGCTGCTGGCGCGGGTCCTGCGGCCGCTGCTGCCGCGTCTGCTGCTGCGGGTCGCGCTGCTGCGCGGTGCCGGGCTGCTGCGGGATGCGGGGGCCGCGGAGCTCGCGCGGGGCCTCCCAGGTCGGGCGTCGTCGGGGGTCCGGCGTCCAGCCGGTCCCCGTCACGTCCTCGTCCCCGTGCAGCACGAGCCCCTTCCCCCGGGGCCGGGAGGCGTCCCGACCGCGGACGAACGTAGGCACCCCCGGAACAGGGGGTGCGGAGGCGCGGGCGCGTGTCGCGGGACACGCGGCGCGGATCCGGCGTGTTCTTCCGGTGGATGGAAAAGCGGGATCCGGGGCTTGCGGAGCACCGTCAGAGCAGCGGTCGCAGCTCCGCGTGGGCCCAGCTCGCGAGCGTAGTCGGCGTCGACGAGACGACGTCCCGAGGCTGCTCCGGTCGGTGCCCGTCGCGCAGGAAGGTCGACATGCCGAGGACGGACTCGACCCGCGCGCCCGTCATGCCGATCGCTCGCAGGGCGGCCCGCTGCTCGTCGTCCTCGATCCTCGTGACCGCGAGCGAGCGTCCCGTGGCGGCCGCGACGATTTGCACCGCGTCCGCCCACGAGAGGTCGGCCGGACCGAGGATGCCCTGCACGACCCGGCCCGACCAGTCGCCCGCGAGCCGGCCGGCGGCGACCTCGGCGATGTCCGCCGGTGCGACCCAGGGGAAGGCGAGGTCGAGCGGGAGCACGGTCTCGAGCGTCCCGGACCGCACCGCGTCGAGGTCGAAGGTCAGGTTCGTGAAGAAGTGGCCGCAGCGGAGGTGCGCGACGTCGGCGCCCGTCGCATCGAGCGCGACCTCGGTCGCCGCCAGCCCGTCGATCTCGCCCGCTCCCTCCCGCAGCTCGGCGCCGATGCTGCTCTGGAGCACGACGCGGGGGATGCGGTTCGCCATCACCGCGGCCGCGACGGCGTCGGTCGCCTTCGCGTACGAGACGAGCGGGTCCTCCTCCGGCGTCGTGGGGTCGACCCAGTAGAGGGCGTCGAGCCCGGCCGTCGCGGCGGTCGTGCGCCGGGGGTCCCGCTGGTCGATCACGACGGCGTCGACGAACGGGCGCACGGCCGGGTCGAGACGGTCCGGATCGCGGACGAGGGCGACGGGGCGGTGCCCGGCTCGCACCAGCGAGCGGAGGAGCAGCCGGCCGACCGTGCCCGTCGGCGTCGTCACCCCGATGCGCATGCCGTCAGCGTCGCCCGGGCCTCGGACAGTCGGTCGAGCGCCTCAGCCACGCCGCTTCTTGAGAACCGTTCTTCCTGCTGAAGCCCGTCTTTCAACCGCGAGCCACTGTCGGTGGGCCATGGTTGCATGCGTGCGTGACGGCGACACCGGACCTGGCACTCGCGCTCGACGCGCTGCGCGCCGTCGGGTCGCGCGTGCACACCGCGACGGACGACGAGCTGCTCGCCGACGGCGCCGTGATCGAGGAGCTCGGCCGGCTCGTCGACGCACATCGGCTCGACTTCGCCGCCGAGGTCGAGCGCCGCACGGTCTCGCCCGACGGCGGCCTGCCGCTCGCGCGACGGGAGGGCGCCCGCGACGCGGTCGACCTCGTGGCGCACCTCGCCCGGATCGGGCGGCCCGCCGCGAAGCAGCGCATCGGGCTGGGCGCGGCGCTCGCGCCCGAGGTGTCGCTGCGCGGCGACCTCCTCCCCGGCCGGTTCGGCGTGCTCGCCGACGCCGTGCGGGCGGGCGAGGTGGGCGTCGAGTCCGCGCGGGTCGTGGTGACGAAGCTGCTCCACCTCCGCCCGCGGATCACCGCGGAGGAGTTCGCGGACGCCGTCGTCGTGCTCACCGACGCGGCGAAGGCGGAGGAGACCGAGGTCGTCCGCGACGTCGCCGAGGGCCTAGCGCTGCTGCTCGACCCCGACGGCGCCGAGCCCACCGAGCGCAACCAGCGGTTCCAGCGGGCCTTCGCCCTCGGCCGCACGCGGGCGGACGGCATGACCGCCGCGCGCCTGCTCCTCACGCCCGAGCACCTCGCGGTCGTGAAGGAGCTGCTCGAGTCCCAGCGACGGGGCGTCCCGCTGCTCCGCACGGCGGCCGGCGGCGGGCAGGACGGCGACGGTCTCGATCCGGAGTGGCGCGAGAGCCTTCCGGCGGAGGGCGACGAGCCCCGCAGCCGTGCCCAGCAGGACTACGACACGGTCCTCGGCGCGATCGAGTCCGGCGTCCGGGCCGAGCAGTCCGCGGCGGTGACCCACGAGGTCGTCGTCCACGTCGCCGCCGACGACCTCGAGGCCCGACGCGGGCAGGGCTGGACCTCCGGCGTGCTCGCCGGCATCCCGATCCCGGTGATCGAGCGGCGGGCGTGCGGCGGTGGCGTCCGCCTCCTCGTCACCGGCGCCCACGGCGAGCCCCTGCACCTGTCCCGGTCGAAGCGGGTCTTCACGGCGGCGCAGAAGAAGGCGCTCACCGCCCGCGCGGGCGGCCGGTGCGAGTTCCCCGGCTGCATCACCCCGGCGCCGTACCTGGAGGCGCACCACGTCGCGTGGTTCCACCGCGACGGCGGCAGGACGGACGTCGGCAACGGCGTGATGCTCTGCAGCCATCACCACCACCTGATCCACGCGCCGTGGGGCCGGGTCGAGATCCGGCGCTGGCGGAACGAGCTCTGGTTCGTGCCGAAGCGGTGGCAGGGCGACCCGCTCCCGGAGCACCGCCGGCAGCCCGGCCCGTTCGTCGACCCCCGGCTCGCGCGACGACGACGCGAGCACGATCCGGGGCCGCGCGCGGCCTGAGTACTTGAGACACGAGGTGAGCGACATGTCGAACGCGCGCACGATTCACAACGTCGGCATGCTGTGGTCAGTTGTTCTCGGGTGGCTCCTCGTCATCCCCGATTCCGAGGTCGGTTTCGCGATCTGCGTTTCTCCGCAATGCACGAATCTGTACCGCGCGCTGCTCGCCGAACTGAGTGAGTGTCCAATAAGTTCCGTTGTCCGCGACGCTTCGCTTTCGTCTGCTCTCTTCGATCAGGCCAGTGGCCTTGAGTTGAATCAGAACCGTTCCAAAGTCGTCGTTGCTCAGCTCCACTGAGATTCCACTGGTTGTTGGGTCTTCGGGAAGCTTGAGCTTCGCCTCGCGCGCGCGTTCAAGCACGGTCGTCTCGATTGCAGGGAAGTTGTCAACGAGGAAGGATGTATTCAGCGTCTCCTTCATCGCTTCCGCCTCGGCTTCAATCAGTAGCGTGGGCCCGAGGTATCCAAAGATTTGATCCCAGGTAGTCGAGATTCGCAGCCACTTACCGACGTTGCGCAGTGTTCTGTCGGTCTGTCGCACCGAACCTCGTGCAGACACGGGGACCGTCACTTTGTCTTCGCCCTGCGCCAGATCCTCGATACCGGCTGGAGGCGAAGATCGCGCCGCTGACAGCACGGCTTCCAGTTCAGCAATACGCTCGCGCGCCTTCGCTAATTCGGCAAGCGTCTCCTTCGATGCGGCTGCGTCAGCGCGAAGCCATCCGATTCCGGGCGCCTGCCGCGTGAATCGGTTGAAACTAACCGCAACCTGACCCTGAAGTTGCTCCGCGCCGGTCCAGAACTTGACATGCTTGGAGCGTTCAACCTTGGCGCGAAAGCGAGCCAACCGCTCCTGCATGTCCTCCTTCTTCTCCGACTTCTCTACGGTGAGAAGTGCTGGGGCCCCATGGAGAAACGCCATAACCGGCTTCTTGGTCGCGACGGCATAGTCGTACTCCTTCTCCGTGAAGCTGAGATCGCTCACGGGGTCAAGTGAGCCGTACTTGCCGCCCATGACCAAGATGTAGTAGTCGGAGTCATCGATGACCTGCTGAATCAGCGTCCAGGCGTCATCGTCGGTCGCAGGGAAGAGTTCCATCCCAGCTGGGAACGCATCTGAGTCAAGGAGTGTGGATATGACCGCTTGGCGTTCTTCCCTCAGGTCGAGGTACGTCGAGCTCACGAATACCTGATACCGCTTCTCGGCCGAATTTGCCCTTGCCACGTCTCGCCCCCTTGCGAACGCTGAACGCGCTCGTCTCGACTTGCAGCAACAACTTAACCCGCGAACGCCTATCAAAGGAGAGCCTGACGTCGGCCCGACTGCGTCCCACTGGCGAGCCGCTGGCGGCGTGCGTGTCGGGGTCTTGGGCAGAGATGGCGCAACTCGCTCACCGCGCAGTCAACGAGTCGCTGCCGCTGCCGCTACGACCGTCGGAGGGCTCGAGGTCAACTCCCGCCAATTCCCGATTGGGCCGCGGTCGAGACCTCGGCTCGATCAGTGCGCGAACATGCCCCCGTCGGCGAGGAACACCTTGCCGGTCAGGTAGGCGTTCGTGAGCATCGCCATCGCGAGCTCGCCCACCTCCTCCGGCTGCCCGATCCGGTCGACGGGGATCGCGGAGGCGTCGAGGTCGTCGGGCACCATGCCGCTCGCGACGAGCGCAGGCGCGATCGCGTTGACGGTCACGCCGTCCTTCGCCGTGCGCTTCGCGAGCCACTGGAGCATGCCGTGCAGCCCCGACTTGCTCGCGGCGTAGTGCGGGCCGACCATCCCGCCGGTGAACGCCGCGACGGAGGAGACGAACAGGACCCGGCCGAACCGCCGCTCCACCATGCCCGGCACCGCTCGCTGCGCGAGGAGGAAGGGCGCCGTCAGGTTCACGGCGATCGTCCGAGACCAGTCGTCGAAGGACAGGTCCTCGACCGCCTGCACCGGCAGGTTCACGCCCGCGGTCGGCACGAGCACGTCGACGGGGCCGAGCTCGCGCTCCACGGCGTCGACCAGGCCGCCCGCCTGCGCGGGATCCGCGAGATCGGCCTGCAGCACCGCGGCGCGGACACCGTGCTCCCGCACGCGGTCCGCCACCCCGCGCGCCGCCGCCTCGTTCCCCGACCAGTGGACGGCGACGTCGCAGCCGGCGGCCGCGAGCCGGACCGCGAGGTCCGAGCCGATGCCGCCGGAGGCGCCGGTGACGAGGGCGACCCTGCCGCGCAGATCCGTGCTCACGCCGCGACGACCGCGAGCTCGTCGAGCGCCGCGCGCGCCTCGGCGAGGAACGAGTACGGGATCTTCGTGCCGAGCACGTCCCGGTACTCGGTCCGCCCGGTGCCCGCCCAGAGCACGGCGTCGCCGGGGCCAGTCATCCCGATGGCGATGCGGATGGCCGTGCTCGGATCGGGCACGTCGAGCACCTCCGCACGGCGCGCCGAAGCCGCGCCGGTGAGGAGGGAGGCGCGGATCGCCTCCGGGTCCTCGAACCGGCTGTGGTGATCGGTGATCAGCACCGCGTCGGCGAGCTCGCCCGCGACACGGCCCATGCCGAAGCGCTTGGAGCGGTCCCGGTCGCCGTCGGCGCCGAACAGCATCACGATCCGCCCGGGCGTCACCGCGCGGAGGGCCGCCAGCGACTTCACGAACGCGTCCGGCGTGTGCGCGACGTCGAGCAACACGTCCGGACCCCCGGGTGCGGACAGACGTTCGAGCCGCCCCGGGACCGCGGTGGCGAAGCCGTCGTCGCCGAGCGCGGCCTCGATGCGGCCGAGGTCGACGCCCGCCTCCACGAGCATCGCGACGGCGAGGGCCGCGTCCGACGCCGCGTGGTCGCCGAGCATCGCCACCCGGGTCGACAGCCTGCGCCCGTCCGGCGCGACGAGCCGGAAGGCGGTGCCGCCCTGCCGCCGCTGCGTGACGGCGACCCGCCAGTCGCCCGCGTCAGCGCCGATCGTCGTGACGGGCACGCCCGCTCGGGCCGCGAGCCGCGCGCCCCAGGGCGAGTCGAGCGACACGACGCCCCGGCGCGCGGCCTCCGGCTCGAACAGCGCGGCCTTCGCGGCGAAGTAGGCCTCCATGTCGCCGAAGTCGTCGAGGTGGTCGTGCGTGAGGTTCGTGAACCCGGCGACGTCGAACCGGACCCCGGCGACCCGGGCCCGCACGATCGCCTGCGCGCTGACCTCGACGGCGGCCGCGTCGACGCGGCGCTCCCGCATCACCGCGAGGAGCGCGTGCAGCTCGTCCGCCTCCGGCGTCGTCAGCCGACTCGCGACCCGCACCCCGTCGACCACGCGCTCCGCCGTCGTGCTGAGGGCGGTGCGCAGCCCGAGCCGGCGCAGCAGGTGCTCCACCAGCGTCGCGGTCGTGGTCTTGCCGTTCGTGCCGGTGACGCCGAGCAGCAGGGGCACGGCGTCCGCGGTGCGGAGGATCCAGGCGGCGGCCTCGCCGAGCATCCGGCGGGGGTCCCGGACCACGAGCACCGGGAGGTCGACCCCCGCGGCGAGGTCGGCGCCGGCCGCGTCCGTGAGCAGCGCGACCGCGCCCGCCTGCTGCGCGGCCCCGGCGTAGGCGGCGCCGTGCGCGCCCGCGCCCGGCAGGCCGACGAACAGGTCGCCGGGCCGCGCGTCCTGGCTGCGCAGCGTGACGCCGGTCACGAAGCGGCCGCGCGTCTCGCCGTGCACCGTCGCGCGGCAGTGCCGCGCGAGGGCGTCGAGGCGCCGCGGCGCGGGGCGGTCGGGTCGCAGCAGACCGGGGGTGAGCGTCATGGCGGTGGGCGCCGCGGGATCGGCACGGCGCTCGCACGCTAGGCGGCGACGGACCGTTGACCCCGGACAACGGCTGGGCAGGAGCGGTGGATCCGCCGGGAGGTCCGTGGCACCGGGCGCACCCGCAGCCGGCGGGGGCGGCTGGGAGCGTCTTCAGCGGGGGAGGAGGAGCGTGCGGGGCATGCGCATCGTGGGTCTGGAGGAGCACTTCGTCGTCCCCGAGCTGGTCGACGCCTGGCGCCGGCTGGCCGGCGGGGGCGAGGTCCACGGCGGCGGCGACGACCCGCTGTCCCGGCGCCTCCGCGACGTCGGCGAGGAGCGGATCGCCGCGATGGACGACCAGGGCGTCGACGTGCAGGTGCTCTCACTGACGAGCCCGGGGGTGCAGAACCTGGCCGCGGCGGACGCGGTGCCCGTGGCGCGCGAGGCGAACGACGCGCTCGCGGAGATCGTCGCCGCGCATCCCGACCGCTTCCAGGCGTTCGCCGCCGTGCCGACGCCCGACCCGGCCGCCGCCGCGGAGGAGCTCGAGCGCGCCGTCTCGACGCTCCGGTTCCGCGGCGCGCTCCTGAACGGGAGGACGGGCGACGTGAACGCCGACGACCGGCGCTTCGACGACCTGTACGGCGTCGCGGAGCGCCTCGGCGCCCCGCTCTACCTCCACCCGCAGACCCCGACGGCACCGGTGCGCGAGCAGTACTACTCGGGCTTCGGCGACGAGGTCGACGGCGCGTTCGCGAACCACGGCATCGGCTGGCACTACGAGACCGGCGTGCAGCTGCTGCGGATGGTGGTGGGCGGCGTCTTCGACCGGCACCCGGGGCTGCAGGTCGTCGTCGGGCACTGGGGCGAGGTCGTCCTGTTCTTCCTCGAGCGGTTCGAGGCGGGGATCGGCCGCACCGGCCTGCACCTCGAGCGGTCGATCGAGGAGGTGTTCCGGCAGAACGTCGGCGTGACGGGCAGCGGCATGCTGAGCGAGCGCTACCTGCGCTGGACCGCCGAGGTGATCGGCGTCGACCGCATCCTCTACTCGACCGACTACCCGTACGTGCCGACCGGCGACGGCCGGGCGCGGGCGTTCCTCGAGTCCGCGGCGGTGTCCGAGGAGGACCGCGCGTCGATCGCCTCCGGCGCCTGGGAGCGCCTCACCGGCCACCTCGCCTAGCGGGGCCCTCCGCTGCTGAACGGGCCGAGCGCTCGCGCGGATGTGCCGCGGATCACCCCGTCAGCGAACAGCGAGGTCGGTGTCGGTGCCGCTCGTAGAATGGGACGAGTGAGTCTCTCGGGTCTGCCGCGCCTGCTCTCGCACGCCGATTCGATGAGCGATGCGCTGCTCGCCGCCTCGCGTCCGGCCGACTTCTCGGCCACGCCGGGGCTGCACGCGCCGCTGCTCGCCGCGCTGCTGCAGCGTCGGCGTGAGCACGGCGAGGCCGACGCGCTGCTCGTCGTCGCCGCCACGGAGCGGGAGGCGGACGCGCTGCGCAGCGCCTTCGCCTGCCTGCTGCCCGACGCGGAGCTGCTCGAGCTGCCGGCGTGGGAGACGCTGCCGCACGAGCGCCTGAGCCCCGGCGTCGAGACCGTCGGCCGCCGCCTCCACGCGATCCGCCGCATGCGGGTGTGGAAGCCGGGCGACGCGCCCCTCGTCGTCGTCGCGCCGGTGCGCTCGGCGCTGCAGCCGATCGTCGCCGGGCTCGCCGACGTCGAGCCGGTCACGCTGCGGCTCGGGCAGCGCGGCGTCGACCTCGAGGCCGTCGTCGAGCGGCTCGTCGCGCTCGCCTACACGCGCGTCGACCTCGTCACCCGCCGCGGCGAGTTCGCGGTCCGCGGCGGCATCCTCGACGTCTTCTCGCCGATCGGGGAGCACCCGGTCCGCGTCGACTTCTTCGGCGACGAGGTGGACGGCCTCCGCGGCTTCTCCGTCGCCGACCAGCGCACGCTCGACCTGCCCGTCGACGCCGCCGAGCTCGTGCCCGCGCGCGAGCTGCTCCTCACCCCGGCGGTGCAGCAGCGCGCCCGCGAGCTGCGGCACGAGTTCCCGAACCTCGCGCAGATGCTCGCCAAGGTGGCGGAGGGCATCCCGGTCGAGGGCATGGAGTCGCTCGCGCCGGTGCTCGCGGACGGCCTCGTGCCGGTGACGCAGTACCTGCCGGCGGGCGCTGCGGTCTGCGTGCTCTCGCCGGAGCGGGTCGCGAGCCGCGCAGTCAGCCTCGCCGAGACGAACCGCGAGTTCCTCCACGCCGCATGGAGCGCCGCGACCGCCGGCGCCCAGGCGCCGATCGACCTCGAGTCGGGCGACTTCCTCACCGTGAACCAGCTGCGCGAGTCGGTGCCGGAGGGCACCTGGTGGACGATCAGCTCGTTCGAGTCGCAGCCCGACGGCGCCGAGTCCGTCGGCGACCTCGACCCCGCGAAGGCCGCCGCGCTGCTCGCCGACTCGGCCGAGTACCTCCGCGTGAAGGGCGGCGCGACGCCCGTCATCGCCGGCCGCCCGGCCGAGCTGCTCGACCACATCGCCTCCCGCCTCCGCCACGGCTGGTCGACCGTCGTCACCGCCGCGGGCAAGGGCCTCGTCGAGCGCGCCCGCGACGTGCTCGCGGAGCGCGGCGCCGCCGCCCGCATCGTGGAGGAGCTGCCCGCCGAGCTCGAGCCCGGGGTCGCCTACGTGCTGATCGGCGACCTCGAGACCGGCTTCGAGCAGCCCGAGGTCTCCCTCGCGGTCGTCTCCGAGCGCGAGTTCTACGGCCGCGCCGCGACGATGGACAACCGCGGGCCGAAGAAGCTCGCCTCCCGCCGCAAGAACGTGGTCGATCCGCTGCAGCTCAAGGCCGGCGACCACGTCGTGCACCAGACGCACGGCATCGGCCGCTTCGTGGAGCTCGTCCGCCGCGAGGTCGCGCCCGTGCAGAAGACGGGCCCGAAGCGCATCGGCGACAAGGCGCCCGAGAAGGTCGTCCGCGAGTTCCTGCTGATCGAGTACGCGCCGTCGAAGCGCGGCTATCCGGGCGACAAGCTCTACGTGCCCACGGACCAGCTCGACCTGCTGACCCGGTACGTCGGCGGCGAGGCGCCCCAGCTGTCGAAGATGGGCGGCTCCGACTGGGCGGCCGCGAAGGGCAAGGCCCGCAAGGCCGTGCGCGACATCGCGGTCGAGCTGGTGAAGCTGTACTCGGCGCGGATGGCGTCGAAGGGGCACGCCTTCGGTCCCGACACCCCGTGGCAGCACGAGCTGGAGGAGGCGTTCCCGTTCGCGGAGACGCCCGACCAGCTCGAGACGATCGACGCGGTCAAGGCCGACATGGAGAAGGCGATCCCGATGGATCGGCTCATCTCCGGCGACGTCGGCTTCGGCAAGACCGAGGTCGCGGTCCGCGCTGCGTTCAAGGCGATCCAGGACGGCAAGCAGGTCGTGATGCTCGTGCCGACGACGCTGCTCGTCCGCCAGCACCTCGAGACGTTCAACGAGCGCTTCGCCGGCTTCCCGGTCAACGTGCGGCCGCTGTCCCGCTTCCAGTCGGACAAGGAGGCGAAGGAGACGATCCGCGGCCTCGCCGACGGCACCGTCGACATGGTCATCGGCACGCACCGCGTGCTCGCCAAGGAGGTGTCCTACAAGGACGTCGGCCTCGTGATCATCGACGAGGAGCAGCGGTTCGGCGTGGAGCACAAGGACCAGCTGAAGAAGCTGAAGACGAACGTCGACGTGCTCGCGATGAGCGCGACGCCGATCCCGCGCACGCTCGAGATGGCGGTCACCGGCATCCGCGAGATGTCGACGCTGGCGACCCCGCCGGAGGACCGGCACCCGATCCTCACCTACGTCGGCGCGCGCTCCGCCGGGCAGATCACGGCCGCGATCCGGCGCGAGCTGCTCCGCGAGGGCCAGGTCTTCTACGTGCACAACCGGGTCGCCTCCATCGGCCGCATCGCCGCGGAGATCGCCGAGCTGGTGCCGGAGGCGCGCGTCGCCGTCGCCCACGGGCAGATGGGCGAGCACCAGCTGGAGCAGGTGATGGTCGACTTCTGGGAGCGGAAGTACGACGTGCTCGTCTCGACGACGATCATCGAGACCGGCCTCGACATCGCGAACGCGAACACGCTGATCGTCGACCGCGCCGACAAGTACGGGCTGAGCCAGCTGCACCAGCTGCGCGGCCGCGTCGGCCGCGGCCGGGAGCGCGCCTACGCCTACTTCCTCTATGACGCGGAGAAGCCGCTCGGCGAGGTCGCCGTCGACCGCCTCGAGACGATCGCCGCGAACAACGAGCTCGGCTCCGGCATGCAGGTCGCGCTGAAGGACCTCGAGATCCGCGGCGCGGGCAACCTGCTCGGCGGCGAGCAGTCCGGCCACATCGCGGGCGTCGGGTTCGACCTCTACCTGCGGATGATCGGCGAGGCGGTCAGTGACTTCCGCGGCGAGGTGGCGGACGGCCAGACCGAGCTGCGGCTCGAGCTGCCGGTCGACGCGCGCATCCCGGAGCATTACATCGACAGCGAGCGGCTGCGCCTCGAGGCGTACCAGAAGCTGTCCGCGGCGGCCGGGCCGGCCTCCGCGGAGGGCCGCATCGACCTCGTGCTCGAGGAGCTGGTCGACCGCTACGGGAAGGCGCCGGAGGAGGTCGAGAACCTCGTCCGGATCTCGAAGCTGCGGCGGCTCGCCCAGCACGCGGGGCTGTCCGACGTCGTCGCGCTGCCGAAGTTCCTCCGCATCGCGCCGGCGGACCTGCCGGACTCGATGCAGGTGCGCCTGCAGCGGATGTACCCGGGCGCCCGGGTTATCGGCGGCGCGGTGAACGTGCCGTGGCCGCAGACCGCGGGGGAGCCGCTTGCGGACACCGCGCTGATCGAGTGGGTCCAGGTGCTGCTCGGCGCGATCTGGGCGAAGACGCCGCAGGCCGCCGCCTAGCCCCGCACCTGCATCACGCTGGTCGAGGTGCGAGCGGAGCGAGCCTCGAGACCATGGACCTCGAGCACCGCCTGACGTCCAGCCCTCGCGCAGGCGCCGGGGGCATCGTGCGGCGATGCGGAACCCGGTGGTGCACGTCGAGCTGATCGGCCCCGATCCGTTCGTCCTCCGCGCCTTCTACGGCGCGCTGTTCGGCTGGAACGCCAGCGTCGGCGCGCCGGTGGCGCCTGCGATCTCGGAGGAGACATCCTACTCGTTCGTCGAGCCGGGGGACGGCGCCGGTCCGGTCCCCGGCGGCATCGGCGGAGGGCCCGGCTTCGCGGCGCACGCCGTCTTCTACGTCGGGGTCGAGGACGTGGCCGCGACCCTCGCAGAGGCGGAGCGGCTCGGCGGCACGGTCGTCCTCGGGCCGCAGCGCAACGACGGCGGCGGGGTCGTCGTCGGCCACTTCCGCGACCCGGCCGGCAACCTCGTCGGCGTCGCCGCCCCCGCCTGACCCGTCCCCCTCCCCGCCCGCATCCCCGGAGGTGCCCGCCGTGCCCGACATCGACCTCGAGATCCGCCGCGTGCCCGCGCAGCGCGTCGCGACCCTCACGCGCCACGCGCCGGGCTTCGGCTCGCAGCAGATCGGCCCCGTCGTCGGGCCGATGTTCCCCGAGGCCGCCGCGCTGCTCGGCGACGTGCCGACCGGACCCGCCGTCGCGCTCTACCGCTCGGAGGAGACCGGCGACGGCGTCGTCGTCACCGCCGGCTTCGAGGTCGGCGACGACGTCGGGCCCGTGCCCGGCCTCGAGCTCCACGTCCTGCCCGAGCTCGAGCGCGCCGCCGTCGCGGAGCACCACGGCGCGATGGACGTGATCGACCGCAGCTGGGAGGCGCTCGCCGCGGCCCTCCGCGCCCTGGCGGGCCCGGCGCGCGAGGTCTACCTCACGCCGCCCGACCGGCCGCAGGAGGAGTGGGTCACCCGCCTGATCCAGCCGGTCGCCCGACCTCGGTAGCGTTCCGCCATGGCCCGGCTGCGCGCGCACAACATCGCCGTCTCGCTCGACGGCTTCGCCACGGGGGAGGGGCAGTCGCTCGAGACCCCCTTCGGGCACGCGGGCGGCCGGCTCATGTCCTGGTTCTTCCCGACCCGCACCTTCGCCGCCGCCTCAGGGCACGAGGCGGAGGCGACGGGCGCGGGATCGACGGGCGTCGACGACGCCTTCGCCGCGCAGTCGTGGAACGGCATCGGCGCCGAGATCATGGGCGCGAACAAGTTCGGCCCGCTCTCGCCGCCGTGGTGGGAGGACGAGTCGTGGCGCGGCTGGTGGGGCGACGAGCCGCCGTTCCGCACCCCGGTCGTCGTGCTCACCCACCACGAGCGCGAGGACCTCGTGCAGGGGGAGACGACGTTCCTGTTCCGCGACACGACGCCGGAGGCGGCGCTCGCGGAGGCGGCTGAGCTCGCCGGCGGCCTCGACGTGCGGCTCGGCGGCGGCGCGACCGTCGTCCGCGAGTTCCTCGACGCGGACCTCGTCGACCACCTGCACCTCGTCGTCGTGCCGATCGTGCTCGGGCGCGGCGTGCGGATCTGGGACGGGCAGGAGGGGCTGGAGGAGCGGTTCTCGATCGAGACGACGGCGTCCCCCTCCGGGGTCGTGCACCAGGTCTTCACCCGGACGCGCTGACGCGGCCTCGCCGCCCGCGGCGGGTGGCCGGGGAGGATGGGGGCGTGGCACGCCCCGAGGACGAACGCATCGGATTCGGCGCGGCGCTCGGGCTCGGCGCGCTCGTGCTCGCGTCGTTCGTGGCGGTGACCACGGAGATCGTCCCCGTCGGCCTGCTGCCGCAGCTGAGCCGCGCGTTCGCCGTGCCGGAGTCCGTCACCGGCCTGCTGATCACGGTCTACGCCGCCCTCGTCGCCGTGCTCGCGGTGCCCCTGACGCGCCTCACCGGCCGGCTGCCGCGGAAGCCGCTGCTGCTCGGCACGATCGCGATGTACGGCGTCGGCAACCTCGTCATCGTTCTGGCGCCGAGCTTCGCGGTGCTCTGCGCCGGCCGGGCGATCGGCGGCGTCGCGCACGCGCTGTTCTTCTCGCTCTCCTCCGCCTACGCCTCGGCGCTCGTGCCGCCGCGGGTCCAGGGGCGCGCGCTCGCGATCGCCGCGGCGGGCGCCTCCGCCGGCTACGTGCTCGGCGTCCCGCTCGTCACCTCGATCGGCGCCGCCCTCGACTGGCGGGCCGCCTTCGCCGCGCTCGCGATCGGCGCCGTGCTCGCGGCGCTCGTCACCGCGGGCGCGCTGCCCGCGATCGTCGGCACGGAGCCGCAGGAGCATCCCGCTCGCGGCCCGCGCAGCGCCCTCGTCTCGGCGGCCGTCGTGAACGCCCTCGCCTTCTTCGGCCACTACGCGCTCTACACCTACGTGTCGACGGTCCTGCTCGGCGCGGCGGTGCCGGAGTCGGCGATCGGCACCGCGCTGTTCCTGTTCGGCGCCGCCGGCGTGGTCGGGCTCTGGCTCGCGGGGCTCGTGATCGACCGCCGCCCGCGCGCCGGCTTCCTCGGAGCGCTCGCGCTCGCGGCGCTCTGCATCGCGGCGCTGCTCCTGCTCCGCGATTCGACGCCCGGCACCGTCGCCGCGGTGACCCTGTGGGTCGTCGGCTTCGGCGCGATCCCCGTCTTCTGCACCGCCGCGTGCCTCCGGTCCCGCGCCCTCAGCCCGGACCTGTGCGCCGCCGTGAACAACGCCGCTTCGAACGTCGGGATCGGCCTCGGCGCCGCGGTCGGCGGCGGCGTGCTCGCGCTCGCGGGCGTGCCCGCCGTGGTCGTGCTCGCCGCGGGCGCCTTCGCGCTCGCGGTCGTGCTGGTCGCCGTCCTCCGCGGCGGGTTCCCGACCCGCGTCCGCAACGAGGCCTGACCCCGCCGCACCGGCGAAGTGCTCACGCTTCTGGACGCCGATCCGTCCGACCGGCGTCCAGAAGCGTGAGCAGAGAAGTGGGCTAGTCGACGATGACCGAGAAGACGTTGCCCGAGGGGTCGGTGAACCAGGCGATGTCGGGCCCGCGGCCGCGCATCGCGCCGTCCTCGTCCTGCGGCATGCCGGGGTAGCGCTGCGGCTCCAGGCCCCGCTCGCCGAGCTCCCGGATCGCGATGCCGACGTCGGCGACGACGAGGTTCAGCACGGTGAACGTCGCGGGCACGTGGTCCCGCTTCGGGTAGAGGATCACGTGCCCGCCGCCCGGCAGGCGGAGGCGGGCGATCTCCCCGTCGTCGACCTCGAGCCCGACGACGTCCCGCCAGAAGGCGACCGCCTCCGGCACGTCCCGCACGCTCATCCCGCTGAACGCGCCTTCGATCGCGACCATGCGTCCTCCTCGACTCGGTGCGCTCACGGTAGAGCGCGGGAGCGACGGCGGGAAGGCCGGGCCCGGGACCGCCGGGCGATCAGCGGCACGACGAGCGCCGACAGCACGATCGCCGCCGCCGAGCCGAGCAGCACGCCGAGCGTCGCGGCGGTGCGCAGGTCCTCCGTCGCGAAGGCGAGCCGGCCCATCAGGAGGGAGACGGTGAAGCCGACCCCGCCGACGAGCCCGACGACGACGAGCTCGACCGGGCGGATCGGGTCGGGCGCCCGGCGGCCGAGCACGGCGCGACCGACGAGGCCGCCCGCGACGATGCCGATCAGCTTGCCGAGCGGCAGGGCGACGGCCACGCCGACGAGCACGGGGCCGAGCGCCGCGCCGTCGACGTCCTCGATGCGGATGAGGCTCGCCGTGAAGGCGAACAGCGGCAGGATCGCCGCCCGCGAGACGGGCTGCAGCGCGCGGTCGACCGCGGCCCCGAGCGGGCCCGGCAGCAGGAGCCCCAGCGCGACCCCGGCGAGCGTCGCGTGCACGCCGGACCGCGCGGTCAGGTACCAGGCGGCGACGCCCAGCACGACGAGCAGGGCCGTGCGGAGGGCGCCGCCGCGCAGCCGCCGGGCGAGCACGGCGAAGAGCGCCAGCGGCACCAGCGCGGCGAGGAGGAACACGGGCTCGAGCCGCACCGGGAACACGACCGCGATCAGGAGGATCGCGACGAGGTCGTCGAGGATCGCGAGCGCGAGGAGGAACGCCCGCACCCGGCTCGGCAGCCCGCGGCCGAGGAGCGCGAGCAGCCCCAGCGCGAACGCGATGTCGGTCGCGGTCGGCACCGGCCAGCCCGCGGGGTCCGTCCCGCCTGCGACGAGCAGGTAGCCGAGCGCCGGCACGACCACGCCGCCGAGCGCGCCCGCAGCGGGCAGCGCGGCCGCCGCGGGGTGCGCGAGGTCGCCGTGCGTCAGCTCGTGCCGCAGCTCGATCGCCACGAGCAGGAAGAACACGGCGAGCAGCCCGTCGCTGACGAGGTGGTCGACGGTGAGGTGCAGCCCGGTCGCGTCGAGCGGCAGGTGCAGGTCGCGCGCCGCGAGCAGTGCCGGCCCGACCGGCGTCGCGGCGAGCACGAGGGCGAGCGCCGCCGCGGCGAGCAGCAGCGCGGCGGAGCCGCGGTCGGAGGTGATGAAGCGCACGGGGCCTCCCGGGTCGGGTGCGACGCACCCCGCTCGCGGTCGCGACTCGGGGGCCGACCAGACTTCCCGGCGCTCCGCCTCCAGGGTACCGGACGGGGCGGGGCGAGTCAGGCCAGGCGGAGGGCCAGGGTCTGGAGGCGGGGCTCGCGGACGGGCGTCATCCGGATCTCGCAGCGGATCCGGCCCGCGGCGCCCGGCACCGTCCAGGCGAGGTGCGCGGGGGAGTCGCTGCGGAGCGCGACCGCGTCGAGCGGTGCCACCGGCGCATCGACGGCGAGCCCGGCTCGCTCCCGGAGGCGCTCGGCGGTCGCGCGGCGCAGCGCGAACGACTCGTCGAGCACGACGTTGTCCGCGGCGACGCCGACGAGCGCGTCGTCGTCCCACGACCGCAGCAGCCGCTCGACGACCTCGCGGGCGGCGGCGGTCTCCGGCCAGAGCGCCGGTGCCGCGGCGGGCGTGCTCGCGCCGTCGAGCAGGAGCGTCAGGGCCTGGGTGGCGGGCAGCGTCGCGCCGCTGTACCGCGCGTTCTCGAGCACGACCACGCCGATGCCGCTCTCCGGGTGCCAGCGCATGTGCGCGCCGAAGCCGGGGTAGCCGCCGGAGTGGCTGACGACGCGGCCGTGCCGCGGGTCCTCCTCCACCACGAGCCCGAGCCCGTAGTGCGACCCGGCCGGGCCCGGCACCGGGGTGCGGGGCTCCTGCATCGCGCGACGCAGGCCCGCCGCGAGCACGTCGTCCGTCGCGTCGTCGCGCCAGGCGCTTGCCAGCCAGCCCGCCCAGGTCGCGAGCGCGGTGGGGGTCGCGACCACGCCGCCGAGCGCCGAGAACGCGCCGGGCTCCGCCCAGGGCTGCTGCACCCAGGCGCCCTCGACCTTCGCGAAGCCCTCGATCACGCGCGCGTCGACGGTCCGGTCGAACGCGAGCCCCGTCAGGCCGAGCGGTTCGAGCAGCCGCTCCCGCACGAGTTCCGGGTAGGGCCGCCCGCCGACCCGCTCGAGCACGCGGCCGAGGATCGCGTAGGCGAAGCTCGAGTACTCGTAGGTCGTGCCGGGCTCGTAGGCCAGCCGGACGCCCTCGCCGACGAGGCGGTCGAAGTCGGCGGTCGTCATCGACTCCTGGCGATCCGCCCACGGGTCGTCGATCGGGATGCCGCCCGCCATCGAGGCGAGCTCGCCGAGCGTGGGCGCGCGGGAGGCGCCGAGCACGGCCGCGTCGAGCACGTCGGTCAGCGGGGTGTCGAGGGAGAGCGCGCCCTCCGCCGCGAACGTCAGCAGCGTCGCGGCGGTGAAGCTCTTCGTGCAGGAGGCGACGCGGAAGGCGCTCGCGGTGTCGGCGCCCTCGCCCTGCGCGCCGGCGGCGACGACGCCCTCCGGGCCCAGCACCGCCCACGCGGAGGCGGGCGCCCGGCCGTCGCGGACGCGGGCGGCGGTCAGCTCGTCGAGGGCGGGAGCGGCGAGGGCGAGATCGGCGGTCCGGTACGGCACCGGCCGATCCTCCCAGGCGGCGGCTCAGGGGGTGCCGCGGCGGACGACCGCGTAGCCGGCGACGACGCCGGACGCGGGCAGCAGCCGCACCCGGACCTCGGCCGGGCGGCGCTCGGCGGTCACGCCGAGCCAGGAGGTGGTCGGCGGGCCCGAGCAGTCGGCGGTGCCGGACAGGCCGAGGGGGCGGCCGTCGCCCCCGACGAGGCTCCAGGTCATCGTGCTGCCGTCTACGCCCGCGCACGCGACGTCGACCGCGACCGCGCCGGTCGACGGCATCGGGCCGGCCGGGTCCTCGTTCGAGCCGTCCGCGAACACGGACCGGGTGACCTCCCCGGCCGCCTTCGCAGGGGTGGGCAGCGGCGTGACGGTCTCCGCGGGGCTGCGCGTCGCCGACCGGGTGGCGGCGGGCTCGCCCGCGGCGCAGCCCGTGGTCGTCAGCGCGACGGCGACGAGCACCGCGGCGAGGACGGCGGGCGAGCGGTGCACCCCGGCATTCTCGGCGGTCCGCCTGTCTATCGTGGTCGGCCGTGCCCGTCGTCGTCCGCCCGCTCGAGTCCTACGACCTCCCGGCCGTGCTGGCCATGAACAACGCCGCCGTGCCCGCGGTGCCGCCGGCCACGACCGAGGAGCTCGCGGAGCTCGTCGCGACCGCCTCCCTCGCCGTCGTCGCGGAGGAGACCCCGGCGTCGCCGATCGGGTTCCTGCTCGCCATGGACCCGGGGACGGACTACGACAGCGAGAACTACCGCTGGTTCGCGGCGCGCTCCGACTCCTTCGTCTATGTCGACCGCGTCGTCGTCGCGGACGGCGCGCGGGGCGGCGGCATCGGCCGGGCGCTGTACGGCGCCGCGTTCGAGCGCGCCCGCGAGTTCGGCCGCGACGAGGTGACCTGCGAGGTGAACGTGCGGCCCGAGAACCCCGAGTCGCTCGCCTTCCACGCCCGCCTCGGCTTCGAGCGGCTCGGCGAGCAGGAGACGAAGGGCGGCGCCTACCGCGTCGCCCTGATGGCCGCGAAGACCCGCTGACGCCTGCTTCCGTTTTGAAGGAGTTCTCGCGCCTGCGCGCCGAGAACTTCTTCAAAACGGAATAGGCGGGGGAGGAGGGGGATTGGAACCCGGAGTGAGTGCAGGAGCCCCGCCCGAGATCAGCCGTCGCGACGTGGGCCTCCGCTCCGAGCGCGGCCCGATCCTCCTCGCGCTGATGCTGTCGACCGGCCTCATCGCGATCGACTCGACGATCCTCGCGACCGCGGTGCCGTCGATCGTGCAGGACCTCGGCGGCTTCTCGAGCTTCCCGTGGCTGTTCTCCGTCTACCTGCTCGCGCAGGCGGTGTCCGTGCCCGTCTACGCGAAGCTGACCGACACGATCGGCCGCAAGCCGCTGCTGCTCTACGGGATCGGGATGTTCCTGCTCGGCTCGATCCTCTGCGGTTTCGCGCCGTCGATGCTGACGCTGATCCTCTTCCGCGCCGTGCAGGGGCTCGGCGCCGGCGCGATCATGCCGACCTCGATCACGGTCGCCGGCGACATCTACACGCTCGCCGAGCGGGCGAAGGCGCAGGGCTACCTCGCGAGCGTCTGGGCGATCTCCTCCGTCGTCGGCCCGACGCTCGGCGGCGTCTTCTCCCAGTTCGTCTCGTGGCGCTGGATCTTCTTCGTCAACATCCCCCTCTGCATCGCCGCGGCGGTCCTCGTCCGCCGCTACAAGGAGTCCCCGCAGCGCGGCACCCACCGGGTCGACGTGCCGGGCGCGGTCCTGCTGACCGCGGGGCTCACCGCGCTCCTCCTCGGGCTGCTGCAGGGCGGCCAGGCCTGGCCGTGGGCGTCGCTGCCCGGCATCGGCCTGCCGGTCCTCGTCGTGGTGCTCCTCGTCGCGTTCGTCCTCGTCGAGCGCCGCGCGCCGGAGCCGGTGCTGCCGCTGTGGGTGTTCTCGCGCCGCCTGCTGCTCACGACCGGGCTCATCAGCGCGGGCGTCGGCGCCCTGCTGCTCGGCCTCACCTCGTACGTGCCGAACTTCCTGGAGTCGGTCGCGGGTGCGTCGCCGCTCGAGTCCGGGCTCGCGCTCGCGCTGCTCACGATCGGCTGGCCGATCGCCGCGTCGAACGCGGGCCGCCTCTACCTCCGCCTCGGCTTCCGGCCGACCGCGCTGATCGGGTCGACGGTCGCGCTGGTCGGCGCCGTCGGCGTGCTCGTCGCGACGCCGCTCGCATCGATCTGGCTGACCGGCATCGCCTGCCTCGTCGTCGGGCTCGGCCTCGGCACCGTCGCGACGCCGACGCTGATCGCCGGCCAGTCGAGCGTCGGGTTCGCGGAGCGCGGCGTCGTCACCGGCTCGAACACGTTCCTCCGCTCGGTCGGCTCCGCCGTCGGCGTCGCGGTCTTCGGCGCCGTGGCGAACGGCGTGCTCGCAGGTCGCACGTCCGCCGCCGCGGTCAGCAGCGCCTCCACGGCCGTCTTCATCGGCGTCGTCGTCGCGGGCGCGCTGACCGTCGTCGTCGCGACGCTGATGCCGTCGTTCCGCGCGGAGCACGCGGCGGCGACCGAGCGCCCCGCGCCCGAGCCCGCGTGACCGGCTCGACCGACCTGCCCGGCGCGACCGGGGAGGATGGCGCGGTGCCCTCCGAGCTCGACCGCCTCGTCGCCGTGATGGCGCGCCTCCGCGCGCCGGGCGGCTGCCCGTGGGACGCGGAGCAGACCCACGAGTCGCTCGTCCGCTACCTGATCGAGGAGACGGCGGAGCTCGTCGAGGCGATCGAGACGCATGACGTCGCCGCCATGCGCGAGGAGCTCGGCGACGTGCTCTACCAGGTGCTCTTCCACGCCGACCTCGCGAGCGCGACGCCGGGCGAGGGCTTCGACGTCGAGGACGTCGCCCGCGACACCGCCGCGAAGATGATCGGGCGGCACCCGCACGTGTTCGGCGACGAAGTGGCGGCGGACGCCGACGCGGTCGTGGAGGTCTGGGAGGCGCAGAAGCGCCGCGAGAAGGCGGACCGGACGAGCGTGCTCGACGGGGTGCCGATGCAGATGCCGTCGCTGCTGCTCGCCGAGAAGCTCGTCGGCCGCGCGGAGCGCGCGGGGCTCGAGGTGCGGCCGGGCCGCGCCGTGCCCGACGACGAGGACGCGCTCGGCGACGAGCTGCTCGACACCGTGATCGCCGCGACCGCGAAGGGCCTCGACGCGGAGCGCGCCCTCCGCGCCGCCCTGCGCCGCTTCACCGGCGCGATCCGCGCGGTCGAGGCCGACCCGCACCAGGGCTGAGCGCCCGGGCGGCCGCGGGCGCGGGCGCACCCGGTCCGGAGCGCCTGGCGCCTAGGCGATGCGGCTGCCCTTCGCGAGGCGCTTCGCCGGCGTGCGGAGGGCCGACCCTCCCGCGAGCATCAGCGCCACGGCGAGCACGAGCTGCAGCACGAGCCCGGCCGCCCAGGTCGGCGTCGTGGCGGCGACGACCTGCTCCTGCGTGCGGCGGTCGCTCGTGTTCCGGGCGGGGTCGCAGTCGTCGTACACGGAGGGTTCCGGCGGCGCGACCTGCGCCAGCCGCGTGACGGCCTTCAGCCCGCTGAACGCGTCCGCCGCGTAGCCGTCCTTGCTCCACTGGCCGGGCACGGCGTCCGCCAGCACGACGAACGGGTTGACCGCGAGGATCGGCCACACCCGGTCGTAGCGCGGCACCTGCGAGGTGGTGCGCTGCTCCGGGTCGCAGACGCCGCCCGGCAGCGGGTTCCCGTCCGCGTCCGTCGAGTAGTAGCGCTCGACGGTCGTCTGCGACGTCTGCAGCGCGACCCCGCCGAGGCCGAACGCGATCAGCGTGCCGATCGAGAGCGCCGCCACGACGAGGTAGGTGGTGACGACGGAGAAGATCGGCCGCGCGATCACGGAGGAGAGCCCGACGCCGACCGCGGCGACCACGCCGAGCTCGAGCACCGTGACGAGCAGCGCGACGAGCACGACGACCGGGTCCACCCCGCCCGCGACGATCGCGAGCAGCAGGAACGGCAGCGCGACCGCGAGGAAGGCGAGGGACGCGGTCCACGCGGCGAGGAACTTGCCGACGATCAGCTGCGTCGTCGTCACGAGCGTCACCTGCGTCGTCGCGAGCGTGCCCGCGTCTCGGTCGCCGTTCACGGCGCCGCCCGACAGCGCCGGCGTCACGAGCGAGCCGAGCAGCAGGACGAAGAAGACGATCACCGAGAAGACCTGCGGCCCGCCCTCCTTCCCGACCGCCGCCGCGACGCCGAGCAGCAGCACCGAGACGATGAGCAGCAGCGCCGCGGACACGGCGAGCAGCACGTACCAGGCGGTGCTCCGCACCCGCTGGCGCAGCTCGAGGTCGACGACCGTGCCGACGGCGAGGATCCGCTCCTTCATCGCTCCTGCTCCTTCGCGAGCTCCAGGAAGGTGCGCTCGAACTCGCCCGCGGCGGGGCCGAACGCGGTGATCCGCACGCCGTCCGCGGCGAGCGCGGCGAGCAGGTCCGCCGCGGCGGCCTCGTCGGCGACTTCGACGAGGCGGCCGAGGTGGTCCTGCGTCCCGGCCAGCCCCCTGGCAGCGAGCGCCGCGTCGAGCGCGGCCGGGTCGAGGGCGCGCAGCCGCCACGGACGGGCGGCGGTGCGGAGCGCTGCGACGCGCTCGGGGTCGACCGTCCTCCCCTCCTGCACGTAGACCGCGTCGTCCGCCATCTCCTCGAGCTCCGCGAGCACGTGGCTCGACACGAGGAGGGTGCGGCCGTCGTCGGCGAGCCGGCGGACGAGGGTGCGCAGCTCGACGCGGGCCTCCGGGTCGAGGCCGCTCGCGGGCTCGTCGAGCAGCAGCACCGCCGGGTCGTGCACGAGCGCCCGCGCGAGGCTGAGCCGCTGCTTCTGCCCGCGGGACAGCACGCGCGTCGGCCGGTCCGCGAGCCCCTCGAGCCCGACGAGCGCGATCAGCTCGTCGGCGCGGGCGGCGGCGCGGTCCTTCGGCATCCGGTGCAGACGCCCGGTGAGCTGCAGCGTCGTCCGGGTCGTCAGCGACGCCCAGGAGCCGAGCACGTCGGGCATCCAGCCGAGCGCGGCGCGGACCCCGGCCGCATCGGAGGCGGGGTCGAGGCCGGCGATGCGGATCGTGCCGGCGTCGGGCGCGAGCAGGGTCGCGAGCATCAGCATGAGCGTCGTCTTGCCCGCGCCGTTCGGCCCGATCAGCGCGGTGACGCGGCCCGGTGCGGCGGAGAAGGTCATGTCCCGGACGGCGTGCGTCGACCCGAAGGACCGCCGCACCCCCTCCACGACGATGCCGGCGGCTTCCATGCTGCGGACGGTATCGGTGCGGCCGCGCGGGCCGCCTCCGCCTGCAGGGGGAATCCCGGGTCCGCGCCTGCTGCCAATCGTCGGCGGACACGCCTATCGTGCGCGCATGGACATCCGGTTCATCGCGGGGTTCGGGCCGATCACCCGCTCCGGCGCGGAGGGGCTCGCGTTCTGGTCGACCGCCTTCGGGCTGCGCTTCGACGAGATGGCGCCGGACTACCACCACGCGCACGGCCTGGCGGGCGCGAACGTCTTCGGCCTCTGGCCGCTCGCGCAGGCGGCCCGAGCGACCTTCGGCACGGACGACTGGCCGGAGGACCGGCCCGTGCCGCAGGCGTGGCTCGAGTTCGAGATGGCGTCGCCCGAGGCCGTCGCGGCGGGGGAGGCGGAGCTCGCGGAGGGCGGCCACGAGATCCTCGTCCGCGCGCACGTCGAGCCGTGGGGCCAGTGGACCGCGCGGCTGCAGAGCCCGGAGGGGCTGCTCGTCGGCCTCTCGTACCTCCCGGACTTCCACCCCGAGCTCACCCGCTGACGCCGCCCGCGCCTCCCCGCCGCGCTCCTCCGCTGGTCGAGGTGCGAGCGCAGCGAGCCGTTCCGCTGGTCGAGGTGCGAGCGCAGCGAGCCGTTCCGCTGGTCGAGGTGCGAGCGCAGCGAGCCTCGAGACCACCGCCGCGCCTGGAAGAATCGCCCCGTGGCCTCCCCGGTGAACCCGCCTCGCGGCATGCGCGACCTCCTCCCCGCCGAGAAGGCGAAGCGGGAGGACGCGCTGTCCGTGATCCGCACGGTGTACCGCGGGCACGGCTTCGACGAGATCGAGGCGCCCGCGCTCGAGGACTACGACCGCCTGCACGCGGGGCTCGGCGGCGACAACGAGAAGCTGTCGTTCAGCGTGCTGAAGCGCGGCATCGGCCCGGAGCAGTGGCAGGCCGCCGACGACGTGCCCGCGATCGCGGACCTCGGGCTGCGGTACGACCTGACCGTGCCGCTCGCCCGGTTCTACGCGACGAACCAGGCGGCGCTCCCGCCCGTGTTCCGCGCGGTGCAGATCGGCCCGGTCTGGCGGGCGGAGCGGCCGCAGAAGGGGCGCTACCGCCAGTTCGTCCAGTGCGACATCGACATCGTGGGGGAGCCGGGCCCGATCGCCGAGCTCGAGCTGATCGGCGCGACCGCCGCGGCGCTCGACGCGCTCGGGCTCGAGGGCGCCTCCATCCGCATCAACGACCGCCGCATCCTCACCCGCCTCCTCAGCACCTGGGGCGTCGCGGCCGACGCCGGCTCGGCCGCGCTGATCACGATCGACAAGCTCGACAAGATCGGCGTCGACGGCGTCGTCGCGGAGCTCGCGCAGCAGGGCGTCCCGGTCGACGGGCTGGCGGAGGCGTTCGGCGGGCTCGCCGCCGCCGACTGGGGCCTCGCGGTCGACCCGCCCGCCTGGCTCGACGTCGAGGCGTACACGGACCTGCTGGCGCTGAAGGACGCGCTGCCCGAGGTGGAGCTCGTCTTCGACCCGACCCTCGTGCGCGGCATGGGCTACTACACGGGCACGATCTTCGAGATCGCGCACCCGTCCTCCACCTCCTCGCTGGGCGGTGGAGGACGCTACGACGGGATGATCGGCCGCTTCCTCGGCCGCGAGGTCCCGGCGGTCGGCTTCTCCATCGGCTTCGAGCGCATCGTCGACCTGCTGCCCGACCGCGTCTCCGGCGCGACCGCGACCGCGCTGCTCCACGACGGCGACGTGCCCGCGGGCGTGCTGCTCGCGGCGAAGCGGCAGGCGCAGGAGGACGGCGGCCGGGTGCGCCTCGAGCGCGCGAGGAAGAACCGCCGCGCGCAGCTCGACGCGCTCGCCGCGGACGGCTTCACCCGCTTCGGCGTCGTGACGGCCGAGGGCCTCGGCGACCTCCGTCCCCTCGCCTGATCCGTGCAGAGTGACGAGATGCGGCCGCCGCTCGTGCTCACCGGGCCGCCGGGGGCGGGGAAGACGACGATCGGGCGGCGCCTCGCCGAGTCGCGGCGACGCTGCGCCTTCATCGACACGGATGACGTGCGTCGGCTGGTGGTCGCCGGCGCGGCCGCTCCGTGGGAGGGGGAGGAGGGCGCCCGCCAACGCGTGCTCGGCGCGGAGAACGCCGCCCGGCTCGCGATCGCGTTCGCGTTCGCCGGCTTCGAGGTCGTCGTCGCGGACGTCCTCACGCCGCGGACGGTTCAGGTGTGGCGGTCGACGGTCCCGGACGCGTTCCTCGTGCGGCTCGCCGCGAGCGACGACGCGGTGAGGGCGCACTGGCCGGACGGGCACCCCTTCATCACCGAGGAGGAGCGGCGCGCGCTGCACGACCTCGAGGCCGCGGACCCGCCCGATGCCGACCTCGTCGTCGTCGTCGACGGACGCAGCGCGGACGAGGTGCTCGCCGCGGTGGAGCAGGCGTGGTCGACGGCCGGGCGCTCCCGCCCCGCCTGATCCGCTCTTTCCGTTTTGAAGGAGTTCTCGCGCGCTCGGGCCGAGAACTCCTTCAAAACGGAAGTGGTGGTCAGCGGAGGAGGCGGGCGGGGGCCGAGCGGCGCCAGGAGGCGTCGAGCAGCTCGGCGACCTCGGTCCAGTCCGTGTCCGGGCCGTCGACGTCGAGGCCGAGCCACCCGCGCGGGCCGAGGTAGGACGGCACGAAGAACCGCGGGTCCTGCAGGCGCGCGGGCCGCTCGTCGTCGTCGACGTGGACGACGACCGAGTGCGGGTGCATCACCTTCTCCGGCCCCTTCGTCCCGCTGCCGTAGACCGCGAAGGCAGGCCGCCCGACGACGTGGAACCAGGGGCGGCCGTGGCTGAGGCGCTCCTCCGTCTCCGGCAGCGCGAGCGCGACCTCGCGCACGCGCGCGAGCACGGGGTCGTGCTCGTCGTACATGATCGGGTGCTCCATGAGGCGATGCTCGCGGATCCGGAGTTCCTGCGCGACACCCCGGTGCGGGAGCCCGCAGGACGGCGTGTCGCCCGGGATCTCCGGATCCGCGACGGATCTCCGGATCCGCGAAGGGGGCGGGTCAGGGTTCGCCTGCTGTTCGGAAGGCGCTCCCCGGCCCTCACTAGGCTTGCGGGCGGTCGCGGAGCACGCGTCCGCAGCTGGAAAGAGGGAGACCCATGGCCGCCATCGACACCATCGACGCCCGCGAGATCCTCGACTCTCGCGGCAACCCGACCGTCGAGGTCGAGGTCCTGCTCGAGGACGGCGTGGTCGCCCGCGCCGCGGTGCCCTCCGGCGCCTCCACCGGCGCGTTCGAGGCGTACGAACTGCGCGACGGCGACAAGGGCCGCTACGGCGGCAAGGGCGTCGAGAAGGCCGTCGCCGCCGTCATCGACGAGCTCGGCCCGGCCGTCGAGGGCATCGACGCCGCCGACCAGCGCATCGTCGACGCGACTCTGATCGCGACCGACGGCTCCGAGAACAAGTCGAACCTCGGCGCGAACGCGATCCTCGGCGTCAGCCTCGCCGTCGCGAAGGCCGCCGCGGCCTCCGCCGAGCTGCCGCTCTTCCGCTACCTCGGCGGCCCGAACGCGCACGTGCTGCCGGTGCCGATGATGAACGTGATCAACGGCGGCGCGCACGCCGACTCGAACGTCGACATCCAGGAGTTCATGATCCTGCCGGTCGGCGCGGACAGCTTCCGCGAGGCGATCCGCGCCGGGGTCGAGACGTACCACGCGCTCAAGGGCCTGATGAGCAAGCAGGGCCTCTCCACGGGCCTCGGCGACGAGGGCGGCTTCGCCCCGAACCTCTCGAGCAACCGCGCCGCGCTCGACCTGCTGATGGAGGCGATCCAGTCCGCCGGCTACACGCCCGGCAAGGACATCGTGCTCGCGCTCGACGTCGCCTCCACCGAGTTCTTCGCGGACGGCGCCTACACGTTCGAGAGCCAGAAGAAGTCGGCGGCGGAGATGTCCGCGTACTACGCCGACCTCGTCGCGAACTACCCGCTGGTCTCCATCGAGGACCCGCTGGCCGAGGACGACTGGGAGGGCTGGACCACGCTGACGCAGGAGGTCGGCGACAAGGTGCAGCTCGTCGGCGACGACCTGTTCGTCACGAACCCGGAGCGCCTGGCGAAGGGCCTGCAGCTCGGCGCCGCGAACTCGATCCTCGTCAAGGTGAACCAGATCGGCACCCTGACCGAGACCCTCGACGCGGTCGCGCTCGCGCAGCGCAACGGCTACACGGCGATCCTGTCCCACCGCTCGGGCGAGACCGAGGACACGACGATCGCCGACCTCGCCGTCGCGACCGACGCGGGCCTCATCAAGACCGGCGCCCCGGCCCGCAGCGAGCGCGTCGCGAAGTACAACCAGCTGCTCCGCATCGAGGAGGAGCTCGGCGAGGCCGCGGTCTACCCGGGCCTCGCGGCGTTCCCGCGCTTCTCCGCCTGATCGCGGATCCGCAGTTCCCGGGCGACGCGCCGGGCCGAGACCTCCTCGACCCGGCGCGTCGCCCCGTTTCTGCGGATCCGCGTCGTTTCTGCGGATCCGCGAAGGGCTCGGACCGGGCTGCGCTCAGCCGAGCGCGGAGGGCGGGGGCACGACGGCGAAGTCGGCCTCCTGGAACGCGGTGACCGTCGGCAGCCAGCGCCGCTCGACGAAGTCGCGGTGCAGCGGGTCGGCGTCGTACGCCGCGTAGGCGTCCCGGTCCGCGAACTCCATCGACAGGGCGAGCGGCAGCTCGCCGCCGTCCGCCCGCAGCACCACGAAGCCCTCGACGCCGGGGATCGTCGCCAGTCGGCGCGCGTCCGCGAGGAACGCGGCCTCCTCCGCCGAGTCGGGCGGGTGGGGCAGGGCGAACGCGACGGTGTGCCGGACGGCGGTCATGGCGGTGGTCCTTCCACAGGCGGATCGGGCGCTCATCCTTCCGGACCCGCCCCGGGCGACGGCGGGGAGGGGCGCCGCCCGGGCGACGGCGCGCCCGCCGGGCCGCGCCCGGCCGCCGAATAGACTCGGCGACTCGGATCGGGAGGACGCGGATGAGCGGGACGCGCGCGGCGGAGCAGGACGTGCACGACGTGCACGACGTGCACGGCGCCCGCTCGACGCGCCCGGCGCGCCCGGCGCGCGTGCGCGTGCCCGGTGCGGCGATCGCCGCGTTGGTGCTCCTCGTGCTCGGCGTCCTCTCCCTCGCGCCCGCCGTCAGCACGAACCTCGCGCAGCAGCGGCGGATCGCCGACACGGAGGCGCGCATCGCGCAGCAGCGGGCGGACCTGCAGCGGCTGGGCGCGGAGAAGGCGCGCTGGGACGACCCCGCGTACGTCCGCGCGCAGGCGGGCAGCCGGCTCTTCTACGTGACGCCCGGCACCACCGCGTACCGCGTCATCCACTCGTCCGCGGCGGACGCCGCGGCCCCGGCTCCGGGCGCGACCGCGCAGCCCGACCGCACGCCGTGGACCGAGGCGCTGGTGCAGTCGCTCGTCGCGGCGGGCACGACCACCGAGCCGGCCCGGTGACGCCGGCGACGGAGGAGGACCTCGCGACGGTCTCGGCCCAGCTCGGCCGACCCGTGCGCGACGTGCTCGGCATCGCCGCCCGCACCCTCAACGGCACGCCTGCGGTCGTGTCGACCGCGCCGCGCCTCGCGGACGGCACGCCCTTCCCGACCTTCTACTACCTGACGCACCCGGCGCTCGTCGCGGCCGTCTCCCGGCTCGAGGCGGAGGGGCTGATGCGCGAGTGGAGCCCGCTCGTCGAGGCCGACGGCCCGTACGCCGAGCAGTACGCGGCCGCGCACCGCGCCTACCTCGCCGACCGCGCCGCGGCGGGCGAGGTGGAGGAGGTCGCGGGCATCAGCGCCGGGGGCATGCCCGTGCGGATCAAGTGCCTGCACGCCCTCGCCGGTCACGCGCTCGCCGCCGGACCCGGCGTGAACCCGATCGGCGACCTCGCGCTCAGCGAGGCGGCCGCCGCGGAGCCGCCCGTCCGCTCGCTCATCGGTCCGTGGCCCGCTCCGGCGCCCCGATAGCATCGTTCACCGGTAACAACGACCGACCCCGAAGGGAATCCTCCGATCGTGCCTCGCATCCTGATCGTCGGCGGCGGCTACGCCGGCTTCTACACCGCGTGGAAGCTGGAGAAGTGGCTCTCCGCCAAGGACGCGGAGATCGTCGTCGTCGACCCGCTGTCGTACCTGACCTACCAGCCGTTCCTGCCCGAGGTCGTGGGCGGCGCCGTCGAGGCCCGCCACGCGGTCGTCGACCAGCGCAAGCACCTGAAGCGCTCCCGCGTCATCACCGCCAAGGTCACCCGCATCGACCACGCCGCGAAGACGGCGGAGATCACGCCGCCGGTCGGCGAGCCGTGGACGATGTCGTACGACCAGATCGTCGTCACCGCCGGCTCCGTCTCGCGCACCTTCCCGATCCCGGGCGTCGCCGACGAGGCGTTCGGCCTGAAGACGATCGAGGAGGCCGTGGCGATCCGCGACCGGATCGTCCGCAACTTCGAGCTCGCGGCGAACCTGCCGGCCGGGCCGGAGCGCGACCGGCTCCTCACCTTCGTCGTGGTCGGCGGTGGCTTCGCGGGCATCGAGGTGTTCGGCGAGATGCGCTCGCTCGCGTCCGCGCTGCTCGCCCGCTACCCGCAGCTCACGTTCGACGACACGCACTTCCACCTGATCGAGGCGATGAGCCGGATCATGCCGGAGGTGTCGCTGCCGACCTCGCACTGGGTGCTGAAGAACTACGCCGAGCGCGGCGCGAACGTGCACCTCGACACCCAGCTGAAGGACGCGACGGGCGGCGTGATCCAGCTGTCGACCGGCGAGACCTTCGAGTCCGACGTGATCGTGTGGACCGCCGGCGTGATGGCGTCCCCGATGCTCCGCAACACGGACCTGCCGACGGAGGAGCGCGGGCGCCTCCGCGTGAAGGCCGACCTGCGGGTCGTCACCGCCGACGGCGACGTCGTACCCGACGCCTGGGGCGCCGGGGACGTGGCCGCGGTGCCGGACCTCACGGGCAAGGGCGTGGGCGGCTTCTGCGTCCCGAACGCCCAGCACGCGGTGCGCCAGGGCAAGCTGCTCGCGAAGAACATCGCCGCCAGCCTGCGCGGCGAGGGCGTCAAGGACTACTACCACGAGAGCCTCGGCGCGGTCGCGGGCCTCGGCCTCTACGTCGGCGCGTTCCAGAGCGGCAAGATCGCCGTGAAGGGCTTCCCGGCCTGGGTGATGCACCGCGGCTACCACGGCCTCGCGATCCCGACGTGGGAGCGCAAGATCCGGGTCATCGGCAACTGGGTCTTCAACTTCGTGCTCGGCCGCGACATGGTCCAGCTGCTCGCCCGCGAGCAGCCGCGCGTCGCGTTCGAGACGTTCGCGTCCCGGCCGAAGCCGCCGGCCGCCGCCGAGCCCGTGACGGAGGCGCCGAAGCGCGCCCCGCGGGCCCGGAAGAAGCCCGAGGTCGAGCCGGAGCTGCCGGGCGCCAAGGGCGTCGAGGGGCCGGTCTACGCGAACCCGGCGCCGGAGCCCGAGCCGGCGAAGAAGTAGCGGCTCGCGCCGCGGACGAGGAGGGGCCCGGCGACGCCGGGCCCCTCCTCGTCTGCTCAGCGGGTCCTCAGCGCTGCAGCGTCTCGACCGGCGTCTCGTCGAACACCGCCGCGTACCGGCGCGCGAACCGGCCGGCGTCGGGGAAGCCGTACCGGAGGGCGACCGCCTCCACCGTCGTCTCGAGCGGCGACGCGCTGCGGAGGGCGTCGCGCGCGGCGACGAGCCGGACCGAGCGCACGTGGTGCATCGGCGTCGTGTCGAGGTCCCGGCGGAACGCCGCGTAGAGGCCGCGGGGGCTGAGCCGCGCGGCCGCCGCGATGTCGACGACCGTGAGCTCCGCGTCGAGGTGCTCGTCGATGTGGCGCAGCGCGCGCCGGAGCGCCGCGCCGCGCGGGCCGCCGATGTCCCGCCGGTTCGCCGCGTCGAGCGTCGTGTTCGGGAAGACGCGCAGCAGCACCGTCGCGACGAGGTCGACCACGGCTGCCTGCGCCAGGGCGGCGTCCTCGGTCGCGGGCAGCGTCTCCGTCATGCGTGCGGCGTAGGCCGCGGTGCTGCGCCACACCGCGTCCATCGCGGGGTCGATGGGCGCGGTGCCGGTGAAGCGCACCTCGAAGTCGTCCCGGCCGGTGATCGCCCGCGCCCGCTCGTCGACCGCGGCCCGTGCGATCGCGAGGTTCGCGATGTCCGGGTCCTGCAGCGCCGAGTCGATCGCGTCGGGGTAGAGGAAGGGCCGGTCGGTGTCGATGTCGTCCCACCGCCACCACATGCGCAGGCCGCCGCCGACCCGGACGCCCGTCAGGAACGCGGGCTCGGCGCAGTCGGACTCGGCCCGGCGGCCGCCCGCGACGCCCGAGATCGACCAGCGCGTCGCGGTCAGGGCGGGGGTGCGGGTGGACCGGAGGACGAAGTCGGGCGCGCGGTCCTCGGGCGGCGCGAGGTCCACGTCGCCGAACACCGACCGCAACGAGGCGACGCCGCGGTCGAAGTCGGAGGTCCGCACCGACAGGCGCTCCGCCGATCCGTCCATCGCCACCTCCTCCTCGTCGAGCCGTCCATGTGTACGTCGTGCCGAGCCTCGTTCCCTGAAGAGCCGCTGTGGGACGGCGGGTCCGGAGCGGGAGGGGGGCGGCTCAGGCGGTCGCCGTCGCCTCCGCGACCCAGCGCCGCCACCGGTCCCACGGGTCGACGCCGGCGGCGAGCGCGTCGACGTGCGAGCTGATCGCGTCGCTGTAGGCGAACCACTCGCTCGATCCGGCGCGGTCCGCGGCGAACTGCTCGTGCCGGCGGTGCTCGACCCGCCGGTCGCCGCGCTCGAACGCGAGGAGCTCCTCGTGCCGGATCGCGCCGAAGCGCTGCCGCGGGTTGGCGGTGGTGCCGATCTTCACGCGGTCGCGGAAGCGGAGGTAGTAGACGACGTCGACCCGCGGGGGCGGCAGCTCGCCGTCGGGCTGCTCGCCGTACGGCCACTCGCACACCGCGCACACGCGGCCCGAGAGGAATCGGACGCCGAGCCGCGACCCGCACAGGCGGCAGGGCGCGGGCAGCACGTCCGCGGCGCCGTGCACCGAGCCCTCGACCTCCGCGGCGAGCGCGAGGTGGTCCGCGCAGAGCGGGATCAGCTCCGGCCGGGCGGCCGCGTCGGCGCAGCCGGGCACGGCGCAGGGCGCGGAGGGATCGGTCACGGTCGCTGCAGCATGCCGCCCGCCTCCGACACCGCCGCCCGGTCCGATCCGGAGCCCGCCGGGGCGCGCTCCGGCGCCGCGTCGATCCGGGGGAGCACGAGCCGGAGCACGGCGCCCGGCAGGTCGCCGTCGTCGGGGTCGACGCAGGTCAGCGAGCCGCCGTGGGCCTCGACCAGCCCGCGGGCGATCGGCAGGCCGAGCCCCGCGCCGCCCGTCGCGGCGGGCCGGGCGCGCTCGAGGCGGACGAGCCGCTCGAACACGGCCTCGCGAAGGGCCGCGGGCACGCCCGGCCCGTCGTCGGAGACACGGACCTCCGCGTCCCGGCCGCGGTCGAGGAGGCGCAGCCGCACGTGCTGCGCGCCGGCCTGCGCGGCGTTGCCGACGAGGTTCGCGAGCACCTGGTCGAGGCGCTCCCGGTCGACGGCGACGAGCGCGTCGCCGCCCAGCACCTCGACCGCCGGCGACGGGCGCCGCTGCGCCGAGCGGTCGGCCGCCTCGCGCAGCAGCGGCGCGAGGGGCTGCGGCGCGGTGCGCACCTGCAGCTCCCCGAGGCGCGACACGAGCAGGAGGTCCTCGACGAGGCGGCCGGCCCGGCGGGCCTCGCGGACGATCGACACCGTCACGCGGTCCCGCTCGTCGGCGTCGAGCGGCTCGCGGATGAGCCGCTCGGCGCCGGCGGAGACGCCCGCGAGCGGCGTGCGGAGCTCGTGCGAGGCGTCGGAGAGGAAGCGCGCCAGCCGGTCGGCGGCGTCGGCCGCCCGCCGCTCGGCACCCTCCAGCTCCTCGAGCATGGCGTCGAACTGCGCCGCCGCCCGGCCGAGATCGGTGCCGGGGTCCTGCGGCGCGAGCCGGCGGCCCCGATCGCCGCCCGCGGTGCCCCTCGCCGCCTCCGTCAGCGCGTCGAGCGGCCGCATCGCGCGGCGCAGCGCGAGGGGCAGGACCACGGCCGCGAGGGCGATCGCGACGACGCTCGCGACGGCCATGATCCAGCGGAAGCGGACGAGTGCGGCGTCCATCTGGCCGCTGTCCGCCCGCAGCTCGAGGGTGGTGCCGGGGCGGAGCGCCTGCGTCGCCACGAGGCCGCCGTCGCGCTCGGTGACGACGACGTCCGCGTCCGCCTGCCGGGCGGCCGGCGGCCCGGGCGGGCGGCCGCCGGGCCGGGCCGGGGGCGCCTGCGGCACGCCGGTCACCGCATCCGCGCCGGAGGAGTAGGTGATGCGGGCCGTGATGCCCGGCATCGTCAGCCGGTCGGCGAGGGACTGGTCGGACAGCCCGGTCAGCTCGGTCGCGAGGCCGGCGACGGACTCGAGGCGCTGGCGCTGCTCGGCGCGGAGCACGGCGCCGAGCGCGAGGTCCACGCCGACGCCGACGACGAGCAGCAGGAGGGCGAGCACCGCGACCGCCCACAGCACGACGCGGCGGCGCAGCGACGGCGTCCTCACGCCGCCTCCGACCCGCGGACCGGGCGGAGGACGTAGCCGAAGCCGCGCACGGTGTGGAGGATCCGCGGCCCGTGCAGCTCGAGCTTGCGGCGCAGCGCGCTGACGTGGACCTCGACGAGGTTCGGGTCGTACTCGTCGTAGCCCCACACCTGCGTGAGCAGCTGCGTCTTCGACAGGATGCGGCCGCGCTCCCGCGCCAGGTAGGCGAGCAGGCGGTACTCCGTCGCGGTCAGCTCGAGGACCGCGCCGGAGCGGACCGCCTCCCCGCTGCCCTCGTCGACGACGAGGTCGCCGAGGTCGAGCGTCGACGGGACGCGGCCGAGGCGGCGCAGGAGCGCCCGCACCCGGGCCACGAGCTCCTCGACGAGGAACGGCTTCACGACGTAGTCGTCGCCGCCGGCCGCGAACCCGGCGAGGCGGTCGGCGCCCGCGTCGCGCGCGGTGACGAAGACGATCGGGAGGTCGCGGTCGCGGCGCAGCGCCCGGGCCAGCGCGAAGCCGTCCGCGTCGCCCGGCAGCGAGACGTCGAGCAGCGCGAGGTCGGGCCGGAAGTCCGCGAGCACGGCGCCGATGCCCGTGCCGTCCGCGGCCGCGTGCACGACCATGCCGGCGCCGCGCAGGGCGGCCGTGACGGACTCGCGGATGAGCGGGTCGTCCTCGACGAGCAGGATCCGGGCGGGAGCGGTCATCCTCCGATCGTGCGGTGCGGAACCGCGGCGGAAGGCCCTCGTCCCTCTCGGAATCCGATGAACCAGCCATGAACCGGCCCGGCGCCTGAAGCGCTGCTGAAGGCCGCCCGCGGCGCCGCCCGCTTCAGGTCCGCTTCAGAGGGCGGCCGTGGTCTGGATCCCGTCGCCGGAAGCGCGGCACCGGTCGTGAGCGACCGGCCCCAGCAGTCAGGAGCACCCCATGCAGTCGTTCAAGAAGCCCTCCCGCCGCAGCGCGGTCGTCCTCGGCGCCGCCGGGCTGGCCGTCGCCGGCGCGGTCGGGTTCGGCACCGTCGCCTTCGCCGACGGGATGCCGACGCCCGGCGCCTCCCAGTCCGCACCCGCCGCCGCTCCCTCGGGTGCGCCGAGCGGCGCGCCCGTCGCGCCGGAGGGGGGTCCGCAGGGCGGCCCCCAGGGCGGTCCGGCCGGCGGGCCGCAGGGACCCGCGCAGGGCGGTCCGGGCCGCGGTCCGGGCCGGGACCACCCCGCGCCGCACATCGGCGGCACCGTGCAGTCCGTGAGCGGCAGCACGGTCACCGTGCAGGACCCCGACGGGTTCACGCGCACGATCCGCCTGTCCGACGACGTGAAGGTCGAGAAGGACGGCGCCTCGTCGTCGACCTCCGCGATCGTGAAGGGCAAGCACATCGACGCGACGGGCACCGTCGCCTCCGACGGCACCACCCTCGACGCGACCGCCGTGCAGGTCGGCCGCCCGACCCCGCCGGCGCCGGGCGAGGGCGGCCCGGCTCCGAAGGACGGCGCGGCCCCGAAGGCGCCGGCCGCCCCGTCGGCGCCGTCCGGCTCGACCGAGGCGCCGAGCGCCCCCTCCGGTGCGCCGAGCGCACCGGCCGCGCCCGCCGCTCCCTCGGCCGCGCCGAGCGCGTCGACGGGCTCCTGACCGCCCGCTGCCCGACCGGCTGAAGGCGCAGGACGGCGCAGGACCCGCTCGCGGGTCCTGCGCCGTTCCGCGTCGCCCGGCGTCCAGCGATCGGCGAGGATCCTGGAGGCCGAGCCGGAAGGAGCCCGCGTGACCGACCCGCAGCGCACCAGCTCCGACTGGGTCGACCTCGGCGGCGCCCAGCGCCTCGCCGAGCGCGCGGCCCGGACGACCCGCACGCCGGCGGAGGAGTTCTGGCTCGACCGCGTGCACCCCGTGCTCCACCGGCACTGGCCGCTCGCGGACTTCGCCTGGCACCGCCGCCGCACCTGGGAGGCGGACGGCGCGGAGCAGGCCGAGACCGACCACCAGCTGACGCGCTACGCCCTGCTGCCCGACGCTCGGCTCGTGCGGGCGACGACCTGGGGCTCCGAGTCCACCGCGGGCGCGGGCGCGCCGTGGACGGGGGAGGTGCGGCCGCTCGGTCGGCGGGAGGCCCGGTCGCTCGACCTCGCCGTCCGCGACTTCTCCCTGCAGCGCGGCACGACGACGACCTGGGGCACGCGGCCGGAGGGGGAGCCGGTCCGGCCCTGGCCGGGCGCGGGGCTCGAGGCGCTGCTCAAGGCGCTCGTGCCCTGACCGCGGCTCCGGCGTCGAAAACTCAGCGCGGCGCGACGAGGTCCGGCGTCAGGTCGGCCACGGTGCTCGCGCCGAGCAGGTCCATCGCCCCGACCAGCTCGTCCCGCAGCGCCTCGAGCACCGTGGTGACGCCCGCCGCTCCGTCCGCCGCGAGGCCCCACATCACCGGCCGCCCGACGAACACGGCCCGGGCGCCGATCGCCAGCCCCGCCGCGGCGTGCAGGCCGGAGCGGATGCCGGAGTCCGCGTACACCTCCGCCCGGCCGCCGACCGCGGACACGACCTCCGCCAGCACGGCCGCCGAGCCGACGCTCGAGGCCAGGCCCCGCCCGCCGTGCGTGGAGACGAGCACGCTCGCGGCGCCCGCGTCGACGGCGCGGGCCGCGTCGTCGCCGCGCAGGACGCCCTTCACGACGACCGGCAGGCCGGTGACCTCCCGGATCCAGGTGATCGCGTCGACGCCGAGCCCGCGGTCGCCGCGGCCGCCCTCGCCGCGCGCGATGCGGAGTTCCTCCTCCGTGAGGTTGGCGAGCCGGGCGCCCGTGCGGCCGTCGGTCCAGTCCGTCGGCTCGACCGATACCGAGGCGCCGGCGCGCGGGTGCCGGAGGCGGGTGATGTCGACGGTCAGCAGCACGGCGCCCGCACCCGCCGCGACCGCGCGCTCGAGCAGCGCGGTGCTGAGCCGCCGGTCGCGGGTGACGTAGAGCTGGAACCACCAGGGCGCACCGCCCTCCGCGATCCGGGCGAACGGCACCGCCGTGTTCGTGGAGACGCCGAGCAGCGAGCCCGCCGCGCGGGCGCCCGCGGCGGTGGCGCGCTCGCCGTCCGGATGCGCGTCGACCTGCTGGGCCATCGGCGCGACGAGGATCGGCGCCGCGACCGGCGTGCCGAGCACGGTCGTCGCGGTCGCCGGCGGCGTCGCGCCGGTCAGCACCCGCGGCCGGAGCCGGATCGCGTCCCACTCCGCGATCTGGCGCTCCAGCACCTCGGAGCCGCCCGCGGTGGCGCGCATGTAGTCGTAGACGTGCTGCGGCAGCCGCGCGGCGGCCCGCCGCTCGAGCTCGACGAGGTCCATCGGACGCACGGTAGTCCGGGCGGGCCCACGGGGAGCGGGGAGGCGTCAGCCGACGTGGAAGCCGCCGTTGCTGTGCAGCAGCTGCCCGGAGATCCAGCCGCCGGCGTCGGACAGCAGGAAGCGGACGAGGTCGGCCGTGTCGCTCGGCGTGCCCAGCCGGCCCGCCGGCGTCTCCGCGACGCACGCCTCCCGGATCGCGTCGTCCATCCAGCCGGTGTCGATCGGGCCCGGGTTGACGAGGTTCGCCCGGATGCCGCGCGGCCCGAGCTCGACCGCGGCGGCGCGGACCAGCCGGTCGAGCGCCCCCTTGCTCGAGCCGTAGGGGAGGTTGAAGGCGGTGTGGTCGCTGGTCAGCGCGACGATCCGGCCGGTGACGGCGGTCGACGGCGCGTCGGGCAGCCCCTCGGCGAAGCGCTTCACGAGCAGCCAGGCCGCCCGCGCGTTGACCGCGAAGTGCCGGTCCCACGCCGCCACGGTCGTGTCGAGGATCCCGCTGTCGACCGACTCGCTGTGCGACAGCACGAGGGCGCGGACCGGCCCGAGCCGGTCGGCGGCGGCCGCCGCGGCGAAGACCGTCTCGGCCGCGTCCACCGCCGCGAGGTCCGCCTCCACGAGCGTCACCGCGGCACCCGCGTCGCGGGCCGCGGCCGCAATCGCCACGACCTCGTCCGCTCCGCCGCCGATGCCGAGCCGGCGGTCGTACGGGGTCCACGTGGGCAGCACGAGGTCCCAGCCGTCCTCGGCCAGGCCGAGCGCGATCGCGGCGGCGATGCCCCGCCGCCGGCCCACGCCGGTCAGGACCGCAGCACCCCGTCGTGTCGTCGTCATGCCGACACTCTGCCGTGCCCGGCCGCTCCGCGGGGAGGCGGGGTCAGCGGCGTCCGAGCCGGCGCTCGCCGTTCGCGCCGAGCGCGTAGGGCAGGCCGTAGTGCTCGAACACCGCCGGCTCCGCCTCGCTGGTCAGCTCGCCGTCGGTGTCGATGGAGGGCGCGTCCTTGACGGTCTTCTTGTCGACCTGCAGCTTCAGGTACCGCGGCGCGACGACGGCGCCGGTGAGCGGCGCGAACACCAGGCGCCGCCGGCCGGGCAGGCCGATCTGGATCGCGGCGAAGGTCGCGGTGTCGGTCGCGGTGTCGAAGTACACCGACTCGAGCGAGCCGATCCTGTCGCCGGCGGCGTCCACGACGTCGTGGTCGCGCCAGTCCCGGATGTTCTCCGCGGGGAAGTCGGACATCGGGGTCTCCTCACCTGCACGTCTCCCGCGATGATCCCACCAGCGCGGTGGGAGCGGACTGGGAAGCGACGGGACGCGGACCCGGCGTACCGTGCCGCCGTGGGCGATCGACCGGCGGTACTGCTGCGGGCCCGGACGGACGCGGACCTGGACCTGCTCCACCGGCTCGCCGCCGATCTCGACACGTGGGAGGAGCGCAGCCCCTCCGGTCCCGCCCCGCTCAGCCGGGCCGAGTTCGACGCGCAGCTCGCACGGCGCGACGCCGAGGGCGCCCCCGAGACCGCGCGGTTCGTCATCGAGGCCGACGGCGAGGCGATCGGCGGGACGAGCCTGTTCGCGTTCGACGCCCTCGCGCGGCACGCCGAGGTCGGGATCGGCCTCGTGGCCGAGGCGCGCGGACGCGGCATCGGCACGGCGGCGCTCGAGCTGCTCGTCGAGTTCGCCTTCGTGCGGCGCAACCTCCGTCGCCTCCACCTCGAGGCGATCGCGTCGAACGCGGCCGCGATCCGCTCCTACGAGAAGGTCGGGTTCGTCGTCGAGGGGCGCCAGCGGAAGCACGCCTGGGTGCGCGGCCGCTACGAGGACGTCGTGCGGATGGGTCTGCTGCGCCGCGAGTGGGCGGCACGTCGACCGTCGTCGCCGGCCTAGGACGCCTCCGAGCCCGCTCCGAACGCGCGCAGCTCCTGCGGGCACCGGCAGGCCGCGGCGAACCGGGCCGCCCAGACGAGCGCCTCCTCGCGGGTGGCGAGCTCGAGCACGGCGAACCCGCCGTCGAGGTGCGTCAGCCCCGCCTCCGGCCCGCGGTCCGTGCCGCCGTCCGCGTGGACGCGCACGGGCTCGACGGCCTCGTCGACGCCGCCGCCGAACCGCCAGACGCCCGCGTCCTTCGCGCGCCGCACCATCGCGTGCGAGTCGCGCACCACGTCCGGGAGGTCCTCCTCCGGGATCCGCATCGCCGCGCTCGGGAAGGAGATCAGCCAGTGCGTCACGCCGCACCCGTCCGGATGCGCACCTCGCGCTCCATGCGCTGCTCGTGCCGCGCGCGGCCCTTGACCGCCTCGAGCTCGCGGCTCTTCGGCGGCGCGCTCGTGACGAGCCGGTCGAGCATGCGCCGGGTCGCGACGGCGATCTCCTCGATCGCGTCCTCGAACGCCTCCGCGTTCGCCCGCGACGGCCGCGTCGACCCGCTCACCTTGCGGACGAACTGGAGCGCCGACTCGCGCACCTCGTCGTCCGTCGTCGGCGGCGCGAAGTTGTGGAGGCAGCGGATGTTGCGGCACATGCGCGGGACCCTAGGCCGAGCGGGGAGCGAGGGGAAGCGATCCGGGCCCCGAGGTCGGTCCGTGGAGGTCAGCCCGCCGGGGTCAGCTCCACCTGGAACTCGATGCGCCCGGTCTTCTCCACCTGCACGAACGCCAGGTCCGGCGCGGTGACGCCGTAGTCCGAGAAGCGGATCGGGATGGATCCGGCGATCTTCGACGACTCGGCGCCGACGACGGCCTGGAGCGGGGCCGAGACCTCCCGCTTCGTCCCGTGGAGCTCGAGGGTGCCGCGCGCGACGACCTCGGTGACGGCACCGATCCGCGTGCCCGCCGGGGCGGCGATCGGGCCGGTCAGGGTGAACGTGGCGGTGGGGTGACGGTCGGTGTCGATCGCGGTCGAGCGGAAGTAGGCGTCGCGGGCGGGCTCGCTCGTCGCGACCTTCCGCAGGTCGACCACGATCGTCGCCGCGGACACGCGGGTGCCGGAGGTCTCGACCGTCCCGCTGACCGCGCGGTTCCGGCCCGTGACGGTGACGGGCGTGCCGTTCAGGCGCTCGTCCACGCGGTACCCGGCGTAGGAGCCGCGCGCGACCCGCCACGAGGACGGGAGCGCGGCGAGCGGGTCCACGGACGCACTCACCGTCGGCGTCGGCGCGTCCTCCTCCTGCGCCTGCAGGCTCGGTGCCGCGTCGGGCGGCCCGACGACCAGGTCTCGGTAGAGCACGGGGCCGGCCGTCGCGGCGGCGACGGCGCCGACCACCACCACCGCGCCCACGACGATCAGCACCTTCGTCCGGCGGCGGATGCTCATGCCCGTCCCTTCGGCGACCTCGGCGACCTCGGTCGTGTCGGAGCGAGTGTGCCCCGTCTTCCTGATCGCACCGCGCCGACCGGACCGCGCCGACCGGGCGCGGTCCGACGCCCGGCGGCGCGCACCGCAGACTGGACGCATGCCGCTGACCCCGACGGAGCCCGCCGTGCCGGCCGCCGACGTCCGCGCCGCGCTGACCCGTGCGGCCCGCGGCGAGCGCGCGGGTCGGCTCGACGCCGCGACCGCGACGTCGCTGCTCGCCGCGCGCGGGCCGGAGCTGGAGGCGCTGCTCGACCTCGCCTCGGCGGCCAGGGACGCGGGGGCGACGGCGCGCGGCGGCGACACCGGCCGCGTCATCACCTACTCGCGCAAGGTCTTCATCCCGCTCACGACGCTGTGCCGGGACCGCTGCCACTACTGCACCTTCGTCGACACCCCGCACGGGCTGCTGCGGAAGGGCGAGGCCGCCTACCTGGAGCCCGAGCAGGTGCTCGCGATCGCGCGGGAGGGCGCCGCGGCGGGCTGCCGCGAGGCGCTCTTCACCCTCGGGGACCGGCCGGAGGCGCGCTGGACCGCGGCGGCGGACTGGCTCGCGGCCCACGGCTACGGCTCGACGCTCGAGTACCTCGCGGCGATGGCGCGGCTCGTGCTCGACCAGACCGGCCTGCTGCCGCACCTGAACCCCGGCGTGCTGACGTGGATCGAGCTGCAGCGCCTCCGGCCCCTCGCGCCGTCGATGGGGATGATGCTCGAGACGACGTCCGTGCCGCTCTGGGCGCAGCGCGGCGGCGCGCACTTCGGGTCGCCGGACAAGGACCCGGCGCTGCGGCTGCAGGTGCTCGAGGACGCGGGGCGCAGCCGCGTGCCGTTCACGTCCGGCGTGCTGCTCGGGATCGGGGAGACGCTGCGCGACGCCGCGGACTCCCTCGTCGCGATCCGCGACGCCCACGACCGGTGGGGGCACGTGCAGGAGACGATCGTGCAGAACTTCCGGGCGAAGGCGCGGACGGCGATGCAGGGCGCCCCGGACCTCGCGACCGATCGCTACGTCGCGGCCGTCGCGACCGCGCGCCTCGTGCTCGGCCCCGACGCGCACCTGCAGGCGCCCCCGAACCTCACCGACGAGCGCGAGCTCGGCCTGCTGATCCGCGCGGGCATCGACGACTGGGGCGGCGTGAGCCCCGTCACCCCGGACCACGTCAACCCGGAGCGGCCCTGGCCCCACGTGGACGACCTGGCCCGGCTGACCGCGGAGCACGGGTACCGGCTCCGCCAGCGCCTGACCGCCCACCCGCGCTGGCTCGGCGACGAGTGGATCGACCCCGCCCTCCGCGCCGCGGTCGACGCCCACGCCGATGCGACCGGCCTCGCCGCGGAGGCGGGCGCCCCGGTCCGGCTCGCCGTCCCGCGCGCGCCCGCGTCGCTCGACCGCCTCGTCGGGCGCGCCGAGGACGACCCGGACGGGCTCGCCGACGACGACTGGGCCGCGCTCCTCTCGGCCGACGGCGACGACCTCGAGGCGCTCGCCGCAGCGGCGGACCGGGCGCGCGCGGCGACGACCGGCGACGTGCTCACCTTCGTCGCGAACCGGAACCTCGACGGCACCCGCTGGGACCCGGAGGGGCGGCGCGGCGGCCTCGCCGCGGACGACGTCGCGCTGCTCGCCGCGGAGGCGTGGGCGGCCGGCGCGACCGAGGTGTGCGTGCAGGGGCCGCTCCACCCCGCGCTGCCCGGCGAGGCGTTCCCGGCCCTCGTCCGCGCGCTGAAGGCCGGCGCGCCCGGCATCCACGTCCACGCCTTCCGGCCCGCGGAGGTGCTCGACGGCGCGAACCGCGCCGGGACCTCCCCGGAGGCGTTCCTCCGGCAGCTGCGCGCCGCCGGCGTCGGGAGCGTGCCGGGCACCGCCGCCCGCGTCCTCGACGACCGGATCCGCGCGGCGCTCTCCGGCGGCACCGACCCCTCCGTCGCCCGGTGGGTAGCCGTGGTCCGCGCCGCGCACCGCGCGGGCCTCCGCTCGACGGCGACCCTGGTCCACGGCCATCTCGAGACGCCGCTGCAGGTCGTCGCGCACCTCCGGCGCCTCGTGGCGATCCAGGACGACACGGGCGGGTTCACCGAGCTGATCGCGATGCCGTTCGTCCCCGCCGACTCGCCCGTCGGGGTCCCTGCGGGCAGCCGCCGCGGCCCCTCGCCGCGGGAGGTCCGCGCCGTCCACGCGGTCGCGCGACTGCTGCTGCGCGGCCGCATCGACCACGTGCAGGCCGCCTGGCCGAAGATCGGGCTCGACGGCGCCCGGAGCGTGCTCGCCGGCGGCGCGGACGACCTCGGCGGCCTGCTCCTGCCGGGCGCCGCCCACCCCGACGCGGGAGCGGAGGCCGGCCGGTCGATCGCGGTCCCGGACGTCGACGCGGTCGCCGCCGGGCTCGGGCGGACGGTCGTGCAGCGGACGACGACCTACGGCCGTGCCGACCCGGAGCGGGTCGCCGCGGTCCGCGCGCACCGGGCCCCGGTGCTCCCGGTCGCCGGGGAGGCCGCGCGGCGCCTGCTGCCCGTCGCCTCGTGAGCGGCGCCGCGACCGAGCACGTCCGCGTCTGCGTCGTCGGCGCGGGCTTCGCGGGCATCGGGCTCGCGCTGCGGCTCGCGGCGGCGGGGGAGGACGACGTCGTCGTGCTCGAGCGGCGGGACGGCGTCGGCGGCACCTGGCACGACAACACCTACCCGGGGGTCGCCTGCGACATCCCCGCGCACCTCTACTCCTTCTCGTTCGCGCCCGAGGCCGGCTGGAGCCGGCGCTACCCCTCCGGGCCGGAGGTCCGCGCCTACCTCGAGCGCTGCGCCCGGCCGGTCGCGGACCGCATCCGGCTCGGCACGACCGTGCGGTCGGCCGCGTGGGACGCGGACGACGCCGTCTGGCGCGTCGAGGCGGGGGAGTCGCGCCTGACCGCCGACGTGCTCGTGCTCGCGGTCGGCCGTCTCGCCGAGCCGTGGACGCCGCCGCTGCCTGGCCTCCCGACCTTCCCCGGTCCCGTGGTGCACACGGCCCGCTGGCCGGCGGGCCTCGAGGTGGCCGGCCGTCGGGTCGGCGTCGTCGGCACGGGCGCCTCCGCGGTGCAGCTCGTGCCGCGCCTCGTCGAACGGGGCGCCGAGGTCGTCGTGCTCCAGCGCAGCGCCCCCTGGGTGCTCCCGCGCGAGGACCGCGCCTACCCGCCCGCCGAACGGGCCGCCTTCGCGCGGGACGACGCGCATCGCCGTGCGCACCGCGCCGCGCTCTTCGCCGAGCAGGAGGCGGTCTTCGCCGCCCGGCTGGCCGGTTCCCCGGAGCAGGCCGCGCTGCGCGACCGCGCACTCGCGCACCTCGCGGCGCAGGTGCCGCCGGGCCCGCTCCGCGACGCGCTGCGGCCGGCCGATGCGGTCGGCTGCCGGCGGATCGCGCTGAGCGACGACTGGTACCCCGCCTTCGTCCGCGGCGGCGCCGTGCTCGAGCCGAGCGCCCTCGCCCGGCTCGACGGGCGCGTCGCGGTCGCGGCCTCCGGTCGGCGCAGCGCGGACCTCGACGCGCTCGTGCTCGCGACCGGCTTCGTGATGGCGCGCCCGCCCCTCGCCGACGCCGTGGTCGGGGAGCGCGGCACGCTCGCGGCGGCCTGGCGGCACGGGATGCGCGCCTACGCCACGGTCGCGGTGCCCGGCTTCCCGAACCTGTTCGTGCTCGACGGCCCGAACGCTGCGCTCGGCCACAACTCCGCCGTGCACGTGATCGAGTCGCAGATCGCGTACGTGCTCGGCGCGCTCGCCCACGGCGGGGACGGCGCCGTCCTCGCGGTGACGGAGGCGGCGACGGCCGCGTACACGGCGGAGGTCGACGCCCGCGCCGAGGGCACCGTCTGGACGACCTGCGACACCCGCTACCGGGACCCGGCGAGCGGCCGCCTCACCGTGCTCTGGCCGGGCACGGCGACCTCCTTCCGCGAGCGGAACGGCGTGTTCGACCCGGCGCCCTACCGCGTCCGCCGCCCGGCCCCGGCGAGCGCGAGCTCGGGGGCGCGGGGCCCGGCCTCGACCGGCTGAGGGTCGACGCCCGCCGCCTCCGCGGCGCCGTCGTAGGGCGACCAGGCGGGCTCGCGGAGGGCCGGGCAGTGCTCCGGCGTCGGGTGGTTCGCGATGTCGATCATCCGGTCGAGCGCGTCCCGCGCCGCCGTCAGGTCGGTCATCAGCGCGGTGATCCGCTCGCGCTCCGCCGCCATCAGCGCGAACGCCTCGGGGGAGCCCTGCCCGGTCTCGATGCAGGGCATCAGCCGCAGCACCGTGCGGCTCGGGAGCCCGGCCGCGAAGAGCTGCTGGATCAGCCGCACCCGCTCGACCGCCGAGTCGGGGTAGACCCGCTGGCCGCCGCCGGTGCGCTCCGACGTCAGCAGCCCCTGCTCCTCGTAGTACCGGAGGGCGCGGGTGCTGACCCCCGCCCGGCTCGCGACCTCGCCGATCCGCACCACTGCCTCCTGCCAGGGCGTCCCCGATTTGACGTTGACGCCGACGTCAGGTCCTACGGTAGCCGCCGCCGACGAGCCCACCGGCCCGCCGGCGCCACGGAACCGACATCGACAGGAACACGGCACCGCAATGAACGTCACCGACCAGATCGCCCTCGTCACCGGAGCCAACCGCGGCATCGGCAGGCAGTACGTCCTCGAGCTGCTGGAGCGCGGCGCGCGCCGCGTCTACGCGACGGCCCGCCGTCCCGAGGCCCTGGACCTCGCCGACCACCGGGTCGTGCCGCTGCGCCTCGACCTGCTCGACCGCGGGTCGATCGCCGCCGCGGCGGCCGCCGCGCCCGACGTCACCGTGCTCGTGAACAACGCGGGCATCTCGACGGGCGCCGGGCTCGTCACCGGGGACCTCGTCGACGCGCACCGGGAGATGGACACGCACCTCTGGGGCACGCTCGACGTGATCCGGGCCTTCGCCCCGGTGCTCGCCGGCAACCGCGGCGGCGCGGTCGTGAACGTGCTCTCGGCGCTGTCCTGGTTCGCCGCTCCGCGCGGCGGCGCCTACGCGGTCGCGAAGGCGGCCGAGTGGAACATGACGAACGCCGTGCGCCTCGAGCTCGCGGCGCAGGGCACGCTCGTGCAGGGCGTCCTGCTCGGCGCCGCCGAGACCGACATCACGGCCGGCTACGACGGGCCGATGATCGACCCGCGCGACGTGCCGCGCGCCTCCCTCGACGCCCTCGGGTCGGACGCAATCGAGGTGATCGTCGACGACTGGACCGCCATGGTGAAGCAGTCCGTGTCGGGCGACCCCGCCGAGTTCTACGAGCGGATCACGCAGCTGCTCGGCGCCTAGCGGAGCGGGGGTCCTGCCGGGCCCCGGTCCGACGGGGGATCTGGATCGGGGTCGCGGCGGATCCGACGCTTGCAGGAGCCCGGTCCCAGGCGTCCATCGCGCGCTGGGCCGGGCCTCGAGAAGCAGAGGATCCGAATTGTCCGACACCCGATCAGCCGATCCCGCCGACACCGCCGCGCCCAGCGCGCCGCCCACGACGGGACGAGCGTCCTGGGCGGGCGTCGTCTCGCTGGGGCTCGGCATCTTCGCGATCGTCATGTCCGAGTTCCTCCCCGCGAGCCTGCTGCCGCTGCTCGCGCGCGGGGTCGCCGTGTCCGTGGGGGAGGCGGGTCTGGCGGTGAGTGTCACCGCCTTCGCGGGCGCGCTGTCCGCCCTCTTCATCTCCGCGGTCCTGCCGCGGGCCGACCGACGGCGGGTCATGCTCGGGCTCACCGTCCTGGCGGTGCTCTCCGACGTGGTCGTCGCCGTCGCGCCGAACCTCGTCGTCGTCCTCGCCGCGCGGCTGCTGCTCGGCGTCGCGCTCGGCGGCTTCTGGGCGATGGCCACCGCGATGGCGGCGAACCTCGTGCACCCGGATCACGTCGGCCGCGCGCTGACGGTGATCAACTCGGGCGTCGCCGTGGCGACCGTCGCCGCCGTGCCGCTCGGCGCCTGGCTCGCCGGCGTCTGGGGCTGGCGAGCCGTGTTCCTGCTCGGCGCCGGCGTCGCCCTGCTCGCCCTGCTGGTGCAGGCGGCGACCCTCCCGCACGTCCGGCCCGCCCCCGGCTCCGGCCTGCGGGCGCTCGGCTCGGTGCTCCGCTCGGGCGTCGTCCTCGGCGGCCTGCTCGCGGTGCTCCTGATCTTCAGCGGGCACTTCGCCGGCTTCACCTACGTCCGCCCCGCGGCGCAGGCGCTCTCCGGCATCGACGCGGGTGGCTTCGCGATCCTGCTCCTCGTGTTCGGCGTCGCGAACCTCCTCGGCACGACGGCGAGCGGCCCGCTCGCGGACCGCGCGCCGCGGGTCGGCGTGCTGCTGTTCCCCGCGGTCCTCGGCGTCGGCATGCTCGGCGTGCTCGTCGCCGGGCACACGACGGCCGGCCTGTTCGCCGCGGCGGCGCTCTGGGGCTTCGGCTTCGGCGGCGTGCCGACCACGGTGCTGAGCTGGGGTGCACGGACCGAGCCCGCCCGCCTCGAGCAGATCGGCGGCGTCATCGTGACCGTCTGCAACCTCGCGATCGCCGTCGGCGCCTTCGTCGGAGGCGTGCTGGTCGATCAGGTCGCCGTCAGCGGCCCGCTGCTCGGCGGCGGGGTCGCCGCGATCCTCGGCGCACTCGTGCTCACGAGCCTGCGGGCGCGGCGGTGAGCGTCCTCGGCATCCTCGGCGCGGGCCAGGCGGGTTCCGTGCTCGCCGCCGCGGCGATCGCCGCCGGCTGGGACGTCGTCATCGCGAACTCGCGCGGCCCGGCGACCCTCGAAGGCTTCGCCCGGCGGCTCGGGCCCCGTGCCCGGGCCGCTCGGGCCGGGGAAGCGGCGGACGCCGCCGACCTCGCCTTCCTCGCGTTCCCGTACGGCCCCGCCACCCCGTTGCCCGTTCGGGAGCTGACCGGCAAGGTCGTCGTCGACAACAACAACCACATGGTCCGGCGGGACGGGATCATCCCGGAGGTCGACTCCGGCCGCAGGACCGTGCACGAGCTGCGGCAGGCGCAGCTGCCCGGCGCGACGGTCGTGGCCGCGTTCACGCACGTGCAGTTCCACGCCCGACCCGTGATCCGCGTCCCGGAGGACGAGCTGCCCGCGCTGGTGCGGCTCGCCCGCCCGGCGGGAGCGCTCGACCGGAAGGCGCTCGCCGTGGCCGGCGACTCCGCGGCGGCGGTCGAGGCGGTCACCCGCTTCGCCGACGACCTCGGCTTCGACGCGGTGCACGCCGGCCCCCTCCGCGACTCCTGGCGCTTCGGCCCCGGGACGCCGGTGTGGCGCCACGCGGTCGACGGCCGGAGCCGCGACGCGCTCGTCCACGACCTCGCCGCCGCGACGTGGTAGCGGTCGGCGGGGCGGCTACGCGCGGAGGTGCCAGTAGTGGACGGTGCCGCGCCCGCCGTGGCGGGCGATCAGCGTGTCGACGGAGTCGTGGAGGCCGGAGGGCGAGTGCTCCGCGACGTCGATCTCGACGGACCCGTCCGCTCGAGGGGTGACTCGGGAGACGACGGCGGTGTGGTCCCGGTCGCCGCTGGCGTCCCAGTCGAACTGCGCGACGTCGCCGACCGCGACCTCGCCGCGGTGCCGGTCGTCGAGCGGGGCGGCGAGATCGGGCCGCGACGCGAGCCAGCGCATCATCGCGGTCGAGCTCACCCAGGTGCGGGTCGCCGCGCGCCGGCCGAGGGTGCTCGACGTGCCCCACTGGGCGCTCATGGCCCAGCCGCGCGCGTGCAGGGCCTGGCTCGTGAAGTTGACGCAGTCCGTGCCGCCGAAGTCGCCGTACTCGGGGTTGCGGTGCTGCCAGTACCGCTCGACGTAGGCGAGCTCGCGCGCGATCGACGGCGACGACGGCCGCGCGTCCGACGGCGGGACGTGGGGGATGGCCCGCCAGGCGATCGGCGCCGCGCCGGCGATCAGCACGAGCGCCGTGGCGCCGGCGATGACCCAGGACCGGCGCCGCATCGCGCGACCCTAGCGCGACCGGGACCAGACGGCACGGGCACGACGCGCGCCGCGCACCGATGAGGGGTGGCCGTCGGGATCGGCCGCGTGCTCGCGTGCGAGCCCGGTTCCCGCTTCCGCGTCGAGAGCGCGGAGCCGCGCGATCCGACCACGGGCGGGAGCCGCGGACGAGTTCAGCCCGCGGCGGGATCGAGCGTGAACCCGCTGCGGTACCCGAAGCCCTCGCTGCCGCTCAGCACCCGCGCCTCGACGATGATCTCGCCCTCGACGGGATAGCCGGCCGCCAGCACCACGCCGGGGAAGACGCGGTCCGGCAGCCGCACGGGGTTCCCGCTGTTGAACTGCGAGAGGGTGCGCGTCGCGGGCCCGACGTCCGTCCGGATCGACGCGCCCGAGCCGCCGGGGCCGGACCACGTCTGCTGCAGCGTCGCCTCGAGCGAGACGTGACGGGTCCGGTCGCACCGCCCGCGCTCGAGCGCGTACCCGGTCGCGGTGATCGTCGGGTCGGTCAGGCGCACGTCGGTCCATCGGGCGAAGGGACCCCGGCCGATGCGGTGGCCCGTCGCGGTGCCGCGGGCGGTCGCGTCGACGCAGAGGTCCAGGACCCTGGACGTGAAGGTGTGCCGGCTCGAGTAGGCGCGGGTCGCCTCGCGGTCCGGCCCGAGGCTCAGCACCAGCCCGGCGGCGACGAGGGCGATCGCCAGCAGCCCGGCGAGGACGAGCCGTGCGGGGCGACGGTGCAGCACGGGCCGAACCTATCGACCGACCGCTCCTGCTGTCGCCCTCCGTGACCCCGCTCCCCGCCTCGTTCCCGGCCCCGGACGCGCCGGAGCACCCGTCGCGCGGCGACGGGTGCTCCACGGGCGAGCTACTTCTTGCTCTTCTTCTTGCCCTTCTTGTCCTTCTTCTTCTTGTCCTTCTTCTTCGCCATGTCGCCCCTCCCTCCGGTGCCGCGAGCGCTGCGGCGCTCCTCCCCGAGTCAACCCGCTCTTGACGCTTCGGGCAACTCGGGGTTGACGTGACGCCCCGCTCGCTACGCTCGCTCGCGTGAGTGGGAAGTCCCCGACGGCGGCGCTGGACCGGGCCGTCGAGACGCTGCGGCGGGATCCCGATCCGCTGACCCGCCTGGACTCCGTCCGGCGCGCCCGCGAGCGTCTGGAGCAGCTGGAGGCCGAGGCGGTCCGCGACGCGCGCGCCGCGGGCGCGACCTGGAAGTCGATCGGCGCGCTCTACGGGCTCAGCAAGCAGGGCGCGCAGCAGCGGTTCGGCACCGAGCCCCGCGGCGACGGGTAGCCACCGCCTCCCCACGGCTGCGACAGCGTGCTGCACAGGTCGAGCAGCCGCAGGTCTTGCGGCACGCCGCCGGAGGGGGATCCACCGCGCCCGATTGGTGTGCCGCTGCTCGTCCTCGGTCACGATCAGGAGCCCGAACCCGCCGTCGCCGTGCTGCACCGTTCGCGACGCCGGGGCACCCCGGCGTGGCGGGAGGGGCCGGCACGCTCCGCGCTCTTGACTGCGCCGCGCCGCGGCGGTGAGGTGGCCTCGGCAGCGAGGAGGACCCGTGGGGCTGGACAGGATCAGGCCGCTGGACGCGGACACCTTCCCCGCCTGGCTCGCGCTGGCGCAGAAGCACGACGGCGTCTGGGGCGGCTGCTACTGCTCCTACTTCCACGCCGACACGGACCGCACGGCGAAGGACGGGTTCGACCGGCCGACGTTCAAGCGACGGCTGGTCGAGGAGGGCGTGGCGCACGCCGCCCTGGTCTTCGACGGTGACGACGCCATCGCCTGGTGCGAGTACGGCAGCCCCGCCGAGGTGCCGAACATCCACCACCGCAAGGAGTACGACGCGGGCGAGTCCAGGCCGGCGCCCTGGCGGATCACCTGCTTCTTCGTCGACCGCGACCACCGGCGGGCGGGTGTCGCCAGGGAGGCGCTCGACGGCGCCCTGCACCTGATCGGCCGGGCAGGAGGCGGAGAGGTCGTCTCGTTCCCGAACGAGCCCGTGCCGGGGAAGGCGACCTCGTCCTCCTTCCTCCACAACGGCACGAGGTCGATGTTCGAGAAGGCGGGCTTCACCTTCGAGCGCCGGCTCGGGAAGCGCAAGACCGTGATGCGCATCGTCGTGCCGCCGGCGCACGCGGAGCCGTGACGCTGGTCGCCGCTGCGGGACCGGTCCACGGAGCCCGGGTACCCCCGCTGGGGTTCGAACCCAGACTGAAGCGATTTTAAGTCGCCTGCCTCTGCCGATTGGGCTACGGGGGCGTGCGCCCACGCTAGCGGGCCGCTGGCAGGGCGCCCCGAGGCCGCGAGCGACCCGCGCGGCGGCTCTAGGCTTCCGCTCATGGGAACCGCGACCTGGATCTCGATGGCCGTCGTCGTGCTGCTCGTGGTCCTGCTCGCCCTCTACCTGTGGGTCACCTACAACTCGCTCGTCACCCTGCGGGTGCGCGTCGAGGAGGCGTGGAAGGACATCACCGCGCAGCTCGGGCAGCGGGCCGAGCTGATCCCGAACCTCACCGAGGCCGTCCGCGGCTACGCGCCGCACGACCGCACCGCGTTCGACGCCGTCGAGAAGGCCCGCGCCGAGTCGTTGGCCGCGTCGACGCCGGCGGAGGCGAGCGCGGCCGAGAGCCACATGCAGCAGGCGCTGCGCTCGGTCTTCGCCGTGGCGGAGGCGTACCCGAGGCTGCAGGCGAGCCCGGACTTCCTCCAGCTGCAGGGCGACGTCGCCGACGCGGAGGACCGCATCCAGGCCTCGCGCCGCTTCTACAACGGCGGCGTCCGCGAGTTCAACACGCGGATCCAGGTGTTCCCGAACAACCTCTTCGCCCGCCGGCTCGGCTTCGGCCGCCGCGAGTTCTTCGAGGTCGGCGACCTCGCCGCGGTGTCGCAGCCGCCCCGCGTGCAGTTCTGACCGGCACCGCCGATCCGGCCTCGACCGGGTGCGACGAAGGGCCCCTCCGCGATACGGAGGGGCCCTTCGTCGGTCGGGGTCAGTTGTTCGCGGACAGCTCGTGGCTGATCGCGTTCGGCCCGTCGTACTCGCGGTCCGGGATGTTGCCCAGCGCGTCCAGGATGTCCTGGCTCGCCCCGGAGCCCTTCGCCGTCGAGAGGATGGTGTCCTTCGTGACGGGGTAGTCCATCCCGCCCAGGTGCTTCTGCACCTCGATCGGGTTCGGCATGTCGGCCATGTCGTGCTCCTTCCTGCTGTCGCGACCGGCGTCAGCCGGCCGCCCTCTCCTCGAACACGGCGTGCACCGCGTCCACGGTCCGGTCCGGGATGGAGGTGGGCGCCTCGAGGTGCACGGCACCCGAGGGCAGCACGCCCGCCGCGCCGAAGCGCTCCATCACGCGCCACTGGGCGACGACGTCCTCGCCGCCGTGCTCCGGCGGCAGCTCCCGCCAGAAGTCGAACCCGCCGACCTCGACGAGCGCCTCCCGGCGGTACAGCACGCACCCGGCCAGCCACGCGACGCGGTACGGCACCCAGCCCTGCTCCGGCAGCTCGGTGCGGGCGGCGATGTGCACGAGGTTCGCGGCGTTGTGCAGCGTCCACCGCTCGGTGCCGGGGGAGTCGGGGCGGAGGCGCTCGGGCTCGACGCGGTCCGGCCAGGTCGCGAACGGCGCCTGCTCGTGCGGGCGCACGTCGTCGAGGAAGGACAGGCCCTGCTGCGCGGCGCCGACGACGCCGCAGCCGAGCGACTCGATCGCGGCGTGCAGCGTCGCGAGCAGCCCGGGCTCGGGCCACACGTCGTCGTCGAGGAACAGCACGAAGGGGGCGGTCGCCTGTGCGAGCAGGAAGGCGCGGTGCTCCGCGATCCCGAGCCGGGGGAGGTGCTGCAGCACGCGGACCTCGCGGCCCTGCGCGGCGAGCACGCGGAGCATCGCCTGCACCGCGGGCGCCTCCGCCATCGCGTGGTCGTCGGACTGGTCGCTGATCGTCAGCCGGAACGCCGGGTCGTCCTGGGCGGCCAGGCCGGCGAGCACGACGGCGAGCTCCGCGATGCGGCCGGAGGTCGGCAGCAGCACGTCGACGACGGGCTCGGGGAGCTCGACCGGCTTCGCCCAGTCGCGGGCGGTGCGGCGGCTACGCATCCGCGACCCCCGCCGCGCGCACCCGGGCGATCAGGTCGGTGGTGGAGTGCGGGCTGACGTAGTCGAGGATCCGGACCTCGCCGCCGTGCGCCTCCACGACCGCGGTCTCCTCGAGCATCTCGGGCACGTAGTCGCCGCCCTTCGCGTAGACGTCCGGCTCGATGCGCTCGATCAGCGCGATCGGGGTGTCCGTGGAGAACACGGTCACGTAGTCGACGCAGCTCAGCTCGGCGACGAGCCCGGCGCGGTCGGCGGCGGGGTTGAGGGGCCGGCCGGGCCCCTTCAGCCGACGCGTGGAGTCGTCGTCGTTCACCGCGACGACGAGGATGTCGCCCTGGGCGCGCGCCTGCTTGAGGTAGGCGGTGTGCCCGCGGTGCAGCACGTCGAAGCAGCCGTTCGTGAACACGATCCGCTTGCCCGTGACGCGTTCGGCGGAGAGCGCGGCGACGAGCGTGTCCTCGTCGAGGAGCCGCGCGCCGTCGCGCAGCGACGCCACCAGGTCCGCGGCCGTGCAGACGCCCGTGCCCGGCGTGCGGGTGACGACGTCGGCCGCGAGCTGCCCGAACCGGGCCGCGCCGTGCAGGTCGAGCCCGGAGGCGAGCGCGAGCGTGAGCGCCGCCGCGAAGGTGTCGCCGGCGCCGTTCGTGTTCGCGTCGGGCGCCGGCTTCGCGAGGGTGCGGGAGGTCGCGCCGTCCGCGTGCACCACGGTGCCGTCGCGGTCGAGCGTGACGATCACGCCCGTCGCCCCGGTGCGCACGTGCAGCTCGCCCGCCGCGTCGGTGGCGGTGCGGACGCGGTCCGCGCCGAGCGGCCGGCCGAGCAGCCGCTCGGTCTCGCCGGCGTTCGGCGTGACGGCGTCGGGATGCAGGGCGAACCACGGCAGCAGGTCGTGCGCGTCGACGACGAGCGGCGCCGTCCGCTCGACGGCGCCGAGCGCCGTGCGGACGGCGCCGCCGGCGACGCCCATGTCGTAGTCGCAGACCAGCACCGCGCCGGCGTCGGCGATGGCGGCGGGCAGGCGCGAGGCCACGGCCCCCGCCTCCTCGTCCGTCAGCTTCCGGCCCTCGTCGAAGCGGAGGAGGACCTGCCCGGCGACGCAGATCCGGGTCTTCACAGTGGTCGGGAGGCCCTCGAGCCGCACGACGCCCCCCGTGTCGACGCCGGCGGCCCGCAGCAGGGCCACGAGCACGTCCCCGGCCTCGTCCGCGCCGATCGATCCGACGATGCGGACGTCGGCGCCGAGCGCCGCGAGGTTCACGGCCGTGTTGGCGGCGCCGCCGGGCACGTCGTCGCGACCGCCGACCTGCACCACCGCGGCCGGCGCCTCGCGGCTGAGCCGGTCCGCGGTGCCGGTGATCCAGCGGTCGAGCAGCAGGTCGCCGACGACCACGACCGGGCCGCCGGAGAAGCCGAGGACCCGGTCGACGAGCGCGTCGTCCTGACGCCCGCTCACGCGGCGCCGCCGGGGAGGCCGAGGTGCACGACCGTGGTGGTGGTCATCTCGTCGAGCAGCTCGGGGCCGTAGCCGAAGCCGGAGCCGCTGCCCGCACGCGGCTGCGCGCTGCCGCCGGGTGCGCCGCCGAAGACCGCGTTGACCTTGACGGTGCCGACCGGGAGGAGCGCCGCCGCGCGGTGGGCGTGCGTCATGTCGTTCGTGAGCACCGTCGCCGCGAGGCCGTACTTGTCGGCGCCTGCGAGGCGCAGCCCGGTCTCGAAGTCGTCGACGACGACGACCGGCGCGACCGGGCCGAAGGTCTCCTCGGTCAGCACCGAGACGCCCTCCGGCACGTCCGTCAGCACGGTCGCGGGGTAGAAGACGCCGGCGCCGTCCGGCACGCGGCCGCCGGTGAGCACGGTCGCGCCCGCGGCCGCCGCGTCCTCGACCTGCGCCGCGACGGCGTCGCGCATGCGGCGGTCGACGAGCGGCTGGCGGGAGCGCTCGGTCCAGGCGTCCGCCTCGGCGACGAGCGCGGCGAGGAAGGGCTCCGCGACCGCGCGGTGCACGTACACGCGCTCGACGGAGGTGCAGATCTGGCCCGCGTTCGCGAAGGCGCCGAGCGCGGCCTGGGACGCGGCCCACACCGGGTCGACGTCGGCGTCGACCACGAGCGGGTCGTTGCCGCCGTTCTCGCGGATCACGTGCACGTCGTTCGGGACCGCGGCCGCGGCGAGCGAGCGGCCCGTCGCGGTCGACCCGACGTGGGCGATCACGGCGAGGCGGGGGTCCGCGGCCAGTGCCGCGCCGGTGGCGCCGTCGCCCGTCACGTGGACGAGCACGCCCTCCGGCAGCGCCGCGGCGAGGACCTCGTCGAGGAGGGCGCCGGTGTGCGGGCAGCGCTCGCTCGGCTTGTGCACCACGGTGTCGCCGGAGACGATCGCGGCACCGAGCAGACCGGCGGCGACGGCGACCGGGTCGTTCCAGGGCGTGAGGGCGAGCACCACGCCGCGCGGCTGCGGCGTCGCGACGTCGATCGCGTCCCACGCGCCGCGGAGGCGCTTGCCGCGGTGGACCGGGCCGAGCTCGGCGTACTGGAGCAGCGTGTTGACCGCCGCCTCCACGCCGCCCTTCGCGTCGCCGGGCGACTTGCCCGTCTCGCGGACGTTCATCGCCGCCACCTCGTCCGCGCGGGCGGCCAGCGCCTGCGCCGCGGCGCGGAGCCGCAGCCCGCGCTCGGCGGGGGGAGTCGCGGCCCAGGCGGGGAACGCGGCGACCGCGCGGGCGACGCCCTCCGCCGCCTCCTCGTCGGTCGCGGCGACCAGCGAGCCGACCGGCTCGTCGCTCGCGGGGTCCGTGATCTCGATGGTGCGGGCGGAGACGGCGGTGGGCATGCGGCGGCGGCATCCTCTCGGAGCGATGCGCCGGCCGGGTGCCTCGCGCCCGATCACGGTACCGACGCGCCCCCGGGGGCGGCTGAGTGTCCGCCGTAAGCCGTCGGGGAGCCGCCCGGCAGGATTGCCCGGTGCCCGCCGTCGCCCCGCTCGCCCCGCGCTTCCCCGACGTGACGCACATCGCCGTGCTGCGGGGCGGCGCCCTCGGCGACCTCGTGTTCGCGCTGCCGGCGATCGCGGCGCTCCGGGCCGCGTACCCGGAGGCGTCGATCACCCTGCTCGGCGCTCCCGCCCACGCGGTGCTGCTCGCCGGTCGCGGCGTCGTCGACGAGGTCGTGCCGCTGCCGCCGATCGCCGGTGTCCGCGGCGACGAGACCGACGAGGAGCATGCCGCCGCGTTCTTCACCGAGCAGGCCGCGCGCGGGTACGACCTCGCGGTGCAGCTGCACGGCGGCGGCCGGAACGCCAACCCCTTCGTCGCGCGGCTCGGCGCCCGGTACGCCGTCGGCACCGCGACGCCGGACGCGCAGCGCCTCGACCGCGTCGTCCACTACGACTACTTCCAGCACGAGGTCCTCCGCTGGCTCGAGGTCGCGGGCCTGGCCGGCGCCGAGCCCGTCGACCTCGAGCCGCACCTGCCCGTGCTCGCCGAGGAGCGCGCGGCGGCCCGCGGCGCGCTCGGCGGGGGGCCGACCGTGGTCGTCCATCCCGGTGCCACCGACCCGCGCCGGCACTGGCCGACCGAGCGCTTCGGCGCGGCCGCTGCCGCGCTCGCGGCCGAGGGCGTGCAGGTGGTCGTGGTCGGGGATGCCTCGGAGGTGCCGCTGGCGGCGCAGGTCGTGGCGGCCGCGCGGGCCGCGCTGCCGGAGGAGCAGCGCGGACGCGTGCGCTCGATCGCCGGGGAGCTCGACCTGCCGGGGCTCGTGGGCGTGCTCGCGGAGGCCTCGGTCGTGCTGGCGAACGACAGCGGGCCGCGCCACCTCGCCCAGGCGGCGGGCGCGAAGACCGTCGGGATCTTCATCTTCGGGAACGTGATCAACGCGATGCCGTTCGGCCGCGGTCGGCACCGGATCCAGCTCGGCCGGATCATGCACTGCCCCGTATGCGGGCGGAACGCGATGCAGGTCGGCTGGACCGAGCCGCGCTGCGAGCACGACCCGTCCTACGTCGCGGACGTCGAGGTGTCCGCCGTGCTCGAGGACGTCCGGGCACTGCTCGCGGACTGAGCATCGACGGCGGACGCGGTGTGCGTCCGCTGGGGATCGGCGTCCCGGAGCGGCAGCCCCGCCCTCGGCGCGAGACCCTGCCGTGTGGCCATCGACATCGCTCTGCCGGTCGTGCTCGTGCTGATGATCCTGGTGATCGGCGTGAGCATCGTCGTCCTCGCCGTCCGCAGCCGGCGCGTGCAGCAGCGCAGCGGCGACGCCGCGATGGAGAACAAGGCGCGCCGCGGCGACGAGCACCGCTGAGTCAGAACGGGCAGGGACCCTCGTCGGCAGGAGGGGGCAGCAGGTCCGGTGGTGCGGGGTCGAGCGGGTCGTTCGGCGGGTCCGCGAAGTGGTGACCCCACGTCTCGTTCCAGCCGACCGTGCCGTCGTCCTCGACCGAGCCCTCGGTGAAGAGGCCTGCGGACTTCAGGTTGTGGTCGGTGCGGCCGAGGGTGACGAGGTTGGCGGCGTCGGTGGTGCCGCCGTGCTGCCATTCCCGGGCGTGGTCGATGTCGGCCAGGTGCGGCGCGGTCGTCGAGCCCGGGAACCGGGACCTTCCGTCGCGGATCTTCACCCACCGGGCGAGGTCCGCCGGCGGCGCGTAGACCTTGCGATCCATCGTCAGCCGGACACCCGTCACGGGGTCGGTCAGGACGCGGATGAAGGAGGTCGCCGTGCCGGCGAGGGCTTTCGCGGTCTCGAGGTCGATGGGTCCGTAGCCGGTCAGCTGCGCCTGCTCCTTCGTCTTGCCGAGCCAGGCGAGTGCTGGGACGGTGAGGATCAGCTGGACCTGAACCGGCTTGCGCTGCGGGACGAGCGCGCCCTCGGCCGCGTGCTGTTCGAGTCCGTTGCGCAGGATGTCGAGGGCGATGTCGTGCCGGAGCTGCGCGATCCCGCGGGTCTCGCCCTCGAGGCCGTGCGCGCCGACGGCCGCCCTGTGCAGGGCGTCGTTGATCGGCACCCAGTCGGCGGCGAGCCCTTCGGCGACGAAGGCGACGCCGCCGTCGTGGCCGAGCTCGAGGCTCGTGCGGCGGCGCTCGTGCGTGGTGCGGGCGCGCTTCGCGGCGGCCTCGTCATCGAGCCGCGCCCGCGCCTTGCGGAGGTCGTCCCTCAGCCGCGTCGAGGAAACGACCTTGACCGCGGCGACCTCGTCGTACGCGGCCCAGTGCTCGGCGTCGAGCCCTTCCGCCTCGCGGACGACGGTCCGCATCCGGTTCCAGGACGCCTTCCCGGCCCGGAACATCGCCCACGTCTGCGGGAGCCGGTCGCGGAGGGTGACGCCGCTGTCGACCTCACCGGCGACCGCAGCCGGATGCGCGCCGGTCTGGAGGCCGAAGGAACGGAAGAACGCCTGCGCACCGAGTCCCGCACGGGTGCCGTAGGACGCGCCGAACCGGTGGGCGAGGTCGATCATGGCGCGCTCGTACGCGGTCAGCAGCGCCGCGATCCGGTTCGATTCGGCGATGTTCTGCACCTGCGCGGCCTGCACGGCGAGGTCCTGCGTGTAGACGGCCGCGTCCTCCGTCAGTGCAGCGGCGAGCCAGGCCTCGTCCGGCACGGCGTCGGCGCCGAACTGCTCCCGGTACCGCTCGTCCGGCGGCAGCTGCGCGCGACGCTCCTCCTCGGCCAGCGCGTCCCACGCGTCGATCTCCTCGCGGGTCCACACCCGCGGGGGCTCGTCGTCACGGAACTCCTCGAACACGTCTCCGAATGTAGAGGAGGGGTCCGACACTCCTTCCGGGCGATGGGAAGGGCTCGGGATGGTCTCGAGGCTCGCTGCGCTCGCACCTCGACCAGCGAGGCGGGGCGAGGGAGGAGGGCGCAGCGGGATGGCCTCGAGGCTCGCTGCGCTCGCACCTCGACCGGCGGGACACGGTGGTTGAGCCGGGCGCTCCGCGCCCGTGCCGAAACCATCGCGCGGGCTCGGGGTGGTCTCGAGGCTCGCTGCGCTCGCACCTCCACCGGCGGGCCGGGCGTCAGCGGGCGAGCTCCATCGCTGCGGCGACCAGGGCCGCGTTGTCCGGGGCGACGGAGCCGTCCGGGAGCACGAGCACGTCCTCCAGGCCGATCCGCGTATCGACGCCGCGGCGCAGCGCGTCCTCGAGCGCGGGCCACGCGGTCTCGTCCTCGCCGTGCTGCAGGCGCGGGGACAGGAGGTCGATGCGGTCGAGCACCGCGTGGATGCCGTCCGCGACGGCCGCCACGTCCCCGACGGGCAGGTCGCCGAGCTCCACGAGCACCCGCTCGGTGCGGTCCGCGAGGCCGCTGCGCGCGAGCAGCTCGGCGTCCTCGACGCTCCAGACCCCCGCCTCCACGCGCACGCCGACGCCGAGCAGCGCGCGAATCGTCTCGATGGCGCCGTCCTCGGAGACGTTCACGCTCGCGGCGTCCGGGCCGGTCCAGCGCGAGAGCAGGGCGACGCGGCGGTGCTGGTCGCCCTCGATCCAGGCACCGGTGCTCACGCTCACCGGCCACCGGCTCACGTCGTGCACGGCGTTCGCGGCCGCGTCGACCCACTGCGGGTCGAGCCGTTCGACCCCCTCCGGGTCCCTCGGGTGCACGTGGAAGGCGCGCGCTCCGGCCGCGCCGCAGGCGATGGCGTCCGCCTGCAGCTCCGCCGGGGAGATCGGCACCCCCGCGTGCTCCGACCTCGACCGCCGTCCGTTCAACGCCGCCTGCAGGAGCACGAGCCGCACAGTAGGAACCCCGCCTTCGAAGGCGTTCAGACTCTCCGGGCGCTGATCGGATCCACAGCGGGAATTCCCGGCCACCGCGCGGCATTGCACCGGCGTGGACCTCGTGCACTGGCTGTTCGACGCGCAGATCACCATCGGCAGCCAGCACCTGCTCTGGCGCGAGGTGCTCGGCAACGTCTTCGGGCTGCTGTCCGCGCTCGGCGGGATGCGCCGGAAGGTCTGGGCGTGGCCGGTCGGCATCGCCGGCAACGCGCTGCTGTTCACCGTGTTCCTCGGCGCGGTCTTCGGCACCCCGAACCCGGTGAACCTGCTCGGGCAGGCGGGCCGGCAGGTGATGTTCATCGTCGTCAGCGTCTACGGCTGGTACCGCTGGACCCGGCGCGACGACGCGGGCACGACCACGATCACGCCGCACTGGGCGTCCGCCCGGGAGCGGCTGCTGCTCGTGGTCGCGCTGGTCGGCGGCACCGCGATCCTGACGCCGATCTTCACCGCCCTCGGCTCCTACGCGCCGCAGTGGAGCGACGCCTGGATCTTCACGGGATCGCTGCTCGCGACCTATGGCATGGCGAAGGGCTGGGTGGAGTTCTGGCTCATCTGGGTCGCCGTCGACGTCGTCGGCGTGCCCCTGCTGTTCTCGGCCGGCTACTACGCCTCCGGCCTCATGTACGTCGTCTACGGCGCCTTCACGCTGTGGGGCTTCTTCGTCTGGCGCGGCCAGCGCGTGCGTCCGTCCTCGGCGGTCGTCGTCGAGGGCTGACCCGGTCTCTTCCCACATCTGGGGAACCAGCGCCGGAGGCGCCGGTTCCCCGGATGCAGGAGGAGAAGATCAGAAGGAGGTCAGGGCCAGCTCGGCTCCTCCTCGTGCATGACCGAGATCTCGCGCACCTCGGAGCCGCGCGGGCTCTGCAGCGCGAAGACGACCGCCGCGGCCACGTTGGCCGGGTCATTCAGGTTCGCGTCCTCGCCCGGCGCGTACTGCGCCGTGCGGCCGTCGAAGAAGCGCGTCTTCATGCCGGCCGGGATCAGCGTGGTGACGCCGATCTGGCCGCGGGTCTCCGCCGCGAGGGCGCGGCTGAAGCCGATCACGCCGAACTTCGAGGCGGAGTACGCGGTCGCGTCCGAGACGGCGCGCACGCCGAGCGACGAGGAGACCGTGACGACGCGGCCGTGGCTCGCGATCAGGGCCGGCAGGGCGGCGCGCACGACGGCGACGGTGCCGAGCAGGTTCACGGCGACCACGCGCTCCCAGACGTCGCCCGGGATCTCGTCGAGGCGGCCGGGCTTGTCGATGCCCGCCGCGGTGACGATCGCGTCGAGGCCGCCCTGCTCCTCGGCGATGCGGGCGACGAGCGCCTCGACGCCGCGGGTGTCGGTGACGTCGCCCTGGTAGGCGGTGTAGGCGCTGCCCTCGACGTTCAGGTCGACGACGATCGGGGTGCCGCCCGCGGCGGCGACCGCGTCGGCCACGGCGAGGCCGAGGCCGGAGGCGCCGCCGGTGATCAGCGTGCGGCCGACCGGCGTGAGGGTGGTGGAGGCGGTGGGCATGGAGGTCCTTCGGTCGTGCGGCGGCGCCGCGGTGGAGCAGGGAAGCGGATGAGGTGCGGAGGCGCGGACCGCGCCGCGCGCTAGGAGACGCGCTGGATCGCGGCGGCGAGCCTCGTGGTCGAGCGGCCGGGGAAGAAGGGCACGGTGACGGCGCGGCCGCCCCACTCCTTGATGACGGCCGCCTCGGGCAGGTCCTCCGCGTTGTAGTCGCCGCCCTTGACCCAGATGTCGGGCCGCACGCGGCGGATCGCCTCGACCGGGGTGTCCTCGGTGAAGACGACCACGCCGTCGACGACCTCGAGCGCGCTGAGCAGGTCGGTGCGGTCCTCCTGCGGCATCAGCGGCCGCTCGGGACCCTTCAGCCGGCGGACGGAGTCGTCCGAGTTCAGCAGCACGATCAGGCAGTCGCCGAGCGCGCGGGCGGCGGAGAGCGTCTTCGCGTGCCCGGCGTGGATCAGGTCGAAGCAGCCGCCCGTCGCGACGACGGTGCCGCCCGCCGCCCGGACCCGCTCGACGACGGCGAGCGCGTCGCGGTCGGCGGAGGGCAGCGGCACGGCGGGCGCCGCCTCGAGCGTCGCGACGCCGCCGTCCGCGAGGAAGCCCGCGGTCGCGGCGACGGCGCGCTGCAGCGCGTCCTTCGGGGCGAGGCCCTCGCCGAGCGCGACCGCGATCGCGGAGGCGAACCGGTCGCCCGCGCCGTTGACGTCCGCGTCGCGGACCTCGGGCGCGGCCGCGACGAGCGGCAGGCCGGTGGCGGAGGTGCGCAGCAGGGCGCCGCGCGAGCCCATCGTGATCACGACGGCGGCGCAGCCCCAGTCGGCCAGCAGGCGGAGGGCGGCCTCGTCCGCGAACGGCACGCCGGAGCCCTCGAGCCCCGAGAAGCCGCGCGCCTCGCCGAGGTTCGGCGTGACGACGACGCCCGGGACCGGCGTCGCGCCCTTCGGGTGCGGGTCCCAGACGACCGGCACGCGGGTCGCCGCCTCCTGGATCGCGTCGCGGAGCGCGCGCTGCTCGAGCAGCCCGCGCCCGTAGTCGGCGACGACGACGAGCTCCGCGCCGGCGACGGCCGCGAGCATCTCGGGAGTCACCTCGGGCGGCAGCGGCGTGCCGGAGCCCTCGTCGATCCGGACGATCGGCTGCTCGCGGCTGCGGATCCGCGTCTTCACGACGGTGGGGGAGGGGGAGCGGCCCGGCACGAGCGCGACGCCGCCGAGCAGCGGCGGCAGGTCCGCGGCGCGGGCGTCGTCCGAGAGCGCGGTGACGAGGGCGACGTCGTGGCCGTCGCGCGCCAGCAGGGTCGCGACGAGGCCGGCGCCGCCGGCGCGCTTCGTCTCGGCGACCACGTCGAGCACGGGCACGGGCGCGTAGGGGGTGAGGCGCTCGACCTCGCCCTCCACGTCGACGTCGAGCAGCAGGTCGCCGACCACGACGGTCCTCATCGGGTCGCCCCGAGCCGCTCGCGGACGATCGCGTCGAAGACGCGGCAGAGCGCGTGCACGGCGACGAGCTGCGCCTCCTGCACGTTGGCGCCGACGCCGGGCAGCGTGAGGGCGTCGTCCGCCGCGGCGGCCAGCGGGTTCGGGCCGGGGCCCGTCATCGCCCAGACCGTGGCGCCGGCGTCGCGACCGGCCTCGGCGGCGCGCACGAGGTTCGCGCTGGTGCCGCTCGTCGACAGCAGGACGAGCACGTCGCCGGGGCGGGCGTGCGCCGTCACCTGGCGGGCGAAGGACTCGGCGTACCCGTAGTCGTTCGCGATCGCGGTGAGGGCGGAGGTGTCCGCGTGGAGGCAGATCGCGCTGAAGGCGCGGCGGTCGCCGTCGAAGCGCCCGACGAACTCGGCCGTCAGGTGCTGCGCCTCCGCGGCCGAGCCGCCGTTGCCGGCGGCGAGCAGCCGGCCGCCGTCGAGCAGCCGGTCGGCGAGCAGGGTGCCCCACCGGGCGAGCCGCGGCGACTCCTCCCGCAGGGCCTCGATCGTGGCGCCCAGGGCGACGACGTGCCGCTCCGCGACGGCCGCGGGGGTGTCCCGGACCTCGGTCGTGGTCATCGTTCTCCTGTCATGAGTCGCACCTGGTTGCGGGCTGCGAGGCGCTCGTAGACGCGCGTCGTGTCCGCTGCGATTCTCCGCCACGTGTAGCGGGAGGTCGCGCGCGCGCGTCCGGCGTCCCCGTAGCGACGGCGCAGCTCCGGGTCGGCGAGCATCGTCGTCACGGCCTCGGCGATCGCCTCGGGGTCGCGGGCCGGCACGTGGAGGCCGGTGACGTCCTCCACGACGGTGTCGATCAGGCCGCCGACGCCGGTGGCGATCACCGGGCGACCGCAGGCCATCGCCTCGAGCGGCACGATGCCGAACGGCTCGTACCAGGGCGCGCAGACGACGACGTCGGCGCTGCGGTACCAGGCGGGCAGCTCGTCGTGGCCCTTCCGGCCGGCCAGCACGACGCGGTCCTGCAGACCCTCGGCCTCGATGACGCGGCGCAGCCGCTCCGTCTCCGGCTCGGTCTCGAGGTGGTCCGCGTCGCCCGCGCCGCCGACGACGACGAGCTCGGCGTCGACCCCGGCCCGCACGAGCAGGCCGAGCGCCTCGATCGCGTTGCCGACGCCCTTGCGCGGCACGAGCCGGCTGACGGTGAGGAGGCGGACGCGGTCGGTCCGCGGCGCGACGGGGCCCGTCGGCGTGAAGTGCGCGGTGTCGACGCCGCAGGGCACGACGGCGATCCGGGAGGACGGCACGCCGAACGCCTTGAGCTCGAACGCCTCGTCGGAGCAGGTCGCGACGACGAGGTCGGCGCGGCGGGCGACGCCGGGCTCGAGGAAGGCGCGCTCGGCGGGGGAGGTGTCCTTCGTGCCCTGCTGCCGCCGCTTGACGACGCCGAGGGCGTGGAACGTCTGCGCGACCGGCAGGTGGCCGCCGAGCGCGAGGTCGACCCGCTCGGCCGCGTCGAGGGCGGCGAGCCCGGACATCCAGAAGTGGCCGTGGACCACGTCGGGACGGTCGGCGGTCCAGGTCGCGGCGAGGAAGTCGGCGAACTCGCCCATGAGGGGCAGCAGCTCGTCCTTGGGCACCGGCGCGGCCGGGCCGGCGGGCACGGGCACGACGGTGACGTTCGGCGCGAAGGGCACGCGGTCCGGCAGGTCCGGGTCGTCGCGGCGCGTGTAGACGTCGACCACGTGCCCGCGCGCACCGAGCGCGGTCGCCAGCGCGGCGACGTGGACGTTCTGCCCGCCCGCGTCGACGCCGCCGAGGGTGGCCAGCGGGCTCGCGTGCTCGGATACCAGTGCGATTCTCATCTCAGCCCTTCTCGCCGAGCAGTCGGGCCGGGCGCAATCCCTTGATTTCCCAGGTTCTTTCTGCGGGGTCCCCGTTCGAGGGCCGTTCCGAGCGCCTCGTCCCAGTCCGCGAGGAACCGGGCGAGGCCGTGCCGCTCGAGCGCGACCTCGCGGGCGACCCGGCCGCGGGCGACCGCCTCCTCGGGGTCGTCGAGCAGCCGGCGGGCGGCGCGGACGAGCTCGTCCACGTCCGCGGACACCGCGCCGGCCTCGGGCGGCACGGCGCGCGTCGCCTCCGTCGCCGCCAGCGCGATCACGGGCATCCCGAGCTGCATCGCCTCGATGAGCGAGAGCCCCAGCGAGGTCCAGCGGTGCGGGTGCAGGTAGGCGCGGCGCTCGGCGAGCGCGGGATGCATCTGCGCCGGCTTCACGTCGCCGAGGCCGGCGATCGCGGGGGAGCCCGGGAAGGCGCCGTCGAGCAGGTCGGTGCCCATGCCGAAGACCTCGACCGGGGCGACGTCCGCGAACCGCGGCAGCAGGTCGGTGCCGGTCACGCGCCACCGCCGCACGGGCTCGTTGATCACCGCCGCGAGGCTCGGCCGCACGCCGGTGTAGCGCAGGCCGGGGTCGCGGACGCCGTGCTCGATCACGCGGGAGCGGGTCGCGCCGGTGTCCCACATCAGCGCGTTGAAGTGCGTGACGTGCACGAGGTCGAGGTCGGACCGGTCCGCCATCGGGTGCACGGAGACGGGCACGTCGCCCTTCGGCGTGTTGTGCTCGAGGTACACGGCCGGCAGGTCGACCCCGATGCGCCGCCCGGTCAGCCGCTCCGCCTCGGCGAGCTCCTCCGGCCGCTGCAGCACGACGACGTCCACGTCCTCCGCCGCGACGTCCTCGGGCGCCACCTCCCGGGCCGGCCAGTCCCGGCCGCCGAGGCCGAGGCCCCACCCGTCGCGCGCCGGGGTCGTGGGGAAGAGGTAGTCGTGGCCGCCGGCGACGAAGGCGTCGGTCCAGCCGCCGTGCACGTGCCAGAGCAGGATCTTCATCGCGCGGCCTCCGCGAGTCGTTCGGCGGCGTCCGCGACGGCGGTCGCCGGCACGGAGGCGAGGCAGGGGTGCCCGGCGATCGGGCAGATCCGCGCCCGGGAGTCGCGGCAGGCCGCGTGCTGGTCGCCGAGCAGCTCGACCGGGACGCCCCACGGCGCCCAGCGCACGGCGGGGACGACGGGGGCGAAGAGGCTGACGATCGGGGTCCCGGCCGCGGCGGCGAGGTGCGCGGGGCCGGTGTTGCCGACGACGACCGCGTCGGCGTCGCGGAGCAGCGCGCCGAGCTCGGCGAGGCCGAGCGCGCCGCCGAGGTCGACGCCGCGCCGGCCGGCGACGGCGGCGGTCAGTTCGCGCTCGCCGGGGCCGCCCGTGACGAGCACGCGGTGCCCGCGGGCGGCGAGCTCCTCCACGACCTCGGCGCAGCGGTCGGCGGGGTACGCCCGCGCCGGCACGGCCGCGCCGGGGTGGACGACGAGGTACGGGCCGTCGCCCGCGGCGGCCGGACGCTCCGGCAGCAGCGCGTCGAGGCGGCCGTCGTCGCCCTCGGGCAGCGGGAAGCCGGCGGCCTCCGCGATGCGCAGCGCGCGGACGGGCTCGGGCAGGTCCTCCGGCAGGGTCTCGCCGGGGATGAGCCGGACGTCGAGCAGGCCGCCCGCCGCGTCGACCGAGGCGCCGCTGATGCGGCGGACGCCCGCGAGGCGGAGGAGGAGGGCGAGCGGCAGCGGCGACTGGTGGAAGGAGGTCAGGACGACCGCCTCCTCGACGCCGGTCTCGGCGACGATCCGCGCGACCTCCGCGACGAGGTCCGCGTCGACCGCGCGGTCGGTCGGGGTGATCCAGGGCGCGGCGAGCACGCGGACCTCGGCGACGCCCGGCAGCAGCCGGCCGGCCGGGGCGCCCTGCGGGCCCGCGAGCAGGACGACCTCGGCGGCCGCGGCGACCGCGCGGATCGCGGGTCCGCTCACCAGCACGTCGCCCATGCTGTCCATGCGGGCGACGAGCACCCGCCTCACGCGGCGTCCCCGGCGAGCGCGATGCGCACCGCTGTCCCGAGGTCGGGCGCGACCGCGCCCGCTGCCGCCACCTCCTCGTGCCGCGTCGTGGGGGTGGGGACGAGGACGGCGGTGCCGCCGGCGGCGTGGGCCGCTCCGACGTCCGCGCCGATGTCGCCGATGACGACGGTGCGCGCCGGGTCGACGCCGAGCGCCGCCGCGGCCCGCAGCACCATCCCGGGCGCGGGCTTGCGGCAGTCGCAGCCGTCCTCGGGGCCGTGGGGGCAGACCTGCCAGGTGTCGAAGCCGCCGAAGAGCGCGTCCACGCGCGCGTTGACGGCGTCGACCTGCTCGCGCGTCAGGAGGCCCCGGGCGATCCCGGACTGGTTCGAGACCACGCCGATCGGCAGGCCCGCGGCGCGGACGGCGGCGACCGCGTCGATCGCGCCCGGCATGGGGGCGACCAGCTCCGGGTCCCCGTTGTACGGCACGTCGACGACGAGGGTGCCGTCGCGGTCGAACAGCACCGCCGCAGGAGTTCCGGAGGTCATCAGGGGTATTGCTATCGGTTCGGCGCGTGCCGTTCCTGAGAGTCCACTCAACGGACTCCTACCTCATCCTGGGAGGATGGGGGCGTGTCGGAGGTGGACAGGGGGGCGGACGCGCCCCTCGCGATCGCCCTCCGGGCGCTCCAGCTCGGGGATCTGCTCGTCGCCGTGCCCGCGCTGAAGGCCCTCCGCGCCGCCCTGCCGGCGCACCGGCTGCTGCTCGCCACGTCACCCGGTCTGGGGCCGGTGGTCGACCTCGTCCCGGCGGTCGACGGCCTCGTGCCGACGCGCGGCCTGGACCGGCCGCTGCCCTTCGCGCCCGGCGAGGTCGACGTGGCGGTGAACCTGCACGGTGGCGGACCGGAGTCCGCCGCGCTCGTCGACGCGCTCGGCGCCCGGGTCGTCGTGCGGCATGCGATCCGGTCCGGGGAGCCCGGTCCGCGCTGGGTCGAGGCGCTGCACGAGCGCGTCCGATGGGTCCGGCTGGTCGCCGCGGCGGGGATGCCGGGGGATCCGCACGACGTCCGCATCGCGCGGTCCGCCACGCCGTCGCCCGCGCCGGCCGCGGCGGTCGTCCACGTCGGTGCCGCCTTCGCGTCCCGGCAGTGGCCCGTCGACCGGTTCGCCGCCGTCGCCGCCGCGCTCGCGGCCCGCGGGCGCGAGGTCGTCTTCAGCGGCAGCGCCGCCGAGCGGCCCCGCGCGCTCGAGGTCGCCCGCCTCGCGGGGCTGCCGGAGTCGCGGGTGCTCGCGGGCGCCACGACGCTCGACGCCTTCGTCGCCCTGATCGCGGACGCGGGCCTCGTCGTCACGGCCGACACGGGCGCCGGGCACCTCGCCTCCGCCTACGGCACGCCCTCCGTGGTGCTGTTCGGTCCCGTCGGACCCGAGCGGTGGGGCCCGCCGCCGGGGCCGCACGTCGCGCTCACCCACCCGGCCCTCCGTGCCGGCGACGCCTTCGCCGGCGCCCCCGACCCCGCGCTCGCGGCCGTCACCGCCGCGGAGGTGCTCGCGGCGGTCGACCGTCTGCCCTGACCCGGTCCGGACCGGACCCGCCGGGGTCAGCGCGCGGCGAGCACGTCCGCCAGCGCCGGGGCGAGGTCGCCGGCGCCGACCACCTCGATCGCGTCGAGGCCCTGCCACGCGGCCGCGTCGCGCAGCACCGGCGCGAGCCGGGCGGCGGTCTCCGACGGCGGCGACGGCGCGGACGGCTCCGCCCAGGCCGCCTGCACGAGCAGCCGGCCCGCCTGGCGGTCCGACTTCAGGTCGACCCGGCCGACGAGGCGGTCGTCCACCAGGGCGGGCAGGACGTAGTAGCCGTGCTCGCGCTGCGCGGCGGGCGTGTAGATCGAGATCCGGTAGTGGAAGCCGAACAGGCGGAGGATGCGGTCCCGCTGCCAGACCACCGGGTCGAACGGCGAGAGCAGCGCTGCGGCGCGCAGCCGGGCCGGGGGTGCCGCGTCGACGTGGCGCCACGCGAGCAGCGGCCGCCCGTCGGCACGGGTCCAGCCCGGCACCTCGACGGGCACCAGCTCCCCGGCGTCCTCCAGCTCCCGCGCCGCGACGAGCGTCTCGTCCGAGCGCAGCCGGTGGTAGTCCGCGAGGTCGGGCAGCGCCGCGACGCCGTGCGCGACCGCCGCGCGCCGCACCAGCTCCCGGACGGCGACCGGCGCCGGGACCCGCTGGACGGGGCCGCCGAGCACCTGCTCGGGCAGCCCGTACCGGCGCTCGAAGCCGCGGCGACCCGCGCTCACGAGGTCGCCGGTCCGGAACAGCAGCTCGAGCACGCGCTTCGTGTCCGACCAGCCCCACCACGGCCCCTGCCGCACGCTCGGATGCTCCTCGACCTCGCTCGCGGCGATCGGGCCGCGGTCCGCGATCTCCGCCAGCAGCGCGCCCGCGAGGTCGGCGTGCGCAGCGATCGCGTCGCCGTGCTTCGCGCGGAACCGGTCCATGCGGAAGGCGAAGAGCTCGAGGTCCGCCTTCGGCACGGACGCGGCCTCGTGCGCCCAGTACTCGACGCGATCGCCGGCGGGGTCGAACAGCATCCGGTCGAGCAGGCCGCGGTCGTACGGGCCGAGGCGCGCGAAGACCGGCAGGTGGTGGCTGCGCTCGAACACGTTGACCGAGTCGATCTGCAGCAGCCGCAGCCGGTGCAGCACCGTCTCGATCCGGGCGCGCCCGGCCGTCGGCGGGTGCGCCCGGCCGAAGCCCTGCGCCGCGAGCGCGATGCGCCGCGCCTCCCGCGGGGTCAGCCGGTCCACGCTCGAACCGTAGCGGGGGCCGCGGACGGGCGCCGCGAGCAGTCCAGCGGGCGTGCAGCGGCTCCCTAGACTCGCGGGATGGCCAGGCGATCGGATCCCTCGGAGGACGCGGAGGACGCCGTCGCGCGCGCCGTCCCGGTGGCCGTGCGCATCGCGGGCGCCTGGTCGTGGCCGATCGTCGGGCTGCTGATCCTCGTCGCCGTGGCGATCTTCGTCGTGATCCAGCTCCACGTCGTCGTGGTGCCCGTGCTCGTCGCGATCCTCATCACCGGCCTCATCAACCCGGTGAAGGCGCGGCTCGTCGCCCACCGCTGGCCGAAGGGGCTCGCGGTCGCCGTCACCTTCCTCGGCCTGCTCGTCGTCGTCGCCGCGCTCATCACGCTCGTCGTGCTGACGGTGCGCTCGGGCTTCGACGACATCCAGAGCCGCACCGCGACCGCCTACCGCTCGTTCCTCGGCTTCCTCAGCAGCGGCCCGTTCAGCATCTCCGAGTCGGACCTGCAGAACGCGATCGACTCCGCGACGAAGTGGGTGCAGCAGAACGGGTCGACCATCGCGTCCGGCGCGCTGACGGGCGCGTCGACGGTCGGCGACATCGCGGTCGGCCTGGTGCTGTCGCTGTTCCTGACCCTGTTCTTCCTGATCGACGGCGCCGGCATCTGGCGATGGGTCGTGCGCCTCGCCCCGAAGCGGGCCCGCGCCGCGGTCGACGGCGGCGCCCGCGCGGCCTGGATCTCGATCGGCTCCTACGCGCGCGTGCAGATCGTCGTCGCGCTGATCGACGCGATCGGGATCGGGCTCGTCGCCCTGATCCTCGGGCTGCCGTTCGTCGTGCCGATCGCGGTGCTCGTGTTCCTCGCGGCGTTCATTCCGTTCGTCGGCGCGATCGTCACGGGCGGGTTCGCGGTGCTCGTCGCGCTCGTCTACGCGGGCCCGATCCCGGCCGTCGTGATGCTCGCCGGCGTCATCGGCGTGAACCAGCTCGAGTCGCACGTGCTGCAGCCGCTGCTCATGGGCACCGCGGTGCGCCTGCACCCGGTCGCGGTCGTGCTCGTCGTGAGCTCGGGCTCGATCATCGCCGGCATCGGCGGCGCGGTCTTCGCCGTGCCGATCGCCGCCGCGGTCAACTCGGCCGTGAAGTACGTCGCCGGCGGCGCCTGGAAGGGCGATCCGCCGCCGCCCACCGACCCGCTGCCGCGCGAGCCGGAGCAGGGCGGGCGCGCCGCCCGCCGCCGCCGCAAGCGCGCCGCCGACCCCGAGGACGTGACCACCGTTGCCTGACGCGGAGAGCACGATCGCGACCACGCCGGCAGCGGCCGCCGCGATCACCGACACGACCGATGCGCCGGTGGCGCCGTCGATCGAGCGCATCCGGGACGCGGCCCGCTTCCTCGCCCCGGTCGCGGCGCGGACGCCGATGGAGCACTCCCGCTTCCTCGCCTCCATCACCGGCTCGGCCGTGCACCTGAAGTGCGAGAACCTGCAGCGCACCGGCTCCTACAAGATCCGCGGCGCCTCCTACCGGCTCTCCCGGCTCAGCCCGGAGGAGCGGGCGCGCGGCGTCGTCGCCGCCTCCGCCGGCAACCACGCCCAGGGCGTCGCCTTCGCGGCGCGCGAGCTCGGCATCGCGGCGACGATCTTCATGCCGAACGGCGTCGCCCTGCCGAAGCTCGAGGCGACCCGCGACTACGGCGCCCGGGTCGAGCTCGTCGGCGACGTCGTCGACGAGGCGCTCGCGGCCGCGAAGCGGTACGCGGAGGAGACCGGAGCGGTCTTCATCCCGCCGTTCGACCATCCGGACGTGATCGCCGGGCAGGGCACCGTCGGGCTCGAGATCCTCGAGGACGTGCCCGAGGTGCGCACCATCGTCGTCCCGATCGGCGGCGGCGGCCTGATCGCGGGCGTCGCGGCCGCGGTCAAGCAGCTCGCGCCGCACGTGCGGATCATCGGCGTGCAGGCGGAGAACGCCGCCGCCTTCCCCACGTCGCTCGAGGCGGGCGAGGTCCGGACCGTCGCGACCCGGCCGACGATCGCCGACGGCATCGCGGTCGGCACCCCGGGCCGCCTCACCTTCCAGATCGTGCGGGACCTCGTCGACGACGTCGTGACCGTGTCGGACGACGAGACCGCGAGCGCGATGCTCGTGCTGCTCGAGCGCGCCAAGCTCGTCGTCGAGCCCGCGGGCGCGGTCGGCGTCGCCGCGATCCTCTCCGGGCGGATCCCGGACCCGGGCAGCACCGTCGCGGTGCTCTCCGGCGGCAACATCGACCCGCTGATGATGGAGCGGGTGATCAGCCGCGGCCTCGTCGCCTCCGACCGCTACATGACCCTCCGGATCGGCCTGCCCGACCGGCCGGGCCAGCTCGCCGTCGTCTCGTCGGTGATCGCGGAGGCGAACGCGAACGTCGTCGAGGTGCTGCACACGCGGCACGGCACCGGCACGCAGATCAGCGAGGTCCAGATCGACATCAGCGTCGAGACCCGCGGCAAGGCGCACCAGGCCGCGCTGCTGGAGCGCCTCCGGTCCGCCGGCTTCGCCCCCCAGGTCGTCGAGGCCTGAGCGCGCGGGCTGCGGTCTCGAGGCTCGCCGGCGCTCGCACCTCGACCAGCGGGGGCTCCCGACGGTCGAGGTGCGTCGTGCGGCGCCGGATCAGCCCTCGTACGGGTCGACCTTCACGATCTTCACCTCGATGGCGCGGCCGTTCGGCGCGGTGTAGCTGACGGTGCTGCCGACCTTCGCGCCGACGATCGCGGCGCCGAGCGGGCTGCCCTCGCTGTAGACGTCGAGGCCGGAGTCGCCCGCGATCTCGCGGCTGCCGAGCAGGAAGCGCATCTCGTTGCCCGCGACCGACGCGGTGACGACGTTGCCGGGCGCGACCTCGTCGCCCGCGCCGGCCGGCTGGCCGACCTCCGCGGTGCGGAGCAGCTGGGTGAGCTGGCGGATGCGGGCCTCGATCTTGCCCTGCTCCTCCTTGGCGGCGTGGTAGCCGCCGTTCTCCTTGAGGTCGCCCTCCTCGCGGGCCTGCTCGATGCGCTTCGCGATCTCGGTGCGGCCCGGGCCCGACAGCTCCTCGAGCTCGGCGGACAGGCGGTCGTAGGCCTCCTGCGTCAGCCAGGTGACGCTGCTGGTCTGGGACATGACGGTTCCTCGTCTCGGTTTCCGGCGACCCGCGCAGCCGTGGCGTCCGCCGCGCTGGACGACGACGGCCGGGACGCCGGGCGCGCGCCTCGGCGCGCCGCGGCGGATCGAATGGGGGAGTCTAGGCGTCCCGGCAGGAATCGATCAAGCCGTTCGACGCCCGGCGAATGGTCCGCACGGTCGTCTCGCCGGTCCGGTTCACCTGCCCGGTCGCGGGCACGGTGATCTCCGCGAGCCCCACGACGCCGCCGGTGGAGTCCTGCGCCTCGATCGCGCAGATCAGCGCCGTGCCCGAGCGGCCCGTCACGAGCCACTGCACGTCGGTGGTCTCGTCCCCGGTCACCGTGATGCCGGTCGTCGTGACCTCGAGCGCGTCGGTCGCGCCGCCGATCCCGGTCCACACGCCCCACGCGCCGACCGCGAGCACGACGATCCCGCCGGCCGCGATCGCCCCGATGCGGCGTCGTCGACGGCGGTCGCCGGTGCGGCCGTACCGCTCCTCGAGCGCCGTGGTGCGGGTGGTCACGCGTCCTCCGCCCCTCCGCCGTGAAGTAGATTCGTGCGGTCCGAGGCTACTTCAGGAGGACCACCGTGCTCGCGCTGCTGCTCGCGGCGACGCCCTCCCCGTCGCCCTCGTCCTCGCCGTTCGACGAGGCCAGCATCACGCCCGGCGTGGTCGGCTTCATCGCGATCCTGCTGGTGACGCTCGCGACGCTCGCGCTGATCGTCGACATGGTCCGCCGCGTCCGCCGGATCCGGTACCGCTCCGAGCTCGCCGAGCGCCGCGCGGGGGAGCACCCGCCCGGGTCCTGACCTCAGGCGACGGGGTGGAGGGCGATCAGCAGGGTCGCCGTCCAGTGGCAGAGGAACGCGAGCACCGTGCAGGTGTGGAAGATCTCGTGGAACCCGAACCGGCCGGGGAAGGGGTTCGGGCGCTTGAAGCCGTAGGCCAGCGCCCCGACCGTGTAGAGCAGCCCGCCGACGACGACCAGCACCATCATCGCGGCGTTCGCCTCGAACAGCGGCACGAAGTAGACGACCGCGGCCCAGCCGAGCCCGAGGTAGATCGGCACGTACAGCCAGCGGGGCGCGCCCACCCAGAACACGCGGAACGCGATGCCGATCAGGGCCCCCGCCCACACGACGGCGAGCAGGACGACGCCCTGGGCCGGCGGCAGCGCCAGCAGCGACAGCGGCGTGTAGGTGCCGGCGATGAGCAGGAAGATGTTCGCGTGGTCGACGCGCTTCAGCGCGAGCTTCACCCTCGGCGACCAGTCCACCCGGTGGTACAGCGCCGAGTTGCCGAACAGCAGGATCGACGTCAGCGCGAACACGACGCACGCCCAGCGCGCCTCGGCGTCCGACGCGAGCGCGACGAGGACCAGGCCCGCGATCGCGGCGATCGGGGCCGTGACCGCGTGGATCCAGCCCCGCCAGGTCGGCTTCCGCTCGAGGTGCGCCGCGTCCGTGGCCTCCTCGAGGAGGGGGAGGTGGGCCGGCTCGGCGGCGGGCTCCGCGCTCGTCGCGGCGGCGACGGCGGTCGGGCGCTGCTCCCTCGATGCCATGCGACGAGGGTAGTCGGCAAGCCCCGGGCCGGGACCGGCGTTCAGGCGTAGCGTGGGCGGGTGCGGGGACGAGGGGTGCGGCTGCGCCGGCCCTTCTACTCGATCTACCAGCGGCGCCTCCGCCACAACCTCGGCTCGTCGGCGCTGCCGAAGCACATCGCGATGATCCTCGACGGCAACCGCCGCTGGGCGCGTCTCGCGGGCCTCGGCGCGGCCGAGCACGGGCACCGCGCCGGCGCGGACAAGCTCGTCGAGTTCGCGGGCTGGGTGGACGCGCTGCGCATCCCGCACGTCACCTTCTACCTGCTGTCGACCGACAACCTCCGCGGGCGGGCCGACGCGGAGCTGACCGCGCTGTTCGACATCATCGGCACGCTCGCGCTCGACCTGTCGGCGCGCTGGCGCATCCAGCACGTGGGGACGACGGAGGGGCTGCCGGAGGCGCTGCTCGCCGCGCTCCGCACGGCCGAGGCGCAGGGCGCGGGGAAGCCGGGCCTCCACATCAACCTCGCCGTCGGCTACGGCGGCCGCACCGAGATCGCGCACGCGATGCGGAGCATCGTGGCGGAGCACGCCGCGGAGGGCGGCACGCTCGACACGCTCTCCGACCGCCTCGACCCCGAGCTGATCGCCGCGCACCTCTACACGACCGGGCAGCCGGACCCGGACCTCGTGATCCGGACGTCGGGGGAGCAGCGGCTGTCCGACTTCATGGTCTGGCAGAGCGCGCACAGCGAGTTCTACTTCGTGGAGGCGCTCGGCCCCGACCTCCGCGAGGTCGACTTCCTGCGCGCGCTCCGCTCCTACGCCCAGCGGCAGCGCCGCTACGGCGCCTGACGGCGCCCCGCGCGACCGGGCCCGACCGGACACCGGGGCCTTCCGGGCGCCGCTACGCTCGGTGATCGCCATGGACGCCCTCACCGACTACCTCGACGGCTTCGGGGAGGAGCCCGGGTACCTCGACTTCGCGGCGTTCGGCCCGATCTCCGCCGCGGTGCTGGCGGAGACGGCGGCGCAGGAGGACCTCGTGCGGCGCGCCCGCTACGGCGCGCGGGAGCGGCTCGAGCAGGGCGCCCTGCGGCTGCGCGACGCGGCCGCGGTCGCGACCGGCTTCCGCGCCGACCAGATCGCCTTCCAGCCGTCGACCGGGCAGGGGATCCTGCAGGCCGTGTACGGCCTCGCGGGCGGCCTGCTCGTGTCGCGCGCCGACTACCCGGCCCTGCCGCTCACCGCCCAGCGGGCGGCGGAGGCGATGCAGGTCGTCACGCCGGTGCGGCTCGAGCCCGACGACGGGCGCGTCACGCCGGGCGCCGTCCGCGACGCGCTGACCGGCACGACGATGGCGGTGCTCGTCAGCGCCGTCGACGCGCGCACGGGCGCGGTCGCGGACCTCGACGGCATCCGGCAGGTGATCGGCGACCGGCTGCTGATCGTCGACGCCGTGCAGGCGCTCGGCGCGGTCGACCTGCCGTGGTCCGCGGCCGACGTGATCGCGTGCGGCGGCCAGAAGTGGCTGCGGGCTGGCTGGGGCGCCGGCTTCCTCGCCGTCTCCGACCGCGCCGCGAACCGGCTGACCCCGGTGCTCTCCGGCGAGGGCGGCACCGGCGAGGACGTCGTGTACGACGAGGTGCTGCCGCCCGCCGAGGGCGCGGCCGGCATGCAGGTCTCCCGCCCCGACCCCGTCGCGGCCGCGCGGCTCGCCGCCGCGCTCGAGGACCTGACGCACGCGGGCCCCGCGGCCGTGGCCGCCGCCGTCGCCGAGCGCGCCGCACGCGTCATCGCGCTCGCCGACGAGTTCGGGGTCCCGGTGGTCTCGCCGCGCGCCGACGGCGACCGCGCCGGCATCGTCGTGCTCGAGCCGCTGCCCGAGCGGCTGACGGCGCTCACGGCCGCCCTGTTCAACCACGGCGTCTCGGTGACCATCCGGGACGGGCGCGTGCGGATCTCCCCGCACGCGGGAACCACGGAGGAGACGATCGCCATGCTCCGCACCGCCCTGTCCGCCTACGCGACCGCCGTGCGGCCCGTCCGATGACGATCACCGGGCCCGGCCGCACCCTCTGGGTGAGCGACCTCGACGACACCCTGCTCGGGCCGGACGGGCTGCTGGAGCCCGCGACGCGCGACGCCCTCGCCCGGCTCATCGCCGACGGCGTCGACTTCACCGTCGCGACGGCCCGCTCGCCGCACACCGCGTTCTCCGCCCTCGACGGCGTGCCGCTCGCGCTGCCGCTCGTCGCCTACGGCGGCGCGACCGCGGTCGACCCGACCGAGCGCGGCCCGCTGTGGTGGGAGCACTTCGACGCGCGGTCGCTCGCGCCCCTCGTCGGCGCGGCGCTCGCGGCGGGCGTGACCCCGCTCGTGTTCTGGCTCGACGGCGACCGGGACAAGGTCAGCTGGGTGCGCGGCGCCGAGACCAGCGGCGTGGACGCCTTCCTCGAGACCCGGCAGGGCGACCCGCGGCTCGCGCCGGTCGACGGCTGGGACGAGGTCGACCACGACCGCGGCTTCTTCGTCAGCATCCGCGGCGAGTACCCGGTCGTGCGGCGGCTGTCCCGGATGATCCGCGCGATCTCGTGGGGCACGGGCTGCTCGCTGGCGCTCGCGGGCAGCCGCGAGAGCGGCGTCGGCGTCCTCGACGTCACGCCGTCGACCGCGACGAAGGGCACCGGCGTCCGCCGCGTCGCGGAGGAGCACGGCTTCACCCGGATCGTCGCGTTCGGCGACGGCGCCAACGACCTGCCGCTGTTCGCGGAGGCCGACGAGTCGTGGGCCGTCGCGGGCGCGGACGACGAGGTGAAGGCCGCGGCGACGGGCGTCCTCGACGACCGCCCCGACGCGGTCGTCGCCTTCCTCGCCGAGCGGGCGGCGGCGCGCGCCGAGGTCTGACGCCCCGCGTCCATCCCTCGTCCTCGCGTCGTCCTCGCGTCGTCCACCGGCCGTCGGAGGCGTGCCGTACGGTGTGCCGCATCGGGTACCTCACCCGGTCCGGGACGGCATCTGCGGCTCGCGACGACAGGAGGCGCGCATGGTCCCGGTGGGAAGGCGATCCGGGGAGGTCGGCTGATCTCTCCCGGGGGAAAGAGGCCACGTGCCTGACGCGCTGTCCGCCCAGTCCCTGCCGGCGAGCCCGGCCGAGCCCGCCACGGCGGCGAGCACCGGGACGCGCACCTTCGTGCTCGACACCTCGGTGCTGCTGTCCGATCCGAAGGCCCCGTTCCGCTTCGCGGAGCACGCGGTCGTGCTCCCGGTCGTGGTGATCTCCGAGCTCGAGGGCAAGCGGAACGACCCGGAGATCGGCTACTTCGCGCGGCAGGCGCTGCGGAACCTCGACGAGCTCCGCGTCCAGCACGAGCGGCTCGACTTCCCGGTGCCGGTCGGCGAGGGCGGCTCCCTCCGCGTCGAGCTGAACCACTCGAACATGAGCGTGCTGCCGAACGGCCTGCAGCTCGGCGGCAACGACGCGCGCATCCTCGCCGTCGCGCAGAACCTCGCGAACGACGGCCTCGAGGTCACGGTGGTGTCGAAGGACCTGCCGATGCGCGTGAAGGCGGCCTCCATCGGCCTCACCGCCGAGGAGTACACGGCCGAGCAGGCGGTCGACACCGGCTACAGCGGCGTCGCGGAGCTCGCGGTCGGCGCCGACGCGCTCGACGCGCTGTACGACGAGCACCGGGCCTCCGCGCCCGAGGCCGAGGGCCTGCCGATCAACACCGGCGTCGTGCTCTCCTCCGAGCGCGGCAGCGCGCTCGCCCGCGTGGTCGGCAGGCGCGGCGAGCTGAAGCTCGTGCGAGGCGACCGCGACGTGTTCGGCCTGCACGGCCGCAGCGCCGAGCAGCGGCTCGCGATCGACCTGCTCACCGACCCCGAGGTCGGCATCGTCTCGCTCGGCGGGCGCGCGGGCACGGGCAAGAGCGCGCTCGCGCTCTGCGCCGCGCTCGAGGCCGTGCTCGAGCGGCAGCAGCACCGCCGGATCATGGTGTTCCGGCCGCTGTACGCGGTCGGCGGGCAGGAGCTCGGCTACCTGCCGGGCGACGCCGCCGAGAAGATGAACCCCTGGGGGCAGGCGGTCTTCGACACCCTGGGCGCGGTCGTGTCGCAGAACGTGATCGACGAGGTCGTCGAGCGGGGCGTGCTCGAGGTGCTGCCGCTGACCCACATCCGCGGCCGCAGCCTGCACGACGCGTTCGTGATCGTCGACGAGGCGCAGTCGCTCGAGCGCAACGTGCTGCTCACCGTGCTGTCGCGGATCGGGCAGAACTCGCGGGTCGTGCTCACCCACGACGTCGCCCAGCGCGACAACCTCCGGGTCGGTCGGCACGACGGCGTCGCGAGCGTGATCGAGACGCTGAAGGGCCACCCGCTGTTCGGCCACGTCACGCTCACCCGCTCGGAGCGCAGCGCGATCGCGGCCCTCGTCACGGAGATGCTGGAGTCGAACGAGCTCTCCTGACCCCGTCGCGGATCCGCACTTCCTCCGCGGATCCGCAGTTCTCGCCCGACACGCCGCAGCCGGCACCCTCCGGCCCGGCGTGTCGCGGCAGAACTGCGGATCCGTGAAGGCCTGTGGAGGACGGGCGGCTCGCTCGCCTTCGCCCTGGCCCGTCGTCTCGTCGTCTCGGCACCCTGGACACGCTCGTGCGGCTGCCGCAGGAGCTCGCGCCCACGACGCCGCTCGCCGAGATCTCCCGGACGCTCGAGCGCTCCGGGGGACCTGCCCCACTGCGTCGGCGACGCGGTCGTCTGGGCGGTGCTGCGGGCGCTCATGAGCATCGGCCACCTCGCCGTGCTGCTGCCGGCGCATCCGCGCCTCCGCTCCGTCGTCGAGCCCACAGGACCGCTCGCCGCAGCGGCGCTCGGCGCCCTCCTGCTCGGCGGAGCGGGCTTCTTCCACTGGTGGAGCGCGTTCGCGACGGCCATGTCGGTGTCGGACGAGCTGCCGCCCGGCGCCGGAGGAACCACCGGCCTCGGCATGCTGATCGTGCTGGGCGGGCTGCTCGCGGGCGTCATCGGTGCCGTGCTCGGTGTCGTCGTCCTGGTCCGCGCGGCGAGGCGGAGCGCACCGGCCTGATCGGCCGGGCTGTGGAGAACGCGCGCCGCCGCTGCGACGCGCGCTCTAGCCTCCCGGCGTGCTCGCCGTCGTCCGCCGCCTCCCGCGGGAGGAGCTCCTGCCCGTCGCGGGCCTGATCGTCGTCGCCGTCGCGGCGATCGGCGCGCGGCCGGTGCTGCTCGGGTTCGTCTGGCTCGCGCTCGTCACGCCCCGGCTCGTCGCGGTGGACCTCGCCGAGCACCGCCTGCCGGACCGGTTCGTGCTGCCCGGCTACCCGGTCGTGCTCGCAGCGGTGCTGCTGCAGGCGTGGTCGGACGGCACCGCAGCCGCCGGCCCGGTCCTCGCCGGGCTCGCCTGCGGGCTCGTGCTGCTGCTGCTCCACCTCACGGGCGGGCTCGGGCTCGGCGACGTGAAGCTCGCGCCGCTGCTCGGCGCGCTCGCGGGCGCCGCCGTTCCCGGCGCCGCCGTCCTCTGGCTCGTGCTCGCGTTCCTCGTCGGCGGGATCGCGGCGGTCGTCGTCCTCGTCCGCCGCGGCCCGGGCGCCCGGATGCCGTTCGGTCCGCCGATGCTCCTCGCCGCCTGGACGGTGCTGCTGCTCGCCTGACCCGCTCGTGCACCCCGCCGCGGCCGGTGCGACGCCGCGCGCCGGTGCACGAGCCGCGCGGCGTCGCACGAGCGCCGCGTCGCGCTCGCCGACCGGCGCGGCGGTCCTCTACGGTGCAGCGCATGGATCGCGACGAGGCGACGACCCCCACCGCGGTGCTCCGACCGGTCGCGGTCGTCGGCGCCCTGCTCCTCCTGCTCGGCTCGGTGCTCGCGCTCGCGAGCGACGCGGTCGGCGAACGCGGGGCGGTCGGCTCCGCGCTCGTCGACGCCAAGGGCGTGTTCTGGGCCAACCAGGAGCTCAACGTCTGGTCCTGGTACTCCACGGTGCTGCTCGCCGCGCTGGCCGCGGCCTTCGCGGTCACCGCGCTCCTCCGCCGCGCCGCCCGCCGTCCGCACGTCGACGTCGTCGTCTTCGCGTGCGTCGCCGCCTGGCTGTCGATCGACGAGGCCGCAGCCCTCCACGAGCGGCTCGGCACCCTCGCTCGCGCGGTCGGCGTGCGCGGGACGTTCGAGTGGGTCGCGCTCGGGCTGCCCGTCGCGATCGTCGGGGTCGTCGCGCTCGTCCTCGTCTCCCGCCGCACCGAACCGCTGCTCCGGCGGCGGCTCGGGATCGCGGCCCTCGTGTTCCTCGGCGGCTCGCTCGGGCTCGAGGCCGTCGCGGGAACCCTCGTCGAGACCTGGGGGCTCAGCAAGACGGCACCGCTCTTCATCCTCGAGGTGACGCTCGAGGAGGCGGCCGAGGTCGCCGGGGTGCTCCTCGCGCTCCGCGCCGTGCTCGGAGGGCTCCGCGTCGCCGTCGGGCCGAGCGGGATCGCGGTCCACGACGAGCCCGAGCACGGCGGCCGCCGAGTGCGGGCGGAGGGCGCCCCCGTCGTGCGTTGACCGGCGGCGCGGACCGCGCGCCCGCCCGGTCAGACCGGGCGGCGGAGCCCGGTGCCCGCGCTCGCGGGCACGTAGGAGCGGGAGCCGCGGCCGGCCGCGCGGGCGTGCAGCACCGCGTTCGCCCGCTCCGCGATGCGGTCCACCGCGCGGTGCCGCTCCCCGGGCCGGTAGTCGAGCCCGCGGCGAGCGGCCGCGACGCCGAGCAGCTCGTCCGCGACCCGAGGGTTGCGGGGGAGCAGCGGGCCGTGGAGGTTCGTGCCGACGACCCGGCCGGACGCGGCGCCCTCGTCGGGCCGCCCCGGCGCGTTGCCCGCGCCGAGCAGCACCCGGCCCCACGGCTCCGTCCCCTCGTCGAGCTCCGCCTCCTGACCGAGGTTGTGGTAGCCGTGCACCCGGCCGATCGCGGTCTCCACGACGGCGAACCCGCTCACGCGCGCGGCGGGTCGGCTGCTGCCGCGCAGCAGGCCGAGCCCGGCGACCGGCACCCGGTCGCCCGGCAGCAGGAGGCGGTCGAGCAGCAGGTGGAACCCGCCGGCGACCCCGAGCACCGGCACGCCGTCCGCGACCCACTCGTGCAGCACCGCCCGCTGCCCGGCGAGGCGGGCGAGCGCGGCGCGCTGCCCGGCGACCGACGGGCCGCCGACGTGCACGAGGTCCGGGCGGGCGGCCCACCAGCGCCGGTCGTCGCCGGTGACCACCGCCGCGTCGATCCGGGCCCAGTCGAGCCGGCGCCGGAGCGCCAGCACGTTCCCGCGGTCGCCGTTGACGTCCATGCCGCCGGGCAGCAGGTCGAGCAGGACGACACGGCTCACGACGCGCTCCGGTCGAGCCGCAGGCGGCGCCGGATGACGCGCATGCTCTCCGGCGTCATCACGATGCGGCGCCGCACGCCGTCCGGCAGCGGCGCGGTCAGGTGCGCGACCACCGCGCGGTCCAGGTCCTCGTCGACGCGGCCCACCGCGACCTCGTCGTAGGCGAGCCGGAGCGCGGTGTCCCACGCCTGCCACCCGGACACGAGGTCCACGTGCTCGAGCGGGCGCCAGTCCGCGAGCCATAGCTGCGAGGCGTCGAAGATGTCGCGGCCGACGGCGACCATCGTGGAGACGCCGCGCGGGTCGAGCAGGTCGAGGTTCGCCTGCATCGTCGCGGGGCTCTTCGTCAGCACGAGCTCCACCTCGGCGCCGAGCGCGGTCACGGTCTCCTCCCGCCCGAACACGGCGGCGGAGGCGTCGATCGCGGTGCGCGCCAGCCGCTCGTCGTAGCGCTCGCCGAGGACGGCCGCCGCGGCCTCGAGCGCGGCGGCCGCGTCCACGGCGACGTGGGCGCCGCGACCGGGCAGGCGGAGGACGTCGCGCCCGCGCTCGGTCCGCACCTCGGCCCGGTCGCCGTCCACGCGCTCGACGACCGCGTCGGCCGCCGTCTCGACCGCGGGGCCGGAGAAGTCGGGCGCGGAGCCGGGCGGATGCGGCAGCGCCGCGCGGACCGCGGCCGAGAGCCCGAAGCGGCGGACGACCGCCCCGGCCAACTCCCGGTCCCGGCCGATCGCGGCGACGAGCGGGTCGTCCGCGTTCACCACGAGCGCGCCCGTCGCCGCCTCGGCGGCCCGGCGGAGGTAGGCGGCGACGAGCTCCGGCTCCTGCCAGCGGTGCAGCTGGTCGATCATCACGTTCAGCAGCACGACCACTCGTGCGGCGGCGTCCGCGGCGACCGCGCCCGCGTAGCCCTCGTCGACCTCCACGACCGCGACGTCGGCGGTGGTCCGCGCAGCACCGTCGATCTGCGGCAGCAGCTCCGCGGTGATGCCGTGCGGGATGTTCGCGGTCCGCCGGTTGGCGAGCACGGTCAGGCCGTGCCGCTCGAGGATCGCCCGCACGAGCGCCGCGGTCGTCGACTTCCCGCTGGAGCCCGACACGACCACCACGCCGAGCGGCGGCTGCCGGAGCACGTGCCCCACCAGGTCGGGGGCGAGCCGCAGGGCGACGCGGCCGGGGATCGCGGTGCCGCCGCCGGGGCGGACGAGGTGCACGAGCAGTGCCGTCGCCCGGCCCGCGAGCACCGCCGCCCGGCGGCGCACGGGGCCGCTCCGGCGCCGAGCGCGGCGGAGCAGCGGGGCTCGCCGGTGCGCCATGCCCGCCGTTCTACCCGAGGAGGAGCGCCGCGTCGCCGTTCCGCACGGCGTGTAGCGGAGGTCGGCCCGCCCTGACGGCCGACCCGCCGCGCGTGCCCCGGCCGGTCAGGTCGTGTTCACGCCGGTCGGATCGAGGGCACGAGCGGGATGCAGGTCAGCCGGGGCGCGTCATCGACAGGACGTCGAGCGCCGTGTCGAGCTGCTCCTCCGTCACCTCGCCGCGCTCGACGAAGCCGAGGTCGATCACGGCCTGCCGCACGGTGATGCCCTGCGCCACCGAGTGCTTCGCGACCTTCGCGGCCGCCTCGTAGCCGATCGCCCGGTTCAGCTTCGTCACGATCGAGGGGGAGGACTCGGCGAGGGCGCGGGCGCGCTCCTCGTTCACGGCCAGGCCCGCGAGGACCTTGTCCGCGAGCAGGTGCGAGACCGCGGCGAGGAGGCGGACGGACTCGAGCAGCGCGGTGCCCATCACCGGGATCGCGACGTTGAGCTCGAAGACGCCGGAGGCGCCCGCCCAGGTGATCGTCGCGTCGTTCCCGATCACCCGCGCGGCGACCATGAGGGTCGCCTCCGGGATGACCGGGTTCACCTTGCCCGGCATGATCGAGGAGCCCGGCTGCAGGTCCGGGATGTGCAGCTCGCCGAGCCCGGCGTTCGGCCCGGAGCCCATCCAGCGGAGGTCGTTCGAGATCTTCGTCAGGCTGACGGCGAGGACCTTCAGCGCGCCGGACGCCTCGACGAGTCCGTCGCGGGCGCCCTGCGCCTCGAAGTGGTCCGCGGCCTCGACGATCGGCAGGCCGGTGGTCTCGGCGAGGATCTCGATGACGGCGGGGGAGAAGCCCGCGGGCGTGTTGATGCCCGTGCCGGTCGCGGTGCCGCCGAGCGGCACCTCCGCGAGGCGCGGCACCATGGCGGCGATGCGGTCGAGCGCGAGCCGGATCTGGCGCGCGTAGCCGCCGAACTCCTGGCCGAAGGTCACGGGCGTCGCGTCCATCAGGTGCGTGCGGCCCGCCTTCACGAGCTGCGCCCACGCCGTCGCCTTCTCCTCGAGCGCCGTCGCGAGGTGCTCGAGCGCCGGCACGAGCACGGTCTGCACGGCCTCCGTCGCCGCGAGGTGCACCGAGGTCGGGAACACGTCGTTCGACGACTGGGAGGCGTTCACCTCGTCGTTCGGGTGCACGGGGCGGCCGAGGCGCTGCGTCGCGAGCGACCCGAGCACCTCGTTCATGTTCATGTTCGAGGAGGTGCCGCTGCCCGTCTGGTAGACGTCGACCGGGAACTGGTCGAGGTGCTCGCCCGCGACGATCTCGTCGGCGGCGCCGACGATCGCGTCGACGACGTCCGTCGGCAGCACGCCGAGGCGGCCGTTGACGATCGCCGCCGCCCGCTTGATGCGCGCGAGCGCGACGACCTGCGCGTCCTCGAGCCGTGACCCCGAGATCGGGAAGTTCTCGACGGCGCGCTGCGTCTGCGCCGCCCAGAGCGCGTCGCGGGGGACGCGCACCTCGCCCATCGTGTCGTGCTCGATGCGGTAGGCAGCGTCGTCGGACGTCATCAGGCTCCTTCGCCGTGGGGAGGGTCGACCGGTCGGGTCAGGACGTGGCGCCCACCGCGAAGCGCCGCTCGACGCGGCCCTCCGCCAGGCGGTAGTTCGCACCGACCACGTCCACGGTACCGTCCGCCACCGTGGCGGACAGCAGGTCGGAGGCGGCGAGCAGCGACGCCACCGTGGACTCGAGGTGCGCCTCGCCGACGGCCGCCGCGTCGCCGTCGTGCGCCGCGCGCACGGCCGGCCGGATCGCCTGGATGTGGGCCGCGATCAGGGGCGGCAGCGGCGGCGCGTCGGGCGCGGAGGCGTCGATCGCCGCCTGCACGGCCCCGCAGCGGTCGTGGGCGAGCACGACGACGAGCGGCACGCCGAGCACGCCGACCGCGTACTCGACCGAGGCGATCGCGGAGGCGCTCGCCACCTGGCCGGCGTTCCGGATCACGAACAGGTCGCCGAGCCCCTGGTCGAAGAGCACCTCCGCCGCGACGCGGGAGTCGCTGCACCCGAGGATCGTCGCGACCGGTCGCTGGCCCTCGGCGAGCTCGGCGCGCCGGTGCGCGTCCTGCCGCGGGTGCTCCGGCCGGTCGGCGACGAAGCGCTCGTTGCCGTCGGCGAGGCGCTGCCAGGCCGCGGTCGCCGCTCGTTCGGTGCTCACGGCAGGGTCCCTCCGCCTTCCAGTCCACGGGCCTCGGCGCTCGCGGCGGCCTTCGCGGCGAGGTCGCGGATCTCGCGCTCCGGTGCCGTGCCGTACACGGCGACGAGCACGCCGCCGATCCGCGTCGCGAGGCCGTAGGCGACGTTACCGGCGTCGCGGCCGAGCTCCCTGCGGTCGTACACCCGCCACGGCAGGCCGCCGATCGTGGTCGTGCCGGTGGGGCGGGCGCGCTGCATCGTCGTCGCCAGCAGGTCGTCGGTGCCGGGCAGCCCCTCGGTGAGCCCGGCGTACTCGGCGCCGTCGATCACCCAGCCGACGTACCAGGAGGAGCCGTCGCCGCTGCCCCGCAGCTCCGCCGCGTTGGCCTTCCAGCCGGCGGGCACCGCGGGGGCGATCAGCGGCCGGCCGGCGGTGTCGCCGTACTGCTGCGCGACCTGCTGCACGTCGACGTCCCGCTGCACGGGCTGGTCGCCGCGCGGCACGATCAGCACGATCGCGGCGACGAGGAGCACGCACGCGACGAGCGAGCCGACGAGGTTGCGCCAGTTCTGCCGCGACCGCCGCAGGACGCGGTCGCGCGCCTTGCGCTCGGCGGTCTCTTCGGGGGTCTCGGGCCGGCCCAGCTCCGCGACGACCCGGCCGGAGGGGTCGCTCACGACTCGGCGCGCGCGGCGTCGAGCCGCGCCCGCGCGCCCGTCAACCACGTCTCGCAGCGGGTCGCGAGCGCCTCGCCGCGCTCCCAGAGCGCCAGCGACTCCTCGAGGGTGGCGCCGCCCCGCTCGAGCTGATCGACGACCGCGATCAGCGCGTCCCGGGCGGCCTCGTACGACAGCGAGTCGATGTCGGTGGGTGCCGGGTCGGTCATGCCCGGCAGTCTACGAGCGGGCTCCGACCGGCTCGGCCCGGTCGGCGGGCTCCCGGTCGACGGCGCCCTCGCTCGTCGCGGCGACCGCCCCGTCGACCACGCGCACGGTCAGCGGCGTGCCGGTCGGGGCGTCGGCGACGTGCCGCAGCGCCGCGCCGTCGCCGCCGAGCACGATCGCGTAGCCGCGCTCGAGCGTGCGGAGGGGGGAGAGCGCGCGCAGGTGCCCGCGGGCCTCCGCGAGCCGCCGCTCGGCCGCGTCGACGGCGCGGTCGACCAGCTCGGCGGACCGCGCGGCCCAGCGGGTCAGCTCGTCGGCGCGGCTGTCGACGATCCAGCCGCCGTCCGCGAGCACGCGACGCTGCCGCAGCGACGCGACCCGGTCCGCCTCCATCCGCACCGTCTGCGTCAGGCGGTTGCGGATGCGCGCGCGGGCCTGGCTGACGCCGTTCAGCTCGTCGGTCACGTCCGGCACGACGCGCTTCGCCGCGTCGGTCGGGGTGGAGGCGCGCAGGTCGGCGACGTCGTCGAGCAGCGGCCGGTCGTTGTCGTGGCCGATCGCGCTGACGACCGGCGTCCGGGCCGCGGCGACCGCGCGGAGCAGCCGCTCGTCGCTGAACCCGAGCAGGTTCTGGAAGTCGCCGCCGCCGCGGGCGATGACGATGACGTCGACCTCGGGGTCCGCGTCGAGGGCCGCGAGCGCGGCGAGCACCTCCGGCACCGTGCGGTCGCCCTGCACGGCGGCGTGCACGACGCGGAAGTCGACGCTCGGCCAGCGCAGCTGCGCGTTGCGGATCACGTCCTTCTCCGCGTCGGAGTCCTTGCCCGTGATGAGGCCGATCCGGTGCGGGAGGAACGGGAGCCGGCGCTTGCGCGCGGGGTCGAACAGGCCCTCCGCCGCGAGCGTGCGCCGCAGCAGCTCGAGCCGCTCGAGCAGGTCGCCGAGCCCGACGTGCTTCATCTGGAAGACCTGCATCGAGATCGAGCCGGCCTTCAGCCAGTAGTCCGGCTTGACGAGCGCGATCACGCGGTCGCCCTGCTTGAGGTCCGCCGGCAGCCGCGACTTCACGCTCGACCAGATCTGGAAGGAGACGGTCACGTCCCGCTCGAGGTCCTTGAGCTTGCCGTAGACGTTCGCGCCGCGGACGCCCCACTGGGTGATCTCGCCCTCGACCCAGACCTGCCCGAGCCGGTCGATCCAGCCCTTCAGCTTGTCGCCGAGCACGCCCACCGACCAGGGCGTCTCCGCCGTCCCGACGCCGTCGCTCATGCGCACGCTCCTAGAATCCTCGCGTGGTCCCCCCGGTCGAGCTCGGTCTTCCCGCGAGTCCGTCGACCGCGTCCACGGTAGTCGACGGGTCCGTCACCGGGTCCGGTCGTGTGCTGCTCGCCGCCCCGCGCGGCTACTGCGCCGGCGTCGACCGCGCCGTGGTCGCCGTCGAGAAGGCGCTCGAGCGCTACGGCTCGCCCGTCTACGTGCGCAAGCAGATCGTGCACAACGTGCACGTCGTGAAGCGCCTCGAGGAGCAGGGCGCGGTGTTCGTCGACGAGGTCGACGAGGTGCCGACCGGCTCCCACGTCGTCTTCAGCGCCCACGGCGTCGCCCCGGCCGTCGTCCGCGCGGCCGCCGACCGCGGCCTGCAGGCGATCGACGCGACCTGCCCGCTGGTCACCAAGGTCCACCGCGAGGCCGTGCGCTTCGCGCGCGACGACCGGCACATCCTCCTCATCGGCCACCACGGCCACGAGGAGGTCGAGGGCACGATGGGGGAGGCGCCCGAGCGCACCACGCTCGTGGGCTCGCCGGAGGAGGCCGACACCGTCGAGGTCGCCGACCCGGACAACCTGGTCTGGCTCTCGCAGACGACCCTCTCCGTCGACGAGACGATGGAGACGGTCCGCCGCCTGCGCACGCGCTTCCCGAACCTCGCCGACCCGCCCTCGGACGACATCTGCTACGCCACGCAGAACCGCCAGGTCGCGGTGAAGAAGATCGCCCGCGACGCGGACGTCGTGCTCGTGGTCGGCAGCGCCAACTCCTCGAACTCGGTGCGCCTCGTCGAGGTCGCGCTCGACGGCGGCGCCCGCGCCTCCTACCGCATCGACGACGCGAGCGAGCTCGACCCCGCCTGGCTCGAGGGCGCCTCGACCGTCGGCGTGACGAGCGGCGCGAGCGTGCCGGAGCGCCTCGTCCGCGACCTGCTCGCGGTGCTCGCCGAGCACGGCTACGGCACGGTGGAGGAGGTGCGCACCGCGGAGGAGGACCTCGTCTTCTCCCTGCCCCGCGAGCTGCGCCGCGACGCCTCAGGCAACCGCGACCCCCGGGCGCTCGGCGGCCGCAGCTGACCGGGGAGGCGCGGCGCGCGCCGACCTGGGACCCGGTCGCCACCGTCGGCCTGCTCGTCATCGGGCTGATCGACGTCACGCGGACGGTCGCGCTCTCCCGCGACCTCGGGTCGGTGCTCGACGGCGTCTTCCGGGAGGCCGGCTACGGCGAGTACACGAGCACGGGCGTCGCCACGACCGTCGGCCTCGTCGTCGCCGCGGTGAACGTGCTCGGCCTCGTGCTGGCGATCGCGCTGGCCGTGCCGCGCCTGCGCGCGCACCGGACGGCGTTCTGGATCCCGCTCGTCCTCGGGCTCTCGTGCGCCGTCCTGACGCTGATCCTCGTGGTGGTCGCCGCGGCGCTCGACCCGGCGTTCACCGCCCACCTCCGCGCGGGCTGACCCCGCTCAGCCCTGCGACTGCCCCGCGGAGCCGAGCTGGCGCGTGGCCTCGACGACCCGGGCCGCCATCGCGGTCTCGGCGGTCTTGCCCCAGGCGCGCGGGTCGTAGACCTTCTTGTTCCCGACCTCGCCGTCGACCTTGAGCACGCCGTCGTAGTTGCGGAACATCGTGTCGGCGATGGAGCGGGTGAACGCGTACTGCGTGTCCGTGTCGATGTTCATCTTCACGACGCCGTTCGCGACGGCCTGCGCGATCTCCTCGTCCGTCGAGCCGGACCCGCCGTGGAAGACGAGCTCGAGCGGCTTCGGGCCGTGGCCGTACCGGTCCGCGAGCCCGGCCTGGATCTCGCCGAGCAGCTCGGGCCGCAGCTTCACGTTGCCGGGCTTGTAGACGCCGTGGACGTTGCCGAAGGTGAGCGCCGCGATGTAGCGCCCGTCCTCGCCGAGGCCGAGCGCGTCGACGACCTTCTCGACGTCGCCGAGCGTCGTGTAGAGCGCGTCGTTCGTGCCCTCGTGCTGGACGCCGTCCTCCTCGCCGCCGACGACGCCGATCTCGACCTCGAGGATCGCGTTGATCGCCTTCATGCGGGGGAGGAGGTCCTTCGCGACCTCGATGTTCTCGTCGAGCGGCACGGCCGAGCCGTCCCACATGTGCGACTGGAAGATCGGCTCGCCGCCGGCCCTGATCTGCTCCTCGCTCGCCGCGATGAGCGGCAGCACGAAGCCCTCGAGCGCCGGCTTCGGGCAGTGGTCCGTGTGCAGCGCGACGGTGATCGGGTAGTTCTTCGCGACCTCGGTCGCGAAGCGCGCCATCGCCAGGGCGCCGGCCGCGCGGTTCTTCACCGTGTGCCCGGCGAAGTAGTCCGCGCCGCCCGTCGTGACCTGGATGATCCCGTCGCTGCCGGCCTCCGTGAGGCCCTGCAGCACGGCGTTGATCGTCTGCGAGGACGACACGTTGACGGCGGGGTAGGCGAAGCCGCCCGCCTTCGCGCGGTCGAGCATCTCGGCGTACTGGTCGGGGGTGGCGACGGGCATCGGGCGCTCCTGCCTTCGATCGTGCCGCGGCAGCGCGGCTGGCCGCCCTCACTCTAGTGATCGGCTGCCGCACGGCCCCGGCGAGTAGCGTCGGAGGCCGATGTGGAGGGAGCGGACGATGGCTGAGTCGGACCTGGTGGCACGCCCGGATCGCAACCTGGCGATGGAGCTGGTGCGGGCGACGGAGGCGGCGGCGATCCGCGCGGTGCCGTTCATCGGCAAGGGCGACAAGCTCGCCGCCGACGGCGCCGCGGTGGACGCGATGCGGGCGTTCCTCGGCACGGTCGAGTTCGACGGCGTCGTGGTGATCGGCGAGGGCGAGAAGGACCGCGCGCCGATGCTCTTCAACGGCGAGCACGTGGGCACCGGGCGCGGCCCGCAGGCGGACATCGCCGTCGACCCGATCGACGGCACGTCGATGACGGCGCAGGGGCGGCAGAACGCGCTGTCGATGATCGCGGTCTCCGACCGCGGCACGATGCTCGACGCCTCCAGCGTCTTCTACATGGACAAGCTCGTCGCCGACCACCACGGCATCGGCGTGATCTCGATGGAGCAGACCGTCGCGGAGAACATCCGCGAGCTCGCGAAGGCGAAGGGCAAGCCGGTCGCCGACATGGTCGTGGCCGTGCTCGACCGGCCCCGGCACGCGGAGCTGATCGAGGAGATCCGCGCGGCCGGCGCCGGCACCCGGATCCTGCTCGACGGGGACGTCGCCGGCGGCATCAACGCGGCCCGCTACGAGACCCGGATCGACCTGTGCATCGGCGTGGGGGGCAGCCCGGAGGCGGTCGTCACCGCCTGCGCGATCAAGGCGCTCGGCGGGTTCATCGAGGCGAAGCTGGCCCCGAAGGACGACGCGGAGCGGCAGCGCGGGATCGCCGCGGGGCTCGACATGGACCGGATCTACGACGCGGAGGGCCTGGTCAAGGGCGGGAACACGATGTTCATCGCGACCGGCGTGACCGACGGCGGGCTCGTGGAGGGCGTGCGCCGGAAGGGCCCGATCATCCGGACCGAGTCGATCCTGCTCCGCAGCCGCTCCGGCACCCTGCGCCGCATCACCTCCGACCACCTCGCCGACCGCTGGCTCTGAGCCCGCGGGCCCGAGCCCGAGCCCGAGCGATCGAGCAGGACCTCGTCGCTCCAGCAGGACCGCACGGGCGATCCGGTCCTGCTGGAGCGAGATCGTCCTGCTCGATCGCTCCGAGGCGGTTCAGGCGGCGTCGCCCGCGGCCGCGAGCTCGGGCGCGGTGAAGGGGCGCGGCACCGCGTCGAGCGGCGCGGCCTCGCCGAGGATCTTCGACTCGTCCATCCGGTTGATCTGCCGCCCGGTGACGAGCACCCGGGACTCGAGCGTCGCCGCGAACTCGTTGTAGGTCGTGACCGTGCGCTCGAGCGCGCCGCGCAGCTTCTCGGCGCGCTGCGCCAGCACCGCCAGGCGGTCGTAGAGCGTGCGGCTCAGCGTGAAGAGGCGGTGCGCGTCCTCCGTCAGCTCCTGCTGCGTCCACGTGTAGGCGACCGTCTTCAGCACGGCCCAGAGGTTCACGGGCGACGCGAGGGCGACCCGCTTCGAGAACGAGTGGTCGAGCAGCGACGGGTCCGCCGCGAGCGCCGCCGAGAGCAGCGACTCGGAGGGGAGGAATGCGACCACGAACTCGGGGGAGTGGAAGTCGGTCCAGTAGCCCTTCGAGGCGAGGGCGTCGATGTGCGCGCGGACCGCCTTCACGTGCTCCTTCATGAGCGCGTCGCGGCGCGCGGCCTCGGCGCCCACGGCGGTGGGCGGGATCTCGTTCGCCTCGATGAAGGCGGCGAGCGGCACCTTCGCGTCCACGGCGATCGCCTTGCCCTCGGGCAGGCGCACGACGAGGTCGGGTCGGCGCGTGCCCTCGTCGGTCGTCGTCGACACCTGCAGGTCGAAGTCGACGCGGTTCGTGAGGCCGGCGCTCTCGACGAGGCGCCGCAGCTGCGTCTCGCCCCAGGCGCCGCGCATGGAGTTGTGCCGCAGCGCCGCGGCGAGCGACTCCGCGGTCGAGCGCACCTGCTCGCTGGAGGCGCGCGTCGCGAGCAGCTGCTGCTCGAGCGCGCCGTACTGCGCTGCGCGCTGCTGCTCCAGCTCGCTCACCTTGCCCTGCACCGTGCGCAGCGTCTCCTGCACCGGCGCGAGGGCCGCGAGCACGCGGGACTCCTCCTGCTCGCGCTGCCGCCGCGCCTCCGCCTCGGCCGACCGCGACGCCCGCTCCTCCTGCGCCCGCCGCTCGGCGGCCGCGAGCTCGCGCTGCAGCCCGTCGATGGTCGCCTCGTACGCGGCGAGCTCCGTCCGCAGGTCGGCGGCGACGGCGTCGCCCTCCGCCCGCGCGCGGAGGAGCGCCGCCTCGTGCCGGCCGGCGACGACGGCCGGGTCCTCGCCCGGGCGCCGGCGAGCCGCGAGGAGGCCGACGAGCGCGCCCACCACGAGGCCGACGACGAGCGCGCCGAGCGCGAGCAGCGGTTCCATGCGACGGATCGTGGCAGCGGCCGCCGACATCAAAAGCCGAACGTCGAAGCGAGTCTTTCGAAAGAGTCGTTTCGAGAGTACGGTGGCCCGCATGACCGATGAGCAGGAGCGGCCCCGGCTGGTCGACGACGTGGGCACCCTGCGCGCGCTCGCGCATCCCGTCCGGCTCGCGCTGATCGAGCAGCTGACCCTGCGCGGCCCGTTGACGGCGACCGAGGCGTCCGAGCTCGTGGGGGAGTCGCCGAGCTCGTGCTCCTTCCACCTGCGGCAGCTCGCGAAGCACGGGTTCGTCGAGGAGACGGGGGAGGGCACGGGGCGGCGTCGGCCCTGGCGGATGACCCGGCTCGGCCTCAGCCTCGACCCGGACGAGGGCGACCCCGCGACCCGCCGCGCCGGCGCCGAGGTGGCCCGGCTGCTGCGCTCCGCGCAGCTCGCCCGCTACGACCGCTGGCGCGCCACACGCGCGACCTGGGCCGAGGACTGGCGGCGCGCCTCCATCGACGACGAGTACCTCTACTGGCTGACGGCCGAGGAGCTCGACGCCCTCCACGAGGAGCTCGCCGAGCGGCTGCTCGCCTTCCGGCGCGAGCGGCTCGCCGATCCCGGTGCTCGTCCGGCGGGAGCCGTCCCCGTCGAGCTGCTGCTCTTCGCGTACCCGATGGAGGAGGAGCGGTGAGGGCGCTGCTCGGGGACCGCGACGCCCGGCTCGTCATCGGCGGCCAGACGGTGTCCGCGTTCGGCGACTCGGCGCTCTGGCTCGTCGCCGCGGTCTGGGTGCAGCAGCTCACCGGCTCGGTGTCGCTGGCCGGGCTCACCTTCTTCTTCCTCTCGCTGCCCGCCGTGCTCGCGCCGCTCGCCGGGTGGGCGGTCGACCGGCTGCCGCGGCGCCCGCTGCTCGTGGCCGGCAACCTCGTCAGCGCGGCGCTGGTGCTCCTCCTGCTGCTCGTCCGCGACGCGGACGACGTGTGGCTGGTCTGGCTGGTGATGACCGGCTACGGGTGCTCCGCCGTGCTGCTCGGCGCCGGCTCGTCCGCCCTGCTGCCCGACGTCGTGCCGGCGCCCCTGCTCGGCCGCGCGAACGCGCTCGCCCGGTCGCTGCGCGAGGGGCTCCGGATCGTCGCGCCGGCGGTCGGGACCGGGCTCTTCGCGGTCCTCGGCGCCGGCGCGGTCGCGGTGCTCGACGCCGTCACCTTCGTGCTCGCCGCGGCGGCGCTGCTGGCGCTGCGGGTGCAGGAGTCGCCGCGGGAGGCGCCGGCCGCGCACCCCCTCCGATCGCTCGGCGCGGGGTTCCACCACCTCGCGACCACGACGGCGCTGCGGCGGACCACGGTCGCGCTCGGGCTCGTGCTGCTCGTCGTCGGCTTCCTCGAGAGCGCCGGGTTCGCCCTCATCGTGGAGGGGCTGCACCGGCCGGCCGCGTTCGTCGGCGTGACGCAGGCGGCGCAGGGCGTCGGCGCCGTCATCGGCGGCGTCCTGGCCATCGGGCTCCTGCCGCGGATCGGGGAGACGGCGCTGACCGCCGTGGGCGGGGTCGGCCTCGGACTCGGCTGCGCGTGCTGGGCCCTGCCGGCGAGCGTCCCCGGCGCGCTCGGCGGCGCCGTCCTGCTCGGCGCCGCCCTGCCGTGGCTGATCATCGGCGCCGAGACGCTCGTGCAGCTGCGCACGCCGCGGGCGCTGCTCGGGCGCGCGTTCGGCGCGGTCGAGGTCGCGTCATCGGTGCCGCAGACGGTCTCCATCGCGGTCGGCGCCGGGCTCGTCGCGGCCGTGCCCTACGGGTGGGTCGTCGCCGCGGTGGCAGTCGTCTGCGCGGCCACGGGCCTGTGGCTGCTGCGCGGCCGGGAGCGGCCGGTCCCGCTGCCGGCCTAGGCGAAGGCCATCGGCACGTGCGACTGCGGCGCCTGCGGCTCGAGCCGCGTCAGCCGGTCGCCCACCGCCGTCAGCAGGGAGTCCACGGTGTCGACCTCGTGGCGGCGGGCGGCGTGCACGACGATCGCGGCGCAGGCCTCGGCGTCCGCGAGGGCGTCGTGGTGCGCGAAGTCCTCGAACCCCGCCGCCATCGCGGCGACGGGCAGCCGGTAGGAGGTGAGCGCGTACGTGCGGCGCGCGACCCGGAGGCTGCAGAAGTAGTCGAGCGGCGGCGTGCGGACGCCGGACGCGAAGCAGGCGGCGCGGACGACGCCCATGTCGAAGCGCGCGTTGTGCGCGACCACCGGCCGATCCCCGATCGCGCCGAGCAGGTCGTCGAGCTGCTCGGCCCAGCCGGCCGCGTCGACGACGCGGTCGGGCGTGATGCCGTGGATGCGGATGTTCCAGTCGCTGAACACGTCGTGCCCGGCCGGCGGCCGGATCAGCCAGCCGACGCGGTCGACCACCCGGCCGTCCTCCACGACCGCCACCCCGACGGAGCAGGCGGACGCGGCGGAGGGGCCCGCCGTCTCGAAGTCGATCGCGGCGAAGTCCAGTGGCACGGACGGGATGCTGGCAGCGCCCTCCGACACCGGTGTCATCCGCCCCGCCGCGGCGCCGCCTCACGCGCCGACGCGCGCCCAGCGGCCCGTGCGGACGCGGAGGAGCAGGGTCACGGCGCGCGCCGCCATGTACGCGACCGCGAACACGGCCTGCACGGCCGCGACGGCGGCCGCCGGCGCCAGCGGCAGCGCCGCGACGAGGACGAGCAGCGGCACGGCGACGACGAGGTTCGCGAGCCCGACGAGGGCGAGGTATCTGCCGTCGCCCGCGCCGATCAGCACGCCGTCCAGCGCGAACACGACCGCGCCGAGCGGCATCGCGACCGCCAGCACCAGCACGCCGGCCGGCACCGCGGCGAGCACGGCCGCGTCGGCCGTGAAGACCCGGCCGACCACGGGCGCGACCGCCGCGGTGCCGAGCCCGAGGACGACCCCGGCCGCCGCCGAGAGCTCGAGCAGCCGGCGCAGCACGGCCCGCGCCTCCGCCGCGTCCCCCGAGCCGAGGGCGTGCGCGATCAGCGCCTGCCCGGCGATCGCGAGCGCGTCGAGCGCGAGCCAGAGCACGGAGGAGAGGGAGAAGACGACCTGGGTCGCCGCGAGCGCGCTCGTGCCGTGCGCGGTCGCCGCGACCACGGTGCCGACGAGGGCGATGCGGAGCGCGAGCGTGCGGAGCAGCAGCCACCCGCCGGCCCGCGCCGCCCCGACCACCCCGCCGAGCCCGGGTCCGAGCCCGGCGCCCTCCCGCCGCGCCCGCGCCGCGCAGACGGCGGCGAGCACGACGCCCATCGCGGTCTGTGCGAGCACTGTGCCCAGCGCCGAGCCGCGGACCCCGAGCCCGTCGGGGTGGATCAGCAGGGCGTTCAGCACGGCGTTCGCCGCAAACCCTGCGGCCGCCACCACGAGGGGCGTCCGCGCGTCCTGCAGGCCGCGGAGGAACCCGGTCGCCGCGACGACCACGAGCATCCCGGGCAGGCCCCAGACCGCGATGCCGAGCCACGCCGCCGCCGCGGCCGAGGTCGCCGCCGACGCCCCGAACAGCCCGATCAGCGCCGGGCCGCCGACCGCCCCCGCGAGGGCGAGGAGCACCCCGAGCCCCAGCGCGAGCCACAGGCCGTCGACCCCCGCGCGCATCGCCCCCGCCCGGTCGCCCGCGCCGAGCCGCCGCGCCACCGCGGGCGTCGTCGCGTACGCGAGGAACACGAGCAGCCCGACCGCCGTCTGCACGATCGCGCCCGCGACGCCGAGGCCGCCGAGCTGCGCGGCCCCCAGGTGCCCGACGAGGGCGGTGTCCGTCGCGACGAACAGCGGCTCGGCGAGCAGCGCGCCGAGGCTCGGCACCGCGAGCGCGGCGATCGACCGGTCGTGCGGGGAGCGCAGCACGACCACCCGCCGACCGTACCGACCCCGCCGCCCGGTTACGGTTGTCGGCCGTGGCTCTCACCATCGGCATCGTCGGCCTGCCCAACGTCGGCAAGTCGACGCTCTTCAACGCGTTGACGAAGAACACCGTGCTCGCGGCGAACTACCCGTTCGCGACGATCGAGCCGAACGTCGGCGTCGTCGACCTGCCGGACCCGCGGCTCGCCGTGCTCGCCCGGCTGTTCGACTCGAAGAAGGTCGTGCCCGCCGCGGTGTCCTTCGTCGACATCGCCGGGATCGTGAAGGGCGCGAGCGAGGGCGAGGGGCTCGGCAACCAGTTCCTCGCGAACATCCGAGAGGCCGACGCGATCGCCGAGGTCGTGCGCGGGTTCGCCGACCCCGACGTCGTCCACGTCGCGGGCGGCGTCGACCCGGCCGGCGACCTCGAGACGATCGGGACGGAGCTGATCCTCGCCGACCTCCAGACGCTCGAGCGCGCCGAGGCGCGGGTCGAGAAGGAGGTGCGCGGGAAGAAGACCCCGCAGGAGGTGCTCGACACCATCCGCGCCGCGCGGAAGGCGCTCGACGCGGGCACCCGGCTCAGCGCCTCCGGCATCGACACGGCGCCGATCAAGGACCTCGGGCTGCTGACCGCGAAGCCCGTGCTCTACGTCTTCAACGTCGACGAGGCCGTGCTCACCGACGACGCCCGCAAGGCCGCGCTCGCGGCGCTCGTCGCCCCGGCGCCGGCCGTGTTCCTGGACGCGAAGATCGAGAGCGAGCTGATCGACCTCGACCCGGAGGACGCCGCCGAGCTGCTCGCCTCCACGGGCCAGGAGGAGAGCGGGCTCGACCAGCTCGCGCGCATCGGGTTCGACACCCTCGGGCTGCAGACGTACCTGACCGCCGGGCCGGACGAGTCCCGCGCGTGGACGATCCGCCGCGGCGCGCACGCGCCCGAGGCCGCCGGCGTGATCCACACCGACTTCGAGAAGAAGTTCATCAAGGCGGAGGTCATCGGCTTCCAGGACCTCGTCGACGCCGGGTCGATCGCGGAGGCGCGCGCCCGGGGCCGCGCCCGCATCGAGGGCAAGGAGTACGTCATGCAGGACGGCGACGTCGTCGAGTGGCGCCACGGCTGACCCCGCCTGTCGTCGTGCTCACGCTTCTGGACGCGGCATCGCCGCTGCGGCGTCCAGAAGCGTGAGCAGAGCGGTCCTCCGGACCTGCGCGGGGCCTGACGGCCTCCGGTCGGGGCGCAGCCGCGGACGCGGAATCGTGCTGGACTGACGGGATGTCCGACATCGCGGTCGACGCCGCCGCCCCTGCGCGGCTCGGCGTGTTCGACCTGTTCCGGGTCGGGATCGGGCCGTCGAGCTCCCACACGGTCGGCCCGATGCGGGCCGCCGCCGCGTTCGCCGCACGCCTGACCGCCGACGGGGTGCTCGACCGGGTCGCGACGGTCGCGGTCCACCTCCACGGCTCGCTCGCGGCGACCGGGCGCGGGCACGGCACCTTCGAGGCCGTGCTCGCCGGCCTCGCCGGCACCGACCCGGAGACGGTCCTGCCCGAGGAGTACGCGCGGCTGCAGGAGGGGATGGCGGCGACGGGCCTCGTCCCGCTCGACGGCGTCCGCCCCGTGCCGCTGACGGTCGAGGGCCTCGTGCTGCACCCGCTCACCCGGCTGCCGCGCCACGCGAACGGCATGCGGTTCGACGCGTTCGACGCGGGAGGCGCGCTGCTCGCGACCGCGACGGCCTACTCCGTCGGCGGCGGCTTCGTCGAGCTCGAGGGGGAGGCGGCCGCCGCCCCGGACCCGACCCCCGTCCCGCTGCCGTTCCGCACCGCCGCCGAGCTGCTCGAGCACTGCGACCGCGAGGGGATCGGCTTCGCGGCGGTCATGCTGCGCAACGAGGTCGCGACCGCGCCCGAGCAGGAGGTGCGCGACCGGCTGCTCGCGATCCACGCCGTGATGACCGCGTCCGTCGCCTCGAGCGCGGCGCGCGGCGGCGAGCTGCCGGGCGGCCTCCACGTGCGGCGGCGGGCCGGTGCCTGGCTCGCGCGGCTCGAGGAGGAGGACCCGGACCGCGGCCCGGCGCGCTGGCAGGAGCGGGTGAACTTCGTCGCGCTCGCCGTGAACGAGGAGAACGCGTCGGGCGGCCGCATCGTGACCGCGCCGACCAACGGCGCGGCCGGCATCGTGCCCGCCGTCCTCGCCTACGCGCTCGACCAGGTGCCGGGGGTCCGGGACGGGGATGCGGCTGCGCGCGACGACGCCGTCGTCCGCTTCCTGCTCGCCGCCGGCGCGGTCGGGGTGCTGCTGAAGCGGGGCGCCTCCATCTCCGGCGCGGAGGTCGGCTGCCAGGGCGAGGTCGGCTCCGCCGCCTCGATGGCCGCCGCGGGTCTCGCCGAGGTGCTCGGCGGCACGCCGCGGCAGGTCGAGAACGCGGCGGAGATCGCGATGGAGCACCACCTCGGCCTCACCTGCGACCCGGTCGGCGGCCTCGTCCAGATCCCGTGCATCGAGCGCAACGCGATCGCCGCGGCCCGCGCGGTGAACGCCGCGACGATGGCGCTGTGGGGCGACGGCCGGCACGCGGTCTCGCTCGACCAGGTCATCGCGACGATGCGCGAGACGGGCGCCGACATGCTCGACAAGTACAAGGAGACCGCGCTCGGCGGCCTCGCCGTCAACGTCGTGGAGTGCTGACGCGAGGAACGCCCCGAGCGGAGCGGTCGTGGCCACGCGCCGGTGTGCGCACGCGAACGGCGTCGCGTGCACGCCGGAGGCGTGTCGCGGCTCCCGGCTCGTTCCCTGCACATCCGGAGGCCGTCCTCTCCGTACGTCCGGGCCAGAATCGGCCGGCTCGCGGCGTCGTCCCGGGCGATCCGCCCCGGACGGCCGGCGACCGGATCGGGCTCCCGTGCACACGGAGAACCGTGGTTGCCTTGACGCGATGAACGCGCTCCCGATGTTCCCGCTCGGCTCGGTGCTGCTGCCGCACATGCCGCTGCCGCTCCGGGTCTTCGAGCCGCGCTACCTCGCGATGCTGCGGGACATCCTCGCCGACGAGCCGAGCGAGTTCGGCGTGACCCTCATCGAGCGCGGCCAGGAGGTCGGCGGCGGCGACGTGCGCACCGACATCGGCACGGTCGCGCAGATCGGCAGCCTCGACACGTCCGGCGAGTCGATCCTGCTCATCGCGCAGGGCGTCCGGCGCATCCGCGTGGACCGCTGGCTCGACGACGCGCCGTACCCGCGCGCCGAGGTGTCGGACCTCCCGGACCCCGAGTGGTCGGAGGACCTGGCGCCGATGCTCGAGCGCGCCGACCGGCTCGTCCGCAGCGTGCTGAAGCTCGCGGAGGAGACGGGGGCCGAGCTGCGCTGGCCGCCCGACATCGGCCTCGACGACGACCCCGCCGCGGCGGCGTGGCAGCTCGCCGCGATCGCGCCCTTCGGGCCCCTCGACCAGCTCGACCTCCTCCGGTCCACCTCCATCGAGCGGCTGCTCTCCCGCACCATCGACCTCGCCGAGGACGCCCACACCATCTACAGCGCCTAGCCCCTGTGCGGTGCCGGACCGCCCGGTAGAGTCGGCGGCACAACCGAACACACCGGCCGAACGGCCGATGCGGGAGAGCCGGCGCAGCGGGACATCGCTGCGCCGGCACCGTAGGAGCAACCGCCCCGGAATCTCTCAGGTCCACGCACCGCATCGAGCAGGCCGCTCTGGAGAGCGGAGCAGCGTCCTCGCGGGCGCGGGCTCCCGCCGACGGGGAAAGGGCTGCGCGCGGCCCGAATCTCTCAGGCACGAGAACAGAGGGGGAGCTCCACCCGGGCCGGCGCCGCCGGTCCGGCGACGACGCCCGAGGAGTCCGCGTGACCGATCCGAGCCCTCGCCGCTCCCCGCTGCACGACGTGCACGCGGCCGCCGGCGCCGCCTTCACCGAGTTCGGCGGCTGGACGATGCCGCTGCGCTACTCGGGCGACCTCGCGGAGCACGCCGCCGTGCGCCGCGCCGCCGGGCTGTTCGACCTGTCGCACATGGCGGAGATCCTGGTGCTCGGCCCGGGCGCCGCCGACGCGCTCGACGCCGCGCTGCTCGGCGAGCTGTCGACGGTCGCGGTCGGCCGGGCGAAGTACACGCTGCTGCTGAACGGCGAGGGCGGCGTGGTCGACGACCTCGTGGTCTACCGCACCGGCGAGGACCGCTACCTCGTCGTCGCGAACGCGGCGAACCGCGACGTCGTCGTCGACCGGCTCCGCGACCGCGTCGTCGGCTTCGACGCGGCGGTGCAGGACGAGACGGACGAGGTCGGCCTGATCGCGATCCAGGGCCCGCGCGCGGAGGAGATCCTGCTCGAGGTCCCCGCGTTCGCGGTCGCGGACGACGCCGACCCGACCGAGCAGCACTTCCGGGAGTCGATCGCGGCCCTCCGGGGCTACCGCTTCCTCCGCGCCCTCTGGGACGGCCACCCCGTGCTCGTCGCCCGCACCGGCTATACCGGCGAGGACGGGTTCGAGCTGTACGCCGCGCCCGAGCTCCTCCCGCGCCTCTGGACCGTGCTGATGGACCTCGGCCGAGGCGCCGGCCTCGTGCCCGCGGGCCTCGCCGCACGCGACACGCTGCGCCTGGAGGCGGGCATGCCGCTGTACGGGCACGAGCTCACCCCGCTCACGACGCCGCAGCAGGCCGGCCTCGGCCGCCTCGTGCGCCGCGACAAGGCGGCGGACTACGTGGGCCGGGCCGCCGTCGAGGCGCCGGAGGCGGAGGGCGAGCGCGTGCTCGTCGGCCTCGCCGCCGAGGGCCGCCGCGCGGCCCGCGCCGGCTACCCGGTGCTCGCGGGCGACCGCGAGGTCGGCGTCGTCACGAGCGGCGTCCTCAGCCCGACCCTCGGCCACCCCGTCGCGATGGCCTACGTCGACCGCCCCGCGACCGGCGAGGAGCTCGCCGTCGACGTCCGCGGCTCCCGGCTCCCCGTCACGACCGTCCCGCTGCCCTTCTACTCCCGAAAGGCCTGACCATGGCGAACGCAGAGGACCTGCAGTACACGGCCGACCACGAGTGGGTGTCCGCCGACGGCGACATCGCCACGGTCGGCATCACCGGCTACGCGGCCGAGCAGCTGGGCGACATCGTGTTCGTCGACCTGCCCTCGGTCGGCGACGCCGTCGAGGCCGGCCAGGTGATCGGCGAGCTCGAGTCGACGAAGTCCGTCGGGGAGCTGTTCTGCCCCGTCAGCGGCACGGTCACCGAGGTGAACGAGGAGCTCGCCGCCGCCCCCGAGATCGTCAACAGCGACCCGACCGGCGCCGGCTGGCTGCTCAAGGTGCAGGTCGCGGAGCTGCCCGAGCTGCTCGACAAGGCCGCCTACGACGCCCTGACGGGAGCCGCATGACCATCCAGCCCTTCGAGGACCTCAGGACGACGCAGCCTCAGGACGCCGCCGACCTCGCCGTCCGCCCGGCGCTCGGCGCGCCCGACGCGTTCCGGCGCCGTCACATCGGCACCACCGCCGACGCGCAGGAGCGCATGCTCGCCGCGGTCGGCGTCGCCTCCACCGACGAGCTGATGGCCCGGGCCGTGCCCGCCGCGATCCGCCAGGACGAGGACCTCGTCACGGGCCTCCCGCCCGCGGCCTCGGAGCGCGAGGCGCTCGCGGAGCTCCGCCGCCTCGCGGCCAGGAACACCGTGCGCACGTCGCTCATCGGCCTCGGCTACTCCGGCACGGTCACGCCGGCGGTGATCCAGCGGAACGTGCTCGAGAACCCCTCCTGGTACACGGCCTACACGCCGTACCAGCCGGAGATCTCGCAGGGCCGGCTCGAGGCGCTGCTGAACTTCCAGACCGCGGTCGCGGACCTGACCGGCCTCACGACGGCGAACGCGTCGATGCTCGACGAGGCGACCGCGGTCGTGGAGGGCATGCTCCTCGCCCGTCGTGCCTCCCGCGCCCGCACGGCCCGCTTCGTGGTGGACGCGGACGCGCTGCCGCAGACGAAGGCCGTGCTCGCCGGCCGGGCGGAGGCGGTCGGCATCGAGCTGCTCGAGGCCGACCTCGCCGGCGACGGGCTGCCGGAGGGCGACCTGTTCGGCGTGCTCGTGCAGTACCCGGGCGCCTCCGGGCGCGTGTGGGACCCGACCGCCGTGATCGAGGCCGCGAAGGCGCGGGGCGCGCTCGCGGCCGTCGCGGCCGACCTGCTCGCGATGACGCTGCTGACCCCGCCGGGGGAGCTCGGCGCCGACGTCGCGGTCGGCTCCAGCCAGCGCTTCGGCGTGCCGATGGCGATGGGCGGCCCGCACGCCGGCTTCATGGCCGTGCGCGCCGGGCTCGAGCGCCAGCTGCCCGGCCGCCTCGTCGGGGTGTCGAAGGACGCCGACGGCGCGCCCGCCTACCGGCTCAGCCTGCAGGCGCGCGAGCAGCACATCCGCCGCGAGAAGGCGACGAGCAACATCTGCACCGCGCAGGTGCTGCTCGCCGTCATGGCCTCGATGTACGCCGTCTACCACGGGCCGGCCGGGCTCAAGCGGATCGCGGAGCACGTGCACGCCACGGCGTCGCGCGCGGCCTCGATGCTGCGCGCGGCGGGCGCCCGGGTGCACGAGCAGCCGTTCTTCGACACGATCCTGGTCGACGTGGCCGACGCGGACGCGGCGCTCGCCGCGGCCCGCGACCGCGGGCTGTGGCTCCGGCGCGTCGACGCCGGCACCGTCGGCGCGTCCTTCGACGAGACGACCGACGACGCCGTCGTGGGGGTGCTGGTCGAGGTGCTCGCCGACGGGCGCGGCGGGGAGCCCGTGTTCGTCGCCGGTGGCGCCGCCACGCTGCCCGTGCAGCTGCTGCGCACCTCCGAGTACCTCGCCCACCCGGTGTTCAACTCGTTCCATTCCGAGACCGGCATGATGCGGTACCTCAAGTACCTGGCCGACCTCGACTACGCGCTCGACCGCGGCATGATCCCGCTCGGCTCCTGCACGATGAAGCTCAACGCGGCGACGGAGATGGCCGCCGTGACCTGGCCGGAGTTCGGGGACCTGCACCCGTTCGCGCCGGCGGAGGACGTCGCCGGCTCGCTCGAGCTGATCGGGCAGCTGGAGTCCTGGCTCGCCGACCTGACCGGGTACGACGCCGTCAGCCTGCAGCCGAACGCGGGCAGCCAGGGCGAGCTCGCGGGCCTGCTCGCGATCCGCGGGTACCACCGCGCGAACGGCGACGACGCGCGCACCGTGTGCCTCATCCCGTCGTCCGCCCACGGCACGAACGCGGCCTCCGCGGTCCTCGCCGGGCTGAAGGTGGTCGTCGTCGCGTGCGACGAGCTCGGGAACGTCGACCTCGACGACCTGCGCGCGAAGGTCGCGACCCACGCGGACGAGCTCGCCGCGCTGATGATCACGTACCCGTCGACGCACGGCGTCTACGAGCACGAGGTGCGGGCGGTCACCGACGCGGTGCACGCCGCGGGCGGGCAGGTCTACATCGACGGCGCGAACCTCAACGCGCTCGTCGGGCGGGCGCGGTTCGGCGACTTCGGCGGCGACGTCAGCCACCTGAACCTGCACAAGACGTTCTGCATCCCGCACGGCGGCGGCGGGCCCGGCGTGGGGCCGGTGGCGGCGAAGGCGCACCTGGCGCCGCACCTGCCGTCGCACCCGTTCGCGCAGGAGGCGCCGGAGGGCGTCCGCGGTCCGGGCCGGTTCGGCGGCACCCCGGTGTCGGCGGCGCCGTTCGGGTCGCCGGGCATCCTGCCGATCTCGTGGTCCTACGTGCGGATGATGGGCGCAGACGGGCTCCGCGAGGCGACGGACGCGGCGGTGCTCGCCGCGAACTACGTCGCGGCGCGCCTCGGCGACGCCTACCCGGTGCTCTACCGGGGCGACGGCGGCCTCGTCGCGCACGAGTGCATCCTCGACCTCCGGCCCCTCACCGCGGAGACCGGGGTCACGGTCGACGACGTCGCGAAGCGGCTGATCGACCACGGGTTCCACGCCCCGACGATGTCGTTCCCGGTGCCGGGCACGCTCATGGTCGAGCCGACCGAGAGCGAGGACCTCGGCGAGATCGACCGGTTCGTCGACGCGATGCTCGCCATCCGCGCGGAGGCGGACCGGGTCGGCTCCGGGGAGTGGCCGGCGGACGACAACCCGCTGCGGAACGCGCCGCACACGGCGCGCGCCGTCACCGACACGGTCTGGCCGCACGCGTACTCGCGCGAGGTCGCGGCCTACCCGTTCGAGTCGTCCCGCCACGGGGAGGCGCGGCTGCGCTCGGTCCGCGGCAAGTACTGGCCGCCGGTCCGCCGGATCGACCAGGCGTACGGCGACCGCAACCTCGTCTGCGCCTGCCCGCCGCCGGGAGCGTTCGAGGACTGACCCGCCGCCGCGGGGCCCGGCACGGCGAGCGCCGTGCCGGGCCCCGGCTCGGGCCGAGCACGGCGCGGCGCGGGCGGCTCAGGCGAGCGGGGTGACGGTCTTCCGCTCGGAGTCCCAGAGGCGCGCGCCGGTGAACCGGCAGGGGAGCGGCTCCACGTCGAGGAGGCCGAGGGCGTCGCCGAGCCGCTCCGCGGGCACGCGCCGGGCGAGGCTCACGTGCGGCGTCCACGCGTCGGGCGCCGTCTGCTCGTGCACGGGCGCGTCCGGCGCGTGCAGCCGCAGCGCGCGGTGGACCGCCGCGTGCAGGGTCAGCAGGGGACGGCTCGGCACGACCTGCCGCGTCAGCACCCAGCGGTGGCGGTGGCCGCCGAAGAGCACGGGCGACCCGACCACCGCGGCGAGCCCGCCGGCGCCGAGGCCCCAGCCCTCGAAGACCGCCCGCAGCGCCGCCTCCGCCGCGGGGAAGCCCTGCTCCTCGGTCACCGCGACCGTCACGTGCGGCCGGTTGGACTCGCCGGAGTGGGTCGCGAGGCTCGGCAGCCCGGCGTCCGCCAGCGCCGTCCAGGCGGCGCGCAGCACGCCCTCCGCCGCGTCGTCGAGCAGCAGCTCGATGCTCTGGACCACCCGGCGAACGCTACGCGGAGCCGCCGACAGCGTCCCCGATGCGGGCGTCCGGGGCGTCGACGCGCGACAGCTGCAGCTGCGTCTCCACCTCGCGGAAGCCGAGGCGCCGGTAGAGCCCGATCGCGGGCCCCGCGCGGTCCGCGACGATGACGGCGGTGCCGCAGGCGAGGGCCTCGCGGGCGACCCGCAGGCCCGCTGCGACGACCGCGCCCGCGTGCCCGCGCCGCCGGTGGGCGACGGCGGTCTGCACGTCCTGGAAGCGGGCGACGCCGGGCAGCGCGGCGGCGACGCCCGCGGTGGCGACCACGCGCCCCTCGACCTCCACCCCGAGCCAGACCGCGCGGCCCCGCTCGACGAGCCCGCGCTGGTCCTCCGTACGGCGACGGGTGAACTCGACGTGCTCCTCGTCCGGCGCCTCGGCGAGCTCGAGCGCGATCGCGGTGACCGCCGCCCAGTCGTCGTCGGAGGCGAGCGGGCGGACGCCCGTGGCAGGCACGGGCGCGGGACCCTGCGACGTCAGGACCGCCAGGCGCTCGACCTCGAACCCGGCGGAGCGCCACGCGCCCTCGTCGAGCGCCGGGTGCGCGTCGTCGACGCCGATCGTCGTGAACCCGGCGCCCGGGAAGGCGGCCGCGTGCTCGCGGACGCGCGCCGCCGGGTCGCCCGCGGCGGGCACGAGCAGGAAGCTGCCCCAGCGGTACGCGGGGTTCCCCGGTGTCCTGACCACGAGCGCGTCGCCGGTCGGGGCCGCCTCCGAGCCCTCCGCCGTCCGCAGCGCCACGTCGGTCGCGAAGGCGAGCGACCGGGTCACGGCAGCAGGCCCGGCGCGAGCTGCCGCAGCACGTCGTAGCCGATGAAGCTCACGAGGTCGAGCACGAAGTGCGCGACGAGGAGCGGGCCGAGGCGGCCCCAGCGCCGGTACACGAGCACGAAGACGACGCCCATCACCGCGTTCCCGACGAACCCGCCGAAGCCCTGGTAGAGGTGGTACGAGCCCCGCAGCAGCGCGCTGGTGAGCAGGACCGCCCACGGTCGCCAGCCCTTCGCGTCGAGCCGGTCCACGAGGAAGGCGACGACGATCACCTCCTCCTGCACCGCGGCGCGCGCCGCGGAGAGGACGAGGACCGGCACGGCGTACCACTGGGGCCCGATCCCGGAGGTGTCGACGTTGAGGTTGAGGCCGAGCGCGACCGCGCCGAAGTAGAGCGCGAGCCCGGGCACGCCGATGCACGCCGCGAGGAGCACGCCCCCGCCGACGTCGAAGCCGGGGCGCCGCAGGTCGAGGCCCGTGCGCCGGAGCACGCCGGGGCCCATCAGGTAGAACGCGAGCAGCACCGGCACGAGCGGGAACGCGATCGCGAGCAGCTGCTCGACCAGGTCGAACACCGCGCGGTCGTTCTGCTGCGGGTTCAGCGTCTGCACCTGGCGGTTCAGCGGGCCCCGGGTGAGGGAGTCGGCGAGCGACAGGACCGAGTAGACCGCGGACTGGCCGAGGCTCACGCCGAGCACGAGGAGCACGTCGACGCCGGGCCGCGCGGGTCGGAGCGCCGCCGCGGCGCCGGGTGGACGGGCGGTGTCGGTCATGCTGCGCGCAGGTGGACGAGGCCAACGGAACCGCGCGCAGGCGCAACAGCGTTGCGTGCGACACTGTCGGAGGGCAACGGACCGCCCGGATCGCGCAGCGATGCGACGTGGACCATTTCCGACATGTAACGAATTCTTCACCGGTTTTGTCGGTGCCCCCGGCGTACGTACGATTCCTGCGTCCCCATCCGGGGGCGCGGCGACGTATGCCGCGACGAGCGTCCTCGGGAGGGCAAGGCGTGTCACTGAGCGGACCGACCGAGTTCGAGGCCGTCGCGGCCGACGACGGACTCGCCGGCTCCGGCCTCCAGGGCGACGGCAACCCGGCGCCGGACGCGACGGCCCCCGGCATCGCCGGCCGGTCCCTGTGGGCCATCGCCTGGCGGCGGCTCCGCCGCGACAAGCTCGCGCTCGCCGGCGGCGTCGTGATCGTGCTGTTCATCCTCGCCGCGGTCTTCGCGGACCCGCTGGCGGCGCTGTACCTGAACATCGTCGGGCGGGGGAGCGAGACCTTCGCGACGGCGCACAACACGCCGCCGAGGAACGTGCTGGACGAGCTGACGCTGCTCCCGGTGGGCGCGTTCAGCGGCGCGAGCGCGAAGTTCTGGCTCGGCGTGACGCCGCAGGCCGGGCTCGACATCCTCACGAACCTGCTCTACGGCGCACGCACCTCGCTCGTCATCGCGGGCCTCGCGACCGCCCTCTCCCTCGTGCTCGGCGTCCTCGCCGGCGTGATCGCGGGGTTCTACCGCGGCTGGATCGACGGGGTCCTGTCGCGGATCATGGACGTGCTGCTGTCGTTCCCGACGCTGCTCTTCTCGCTCGCGCTCGTCTCCGTGTCGAGCATCATCACGACGTCGTCCTTCGCGCGGTACGCCGTGATCGTCTTCGTCCTCGGATTCTTCTCGTTCCCCTACATCGGCCGCATCGTCCGCGGTCAGGTGCTCTCGCTGCGCGAGAAGGAGTTCGTGGAGGCCGCCCGCAGCCTCGGCGCCGGCAACGCGCGGATCATGTTCCGCGAGATCGCGCCGAACCTCGTCGGGCCGATCCTCGTCTACACGACGCTCGCGATCCCGAACAACATCCTCGGCGAGGCGGGCCTGTCGTTCCTCGGCGTCGGCGTCGTGCCGCCGACGCCCTCCTGGGGCCAGATGCTGTCCGACGCGGGCGGCTTCATCCAGGTCGACCCCTTCTACATCTTCCTGCCGGGCCTCGCGATCTTCATCACGGTGCTCGCCTTCAACCTCTTCGGCGACGGGCTGCGCGACGCGCTCGACCCCAAGGCGCGTCGATGAGGACCCTCCACACCGGCGCCGCAGGCGCCCTCCGATCGTGCGGTCGCGGCGACCTCGTCGCCGACGTCCGCCGGGCCGTTCCGGCCGAACCGACGGGCGGTCGCACCGCCGCCCGACACAGCACACAGAGCGAGAGGACATCTCGATGAGGTTCAGAAGGAAGACGCTCGGCATCGCCGGCGTCGCCGTCGCGGGGGCACTGCTCCTCGCCGGCTGCTCCACGGGCGGCAGCGGCAACACGAACGGCAACGGCGGCAGCTCGGCCGCGACGACGGGCTTCAACGCCGCCGTCGACAAGGTCATCAACCCGTCCACGAAGAAGGGCGGCACGCTGAAGCTGGCCTCGACGGACGACTGCGACTCGTGGGACCCGGCGCGCACCTACTACGGCTGGTGCCTCAACATGCAGCGCCTCCAGAGCCGGACGCTCGTGAACTACTCGAAGGTCAACGGCACGAAGTTCACCCTCGCGCCCGACCTCGCGACGGACCTCGGCTCGCACAACGCGGACTACACCGAGTGGACGTACACGCTGAAGGACGGCCTGAAGTTCTCCGACGGCTCCGCCATCACGGCGCAGGACGTCAAGTACGCGGTCGAGCGCTCCTACGCGACCGACGTCATCACCGGCGGCCCGGGCTTCTACTTCACGGCGATCATCGACGCGCCGTCGTCGTACAAGGGCCCGTACAAGAGCGGCGACCTGCCCAGCTCGGCCATCGAGGTCTCCGGGAACAAGATCACCTTCCACCTGAAGAAGGCGTTCGCGGACTTCAACTACCTGCTCGCGCTGCCGACGTCGGCCCCGGTCCCGAAGGCCAAGGACACCGGCGCGAACTACACGAAGCAGCCCGTCGCCTCCGGTCCGTTCGTCATCTCGGCGTACACCCCGAAGAAGTCGGTCACGTTCACGCGCAACAAGTACTGGACGCAGTCGACCGACGACATCCGCAAGCCGCTGGCCGACGAGATCGACCTGACGATCAACAGCAACAGCGACGACATCGACAACCAGCTGCGCACCGGCGCCCTCGACGCGCGCATGGACACGGCGGTCAACCCGACGTTCCAGTCGCAGATCCTCACGCAGCCGAAGCTCAAGGCCAACGCCGACAACCCGGCCGGCCCGACGACGCGGTACACCGCGATCGCCACGAGCGTCGCGCCGTTCGACAACATCCACTGCCGCAAGGCCGTGTTCTACGCGTGGGACAAGGCGGCCGGCCTGGCCGTCGCGGGCGGCGCCGCCGCCGGCAAGATCGCGTACTCCGCGACCCCTCCCGGCATCCTCGGCTACGACCCGTCGTACAACCCCTACCCGTCCGGCAAGGACAACACGGGTGACGTGACCAAGGCCAAGGAGGAGCTGAAGGCCTGCGGCAAGCCGAACGGCTTCTCGACGAAGTACGCCTACTCCACGCCGGACGTGACGAACGGCAAGGCGTTCGCCGCGGTCAAGGCGGCCCTCGGCCGCGTCGGCATCCAGGTCTCGCCCGCCACGGCGAGCGCGGCCGACTACTACGCGACGTTCGTCGGTTCGCCGAACAACGTGAAGAACCAGGGTCTCGGCCTCATCGCCGCGGGCTGGGGCGCGGACTTCCCGACGCCGTACGGCATGTTCCAGAACATCGTCAACGGCGGCGCGATCCTGCCCCAGGGCAACAGCAACTACGCGTCGATCAACATCCCCGAGGTCAACAAGATCCTCGACGACACGGGGACCCCGTCGACGCAGGAGTCCGGCGAGAAGCTGAACCACGCCCTCATGGAGGGTGCGCAGTTCCTCCCGACGCGCTACGCCGCGGACCTCTGGTACCGCAACCCCCGCATGACCAACGTGACCGCCAACAACGCGCTCGGTTTCGGCGCGTACGACGTGGTCAACGTCGGCGTCAGCGACGGGAAGTGACGCTGACGCGTCACCCCGTCCTCCCCTGAGGAAGGACAAGGAACGGGTGCCCGGCCGGTCGCGAGACCGGCCGGGCACCCTGCCCGAACGCACATGATCCGCTTCGTCGTGAGCCGTCTGATCGGCATGGTCCTCGTGCTGATCGTCGTGAGCATGGTGACGTTCCTGATCTTCCAGGCCGTCCCGCTGCTCGCGAAGTCGTCGCCCGTCTACTACTACATCGGCAAGGCGCCGGCGACCCCCGAGCTGCTGCAGTCCCTCACGCACCGGTTCGGCTTCGACCAGCCGCTGCCCGCGCAGTACTGGTCGTACCTCGCCGGCTTCTTCGGCAAGTCGGTCACCGACGGCACGAGCGCCGCGGTGCAGTGCCCGTTCCCGTGCTTCGGCTACTCGTTCCGCCGGAACGAGCTCGTCAGCACCCTGATCGGCCAGGCCCTGCCCGTCACGATCAGCCTCGCCGTCGGCGCGGCGATCCTGTGGCTGATCGGCGGCCTCACCGTCGGCACGCTGTCCGGCCTCAAGCCCGGCTCGCTGGTCGACCGCGCGGGCATGACCGGTGCGCTCGCGGCCGTCTCGCTGCCCATCTTCTTCACCGGCCCGGTCGCGCTGCTGATCTTCGTGTACACGCTCGGCTGGCTGCCCGACAACAACGGCTACGTCGACATCACGCAGAACCCGGTCGGCTGGTTCCTCAGCCTGCTGCTGCCGTGGATCTGCCTCGCGCTGCTGTTCGCCGCGCTCTACGCCCGGCTCACCCGGTCCAACGTGCTCGAGACGATGAACGAGGACTACATCCGCACCGCGCGGGCCAAGGGCCTCGACCGACGTACGATCGTCGTGAAGCACGGACTCCGTGCGGCCCTCACCCCGGTCGTCACGATCTTCGGCATCGACATCGGCGGCCTGATCGGCACCACGATCATCACCGAGACGGTCTTCAACCTCCGCGGGCTCGGCACGCTGTCGATCCAGGCGATCCGCGACCTGGACCTCCCGGTCCTGCTCGGGGTGACCGTCGTCGCGGCGTTCGCGCTCGTGATCGCCAACTTCATCGTCGACGTGCTGTACGGGTTCATCGACCCGCGCGTCTCCGTCTGACGCACCGCGACAGGAGCAACCCGATGGTCGACACCTCGCCGTCCGCCGCAGCCGTCCGCGACTTCGCGGACGAGCAGCCCTTCCTCGTCGTCGACGACCTGCGCGTCCACTTCCCGACCGACGACGGCCTCGTCAAGAGCGTCGACGGCCTCTCCTTCGAGCTGCGCCGCGGCGAGATCCTCGGCATCGTCGGCGAGTCCGGTTCGGGCAAGAGCGTCACCGCGCAGGCGATCCTCGGGCTCCACAAGGGCTCGCAGGCCAAGGTCACCGGGCGCATCCTGCTCGACGACCAGGACCTGGTGCCCCTGTCGGAGAACGAGATGCGCCGGGTCCGGGGCGACGAGGTCTCGATGATCTTCCAGGACCCGCTGTCGAGCCTGCACCCCTTCTACACGATCGGGAACCAGATCTCCGAGGCCTACCTCGTGCACCACAAGGTGTCGAAGAAGGAGGCCCGGCAGCGCACGATCGAGATGCTGCAGAAGGTCGGCATCCCGAACGCGGCCGGTCGCTACGACGACTACCCGCACCAGTTCTCGGGCGGCATGCGGCAGCGCGCGATGATCGCGATGGCGCTGATCTGCCAGCCGAAGCTGCTGATCGCGGACGAGCCGACGACCGCCCTCGACGTCACGGTCCAGGCGCAGATCCTCGAGCTGATCAAGGAGCTGCGCGACGAGCTGAACTCCGCCGTCATCATCATCACGCACGACCTCGGCGTCGTCGCGGAGACGTGCGACCAGGTCGTCGTGATGTACGGCGGCCAGTGCGTCGAGAAGGGCGCGGTCGACGACCTGTTCGCGCAGCCCGAGATGCCGTACACGTGGGGCCTGCTCGGCTCGATGCCGCGCATGGACCGGGTGCGGCAGGAGCGCCTCACCCCGATCCCCGGCTCGCCGCCCTCGCTGATCAACGTGCCGAAGGGCTGCGTCTTCAACCCGCGATGCCGGTTCTCGGACCGCGTCGAGGGCCGCCGCTGCTTCACGGAGCACCCGGACCTGCTGCCCACCACGAGCACGACGCACGAGGTGACGCGGCACGAGGTCCGCTGCCACATCCCGCCGGAGGAGCGGCAGCAGATCCTGCTGACCGAGATCCGGCCGACCCTCTGACCTGCGAAGGCCCACGATGACCAGCACCGCATCCCAGCCGGCCCCGGCCGCGACGACCCGGACGGGCGAGCCCCTCCTCGAGGTCCAGGGCGTCGAGAAGTACTTCCCCGGCCGCCGGACGGGCCTGCTCGGGCAGAAGGGCAACCCCGTCAAGGCGGTCGACGGCGTCTCCTTCTCCCTCGGGACGGGCGAGACGCTCGGCCTCGTCGGCGAGTCCGGCTGCGGCAAGTCCACGACCGGCCGGGCCGTCTCGAAGCTCATCGAGCCCACCGGTGGCACGGTGCGCTTCGAGGGCCGCGACGTCACGAACCTCTCGCCGCGGCAGATGCGGCCGCTGCGGCGCGAGCTGCAGATGATCTTCCAGGACCCGTACTCGTCCCTGAACCCGCGGCACACGATCGGCACGGTCATCGGCGCCCCCTTCGCGATCCAGGGCGAGCGACCGAAGGGCGGCACGAAGCGCGCGGTCCAGGGCCTGATGGAGCGCGTCGGCCTGAACCCGGAGCACTACAACCGGTACCCGCACGAGTTCTCGGGCGGTCAGCGCCAGCGCATCGGCATCGCCCGCGCGCTCGCGCTGCGGCCGAAGCTCATCGTCTGCGACGAGCCGGTCTCCGCGCTCGACGTGTCCGTCCAGGCGCAGGTCGTGAACCTGCTCGAGGACCTCCAGTCCGAGTTCGGCCTGGCCTACATCTTCATCGCGCACGACCTGTCGGTCGTCCGCCACATCTCCGACCGCGTCGCGGTGATGTACCTCGGCAAGATCATGGAGATCACCGACCGGGACACGCTGTACGAGGCGCCGATGCACCCGTACACGCACGCGCTGCTGTCCGCGGTGCCGGTCCCGGACCCGACCACGGAGGCGCGTCGGGAGAAGATCCTGCTCACCGGCGACCTCCCGAGCCCGTCGAACCCGCCGAGCGGCTGCGTGTTCCACACCCGCTGCCCGAAGTACAAGAACGAGCTGTCCGAGTCCGAGCGCGAGCACTGCCGCACGGTCGAGCCGGTGATCGAGGAGAAGCGGCCGGGCCAGAGCGTCTACTGCCACTTCCCGCAGGTGCGGTCCGACCTGATCGACGGCGAGCCCGGCCCGATCCGCACCACGAAGCCGAAGGCGGCGTGACCCGGCACGCCGTCCCCGGGCCGGTCCACCGCATGTGGACCACCCGGCACGAGCCCGTGCTCGAGGTCGCCGACGGCGACGTGATCGAGTTCGACGCGGAGGAGTGCAGCGCCGGTCAGCTGGCCGGCCACCGCAACGGCGACGTGCCGCCGCCCCTCGACTACGACCTGCTCTACCCGCTCGTCGGCCCGGTCGTGGTCGCGGGCGCCGAGCCGGGCGACGCGGTCGAGCTCGAGATCCTCGACTACCGGTCGGGGACGTGGGGCTGGACGAGCGTGCTGCCCGAGTTCGGCCTGCTCGAGGACGACTTCCCGGAGTACCACGTGCACCGGTGGGAGCTCGGGGACGGGGTCGCCGACTTCCAGGGCGCGGCCACGGTGCCGCTCCGGCCGTTCCTCGGCGTGATGGGCGCGACGCCCGACAGCGACGAGCCGCTCTCGCCGTTCCCGCCGGGCGCCTTCGGCGGCAACATCGACACGCGCGACCTCGTCGCGGGGACGAGCGTGTTCCTCCCCGTGTCGACGCCCGGCGCGCGCGTGATGCTCGGCGACCCGCACGCGGCGCAGGGCGACGGCGAGGTGTGCGGCGCCGCCATCGAGGCGAGCCTCTCCGGCGCGATCCGCGTCCGCCTGCACAGGGGGAGGACGATCCCCGCGCCGCAGTTCCGCACGGCGGGCCCGCTGCGCACGGGCATCGAGGACCGGGGGTACTTCGCGACGACCGGCGTGGCGCCCGACCTCATGCGCGCGTCGCAGGACGCGGTCCGCGCGATGATCGACCACCTGGTGCGCGAGACCGGCCTCTCGCCGCTCGACGCCTACGTGCTCTGCTCCGTCGTCGTCGACCTGAAGATCACCGAGGTCGTCGACCGGCCGAACTGGGTCGTGGCCGCCTACCTGCCGCGCTCCGTCCTGAGCTGACCCGCGGACGAACGGGTCAGTCGCCGCGGAGGCGGCTGAACAGCACGACGTCGTGGAAGGCGCCGGCGCGCCACTGCGCGTGCCGCAGCACGCCCTCGCGCGTGAAGCCGGCCTTCTCGAGCGCGCGCTGCTCCGCGACGTTCAGCACGTCCGTCGACGCCTCGAGGCGCTCGAAGCGCGTGTAGGCGAAGAGGTGCTCGGCGAGCAGGCGCTGCGCGACCGTGCCGTACCCGCGACCGCGGTGCTCCGCGAAGAGGCCGATGCCGACGTTCAGCGCGAAGCAGTTCGGCGGGGGACCGTGGAAGACGGGGACCCAGCCGACGTCGCCGACCATCCCCACGCCCTCCACGTCGACGACGAGGTTGCCGCTGTCCGCCCCGAGCATCCCGTCGCGGGCGAACTTCCTGCTCGCCCGGTCGGACGGCGCCCAGCCGAAGAAGTCGAGCGCGCCCGGCACCTGCGCCTCCGCGTCGAACCGCTGCGCGTCCTCCGCGCGGTAGGGACGAAGGCGCACCTCGGGCATGGCGGGACGCTACCGCGGCCCCCCTGGAACACCACCCGCCGGTACGATGTTGTGGTACCTGTGCGCCACGACGGCGCCGAACCGCGCAGCGCGCCCTCGTCACGATCGGGGCGCCGCGCGAGACCGCCCGATCCCGGGCCGCCGACCGAAAGGCATTCCATGGCGCACGCCACCCGCTCCGACCTGCGCAACGTCGCCATCGTCGCGCACGTCGACCACGGCAAGACCACCCTCGTCGACGCGATGCTGAAGCAGACGCACTCGTTCGCCGACCACGCCCACGTCGACGAGCGGGCGATGGACAGCAACGAGCTGGAGCGCGAGAAGGGCATCACGATCCTCGCGAAGAACACCGCGGTGATCTACAACGGCGTGCACGCCACCGACGGCCCCGTCACCATCAACGTGATCGACACCCCGGGCCACGCCGACTTCGGCGGCGAGGTCGAGCGCGGCCTGTCGATGGTCGACGGCGTCGTCCTGCTCGTCGACGCGTCGGAGGGGCCGCTGCCGCAGACCCGCTTCGTGCTGCGCAAGGCCCTCGAGGCCAAGCTCCCCGTCATCCTGCTCGTCAACAAGACGGACCGGCCCGACGCGCGCATCGACGAGGTCGTCGAGGAGTCGCACGACCTGCTCCTCGGCCTCGCGAGCGACCTCGCCGACGACGTGCCGGAGCTCGACCTCGACGCGATCCTCGACGTGCCCGTCGTCTACGCCTCCGGCCGCAACGGCGCCGCGAGCTGGAACAAGCCGGAGAACGGCGAGCTGCCGGACAACGGCGACCTCGAGCCGCTCTTCGACGCGATCCTGAAGCACATCCCCGCGCCGACCTACGACGACGAGCACCCGCTGCAGGCGCACGTCACGAACCTCGACGCCTCCCCGTTCCTCGGCCGCCTCGCGCTGCTGCGCATCTTCAACGGCACGCTGAAGAAGGGGCAGATCGTCGCCTGGGTGAAGGGCGACGGCTCCGTCGCGAACGTCAAGGTGACCGAGCTGCTCGCGACGCGCGCGCTCGAGCGGTACCCGACCGAGTCCGCCGCCGCGGGCGACATCGTCGCGGTCGCGGGCTTCCCGGACATCACGATCGGCGACACGCTCGCCGACCCGGAGGACGTGCGGCCGCTGCCGGCGATCCACGTCGACGACCCCGCCATCTCGATGCTCATCGGCACGAACACCTCCCCGCTCGCAGGCAAGGGCGGCAAGGGCCACAAGGTCACCGGCCGCCTCGTGAAGGACCGCCTCGACCGCGAGCTGATCGGCAACGTCTCGATCAAGGTCGTCGACGTGGGCCGGCCGGACGCCTGGGAGGTGCAGGGCCGCGGCGAGCTGGCGCTCGCGATCCTCGTCGAGCAGATGCGCCGCGAGGGCTACGAGCTCACCGTCGGCAAGCCGCAGGTGGTCACGAAGGAGATCGACGGCCACACGCACGAGCCGTTCGAGCACCTGACCATCGACGCGCCGGAGGAGCACCTCGGCGCGATCACGCAGCTGCTCGCCGCGCGCAAGGGCGTCATGACGACCATGGCGAACCACGGCACGGGCTGGGTCCGCATGGAGTTCCGGGTGCCGTCCCGCGGCCTCATCGGCTTCCGCACCGAGTTCCTCACGATCACCCGCGGCACCGGCATCGCCAACGCGATCTCGGACGGCTACGACCGCTGGGCTGGCGGCATCACCACCCGCGTCAACGGCTCGATGGTCGCGGACCGCCAGGGCGTCGTCACCCCGTTCGCGCTGCAGAACCTGCAGCAGCGCGGCGTCTTCTTCGTGAAGCCGGCCGACGAGGTCTACGAGGGCATGGTCGTCGGCGAGAACAGCCGTCAGGACGACATGGACGTCAACGTGACCAAGGAGAAGCAGCTCAACAACATCCGCTCGTCCACGGCGGACGAGCTGGAGCGCCTCACCCCGTCGCGGGAGCTGTCGCTCGAGGAGAGCCTCGAGTTCGCCCGCGAGGACGAGTGCGTCGAGGTCACGCCGAACGCGGTGCGGATCCGCAAGGTGGCGCTCGACGCGCACACCCGCGCCCGCAACGCGTCGCGGCTGAAGCGCCAGCTCGCGGACGCCTAGCCCGCGCGGGCTCCAGCGAGCCTCGAGACCATCCGCACCTGCGACGGTGCCGGTGGTCTCGAGGCTCGCTCCGCTCGCACCTCGACCAGCGGAGCGCCCCCTACTCCGTGAACAGCTCCTGGCCGATGTAGCGGCCGGGCCCCGGCGCGCGCGGGGTGAAGAAGACGCCCGAGCCGATGTGCTGGATGTACTCGTTCAGCCGGTCGACGCGGCCGAGCCGCGTCTGCAGCGCGATGAAGTGCTGCGGGTCGTTCACGTACGCGATGAACAGCAGGCCGGCGTCGAGCTGCCCGTAGCGGTTCAGCCCGTCCGTGTAGTTGTAGCCGCGGCGGAGGATCTTCACGCCGCCGTTGTTCTCGTGCGCCGCGAGCGCGACGTGGGACGTCACCGGGATGACGGGCGCGTCGCCGGACCGCTTCGCGAAGTCCGGGGCGTCGAACTCCTTCTTCCCGCCGAGCGGCGCACCGACCGCCTTCGTGCGCCCGAACACGTCCTGCTGGTCGCCGATGCCCGCCGCGTCCCAGGTCTCGATGTTCATCTGGATCTTGCGGACGATCTGGTAGCTGCCGCCGCGGGTCCACGGCTGGTCGTCGTCGACCCAGACGAAGCGGTCGAAGTCGGCGGCGTCCTTGATGTTCCGGGTGCCGTCCTTGAAGCCCATGAGGTTCCGCGGGGTCGACTGCCCCTTCCCGGCGGAGGCGCGGCCGAAGCCGAGCACGGTCCACCGGGTGGAGGCGACGCCCTGCGCCATCCGGACGAGGTCGCGGATCGCGTGGTAGGCGACCTGCGGGTCGTCCGCGCAGGCCTGGAGGCTGAGGTCGCCGCCCGAGAGGTCCGCCTGCAGCTGGTCGCTCGGCAGGTCGGGCAGGTCGGCGAGCAGCCTCGGCCGCTTCGCGGCGAGCCCGAAGCGGTCGTCGAACAGCTTCGGCCCGAAGCCGACCGTCACGGTGAGGGAGGCGGGGGAGAGGTCGTAGGCCTCGCCGGTGTCGAGGGCGACGGCGCTCGAGCCCTCCGGCTCCACCGCACCGATCGGCAGGCCCTTCATCATCTGCGCGATCGCGCCGGACCAGCGCGCGAGCAGCACCTGCAGGTCGGACGCGACCGGGGACGTCACGTCGAACGCCATGTAGACGGAGTAGCGCTGCTGCTCCGTCTCGATCCCCGCCTGGTGCCCCTGCCCGTAGAACGGGTGGCTGCGCGCGAGGTCGACGACCTCCGACGCGTCCTCCTCGCCGGCGTGCGCAGGGCGCGCGGCGCCGAAGGCCGCAGCGGTCCCGGCCCCCGCGGCGGCACCGGCGACGACGCCGCCGGCGATGCCCGCGATCAGCCCGCGGCGCGAGACCGGCGAGCGGCCCGCGTCAGCGGCCTCCTGCTCCTGCCCGGCCTCCTGCTCCAGATCGTCCGGCATTCAGGCGGTCGCCACTTTCTCGGCGATCTTCGACAGCGGCTCCTGCAGGCTCTGGACGAGCCGGCTGAGCGACGCCGCGTCCTTCTCGCGGACTGCGGGCGTGTAGAGGCGGTAGCCCCCGGCCTGGTCCGCGTCCCGGTACTGCTGCAGCGCGCCGAGCACCGCGGTGAACCGGTCCGCGACCTGCTTCGTCAGCGCCGGGTCGATCTTCGCGAGACCGGGCTGGAGGTTCGCGAACGCCTGCTGCGCGCCCTCCACGTTCGCGGCGAAGTCGACGAGATCGAGGTGGCTGTAGGTCTCCTCCTCACCCTTGATCTTCCCGGACTGGACCTCCTCGAGCAGGCCGGCGGCGCCGTTCGCGAGGTCCTCCGGCTTGTAGGAGAGGGTCTTCGCACGGGCCACGAGCCTCTCGACGTTCGCGGTGAGGTCGGCGGCGTAGCGCTTCGTCGTGGCCGTGATGCGGCCGCCCTGCCACAGGTCGCGCTCGACGGCGTGGAAGCCGCTCCACCCGACGGCGGGGTCGAGGTTGGAGGCGCGCATGTCGACGAGGTAGTCGAGGTTGCCCCGGTTGTCCGTGGGGTCGGCGCCGGGAAGGATGAAGCCCTCGACGTCGGACTCGACCTTCTCGTAGAAGGGCCGGGCGAGCGCGTACTGCCGCTTGGCGGCGGCGACGTCGCCCGAGTCGACGGCCTCCTGCAGGTTCCGCACCGCGGTCACCATGTCGCCGAGGGTGTTCTCGACGTAGCCGCCGTAGGTCTTCGTGCCCGCGGCGAGCAGCTGGGCGGCGTCGCTGCCGCTGCCGCTCGGGGCCTCGCCCGTGACCGTGAACGCGGTCGTCTCCGTCGCCGCGCCGGGGCAGACCACGGAGTAGGCGCCGCCGGTCAGCGTCGTGGTGAAGGACACGGCGGCGAGGCCGGGCGCGAGGTTCTCCTTCTCGCCGACGATGCGCTGGCCCTGCACGACCTCGACCTCGGTGATGCCCGTGGCGGACGTGTTCGACACCGTGAAGGTGATCGGGCCGGCCTTCGCCGTGGTGGCGGACACGCGGCACTCGTCGCCCGATGCGCCGGCGACGAGCTCGACGTCGACCCGGGACACGCCCTTCGACACCGGGGCGATCGTGCTCGCGCCCGTGGGGTCCGCGGCCTTCGACGCCGGCGCACCGCTCGCGCAGGCGGCGAGCAGGGCGACGACGGCGGGCGCGAGGACCGCGACGGCGGCGGTGCGGACGCGACGGTCACTTGACGGCATAGGGGGTGCTCCTCGTTCGCGGGGCGGGTCGGGGCGCCGCGACGACGGCCGCGGAACGGCGGCGGGCGCGGAGGGCGGCGAGGGCGACCGCGGCGGCGGCCACCAGGAGGGCGACGGGCACCTGCACGGCCCAGAGCGCGTGCTCGGGTCCGGCCGCGGCGCGGGCGGCGATCGTCGCGGCGGTGCGGGAGACGGCCGCGGAGGCGACCTGCCAGGTCGGCGCGGCGGGCGCGGCGGCGGCGCTGACGGCGAGCGTGCGGGAGGTGGTCAGCCCGCCGCCGGTGAGGGTCAGCACGGTGACGGCCGTCCGCCGGGCGTCGACGAGGACGCCGTCCGCGCTCCAGGCGGTGGTGGACGTCCTGGCGCTCCACGCGGCGGTGAAGGGGCCCGGGTCCTGCGCCGGGTTCAGCCCGACCGGCAGCCGGCCGCCCGCGACCCGCACGACGTCGGCGAGGGCGAGGGTGGCGGGTCCGTCGACCCGCGCCGAGCCGGACGCGGTCCGCTGCAGGGTCGGCAGGCCGGCGTGCCCGACGGCGGTCGCGGCGCCCAGGCGCACGTCCTCCGAGGCGCCGTCCGCACGGACGACCAGCGTCGACCCGGCGAGGTCGGCGGTGCCGCCGCCCGCGAGCGGTCGCGCGCCGGCGACCGGCTGCGGGGCCGCGGGCACGGCGAGGGCGAGGACCACGGCGGCGGCCGCGAGGGCCCCGGCGACGACCCACCGGACCCGCTGCGCGGCGGCCGCGTCGGGACGGCGCGCGGCGGGCCAGTAGACGACGAGCGCGACCGGCACGACGTAGGCGAGCCAGGCGACGACCTCGATGAGCCGGGGGTCGGAGGGGATGCCCAGCATGCCCGTGATCAGCGCGCCCTGGACCGAGCCGTTCGGGGCGAGCCAGCCGAGGTCCACGGTCGGCTGCTGCCCGGCGACGATCCAGCCCGCCTCGTGCGCCGTGCGGACCGCGGTGAGCACGAGGCCCGCGGCGACGAGGACGAGGAAGGCGCCGGTGATGCGGAAGAAGCGGCCGAGGTCGATGCGCACGCCGCCCGCGTAGATGCCGTACCCGATCCCGGCGGCGATCGCGATGCCGAGCAGGGCGCCCGCCGCGGCGAGCCCGGCGCTCTGGGCCGCGCGGAAGGTCGCCAGCAGGAAGACGCTGGTCTCGAACCCCTCCTTCAGCACGGCGAGGAACGCCATGCCGGCGAGCGCGAGCGCCCCGCCGTCGTGCAGGGCCGCGCCGGCGGAGGTCTCGAGCTCGCGCTTCATGCTCCGCGCGTGGCGGTTCATCCAGAACAGCATCGAGGTGACGAAGACCACGGCGACCGCGCCGATCACGGTCTCGAGCGCCTCCTGCTGCGCCTGCGGCAGCGCCGACTCCAGCGCCCAGAGCGCGACGCCGACGCCGACGCTCAGGAGCGCGGCGAGCCCGACGCCCGTCCACATCGCGCCGAGGCCGCGGCCGTTGCGCTTCAGGAAGGCGGCGACGATGCCGACGATGAGCGCGGCTTCGAGCCCCTCGCGCAGGCCGATGACCAGGGTGGCGAGCACGCGGCGTCCTTCCGGTCGGGCCAGGGGAGTGGGTGGGCCGGTCGCCCGCCGAAGAGGAAGGTTAGCCTGCCCTTAGTCCCATTGCGAGCGGCGGACGACGACCATCGGGGGATGGAGTCCGCGCCGTCCTCTCGCCGCGACCTCGCGGTCGGGCTGCCGGCGAGCGCGCTCGCCGGCCTCGTGGTCGGCACGATCGGCACCTTCAAGCACCAGGTCGGCGTCTCCGCCGCGACCGGCACGGGCGCGCCGATCGGCCTCGTGCTGGCGCTCGCGATGGTCGTCGCGTTCCTCGTGGCGCTGCGGCTCGCGTTCGCGACGCGCTGGTACGCGGGCGCCGCGGCGCTCGGGATCGTGACGGCGGTCGCGCTGCTCTCCCTCCCGGGGCAGAGCGGCGGCTCGACCGTGATCCTGCTGAACTTCGCGGGGGTGGTCTGGACGGTCGCGCCCGCCGTGCTCGCGGCGGCGGTCGTGGGCTGGCCGCGCGTGCGGCGGCGTCCGCCCGCCGCTCGGGACGCCGATGGGATACTGGACACCGGCTCGGGCGACCGGGCCGACGACGTGAGGACGACTGAGTGACGTACGTGATCGCGCTGCCGTGCGTGGACGTGAAGGACCGCGCCTGCATCGACGAGTGCCCGGTCGACTGCATCTACGAGGGCGACCGGATGCTCTACATCCAGCCCGACGAGTGCGTCGACTGCGGCGCCTGCGAGCCCGCGTGCCCCGTCGAGGCGATCTACTACGAGGACGACCTGCCCGAGCAGTGGGCGGACTACTACAAGGCCAACGTCGAGTTCTTCGACGAGGTCGGGTCGCCCGGCGGCGCGGCGAAGGTCGGCGTGATCCACAAGGACCACCCGGTCGTCTCCGCCCTGCCTCCCCAGGGCTGAGTTCCGGCCCCTCGGGCACCGCCCCGTAGGCTGTGGCGGTGACCGACGCCGATCGCGAGACCGCGACCCTGAAGCACCCGGGCGGTTCCGCCGAGTTCCCGATCCTGCCCGCCACCGCGGGGGCGTCGAGCATCGACATCAGCGGCCTGACCAGGGGCACCGGTCTCACGACGCTCGACAACGGCTTCGTCAACACGGCGTCGACGCGGTCCGCGATCACGTTCATCGACGGCGACCAGGGCATCCTGCGCTACCGCGGCTACCCGATCGCGGAGCTCGCCCAGGGCTCGACCTACCTCGAGGTCGCGTGGCTGCTCATCCACGGCGAGCTGCCGACCGAGAGCGAGCTCGCGGACTTCGACGCGCGCATCCGGCGGCACACCCTGCTGCACGAGGACATGCGCCGGTTCTTCGCGGCGCTGCCGCACACCGCGCACCCGATGACGGTGCTGTCCTCCGGGATCAGCGCGCTGTCCACGTACTACGAGGACAGCCTCTCCGTGCACGACCCGGAGCAGATCGAGGCGGCGACGATCCGCCTGCTCGCGAAGCTGCCGGTCATCGCGGCGTACGCGCACAAGAAGACGCTCGGCCAGGCGTTCCTCTACCCGGACAACTCGCTGTCGTTCGTCGACAACTTCCTCAAGCTGAACTTCGGCACGAACGCCGAGCCGTACGAGGTGGACCCGGTGCTGTCGAAGGCGCTGGAGCGGCTGCTGATCCTGCACGAGGACCACGAGCAGAACGCCTCCGCCTCCACGGTCCGCCTCGTCGGCTCGACGGAGGCGAACATGTTCGTCTCGGTCGCCGCGGGCATCGCGGCGCTCTCCGGGCCGCTGCACGGCGGCGCGAACGAGGCCGTGCTGACGATGCTCGCGAAGATCCGCGACTCCGGCGAGGGCGTCGAGAAGTTCGTGGAGCGGGTGAAGAAGAAGGAGGAGGGCGTCCGCCTGATGGGCTTCGGCCACCGGGTGTACAAGTCCTACGACCCCCGCGCGAAGCTCGTGAAGGAGAGCGCCGACGAGGTGCTCGACTCCCTCGGCGTCACCGACCCGCTGCTCGACCTCGCCCGCGAGCTGGAGCAGATCGCGCTCGAGGACGACTACTTCATCGAGCGCCGCCTGTACCCGAACGTCGACTTCTACACGGGCGTGCTCTACAAGGCGATGGGCTTCCCGGCGCGGATGTTCACGGTGCTGTTCGCGATCGGCCGGCTGCCCGGCTGGATCGCCCACTGGCGCGAGGCGAACGCGGACCCGACGACGAAGATCGGCCGCCCGCAGCAGCTCTACGTCGGCCCGACGGAGCGCCACCTCTCCCGCTGACCGCCGCCCCGGGCAGTTCCGGGCGCTTCCCGTCATCGCGGGCGCCTCTCCGCGCCCGGATCGACGGAAGGCGCCCGTCTTCCGGCGTCGGGTGGTCCGGAGGCGCGCATCGTTCCCTCCCCAGGGCCGGATCGGTGCGTCGCGGCCCGCTCGCCGCGATCCGACCCGGGCGGTCGGGTCCCGTCCGGCACCGTTCCCGGCATGGCGATCACCGGGCTCGATCAACTCGTCCTCTTCCGCGATTCCGATCAGCGGGCGCTCGGCGACCGGGCGCTGCAACGAGCCGTCCGCGCCGGTGAGCAGACCCGGCTCCGCAGCGGCGCGTACGTCCCGACGCGGGTCTGGGACGGGCTGCGCGCCGAGGAGCGGCGACGCCTCGAGGCCGCGGCGATGGCGGCGATGCATCCCGCGTTCGTCGCGAGCCACCGCTCAGCGGGAGCGCTCTGGCACCTGCCGAGCGTCCTGGCGCCCGACGGCCTCGTGCACGCGCGCGTGAGCGCCGCGGCGGGCAGCAGGACGGAGCACGGGGTCCGGAAGCACGCGGTGCACGACGTGGACCAGCACCTCGTCGTGCTCGACGGGATCACGGCGACCTCGCTCGAGCGGACGGCGCTCGACCTGGCGGCGACCCAGCCGTTCCACGAGGCCGTGGTCGCGATGGACGCGGCGCTGGCCCGCGGCGTCTCGAAGGAGCAGATGCGGCAGGTGCTGGACGAGTGGTCGCCGAAGCAGCACCGTGCTCGCATCGAGCGGGTGATCGCCTTCGCAGACCCGCTCTCCGGGTCGGCCGGCGAGTCGTGGTCCCGGGTCCAGATCGTGCAGGCCGGGCTTCCGGCGCCCGTCCTGCAGCAGCGGTTCTTCGACGGCCGCGGGTTCGTCGGCGAGACCGACTTCTGGTGGCCGGGCTGCAACCTCATCGGCGAGTTCGACGGCTTGAAGAAGTACCGCGAGGCCGAGCTGCTGGACGGGCGCACGCCCGGCCGGGTCGTGGAGGCCGAGAAGCTCCGCGAGGACCGCTTGCGGCGCACGGCGACGAGGCCGTCCGTCGAGCGATGGATCTGGGCGACGCTCCTGGTCCGCGGCGGCCTGGCGGCGCAGCTGCACGCCGCGGGCCTTCGCTGATTCCGGGCGAGTCCCGTCGATGCGGGCGAGAAGAGGCGCCCGGAACGACGGATCCCGCCCAGATTCGCGGGCGTCGGGGCGGGCGCTAGGCGTGGAGGGTCGGGTTCAGGGCGATGCCCGGGCCCGTGCGGGGGACCGCCTCCACCTCGCCCGTCAGGCTGTTCCGGCGGAAGAGCCACGCGTCCTCGCCCGACAGCTCGACCGCCTTCACGACGCGCGGCTCCTGGTCCGGCACGCGCAGGGTGAGCTTCGTGCCCGCGGTCAGGTAGAGGCCCGCCTCCACGACGCAGTCGTCGCCGACCGCGATGCCGAGGCCGGCGTTCGCGCCGAGCAGGCTGCGGCGGCCGATCGACACCCGCTGCGTGCCGCCGCCGGAGAGCGTCCCCATGATCGAGGCGCCGCCGCCGATGTCGGAGCCGTCGCCGACGACCACGCCCTGGCTGATCCGTCCTTCCACCATCGAGGTGCCGAGCGTGCCCGCGTTGAAGTTCACGAAGCCGGCGTGCATCACGACGGTGCCGGGCGCGAGGTGCGCGCCGAGCCGCACGCGGGCGCCGTCCGCGATCCGCACCCGGTCGGGCAGCACGTAGTCGGTGAGGCGGGGGAAGCGGTCGAGCCCCAGCACGGCGAGCCCGGCGCGGCGCAGCTGCGGCAGCCGCCGCGACGCGTCCGCGGGCAGCATCGGCCCGCGCGCGGTCCAGGCGTTGATCGGCAGGTGCGCCATCAGGCCCTCGAGCGAGATCGTGTTCGGCTCCACGACGAGGTGCGACAGCAGGTGGAGGCGGAGGTAGGCGTCCGCCGTCGAGGCGACCGGACCGTCGAGGTCGCTCTCGACCGTGACCGCCTCGAGGCGCACCCGGCGCAGGTCGTCGATGTGCTCCTGGTCCTCGAGCGCGGCGGGCGGGTCCGACTCGGGCGCGGCGCCGAGGGCGACGGCGGGGAACCAGACGTCGAGGACCGTGCCGTCCTTCGTCCTCGTCGCCAGGCCGTGTCCCCATGCCGTCCGCGCCGGATCGCTCATCCGACCAGGCTATCCAGCGACGGGGCCGCGCCGCCCGAGGGCCCTCGGTACGCTGGGCGGGTGCCCGGCCTGGACCTGACCGCCGACGCCGCCCTGCTGACGCAGGCGATCTGCGACGTCGAGAGCGTCTCGGGGAACGAGGCGCGGCTCGCCGACCTCGTCGAGGAGGCGGTGCGCGCCGTGCCCCACCTCGTCGTGCGCCGCTACGGCGACACGGTCGTCGCCCGTACGGAGCTCGGCCGCCCGACCCGGGTCGCCATCGCCGGGCACCTCGACACCGTGCCGGTCAACGCGAACCTGCCCACGCGGTTCGTGGAGGAGGACGGCGAGGCCGTCCTGGTCGGCCGCGGCACGGTCGACATGAAGGCCGGCGTCGCCGTGCAGCTGAAGCTCGCGGCCGAGGTCGCCGAGCCCGTCGTCGACATCACCTGGATCTGGTACGACCACGAGGAGGTGGGGGAGGACCTGAACGGCCTGAACCGCCTGCTCCGCGAGCACCCGGAGGAGCTCCGCGCCGACTTCGCGATCCTCGGCGAGCCGACCGTCGCCGGCATCGAGGGCGGCTGCAACGGCAACCTGCGCGCCGAGATCCGCACGACCGGCAGGCGGGCGCACTCGGCGCGGGGCTGGGTCGGCGTGAACGCCATCCACCTCGCCGCGCCGATCCTCGACCGCCTCGCGGCCTACGAGCCGCGGAGCGTGGAGGTCGACGGCCTCGTCTACCGCGAGGGCCTGAACGCGGTGACGATCCGCGGCGGCATCGCGGGCAACGTGATCCCGGACGAGTGCGTCGTGCAGGTCAACCACCGCTTCGCCCCCTCGCGCAGCCCGGAGGAGGCCGTGCAGCACGTCCGCGACGTGTTCGAGGGCTTCGAGGTGACGGTCGTCGACCTCGCCGCCGGCGCGCGACCCGGGCTCGACGTGCCCGTCGCGAAGGCGTTCGTCGAGGCGGTCGGCGCGGAGCCGCGCCCGAAGTACGGCTGGACCGACGTCGCGCGCTTCTCCGGGCTCGGCGTCCCCGCCGTGAACTACGGCCCCGGCGACCCGCTGCTCGCCCACGCCGACGACGAGCGGGTGCCGGTCGCGCAGATCCACGCCGTCGAGGCGGGCCTGCGGGCCTGGCTCACCGGCGCATGACCGCGACCGCGGCGCCGACGCCGACGACCGCGGTCCCCTCCCGTCCCCGCCTGCCCTGGTGGGCAGCGGCGCTCGCGATCTTCGCCGCGTCGCGCGTGCTGACCACGCTGCTGCTCCTCTGGGTGCAGACGCAGGCGACGCCCCGCTCCCGCGCCGGCGCGCACCCGAGCCTGCTCGACCTCGCGTCGGCCTGGGACGGCCAGTGGTACTGGTTCATCGCCGAGAACGGCTACCCGTCGGTCCTGCCGCTCGGCGACGACGGCTCGGTGGCGACGAACCAGTGGGCCTTCCTGCCCGTCTACCCCTACCTGTCGAAGGCGCTGACGTTCGGCGTGCTCGACTGGCGGATCCCGGCCCTCGCCGTCAGCGTCGCCGCCGGCTTCGCCGCCGCGGTGCTGCTCGGCGCGCTGCTGCTGCCGCACGTCGGCCGGAGCCGCGCCCTGTTCGCGGTCGCGCTGTTCTCCTGCTCGCCGCTCGCGTTCATGTTCCAGACGACCTACGCCGAGCCGCTCGGGCTCGCGCTGCTGCTCGGCGCCCTGCTGCTGATCGACCGGCGCCGCCACCTCCTTGCGGTGCCCGTCGCCCTCGTGCTCGCCTTCACGCGACCGGGGATCCTCGCGCTCGCGCTGGCGGTCGGGCTGCAGGTCGTGGTCCGCCTCGTGCGCGCCCGGCGCGGCGGACCGCCGCTGCCGGGCCGCGAGCTCGCGGGCGCCGCCGTCCTCGCGGCGGTCTGCGCCGCCGCGGGGTTCGCGTGGAGCGGCATCGCGGCGGCCGTCACCGGCCGGCCGGACGCGTACTTCGCGACGGAGGCGGCGTGGCGGGCGCTGTGGATGCCGGAGGCGTCGATCACCTTCGTCGAGCCGTGGTTCTTCGCGGCCGACTTCTGGGCGACGCGCCTGGTCGGTGCGGGACCCGCGGCATGGATCGGGCCGCTCGCCGTGGTCGTCCTCGTCGCCCTGTTCGGGCTCGCCCTGCTCACGCCGCCGGTGCGCCGGCTGGGGTCCACCATCCGGCTGTGGGCGCTCTCCTACGCGCTCTACCTGCTCGCGGTGTTCTTCCCGCAGTCGAGCGTGTTCCGCCTGCTCATGCCGATGGCGCCGCTGGCCGGCGCGATCACGCCGAGGGCCCTGCCGGCCCGGGTCGCGGTGCTCGTCGTGGCCGCCGTGCTGCAGGGAGTGTGGCTGTGGACCTGCTACGGGCCCGTCCAGGACTACTGGACCGTGCCCTGATCAGGCACTCGGGGGACCGCGGTTTGGGAGTGGCGCCTGCGAGTGGGATAATGGTCTTCGACTTCACCAGAGGAAGGTGTCTCGCATGGCGGCGATGAAACCACGCACGGGCGACGGGCCCATGGAAGCCGTCAAGGAGGGCCGCCTCATCATCGTGCGCGTCCCTCTCGAGGGCGGCGGACGGCTCGTGGTCTCCGTGAACGACGCGGAGGCGACCGAGCTGCGCGACGCGCTCTCGGCAGCCATCGGCTGAGCCCGAAGCGGATCAGAGCGGGCGCCGCGCGAGCGGCGCCCGCTCACTCTGCGCGGTCGGCCGGGCGTCGGACGAGGTGCAGCAGGCCGTCGCCGACGATCGACAGGCCGGCGAGCACGTCGTCGCGCTCGCGCACGGCCGTGAGCAGCCGACGGTAGACGACGGTCGCGGGATCCCGCCGAGCGGGGTTCGCCACCCGTCCGCGCTGCAGCACGTGCGCGACGAGCACGGAACCGCCCGGGCGGACGAGGCGCAGCGCGCTGTCCACGTACTGCTCCACGGGCTCCCAGTCGGCGTCGACGAACACCAGGTCGTACGCCTGCTCGTTCATGCGCGGCAGCACGTCGGCCGCGCGACCCGTGATCAGGCGCGTGCGGCGCGGGCTGTGCCCTGCCGCCTGGAAGACCGAGCGCGCGACCTGGTGGTGGTCGAGGTCGCTGTCGATCGTCGTCAGCACCGCCTCCGGCGCGCCCTTCAGCAGGCTGAGCCCCGACACGCCGGTGCCCGTCCCGATCTCGATCATCGCGCCGGCCGGCGACGCGGATGCCGCCAGCGCCAGCGCGGCGCCCACCGCGGGCGAGACCGGCTCGATCCCGAAGCGGTGGGCGGCCTCCCGGGCCGACCCCGTCGTCTCGTCCTCGGGCACGAATGCGTCGGCGAAGGCCCAGCCGGCGGCGATCTCTGCCATCCGGCCAAGCCTATGGTCCCTCCGGCGGCGTTCTCGATCTACGCTGGCCCGATGGGACTGGGGTTCGAGAAGCTCGTGGTGATCGCGGTCATCGCGCTCTTCCTCGTCGGCCCCGAGAAGCTGCCGGACTACGCGGCGAGGCTGGCGCGCTTCGTCCGGGCCGCTCGGCGGATGCTCGACGACGCGAAGGACCGCGTGCGCGAGGAGCTCGGGCCCGACTTCGACGAGGAGGAGTGGCGCAAGCTCGATCCGCGCCAGTACGACCCGCGCCGCATCATCCGGGACGCGCTCCTCGAGCCGCCGGAGCCGCGTCGGGCCGACCCGGAGCCGGAGCCGGAGGCGGACCTCGACGCCGAGCCGCAGCCGGTCCGCCGCGCGAGCGGTCCCCGCGCGCTGGCCGCCTACGACGACGAGGCGACCTGATCCTCACGCCGTGAGGTCGGCCGCGATGGTCCGCAGCGCGTCGAGGACGACGCGCACGCTGGGCCGCTCGACGGTCTCCCGTCGCAGCAGCGCGGCGATCCGCCGGGCCGGCGCGAGCTGCGCGAGCGGGCGCAGGACGACGCCCGAGCCCGGCGCGCCGGACGTGAAGCGCGGCAGCAGCGCGACGCCCTCGCCGGCGGCGACGAGCGACTCCGTCACGCGGGTGTCCGAGAACCGCTGGACGACGCGCAGCGGCGAGCCGGCGACGCGCTCGACCTCCCGCAGCAGCCGCTCGTAGGGGAAGTCCGCCGGCACGCCGATCCAGGGCTCGCCCGCGACGTCCGCCGGCGTCACCGCGTCCCGTCCGGCGAGCGGGTGGCCGACGGGGAGCGCGACGTCGAGCGGCTCGTCGAGCAGGTGCACGGCGACGATGTCGCGGTCGCCCCAGCCGCTCGCGGGCCCCACCGCGAGGGCGAGCACGACGTCGAAGTCCGGGACGAGCCGTGCGAAGTCGGCGTGGACGGGGTCGACGTCGGTCGCGACGACCTCGAGCCCGGGCACCGCGCGCACGGCGCCGAGCAGGCGGGGGAGGAACATGCTGCCGCCCGTGGGGAACAGGGCGAGGTCGACGCGGCCCTCGGGGCTCGCGAGGTAGGTGCGCCAGGTCTCCTCCGCGTGCGCGATCGCGACGGCGACGTCGGCGGCGGCGCGGGCGAGCGCCTCGCCCGCGGGCGTCAGGACGAGGCCCCGGCCCGACCGCTCGGTCAACGGGGCGCCGACCTCCCGCTCGAGCGTCTTCAGCTGCTGCGACACGGCGGAGGGGGTCCGGTGCGTGGCGCGCGCGACGGCGGTCACCGTGCCGCGCAGCTGCAGCTCCCGCAGCACCTCGAGCCGTCGGACGTCCATGCCCGCAGCGTACCGATCGTGTAGTCCTACTGAAAGCCCCGTGAAGAAAGCGGTGCTGGTGCTACACCGTCACCCGGCGGTTGAATGTGGGTGAGCGGTTCCCGGCGCCTCCCGCGCCCGAGGTCCCACGACGTCCGTGGGCGCCCTCCCGCTCCGGCTCCCGGCCGTGCCGGGGCGCCGATCCCGCCCGCCTCTGGAAGGAAGACCCCGAATGACCGTGCTCCTCGTCGCCATCGCCGCCCTCGGCCTCGCCGGCATCGGCGGCACCGTGCACCTCGTGCGCACGGACGGCTACCGCGCGGTGCCCACGCGCCGCTTCTGAGCCCGACCGGCCTCAGACGCCGAGCGGCAGCCGCCGCCCGCTGAGGTCCCGGCCGATCCCCGCGACCGCCGCCGCGAGCGCCTCGAGCGCCGCGGCGGCGTCGTCGTCCCCGGGCTCGGCGACGATCGGCGTCCCGGCGTCGCCGGCGCGGCGGAGCGCGGCGGACAGCGGCACCTGCGCGAGCAGCGGCACGCCGAGCCGCGCCGCGACCGCCTCGCCGCCGCCCGAGCCGAACAGGTCGAGGACCCCGCCGTCGGGCAGCCGGGCCGGCGCCATCGTCTCGACCACGCCGATGAGCCGCTGCCCGAGCTTCCTGGCCACGAGCCCGGAGCGCACGGCGACGTCCGCGGCCGCGGGCTGCGGCGTCGTCACGACGAGCACCTCGGCGTGGGGGAGCAGCTGACCGAGCGAGATCGCGACGTCGCCGGTGCCCGGCGGGGTGTCGAGCAGCAGCACGTCGAGCGCGCCGAAGTGCGTGTCCGTGAGGAACTGGTTCAGCGTGCGGTGCAGCATCGGGCCGCGCCAGGCGACCGCGCCGTCCCGCTCGCCGGGCGGGAGGAACATCCCGATCGACACGGCCTTCACGCCGTGCGCCACCGGCGGCACGATCAGCCCGTCGAGGTCGACCGGGCTCGTCTCCGGCGGGATGCCGAGCAGGCCGGGGATCGAGAAGCCGTGCACGTCCGCGTCGAGCACGCCGACGGCGAGGCCGCGGCGGGCGAGGGCGACGGCGAGGTTCGCGGTGACCGTCGACTTCCCGACGCCGCCCTTGCCGCTCGTGACGGCGACGACGCGGGTGAGCGAGTCGGGACCGAAGGGGTTCCGCCGCTCGCCGCGGAGGCGCTCGGCCAGCGCGGCCCGGCGCTCCGGCGCCATCACGCCGAGGTGCACCGCGACCTCCCGCACGCCCTCGACGCCCTCGGCGGCGCGGCGCACGTCCTGCTCGATGCGGTCCGCGGCCGGGCAGCCGACGACGGTCAGGCTGAGCCGCACGTCGGCGACGCCGTCGAGGAGCTCGACGGAGTCGAGCATGTCGAGCTCGGCGATCGGGCGCCGGATCTCCGGGTCCCGGACGGCGCCGACCGCCGCCAGCACCGCCTCCGACGACGCGGTCACGGCCGCGCGGCCCTGCGGTCGGGCTCGCGGCGCGGCTCGTCCTGCTCCTCGGCCGAGGCCGCTTCGGCCTCGCGCGCGACCTCGCGGCGGTCGAGCTCCTCGAGCAGCGCCTTCAGCTCGGAGCGCACGAAGTCCTGCGACGCCATGTCGCGCACGAGCAGCCGCAGCGCGACGATCTCGCGCGCGAGGTACTCGGTGTCGTCGAGGTTCCGCTCCGCCCGCTGCCGGTCCTGCTCCACCTGCACGCGGTCGCGGTCGTCCTGCCGGTTCTGCGCGAGCAGGATCAGCGGGGCGGCGTAGGAGGCCTGCAGGGACAGGATCAGCGTCATCACCGCGAAGCCGTTGCTGACCGGGTCGAACTGCGCCTGCTCGGGGGCGAGCGCGTTCCAGATCAGCCAGATCGCGACGAACACGGTGAGCCCGATGAGGAACGCCGAGGTGCCCATCGCACGGGCGAACGACTCCGAGAAGCGGCCGAGCACGTCGCGTCCCGTGGGGCGACGGCGACCGCGGGGGAGGCCCTTCGGCGCCTCCAGCGGGTCGACGTCCCGCCGGGCGCGGCGGCTACCGGGCGCGGCCACGGGGGCTCCTCCTCGAGGGCACGCGCTGCGGGACCGTCGTGACGGCGGAGGTGTCGGTGCTCACCCTGGGCGCCGGCCGCTCGTCCGCGTCGTCGTCGTCCTCCGCGTCGGTCGAGCGCCAGTCGTCGGGCAGCAGGCGGTCGAGCACGTCGTCGACCGTGACCACGCCGACCAGCCGGTGGTTCTCGTCGACGACCGGCACCTGCACCAGGTTGTAGGTGGCGAGGATGCGCGACACCTCCGCGGCGGACGCGGTCGCGCGCACCGGCTCCGTCTGGGTGTCGAGGATGCTGCCGAGCCGCTCGTGCGGCGGGTAGCGCAGCATCCGCTGGAAGTGCACGATGCCGAGGAAGCGGCCCGTCGGCGGCTCGTAGGGCGGCTGGGTGACGCACACCGCCGCGCCGAGCGCCGGCGCGAGCTCGTGGCGGCGGATCAGCGCGAGCCCCTCCGCGACCGTCGCGTCCGCGGACAGGATGATCGGGTCGGGCGTCATCATGCCGCCCGCGGTGTCGGGGTCGTACGCGAGGAGCATGCGGACGTCGTCCGCCTCCTCCGACTCCATCAGGTCGAGCAGCGCCTCGCTGCGGGCGTCGGGCAGCTTCGCGATGAGGTCGGCCGCGTCGTCGGGCTGCATGGTCTCGAGGACGTCGGCCGCGCGGTCGTCGCCGAGCCGGGCGAGGATCTTCACGCCGGACTCCTCCGGCATCTCCTCGAGCACGTCGGCGAGGCGCTCGTCGGTGAGCTCGTCGGCGACCTCGAGCATCCGCTGCTCGGGCAGGTCCAGCAGCGTCGACGCGAGGTCGGCGGCCGGCAGGTCCGCGGTGGACTGGATGAGCTGCGCCGCGGACTGGCTGCGGCCGCCGCGGTCCTGCTCGCGGATGTCGCCCCACTTCACGAACGCGGTCGCACCGCGGCCGAAGGGCGCCGGGCCGGTGCGGGGGCGCCGCACGAAGACCTGGCCCACCTCCCACTCGGCGGGCCCGACCTGCTCGATCGCGACGTCCTCGACGGTCGCCTCGCCCGAGCCGTCGGTGAGGGACACCCGGCGGCCGAGGATCTCGGCGACGACGCGGACCTCGCTCGCCCGCTGCTCGAAGCGGCGGACGCTGATCAGGCCGGTCGTGATGACCTGGCCGGCGCCGATCGACACGACCCGGCCGATGGAGAGGAACACCCTCCGGCGGCCGGGGATCTCGATGACCATGCCGACGACGCGGGGGGAGGCGGAGCGGCGGTAGACGACCACGACGTCGCGCACGCGGCCGATCCGGTCGCCCTGGCGGTCGAAGACGGCGCATCCGGCCAGCCTGGCCACGAAGATGCGCGTCGTGCTCACGGTCCAAGGGTAGGCCGCCGAGGCCGGACGGCCCACCGGATCCGGGGAGTCCGCTCATGGGCGCCTGCAAGCAGCCCGTATGGATCCTCGCGGCGGCCCGTGGGATGCTCGGCGCGTGACCAACACGCAGGGCCTCTTCGGCGGCGGCCGTCCCGTCGCCTTCCCCACGCTCCCGGCCGGGGACGTCATCGCGACCTACGGCACCTACCAGGAGGCGCAGGCCGCGGTCGACAAGCTGGCGGAGTCCGACGGCTTCCCCGTGCAGGCCGCCGCCATCGTCGGCAACGACATGAAGAGCGTCGAGCGCGTCACCGGACGGCTCTCCTGGGGCCGCGCCGCCGGCGCCGGCGCCGCGTCCGGCCTCTGGCTCGGCCTGCTCTTCGGCCTGGTCACGACGATCTTCACGCCGGCGAACGCCAACCCGGGCCCCGGCTACCTGTTCGGCGCCGTGCTGCTCGGCGCCGCGTTCGGCATCGTGTTCGGCCTCATCTCGTACGCGCTGTCGCGGAACCGCCGCGACTTCAGCAGCGTGATGCAGGTCGTCGCGAGCACGTACTCGCTCGTCGTCGGACCGGAGGTCGCGAACCGGGCGCGGAACATCCTCGGCGTGACCCAGGGCACGACCGAGGTCACCACCATCCAGGACGCGGACCTCGACGAGCCGCCGCTCGGCCCCGGCCCGGGCGCCGCCGCCTGACGCCGTTCCTCCCTGCATCCGGCGATCCGGCGCCAGGGGCGCGGTTCCCCGGATGGAGGAGGAGAAGGGGTCAGGAGCGCAGCGACGCCATCCACGCCTCGACGTCGTCGGGCGTGCGCGGGATGCCCGCGGAGAGGCTCTCGACGCCGTCCGCGGTGACCAGCACGTCGTCCTCGATGCGGACGCCGATGCCGCGGAACTCCTCCGGCACGGTCAGGTCGTCGGGCTGGAAGTACAGGCCCGGCTCGATCGTGAACACCATGCCGGCCTCGAGCACGCCGTCCATGTACAGCTCGCGACGGGCCTCCGCGCAGTCGTGGACGTCGAGCCCGAGGTGGTGGCTCGTGCCGTGCACCATGTACCGGCGGTCGGCCCGCTCGACGCCCTCCAGGTCCTCGGCGGGCAGCATCGGCAGCCCCCACTCGGACACCTTCCGTGCGATGACCTCCATCGCCGCCGCGTGGATGTCGCGGAACCGGATCCCGGGCTCCACGATCGCGAAGGCCGCGTCCGCCGCCTCCATGACCGCCTCGTAGATCCGCCGCTGGACCGGGCTGAAGGTGCCGGACACGGGCAGCGTGCGCGTGATGTCCGCGGTGTAGAGGCTCGGCAGCTCGACGCCGGCGTCGATGAGCACGAGGTCGCCGGGCACGACCGGGCCGTCGTTGCGGGTCCAGTGCAGGATGCACGCGTGCGGCCCGGAGGCGGCGATGGTGCCGTAGCCGAGGTCGCTGCCCTCCGCCCGCGCCCGGGTGAAGAAGACGCCCTCGATCAGGCGCTCGCCGCGGTCGTGCGCGGTGATCCGGGGGAGCGCGGCGATCACGTCGTCGAAGCCCTGCTTCGTCGCGGCGATCGCGGCGCGCATCTCGGCGATCTCCGCGTCGTCCTTCACGAGCCGCAGCTCGGACAGGTCGCGGGAGAGCGCCTCGTCCTCGAGCGTCAGGTCGCCGTCCCGCCGCTCCAGGTCCGCGACGTCCTTCGCCTCGAGACCGAGCGAGGCGCCGACCTCCGCGACGGACGGCCGGCGGCCGACCCAGAACTCGCCGATCGCGGCGTTCGCGTAGAACTCGTCGGTGTCGCGGCCCGCCGCGGGCTGGAAGTGGAGGGCGACGTCGTGCCCGTCGTCGGTCGGCTCGAAGACCAGCACGGAGCCCGCGACCGTCTCGTCGCCCCAGCCGGTCAGCCAGGAGAACGCGGAGTGCGCCCGGTACGGGTAGTCCGTGTCGTTCGAGCGCACCTTCGGGGCGCCCGCCTCGATCACGAGCCGCTTGCCCGCCCAGCGCTCGGAGAGACGGGCGCGGCGCGCGGCCGCAGCGGCCGCGAGCGGCGCGACGGGAGGCAGGTGCTCCGGCCGGTCGGCCCAGCCGCTCGCGATGTACCGCTTGAACGCGTCCGTCTTGGGGATCTCGGTCCGGCCGGAGCCGGTCTCGAGCTCCACGTCGCGCTGCTCGGACGGCTGGACGTCGGTCTGCTCGCTCGCCATGCCTCCATCCTCCACCCGCGGGTCGTCCTCCGCTCGGCGGATCGTCCGGCGCCGGTTCACCTACTGTTCACCCGTGGAGTCCGCGCCGCTCGTCGTCGACCCGGGGTTCGAGTCCGACTCGCTCCGGGTGGTCGCCCGCGAGGGGGACGTCGTCGTGCGCCGCACCGCCTGGTGGTCGCCGGCCGTGCAGGGGCTGCTGCGGCACCTCGAGGCGGTCGGGTTCGCGGAGTCCGTGCGGTTCCTCGGCCTCGACGCCGACGGCAACGAGCGCCTGTCGTACATCGAGGGCGTGAGCGGGCCGGAGGCGTGGCGCCGGGTGATCCCGGAGGCGGGGCTCGCGGCGTACGCGCGCCTCCTGCGCCGCTACCACGACGCGGTCGCCGACTACGCCCCGCCGGCCGACGCGGTCTGGATGAGCGCCGAGGGCGGCCTGCGCCCCGGCGAGATCGTCACCCACGGCGACGTCGGGCCCTGGAACACGGTGTGGCGCGGCGACGAGCCCGTCGGCCTGCTCGACTGGGACCAGGCGGCTCCTCGACCGGCGCTGCACGACGTCGCCTACGCGCTCGAGTACGCGGTCCCGTTCCGCAGCGACGCCGCGGCGATGGCCGAGATCGGGTTCCCGGCCCCGCCGGACCGGCCGGCCCGGATCCGCGTCTTCGCCGAGGCCTACGGGCTCGAGTCGCTCGACGGGCTCGTCGACGCGGTGATCGCGGAGCAGGAGGAGACGCTGCGCGCCAACGTCGCCGTCGCGCAGCGCGGGCTCGAGCCGCACGCGACCTGGGTGCGGGACGGGTTCGTCGCGGAGCAGGAGCGCCGCATCGCCTGGACCCGGGCGAACCGCCACCTCTTCGGCTAGGCGGTCACTCGCCGAGGTGCGCCGCGAGGCGCTCGAAGACCTCCGCCTGCACGGCGAGCGAGGCCCGCCAGTCCGGCAGCTCGAGGGAGTGGTCCGCGTCCGGCACCTCGACGACCTCCATGCCGCTCTCCTCGAGCGCGCCCTGCCGCCAGTTGCGGTCGCCGGTGCCGCCGACGGCGATGGAGCGGTCGTCCATGCCCTGCAGCGCCGCCAGCACCGCCGGGTCCCCGAGCAGCGGCGTGAGCCAGACGCCGGGCACGTCGTTGCGCGCGGCCCAGGGCGCGGCGAGCGAGCCGAGGGACTTCGTCAGCAGCAGGTCCGGCACGTCCTCGCCCGCGGCCTGCTGCAGCGCGCCCTCCACGAACGCGACCGGGTCGCGGCCGCCCTCCGTCTCCGGAGACCAGGAGACGACCGCGAGGCGCCAGCCCGCCGCCGCGAGCAGCCGGGCGGGCCAGTGCAGCACGGGGCCGAGCGCGGGGTAGCCGCTGCCGGGCAGCACGATCGCGAACAGCGAGTCCGGCTCGGTCGACCCCCGCTGCACGACCTTCACCCGCCGATCCCACCAGGGCGCGGGCTCCGCCTGCAACTCGGGGCGGGGGACTCGGCGGGTCCGCTCAGCCCGCGGGGCGGAGGCGGGCGAGCACCGGGCGGTGGTCGCTGCCCGCCGCGTCCTCGTCGGCGAGGACCCGGAAGCCCGTGAAGCGCCAGTTCGGCGTCGCGAGCACGTGGTCGATCGGCGTGCCGATCAGGGCGGGCATGCTCGTCGGCCAGGTGCCGACGGCCGCGTTGCGGGTCGCGAGCGCCCCGTCGCGGCAGGTCGAGAGCTGTCCGGTGCCGCGCCCGAGGCCGGCGAGGTGGTCGACGGTGGCGTTGAAGTCGCCCGCCATCAGCACGTTGCGGCCCGAGCAGCGCGCCGCCGCCCAGCGGAGGTCGGCGCGCCAGCCGACCGGGTCGAGCGCGTAGGGCGCGAGCGTGTGGACGGCGACGATCCGCGGCGCGTTCTGCCCGGCCGCCGGCTCGACGACGAGGCTCGGCACCGAGTGGGTGTCGCCGACGCCCTCCACCTGCCGGTAGTCGCCGAGGGAGTCGCGGACGAGCAGCGACGTCGACCGCGCCGGGACGCCCGCCTGCTGCGAGGAGGAGAACACCCGGTACCGCAGGCCGTCGCGCTCGAGGGCGGCGGCGACCTGCCGCGCCCGGTCCCCGGTGGTCTCGGGCAGGGTCACGACGGTCGCCCGGTTGTCGCGGGCCGCTGCGGCGATGGTCTGCGCGGGCACCGAGTCGCCGAGCGTGTTCCAGCTCAGCACCGTGAGGTCGTAGCGCTCGGCGACCGGCACGTCGGGCGCGCCGATCCCGCGGCTCAGCAGCACGCCGGTGACGGCGACCGCGAAGCCGATGAGCACGAGGCTCACGACGCCGAGGAAGCGGCGGATCCGGTGCACGACCAGGCCGACGGCCGTGAGCACGACGGCGACGCCGACGGCCGCGAGCACGGCGGCGCCGCGGAACGAGACGGCGAGCGCGGCGACCGGGGCGCGCTGCAGGTCGAGCACCTGCGGCCAGGCGACGATCGCGAGCCCGGCGGCCAGCACGAGCACGACGAGGGTCGCGACGAACCGGCGGAGCACGGAGGGCAACGGTACGGGCCGGGCGGCGCCGGGGTCGGTGCGGCTCGCGGACGCATCGGCCGCTCCTAGGATCGGTGGGTGGCGGTGCGCGGACGGTTCGACCTGCACACGCACTCGACCGTCTCCGACGGGACCGAGCCGCCGGGCACGGTCGTGCGCCAGGCCGCTGCGGCGGGGCTCGCCGGGCTCGCCCTGACGGACCACGACTCGACCGCCGGCTGGGCGGACGCGACCGCCGCCGCGCGGGAGGCGGGCGTCGGGCTCCTGCCCGGCGTCGAGCTCTCGACGCGGCTCGGCTGGCGCAGCGTGCACGTCCTCGGCTACCTCGTCGACCCCGCCCACCCGGGCCTCGTCGCCGAGACCGAGCGGATCCGCGTCTCGCGGCGGGACCGCGCGCGCCGCATCGTCGACGCGATCGCGGCCGACTACCCGCTGACCTGGGACGACGTCGTCGCGCAGACCGCCCCCGGCGCGACCGTGGGCCGGCCCCACATCGCGGACGCGCTCGTCGCCCTCGGGATCGAGCCGGACCGCAGCGCGGCCTTCGCGGGCGTCCTCCACCCGCGCCGCGGCTACGTCGAGCCGCACTACGCGCCGACCCCGGCCGACGGCGTCGCGCTGCTGCGCGCCGCGGGCGGCGTGCCGGTGCTCGCGCACCCGGGTGCGACGCGCGCGGAGTGGGTGATCCCCGAGGAGGAGGTCGCCGCGCTCGTCGACGCCGGCCTGTTCGGCATCGAGGCGGACCACCCCGAGAACACGCCGGGCGGCGGCCGCCTCGCGGCGGCGCTCGCCGCGCGCTTCGGCCTGCCCGTCACGGGCTCGAGCGACTACCACGGCTCCGGCAAGCCGAACCGGCTCGGTCAGCGGACCACGGCGCCCGAGGTGGTCGACGCGATCATCGAGCAGGGCACCGGCACCGACCCCGTGCTGCCCTGACGGGCGTCAGTCGATCTCGAGCCAGCGGCGCAGCGCCTCGACGCCCTCCAGCTGGACGTGCGGCCGCAGCTCCGGCCCGCGGGCGTCCCACATCTCGCGCGTCATGCGGAACCGCTTCTGCACCGTGACCCGGCCCTCGCGCTCGAGCCGCTCCTCGCCGTTCGGCTCGTAGCCGAGCTTGCGGGTCACCGCGTTCGAGGCGACGTTGTCCGCCCACGCGGACGTCGTCACCTCCGCGGCGCCGAGCCCGTCGAACGCGAGCGTGAGGATCGCGATCCGGTTCAGCGTCCCGATGCCCTTGCCCTGCCACGCCTGGCCGAGCCAGGAGCCGCTCTCCGCCGACCGGATCCGCGGGAAGTTCTCCGCGAACAGGCTCTGCACCCCGATCAGCGTGTGGTCGAGGCGCGCGGCGAACTCGAGCGACCACTTCTCCGGCGACATCTCGTGCCGCATCCGCGAGTGGTAGCGGAAGACGTTGCGGGCGACGTCGACCTCGTCGCCGCGGGTCCACGGCGTCGAGAACGGCAGGAAGTTGCCGTGGATGCCGCCCGCCGCGAGCCGGCCGAGGTCGAGCGCGGTCCGGTCGTCGACGGGGCGGAGCTCCACGTCGGAGACGGTGATGGAGACACCGAGCAGCGGCCAGATGTCGACGTCGGTCGGGGTCGGCATCCTCGAACACTAGCGGCGCGGGCTGTCCGGCCCGATCAGGCGGGAGGAGAGGCGCGCGTCCCCTCCTCCCTGCCCGCTCAGCCGACGAGGATGCGGTTCGACGTGCCGCGCTGCGGCAGGACGAGGATCTTCACCCCGGCCTTCCGGAGCTTCACGCCGGCGCCCTCGGCCCGCTCGTCGTCGTAGTTCCTCCGGTCGTCGAACAGCGGGTTGCCGGGCAGCCCGGTCACCCGGGTCGGCCGCCCGTCCTGGTGGATCGTGAACGAGTCCGCGCGGGCGGTGCCGAACGGGGCGTCGTACAGCTGGATCCGGTTGCGGAGCACCGAGCCGTCGGAGGCGCGTCGAGCGGTCGGGTGCGCGTCCACGACCAGGTTCAGGCCCTCACCGGGGTGGACGCTCACGTTGTTGTCCGCCTGCGAGGTGTCCCAGTACTGGATCAGCACGCCCTGCTGGTACGGGAAGTGCTCCACCAGGTTCGGCTTCGTTGAGGCGTACCCGAAGTTGTACGGGCCCGTCCTGAGGTACCGGCCGTAGGAGACGTAGGAGCGGTTCGCCGCGATGTAGTAGTTGGCGTAGTCGTTCGTCACCGTGGCCGTGCTGCGGGCGAAGCCGTCCGCCGTCCAGCCGCCGTCCGCGGTCTCGGCGCCGTCGGTGAAGACGGTCGCGCCGCCCGCGGTGAGGCGGATGTCGTCGAGGAACAGGCCCGCGGCCTTCGTGGGATCGGTGCCCTGGGCCGCGCCGTCGGTGACGTACCGGAAGCGGAGGTCGACGGTCGATCCGGCGTAGGCCGACAGGTCGAAGGAGGCCGGCTTCCAGCCGCCGCTCTCGCCGTCGATCCCGTTGCCCTCGGCGGTCTTCGTGATCGAGCCCGGGACGGCCGTCCACGCGCCGCCGGCCCTGCGGACCTCGAGGTAGGCGTAGTCGCAGGGGTCGTCGCCGCAGTCCTCGATGTTCCAGGCCGCCTGCGCGGTCAGGGTCGCCGTGCCGGCGGGCAGCGCGGCGGATCGGGAGAGCGAGGCGTCGTAGTCGTCGCCCTGGCCGCTCCACCAGTCGTACGACCCGGCGTACGGCTTCACCAGGGACGTGGTCACCTGCTTGTCCGGCAGCACGACGACGGCCGCCTGCGGCTTCGCCGAGTTGTACTCCTCGGGTCCGAGGTCGATCACCTTCCGCTGGCCGGCCCGCACGGTCGTGTAGTCGAGCCAGCCGAGCTGCAGCTTCTGCCACGCACCGAGGTCGCCGGCGCGCTCGCCGAGGGCCTCGCCCTTCGCGTTCAGCCGGCTCTGCGACATGAGCGTCCACCACTCGGTGTTGTTGCTCGGGCCGCCCGCGGTGTCGTAGTCGTCCGGCAGGCCGAGGTCGTGGCCGTACTCGTGCGCGAACACGCTGAGCCCGCCGTTCTCCGGCTGGATCGTGTAGTCCGCCACCCAGACGCCCGTGCCGGGGATCTCGACGCCGCCGGCCTTGTCCGCTCCGGGGCCGGTGGTGCCGATGCCGTTCTGGTACGCGTACCAGCGGTGGCTCCAGATCGCGTCCTCGCCGTACCGGGGGTCGCCGTCGGCCTCGTCGCCGCCCGCGTGGACGATCTGGAAGTGGTCGATGTAGCCGTCCGGCTCGTTGAAGTCGCCGTCGCCGTCGAAGTCGTAGCGGTCCCAGGCATCGAGCCGCTTCACCTCGGCGGTGATCTGCGCCTGCGTCCGTCCCGCCGCCTTCTGGCCGGCGACCCACGACTGCAGCGCGTCGCGGAGCAGGTCCCAGGTGTTGCTGCACACGACGTCGCCGCAGGTGTTCCGGCCGTAGCGGGCCTCGTTGTACGGGACCTTCACCCAGTCGGTGACCTGCCCGTCGACGCTGTAGCGCCCGGAGGACTGGGTCTCGTAGTAGGTCTTCAGGCTCTCCACGCCGCGGCCCTCGCCGAAGTAGAGCTGCCGGTAGTGGGCGGCGTCGTAGTCCGGCTGCCACACGGTGGAGTTGTCGGCGGGGCCGGGCTTCGGGATCGCGTTGTGCCGCGGGCCGTCGAACACCACGGGCCCGGGCGTGTCCGGGTCGCTGTCGACGTCGGGATAGGCCGGGTCGCGCTGCGTGCCGAACTCCGCGAGCACGACGAAGATCCGGTCGGTCTGCTCGCGGGCGAGCTCGACGTAGCGGTCGCGGCCGCCCCTGCGAGCGGAGCCGGGGACGCGGACGACGCGCGAGCCGTCGCGCAGCTCCGGCTTCGCCTTCCCCTCCACGACCTGCTGCACGGCGGCGGACTTCAGCGCGCGGCGCTTGTCCTCGAGCGGGTTCGGCAGCTCGTCGCGGACGTCGACGGTCGCCTTCTCGCGAGCGCCGACCGGCGCTGGCGCCGGGGCGGCGCTGGCGGCGCCCCCGGTGGTGATCACCCCCGCTGCCAGGGCGAGGACGGTCAGGCCGACGAGGGATCTGCGCACGGGCGACTCCGCTCAGATGCAGGCCGGTGGGATGCCGGCGGGGCGGTGCGGCCCGGGTGGGCCGCACCGCCGATCCTTCTTGAGGATCAGCACTGAGCGGAACATGAATTCATCCTGACTGCCGTCAGGCGGAAGACACGCCCGGGATCAGGCGGAGGGGGTTGCGGGGCGCGGCCCGCGGCGCCTGCGCCGACGACGCGGCGCACCGCTGCCGTCGTGCGTGCCGGAGCCCGGCACGTGCTCCTCGTGCGGCGTCGCGGACTCCGCGGCGGCGTCCTGGGGCTCGGACGTCGGCTCCGAGGCGGACGACTCCGCGGCGGACGACTTCGGGGCGGACGACTCCGCGGCGCCGGACGGGCCTCGGCGGGTGCGGCTGCGCGAGCGCGACGAGGTGCGCGGCGCGCCCTGCGCGCTCTGCGCGGCGGTCGGCGCCTGCTCGCTCGGCGTCGCGGGCGCCTTGGGGAGGCGGCCCTTCGTGCCGACCGGGATGCCGAGCTCCTCGTAGAGGTGCGGCGACGACGAGTAGGTCTCGACCGGCTCGGGCTTGCCGAACTCGAGCGCCTTGTCGATCAGCGCCCACTTGTGCAGGTCGTCCCAGTCGACGAACGTGACCGCGGTCCCGGTGCGGCCGGCGCGGCCCGTGCGGCCGGCACGGTGCAGGTACGCGTCGGCGTCCTCCGGGATCGTGTGGTTGATGACGTGGGTGACGTCGTCGACGTCGATGCCGCGCGCAGCGACGTCCGTCGCGATCAGCACGTCGCGCTTGCCCGTGCGGAAGGACTGCATCGCGCGCTCGCGCTGGTCCTGCCCGAGGTCGCCGTGCACCGCCGCGGCGGAGAACCCGCGGTCCGTCAGCTCCTCCTGGAGGCGCGCGGCCGCGCGCTTCGTGCGGGTGAAGATCACGGTCTTGCCGCGGCCCTCCGCCTGGAGGATGCGCGCGATGACCTCGTCCTTGTCGAGCGAGTGCGCCCGGTAGACGACGTGGCGGATGTTCGCCTGCGTCAGGCCCTCGTCCGGGTCCGTCGCGCGGATGTGCACCGGCCGGTTCATGAAGCGGCGGGCGAGCGCGACGATCGCGCCCGGCATCGTCGCGGAGAAGAGCATGGTGTGCCGGCTCGCCGGCGTCTGCGCGAACAGCTTCTCGATGTCGGGCAGGAACCCGAGGTCGAGCATCTTGTCCGCCTCGTCGAGGACCATCTCCCGCACGTCCGCGAACGAGATGAGCCGCTGGCCGGCGAGGTCGAGCAGCCGGCCCGGCGTGCCGACCACGATCTGCGCGCCGGCCTTCAGCGCCTCGATCTGGCCCTCGTAGGCCTTGCCGCCGTAGATCGCCGCGACCTTGGTCGGGCGGGCGGAGGTGGCGAGCTCGAGGTCCTCCGCGACCTGCACGCACAGCTCGCGGGTGGGGACGACGACCAGGACCTTCACGCCCGGCTCCGGGTCGTGGCCGAGGCGCTGGATGATCGGGAGGCCGAAGCCGAGGGTCTTGCCGGTGCCGGTCTTGGCCTGACCGATGATGTCCTGGCCGGTGAGGCCGAGCGGGATGGTCTGGGCCTGGATGGGGAAGGGCTCGACGATGCCCTTCGCCGCGAGGACGTCGACCATGTCCTGGTCGATGCCGAGTTCTGCGAATGTCAAAGGAAGCGGTGCCTGTCGGTTCGGCGCGCGGTTCCGCGCGCGGCGGGACGCGGATCACGGTGCGGATCACGCGGGGGTGCGCCGACTCCGTGCGTTCCTGACCGGCGCGAGGGGCCCGCGCCTCGGCGGACCACGGGCAGCATCCTAGCCGCTGCCAATATGCTTGCCGGGTGATCCGAACGGGACGACGGCGCCCTGCCGCGCCCCGTGGCCGCCGCGGGGCCGAGCCGCGGGTGGAGCGGATCGCCCTCGGCGACCTGCGGCCCGACCCCGACGCGCTGCTCGGGCGGCTCGCCTACCTCAAGCTCGCGCTGTTCGAGTCCGCCTCCGCGGTGGCCGGCCGCGCGACCGACCTCGGCGACCGCGAGGTCATCACCCGGGTCGCAGCCGCCGTGCTCGAGCAGCACACCGCGCTCACCGCGATGATCGAGGCCCGCGGCGGCGAGTCCGCGGCGGCGATGCACCCCTTCACCGCCGACGTCGACCGCTACCGCCGCCGCCTCGCCGACTCCGGCTGGCACGAGTCCGTGCTCACGCTGCACCTCTCGGCGGGCCTGCTCGACGACTTCTTCGCCGGCCTCGCGGCCGGCCTCCCCGCGCCGGAGGGCCCGCGCGTCGTCGAGCTGCTGCAGCGCGACATCGGGCACGACGCGCTCGTCGCCGTGCTCCAGGCCGGGCTCGGGACCGACAAGCGGCTCGGCTCCCGCCTCGCGCTGTGGGGCCGCCGGCTGGTCGGCGACACGCTGCTCGTGGCCCGCGCCGCGCTCGCGGACGTGCGCGACGCCGAGGGCCGGCCCGCGTCGACGGAGGAGCGTCGCATCGAGCCGGTGCTGAACGGCCTGATCGCCGCCCACACGCGCCGCATGGACCGCCTCGGCCTCACCGCCTGACCCGCGGCGGCACCGCCGCAGGATCCGCTTCGCCCGGCCGGGTCCCGCTCGAGTCCGCTGATCGAGGTGCGAGCGCAGCGAGCCTCGAGATCACCTCGCACGCGTCTCAGGACCCGGGTCGCCGTTCAGGACCGTCGGCGGTGCTCGCTACTGATCGAGGGGCGATCTCCTGACGACGGCACCGGCCGCTCGTCGATGCGATGCACCCCGCAGCCCGACCAGCGCTCAGACCGCGGCGAGCCGCTCCTCGTCCCTGCGGTGCCGCGACGAGCGGACCGCGGTGCCGACGACGGCCGCGGCGGCGATCGCCGCGAGCAGGCTCGCCAGCCACATGGCGGCGCCGCCCTGCTCGACCCGCAGCCAGGTCAGCGCGACCCAGGTGATCGCGCAGGCGGCGCCCGCGACGGCCGGCAGCAGCAGCACCCCGGTCAGGCCCCGCCGCGGCAGCACCGCGTGCAGGGCCAGGCCGAGGACCACCGCCACCGTGCCGGCGTAGATCAGCTGCACGTCAGGCGACGAAGCCGACGCGCCGGGTCTTCTCGCTGCCGACCTCGACGTAGGCCAGCGAGGCCGTCGGCACCAGGTAGAGGCGCCCGTTCTCGTCGGACAGCGTGAAGTGGGTCGCCTGCTTCTCGATCGCGTCGCCGATGGTCTTCTGCACGGCGGCGGGCGACTCCGCGCTCTCGAACGCGAGCTCCCGGCCGGAGTTCTGGATCCCGATGCGCACCTCCACGAGGCCGCCCCCTTTCTCGTGCCCCGCCGGTCTCGGCGGAGCGGCATGCGTTCCGGCCGGTCCCTCGACCGGCCCCGCGGCCAGTATCCCGCGGGCGCCCGGTGCGCCGGCCGCGTTCCGCGCTGGGCGGACAGGCCCGTGCGGGGAGCGCGGAGGGGCGCCCCACCGGTGTCGGTCCCTCCTCCTACCGTGTCCGCCGTGCCCGGCCTCCCGCCCCTCGACCCCGACCAGCGGGCGGTGCTCGACCTGCCCGACGGCGCCTCCGCCGTCGTGCTCGGCGCCCCGGGCACCGGCAGGACGACGACCGCGGTCGCGCTCGTCGCGGACCGGGTCCGCAGCGGGCGGCTCGCGCCCGAGGAGGTGCTGCTGCTCGCCCCGCGCCGCACCCAGGCGTCGCGGCTGCGCGACCGGCTGCTGCTCGAGGTGGGCCGACCCGTCTCGGCGCCGCTCGCCCGCACGGCGGCCTCCCTCGCCTTCGACATCGCGCGCCGCGAGGCCGTGGAGGACGGCCGGGAGGCTCCGGTCCTGCTCTCCGGCGGCGAGCAGGACCGCGTGATCGGCCAGCTGCTCGCGGAGGGCGAGGTCGCCTGGCCCGAGCGGCTCGGGGCGGAGGTGCGCGAGACCCGCGTGTTCCGCGGCGAGCTGCGCGAGCTGTTCGCGCGGTGCACCGAGCGCGACGTCGACTGGACGGAGCTCGCCGCGCTCGGCGAGCAGCGGGGGCGCCCGGAGTGGGTCGCAGCCGCCGCGTTCTGGCGGGAGTACCTCGAGGTGCTGCCCGCCGTCGCGCCCGACGCCTTCGACTCGGCGGAGCTCGTCGCGCTCGCGACCGCCGCGGTGCTCCGCGACCGGCCCGGCGAGCTCGCCGGGCGGCTCCGCCTGGTCGTCGTCGACGACATGCAGGACCTCGGCGAGTCCGCCGTCGGCCTGCTCGCCGCCCTCGCGTCGCGGGGCTGCGCCGTCGTCGCGCTCGGCGACCCGGACGTCGCCGCCGACACCTTCCGCGGCGGGGAGCCCGACCTGCTCGGCCGCTTCGAGCAGCGCCTCGGCATCGAGGCGCCCGCCCGGTTCCTGCTCCGGACCGTGCACCGGCACCCCGGGTCGATCCGGCGCTTCGTCTCCGGCGTCACGGAGCGGATCGGCACGGCGCTCGGCGGCCCGCAGCGCACCGCGACGGCGCGGCCGGGCGGCGCGCCCGTGCTCGCGATCGAGGCGGACGGGCCGGGCGCGCTCGCCGCCCGGATCGCCCACCTGCTGCGGGACCGGCACCTGGAGCACGACGTGCCGTTCGCCCGGCAGGCGGTCGTCGTGCGCTCGAACGCGCTCGTCGAGCCGCTCGCGCGGGCGCTCGAGATCGCGGGCGTGCCCGCCGTCACCGCCGGCGCCGCGGCGGACGCGGGGGAGCGGGCGCCGCGGGCCCTCGTCCAGGTCGTCGCCGTCGCGCTCGGGCTGCTGCCGCTCACGCCCGCGACCGCGGAGGGCCTGCTCACCGGGCCCTTCTGCGGGCTCGACCGGCTGGCGCTGCGCCGCCTGCGCCTCGCGCTGCGGGTGGAGGAGCTGGGCGGCGGCGGGGCCAGGAGCAGCGGCGAGCTGCTCGTCGAGGCGCTCGCCGAGCCGGGCCGGCTCGCCACCATCGACGTCCCCGCGGTGCGCCGCGCGTCCCGGCTCGCGACGACCCTGCAGGCCGTCCGCGACCTCGACGCGACGGGCGCCTCCGCCGAGGAGCTGCTCTGGGCGGTCTGGGACTCGAGCGGCCTCGCGCCGGTCTGGCGGGAGCGGGCGCTCGGCGCCGGACTCGTCGCCGCCGAGGCGAACCGCGACCTCGACGACCTCGTCGCCCTCTTCGCGGCGGCCGCGCGCGCGGCCGAGCGCGGCCCGACCGACCCGGCCGCGGGCTTCGTCGCCGGGCGGCTCGAGGCCGACGTCGCGGACGACTCGCTCGCGCCGCGCGGCCTCCGGGACGGCGTGCTCGTCACCACCCCGGTCGGCGTCGCCGGGCAGGAGTACGACACGGTCGTGCTCGCCGGGCTGCAGGACGGCGTGTGGCCGAACCTCCGGCCGCGCGGCTCCCTGCTCGGCCTCGGCGAGCTCGTCGCCGAGCTGGACGGGCGGGCGGTCCCCGCGTCGCCCGTCGACGAGCGCAAGGCGGTGCTGTCGGACGAGCTGCGGCTCTTCGCCCTCGCGGCCTCCCGCGCGACCGACGTCCTCGTGCTCGCCGCGGTCGCGAACGACGACGAGGCGCCCAGCGTGCTGTTCGGGCTCGCCGACGGCCCGGCGCCGGACGCCGCGGCGACCGCCCCGAACGCGCTGCGGCCGCTGGTCGGCCTGCTGCGCCGCTCCGCCGTCGTCGGGGACGACGCCGAGCGGTCCGAGGCGGCCGCCGCCCTCGCCCGGCTCGCGCGGGCCGAGGTGCCCGGCGCGGCGCCGACGGCCTGGTGGGGGCTCGCCCCCGCCAGCTGCGACGAGCCGCTCGTGGCCGACCCCGAGCAGCCGGTGCGGGTCTCCCCGTCGAAGCTCGAGCGGTTCGAGGAGTCGCCGCTCGACTGGTTCCTCGAGCGGGTGGCCGGCGGCGAGCCGCTGCTCGCCGGCGCGGTGGGCACGATGCTGCACTGGGTCATGGAGACCGCGACGGCGCCGGACGAGGCGATGCTGCTCGCGGCGCTCGAGGGCCGCTGGCGGGAGCTCGACTTCGAGGCGGACTGGATCGCGGACCGGGAGCGCCGGCTCGCCGACCGGATGATCGGCTCGATCGCCCGCTACCTGCGCGACGTCGGGGCGGAGGGCGCGACGCTGCTCGGCGGCGAGACGCGCTTCGAGTTCCCCGTGGGCCGCGCGCTCGCCACCGGGACGATCGACCGGGTGGAGCGGGACGGCGACGGCCGGATCCGCGTGGTCGACCTGAAGACGGGGTCGACCCGCCCGACGGGCCCCGAGACCGCTCGGCACGCCCAGCTGGGCGTCTACCAGCTCGCCGTGCGCGCCGGCGTCGTGCCGGGCGTCGACCCGGCGGCGCCGAGCGCCGGCGCCGCGCTGCTCTACGTGCGGCAGAAGGGGAAGGAGCCCTACGCGCTCCTCGCCCAGCCCGTGCTGGACGACGACGCCGCGGGCGCCTTCCGCGAGCGGCTGACCGCCGCGGCCGAGGGCATGGCCGCGGCCGCGTTCCCCGGGCCGATCGAGCCCGTGGTCCGCTTCGGCGCGAGCCCCTTCCGGCCCATGCTGCTGCGCGTCCCGGAGGTGTGCGGTGGCTGAGGCCGTCGTCGGCGGACCGGTCGTGCTCGCACCGGTCTCCGCGCTCGAGATCGCCGACCGCCTGCGGAAGCCGCCGCCCACGCCGCAGCAGCGCGCGATCATCGAGGCGCCGCTCGGCCCCGCCCTGGTCGTCGCCGGTGCCGGCAGCGGCAAGACCGAGACCATGGCGATGCGGGTGCTGTGGCTCCTCGCCAACCGGCGGGTGCAGGCGTCCGAGATCCTCGGCCTCACGTTCACCCGCAAGGCGGCGTCGGAGCTCGCGGAGCGCGTCCGCGACCGCCTCCGCATGCTGGCCGCGGCCGGGCTCGCCGACGGCTACGACCCCTTCGACCCGCCGGTCGTCTCCACCTACAACGCGTTCGCGAACGGCCTCTACCGGGACCACGCCGTCCGCATCGGGCGCGACGCCGACGGCGTGGTCCTCGGGGAGGCCTCCGCGTGGCAGCTCGCGCGCCGGACGGTCGTCGAGTCGACGGACCCCGGGCTCGGGGAGCTCGACCTCGGGGTGGACCGGATCACGCAGCTCGTGCTCGACCTCGCGAACGGCCTCGGCGAGCACGCCGCGGACCCGGCCGGGGTGGCGGCGATGGCGGACGAGTACCGCGCCGCGGTCGAGGCGCTGCCGTACGGCGGGCGCAGCGCCTACCAGGGCGACGTGGACGAGGCGCTCGTGCCGGCGCGCACCCTCCCGGTGCTGCTGCGGCTCGCGGAGGCCTACCGCGCGGCCAAGCGCGCGATCGGCGCCGTCCAGTACAGCGACCAGGTGTCGCTCGCGCTCGACATCACCGCGGCGGCCCCCGACGTCGTGCAGGCGATCCGCGCGCGGCACCGGGTGGTGCTGCTCGACGAGTACCAGGACACCTCGGTCGTCCAGACCCGGCTGCTGTCCCGCCTGTTCGCCGGCGGCGCCGTGATGGCGGTCGGCGACCCGCACCAGTCCATCTACGGCTGGCGCGGCGCCTCCGCCGCGAACCTCGACGACTTCGCGCGCGACTTCGGCGCCGGCGCCGAGGTGCCCGTCCACGCTCTCAGCACGAGCTGGCGGAACGGGACGCGGATCCTCGCGGCGGCCAACGCGATCGCGGCGCCGCTGTCGGCCGCGGCCCGCGTGCCGGTCGGGCGGCTCGACCCGTCGCCGACCGCGTCCGAGCACGAGGTCGACGCCGTGTTCCCGGAGACGCTCGCGGAGGAGGCGGACGCGGTCGCGGCCTGGTTCCGGACCGCGCTGGACGAGGCGGCCCGCCCGCCGTCCGCGGCCCTGCTCGTCCGCGCCCGTCGCACCCTGCCCGAGTTCCTCGCGGCCTTCCGGCGCGCCGGCGTGCCATACCACGTGCTCGGCGTCGGCGGCCTGCTGCTCGAGCCCGAGGTGATGGACCTCGTCTCGGCGCTCCGCGTGGTGCACGACGCCCAGGCCGGTCCGGAGCTCGTGCGGCTGCTCGCGGGCGGCCGGTGGCGCATCGGGCCGGCGGACCTCGCCGCGCTGCAGCACCTCGCGCGCTGGCTCGAGCAGCACGACCCGACGGAGCGCCGGCTCGACCCCTCGGTCGCGGCGGCGTTCGACCGCTCCCTCGCGGAGGGGGAGAGCGCGTCGATCGTCGACGCGCTCGACTTCCTCGCCCGCCGACGGTCGCACCGCGCGATCGCCGGCTTCAGCGAGGCCGGCCTCGACCGGCTGCGCGACGCGGGCGCCCTGTTCGCCGGCCTCCGGGCGCGGTCCGGCGGTGACCTGCCCGGCTTCGTGCGGCTCGTCGTGGAGACCCTCGGGCTCGACATCGAGGTCGCCGCGAACGAGCGCCGGCTCGGCGCGGCCCCGCTCGAGGCGTTCGACGAGGCGCTCGCCGGCTACCTCGCCGTCGCGGACGGTGCGACGCTCGGCGGCTTCCTCGGCTGGCTGCAGACCGCCGAGCAGAAGGAGGACCTGTCGCCCCGCAGCGAGCCGCCCGAGGCCGGCACCGTGCAGGTGCTGACCGTGCACGGCTCGAAGGGGCTCGAGTGGGACCTCGTCGCCGTGCCGCGGCTCGTCGTCGACGAGCTCCCCTCGAAGCCCCAGAGCAGCAAGGGCTGGCTGTCGCCCGGCGTGCTGCCCTACGCCTTCCGCGGCGACGCGGCGGAGCTGCCGGACCTCGACTGGCGCGGGCTCGAGGACCGCAAGGCGCTGAAGGCCGCGCTGCGGGGGTTCAAGGACGAGGTGAAGGCGATGCTCCTGGCGGAGGAGCGCCGCCTCGCGTACGTCGCCGTCACGCGCGCGCGGCACCGGCTGCTGCTCTCCGGATCCTTCTGGGGCGGCCAGCGGAGCGCGCGCTCCGCCTCGCCGTTCCTCCTCGACGTCGTGGAGGCGGGCGTCGTCCCGCCGCCGCCCGCCGCCTCCGCCTTCGAGGAGCGGCCGGAGGGCGCGCCGCCCGAGGTGCTGCTGTGGCCGAGCGACCCGCTCGCCGGCCGCCGGGAGGCGGTCCAGGCCGCGGCGGACGCGGTCACGGCGGCGACGGGCAACGGCGGCCGCTGGGCGCGGTCGGTCGACGTGCTGCTCGCCGAGCGGGCGCGCCGGGCCGCCGGCGGCACGACCGTGCTGCCCGACCGCATCCCCGCCTCGCGCTTCAAGGACTTCGTCGACGACCTCGACGCCGTCGTCGACGCGGTGCGCCGCCCGATGCCCGAGCGGCCGTACCGCGCGACCCGGCTGGGCACGGTGTTCCACGCATGGGTCGAGCGCCGTGCCGGGCGCCCCGGGACGGCGGAGCTGATCGACGCCGGCCGGTCGGAGCGGGACGAGCCGATCGAGCAGGACGACGACGTGCCGGGTCTCGAGGAGCTGCAGCGCACCTTCGCCGCGAGCGAGTGGGGCGGGCTCGAGCCGCTCGAGGTCGAGACCGAGATCCAGGTGCCGTTCGAGGGCCGGATCCTCGTCTGCAAGATCGACGCCGTCTACCGGCGCGGCGACCGGATCGAGATCGTGGACTGGAAGACGGGGCGGCCCCCGACGACGCCGGAGGACGCGGAGCTGAAGCAGCTGCAGCTCGCGCTCTACCGGTTCGCCTACGCGACGCGGGAGGGCATCGACCCGGACCGGATCGACGCGGCCTTCTACTACGTGGCGCACGACCGGGTCGTGCGCCCGCAGCGGGTCTACTCGGCCGCGGACCTCCGGGCCGCCTGGGCGGCGAGCGGGGCCCGCGACGCGGCGGTGTCCTGAGGTCCTCGAAGGGCGGTGTCCTGAGGTCCTCGAAGGGTGGCCGCCCGCTGACGGCGGGCGTCGAGCATCCGCTCGACCTCGGTGACCGTCAGCGTCGGGAGCCGCTCGCCGACGAGGGTCCCGGCCGTGCCCTCGAGCAGCGACGCCAGCAGCGCCTCGAGCATCTGCACCGCGTCGTCGACGATGCGGGCGTCGTCGCGCTCGACGCCGTGCAGCAGCCAGCGGGCGATCTCGAGCTCGGCGTGCAGCAGCGCGCGCCGGGCGATCGCCGGGTCGGCGCCCCGGCCGCGGACGGCGGTGTACGTGTCGAGCACCGTGCCCGCGGCGCCGGGGACGGGCAGGCCGAGCACCCAGGCGAGGTCGCGCGCCGGGTCGCCGACCTGCAGGCCGGCCCAGCCGAGCACGCCCACCACGCGGCGGTCGGGGTCCTCCGCCGGCGAGACGAGGATGCTCTCCGCCGCGAGGCCGCCGTGGACGACGCAGGGCTGGAAGCCCCACAGGGTCGTGTCGGCGGTCGCCTCCGTCCACCGGTTCACGAGCTCGTGCGGGACCTCGCCGGTCGAGTCGACCCGGCGGATCAGGTCCTCGACGGCCCGGACGGCGTCCCCGGCGGTCGCGACGGGCAGGCCCGCGTCCGCGACGACGCCGGTCGGCAGCTCGTGCACCGCGGCGACGGCCCGGCCGATCGAGCCGGCCAGGGCGCTGTCCGCCCCGACGGACGCGGGGTGCAGGCGCACGCCCGGCAGGTAGGTGGTGACGACCGCGCGCGGCGCGGGGAGCACGCCGACACCGCTCGGGACCGCGAAGGGCAGCCGGGCGCGGACCCCGGGCGTGAGGACGCCGAGCACGGCGACCTCCGCCTCGAGCCGCGCGGCGGCCTGCGCGTCGACCGGCCCGCGGACCACGAGGTGCTCGCCGTCGCGGTCCGTGAGCAGCGCGGCGTCGTGCTGCCCGTCGCCGCCGCCCGTGAACGTCCGCGTCACCGCGACGTCCAGGCCGGGGACGGCCAGCGTCGCCAGCGCGGCTAGGGTGAAGCGGTGCCTGGGCATGCCGACCAGGCTAGGTCGGGGGGCCGTGCCGGGCTCCGGCGCGATCGGCGTGTCCGCGCCGGGGAGGGGAGCCGCGTCGTGCCCGAGGGATTCAGCGACTCGCTGCCGCTGTCGCGCAGCACGCTCGACCGGGACGCCCTGAACCGCGACCGTCCCGGCGCGCTCGACGAGGCGTGGGCGGACCCGGCCACCCGCGTCGCGGTGCTCACGAACGGGAAGGCCTTCCGGGCGACCGACGGCGCGCTCGCGCTGCTGCCGACCGACGCGCTGCCGCGGCCCGAGCTGCTGCTCTACCTCGGCCGGACGACCGAGGAGGGCGACCCGCCCGCCGGCACGGTCGTGCTCGGCGCCGTGTACGACGAGGCGCCGCTGCAGGGGGAGTGGGCCGACCTGCGCCTGGACGGCGCGACGCTGTCCGCCCGCGACGCCGGGCTCTTCGCCGAGCTGCTCGGCCTCGCGAACTGGCACCGGGTCTCCGCCTTCTCCCCGCGCACCGGCGAGCCGACCGTCCCCGGCCGCGGCGGCTGGGTGCGGTACCCCGCCGGCTTCGACCGCGAGTCGAGCGGGCAGCACGTCTTCCCGCGCACCGACGCCGCGGTGATCATGGGCGTCGTGGACGGCCGCGACCGCCTCCTGCTCGCGCGGAACGCCGCCTGGCCCGAGCGCCGGGTGTCCGTGCTCGCCGGCTTCGTCGAGCCGGGGGAGTCGTTCGAGTCCGCCGTCCGCCGCGAGGTGCTGGAGGAGGTCCGCGTCCGCGTCGGCGCGTGCGAGTACCTCGGGTCGCAGCCGTGGCCGTTCCCCGCGAGCGTGATGGTCGGCTTCCTCGCCCGGACGGTCGAGGACGGCGAGGTGGCGCTCGAGCCGGACGGCGAGGAGATCCGCGAGGCCCGGTGGTGGTCGCGGGAGGAGCTCGCGGAGGCCGCGGGGTCGACGCTGCTGCTGCCGGGGCGGACCTCGATCGCCCGCGCGATCATCGAGCACTGGTACGGGGGTCGCCTGGAGGGCGACTGGTGAGCGAGGCGGAGGCCCTGCTCGACGCGCTCGACGACCAGCAGCGGGCCGCGGCGGAGGCGCTGACGGGCTCGGTGTGCGTGCTCGCCGGCGCGGGCACGGGCAAGACCCGCACGATCACCCACCGGATCGCCTACGGGGTCGCGACGGGGGTGTTCCCGCCGAAGCGCGTCATGGCGCTGACGTTCACGACGCGGGCGGCCGCGGAGCTGCGGGCGCGGCTCGCGGCGCTGGGGGCGCCCGGGATCGCGGCGCGCACGTTCCACTCGGCGGCGCTCGCGCAGCTGAACCACTTCTGGCCCCTGCTCATGAACTCGCCGGCGCCCTCGATCCTCGACGGCAAGGCCCGACTCGTCGCGCGCGCCGCGGAGGGTCTGCGGCTGCGGCTCGGCCCCGCCGGCCTGAAGGACGCGGCCGCCGAGATCGAGTTCCGGAAGACGTCCGCGATGGGCTTCGACCGGTACGCGGTCGTCGCGGCGGACCGGGCGCTCCCGGACGGCCTCGACGTCGACGCGATGATCGAGCTGCAGGAGCGCTACGAGACGCTGAAGGACGAGCAGCGGCTGATCGACTTCGAGGACGTGCTGCTCGCGACGACCGGGATGATCGAGTCCGAGCCCGAGGTGGCGACCGAGATCCGCGAGCAGTACCGGTTCTTCACGGTCGACGAGTACCAGGACGTGTCGCCGGCGCAGCAGGGCCTGCTCGAGGCGTGGCTCGGCGACCACACCGACGTCTGCGTCGTCGGCGACGCGAGCCAGACGATCTACTCCTTCGCCGGCGCGCAGAACGAGTACCTGCTGCGGTTCGGCGAGCGACCGGGCGCCGCCGTCGTGCGGCTCGAGCACAACTACCGGTCCGTCGACGGCGTCGTCCGCGCCGCCAACGCGTTGATGACGGGCCGCCGCGGCGCGCTGACGCTCACGGCCGTACGGCGCCCGGCGGATCCGCGCGAGCCGGCGATCAGCCTGCGCGACTTCGCCGACGACGCGGACGAGGCGGCCGGGGTCGCCCAGGCCGTCGCCGCGCAGATCGCGTCGGGCACGGCCCCCGCGGACATCGCGGTCCTGGTCCGGATCAACGCGCAGGCGGCGCTGCTCGAGCAGGCGTTCGCGGCCGCGGGCGTGCCGGTCACCACGGGGAAGGCGCGGCGCTACTTCGAGCAGCCGGTCGTGCGGAAGGCGATCGAGCTGCTGCGGGCGGCCGTGCTGGCGCGCCTCGAGGAGCCGCTCGTGAAGTCGGTCAGCGACGCCCTGCGGCAGCTCGGGCACACGCACCACGCACCGCAGGGGCCGGGGGAGCAGCGCACGCAGTGGGAGCTGCTCGACGCGCTCGGCACCCTCGCGGAGCAGGCCCCGCCGGGCACGACGCTGCCGGCGTTCGTCGCCGACCTCGCCGAGCGGGCGGCCGCGCAGCACGAGCCCCCGGTCGGCGCGGTCTCGGTGCTGACGCTGCACGCGGCGAAGGGCCTCGAGTGGCCCGTCGTGTTCCTCGTCGGCTGCTCGGAGGGGCTGCTGCCGATCGCGTACGCGACCACGCCGGCGGAGGTGGAGGAGGAGCGCCGGCTGCTCTACGTGGGCGTGACGCGCGCACGCGACCGGCTCCGGCTGTCCTGGGCCCGCTCCGCCGCGCCGCGGCCGGGCGAGCGCCGACCCTCCCGGTTCCTCACGGAGCTGGGGCCGTCGGTGCCGTCGCCGCTGCCCACCGGCACGAGCACGCCGCGTGCCAGGGCCGCCGTTCGCGGCTGACCGATCCGTCGGGGGCGACCCGGACCGCCGCGCCCTCGAGGCCGCTGACGCCGGCCTCCCGCAGCCCGTCGACCGCGTCCGCGAGCACCGCCAGCGCGCCGATCCGCGTGCGGAGGGAGGTCGCGGTGCGGGCCGGACCGCGGCGGAGCAGCTGCGCGGCGACGGCCCGCCGTGCCGGGTCCTCGAGCCGGTGCTCCTCGGCGCAGCGGAGGCACGGGGTCCGGCCGGGCACGACGTGCGGCCCGACCACCGCGGCCTGGTCGTCGAACACCACGGCCAGGTGCGGCTGGTCCTCGGCGAGGCGCCGGACGGTGTCCGCGGGCGCGACGAGGTGGTGCGCGAGCAGCACGACGAGGTCGGGCGCCCCGGCGGGCCGCGGCCCGAGCTGGTCCCCGAACGCCGCGACGAGGTCCGGGGCGCCCTCGACGGCGATCGCGAGCGGCGGCGGGTCGGCCGCGCGCCGGTCCAGCACCGGGGCGATCCCGGCCAGCAGCCCGTCGAGGTCGTCGAGGCCGGCCGTTCGGGCGAGCCGCTCGAGCCCGCGCCGGTCGACGCCGAGGGTCAGGGCGTGGAGCACGGCCTCCGCCCCGAGCGGCACGGGGTCGAGCCGCGCGAGCGCGGGGTCGTGGCCGAACTGGAGGCTGTCGGGCGTGCGCCACAGGGGCGGCGCGGCGGGGTCGATGCGGAGCACGCCGGGAGGATGGCGGCTCGCCGTCGCCCGCGTCGCCCGCTCTCCACAGGCCGGCCGGGCGACGGATCAGACGGGCGGCGGCGGGTCGTCCCCGCGCAGCAGCTCCTCGATCTCGCGGTCGACGTCGTCCTTCGGCGGCTCCGGCGCGGTGAGGCGGGCGACCAGCGCCTCCGGGTCGTCGATGTCGGCGGCCGTCGGCAGCAGGTCGGGGTGCGACCAGAGCGCGTCGCGACCGGCGCTGCCGAGCGCCTCGGTGACGCGGCGCCACATCGCCGCGGCCTCGCGGAGCCGGCGCGGCCGCAGCTCGAGGCCGACCAGCGTCGCGAACGCCTGCTCGCCAGGGCCGCCGGTCGCGCGGCGCCGGCGGACCGTCTCCGCGACGGCGCCGGACTTCGGCAGCCGGCTCGTGGCGTCCGCGGTGACGACGTCGACCCAGCCCTCGACGAGCGCGAGCGTGGTCTCCAGCCGCTGCAGCGCGGCCTCCTGCGCCGGGGTCTTCGGCGGGATCAGCTCGCCGGACGAGAACGCCTCCTTCAGGCGCTCCGTGTCCGTCGGGTCGAAGCCCTCCGCGAACCGCTGCACCTGGTCGAGGTCGACGCCGAGGTCGCGGGAGAAGTCGGCGATCGTCGAGGTGAGGCCGAGCCGCAGCCAGCGGGCGTGACGGAACAGGCGGGCGTGGGCGAGCTCGCGCACCGCGAGGTAGAGCGCGATCTGCTGCCGGTCGATGTCGAGGCCCTCGCCGAAGCGGTCGAGGTTCTGCGGCAGCAGCGCCGCCCGGCCGTCGGGCAGCAGCGGGACGCCGACGTCGCCCCCGGAGACGACCTCCGCGGCGAGCCCGCCGACGACCGCGCCGAGCTGGGCGGCGAAGATCGTGCCGCACACCTGCCGCAGCATCCGGCCGGCGTCGGGCACGCGCGCGGCGAGCTCGCCGGCGATCTCCGGCGGGATCTGCTCCGTGAAGACCGCGGTCAGCGACTCGGCGATCTGCCCGGCCACGGGCTCCGCGAGCTGGATCCAGAACGGCATCGTCGCCCGGATCCACTGCGTGCGGGTCATCGTGGCGGGCGCCTCGGGCAGCGTGTCGAACGCGGTCGACTCGTCGAGCCAGAGCCCGGCGACCGAGAACGCCTGCTGCACCTCGGTGGTCTGCTGATCCGTGGCGGAGAGGCTGCCGGCGCCGGCGGCGGCGATCGCCTGCTCGGTCGCGATCGACCAGTCGACGCGGCCGTCGGGGTTCTGCATCGCCTGGCGCAGCTGCGCCATCAGCTGCTCGAGGCCCGCGGCGCCGCCGGGCAGGCCCATCGCCTTCGCGAGCGCTGCGGTGTCGGGCGCCCCGCCGCCCGCCATCATGCGGCGCAGCATCTCCTGGAGATCGGGCTCGGAGGCGTCGTCCGGCTCATCGGCCATGCGTTTACGCTAAGCGATCCCATGCCTGACGACCGGCCCCGTTCGCTCCGCGCGCACAGACGCCCGAACGCGACGGCCGTCGTGGCCGGTGCCGCGGTGCTCCTCGTGCTCGTCGTCGCGCTGCTCCCGTCGCCCTACGCGATCGAGCAGCCCGGCCCGGTCTACGACACCCTCGGCAGCGCCGGCGCCGGGAAGGACCGCGCCCCGCTCATCACGATCGAGGGCGAGAAGACGTACCCGACGTCGGGCCGGCTCGACCTGCTGACCGTGTCGGTGCTCGGCACGGCGCAGGGCGGCCCGTCGTGGCTCGACCTCGCCGAGGCCTGGATCGACCCGCAGAAGGCGGTCATCCCGCTCGAGGCCGTGTTCCCGCGCGGGGAGACGCAGCAGCAGGCGGACCGCGAGAGCGCGGCGCAGATGACCGGCTCCCAGCAGAGCGCCATCGCGGCCGCGCTGTCGCGGCTCGGCGACGACGTCGGCGGGACCGTGACGGTCGGCACCGTGCAGCGCGGCTCCGCCGCGGCCGGTCGCCTGGAGGAGGGCGACGTCGTCACCTCCTTCGACGGCGAGGCCATCACCGACTCGTGCTCGCTGCAGAACGCGGTGCTGGAGCACGGCGCGCGGCCGGCGACGGTGGTCGTGCGCCGCGACGGCGCCACCCGCAGCGTGCGGGTCGTGCCGAAGCGCGTCCCGGATGGCTCGGGCGGCACCCGGCCGCTGCTCGGGGTCGCGACCACGGCGAAGATCGACCCGCCGTTCACCGTCGACCTGCGCATCGACGACGTCGGCGGCCCGTCCGCCGGGATGATGTTCGCGCTCGGCATCGTCGACAGGCTCACGCCGGGGTCGCTGACCGGCGGCCGCCACGTCGCCGGCACCGGCACGATCTGCGGCGACGGCGAGGTCGGCGCGATCGGCGGCATCGTGCAGAAGATGGCGGCGGCCCGCGCCGCGGGCGCCACGCTCTTCCTCGCGCCGGAGGAGAACTGCGGCGAGGTCGTGGGCCACATCCCGAGCGGACTCGATGTGGTTCCTGTGTCCACCCTCTCCGGCGCCATTGAGACGCTGGAAAAGGTCCGTGATCAGGGATCCGCTCGCGCGCTCCCGACCTGCGCCGCCCAAGTAGGCTCACCCGGGTGACGACGCAGACAGCAGCGCCGGCACGACGTCGACGCGCGGCACTCGCGATCACCTTGGGCGTTGTGGTGGTCCTCCTCATCGGGTTCTTCCTCTTCGCGGGGCTCTACGCGGACGCCCTCTGGTTCGGGAAGCTCGGGTACTCGAGCGTCCTGTACACGGAGTGGCTGACGATCGCGGGCCTGTTCGTGGTCGGGTTCCTCGCGATGGCCGTGCCCGTGATCGTGACGATCCAGCTCGCCTACCGCCTCCGGCCCGTCTACGCGAAGCTCACCGCGCAGCTCGACCGCTACCAGCAGGTCATCGAGCCGCTGCGCCGCGTCGTGATGATCGGCGCGCCCGTGGTCGTCGGCCTGTTCGCCGGCGTCTCGGCCGCGGCGCGCTGGCAGCCGATCCTGCTGCTCCTGCACGGCACGACGGTCGGCCGGAAGGACCCCGTCTTCGGGCTCGACGCGGGCTTCTACCTGTTCTCGCTGCCCGCGCTGCACGGCATCGTCGGCTTCGCCTCCGCGGTGCTCGTCGTGTGCACCATCGCGGCGCTCGCGACCGCCTACCTCTACGGCGGCATCCGCGTCGTCGGCCGCGACGTGCGCGTCTCCCGCGCAGCCCGGGTGCAGATCGCGATCACGGTCGCGGTCTTCCTGGTGCTGCAGGCGGTCAGCCTCTACCTCGACCAGTTCACGACGCTCTACGACACGAGCACCGGCGGGCTGTTCACCGGCGCCGCCTACGCGGACGCGAACGCGGTCATCCCGGGCCGGCTGATCCTCGCCGTCTGCGCGCTGATCGTCGCCGCGCTGTTCGTCGTCACCGCCGTGATCGGCCGCTGGCGGCTGCCGCTCATCGGCACCGGGCTGCTCGTGGTGACGTCGATCATCATCGGCTCCGTCTTCCCGTGGGCGATGTGGAACCTGCAGGTGAAGCCGAACGAGCAGGGCTTCGAGCGGCCGTACATCAGCGACGCGATCAAGGCGACGCAGTACGCGTACGGGCTCGAGGGGCTCGAGCAGATCCCCTACAACGCGAGCACCTCCGCGACGGAGGGCGCACTGCGGTCGGACGCGCAGACGACCGCGAACATCCGCATCATCGACCCCCGCGTGGTCGCGCCGACGTTCGGGCAGTTCCAGCAGTTCAAGCAGTACTACTCGTTCCCGACCTACCTCGACGTCGACCGCTACACGATCGACGGCCAGACGCAGGACGCGGTGGTCGCGGTCCGCGAGCTGAACCAGCAGGGCCTCTCGAACTCGTCGGCGTTCAACAACACGTTCGTCTACACGCACGGGTACGGCCTCGTCGCCGCCTACGGCAACCAGCGCACGAGCGACGGCGCCCCGTCGTTCTTCGAGTCGAACATCCCGACGAAGGGCTCGCTCGGCATCACCCAGCCGGGCATCTACTTCGGCGAGCGCTCCCCGCAGTTCTCCGTGGTGGGCGCGCCGAAGGGCGCGAAGCCGGTGGAGCTCGACTACGTCAGCGGCAACGACGCGGACGGCAACCAGCGCAACACGACCTACGCGGCGACCGGTGCGGGGGAGGGCGGCCCGAGCGTCGGCAACCTCTTCAATCGCCTCGTCTACGCGCTGAAGTTCTCCTCCGACCAGATCCTGCTGTCGACCGACGGCGTCAACCAGGACTCGCAGATCCTCTACGACCGCGACCCCCGCACGCGCGTGCAGAAGGTCGCGCCGTACCTGACGCTCGACAACGACCCGTACCCGACCGTCGTGAACGGCCGGATCGTGTGGATCGTCGACGGCTACACCACGTCGGACAGCTACCCGTACTCGGCGAGCGAGAGCCTGAGCGACGCGCTCTCCGACTCGAGCACCACGGCGGGCGCCAACTTCTCGACGGACGACGTCAACTACGTCCGGAACTCGGTGAAGGCCACGGTCGACGCCTACAGCGGCAAGGTGACGCTGTACGCGTGGGACGACCAGGACCCGGTGCTGAAGGCGTGGACCAGCGTCTTCCCGAACACCGTGAAGCCGCTGTCGCAGATCGACTCGCAGCTGATGAGCCACGTGCGCTACCCGGAGGACATGTTCCGCGTGCAGCGGCAGATCCTCACGCAGTACCACGTGACCGACCCGACCTCCTGGTACCGCAAGGACGACGTGTGGCGCACGCCGCCGGACCCGTCGGCGCCCGCCGCGGCCGCGGGCACCGCGGACACGACGGACGACCGCAGCCAGCAGCCGCCGTACTACCTGACGATGCAGCTGCCGGGCCAGGACGACCCGACGTTCTCGCTGTACTCGACCTACATCCCGGGCTCGAACACGCGCGAGTCCCGCGGCGTGCTGACCGGCTACCTCGCGGTCGACGCGGACGCCGGCGCCGAGAAGGGGACGAAGCGCCAGGACTACGGGAAGCTGCGCCTGCTCGTGCTGCCCCGCGACACGGTCGTGTCCGGTCCCACGCAGGTGCAGAACCAGTTCCAGTCCGACCCGACGATCAAGTCGCAGCTGAACCTGCTGAACATCGGCGGCACCGGCGGCTCGAGCGTCGTGCCCGGCAACCTGCTGACCATCCCGGTCGGCGGCGGCCTGCTCTACGTGGAGCCCGTGTACGTGAAGTCGGCGACCGGCCAGTCGTACCCGCTGCTGCGGAAGGTGCTCACCTCCTTCGGCTCGAAGGTCGCGTTCGAGGACACGCTCGACCAGTCGCTGAACTCGCTCTTCGGCGGCGACTCGGGCGCCGACACCCCGGACTCCGGCACCGGCTCCGGCACCGGGTCGACCGGCGCGGGCTCGGGTTCCGGCAGCGGGTCGGGCAGCGGCTCCACCGGTTCCGGCTCGGGCTCGAACGCCGACAACCCGGAGGTGCAGCGGGCGCTCGCGGACGCGCAGAAGGCGCTCACCGCGCGCGAGCAGGCCTACGCGAAGAACGACCTCGTGGCCGCGGCGCGGGCGGACCAGCAGCTGCAGGACGCGATCGAGCGAGCGGTGGCCGCCGACCGGTGACCGCAGCGGCGAACACCTCCCGCGAGGTCTGATAGGCTTCTTCACGCATCGCGGGGTGGAGCAGTTCGGTAGCTCGCTGGGCTCATAACCCAGAGGTCGTAGGTTCAAATCCTGCCCCCGCAACGAAGCACGAAGGCCCCGGTCGAGAGACCGGGGCCTTCGTCGTTCCCGGGGTCGTCCGGTCCCGGGCGCCGCTACAGGCCGGTCGCGCCGAGGAAGCGGTGGCCGATCGCGATCGACTCGCCGGACACCGTCGCGGTGCGGGGCGAGACGAGGAACGCGACGAGGTCGGCGATCTGCTGCGGCGAGGACTCGCCGCCCGCACCCGGCCGCACGGCGGCGGCGGGCTCGTCGTTCACCGGCCCCGGGTTGACGACGTTGACCGTCACCCCGGTGCCGGCGAGGCCGTCCGCGAGGTCCTTCGCGACGACGTTCGCGACCGCGTTCCGCACCGAGGCGGTCACGCTGCCCGAGAACCACGCGTTCTGGCCGCTGATCACGACGATGCGGCCGAAGCCCGCCTCCCGCATCGCCGGGATCGCGGCGTTCGCCGCGCGCAGGAAGACCATCGCCTTGCCGTCGACGGCGTCGAGGACCTGCGCCGGGTCCGCGTCGCGGCTGCGGTCGAGCAGGTGCGCCGGCGGCGCCGCGGTCACGACGAGGGCGTCGAGCCGGCCGTGCCGCTCGAGCACCTCCGCGACCGCGCGCTGCACCGACGCGTCGTCGCGTCCGTCGAGTGCGACGCCGTCGGCGCCGTCCTCCGGGTGCCGCGACGCGACGACGACGGTCGCGCCCTCCTGCCGGAGCCGGTCGGCGACCGCGCCGCCGATGAATCCGGTGCCGCCGACGACGAGGGCGACGCGGCCCGTGAGCTCGAGGTCCATGCCCCGCACGCTAGCGCCGGGCTCCAGGACGCCGACCGCGAGCGCTCCTACGATCGTGGCCATGGTCCGCCTCGCCGTCGCGCAGTTCGCCCCGACCGCGGACCCGGCGGCCAACCTCGCGGAGGCGGCCGTGCTCGTCGCCGACGCGGCGGAGCGCGGCGCGCGCCTCGTCGTGCTGCCGGAGTACGCCTCCTTCTTCGAGACCCGGATGGGACCCCGGTTCGTGGAGCACGCGCAGCCGCTCGACGGGCCGTTCGTCGCCGGGCTGCAGGAGGCGGCCGGTCGGGCGGACGCCGTCGTCGTCTTCGGCCTCGTCGAGACCGGGGACGACGCGCGGTTCCGGAACGCCGCGGTCGCCGTGTCGGGCGACGGCGTCGTCGCCGTCTACCGGAAGACGCACCTCTACGACGCCTTCGGCGCCGAGGAGAGCCGCTGGGTGGAGCCCGGCGCGCTCGAGCCGGCGCGGACGTTCCTCGTCGACGGCCTCCGGGTCGGCCTGCAGACCTGCTACGACCTGCGGTTCCCCGAGGTGACGCGCGTGCTCGCCGACGCGGAGGTCGACCTCGTGCTCGTGCCCGCGGACTGGGTGCCCGGGGAGGGGAAGGTGCACGCCTGGCGCACGCTGCTCGCCGCCCGGGCCATCGAGAACACCGCCTTCGTCGCGGCCGCCGGGCAGATCCCGCCCGCGGGCGTCGGCACCAGCCTCGTGCTCGACCCGGCCGGCGCGGTCCTCGCGGAGCTGGGGGAGGAGCGCGGGATCGCGATCGCCGACCTCGACCCCGAGCGCGTGCGCGAGGTGCGGGCGGTCAACCCGGCGCTGCGGCTGCGGCGGTACACGGTCCTGCCGCTCTAGCGGGCCGCGCCGCTGCCGGTCAGCGGGGGCGGAGGGTCGCCAGGCGCGTAGAGGCCTCCTGCAGCACCGCGGGGGACTTGCAGTAGGCGAAGCGGACCAGGGAGCGCATCCGCTCGGCCTGCTCGCCCCGGCAGAAGGCGGACACCGGCACGCCGACGACGCCCGCGAGCTCCGGCAGCCGCCGGCACAGGTCGGCGCCGTCCGGGAAGCCGAGCGCGGCGCCGTCGGCGATGACGAAGTAGCCGGCGGCGGGGGAGGAGACCGGCAGGCCCGCGGCCTCCAGGCCGCCGAGGAGCAGGTCGCGGCCCGCCTGCAGGTCCGCCGCGATGCCGGCGAAGACGGCGTCGGGCAGATCCAGGCCGACCGCGATCGCCGGCTGGAAGGGCGCGCCGTTGACGTACGTGAGGAACTGCTTGACGGCCAGCGCCGACGAGACGAGCTCGGCCGGCCCCGTGAGCCAGCCGATCTTCCAGCCCGTCGTGCTGAAGGTCTTGCCGCCGGAGGAGATCGTGATCGTGCGGTCCCGGGCGCCCGGGAGGGTCGCGACCGGCACGTGGCGGGCGCCGTCGAGCACGAGGTGCTCGTAGACCTCGTCGGTCACGATCAGCGCGTCGTGCCGCTCGGCCGCCTCGACCACGACGCGCAGCAGCGCCTCGTCGAGCACCGCGCCCGTCGGGTTGTGCGGCGTGTTCAGCAGGATCACCCGGGTGCGGTCGGTGATCGCGTCCCGGAGGCGGTCCGCGTCCGGCCGGAACGCCGGCCAGTCGACCGGCACCGTGCGGTGCACGCCGCCGGCCAGCGCGATGATCGCGCCGTACGCGTCGTAGGCGGGCTCGAGGGTCAGGACCTCCTCGCCCTCGTCCACGAAGGCGAGCAGCACCGCGGCGAGGGCCTCGGTCGCACCGGCCGTCACGAGCACCTCGGTGTCGGGATCGACCTCGAGGCCGTACCACCGGCGCTGGTGCCGGGCGATCGCCTCCCGCAGCACGGCGGTGCCGCGGCCCGGCGGGTACTGGTTCAGCCCTGCGGCGATCGCCTCCTGCGCGGCGAGGAGCACCTCCCGCGGTCCGTCGGTGTCGGGGAACCCCTGGCCGAGGTTGATCGCGCCCGTCGCGTTCGCCAGCGCGCTCATCTCCGCGAAGATGGTGGTGCCCGGCACCCCGTCGTCCGTCAGCAGTCCCGCTCCGGCAGCGGCCCGGCGCCAGGGTCCCGTCCTCCACACCCCCGCCAACCTAGAGGTCCCGCGGTCGTAGGAACGCCTCTGCCGGTTCATAAGAATCCCTCAGCAGCGGCACGCACCCTGGGACGGCTTTGGAAGGAGCACCATGAGCGACACGACGCCGCGTCCCGGCGAGGACGGCCCCGAGATCCCCGAGACCGACGGCGGCCACCTCCGCGACGAGGGCGCGACCGCGCCGTACGCGGCCGTCGCGGCGCCCGAGCAGGCGGAGCCCGCGGGCGACGGCTCGGCGTTCCGGCGCAGCGAGCGCCGCGGCATCCTCGTGCCGGTCGTCGCCGCGGCGGTCGTCGCGGCGCTGATCGGCGGCGGCATCGGCGCCGGCATCGCCCTCGCGGTGAATCCGCGGACGACCGTGACGCAGACGAGCAGCGGCTCCGGCAACGGCATCGTCATCAACAACCCGTCGACGGCGACGGCCGTCTCGGCGGTCGCCGCGAAGGCCGCGCCCTCCGTCGTGACGATCTCGGTCACCGCGCCGAACGAGTCCGGCACCGGCTCCGGCATCGTGCTCTCGAAGGACGGCTACGTCCTCACGAACAACCACGTGGTGACGCTCGACGGCGACACCTCCGGCGGCACCATCTCCGTCACCACCGCGGACGGCCACATCTACTCCGCGAAGATCGTCGGCACCGACCCGCTGAACGACCTCGCCGTCATCAAGCTCGCGGACGCGACGAACCTCCGGCCCGCGGCGTTCGCCGACTCCGGCGACGTCAACGTCGGCGACTCCGTGGTCGCGATCGGCGCGCCGCTGGACCTGCCGAACACCGTCACGACCGGCATCGTCAGCGCGCTGAACCGCAGCATCGCGGTCGCGTCCTCCGTCGTGCCGAAGAGCGGCAGCGGCGACAGCGGGGACAGCGGCGGCGACGGCGGCCAGGGCGGCGGCAGCCCCTTCAACTTCTGGGACTTCGGCGACGAGAGCCAGCAGAGCGCGCCGACGCAGGCGAACAACATCTACCTGTCGGTGCTGCAGACCGACGCCGCCATCAACCCGGGCAACTCGGGCGGCGCGCTGCTCGACTCGCAGGGCGACGTCATCGGCGTCAACGTCGCGATCGCCGGCACCGGCTCGTCGAGCTCCGGGCAGCAGTCCGGCAGCATCGGCGTCGGCTTCGCCATCCCGGCGACCGTCGCGAAGCGGATCGCGGACGACATCATCGCGGGCAAGACCCCGAGCCACGGCCAGCTCGGCGTCTCGTCGATCGCCAACCAGACGGCGTCCGCGGGCACCGTCGCGGGCGTCAAGGTGACCGCGGTCACCTCCGGCGGTCCCGCCGCGAAGGCCGGGATCCAGAAGGACGACGTGATCACCCGCGTCGGCGACGTGCCCGTCACGAGCTACACCGACCTCGCCGGCCAGGTCCGGGCGTACGCGGCGGGCTCGAAGGTGCGGCTCACCTACTACCGCGGCGGGCAGGAGCGCACCGCGTCCGTCACGCTCGGCGCCACCCCGGCCCCGTAGCCCGTGGGGCCGCTCTGGGGGATCGTCGCCGTGGGCATCACGGCGACGCTCCTCGTGCTGTTCATCCGCCGGCTCCGGCTCGCGGGGGAGGGCTCGGGGCGGCTCGTCGCCATCGGGGTCGTGATCGGCCTGGCGGTCGTCGGCATCGGGCTGCTCGCGCAGCGGCTCGCCTGACCGCGCAGGGAGCCCATCCCTAGACTTCGAGCTCGGAGTCGAAGGGGAGGTCGCGATGCTCTCGCTCGCGCACCAGGCGGTCGCCGCCCGGAGCTTCGTCGACCAGCGCCTGGCGGAGTCGGGCGTCGCCGTCGACGACATCCTCCGCGCGCGGCTCGACCGGCACTTCCCCCGGCTCTTCGCGCACTTCACCGAGGTCTACGGCGAGCGGGGCGACTGCCTCGAGCAGCTCGCGGCGCTGCTCGTCGTCGTCGCCCGCGCCGCGGCCGACCGGCCCGCGGACCTCCGCGCGGTCGACGCGGCCCGCGAGGCCGACCCGGGCTGGTTCCTGTCGAACCGCATGCTCGGCGGCGTCTGCTACGTCGACCGGTACGCCGGCGACCTCGAGGGCGTGCGCGCCCGCATCCCGTACTTCCGCGAGCTCGGGCTGACCTACCTCCACCTGATGCCGCTGTTCGCGGCCCCCGAGGGCGACTCCGACGGCGGCTACGCGGTCTCCAGCTACCGGGAGGTGGCGCCGGCGCTCGGCGACATGGACCGGCTGCGGGCGCTCGCGGCCGACCTCCGCGCGGCCGGGATCTCGCTCGTCGTCGACTTCGTGTTCAACCACACGAGCGACGAGCACGAGTGGGCCGTCGGCGCGGTCGCGGGCGACCCGCGCTACGCGGACTTCTACCGGATCTTCCCGGACCGCACGATGCCCGACCTCTTCGAGGCGACGACGCGGGAGGTGTTCCCCGACGACCACCCGGGCTCGTTCGTGCAGCTGCCCGACGGCCGGTGGATCTGGTCGACCTTCCGCCACTTCCAGTGGGACCTGAACTACGCGAACCCGGCCGTCTTCACCGCGATGGCGGGGGAGCTGCTCTTCCTCGCGAACGTCGGCGTCGACGTGCTGCGCATGGACGCGGTCGCCTTCATCTGGAAGCGGCTCGGCACCTCCTGCGAGAACCTGCCCGAGGCGCACCTGCTGCTCCGGGCCTTCAACGCGGTCTGCCGGATCGCCGCCCCGTCCGTGCTGTTCAAGTCCGAGGCGATCGTCCACCCCGACCAGGTCGTGGAGTACATCGACCCGGACGAGTGCCGGCTCTCCTACAACCCGCTGCAGATGGCGCTGACGTGGGAGGCGCTCGCGACCCGCGACGTGCGGCTGCTCGCGCTGGCGCTCGAGCGGCGCCACGCGATCGCGCCCGGCACGGCCTGGGTGAACTACGTGCGCAGCCACGACGACATCGGTTGGACCTTCGCCGACGAGGACGCGGCCGAGCTCGGCATCGACGGCGCCGGGCACCGCCGGTTCCTGAACGACTTCTACATCGACCGGTTCCCCGGCTCGTTCGCCCGCGGCGTCCCGTTCCAGGAGAACCCGCGCACCGGCGACGCCCGGGTGTCCGGCACGACGGCCTCGCTCGCGGGCGTCGAGGCGGGGGACCCGTTCGGCGTGCAGCGGGTGCTGCTCGCGCACTCGATCGCGCTGTCGACCGGCGGGGTGCCGCTGCTCCACCTGGGCGACGAGGTCGGCCAGCTGAACGACTACGGGTACCTGGCCGTGCCGGAGCACGCGGGCGACAGCCGATGGGTGCACCGGCCGGCCTACCCCGCCGACCGATACGCGCAGCGCACCGACCCGGACTCCGACGCGGGTGCGATCCACCGCGGCCTCCGCCGGCTGATCCAGGTGCGTCGGCAGACGCCGGAGCTCGCGGGCGGCGCCCTCGTCGCGTTCCACGCGCACGACCCGCACGTGCTCGGCTACCAGCGGCCGGGCACGGACGGCACGGTGCTCGTGCTCGCGAACGTGTCCGAGGAGGAGCGCGTCGTGCCCTCCGAGGCCTTCGCGGCGCTGCCCGCCGTCGGCCACGACCTGGTGACGGACACCGACGTGGAGCTGTGGGCGGACGTGCCGCTCGCGCCTCTCCAGTTCCGCTGGCTGCAGCTCTAGGAGCCGCTGACCGCCTTCGACGGGTCCGGCAGGGCGATCTCGCCCGGGAAGGTCGAGGGCGCCGGGCCGAACGCGTCCCGCGTCGCCTTCACCACGCGGCGGCCGGCCACCCGGTTGCCGGCGCCGCCGACGACGGCGCCGATCCCGAACGGCACGGCCCGGAACACGATGTTCGCGCCCTGCCGGGCCGCGAAGCGGCGGATGAAGCTGCGCTTGACGCGGTCGGTCAGGCTGCGCAGCACGGTCGACGGCAGCCGCTTCGTGACGAGCTCGCCCCAGTAGGCGCTGCGCGGCTGCCCCGTGCCGGTGACCTCGCCCGCGAACTGCTGGACGAGGTTGGCGCCGGCGGGCCCGAGCATCAGCGCCATCACCATCGTGCTCGAGCGCTCGGGGTCGGTCGTGGGCACCCCGTAGACCTCCGCCACGGACTGCGCGTAGAGCGCGCTCGCCTCGAGGAAGCCGACCGTCTCCGCGCCGCTGATGCCGAGGGAGGCGATCGTGCCGACCCCGGGGATCACCGCGGCCGCGCCGGTCGCGGCGCCGCCCGTCGTCACCGCGGTCACGTACCGCTTCTCGAGGGTGCGGAGCACCTCCTCGGGCGACGCCGAGGGGTTCCGCTTGCGGATCGACTTCAGGTGCGCGAGCACGACCGGGCGATGGACGGACAGCAGGCGGTCGAAGCCCTGCTTCGTCCACCGGGTCTTCAGGTCGTCGTCGTCGTCCGGCTGCGCGTTCATGGTGCGGGAATCATAGGAACCCGCGCCGAGCGCGGCCGGTGAGCCGCCCGGTGCTAGCGTCGCGAGGTCCCGCGCCCCGGGCCGTTCGACCCCCTCCGAGAGACACCGTGCAGATCCAGTACTTCGCCGCCGACCAGAACCTCGTCTTCGTGCCGGCGCTCCTCGCCCTGCTCGCCGCGACCGTGGTGATCTGCCTGCCGATCGTCTTCGCGCCGGCGCTACGCCGCTCGAAGCGCCGCGCGCCGCTGCTCGCGCTCGTGGTGGTGCTCGCGGTCGTCGCGCTCGTCGGCACGGTCGTGCTCGCCCTGCCCGGCTTCCGCGCGCTCGGCGCCGAGCGCGCGTCGGTGCGGTCGTGGATCGAGCGGGACTACGGGCTGCAGCTGACCGACGGCGAGGCGGACGAGCTGGTGAACGGCGGCCGGCCGGCGCGGACGCTGCCCGAGCTCGCGACACAGCTGGAGCTGCCGAACCCCGCGAAGTCGCACCCGCTGCGGCTCGTGCCCGAGAAGACCGGCAGCGACGTGTACGCGCTGACCTTCGGCGGGAAGCCCTACCCCCGCTGACCCGGCCGCTCGCGTCGACGTGAGCGGATCAGGCGTAGTCGGCGGTGTACCGCTCGAAGGCCTCCTCGATGGGGCCGTCGTACTGCAGCGCGCCCTTGTCGAGGTAGAGGCCCCGCTGGCAGAACCGCTTGAGGTCGCCGTCGCTGTGCGAGACGAAGAACAGGGTGCGGCCCTCGTCGAGCATCTCCTCGATGCGGGCGTAGCACTTGCGGCGGAAGCCGCGGTCGCCGACCGCGAGCACCTCGTCGACGAGCAGGATCGGCTCGTCGAGGCGGGAGACGACGCTGAAGGCGACGCGCACCTTCATGCCGCTCGAGAGGTGCTTGTAGGGGGTGTTGACGAAGTCCTTGATCTCGGCGAACTCGATGATGTCGGCGAACTCGTCGTCGATCTCGTCCTTCGACTTCCCGTGCAGGCCGGAGGCGAGGTAGACGTTGTCCTTCACCGAGAGGTCGTCGACGAAGCCGCCGGTGATCTCGATCAGCGGCGCGACGCCCTGGCGGACGCTTACCGAGCCCTCGTCGGGGATCAGCACCTCGGCGACCATCTTCAGCAGCGTCGACTTGCCCTGCCCGTTGCGGCCGACGACGCCGATCGACTCGCCGGAGGCGACGTCGAAGCTGACGTTCCGGAACGCCCAGAACTCGTCGGGCGCGCGGCGCAGCTCCTTGCCGGACAGCATGTCCTTCAGCGTGCGGCGGCGGCTCTTGTCGCGCTGGAAGCGCACGCCGACGCCGTCGACCGAGATGACGGGACCGGCCATCACAGCTCCTTGAGGACGCGGGGGACGGACCGGCGGAACACGACCGCGCCGATCGTGAAGAGGATCACGGAGACGATCAGGCTCTCGACCACGTAGACCCAGTCGACGATCTGCGGGAAGAAGCAGCCCCGGTACAGGTCGAGGATGCCCGCGATCGGGTTGAGCCCGTAGAGGAAGTGCAGCAGCGGGTTGCCGATGTTCAGGTGGTACAGCACCGGTGCGGCGTAGAAGAGGACGCGCAGGCCCAGCTTCACGACGCGCTCGAGGTCGCGGTAGAACACCGACAGCGGCGCGATGATGAAGTTGCAGCCGACCGTCAGCAGCACCTGCATCGCGATCGCGACGGGGAGGTAGACGAACGTCAGCGGGCTCGGCGCCGTCAACGTGATCAGCGCGAAGAACACGATGATCGACAGGCTGATGACGAACTCGATGCCCTTCGACGCGATCTGCCGAAGGATCCAGATCGAGCGCGGGATCTTGACGGAGCGGATCAGCTTCGCCTCCTGCCGGAACGCGCGGGTGGCGTCGGACAGGTTGCCGTTGAACCAGGTCCACGGCAGCACGGCGGAGAGCAGGAAGAGGATGTACGGCTCCTCCGAGACCCCGCCGCGCTTGAAGATCAGGCCGAAGACGACGAAGTAGATGAGCCCCATCAGGAGCGGGTCGATGATCGACCAGAGGTAGCCCAGGGCGCTCGTCGTGTAGCGGACCTTGAGGTCGCGCGAGGTCAGCAGCCAGAGGGCCTGCCGGTAGCGCGACCAGTAGGTCTGGCGCCTCGCCGGTCGGGCGGTGCGCGGCGCGGAGACAGCAGCGGTCACGGAGATCCTCGGTGGCGGCGGGTTCGGGGGCGGGCGGCCGCTGCGCCGGTCGCTCATGCTAATCGACGCCTCCGGGGCCGCCTGCTGCCACGCGGGACCGGCCCCGGTCCGTACCCGGAACGGTATGGGTCGCCCCGCGCGGCGGCGAGCGGGGCACGATACGGTCGAGCGCGTGACGGCGCCGGAGCTCCCCGAGTCCGAGGCGGTGGAGGCGGCAGCGCAGCCGGCCGCCGAGCAGGATCCGGTGGCGCCCGCCGCGGCCGCCGACGGGGACCCGGAGGTCGTGCTCGACCTGCAGGGCCTCACGAAGCGCTTCGGCGACACCGTCGCCGTCGACGCCATCGACCTGCAGGTCCGCGCCGGATCGTTCACCGGCATCGTCGGCCCGAACGGCGCGGGTAAGACCACGACGCTCTCGATGGTGACCGGCCTGCTCCGGCCCGACGGCGGCCGCGTGCTCGTGCACGGCATCGACGTCTGGGCGGAGCCCGACCGCGCGAAGCGGGCGATCGGCGTGCTGCCCGACGCCCTGCGGCTGTTCGACCGGCTGTCCGGGGCGCAGCTGCTGCACTACTCCGGCGTGCTCCGCGGCCTCGACGCCGCGACCGTGCGGCAGCGGACGGCGGACCTCGTCGCGGCGTTCGGGCTCGAGGACGCGACGGGCCGCCTCGTCGCCGACTACTCCGCCGGCATGACGAAGAAGATCGCGCTCGCCGCGGCGATGATCCATTCGCCGCGGCTGCTCGTGCTCGACGAGCCGTTCGAGTCCGTCGACCCGGTGTCCGCGGCGAACATCGTGGAGATCCTGCAGCGCTACGTGGCCGCCGGCGGCACGGTCGTGCTGTCCAGCCACGGCATGGACCTGATCCAGCGGGTCTGCGACCACGTCGCCGTCATCGTGGGCGGCAGGGTGCTCGCGGCCGGCACGACCGACGAGGTGCGCGGGGGCGAGACGCTGGAGGAGCGCTTCGTCGCGCTGGCCGGCGGGCGGCGTGCCGCCGCGGGCATGGAGTGGCTGCACTCCTTCACCGAGTGACGGCGGGAGCGGATCCGACCATGACGCCCCTGCTCGTGCGGCTGAAGCTGCGGCTGCTCGCGAACCAGTTCCGGCGGAGCCCGTGGCAGGTCGTCGGCCTCGTGCTGGCGATCGTCTACGGCGGCGGCATCACCGCGATGCTCGTGGCGATGCTCGTGGCCCTCCGCTTCGCCGCGCTGCCGCTCGCGACGTCGGTGGTGGTCGGCGGCGGCTCGCTCGCGGTGCTGGCGTTCCTGATCGTGCCGGTGTTCGTCGGCGTCGACGACACGCTCGACCCGCGGCGGTTCGCGCTCTTCGGGGTCGAGCGCACCCGGCTCGCGATCGCGCTCGCGGTCGCCGGCGTCGTCGGGGTGCCCGGGCTCGCCCTCGTGCTCGTCGCCTTCGCGACGGTCGCGACCTGGTCGCGGAACCCGGGCGCGGCCCTCGTCGCGCTCGTCTGCGTGCCGGTGATCGTGCTGACCTGCGTGCTCCTCTCCCGCATCGGCGCCGCGGGGGCCGGGCTGCTGCTGTCCACCCGGCGGTCGCGGGAGGCGCTCGCGGCGGTGTTCGTGGTCGCGGTCTCGCTGCTCGCGCCCCTCTTCGTGCTCCTCACCAACCTCGATCTCGGACGGCGCGCGCTGACCGGCATCGGCGCGGTCGTCGCGGTGCTCGGCTGGACGCCGCTCGGCGCGGCGTGGGCCGCCCCCGCGACCATCGCCGCGGGCAGCCCCGCCGGCGTCGCGCAGCTGGTCGTCGCCCTGGCGACCCTCGTCGTGCTCGCCCTCGTCTGGCGCGCGCTCGTCGGCACCGCACTCGTGTCGACCGGTCGCCAGGCGCGGCCGCAGACCGTCGCCGGCATCGGCTGGTTCGGCCGGCTGCCCGCGACGCCGCGCGGCGCGATCGCCGCCCGCGCCACCTCGTACTGGGCGCGCGACGTCCGCTACCGGGTGAGCGCGATCAGCATCCCGGTCACGCCGATCGTCCTCGTCCTCGTGCTCGGCCTCGCGGGCGTGCCGGGGGACCGCCTCGCGCTGCTCCCGGTGCCGGTGATCGCGCTGTTCCTCGGCTGGGCCACGCACAACGACATCGCCTACGACCACACGGCCATCTGGCTGCACGTCGCCGCCGGGGTCCGGGGCGTGGACGACCGGCTCGGCCGGCTCGCACCCGTCCTCGTCGTCGGGCTGCCCCTGCTCGTGATCGGCTCGTTCGTCAGCGCCGCGCTCGCCGGGAGCCTGCTGCTCGCCGCGCCCCTGATCGGCGTCTCCTGCGGCCTCGTCCTCGCGGGCGCCGGGCTCGGCGGCGTCAGCTCCGCGCTCATGCCCTACCCGGTTCCGCGGCCGGGCTCCTCCCCGTTCCAGCACCCGAACTCGACCGGCGGCCTCGCCGCGGTCGTGCAGTCGGTGCTGTTCCTGCTCCAGCTGCTCGTCGCCGCGCCCGCCGTCGTGCTCGGGCTCCTCGCGCTCTCCGGCGGCGCCGGCTACGCCTGGGCGTCGCTCGCCGCCGGGCTCGTGCTCGGCGGCCTCGTCTTCTGGTGGGGGACCGTCGCGGGCGGTCGGGTGTTCGAGCGGCGCGGCCCGGAGCTGCTCGCGGCGGCGCTGCGCGCCTGATGTCCGCGATCGGCGGACGCGCGACGCGGTCGGCGCCCCGGCGTCCTACCCTGGTCGGCATGCCGCTCGACTCCGTGTCCGACCCCGCCGGCGGGACGTCCACCCTCGACCGCGAGCTGGAGGAGCTCCTCACCCGCGAGGTGACCGAGGACGGCGACCACGACCGCTACTCGCACTACGTGCAGAAGGAGAAGATCGTCGAGTCGGCCGTCACGGGCAAGCCCGTGCGCGCGCTCTGCGGCAAGGTCTGGGTGCCGGGCCGCGACCCGGAGAAGTTCCCGATCTGCCCCGACTGCAAGAAGATCTACGACCGCCTGAAGTAGCCCCCGCTGCTCGCGGATCCGCACTTCTCTCGCGGATCCGCAGTTCTCGCCCGACACGCCGTCTCGCGGTGGTCGCGGAACGGCGTGTCGCGCCGTTTTTGCGGATCCGCGAACGCGTCAGCCCGCATGAGTCAGCGCAGCGCGGTCGGGATGGCGGGGTCGCCGCCCGACAGGCGCTTCGCCTCCGGCGGCAGCTCGCGGACGACGCGCGCGTGGTGCTCGCGCGCGGCCCGCACGCCGTCGGCCCCGAGGTGCGCCGGGTCGGCGGCGCCGTCGACGACGAGCGGCACGATCAGGTCCCGCGCGTCCGGCACGGCCGGCTGCTCGTCCGCGACGACGATCCGCTCCTCGGTCGCGACGCCGTCCTCGAGCAGGCGGAACGCCCACTTCCGGCCGCCGGTGCCCGCCTTCTCCACCGACTTCTTCGCGACCGCGCGCATCGTGCCGTCCGCGTCGGCGCGCTCGACGAGCTTGTAGACGAAGCCCGCGGTCGGGTAGCCGGAGCCGCCGACGAGCCGGGTGCCGGCGCCGTAGGAGTCGACGGGGGAGGCGGCGAGACCCGCGATCGCGTACTCGTCGAGGTCGTTCGTCACGGTGATCCGCGTGCCGGTCGCGCCGAGCTCGTCGAGCCGCGCCCGCACCGCCTGCACGACGACGGGCAGGTCGCCGGAGTCGATGCGCACCGCGCCGAGCTCCGGGCCGGCGAGGCGGACCGCCGTCTCGACCGCGGTCATCACGTCGTAGGTGTCGACGAGCAGCGTCGTACTCGGCCCCATCGCGTCGATCTGCGCCTGGAACGCGGCCTCCTCGCTGTCGTGCAGCAGCGTGAAGGCGTGCGCGGCGGTGCCCATCGTCGGCACGCCCCAGCGCCGCCCCGCCTCGAGGTTCGACGTCGCCGAGAACCCGGCGATGAACGCGGCCCGGGAGGCGGAGACCGCCGCCCGCTCCTGCGTGCGGCGCGACCCCATCTCCGCGAGCGGGCGGTCGCCGGCGGCCGACACCATCCGCGCGGCGGCCGTCGCGATCGCGCTGTCCGCGTTCAGGATGCTGAGGATCAGCGTCTCGAGGATCACCGCCTCCGCGAACGAGCCCTCCACGGTGAGCACGGGCGAGGTGGGGAAGTAGAGCTCGCCCTCCCGGTAGCCGCTGATCGAGCCGCGGAACCGGTAGTCGGCCAGCCAGTCCACCGTGGCGGGGGAGACGACGCCCTCCTGCCCGAGCCAGGACAGCTCGGCGTCGCCGAAGCGGAACCGCTCGACCGCCTCGAGCAGCCGGCCGGTGCCCGCGAGCACGCCGTACCGACGGCCGCCGGAGAGGCGGCGGGAGAACACCTCGAACACGCTCGCGCGGTCGCCGGTGCCGTCGCGGAGCGCCGCGTCCAGCATCGTGAGCTCGTACCGGTCGGTCAGCAGCGCCGTGCTCGTCACGATCCGAGCCTAGAGACCCGTCGTCCCCTCCAACTGGGGCCTCGCGTCCGGCCGGAGGCGCTCCGTAGCGTGGCCCTCGCCCGGATACCCGACCGGGCTGCCGCGCGGCCACCCATCCGCCGCGGTCCCCGCCCGCCGAAGAAGGTCCCCCTCCGATGGTCCCCACCCAGGACGTCGTGCTCCTCACCGCGCAGATTCGCACCCTGCTGCCCACCGAACTCGTCCCCGCCGTCGTCGTCGCCGTCGTGCTCGTCGCCTTCGCGGTGGCGCTCGTGACCGTGTCGGTCCGCCGCCGCGACGCCGACTGACGCCCGCGCCTCCTGCGCCGCTCGCGCGGACCGCTCGGATCCCGCCCGTCGCGGGCCGGTAGGCTGTCCGGCCGTGACGGACGCGCCGATCGGGGTCTTCGACTCCGGGGTCGGCGGACTGACCGTGGCCCGGGCGATCATCGACCAGCTGCCGAACGAGTCGGTGCTGTACGTCGGCGACACCGCGCACTCGCCCTACGGGCCGAAGCCGCTCGCCGAGGTGCGCGAGTACGCGCTCGCGGTGATGGACGACCTCGTCGCGCAGGGCGTGAAGCTGCTCGTCATCGCCTGCAACACGGCCTCCGCCGCGATGTTCCGCGACGCCCGCGAGCGGTTCACCCACGGCGCCGGCATCCCGGTCGTCGAGGTCGTGCTGCCCGCCGTGCGCACGGCCGCGCGCCGCACCCGCACGAAGCGGATCGGCGTCATCGGCACCGAGGGCACCGTCCGCTCCAACGCGTACGCGGACGCCTTCGTCGCCGACCCCGAGGTGACGGTCGTGCAGGCCGCCTGCCCGCGCTTCGTCGACTTCGTGGAGGCCGGCATCACCACCGGCCCCGAGCTCTTCGCCGTCGCGGAGGAGTACCTCGCGCCGCTCAAGGCCGCGGACGTCGACACGGTGCTGCTCGGCTGCACGCACTACCCGCTCCTGTCCGGCGCGATCCGCTGGGTGATGGGGCCCGACGTCGCGCTCGTGTCCTGCGCGGACGAGACCGCCGCCGACGTCTACCGGCAGCTGGTCGAGCACGACCTGCTCCGGACCGCCGGCACCGCGCCGACCTACCGCTTCGAGGCGACCGGGGAGAGCGAGGCCGCGTTCCTCCGGCTCGCCCGCCGCTTCCTCGGCCCCGAGGTCGCCGCCGTCGACCTCGTGCAGACCGGCGCGATCCCGCTGCCGGTCCCGGGCCGGAGCACGAACGACCAGACGACGGACGAGGAGTCGAGATGACGGAACGACGCGACGGACGGGCCGCCGACGACCTGCGCCCGGTGACGATCGAGCGCGGCTGGAGCACGCAGGCCGAGGGGAGCGCGCTCATCTCCTTCGGGAGCACGCGGGTGCTGTGCACCGCCTCCTTCACCAACGGCGTGCCGCGCTGGCTGCAGGGCAAGGGCCGGGGCTGGGTCACCGCCGAGTACGCGATGCTGCCGCGCTCCACGAACGACCGCATGGACCGCGAGAGCGTGAAGGGCAAGGTCGGCGGGCGCACGCATGAGATCTCCCGGCTGATCGGCCGCTCGCTCCGCGCGGTCGTCGACACGAAGGCGCTCGGCGAGAACACGCTCGTGCTCGACTGCGACGTGCTGCAGGCCGACGGCGGCACCCGCACCGCCGCGATCACCGGCGCCTACGTCGCGATGCACGACGCGATCGAGTGGGGCCGCGAGAAGAAGTTCATCGCCCAGAAGGCCGTGCCGCTGCTCGACTCGGTCGCCGCGGTCTCCGTCGGCATCATCGACGGCGAGCCGATGCTCGACCTCGCCTACACGGAGGACGTGCGCGCCGAGACGGACATGAACGTCGTCGCCACCGGCCGCGGCCTGTTCGTCGAGGTGCAGGGCACCGCGGAGGGCGCGCCGTTCGACCGGAGCGAGCTCGACCGCCTGCTCGACCTGGCCCTCGGCGGTACGGAGCGGCTCGCCGCCGCGCAGCGCGCCGCGCTGGGGCAGGGCGCGTGACCCCCGCGCCGCCGACGATCGTGCTCGGCACGGGCAACGCCCACAAGGTCGCCGAGCTGACCGCGATCCTCGGCCCGCTGCTGCCGGGCGTCGAGTTCCTCCGCTCGGAGGGGCCGTCGCCCGTGGAGTACGGCAAGACGTTCGAGGCGAACGCCCTGATCAAGGCGCGCGCGGCCCACGAGCTGACCGGGCTGCCCGCGATCGCGGACGACTCCGGGATCGTCGTCGACGCCCTCGGCGGCGCGCCCGGCATCCACTCCGCCCGCTACGCCGGCACCGGCGACGACGGCGACAACCGCCGGCTGCTGCTCGAGCGCCTCGGCGACGCGACCGACCGGACCGCGCGCTTCGTCTGCGCAGCCGTCTACGTCGACGAGGGCGTCGAGCTCGTCCGCCGCGCGGAGTGGGAGGGCGTGATCCTGCCCGCGGAGCGCGGCGAGGGCGGCTTCGGCTACGACCCGCTCTTCGTGCCGGACGACGCGGACGGGCGCTCCGCCGGGGAGCTCTCCGCGGACGAGAAGAACGCGATCAGCCACCGCGGCAAGGCGTTCCGCGCGCTCGCCGAGGCGGTCCCGCGGCCGTAGCGGGCGCGCTTCCGCGGGCGTCAGTCGCGCGAGAGCGTCTCGTTGCTGCTGTCGGTCGCCGCGGCACGCTTGGCCGCGCGGCTGTTGTGCAGGACGTGCCAGGCGGTCGGGATCAGGGTGAGGACGACGGCGCCGAGCAGGATGAACTCGATGTTGTGCTGCACGAAGTCCGACACCGGCGGGATGAACCCGATCAGGTAGCCGAGGAACGTGATGCCGAAGCCCCAGGCGAGCGCGCCGATCGCGTTGTAGGTGCTGTAGCGCTTGTAGTCCATGCGCCCGACGCCGGCCGCGATGGGCGCGAGCGTCCGGACGATGGGCACGAACCGGGCGAGGATCACCGCGAGCGCGCCGTACTTGTCGAAGAACGTGTACGTGCGGGTGACCTGCGCCTTGCTGAAGAAGCCGGAGTCTCTTCGCTCGAAGATCCGTGGACCGGTCTTCTTCCCAATGTAGTACCCGAGCTCGCCGCCGAGGAACGCGGCGACCGCGATCGCCGGGGCGGCGATCCAGATGCTGATGCCGAGGCCCTCCTCGGCGCTGATGCCCGTGATGAGCAGCAGGGTGTCGCCCGGGAAGACGAACCCGACGAGCAGCCCCGTCTCCGCGAAGATCACCGCGCAGACGATCAGCAGCCCGATCGGACCCGCGGTCTTCAGCGCCTCGGGGTCGAGGAACGGGAAGAGTCCGCTGACCGTCGTGATCATACGGCTCCCTCCATCGACCCGGCGGTGCGGGAAGAGGGACTCGAACCCTCACGCCGAAGCACAGGAACCTAAATCCTGCGTGTCTGCCAGTTCCACCACTCCCGCCGGAAGCGCGCTCAGTGTACCGATCGGAGGAGTCCTGCGGGCCACCCGCTCGGCGGGCCTCCGCACCGGCCTGTGGAGAACCGCCGACGCGTCCCCCGGCCGGTCGCCACACTGACGCGCATGACCGATCCCGTGCAGGTGATCGCGGACTCGGTGCGGTCCCGGGCGCGCCGCGGCACGCTCGGCGCGGCGCCCGAGACGGCGGTGCGCGAGGAGCTGCGCGCCTACGCCGAGCACGCCTTCGCCGCCGACGTGCCGCTCATCGGCGACGAGGCGCGGGCGGAGCGGCGGATCGTCGCGGACCTGACCGGGTTCGGGCCGCTGCAGCCGCTGCTCGACGACCCGGGCGTGGAGGAGATCTGGATCAACGGCCCCACGCGGGTGTTCGTCGCGCGGGGCGGGGTCAGCGAGCTCACGTCCATCGTGCTGAGCGAGCAGGAGGTCCGCGACCTCGTCGAGCGGATGCTCGTGTCGAGCGGGCGCCGGGTCGACCTCGCCTCGCCGTTCGTCGACGCGTCCCTGCCGGACGGGTCGCGGCTGCACGTCGTCGTGCCGGACGTCACGCGGCGGCACTGGGCGGTCAACATCCGCAAGTTCTCCGACCGGGTCACGACCCTCGACGCGCTCGTCGGGCTCGGGTCGCTGCCGCCGGCCGCGGCCGCGTTCCTCGGCGCAGCGATGCTCGCGGGCCTGAACGTGCTCGTCTCGGGCGCGACGCAGGCGGGTAAGACGACCCTGCTGAACGCGCTCCTCGCCGCGGGGCGCCCGACCGACCGGGTCGTCACCGTCGAGGAGACCTTCGAGCTGCGGGTCCCGGGCCGCGACGCCGTCGCGATGCAGTGCCGCCAGCCGAGCCTCGAGGGGACGGGCGAGATCACCCTCCGGCGCCTGATCAAGGAGGCGCTCCGGATGCGGCCGGACCGGCTCGTCGTGGGCGAGGTGCGGGAGGCGGAGGCGCTCGACCTCCTGATCGCGCTGAACAGCGGGGTGCCGGGCGCGTGCAGCATCCACGCGAACTCGGCGCGCGACGCGCTCGTGAAGCTCTGCACGCTGCCGCTGCTCGCGGGCAGGAACATCGACGCCGGCTTCGTCGTGCCGACCGTCGCCTCCGCGGTCGACCTCGTCGTGCACTGCGAGCTGCAGCGCGGCGGGCGTCGTCGCGTCCGGGAGGTGCTCGCGCCGACCGGTGCGCTGAGCGCTCCGGCCGCGGAGGGCGGCGTGATCGAGGCGACGCGGCTCTTCGCGCTCGACGGCGACGTCCTCCGCGCCACCGGGGGCCTGCCGCCGAAGCGGGAGAAGTTCCTCGCGGCCGGGCTCGACCCCGCGGCGCTCGTCGGGCGCGCCGCGTGATCCCGCTCCTCGGCGCGGTCGGCGGCGCGGGCCTCGTGCTCGTCGCGTCGCCGTGGCTCTGGCCGCGCACCGGCCGGGTCGCCCGGCCCTCGACCGGCATCGGCGCCGCGATCGAGGACCGGCTCGACCGTGCCGGGTTCCCCCGGACGTCGCCGGCCGCGTTCGCCACGACGTCCCTCGTGCTCGGCGTCGCGGCGGCCGCGCTCGTGCTCGCCATGACCGGGCTCGCCGCGGTGGCGGTCCTCGCGCTGCTCGTCGCGGCCGCGACGCCCTGGGCGGTCGCCGGGTGGCGCGCCCGCAGCCGGCAGCGCGCGGTCCGCATGCTCTGGCCGGAGGTCGTCGACCACCTCGTCGCCGCCATCCGGGCGGGCATGCCGCTGCCCGACGCGCTCGCCGCGCTGGCGACGAGCGGGCCGGCGCCGCTGCGGAGCGGCTTCCAGCGGTTCGAGGAGCGGTGGCGGCGCACGGGCACCGTCGGGCCCGCGCTCGACGAGCTGAAGCGGGTCTTCGCGGACCCGACCGCCGACCGCCTCATCGAGGTGCTGCGGATGGCGCGCGAGGTCGGCGGCACCGAGCTGCCGTCCGTGCTCCGGGACCTCGCCGCGCACCTCCGGCAGGACCTCGCCCTGCGCGCCGAGGTGGAGGCGCGGCAGGGCTGGGTCGTGAGCGCGGGCCGGCTCGGCGTCGCGGCGCCGTGGATCGTGCTCGCCCTGCTCTGCACGCGGCCGGAGGCGGCGAGGGCCTACGCGACGCCGCAGGGCACGCTCCTCCTGCTCGCCGCGGCCGTCGTCACCCTGGTCGCGTACCGCGTGATGCTCGCGATCGGGCGCCTCCCCGAGGACCGGCGGTGGTTCCGGTGACGCCCGAGCTGTGGGCGGCGCTCGCGCTCGGCCTCGTCGGCGGGATCGGGCTCTGGAGCCTCAGCAGCCGGGTCCCGTCGCTCGGCCGGCCGCGGCTCGCGGCCCGGCTCGCGCCCGCGCTCGCCGACGTGTCGCCCGAGGCGAGGCGGCTGCTGCGGCCGCCGGTCGCCGATCCCGTCCCCGTGCTCGGCCTGCTCGCGACGCCGGCGCTCGACCTGTTCCGGCGCGCCTTCGGCGGCCTCCTCGGCGGCGACGGCGGCGCCGCCGTCCGCCTAGCCCGAGCGGGACGGCCGTGGAGCGTCGAGGGCTACCGGCTCCGCCAGCTGCTGTGGGCGGTCGCAGGCGGCCTCGCCGGGGCTGCGCTCGGCACCGTCTCGGCCGTGCAGAGCGGTCCGGCGGCGCTCGTCGCCGGGCCCGTCGTGGGCGTCGTGCTCGGCCCGCTCGTGCGGGACCGGCTGCTCGTCGCGGAGGGGGACCGCCGAGCCGCCCGGATCGAGAGCGAGCTGCCGACCGTGCTCGAGTTCCTCGCGCTCAGCCTCAGTGCCGGGGAGGGCGTCCGCGATGCGCTCCGCCGCGTGGCCCGCGTCGGGTCCGGCACGCTCGCGGACCTGCTGCAGCGGGTCGTCGACGAGTCCGCGGTCGGGGTGCCGCTGCCGACCGCCCTCACGGCGCTCGCCGACGAGCTGCGCATCCCCGCGCTGACCCGCACCCTCACGCACGTCGTCGCGGCGCTCGAGCGGGGCTCGCCGCTCGCCGAGGTGCTGCGCGTGCAGGCCTCGGACGCCCGCGAGCACGCGCGGCGGACGATGCTCGAGGCGGCCGGCCGGAAGGAGATCGGGATGATGGTCCCGCTCGTCTTCCTGATCCTCCCGGTCACGGTCGCCTTCGCGGTGTTCCCCGGGATCCTGGTCCTCCAGACGCAGCTCTGAGCCCGTCGTCCCGGGCTTCCTCCGCGGATCTGCAGCGGGGGCACCGACGGGCTGGACGTCGCCCGGACGCGACCGGGGAGTCCGCCCCGCGCGCGCCGTGCCCTCCGGTGGTCGACCTACCGTCGACGGCATGGTGATTCCCGCGACCGCGATCGTCCCGCTGCTCTCGGCGTCCGGCGTGCAGTCGCAGACCTTCATGCCCTTCGTGCTCCTCGGAGCGATCGTCGTGCTGGTCGTGCTGCTCCTCGCGGTGTTCGGCCGGCAGCGGCGGCACCGCAACCAGCACCACGACCACGAGGAGTAGCGGAGACGCCCCTCCGCGGGGCACGCTCACCTCGTGACCGCGGTGCTGATCACCGGCATGTCCGGCGTCGGGAAGTCGACCGCGCTCGCAGGCCTCGCCGCCCGCGGCTTCCCGGTGGTCGACACGGACGAGCCGGGCTGGATCGAGGTCGTCGACGGCGAGCGGCTCTGGCACCCGGCCCGGATGATCGCGCTGCTCGACGAGCCGCGGTCGGGCCCCGTCTTCGTCAGCGGCACCGTCCGCAACCAGGGGCGCTTCGCGCGCCGCTTCGACGCCGTCGTGCTGCTCACCGCGCCGATCGAGGTGCTGCTCGAGCGGATCCGGCTGCGGAGCACGAACGACTTCGGCAAGCGGGAGGACGAGCGAGCGGCGATCGTCCGGGACCGCGCCGAGGTCGAGCCGCTGCTCGAGCGGACCGCGACGCACGTGATCGACGCGACCGAGCCGCCCGGAGCGGTGCTCGACCGGCTCGTGGCGATCGCCGCCGGCTGAGGCGTCAGCCGAGCGGCTTCGTCATCGAGGTCGCCGCGACGCGGTACCCCAGGGAGTCGTAGAGGGCGCGGGCCCGCGGGTTGTGCCCGAACACGTTCAGCCCGAGCGCGGTCCAGCCCGCGTCGCGCGTCACCTGCTCGGCGGCGAGCATCGCGCCTCGGCCGAGGCCCTCGCCGCGCCGCGCCTCCTCGATCTCGACGTCGTAGACCCAGCCGGCGCCCCGCCGCTGCGGGTGCGGTCCGATCCAGAGCACGCCGACCGGCGTCCCCGTCGCGTCGAGGACGCGGAGCAGGTGGTGGCCCGGCGTGGCGGCGCCGAGGGGGAGGAGCTCGCGCAGCTGCTGCTCGGCCCGGAGTTGCGCCTCCTCGAGGGTCGAGCCCGACGCCTCGGCGAGGTCCGCCGCGTACGCCTCGAGCTGACCGACGAGCCAGTCGTCGTACTCCTGGACCGTCATCGGCCGGACCGCCGCCGCCTGCTGCACGTCGGCAGGCTAGGCCGACTTCGCGCCTGTGGAGAACCGGCGACGCCCGCGCGGCGCAGTCGGCACACTGGCGCGACGCCGCTACCCACGGGAGACCCGATGCTGCCGCAGCCCACGACCCGCCCGACGCCGATGCGCCCCGAGGACGACGCCGAACGCGGCGACGTGCCGGGGTGGGTCCTCGTGACGATGATGACCGCCGGCCTGGTGGTGCTCCTCTGGGGCGTCGCCGGCCCGGCCCTCACCGGGCTCTTCAACCAGGCGATCTCGAGCGTCTCGGGTCTGTGAACGGGGAGGCGGACCGCGGCAGCGCGCCCGCCGAGTTCGTGCTCTGCGCCGTGCTGCTGCTCGTCCTCGTGCTCGGCGTGCTGCAGGTCGGCGCGGTGCTGCTGGTGCGCGCCACGGCGCTCGACGCCGTCGCGGAGGGGGCCCGCTGGTCGGCGGTGGTCGGCAACAGCGACGCGGACGGGGTCCTCCGCGCCCGGCAGGTGCTGACGCAGAGCCTCGGACCCGCGTACGCGACCGCGGTCACCGCGTCACGGACCACCTGGGCGGAGCAGCCGGCGACCGCGGTCACCGCGCGGATCCCGCTGCCCGTCATCGGCCTGGCCGGGCCGCCCGCCGCGATCGAGGTGACCGGCCATGCCGCGCTCGAACCCGAGCCCTGACGACGGCTCCGCGGCGATCGAGGTCCTCGTGCTCGGCGTCCTGCTCCTCGTGCCGCTCGTCTACCTCGTGCTGACGGTCGCCGCGCTGCAGAGCGCCTCCTTCGCCGCGGAGGGCGTCGCCCGCTCGGTTGCCCGCAGCGTCGCGCTCGCCGAGACGGACGCCCAGGGCCGGCGCGCGGCGGACGCGGCCGCGCGGGTCGCGCTCGCCGACTGGCGCCTGCCGGTCGGCGCGGCCTCCGTGCAGGTGCGGTGCGCGCCCCGGCCCGGGGACTGCCGGACGGCCCGCGGCACCGTGGACGTCCGGGTCCGCGTCGCCGCGACCCTGCCGCTGCTGCCCCCCGCGATCGGACTGCGGTCGCCCGGCGCGGTCCCCGTCGAGGCGCGGGCGGTCCAGCGGGTGTCGATGTTCGCGGCGGCGCCGTGAGGCCCGGAGGACCGGCGCGGGACGAGGGCGCCGTGCTGCCCCTCGTCCTCGTGCTGTTCGTCGTCGCGGCGGGCTTCGTCGTCGTGGCGGCCGCGGCGACGAGCCTCCACCTCGAACGGCTCCGCCTGCTGACCGTCGCGGACGGCGCCGCGCTCGCGGGCGCCGAGTCGTTCCGCGTCGCGGACGTCTCGGTCCGCGGGAACGAGGTGGTGCCGGAGCTCTCCGCCGCCGCGGTGCGGCGCACGGTGGACGCCTACGTGGCGGACGCGGCGCCCGGCGACCTCGAGGGCCTCGCCGTCGTCCGCGCCGGCACCGCGGACGGGCGCAGCGCCGTCGTCGAGCTCCGGGCGGTCTGGCGGCCGCCGATCGCGAGCCCGCTGCTGCCGGACGGGGTTCCGGTCGTCGTCACCTCGACCGCGGCGGCACGGTTCCGGTAGCGGAGGAGTCGACGGGCACCCCGATGGTCGAGGTGCGAGCGCCGGCGAGCCTCGAGACCACCGCGTCGGGCCCGTCAGGCGCGGGCGGCCCGGGGGATGAATCGGGGCACCCAGCGGGCGATGAGGCCCGCGCCGACGAGGCCAGCGGCCCCGATGACGACCGCGGCGGCCGAGAGCGAGAAGACGGCCGTGAGTGCGGACAGCGCGAGCGGAGCCGCGGCGTTCCCCGCGTCGCCGGTGAAGCGGTACGCGCCGAGGAACGGCGCCGGGTCGTGGCGCGGCGCCAGGTCCGCGCCGAACGTCATGAGGATGCCGCTGCCGACGCCGTTCGCGAGCGACATCCCGATCGCGACCGCGACGAACCAGGCGACCGCGGTCGGGCTCCCGGCGGCGCCCACCAGCACGACGACGGCGAGCGCGAGGTGGCCGAGGCCGAGCCCGATCATCGACGGCAGGGCGCTCCACAGCCGGCCGAAGCGGTCCATGATCTGCCCGCTCGTGAAGAACAGGGCCAGGTCGACGGCGCCTGCGATGCCGACGACGAGGGCGATGCCGCTCTCCTGCAGCCCGAGCGCGACGCCCGCGAGGGGCAGGATCACCTGCCGGCTCGAGCGGAGGCCGCCGATCAGGGCGGCCGCCAGTCCCATCCGGGCGAGCACGCTGCGGTGCCGGGCGATGGTGCGGAACAGGCCCTCCCGCTCCGTGCCGCCCGCCTCCGCGACCCGGATCGCCTGGGTGTCGGTGAGCAGCGCCGAGCGGCGCTCGGCGAGCACGGCGGAGGGGTCCGGCAGCACGAGCAGCACGATCGCGACGACCACGCAGGCGACCGCGTGGATGCCGAACACGGCCCGCGTGCTGCCGGTGAGCCCGATCACCGCGGCGGCGAGGAACGGGCCGACGAAGTAGCCGGCGCGGAACATCCCGCCGAGCAGCGACAGCGCCCGTGCGCGGTACGAGCGGGGGACGAACGTCGTCATGAACGCCTGCCGCGCGAGCGCGAAGGACGCGGTCGCGATGCCGATGAGCAGCACTCCGACGCCGAGGACGGCGGGCACGGCGGCGACGAGGCAGAGCACGAGGCCGAGCAGGGCGGCGACGGCCGAGCCGAGCATCGCGTTGCGCTCGCCGACCTTCGCGACGATCCAGCCGCTCGGGATGTCGCCGATCAGGGTCCCGACCATGATCAGCGCCGAGATGAACCCCGCGAGGGCGAGCGAACCGCCGAGCCGCGCCGCGTCCACGGGGATGACCGGGATCACGGCGCCCTCGCCGATCGCGAAGAGCAGGCTGGGCAGGTAGACCGGGAGCGCCACCGATCCGAGGCGGAAGGGGGCGGCGCTCGACATCGCGCGCAACGCTACGCCGCGCCCGCCGCGGATCCGCCGACTACGCTGTCGGCCCGTGCAGCTCGACCTCGGCCCCCGCATCGCGGCGCTCCGCTCGACCCTCGCCGACGTGGTCGCGGTCGTCGACGTCGACGGCCTGAAGACCCGCATCGCCGAGCTGGAGCGGCAGGCGTCGGCGCCCGACCTCTGGGACGACCCCGAGGCCGCGCAGAAGGTGACGAGCGAGCTGAGCCACGCCCAGTCGCAGCTCGCCCGCGTGACGAGCGTCGAGTCGCGGCTCGACGACCTCGAGGTGCTGATCGAGCTCGTGAACGCGGAGGACGACGAGGCCCAGGCCGCCGAGTCCGCCGCCGAGGTCGAGTCCGAGCTGAAGGGGCTCCAGAAGACCGTCGACGAGCTCGAGGTCCAGACGCTGCTGAACGGCGAGTACGACCCGCGTCCCGCGGTCGTCACGATCCGCGCGGGCGCCGGCGGCGTCGACGCGTCCGACTTCGCGGAGATGCTGCTGCGCATGTACCTGCGCTGGGCCGAGCAGCACAAGTACCCGGCGACCGTCATGGACGCCTCCTACGCGGAGGAGGCGGGCATCAAGTCCGCCACGTTCGAGATCGACGCCCCCTACGCGTTCGGCAACCTCTCCGTCGAGGCCGGCACCCACCGCCTCGTGCGGATGAGCCCCTTCAACTCGGCCGGCAAGCGCCAGACGAGCTTCGCGGCCGTCGAGGTCATCCCGCTGCTCGAGGAGTCCGGCGAGATCGAGGTGCCGGAGAACGACATCCGCGTCGACGTGTTCCGCTCGTCGGGCCCCGGCGGGCAGAGCGTCAACACGACCGACTCCGCGGTCCGCATCACGCACCTCCCGACCGGGATCGTCGTGTCGATGCAGAACGAGAAGAGCCAGATCCAGAACCGCGCCGCCGCGATGCGCGTGCTCCAGTCCCGGCTGCTGATCCAGCGCCGGGAGGAGGAGGCCGCGAAGAAGAAGGAGCTGGCCGGCAACATCACCGCGAGCTGGGGCGACCAGATCCGCTCCTACGTGCTCGCGCCGTACCAGATGGTCAAGGACCTGCGGACGGAGCACGAGGTGAACAACCCGTCGGCGGTGTTCGACGGCGACCTCGACGGGTTCCTCTCCGCGGGCATCCGCTGGCGGAAGCGCGACCCCGAGGCCTGATCCCGCGAGGCCCGGCCCGCTCGGGTCGCGCTCGCGCGAAACCTGCGGGAAACGGCCGTTGCCTACCGTGCGGCGCGTGCTCTCCCTCGACGACTACCTCCGCCTGCTGCCGAAGACGGAGCTGCACTGCCACTTCGTCTCCACGATGAGCGCGGGCATGCTGATCGCCCAGGCCGAGCGGCACGGGGTGCCGCTCGCGACGACGGACCCCGCGGCGCTGTTCGACTACCGCGACCTGGCCGACTTCCTCGTCGCGTTCGAGGCGGCGCACCAGGTGCTGCGGACCCCGGACGAGCTCGCGGCCGTCGCCTACGACGGCGTGCGCGCCGCGGCCGCCGCCGGCGCGCTGCGCTACCGCGAGTACTTCGTGAACCCGCAGTCGTTCGCCGAGGTCGGGCTCGGCTACCGGCCGCTCATGGACGGCGTGATCGAGGGGCTGCGCCGCGCCGAGGCGGACTTCGGCGTCGGCTTCTCCGTGATCGTCGCGATCCGCAAGGACGTGACGCCGCAGCAGGCGGTCGAGCTCGTACGGCTCGTCGCCGACGAGCCGTACCCGGAGGTGGTCGGGATCGGCGCGGACTACCTCACCGCGGAGGGCACGGAGGACCCGGCGCGGTTCGCCGACGCCTACGCGCTCGCGAAGCGGCTCGGCTACGCCACGACGATCCACGCGGGGGAGACGCCGAACGCGGGGCCGGAGGACGTGCGGGCCGCGCTCGACGTGCTCCACGTCGACCGGATCGACCACGGCTACCGGGTGGTCGACGATCCGGATCTGCTCGCGCGCGTCGTCGACGAGCAGGTGCCGTTCGACGCCACGCCCATCTCGACGACGATCTGCTCCGGCTGGGAGCTGGGCCCCGACCACCGGCTCGCCCGCTTGATCGCCTCGGGCGCGAACGTGAACATCTCGACCGACGACGCCGTGTTCTTCCGCACCGACCTCGGCCGCGAGTACCGGGAGAGGCTCGTCGCCCTCGGCGTGGACGCGGCGACCGCGCGCCGGCTCGCGCTGAGCGGCGTGGAGGCCGCCTTCTGCTCACCGGACGCGAAGGCGGCGCTGCGCGCCCGCTTCCAGGGCGAGCTGCTCGCCCTCGACGCCGCGCTGGAGCCGTCGACGGCGTGATCCCCGCCGCGTGCGGGCGCCGCACGGAACGTGAACGTCACCGATGGGATTCGCCTGTCGGACCCGCCTCGCGCCGCTCCGGCACCTATCGTGGCTGCCGACATGATCCGCTTCGACTCCGTGACCAAGCGATACCGGGGCGCTCCGCGCCCCGCGCTCGACGACGTGTCCCTCGAGATCGGCGCCGGTGAGTTCATCTTCCTGGTCGGCGCCTCGGGCTCCGGCAAGTCGAGCATCCTGCGCCTCATGCTCCGCGAGGAGAAGGCGACCTCCGGCGAGATCCACGTGCTCGGGCAGCGCCTCAGCTCGATCTCGACCCGCAAGGTGCCGTACTTCCGCCGCAGCCTCGGCGTCGTGTTCCAGGACTTCCGGCTGCTGCCGAACAAGACCGTCTACGACAACGTCGCCTTCACGCTGCAGGTGATCGGCAAGAGCCGCGGCTTCATCCAGACGACCGTCCCGGACGTGCTGGAGACGGTCGGCCTGGCCGAGAAGTCCTCGAACTTCCCGAACGAGCTCTCCGGCGGCGAGCAGCAGCGCGTGGCCATCGCCCGCGCCGTCGTGAACAAGCCCTCCGTCCTTCTCGCGGACGAGCCGACCGGCAACCTCGACCCCCGCACCAGCGAGGGGATCATGCAGGTGCTCGACCGGATCAACCAGCAGGGCACCACCGTCGTCATGGCGACCCACGACGTGACCATCGTCGACCGGATGCAGAAGCGCGTCGTCGAGCTCGTGCAGGGCCGGATCATCCGCGACGAGCTCGAGGCGACCTACGTCACCAGCTCGATCAAGCTGCCGAAGCCGCCGACCGCCGCGACCCCGGTGCAGCAGGGGGGCTCCGTGCCGCTGTGGGCGCGCCGCGGCCAGCAGCAGGCGGCGCCCGGCACCGGCTCGGTGCCGACGCAGCGGCCCGCGACCGGCTCGACCTCCCGCCCCACCACGAACCCGGTGCGGGTCATCGACCCGGCGACCGGGCAGCCCGCGGTCGTGCCGCAGCCCGCGACCGCGCAGCAGCCGGTCGCGACGGGCACCGCGCAGCAGCCGATCGCTCCCGCCGCGGCGGCCGCCGAGGCCGTGGCGAAGCCGCCGATCTGGGTGCGCGCGGAGACGGGTCCGGTCCTGCTGCCCGGCGAGCACGCGCCCTGGCGCGCGGCCCCGGTCGCGCCGCCGGCCGAGGAGGAGCACCCGGACGGGCGCAACCTCTTCTTCGCCGCCCCCGTCCCCGCCCAGCGCGGCGAGACCGGGCCGACCGCGGTCGCGCACACCGACCCGGGCCTGGCCGCGATGCCGGACCTCGAGGACTCCGGCGACGGCGACCTCCGCGGCGTCTCCCGGCACCGCGAGCCGCTGCCCGAGCACCTCGACTTCATCACCGGGCTCGGGCTGCGCGCCCGGAAGAACGACGACGACGAGGTGGGACCCTCCTCATGAGACTCGGACTCGTCCTCGGCGAGGCCGCGAGCGGCCTCCGACGCAACTTCTCGATGGTCGTCTCGATCGTGCTCGTCACGTTCGTGTCGCTGACCTTCGTCGGCACGGCGGCGCTCATGCAGCTGCAGATCGGCCAGATGAAGAACTTCTGGTACGACAAGGCCCAGGTCGCGATCTACCTCTGCAACGGCGCAGTGCCGAGCACGAACTGCCAGGACGGCGGCGCGACGAAGGAGCAGATCGCGGCGGTCGAGCGGGCGCTCGACACCGCCCCGGTCAAGAGCTTCGTCCGCAATCACTACTTCGAGGACCACCAGAAGGCCTACGACAACTTCAAGAAGCAGTTCAAGGGCAACCCGGTCGCCGACTACGTGACGCCCGACCTGCTGAACGAGGCGTTCTGGGTCAACCTGAAGAACCCGAACCAGTCCGCCGTCATCGGCGAGGCGATCAGCGGCATGCCGGGCGTCGACGCGGTCACGGACCAGCGGCGCCTGCTCGACCAGATCTTCGCCGTGCTGAACACCGCGTCGATCACCGCGGCCGGCATCGCCGCGCTGATGCTCGTCGCCGCGGCGCTGCTGATCTCGACCACCATCCGGCTGTCCGCGTTCTCGCGGCGCCGGGAGCTCGGGATCATGCGCCTGGTCGGCGCCTCCAACCGGTTCATCCAGACGCCGTTCATCCTCGAGGGCGTGCTCGCCGCGCTCATCGGGTCGGTGCTCGCGGCGCTCGCGACGGTCGGGATCGTGCAGTTCTTCGTCCAGGGCTACCTGGCGCAGGCGCAGCGCGACATCGCCTTCGTGACGGTGCCGGACGCGCTCGTCGTCGTGCCGATCCTCATCGGCGCGGGCATCGTGCTCGCCGCGGTGTCGGCGAACATCGCGATCTCCCGGTACCTCCGCGTCTAGCGCTCGGTAGACTGATCGGCCGTCCCGGACCGGGGCGGACGAGTCGAGCGGAGGTGACGCATGCCCAGGGAGCAGGGCCGGAAGGTCGTCGCCACGAACCGCAAGGCGCGCCACGACTACACCATCGAGGACACCTACGAGGCGGGCCTCGTGCTCACCGGCACCGAGGTGAAGTCGCTCCGCCAGGGGCGGGCGTCGCTCGTCGACGGGTACGCGTACATCGACGGCGACCAGGCGTACCTCGACGCGGTGCACATCCCCGAGTACAACCAGGGCACGTGGACGAACCACCCGCCGCGGCGGACCCGGAAGCTGCTGCTGCACAAGGCGCAGATCCTGAAGCTCCACTCGCAGGTGCGGGAGGGCGGCTACACGCTCGTGCCGCTGTCGCTCTACTTCTCCGACGGCAAGGCGAAGGTGGAGCTCGCGGTCGCCAAGGGCAAGCGCGAGTACGACAAGCGGCACGCCCTCCGCGAGCGGCAGGACAAGCGCGAGGCCGAGCGGGCCATGCGCACGCGCAACAACCTCGGCGAGTGAGGATCGCGCCGGGCGATCCGCTCGCCGCGGACGTGCGCCTGCTGCTCGAGGAGCACCTCGCGGACATGCGCCGCATCTCGCCGCCCGAGAGCGTGCACGCCCTCGACCCGCAGGCCCTGGCGGCGCCCGGCGTCGTCTTCCTCACGGCGCGCGACGACGACGGATCGCTGCTCGGGTGCGGCGCGCTGAAGGACCTGGGCGGCGGCGACGCCGAGCTGAAGTCGATGCGCACCGCACCGGCCGCGCGGGGGAGGGGCGTCGCGACGGCGGTCCTCGTCGCGCTCGTCGACCTCGCCCGGGAGCGGGGAGAGCGCCGGCTGCTGCTCGAGACCGGGACCGGGCCGTTCTTCGAGCCGGCCGTTCGGCTCTACCTCCGGCACGGCTTCGTCCCGTGCGGACCGTTCGCCGACTACGCGGAGGACCCGCACAGCCGATACCTCGCGCTCTCCCTCTGAGCGCGACCGGGAACAACCTGTCGGCGGGTGTCGTTACACTCGTCGAGCCCGCGAGGGCACTCACAACTCCACAGCGCGACAGCCGCCACGCGTCTCCGCCACGGGGATGATCGGTTTCGACATTGCCTGTTCAACGACGGGAAGCGGGCGGAGGAGGCGTGCTTATCTCCTTAACGATGCACGCAAACAATAGGTGCCAGTAAGTCTCGCACCGCGTTCGCTCTCGCTGCTTAAGCCAGAGTGACGCCGTCGGCCCGGGTAACGCCTTCGCCCCGGTAGCCGGCGTCAGCTAGAAGGCTCGCTACGGACGTTCCGCCTCGGGGCGCCGTGGGACTCCAACCGGGGCTGGGCCCGTCGATCGCAATCCGTCTGCGGTAAGGATCGGGGCCGAGCAGAACGACACACGCAGACTGCGCCCGGAGAAGACGTGGTTCCTCAGCAGTGGACGGGGGTTCGATTCCCCCCATCTCCACGCCGCTCGCCAGAGCGGAGGAGGCGCGTGGCGCTGTCGCGCTGATGGAGCAGGATGCGGGCATGGCCGTGCTCGTGGTCCTCTCCGGTCCTCCCGGCATCGGGAAGTCGACGGTCGGCGACGCGGTCGCCGCCCTCCACCCGGCGGTGCGGCTCTCCATCGACGACGTCGAGGAGGCGATGCGCGCGTGCGGGATCCCCGCCGACGCGACCGGGATCGCGGCCTACGAGGTGGTGCGCGCCGCTGCCGAGCAGAACCTGGTGCTCGGGCTCGACGTGGTCGTCGACGCCGTGAACGACTCCGACCCAGCGCGCGGGACCTGGCGCCGCGCCGCCGACGCGACCGGCGCCCGACTCCTCCAGGTCGTGCTCGCGACGGACGACGAGGGCGCGCACCGGGCCCGGCTCGAGGGCAGGACGCGTCCCTTCACCCGCATCCCCGAGCCGACGTGGGAGGCCGCCGTCGCGATGCGCGACGGCACGGCGCCCTGGCCGGAGGACGTGCTGCGGCTCGACGCGGCGCTGCCGCCCGACGCGCTGGCGCGCACGGTCCTCGCGGCGCTGCCGCCCAGCACCCCTCCGGGGTCCGCGGCGTAGCGTCGCCGCCATGACCGCCGCCACGGACCAGCGGGCGGCGGACCTCGACGAGGGGGCCAAGCGGCGGGCCTTCGCGGTGAGCATCGCGGTCGCCGTGCTGACGATCCTCGACCTCTCCAAGGTCAATGTCGGCCTGCCCTCCATCGAGAAGGCGCTCGGCACCGGCCCGACCGAGCTGCAGATCATCGTCGCCGGCTACGCGCTCGCCTTCGGGCTCGCGCTCGTGCCCGGCGGCCGGCTCGGCGACGTCGTGTCGCGCAAGCGGATGTTCCTCATCGGGCTCGCGGTGTTCACGCTCTTCAGCCTGCTCTGCGCGATCGCGCCGAGCGCCGGCGTGCTCCTGATCGCCCGCTTCCTGCAGGGGGTGGGCGCGGGCCTGCAGATGCCGCAGGTGCTCGGCCTGGCGCAGGAGCTCTACCAGGGCGACGCGCGCGCCCGGGCGCTCGGCGCGTACGGGGCGAGCGTCGGGCTCGGCACCGCGCTCGGGCCGACGATCGGCGGCGCGCTCATCGCGCTCGGCGGCGAGCAGGACGGCTGGCGCCTCATCTTCTGGATGAACGTGCCCCTCGGCGTGATCCTGCTCGTGCTCGCCGCCCGGTACTTCCCGGGCGCGCAGCGGCCGAAGGGTCGGGCGAGCATCGACCCGGTCGGCGTCGTGCTGCTCGGCCTCACCGTCGTCGCCTTCATGGTCCCGTTCGTCCTCACCACCGGGCAGGGGCACGACAGCCCGTGGCGCTGGGCGTCGCTGCTCGCCGCCGCCGCGTTCCTCGTCGGCTTCCTCGCGTGGGAGCGGCGGTACCGGGCGTCGGGGAGGACCCCGGCGGTCGACGTCGACCTCTTCGGCCGGGCCTCCTACCGGAACGGCCTCATCATCGCGACGGCCTGGTTCGCGGCCGGGCCCGCCACCTTCCTGCTCAACACGCTGCTGCTGCAGGAGGGGCTCGGCATCGCCCCCGTCTTCGCCGGCATGGTCACGATCCCGTTCGCGCTCGCGTCGGCGGCGACCTCCTACCTCGCGGGCCGCCTCGTCGGCCGCTACGGGCGGTCGCTCGTCGTGCTCGGCCTCCTCGTGGCCGCGCTCGGCTTCGCCCTGTCGCTCGCCGCCGCCGTGCTGAGCCCGCCGGCGCTGGCCCCGTGGCTGATGGCGGCGGGGCTGTTCGTCGCGGGCGCCGGCGGCGGCTCGGTGGTCTCGCCGAACCAGACCCTGACGCTCTCGGAGGTGCCGGTCGCGCAGGCCGGCGTCGCCGGGTCGGTGGCCCAGGTCGGGCAGCGCGTCGGGACGGCGATCGGCGTCGCGGGCGCCTCCGCGGTCTTCTTCACCCTGCTGAACGCGGACCTCGCGGGGGCGCAGCTCGGCGACTACCACCTGGCCGCGCTGGGCGGCGGCGGCCTCGCGATCCTGGTGCTGCTCCTCGGCCTCGTCGTCGCGCTGGTCGACCAGCGCTCCCGCGCGAAGCAGCGCCCCTCCTCCTGACCGAAGTGCTCACGCTTCTGGACGCCGCATCCGCGACGCGGCGTCCAGAAGCGTGAGCGAAGTCGCCTAGGGGTGGAGGACCACCTTGATGCAGCCGTCCTCCTTGTCGCGGAAGATCCGGTACATGTCGGGGGCGGCGTCGAGCCCGACCTCGTGCGTCGTGAGGTCCATCGTGCCGAGCGGGTCGGCCGGGTCCTCGACGAGCGGCAGCAGCTCGTCGCGCCAGCGCTGCACGTTGCACTGGCCCATGCGGATCGAGACCTGCTTGTCGAACAGCGTCATGAGCGGGGTCGGGTCGGCGGTGCCGACGTAGACCCCGGAGAGGGAGACCGTGCCGCCGCGGCGGACCGCGTCGAAGGCCGTATGCAGCGCGACGAGCTTGTCGACGCCGACGGTCGTCATCGCCTTCTGCGCGAGCGCGTCCGGCAGCAGCCCGACCGCCTTCTGCGCGAGGCCGACCGCGCCCTGCCCGTGGGACTCCATGCCGACGGCGTCGACGATCCCGTCCGGGCCGCGCCCGTCCGTCGCGTCCTTCAGCCGCGCGACGACGTCGCCGTCGATGTCGAACGCCTCCACGCCCCACTTCTCGGCGAGCGCCCGCCGCTCGGGCACCGGGTCGGTCGCCACCACGCGGTAGCCGAGGTGCTTGCCGATCCGCGCCGCGAACTGGCCGACGGGCCCGAGGCCGAGCACGCCGAGGGTGCCGCCCTCCGGCACCTCCGCGTACTGCACGCCCTGCCAGGCGGTCGGGAGGATGTCGGAGAGGAACAGGTAGCGCAGGTCGGGCAGGTCCGTGCCGATGACCGTGGCGTTGAAGTCGGCCAGCGGCACCCGCATCCGCTCGGCCTGGCCGCCCGGGACCTCGCCGTACAGCTCCGTGTAGCCGTAGAGCGCGGCGCCGGTGCCGTGCTCGTGCTGCTGCGTCGTCTCGCACTGCGTGTGCAGGCCGCGGCGGCACATGAAGCAGTCGCCGCACGCGATCACGAACGGGATGACGACTCGGTCGCCGACCTTGACGCGCGTGACGCCGGCACCGACCTCCTCGACGACGCCCATCGTCTCGTGGCCGAGCACGTCGCCCTTGTTCAGGAACGGGCCGAAGAGGTCGTACAGGTGGATGTCCGAGCCGCAGATCGCCGCCGAGGTCACGCGGATGACCGCGTCGGTCGGCTGCACGATCCTCGGGTCGGGCACCTCCTCGACCGAGACCTTCTCCATCCCCTGCCACGTCAGTGCACGCATGCCGCCACACAACCGGTCGCGTCTGAGTGCGTTCCCGGTGCGGCCCGTGTGCACGCTGCGTGCGACCGGGTCAGCCGGGCAGCGCCGCGCCGGCCTCGAGCGCGAGGAGGCGCACCTTCGTCTCCGGGCCGCCGAGGTAGGCGCCGACCGAGCCGTCGGACCGCGTCACCCGGTGGCACGGGATGACGAGGGGGAGCGGGTTGGTGGCGCAGGCGGTGCCGACCGCGCGCACCGCATTCGGCGAGGAGGTGCGCGCGGCGAGGGCGGCGTAGCTGATCCGCTCGCCGTACGGGACCGCGCGGAGGCGCTCGAGCACCTCGAGCCGGAAGCCGCGCGCGAGCCGGGTGTCGAGGGGCAGCTCAAACGGGTCGTGCGCGCCCGCGAAGTAGGCGTCGAACCAGCGGGCGGCGGCGTCGAGGCGGGCGGGGGTCCGCAGCACCCGCGGGCCGATCCGGTCGGCGAGGTGCTGGAGCACCGCGTCCTCGCCCTCCCGCTCGAACGCGACGCGGGCGACGCCCGCCTCGGTGGCCGCGACGAGCAGACGCCCGACGGGGGAGTCGACGGTCCGGTAGTGCACGTCCGGGGCGTCGGCGCCCGTCGCGCGCGCCTCGAGCCGGCCGTGGAGCCGGGCGAGCAGGGCGGGGTCGGTCGGCGGGACGAGGACGTCGACCACGGGGTCGGTCGCGGGGTCGGTCGCGGTGTCGGTCATGCGTCCTCCAGGACGAGCAGGGTGCGGAGCCGCCGGACGCCGTCGGAGGCGGCCTTCCGCGCTGCGGCGGGCGTGGTGCCGGTGACCGTCGCGACCTCCGCGAACGGCAGCCCGGCGATGTGGTGGTGGACGACGGCGGTGCGCTGGCCCTCCGGCAGCCGGGCGAGCGCGGCCCACAGGTCGAGGTCGCGCCCCGCGGGCGGCGCAGGGGAGTCGGGGACGCCCTCCTCCGTCGTCACGACGCGCACGCCGGCCCGCAGCACGTCGAGCGCCTTCCGGTGCGCGATCGTGACGAGCCAGCCGCGCACGCGGTCGCCCTCGAAGCGGTCCCACGCGCGCAGCGCCGCGAGGAACGTCTCGCTCCACGCGTCCTCCGCGTCGTGCTCGGGCAGCAGCCCGCGGCAGACGCGCCAGACGACCTCGCCGTGCGCGGCGACGATCCGCTCGAAGGGCTCCCTCACATCAGGTCAACGGGCTGGGTCGGCCGGATGTGAGTCGAGGACCGCGAGCACCTCGTCGTGCAGCAGCCCGTTCGTCGCGAGCGCGGTGCCCTGCCAGGGTCCCTCGCCGCCGGCGAGGTCGGTGAACCGGCCGCCCGCCTCCAGCACGATGGGCACGAGCGCGGCGATGTCGTAGACCTTGAGGTCGTGCTCCCCGGCGAGGTCGAGCTGGCCCTCGGCGACGAGCACGTACGCCCAGAAGTCGCCGAGCGCCCGGGAGCGCCACGAGCCGCGGGTGAGCGCGAGCAGCGCGTCGAGCCGGCCCGCGTCGTCCCAGCCCTGAATCGCGTTGTAGCTGATGAAGGCGTCCTCGAGACGCCGGACGCCGGAGACGGCGAGCCGCGTCGGCTCGCCCGCGGGGAGGTCGGCGGCCCACGCGCCCTGCCCGCGCGCGCCCCACCAGCGTCGGCCGAGCGCCGGCGCGGACGCGACGCCGACCACGGGCTCCCCGTCGACGGCGAGGGCGATCAGGGAGCCCCACACCGGCTGGCCGCGGAGGAAGTTCGTGGTGCCGTCGATCGGGTCGACGATCCACTGCCGGCCGGGGGCGCGGTCGCCGCCGTACTCCTCGCCGAGGATCGCGTCGTCCGGCCGCTCGGCGGCGAGGATCTCCCGGATCGCCCGCTCGACGGCCCGGTCCCCGTCCGTGACCGGGGTGCGGTCCGGCTTCGTCTCGATGCGCAGGTCCGCGGCGCGGAAGCGGGCGCGGCTCTGCGCGTCGGCCGCGTCGGCGAGGCGCAGGGCGAGGGCGAGGTCGTCGGCGAGGTCCGGCACGCCGCCATCCTCCCGGACATCCGTGAACGGCGGGGTGCGCGGAGTGGTCTCGAGGCTCCGTCGTCGCACCTCGACCAGCGGGGGAGGGGGCTCCCGCTGCCGCTCAGTCCTCGTCGGCGCCCGTCACCCGGCCGCCCTGCGCGTCGAGGAGGCGCTGGAGGGACTCGAGGCGGCGGCGGCCCGCGTCGCCGAGCTCGCCGGCGCCGACGCGGTCGACGATCTCCCAGTCGTGCGCGTCCGCGAGCGGGATCCCGTCGGGCGGGTCGACGACGGGCAGGGCGCGCGCGGCGAACGACCTGAGGATGTTCGCGGGGTCCACGTGCCCGAGGCCGAAGGAGCGGATGCCCGGGGTGTCGATCACCCAGCCGGCGGCGGGGAGCCCCGCGGCGCGCTCCTCCTCGGTCGCGTGGAGGCGCAGGGCCACGGACGACGACGAGGTGTGGCGGCCGCGGCCGGTCACCGCGTTGACGACGCCGGTGGCCCGCTGCGCCTCCGGCACGAGCGCGTTCACGAGCGTCGACTTGCCGACGCCCGAGTGGCCGACGGCGACCGTGGTGCGGCCGAGCAGCGCCGCGCGGACCGGGCCGAGATCCTCGCCGCGGCGGGTGGTGAGGATCGTCAGCTCGATCGGCGCGAACTCCGCGATGAGCGGCGCCGGGTCGGCGAGGTCGGTCTTCGTGATGAGCAGCGCGGCGTCGATGCCGGCGTCGAACGCCGCGACGAGGTAGCGGTCGACGAGCGCCGGACGCGGCTCTGGATCCGCCACCGCGACGACGCAGAGCAGCTGGTCTGCGTTCGCGACGACGACGCGCTCGACCTCGTCGGTGTCGTCCGCGCTGCGCCGGAGCACCGTGGTGCGCGGCTGGATGCGCACGATCCGCGCGAGCGACCCCTCCTCCCCGGTGAGGTCCCCGACCACGTCCACGCGGTCGCCGACGACCACGCCCTCCTTGCCGAGCTCGCGCGCCCGGGTGGAGAGCACGGTGCGCTCGTCGGCGCCGTCCTCGTCGACGAGCACCTGCATCCGGCCGCGGTCGACGGCGACGACGCGGCCGGGCACCGCGGCCTCGTGCGCGGGCCGCTGCTTCGTCCGCGGGCGCGTGCCCTTCCGGTTCGGCCGGACGCGGACGTCGGCCTCGTCGTACTCCTCGTACGGCTCGTCCTCGTCCGTCAGCCAGCTCACGGCAGCATCCGCTCCCACAGCGCGGGGAAGCCGGGCAGCGTCTTCGCCGTCGTCGCGACGTCCTCCACGGCGAGGCCGGGCACGGCGAGGCCGAGCAGCGCGCCCGTCGTCGCCATCCGGTGGTCGTCGTAGCTGCGCCACGGGCGGTCCCCGGCGACCGGGCGGCCGCCGTGCACGACGAGGCCGTCCTCCGTCTCGTCGACCGGCACCCCGACCGCGCCGAGCTCGGCGGCGAGGGCCGCGAGCCGGTCCGTCTCGTGCCCGCGGAGGTGCCCGATGCCGGTGAAGGTCGAGGTGCCGTCCGCGAACGCGGCGAGCCCGACGAGCGTCGGCGCGAGCTCGCCGCCCTCCCCGAGGTCGAGGTCGACGGGGCGCAGCGGTGCGGTCGCGACGCCGTCCGCGGTCACGGCGAGGCCGTCGCGGTGCCGCTCGACCACGGCGCCGAAGGCGGGCAGCCAGTCGCGGAGGCGGTCGCCCACCTGCGTCGTTGACCCGGGCCAGTCCGGCACGACGACCCGGCCGCCCGCGACGAGCGCGGCGGCGAGGAACGGCGCCGCGTTCGACAGGTCGGGCTCGATGACGAGGTCCCGGCCGGCGATCCGGTGCGGCGGCACGGTCCACCGCGCGTGGTCGGCGGTCACGTCGGCCTCCGCCCGCACGCCGCGGCGGGCGAGGGCGTCGATCGTCATGTCGATGTGCGGCAGGGAGGGGAGCCGGGCGCCGAGGTGCTGCACCTCGATCCCGTTCGCGAAGCGCGCCGCCGAGAGCAGCAGCCCCGACACGAACTGGCTCGACTGCGACGCGTCGAGCGGCACGGCGCCGCCCGCCACACCGCCCGCGCCGACGACGGTGAACGGCAGGGCGCCCCGGCCCTCATCGTCCACCTCCACCCCGAGGGCGCGGAGGGACAGGATCGTCGTCGCCATCGGCCGCAGCCGTGCGCGCTCGTCGCCGTCGAACCGCACCGGCCCGTCGGCGAGGGCGGCGACCGGCGGCAGGAACCGCATCAGGGTGCCGGCGAGGCCCACGTCGACCGCGGCGCCGCCGCGCAGCGGTCCCGGCGTCACGAGGAGGTCGTCGTCCTCCCGCGAGACCACGGCGCCGAGCGCCTCGAGCGCGGCGATCATCAGCTTCGTGTCGCGCGCGAGCAGCGCCCGCCGCAGGCGCGACGGCCCGTCGGCGAGGGCGGACAGCACGAGCTCGCGGTTCGTGAGGCTCTTCGAGCCCGGCAGGCGCACCGTCGCGTCGAGCGGACCGGTCGCCGTCGGGGCGGGCCAGAGCTCGGCGGAATAGGTCGCGTGCGCCATCGGTTCCAGCCTAGGACCGGCCCGGAAGACGAAGGAGGACGCATGGCGACCGCACTGCTGACCCGGCGTCCCGTGAGCCTCCCGGTGCCGCAACTACACTCCCTCGGCATGCAGTCCCCGTCCGAGCCCGCCCGCTCCGCCGCCGACGACGCGGAGCTCGAGGCGCTCGTCGCGAGCCAGTCCAACGCCGACGAGGACCTCCTCGACGCCGACCACGACGACGAGGGCCGCGACGCGGACGAGGACTCGATCGACGACGAGGCCGACCTCGCGCAGGCGCCCGACGCGGCCGAGGCGGCGACGCTCGAGGACACCGTCGAGGAGGGCCTCGAGGACGTCGACGACGTCGCGCCCGACCAGGCGCAGCTCCGCGCGCTGTTCGAGACGCAGGCGCTGCCCTTCATCGACCAGCTCTACGGCGCCGCGATGCGGATGACGAGGAACCCCGCCGACGCGCAGGACCTCGTGCAGGAGACGTTCGTGAAGGCCTTCGGCGCCTTCCGGTCCTTCCAGCAGGGCACGAACCTGAAGGCCTGGCTGTACCGAATCCTCACGAACACCTACATCAACAGCTACCGCAAGAAGCAGCGGGACCCGTACAAGTCGTCGACCGACGACCTCGAGGAGTGGCAGCTGGGCGAGGCCCAGTCCACGACCTCCGCGTCCCGCTCCTCCCGCTCCGCCGAGGCGGAGGCGATCGACCACCTCCCGGACTCGACGGTCAAGGAGGCGCTGCAGTCGATCTCCGAGGACTTCCGGCTCGCGGTCTACCTGGCCGACGTCGAGGGCTTCTCGTACCAGGAGATCGCCGACATCATGCACACGCCCGTGGGCACCGTGATGAGCCGCCTGCACCGCGGCCGTCGCCTGCTCCGCGAGCGGCTGACCGAGTACGCGCAGGAGCGCGGGATCGCGATGGGCGCGGTGTCGCGCCGGACCGCCCCCGCCAGGAAGGGAGCCTGAGACCGATGACGGACTGCGGCTGCGAGAAGGCCAAGCAGGACCTCGAGGAGTACCTGCACCACGAGCTCGAGCGTCACGAGTACGCCGACATCTCCGAGCACCTCGCGAACTGCGCGGACTGCTCCGACGAGGTGCACCTCGGTCGCGTGCTCACCGAGGCCGTGAAGCGCGCCTGCCGGGACACGGCTCCCGAGGAGCTGCGCGTGCAGGTCATCACGAGCCTCCGGATGACCATCACCCACTAGCCCTGCACCTCGGAGGCGGTCCGGCTCGCCGGACCGCCTCCGAGACGCTCAGGTCTCAGAGGGCGAAGACCCGCTGGATCAGGTCGGCCTGCTCCGCCTGGTGCCGCTTCGCGGAGCCCGCGGCGGGGGAGGCGGAGGCGGGCCGGGACACGACCCGCACGCCGCGGCCCTCGTCGATCCGGCCGCGCAGCATCTCGAGCTGCACGAACGGCGCCGCGCCCTGGTTCGCCGGCTCGTCCTGCGCCCACACGACCTCGGCGTTCGGGTAGCGGCCGAGGACCTCGGCCAGCTCCGTCCGCGGCACCGGGTAGTACTGCTCGACGCGGACGAGCGCGGTCGTCCGGTCGTCCCGCTTCTCCGCCTCGGCGGCGAGGTCGTAATGGATCTTGCCGGCGTGCAGCACGACCCGCGTGACGGCGCCCGGGTCCTGGATCCGCGCGTCGTCGATCACCGGCTGGAAGCCGCCCTCGGTGAAGTCCTCCACCCCGCTCGTCGCGCTGCGAAGGCGCAGCATCGACTTCGGGGAGAACACGATCAGCGGCCGTCGCGGACGCGCCACGGCCTGCCGGCGCAGCAGGTGGAAGTACGACGCGGGCGTCGACGGCTGCGCGATCGTCATGTTGTCCTGCGCGGCGAGCTGGAGGAACCGCTCGATGCGGGCCGACGAGTGGTCCGGGCCCTGCCCGTCGTAGCCGTGCGGCAGCAGCAGCACGACGCTCGAGCGCTGGCCCCACTTCTGCTCGGAGGCGGAGATGTACTCGTCGATGACGATCTGGGCGCCGTTGACGAAGTCGCCGAACTGCGCCTCCCAGAGCACGAGGGCCTCGGGGCGCTCCACGGAGTAGCCGTACTCGAAGGCGAGGGCGGCGTACTCGCTGAGCAGCGAGTCGTAGATCCAGAGCGGCGCCTGGTCGTCGGACAGGTGCGCGAGCGGCGTCCACTCGGCGCCGGTCTCCCGGTCGTGCAGCACCGCGTGGCGCTGCACGAACGTGCCGCGCCCGGAGTCCTGCCCGGCGATGCGCACCGGGGTGCCCTCGAGCAGCAGCGTCCCGAACGCGAGCAGCTCGCCCCACGCCCAGTCGATGCCGCCGGAGCGCGTCATCTCGGCGCGCTTCGCCAGCAGCTGCTGCAGCTTCGGGTGGACCGTGAAGCCCTCCGGCGGGTTCGCGAAGCGGTCGCCGATGCGCTGCAGGACGCCCGCGTCGACGGTTCGGCCCTCGGGCGCGCCCTCGTCGCGCTGCGCCGACGGCATCTCGAGGTCGGCGACCCGGTCCGAGTCCGCGTCGGGCTCGGGCGCGATCACCGGGATGCTGGCGGTCTGCGCCTCGTGCGTCTCCGCGAAGGCCTGCTCGAGCCGCGACTGGAAGTCGCGGTGCGCGTCGTCGTAGAGCTCCTGCGTGATGTCGCCGCGGCCGACGAGCGCCTCCGTGTACAGCTTCCGGACGCTGCGCTTCGCCTCGACCAGGTTGTACATGACCGGCTGCGTCATCGACGGGTCGTCGCCCTCGTTGTGCCCGCGGCGGCGGTAGGTGACGAGGTCGACCACCACGTCGCGGTGGAACTCCTGCCGGTAGGCGAACGCGAGCTCCGCGACGCGGGCGACGGCCTCCGGGTCGTCGCCGTTCACGTGGAAGATCGGCGCCTGGATCGTCTTGGCGACGTCCGACGCGTAGATCGAGGTGCGACCGTCGGAGGGCGAGGTGGTGAAGCCGACCTGGTTGTTCACGATGATGTGCACGGTGCCGCCGGTGCGGTAGGCCCGCAGCTGCGACATCTGCAGCGTCTCGACCACGACGCCCTGCCCGGCCATCGCCGCGTCGCCGTGGATGAGGATCGGCAGCACGCGGAACGTCGCGACCGGGTCGCGGTCCTGCTTCGCGCGCACGATGCCCTCGAGCACCCCGTCGACGGTCTCGAGGTGCGACGGGTTCGCCGCGAGGGTGACGGGGAGCGTCTCGCCGGTCGCCGAGACGTACTCGCCCTCGGTGCCGAGGTGGTACTTCACGTCGCCGGAGCCCTGGACCGTCTTCGGGTCCTGGGTGCCCTCGAACTCGCGGAAGATCTGGCCGTAGGTCTTGCCGCAGATGTTGGTCAGCACGTTCAGGCGGCCGCGGTGCGCCATCCCGATCGCGGCGGAGTCGAGCGCGTCCTCCTCCGTCGCCCGCTGCAGCACCGTGTCGAGCAGCGAGATGAGGCTCTCGGAGCCCTCGAGGCTGAACCGCTTCTGCCCGACGTACTTCGTCTGCAGGAAGGTCTCGAACGCCTCCGCCTGGTTCAGCTTGCCGAGGATGCGCATCTGCTCGGCGTGCGTCGGCTTCGCGTAGGGCCGCTCGAGCGCGGCCTGGAACCAGGTGCGCTGGGACGGGTCCTGGATGTGCATGTACTCGACGCCGACCGTGCGGCAGTAGCTGTCGCGCAGCTGGCCGAGCACGTCGCGCAGCCGCATCGCCCGCTTGCCGGCGAAGCCGCCGACGACGAACTCGCGGTCGAGGTCCCAGAACGTCAGGCCGTGGTTGCGGATGTCGAGGTCCGGGTGCGACCGCTGCTGGTAGACCAGCGGGTCGACGTCGGCGAGCAGGTGCCCTCGCACGCGGTACGCGTTGATGAGCTCCTGCACGCGCGCGGTCTTCGACACGTGGTCCGCGAGGTCCACGTTGATGTCCTGCGCCCAGTGGATCGGGTCCGAGGGGACGCGGAGCGCCGAGAAGATCTCCTCGTAGAAGTGCTCCTCGCCGATGAGCAGCTGGTGCACGATCCGCAGGAACTCGCCCGAGCCCGCGCCCTGGATGACGCGGTGGTCGTAGGTGGAGGTGAGCGTGATTGTCTTCGAGATGCCGAGGTCGATCAGGGTCTTCTCGCTCGCGCCCTGGAACTGCGCCGGGTACTCGAGGGCGCCCGCGCCGATGATCGCGCCCTGGCCGACCGTCAGGCGGGGCACGGAGTGCACCGTGCCGATGCCGCCCGGGTTCGTCAGCGAGATCGTGGTGCCGCCGAAGTCCTCGACGGTGAGCTTGTTCGCGCGCGCCTTGCGCACCAGGTCGTCGTAGGCGGCGACGAACTCCGCGAAGTTCATCGTCTCGGCCCGCTTGATGGAGGGGACGAGGAGCGCGCGGGAGCCGTCGGGCTTCGGGATGTCGATCGCGAGGCCGAGGTTGATGTGGCCCGGCTGCACCACGGACGCCTTGCCGTCGATCTCGGCGTAGTGCACGTTCTGGCTCGGGAACTCGATCAGCGCCTTGACCAGCGCCCAGCCGATGAGGTGGGTGAAGCTGACCTTGCCGCCGCGGGCGCGGCGGAGGTGGTTGTTGATGACGATGCGGTTGTCGATCATCAGCTTCGCCGGGATCGTGCGGACGCTCGTCGCGGTCGGGATCGACAGCGACGCGTCCATGTTCGTCGCGAGGGCCTTCGCCATGCCGCGCAGGGGCGTCACGGTGTCGTCGGTCGCGGCGCCGGACTGCACGCGGGAGGCGGGCGCGTCGGCGGGGATCGGCTTCGCAGCCGGCGCCTTCGCTGACGCGGGCTGCGCGGCAGGGGCCTTCGCGGGCGCGGCGGGCGCCTGCTGCGCGGGCTTCGCCGGCTCGGCCTGCTGCTGCTGGGCCGGTGCGGCCTTCGGCGGGGCGGGCACCTCGCGGGGCGCGGCGTCCGCGGCGGGCTGCGCGGGGGCGTCGCTCGTGTGCGGCGCGGCCTGCTCGCCGCTTCCCGCGGCGTCCGTCGCGGCGCCCGGCTCCTCCTGCGGATGGAGCACCGCGTCGGGGTCGACCGGCCGGTAGTCCTGGAGGATCGGCCACCACGACCGGTCCACCGAGTCCTTGTCGGCGATGAACCGCTCGTAGAGCTCGTCCACCAGCCACTCGTTGGCGCCGAACTCGCTCGCGGCGCCCTCCTCGGTCCCCGTCAACTGGTCCGACACCGGCTCTTCGCCCACTTCGTTCGCTCCCTGCAGTCGCAGCACCCCAGGCTACGCCCGACGCGCGTGCGCGAGGCGGCACGGATACCGTTTCGGACATGCGTTTCCTCAGCGCGCCGCCCCCGTACGACCTGACCTACTCGGACGTCTTCCTGGCGCCCGCGCGCTCGGGCGTGTCGAGCCGGCTCGACGTCTCCCTGGTCCCCGACGACGGCACGGGCGCGACCCTGCCCGTCGTCGCGGCGAACATGAACTCGGTGACGGGCCCGCGGCTGGCCGCGACGCTCGCCCGGCGGGGCGGCCTCGGGGTGCTCCCGCAGGACCTGCCGCGCGCCGAGCTCGAGGACGCGATCGCGTGGGTGAAGGCGCAGTCGACCCGCTGGGACTCGGCGATCGTGCTCGCGCCGAAGGCGACGGTCTGGGACGCGCAGCGGCTCGTGACGGGCGGGGCGGACCGCGGCGTCGTCGTCGTGGACAAGGACGGCGCGGTGCAGGGCACGGTGACGGCGGCCGCGCTCGCGAAGGCGGACCCCGGCACGCGGCTCCGCGACCTGCTCGCCCCGGCGTTCGCGTCGATCGCCCCGACCGCGCCCGGACCCGAGGAGCTCTTCCACCGCTGGGACGCGCTGCTCGACGGGTCCGAGCACGAGTTCGCCGCGGTGGTCGAGGACGACCGCGTGATCGGCACCGCGAGCCGGCGGAGCCTCGTCCGGCAGGCGATCTACGCGCCGGCGCTCGACGCGCAGGGCCGCCTCCGCGTCGCCGCGGCGATCGGCATCAACGGCGACGTCGCCTCCCGCGCCAGGGACCTCGCCGCGCTTGGCGCGGACGTGCTCGTGCTCGACACGGCGCACGGGCACCAGGAGGGGATGCTGCACGCGCTCGAGACGGTCGCGGGCCTCGACCTCGGGCTGCCGCTCGTCGCCGGCAACGTCGTGACGGCGGAGGCGACGCGGGACCTCGTCCGCGCCGGCGCCTCCATCGTCAAGGTCGGCGTCGGGCCCGGCGCGATGTGCACGACCCGCATGATGACCGCCGTCGGGCGGCCGCAGTTCTCGGCGGTGCTCGAGACCGCCGACGCGGCGCACCAGCTCGGCGCGCACGTGTGGGCGGACGGCGGCGTGCGCTACCCGCGCGACGTGGCGCTCGCGCTCGCCGCGGGCGCGTCGTCGGTGATGATCGGCTCCTGGTTCGCGGGCACGATCGAGGCCCCCGGCGTCATCGAGCGTGGTGCGGACGGCGCGCTGTTCAAGCAGAGCTGGGGCATGGCCTCGACGAAGGCGGTCAGCACCCGCTTCGGTGACCGCGACCCCTGGGAGCTCGCGCGCAAGGAGCTGTTCGCGGAGGGCATCTCGAGCTCGCGGATCCTCATCGACCCGCTCCGGCCGGGCGTCGAGGACCTGCTCGACATGATCACGACCGGCGTGCGCTCGTCGTTCACCTACGCGGGCGCGGCCGACCTCGTCGCGTTCCGCGAGCGGGCGACGGTCGGCGTGCAGTCGGCCGCGGGCTACGAGGAGGGCAAGCCGCTCCCCGTCGGCTGGTGACGCCTCGATCGACGCCCCGTCCCTGATCCGACGGAGCGCTCGGTCGGATCAGGGACGGAGCGTCGAAGTAGTCAGGGTGTCCGGCACCGCGCCGCTGTCGAGGACCAGCAGCTCCTCGAGCGCGGGGAGTCCGGCGAGGAACGCGGCGCTCCGGAGCCCATGCAGGCCGTCGAGCTCGAGCGACCGCAGCGTCGGGGCCGGCGCTCGGGTGAGCGGCGCGAGGTCCGTGATCCGGGGCTGATCGGCGAGCGCGAGCGACTCCAGCCCGGCCAGGTCGCCCAGCGCCTCCGCGTGCTCGTCCTCGAATCGGCTGACGCGCCAGAAGCGGAGCGCGCGGAGGTGCGGGACCCGGGCGAGGGGAGCGAGGTCGCGCACCCGGCCGAACCCGAACGAGAACGCCTCCAGCGCGGGGTGCCCGGCGAGCGCCTCGAAGTCCGCGACGCGGGAGGCGTACAGGCCGAGGTGCCGCAGGGCTGGCAGGTCGGCGACGACCTCGAAGCCCCGCTCGTGCCCGGCGATCCCGAGCTCCTCGAGCGCGGCCAGCGCAGCGAGGGGCGCGAGGGACGGACGCCGGCTGAGCGTCTCCGGCAGCGACAGCGCACGCAGGTCGACGAGGTCCGCGAGCGGGGCGAACGACTCGGTCCGGGCCGTCGAGAGCGAGAGGTGCCGGACGCGGGGCATGAGCGCCGTCCAGGCGAGATCCGCGTCGGCGCGGCCGCACGCGTACACCTCCACCTCGGGGAACGCCTCGACCGCGTCGCCGATCGCCCGAAGGAGGTGCGCCGGCAGCGGCTCGTCGAACTGGACCCGGAGCCCCTGCGCCGGCTGCCCGGCGCGGCCGTCGACGCGATGGTGGGCCTCGACGAACGCGAGCAGCTCGTCGATCGACGTGTCCGGCGCGACCTCGACGTACTCCTCGCTCTCGAGACGCAGCGCCGGCACGGCCCCACTCTTGCAGCGGTGACGCCTCGATCGACGCGCAGTCCCTGATCCGACGGAGCGCTCGGTCGGATCAGGGACGGGGCGTCGGTCTAGCGCAGCGCGGCGAGGAGGTCGGCCGCGCGTCGGGAGCCGGGCTCGCCGCCCTCGTCGAGCAGGCGCCACATCTCCCGCTGCAGCAGCGCGTTCGCCGGGGTCGGCACCCCGTGGAGGCGGCCGAGGCGGGCGATCTCGCCGTTCAGCCAGTCCGTCTCGACGGTGCCCTGCCCGCGCGTGACGCTCTGCCAGGTCGAGCCGCCGGCTCGGCCGCGGCCGCCGACCGCCTGCGCCGAGTAGCCCGAGATGTCCGCGGCGTACCGCTCGTCGTCGACGACGGCCAGCCCGGCGGCCGCGAAGCACGCCTCCGCCTCGGCGCGCGCGAGCGCGTCCAGCCGCGCGGCGCCCTCCTCGTCGTCGTGGCCGCTGAGCGCCTCGACGGCGTTGCCGACGTTGCGGAGCAGCTTCGCGCGCTTCCACGCCATCACGTCCTCGTCCGCCCGGCCGCGGAACCCCGCCGCGGTCAGGTCCTCCGCCGCCCGGTGGTCGACCTCGTCCGTCCCGCCCTCCGCACGGCCGACCGTGAGTACGCCGGCGACCGGCGCGCCCTCGCCGATCACGACGCCCGGCTCGAGGTGGGTGGCCGGCAGGTTCACGCAGACGCCGTGCACGTGGGGACCGAAGCGGAGCGCCGCGTCCTCGTTCGCGACGCCGTTCTGCGCGAGCAGCAGCGGGAGGACGTCGGTCGCCCGGCGGTCGCCGACGCGCAGCGCGGCGAGCTGCTCCAGCACGCCAGCGGTCTGCTGCGACTTCACGGCGACGAGCACGGCGTCGTCCTCCCGCAGCCCGATCGCCTCGAGCGTCGGCGCGACCGGCAGGCGCAGGCGCAGCTCGCGGTCCGGCCGCCGCACGACCAGCCCGTCCCGGGCGATCGCGTCCCCGTGCGGGCCGCGGGCGACGAGCGCGACCTCCCGCCCGGCGTCGGCCAGCAGGCCCCCGATGACCCCGCCGACCGCTCCCGCTCCCACGACCACGTACCGCATCCCGGCATCCTGCGGCCCGGTGCCCGAACGTCCGCCGGAGGCGCCGGCAGGGGAGCCGAGAGCCGACGGGTCTCCCGGTCGTGCGGATCCTGAATCGAACGCGGACGCCGGGACCGCGGCCGGTACACTCGGGGCCCTGATGGACGATCATTCGCCCTGTCCCGTGGTCCGCTAGATGCTCTGGTTCGACCTGCTCCTCCTCGCGATCGGCGTGGTGCTGACGTTCGGCACCGGCCTCTTCGTCGCCGCCGAGTTCGCCCTCGTGAACCTCGACCGCTCCGACCTCGAAGCCCGGCAGCGCGGCGGGGAGAAGGGCCTCGACCTCACGATCGCGGCCCTGAAGATCACCTCGACGCACCTGTCGAGCGCGCAGCTCGGCATCACGCTGACGACGCTGCTCGCCGGCTACACGTTCGAGCCGGCGCTGTCCGCGTTCATCGACGCGCCGCTCGTCGCGCTCGGGGTGCCCGAGGAGGCCGTCGCGCCGGTCGGCGTCGTGCTCGGCCTGCTCATCGCGACCGTGATCAGCATGATCCTCGGCGAGCTGCTGCCGAAGAACCTCGCGCTCGCCGGCCCCGTCCGCGTCGCCCGGTTCGTGATGCCGTTCCAGACCGGGTTCACGATGGTCTTCCGCCCCGCGGTCGCGGTGCTGAACGGCGCCGCGAACCGGGTGATGCGGCTGCTCGGCATCGAGCCGAAGGAGGAGCTCTCGGGCGCCCGCACGGCGCAGGAGCTCTCCTCCCTGGTCCGCCGCAGCGCCATGGAGGGCGTGCTCGACAGCGACACCGCGACCCTGCTCGAGCGGACGCTGACCTTCTCCGGCCACACCGCGGCCGACGTGATGACGCCGCGGCCGCGCCTCAGCACCGTCGCCCGGTCCGCCTCCGCCGCGGACGTGCTCGACCTCGCGCGCCGGACCGGCTACTCCCGCTTCCCGGTCACCGGCGAGGACGGCGTCGACGACGTCGTCGCCCTCGTACACGTGAAGCAGGCGATGGCGGTGCCGCGCGACCGCCGCGCGGACGTGCCGGTCGGCGCGATCGAGACGGAGGCCCTCCGCGTGCCGGAGACGATGACCCTGGACGCGCTGCTCGGCGAGCTGCGCGGCCGCGGCTACCAGATGGCGGTCGTGCTCGACGAGTACGGCGGCACGGCGGGCGTCGCGACGCTCGAGGACTGCGTGGAGGAGCTGGTCGGCGACCTCGTCGACGAGCACGACCGCACCCGCGCCGGCGTCGTGCGCGGCACCGACTCGATCACGTTCCCCGGCATGCTGCGGCCCGACGAGCTCCGCGACCAGGCGGGCGTCCGCGTGCCCGAGTCCGGCCTCTACGAGACCGTCGCCGGCTACGTCGTCAGCGAGCTCGGGCGCCTGCCGAAGGTCGGCGACACCGTGCAGACCGAGCAGGGCACCCTCGAGGTGCTCCGGCTGGACGGGCGCCGCGTGGACCGCCTCCGCTTCCGCGCGGACCCCGACGCGCCCGCGAACCGGGTCGAGACCGCGGCGGTAGCGCCGTGAGGCGCTACCGCCGCGCAGCGGCTGGGCCCCTGCCCGCCGGTTCCGACGCGGCGCGGAGCGACGTGGCGGCCGTGCGGGAAGGGAGGGCCCCGTGAACGACTGGGCGGGCATCGGGTGGCTTGTCGTGCTGCTCGCGGTCAACGCGTTCTTCGTCGCCAGCGAGTTCGCGGTCATCTCCGCGCGCCGCTCGCAGATCGAGCCGCTCGCGGAGGAGGGCCGCCGCTCGGCCCGTGTCGCGCTCGGCGCGATGGAGCACGCGACCCTCATGCTGTCGACGACGCAGCTCGGCATCACGGTCGCGTCGCTGCTGATCCTGAACGTCAGCGAGCCGTCGATCCACCACCTGCTCGAGGTGCCGCTGCACCTCACCGGGCTGCCGGAGGAGGCGACCGGCGTGGTCGCCTTCGTGATCACGCTGCTGCTCGTCACCTTCCTCCACGTCGTGTTCGGCGAGATGGTCCCGAAGAACGTCGCGTTCTCCGTGCCGGACCGGGCCGTGCTGCTGCTCGCGACGCCGCTGGTGTTCGTGGAGCGGGTCTTCCGGCCGCTCATCTACGCCCTGAACGGCACCACGAACGCGCTCGTCCGCCTCGTCGGCGTCGAGCCGAAGGACGAGGCGAACAGCTCGTTCACGCTCGACGAGGTCGAGACGATCGTCGAGACCTCGAGGCGCGAGGGCACCCTCGACGACGCGTCGGGCACGCTGTCCGCCGCGTTCGAGTTCACGGAGAAGCAGGTCGCGGACGTGACGGTGCCGCTCGCGGAGATCGTCGGGCTGCCCGCGTCGGCGACGCCGGACGACCTCGAGCGCGCCGTCGCGCAGAGCGGGTTCTCCCGCTACCCGCTGGTCGACGCGGGCGGCAAGCCGGTCGGCTACCTGCACCTGAAGGACGTGCTCGAGCTCGCCGAGTGGGACCGGCCGATCCCCGGGAAGCTCGTGCGGCGGCTGATCTCCGTCTCCGCGGGCACGGAGCTCGAGGACGCGCTGGCGGTGCTGCGCCGCGACCGGCAGCACCTCGCCCGCGTCGTCGAGCAGGACGGCGCGGTGCGCGGGATCCTCTTCCTCGAGGACGTCATCGAGGAGCTGGTCGGCGAGGTCCAGGACGCGACCCGGCGCTAGGCGCGGGTGGTCTCGAGCCCCTCGCCCGGGAGCACCGGCCGTGGGGCCCGTCGTTTCGCTCGCACCTCGACCAGCGAGGGAGGGCGAGCGCGTCAGGCGAGGGACTCCAGGAAGGCGCGGAGGGACGCCGGGTCGGTGTAGACGTGCCCGGTGATGCCGATCGACTGGGCGCCGCGCACGTTCGCCTCACGGTTGTCGATGAAGACCAGGTCGGCCGGGTCCAGCGACAGCGCGTCCGCCGCGGCCCGGAAGATCGCGGGGTCGGGCTTCAGCAGCAGCAGCTCGCCGGAGACGACGATCTGCTCGAACAGCGCGCCGACGGGGGAGAAGCGAAACGGGCCGCCGTAGTCGGGGTGCGCGTTCGACAGCAGGGCCAGGCGGGTGCCGCCGTCGCGCAGGTCGACGAGCACGCGGACCACCTCCGGGTCCGCGGTCGTCCAGCTGCGGAAGTCGAGCGCCCAGAGCCGCTGCGCCTTCGGCACGTCCCAGCGCTGCCCGCAGGCCGCGCCGATGCCGAGCCAGTAGTCGGTGGTCGAGAGCACGCCCTCGTCGAGCCGGTCGCGGTCGGCGTGGTACGCCCGCCAGAAGGGCTCGGCCTCGACACCGGCCTCCGCGACCATCGCCGCCCGGTCCTCGTCGGACGGGGTGTACGAGATCACCTCCCCGTAGTCGAAGACGACCGCGCGCGGGGAGAGGGAGAGGGCCACGACGAGCCACCGTACCCAGGGGCCGCCGACCGTCCGGTGGCACGCTGGCGGCATGACGAGGGCGGGCTTCTCGGCGGTGGAGGCGGCGCGCGCGATCGCGGTGCCGTCGGCGGACAGCGACAAGTACTCGCGCGGCGTGCTCGGCGTCGTCACCGGCTCGGACCGGTTCCCGGGCGCCGCCGTGCTCGGGGTCGAGGCCGCGTCCCGCACCGGCGTCGGCATGATCCGCTACCTCGGGCCGGAGCGCCCGGCGGCGCTCGTGCTCGCCCGGCGCCCCGAGGTGGTGACCGCCGACGGCCGCGTCCAGGCGTGGCTGCTCGGGTCGGGCACCTCCCCGGACCGGGACCCGGCGGAGCGGGAGCGCCTCGTCGGACTGCTCGAGCAGCGCCTGCCCGTCGTGCTCGACGCGGGCTCGCTCGACCTGGTCCCGGAGGCGCAGGGGCCGGCCGTCCTGACCCCGCACTTCGGCGAGCTCGTCCCGGTGCTCGCGGCCGCCGGGGTCGAGACGAGCAAGGACGAGGTGGCCGCGGACCCCGAGCGCTGGGCGGTCCGCGCCGCTGCCGCGACCGGGACGACCGTGCTGCTGAAGGGCGCGACCACGATGATCGCCGACCCCGACGGCCTCGGGTACGCGGTGCGGGCGGGGCAGCCCTGGCTCGCGACCGCCGGCTCCGGCGACGTGCTGGGCGGGGTGCTCGGCGCGCTGCTCGCGACGCACTCGCCCGAGCTGCAGGAGCGGCCCGCGCTGCTCGCCGAGCTCGCCGCGGCCGCCGCGTGGATCCACGGCGAGGCCGGCCGCGTCGCGTCACGCGGCGGCCCGATCCAGGCCCTCGACGTCGCCGAGGCCGTGCCGGCCGTGATCCGGCGGCTGCTCGCGGGCGCATAGCCGATCCACGAGGACCGCGGGGCGCGCCGCGGACCGCGCCCCGGTACGGTCGAGCGGCGGGCACCGCCGCACCGGGAGGAGCCGCCGGATGAGGACCGCCGCAGGCGCGCGGACGAGCATCGCCTTCGACGCGATCGGCACGCGCTGGACGATCACGGCGGCGGAGCCGATCGAGGCCGCGCTCGTCGCGCGCGTCGACGAGGTGATCGCGGAGTACGACGCGCTGTGGTCCCGCTTCCGCCCCGACTCCGGCGTCGCGCGGATCGCGGCCGGCGAGGCGGTCGATCTCGGGCCGACGGCGCCGCCGCTGCTCGACCTGCTCGCCGAACTCCGCGAGCGCACCGGCGGCGGGGTCGACCCGCTCGTCGCCGCCTCCCTCGACCACCTCGGCTACGGCCCGGCCGGCGACCTGCGGCCCGCACCGGGTTGGCTGCCGGCGCCGCGGGCCGCGATCCGGCGCGACGGCACCGTCGTCCGGACGGACCCGCCCGCGCTGCTCGATGTCGGCAGCGCCGGGAAGGGCCAGCTCGTCGACCTGGTCGCCGCGGCCCTCGCCGACGCCGGCCGTCGCGAGGCCATCGTCGACGCGAGCGGCGACCTCCGCGTCGCGGGCGCGCCGCTCCGCGTGGCCCTCGAGCACCCCTACGACCCGACCGCGGCCATCGGCGTGGTCGAGGTGGCGGAGGGCGCGATCGCCGGGTCGGCGGTGAACCGGCGCGACTGGTCCCTCGAGGGCGGCCGGCGCCTGCACCACGTGCTCGACGCGCGGACCGGCGAGCCCGTCGACACCGTCGCCGCGACCTGGGTGCTGGCGGAGTCGGCGATGGTGGCGGACGCCCTCGCGACCGCGCTCTTCCTCGTCGAGCCCGAGGCGCTCGAGGACGCGTACGACTTCCGGTGGGTCCGCATGCGCACGGACGGCGTCGCGACCTGGTCGGCCGACCTCCCGGGCGAGGTGTTCGGCTGACGGGCCGTCCCCGATCCTCGATACGGTTCCGCGTGTGAGCGACGTGCGCCGCCCGGCGACCTCCCCGCGGGACCGCGTCCTCCTCGTCGTCGGCTTCGTCGCCGTGCACGCCCTCGTCGCGGTGCTCTGCTACGGCGGGGCGCCGAACCAGCCGGCGGGGGACGTCACCGGCGTCTACCGGTTCTGGATCGACTACTGGCACACCACCGGGTCGCTCGTCGGGATCGACACCGACTGGGTGTACCCGATCGCGGCGCTCCCGCCGATGGTGCTCGCGGGGGTCTTCGGCGGCGGGCCCTACCTCGCCGTGTGGCTGCTCATCGTCACCGTGCTCGACGCGGTGGCGGTCGTGCTCCTCGCCCGCCGCGGGCGGGGGCTCGCCTGGTGGTGGCTGCTGTTCACCGCGCTGCTCGGCCCGGTGTCGCTCAGCCGCATCGACGCCGTCGCCCTGCCGATCGCGATCGTCGGCGTGCTGCTGCTCGCGGAGCGGCCCGCCGTCGCGGCCGTGCTGCTCACCGTGGCGACCTGGGTGAAGGTGTGGCCGGCCGCGATCCTCGCCGCGGCGCTGCTCGGCGGCCGGCGCATCACCTCGATCGTGTCGGGCGCCGCGCTGACCTCGGCCGTGATCATCGGGCTCGCGCTGCTCGCCGGCGCTCGCGGCACGGTGTTCTCCTTCGTCACGGCGCAGGCGACCCGCGGCATCCAGATCGAGGCCCCCGTCGCGCTGCCGTGGCTCTGGTCGGCCGCGTTCGGCGACCCGGCCGTCGGCGTCTACTACGACACCGAGATCCTCACCTTCCAGCTCCGCGGCGCCGGCGCGCAGACCGTCGCCGACCTGATGACCCCCGTGCTCGCGCTCGGGGTGCTGCTCGTCGTGCTGCTCGCGCTGCTCGCCCGGCGGCGGGGCGCCGACCCCTCGACCGTGCTGGCCGTGACGGCGCTCGGCTTCGTCAGCGCCGTCGTCGCGCTGAACAAGGTGGGCTCGCCCCAGTACCTCACCTGGTACGTCGCGCCGGTGCTGCTCGGCCTGCTCGTCGCACCGGCCCGCTTCCGGCTGCCCGCGGTGCTCGTGCTCGTGACGGCCGGTCTGACCCAGCTGATCTACCCCTGGTTCTACGCCTGGATCATCGCGCCGACGCCGTGGGCGATCGCGCTGCTGACCCTGCGCGACGGCCTCCAGGTCGCCCTCCTGGCCTGGTGCCTGATCGAGCTCCGCGTGGTGCCGGGCCCGACCCGGCGCCGGTCCGGCGCGCCGCTGACGGACGGGGCCGTCCGGGCGCACGCCTAGGCTGGAGGCGTGGGTCCCGACGGTCGCGGCCGGGCGGTCGCGGACCCGGTGCAGCACTCGCGCGCGGTCGTCGTGCTGGCGCTCGCGGCGCTCGCGCTCGGCGGCTTCGCGATCGGCTCCACCGAGTTCGTCGCCCTCGGCCTGCTGCCCGACATCGCGCGGGAGCTGCTGCCCGACGCCTGGGCGCGGTCCCACGCCGACGCGGTCGCGAACGCCGGCGTGATGGTCTCGGCGTACGCCGCGGGCGTCGTCGTCGGGGCGCCGACCATCGCCGCGTTCGGCGCGCGCCTGCCGCGGAAGACCCTGCTGCTCGGCCTCCTCGTCGGCTTCGTCGTGGCGACCCTCGCGACCGCCGTCCTGCCGGGGTTCGGCCTCGTCGTCGCCGCGCGGTTCGTCGCCGGGCTGCCGCACGGCGCGTACTTCGGCGTCGCCACGCTGGCCGCGTCCGAGCTGCTCGGCCCCGGTGCGCGCGGCCGCGCCGCGGCCTTCGTGCTCGCGGGCCTCACCACGGCGAACGTGGTGGGCGTGCCCGTCATCACGGCGATCGGCCAGGCGGCCGGCTGGCGCGCGGCGTACCTCGTCGTCGCGGCGGCCTTCGCGCTCACCTTCGTCGCCGTCGCGATCGCGCTGCCGCGGGGGCACAGCGACGCGAGCGCGACCGTCGGGCGCGAGCTGCGCGCCTTCGCCCGCCCGCAGGTCTGGTTCGCGATCGCACTCGGCGCCATCGGCTTCGGCGGCCTCTTCTCCGCGTACACCTACATCGCGCCGATCACGACCGACGTCACGGGCCTTGCCGCCGGCGTCGTGCCGCTCGTGCTCGTCGTGTTCGGCGTCGGCATGACGATCGGCAACCTCGCGGGCGGCTGGTTCGTCGACCGCGGCGTGCGGCGGGCCGTGCTCGTCTGCTTCGTCGGCGTGCTGCTCTCGCTCGCCGAGCTGCTCGTCGGCGCCGCGGACCCGGTCGGCCTGTTCGTCGGCGTGCTGCTGATCGGCGCCTTCTCCGCGGCCCTGAGCCCGGCGATCCAGGTGCGGCTGATGGACGTGGCCCACGGCTCGACGACGATCGCGGCCGCCTCCACCCACTCCGCGCTGAACATCGGCAACTCGCTCGGCGCGGCGCTCGGCGCCCTGGCCATCGCCGCGGGCCTCGGGTACCTGTCGCCGATCGCGGTCGGCATCGGCATGACCGCGCTCGGGCTCGTCCTCGCCGCGGTCGCGTTCTCGCTGGAGACCCGCACCGCACGACACGGCCTCGCCCGCGCGGAGCTCGCCGGCCCCGAGGCCTGACCTCCGTCCTCCGTCCTGTCGGCGTTCCCCGCCGAGGAGACGAAGAACGGCCGGCCTCCCGAAGGAGACCGGCCGTTCGCAGGTGCGGACCTCAGTCCGTCTGCAGCAGGATGCCGTCCTGGATCGCGCGCTTGCGCAGGGCGACCTTCGTGCCCACGTCGAAGCCCGCGACGCGGTACTTCTCGCGGATGCGCTTGAGGTACGACTTCGCCGTCTCCTCGGAGATGCCGAGCTCGTAGGCGACCGTCTTGACCGGCTCGCCGCCGCCGTAGAGCGCCATGACGCGTCGCTCCTGCGCGGACAGCTTCGGGGAGCCGCCGACGTCGCCGGAGTTGATCGCGAGGTCGAGCTCCGCCGAGATGTAGGACTCGCCGCGGCCGGCGGCGCGGATCGCCTTGACGATCATCGAGATGTCCTCGCTCTTCGGCACGTAGCCGAGGGCGCCGGAGGCGAGGGCCTCGCGGACGATCTGCGGCTCCGAGTAGCTCGACATGAGCACCGTGGCGACGCCGGTCTGCTTCAGCTGCGCGAGGCGCAGCGACACCGGCGAGTTGTCCTTGAGGTCGACGTCCATGAGGACGACGTCGACCGGGAACTTCGGGTGCGTCAGCAGCTCGGTGAAGGTGGTGACGGCGGCGACCAGCTCGATGTCCTCGTAGCCGCGGATCCACTCCGTGAGGCCGCCGAGCAGCATCCGGTGGTCGTCGACCATCGCGAGGCGGATGGTCCGGGTGTCAGTGGTCACTCGTGGGCTCCGGTTCCAGGAAGGGGAGGATGAGGGGGATCGTTCGAGAGAGGATCAGCGCTCGGCGGGACGATCGACCACGCAGTCGATCTCCACGCAGAGGCTGCCGCCGCGCTGCGAGTCGGTGTGCCGTCCGACCTTGCGCATAGCGTCCCATGTGGCGGGGTCGACCCGGCCGCGCGCCACGCCGGTGGTCTGCACCACGATCGGCACGCGCATCGTGCGGCCCTTGCCCTCGGTCGGGCGGGCCGGTCCGACCGTGATCTCGATGGTCACGCGGGCCGCCGAGCGGCGGGACCGCTCGGGCGCGTCGCCGAGCATCAGCCACACCGCGGAGAGCAGCCCGTCGCGCTGCGTCGGGTCGAGGAGGCCGGCGAGCGACTCCGGGTCGGACAGCGTGACCGAGCGGCCCAGCAGCTCCGACTCCGTGATCGCGTGGTACAGCCAGGTCTGGCGTCGGCCCTCGATGAGGTGCAGGCGCAGCTCCGTGGCGAGCTCGGCGGCTGCCTGCGCGGCGGCCGGGTTGAGCGGCAGCCGGGTCCGGCCCGACGCGATGCCGTCCATGAGCTGCTCCGCCGCGAGGTCGAGGCGGGCCAGCTCCTCCGAGGCGAGCATGCCGACGGAGAAGCGCGGCGCGGTCGTCGTCGAGGCGACGAGCACGCGCTCGAGCTCGGTCGAGATGATCCGGCGGAAGACGTGGACGATCCAGGCGGCGATGATCGGCGGCGCGACGGCCTTCGCGATCATCGTCAGCGCGTCGACGACCCCGGCGGGCGGGAGCGGCGCGCGGAGGGCCGAGATGCCGACGAGGATCGCGAGCGAGATGCCGAGGAGCGCAGCGGCCGCGGTGATGCTGCGGCTCGACCGGACGCCGACCATCGCGAGCAGCACGAAGCCGACGGCGGGCGCGGCGGTGAGGTCCCGGCCCAGGTCGCCGTTCTGCCACACCGCGGCGGTGTCGAGCGCGACGACGACGCCGAGGCCGCCGACGATGCCGAGGCTGACGATCGAGTCGAGCACGTCGCCCGCGGTGCGCGCGGCGACCGCGAGCACGACGAGGAGGCCGGCGAGCAGCAGCCACGCCATCGCGGCGAGGCCGGGCTCGGCGTAGGCCTCCCACTCCCCGGCGAACCGCGCGAGGTCGAAGCAGAGCAGCAGGACCGCGACGAAGGTCGCGGCGAGCCCGAGGAACCCGGTGCCGAGGCTCGTGCGCGAGGAGCGGAGGCGCTCCGACGGCAGGTGCGGCAGGCGGAGCCCGGGCAGGCGGCGGTGCGGCTCGTCGATCGCGACGACGGGCAGGGCCTTGTGGCGGGAGGTCGCGATCTCCGCGTCCCGCTCGGGTGCGACGGTCATCGGGGCATCTCCAGGACGACGGTGGTGCCGGAGCCCTGGGCCGAGAAGACGCGGGCGGTGCCGCCCGCCTCCTCGATCCGGCCGACGATGGACTCGCGGTAGCCGAGCTTGCCCGCCGGGACGGCGGCCGGCTCGAAGCCGACGCCGTTGTCGGTGACGAGGGCGCGGACGCTCGCCTCGTCGTCGGTGATCGTGACGTGCGCCTCGCCGACGCCGGAGTGGCGGCGGACGTTCTCGAGGCACTCGGACAGGGCGAGGAGGAAGGCGTCGAGGCGGTCGGGCCGCAGCGAGACGGTGCCGGCGCCGTGCCAGCTGACGTCGAGGCCGAGCCGCTCGAACCGGGCGCGCACCGCCTGCAGGCTGTCGCTCTTCAGACCGTCCGCGTCGCCCTCGCCGTCGCTCTGGCCCTGCCCCATCGTGATCGGGGTGGGGGAGAGGCGCAGCTGGCGGAGCAGGCGGGCGTCGTCGCCGGCCTGGCGGCGGAGGGCGTCGCGGCTGACCCCGACGCCGGAGTGCGCGAGCAGGGTGAGCGTGGCGAGCACGGTGTCGTGGAGCAGGCGGGCGCCCTGACGGCGCTGCGCCTCCGTCTCGCTCGCCTGCCGCTCGCTGCGGTGCGCGCGGCCGATGGAGGAGACGCGACGGGCGGCGCGGAGCACCCCGGCGGACAGGACGAAGCCGGCGATCGTGAGCCCGGTCCAGCCGGCGAGGATCGAGAACCCGACGAAGCCGAGCGCGGTGTCGCCCGCGAAGAGCACGACGGCGGTGGCGAGGGTCGCGATGAACGCGCCGAGGAGCACGATCATCCGGCCGAGGCTCAGGGTCAGCACGATCGCGACCGCGGCGATCGCGCCGGCGAGGAGCAGGCGGACGGCGTCGACGGACCCGGTCGGGATCGGGAACGGACCGGCCTGGCCGAGCAGCCCGTCGAACGCGCCGAGGGTCCCGAGGCGGGCGAGCGCGGCGGTGACGAGACCGGCGACGAGCGCGACGGCCGGCCAGGCGATGGCGCGGGTCGAGCCGATCCGCACGAGGGCGAGGATCAGCACGGCGTAGCCGGGGGCGACGAGGAGCAGGAGGCCCGGGCGCGGGTCGCTGAGGACGAGCAGCACGAACGACGCCCCGGCGCAGACCACGCCGATGAGCCGTGCGCTGATGCCCAGGAGGCGATCGCGCTGTTTGAGGATCCGTTCCATGACTTCCCGCGGCCTCCCTGACGGGGGCGCCCCTCGAGGCCGGGAGGAGCGCCCGGTCATGGAAACACGGGGCTCCGGGCGCGCAAGGTTGCCACACCGGTTGAAGGTTTGTCGGGACCGGGGAACCTGCGCGGGGTGGTATCAGACCGGTATCACCGCGAGGCGCGGGCTCGTCCTACTCCGGGGGGATCCAGCCCTCGCGGATCGCGTGGCGGCGCAGCAGCACCTTCGTGCCGAGGTCGATGCCCGCGGTGCGGTACTTGCGGCGGCCGCGCTTGATGTAGCTCTTCGCGGTCTGGTCGGTCGTCGCCATGTGGACGGCGACCTCGTGGACGCTGCGGCCCTGCGCGTACAGCTGCAGCGCGGTCAGCTCCTGCCGGCCGAGGTTCGGGTCGGCGCGGTTCGCCCAGGCGTCGAGCGCCTCCTGCACGGCGGGGGCGTGCCGGGCGCGGCCCTCGGCCGCCGCGTGGACCGCGGCGACGAGGTGCTCGGCGGGCTCGCTCTTCGGCACGAGGGTGAGCGCCCCGGCGGTCAGCGCGGCGTGCACCGTCGCCGCGTCGCGGGTGCGGGCGAGCGCGACGACGGCGACGCCGTCCGACGCGAGGCGCTGCACCTTCGTCTCGAACGGCACGTCGTCCTCGAGGCCGAACTCGACGACGGCGACGTCGACGGGGAACGCGGGGTGCTCGAGCAGCCCGTTCCAGTCGGTGAGCGCGGCGACGACCTCGATGTGGGCCCGGGGCACCGAGAGGCGGGCGGCGAGGCCCTCGACGATCAGCTGGTGGTCGTCGACGAGTGCGACGCGAACGCGTCGTCGACGCGTCTCCGTCGCGGCTGCCGTCATCCGGACCTCCCGGGCTCCGATCGTAGGGGTCCCGCGACCCCCGGGGGCGCGGGAGGTCAGACGGCGAGCAGCCGGCGGAGCTGCGCCCCGACCTGCTCGCGCTCGATGAGGAACGCGTCGTGGCCGAAGGCGGAGGCGAGCAGGGTCGGCTCCGGCCCGTCGAGCGCGCCGGTCAGGCCCCGCGCGAGCACCCGCTGGTCGTCGAGCGGGTAGAGCCGGTCCGAGTCGATGCCGAGCACGAGCGCGGGGCCGGCGTAGCGCGCGAGCGCCTCCTCCACGCCGCCGCGGCCGCGGGCGACGTCGTGGGAGCTCATCGCGTCGACGAGGCGGATGTAGCTGTTCGCGTCGAACCGGCGGGTGAAGCGGTTGCCGTGGAAGTCGAGGTACGACTCGACGGCGAACCGGCCGTGGTGCCCGAGCGGCGAGACGCCGGACTGCCAGGACCGCCCGAACCGCTCGTTCAGCTCCCCGGAGCTGCGGTAGCTGAGCAGGGCCATGCGGCGCGCGAGCGCGAGCCCGCGGTGCGGGCCGTCCCCGTCGACGGCGCCGTAGTAGTCGCCGCCGCGGAACCGCGGGTCCGCTCGCACGGCCTCGGTCTGCACGCTGTTCAGCGCCACCTGGTCGGCGCTCGACCGGGCGGGCGCCGCGAGCACGGCCAGGCGGGCGACGCGCTCGGGGGCGGTGAGCGCCCATTCCAGCGCGTGCATGCCGCCCATCGAGCCGCCGACCACGGCGGCGAAGCGCTCGATCCGCAGCACGTCCGCGAAGGCCAGCTGCGCGGCGACCTGGTCGCGGATCGTGAGGTACGGGAAGCGGCCGCCCCACTCCGCGCCGTCCGGCGCGAGGGAGGCCGGGCCGGTCGTGCCGGCGCAGCCGCCGAGGATGTTCGGCGCGACGACGAACCAGCGGTCCGTGTCGAGCGCGAGGCCCGGGCCGACGACGCCCTCCCACCAGCCCGCCGTGGGCTGCCCGGGGCCCGCGGGGCCGACGAGGTGCGGGTCGCCGGTGAGGGCGTGCAGCACGAGGATCGCGTTGCCGCGGTCCTCGTCGAGCTCGCCCCACGTCTCGTAGGCGATGCGGACGCCGGGGAGGCGGACGCCGGCCTCCGTGACGACGGTGGCGATGCCGACGAACCGCCGGTCGGCGACCGGGTCGCCCTCGCGCCACGCGCCGCTCGCGGGCGGCTTGCCGACGAGCGAGCGCGCGTCGGCGTCCGTCACGGGCCGTGCCGCGACGGTGTCCTCCGAGGTCTGCCAGTCCATGCCGCCCTCAGCATCCCAGCCGCGGGGCGGCGGCGCCCGAGTGTGACGTCACACGGGCGTTCCTCCCTGCATCCGGGGAACCGGCGCCGGCGGGCGCGGTTCCCCGGATGCAGGAAGAAGAGGGAGGGTCAGACCGTCGCGCGGAGGGACCGGGCGGCGCGCAGGCCCGCCTCGAGGTCCGCCTTCAGGTCGTCGACGTGCTCGAGGCCGACCGAGAGGCGCACGAGGCCCGGCGTCACGCCGGTCGTCAGCTGCTGCTCGGGCGTGAGCTGCGAGTGCGTGGTCGACGCGGGGTGGATGACGAGGGAGCGGACGTCGCCGATGTTCGCGAGGTGGCTGAACAGGGTCAGGCTCTCCACGAACTTCCGGCCGGCGTCGACGCCGCCCTTCAGCTCGAACGACACGACCGCGCCGACGCCCTTCGGGGCGTACCGGTTCGCGGCCGCGTACCAGGGGCTCGACGGCAGGCCCGCGTAGTTCACGGTCGCGACGTCGTCGTGGCCGTCGAGCCACTCGGCGATCGCCTGCGTGTTCTGCACGTGCCGCTCGATCCGCAGCGACAGCGTCTCGATGCCCTGGATGAGGCTGAAGGCGGTGTCGGGGGAGACCGCGGCGCCGATGTCGCGCAGCAGCTGCACGCGCGCCTTGATGATGTAGGCGAGGCCGTCGCCGACCGCGGTCGTGTACGAGGCGCCGTGGTACGAGGGGTCCGGCTCCGTGAGGCCCGGGAACCGGTCCACGTGCTGCGACCACGGGAACCTGCCGCCGTCGACGATCGCGCCGGCGACGACCGTGCCGTGGCCGCCGAGGAACTTCGTCGCCGAGTGGACGACGATGTCGGCGCCGTGCTCGAGCGGGCGGATCAGGTACGGCGTCGCGATGGTGTTGTCGACGATCAGCGGCACGTCGTTCGCGTGCGCGACCTCCGCGACCGCGGCGATGTCGAGCACGTTGATCTTCGGGTTGCCGATCGTCTCGGCGAAGAACAGCTTCGTGTTGGGGCGGACGGCGGCGGCCCACGCCTCCGGGTCGTCCTGGTCCGTCACGAAGGTCGTCTCGATGCCGAGCTTCGCGAGCGTGTACTTGAACAGGTTGTAGGTGCCGCCGTAGATCGAGCTCGACGAGACGATGTGGTCGCCCGCCTGCGCCAGGTTCAGCACCGCGAAGGTCTCGGCGGCCTGGCCGGAGGCGAGCAGCAGCGCCGCCGTCCCGCCCTCGAGCGCGGCGATGCGCTCCTCGACGACCGCCTGGGTCGGGTTCTGGATGCGGTTGTAGATGTTGCCGAACTCGGCCAGCGCGAAGAGGTTCTTCGCGTGGTCGGCCGAGTTGAAGACGTACGAGGTCGTCTTGTAGATCGGGGTCGCGCGGGCGTTGGTGACGGGGTCGGGGGCGGCCCCGGCGTGGATCTGCTCGGTCTCGAAGTGCCAGGTGTGCTCAGCCATGGCGGCGACGCTAGGAGGCGGCGCCGCGGGGGACAACGGCGGACGCCACGGGGCGTAACGGTTGAATGGGCGCATGACGAAGCGCGCGGTGGTCACGGGGGCGAGCACGGGGATCGGCTGGGCGACGGTCGCGCTGCTCCGTGAGCACGGCTGGGACGTGCTCGCGGTGGCTCGCCGCGCCGAGCGCCTGGAGGCGCTGCGCACCGAGACGGGGTGCGACGTGTTCGCGGCGGACCTCACCGACGCGGATGCGGTGGCGGCGCTCGCGGAGCACGTCCGGGCCGCCGGGCCGCTCCACGTGCTCGTGAACAACGCCGGCGGGGCGCGCGGCCTCGACTCGGTCGAGTCGGGCGACGTCGAGGACTGGCGCTGGATGTTCGAGGCGAACGTCGTCGCGACGAAGCGGGTGACGTCGGCGCTGCTGCCCTCCCTCCGGGACGGCGCGGAGGACGCGGGCAGCGGCGACGTCGTCACGGTCACCTCCATCGCCGGCCACCTCCCGTACGCCGGCGGCGGCGGGTACAACGCGGCGAAGTTCGCGGAGCACGCGCTCGTCGCGGTGCTGCGCATCGAGCTGGCGGGGGAGCCGATCCGCGTGATCGAGGTCGCCCCGGGGATGGTCGCGACGGAGGAGTTCTCCCTCAACCGGTTCGGCGGCGACCGCGCCCGCGCTGACGCCGTGTACGCGGACGTGGAGGCGCCGCTGACGGCGGACGACGTCGCGGAGACGATCGTCCACGCCGTCGAGCTGTCGGCCCACGTCAACCTCGACCTCGTCACCGTGAAGCCCGTGGCGCAGGGCAACGGCTCGCAGACCGTGAAGGGCCCGATCCGCGTCAAGCGCTAGTCGCGGATCCGCGAGGGTCACTCGGCGACGAGGGCGGCGAACGCGGGGTCGACGAGGTGCACGCCGTCGTCCGACGCCACGAGCTGCGCGCGGATCGGCGCCGGGGTCGCGGCGAGGCCCGCGATCCAGTCCGCCTCCTGCATCCGGACGTCGGCGCCGCCCGGGCGCTCCCAGACGAGCACGATCGAGGCCGCCTCGGGCACCGACTCCACCAGCTCGGCGAGGCGCGCGGCGAGGGTCGCGATGTGGCGGGGGTCCGCGTCGACGGGCACGCCGTCCATGGGGACGACGACGGGCGCGAGCCGCTGCTCGTCGTCGAGCAGGAGCAGCCAGGTCTGGCGGCGGATCGCGGTGCCGACCAGGTCGGTCGCCATCGCGACGAGGTCGGCGTCGGTGGTCAGGGGCAGCAGGGGCTCGAACATGCGCGGGAGTGTGCCCGCGCGGCGGGCGGCACGCACGGGAGGGGCCTGGGGAGGAGGGGATCGCGCCCCCAGAGCGGGGGCCGCGCGGCGCGTCCCGCTGCGGGGCGGGCGCGGACCGGCCCACCCTGCTCGCACGAACCGAGGGGGGACCCCATGCGTTTCGAAGTGCCGGCGGGCAGCGCGCTCGTCTTCTGCGACAGCGACGGCGAGGTCCTCGCCGAGCCCGTGACGAGGCCGTTGAGCCGCGTCGTCGAGGTGCCCGCGGTCTGAGTCGGAACGGTCCGGGTCAGACCTGGCCGGTGCGGACCGCGAGCCCGAGCCGGGCCGCGACGAGCACGGCGAGCACGAGCGCCCAGAGCACCTGGCCGAGCGCCGCGAGGCCGAGCACGGCGAGCGCGAACAGGACGACCTGCACGAGCAGGCGCCCGCGCGCCGGCAGCCGCCGGCCCGCCCGCGGCGCCATCCAGACGCTCCACACCGCGACCACCGCGGCGGGCAGCAGCACCGCGACCGCGATGCGCACGGGCAGGGGCGCGGGCAGCAGCAGGCCGATCGCGACGGCGGCGGCGAGCAGGGCGAGCTCGAGCAGGAAGGCGAGCGTCGCGTTCAGGCCGAGCAGGGAACGCACCGCGACATCCTCCCGGATCCCGGCGGTGCGCCCGCTCACCCGGTGACGTCGAGCGCGACCGCGCCGAGCTCGACCGTGCCGCCGTCGGGCACGGTGAACGCGCGGTCGTCGTCGCGGAGCGCGAGGTCGTAGGGCGTCGCGACCGGGAAGAGCCGGTCGCCGAGCACCTGCACCGCGGTGAACCGGTGGGCGCCGGCCGACAGCCCCTCGTCCAGCCGTCCGTCCCGGACGAGCAGCTCCTGACCGCCGTCGACGGTCAGGCCGGCGAGCGGCACGTCGAGCGCGCCCGCGGTGAAGCGCCCGGTCACGCGGCCGGACCGGACGTCGGGCGCGGCGCCGATCGGCAGGTCGACGACCGTGCTGCGCGCGACGGTCCGCTTCGCCGTGACGGCCTCGTGGCCGCGGACCTGCGCCGTGACCTCGTACCGGCCCGGCACGAGGCCGCGGATCGCGTAGCGGCCGTCGCCGTCCGCGGTCGTGGTGCGCCAGAACGAGCCCTCGCTGACGCGGACGGCGGCGCCCGCGGGTGCGGTGCCGCTGACGCTCAGCGTCGCCTTCGTCGGGCGCAGCACGCCGATCGCGGTGCGCACCCCCGTTCGCAGCCGGACGGTGCGGACGGCGGCCCTCGTGCCGCGGGTGGTGTCGACCACCTGCACGGTGTAGGTGCCGCCTCGGAGCCCTGCGGCGCGGACGGGGTTCTTCGCCGTGCGCACCGAGGCGGGGAGGGAGGTGCTGCGGACGAGCGGACCGGTCGCGCCGCCGCGCCGGATCTGCACGACGTAGCGCTTCGCGCCGGCGGGCGCGTCGAACCGGCCGTCGAGCACCGCGCTGCGCACCAGGGCCGCGTCCACCACCGCGGTGCGGCCGCTGCGGACCGTGCGCTCGCGCTTCGCGGGCAGGTACGGGATGCGGTCGGACGCCGCTCCCGTATTGCCGAAGCGGACGGTGAACCGCCCGGGCTTCAGGCCCGCGAAGCGGTAGCGGCCCTTCGCGTCGGTGACGACCGGGTCGTCGTCCGGCTCCTCGCTACGCGTCGGCCCCTGCAGCCAGACGTGCACCTTCGCGACCGGCTTCCCGCGCCAGGTGAGCCGCCCGCTGATCGTGCCGGAGCGGACGGGGGAGGACTTGACGACGACGGTCTCGCCGCCGGGCACGGCGAAGGCGGGGGAGCGGTAGTCGAGCCAGCGGACGGTGCCGACGACCTCGATCCGGTAGCTGCCGGGCGCGACGAGGAACGACCAGGCGCCCTTCGCGTCCGCGGTGGTCGTCGCGGTCGCCCGGCCGCCGAGGGTGACGAGCCGCACGTCCCGCTTCGCGAAGGCCGCGTTCACGCCGCGGACGCGGGTCGCGGCGGGCACGGCGACGTCGAGCGCGCGGTCCGCGCCGGTCGCCAGGGCGGGCTCGACCAGTGCGGCGGTGGGCACGGCGTCCGGTCCCGCGCCGGTCCAGGTCGGGAGGTACCCGGCGACGGCGGCCCGCGGGCGGGTCGCGGCGTCCCGCACGTTGACCGACACGATGTAGCGCGTGCCCGCGGCGGGCGCGGGCAGGGCGTAGCGGCCGTCCGCCTCCGTCTCGGTCGTGGTGACGACGTCGCCGCCCGGCTCCGACACGGAGACGGGGACGCCGGCCCGCGCGGTCCCGCCGAGCACGACCGTGCCGCTGATCTCGGGCGCTGCGGCCTGCGCCGGCAGCGCGGGCACGGCGAGCAGCACGGCGGCGAGGGAGCCGATCGGGACCAGGGTGCGACGGCGCACGGCGGACCTCCAGGAGTCGTTCCGAGCCCCGCACGGTAACGGAGCGCGCGCGTCGCGTCTGCCCCCCGCGCGGAGCCGCCGGTGGAGGATGGCTGCGTGGTCGCTCCCCGTCTCGCCGGACCGGAGGACGCTGCGGCGCTCGTCGACCTGCGCGCCGCGATGTTCGAGGCGATGGGGCAGGACGTGACGGGTCCGGCGTGGCGTCGAGCCGCGCGGGAGTGGTTCGCGCGCCGCCTCGCCGGGGACGACGTGCTCGTCGTCGTCGCGGACCTGCCGGACGCCGGACCCGTGTCCTGCGCGATGGCCGTCCTCGAGGACGTCGCGCCGTCGCCGTCGGACCCGGTCGGCCGCCGCGCGCACCTGTCGAACGTCAGCACCCTGGCCGTGCATCGCGGTCGCGGGCTCGCCCGGGCGTGCGTCGGCCTGCTCGTCGCGGAGCTGGACGCGCGCGGCGTGCGCCGCACGGACCTGTTCGCCACCACGGACGGCGAGGCGCTCTACCGCTCGTTCGGCTTCCGCACGTCGCCGTACCCGGCGCTCCGCCGCCCCTGACCGGCCGCCCTAGGGGCGGGGCCAGGTCCAGTTCGCGATGGCCGGATCGTCCTCGCCGTGGACGCGGGTGTAGCGGCGCGCGGCGAGCCGGTCGTCCATGAACCGCTGCCGCAGCACCGCCTGGGAGGAGCCGAGCGACGGCACGCGGTCGATCACGTGCATGGCGAGGGAGAACCGGTCGAGCCGGTTCATCATCACCATGTCGAACGGCGTCGTCGTGGTGCCCTCCTCGATGTAGCCGTGGACGTGGAACTGGGAGTGGTTCTGCCGCTTGTAGGTGAGGCGGTGGATCAGCGTCGGGTAGCCGTGGAAGGCGAAGACCACGGGCTTGTCCGAGGTGAACACGGCGTCGAAGTCCCGGTCGTCCATGCCGTGCGGGTGCTCGTCCGGCGACTGCAGCCGCATCAGGTCGACGACGTTGACGAACCGCACCTTCAGGTCCGGCAGGTGCTGCCGCAGCAGGTCGGCCGCCGCCAGCGCCTCCATGGTCGGGATCTCGCCCGCGGCGGCGAGCACGACGTCCGGCTCGCCGTCCGTGGTCGAGGCCCAGTCCCAGATCCCGACGCCGCGGGTGCAGTGCGCGACCGCCTCGTCCATCGTCAGGTAGTCGAGCTGCGGCTGCTTCCCGGCGACGATCACGTTGATGTACTGCCGGCTGCGCAGCACGTGGTCGGCGACGGACAGCAGGCAGTTCGCGTCCGGCGGCAGGTAGACCCGGGCCAGCTCCGCCTTCTTGTTGATCACGTGGTCGATGAAGCCCGGGTCCTGGTGGCTGGAGCCGTTGTGGTCCTGGCGCCACACGTGGCTGGAGAGCAGGTAGTTCAGGCTCGCCAGGTCGCGCCGCCACGGGATGCCGTTGATGTCGTGCAGCCACTTCGCGTGCTGGTTGACCATCGAGTCGACGATGTGCGCGAACGCCTCGTAGGTGTTGAGCAGGCCGTGCCGCCCGGTCAGCAGGTAGCCCTCCAGCCAGCCCTGCAGGAGGTGCTCGGACAGCACCTCCATGACCCGGCCGTCCGGCGCGAGGTGGTCGTCGGTGTCGACGATCGGCTCCTGCCACGCCCGGTTCGTCACCCCGAACACGGCCTGCAGCCGGTTGGAGGCGGTCTCGTCCGGGCCGAAGAGGCGGAACCGGGTCGGGTTCAGCCGCATCACGTCGCGGAGCCACTCGCCGAGCACGGTCGTCGCCGGCGTCTGGCCGCTGCCCGGGGCGTCGACGCTGACCGCGTAGTCGCGGAAGTCGGGCAGCTCGAGGTCCTTCAGCAGCAGGCCGCCGTTGCTGTGCGGGTTCGCGCCCATCCGGCGGTCGCCCTCGGGGGCGAGCGCGGCCAGCTCCGGCAGCAGCCGGCCCTCCCCGTCGAAGAGCTCCTCGACCCGGTAGCCCTTCATCCAGTCCTCGAGCTGCCGCAGGTGCTCGGGGTTCGTCCGGACCTCGGACAGCGGCACCTGGTGGGCGCGGAAGGTCCCCTCGACCTGCTGGCCGTCGACCTCCTTCGGCCCGGTCCAGCCCTTGGGGGAGCGGAAGACGATCATGGGCCAGCGCGGCGGCTGCCCGGCGGGCGCGCCCCCGCCGCGCGCGGCGCCCTGGATCGCGGCGATCCGGTCGAGCACCGTGTCGAGCACGTCCGCGAAGGCGCGGTGCATGGCGACGGGGTCGTCGCCGGAGACGACGAACGGCTCCCAGCCCCAGCCGGTGATCAGCGACAGCAGCTGCTCCTCGGGCAGGCGGGCGAGCACGGTCGGGTTCGCGATCTTGTAGCCGTTCAGGTGGAGGATCGGCAGCACGGCGCCGTCGCGGGCCGCGTCGAGGAACGCGGGCGCGTGCCAGCTCGTCGCGAGCGGGCCGGTCTCGGCCTCCCCGTCGCCGATCGTGCAGACCGCGAGCAGGTCGGGGTCGTCGAACACGGCCCCGGTCGCGTGCATCAGCGAGTACCCGAGCTCGCCGCCCTCGTTGATCGAGCCGGGCGTCTGCGGCGCCGCGTGGCTCGGGATGCCGCCCGGGAACGAGAACTGGCGGAACAGCCGCCGCAGCCCTTCGGTGTTCTCGCCGATGTGCGGGTACGTCTCGCTGTACACGCCCTCGAGGTAGGTGTTCGCGACGACGGCGGGGCCGCCGTGCCCCGGCCCGGCGAGGAAGACCGCGTCGAGGTCCCGGGCGCGGATCGCGCGGTTGACGTGGGCGTACAGGAAGTTCAGGCCCGGCGTCGTGCCCCAGTGCCCGAGCAGCCGCGGCTTGATGTGCTCCGGCGCGAGCGGCTCCTCGAGCAGGGGGTTGTCGAGCAGGTAGATCTGCCCGACGGAGAGGTAGTTCGCCGCCCGCCAGTAGCGGTCGAGGAGGGCGAGCTCGTCGTCGGTCGCGGGGGCGGCAGCGGAGGAGTCGGGCATCGCCACACCCTCCTCGCTCCGCCTGAACGGCGCCCGGTGCGCGCGTGGACCTCCTGTGAACGCGATAGGTTCTTCGCGAACCATTGCGGCACCCCTAGCATGTCCTGCGAGTCACGCCGTGTCACTGCGTAGGGAGGTCATGTGCCGCAGGAGCCGACGCCGCTGGTCGCGCAGATCTCGGACCGCCTGATCACCGCGATCGCGACGGGGGAGTTCCTCCCCGGATCGCGCCTGCCCGCCGAGCGGGACCTCGCGGTGCTGCTGCGGGTGGGGCGCACGAGCGTGCGCGCCGCGCTCGCCGTGCTGCACGATCGCGGCCTGATCGAGACCGCCCGAGGGCGCGGGGGCGGGTCCTTCGTCCGCGTCCAGTGGACGCCCGACTCCCACGCCGCCGTCGTGCGCACCCTCCGCCTCCGCTGGAGCGAGATCGAGGACCGGCTGGAGGCCATGCGGCGCCTGCACGGCGCGATCGCGCGCGCCGCCGCCGAGCACCGGGACGACGACGACGTCGCCGTGCTGCGGGCGCGGCTCGACGCGTACCGGGAGGCGCCGAGCGGGCGGCAGAAGCAGATCGCGGACGCCGCCCTGCACCAGTCGATCTCGGACGCCGCGAAGAACGGCACACTGAAGACCATGCTGAGCGCGCTCGAACAGGAGATCTCGATCGGAGCGCCCCTCCACGTGTGGGGCGACCCGGACTCGATGGCGGCTTCGGAGGAGCGCGCGGAGGGCGAGCACGAGCGGCTCGTCGACGCGATCGCCGCCGGCCGGCCGGAGGACGCGGACGACATCGCCCGGGAGCACGCGCGCATCGACCTCGAGCTGCTCGAGGCCGCCCGTCGCCGTGCCGAGCGCGCCGCGAGCGTCCCCGAGACCGATGACTGAGCCCGAGCGCGAGGTCCTGCCCTGGGGCGAGGTCGGCGAGGCGACCCGCGCGCTCGCGCAGCGGATCGCGGACGACGGCTTCGAGCCGGAGGTCGTGATCGCGATCGCCCGCGGCGGCCTGCTCGTCGGCGGCGCCCTGGCGTACGCGCTCGGCGTGAAGAGCTGCGGCTCGATCAACGTCGAGCTCTACACGGGCGTGGACGAGACGCTGCCGGAGCCCCTGCTGCTGCCGCCGCACCTCGACGGCACGTCCCTCGACGGCAAGCGGGTGCTGCTGGCCGACGACGTCTCCCAGTCGGGCCTCACCCTGCGGCTCGCGGTGGAGATCCTCACGCGCATGGGCGCCGAGGTGCGCAGCGCCTGCTTCTACACGAAGCCGCAGACCGTGTTCGCGCCCGACTGGACGTGGAAGCACACGGACCGCTGGATCGTCTTCCCCTGGTCCGCCGAGGCCCCGGTCGTGCCGGGCGCCGTGGCGGAGCGGTGAGCGGAGGCGTCCACCTCGTCGGCGGCGGGTGGGGCGGCGACCGGCGGGTCTGGACCGCCTTCACCGCGGAGGCGGCGGCGCGCTCGGGCCGGGCGTGGCCCCGCGTCGTCGTGGTCGCGGTGCGCGACGGCGACGAGCAGGAGCACGCGGCGAAGCTGCTCGCCGCGGTCGAGACCGCGGCGGCCGTGGATCCGGTCGTGCTCGCGCTGCGGGAGGGCGACCGGCTCGACCCCGGTGCGATCCCGGCCGACGTCGACGGCGTGCTCGTCGGCGGCGGGCTGACCCCGGCGTACGCGGACGCCGTCGCGCCCGCGGCCGCGCGGATCCGGGCCCTCGTCGCGGACGGCGTGCCCTACGCCGGCTTCTCCGCGGGCTCGGCGATCGCGCCCGCCCGGGCCCTCGTGGCCGGCTGGCGCCGGCTCGGCCGGCCCGTCCTCGACGAGGAGGTCGCCGAGGAGCGCGACGAGCTCGCCGTCGTCGACGGCATCGGCCTCGTCCCCTTCGCGGTCGACGTGCACGCCGCGCAGTGGGGCACGACCTCCCGCCTCCTCGTCGCCGTCGAGGCGGGCCTGGTGCCGCACGGGGTGGCCGTCGACGAGGACACCGCGGTCGTCGTGGCCGGCGGTGCGACCCGCGTCGTCGGGACCGGCAACGCCTGGTGGGCGAGCCCGGCCGCGGGCGGTGTGCTCGTGCGCCGCGAGCCGGGGGACTGACGGTGCGGCGCCCGCTGCCGGAGCTGGCGGCCGAGGGCCTCGTCGACCCGACGTGGGCGGAGGCGCTCGCCCCCGTGGAGCCGGCGCTGCAGCGCGTCACCGGGTTCCTCGACGCCGAGACGGCCGCCGGCCGGGACTGGCTGCCCGCCGAGCCCGTCGTCCTCCGCGCCTTCCGCACGCCGCTGCCCGCCGTCCGCGTGCTGATCCTCGGGCAGGACCCGTACCCGACGCCCGGCCACCCGATCGGGCTGTCGTTCGCGGTGGAGGGCCACGTGCGGCCGATCCCGCGCAGCCTCGTGAACATCTACAAGGAGCTCCAGGCCGACCTCGGCGTCGCGCCCGTGCCGCACGGCGACCTCACCGCGTGGACCGAGCGCGGGGTGCTGCTGCTGAACCGGAGCCTCACCGTGCGCCCCGGCGCGCCCGCCTCCCACCGGGGCAAGGGCTGGGAGGCCGTCACCGAGCACGCGATCCGGGCGCTCGCCGCCCGCGGCGGCCCGCTCGTCGCGATCCTCTGGGGCAACGACGCGCGCCGGCTGGCGCCGCTGCTCGACGGCGTGGCGCGGATCGAGTCCGCGCACCCGAGCCCGCTGTCCGCGTCCCGCGGGTTCTTCGGCTCCCGCCCGTTCAGCCGCGCGAACGCGCTGCTGGTCGCGCAGGGCGCGGCGCCGATCGACTGGTCGCTCCCTCCCGCCGCCTGACGGCGGCGCCGGATAGCCTCGCGCCGTGCTGGAAGAGGAGTACGAGCCCCGCAGGCTGGCGAAGCCGTTCCACCTGCGGCGCATCGATCCCCCCGAGCCGACGTTCTCCTACGAGATCCGGGCCGCCACGGCCAAGGACCTGCCCGCCGTCCGGCAGATCTACGACCACTACGTCACGAACACGATGGTGACCCTCGACACCGAGCGGCGGTCGCTGCGCACCTGGCGGTCGAAGTACGCCTACCTGGCCCGGCTCGGCCTGCCGTTCCTCGTCGCCGTCTCGCCGAGCGGCCAGGTGCTCGGGTACGCGCTCGCCGAGCCGTGGATCCAGAAGCGCGCCTACCGCTTCACCGCGGAGGAGTCGATCTACCTGCGCCCCGCGTCCACGGGCAAGGGGCTCGGGAAGGCGCTGCTCACCGCGCTGATGGAGGCGGGGAAGCAGGCCGGCCTGAAGCAGCTGCTCGCCGTCGTGGCGGACAGCGGCGCCGACGCGTCGCTCGCGCTGCACCGCTCCCTCGGGTTCACGGAGACCGGGCGGATGGGGAAGGTCGCGTACAAGTTCGACCGGTGGATCGGCACGGTCATGCTGCAGCGGAGCCTGAAGTAGCGATGGCGTTCTCCCTCCACCAGCTGACCGCGCAAGAGCAGTGGGACTGGATCCGCCGCGGCGACGCGACGTCCCTCGAGCTCGTGCAGCACCACCTCGACCGCATCGAGCGCCTCGACCCCGCGCTCGGCGCCTTCGCCCGCGTCGACCGGGACGCCGCCCTCGCGACCGCGGCCGCCGTCGACGAGGCGGGCCAGGGCGCCGCGCCGCTCGGCGGCGTCCCGATCGCCGAGAAGGAGCTCGTCCGCCGCGTCGGCGCGGTGTGGGGCGCCTCCCGCCTGTTCGCCGACGAGGTCGTCGCGGAGTCCGACGAGGTCGCCGCGGCGACGGACGCGACCGGCGCCGTCGTGCTCGGGGCGACGACCGCGCCCGAGTTCGGGCTGACCGGCTTCACCGAGCCCGCGGGCCGCCCGCCGGCGCGCAACCCGTGGGACCTTCAGACGGGCGCCGGCGGCTCGAGCGGCGGGGCCGCCGCGGCGGTCGCGGCCGGGCTCGCGCCGTTCGCGGTCGGCTCCGACGGCGGCGGCTCGATCCGGATCCCCGCGGCCTGGTGCGGCGTCGTCGGGATCAAGCCCTCCCGCGGGCGGGTGCCGGCGCAGGGGGGCCAGGGCTCGCTCGCCGGCCTGGTGACCGCGGGGCCGATCGCCCGGACCGTCGCGGACGCCGCCATGCTGCTCGACGCGCTCGTGCGGCCGCACGGCCGCACGCGCTCCGCCGGCTACGCCACCGCGCCGGGCGGCGAGGACGAGCCGTTCCTCGGGGAGGCGGTGCGCGGCGAGGGCCGCTACTCGGTCGGGGTCCTCGAGGGCTCCGTCTGGGACGACGCCGTCGACGTCCGCCTCGACGCGGGCATCGCCGCGGCCGTCGAGCGGACGAGCGGGCTGCTCGACGTGCTCGGGCACGGCCTCGAGCCCGTGCGGCTGCCGGGGGAGGCGTACCCGGAGTTCTTCCGCGTGCTCTGGCAGGCGGGCGCGGCGACGATCCCCGCCCGCACCGATGCGCAGCTCGCGCGCCTCGAGCCGTACACGCGCGAGCTCGTCGAGCGCGGGCGGGCGCTGCCCGCCGAGCGGGTCGTCGCCGCCCTGCTCGCGGCCGCCGCGTTCGAGCGGCGGACGATCGCCGCCTTCGCGCCGTTCGACGCGGTGCTCACCCCGACCACGGCGCTGCCGCCCCGGCCGATCGGCTGGTACGCGGAGGACGGCGCCGGCGCGGACGCCGAGTTCGACCGGCAGGTGCAGGCCGCGCCGTACACGTCGTTCGTCAACGTCGCCGGGCTGCCCGCGATCACGGTGCCGATCGGGGCGACGGACGAGGGCGCCCCGTCCGGCGTGCAGCTGATCGGCCGCCCGGGCGGCGAGGCGGCGCTGCTCGCGATCGCCCGGCAGCTGGAGCGCCGCGTCGGGTGGGCCCGCCGCCACCCGCCCGCCTTCTGGTGACCTAGACCAGCAGCAGCGACAGCGTCGCGAGACCGACGGTGAGCGGCGCCGCGATCAGGCCGAGCCCGGCGAAGCGCCACCAGGAGATCTCGACGTCGGCGGCGCGCAGCCGCGCGTGCCAGAGCAGGGTCGCGAGCGACGCCCACGGCGTGATGAGGGGGCCGGCGTTCACCGCGACGAGCAGGGCGAGGAGGCGGTGCTCGCTGCCCGCGACGGGCTCGAGCGCGAGGTAGGCGGGCAGGTTGTCGGCGAGGTTCGCCGCGACCGTGCCGACGCCGGCGAGCCGGAGGAGGGCGAGCGGCCCCTCGCCGGTGCCGGCGGCGGCGGTGAGCGCCTCCGTCAGCCCCAGCCGGCCGAGCGCGGTGACGGCGAGGAACAGGCCGCACACGAACAGCACGAGCGGCACGGGCAGCAGGTGGAGGGACAGCGCGCTCGGCTTCCGGACGGCCGCGACGACGACGAGCACCGCGGCGGCGATCGTCGCCGGCACCCAGACGGGCACGTGCAGGACCGGGTCGCCGATCGCGAGGGCGGGCACGAGGAGGGCGACGACGACCGCGGCGACCCGGAACAGCACGGGGTCGGCGACCGGGTCGGGGGCGGGCGGCTCGTAGCGGTGCGCCAGCGCCTTCCGCGAGACCACTGCGAGGATGGCGACGGGCACGAGCACGGCGATCGTCGCGGGCAGCCAGGACCGGGCGATGTACGCGGAGCCGAAGGCCGGGTCCGACTCGGCGAGCAGGTTCGTCAGGTTCGACACGGGCAGCAGGAGCGAGCCGGTGTTCGCCAGCCAGACGGTCGTCAGCGCGAACGGGATCGGCGAGAGGCCGACCCGGCGGGCGAGCGTCACGACGACCGGCGTCAGCAGCACCGCGGTCGTGTCGAGCGAGAGGAAGACGGTCGACGCGACGGCGACGACCACCACGAGCAGCCAGAGCAGCGCCCCGCGGCCGCGCGCGACGCGGGCGGCGGTCGCGGCGAGCCGGTCGAACAGCCCCGCCTCCGCCGCGATGGCGGCGACGATCGTGATCGCGACGACGAAGCCGAGCACGGGGGCGATCCGCCCGCCGAGTGCGGCGGCATCGGCGGCCGGCAGGATCCCGGTCGCCACCGCGACCAGGCCCAGGACGAGCAGGCCGCCACCGAGCACGGCCAGCACCACGACGGAGAACCTAGCGGTTCCGTGCAGCGGAACCGCTCAGCGTGCGCTCACGAGCCGCTCGCTCGCCTCCCAGAGCCCGCGCGCGAGGTCCGCGTCGCCGGCCTGCCGCGCCGTCCGGCCCGGCGCGCGCAGCCGGTCGAAGTAGTTGCCGGAGGGCGCCGGGACGCGGGCCGCGGCCGCCAGCCGGACGAGCGGCTGCGCGCCCTGCTCCGGCGACAGCGCGAAGGCGCGCTGGAGCGCGGAGATCAGCGGTCCGTCGCCGCCGAAGCGCGTCGCGACGAACCCGGGGTGGAACGCGTAGGCGCTCACCCCGGCCCCCGCGAGCCGTCGGGCGAGCTCGCGCGTGAGCAGGACGTTCTCGAGCTTGCCCGCGCCGTAGGCGCCCCAGCCGCCGAGCCACCGCCCGCGCCGGTTCTCGAGGTCGTCGAGCCGGACCCGGCCCGACAGGGACGCCGCGCTCGAGGTCTGCACGATCCGCACGGAGCCCTCCGGCGCGCTCGCCGCCGTCTCCCGGAGCCGGTCGAGCAGCAGGGTCGTCAGCAGGAAGGGCGCGAGGTGGTTCCGCTGGAACGTCAGGTCGTGCCCGTCCGGCGTCTCGGCCCGCTCCGCCATCCCGCCCGCGTTGTTCGCGAGGACGTGGATCGCCGGGAAGGCGTCGAGCAGGGCGGCCGCCAGCTCCCGGACCGAGTCGAGGCGGTCGTAGTCGACGAGGAAGGCGCGGCCGCCGGTCGCCGCCGCGACGGCCTCCGTGCGCTCGCGGTTCCGGCCGACGACCGCGACCTCGGCGCCGAGCAGCGCGAGCTCCGTCGCCGCGGCCCGGCCGATGCCCGAGCTCGCGCCCGTGATCACGACCGTGCGCCCCTCCATGCGGGAGGGGTGCGGCAGCAGGACGCTCACGCGCGGCCGTCGGTCTCGAGCAGGCGGAGCCAGATCTCGCTGAGCGTCGGGTACGCGGGGACCGCGTGCCAGAGCCGCTGCACCGGGATCCGCCCCACGATCGCGTGCGTCGCCGACTGCAGCATCTCGCCGACGTCGTAGCCGACGAAGGTCGCGCCGATCGGCACGTCGGTCTCGTCGTCGATGACGAGCTTCGCCCGCCCGACGTAGGCGTCGTCGTAGACGCTCGCGCCCGCGACCCACGACATGTCGTACTCGCTCGTGCGGATGCGGCGGCCGGCCTTCTTCGCGGCGTCCTCGGTGAGGCCGACGGAGGCGACCTCCGGGTCGGTGAACGTCACCTGCGGCACGGCGTCGTGGTCGGCCGTCGCCGTGTAGCGGCTCCAGGGGCCCGTGTCGGGGGACTCGCCCTTCGCGCGGGCGGCGATGACCCGGCCGGCGGCGCGCGCCTGGTACTTGCCCTGGTGGGTGAGCAGGGCGCGCCGGTTCACGTCGCCGACCGCGTAGAGCCACGGCTCGTCCGCGTTCGTGCCCGCGTCGACGAGCAGGGTGTCGTCGACGGACAGCCACTCGCCGTCCTCGAGGCCGACGGAGGCGAGGCCGAGGCCGTCGGTGCGCGGGGTGCGGCCGGTGGCGACGAGGATCTCGTCCGCCTCGACCGTCGAGCCGTCGTCGAGCGTCGCGGTCACCGTGCCGCCGTCGCGCACGACCTTCGTGATGCCCGCGCCGAGCCGGACGTCGGCGCCCTCATGCCGCAGGGACTCCGCGACCATCTCGCCCGCGAAGGGCTCCATGCCGCCGAGCAGGCCGCCGCGGACCACCATCGTGACCTTCGAGCCGAGCGAGGTGTACGCGGTCGCCATCTCCGCGCCGACGACGCCGCCGCCGAGCACGATCAGTCGGCCGGGCGCGGCGCTGGCGCTCGTCGCCTCCCGCGAGGTCCACGGCTTCGCGTCGGCGAGGCCCTCGATCGGCGGGATCAGAGCGGCGCTGCCCGTGCAGACGGCGACGGCGGCGCGCGCCTCGAGCACGACCTCGGAGCCGTCGGGCGCCGTGACGACGACCCGCTTCGGCCCGTCGAGGCGGCCCTTGCCGCGCACGAGGTCGATGCCCGCGGAGTCGAGCCAGGAGACCTGGCCGGTGTCGTCGAAGTTCGAGACGGTCGAGTCGCGGCGGGCGAAGACCGCGGCGGCGTCCAGGCCGCCGGTCACCGCCTGCTTCGCGCCGGCGACGTGCCGGGCGCCGCGCAGCGCCGCACCGGGTCGCAGCAGCGCCTTCGACGGCATGCAGGCCCAGTACGAGCACTCGCCGCCGACGAGCTCGGACTCCACGACGACGACGCTCAGACCCTCCTTGTGCGCGTAGTCGGCGACGTTCTCGCCGACCGGGCCCGCGCCGATGACGACGAGGTCGTAGGTCTCCGCCATGGTCTCCTCCGCTTCCGCGGCGAGCCCGACCGGCTCCCGCTGATCGGCACCGTAGCCGCCCGCGCCGCAGGCCGCGCTGGGCGCGGGTCAGCGCGGGGCGCGCGTGGAGGCGGTGAGGGCGCTGACGATGCGGAGGACGGTGCCCTGGTCCTCCACGACGTCGTCGGGGGAGGCGGGCGCGAACATGGTGAGGCCGGCGCCGACCACGCGGCGGCCCGCGGACGCGGCGGCGATCGCGGCCGTGACGTCCGCGGCGCTCGCGCCGAACGGCTGCGGGTCGATGATGCCCGCGAGCTCGCCGGGGTCGAGCACGTCGAGGTCGACGTGGAGGTAGACCTCGTCGACGTCGAGCGCATCGACCGCGGCGCCGAGCGCCGTGCCGAGCGCGTCAGCGCCGACGACCGCGACGCCCGCCGTCTCGAGGAAGGCGGCCTCCTGGTCGTCCATCGTCCGGGTGCCGGCGAGCACGACCCGCGACGGGTCGAGCGGGGCGGCCGAGACGAGGCCCTCCGCGCCCTCCCCGAGCAGCGCCCGCAGCACCATGCCGCAGAACGCGCCGCTCGGGCTGGTGGCCGGGGTGTTCAGGTCGGGGTGCGCGTCGAACCACACGAGCCCGAGCCGGGCGCCGCGCGCCGCGGCGGACTCGGCCGCCCGCTCCACCGCCGCGAGCTCGACGCCGCAGTCGCCGCCGACCACGACGGGCAGGTCGCCCTCCGGAACCGCGTCGAGCGCGTTCCGGACGCGCTCCCGCACGGTCGCGACGGACGAGTAGCGGGCGACGCCGGTGCCGACCGCGTCCCCGGCGCCCAGCGGCACCTCGATCGCGGTGGTCGCGCTGTGCGGCAGGTCGCCGCGGATCGCCTCCGCGCCGTCGATCAACCGCATCGCGCGGCTCGACGCCGCGCCCTGCCACTGCGGGACGACGAGGAACTTGGCGGGCATGCCGCGAGCCTATGCCGCCGTCAGCGGCGGGGCCGGGTGTCGCACTCGCGGCAGATGACGCGGGTCGAGTGCGGCGAGATGCCCGCGGGCGTCATCGCGTAGAAGGGCACCTCGTACATGCTCACGCGGTTGCAGCGGTCGCACGTCTCGCCGGTGCGCTTCGCGTCGCCGTTCGTGATCGTCGCCTTCGCGGCGGGCTTCGTCTCGCAGACGCAGAACACCCGCTCGCCGACCTGGCGCGGCCCGTCCATCGTCAGCACGAACAGCGGGATCGAGAAGACGCCCTCCCGCTTGCAGCGGAGGCAGACCGCGTCGACCGGCACGGGGCTGCCGGAGACGATCTCGGAGGAGGTGCGGGGCTCGGCCATGGCTCACAGTCGCCCGCGGTCGGGCCGCGGGGAGGAACACACCCTGTGTGTTCGCCGCAGGCGAACACGGGTGCACGGACGGCCGTGCTCCACTGGCTCCCGTGGAGCGCACCCTGTCCGCCGACGGCACCCGGATCGCCTACGAGCCGATCGGTTCCGGCACCCCGGTGGTGATCGTCGGCGGCGCCTTCTCGACCGCCGACGCCGGGCGCCCCCTCGCGGGCGCGCTCGCCGAGCTCGGGCTGCAGGGCGTCGTGTACGACCGCCGCGCCCGGGGCGGCAGCGGCGACACCCCGCCCTCCGCGCCGTTCCGGGAGGCGGAGGACCTGACCGCCGTGATCGAGGCGGTCGGCGGCCGCGCCGCGGTGCTCGGCCACTCGTCCGGCGCGGTCCTCGCCCTCTACGCCGCGGGCGAGGGCGCGCCCGCCTCCCACCTGTTCCTCTCCGAGCCGCCGTTCCGCTTCGGGCAGGGCGACCCCGAGGACCTGGCCGGCCGCCTGCAGGCCCTCGTCGACGAGGGCCGGCCCGAGGACGCGGTGACGCTGTTCCAACGGGAGGGCGTCGGCCTGCCCGACCCGGTGATCGAGCAGATCCGGTCGAGCCCGATGTTCGCCGGCCTCGTGCCGCTCGCGCAGTCGACGGTCTACGACGCGGCCCTCACGGCGGCGGTCTCGACGCCGACCGCCGCGATGACCGGCGTCGGCCAGCCGGTGGTGATCCTCCGCGGCGAGCCGACCTTCCCGTTCCTCGTCGCCGCGGCCGAGCGGCTCGCGGCCTCGATGCCCGGGGCGGACCTCGTCGTCGTGCCCGAGTCGCACGACCACGCCGTCGACCCGCCGGCCACCGCGCGCCTCGTGCGCGAGCGCATCGCCTGACCCGTCGGCGGGCGCGGACGGGGGACGATGTCCTCGTGCAGTCCGCGTTCGTCATCCCGCTCTGGGCCGACCTCACGGCCGTCGGGCTCGGCGGGGTGCAGGGCGCGCTGTTCGCCTCCGGCTTCCGGGGGCAGCGCCGGCTCGACCTGCTCGGCGTCGTCGTCATCGGCACGCTGATCGGCATGGGCGGAGGCCTGATCCGCGACCTGCTGCTCGGCGTCGCCCCGGCGACGCTGCAGAGCGACTGGTACCTGATCACCGCCGTGCTCTCGTCGCTCGCCGGCATGCTGCTCGCGCCCCTGCTGCAGCGGCTCTCCGGCGTCATCGTCGGCCTCGACGCCGTGGTCATCGGGCTGTTCGGCGCCTTCGGCACGAGCAAGGCGCTCGTCCTCGGGCTGCCCGCGGTGCCGGCGGTCTTCGTCGGCGTCGTCGCGGCCGTCGGCGGCAGCGTGCTGCGGGACGTGATCATGGGGCTCCCCGTCGCCGTGATGCACGTCGGCTCCCTCTACGCGGTCGCGGCGGCGAGCGGGTCGGCGGCGCTCGCGCTGCTCGCCGCCGTCGGCGTGCCGCTGCCGCTCGCCGCGACCCTCGGCGTCGCGGTGACGGCGGTCGTGCGGCTGCTCGCGGTCGTGTTCGACGTGTCGCTGCCGGAGCAGCGGAACCTGCACCGCCGGCGCGTGGCCGCCGAGACGGGCGTCATCCCCGTCATGCCGCGCTCGGAGCGCGGGCGCACGGCCGGCCGGGGCTAGCGTCGACGGGTGCTCGGCCGCCCCTCCCGCCCCGGCGTCGCCCTCCTGCTCGGCGGGGTGCTCGTGCTGTTCGTCAGCGTCATCGCGCAGCTCGCCGTGACGGACGGGCTCGCGGAGACCCTGTGGGTCGCGGCCTCGATCGGCGGCGCGCTGCTGATCGTCGCCGGGATCGCGGTGCTCGTGCGGCACCAGCGCACGACGCGGCCGCCCGAGGACTGAGCTCAGGGGACCGGGCTCAGCCGCCGAGCAGGCGCTGCCAGTCCGCCGGGACGCGCTCCGCCGGCCCGGGCGCCGACTGCGCGAGCGGCCGGCTCTGCGGGTCGGCGAGGCGGGGACCCGCGACGAGCGAGCGGCTCCGGAAGTCCCAGAACCAGTCCTCGCCCGGCTCGAAGCTCTGCTCGACGGGATGGCCCGTCGCGGCGAAGTGGCCGGTCGCGTGCCGGTTCAGGGAGTCGTCGCAGCAGCCGACGTGGCCGCACGCGGCGCAGCGGCGGAGGTGGACCCACCAGGAGTCCGTCGCCTCGCACTCGACGCAGCCCGTGCCGCTCGGCGGGACGGAGGGATCGATGCCGGGGATGGTCATGGGGCGATGATGCCCGGGTCGTGGCGGCGTCGCCAGGTCGACGCCGGCCGGGAACGAACGGGCGCCCCGGGCTGTTGACACCTCCGAGGGCCGCAGCCGGCGGTCCCGGACAGGAGACGTCATGACCACCAGCACCGACTCGGCCGCCACCCGCTGGCGCAGGAGCCCGGACGCGGTCGCCCGCCTCTCGCGCAGCGAGTACGCGGTCACCCAGGAGAACGCGACCGAGCCCGCGTTCCGCAACCGCTACTGGGACAACCACGAGAAGGGGATCTACGTCGACGTGGTGTCCGGCGAGCCGCTCTTCGCGTCCGCCGACAAGTACGACAGCGGCTGCGGCTGGCCCAGCTTCACGCGGCCGATCCCCGGTTCGAGCGTCGTCGAGAAGACGGACCGCAGCTACGGCATGGTCCGCGTCGAGGTCCGCTCCGGCGCCGCCGACAGCCACCTCGGCCACGTCTTCGACGACGGCCCGGTCGCCGAGGGCGGCCTGCGCTACTGCATCAACTCCGCCGCGCTCCGGTTCGTGCCGGAGGCCGAGCTGGAGGCCCAGGGCTACGGCGGGTACCGCGCCCTGATCGACACGACGGCGTCCGACCACAACGAGAAGGAGTCCTGACCATGGCGACCGAGACCGCGATCCTCGCCGGCGGATGCTTCTGGGGCGCGCAGCAGCTGCTGCGCCGCCGCCCGGGCATCGTCTCCACCCGCGTCGGCTACTCCGGCGACGAGTCCACCCCGAACGCGACCTACCGCCGCCACGGCGACCACGCCGAGGCCGTCGAGGTCGTCTTCGACCCCGAGGTGATCTCCTACCGCGACATCCTCGAGTTCTTCTTCCAGATCCACGACCCGTCGACGAGGAACCGGCAGGGGAACGACGTCGGCCGCAGCTACCGCTCGGCGATCTTCTTCACGTCCGAGCAGCAGAAGCAGGTCGCGCTCGACACGATCGCCGACGTCGACGCCTCCGGCCTCTGGCCCGGGAAGGTCGTCACCGAGGTCGAGCCCGCCGGCGCCTTCTGGCAGGCCGAGGAGGAGCACCAGGACTACCTGGAGAAGAATCCCTACGGCTACACGTGCCACTACGTGCGCCCGGGCTGGAAGCTGCCGCACCGCGAGCAGCAGCCCGCGTAGGGATCCGCACCCCGCAGCGCCCGTCGGCTCCGGCCGGCGGGCGCTGCCGCGTCTCGACCCGCGTCGGTCCGCCCTCCTACCCTCGCGGCATGACGCCCCACCGGCTCTCGCGCGACGAGGCGCGCCGCCTCGCCGTGCGCGCGCAGCTGCTCGACGCCGACCGGCCCGGCGACCCCGTCGAGGTGGCGGAGCAGGTCGGCTGGATCAAGATCGACCCGACCGCCGTGATCGCGCCGTGCGAGCACACGATGCTGTGGGCGCGGATCGGCGAGGGCTACGAGCCCGCGCACCTGCGGAAGGCCGTCGAGCGCGACCGGCTGCTCGTCGAGCTCGACGGCGCGTTCCACCCCGTCTCGGCCCTGCCGGCCCTCCTCGTCCAGCTCCGCCGGCACGCCGAGCACCCGCGGGCGACGGAGTGGCTCGCGGTCAACGCCCGGTTCCGCACCGAGGTGCTCGCACGGCTCCGCGCGGAGGGCCCGCTGCTCGCCTCCGCGATCCCGGACACCGCGGAGGTGGCCCGGTCGAACGACAGCGGCTGGTGGAGCGACAACCAGGTGCCGCGGATGCTCGAGCTGCTCTCGTACCGAGGCGAGGTCGCGATCGTGCGCCGCGAGGGGCGCAGCAAGGTCTGGGACCTCGCCGAGCGGGTCTACCCGGCGGCGCCCGAGCCGACGCCGGAGGAGGCGGAGCGCGACATCGCGGCACGCCGGCTCCGCGCCGCCGGTGTCGCGAAGCACTCCGCTTGGACGCCGGTGCACGACGCGGGCGAGCCCGTCGAGATCGAGGGGCTGAAGGGCGCCTGGCGGGTGGACCCGGAGGCGCTCGCCGCGCTCGACGACGACCCGGGCGGTCGCGTCGCCCTCCTCAACCCCTACGACGCGATGCTGTACGACCGGCCGCGCCTCGAGGCCGTCTTCGGCTTCCGCTACGTGCTCGAGCAGTTCAAGCCGAAGCCCGAGCGGCGCTACGGCCTCTTCGCCCACCCGATCCTGATCGGCGACCGCTTCGCCGGGATGCTCGAGGCGGCGGTCGACCGCAGGGAGGGCGCCCTGCACGTGCAGGCCGTCCACGAGCTCCTGCCGTTCGAGGAGGAGGAGCGCGAGATGGTCCGCGCGGAGGTCCTGGACCTGGCGCGCTGGCTCGGCGTCCCGCTGACCGACACCAGCGACGTCTGACGGGCGGGGCCCGTCAGATGTCGACGTCGCTGCCCATCGTGACCGTGCGGGTCGAGGGCAGCTGGAAGCGCGCGGCCGGGTCGGCGGCGTTGCGGGCGAGCCCGACGAACAGGCTCTTCCGCCACTTCGCCATGCCGTGCGCCCGCGTGCGGCGGATGGCGCCGCGCGAGATGAAGAACGACGCCCGGTCCATCGCGTCCGGCTCGAGGTCGAGCACGTCGGCGACGCACGCCGCCCGCAGCGCCGCGGGCACGTCCGGCGTCTCGGAGAAGCCGAACCGGATGGTGAGGTGCTCGATGCCGTCGTCGGCGTAGTCGAGCGGGTCGTACTCGTACCGCTTGTGCAGCGGCACCTGCGGGATGCCGATCGTCTGGATCGAGACGACGATGACCCGCTCGTGCAGCACGTGGTTGCGGTCGACGTTGGCGCGCAGCGCGAGCGGCACCGTCTCGCGGTTCGGGTGCGGGAACACCGCGACGCCCGGGACCCGCACGAGGTGCTGCTCGCGGACCTCGTCGACGAACTCGGCGAGCGACCCCTCCTTCTCCCGCCGGTCGTCGGACACGAGCTGGCGGCCGCGGCGCCACGTGGTCATCACCGTGATGACGGCCGCGGCGATGAGCAGCGGCACCCAGCCGCCGTGCACGACCTTCGACAGGTTGCCGGCGAGGAAGGTGACCTCGAGGCCGCCGAAGGCGACCGCGGCCAGCACGATCTGCCAGGCCTTCCAGTGCCACAGCCGGGGCGCGACGAGCAGGAGCAGCAGCGTGTCCACGACGAGCGCGCCGGTGACCGAGACCCCGTAGGCCGTCGCGAGCCGCGACGACGACTGGAACACGAACATCACGGCGAGCACGCCGATGAAGAGCAGCGCGTTCACGACGGGCAGGTAGATCTGCCCGCTCTCCGACTGCGACGTCTGCCGGATCGACAGCGGCGGGAGGATCCCGAGCTGCACCGCCTGGCGGGACAGGGAGAAGGCGCCCGAGATGACGGCCTGGCTCGCGATGATCGTCGCGACGGTCGCGAGCAGCACGACGGGCAGCTGCAGCGCCTCGGGGAACAGCAGGAGGAACGGGTTGTTCCGGGCGCCCGGCCGGTTCAGCACGAGCGCGGCCTGGCCGAGGTAGTTGAGGGTCAGCGCGGGGAAGACGACGAAGAACCACGCGCGCCGGATCGGCGACCGGCCGAAGTGGCCCATGTCGGCGTAGAGCGCCTCCGCGCCAGTGATCACGAGGACCACCGCGCCCATCGCGACGAAGGCGATGCCCGGATGCGCGACGACGAAGACGACCGCCCAGGTGGGGGAGAGGCCCTGCAGCACGGAGGGGTGCTGCACCACGGTGCCGATGCCCGCCGCCGTGAGCACGAGGAACCACAGGATCATCACGGGGCCGAAGAGGTTGCCGACCTTCCCCGTCCCGAAGCGCTGCACGGCGAACAGGAGCGTGAGGATCACCGCGGCGATCGGAACCGTGAGGTGGGAGACCGCGGGCGCGGCGACCTCCACCCCCTCCACCGCGGAGAGCACGCTGACCGCGGGCGTGATGATCGAGTCGCCGTAGAACAGGGCGACGCCGACGATGCCGATCACGATGAAGACGCCGGTGTGGCGACGCCGGTGCTTGTAGAGGCGCTGCGCGAGGGCCGCGAGGGCCATCACGCCGCCCTCGCCGTCGTTGTCGGCCCGCATCAGGACGCCGAGGTACTTGATCGACACGATGATCGTGACGCTCCAGAACATGAGCGACACGACGCCGTACACGTCGCCGGGCGTGGCCCGGACGACGCCGCCGTCGATCGTGAAGACGGTCTTCAGCGCGTAGAGCGGGCTGGTGCCGATGTCGCCGAAGACGACACCGAGCGCCGCGAGCGCCGCTGCGGCGAGGCCGCGCCCGACGGGGCCGGCCTTGTCGCTCGGGTCCTCCTGCGGCGGCTCGTCCTCGGCGGGCTCGGGCGACTCGGGGTCGGCCGGCTCGACGACGTCCTGCCCTTCGGTGGCCGAGGTGCCCGCGGACGCGGCGTCGTCACGGTTCACGGCGTTCCTCTCGAGGCGGCGGGGCTGCTCGCCATCGAGCGGTCGACCGGACGCGAGGCTACGACACCCCCGCCGGGAGCCCGCACACGGTCCCCGCTCCGCCCCGTCGTCCTCCCGCGAGGTGGTTTCGGCACGGGCGCGGAGCGCCCGGCTCGACCACCGTGGTCCATGGATCGACCTGCGAGCAAAGCGAGCATCGAGACCACCGTGGTCCGCCGGCCGAGGCCGAGCGCACCGCGCCTCGAGGCCACCCCACCGCCACCCCCGCTGGTCGAGGTGCGAGCGCAGCGAGCCTCGAGACCACCCCGCGCATACGAGCTCGGTCAGGCCGACAGGTTCACCGGTGGGATGGGCCCGCCCGGGCGGCGCCTTCCCCGTGGATCGACATGGGGCGGTGGGGTCCACCACCAGCGCCCGTCCTTCCTGGTCACCTGCCATCCGTGCTCATCGTGAAGGCGGTGGCATCGCCAGCACAGCAGGATCCCGTTCTCGATCGAGGTGGGCCCGTACCCGGCGGGGTCGATGTGGGCGGCGTCGCACCACGAGAGCGGCGCGTCGCAGTTCGGGCCCGCGCAGCCCTGATCCCGGACGGCCATCGCTCGCCGCTGAGCCTCGGAGAAGAACCGACGGCCGGTCCCGAGGTCGAGCGGCTGGCTGTCGCCGCCGAGCACGACGGGGATGATCTCGGCCTCCGCGGCGAGCATGCGCGCGGTGGCGGCCGAGATCGTCTCCGTGCAGCCCGGCAGCAGCGCATGCCCGACCCCCCTGCGGAGGGCTTCCTCGGAGATCGTGACGAGCATCGTCACGGCCGTGCCGGCGACGTGCCCGTCGTCGATCTTGAGGACCTTCTTCGCGATCCGCTGCACCCCGTCGACCCGGCGCTTGTTGAGCGGCCGCAAGTCCTTGTCGTCGAGCTTCGCTGCGTCGTCGAGCACGAGCTGGAACCGCCGCTGCGACGTGTTCGCGTCGAGCGCGGTCTCGAAGAACCCCGCGGTCAGCGGGTCGAGGTCGAGGACCCACCGGGTGAGACCGTTGTCGAGCTTGCGCTTCGACACGGTCGCCTGACCCGCGAGCTCGCCGTCCTTCGGCCCGTTCCCCTTTGGATGCGCGTACGCGGGCACGAGGCGGAAGTGCTCGAGGAGTTCATCGGCGGTGTACCCCTCCTGCGTGCGCTCGACCAGCTGCCGCTCCAGCCCCTCCAGCTCGAGCGGGGTCAGGCCGTTCTCGACCTTCTTCAACGACCGCACGAGCGCGGCCGCGACCGACACGTCGAGGCAGCCGCCGTTCAGTGCTGCCGCGACGTGCGCCCGCTTGGCGGGCAGCGGCGTCCCGTCGATCGCCTCGCGCGGACGGACCGCTGTCGCGAGGGCCGTGATCGTGCCGGCCTCCTCGCGCGGGACGCCCGCGACCTGAGCGAGCAGCGCGGCGGGGCTCGCGGCACCCATGGTTCTTGCGAGGTTCGTCTCGTCGCGGATCACGCTGCGCCGCGCGATCTCGCCCGCGAGCTGCGTCCGCTCCGCCGCCAGGAGCCGGATCGCGCGGCTCGCCGCGGCGGTCGCTTCCAGCAGCTCCCGATCGGACAGCAGCCGCACCGGACCGTCTGACGACGCGTCGTCGAAGCGGCCGCTCTCGGACACGCGATCGAACCCGCGGACGTACGCGTCGACCTGCTCCAGCAGGGCCTCCGCGTTCCGGTTCATGCCCGTATTCGAGCACGAGCCACCGACATCGCATCCAGCTCCGAGCCAGGCCTTTTCCGCACAATGGAACGGCGTGTCCTAGTGCGGTGGAAACGGACGAATGCGGTTGAGACGGACCGACTTGCTCCGGATTCCTGCCGCTTCGCCGGCGTCAGTGCGGCACGAATCCGGAGCAACTTGAAGGGTCTCAAGGCTCGCTGCGCTCGCACCTCGAGGAGCGGGGCGGGCGGGAGCGGATAGACGCGCGCGGTCCGCTTGACTTCAAGCGCTTGAGGTCTGGTGTGCTGGCCGCATGAGTGCATTGACCATCCAGGAGGTGGAGCGGCAGACGGGTCTCAGCGGCCCGACGCTCCGCTACTACGAGGAGATCGGGCTGATCGGGCCGATCGCCCGGGACGACAGCAGCGGGCACCGCCGCTACGGGGAGGCCGACCTCGACGCGCTGCAGGCGCTCGCCTGCCTCCGCGCGATGGGCGTCGGCATCGAGGACATGCGGACCTACCAGGCGAACCGCGCCCTCGGCCGGGTCGCCGCAGGGGAGCAGCGCGACCTGCTCACCCGCCACGCGCACCGGATCGAGGCCGAGATCGAGCGGCTGCAGGTGCACCTCGTCTACCTCGAGGCGAAGGCCGCGTTGTGGGACGCCCGCGACCGCGGCGACGCGGCAGATGAGGCCGCGGCGAGCGACCGCGTGGAGGCCGTCCTCCCGGCTCTCGAGGGAGCGATCCGATGAGCGCCGTCCTCGTCACCGGCGGCTCGGGCTACCTCGCGACCCGGCTGATCGCCGACCTGCTGCGGAGCGGCGTCGAGGTGCGCACGACCGTCCGGTCGCTCGCGAGCGAGCCGGAGGTGCGGGAGGCGGTCCGCCGGGCGGGCGCCGACGACGGCGGCCTGCAGGTGGTCACGGCCTCGCTGACGGCGGACGACGGCTGGGCCGAGGCGTTGGCCGGCGTCGAGGACGTGCACCACCTCGCCTCGCCGATGATCCAGTCCTCGGACCCCGACGAGGTCGTGGTCCCGGCCCGCGACGGGGCGCTGCGCGTGCTCCGCGCGGCGCGGGACGCGGGCGCCCGCAGGGTCGTGCTCACCTCCTCCTTCGCCGCCGTCGGGTACTCCCCGAAGCCGGTCCGGGACTACACGGAGGACGACTGGACCGACCCCGCGACGCCGGGCCTGCCGGCGTACCCGCTCTCGAAGGCGGTCGCCGAGCGCGCCGCGTGGGACTTCGTGGCGCAGGAGGGCGGCGGGCTCGAGCTCGTCGCGCTGAACCCGACCTGGATCGCCGGGCCGACCCTCACGACCGCCGCCCGGTCCTCCCTCGCGTTCTTCACCGCGCAGCTCGAGGGCCGGATGCCGGTCGTGCCGCGGCAGCGGTTCGGCATCGCTGACGTGCGCGACGTCGCCGACGCCCACCGCGCGGCCATGGTGACCCCGGAGGCGGCCGGCCGCCGCTACCTGCTGCTCGCCGACGGCCCGACCCGCACCTTCCTCGAGGTCGCGGCGGTGCTCCGCGACCGGCTCGGCGCGCTCGCCTCGCGGGTGGCGACGGAGGAGGCGCCGGGGGAGGAGGCGCCGCCGCTCGTCATCCACAACGACCGGGCGAAGGCCGAGCTCGGCTTCCGGCCGCGGCCGGCGGAGACGACGATCGTCGAGACCGCGGAGAGCCTCCGCGACCTCGGGCTGCTCGCCGAGCCGGACCGCCCCTAGGCGGAGACGGGGTCCGCGTCCGGCGCCGGGGTCCAGGCGAGGGCCCGGTGCACGGACGCGACCGCGCTCGAGCCCTCGCCGACCGCGGCGGCGACCCGCTTCATCGACCCGCTGCGGGTGTCGCCCGCCGCGAAGACGCCCGGCGTGCTCGTCTCGAACGGGAGCGGTTCGCGCCCGATCGCGGCGAGCATCGCCGCGGCGTGGTCGAGCGGCACGTCGTTGCCGGTCAGGAGGTAGCCGCGCTCGTCCTTCGCCGGCTGCTCGAGCCACGCGGTCGGCGGCTCCGCGCCGATGAAGCAGAACAGGCCGGCGCACGCCACCTCCCGCCCGGAGGAGAGGGTCACGCCCGAGAGGTCGTCGTCGCCGTGCAGCGCGTGCACCTCCGACTCCGTGTGCACCTCGATCCCGGGGTGCTCGAGCAGCCGCTCGACCAGGTAGCTCGACATCGTCGCGCGGAGGTCCGGCCGGCGCACGACGAGGTGCACGTCGCAGCTGAGGCCCGCGAGGTAGAGCGCCGCCTGACCGGCCGAGTTCGCGCCGCCGACCACGACCACGGACGAGCCGGCGACCTGCCGCGCCTCCAGGGCGGTGGCCGCGTAGTAGATGCCGGCGCCCTCGAACTCCGCCCACCGGTCCAGCGGGAGGCGCCGGTAGGCCGCACCGGTCGCGACGACGACGGAGCGGGCCCGGACCGCGGCGCCGTCCGCGAGCGTCACGGTCAGGTCCGGGCCCGCGCCGTCGAGCGCGACGGCCTCGCACGGGGCGAAGACCCGCACCCCGAACTTCAGCGCCTGCAGCTGGGCGCCGTCGATGAGGCTGCCGCCGCTGACGCCGTACGGGAACCCGAGGTAGTTCTCGATCCTCGAGGTGGAGGCGGCCTGGCCGCCGGGCGCGACGCCGTCGATGAGCACGGTCCGCAGCCCCTCGGACGCGCCGTAGATCGCGGCGGCGAGCCCGCCCGGTCCCGCGCCGATGACGGCGAGGTCGACCGCGAGGTCCTCGGACTCGGAGTAGGCGAGCCCGAGCCGCTCGGCGAGCACGCCCGGGGTCGCGTTCGGGACCGGCTCGCCCTGCACGAACACGATCGGCAGGTCGGCGGGCGCGACGTCGTGGGCGGCGCAGTACGCGTCGTCGGCGTCGACCCAGGTGTGCACGAGGTCGAGCCGTGCCGCGTAGGTGCGCAGGGCGAGGGCCTCCCGGGAGTGCTCGTGCCCGACGATCTTCAGGGTGAGCGCCGCGGGGCCGGCGGTCAGGGACGTCCGCCGCTGCCAGAGCGCGTGCAGCAGCAGGTCGCCGAGCTCGTCGTCCTCGGCCAGGAGGCGGCGGACCGCGTCGGTCTCGAACCGGAGCACCCGGCCCCTGCCCGTCGCCCGCACCGTCAGGAACGCGCGCTGCCCGCTCAGGACCCCGAGCTCGCCGATGAACCGGCGGTCCTGCGGCGCGTCCGCGAGCGTCTCGGGGAACCAGCGGTTCGCGGGCCGCACCACCTCGACCGCGCCGCCGTCGACGGCGAGCAACGGGTACCAGCGGTCGCCCGCCGCGACGAGCACGCGGCCGGCCGCGAGGTCGACGGCCGTGCCGTGGCGCTCGAGGCGCCGCCACTGGTCCTCGCTCAGCTCGGGCGGCTGCGGAAGGGGGCTCGTCGGCGTCTCCACCCCTCCACCCTGGCCGATCCGGCGCCGCTGCGGCAGGCCCGGCTACTCGCCCGTCGGCTGCCAGAGCTCGACGCGGTTGCCCTCCGGGTCGACGACCCAGCCGAAGCGGCCGAAGTCGTAGGTCTCGCGCTTCGGGTCGACCTCGACGCCCTCCTCGATCAGCCGGTCGAGGACGGCGTCGAGGTCGTCGACCTGCAGGTTCACCATCGCCGGCTGCGCGGGCGGGAAGTACACGTCCTCGCGGTCGAAGAACGCGAAGACGACCTGGTCGTGGGCCCTCGGCGCGGGGAACGCGGTCGCGCCGTCCTCGTTCGACAGGCCCAGGTGCTCCGAGTACCAGCGGGCGAGGGCGATCGGGTCGTCCGCGCGCAGGAAGACGCCGCCGAAGCCGGTGATGGAAGCCATGGAGCGAGCGTAGGGATCAGATCGCGCGATGCGGAACCTGAGCGCGCGCCGCGCGCTGGGAAGTCAACCCCCTCCCCGAAACCGGGTTCCGACCAGGCGAGTTTCCTAGCGTGCCTCGGACCAGTGCGGCGGGGACGGCCCGTCGGATGAGAGGGGTGACATGTTCTTCCACAAGCAGGAGCTGCAGTTCACGGCGAAGCCGGACAAGCCGGATGCGATCTACGCCCGGCGGATGCAGGAGGTCCTCGGCGGCCAGTACGGGGAGATCTCCGTGGCCATGCAGTACGCGTTCCAGGGCTGGAACATGCACCTGCCGGGCAAGTACCGCGACCTGGTGTTCGGCATCGCCGCCGAGGAGTTCGGGCACGTCGAGATGCTCGCCGTGATGATCGCGCAGCTCTACGAGAAGCTGCCGGTCGAGCAGTCCGAGGTCGCGGCGAAGTCCGACCCGGTGCTCGGAGCGATCATCGGCGGCACGGACGTGCAGGCAGCGATCGTCGCCGGCGCCGGCGTGCGGCCGGTCGACAGCAACGGCAACCCGTGGCAGGGGTCCTACATCACGGCGTCCGGCAACCTGCTCGCGGACTTCACCGCGAACGCGAATGCCGAGATGCAGGGTCGGCTCCAGGCCGCCCGGATCTACCAGATGACCGACGACAAGGGCGTGCGCGACCTGCTCTCGTTCCTGCTCGCCCGCGACACGATGCACCAGAACCAGTGGACGGCGGCAGCGGCCGAGCTCCGCGCCGAGGGCTACGAGGACCTGCCCGTACCGAGCAACTTCCCGATCTCGAAGGAGGTGCAGGACGTGGAGTACAAGTACATCAACTTCTCGGACGGCGCCGCCGCGAAGGAGGGCACGTGGGCGAACGGCCCGACGCCCGACGGCCGCGGCACCTTCTCCTACGAGGACGCGCCCTACCCGAAGGACACGGCGGCGTTCCCGCCCCCGACGCAGCCGGACGAGCGGTACTACGGCACGACGCCGAAGCCGAACCTCGTCGAGAAGGCCGCCGGGACCGTGAAGGACGCGGTCAGCAAGAAGTAGCGAGGATGCCTGCCGCCCGCTGCCGCTCGTCGAGCGACGGCGGGCGGCTCGCTGCGCAGGAGGGACGGGGATGAGGGGAGCGCGCCCGACGTGCTCGGTGGTGGTGCCGGTGAAGGACGACGGCGACCCGCTCGAGCGGTGCCTCGTCGCGCTCGACGCGCAGCGGCTGCGGCCGGACGAGGTGATCGTCGTCGACAACGGGTCGAGCGACGCGTCCGTCGCCGTCGCGGAGGCGCACGGTGCGCGGGTCGTGCGGGAGGCGCAGCCCGGCATCGCGGCCGCGGCCTCCGCCGGGTACGACGCGGCGCGGAGCGACCTGATCCTGCGGCTCGACGCCGACAGCCGGCCGCCCGCCGACTGGACGCAGCGGGTGGTCGACCGGTTCGTCGCGGACCCCGCGCTCGACGCGCTCTCCGGGCCCGGCGAGTTCATGGTCGTGCCGCGGCCGCTCCGGCGCGCGCTCACCGGCTGGTACTGGTACGCCTACTTCGAGCGGATCGGGCGGAAGGTCGGCGGGCCGCCGCTGTTCGGCTCCAACCTCGCGATGCGCCGGGCCGCCTGGGAGCGGGTCGCCGACCGCGTCCACCGGGAGGACCAGGGTATCCACGACGACCTCGACCTCACCGTGCACCTGCGGGAGGCCGGCTGCCGGCTCGAGGTCGACCCCGCCCTGCTCGTCCCCGTGTCCGCCCGACCGCTGCTCCACCCCGTCGGCCTGATCGGCCGCGCCCGCAAGGCGGAGCACACGATCGCGCTGCACCCCGCGCGCTGATCCGAGCGGGAGCGACGCGGAGGAGGATGGCTCCGCCATGACGCCGATCCTCATCGCCCCCGCCGAGCTCGCCGCGCTGCAGGCCGAGCGACCCGTCCGCGTGCTCGACGTGCGCTGGCGGCTCGACCGGCCGGACGGCCGCGCGGACCACCGCGCCGGCCACGTCCCGGGCGCCGTGTACGTGGACCTCGACGGCGAGCTGGCCCGGCACGGTCGCCCGGACGAGGGCCGGCACCCGCTGCCGTCGCGGGAGTCGCTGCAGGCGGCCGCGCGCCGGTGGGGGATCCGGGACGGCGACACGGTGGTCGTCGCCGACGATCTGCAGGGCCTCTCCGCGGCGCGCGCGTGGTGGCTGCTGCGGGCCGCGCGACTGCCCGACGTGCGGCTGCTCGACGGCGGGCTCGCCGCCTGGCGCGAGGCGGGGCTGCCGCTCGAGACCGGCGACGTCGCCCCGGAGCCGGGCGACGTCGACCTCGGCTCCGGCGCGCTGCCCGTCATCGACCTCGACGGGGCGGCCGCGTTCCCCGAGCACGGCGTCCTGCTGGACGCGCGGGCGCCGGAGCGGTACCGCGGCGATGTCGAGCCGATCGACCCGCGGGCCGGTCACGTGCCCGGCGCGGTGAGCGCGCCGACGACCGGGAACCTCGGCGCCGACGGCCGCTTCCTCCCGCCCGACGCCCTCCGGGAGCGCTTCGCCGCGCTCGGGGTCCGCGACGACGCGCCCGTCGCCGCGTACTGCGGGTCCGGCGTCACCGCCGCGCACGAGGTCGTCGCGCTGATGCTCGCCGGCTTCTCGCCCGCGCTGTACCCGGGCTCGTGGAGCGAGTGGTCGAACCACCCGGACCGCCCCGTCGCGACGGGCCCCGCTCTCGCCTGAGGCGGCTCGTGACCGCGCCTCGATCATCCCCGTCGGTCGAGGTGCGAGCGCCAGCGAACCTCGAGACCATCCCGAGCCTGATCTCGAGGCTCGCTGCGCTCGCACCTCGATCAGCGACGGCGGCGATCGCGCAGCCGCGGGTCAGTGGCCGAAGCCGCCGGACTCCTGGATGCTCGACACGTCGGTGCTCGCGGTCGAGCCGTCGGGGGCCGTGTAGCCGGCGGTGTCGAGCGCGGACTGGAGCGACGCCTCGTAGGCGGCCGTCGTGTACGTCGCGCCGCTCACCGTGTCGACGGCGGCGGTCTGCTTCGCGAGGACCTCGGACCGGAGGGTCGGCGCCGCCTCCTCGCTGATCTGCAACGACCGCGGGTCCGCCTGGTTCAGCTGCACGGTCGTGACCTCGGTGATTCTCCCGCCCGAGATAGTGACCTCGACCTGCGTCGTGCCGAAGCGCGTCGTCTCGGCCGTGCCCGTGTACGTGCCGTCCTTCGCCGTTGTCGATCCCGATGATGGGGAGGACGACGAGAAGCCCGACGCCGACGGGGAGGACCCGCTCGACGCCTGCCCGGACGACCCCGACGAGGACGAGGAGGACCCGCTGTCGTCGGCGGTCGCGCTCGCGACCGTGCCGGGGGAGAGGGGCCTGAAGAGCAGCACCCCGGCCGTGCCGAGCACGGTCGCGGTGATCACGATGGGCGCGCGTCGCATGAGGGGCTCCTGATCAGAAGGCGAAGGACTCGAAGTGGATGCGGGCCGCGGGCACGCCCGCGTCGCGGCAGGCCGCGGCGATCCCGGCCGTGAATGCCGCGGGCCCGCAGATGAAGACGTCGCGGTCGGGGAGGTCCGGCAGCGCCCGGCGGAGGGTGTCGGCGGTCACGGCGATGCGGTCGCGCGACCCCAGCGCCTCCCAGTACCGCCCCCCGCGCCGCTCGACCTCGCCCGCGATCTCGTCGCGGAGGGCGATCGCCGTGCCCGTGCCGCCGCGGAGCAGCACGGCTACGTCCGCGTGCTCGTCGAGGTCGTCGAGCAGGCTCCGCAGGGGCGTCGTGCCGACGCCGGCGCCGACGAGCAGGACGCGGTGGCCGGTCGCGGCGTCCGCCGTGAAGCGCCCGTACGGGCCCTCGACGAAGACGGGCGTGCCGGGCCGCAGGGTCGCGAGGTCGCGGCTGTGGTCCCCGAGGTCCTTGACGGTGATCCGCATCCGGTCCGCGCGCGGCACGGCGGAGAGGGAGAACGGGTGCGCCTGCCACCACTGGCCGCGGGTCAGGAACCGCCACTGGAAGAACTGGCCGCCCGCGACGGGAAGCCGGTCGAGGCGCCGGCCCTCGAGCACGATCGACACGACGTCCGCCGACTCCCGCCGCACGTCGACCACGCGGACGCGGTGCCGGAGCGAGCGGACGACGGGCAGCAGGACCCGCCAGCCGACGACCGCGGCGAGCAGCGCGACCCAGAGCGCCGTCCACCACGCGGTCGCCAGCGGGTGGCCGGCGAAGGAGGCGCCGGTGTCGACCTGGTGCTGGAACGCGAGGAGCAGGGCGAGGTAGGTGTACAGGTGCACCGCCCACCACGTCTCGTACCGGAGCCGCCGCCGCGCCTTCCGGTAGGACGTGACCCCGGCGAGGAGCAGCAGGGCGGTGCCGACCGCAGCGCCGAGCATGCCGGGGTAGGTCAGCACCAGGTCCCACGCCTGCGCGAGCACCCCGGTCTGCGCGACGCCGGCGTAGCCGAGCACGATCAGCACGACGTGGGCGAGCAGCAGCCAGAGGCCCCACGGACCGAGCGCGCGGTGCCAGCGGATCAGCCGGTCCTGCCCGATGGCGCGCTCGAGCGGCCCGATCCGGGCCGACAGGGCGACGGTGACGAGCATCGCGTAGCCGGCGAGCAGCCCCGCCATCCGTCCCGCCGCGGTGAGGAGGCCGGGGAGGGTGCCGATCGAGGCGAGGGTCTGCGCCTCGATCGCGAGGGCGATCGTGACGCCGAGACCGAGCCCCGCCGCGGCGGCGAGCAGGTCGACCACGAGCGGGCGGCCGCGCCGGGGGAGCCGGCGCGGCGGGGGCGGCGGCGCGGACCGGGTCGGCCGCGGCATCGTCGCGGTCACCGCGCTGCTCCGGCCAGGTCGTCCGCCGGCGCGGTGCGCACCGGCACCCCCTCCACGACGCGCGGGAAGCCGCTCGTGGCCACGACGCGGCCGTCGTCGAACGCGGTCCACGCCTCGTACCCGGCGAGCCCGGCGATCCACGCAGGGCCGTCCTCGCCCAGCACGAGCGCGGCGGTCGCGAAGCCGTCGGCGAGGGCGAGGTCGGGGCCGCAGACGGTCACCGCCGCGGCACCCGTCGCCGGCCGGCCGGTGCGCGGGTCGACGACGTGGTCGCCGCGCTCGTAGCGCCCGGAGGTGGCGACCGCGAGGTCGTGCGCGAGCAGCACGGTCGCGAGCGCCGTCGGGTCGCTCGGGTGCCGAACCCCGACCCGCCACGGGGCGCGGTCGCGGTCCGACGAGGCGACCAGCACGTCGCCCCCGGCGTTGATCGCGAAGTCCGCGCAGCCCTGCTCGCGGAGCAGTCGTGCCGAGCGCTCCACCGACCAGCCCTTCACGTACCCGGAGGGGTCGAAGCGCCCGTCCCGCACCGCCGAGAACGCGCCCGCCGACCAGTCCTCGAGGGCGTCGCACGCGGTGATCACCTCCGCGAGGTCCTCGGAGACCTCGTCGAGCGGCAGCTCGCCGCGGTCGACGCGGGACACCTCGCTGCCGTACCTGTAGGGGCTGAACCGCGCGTCCACCTCGTGGAACCAGCGGACGGCCGCGTCGATCGCCGCGGCGTGGTCGCCGGGCCCCCGCACGTCGAAGGAGACGACGGTGCCCATCACCCGTTCCGCGCGGACGGTGCGCGGCCTGCGGTCGCTCGAGCTCGTCATGGCCCCATGGTGCGGAGGCGGCGCGGTCGGATCCGATGCCTCCGCTGTGCACCCTCCATGAAGCGGATCCGCGATCTTCGGGTCCTCGAAGGGAACGCGCCGACCCGTCGCCCGCGGGCGCCCGCCGTCTGCCAGGCTTCCGGGCTGTGGCGGACGTGCTGGTGGTCGAGGACGACCCGCGGATGCGGACCCTCCTCGCGCAGTCGCTCGAGGGGGAGGGGCACCGCGTCGAGACGGCGGCGGACGGCCTGGCCGGGCTGATCGCGCTCCGAGGACGCGCTTTCGACGCCGCCGCGATCGACATCGGCCTGCCCGGCATGAGCGGCGTCGAGCTGTGCCGGCACGCGCGTCGGGAGGGGCTGCTGGTCCCGATCGTGCTCGTCACCGCGCGCGACGGGGTGGCCGACCGGGTCCTCGGGCTGGACTCGGGAGCCGACGACTACCTCGTGAAGCCCTTCGCCCTCGAGGAGCTCGCCGCCCGCCTCCGGGCGCTGCTCCGCCGCTCCGCGTCGGCGGGCGGCCGGGTCGAGGTCGGCGACCTCGTGCTCGACCCGCCGGCCGTGCGCGCGACCGTGCTCGGCCGCACGGTGCCGCTCAGCGTCAAGGAGTTCGGCGTGCTCCGCGCCCTCGCCGCCCGGGCCGGCGACGCGGTCGACCGGAGGACGCTGCTCACCGAGGTGTGGGGCGACCCGGACCGGTTCGACGGCGCGATCGTCGACCAGTACGTCAGCTACGTGCGGAAGAAGCTCGCCGCCGCCGGCGCGGGCCCGATGGTGGAGACCGTGCGCGGCGTCGGGTACCGCCTCGTCGCCCCGGCATGAGACGACCGGTCCGCCACTGGTCGCTGCGGGTGCGCCTGGCGGTCGGCGCGGCCGCGGTCGCGGCGGTGCTGCTCGGCTCCCTGGCGGCCCTCGTCGCGGTGCAGGTGCGGGACGTGGCGCTCGAGTCGGCGACGCAGCTCGCCGCCGACGACCTCCGCCCGTACGCGGTCGACCTCCGCTTCGACCCGGAGGAGCGGCCCGACCCGTCGTCGCCCGGTCTGCTCATCCTCGTGGTGGACCCGGAGGGCCGGGTCGCGCACAGCTCGATGCCCCGTCCGCTCGCGGCCGCGGTGGCGACCGTGCAGGACGTCGGCACCGTCCGGACCTCGATCGGGCACTTCCGCGTCGTCCACCTCGCCGTGGACGCGCGTCGCGGGCAGTGGCGGCTCTGGGCCGCGCGCGACCTCACCGCGGGCGACGCGCTCGTCGGCGGCACCATGCTCACGCTCGCGATCGGCACCCCGGTCGCGGTCGTCCTCATCGGCGTCGCCGCCTTCCTCATCGCGGGCGCCGCGCTCCGGCCCGTCGACCGCATGCGGGCCTCCGCGGACCGGCTCCGCGCCGAAGGCGGGGCGGGCGCCCTGCCCGTCGAGGGCGGCGGTGAGCTCGTCGCGCTCGGCGTCACGCTGAACGGCCTGATCGACGACCTCCGGGCGCTCGCGGAGCACGAGCGGCGCGTGACCGCGGACGCCGCGCACGAGCTGCGCACGCCGATCGCGGTGCTCGCCGCCCAGGCGGAGCTCGCGGAGCGCCGTGCCCCCTCCGCCGACCTCGTCGAGATCCGGCGGTCGGTCGACCGCCTCGCGCGGCTCGCGGACGAGCTGCTCGTGCTGTCGCGCGCCGAGGGCGCCGCGGCGGAGCCGACGGGCTCCTCCTCCGTCGCCGACCTGATCACGGAGGCGATGGCGGAGGTCGACCGCGCCCGCCTGCTCGCCGGTCCCGTCGTCGTGGACCTCGAGCTCGCGGACGGCGTCGACGAGACGGCCGAGGTCGCCATCGACCCCGCGGCCTTCGGCCGGGTGCTCGCGAACCTGACGCGGAACGCGCTCGCCGCCGAGCCCGCCTCCGCCGTCCGCATCCGCGTCGCGAGCGACGTCGACGCGCTGCGGGTCGAGGTGGTCGACGACGGGCGGGGCGTGCCCGAGTCGTTCCTGCCGTTCGCCTTCGACCGGTTCGCGCGGCCGGAGGAGGCCCGGGGGAGCGGGTCGCAGGGCGCCGGCCTCGGGCTCGCGCTCGTGCGCCGCCTCGTCGAGCGCGCGGGCGGCCGGGTCGTCCTGCGGAACGGCCCGGACGGCGGCGCGGTGGCCGAGGTCGTCCTGCCGCTGCAACGGGGGCGCGGCCGGGTCTGAAGGCCCTGGGAGGAGCGGGCGCATTCGAGGGTTCGAATGCGCCTGGCGCTCGGCGTGCACGCCGCGCGCCGCAGGGTGGTGCTCGACCGCCTCCCAGGAAGGACCTCGATGTCCGTCACCCGCCCCGCCGCGACCCCGGGCGCACGCCGCGCCTACGCGATCCTCACCGGCATCGCGACCCTCTTCGTCTTCATCCAGTTCTTCACCTCGAGCGAGTTCATCCGCACGAAGGGCCACGGCGCGGAGGCCTGGACGGAGATCCACGGGTGGACCGCCTACGGTCTGCTCGTGCCCGCGCTCCTCGCGGCGGTCGTCGCCGTCGTCGCCCTCCGCCGGGCGGCCCCCGTGCTGACGGTCGTCGCCGTCGTCCTCTTCGTCGCCTCGGTCGGGCAGTGGGGCAGCGGGCACCTGATCAGCACCCTCGGCATGGACGGCTGGACGCCCTTCCACGTCTTCTTCTCGTCGGTGGTCCTGGCGCTCGCGGTCTGGGCCTCCATCCGATCCGCGGCGCTGCGGCGGAGCGGCGCGAGCCGATGACCGACCCGGACGACGGCGCGCGGGCCCCCGTCGACCGGGAGCTGCCCGCGCCGGTGCGCCGAGCCGTCGTCCGACCGGCCGTGGACCTCGGCCGCCGCGTCGGCGCCCGACCCGCGCTCGCGCTGACCCTCGTCGTCGGCGCCGCGGTGGCGGCGCTGCTCGCGTTCCTCGTGGCGCGCGTCTACGACGCGGTGACCGACCGCGACGGCGTCTCCGCGCTCGACCTGCCCGTCCTGAAGGCCTTCGCGCACCTCCGGAACCCCGCGACCGACGGGTTCTCCGCCGGCGTCGCGTACCTCTTCGGCCCCGTCGGCATGCCGATCATGGCGCTCGCCGCCGTCGCGCTGCTCTGCGCGACCCGCCGCTCGTGGACGCCCGCGATCCTCGTCGTCGGGGCCGGGCTCGGCTCGCTGCTCATGACGATCGCCGGGAAGGACATCATCGACCGGTCCCGCCCGGCGCGGTCCCTCGCGATCCCGCCGTTCGAGACGTCGCCGTCGTTCCCGAGCGGCCACACGCTCAATGCGACGGTGATCGCCGGGATCGTCGCCTACCTGCTCTGGATCAACCGGCGGACGATCACCGGCCGCGTCGTGACCGTGGTCGTGCCCGTCGTCATCGCGGTCGTCGTCGGCCTGACCCGGGTGCTGCTCGCCGCGCACTGGTTCACCGACGTGCTCGCGGGCTGGCTGCTCGGCGCGACCTGGCTCGCCATGATCATCACCGCGCACCGCCTGTTCCTCATCGCGCGCCGCCACGGAGCCCCGCTCGAGCCGCCCGGCCTCCGCGCCCGCGTCGCCGCCCGCTCGCACCGCTGATCGAGGTGCCGGCGGAGCCTCCCCGCTGATCGAGGTGCGAGCGGTCCCTTCCCGCTGATCGAGGTGCGAGCGGTCCCTTCCCGCTGATCGAGGTGCGAGCGGTCCCTCCCCGCTGATCGAGGTGCGAGCGCAGCGAGCCTCGAGATCACCCCGCGTCAGGCGTTCGGCCCGAGCGGCTTCGACGCGGACTCCATGTACCACTCGGTGAACGCGCTCGCCCGGCCGTCGTCAACGAGGTCGACGACCCAGAGGTTCTCGTAGACGCGGCCGTCGGCGTACGTCGTCCGTCCCTGCACGAAGTGCCGCCCGCCGTCCGCGCCGAGCAGGTGCCAGCTGAACCCGTGGTCGTCGGGCTCGTCGGCCGTGCGCTCCCACATGGCGAGGATCGCGTCGTGCCCCTCGGCGGGCTCCAGCCAGGGCGCCGTGCGGTACTCGGCCGACTCCGTGAACAGCGCGCGGACGTCGTCCGGCGCGTTCGTCGACCAGGCGCGCACGTAGCCGTCCATCCAGCGGTCGATGGCTCCCGTCATGGCGCGACAGTAGGCCGCGGGTCGATGCGTCGCCAGATCAGGCGTCGAAGTCGGTGCTCCGGCTCAGCGCCTCCCACTCGTCGACCTCGGCGCGGAGCGCGTCGAGCGCGGCTCGGAACCCGTCCGACGCGTCGTTGCCGAGCAGCAGCATGTACGGCGGCCGGCCCGAGTCGACCGCGGTGACGAGCGCCTCCGCGCCCTTGCGCGGGTCGCCGGGCTGCGTGCCGTGGGCGGTGTCGTGCTCCTTGCGCCGGCGCCCCGCGGTGTCCGCGTAGTCCGCGATCGGCGTCGCGGACTGGGTCAGCGAGCGCCCGGCGAAGTCGGTGCGGAAGCCCCCGGGCTCGACGACGGTGGCCGAGACGCCGAGGGGCGCGAGCTCCTTGCGCAGCGACAGCGTCAGCGCCTCGATCGCGGCCTTCACGGCGGCGTAGTAGCCGGAGCCCTCCGGCGCGATGCGGGCGCCGATGGAGGAGAGGTTGACGATCGCGCCGGAGCGGCGGGAGCGCATGCCGGGCAGCACCGCCTTGATCGTGCGGACCGTGCCGTCGAAGTGGGTGTCGAAGAGGCGCCGCACGGCGTCGTCCTCGCCCTCCTCGACCGCGGCGCGGTAGCCGTAGCCGGCGTTGTTGACGAGCACGTCGACGTGGCCGAACCGCTCCTCGGCGGCGCGGACGGCGCCCGACACCTGCGCGTCGTCGGTGACGTCCAGGGCGAGCGGGAGCACGTGCTCGGGGTTCGCGTCCGCGAGGTCCTGCACGGCGGCCGCGTCGCGGGCGGTCGCGACGACGTCGTGCCCGTGCGCGAGCGCCGCCTCCGCGAAGGCGCGACCGAGCCCGGTCGAGCAGCCGGTGATGAGCCAGGTGGACATGGGGCCTCGTTCTCTGCGGTGCGGGTGCGGCGCATCGACGCTACGGGTCGGGCCTGGACGCTGCCGCGGGGTCGCGCGATACTCGCCGTCGGGAGGCCCCGTGCTCGACGACCAGGACGACCGGCCGTGCGGCTGCCGGCACTGCGCCGGCAGGTCCGCCGCCGACCGCGCGGCCGTCGATCGGCCAGCCGTCGACCGGGCCGAGCGGCCGTGACCGCGGTCGAGCGGACCGCGCAGGCGCTGTGGCGGCAGGCGCTGCACGAGGAGCAGGCGGCGCGGACGATCGCGGACGACCGGGAGGCCGCCGCGGTGCGCAAGCGGATGCGCGGGCTCGCGCGGGCCGCGAGCGTCGGCGTCCGGACCGCGCGTCTGGGCACGACCGTCGTCGTGGTCCGGGTCGACGCGGCGGTCTGGCACGAGAGCGCCGCGACGATGCGCCGGAAGCTCGCGCCGCAGGACTGACGACCGGCGGGCGCCGTCAGGCCGTCAGCTAGGCCGTCAGCGCCCGGTCCCGCAGCACCCGGCCGAACGCCGCCGCGGTGGCCGCGCCGAGCACGAGGACGATCGGTACCGGCAGCAGGTCGGACCCCGTGCCCTCGATCGCGAGGAGCGCGACGTACAGGTCGCTCGGCTGCGCGGTCGGCTGGATCGAGGCCAGCCGCTCGCCCAGCACGCGCAGGCCGACCGCGAGCGTCAGGGTGACGGCCGCGGCCGCGAGGAGGACGCCGGCGGCTCCGCGACGGCGGGCGCCGGCGAGCACGCCCGTCGCCGCGCCGAGCAGCGCGACGCCGAGGGCGAGTCGGTTCGCGACCTGCAGCGCGTCCCACCCCGTGGCCGACGGACCGCCGGACAGGGACGCGAGCGCCACGACGTACAGCGCCGCGTCCGCCGCGGCCGAGACCGCTCCGAGCACGGCGACGGTGACGAGGGCCCGCCCGATGCGCATCCCTCGACACTCGAGCGCCGAGCGGTCCGGGGGGAGCCCCACTGCGGGTGCCGGCAGGACCGGAATCAGGCGGGGAAGCGCCGCGCGGTCCTCCGCAGGATCCGCGCGACGACGGCGACGGCCGCCGCGGCGATCCCGGCGCTCGCCACGACGGCGACGACGAGCGGGCGGCTCACGTCCACCGGCTCGCCGATCTCGCCGCCGCGCACGACGCCGCCGCCGACGAGCAGCACGATCGCGGCGAGCGCGACGCCCGCGGCGACGACCGCGGTCGGCATCGCGACCAGCAGCGCCACGAGCTCGCGGTCGCTCATCGGCTCCGGGGTCCGCGCCGGGGCCGGCCCGGTCACCGGGTCCACAGGTCCTCCGCACGGCGCCCCGCCCGGAAGCCGACCTGCTCGACCATCGCCACGGCCTCGGGGAAGCCGCCCGCGATGCCCTCGTGCGCGTCGTGGGCGTCGCTGCCGAAGCTGATCGCGCGCCCGCCCTCCTCCGCCCACCACCGCGGCAGCCACGGCTCCAGCCGTCGCGTGTTCATCTCGAGCGCCCTGCCGGAGCCGGCGATCGCCCGGAGCGCGACGCGGAACGGCTCCTCGAACCGGGTCGCCTCGAAGGGGCCCGCCGTCCCGACGGGCCAGGCGCGGGCGGCGTAGTCGAGGTGGGTGACGACCGCGAACGAGTCGGAACCGGCGACCATCCGCGGCACCTCGAGCAGGTACGCGATGACGACGTCGTCGGGCGCCCAGGACCGGTAGAGGGTGCCCGGCTCGGCCCGCTCGTCGCCGTCCGCGAGCGTGTGCAGCGACCCGTTGACGCGGTCGAGCCCGTCGAGGTCGAGCAGGGCGCGCGCCTCCGCGTCGAACAGGTGCGGCTGCCCGAACTCGACGCCGGTGAGGATCCGCAGCTCGGGGAAGCGGTGCCGGCAGCGGTCGATCGACTCGAGGTAGCCGGCGACGTCGAGCGGCGGCACCACCAGGTGACCGCTCGCGTCGAGGTACTTGCGCTGCTGCGGGAGCAGGTCGTCGGGATGGAACCGGACCCGGCCGTTGAAGTCGAGGTGCTCGGTGAACGCGATCGCCGGGAGCCCGATGCGGACCGCCCGCTCGCACATCGCCGCCATCCGGCCCGCGTTCTCCGGCACCGGGCCGCCGGTGTCCCACGACCACTCGCTGTGGACGTGGGTGTCGGCGGGGAGGCGCACGGGTCGAGCCTGACGGCCGCTGGGCAGAACGGCAACGGGTGGGGCGAGCCGGTCCTTCGTTCTGCAGGCACTCGCGTTCTGCACGCACTCGCTGCCGACGAGACGACGTGCTCGGGACCTCGAAGTGCTCGGGCGCCGCTCGACGAACGTCCAGCCCGCTCGGCGGTTCGGCCAGGCCCGCCGTCTATGGTCCGACCAACCCGATCGATCGACCGCGGAGGCACCGCATGGCGGACAGCAGCACCACGATCCCCCTCCCGTTCCGAGCGGGCATGCTCGGCGTGCTCAGCGGCGCGCGGTCCATGACCCCGCTCGCGATGCTCGCCCTGTACCGCGACCGGTCGTCGCTCGACGGCGCGTGGAAGGACTGGCCGGTGCTCCGGTCGCCCGCCGGCCGCCTCGCGCTCGTGCTCGCGGCTGCGGGGGAGCTCGTCGCGGACAAGCTGCCGGCGACCCCCGCGCGCACGAAGCCGGGACCGCTGCTCGGCCGGATCGGCACCGGAGCGATCGCGGGGGCCGCCATCGCGACGATCGCCGGGCGCGACGGCTGGAAGGGCGGCGTGCTGCTCGGTGCGATCGGCGGCGCGGTCGGCAGCTACGCCGGCATGTGGCTCCGCACGGGCGGCGCCGCGACGGGCCTGCCCGATGCGGTGTTCGCGCTCGTCGAGGACGCCGCGACGATCGCCTGCGCGGCCGCGGTGGTCGCCGCCGACTGACCTCGCGGCTGCCGCGATCACGATCCGGCGCAGGTCCTTGAGAGGACGGCGCGCCCGGAGGACAGTGCTCGGCATGAGGATCCTCGGCGTCGTCGCCGTCGGCGCGGCCGCCCTGCTGCTCTCCGGCTGCGGCGCGGGCGGGCTCCGGATCAGCGACGACGTGCCGGCCGAGCGGACGCCGTACACCGGTCCGCTCGTCGCCACGCCGTCGGCGGCCGATCGGAGGACGCCGTGGGAGTGGCCGGGCGCGGCCGGGCGCGTCGTGTCCTGCTCGAGCGCGCCCCGGGGGCAGACCGTGGTGGGTCGGAACGACGAGGGCGCGGTGGCGGCGGACCCGCAGGCGGCGATCGAGGTCAAGCGGGGGGAGGGGCTGTTCCTCTCGTCCCCGACCGACGCGCTGGTCCGTGAGCGGGACGACGGCGACCGCGTGCTGTTCACGACCTCGTACGACGGGGTCGCGCGCCAGGCGATCATCGTGCGCGACGGGCCCTCCGGCCCGGGGACGGGCGCGAAGGACGGGCACGGCTGGTACGTCGAGTCGTTCGCGACGTGCGACCTCGCCGACTTCCCGGAGTCGGTGAGCCGCGCACGCGGCGTCCAGGTCTGGACCGACGCCGACGGCACCCGGGTGCCGACCTCGACCGTCGTCTCCGCGGACGGGCCCGCCCACTGCGCCTGGCAGTCGATGACGTTCCTCACCCTCGGCGACGGGACGAAGGATCCCGTGAGCTACGTCGCGCGTCCGCTGCAGGAGCTGGGGGAGTACTTCGACCGGCCGTACCGGGAGCACGTCCGCGTCCCGAGCGATGCGCGCGACACGGGATGGCGGCGGGAGGGGCGCCGGATCTGGATCGCCGCCGACGGCCGCTCCGCCTACGTCGGCGCCGAGGACGACGCGGCGGCGTGGCCGCGACCCGCCAGACCGCTGGGCTGCGCCTGACGCGCGGGACCGACGGCGCCCGGGTCAGCGGACCGGATCGCCGATCCCGACCTCCGCGAGCTGCATGTTGTGGTCCGACCCCTGCAGCGCGCCGTCGAAGCGGTCGCCCGCCGTCGGCACGAGGTTCCGGTACGAGATCGGGTGCGGCGAGTTCTTCAGCATGATGTAGTCGATCCGGCTCGTCGGGTATTTGTGCGGCGTCAGGAACGCGGGGTAGTCCGCGTCCACGCCGCCGGCCCCGTTGCTCTGGTTCGCCGTGCTGAAGTTCAGGCCGGTCCGGTCCGCCGTCGCGGCCGCGTCCAGGTAGCCGGTCGCGAGGAGCCGGAGGCTGCCGGCGTCCGCCTCGCGCGCGCCGTTGTCGTTGAAGTCGCCGACGAACACGATCGGCAGCGAGGTGCCGTCGGCCTGGCGCGCCTTCCCGTCCATGAACCGGGCGATCGCCGCCGCCTCCGCCCGCCGGACCGCGCCCTCGTCCCCGGCCGGGAGGTGGATGGACACGGCGAGGAAGCCGCGCCCGACCGCTCCGGTGCCGTCGAGGATCCCGAAACGCGCCCACATGCCCGCCTCGTTCGGCATGGACGACGGCCACGCGCTGCCGAGCAGGTCGCGCGGCGAGACGTAGCCCGAGTCCTGCACGGTCAGCCGCGCGGGGTCGTAGAAGAGGTGCGAGTCGACGTAGGAGCCGGGGTTCGCGTAGACCCAGGCGTTCGCGTCGCTGCGCGCGTCGCGGTAGGGGGTCGGGGCGGACGCGAGCGCGGTCTCGAGGGTCTGGTACTGCTCGACGCAGAGGTACTGCCCGCGCGGGTTGAGGCAGTCGGGCTCGACGCGCGCCGTGGTCAGCTCCTGCAGCCCGATGAGGGCGGGCGCGTGCGCCTCGATGTTCGCGACGACCTTCGGCAGTCGGGCGGCCCAGCGGTTCTGCACCGCGTAGCCGGCGCTGGCGGTGATGCTCTGCACGTTCCAGGTCGCGACGCTGAGGCGGGTCGTGTCGCCGCCGGCGGCCGCCATGCCCGCCAGCGACCAGGTGCCGGACGGCGTGAGCCGGTACTTGTCGCGGAGCGAGAAGGCGTACGCGTCCTTCGGGTTCGCCGCGCGGGAGTTCGTCTGCGCGACCTTGACGAAGACGACGTTGCCGGTGCCGCCGCCGAGGACGCCTCGGAGCGAGCGCGGCACGGTCACGACGGCGGAGCGCACCGCGGCGGGCAGCCACCCGGTGCTGAAGTGGTGCGCCTCGGTGATGCTGTCGGCGCCCGCGAGCACCTTCACGCTGCGGGCCTGGCCGCCGCCCGACCACGTGACCCGGATGCGGTCCGGGCCGTCCGGCACCGCGCGCACGCTCGTGATGGAGGTGGGCACGTACGGCACGGGGCGCACGGACCGCCGCGCGCTGCTCGCGGCGACGCCGAGCGCGGACACCCGCACCGAGTAGGTCCTCCGGTTCGTCACCTTCGGGATGCGCACGGACAGCCCGGTGGTGCGGAGCGTCCGGTTCGTCCTGGACCCCTCGCCCCACTGCACGACGTAGCCGGTCGCGCCCGGGACGGCGCTCCACGCGGCGCTGAGCTGCGCGTCGCCGCCGATGACCGTGATCGCCAGGGGCGCGGGCGCCGCGATCGCCGCGGGCGCGGCGGCGGCAGCGGCGAGGCCCGACGCCGCGAGCGCGCCGAGCAGCAGCGGCAGCCGGAACCGCCGGGACGAGGACGGACGCATGAACCCCCCCAGCACGTGCGTGAGCGCCCACGGTAGGCCGCCCGGACCGCCCGGCACACGTCCCCGAAGGGGGAGCGCCTGATCAGACGCCGGTCAGCACCTCGGGGTGGATGAGGCGGATCGCGGCGGCGAGCCGCAGGCCGAGGTACTGCTGCCCGGCCGGCGTCGGGTGCTTCGTGATCGCGCCGAGCACCGCGGAGGCCCGCGCGGCGGGGATCCAGTCCTCGTCGAGCATGGAGACGTAGGGGACGCCCTGCGCCGTCACCGCGCGACGGAGGGCGGCGTCGACGGCGCGCTGGTCGGCGTCGACGGGTTCCGGGTCGGGGCCCGGCCCGAGCGCGAGCAGGCGAGCGGCGGGGAACCGGCGGGCGAGCGTCCGCCAGGTCCCGGTCGCGGCGGCGGCGATCGCGTCGAGGTCCTCGCCGACGTCGTTGCTGCCGCCCTGCACGATGACGAGGCGGTGGCGGCCGCTCGCCTCCTGCGCGCGCTGCAGGTAGTCCTCGGCACCCGCCGTCGCGACGTAGCCGGTGCCGGAGATCGCGTCGACCGTGATGGTCATGCCGAGGGCGGCCGCGGCGACCTGGCCGAGCGCGTGGGAGGGGTCGGCGAAGAGTCCGGCGGCCCAGGAGTCGCCGATCAGGTGGATGGCGCGCGTGCTGGGCACGGACGCGGCGGTGCGGCCGATCGCCGCGGGTGCCGTCGCGGAGACGCCGGCGAGGCCGACGGCCGCCCCGACCGCGAGCAGTCCGCCGCGCCGGCTGAGCCGTGCGCGCCGGTCCTGCTGCATCCGACGAGGATGCGGCCTCCGCGCAAGACGGACCTGTGCGAACGGCGAGAGCCCGTTCGGGGCCGGCTGCACGTCCGCGAGCGGTACGGGGCTACTCGACGCGGACCGCGAGCGGCACCGCCTCCACCGCTCGGTCGCGCTGCGCGGTCATCCGTGCCCCATCCCTCCAGGGCGCCTCGAGCCGGATCCGCCAGGGTGCTGCGCGCGGCGTGATCACCGCCTGAACGCATCCGGGACGGGCGCTGCGGGACGAGCCGAATTCAGACCGTCGACTCGTGCTCGTCGCCGGTGTCGAAGAACCGGTCGATGTACGCACCGGGCGGGAGGTCGCTGTCGCGCATCAGGGAGAAGACCTCCGCGCCGTGGCCCGGCTCGTCGTCGAGCACGTACGTCTGCGCGAACCCGATGTACTCGTTCTGCCCGTCCGGGCTCGAGAGGACGGCGGCGTACTCGCGCGCCTCCGCCTCCGCCAGGGCGATCGCCTGGTCGAAGTCGCGCGCTCGCCAGAGGGTGACGCGCTCCTCGTAGACGTCCCCGTGGTGCCGGAACAGACAGCGCACGCCGAACCAGGAGAGCGTCTGCGGGTCCTCGGCGGCGGGCACGCCCGAGGCTCTCACGGGACGGGGCCGTGCCGGGGCGGGGGGACCTGCCGCGAGAGCCGTGCGGCCACCCGGGTGAGCGCGGTGAGCACGGTGCGGACCGAGCGCAGCGCCACCGCGTCGGGGCGCGCGAGTACGTCGACGTGCCGGACGAGGTCGAGCCCGCGGACGGGCCGCAGCACCATCCCCGACCCCGCGAGCGGGGCGGCGGTGACGCGCGGCATGACCGCGACCGCGCCGCCGCGGCGCACGACCTCGGCGGCGACGAAGAACTCGTTGATCCGGTGCTCGATGCGCAGCGGAGCGCCCGCGAGCGCGCCGAGGTGGTCGAGCACCCCGGCGAGCGGGAAGCCCGCCTGCACGGAGATCCACCGCTCGTCCCGGAGGAGCTCGGGGTCGACGGCGGGCAGCGCGGCGAGCGGGTGGTCCTCGGGCAGGGCGACGTCGAACGGCTCGACGAGGAGCGGCGCGACGACGAGCCGTCGATCCGGCCACGGCGGGTCGTGCGCGAGCCGGTGCGCGACCACGAGGTCGTGGTCCGCGGTGAGGCCGGGGAAGTCGGCACGGGCGACGTCCGCGTCGCGCAGCGAGACCGGCGGGCCGCCGGCCAGCTCCGCGAGCAGCGGACCGAACAGCGCGTGGCCCGCGCTGTGGAAGGCGGCGACGCCGACCACCCGATCGTCGCGCTCGGCGAAGGAGCCGAGCGCGTCCCGCGCGGCCGCCAGCGCCTCCTCGACCCGCATCCCCGCGTCGGCCAGGACCTGACCCGCTTCGGTGAGCACGAGGTTCCGGCCGCGCCGCTCCGTGAGCGGGACGGCGACGCCGGCCTGCAGGACGGCGAGCTGCTGCGAGACGGCGGAGGGGCTGACGTGCATCGCCGCAGCGACGGCGGCGACGCTGCCCCGGTCCGCGAGCTCGCGGAGCAGGCGGAGGCGGGCGGGATCCATGAGGTTCGGCTCAATCGTCGGTGAAGGACTCGGGCGTTGTTCTTCATCGAGGGTATGCCCACAGTGGTCGCGTGCCCGTCCGATCCCGTCCCGCCGCCGACCTGCTGCTCGTCGCCGTCGCCGCGGTGTGGGGCGCCAGCTTCCTCGCCGCGAAGGACCTGTCGGCGGTCGTCGGGGTGCCGTCCGCGATCGCGCTCCGCTTCCTCGTCGCCGCGCTGGCCTGCGGCGGCCTCTGCCTCCTGCGCCGCGAGCGCCTGCCGCGCGGGCGCGGGCTGGCCGTCGCCCTCCTGCTCGGCTGCTCCCAGGCGGCCGTGATCGGACTGGAGACCTGGGGCGTGCACCTCACCTCGGCGACGAACGCGGGGCTGCTGATCAGCCTCGCCCTGGTCTTCACGCCGGTGCTGGAGGGGCTGGCGTCGCGGGCGTGGCTGCCGCCCGCGTTCTTCGTCGCCGCGACCGGCGCGCTGGCGGGCGTCGCCCTCCTGGTGTCGGACGGCGGCTTCCGCACGCCGAACGCGGGGGACCTGCTGGTCGTGGCCGCCGCGGTGGTCCGCGCCGCCCACGTGACGGCCAGCGCGCGGCTCACCCGCGGTCGCGCCGACGGCGTGCTCGGCGTGGTGCTCGTGCAGCTGCTCGTCTGCGCGGCGACCTCCTCCGTCGCCGCGGGCGCGGCGCTCCCGGCGGCCGCGTCGCGCCTGACCGCGGCCGGGTGGTCCGACGTGCTGTTCCTCGGCCTGCTCTGCTCGGTGTTCGCGTTCGTCGTGCAGCTGTGGGCGGTCCGCCGCACGTCGGCGGCGCGAGCGAGCATCCTGCTCGGCACGGAGCCGGTGTGGGCGCTGCTCGTCGGGGTCGTGATCGCGGGTGAGGCGATCGGCCCGGTCGGGCTGGTCGGCGCCCTGCTGGTGATCGCGGCCGCCTACGTCGCGCAGGGCGTGGAGCGACGGCACCGCACGGCGGCGTCGGGCTCGGGCCGGCCGTCGCGGTCGAGCGCTCAGGCGGTGGGGATCCAGTAGCGGCGGTGCCCCTGGCGCGAGTCCTCGTACCGTCCGCCCGCACCCTCGATCACGGCCCGGGAGCCGGCGTTGTCCTCGAGGCAGCAGACGAGCACCGGATCGATGCCGAGCCCGTGCGCGATCGGCAGTGCGGCGCGGAGGGCGGCGGAGGCGTGGCCGCGGCGCCGCGCGGAGGGCCGCACGCTGTAGCCGATGTGCCCGCCCTGCTCGAGCAGGAAGGGCGTCAGGCGGTGCCGGATCTGCAGGAAGCCCAGGAGCTCGTCGCCCTCCACGATCCAGAGCGCGGTCGCCGGGACGCGGTCGGCCGCGCGCGGCGTCGCCTCGAGGGCGTCCGCCCGGAGCCGATCGACCAGGGCCGAGAACGTCGCGGCGTCGATCGGCTCGGACCGCGGCGGCAGCAGGTCGCTCGCTCCGTCGAGGTGCGCGTCGCCGAACTCGGCCACGGCACGCACGAACGAGGCGTGGAAGCGGACGTCGGGACGGACCAGCTCGGTGACCACGACGCAAGTCTGGTCGCGCCGGGGCCGCGCCGACGAGCCTCGAGCCCCCGCCCCCTCGAATCCGTTTTGAAGGACTTCTTCGCCCGAGCCGGCGAGAACTCCTTCAAAACGGAAGCGGTCACCCCGTCGGGCGGTCCGGGCGGCGGGCGCGGTCCGCCTGCGGCCACCGGGTCCCGAGCAGGGGGTCGTGCTGGAGTCAGGAACGCGGTACCCGCACGCGCGTTCCTCCGCCCTCGCCGAGCTCGCCCGACTCCTGCTCCGTCACGCGCTCACCCCGGCCACGGCCGTCAGACCGCGCGCTCGCCGAAGCCGAGCGGCTCACGCGTGAAGCGATACGTCGCCCAGCTCAGGAGGCGGACGGAGCCGTCCTCGCGGCGTCGCACGACGAGCCGCTCGCCGCGCTCGCGGCCGGCGACCGTGCGGAAGGCGTCGGGCCCGTCGGGCTCGAACACCGAGGGCGGCGTGCTCGGGTCGGCGCCGCCGACGACCGCCTCGAGGCGACCCGCACGGATCCGGAGCTCGAACGCGGAGCCCTCCGAGAACCACACGCCGACGAGCGGCAGCAGCTCGGGCGCAGGCGTCGGCCCCGGCGTCCACGGCGCCGGCAGCGGCGCGTCGTGGAGCGCGACCTCCTCCCCGAGCCGGATCGCGGTGCCCTCCGGCGTCTTCGCGACGCTGTTGTTCATGAGCACCACCCCGGTCAGGCCGCTCTCGCGGTCGGAGTACGCGCCGGTGATGCCGCCGGGCGCGCCGCCGGTGTGGCCGAACCAGGTGCGGCCCTCCTTGCGCACGAGGGCGAAGCCGAGCCCCTGCGCGCCGTTGAACCGGTCGTCGCGGAGGACCTGCGGCTCGAGCATCTCCGCCACGGTGTCGTGCCGCAGCACCGCGTCGTCCGGGTCGAGCAGGAACGCGTGCCACCGGACGAGGTCCCCGACCGTGCTGGAGAGCCCGCCCGCGGCCGCGAGGATGCCGGTGAAGAGCACCGGCTCCTCCACCGGCACGTCCGAGTACGGCGGCACGTAGTAGAGGCCGGCCTTCGGCGCCCGCGCCTGCAGGGTCGTGTCGCGGAGCCCCACCGGGTCCAGGAGGCGGGCCTGGAGGCTCTCCGCCCACGACCGGCCGTCCTTCGCCGCGACGACCTGACCGAGCGCGATGTAGCCGAGGTTGCTGTAGTGCCAGGAGCGGTGCGGCTCGAGCACCCGCTCGGTCGCGTTCCAGTCCTCGACGAACCGGTCCGTCGGCGGCACCTCGAGGGTGTCCCAGAACTCGGCGGCGACCGGCTCCCGCTGCATCCCGCTCGAGTGCGCGAGCAGCTGCCGGATCGTCACGCCGGGATGGGCGCTGCCGGGGAGGTGCTCGTCGACCGGGTCGTCGAGCCGCAGGCGGCCCTCGTCGCGCAGCTGGAGCACCATCACGGCGGTGAACGTCTTCGTGTTGGAGGCGATTGCGAACTGCGTGTCGACGCCCAGCGGCACGCCCGGATCGGCGAGGTCCGCCGTGCCGACGCCGGCGGACCAGAGCAGGTCGCCGCGGTGCGCGACGCCCGCGGCCAGGGCGGGCGTTCGGCTGTCCCGCTGCGCCTCCACCGCGATCCGGTCCAGAGCGCGGCGGGTGGCGTCGAGGAGGACGTGGGGCATGGGCCGATGCTACGAGCGGCGCGCCGCGCGCTCGCCGGTCGGCCGCATCGGGGCGGCTGCCGTTCGTTCGAGCGCGGGGCGTAGCATCCGCGCGACCGCGCTTCACTCGACCTCCGGAGGACCGCCAATGGCCATCGACGACGACGACATCACGAGCAGCACCCCGAGCAGCGGCGAGGGCCCTGCCGACGGCGGCGCGAACCCGAACGGGCACGACGGCGGCGCCGACGGCCCGGCCGACGCGGGCGAGGGCCCGGCGGACGGCGGGGCGAACCCGAACGGGCACGACGGCGGTGCGGACGGCTCGGCCGACGCGGGCGAGGGCCCGGCGGACGGCGGGGCGAACCCGAACGGGCACGACGGCGGCGCCGACGGCAGCGCCTGAGACCTGCCGACGTGCACGCTCCTCACGGGACCGTGACGACTGAGGGCGAGCCGAGCGATCGGCCCGCCCTCAGCCGCTGCATCGCCGTTCCCGCCGACCGCTTCGCCGCCGAGATCTGGGGCCGGCGCGCGCTCCTCAGCCCCGCGGAGGACCTGTCCCGCGGCTTCGACGACCTGCTGACCGCCGACGCCGTCGACGAGCTGCTCGCGGATCGGGCGCTGCGGACGCCGTTCATCCGCATGGCCAAGGAGGGCGTCGTCCTGCCGCCGTCCGCCTACACGGCTCCGGGCGGCTTCGGCGCCGAGGTCGCCGACCAGGTGAGCACCGACCGCGTGCTCGCCGAGTTCGCTGCCGGGGCCACGATCGTGCTGCAGGGGCTGCACCGCACCTGGAAGCCGCTGCGCGACTTCAGCCGCCAGCTGATCCTGGACCTCGGTCACCCCGTCCAGATCAACGCGTACATCACGCCCGCGCAGTCGCGCGGGTTCGATCCGCACTACGACGTGCACGACGTCTTCGTGCTGCAGATCAGCGGCGAGAAGCGCTGGGTCGTGCACGAGCCCGTGCGCGAGCACCCCTTCGCGGACGAGCCGTGGTCCCAGCGCGCGGCCGCGGTCGCCGCCCGCGCCGCCGAGACGCCGGCGATCGAGACGGTCCTCCGGCCGGGCGACGCGCTCTACCTGCCGAGCGGGTGGATCCACTCCGCCGTCGCGCAGGGCGGGACGACCGTGCACATCACCGTCGGGATGCCGGCGCTGACGCTCGCGGACGTCGGCAGGGACCTCATGGAGACCGCGCTGCGCAGCGACCCACTGCGCGAGCCGCTGCCCGTCGGGGTCGACGTGCGCGACCCCGCGCAGCTCGCCGACGCGATCCGCCGCGCCGCGGACGCGCTGGTCGCGGCGCTCGCCGAGCCCGCCGATCCCGGTCGCGCCGCCGAGGTGCTGGGCCGCCGCCTGACCCGGATGACGCGGCCGGAGCCCGTGCGACCGCTCGCGACCGTCGACGCCCTGGCCGCGCTCCATCCGGACGCGACCGTGCGCTGGCGGCACGGGCTGCGCACCGAGGTCGAGTCGACCGCGGCGGAGGTCGCGCTGCGCCTGCCCGACCGCGTGCTGCACCTGCCGCCGCAGACGGCCGCCGCCATCGACGCCCTCCGCTCCGGCCGTGCGGCCGAGGCGGGCGCGCTGGCGGAGCTCGACGAGCACGACTCGCTCGTCGTCGCCCGACGGCTGCTCCGTGAGGGCGTGCTGGTCGTCGACGCGTGAGCCCGCGATGAGCGGCATCCGCTCCACGGTGCCGCGGGGGAGCCTCAGCCCGCACCGCGACGGCGGTCCGGCGTGCAGCGCCGCCTCCCGCCTCCTCGACGAGTCCCTCGTCGCGACGGCTGCGCCCGGCACCCGCTGGCTGCTCGTCGAGGTCGCCGGCGCGTGGGGCTGGAACGCGTTCACCGAGTCGCCCGTGCTGGACCCCGAGGTCGGCAGGGCGCTCGCGGCGCGCACCCACCGCGCGGGCGTCCGCCTCCTCGCCATCCGCCGCCCCGGCCGCGCGCGCGGCCCGGTGCGGTGGCGCTGGGCGGTCGTCGACAGCCGGGAGGGGGCGGAGGGCGTCCGGTGGGGCGAGGCCGCCGCTGCGCGGGACCTGCTCGACGTGCCGCTCGACGGGTCCACCGGCGAGCCCTCGGACGAGCCGATCCTCGCCGTCTGCGCGCAGGGCCGTCACGACGAGTGCTGCGCCGTGCGCGGGCGCCCGGTCGCAGCCCGCCTCGCCGCGCGCTTCCCCGAGGCGACCTGGGAGTGCTCGCACATCGGCGGCGACCGCTTCGCGGCCACGATGATCCTGTTCCCGCACGCGCTCACGTACGGCCGCATCGATGACGGCGACCCGGTGCACGTCGTGACCGAGTACCGCGCGGGCCGGATCGCGCCCGAGGGGTTCCGCGGTCGCGCCAGCGTCCCGCGGATCGTGCAGGCGGCGCAGTCGGCCGCGATGGCCGCCACCGGGAACCGCGCGCTCGACGCGCACGCGCCGCTCGCGCTGGACGAGCGCCCGGGGGCCTGGCTCGTCGACCTCGCCGGCGAGCCGCCGACGCGCGTGCTGGTGGAGGGCGTGCAGGAGGGGCCGCTGTTCACGACCTGCCTCGCGACCGTGCCCGTGACCGTCGCGGGCTTCCGGGCCGCGGTCGAGCCCGGCGGCGACGCCCCGATCCGGCAGCCGCCGGATCCCGCGCACCGTCCGCACGACTCCGGCCTCCGCTCGACCGGCGGCGCGCCGGACTGAGCTCGCTCCTCGCCGCAGGGTTGCTCAACCGCCGGGCAAGTGAAATGCTCAACCGCATGGAAAGCGATGGGTGGGGGCAGGACGCGACCGGCGGGGCGACGCCCGAGGAGGCGCGTGAGGCGTTGCGCGCGCTGCAGCACGACCGGGTCGCGCTCGCGGCGCGGGTCCGTGCTCCGTGGTGGTACCACCCGGTGCTCGGCGCGATCGTGGGTGCCTTCATCGCGTCGCCCGCCGTCGGCAGCACCAGCGCGCGCTCGACCCTCGTGACCTTCGGTTGCGTGGGCCTCGTCTTCCTGATGCTCGCCTACCGGCGCGTGACGGGGTTCTCGGTGAGCGGCGCAGCGGGCCCCCGCAGCCGCGCCCGGATGCTCGCCGTCCTCGCGATCGTGCTGCTGCTCTTCGTCGCCTCGATGGTCCTCGCCGCGACCGGCAACGAGCCGTGGGTGGTGGCGACCGTCCTCGCGGCCTTCGTCGCGGTGGTCGTCGGCGGTCGCCGCTTCGAGCGCATGCACGGCGAGGAGCTCCGCGGTGGCCGCTGAGCCGGCGTTCGACGAGGCCATCCACGCGCCGAGCCGGCTGCGCCTCTGCGGGCTGCTCCGCCCCGTCGAGGATGCGGAGTTCTCCGCGTTGCGGGCGACGCTCGACATGTCCGAGGCGAACCTCTCGAAGACCGTGAAGGCCCTCGTCGAGCTCGGGTACGCGCAGGTGAAGAAGGAGTCGTCCGCGTCCCGCTCCGACCGGCGCCGGACGACGAGCGTCAGTCTGACTGCGCGCGGGAAGCGGGCCTTCGACGGTCACGTGGCGGCGCTGCAGCGGTTGGCCGCCGGCGTCGTCGTCTGAGGCGCGGGACGCGGCCCGGACGGGGGTCGGGCGGGACCCGCCCCGAGGTGTACCGTCGGCGCACCCGACCGGTGTCGGCAGGAATGGTTCAGGAGCAGCGATGAAGCGCGAACGATCCGACGTCTCCGACGTGGAGCCGCACGTCTTCGATCAGACGAACGGCGTCGTCGACCTGGGGGCGAACGGCCCCGATCCCGACGGCGCCGGCACGCCCGGCCGCGGGCCCGTGGCGGGCATCGCGATGCTGTCCACGCAGAAGCCCTGACGTCGGGCTCGCGCGGGGCTCGAGGGCATCGGCGGCGCGGGCGAGCTGCGCGTAGTCCGTTCGGACCATCTTCCGCGCTCGGCCCTACTGCCGGTCTGATCCGCGGCCGTACCGTGCGGCCATGAAGTCGTTGCTGTGGCTCGTGAAGGCCTCGGTGCTGCCCGTGCTGGCGCTCGCGCTGCTGGCGTGGTGGTCGTCGGCCGCGATCGTCCGGACCGGCGGCGAGGGCATGGCCTGGTGGGCATGCGTGCTGCTGTTCGGCGGGCTCGGCATCTCGGCGCTCCTGCCGCGCGTCGCCGTCCTGGCTCTCTACGGCGCGTTCGTGCTGCAGCTCGTCCGCGCCGACTCCCGGTTCGACCAGGCGGGATGGCTGCCGTACGCCGCCGTGTTCCTGGTCGCCGCGGTCCTCGCGGCACGGACCCCGACGGCGAGAGCACGCCGGGTCCTCGTCGCGCTGCTCCCGCTCGGCGTGCTGATCGGGCTGTTCACCAACCTGCCGAGCCTCGGGCCCGTCGTGTGGATGAACGACGACGGGTCCTTCCGGCCCGCCTACAGCGGCGCCTCCGGTCTCGTGAACGGCAAGTCGTGGGCGCCGATCACCTCCATCGAGGGGATGGAGCTGCTGGTCGGGCTGCTCGTCTGGTCGGCCGGCTCGGTGCTGCTGGTCGTCGCCGGCTGGATGGCCGGATCGACCTACCGGGCGCGGCGGCTGCAGTGGGAGGCGGAGGCGGCGTCCGCGGCCGCCCGAGCCGCACTGTCGGCGAGCGAGCACCGGCTGCAGGTGACGGAGGAACGCGACCGGATCGCGCAGGACGTGCACGACATCACGGCCCACTCGCTGAGCGTGATCCTGGCGCAGGCCGACGGGGCCGCCGCGCACGTCACCGACGCGACCGCACGCTCGGCCCTCAGCACGATCGCGAGCAGCGCCCGAGTGGCGCTGACGGAGCTGCGCGGGCTGCTCGAGCACCTCGAGCAGCAGACCGACGGGGACACCGCCCGCTCCACCGCCGACCTGCCGGAGCTCGTCGCGACCGTCCGCGCGACCGGTCGCGCGGTCGAGTACGTCGAGTCGGGGAGCGCGGTACCGCTGACGAGGGCGGCGGGGCTCGCGGCCTACCGGATCGTGCAGGAGGCGTTGACGAACGCGATCCGCCACGGCACCGGGACGGGGCCGATCCGCGTCGTCCTGGACTGGACGCGCGACGGCGTCGCGATCACGGTGACCTCGTCGGTCGACCCACGGCGGGGCGGAGAGCGCGCCGCACCCGGGCGGGGCCTCGTCGGCATGCAGCAGCGGGCCCGTCTCGCAGGTGGCTGGCTCACCTCCGGGGTGGACGACGAGACCGCCCGCTACCTCGTGACCGCGCACCTCCCGGCGACCGCGGCGGTGGTCGCGTGACGACCTCGGTGCTCGTCGTCGACGACCAGCCGCTGTTCTGCTCCGGGATGCGGCTGCTTCTCGAGGGGCAGCGGGACCTCGCGTTCGCGGGCGCCGCGCACTCCGGCGCCGAGGCCGTCGAGACCGCGGTGCGCACGCGGCCGGACGTCGTGCTCATGGACCTCCGCATGCCCGACGGCAACGGACTGACCGCCACGCGGCTGATCCTCGAGCGTCTGCCCGCGACGAGGATCGTGGTCCTGACGACGTTCCGCGACCAGGGCGCCGTCCAGCGCGCGCTCGACGCCGGCGCTGCGGGCTTCATCACCAAGGACGCGACACCGGACGAGCTGCTCCGCGCCGTCCGGGACGTCGCAGCGGGCCGGCCGGTGACGCAGGCGGCGCGCGTGACGCCGATGCTGCCCGACCCGCTCTACGCGGCCGTGCCCGAGGTCGAGGCGATCGAGGTGCTGACGCCGCGGGAGCAGGAGATGTTCCTCCACGTCGCGCGGGGGCTCAGCAACGCCCAGATCGCCTCGCTGGCCGGCATCAGCGAGAACACGGTGCGCAACCACGTCAGCTCACTGCTGCAGAAGCTCGACCTCCCGACGCGGAACCAGGTGCCCTCCTTCGCGCACCGTCACGGTCTGCTGCCGGCGCCGCTGCGGATCCGCTCCGGCGGCTGATCCGCGAGGTGCGGGACCGCGGCGGTCGCCGCGCGACCTTCAGCCGGTCGGCGGCGCCGTTCGCGCGGACCGCGACGGGCGACGGAGGACGAGCGCCGCGAGCGCGGCTCCCGCGGACCCGGCGCCGACCGCGAGGAGGAGGAAGCCGATCCTCGGCGCCCACACCAGCCAGACCGGGTCGATCGGCCGGTACCGCTCGCCCGAGAGCGGGGAGTAGGCGGTCCAGCCGAACGTCGCGGGCTGGAACGGGTTCCCTCCGACGACGACGCCGATCCCGGCGCACACCACTCCTGCGACGAGGAGGACGACGAGCGGCCAGCGCTTCATGGCTCGACCGTAGCGACCGGTCGACGGCACGCTCGTCGGATGCGTAGGGGCCGTCGGCCGTCGATGCGGCGCGCGGTTCCGATCACCCGTCCCGGTCGGCCCGACCGGATGCGACCGCGCGACGGACGACCCAGTACAGCCCGTAGAGGCCGGCCGCGGCGACGGTGACCGTGAGGGCGAGGGCCGAGAACGGGTCCATCGCCGAACGGTACCGGCGCTCGCAGCCGCGGGAAAGGCCGAGCCGTCGTCGTGATGGGCGCTCGTGCTCCACGAGCGGCGTCGACGGCGCGGAGCGGGTCTCGCGCAGCGAACGGTTGAGACGCGAGCCGCCCGGTCGCACACTCTCGGGTGTGCGACCTCCAGTCCGATGGCTCACCTGGACGGTCGCGCTCGCGCGCGCCTCCCTCGACGGCTCCTGATCGAAGCGACCAGGCGCCGTCAGCGCGGCAGGATCCCGAGCGGGACGATCGCCTGGCCGAGTGCCGTCAACCCGATGACGACCAGAACGGCGATCGAGGCCGCGCCCGCGGTCGGCCGACCGCGACCCGCGCTCCAAGCGATCGCCGCGAGCATGACGACGCTCACGACCGCCGGTCCATAGGCCCCGAGGCCGACACCGAGATCGACCAGGCCCGTGCACCGGTCCTCCGGACCGGCGCAGGTCGACACCGGGCGCAGGAAGAGCTGTCCGGCGGTCGCGTAGAGGGCGGACCAGACGAGCACGGCGCCGGCGAGGACCACGGTGAGCACGCGGTCCGCGATTCGGCGCGTCGGCGCTGCCATCGCCATCGGTCTCCTCCCGCCCCGGCCCCGACCGAGCAGCGGATGCGGCCGGAGGGTTGGAGGTCATCCTGCCGTTGGAACGGCCCACGGAGCCGGCGGCGAGGCGTTCAGCGCTGCTCGCCGCGGCACCGTTGGACGGAGGTGTAGTCGACGTCCTCCGGCGATGCGCCCGCTCGTTCCACGCTCTGCAGCACCTCGCTCCGAAGCGTCGCGTCGACGGCCTCGAAGTACTCCACATCGGGGTTGTAGTTGCCGGTACCGGCGCCGTACCGGATGTCGACGCCCCAGAAGTTCCTCCACGTGTTCTGCCGCGAGGGGTTGTCCTTGATCGCCGCGCGGAGGCGCTCGCGGTCCAGGAGCGTGCCGTCCGCGGCGCCCTCGGCGAGCGCCGCGCGTGCGGTGTCGGCCGCGGCGCGGTCTGGCCTCGGGCCGGAGGACGTGTCGGTGATGGCGACCCGGATCGTGCAGGACCCTCCGTGCGGCAGCGCGTAGGTGAGCGTGGCGTCCGGGTGGTGAGCGAAGTCGGGCAACGGGCCGGTCGCAGTGGTCCGCCAGTAGTCGGACCAGCTCATGCCCACCGGATGCGTCCAGTCGAGTCCGGACGCGGTGAGCGCTCCGGCGGTGCCGCCGAGGATGACGATCGGCACCGCGACGCCGACCGCTCGTCCGGAGCGTCGCCGTCGCTCGGGTGCGACGGCATGACCGCGCACCCGGCCGCCGCTGGCGGTCGCACGATGCGACGTGACCACGAGGACGATCACGCCGAGGACGACAGGCAGGGCGACCAGCACCTCGCCCGCGATCGGCTCGGCCCAGTCGAACGCGATGAAGGTCGCCTCGAGCCCGGCGGCGAGGGGAACGACCGACAGCAGGAGGGCGGCGGCGGGCAGCGCGAACCGAGCCAGCGCGAAGACCGCGGCCACGGCGAGTGCGAGGGCGACCGTCCAGCTGGTCCGAGCGGGGTCGCCGAGGAGGAAGCCGGTCGGGCTGCCCGTGGAGTCGATCGCCGTGAGCAGCTCGAACGCGTGCGCCACGGCGGCCAGACCGGCCCAGCCGACGGCCGCGGCGACGAGGGGCGTGCGGGTGCGCGGCGTGCCGAGCACCGTGATCAGCGCGGCTGTGGCGGAGAGCGTCAGCACCCTCGGGTCGAGGCTGACGAACTGCGGCGGCGCGAGCAGGGCCTCGAGCGGATGCAGGAGCACCGCTGCGAGCACCGAGACGAGCAGGGCGACGCGGCCGATCGACCACCGGCCCACGAGCGCGCTCAGGAGGGCGACGATCCACAGGGCGGTGAGCACCGGACCCGCGTCGAAGAACGGTCCGAACGCGCGGATGCGGCCGTCCTCGCCGGTGCTCCACGGCGCCCAGCTCTCGACCACGAAGGTGGTGAGCGCGATGCCGACGCCTGCGGAGAGCAGGACCGTCGCCGCCGCGTCCCGGACCCGCCGCGGTGCGAACCGGTCCAGCCGCGCTTCGAGGCCGGCGGCGGCGAAGTGCCGCCACTCGCCGGGCTCCATCGTGAAGCGGTCGGTGTCGTCCGCCTCGTCCAGCAGGGTGCCGATCAACGCGTCGCCGTGGGCGGTCCGCCACGGCTTCGGGTACCAGCGGAGCTGGCGCCGGTAGTCCCGCTCGAGCAGCGTGAGCAGGTCCGCGTCGGTGGCGCGCTCCAGGACGGCGGTCACGCCAGGCCCTTCGCGGCGCGGAAGCCCGCGAGGTTCGACCGGGCGGCGCGGACCTTCGACTCCAGCAGGTCGGTGTCCGCACGCAGCCGCCCAGCGCCGTCGTCGGTGAGCCGGTAGTAGCGCCGCGTCCGGCCGTCGACGACCTCCTCCCCGTCCTGCTGCACGAGGCCGTCCAGCTCGAGCCGCTCGAGCACCGCGTAGAGCGTCGTGGCCTTGAGCCGCACCTCGCCGTCGGACGCGGTCGTCGCCTCCTGCACGATCGCGTACCCGTGCCGCCGGCCCGCCGCGAGCGCGGTGAGGATCCAGAACGCCGACTCGCCCAGTGGTTGCGCCATGGTCGGCAGTATAGGCCCGGCTCGGGCATATGGGCAGCGTCGTCCGACGTGTCGGACCGGTCATGCGTCTCCGAGCACGCTCCGTCCCGCGCGGGGCCATGCTGACCGGGTGCGCGCTCCCATCGTCCCCGCTCGACTCCGCGCCGGGAACGAGGTGCGCGTGGTCGCGCCCTCGCGCAGCCGTTCGATGGTGACGGAGTTCGACCACACCGCGCTGGTCGAGGAGCGCTTCCGTGCGATGGGCCTCACGCTGACCTACGGGCGCCACGTCGACGAGCGCGACGCGTTCGACTCGACGTCGATCGCCGCACGCGTGGAGGACCTGCACGACGCCTTCGCCGATCCCGCGGTCGCCGGCATCCTGACCGTCATCGGCGGCTACAACGCGAACGAGCTGCTGCCCCACCTCGACTGGGACCTCATCGCCCGCAACCCGAAGGTCTTCTGCGGCTACTCGGACATCACGGTCCTGCAGGCCGCGATGCTCGCCCGCACGGGCCTGATCACGTACTCGGGGCCCCACTGGTCGAGCTTCGGCATGCGCGACCACTTCGAACCGACGATGGAGTGGTTCCGGCGGGCCGTGATGACGGATGAGCCGGTCGACCTCGAGCCGGCGACGGAATGGACCGACGACCTCTGGTTCATGGATCAGGACGCGCGGTCACCGATGCCGAACGACGGCTGGTGGGTGCTTCGCCCCGGGGAGGCGGAGGGCGCGATCGTCGGAGGGAACCTCTGCACCGTCAACCTCCTGCAGGGCACGGCATGGATGCCCGACGTCGAGGACGCGGTCCTGTTCGTCGAGGACAGCGCGCTGCACGACCCGCCGACCGTCGCCCGCGATCTGACGTCGCTGCTGCAGGCCGTCGATCCGCTGCAGGTGCGAGCCCTGGTGATCGGCCGGTTCCAGCGCGCGACCGGCATGACCCGCGAGCTCCTCGAGGAGATCGTCCGGCGACAGCCGTTCGTCGCCGGCGTCCCGGTGATCGCGAACGTCGACTTCGGCCACACGAGCCCGCAGGCGACGATCCCGATCGGCGGCCGTGCGTCCGTCTCCGCCGGGGGAGCGACGGCTCGGCTGACGCTGCGCTCGACCTGAGACGAGTGCTCGTCACCGCTCCTGGCGCAGCGCTGCGAGTCGATCGAGCACCTCCCGCACCCCGGTGCTCGGATCGCCGTCCGTGGACATCGGGATGTGCCTGCCCGGCAGCAGCCCGTACTCGACGACCGGATCGGGCTCGACGAGCTGCCGGCGGTCCGCCTCGGCATGGACCGGATGACGGGTGCGCGCCCGGATGCGGCGCTCTCGTTCGGCCCGGTCCGCCGCGCAGATCACGCAGACCAGGTCGAGGTCGAACGTCTCCTGCCAACGGCGGAGGAGGACCCAGTCGGCCGGCACGTGCATGATCGCCTCGATGACGAGGTCGACGCGGTTCGACAGCTGCTGCTCGACCAGGGTCCGGAACACGTCGAACGACCGCGCCGTCACGATGCCGGCGTCGTGCAGCGCGGTCTTGACGTCGTCCTTGTGCAGGCACGCGACGTCCAGCTCGCGGGCGAGGCCGTCGGCCAGCGTCGTCTTGCCCGACCCGCCGAGACCGCAGACGAGGATCAGGCGCGCGCGTCGCCCTGAGCCCTCGGTGCGTCGTGCGCCGTCCACCCCGCGACGCTAGGACGTGTGCGTCCGCCGCCGTTGCACAGCACCGCGCTACCGATCGGATTCGGAGCCGCCGAGTGCGAATCGAAGACTCTCCTCCACGATCGCGAGCACGACCGTCAGCTCTTCCTCCGTCCGCGGTCCGTAGACCATGAACTCGGTGCCGAGCTCCGCGAACTGGTGCGGCTCCGCCCAGCCGAGCTCGACGAGTTCCCGACCGCGCTCAGCGGGGAGGCAGAGGTGCACGCTCGTGTCCTCGAACCCGTGCACGTGCACGGGCTCGAGCCGCCGTCCGGGAGCGAGCGAGGTCCCGGGCGCGCCTTCGGGCTCGTCGGCGCTCAGGAACACTGCGCGAGAGGAGATCGGGGAGACCTGGCTGCGGCCCTCGAGGGTGCCGGGCAGCGAGAACACGCTCGCCACGAGCCGGCCCCAGAGCTCCGGCGGCGCGATCTGGTCCAGCTGTCGATGCGGTCCCTCGGTCGACGTCCTCGGGCGCGGGCCGGGCCGACCGGCGACGGGCGGCGGGACGGTCCGCGAGGATGCTGCGCCCGAGTCGTGCTCGGCCCCGACCTCGTCCACGTGCTCCTTCACCGCTCGACCTCGCGGGTCAGGGTCTTCAGCTCGGCGGTGATGCGCGCGCGCAGCGGATCGTGCGCGGGGGAGAGCGCGGTCGCGGGGTCGCTCCACCGGTCCGGAGGATGGAGCCACACGGGTCTCGCCCTCAGGTGCTCCCCCTCCCACTCGTATCGGGGCCAGACGTGCGCGTGCAGGAACGCGTCGGTGTTGCCGAGGATCTCGAGGTTGATCCGGCGGAACCCGGAGTCGAGGGCGCTGCACGCGCGCTCCACCGCTTCGCCGAGCGCCTCCGCACTGGCGAGGAAGCGGATCCGGTCGCCGCGAGGGAGATCGGTGAGCCGGTCGACGCCGGGCCGGTCGGTGATCGCGACGCAGTAGCCGGGCAGGAACTGCACGTCGCCGATCACCGCGAACGCGGCCGGCAACCGCTGGAGGACCGTCGGGTTCGTGCCGGCCAGCGCACTGCCGACGCGGTCGCTCCGCCACTCGTGCATCGAGCAACCGTACGATTCCTCCTCCGCGCTCGCCGCTCGAGCTCTACGGTCATGGCATGGTCGGTCGCGCGCTCGACGTGCCGGGTCTGCACAACGCGCGGGACCTGGGCGGACTGCCCCTCGTGGCGGGCGGCACGACGCCGAGCGGGATCTTCATCCGCGCAGAGAGCCCGGACCTCGTGACCGTCGAGGGGTGGGAGCACCTCCGCGCCCGCGGCGTCCGGACCGTGATCGATCTGCGCCGCCCGGACGAGCGGGCCCGGGACCGCACGAGGAGACCCGACTGGGCGACCGTCGTGCACGTGGACCTCGACGACCCCGGGTTCGCGGACCGGCACGGAGCCGAAGGGCTGGACGGGGCGGCGCTGCACTACCTCGACCGGCTGCGGGAGTCCCCGGCCGCCGTCGCGGCCGCGCTCGGCGCGATCGGCGACGCCGAACCGGGTGCGGTGCTGATCCACTGCGTCGGCGGTCGGGATCGGACCGGCCTCGTGGCCGCGCTCCTGCTCGTCCTCGCCGTGGCGGAGCCCGAGGCGATCGTCGCGGACTACCTGGAGACGGTCGGCAACGCTCCGCGCCTGGCTGCCGCGCAGGGCGTGCCGAACTGGGAGCCGGGCGTCGACCGGCTGCTCGCGCGGCTCGGCACGACGACGGAGGCCTCCTTCCGCGCGTTCCTCGCCGGCCTCGACGTGGAGCCGCTCCTCGGTGCGATGAGCCCCGATCAGGCGACCGCCCTCCGCACCTGGCGAGGCGCCCTCGGCTGACGTGTCGCAGGGTCGACGTCGCCCGGAGCGACGGCGAGGCGGTTGACTGCCCGGATGGAGCTCGCCGAGCCCTCGCCCCGCCCGCTGGCGAAGCGGGACGCGGCCGCGCTCATCGGCGTGATCGCGATCCTGACGGGCGAGAGCATGCTCGGCCGGCTCGATCCCGAGCTGGCGGCTCGCGTCGCAGCCCGCCTCGCGCGGGAAGGGCTGATCGCGGAGCCCGCGACCGACCGGGCGCTGCAGCTCGCACTGAGCGACCTCGTCGAGCGGCTCCGCTACTCCCTCGGCGAGTACGCGACGCCGCCGCTGCCGGTCCGCTTCGACGACGCGGACTGAGCCCGCGAGCGGCGGAGGCGGCGCCCGCCGTCGGAACGAGGCCGTCCGGTGCAGGAGGTGCCGGGCGGACCTCCGCACTCGGGGTCCGGTTCAGCGCGACAGCTGCTCGTGGGCCCGTTCGAGCCGTGCCTGCGCGCGATCGAGCGGAAGACGGCCGCTCGCTCCCAGCGTCGCGAGACCGTGCAGCGTCGCCCACGCGAGCTCGGCGCGGGTGTCGTCGGCGTCGGGCACGGCGTCGCGGACGGCGGTGAACGCGTGCAGGAGCGACTCCTGGGTGGACGCGCCGAACCGCAGGTCCGACGGCATCGAGAACATCGCGGCGTAGATCGCCGGGTGCGCGGCAGCGAAGTCCAGGTACGCCTGCATGCGGGGTCGCAGGTCGGCATCCGTCGCCTCGAGGGCCTCAGCGAGCGCCCCGAAGCCGGCCAGGGCGACCGCGTCGATGAGCGCCTGGCGGCCGGCGAAGGCGGTGTACAGCACCGGCTGCGTGACGCCCAGCTCGCCGGCGATCCGCCGCATCGTGACCGCGGGCCACCCCTCCGTCTCGGCGATGCGCCAGGCGGTCCGCGTGATCAGGTCGCGACGGACGTCGAGGTCCGGCGCCGGGCGAGGAGGCATGGCAGCAGGGTACCGGAGGTCTGTTACCTAACGCCAGTAGACAAACGTGACCGTTGTGGCCTAACGTCGTTATGCAACGGATCGAGCAGCACGCGATCCTCCTCCCGCAGTACCGACAGCAGACAAGGACTCCCATGAGCACGCAGGACCAGAGCAGCACGGCCGGCCGCGCGGACATCGTCGAGATCGTCGAGGCGTTCTCCGAGCCGTTCCGGACCGGTGACACCGCGATCTACGACGAGGTCCTCGCCGAGGGCTGGATCGACATCCCGCTCGCGCCGGGCCAGGAGCAGGGACCGGGCGGCATGGCGGCTCAGATCGCCCTGTTCCGGTCGGCGATGCCGGACTACTCGGTGCACCACGAGGACGTCCTCGTCGACGGGGACCGCGTCGCCGTCCGCAACACCGTCTCCGGCACCCACCAGGGCGCATTCATGGGGCATCAGCCGACCGGTCGGCGCATCGAGATGCGGACGATGGACGTCCATCAGGTCCGCGACGGGAGGATCGTCACGACCTGGCACCTCGAGGACTTCGCCGGCCTGATGGCCCAGCTGTCCGCACCGGCCGACGCCCCGAGCCGTCCCGCCTGGGGCTGATCGAGGGGAGGAGCACGTCGCCGATCCCCTCCTGTGCGCAGGACCGCCGTCGACCCGCCGTGCTCGGCGGTGCGGGCGGCAGTCCGGTCCTCGGCGCGAGTCGTCCGAGCAGTGCCGAGCACGGAGCATCGGCCTCGCCGCCGGGCCCGCACCGGCACCGCGGCCGCGCGATCAGACGGAGTAGGTGCTGCCGCTCCCGGTCGCTCCGTCGTAGAACGTGCCGCGACCGTCCTGGGTGTCGCGCACGATGACGGACCAGTGCTGCCGATCCGTGCCGGAGATGGTCACGGATCCGCGGTACTCGTGCGAGTGGATCGCGACGACCGAGTCGAAGTCGGGCTTCGCGCCGTCGGGCAGGGTCTGGAGGTAGTCGAGGACCTGCCCGATGTTCGTCTCGACGTCGGCGTCGACCGACTCCAGCCGGAGACTCTTCAGGTACTGCGCCTTCGCCCGCGCAGCGGTGACGGTGAGGGCCCGGTGCTTCGCGGCGCGGAACGCCGAGACCGTGGCGAAGCGGTGGTCGCTGAAGGCGGTGGCGATGACCGTCTGCTTGTACAGGTGCCGCTCGACCCGGTCGATGACGTGCCCGTGGTCGTCCGTGAAGGTCAGCCGGTACCGGCTCCAGACGGTGCCCGAGTGCTGGCCGACGTGGATGGTCTGCTGCTCCTGACCGATGGCGACCTCTCGCAGCGTCCAGGGCTTGCCTGCGACGGTGAAGCGGACGGTGTCGGTCCGCTCGTGGTCCCACGTCCGTGCCTCGGCGGGCGCGGCGGCCGCGAGGACTCCGCACGCGACGAGCGCAGCGGTGAGCAGCACGGCCACGCGGGTGCGGGTACGGATCTGCGGCATCGGAGGTTCCTTCCTGCGGCGAGCAGTCGCCCGCCGGTCGTGGTGACGGCCGCGGAGGAGCGGTCGCATACCGAGGACTGTCCGCATCGACCGGGATGTGACAGCGGATCCGCCACGATCCGCGGTCCGGATGCCTCCGCTCGCCCGGGTGCGCCCTGCGAGGACTTCGCAGGCGCGTCGGTGGCGGCCTAGTTGATGATCTCGCCGGTGATCGCCGCGAGCCGCGCCCGCCACTGCCGCAGCTCCTCCGGCGTCAGCCGTCGCCAGTCGTCCACCTCGCCGGTGATCAGCAGGGGCTCCGCGCTCCGGTAGGAGCGGGTCGGGTTGCCTTCTTGTCCGTGACGTTCGGGTCGTCCTCGAACGCGCCCGTCGGCCGCACCTCGTACACGCGCGGGCGTCCCTCGCCTCGAGCGAGCTCGGCCGCGAGGCCCGCGCCGTCCCGCAGCGCCGTGAAGTAGACGTGGTTCATGACGACGTCCGGCCGGTAGTTCGACCGGAAGCCCGGGGTCAGCAGCGCTCCGACCTGCAGCGCAGCGCGCGTGCCGTGGAAGAACGGTCCCGGATCGAGCGGCATGAGTCGGAATCCTGCCGCTCCGACCCCGATCGGCGCGAGTGCTGCCGCGACGCTCAGCCGAGGTCGCCCTCCCGTCGGCGCGCATCCCGCCGACGGGGAACGGCGGCGATGCTCAGCATCGCGAGGAGCGCGAGCACGCCGAGCGCGACGCCGGCGACGGCCGCGGACCGCACGAGCGGCCACGATCCGATGACGACCGCCGGAACCGGGGCGGCGGCCCGCCCGTCGGCGCCGCCGTACGCGAGCGCGGCCTCGCCCAGCCACCCCCGCATCAGCCAGGCGAGGATCAGGCCGCCCAGGACGAGGGCGACCGCGAGGAGCACCGCCCGCGGTCGCAGCCCCTGACCGCGCCAGTGCTGCCGCAGGCCCGCGACGACGATCACGAGCGCGACGCCGAGCCCGAGCCACAGCGCGGCGGCGATCCCGGCACTCGCGGGCGTGAGACCGGCGACCAGGTACATGGCCTGCGCGCCACCCGGCGGGACGTCGACGCACGCGCGCCCCGGGAAGCACAGCGGGAGGTCCCGGACGAGGGTCGGCACGAGCACCTGCTCAGCGTCCGCCGCCGGGGGAACCTCCGCCTCCGTCGATCGGGTGAGATCCGCGCCGGACGGATGAACAGTCGGCTGCGTGCCGCGCCCTCCCGCCCATCAGGAGTGCTCGGAGTGCGAGGAGCGCGCGGTCGGTCGGGCGCCTGCTCGGCGACGATGTCGAGGTGGCTGTCTCGAGTCCGTTCCGAGCCCGTCTGTTCGAGGTGCTGTCGGGCGACGCCTCCGGTGAGCCGGAGTGGGTCCGCGCGCTCGGACGGGGGAGCGGCCCGGGCTTCTTCCCCGTCGGCAGCGCGGCGTGGGAGGTGCATCGGGACGCGACGACGCTCGTGGCGGGCCCGAGGGCGCTGCTGATGCAGGCGCTGCACCCGGGGGCGATGGCCGGGGTCCACGACTGGTCGCGGTACCGGGAGGACCCGCTCGGGCGGTTGCAGGGGACGATCCGCTGGATAACGACGGTGACCTACGGCACGGTCGACCAGGCGCGGGCGGCGTCCGGCGCGGTGCAGCACCTGCACCAGCGCGTCCAGGGCGCCTACGAGGGCGCCGACGGCGCGCGGATCGCCTACGCCGCGAGCGACCCCGATCTCGCGGCCTGGGTGCACATCGCCTTCATGGACTCGTTCCTGCGCGCCTACCAGCGGTACGGCAGGAGGCCGATCCCGAGCGGCCCGGACGCCTACGTGGCGCAGTGGGCGACCGCCGGCGAGCTGATGGGCCTGCGGGAGCCGCCACGGACGGTGGACCAGCTGGAGCGGCGGCTCGACGCCTTCCGAGCCTCCGGCGTCCTGCGGGCCGACGACCGCGTGCGGGAAGCGGTGGAGGTCATCCGGCGCCCTCCGCTGCCGGCCCTCGTCCGGCCCGCCTACCCCGCGATCGTCTCGGGCTCCGTCGCGACCCTGCCCGGCTGGGCGCGGGACCTGCTCGGGCTGCGACGGCCCGGTCCCGCGGCGGAGGCGACCACGCGCCTCGTCCTCCGGGCGTGCGCCCACCTGCTCGGCGAGGCGCCGACCGCGCGTCACGGGCGGGAGCGCACCGAGGCGGGCAAGCGAACCGCGGCGATCCCGGACTGAGCGTGCGGCTGCGACGCCACGGGCCGGCCGTGGGCGCCCTCCGCTGCGGACTCGTCGTCCTACCCGCTCGCCGGGCCGCTCCTGCTCGACCAGTCGGCGGGGATCCACTCGCCGAACAGGTTCCCGATGCTGAGCACCTGGCCGTCCGGATCCCACAGCAGGACGACACCGTCCCTGAGCACGCTCGCGAGCGCCGTGAGGCCGGCCGCCGTCGTCGGAACGCTGTGCCGCCGCTCGTCCTCGGTCACGACGAGGAGCTCGAACGAACCGTCACCGCCGGAGGCCGGGGTCCAGTTCGCGTTGAGGTGGGTGACGCGCCGCGTGGCGCTGCTCGCTCCGGTCATCGCGACAGCGTGCGCGGGGCAACCGCGACCCGCACGAGTTCCGTGCGCGGACGAAAGGTGTCTCAGATCCGGGGTGACGCGAGCACGGTGGGACCGTGAGCCGGCGTCGCCGCTTCCCCGCCGTGCGGCGCTTCGACGTCCTGCCGATTCGCAGGACCAGGTGCGGAGGTGAGGCTTCAGCGGAGCATCGGGCTCCGGCCCGTCGCGGCGCGGGCCCGGCCGGTGCTGCCGCGGGTGACGAGGGTGCTGGGGTGGAGGTGGGACCGGCTCGGGTCGAGACCCGGCGTGAGCCCGGAGAGCAGCATGTCGACCGCCGCCGCCCCCATCTCGGCCGGTCGGATCCTGGTGGTCGTGAGGTCCTCGGCGAGCGCTTCAGGCTGGTCGTTGAAGCCGACGACCGAGAGGTCCTGCCCGGGCTGCAGGCCGAGCTCGCGTGCGGCTTCGAGCACCCCGATGGCGATGTCGTCGGTCACGCCGAACACCGCGGTGGGGCGGCTCGGGGAGGTCAGCACCCTCCGCGCCGCCTCGTAGGCGGCGGTCTGGTCGAGCTCGTGCTCGACGACGACGGGTTCGAGCCCGCCGGCCTCCATGGCGAGCCGGTACCCCTTGGCGCGCCGCCGGATGATCAGGTGCCCGGCCTGGTGCTCCGTCGACGTGGTGAAGTGCGCGATGCGGGTGTGGCCGAGACCGCGCAGGTGCTCCGTGGCGGTCCGCGACGCGGTCAGGTCGTCGATCATCACGGTCGGGAAGCCGAGAGCGCTCCCGCCGACGAGCACCAGCGGCCGAGCCCACGACGTCCCGACGGTCTGCGCATCGGCGCGGTAGCGGAAGCCCGCGGCGACCGCCCCGATGCTGTCCTGGTCGCGGAAGTCGGCCTGGATCGCGGCGGTCGCGACTGCCGTCGACTCCTCGGCGAGCGCGACCCGGTGGATTCGCGGTCCGTGCCCCTTCGCGAGGGCCTGCTGCTCGGCACCCCGCACGATCTCGGTGAAGTACCACCGCTCGATGGCGGGTACCGCGATCGAGATCACACCCATGCGGCTCTCCTCCAGTGCTCCGCGTCGGCCACGAGCGCTCGCGTCGGCTGCGCCGGCGAGGTCGTCCCCGCCTCGACGTTACGTGCACACGCAGGTCGCGGCGTTCACCGATGAGGGCGTGGGCGCGGCTCGGTCGAGCGTTCATGCCGCCGACAGGGCACCCTCATGAGGACCGGGCGGATCAACCGCCCGGGCAGTAGCCGGTGGTGCCGAAGCACGGCGGGCGCAGCAGCGGACGGTCCTCCGCGCCGTCCACGTGGACGCGGTCGGCGCGCTGCAGGGCCTCGGAGAACGTCGGTCAGGTGATGTCCAGTGCGGTCCACGTCGTGGCGTCGATCGCCAGCACCGGGAGCTCGACGCGGTAGCAGCCGACCCACGGCCGTCCCTCTCGCGCGAAGAATCCGCTGCTCTGCCCGCGGGTCACGACGCTCTGCACCAGGTCGACGGCCACCCCGCTGGCCCCGACCCGGTGCACCCCGATCAGCACGAGCCCTCCGCCGCCCGGATCGGCGGTGGCGCGGACCTCCGCGCGCGACATGGACGGGACGCCGAGGACCGCAGCGACCTTCGTCGTGGACGCGCCGCGATCGACCGAGGCGCGGACCCGATCGTTCCGAAGCGTGTAGGCGATCTCGCGGAGCGAGCTCGTGACGCCGGCGTCGTCGGCGGAGGGCGTCGGCGCCGGGCTGGAGAGCCACCACCAGAGCAGGAACGGTGCCGCCACGACGACCAGGGCCGTGATCGCGATGGCCCACAGCACGACCCGTCCGACCACGCCTCCGACCGACGTGCTCACCTCACCATCAGGGCACACGCCGGTCGTGGTCGTCAACGCGCAGCGGGGGCGCGACCCGCAGAACCAGAGGACGGGCGCCGATGACCACCGCGCGAGCCCGACCGGGCGTCGCTGACGAGCCGCCTCCTCGTGCGCGAGCGAGCCGTCTCGCGAGCAGGGGGTGGGAGGCGAGGGAGTCGGTGTGCGGGAGCGGCCGCTACTCGGGAAGCAGCCCGGCGGCGATCACCGGATGCGCGGCCTCGTTGTGCTCGTCGACGCGCACGCCTGCGCCGATCGTGTCGTCGCCCCAGTCCTCCTCGAGCCCGCATTCGACGTCGACGACGAAGATGCCGTCGGGGTCGTGCCGGAGTTCCGCTGCCACGAGAGCCTGCCTTCGTCGGCTGGTGCCGTCGGCGCAACCGTAGACCTCGGGGAATGGGGCGCTTCACCTCGGGTCACGGCTCGAAGAGAAGCCGAGCCTGAAGAGGTGGAGGCCCAAGACCGTGTTCACGCCCTGATCACGGGCCGCATTCGGGCGCGCCATGACGGGTTTCGAACTCGGGCCTCGGCTTCCGAAGAGCGATCTGCGCTCTCGTGGTCGCGTCCGACCGCTGCTTCCTCCGCATGACCACGGGACCGCCGACTCACGCGGCAGTGACGGGACCGGCGGCGTGGACCAGCTCGGCGGGCTCGTCCGTCACGTCGCCAGGACATCCCGGCTCGTGCGCGCTCGGCGCACGCTCTCCTGCGCAGGCCTGGTCGGTCAGCGGTCTCGGCTCGCGTTCGTGCGCCACTGCTCCTTCGTGAGGGCGTATCGCCGCTCCTGGCTGGAGCGGTTCTGCAGCTGCATGCCGATCCGCTCGAGAAGCCCCCACGATCGGGCGTTCGCCTCGTCGCAGGACGCGGTCACCAGGTCGACGCCGAGGTCGAGGAACGCGACGTGCAGCAAGGCCTGCACCGCTTCCCGCGCGTACCCGTGGCCGTGATAGGCCGGATCGAGCTGGAAGCCGAGGTCCCCGACGACCGGACCACCGTTCTCCGCCGGCCTCCAGAGGCCGAGGTCGCCGATCACCCGCCGATCCCCGATGTGCTCGATGACCTGGCCGTGCCACGCGTCGCGCTCGTCGGAACGCAGTCGAACCTGCTCGGCCACGAACTCTGCTGCCTGCGCCGGGGTCATCGTCGTGCCCTGCTGGTGCTCCCGGACCGCGGGATGCCCCTGGTAGGCGAGGAAGTCGGGAAGGTCCGCCTCTGCGAACCGTCGGACGACGACACGTCCGCGCCTCGTCGGCGTCATGGACGAGTCCGTCATCTCGTTCGCCTCGTGGCGAACGAGTGGACCTCTCCTTGAGCCACGGCGGGAGATGCGGAACGACTGCGGTCCGGCAGCGACAGCGATGAAGCGAGGTACCTCGGGAGCACCCGCTCATCCTGCGGCAGGACCCGGAGGCGCGGGCGCCGCGGTCGGCCACAGCGTCTCGCGAGCAGGGTCGCGAGAGCGCGGCGCCCGCGCGCTCCGCATGGCCCGTCGTCGCCACCCTGGTCGCGATGATCGCGACCGCGTTCGTGCTGCTGCCGCTCCGCGACTCGTGCGACGAGCCGGGCGACCTCGTGCTCTGCGACTCCCGAGCGAGTGCGGCCGGCCTGCTGTTCGCGCGCACCGGTCCTCCCCGCGGGATGGTCGGGCACGGCTCCTTCACCATCGTGCTGGAGCCCCGTGCCTCACGATCTCCGGGCGCGGTCGTTCGGACGGGCCGTCCGCCGAGCGAATCCTGCTCTGACCGCCATCCGCGAGGGACGGACGGCTTCAGGCGGCTCGAGTGACCGACACCTCGATCGATTTCGGATCGACGATCTCGAGTCCGGCCTCCCACGCGTGCCCCTGGATCAGGCGGGTGAGCGCCTCGGCGTACCGGCTTTCATCGACCCCGCCCAGCCTGCTCGGATCGGTGATCCGCACGTCGACGTTCACGCTGACGTGGAACGGGCCGGCGGCCGCTGCATCGCTCATGATCCGGAGCGTACGTGGGCGGCTCGAACGCAGGCCGGACGGACCTGGCAGCGCTCGACCCGTGGTCAATCTGTTCCTCTCGCTCAGGGATCGTCGGCTCGGGCGGTGGTGACGCCTCCGGGATGCCTCGAACGGCTTCATGTGCTGGGACTGCTCGCCCCGCGGAGGGACCCGACGGCCGTGCGAGCACGAGTCTCACGAGCAGGGGAGGGAGACGTCCCGCGACCGGAGTGGCGAGCCTGCGACCTCCTGAGCTGCCCGCCCCTTCGCTCAGCGCGGTGAGCCGGTGGGTGCCGGTGTGGCGAAGGCCATGGATTTCGCGACGTACTTCGGGTGTCCGGAGGTGGCCACGACCTGCAGGTCTGCGGCTTGCTTCTGGTTGCTCAGCAGGGCGGTGAGATCGATGGGGCCGAGCGTGGAGAGCGTGTCGCAGTCGAGGGTGAGGTCCGGCCTGTCGGAGACACGGATCGCGATCGAGCCGCCTCCTTCGCAGGCAGCGGCGATGAACAGGTCCCGCCCGCTCGTGTCGATCGCGCCGCCGGATGCGCCGGGGCTCTGCTCCGTCCAGGTGAGGGCCGACTTCTGGCGCACGGGGACGACACCGTCGGCGACGGTGTCCAATGTCGAGAACACGGCGTCCTCCAGTCTCGTGTCGGTGGCCACGGAGGGAGCGGGCCCGGCTCCGGTGCTCTGCGGCACGGCTCGGATCGCAAGGATCGTGCCGGTCACGACCGCCGCCGCGACGAGTCCGGTGGCGACGACGGGCTTCCAGTCCCTGCTCCGGCGACCGCCAGGGCGGCCGGGGGCGGCGCTCGTCTGCTCGGACTCGACAGGGCTGCCGAGGATCTGCTGCAGCAGGTGCTCAGCGGCAGGGTCGAGCTCCTGTGCGGCACGGGTGCGAGCGGGGTCGGCGCGTCGAAGTGCTTCGGGGACGTTCATGGGTGAGTCCTGGTCGGAACGATGAGGGCTTGCGGGTTCTGGTCGTGCCACGCGTGGGCGAAGGCTCGTCGGGCCCGGGTCAATCGGACCCAGACGGCGGCGGGGGTGATGCCGAGCGACTCGGCCGCTTCCGCGGCGCTGAGCCCGTCCCAGTAGGTCAGGCGCAGCAGCTCCTGCTGCGCCGCCGGGAGGGTGGCGAGAGCGGCGTGGACCTCGATGGCGTCGAAGCGCGACTCGGCGCGTGCGTCGAGTGCTTCCGCGTCGTCGAGCGGAAAGGGAGTCGGTCGGCCGGCGCGACGGCGGTACTCGTTGCCGATCAGGTTGCGGGCGACGCCGAACAGCCAGGCGCGATCGGAGCGGCGAGGCTCATCCCATCTCGACCACGCGATGCGGAACGTCTCCGCAGTCAGGTCGCGGGCGAGCTCGTAGTCGTCGACGCGGCGGAAGCAGAACGCGACGAGCGCTGCATGGTCGGCGCGGAAGACGCGCTCGAACGCTGCAGCGCGGGGTTCAGGCATCGGCGACTCCGGTCGGAAGGGGTTCACCACGCACGTTTCCGGATCGAGCGAATCCTTGCACCTGGAGCACATCCCCGCTTCGGGGGGCGAACGGCGAGACCAGGCGGACGATGTCCCACGGGCAGGGAAGTGCAACGTCTCCGCGTGAGCGTTCGAGTCTCCGGCCCGGCGCTACTCCGGAGGAGTGGCGAGGGCTGTTCGAGTGGTGCCGGCGACGACGCTGCGGAACCACTGCTGTGCGGGGTCGGTGTGGAGGTGTTCCGCCCAGGAGAGCGTCGCTGCGACCGCTGCGGTCTCGAAGGGCAGCGGTACGGCCCGGAGCCCCTGCGTGCCGAGGGCGAGGCCGACGCAGATCGCCGGCATGACGCAGATCGTCGAGTGGTCGGCCCCGAGCACGCTCAGGGCCATGCCGACCGTCGGCGTGGTCAGGTGCACCCGGCGCTGCCGCCCGAGCGCCTCGAGCGTGTCGTCGATGCGGTCTCGTGTGCGCCCGCGGCGGGAGACGACGACGTGTCGGCGGGCTGCGAAAACGTCGATGTCGAGGCCTTCGGCGGGGATCGCCGACCGGGATCCGACGACGACGAGCTCGGTCGTTCCGAGCTGCTCGTGGCGCGTTCCGGGCTGCGCCTCGCGGACCTCCCCCAGCCATGCGTCCTCCGACCCGCGCACGTGCTCGGCACTCGTCGTCGGCTCCCCGACCACCCGCAGCGTCGCGGACGGTGCGAGTGCGCTGAAGCGTTCGGAGATGCGGGGGAGCACCGCCGTCGCGAGAGCGTCGTTGGCCCGCAGGACGAACGAGCGGGTCAGCCGCTCGGGCTCGATCGTCCGGACCGGTGTCAGGACCGCCTGCCCGCGCCGGACGAGCTCGCGGACCTCGTCGCGGATGCTGTCGGCGTACGGCGTCGTGACCATCCGTGCTCCTTCGCGGACGAGCACGGCATCACCCGTCGTCCGGCGGATCGCCGCCAGCGTGCGGCTCATCGCCGGCTGGGAGGTGTTCAGGAGCGCGGCAGCCGCGGTCACGGACCGGAGCTCGATGAGAGCGTCCAGGGCGACGAGCTGGCGCAGGTCGCTATCCACTCTCGGCATAGTAGGAGTGCGATCTATGCATTGGAGGTATCTGCTGGCTCGAGCTTCGATGAGGCGAGCAGGAATCGCCGAGCATCAAGGAGTCGTCATGCGGATCGTCGTCGTCGGAGCGGGTCTCGTCGGGTTGACGACCGCGGCAGTGTTCCAGCGAGCCGGGCACGAGGTCGTCGTCGTGGAGCGGGCGCCCGAGATCCGTGCGGTCGGCGCGGGGATCGGCCTGTGGCAGAACGCGTTGCAGGTGTTCGACCACCTCGGGATCGGAGGGGAGATCCGGTCGATGAGCCACGAGGTCGACACGTGGTTCTACACACCGGCCGGCGAGGCGAAGCGTGCACCTGGCACGGCCGCGCAGGACTACCGCTTCCTGCTCGTCCCACGCCCCGAGCTCAACGCGATGCTGGCGGGACTCGTCGGCGACGACTGGATCCGCACCGACGACGCGTTCGAACGGTTCGGGGAGCACGACGGCGGCGTGACGGTCAGCCTGTCCAGCGGCGCCACGATCGAAGCCGCGCTGCTCATCGGGGCTGACGGCGTGTACTCCCGGGTCCGCACCCAGCTGCTGCCCGGGACGCAGGCGGAGCGACACGGGTCGCACACGGCCTGGCGCGCGATCGTCCCCTCCCGCCTGGACGAACGGCGAGGTGGCACGTCGCTCACCATCGGTACCGACGGCACCCGAGGCGGGTACACGCGTCTGGACGACCACCGCACGATGTGGATGGTGAACCAGTTCGACACGGGAGAGCTCGTCGGCGGGAAGCGCGACCGCGCGCTCGCCCGCGCCCGTCACCTCGCCTCGCCCGAATGGCAGCCGGAGCTGCTCGAGATGATCGCCGACACCCCGGACGAGGCGATCCTCGAGAACCCGATCATGCTGGTGCCGCCCCTCGGCACCTGGTCGTCACGCCACGTGACGCTGATCGGCGACGCCGCGCACGGGCTCTCCCCGCACCTCTCGGCCGGCGGGACGCTCGGCATCGAGGACGTCATCGTGCTGCACGCCGCTCTCGCTGAGACGCCGTTCCACCTGGCTTCGGCTCTGCATGCCTACGAGAGCGCCCGCATCCCTCGTTTCGCGGCGGTGCGCGACTTCGCGAGCGACATCGAGCACGCATCGACCGCCGAAGCGTTCGCCGCGGCCTACGCCCGCTTCAGCCACTGGATGGTGACGACCGCGCCGGTGATCTGACGGTCTGCTCCGCGGACCGCGGCTCCAGGGACGACGACGGCCCGGCGCCCGGCTGTCGCATCAGTGGCGGCCCGAGGCCCGTCTCCTAGCGGCAGAGCACTCAAGCGTCCCGCTACGAAAGTCTCGAGATCGCTGTCGCCCTGGCGCGCCGACCTCTTCGGGGTGTGGCGCGGATCAGCGCCTGTTCTAGACTCGTCGCAGCGAGGTGCAGCGTCGGAACGCCTCGTCGAGCACCGACTCCCTGTGGCGCGTAGTTCCTACGTGCAATGGAGTTCTCGATGTCTGCTCTCTCGCCCAAGCCCACGCTCGTCATGGGGGCGCGCGGTGCTGTCGGTGCCCACGTCCTGACCGGGCTGATCGCGCGCGGGGCCCCCGTGCGCGCGTCCGTGCGCCGGCCGGAGCCGGGTCGGTTCCCGGAGGGCGTCGAGGTGGTCGCCGCGGATCTGACGGACCGGTCCACCCTCGACGCCGCCTTCGACGGTGTCGGATCGGTGTTCCTCTACGCGGTCCCTGAGGGCGTGGAGGGCGTGGTCGCAGCTGCGCGAGCGGCCGGTGTGGAGCAGATCGTGCTGCTGTCCTCCGGCAGCGTGATCCACCCCACCTCGCGCGGCAACGCGATCACGGAGGAGCACCGCGAGGTGGAGGAGGCGTTCGCAGCGTCAGGTCTCACGGTCGTGCCGATCCGTCCGCTCGTGCTGGCGACGAACGCGCTGAACTGGTCGTTCCCGATCAAGGCGAACCGCGCGGTCGCGCTCTACCAGCCGGACGCGATGACCGCGCCGATCCACGAACGCGACATCGCGGCGGTGGTCGTCGCAGCACTCACCGGCGCCGACGGCACCTCCGAGCTGCTCACCGGTCCGAGCCGGCTCTCGCAGCGCGACCAGGTCGTCGCGATCGGCGCCGCGCTGCGCCGCGAGATCGACGTCGCCGAGCTCTCCCGGGATGACGCGCTCGGCCAGTACGTCCGCTTCATGCCCGAGCACGAGGCCGAGGCCGTTCTGCAGTTCCTGGACGACGCGGCCGCCGGGAACTCGCCCGCCACCGACACCGTCAGGCGCATCCTCGGCCGCCCGGCGACGGCGTTCTCCGAGTGGGCGACCGAGCATGTCGCCGACTTCAGTGCTGCTCGGTGACGGCGTCCCAGCCGGAGGCACGGCACGACCTGTTCGTCATGCGCGGCGGCGGCGCCGCCGCACCGGCCGGCCTGACCTTCGTCGCCGTGCCACTGCGGCACGAGGCCATGCTCGAGATCCCGGCCCTGCCGGCTCTCGCCGCGCGAACGCTCGCCGATCGAGTCCGAACTGATTGCACGGGACCCGTCGCCCTGAAGAGGTGGAGGCCCGTGACCAGGTTCACACCCTGATCACGGGCCTCATTCGGGGCGCGCCCCTACCAAGATTCGAACTTGGGCCTCTGCCTCCGGAGGGCAGCGCTCTATCCCCTGAGCTATAGGGGCCGACGGGACGCCCAAGGTTATCAGCCCGAGCGTTCCCCGATCTCCACCACGCGGTGGCCGGACCCTCGCGCGGGAGGTGGACCTGCCGCGCGAGGGTCCGGGTACCGCGTCAGGCGGTCAGCGGCCGTTCTTGTCGCGGACCGCCGCGGCGAGGTGCTGCTCGAGGTTCGCCTTGTCGTCCGGCTTCACGTAGCCGGGCTGGTCGCGCTCGATGCGCCAGCTGTCCGCGAGCGGGCCGCCGTCGACCGTGTCGAATCCGAACTCGGCGATGATCGCCGCGACGGTCGAACGCGCCTCGGCGTCGTCGCCGTAGACCGCGAGCGCACGGCGGCTGCCGTCGTCGAGCGTCGCGCCGTCGGTCGTCAGGTCGGCCGCGCCGATGTGGTTGAACGCCTTGACGACCTTGGAGCCCGGCAGGTGCTCCTGCAGCAGCCCCGCGGTGGTCGCCTCGTTCGCGTCGAGACGAGCGATCTGCCCGTCTCGCTGCGGGTAGTAGTTGTTCGTGTCGATCACGATCTTGCCCTCGAGGGGCGCGACCGGCACGGCGTCGATGTTCTTCAGCGGGATGGTGACGACGACCACGTCGCCGGCCTGAGCCGCCTCCTCCGCGGTGCCGGCCTTCGCGTCGGCGCCCAGCTCCGACACGAGGTCGGAGAGGGTCTCCGGGCCGCGCGAGTTGCTGATGACGACCCGGTAGCCGTGCTGCACGGCGAGCCGCGCGAGCGCGCTGCCGATGTTGCCGGCGCCGATGAGTCCGATGGTGGAGATGCCCTGCACTGTCATGCAGAGCCCGAACCGGCGGAGCCGCGGGTCATTCCCGATCGCAGCCGGCTGTCAGGTCCCGTGCAGCCGATCGCGGTGGTCAGCCCGCGGTGGTCGGCGCGGGCGTCGCACCGGGAGCCGGCGCGCCGGGCAGGGGCGTGCCGCTCGGCGTGGGCGTCGGGGTCGGCTTCGCGCCGAGGCCCAGGCCGTCGAGCGCGGACGCGACCACGGCCGAGGCGTCGCCCGGCTCGTAGAAGCGGTTCGACCGGACGAACAGCCAGGTGCGGCCGCGGAACACGTCCGCCTGCCCGATGTGGTCGGCGACCTGGAAGTAGGCCTCGCCGCCGTACGTCGGCACGGACTGGCTGCGCAGCACGAGGTCGTCCTTCAGCGCGGTCGCGTCCTTCACGGACGGCTTCGCCGCGCCGACCTCGAGCAGGTCGCCGGCGGCCGTCGTCCAGCGGCAGGTGGTGCCGTGCAGGTCCTCGAGGCGCGCCGTCGGGTCGTCCGCCTCCGGCACCCAGCCCTTGACGACCGCGAAGGCCGGGTCGAGCGCGCGGGCCACGGCGGCGGGCACCAGCTGCTTGCACTTCAGCGACACGGGCGTGGCGTCCGCCGCGATCTGCGTCGGCGGCGGAGTGGTCGGCGTCGGAGCCGGGGTGGAGGCCGCTGCGGTCGGGGCGGCGCTCGACGGCCGGATGTCCGCCACGGGGTTCGAGGTGCAGCCCGCGAGGGCGCCCAGCACGACCAGGGAGGCGACCAGCGCGGTCGCCCGGCGGATCGTCGGCATGGGTCGGTCCTCCCGTCGCGGCACGACCCCCGTCCGGGGGCGGTCGTACCGTAGCAACGGGCCCGCCCGCATCCGTGGCGCCGCGTCGGCGCGGCGGAAGCGGCGTGTCGCCCGCCGGTAGGCTCGTCGACCATGACTCCGGCCGAGCTCCAAGTCGCTGTAGGGGAACTCGTGCGGTCGGCCGCCGCGCGACGCGGCGCCGATCTCGCGCTGTCCGACGCCGACGTCGTCCTCGAGCGCCCGCGCTCCCGCGAGCACGGCGACTGGGCGAGCACCGTCGCCATGCGGGTCGCGAAGCGCATCGGCATGCCCCCGCGCGACCTCGCGCAGGAGCTCGCGAGCGACCTCGGCGCCCTCCCCGGCGTCGCGGAGGTCTCCGTCGCCGGCCCGGGCTTCATCAACATCACGCTCGAGGCCGCGAGCGCCGGCGCGCTCGCGGCGCGCGTCGTCGCCGAGGGGGAGGCGTTCGGCCGGGGCGACACGCTCGCCGGGCAGCGCCTCAACCTCGAGTTCGTGTCCGCGAACCCGACCGGGCCCATCCACCTCGGCGGCACGCGCTGGGCCGCGGTCGGCGACAGCCTCGCGCGCATGCTGCAGGCGCAGGGCGCCGACGTCACCCGCGAGTACTACTTCAACGACCACGGCGCGCAGATCGACCGCTACTCGGCCAGCCTGCTCGCGGCCGCGCTCGGCGAGCCGGCACCGGAGGACGGGTACGGCGGGGCCTACATCGCCGAGATCGCGGAGCGCGTCGTCGAGGGCTACGGCGGCGACATCCGCGCGCTGCCGCGGGAGGAGGCGCGCGAGGTCTTCCGCGAGCGGGGCGTCGACCTCATGTTCACGGAGATCAAGGAGTCGCTCCACGACTTCGGCGTCGACTTCGACGTCTACTTCCACGAGAACGACCTCTACGCGACCGGCGCGGTCGAGAAGGCCGTCGCGCGCCTGACCGAGCTCGGCCACATGTACGAGGCGGACGGCGCCCTCTGGCTGCGCACGACCGAGTTCGGCGACGACCGCGACCGCGTGGTGATCCGCGGCACGGGCGAGCCCGCCTACATCGCGGGCGACATCGCCTACTACCTCGACAAGCGCAGCCGCGGCTTCGACCGCGCGATCATCATGCTCGGCGCCGACCACCACGGGTACATCGGCCGCCTCATGGCCGTCGTCGCCGCCTTCGGCGACACCCCGCACGTGAACCTCGAGATCCTCATCGGCCAGCTCGTGAACCTCGTCCGCGACGGCAAGCCGCTGAAGATGTCGAAGCGCGCCGGCACCGTGGTCACGCTCGAGGACCTCGTCGAGGCGGTCGGCGTCGACGCCGCCCGGTACACGCTGGTCCGCAGCTCGGTCGACACGGCGCTCGACGTCGACCTCGACCTCATCTCCAAGCGGACGAACGACAACCCCGTCTACTACGTGCAGTACGCGCACGCCCGCACCCGGTCCGTCGCCCGCAAGGCGGCGGAGGCGGAGGTCGCCCGCGAGCACGACGGCCGCGACGCCTTCGACCCGTCGCTGCTCGTGCACCCGACGGAGTCGGACCTGCTCGGCCAGCTCGAGCAGTTCCCGCGCACCGTCGAGCGCGCCGCGACCCTCCGCGAGCCGCACCGCGTCGCGCGGTACCTCGAGCAGCTCGCCGGCGCGTACCACCGCTGGTACGACAACTGCCGCGTGATCCCGCCCGCGGGGGAGCCGGTGGAGGACGTGCACCGCACGCGCCTCGTGCTGAACGACGCGGTCGCCACGGTGCTGCGCAACGGCCTCGGCCTGCTGGGGGTCTCGGCGCCGGAGCGCATGTGACCGAGACCTCCGGCGTCCGGCGGGATCCGCCGACGATGCCGCTGCCGGTGCAGGAGGCGGTCCGGCGCCGCCGGCGCGGGCGCCGCGCCTGGCTCGTCGTCCTGATCGTCCTCGTCGTGCTGGCGGTGCTCGCCGTCGTCGCCTTCTTCGTCGGCGACCGGATCTTCCGCGCGAACGCCGAGGCGCAGATCGAGCGGAGCGTCGAGCAGAACCTGCCGAACGGCGTGACCGGGAGCGTCGACGCGACCGTCGGCGGCGGCTCCGCGCTGCTGCAGTACCTGCACGGCTCGTTCGACGACGTGACGCTCACCTCCTCCGACCTCCGGGTCGCGGGCGCGCCGGCGTCCGCGCGCATCCGAGTCGCCGGGCTGCCGGTCGACGGCGGGAGGATCGACCGCGCGACGGGGACGATCTCCGTCGGCCAGGCGGCGTTCCGGACCGTGCCCGCGCTGCGGAACGTCGGGGCGACGGCGCCGCGGCTCGGCGACGGCACCGTATCGACGACGCTGACGCGCAAGTTCCTCGGGATCGACGTGAAGGTCGCGGTCGCCCTGAAGCCGGCGCTCGACGACCAGACCGTACGGCTCAGCCCCACCTCCGCGTCGCTCACCGCGGGCCCGGCGACGATCCCGGCGACCGCGATCGTGCAGCAGCTGCTGCCCGACGGCGTCTCGGTGTGCGCCGCGAGCTACCTGCCGCGCGGCATCGAGCTCACCTCCGTCCGCATCCGGCCCGGGCAGGCGGTGGCCGGGCTCGCGGCCCGCGACGTCGACCTGAACGCGCTGGGGTCCGCCGAGACCGGCAGCTGCCGCTGACGCCTCCTGGTGAGTTCCCGCTCGTGGTCGTTCTGAGGCCGTCGGAGCGACGATCTGTGGCAACTCGCAGGCCCCGGTAGGATCCGAGCGGCTTCAGGGACCACGCCGGGTCCGCTCGCCCTCGGCCCGCACCCTCGGCCCGAGCCGTCGCCGCGCGACGGCGGCCGGCGCGGGCACTTCGATCGATCGACCGACGAGAGCTCTGTGACCACGCCGAACCCGCTCGCGCCCGCCCGGCTCACCGCCGCCGGCGACCCGCAGGCCCTGCCCGCGCACGTCTGGCCCGCGAGCGCCCGCCGCGACGACGACGGCCGCATCGAGATCGCGGGCGTCGCCCTGACCGACCTCGTCGAGCGCCACGGCACGCCGCTCTACGTGCTCGACGAGACCGAGCTGCGCACCCGCGCCCGCCGCGTGCTCGACGCCTTCGGCTCCCGCACGGCGCCGCTCGGCGCCCGCGCCCACGTCTACTACGCCGCGAAGGCGTTCCTCACCGCCGACGTCGCGCGGTGGATGCGCGACGCGGGCCTGCGCCTCGACGTCGCGACCGGCGGGGAGCTCGCGCTCGCCCTCGCCGCCGGCGTGCCGGGGGAGCGGCTCGGCCTGCACGGCAACGACAAGTCCGACGACGAGCTCGCCACCGCCATCGAGGCCGGCGTCGCCTCGATCGTGCTCGACTCCGCCGAGGAGGTCGGCCGCGTCGCCGACGCCGCCCGCCGCGCCGGAGCGGTGCAGGGGGTGCGGCTCCGCGTCAACAGCGGCGTCCACGCCTCCACCCACGAGTACCTCGCCACCGCGCGCGAGGACCAGAAGTTCGGCGTCGCGCTGGCCCAGGTCCCCGGCATCGTCGCGGCGGTCCGCGCCCGGCCGGAGCTGCGGTTCCTCGGCCTGCACAGCCACATCGGCTCCCAGATCCTCGGGGTCGGCGGCTTCGCGGAGGCGGCGCGGCGGCTGCTCGAGGTGCACCGCGACCTGCTGGGCGGCGGCCCGGTGCCCGAGCTGAACCTCGGCGGCGGCTTCGGCATCGCCTACACGGCGGACCAGGAGGCGGTCGCGATCGAGGAGCTCGCCGACGGCATCGTCGGCACCGTGGTCGACGCCTGCCGCGAGCTCGGCGTGCCCGTGCCGGACCTCGCGTTCGAGCCGGGCCGCTGGATCGTCGGGCCCGCGGGCGTCACCGTCTACTCGGCGGGCACGACGAAGGACGTGGAGCTGCAGACCGAGGACGGGCCGGCCGTGCGCCGGTACGTCAGCGTCGACGGCGGCATGAGCGACAACCTCCGTACCGCGCTCTACGGCGCGGAGTACGAGGTGCGCCTCGCGAACCGGCTCTCGACCGCAGAGCCCGTCCTCGTGCGCGTCGTCGGCAAGCACTGCGAGTCCGGCGACGTCGTCGTGCAGGCCGACCTGCTGCCCGCCGACGCGGGGCGGGGCGACCTGCTCGCGGTCCCCGCCACCGGGGCGTACCACCACAGCCTCGCCAACAACTACAACCTGCTCACGCGGCCCCCGGTGGTCGCGGTGGCCGACGGAGCGGAGCGCGTGCTCATCACCCGGGAGACCCTGACCGACCTGTTCGCCCGCGACACGGGCCTCGCCGGAGGCGCGGCGTGACCCCGGGCGTGCAGCCGATCCGCGTCGCGGTGCTCGGCGCGGGCACCGTCGGCGCCGAGGTCGCGAACCAGCTGCTGAGCCGAGCGGCCGACCTCGAGTCGCGCGTCGGCGCCCCGCTCGTGCTCGCCGGCGTCGCCGTGCGCGACCTCGACGCGACGCGTCGCCCCGCGCTCCCGAAGGAGCTGCTCACGACGGACGCGGAGAGCCTCGTGCTCGGCGCGCACATCGTGGTCGAGCTGATCGGCGGCGTCGAGCGGGCCCGCGAGCTCGTGCTCCTCGCCCTCGAGAGCGGCGCCGACGTCGTCACCGGCAACAAGGCCCTGCTCGCGACCCACGGCCCGGAGCTCTTCGCCGCCGCCGACCGCGTCGGCGCCCAGCTGAACTACGAGGCCGCCGTCGGCGGGGCGATCCCGATCATCCGTCCGCTGCGCGACAGCCTCGCGGGCGACGACGTGCGCCGCATCCTCGGCATCGTGAACGGCACGACGAACTTCGTGCTCGACCGGATGGACGAGCACGACGACACGCTCGAGGAGGCGCTCGCGGACGCGACCCGCCACGGCTACGCGGAGGCGGACCCCTCCGGCGACGTCAGCGGCACCGACGCCGCGCACAAGGCCGCGATCCTCGCCGGCCTCGCCTTCCACACGCGCGTGCCGCTCGCCTCCGTGCCCGTCGAGGGCATCGAGCGGATCACCCGCGACCAGATCCGCGCGAGCCGCGAGACCGGCCACGTCGTGAAGCTCCTCGCGATCTGCGAGCGGCTCACCGGGCCGGACGGGAAGGAGGCGGTGAGCGCCCGGGTGCACCCCGCGCTGCTGCCGCGCCGCCACCCGCTCGCCTCGGTCCGCGGCGCGAACAACGCCGTCTACGTCGAGGCCGAGTCCGCGGGCTCCCTCATGTTCTACGGCGCGGGCGCCGGCGGGCCCGAGACCGCGTCCGCCGTGCTCGGCGACCTCGTGTCCGCCGCGCGGCGGCACGTCATCGGCGGCCCGGGCCTCGCCGCCCCGCCGTCGTCCGGCCTCCCGGTGATCGACGCCGGGCTCGTGTCGAGCCGCTACCAGATCTCGCTCACGGTGCGGGACGAGCCGGGCGTGCTCGCCCGCCTCGCGTCGATCGTGGCCGAGCACGACGTCTCGATCGAGACGGCGCAGCAGACGAGGGCCGCCGCCGGGGGCACCGCTACCCTGGTGATCGGTACGCACCGCGCGCCCGAGGCGGCGCTCGCGGCGGTCGTCACGGCTCTGGGCGGCGCGCCCGAGGTCGAGGCCGTCGCCGGGGTGCTCCGCATCGAGGGCGAGTAGAGGACGAGGGCGATGACGGTGGAGACGACTCCCGCGGGCGTGCGGTCGCGGCAGTGGCGCGGCGTGATCCGCGAGTACGCCGACCGGCTCGACGTGTCCGCGGCGACCCCGGTCGTGACGCTCGGCGAGGGCGGCACGCCGCTGATCGAGGCGCCCGCGCTGTCGCGGCGCACCGGTGCGCGCGTATTCGTGAAGTTCGAGGGCATGAACCCGACCGGCTCCTTCAAGGACCGCGGCATGACCATGGCGATCTCGAAGGCCGTCGAGCACGGCGCGAAGGCCGTCATCTGCGCCTCGACCGGCAACACCTCGGCCTCCGCGGCCGCCTACGCGACGCACGCCGGGATCACCGCAGCGGTGCTGGTGCCGGAGGGGAAGATCGCGCTGGGCAAGCTGTCCCAGGCCATCGCCCACGACGCGCAGCTGCTGCAGGTGCAGGGCAACTTCGACGACTGCCTCGACCTCGCGCGCGAGCTCGCGGAGCAGTACCCGGTCCACCTCGTCAACTCGGTCAACAACGACCGCATCGAGGGGCAGAAGACCGCGGCGTTCGAGGTCGTCGAGGTGCTCGGCGACGCGCCCGACTTCCACTTCGTCCCGGTCGGCAACGCCGGCAACTACACGGCCTACCACCGCGGCTACCGCGAGGAGGTCGACCGCGGCGCGACCACGCGCCTGCCCCGCATGTTCGGCTTCCAGGCCGCCGGCTCGGCCCCGATCGTCGACGGCCACGTCGTCAAGCACCCCGAGACGATCGCCTCCGCCATCCGCATCGGCAACCCGGCGTCGTGGCGGCTCGCGATCACCGCGCGGGAGGACAGCGACGGCTACTTCGGCGCGATCGACGACGCCGGCATCCTCGCGGCGCACCGCATCCTCTCCGCCGAGGTCGGCATCTTCGTCGAGCCCGCGAGCGCGATCAGCGTCGCCGGCCTGCTCGAGCGGTCCGAGGCCGGGGCGATCCCCGCCGGCTCGACCGTCGTGCTCACCGTCACGGGCCACGGCCTCAAGGACCCGCAGTGGGCGCTGAAGGGCCCGGGCGGCGAGGAGGCGACGCCGACGAGCGTGCCGGTCGACGCCGCCGCGGTCGCGGCGACCCTGGGCCTCGGCGGGTGACCTCCCGCGTCCCCGCGGGCCGCACGGTCGTCGTGGAGGTGCCCGCCACCACCGCGAACCTCGGGCCCGGCTTCGACACCCTGGGCCTCGCGCTCAGCGTCTACGACCAGCTGACGGTCACCGCCTCGGACGAGCCCGGCGTGCGCGTCGAGGTGCACGGGGTCGGCGAGGGCGAGGTGCCCGTCGACGAGCGCAACCTCGTCGCCCGCGCCATCCTGCGCGTGTTCGAGGAGGTGGGGGAGGAGGCGCCCGGCCTCGACCTCGTCGCCCGCAACGTCATCCCGCACGGCCGCGGGCTCGGCTCCTCCGGCGCCGCCGTCGTGTCCGGCATCGTCGCGGCGAAGGGCCTGCTCGACGGGATCGTCGACCTCGACGGCGACCGCCTGCTCGCCATCGCGACGGCGATGGAGGGCCACCCCGACAACGTCGCGCCCGCGCTGTTCGGCGGCCTCACGATCGCCTGGACGGGCGTCGACGGCCCGCAGCACAAGCGGCTCCTGCCGCACCGCAGCGTGTCGCCGCTCGTCCTCGTGCCCGAGCAGACGATGTCGACCGCGCTGGCCCGCAGCCTGCAGCCGACGTCGGTGCCGCACGCGGACGCGATCTTCAACGTCTCGCGGTCGACCCTGCTCATCGCGGCGCTCATCCAGTCGCCCGAGCTGCTCTCCACCGCGACGGAGGACCGCCTCCACCAGTCGTACCGCGCGAGCGCGATGCCGGAGACCGACCGGATGATCGGGCTGCTGCGCGCGGCGGGCCACGCCGCGGTGGTGTCGGGCGCCGGGCCGTCGATCCTGGTGCTCGCGAGCGACCCCTCGCAGCGCCTCGCCGCGGCCGGGCTCGTGACCTCGAGCGCGGCCCAGCGGTGGACCGCCCTCCTTCCGGCCGTGGACATCAAGGGTGCTACGCTCGACCTCCAGCAGGCACCTGCGCGCGCCCACTCCTGACGGAGCGCGCGGGACGTCTCCCGGCCGGATCTGAGGCCGGAGCAGCCTCTCCGGACCGCGGTTCCACCGCGACCGGGAACACCCAGGGGCGGCGGGAGAGACCCGTCCGCTCCTTCCGGGGCCCGAGGACCCCATCATCCGATCGTGACCGACGTCGAACCCCGACCTCGAGCCGCCGGCACCCCTGTGCCGCGCCTCTCGCGCAGCCGTCTGACCGCCATGCGCGTGGACGACCTGCGGCGTCTCGCCGTGTCCCTCGGCATCGGGAACACCTCCACCATGCGAAAGGGCAGTCTCGTGGACGCCATCGACGAGCAGTACGAGAACCAGACCGACACCGCCGCTCCGGACGCCGACGTCCAGGACGGCGAGCAGCAGCAGGCCGAGGAGCACGCGCCCTCCGCCGAGGCGCCCCACGACCCGAACCCGGAGGGGCTGCAGCCGCAGCCCGAGGAGGCGGCCGAGACCGTGACGGCCGCCGAGGACGCGGTCGACGAGGCCGAGGGCGGCGCCGAGGCGCCCGACGCGGCCGAGCCCGCCGTGGAGCAGGCCCCGGCCGAGGCCGAGCAGCCCGCCGCCGAGCAGGCGCCCGCCGAGGAGCCCGCCGCCGACTCCGGCGTGACGCAGGTCGAGCCGGTCGAGCCGCAGACCGAGGCCGAGCAGCCCGCGACCGACGCCGAGCAGGACGCCGGGTCGACCGACTCCGACGCGCCGCGCTCCGCCGCCTCGCACGTCAACGCGGGCCTCACCGGCATCGCGGAGGACCTGCAGGCGCTGCAGGCCCGCGAGCAGGCCGAGCGCGACGCCGCGGGCGGCGAGCCCGAGGAGCAGCCCGCCGAGGGCGAGCGCACCGGCGGCCGTCGCGGCCGCGGTCGCGGTCGCGGGCGCGGGCAGAACGCCCGCCAGAACGCGGACCAGCAGCAGCAGGCCGAGGGCGACGCGCAGCAGCAGCCGAAGGCCGAGCCCCAGCAGGCCAAGGCCGAGGCGCCCGCCAAGCAGGAGCCGAAGCAGGACCAGGCCCAGCAGAACGGGCAGCAGCAGAACGGCCAGCAGCAGCGGCAGCAGGCCGCCGAGGACGGCGAGGGCCGCCGCGGCCGCTACCGCGACCGCAAGCGCCGCGGCCAGGGCAACGAGTGGGACGAGCCCGAGATCCGGGACGACGACGTCCTGATCCCGATCGCGGGCATCCTCGACGTGCTCGACAACTACGCGTTCGTGCGCACCTCGGGCTACCTCTCCGGCGCGAACGACGTCTACGTCTCGCTCGGCCAGGTGAAGAAGTACAACCTCCGCCGCGGCGACGCGGTGGTCGGCGCGATCCGCCAGATCCCGGAGAGCGAGCAGCCGAGCCGCCAGAAGTACAACGCGCTCGTCAAGGTCGACTCGATCAACGGCCTGCCGGTCGCGGAGGCCGAGGGCCGCCTCGAGTTCGACGCGCTCACGCCGCTGTACCCGGCCGAGCGCCTCCGCCTCGAGACCGAGGCCGGCAAGCTCACCGCGCGGGTCATCGACCTCGTCGCCCCGCTCGGCAAGGGCCAGCGCGGCCTCGTGGTCGCCCCGCCGAAGGCCGGCACCACGCTGCTGCTGCAGGCCGTCGCGAACGCGATCACGAAGAACAACCCCGAGGTCCACCTCATGGTCGTGCTCGTCGACGAGCGCCCCGAGGATGTCACGGAGATGCAGCGCACGGTCAAGGGCGAGGTCATCGCCTCCACGTTCGATCGGCCCGCCGAGGACCACACCACGGTCGCCGACCTGGCCGTCGAGCGCGCGAAGCGCCTCGTGGAGCTCGGCTACGACGTCGTGATCCTGCTCGACTCGATCACCCGCCTCGGCCGCGCCTTCAACCAGACCGCGCACCAGTCCGGCCGGCAGGTCGGCGGCGGCATCGACGCGGCGGCCCTGCTGCCGGCGAAGCAGTTCTTCGGCGCCGCGCGCAACATCGAGAACGGCGGCTCGCTCACGATCCTCGCCTCCGCGCACGTGGAGACGGGTTCGGCCGCGGACGAGGCGATCCTCGCCGAGTTCACCGGCGCGGCGAACGCCGAGATCGTGCTCTCCGGCGCGCTCGCCGACAAGCGGATCTTCCCGGCCATCGACATCACCCGCTCCGGCACCCGGCGCGAGGAGATCCTGATGGGGCCGGACGAGGTCAAGGTCACCTGGCAGCTGCGGCGCGCGATCGCGGGCCACACGCCGCAGGAGGCGCTCGACGTCGTCACGAGCAAGCTGCGCGAGACCGGCACCAACGTCGAGTTCCTCGTGCAGATGCAGAAGTCGCTGCCGAGCACGAAGTGACGGGGGAGACGGACGACCGCTTCGCGTCCGTCGCCCCGCTCGTCGCGGAGCACGCGGACCTCGAGCGGCAGCTCGCGGACCCCGACCTGCACGCCGACGCCGGGCGCGCCCGCCGCGTCGGTCGGCGCTACGCCGAGCTCGGGCAGATCGTCGGGGCCTGGGACGCGTACCGGCAGTACCGCGACGACCTCGCCGCGGCCCGCGAGCTCGCGCAGGAGGACCCGGCGTTCGCCGCGGAGATCCCGGACCTCGAGCTCGCCGAGACCGCGGCCTCCGACCGCCTGCAGAGCCTGCTCATCCCGCGCGACCCGGACGACGGGCGCGACGTCATCCTCGAGATCAAGGCGGGGGAGGGCGGGGAGGAGTCCGCGCTCTTCGCCGCGGACCTGCTCCGGATGTACGTCCACTACTCGGAGTCCAAGGGCTGGCGGACGGAGCTGCTCGAGCGCACCGAGAGCGACCTCGGCGGCTACAAGGACGTCCAGGTCGCGATCAAGGGCTCCTCGAACGACCCCGCCGAGGGCGTCTGGGCGCACCTCAAGTACGAGGGCGGCGTGCACCGCGTGCAGCGCGTGCCGAAGACGGAGACGCAGGGCCGCATCCACACCTCCGCCGTCGGCGTGCTCGTGTTCCCCGAGGTCGACGAGCCCGAGGAGGTGACGATCGACCCGAACGACCTGAAGATCGACGTGTTCCGCTCCTCCGGCCCCGGCGGCCAGAGCGTCAACACGACCGACTCGGCCGTCCGGATCACGCACCTGCCGACCGGCATCGTCGTGTCGATGCAGAACGAGAAGAGCCAGCTGCAGAACCGCGAGGCCGCCCTCCGCGTGCTCCGCGCCCGGCTGCTCGCCGCGCAGCAGGAGGCCGCGGAGGCCGAGGCGTCCGCCGCCCGCCGCAGCCAGGTGCGCACCGTCGACCGGTCCGAGCGCATCCGCACGTACAACTACCCGGAGAACCGGATCAGCGACCACCGCACCGGGTACAAGGCGTACGACCTCGACCGGGTGCTCGACGGCGCGCTCGAGCCCATCGTGCGGTCCGCGATCGAGGCCGACGAGGCCGCCCGGCTCCGCGCCCTCGCCGACGGCTGACGTGACCGGGCTGCCGCCGCGCCGCGCGGACGAGCTGCTCCGCGCCGCGGTCGGCCACCTCCGCCTCGCCGACGTGCCGGACCCGCGGATCGACGCCGAGCTGCTGCTCGCGCACGTCCTCGGCGTGAACCGCGGCCGGGCACAGGCGCTCGCCCTGCTCGGCTCCTCCCTGTCGCAGCCGGTCGCCGACCGGTACCGGGCGCTCGTGCTGCGCCGCGGTCTCCGCGAGCCGCTGCAGCACCTCACCGGCGTCGCGCACTTCCGCCGCATCGAGCTGCTCGTCGGCCCGGGCGTCTTCGTGCCCCGGCCGGAGACCGAGGTGCTCGTCGAGCACGCGCTCCGCGGCCTGCCCGAGGGCGGCACCGCGGTCGACCTCGGCACGGGCAGCGGCGCGATCGCGCTCTCGATCGCGCACGAGCGCCCCGACGCGACGGTGATCGCCCTCGAGCGCAGCCCGGAGGCGTTCGCCTGGGCGGAGCGCAACCGCCAGCACGTCGGCGCCGCGAACGCCCGGGTGCTGGCGGGCGACCTCGCCGTCGCCGCCGACCTGCTGCCCGAGCTGCTGGCGGGCGTCGACGTCGTCGTGTCGAACCCGCCGTACGTCCCCGACGGCATGGTGCCGCGGGACCCGGAGGTGCAGCGCTTCGACCCGGCCGCGGCGCTCTACGGCGGCCCGGACGGGCTCGACCCGATGCGCGCCGTCGTCGCGACCGCCGAGCGCCTGCTGCGCCCTGGCGGCCTGCTCGCCGTCGAGCACGGGGAGCTGCAGGGCGAGGGCACCCGGGCGCTGCTGGCCGACGGGTGGACGGAGGCGGCGACGCACCCGGACCTCACGGGCCGCGACCGCGTCACCACCGCCCGCCGCGCCGGCTGATCCCGCGAGCCGCCGCGGGGCTGCCCCGGGAACCGGGGACGCGGCGGCTACGATGACGGCCATGGCGACGGTCGTCGATTGCGCCGATCCCATCAGCCTGCTGCCGGGGATGCGCGAAGCCCGCGCCGCGATCGCTCGCGGCGATCTCGTCGTCATGCCCACGGACACCGTGTACGGCATCGCGGCGGACGCGTTCCAGCCGGACGCGGTGCAGGCGCTGCTCGACGCGAAGGGCCGCGGCCGCAGCGCGCCGCCGCCCGTGCTCGTGCCGAACCGCTCCACGCTCGACGCGCTCGCCGAGGAGGTGCCGGAGGCCGTCGTGAGGCTCGCCGACGCGTTCTGGCCCGGCGGGCTCACGATCGTGCTCCCGGCGCGGTCGACGCTGGCCTGGGACCTCGGCGAGACGGAGGGCACGGTCGCCCTCCGCATGCCGGACGACCGCATCGCCCTCGAGCTGCTCGCCGAGACCGGCCCGCTCGCCGTCAGCTCCGCGAACCGCACCGGCGAGCCCGCCGCGCAGACCGCGCAGGAGGCGCTCGACCAGCTCGGCGACTCGATCGACGTGTACCTCGACGGCGGCCGCACCCCGGGCGCCCTGCCCTCCACGATCGTGGACGCGACCGGGCTCGTCGACGGCAGCGGACCGCTCCGCGTGCTCCGCGAGGGCGTGATCACGCGGGACCAGCTCGAGGCGGTCGTGCCCGAGGCGTTCTCGATCCCCGAGGCGGGTCAGCACGAGGCGACGGAGGACGAGGCGCCGGAGCCCGTCGAGGACGAGGCCGGGTCCTCGGCGTGATCGTCACCCTGCTCGTCGCGCTCGCGGGCGCCGTCGTGAGCTTCCTGATGTCGATCGTCATGTGGCGGGTCGGCATCCGGTACAAGCTCTACCCGGAGATCCGCGCCCGCGACGTGCACACCCGGCCGACGCCGCGCCTCGGCGGCATCGCCATGTACACCGGGCTGCTCGCGGCGCTGCTGATCGCCTCCCAGATCCCGTACTTCAACGCCGTGTTCTTCCAGGGCAACCAGAAGACGATCATCGCGATCCTCTGCGCGGCGACGCTCATCGTGGTGATGGGCGTGCTCGACGACTTCTTCGACCTCGACTGGAGCACCAAGCTCATCGGCCAGGTCATCGCCGCCGGCCTGCTGGCCTGGCTCGGCGGCCTCCAGATCGACCAGCTGCCGATCGGCGGCGTCACCATCTGGTCCACCTGGGTCGCGCTCGCCGTGACCCTCGTGATGATCGTCGTGGTGATGAACATGATGAACTTCATCGACGGGCTGGACGGCCTCGTCGCGGGCATCGCGATCATCGCCAACGGGGCGTTCTTCCTCTACAGCTACATGGCGCTGCAGGCGAGCGGCTCTGCCGTCTACTTCAGCCTCGGCACCCTGATCTCCGCCACCATGTGCGGCGTCTGCCTCGGCTTCCTGCCGCTGAACTGGCACCCCGCCCGGCTCTTCATGGGCGACGCGGGCAGCCTGCTCGTCGGCCTCATGTTCGCCGTCGCGTCGATCAGCGTCTCGGGGAACATGGACCCGGAGATGTTCGTCACGCCGAACGGCTACTCCCGGGCCAGCTACGCCCCGGCGTTCACGCTGCTGCTGCTGCCGGTCGCGATCCTCATCGTGCCGCTGCTCGACTTCGGGCTCGCCGTCGTGCGCCGCATCGCGGCGGGCAAGAGCCCGTTCAGCGCGGACCGGAAGCACCTGCACCACCGCCTGCTCGACATGGGCCACAGCCGCCTGCACGCGACGCTGATCTTCTACGCCTGGACCGCCGTCATCTCCGTCGGGTCGCTGCTGTTCCTCGTCGCCGACCAGGTCGTCGCGTGGAGCTTCATCGGCGGCGGGCTGGCCGTGTGCGCGGTCGCCACGCTCGCGCCGCTGTCCCGCCGCAAGCGCCGCGAGTACGCGGTGCAGGTGGAGCCGGTCGCCACGACCACGAGGGAGATCGCCGTGCTCGACCCGCTCGACCGCGCCGCGACGGCGCCGAAGGAGCGGTCCGCGTGAGCGGCGCGTTCGACAGCGCCGGCGGCGTGCTCCGGCGCGCGCTCGTGCTCGGCGCGATCGTCGCGGCGGCCATCGCCGTGATCGCCTCGGTGGTGGGCGTGATCACCGCCGGCACGCCGGGCCTCGTGAGCGGCCTGCTCGGCGCCGCGTTCGCGCTGCTGTTCCTCGGCGTCACGGCCGCGAGCCTGCTCGTGGCGGGGCGCTTCGACGGGCTCGGCACGAACGCGTTCTTCGCCGCGCTGCTCGCCGGCTGGCTCGTGAAGTTCGTCGTGTTCCTCGTCGCGATGCTCGCGCTCCGCGATCAGCCGTGGGTCGCGCCCGGGGTCCTGTTCGGCGCCGTCGTCGCGACGGTGGTCGCCTCGCTCGTGGTCGACGCCGTCGTCGTCAGCCGCGCGCGCATCCCCGTCGGCACGCGCTGATCGAGCACGATCCTCCTGCTCTCATCCTGATTCCGCGTCCCTGACGGGCGACCGGGTCCGATAGGGTTGAGCACGGCCACCTGACCGCGAGGCACGACGTCGCGCCCACGACCATGGAGAGAGCGCTGCTTCACCACGCCTTGACCCAGATCAGCATGGCCGCCGAGGACGGCGGTTTCCATGCCCCGACCATCGCGGAGTTCTTCCCGCCGATCGTCCTCTTCGAGGGCACCCCGTTCGCCCTGAACCGGATCATGCTCATCCGCCTCGCGGTGATGCTGGTGCTCGTCCTGTTCGTCGTGATCGGCACGCGCTCGCTCAAGGTCGTCCCGACCCGCGGCTCCTCGCTCGTCGAGTTCCCGTTCAACTTCGTGCGCAACAACATCGCGTACGAGGTGCTCGGCGAGCACGACGGCAAGCGGTTCCTCCCGCTCATCACGACGATCTTCTTCCTCGTCATCGGGATGAACATCACCAGCGTGATCCCGGGCCTGAACATCGCCGGGACGAGCGTCATCGGCCTCCCGCTGCTGCTCGCGGTGATCGCCTGGGTCGTGTTCATCTACGCCGGCCTCAAGAAGAACGGCGTCGGCTTCCTGAAGGCCTCGCTCTTCCCGCCGGGGGTGCCGAAGGCGCTCTACCTGCTGCTGACGCCGATCGAGTTCCTGTCGACCTTCATCCTGCGGCCGGTCACGCTGACGCTGCGGCTCACGATGAACATGCTCGTCGGCCACCTGCTGCTCGTGCTGTTCTTCTCGGCGACCTGGTTCTTCTTCTTCCAGCAGGGCCCGAACGGCTTCAGCTTCTTCGGGCTCGGCACGCTCGTGTTCGGCTTCGCCTTCACGCTCTTCGAGCTCTTCGTGGCCGCGCTGCAGGCGTACATCTTCGCCCTGCTCACGGCCGTCTACATCCAGCTCTCGCTCGCCGACGAGCACTGACCCCTGACCGGCCGACCGGTCGGAACGACCCGGAGGGCGCGCCAGTCGCGCGCCCGACGCCCACGAAAGGAAAACCAGCAAGTGGACACCACCACGCTCGCCGCCCTCTCCGGCAACATCGCGACGGTCGGCTACGGCCTCGCGGCGATCGGCCCGGGCATCGGCGTCGGCATCGTCGTCGGCAAGGCCATCGAGGGCATCTCCCGTCAGCCGGAGCTCCAGGGCCGCCTGCAGACGCAGATGTTCATCGGCATCGCGTTCACCGAGGCGCTCGCCCTCATCGGCATCGCCACCGGCTTCATCTTCCGCTGATCCCTCCCGCGACAACTCTGAAAGGAGCCGTCATGGGTGGGCACATCCTGATGGAGACCTCCGGCGGGACTGGACCGTTCGGGCCGCTCGCGCCCGAGCCGTACGACCTCGTCTGGTCGGCGGTCATCTTCGTCGTCATCCTGCTGGTCGTCTGGCGCGTCGGCCTGCCGCGCATGGCGAAGCTGCTCGACGCGCGAACCGCCGCGATCGAGGGCAACATCGAGCAGGCGCAGGCCGCGCAGCGCGAGGCCAACGAGGCGCTCGAGCGCTACAACGCGCAGCTCGCCGAGGCGCGCGTGGAAGCGGGGAAGATCCGCGACCAGGCCCGCGAGGACGCGAAGCGCATCGTGGCCGAGGCGCGCGACAACGCGCAGTCCGAGGCCGACCGCATCGTCGCCCAGGGCAACGCGCAGGTCGAGGCCAGCCGGGCCAAGGCCGAGGCGGAGCTCCGCACCGGCGTCGGCACGCTGGCGCTCAGCCTCGCCTCCGGCATCGTCGGTGAGCACCTCGACAAGGACGAGAACTCGGTCGCGTACGTCGACCGCTTCCTCGCCGACCTCGAGGTCGAGCACGGCGCCAGGCCGTGACCGAACCGACCGGAACGGGAGTCCGCTGATGGGTGCCGCCACCCGTGCCTCCACCGCGGCCGCGGTGGCCGAGCTCGAGACGATGAAGCGGCCGGCGGCCGACCTCGGCGAGCAGCTGCTCGCCGCGGCGCGCGCCGTCGCCTCGTCGCACCAGCTCGTCGCCGTGCTCGTCGACCCGGGCGTCCCCGCCGACCAGCGGGCGACGCTCGCGGTGCGGGCCGTCGGCGGCGCGCTCGGGCTGCAGGCGCGCAAGCTCCTCGGCGTCCTCGCGGGCGGCCGGTGGTCCGAGCAGGCCGACCTCGTCGGCGCGATCGAGGAGCTCGGCATCCGGGCCCTCGCGGGTGCGAAGTCCGCCGAGGGGCTCGAGTCCGAGCTGTTCACGGTCCGCCGCGCGATCACGTCCGACGGGCGCCTCGAGCTCGCGCTCGGCAACCACGCCTCGCCGGTCGAGGCGCGGATCGGGCTCGTCGACGCGCTGCTGCAGGACGCGAACCCCGCGACCCGCGCGATCGTGCGGCACGTGGTGCAGCTGCCCCGCGGCCGCAAGCCGGTCGAGGCGATCGACCGGGCGCAGGAGATCGTCGCGGACGCGACGGGCCGCCTGGTCGCGGTCGTCGAGACCGCGCGTCCGCTGAGCGCGGACCAGGCGAACGCCCTCTCGGCACGCCTGGAGGCCGCCTACGGCCGTAAAATCGCTCTCAACCAGGTGATCGAACCGGACCTGGTCGCCGGCCTCCGGATCACGGTCGGCGACGACGTGATCGACGGCTCCGTGCGCGCCCGTCTCGACTCACTCCGCCTGCGTCTCGCGGGCTGACCGACACGACTTCCATCTCGAACGACAAGGGACATCGACGATGACCGACCTCAGCATCAGCCCCGACGCGATCCGCGACGCCCTCGCGGACTTCGCGGCGGCCTACGACCCGGGCAAGGCGTCCGCCACCGAGGTGGGCACCGTGATCGACGCCGCCGACGGCATCGCGCACGTCGAGGGCCTCCCCAACGTGATGGCGAACGAGCTCGTCGTCTTCGGCAACGGCGTGCGCGGCCTCGCGCTGAACCTCGACGAGGACGAGATCGGCGTCATCGTGCTCGGCGAGTTCCAGGGCATCGAGGAGGGCCTGGAGGTGCGCCGCACCGGCGAGGTGCTCTCCGTGCCCGTCGGCGACGCCTACCTCGGCCGGGTCGTCGACCCGCTCGGCAACCCGATCGACGGGCTCGGCGTCATCGAGACGACCGAGAGCCGCGCCCTCGAGCTCCAGGCCCCCGGCGTCATGCAGCGCAAGAGCGTCCACGAGCCGATGCAGACCGGCATCAAGGCGATCGACGCGATGATCCCGATCGGCCGCGGCCAGCGCCAGCTGATCATCGGCGACCGCCAGACCGGCAAGACCGCCATCGCCATCGACACGATCATCAACCAGAAGTCGAACTGGGAGTCCGGCGACCCGCAGAAGCAGGTCCGCTGCATCTATGTCGCGATCGGGCAGAAGGGCTCCACGATCGCCTCCGTGCGCGGCGCCCTCGAGGACGCCGGCGCCATGGAGTACACGACCATCGTCGCGGCCCCCGCGTCCGACCCGGCCGGCTTCAAGTACCTCGCGCCCTACACCGGCTCGGCCATCGGCCAGCACTGGATGTACGACTCGAAGCACGTCCTGATCATCTTCGACGACCTGTCCAAGCAGGCCGCCGCCTACCGCGCCGTGTCCCTCCTCCTGCGCCGTCCGCCGGGGCGCGAGGCCTACCCGGGCGACGTCTTCTACCTGCACTCCCGTCTGCTGGAGCGCTGCGCGAAGCTGTCCGACGAGCTCGGCGCCGGCTCGATGACGGGCCTCCCGATCATCGAGACGCAGGCGAACGACGTCTCGGCGTACATCCCGACCAACGTGATCTCGATCACCGACGGCCAGATCTTCCTGCAGTCCGACCTGTTCAACGCGAACCAGCGCCCGGCGGTCGACGTCGGCATCTCGGTCTCCCGCGTCGGCGGCGACGCCCAGGTGAAGAGCATCAAGAAGGTCTCCGGCACGCTGAAGCTCGAGCTGGCGCAGTACCGGTCGCTCGAGGCGTTCGCGATGTTCGCGTCCGACCTCGACGCCGCCAGCCGCCGTCAGCTCGCCCGCGGCGCCCGCCTCACCGAGCTGCTGCGCCAGCCGCAGTACTCGCCGTACCCCGTGGAGGAGCAGGTCGTCTCGATCTGGGCCGGCACGAACGGCAAGTTCGACGAGGTCGCCGTGGAGGACGTGCTGCGGTTCGAGCGCGAGCTGCTCGACTACCTGAAGCGCAACACCTCGGTGCTCGACACCCTGCGTGAGACGAACGTGCTGGGCGACGACACGGTGGCCGCGCTGAACGAGTCCGTGGACGAGTTCAAGAAGCAGTTCACGACGGGCGAGGGCAAGCCGCTCGCCTCCGTGGGCAAGGAGAGCTTCGAGGCCGCGGACCGCGAGGACGTCGAGCAGGCGCAGATCACCCGGAACCGGAGGTAGCGCGTGCCGGCCCAGGTCCGGGTCTACCGCTCGCGCATCCGGAGCGCGCAGACCACGAAGAAGATCACGCGCGCGATGGAGCTCATCTCCGCGTCGCGGATCGCGAAGGCGCAGCAGCGCGTCGCGGCGAGCCTGCCGTACGCGCGCGCCGTGACCCGAGCCGTGTCCGCGGTGGCGACGTACTCCAACGTCGACCACATCCTCACGAGGGAGTCCGAGAACCCGCGTCGCGCGGCGATCGTGATCTTCTCGTCGGACCGCGGTCTCGCCGGCGCGTTCAACTCGAACGTGCTGCGCAAGAGCGAGGAGCTCGCTGAGCTGCTCCGCGGCGAGGGCAAGGAGGTCGTCTCCTACCTCGTCGGCCGCAAGGCCGTCGGCTACTACCGCTTCCGCCGGCGCGAGTACGTGCAGGACTGGGTCGGCGGCACGGACAACCCGGACGCGGACACCGCGCACGAGATCGCCGAGGCGGTCGTCGGCGCGTTCGTGAAGGACACGGACGAGGGCGGCGTGGACGAGATCCACATCGTCTACAACCGCTTCGTGTCGATGCTGACGCAGACGCCCGAGATGCTGCGGCTCCTGCCGCTCGAGGTCGTGGAGGGCGTCGAGCAGCCGGGCGAGTCCGAGGTGCTGCCGCTCTACGAGTTCGAGCCGGACTCCGCCGAGGTGCTCGACGCGCTGCTCCCGGTCTACATCGAGTCGCGGATCTACGCCGCGATGCTCGAGAGCGCGGCGAGCAAGCACGCCGCCACCCAGCGGGCCATGAAGGCCGCCTCCGACAACGCGGACAAGCTGATCCGCGAGTACACCAGGCTCGCGAACAACGCGAGGCAGCAGGAGATCACCCAGCAGATCTCCGAGATCGTCGGCGGCGCAGACGCGCTGTCGAGCAGCTGAGGAAGGACAGAGCCATGACGCTCACCGCTCCCGAAGAGCAGAAGACGGTCGAGCCCGGCGTCGGCCGCGTCGCGCGCGTGACCGGCCCCGTCGTCGACATCGAGTTCCCGCACGACGCGATCCCCGAGGTCTACAACGCCCTCAAGACGACGATCGTGCTCGGCGACGAGTCGCAGGAGATCACGCTCGAGGTCGCGCAGCACCTCGGCGACGACGTGGTCCGCGCGATCGCGCTGAAGCCGACCGACGGCATGGTCCGCGGCCAGGAGGTGCGCGACACCGGCGCCCCGATCTCGGTGCCGGTCGGCGACGTGACCAAGGGCCACGTGTTCAACGTGACCGGTGACGTGCTCAACCTCGAGCCGGGCGAGCAGCTCGAGATCACCGAGCGCTGGCCGATTCACCGCAAGGCTCCGAACTTCGACCAGCTCGAGTCGAAGACGCAGCTGTTCGAGACCGGCATCAAGGTCATCGACCTGCTGACCCCGTACGTGCAGGGCGGCAAGATCGGCCTGTTCGGCGGCGCCGGCGTCGGCAAGACCGTCCTCATCCAGGAGATGATCTACCGCGTCGCGGCGAACCACGGCGGCGTGTCCGTGTTCGCCGGCGTCGGCGAGCGCACCCGCGAGGGCAACGACCTCATCGGCGAGATGGAGGAGGCGGGCGTCTTCGACAAGACCGCCCTCGTCTTCGGCCAGATGGACGAGCCGCCCGGGACGCGCCTGCGCGTCGCGCTGTCCGCGCTGACGATGGCGGAGTACTTCCGCGACGTCCAGAACCAGGACGTGCTGCTCTTCATCGACAACATCTTCCGGTTCACGCAGGCCGGCTCCGAGGTGTCGACGCTGCTCGGCCGCATGCCCTCCGCGGTGGGCTACCAGCCGAACCTCGCCGACGAGATGGGCGTCCTCCAGGAGCGCATCACCTCGACGCGCGGCCACTCGATCACCTCGCTGCAGGCGATCTACGTGCCGGCGGACGACTACACCGACCCGGCCCCGGCGACGACGTTCGCGCACCTCGACGCGACGACCGAGCTCTCCCGCGAGATCGCGTCCCGCGGCCTCTACCCGGCGGTCGACCCGCTGACCTCGACGAGCCGCATCCTCGACCCGCGCTACCTGGGCGAGGACCACTACCGCGTCGCGACGACGGTCAAGCAGATCCTCCAGAAGAACAAGGAGCTGCAGGAGATCATCGCGATCCTCGGCGTCGACGAGCTCTCCGAGGAGGACAAGATCACGGTGTCGCGTGCGCGCCGGATCCAGCAGTTCCTCTCGCAGAACACGTACATGGCGACGAAGTTCACCGGTGTCGAGGGCTCCACGGTCCCGCTGAAGGAGACCGTCGAGTCGTTCGACGCGATCGCCAAGGGCGAGTTCGACGACGTCCCGGAGCAGGCGTTCTTCAACGTCGGCGCCATCTCGGACGTCGAGGAGAAGGCCGCCCAGATCGCGAAGGAGAACGGCTGATCATGGCCGACCTCACGGTGAACGTCGTCTCGGCCGACGAGCAGGTCTGGTCCGGCCAGGCCTCGATGGTCGTCGCCCGGACGAAGGAGGGGGAGATCGGCATCCTCGCCGGTCACCAGCCGCTCCTCGGCATCCTCTCCGCGGGCGAGGTGCGCATCACCGCCGCGGACGGCGGCCGGATCACCGCGAACGCGGAGGACGGCTTCATCTCCGTGGAGAACGACACGGTGACCATCGCGGCCCGCGCGGCCGCCCTGGCCTGACCCGTTCCGAGAAGGGGCGGCTCCTCGTGAGCCGCCCCTTCCGCACGTCGTGATCGTCCTGCTGCCGCCGTCGGAGACGAAGGCGGAGGGCGGCGCCGGCGTCTACGACCCCGCCGCGCTCGGCTTCCCGTCCCTGCGCGGGCGTCGGCGCACGGCCGCCGCCGCGCTGAAGCGCGTGCCGCTCGCGGAGGCGCCGGGCGTGCTGAAGCTCGGCGCCCGCAACGCGCACGAGGCCCGCTGGAACCGCGAGCTGTCGACGGGCGCCGCTCTGCCCGCGGTCGACCGCTACACGGGCGTGCTCTACGACGGCCTCGCCGCGGGCGCGCTGCCCGCCGAGGCGCGTCGTTGGCTCGACGAGCACGTCGTGATCGCCTCCGCGCTGTTCGGCCTCCTCCGCGCGAGCGACCCGATCCCGCTGTACCGCCTGTCCGGCTCCACGGCGCTGCCCGGCCTGCCGCTCAAGGCGCACTGGCGGGACGCCGTGAGCGCGGCGATCGCGGCGACGGGGGAGTGGGTGCTCGACGCCCGGTCGGAGGCGTACGTCGCGCTCGGGCCCGCGCCCGCGGGCAGCGCCTTCCTCGCGGTCGAGACCGCGGAGGGGCGTGCCCTGAACCACTTCAACAAGCACGCGAAGGGCGAGCTCGTCCGCGCGCTGGCGACGACCGGCGCCGAGGCGGGCTCCCGTAACGAGCTGCTCGCGTGGGCGCAGCGGTACGGCGTCGCGCTCGAGCCCCGCGGCGACGCCGACCTCGTCCTCCGCGTCTGACCGGCGTCGAGGGAGCCCGCGCTCTGCAAGGCTGAGGGCATGGCACAGCGGGTCTCGGCGACGGCGGCGGCGGAGGCGGTGACGCGCGCGCTGGAGCTCGCGCCGATCATCGACGGGCACAACGACTGGCCGTGGGAGCGGCGGGAGCAGCACGGCTCCTCCGTCGCGGGGCTCGAGGGGCCGCTCGCCGGCCACACCGACCTGGTCCGGCTGCGCCGCGGCCGGGTCGGCGCCCAGTTCTGGAGCGTCTTCGTCGAGGACGAGGGCCGCGGCAACGACGCGGTCGCCGAGACGCTCGAGCAGATCGACCTCGTCCACCGCATGGTCGAGGCCCACCCCGACGACCTCGTGCTCGCCCGGTCGGCGGCCGACGTCGAGGCGGCCCGCGCCTCCGGCCGGATCGCCTCCCTGCTCGGCGCCGAGGGCTCGCACAGCATCGCCGACTCGCCCGCCGTGCTCCGCATGCTCGCGGCCCTCGGCGTGCGCTACCTCACGCTGACCCACAACCGGAACAGCGCGTGGGCCGACTCCGCCACCGACGAGCCCGTCCACGGCGGGCTCACCGAGCGCGGCCGCGCCTACGTGCGCGAGCTGAACCGCCTCGGGATCCTCGTCGACCTGTCGCACGTGGCCCCGTCGACGATGCACGCCGCGCTCGACACGACCACGGCGCCCGTCATCTTCAGCCACAGCTCCTGCCGCGCGCTCAACGATCACCCGCGGAACGTGCCGGACGACGTCCTCGTCCGGCTCGCCGGCAACGGCGGCGTGATCATGATCACGTTCGTCCCCCAGTTCCTCGACCGGGCGTTCATGGAGTGGAATCGCGGCGGCCGGGAGGGACCCGCGCCGCAGGTGCCGATCTCCGTCGTCGCCGACCACGTCGAGCACGCCCGCGAGGTCGCCGGCGTCAAGCACGTCGGGCTCGGCGGCGACTTCGACGGCGTCGACGTGCTCCCCGACGGCATGACCGGCGTCGACGCCTACCCGCTCGTGCTCGACGAGCTCGCCCGGCGCGGGTGGAGCGCGGCCGACCTCGCCGGGCTCGCGGGCGCGAACGTCCTCCGCGTGCTCCGCGCCACCGACGCCGCCTTCGCGGGTGACCGGGAGCCGACCGCGCTCGAGCGGTGAGCCCGGGTCACGGATCGGTTGCGATCGGCGGGCGAACGGCGGGTGCGAAACGCCCCCGAAACCCTGGAGTCGTAGCGTGCCCCCGTTCGGATGCCCGGGGAAGCCCGGGAGCCGCTCGGACCCGAGGAGACCGATGAACCACCTGCCGGCGCGGCTGACCGCGATGACCGCGACCGCTGCGGCCGTCGCGCTGATCGTGACGGGCTGCTCCTCGAGCAGCGGCGGCGGCCAGAGCACGAGCAGCAAGACGCTCGTGGTCGACAACGCCTTCGACCTGAAGACCTCGGACCCCGCGCGGGCGTTCGAGCTGACCGGGTCGATCGTCGACAAGGCGATCTACGAGACCGCGCTGACGTTCAACGGCAGCGACGTCACGAAGCCGGTCCCGCAGCTCACGACCTACACGATGAGCGACGACGAGAAGACGATCACGCTCACGCTGAACGGGAAGCACGTCTTCTCCTCCGGCAACCCGGTCACGATCGACGACATCGTCTGGTCCTACAAGCGCGTGCAGGGCATCGCGGGCAACCCCTCGTTCCTGCTCTCGAACCTCTCGACCGGCAAGCCGTTCGCGATCACGAAGACGTCGGACACGACGATGACGATCACGGACACGCAGCCGAACCCGGCGCTGCCGACGATCCTGCCGAACCCCTCGCTCGGCGTGCTCGACTCGAAGACCCTCGAGGGGCACGGCGGCACCACGGGCAAGGACGACGGCGCGGAGTCCTACCTGAACGCGACCTCGGCCGGCTCCGGTCCCTACCAGCTGTCCTCCTACAACGTGAGCAGCAAGGTCGTCTTCAAGCCGAACCCGAAGTACGTCGGCGACAAGCCGGCCTACGGCCGCGTCGTGCTGCAGAACGTCAAGGGCCCGTCGCAGAAGATCGACGTGCAGGGCGGCTCGGCCCAGCTGGCGCTGAACCTGAACTCGCAGCAGGTGAACGGGCTCGCGTCCGGCTCGATCAAGGTCGTCAAGACCCCGTCGGCGAACGTCGGCTACCTGTGGCTGAACCAGAACGCCGGCGTCTCCGGCGGCCTGACGAACCAGCCCGACTTCGTCAAGGGCGTCCGCCACGCGATCGACTACAAGGCGATCCAGACCATCGCGGGCAGCGGCTCGACCCAGCCCGGCGGCATCGTGCCGTCGCAGTTCCTCGGCTCGCTCGAGTCCGACGAGAACAACACCACCGATGCGGCGGCCGCGAAGTCGGACCTCGCGAAGTACCAGGGCCGGTCGATCACCCTGTCCTACCCGACGGACGCGGCGCTCGACGGCGTCTCCTTCGCGGACATGGCGCAGTCGGTGCAGTCCGACCTCGAGGGCGCGGGCGTGAAGGTCAAGCTGAACGGTCTGCCGATCGCGACCCTGCTCGACTCCTTCCGGGCGGGCAAGCTGCAGGCCGGCCTCATGTACTGGGGCCCCGACTTCCCGGACCCCTCGGACTACCTGACCTTCAGCCCCGGCGAGGGCCTCGGCCTCCGGGCCGGCTGGACGAAGGACATGGCGCCCGAGGTCACGAAGGCGAAGGAGGCCGCGATCGCGGCCCAGGGCGACGCCCGCGCCGCGGCCTACCAGGCCTGGCAGAAGGCGGCCAACGCGGACGGCGCCTTCGTGCCGCTCGTGCAGGCGGCCAAGTACGCGGTGACGAACGGCGTCAGCGGCGTCACGCAGAACGCGATCTGGACGGTTGACCTCGCCACGATCGAGTAGCGCACTCGACGAGCGCGCGGAGACCGCCGCCCGGGCCGCTCGGCCCGGGCGGCGTCTGCCGCCGCTGGTGCGCTACGTCGCGATCCGTCTCGGGCTGTCGCTGCTGCTCCTCGTCGGCGTGACGATCGTCACGTTCGTCCTCACCAACCTGGTCCCGGGCGACCCGGTCATCGCCGCGCTCGGCCAGCGGGCCGCCGACGACCCGAAGATCGTCGAGGCCTACCGCGCCGCGCAGGGCCTCGACCAGCCGCTCGTCGTGCAGTACTTCCTCTACCTCGGCCACCTGCTGCAGGGGAACCTCGGCACGTCGATCGGCACGCGCAACCCCGTCGTGCAGGACCTCGGCTACGCGTTCCCCGCGACCGCCGAGCTCGCGGTCTTCGCCATCGTCGTCGCGGTCGTCGTCGGCCTCGTGCTCGCCGTCGTCGCGGCGCTGCGCCGCAACCGGTTCTCCGACCAGCTCATCCGGGCGATCAGCGTCGTCGGCATCTCCGTGCCCACCTTCTGGCTCGCGGTCGCGGCGTACTTCCTGTTCTTCTTCGTGCTGCACTGGACCCCGGGCTCGGGCCGCCTCAGCCCGATCTACGACGCCCCGCCGCGCGTCACGGGCCTCTTCACCGTCGACGCCCTGCTCGCCGGCCAGCCCGACGTCGCGGCGGACGCGTTCGCGCACCTCGTGCTGCCGGGCTCGGTGCTCGCGGTCTACACGCTCGGCCTGCTCGTCCGGTTCGCCCGGTCGTCGATCCTCGACGTGCTGAACCAGGACTACGTGCGCGCCGCCCGCGCGAAGGGCCTCTCCTCCGGCCGGGTCGTCGTCGCCTACCTCCTGCGGGGCGCGCTGCTGCCGATCCTCACGATCGTGGGCCTCGCGTTCGGCTCGCTGCTCTCGGGCGCCGTGCTCACCGAGCAGGTCTTCGCCTGGGGCGGCATCGGCCAGTACGCGTTCCGGGCCGCGACCTCGCTCGACCTGCCATCGATCATGGGCGTCGGCCTCGTCGTCGGCGTCGTCTACATCACCGTGAACTTCGTCATCGACCTCGTCTACGGCTTCGTCGACCCGCGGGTGCGCGTCGGATGACCGCCCTCCCCGCCGTCCGCCGGCGCTCCCTCCGCCTCCCGGTCGCGTGGCGCCGGCCCGCCGCGATCGGCGGCGCCGTGGTGCTGCTCGCCTGGATCGTGATCGCCCTCCTCGACCCGGTGATCGGGCTGCAGGGTCCGCTGCAGCGCGACGTGGAGGTCGCGCTGCAGGCGCCCTCCGCGGCGCACCCGTTCGGCACCGACGAGCTCGGCCGCGACGTGCTCGCGCGCACCCTGTGGGGCGTGCAGGCGTCGCTGCCGCTCGCCGTCGTCCTGGTCGCCGGGTCGCTCGTCATCGGATCCCTGCTGGGCGCGGTCGCCGGCTACCTCGGCGGCGTCGTCGACGAGGTGATCATGCGCATCGCCGACCTCGTCTTCGCGTTCCCGACGATCATCCTCGCGATGGTGGTCGCCGCGGCGCTCGGCCCCAGCCTCGCGAACGCCGTCGTCGCACTGCTCATCGTGTCGTGGCCGAACTACGCCCGCGTCATGCGCGCCCTCGTGCTCGGCGCGCGCGGGCAGGAGTACGTCGTGGCCGGCCGGCTGCTCGGCGCCGGGCCGTTCACGTCGCTGCGCCGCGACGTGCTGCCGAACGTCTCCGCGCCGATGCTGGTGCTCGCGATGCTCGACTTCGGCAACCAGATCCTGCTGCTCGCCGGCCTGTCCTTCCTCGGGCTCGGCGCGGTGCCGCCCACGCCGGAATGGGGGTCGATGGTCGCCGACGGGGTCGAGCAGTTCTCGAGCTGGTGGCTCGCCACCTTTCCGGGCCTCGCGATCTTCTCGGTCGTCGTCGCCTTCAACCTCATCGGCGACTCGCTCCGCGACGCGCTCGACCCGCGCATCGCGGGCGCCGTGCAGGGGTCGTCGCTGTGAGCGGGCTCGAGATCCGCGGGCTCGCCCTCGAGCTCGGCGGCAGGAGGATCCTCGACGGCGTCGACGTCGACGTGCCCGCCGGGCAGGTCACCGGCCTCGCCGGGGAGTCCGGGTCCGGCAAGACGATGACCGGCCTCGCCGTGCTCGGTCTGCAGCCGGCGGGGGCCCGCCGCTCCGGCACGATCGCCTACGACGACGGGAAGGTGCGGGTGCCGAACCTGCTCGACCTCCGTCCCGGCGCGATGAACCGGCTGCGCGGCCGCCGGATCGCGATGGTCTTCCAGGACCCGACCGCGAGCCTCCAGCCGATGCTGTCGATCGGCACGCAGCTGACCGACCACATGCGCCGGCACCTGGGGCTGTCCCGGGCCGCCGCGCGCACCCGCGCCGCAGAGCTGCTCGAGCGCGTCCGCGTGCCGTCGCCGGAGGCCGCGCTGCGGCGCTACCCGCACCAGTTCTCGGGCGGGCAGCTGCAGCGCGTCGCGATCGCGATCGCGATCGCCTGCGACCCGGAGGTGCTGATCGCCGACGAACCGACCACGGCGCTCGACGTGACGGTGCAGGCGGGCGTGCTCCGGCTGCTGCGCGAGCTGACCGACGACCTCGGGCTCGCCGTGCTGCTCGTGACGCACGACCTCGGGGTGATGTCGGCCGTCGCCGACACCGTCGCCGTGATGCGGGACGGGCGCGTCGTCGAGCACGGGTCGCGCTACCAGGTGATCCGCGAGCCCAGGACGGCCTACGCGAGGGAGCTCGTCGAGTCCCTGCCGCGCACGCCGCCGCCGGGCACGGGGGAGGGGTCCGCATGACGACTCGACTGGCCGTGGAGGGCGCGACGGTGACGTACCGGCAGCCCGGTCGGGGCGTGCTGACGGCCGTCGACGGCGTCGACCTCGAGGTCGGTGCCGGCGAGGTCGTCGGCCTCGTGGGGGAGTCCGGCTGCGGCAAGTCGACCCTCGCCCGCGCGGTCTGCGGCCTCGAGCCGCTGGCCGGCGGCCGGATCCTCCTCGACGGGGAGCCGATCGGCCGCCTCGGTCTCCGGTCGCGCCCGGAGCGGCTGCGGCGCATCCAGATGGTGTTCCAGAACCCGTACGCCTCGCTCAACCCGCGTCGCCGGGTCGGCGCGCAGATCGAGGACGGCCGCCGCGTCTCCGCCGGGGAGGCGCCCTCCGTCGTCGAGCTGCTCGAGTCGGTCGGGCTCGAGGCGTCCGCCGCCTCCCGGTACCCGCACGAGTTCTCCGGCGGGCAGCGGCAGCGCGTCGCGATCGCCCGGGCGATGGCCGCGGGCCCGGAGCTGCTGATCGGCGACGAGCCGATCGCGTCCCTCGACGCGAGTCTGCAGGCGCGCGTCGCGGCCCTCATGCGCCGGGTCGCGCTCGAGCGCGGTGCATCGCTGCTGTTCATCAGCCACGACCTCGCGGTGGTCCGCGTCATCGCCGACCGCATCGCCGTGATGCAGGCGGGCCGGATCGTCGAGCAGGGGCCAGCGGAGCAGGTGTGGGCGGATCCGCAGCACCCCTACACGCGCCGCCTGCTCGCCGCGATCCCGATCGCGGACGGGCTCGGGCGCCTCCCCGTGGTCTGACGAGGGGCGACGGAGTGCCCCGGGTCAGTCGCGCGCGCGCCAGCAGCCGTCGACGTGGTCGTCCACGAGGCCGGCGGACTGCATGAGCGCGTAGACCGTCGTCGGCCCGACGAAGCGCAGGCCCTCGCGCTTCAGCGCCTTCGCGAGCGCCTTCGAGGTGCTGGTCGACGCGGGCACGTCGCCGAGGTCCGCGGGCCGCACGTGCTCGGCCCGCGCCGCGTCCGCGAACGACCAGACGAGCGCGTCGAGGGCGCCCTCGCCGTCCCGCTCGCGGAGCGCGGCGACCGCGCGGGCGTTGTCGACCGCCGCCTCGATCTTCTGCCGGTTCCGCACGATGCCGGCGTCGCCGAGCAGCCGTTCGACGTCCTCCGCGCCGAACGCGGCGACCGCCTCCGGCTCGAACCCGGCGAAGGCGGCGCGGAACGCCGGTCGCTTCCGCAGGATGATCAGCCAGGACAGCCCGCTCTGGAAGCCCTCGAGCGTCAGCTTCTCGTAGAGCGCCCGGTCGCCGTGCAGGGGGACGCCCCACTCGTCGTCGTGGTAGGCGGCGTACAGGTCGCCGGTCGCCCACGGGCAGCGGGCGCGCCCGTCGGACCCGAGGACGGCGGTCATGAGGGGGAGGGTAGCGGGAGCGGGGAGCACGCCGGGACGGTAGGCCGCGCCCTGCGCCCCGGGGCCGTCCGAGCGCCCGCCGGGTCGATCCGGGTCGGTCCCGGCCCTGGGGAGGAGCGGATCGCCGGCCCGGCGCTCAGCCGAGCGAGATCAGGACCGCGTCGCCCCAGTTCAGCGTGCTCGCGTAGAGGATCCAGGCGAGGTACGGCAGGAGCAGCAGCGCGGCGCCGCGCGACACCGGCCACGCGGTCGCGATCGTCGCGACGACGAGCAGATCGAGCAGGACGATGATGCCGACCGCGATCCACAGCGCGCCGACGCCGATGAGCGGGTAGCCGCCGAAGAACACCGGCGTCCAGAGCGCGTTGACGACGAGCTGCGCGACGTAGAGCACGAGCGCGCCCTGCGCCTGCCGCCGCCAGAGCAGCCAGCCGGACACGGCGATGAGCAGGTACAGGACCGTCCAGACCGCGCCGAACGCCCAGTCCGGCGGCGTCCACGTGACGTGCGGGACGCGGGCGTACCAGCCGTCGACCTGGGCGATGCCGACCGCGGTGCCGAGCGCGGCCACGGCGGCGGCGATCAGCACGAAGACCAGGAGCACGACGACGTCGCGCCCGGTCACGCCGCGACCGGGGCGCGACGGGCCGGGGCGGCGGCTCACGGTCGTCCAGGACAGATGCGCTCCCTCGTCGCGGCAAGCCTAGGGCGACGAGGGGCCGACGCCCCGGCTCATTCCCTTCCGAGTCGGCCCGACACCGCGGCGACGCGGGAGGGGACGCCGGTCGCCTCCTCCTCCCGGTCCGCGATCGACAGCGAGCCGATCACGGCGTTCACGCCGGCGAACCGGAGGGGCTCCGGCTCCCACCGCGGCGGCCGCTTCCCGACCCACGGCAGCGCGGTGAGCGGGGTGCGCCGGTCGGTGACGAGGTCGGCGACCGTGCGCCCCGCGAGGTTCGCGGTGGCCACGCCGTCGCCGACGTAGCCGCCCGCGACGACCACCCGTCCGCCCGCGAGCGGCGAGACGAACGGGTGCCAGTCGCGGGGCACGCCGAGCGGGCCGCCCCAGCGGTGCGTGAACCGCGCGCCGTCGAGCGCGGGGAACAGCGCGACCGCGGCGCGCTCGAGGTGGCGGTGGACGATCGCCGACCGGTCGTACCCGGGCCGGATGGCGCTGCCGTAGTGGTACCGGGCGCCGCGCCCGCCGAAGACGAGCCGGTCGTCCGCGGTGCGCTGGCCGTAGACGAGGTTGTGCCGGAAGTCCGTCACCGTCGCGCCGCGGGGCAGCCCGATCCGCTCCCAGACCGCCTCCGGCAGCGGCTCGGTCGCGGTCACGAGGGAGTAGAGCGGCAGGATGCGCCGGCCGATGCCGGGCAGCTCGGCGCCCCAGGCCTCCGTCGCGACGACGACGCGGTCCGCGATCACGGTGCCCTCGGTCGTCGTGACCCGGCCGGGCGCGATCCCGGTCGCGCGCGTGCGCTCGAAGATCCGGGCGCCGCGCGCCTCGGCCGCCCGGGCGAGGCCGCGGACGAGCTTGCCGGGGTGCACGCTGGCGCAGGTCCCGGTGAACAGCGCCGAGCCGAGCGTCGCGTCGGTCACGCGCTCCGGCACGGGCAGGCCCGCCTCCTCCGCCTCCCGCTGCTCGTCGCGCGCCGCGCGGTCCGCCACCGCCGTGCGGATCAGCGAGAACGTGCCCCGGCGGTCGTAGTCGCAGTCGATCCCGAGCGCCGCCGCGGCGCGGCCCACCTCCGCCACCGTGTCCGCGATCGCCAGCGACATCGCGCGGGCGGCGTCCGCGCCGTGGCGACGCGCCAGCTCGGCCGGCCCGATCGGCAGCAGCGCCGACACCCAGCCGCCGTTGCGGCCGGAGGCGCCGAACCCGGCGAACTCCCGCTCGAGGACCACGACGCGGGCGTCGGGCTCCCGCTCGAGCACCGACACCGCCGTCCAGAGGCCGGTGAAGCCGGCGCCGACGATGCACACGTCCGCCGCCACGTCGCCCGGCAGGGCCGGCCGCGGGGCGAGGTCGTCGATGCCGCGCTCGGCCAGGTCGTCGAGCCAGAACGAGGTCGACCTCGCGTCCGTCACAGGCGGGACCAGGCCTCGGTCAGCACGCCGCGCAGGATGCCCTCGATCTCGTCGAACTCGGGCTCGCCGATGGTGAGCGGCGGGGCGAGCTGGATCACGGGGTCGCCGCGGTCGTCGGCGCGGCAGTACAGGCCGGCGTCGAACAGGGCGGAGGAGAGGAACCCGCGCAGCAGCCGCTCGGACTCGGCGTCGTCGAAGGTCTCCTTCGTCGCCTTGTCCTTCACGAGCTCGATCCCGAAGAAGTAGCCGTCGCCGCGCACGTCGCCGACGATCGGCAGGTCCTGGAGCCGCTCGAGGGCCGCGCGGAACAGCGGGCTCTTCTCGCGGACCCGCTCGTTCAGGCCCTCCTCCTCGAAGATCGCGAGGTTCTCGAGCGCGACGGCCGCGGACACCGGGTGGCCGGCGAACGTGTAGCCGTGGGCGAACGAGGTCGAGCCGTGGCGGAACGGCTCGAACAGGCGCTCCGACACGATCGTCGCGCCGATGGGGGAGTAGCCGCTCGTCATCGCCTTCGCGCAGGTGATCATGTCCGGCCGGTAGCCGAACGTGTCGCACGCGAACGTCGACCCGATGCGGCCGAAGGCGCAGATGACCTCGTCGGACACGAGGAGCACGTCGTGGCGGTCGCAGATCTCCCGCACCCGCTGGAAGTAGCCGGGAGGCGGCGGGAAGCAGCCGCCCGAGTTCTGCACGGGCTCGAGGAACACGGCCGCGACCGTGTCCGGGCCCTCGAGCAGGATCTGCTGCTCGATGCGGTCCGCCGCCCAGCGCCCGAACGCCTCGAGGTCGTCCGTCGGGCCGCCGGCCTCCTCGGCCCGGTAGAAGTTCGTGTTCGGGACGCGGAAGGAGCCCGCGGGCAGCGGCTCGAACGGCGCCTTCATGCCCGGCAGGCCGGTGATCGCCAGGGCGCCGTGCGGGGTGCCGTGGTACGCGTACTGGCGGGAGATCACCTTGTACTTCGTCGGCTTGCCGATCAGCTTGAAGTACTGCTTCGCGAGCTTGTACGCGGTCTCGACGGCCTCGCCGCCGCCGGTCGAGAAGAACACGCGGTTCAGGTCGCCGGGCGCGGCGAGCGCGAGCCGCTCCGCGAGCTCGATCGCGGCCGGGTGCGCGTAGGACCAGATCGGGAAGAACGCGAGCTGCTCGGCCTGCTTCGCCGCCGCCTCCGCGAGCCGGCGCCGGCCGTGCCCGGCGTTCACGACGAACAGCCCGGAGAGGCCGTCGATGTAGCGCCGGCCGCTCGCGTCCCAGATGTGGTGGCCCTCGCCCTTGACGATGATCGGGACGCCGTCCGCCTCCACCGCGCTCTGCCGCGAGAAGTGCAGCCAGAGGTGGTCCTTCGCCTTGCGCTGCAGGTCCGCGTCGACGGCGGGCGCGGGGTCGGGCACGAGCTGGTCGGTGACGGTCATGGTCTCCCTCTCGATGGCGTGGTCTCGAGGCCCGCTGCGCTCGCACCTCGACCGGCGGACGGGCTAGCGGACGCCCCAGTGGTAGGCCTGCTTGCGCAGCTGCAGGTAGACGAAGGTCTCGGTGGCGGTGACGCCGGGCAGGCGGCGGATCTCGCCGTTCAGCAGCTCGATCAGGTCGTCGTCGTTCTCGCACACGACCTCGGCGAGCAGGTCGAAGGTGCCGGCGGTCATCACGACGTAGTCGACGGCGGGGATCTCGGCGAGCCGGTCAGCGACCTCCCGCACGTCGCCGGAGACGCGGACGCCGATCATCGCCTGCCGGGTGAAGCCGAGCTGCATCGGGTCGGTGACCGCGACGATCTGCATCACGCCGGCCTCGGTCAGGCGCTGGACCCGCTGCCGCACCGCCGCCTCCGAGAGGCCGACGTGCTTGCCGATGTCGGCGTAGGAGCGGCGACCGTCCTCCTGCAGCTGGTCGATGATCGCCTTCGACACGTCGTCGAGGTGGACGGGCGTCGCCTGGTCGCGCACTCGGGAGGCCACGACGGAGGAGTCTGGCAGGGGATCGGCCCCGCCGCTACCGGATCCGTCGTCGCGGCGGCGGCGAACCGCCGGAATCCGCCGTCGCAGCGCCGGGCGTCCCGCGGGTAGGTTCGTGCCATGGCGACGACGACGGCACTCGGGAACTTCATCGGCGGCGAGCTGCAGGAGGGCGGTCCCGGCAGCATCGACCTCGTCTCCCCGGTGACGGAGGAGGTCTACGGCACCTCGGTCGACTCCGGGCCGGAGCAGGTGGACGCGGCGTTCGCCGCGGCGAGGACCGCGTTCGCGACCTGGCGCGACACGACCCCGGGGGAGCGCCAGCTCGCGCTGTTCCGCATCGCGGACGCGATGGAGGCGCGGGCGGACGAGTTCGCCGCGCTCGAGTCGCGGGACACGGGCAAGCCGCTCGGCAGCCTCGTGCAGGACGAGATCCTCGTGTCGGTCGACCAGATCCGCTTCTTCGCGGGCGCGGCGCGCAACCTCGAGGGCCGCAGCGCCGGGGAGTACATGAAGGACCACACCTCCTTCATCCGCCGCGAGCCCGTCGGCGTCATCGGCCAGGTCACGCCCTGGAACTACCCGCTGAACATGGCGACGTGGAAGTTCGCGCCGGCCATCGCCGCCGGCAACACGGTCGTGCTGAAGCCGTCCGAGACCACGCCCTCCTCGACCCTGCTGCTCGCCGAGGTCGCGGCGGAGTTCCTCCCCGCCGGCGTGCTCAACGTCATCACCGGCGGCCGTGCCACGGGCGCCGCGATGGTCGAGCACCGGACGCCCGCGATGGTCTCGATCACCGGGTCCGTGCGCGCCGGCATGGCGGTCGCCCGGGCCGCCTCGAGCGACCTGAAGCGCGTGCACCTCGAGCTCGGCGGCAAGGCGCCCGTCATCGTCTTCGACGACGCGGACATCGAGCTCGCCGTCGAGGGCATCGTCACCGCCGGCTACTTCAACGCCGGCCAGGACTGCACCGCGGCGACGCGCATCCTCGTGCAGGAGGGGATCCACGACGAGTTCGTCGCCGCGCTCGCCGAGTACGCGCGGAACAACGCGACGACCGGCGCGCCCGACGAGGACGTGCTGTACGGCCCCGTCAACAACGCGGACCAGTTCGCCCGCGTCGCCGGCTTCGTCGACCGGCTGCCCGACCACGCCGTCGTCGAGACCGGCGGCGCCCGCCACGGGGACCGCGGCTACTTCTGGGACGCGACGATCGTCTCGGGCCTGCGCCAGGACGACGAGGCCGTGCAGCAGGAGATCTTCGGCCCGGTGCAGACGGTGCAGCGCTTCCGCGACGAGGCGCAGGCGATCGAGTGGGCCAACGACGTCGAGTACGGCCTGTCCTCCTCCGTGTGGACGCGCGACCACGGCACGGCCATGCGGGTCTCCCGCGCCCTCGACTTCGGCTGCGTCTGGATCAACACCCACATCCCGCTCGTCGCGGAGATGCCGCACGGCGGCTTCAAGCACTCCGGCTACGGGAAGGACCTCTCGGCCTACGGCTTCGAGGACTACACTCGCCTGAAGCACGTCATGTCCTACATCGGAGCCTGAGCGCGCCTTCGGATCAGCGCCGGTCCCGCACGGGCGGCGGCTTCTCGGGATTCGATGGGGGACGGCTTTCTTGGGAACAGGCGCCTTCTACTCGGCCGACGTCCTCGAGCCGGGTGCGGACTGGCGGCTGCTCGTCACCGACCGGTTCCTCGGCGCCTTCGGGCCGTCGACGAGCGTGTCGACGATGAGCACGCTGTGGCGGATCGCGGCCGACGACGCGCTCGGCCTCGACGCGCTCGTGGGGGCGATCCCGTCGCGCGGGGTCGCCGCGGTGGACTCGTTCGCGATCGCGGCGCTCGGCCGCGTCGCGACGTTCGTCGTTCGGGGCGGCGGCTGCGCGGACGTGTCCGTCGGCGGCCGGGTGCGCCGGGTCGACGCGCGCGGCTCCGAGCCCTGGTACGTCGCGGAGCTGACCGGCGTCGAGCGCTTCCAGCTCGGGCCGCTGCAGCGCTCGCCCGGCGACCTGACGCGGCAGGCGCGCGACCTGCCCATCGACGGCGGCGTCGTCTTCGGGCCGTGGCTCGGCTGGTCGTCGGAGGCCGCCGCGGCGCCGCGCTCGGCGCCGACGCCGGTGCAGCAGCCCGCGCAGCCGCCGCTGTCGTCGTTCGACCCGCACGACACGAACGTGCTCGGCGACCTCGGACGGCGCGCCGCCTCCCTCCGCCGGCACCGGGGCGAGCCGCCGGCCACCGCGCCGACGCCGGAGACGGAGTCCGCGACGGCGTTCCGCCTCGGCGACCGGGCGCCGGAGCGGGTCGACGCGCCCGTCTACGTCGGCCGCCAGCCCCGCAGCCCGCGGGTCACCGGCGGCGTCCTGCCGCGCCTCGTCCGGGTCGACAGCCCGAGCCGGGAGGTGTCCGCGACGCACATCGAGCTGCGGCCGACGCGGGAGGGCCTGGTGCTCACCGACCTCGAGTCGACCAACGGCACGGTGGTCCGGCAGCCCGGCACGGGGGTGCGTCGCCTCGAGTCGGGGGAGTCCCTGCCGGTCGTTCCGGGTACGCTCATCGACATCGGCGACGGGAACGTCATCGAGATACTCGCCTACCGCTGACCGGCTCCGCGGTCCGGCCGACCGCGAAGGAGCAGGCCGCACAGGTGACGGAGATCGGATCGAGCAGCGGCCCCCGCCGCATCGCGCTGCCGGCGGGCGCAGGCGCTGTCGTCCTCTCGTGGGGCACCGCGACCGACGTCGGGCACCGGCGCCAGGTGAACGAGGACAGCTACATCGCCGTGCCGCCGATCTTCGCGGTGGCGGACGGGATGGGCGGGCACGCCGCCGGCGACCTGGCGAGCGACGCGGTCGTGACCCGGCTGCGCGGCGCCGCGAAGGACGGCTTCGTCACGCCGGCCGCGATCGGCCTCGCGCTCGCGCAGGCGTCGCACGACATCACGCGCCTGGACGGGACGGCGCTCACCGGCGCCGGCACGACCGTCACCGGCGTCGCGCTCACGATGTCGGACGACGACCCCTACTTCGCCGTCTTCAACGTCGGCGACTCGCGCGTCTACCGCTGGTTCGACGGCGAGTTCGAGCAGGTCACCGTCGACCACTCGGTCGTCCAGGAGCTCGTCGACGCCGGCGCGATCACCCGCAGCCAGGCCGAGACCCACCCGGACAGCAACGTCATCACGCGCGCGGTCGGCTTCAACGAGCCGCCGATGCCCGACTACTGGATGCTGCCGATCGAGCCGGGCGTGCGGATGCTCGCCTGCTCCGACGGGCTGACGAAGGAGATCGGCGAGGACCGGATCCAGGCGCTCGTCGCGGCCGGCTCGCCGCCCGAGGCGACCGCCCAGGCGCTCGTGCAGGAGGCGCTCGCGGCGGGCGGCCGGGACAACGTGACCGTGGTGATCGTCGACGTCGTCGACGTCGAGACCGCCCGGTAGCACCCGGGATCCCTCCCTCCCCAGCCGTCCGGCTCGCGCCGCCCGGGGCGCACGGGGCAGGCTCACGCGCCGTGACCGACCGGCTCGCCCTCCCCGCCCGCCCGGCCCCGCCGGAGCCGCCGCCGTTCCCGGTCCTCGGCGTGATCGCGCCGGTCGTGCTCGCCGCGGGGCTCTTCGCGGTGCTCGGCACGCCGACCGTGCTGCTGCTCGCCGTCTTCAGCCCGGTCCTCGCCGTCGCCGCGGTGCTCGACGGCCGGCTGCAGCTGCGCCGCAGGGCACGACGGCAGCGCGCTGCGCACGAGGTCGCGCTCGACGCCCTGGAGCGCGAGCTCGCGGTCCGGCGGTCCGCCGCGGTCGCGGAGGCGCGTCGGCGGGCGCCGGCGCCCGCGGAGCTCGTCGCCGACCCCGCTGCGTGGTCGGGGCGGCCGCCGTCGGGCGAGCTCATGATCGGGCTCGCGGACCTGCCGTGCCCGCCGGTGGTCGGCGGCGCGGCGGTCGACGACCGCGAGCGCCGCCTCCTCGCGGACGGCGCCGCGCTGCCGGACGCGCCGCTCGTCGTCCCCGCCGCCGCGACCGTCGCGGTCGCGGGGCCTGCGCCCCTCGCGGCCGCGTTCTCCCGCGCGGTCGCGGTGGCCCGGCTGCGCGGCGCCGGCAGCGCCGCGGGCGCGACCGTGCTGCCGACCGCGGACGGGGCGAGCGCCGATCTCGTGGTGGAGATCGGCCCGGACGCCGGCGCCCGCGTCGTCCACGCGAGCGGCCCGGCGGCCGCCTGCCCGGTCCGACGCTTCCGGCCGGCCCTGCTCACCGAGGCCGCGCACCGCGCCGCGGCGTCCTCGGGCGGGGGCGCCGACCTCGCCGAGCTGCTCGAGCGGCCCGCCGCCGGCGGTCTCGCGGCGCGGTTCCTGCTCGGGCCCGACGGCCCGCTCGACGTCGACCTCGTCGCGGACGGGCCCCACGCCGTCGTCGGCGGCACGACCGGCAGCGGCAAGAGCGCGCTGCTCACCGCCTGGATCCTGGCGCTCGCCGCGGCGCACCCGCCCGAGCGCCTCGTGCTGCTGCTCGTCGACTGCAAGGGCGGCGCCGCCTTCGACCCGCTCGTGGCGCTGCCGCACGTCGCGGGCGTCGTCACGGACCTCGACGGACCCGCCGCCGAGCGTGCGGTCGCGAGCCTCGGCGCGGAGCTGCGCCGCCGGGAGCGGGTGCTTCGCGACGCCGGTGCCGGCGACGTCGCGTCGACCGACCTGGCGCGGCTCGTCGTGGTCGTCGACGAGTACCGCGCCCTCGTGAGCCGCGCGCCCGGCCTCGCGGCGCTGTTCGAGGACCTCGCCGCCCGCGGGCGCTCCCTCGGCGTGCACCTCGTGCTCTGCACGCAGCGCCCGGCGGGCGCTATCCGCGAGGACGTGCTCGCGAACAGCCCGCTGCGGATCAGCCTGCGCGTGCAGGACGCGGCGGACAGCAGGGCGCTGGTGGGCACGGACGCGGCCGCCCGCCTCGGCCGGGACCCGGTCGGCGCGGCGGTGCTGCTGCTCGACCGGCCGACGCCCGTGCGCGTGGCCGCCGTGACCTCCGCCGTCGTCACCCGGGCGGTGGTCGAGGCTGCCCGCCGGCATCCCGACGCGGTGGTCCCGGCGCCCTGGCTGCCGCCGCTGCCCGCGGTCCTGCCGGTCGACCGCCTCCCGGCGCCGCCCGCGCCGCTCGTCGCGCTCGGGCGGACCGACCTCCCGGAGGAGCAGCGGCAGCCGGTGCTGGTCTGGGACCCGGTGCGGCAGCCGCGGCTGCTCGTGATCGGCGACCCGCGCAGCGGGCGGTCGACGGCGCTCGCCCTCGCGGCGCGGGGGATCGGCTCTGCACCGGTCGCGCCGGACCCCGCGGCGCTGTGGGACCGGATCGGCGTCCGCGACGAGGCGCTCGTCGTCGACGACCTCGACCACCTGCTCGACCGCCTCGACGACGCGCACCGCGCGGCGGCGGGGGAGCGGCTCGCCGCACGGCTGCGGGACCCCGCGGCGGCCCCGACGGTGCTCGCGCTGCGCGGCCCGTCCGCGTGGACCGGCCTGCCGCTGCGCCCCCTCCTCGGGCTCGCCGACGAGACACTGCTGCTCGCGCTCGGGCTCGACGACCACCTCGCCCTCGGCGGCTCCCGCGCGGACTGGACCGCGCGGCAGCCGCCGGGCCGCGGCCGGTGCGCGGGAGCCCTCGTCCAGCTCGCGCTCGCGGCGCCCGTCGCCCCCGTGCCGGCGTCGGTCGCCCTGCCGCTGCCGGCCGGGCCGCTGCTGCTCGTCACCGCGCGGCCCCGGCAGCGCGCCGAGCGCCTCGCCGCGGCGGGCCGGAGCGTGATCCCCCCGGACGCGGCGCCGTCGCGGCTCGGCGCGGACGACGCCGTGGTCGGGTCGCCCGTGGACTGGCAGGCGGCCTGGCGCGCGCTCGCGGCGCTCCGGAGCGCGGCCGCCGTCCTCGTCGACGGGTGCGGCCCCGGCGACCTGCGCACCCTGCTCGGGGTGACGGAGCTCGTGCCGCCCGTCACCCGTCCCGACGAGGTCGTCCACGTGCCGGACGAGGACGCGCCCGTCCGCGTCCGGCTGCCGTGACGTCTAGAGGGCGGCGATCGCCTCCCGCAGCACGGCGACCGCGTCGTCGAGCTGCTCGTCGGTGATGACGAGGCTCGGGAGGAACCGGATCACGTTCGCCCAGGTGCCCGCGGTCAGGACGAGGACGCCCTGCTGCGCCGCGAAGTCGGCGATGCGGCGGACCGCTGCGGCGTTCGGCGTCTTCGTCGTGGCGCGGGTGCCGGGCTCGACGAGCTCGATCGCGATCATCGCGCCGCGGCCGCGGACGTCGCCGATGACGTCGAACTCCGCCGCGAGGGCCTCGAGGGCCGGGCGGAGGCGCGCCTCGATGCTGCGGCCCGCGGCGAGGAGGTCCTGCTGCTCGATCTGCTCGAAGACGGCGATCGCGGCCGCCGCGGCGACGGGGTTGCCGCCGAACGTGCCGCCGAGGCCGCCGGGCTGCGCGGCGTCCATGATCTCGGCGCGGCCGGTGACGCCCGCGAGAGGCAGCCCGCCGGCGATGCCCTTCGCGAAGAACACCAGGTCGGGCTCGAAGCCGAAGTGCTCGCTCGCGAACCAGGCGCCGGTGCGGCCCATGCCGCTCTGGATCTCGTCCGCGGCGATGACGACGCCGTTCGCGTTCGCCCAGCGCTGCAGCGCGGGGAGGAAGCCGTCGGCCGGGGTCTGGAAGCCGCCCTCGCCCTGGATGGGCTCGACGACGAGGATCGCGAGGTCCTCCGCGCCGACGTGCTTCTCGAGGTAGCCGATCGTGCGGGCCGCGGCCTCCTCGCCGCTCAGGCCGTCGCGGAAGGGGTAGGAGCTCGGCGCGTGGTGCACGTCGCCGGGGAACGGCCCGAAGCCCGCGCCGTACGGCATGGCCTTGTAGTTCATGGCCATCGTGAGGCTGGTCCGGCCGTGGTAGCCGTGCTCGAGCACCGCGACGCCGCGGCGCCCCGTCGCCTTGCGGGCGATCTTCACGCCGTTCTCCACGGCCTCCGCGCCCGAGTTCACGAGCACGGTCTTCTTCGCGAACGAGCCGGGGGTGCGCTCGGCGACGAGCTCGGCCACGCGCACGTAGGACTCGTACGGCGTGATGGTGAAGAGCGTGTGCAGGAAGTCGCCGAGCTGCGCCTTCGCCGCCGCGACGACCGCGTCGTCCGTGTGGCCGATCGTCGTCACGCCGATGCCGGCGCCGAGGTCGAGGAACCGGTTGCCGTCGACGTCCTCGATCACCGCGCCGTGGGCGCGCGCGATGTAGACCGGCAGCGTGCTGCTCACGCCGACCGGCACGGCCGCGAGCCGTCGCTCGTGCAGGGCCAGCGACTTCGGTCCCGGCACCTCCGTCACGATCCTGCGGCCCGTCAGGGCGTCGGCGGCGGTCTCGGGCAGCACGGATGTCACGGCCACAGTCTAAGAACTCGGGTGCGCCGCGCAGGGTCGCGACGAGGATGGCTCAGGATGCTTCGGTGCACCTCCCGCGCCGACTCCTGCCCGCCCTCGCCGCCGCCGGCGCGCTCGCGCTGCTCGCCGGCTGCTCGAGCCCCGCCTCGACGACGTCCCCGTCGGCGTCGAAGCCCGCGACGTCGGCGCCGAGCGCGACGACGGCGCCCGCCGCGGACCTCGCGTGCCCGGAGCCCGGCTCGGCGTCCGCCGCCGTGAAGGTGACGGGCAGCGGCACCGGCGAGCCGAAGGTGACCTTCCCGACCCCGACCAGCGTGACGAGCACGCAGCGCACGACGGTCTCGATCGGCAGCGGCACCGCGGTGAAGCAGGGCGACAGCGTGAGCCTCGCCTACGCCATGTACGACGGGCGCACCGGCAAGAAGCTCGACAGCCGCGGCTGGACGAAGACGACCCGCGTCGTGTTCCCCGTCGACGCCACGCAGGTGCTGCCCGGCTTCGCCGAGTCCGTGGTGTGCGCGAAGGAGGGCGACCGCGTCGTCTCCGTCATCCCCTCCGCGAAGGCGTTCGGCGAGGCCGGCTCGCAGCAGCTGCCCGTGAAGGGCGGCGACTCCATCGTGTTCGTCGCGGACGTGGTCGGCATCTCGCCGACGAAGGCGACCGGCGTCGCGAAGGACCTGCCGTCCGGCTTCCCGTCGGTGACGCTCGCGAGCGACGGCAAGCCGACCGTGAAGATCCCCGCCACCGCGGCCCCGAAGAAGCTGGAGATCGCGGACCGCAAGGTCGGCACCGGCGCCACGGTGAAGCAGGGCGACACCGTCACCGTGCAGTACCAGGGCGTGCTCTGGCGCAACGGCCAGGTGTTCGACCAGTCGTGGGGCAAGAGCCCGACGAGCTTCGCGACCACGCAGGTCGTGCCCGGCTTCGGCAAGGCGCTCGTCGGCCAGAAGGTCGGCTCGCAGGTCGTCGCGATCATCCCGCCCGACGAGGGATACGGGAAGACCGGCAGCCAGGACGGCACCATCAAGGGCACCGACACGATGGTCTTCGTGATCGACGTCCTGGCGACCGCCACCGGCACCGGGTCCTGATCCGCGAGATGCAGCGGGGGGTGATCTCGAGGCTCGCTGCGCTCGCACCTCGATCAGCGGGAGGCTGACATCGGCCTCGCGGTCGCGCGGCGATCGCGGGAGAGTGGGCGCATGGAGCACGTGCGGGAGGACGACGGCGAGGTGCTCGGCGAGCTCGTCGAGCAGGGCGACGGGTGGGTCGCGCTCGATCGGCTCGGGCGCGCCCTGACCGGACCGACCGACCTCGCGGAGGCGCGGGCCGCGCTCGAGGAGCGCGGCCTCGGCTACCTCGCGGACGCCTACGAGCTCGAGGACGACGGCGCCGTGCACCCCGTCCGCATCGTCGAGGTCGGGCCCGACCGGGTGCGCGTGAAGCTCGAGGATCTCGGGGCGATCGACGGGCCGCGGCGCGAGTGGGACCTGCCGAACCCCGTCCCGCCGGCGCTCCGGCCCCGCTGACCGCGGCCTCGCCTACGCTCGCAGCCGTGGCGACCCAGCACACCTACGCGCTCGCGGCCGAGTGGACCGGGAACCGCGGGTCCGGCACCAGCGGCTACCGCGACTACGGCCGCGACGTCCTCCTCACGATCGCGGGCAAGCCCGACCTGCCCGCGAGCGCCGACCGGCCCTTCCGCGGCGACCCCGCCCGGTGGAACCCGGAGGAGCTGCTGCTCGCCGCGCTCAGCGAGTGCCACCTGCTCTCCTACCTCCACGTCGCCGTCAACAACGGCGTCGTGGTCACCGGCTACACCGACGCCGCGACCGGCGCGATGGAGGTCGACCGGGACGGAGGCGGCCGCTTCACCCGCGTCGACCTGCACCCGCGGGTCGCGCTCGCCGACGAGTCGCAGCGCGCGCTCGCCGACTCCCTGCACGCGGAGGCGAACCGCCTCTGCTTCATCGCCAACTCGGTGTCCTTCCCCGTGCACCACCACCCGGAGGCACCGTGACCGCCGACCGCCCCCGCCGCCGCGTCCTGCTGCTCGGCTCCACCGGCTCGATCGGCACGCAGGCGCTCGACGTCGTCGCCGCGAACCCCGACCGCTTCGAGGTCGTCGGCCTCGCGGCCGGCGCGAACCGGGCGCTGCTCGACGAGCAGGCCGAGCGCTTCGGCGTCCGGGCGCTCGCGCAGGGCGCCGAGGCCGCGGAGGCGCTCGTCCGCGACGTCGAGGCGGACGTGGTCGTCAACGGCATCACCGGCGCCGCGGGGCTGGGGCCGACGATCGCGGCGCTCGAGGGCGACGCCGTGCTCGCGCTCGCGAACAAGGAGTCGCTCATCATCGGCGGCCCGGTCGTGAAGCCGCTCATGACGCCCGGCCGGGTCGTCCCCGTCGACAGCGAGCACTCCGCGATCTGGCAGAGCCTCGCCTCCGGCACGCACGACGAGGTGCGCCGCCTCGTCCTGACCGCGTCGGGCGGCCCGTTCCGCGGGCGGAACCGCGCCGAGCTGGCGTCGGTGACGCCCGAGCAGGCGCTCGCGCACCCCACCTGGTCGATGGGCCTCATGGTCACCACGAACTCGGCGACGCTCGTGAACAAGGGGCTCGAGGTCATCGAGGCGCACCTGCTGTTCGACGTCCCGTTCGACGCGATCGAGGTGGTCGTGCACCCGCAATCGGTCGTGCACTCGATGGTCGAATTCACCGACGGCGCGACCATCGCCCAGGCGTCGCCGCCCGACATGCGCCTCCCGATCTCGCTCGCGCTCGACGCGCCGCACCGGATCCCGGGCGTGGGCGCGCCGATCGACTGGACCATCGCGCAGTCGTGGACGTTCGAGCCGCTCGACGAGGACGCGTTCCCCGCCGTGGCGCTCGCAAAGGTGGTCGGCGCGGCGGGCGGCACGCGTCCGGCGGTGTTCAACGCGGCGAACGAGCAGGCGGTGCACGCCTTCCACGCGCGGCGGCTCGGCTTCCTCGACATCGTGCCGCTCGTCGAGGCCGTGCTCGCCTCGGTGCCGGAGGAGCCCGGCGCACCGGACCGCGCGGCGGTGCTCGAGGCCGACCGGCGGGCGCGGGAGGCGGCGGACGCGATCATCGCCTCCTCAGGCGCTTCATAGCGTGCAGGTCCGCCGGGTCGCGCTGCTCGGCGGGGCGGCCGACGTACCCTGTCGGCCGTGATCGAGCCCCTCCTCTACCTCGCCGGGGTCCTCGTGATCCTCGTCGGCGTGGTCGTCTCCATCGGCCTGCACGAGGTGGGGCACCTGCTGCCGGCGAAGCTGTTCGGCGTCCGCGTGACGCAGTACATGATCGGCTTCGGCCGCACCGTCTGGTCGCGGCGCCGCGGGGAGACCGAGTACGGGTTCAAGGCGATCCCGCTCGGCGGCTACATCTCGATGGTGGGGATGTTCCCGCCCGCGAAGCAGGGGAGGCGCGAGCGGCTGTTCCAGGGCCGCCCGCCCGCCACCGCGGGCGAGGCGGTCGAGGACGTCGTCGAGGAGGTGGAGGCGCCGTCGCGCGGCCGCACCGCCTCGACCGGGTTCTTCAACACCCTCGTGCAGGACGCGCGCGACTCGAGCCAGGACCAGATCCAGCCGGGGGAGGAGCACCGCGCCTTCTACCGGCTCGCGGTGTGGAAGCGCGTCGTGATCATGCTGGGCGGCCCGACCGTCAACCTGATCCTCGGGATCCTGTTCACCGGCATCCTGCTCACCGGGTTCGGCGTCGTCACCCCGACCACGACCGTCGCCGCGATCTCGCAGTGCATCGTGCCCGCGACGCAGACCCGCGACACCTGCACCGCCTCCGACGCCCCGGCGCCCGCCGCCGGCACCGCGCTGAAGCCCGGCGACCGCATCACGGCGATCGACGGGAAGCCTGTCAGCACCTGGGACGACGTCACCGCCGTCATCCGCACCTCGGCGGGGAGGCCGATCGAGCTCACCGTCGCCGCGAAGGCGGGCGGCACGGAGCGGATCACCGTCACGCCCGCCACGAACACCGTGCCCGTGACCAATGCGGCCGGCGCGGTGGAGAAGGACGCGAACGGGGCGACGCGGACGCAGACGGTCGGCTTCATCGGCATCACCTCCACCGAGGCGCTGCAGCGGCAGCCCGTCACCGCGGTCGTCCCCGCCGTCTGGAACAACGTCACCGCGGTCGCCGGCGTGATCGTCAACCTGCCCGCCCGCCTCGTCGGCGTCGCGCAGGCCGCCTTCGGCTCCGGCGAGCGGGACCCGAACGGCCCCATCAGCGTCGTCGGCGTCGGCCGCGTCGCGGGCGAGATCGCCGCGAACCCGCAGGTCACCGTCACCTCGAAGGTCGCCAGCCTCGTCGGAATCCTCGGCAGCCTGAACATCGCGCTGTTCGTGTTCAACCTGATCCCGCTGCTGCCGCTCGACGGCGGCCACGTGATCGGCGCGCTGTGGGAGGGGCTGCGGCGCCGGGTCGCCCGGCTCCTCGGCCGCCGCGACCCGGGGCCCGTCGACACCGCCAAGCTGATGCCCCTCACGTTCGCCGTCGCGATCCTGCTCGGCGGCATGAGCGTGCTGCTGATCTACGCGGATCTCGTGCGCCCGATCTCGATCTTCTGACCGGCGCGGCGCGGCGCCCCCCTCGGCGCTGCGCGTGCGCAGGGCGTCCACCCGGGCCGCGTAGCCTGACGGGTGCAAGGAGGTGCCGTGCCCGCACTGAACATCGGCATGCCGAAACCCCAGCCCGTGACGCTCGCGCCCCGGCGCAAGTCGCGCCAGATCCGGGTCGGGAAGGTGCTCGTCGGCGGCGACGCGCCCGTCAGCGTGCAGTCCATGACGACCACGCCGACGCCGAACATCAACGCGACGCTGCAGCAGATCGCGGAGCTGACCGCGTCCGGCTGCGACATCGTCCGCGTCGCCGTCCCCTCGCGGGACGACGCGGAGGCGCTGCCGATCATCGCCAAGAAGAGCCAGATCCCCGTCATCGCGGACATCCACTTCCAGCCGAACTACGTCTACGCCGCGATCGACGCCGGCTGCGCCGCGGTCCGCGTGAACCCGGGCAACATCCGCAAGTTCGACGACCAGGTGAAGCAGATCGCCGAGCGCGCGAAGGCCGCCGGGGTCTCGATCCGCATCGGCGTGAACGCCGGCTCGCTCGACCCGCGACTGCTCGAGAAGTACGGGAAGGCCACGCCGGAGGCGCTCGTCGAGAGCGCCGTGTGGGAGGCGAGCTTGTTCGAGGAGCACGACTTCCACGACTTCAAGATCTCGGTCAAGCACAACGACCCGGTCGTGATGGTGCAGGCCTACCGGCTGCTCGCCGAGCGCGGCGACTGGCCGCTGCACCTCGGCGTCACCGAGGCGGGCCCGGCGTTCCAGGGCACGATCAAGAGCGCGACCGCGTTCGGCATCCTCCTCGGCGAGGGCATCGGCGACACCATCCGCGTCTCCCTCTCCGCCCCGCCCGTCGAGGAGGTCAAGGTCGGCCTGCAGATCCTGCAGTCGCTGAACCTCCGCGAGCGGAAGCTCGAGATCGTGTCGTGCCCGTCGTGCGGTCGCGCGCAGGTCGACGTCTACTCGCTCGCCGAGAACGTGACCGAGGGCCTGCAGGGGATGAGCGTCCCGCTGCGTGTCGCCGTCATGGGCTGCGTCGTGAACGGCCCGGGCGAGGCGCGCGAGGCGGACCTCGGCGTCGCGTCCGGCAACGGCAAGGGCCAGATCTTCGTCAAGGGCCAGGTCATCAAGACCGTGCCCGAGTCGGAGATCGTCGCCACCCTGATCGAGGAGGCGAACCGCATCGCCGACGAGATGGGCCCCGGCGCCCCGACGGGCACCCCGGAGATCGTCACCGTCTGATCCGTTCTGAAGGAGTTCTCGGGCGTCCCGCGCGAGAACTCCTTCAAAAGGGATTCAGCGGACGACGTAGACCTTCCGCAGCGGCTCCACGACCGTCCAGCGCGTCCGCGTGCCCGCCGCGAGGCGCAGCACGGTCCCCGGCGTCAGCGCGACCTCGGCGCCGGTGTCGAGGTCCTCGACCGCGCCGCGGCCCGCGAGGATCACCGAGACCTCGTCGACCTCCACGTCCGTCGACGTCCCGGCGGTGATCGTCCAGACGCCGAAGGAGCCGTCGCCGAACCCGCCGAGGTCGACCGAGCCGGCGGACTGGTCGCCGTCGGCGCCCTCGACGGGCTCGAGCGGCACGGGCAGCGCCGGTGCGGACCAGGTCTCCATCGCGGGCGGCATGCCGCCCAGTGTGCCCGACGGCCCTCGGACTGGGGGCCGTGCACGGAACGCCGCCGCTCCTAGCCTGGGCCTCCAGCGCGGCCCGAACGCCCGCTCAGCCCGGCCCCGATCGCCCGCCCCGATCGGGGCCGTCGCACGTCCAGGGCCCTCGGTAGGCTCCTGGACCGTGGTCACGCGCATGAGCCGGTTGTTCCTCCGCACCCTGCGGGAGGACCCGGCCGACGCGGAGGTGATCAGCCACAAGCTGCTCGTCCGCGCCGGCTACGTCCGCCGCCAGGCCCCCGGCGTCTTCGCCTGGCTGCCGCTCGGTCTGCGCGTGAAGGCGCGCATCGAGGCGATCGTCCGCGAGGAGATGGAGGCGGCCGGTGCGCAGGAGGTCCACTTCCCGGCGCTGCTGCCCCGCGAGCCCTACGAGCTGACCGGCCGCTGGACCGAGTACGGCGACGGCATCTTCACGCTGAAGGACCGGAAGGACGCGGACTACCTGCTCGCGCCGACGCACGAGGAGGTCTTCACGCTGCTCGTGAAGGACCTGTACTCGTCGTACAAGGACCTGCCGCTCACGATCTTCCAGATCCAGGACAAGTACCGCGACGAGGCGCGGCCCCGCGCGGGCCTGCTGCGCGGCCGCGAGTTCACGATGAAGGACGCCTACTCCTTCGACGTCGACGACGAGGGGCAGGCCGCGTCGTACCAGCTGCAGCGCGACGCCTACGAGCGGATCTTCGCCCGCCTCGGCCTCGACTACGCCATCGTGTCGGCGCACGCGGGCGCCATGGGCGGGTCGCGCAGCGAGGAGTTCCTGCACCCGACCGCGATCGGCGAGGACACGTTCGTGCGGTCCGCCGGGGGCTACGCCGCCAACGTCGAGGCGTTCCGCACGCTGCCGCCCGCGGAGCGGCCCCTCGACGGCGTGCCGGCCGCCGAGGTCTTCGACTCGCCCGACACCCCGACGATCGCGACCCTGGTCGCGCTCGCGAACGAGCGCGTCCCGCGGGAGAGCGGCGAGCCCTGGACCGCCGCGGACACGCTGAAGAACGTGGTGCTCGCCCTGACCCACCCCGACGGCGCGCGCGAGCTCGTCGTCGTCGGCGTGCCGGGCGACCGCGACGTCGACATGAAGCGCGCCGAGGCGGTCTTCTACCCCGCCGACGTCGACGCGGCGACCGACGAGGACTTCGCGGCGAACCCCGGCCTGGTCAAGGGCTACATCGGCCCCTGGTCCGCCGCGGGACCCGTGCTCGGCGACGCCGGCTCGACCGGCGTCCGCTACCTGGTGGACCCGCGGATCGTGACGGGCACGCAGTGGATCACCGGCGCGAACGAGCCCGGGCGGCACGCCCGCTTCGTCACCGCCGGTCGCGACTTCGTGCCCGACGGGACGGCGGAGGTCGCCGAGGTCCGGCCGGGCGACCCCGCGCCCGACGGCTCCGGGCCCGTCGAGCTCGCGCGCGGCGTGGAGATGGCGCACGTCTTCGCGCTCGGCCGCAAGTTCGCCGACGCGCTCGGCCTCAAGGTCCTCGACCCGAACGGCAAGCTCGTCACCGTGACCATGGGGTCCTACGGCGTGGGCGTCACCCGCGTGCTCGCCCTGATCGCGGAGCAGGGCGCCGACGACAAGGGCCTCGTCTGGCCGCGCTCGGTGGCGCCCTTCGACGTGCTCGTCGTCGCGACGGGCAAGGACGAGGCCGTGTTCGAGGAGGCCGAGCGCATCGGGCGCGAGCTGGAGCAGCGCGGCGCCGACGTGCTCGTCGACGACCGCCGCGTGTCGCCCGGCGTCAAGTTCAAGGACGCCGAGCTGATCGGCGTGCCGACGGTCGTCGTCGTCGGCAAGGGCCTCACCGAGGGCGTCGTCGAGGTCTGGGACCGGGCCTCCGGCGACCGCTCGACCGTGCCCGCCTCCACGGTGGTCGACGAGGTCGCCGCCGTGCTGACGGCCTGACCGTGCGCATCCCGCCGATCGCGTGGGCCGGCGCGGTCGCGCTCGTCCTCGTCGTGACCGCGATCGTGCTCGGGCTGCTCACCGGGCCGGGTCCGCAGCCCGCGTGCTCGCCCTCGCCGAGCGCCTCGGCGTCCGCGAGCCCGGCGCCGTCGCCGAGCGCCTGCGCGACGCCCGGCCCGAGCGGCTCCGCGCCGGCGCCCGACTTCCTCGGCGGAGGCGACTGACGGGGTCCGCCCGATCCCGGCCGCCCGGCATGACCGGCCGGGATCCGGTCAGGCGGGGGAGGGGACGCGGGAGCGGACCGCGCTCGAGCCGTCGGGCAGGCGCTCGACGTGGAGGCCGGCCGGGATGTCCTCCTGCATCGCCTCCACGTGGCTGATCAGGCCGACGGTGCGGCCGCCCGCGCGGAGCGAGTCGAGGGTCTCCATCGCCGTGTCGAGCGTCCGGCGGTCGAGCGAGCCGAAGCCCTCGTCGACGAAGAGCGTGTCGAGCCGGACGCCGCCCGCCTCGGCGGACACGACCTCGGCGAGGCCGAGCGCCAGCGCCAGGGACGCGAGGAACGTCTCGCCGCCCGAGAGGGAGGCGACGGGGCGCGGCCGGCCGGTGTGCTCGTCGAGGACGGCGAGGCCGAGGCCGCTGCGGGCGCCGCGGTACGCCGGGCCGTCGTCGTGCTGCAGCGTGAACCGGCCGTCCGTCATCGCGGCCAGCCGGACGTTCGCCGCCGCGACGATCTGCTCCAGCCGCGCCGCGAGGACGTAGCTCTCGAGGCGCATCCGGAAGGCGTTCGACCCGCCGCCGCGGACGACCTCCGCGAGCGGCCCGACGACCGCGAGCTGCTCCCGGTCCGCCGCGGTCGCGGCCTCGACGGACGCGACCCGGGCCGCCAGCTGCTCCGCCGCCGCGATCGTCTGCCGCGCCGCCGCGAGCCGGTCGGCCGCGGCGTCGCGCGCGGCGAGCGCCTCCCGCTTCGCGGCGGCCGCGCCGGCCACGTCGGCGGGCTCCTCCGGGGCGCCGGCGACGTCGGGCTCCGCGAGCTGCGCGGTGGCGCCGTCGCGGGCGGTCTCCCACGCGCGGATGCGCCGCTCGAGCGCCTCCCGCTCCTCCCGCGGCAGCGCCGCCGAGCGGGCCGATCCGGCATCGGGCAGGCCGGCGGCGACCAGCGCGTCCGCGAGCCGCTCCTCGGCGTCCCGCTCGGCGGCGACCGCCGCCGCGCGGCGCCGGGCCGCCTCCTCCGCCGCGGCCAGCGCGGCGCGCCGCCGGCGCAGCGCGGCCACGCGGTCCGCCACGGTCGGGGCGTCCTCGCGCGCCGATGCGACGCGGGCGACGGCGGCCTCCAGCGAGGAGCGCGCGGCGGCCGTGGCGGCCGTGCGCTCGGCGAGCACCGCCCGGGCGCGCTCGACCGCGGACGCGAGGGCCTGCTCGCGGGCCTCGAGGTCGCCGAGCCGTCGCGTCGCGTCCTCCCGGGCCGCGGCGGCGGCACGGGCGCCGTCCACGGCCGAGCTCGCGGCGCGGACCCCGTCGGCCGCGCCCTCGGCGGTCGCGCCCTCCGCGGCGGCGGCGGCCGTCGCCAGGGCCGTGCGGGCGTCGTCCGCGGCCGCCTGCGCGGCGGCGCGGCGCTCGGCGGCGCGCTGCTGGTCCTGCTCGGCGGCGGCGATCACCGCGTCGTCGGGCGTCCCCGCGTCCGTGGACGCCGGCGCGGGGTGCTCCAGCGATCCGCAGACCGGGCAGGGCTCGTCGGGGCGCAGGGCGCCCGCCAGCAGGCCCGCCGCGCCGTCGAGCCTCGCGCGCAGCAGCGCACGCGTCCGCGCGATCGCCTCCTGCTCGGTCGCGAGGGCGCGGTCGAGCGCCTCCTCGGCGGTGCGCCGGGTCGCCGCGGCGCGATCCGCGGCGGCGACCGCGTCCGCGATGCGGCGCGCGCGGACGAGCGCCGCCTCCGCGGCGGGCAGGCCGTCGGCGGCCGCCTCGGCGCGCAGCCGCCGCTCCTGCAGCTCGACGCGGCGAGCGGGGAGCCCTGCCGACTCCGCCGCGAGCTCCGCGAGCCGCCGCTCGGCGTCCTGCTCGCCGCGCTCGGCGTCCGCCGCCCCGGCGCGCAGGCGGGGCAGCGCGCGCTCCTCCGCGAGCCGGTCGGCGAGCGAGCCCAGCAGCCCGTCGAGCTCCGCGCCCGCGGCGCCCGGGTCCTCGACGTCGCTCGGCAGGGCCGCGCGGGTCGCCGCGACCTGCCGTTCGGCCGCGGCCCGCTCGGCTACCGCGCGCGCCGCGGTCTCGACGGACGGCAGCACGGGCAGCACGCGGACGGCCTCCGCGACGCGGCGCCGGGTCTGCTCGACCGCGGCCCGCTGCGACTCGATCGTCGCGAGCTCGGCGCGGGCGGACTCGCGGCGGCGCTGCCGGTCGGCGACCGCGGTCGCCGACGCGAGCGCGGCGTCGGCCGCGGCGAAGGACGCCCCCGAGGTCGCGGCGTCCTCCTCGGCGGCCACGACGCGCTCGCGCAGCCGGGCGAGGACCTGCCCCGCCCAGGGCCCGTCGGCGTCGTCCGGGAGCCCGTCGCCGACGAGGTCGGCGATCCGGCCGAGGTCGGCGCGGATCGCCGCCGCGCTCGCCCCCACCGACTGCTCGAGCGCGCGGGCGCGCTCCGCGATCTCCCGCTCGAACAGCTGGAACCGCTCCGTGCCGAACAGGGCGCGCAGCAGGTCGAGCCGGTCCTCGGACTTCGCCTTCAGGAACTCCTGGAACCGGCCCTGCGCCAGCAGGATGACTTGGAGGAACTGCTCCCGCGTCAGCTGCAGGACCGGGCCGAGGTGCTCCGCGACGTCGACGGGGCGCGCCGCCACGCCCGTCCAGCCGCCCTGCTCCCAGCGCTCGAGCGTCGCCGCCTGCGGCTCCCGGGTCGTCCCGGTGCCGCGCTGCTTCAGGCGCTCGTACTCGGGGGAGCGGACCACCCGCCAGCGCTCGCCCGCGACGACGAGCTCGAGCTCGACGCGCGTCGGGTCCCCGACGCCCGCGTGGTCGCTGCGGAGCCGGGCCTGCGCGCCGTCGTACCGCGGCGCGGTGCCGTAGAGGGCGAAGCAGATCGCGTCGAGGATGCTCGACTTGCCGCTGCCGGTCCTGCCCGTGATGAGGAACAGCCCGGCCTCGTCCAGCGGGGCGAAGTCGATCTCCTGCCGACCGGCGAAGGGGCCGAACCCCTCCACGACGAGGCGACGGATCCTCACGCGGCGCGCTCCGCGGCCCGCACGGCCGACAGCACGTCGGCCACGAGCGCGCTCTCCGCATCGCTCGGGCCGGCGCCCGCGCGGACGTGCTCGAGGAAGCCCGCGATGAGCGCCGCGTCCGGCAGCCCGGCCGTGCGCGCGCCGTAGCTGCGCGCGTCCGCCGACGGCGCGCCCTCCGGCCGGTGCTCGAGGCGCGCCACGAACGGGAACCGCTGCCGCAGCCGTGCCATGGCGTCCTGCTGGCGGACGGGGTCCGTGAGCACGGCCTGGATCCAGTCGTCCTCGCGGTCGGCGAGCGCCGGGTCGGCGAGCAGCGCCTCGAGCGGCCCCGTGATCTCGGAGAGCCGCCGCGGGACCGCGAGGTCGAGCCAGCGCACGTCGTGCAGCCCGGTCGCGTCGAGGTCGACGAGCCACGCGCCGCGCAGCGGCGAGGTCTCCCCGAACGAGTAGTGCAGGGGAGCGCCCGCGTAGCGGACCTGCGGCGCGAGCTGCATCCGCGAGTGGAGGTGGCCGAGCGCGACGTAGGCGACCGGCGCCTCCTCGGTGCCCGCGAACACCGAGACGGGCACGACGTCGAGCCCGCCTGCGGTGATGTCCCGCTCGCCGCCCGCGGCGCGCGGCACCACGCCGGCGGACGCGAAGCAGTGGGCGAGCACGACCGCGCGGTTGCCGCGGCGGGCGACGGCGGCCCGGACCCGGTCCATGGCGCCGGCGAGCGCCTCCTCGTGCGTGCGGCCGCCCACGAGCAGCGGCTCGAGGTAGGGCAGGCCGAAGACGTCGACCGCGCCGTGCTCGTCCGTCAGCTCGACGGGGACGTCGAGGCGGTCCGCCCGGGTGCGGACGTGCACGCCGCCCGCCGCGGCGAACGGTGCCTGGTGCCCGAGCCGGGCCGCCGAGTCGTGGTTCCCGCTCGTCATCACGACGGCCGCGCCGGCCGCGCGGATCGCGAGCACCGCCTCCTCGAACAGCTCGAACGCCGCCGCGGCGGGCGTCGCCGAGTCGAAGACGTCGCCGGCGACGAGCACCGCGTCGACGCGCTCGCGCCGGACCGCCTCCGCCAGCTCCAGCAGCACCCCGCGCAGCGCGTCCAGCGTGGAGTGCCCGTGGAAGGTCCGGCCGATGTGCCAGTCGGAGGTGTGGAGCAGGCGCATGCCGCGCACGGTAACGGGGTGCTCGGACACCCCCTCGGCTCAGGCGGCGGGGACCGCGATCCGCAGGTCCATCCCGGCCACCCGCTGCGGCACGCCCTCGAAGGCCGCCGCGCGCTCCGGCGACGCGGTCCACGCCGCGTCGAGGCGCCGGAACGCGGCCTCGTCGCCGGCCGTGGAGACCGCCCACACGAACTCCTGCGTCTCGGGCACGACCAGCGCGGACTCGAGGCGGAAGCCGAACGCCTCCCGCGCGGGCAGCAGCCGCGTGCGCCACCAGGCGACGAAGGCGTCGAGCTCGCCGTCGACGATCCGGTACCGGCGCAGCTGCACCGTGCGCTCCTCGCTCATGGCCGACCTCCAGGGGCTCACTCGGGCGCTGCTAGCGTAGGGGGGCCCGAAACGCGGGCGCCGAGCGGACGGGGAGGGCCCGATGGAGATCGATCTCGCCGTCCTGCGGATGATGGAGCGCGAGCGGGAGATCCCGTTCGACGAGCTGCTGCGCATCATCGAGGCCGCGATCCTCACCGCGTACCTGAAGCACACGGACCGGCCCGAGCACGCCCCGGCGGGCACGCCGTCGCCGCGCGTGGAGATCGACCGGAAGTCCGGCCGGGTCACCGTCTACGTGCCGGAGCTCGACGACGAGGGCGAGCAGGTCGGCGAGGCCGTCGACGACCCCCACGACTTCGGCCGCGTCGCCGCCTTCGCGGCGAAGCAGGTCATCAACCAGCGCCTGCGCGACCTCGGCGACGAGCGCGTGCTCGGCGAGTTCAAGGGCCGCGAGGGCGACATCGTCGCCGGCGTCATCCAGCAGGGCCCGAACCCGCGGATGGTCCACGTCGACCTCGGCTCGATCGAGGCGATCCTGCCGCCCGAGGAGCAGGTGCCCGGCGAGAGCTACCGGCACGGCGAGCGCATCCGCGTGTACGTGACCAGCGTCTCGCGCGGCCCGAAGGGCCCGTCGATCACGGTCTCGCGCACCCACCCGGCGCTCGTCCGCCGCCTGTTCGCGCTCGAGGTGCCGGAGATCGCGTCCGGCGTCGTCGAGATCACCGGCCTGGCGCGGGAGGCGGGGCACCGGTCGAAGGTCGCCGTGCGGGCGACGCAGCCGGGCGTGAACGCCAAGGGAGCCGCGATCGGCGAGCTCGGCGCGCGCGTTCGCGCGGTCTCCGCGGAGCTCGGCGGCGAGAAGATCGACATCGTCGACCACGCCGACGACCTCGCGACCTTCGTCGCGAACGCCCTCTCGCCCGCGCGCGTGACGAGCGCGTTCGTGCTCGACCGCTCGTCGAAGGCCGTCCGCGCGCTCGTGCCGGACTACCAGCTGTCGCTCGCCATCGGCAAGGAGGGCCAGAACGCCCGCCTCGCCGCGAAGCTGACCGGCGCGAAGATCGACATCCAGCCGGACTCGATCCTCGAGGGCGACTGACCCGAGCGCCCGCGGGGCGCGCATCCGGCCCCTGCGGGAACAGCGGAGGCGGTGCGGCCGTTGCACCCGGGGCGACGACATGCCCGGGGCGCGCAGCGGCCGGGTACACTCGTGCGAGGAGCGGCCACAGGCTGCCGTTCCTTCCACTGCCGCTCCGTTCGGGGCGGGCAGTTCTCACCACGCGAAGTGGAACAGGCACATGGACCAGCGATGAGCGACTCGAGATGAGACCCGCACCGCAGTAGCGGCCCGCCCTGTCCGGGCGGGCCTGGACAGGAGAGAAGTGGCGAAACCACGCGTCCACGAGATCGCGACCGACCTCGGGATCGACACGAAGCTGGCGCTCGCGAAGCTCAAGGAGATGGGCGAGTTCGTCAAGGGCCCGTCGTCGAGCGTCGAGCCCCCCGTCGTGCGCAAGCTGAAGGCGAAGCTCGCGGCCGACGGCATCACGACGGCCGGCGCCGCCGGCGGACCGCGCCCCGGCGCGCCCGTCGCGGGTCGACCCGGCCCCGTCGCGCGGCCCGGCACCCCCGGCCCGCGGCCGAGCGCGGCCCCCGCGCCGCGGCAGGCCCCGGAGACGGCGGCCCCCGCCGCCGCCCAGCAGCCGGCGGCGCCGCAGAGCGCGCCCGCGCCGCAGCAGCCCCAGCAGCCGGCGGCGCAGCCGCAGGCCGAGCGCCCCGCGGCGCAGCAGGCCGCGCCGCAGCGTCCCGCTGCGACCGACGACACCGCGCGGCCGGTCGAGGAGCGCCCCGGCGCCCCGCGTCCGGGCGGCGCAGCGACCCCCGGCGCGATCCCGCGTCCGGGCGGCGCCCCGCGTCCCGGCGCTCCGCGTCCGGGCAACAACCCGTTCGCCTCCAGCCAGGGCATGGGCCGTCCCGGCACGCCCCGTCCGGGCAACAACCCGTTCGCCTCGAACCAGGGCATGGGTCGTCCCGGCGCGGGCGGCGGCGCCAACGGCGCGATCCCGCGTCCGGGCGCTCCGCGTCCGGGCGCTCCGCGTCCCGGCGCGCCCCGTCCGGGCGCCCCGCGTCCCGGCGGGCCCGGCATGGGCCAGCGGCCGCAGGGCTTCGGCCAGCGTCCGAACTTCCAGCGCCCCGGCGGCGCGGGCGGCGGCGCGGCTCGACCCGGCGGCGCCGGTGGCGGCTTCCAGCGCCCGGCGGGCGGCTTCAGCGGTCCCCGTCCCGGTGGCGGCGGTCGCGGTCGCGGCCCCGGCGGCGGCACGGCGGGCGCGTTCGGCAAGGGCGGCGGCAAGAGCCGTCAGCGCAAGTCGAAGCGGACGAAGCGCGCCGAGTTCGAGATGCGGTCGGCCCCGACCCTGGGCGGCGTCAGCGTCCCCCGCGGCGACGGCTCGACCACGATCCGCCTCCGTCGAGGCGCCTCCATCACGGACTTCGCGGACAAGATCGACGCGAGCCCCGGCAACCTCGTCACGGTGCTGTTCCACCTCGGTGAGATGGCGACCGCGACGGAGTCGCTCGACGAGGCCACGTTCCAGGTGCTGGGCGAGGAGCTCGGCTACCGGATCGAGATGGTCTCGCCCGAGGACGAGGACCGCGAGCTGCTCGAGGGCTTCGACATCGAGTTCGAGTACGACGAGGACGACGAGGACCTGGAGATCCGGCCCCCGGTCGTGACCGTCATGGGCCACGTCGACCACGGCAAGACGAAGCTGCTCGACTCCATCCGCCACTCCAACGTGGTGGCGGGCGAGTCCGGTGGCATCACGCAGCACATCGGCGCCTACCAGGTGTGGAAGGAGCACGAGGGCAACGAGCGCGCGATCACCTTCATCGACACCCCGGGCCACGAGGCGTTCACCGCCATGCGTGCCCGCGGTGCCGAGGTGACCGACCTCGCGATCCTCGTGGTCGCCGCCGACGACGGCGTCATGCCGCAGACGGTGGAGGCGCTGAACCACGCCCAGGCGGCCGGCGTGCCGATCGTGGTCGCGGTGAACAAGGTCGACAAGGAGGGCGCGAATCCGGCGAAGGTCCGGCAGCAGCTCACCGAGTTCGGCCTGGTCGCGGAGGAGTACGGCGGCGACACGATGTTCGTCGACGTCTCGGCCCGCACCGGGCTCGGGATCGAGGACCTGATGGACGCGGTCCTGCTGACCGCGGACGCCGGGCTCGACCTGCGCTCGAACCCGAACCGCGACGCGCGCGGCGTGGCCATCGAGGCGCGCCTCGACAAGGGCCGCGGCGCCGTCGCGACGGTGCTGATCCAGACGGGCACGCTCCGCGTTGGCGACTCGATCGTGGCGGGCACGGCCTACGGCCGCGTCCGTGCGATGACCGACGAGAACGGCGTCGCGATCGTGGAGGCGTACCCGTCGCGGGCCGTCCAGGTCCAGGGCCTCTCCTCCGTCCCGCGGGCCGGCGACACCTTCCTCGTCACCGAGGAGGACCGCACGGCTCGACAGGTCGCGGAGAAGCGCGAGGCCGCCGAGCGGAACGCGTCGCTGGCGAAGGCCCGCAAGCGCATCTCGCTCGAGGACTTCATGGGTCAGATCGAGGCCGGCAAGGTCGACTCGCTGAACCTGATCATCAAGGGCGACGTGTCCGGTGCCGTCGAGGCGCTGGAGGAGTCGCTCCTGAAGATCGAGGTCGACGACAGCGTCCAGCTGCGGATCATCCACCGCGGCGTCGGCGCCGTCACCGAGTCGGACGTGAACCTGGCGACGGTCGACAACGCGATCATCATCGGCTTCAACGTGCGCCCCGACCCGAAGGCCCGGGAGCGGGCCGCTCGCGAGGGCATCGACATCCGCTTCTACTCGGTGATCTACTCCGCGCTGGAGGACGTCGAGCAGTCGCTGAAGGGCATGCTCAAGCCGGAGTTCGAGGAGGTCCAGTCGGGCCTCGCCGAGATCCGCGAGGTCTTCCGCTCGTCGAAGTTCGGCAACATCGCGGGTGTCATCGTCCGCAGCGGCACGATCACCCGCAACGCGAAGGCGCGGGTCATCCGCAACGGCGTGGTCGTCGGGGACAACCTGGCGATCGAGTCGCTGCGCCGCTTCAAGGACGACGTCACCGAGGTCCGCACGGACTTCGAGGCCGGCATCGGCCTCGGTCGGTTCAACGACATCCAGGTCGGGGACGAGATCGAGACGACCGAGACCCGCGAGAAGGTCCGCGTCTAGCGCGCGGATCCGCATTTCCTTCGCGGATCCGCAGTTCTGAGGCGACACGCCGTGTCCGGGGTTCCCGGACACAGCGTGTCGCGCAGGAACTGCGGATCCGCGTTCGTTCCGAAGGAGGAGCCGTGGCCGACCACGGACGCGCCGCGAAGCTCGGCGACAGCATCAAGGAGATCATCGCGAAGCGCCTCGAGAAGGGGCTCCGCGACCCCCGGCTCGGGTTCGTGACGATCACGGACGTCCGCATGACGGGCGACCTGCAGCACGCGAGCATCTTCTACACCGTGTACGGCACGGAGCAGGAGCGCGAGGACTCCGCGGCGGCGCTCAAGGCCGCCACCGGCCTGCTGCGCACCGAGGTGGGCCGGAACATCCGCGCCCGGCTCACGCCGTCGCTCGAGTTCATCCCCGACGCGGTGCCGGAGAACGCGGCCCACGTCGCGGACCTGCTCGCGCAGGCCCGCGAGCGGGACAGCGCGGCCCGGGCGCTCGCCGAGGGCGCCCAGTACGCCGGCGACGCCGACCCGTACGTGAAGCCGCGCGAGGCCGACGCGGAGTGAGCGGGAACCGCGCCGAACGACGGGCGGCGGCGCGCACGCCGCCGTCCGTGCAGCAGCGCTACGGCTCGGGCAAGCAGCGCCGGGCGCTGGCACCCGCCGCGCTCGGCGCCATGGTGCTGCTCGGCGGGCTGCTGCTCGTCGGGCAGGAGTGGTACCTCTACATCCGGTTCGCGGTGAGCGTGCTCGCCGTGATCACGACCGTGTTCGTCTGGCAGGCGAAGCAGTGGGCGTGGCTGCCGGTGCCGCTCGTCGTCGCCGTGCTCTGGAACCCCGTGCTGCCGTTCGCGTTCAGCGGGCAGCCGTTCCGGCTCGGGCACGTCGCCGGTGCGGCGGCGCTGCTGATCACGGGCGCCTTCGCCCGGTACGACCCGAGGCGGGCCGCCCGGGCCTGACCCCCGCCCGTCTTCGTCCCGTCGGCACGTCGTGCCGACGGGACGACGGGTCAGGAGGGGAGCGACCAGCCGTCGTCGTCGCGCGCGGCGAGGCCGTCGCGCTCGAGGCCCGCGAGGATCCGGGCGCGCACCCCGGGGTCGGGGACGACGGCGACCAGCTCGGTCTCGCCGACGGGCACGTCGCTCGCCCGCAGCTCCGCCATGACGCGGCCGCGCAGCTGCCGATCCGAGCCCTCGAAGCGCGGCTTCCGCCGCGCGGGCGGGGCGTCCGGCGGCGGGTACCCGGCGAGGCGCCAGGCGCAGACGGCGCCGAGCGGGCACTCGTCGCACCGAGGGGCGCGCGCCGTGCAGACGACGGCGCCGATCTCCATCATCCCGGCGTTGAACGCGCGCTGCGCCGCCCGGTCGTCGGGCAGCAGCGCCTCCATCGCGGGCAGGTCGCGCCTCGCGTTCGGCGCCGCCGGCTGCGCCACGCCCTGCACGGCGCGCGCGACGACCCGCCGCACGTTCGTGTCGACGACCGGGTGCCGGTGGCCGTGCGCGAACACGGCGATCGCGCGGGCCGTGTAGTCGCCGATGCCGGGGAGCGCGAGCAGCTCGTCCACGTCCTCCGGCACCCGGTTCCCGTGCCGCTCGGCGATCGCCGTGGCGCACGCGTGGAGGGCGAGCGCGCGGCGCGGGTAGCCGAGGCGGCCCCAGGCCCTGAGCACCTCCGCGGGCGGCGCCGCGGCGAGGTCGGCGGGGGTGGGCCAGCGGCGCAGCCAGTCCTCGAGGATCGGCACGACGCGGGCGACCTGCGTCTGCTGCAGCATGAACTCGGAGACGAGCGTGCCCCAGGCGCTGAAGCCCGGGCGGCGCCAGGGCAGGTCGCGGGCGTGCGCCGCGAACCAGTCGGTCACGAGCGCGGGGTCGAGCGCCGTCATGCGAGCCGCTTCTCCAGGTGGACGCGGTCGTACCCCTGCTGGGTCCACCGCCCGCGCTCGACGAAGCCGCGGCGCGAGTAGAACTCCCGCGCTTCCGTCATCGCCGCGTTGGTCGCGAGCCGGACGGCGTTCGTGCCGGACTCGATCGCGGTCAGCTCGGCGCGGTCGAGGAGGAGGGAGCCGAGGCCCGTGCCGTGCTCGGCGGGCAGCACCGCGAGCGTCTCGACGAGCACGTGGCCCGGGTGCGGCCAGAGCACGAGCACGCCGACGACCCGGTCCTCCCGGGTCGCGACGAGCGCGCCGAGCGCCGAGATCGTCGTCGGCCAGTCGGTGCCGAGCGGTGCGGGCCGGATCCCGGTCCGCGCGACGAAGGCCGCGAACGCCGCGTCGACGACGGCGGCGATCTCCGGCACGTCCGCGTCGCGCGCGGCGCGGAGTCGGGTGACGGGCACGGGCTCCGAGCGTAGGCGGCTAGCGTGCCGGGCATGGCCCGATGGCAGCCCGCACGGGCCGACGTGATCGCCGAGTACGCCCGCGAGGTGCTCGAGGTGCACCCGGCCGGCCGCGTGGTCGTCGGGCTCGACGGCATCGAGGACCCGGAGGACCGCGGCACCCCCGCGGCTCGCGAGGCGTTCGCCGAGGACCTGGTCGCCGCGGTCGCCGCGCTGGGCGTCCCCGCGCTCGCGGTGCCGCTGGGCGCCTTCGCCGCCGCGCCGCGGGCGGACTCGCCGGAGCGCTTCTTCGACGAGGCCCGCTTCCGGGCGGAGGTGCTGACGCCGTACCGCCGCGGCGCGCTCGCGGGCGCGGAGGCCGACCGGGCGGTGCTCGTCGTCTCCGGCCCCTTCCTCCACTTCGGCGACCTCGCCGGGATCTGGCACACGAGCGCCTGGCTGCAGGTGCCGCGGGAGGTCGCGCGCGAGCGCGACGCCGAGCGGCTGCCCGGCACCGACCGCGCGGCGTGGACCGCGCTCGTCGACCTGGCCTTCCGGCGCCTCGACGCCCGGAAGCTCGCCAACGCGACGTTCGACCTGACGGACCCGTCGCACCCGCGGCGGGAGTTCGAGGACGCCTGCTGACGCTCAGCCGAGCAGCCGACGGGCCGCCTCGTCCGGCGGCAGGAAGGCCCCGGTCGACTCGACCTCGTGGACGAGCGCGACGATCCGCGCGTTGACCGGCGTCGGGACGTCGAGCCGGGCTCCCGCCTCGACGACGGCGCCGGACAGGTGGTCGATCTCGCTCGGCCGCCCTCGGCGGATGCTCTGCAGCGTGCTGCCCGGGTTCGGCACCGCGCCCATGCGGGCGAGTACGCCGCGGCGGACGATCCGGCCCGCGATCGCGAGGGGGAGGCGGTCCACCGCGCGGATCAGGGCGGGCGTCAGCGCGGGCAGGCCCTCGAGCCGGACGCCGTCGGCCCGGGCCACGCGGACGGTCTCCCGCATCGCCGCCGCGACCGCCGCCGCCAGCCGCGGCGACCCGAGCGCCTCCTGCAGCCCGACCCCGGTGACGGCGGGCGCCGCGTTCAGCTGGTTCACCACGAGCTTCGACCACTGGAGGCCGGCGAGGTCCGGCGCGCTGCGGACCGCGGCGACCCCGCCGAGCACCGCGACCGCGGACCGCAGGTCGGCCTCCGACGCCGTCTCCCGGGCGAGCACGGTCGTGCCGCGCGCCGTCACCGTGACGACGCCGGGGGAGAGGTAGGAGGCGGCGATCATCGACGCGGCGCCGAGCAGCGGCGAGGTCGGCAGCGCCTCGCGCAGCGCCTGCGGGCCGCGCACCCCGTTCTGCACCACCACGACCGGCACGCCGGCGAGCGCCGCCGCGTTCTGCGCCGCCGCGGCCGCCGCGTCCTGCGCCTTGACCGCCAGCAGCGCGAGGTCCGGTGCCTCGCGCAGCGTCTCGTCGGCGCGGAGCCGCGCCGTCCACTCGCCGTACCCGCCGTCGAGGCGCAGGCCGCCGGAGCGGATCGCCGCGAGCTGGTCGCCGCGCGCCGTCACCACGACCTCGTGCCCGGCGCGGTCGAGCAGCGCCGCGAAGGTCCCGCCGAGCGCCCCCGCCCCGATCACGCCGATCCGCACCCGGGCAGCGTAGGCGGCGACGGATGGGACGATGGAGGGGTGACCGCCGGTCTGCTCCTCGTCGACAAGCCGATCGGGCCCACCTCCCACGACCTCGTGCAGCGGACGCGCCGCCTTGCCGGCACCCGCAGGGTCGGCCACGCGGGCACGCTCGACCCCGCCGCGAGCGGCCTGCTGCTGCTCGGCGTCGACGGGGCGACCCGGCTGCTGACGCACCTCGTGGGCCTCGACAAGACCTACACGGCGACGATCCGCCTCGGGTCCGCCACGACCACCGACGACGCGGAGGGCGCGCCGATCGGTGCACCCGCGGTCGTCACCGACGAGGTCCGCGGGCGCATCCCGGCGGCGGTCGCGGCGCTCACCGGGGAGATCGACCAGGTGCCGTCCTCCGTCAGCGCCGTCCACGTCGACGGCCGCCGCGCGCACGAGCTGGTCCGCGCGGGGGAGTCGGTCGACCTCCCGTCGCGCCGGGTGGTGATCCGCCGGTTCGAGGTGCTCGAGCAGCGGGACGAGGAGCTCGACGTCGTCGTGGACTGCTCCTCCGGCACGTACATCCGGGCGCTCGCCCGGGACCTCGGCGCCGCGCTCGGCGTCGGCGGCCACCTCACGGCGCTGCGGCGCACCCGCGTCGGACCGTTCGACGTCGCCGACGCCGCGCCGCTCGAGGCGCCGCTCGCGCTCCGCGCCCCCGCCGAGATCGCGACGACCCTGTTCCCGGCCCTGCGGCTCGACGAGGCCGGGACGGTCGCGCTGCGGCAGGGCAAGCGCCTCCCCGTCGACCTCCCCGACGCGCCCGTCGTCGCCGCGCTCGACCCCGAGGGCGCCCTGATCGGGCTCGTGGAGGTCGTGGGCGGCCGCACCCGCGTGCTCATGAACCTGCCGCCCGAGCCGGTGCGGGCGTGATCGCCGGGTTCACGACGGCCGCGGTGATCGTCGCGGCGGTCGCCGCCGTGCTCGCCGTCGTGCTCGGGCTCGCGGGCCGCAAGCCCTCCGACCTCTCGCTCGCCGGGCCCGCGCTGCTCGAGCTGCTGCTGCTCGCGCAGGCCGTCATCGGGATCGCCGCGCCGTTCGTCGGCAACCCGCCGTCGGGCAACCCGGTCGAGTGGTGGGCCTACCTGATCGCGGCGCTGATCATCCCGCCCGCGGCGATCTTCTGGGCGCTCACCGAGCGCACCCGGTGGTCGGTGGTGGTGGTCGGCATCGCCTGCTTCGCGGTCGGCGTGATGTTCGTCCGGATGCAGATCATCTGGACGCTGCAGGGCTCCTGACCCGCGGCGGCGGCTCCCGACGACGGCGTGGGAGAATCGGCGGGCGATGACCGACACGACCGCCGAGCGGCAGAAGACCTCCGGGCCCGGCCGCACCCTGATCGTCTTCTACTTCATCATGACGATCGCGGCGGTGTTCCGGAGCGTGTACCAGGCGATCACGGCGTTCGGCGAGGCGCCCCTCGCGATCACGCTGTCGTTCGTCGCCGGCGTCATCTACCTCGTCGCGACGATCAACCTGATCCGCACCGGGCGGACCGCCTACCGGATCGCGTTCGCCGCCATCACGTTCGAGCTCGTCGGTGTCGTCGTCGTCGGCGCGCTGTCGCTGGTGCTGCCGCGCGTCTTCCCCTTCGACTACACGGTCTGGTGGGGCTTCGGGCTCGGCTACCTGCTGATCCCGCTCGCGCTGCCGATCCTCGGGCTGCTGTTCCTGCGCAGCCAGCGCGCCGTCTTCGCGCGGACCGCCTGACCGTGCGCGTCTTCACGGGGATCGGCGAGGTCCCGGAGGGCTTCGGCCCGTCCGCCGTCACCATCGGCAAGTTCGACGGGCTGCACACCGGGCACCGCGTCGTGATCGACGACCTGCTGGCGCTCGCCGGCGACGACCTCGAGCCCGTCGTCATCACGTTCGACCGCAACCCGCTCGAGCTGCTCCGGCCCGACCGCTACCCGCCGCCGCTCGTCGGGCTCGAGCAGAAGCTCGAGCTGCTGGAGGGCGCCGGCGTCGGCGCGACCGTCGTGCTCACCTTCGACGAGACCCTCGCGGCCCTCGAGCCGGAGGCGTTCGTCGAGCAGGTGCTGCTCGGCCCGCTCGCGATGCGGCGCCTGCTCGTGGGCGACGACTTCCGGTTCGGCCACCGCGGCCGCGGCGACGTCGCCCTGCTCGAGCACCTCGGGCGGCAGCGCGGCTTCACCGTGCAGGTGCAGCAGCAGGTCACCCGGGAGTCGCGGCGCGTCTCCTCGACGTGGATCCGCGAGCTGCTCGGCGCCGGGGCGATCGAGGAGGCCGCGCAGCTGCTCGGCCGCCCCCCGGCCGTCCGCGGCGAGGTGGTGCACGGCGCGGGCCGCGGCCGGGAGCTCGGCTTCCCGACGGCGAACCTCGCGCAGCAGTCCGACGGGATGATCCCCGCGGACGGCGTCTACGCGGGCCGCCTCGTCGACCGGTCGTTCGACCCGCCCGTCGCGTATCCGGCCGCGATCTCCGTCGGCAGCAACCCGACCTTCGAGGGCGTGCCGCCGAAGCAGGTCGAGGCCTACGTGCTCGACGAGACCCTCGACCTCTACGGCCACCTCGTCGACGTCGAGTTCACGCACCGCATCCGCGGCCAGGTCGCCTACACCGGCGTGGAGCCCCTCGTCGCGCAGATCGCGGTCGACGTGGAGCAGGTCCGCTCGCTCTCCTCCTGATCCGCGCGAGGGTCCTGATCTCGAGGCTCGCCGGCGCTCGCACCTCGATCAGCGGAGGTGTGCGGAGCGCTCGCCCGACCCGTTGGTCGAGGTGCGAGCGCAGCGATGGGCCCCACGGCCGGTGTTCCCGGGCGAGGGACTCGAGACCGACCCGCGCGTCAGTAGGAGGAGGCGTCCGTCTCGCCGCTGGTCGCGCCGGTCTCGACGAGGCGCTGCACGTCGGAGAGGATCACGTCGGTCGCGCTCGTGCCGAAGCGGTCGACGCCGATCGCGCGCATCTCGAGGAGCGTGTCGAGGCCGCGCACGCCGCCGGACGCCTTGATCCGCACCGCGGGGGAGACCGCGCCGCGCATGAGCCGGAGGTGGTGCACCGTCGCGCCGCCGCCCGCGAACCCCGTGGACGTCTTGACGAAAGAGGCGCCCGCGCGCTCGGCGGCCTTCGACGCGGCCACGACCTCGTCGTCGGTGAGGAACGCGGTCTCCAGGATCACCTTGACCACGCGGCCCTCCGCCACCGCGACGACGGCCGCGATGTCGTCCTCCACGGCCGCGACGTCGCCGCTGCGCAGCCGCCCGACGTGCTGCACCATGTCCAGCTCCGCGGCGCCGTCGTCGAGGGCGCGGCGCGCCTCGGCGACCTTCGCGGCGGTCGAGGTGGAGCCGTGCGGGAAGCCGATGACCGTACCGGTCGCGACGGGCGTGCCCGCGAGGCGGGCGACCGACCGGGGGATGTCCGAGGGGCGCACGCAGACGCTGAAGATGCCCCAGCGGGCCGCGAGGTCGAGGTCGGCGTCGACCTCCGCGTCGGTCAGCTCGGGCTTCAGGATCGCGTGGTCGATCAGGGCGGCGATGGACGCGACGGTCGGGGTCTCGGAGGCAGGCACGGCGCTCCAGCGTACGCGGCGGTGCTTGGCCCGCTCAGGAGGGCCCCCTAGCCTGGCGGCGTGAGCGACACCGAAACGCCCCGGCCCGACTCCGCGCCGGACGGGCCGCTGCTCCTGCTCGGCGACAGCCTCACCGAGGGCGGCCCCTGGCAGGAGGCGTTCCCCGACCGCGAGGTGGTGAACGCCGGCAGGTCGGGCGACACCACCGCCGACATCGCCGCCCGCCTCGAGGAGGTCGTGGCCGCGAGGCCCGCCGCGGTCGTGCTGATGGCGGGGACGAACGAGTCCCGCCGCGCCACCGTCGAGCAGGTCGTGCGCGGCCTCGAGGACATCCTGTTCCAGCTCCGGCACGAGCTGCCGGACGCCCGCCTCGTCGTCGCGTCGGTGCTGCCGCGCGAGCGCGAGCGCGCCGACTGGATCCGCGAGGTCAACATCCACGTGCGCCAGTTCGCGCCGACCGTGAAGGCCGAGTTCCTCGACCTCTGGCCGGTGTTCGCGGAGGAGGACGGGGAGCTGCGCGCCGAGTACACGCCGGACCGCCTCCACCTCACCGAGGCCGGGTACGCCGCCTGGGCGGGCGAGCTGCGCACGCTGCTCGAGCCGCAGGCCTAGCCCGCCGCACGGGCGCGCCGCGAGCGCGGCCCGCTAGCATCACCTGCAGGAGCGTCCCTTCCGGGGCGCCGCGACGACGCCGCACCGTGCGGCTGGAGGACCGTCAGCGAAGCTCCACGACCCGCAGGGAGGACCCGGCATGCCCGCGCGCTCGAAGCTCCGACCCCTGCAGAGTCCCGCCTCGCGGATCCGCTCCCGCCCCGACGTCGTCGAGGTCGGCGGCGTGCTCGCCCTCGCCGGGCGGCCCGAGACGCCGTCCGAGGCGCGGATCGCGGACCTGCTGTTCCTCGCCGACGCGCTCGACGCGGCGGACGTCGAGTTCCTGCTCGTCCGCGACGACGCCCACCGGCCGATCCTCGTCGTCGACGAGTCCGAGCGCCTCGCCGTCACCCGCGCGCTCGTCACGGCGTGCGCGGACGAGCCGTTCCTCGCGGTCGCGCTGAAACGCAACCTCCGGGCGCGCGACGAGACGGTGCTGATCGCCGACGGCGACGTCGCGCCGTCGCGCACCGACCGCCTCCTGTCCGTCTTCCGGCCGCGCGTCGACGCGGCCGGCGTGCTGCACGCGGACCCGGACGCGGGCGTGCGGTTCGAGTTCTGGGTGCGGCAGGGCGCGGAGGTGCGCGTGCCGGCGCCGAACGCGCTGACCCGCCGCCGGTTCGTGAACGCCGACGTGCACCCCGACACCACCGAGCGGTACGGCCGCACCTGGAACACGATCCGCGACATGTTCACGGACCTCGTCTCCGACGTGACGTTCCCGATCGACATGGTCTTCTCCTGGGTCGACGGCACCGACAAGGAGTGGCAGCGGGCCCGCGCGCGCCGCATGGCGTCCTACGTCGTCGGCGAGGGCGACGACGCGGAGGCGCGGTACCGGCAGATCGACGAGCTGCGCTACGCGCTCCGGTCGGTCCACACCTTCCTGCCGTGGGTGCGGAACATCTACATCGCCACCGACTCGAAGGCGCCCGCCTGGCTCGCGGACCACCCGCGGGTGCGGATCGTGCGCAGCGAGGAGTTCTTCCGCGACCCGGCGGTGCTGCCGACGCACAACTCGCAGGCGGTCGAGGCGCAGCTGCACCGCATCGACGGGCTCTCCGACCACTTCATCTACTCGAACGACGACATGTTCATCGGCCGGCCCCTGCGCCCCGAGGTGTTCTTCTCGCCGGGCGGGATCAGCCGGTTCATCGAGGCGGACACCCGCATCGGGCTCGGCGACAACGACCCGGCGCGCAGCGGCTACGAGAACTCCGCCCGCGTGAACCGGAGGCTGCTGCGGGAGCGGTTCGGGCGCGTCATCACCCGCCACCTCGAGCACGCGGCGACGCCGATCCGCAAGGACGTCGTCGCGGAGATGGAGGAGGTGTTCGCCGACGAGTTCCGCGCGACGGCGGCGAGCCCGTTCCGTGCGAAGGACAACATCTCCGTCACGAACAGCTTCTACCACTACTACGCGCTGCTCACCGGCCGGTCGATCCAGAACCGGGAGTCGTCGATGCTCTACGTCGACACGACGACGCACAAGGGCCTGGGGCTGCTGAAGAAGCTCGGCAAGCGGCGCGACGTCGACTTCTTCTGCCTGAACGACGGCAGCTTCCCGGAGGTCGCGCCCGACGTGCGGGCGAAGAAGGTCACCGAGTTCCTGCAGACCTACTTCCCGTCGCCCGCGCCGTGGGAGCGCGCCGACGGCGACGCCGCGGCACCCGCCCAGGCCGGCTGAGCCGCCGGAGTAGGTCGACCGGCTGATCCTTCCCGTCGATCGAGGTGCGAGCGCCAGCGAGCCTCGAGATCAGGACCCGCGCTCGTTCTTGCGCGCTGCAGCCGCAGTTGCGTGCGAGCGCTTCATCGCAATTGGGACCAGGGCGCGCATCAGCGGCGTGGTCTCGAGGCTCGCTCCGCTCGCACCTCGACCAGCGGGTGAGCGCGGTCGCACGTCCCGCCCCCGTCGATCGAGGTGCGAGCGCCAGCGAGCCTCGAGATCAGGACCCGTGGGATGGTCTCGAGGCTCGCTCCGCTCGCACCTCGACCAGCGGAAGGGCGCGGAGCGCAGCGACGTCGCTAGTCGCGGATGATCGAGATCGGCGAGGTGAGCAGCTCCAGCTCCTCGTCGACGCGGTCGAAGCGCCGCGACGGGAGGTGCGGGTTCACCGCGTCGGGGATCGTCACGCCGTGGGCCGCGAGGATCGCGGCGCTGTCCGACGCGGAGGTCGCCGACATCGTCGTGCCCGCGGCGACCGGGACCACCGAGTGGAGCACCGTGTCGTCGTAGACGTGGACGAGGTTGTACGACTGGTTGCCGTCCTGCGGGCGCGTGCCGCGCGCCTCGCCGGTGAGGTCCTGCGTGTAGCAGGTGGCGGAGGCGACGGAGACCGGGATGCCGGCGAAGGTGCCGCTGGTCGAGAAGTGCACGTGGCCCGCGAGGATCGCGCGGACGTCGCTGCCCTCCACGACCTCCTTGAGGCCGGCCTGGTCGCGCAGCTCGACCATCACGGCGAGGTCCTGGATGCAGGGCAGCGGCGGGTGGTGCAGGGCGAGGATCGTGCCGTGGGGCGCCGGGGAGGCGAGCTCCTCCGCGAGCCAGTCGAGCTGGGCGCCGCTCAGCTCGCCGTGGTGGTGGCCGGGCACGGAGGTGTCCATCGTGATGACGCGGAGGCCGTGGACGTCGTAGACGCGGTCGACCGGGCGGCGGTTGTGCGCCTGCCCGAACAGCTCGCGGCGGAACGTCGCGCGGTCGTCGTGGTTGCCCATGCACCAGATCACCTGGGCGCCGAGCCGCCGGGCGGCGGGCTCGACGATCGAGCGGAGGAGGCGGTAGGCCTCCGCGTCGCCGTGGTCGGCGAGGTCGCCGGTGAAGACGATCGCCTCGGGCCGGGTGCCGGAGGCCTCGAGATCGGCGAAGATGCGCTGCAGGCTGCGCTCCGGCGCGATCGCGTCGTAGAGCCGGCCGCCCGGGACCAGCAGGTGCGTGTCGCTCAGGTGGAGCAGGAAGTGGTCGGGGCGGGCGTGCTCCGCCGTCCGGCTGGTACTCGAACCCTCGGCGCCTCGGCTGGACACTGTCGGCACTGCCTCTCTCGCGTGCTTCCTCGCGTGGCGCCACAAGGTACCCGGCGGTTCCGACGCTCCGCGTCCCCCCGAGTGGATGGCACCTGAACAGGCATGGTCGTCGCGGTGAACCGGGGGCCGGGGCGCCGCGCCGCGCGACGCCGGATTCGTCCTCCGGCCGTGCACGCATGCGCGGTCGATCCGGGATCGGCTGGGGGCCGGGACGGGCGGGTCAGGGCCGAGCGCCGACGCGGGACACGGCCCGGGCGGCGAGCGCCGCCCCCGCCGCACCGGCCCCGCCGTCGTCCTCGCCCGCGAGCAGCGCGGCGAGCAGCCCCGCCGCGTAGGCGTCGCCGGCGCCGGTGACGTCGACGACGTCCGCCGGCAGGGCGGGCACGTGCCGGACGTCGCCGCCGCGGGCCAGGAGCGACCCCTCCCTGCCGAGCGTCACGGCGACGAGGCCGTGGTGCGCGGCGAGGGCGCGGGCCGCGTCGGCCGGGTCCTCGAGGCCCGTGAGCAGCCGCGCCTCCTCCGCGCCCGCGAGCAGCACGTCCGCGCCGCGGGTCAGGGCGAGGAAGCGCTCGGGTCCGAGGTCCGCCACGACCGCCGCGGAGCCGGGCGCCACGGCGGTGATCAGACCGGCGTCGCGGGCCCGCTCCAGGAGCGCGTGCCAGCGTGCGTCGCGGTCCTCGCCGCCGAACACGTGACCCGTGACGAGCAGGAGGCGGTGCGCGGCGAGCAGGGCGTCGTCGACGTCCTCCGGCGCGGTCAGCGCGTTCGCGCCGCGGTCGGTCAGCATCGCCCGAGCCTCGCCCTGGGAGATCACGACGATCGTGCCCGTCGAGCGGTCGCCGGCCGTCAGGCGCGGCACGACGCCCCGTGCGGCGAGGGCCGCCCCGTGCCGGTCGACGTCCGCGGCGCCGACGGTCGCGACGAGCGTCGTCGGCACGCCGAGCCCGGCGAGCCAGCAGGCCGTGTTCGCCGCGGAGCCGCCCGCGATCCGCTCGATGGCGCTCGGGGTGTCCGTGTCCGCCGCGATCGGGCCGAGCGGCCGGACGATCACGTCGTCGATGACGTCCCCGAGCGCGAGGACCCCGCTCACCCCTTCGCGTAGGCCGTGGCGATCGCGCCGGCGACCCGCACGTTGTTCCGCGCCAGCTTCAGGTTCACCTCGAGCGAGACGCCCTGCGACGCCTGCACGATGAAGGAGAGGAGGAAGGGGGTGACCGCCTTGCCGCGGACCTTCGCGGCGTCGGCCGCGGCGAACGCCTCCGCGAGCACCCGGTCGTGCTCGGCCGGGTCCCACTGCTCGTCCTGCGGCACCGGGTTCGCGACCACCAGCCCGGGGCGGGGCCGCCGGTCGTCGGGCGCTGCGTCCTGCGCGTGCAGGATCGCGGCGACCTCCTCCGCCGTCTCCACCCGCCAGTCGAGCGTGAAGGGGGAGGAGGCGAGCCAGAAGCTGGGGAACTCGGTGGTGCCGAAGCCGACGACCGGCACGGACAGGGTCTCGAGCCGCTCGAGGGTCGCCGCGATGTCGAGCACGCTCTTCACGCCCGCGGTGACGACCGCGACCGGGTGCTCGGCGAGCGCGGTCAGGTCCGCGGACTCGTCGAAGGTCGTCGTGGCGCCGCGGTGCACGCCGCCGAGGCCGCCGGTCGCGAAGACGCGGACGCCGGCGAGCGCGGCGAGGTGGGTCGTCGCGGCGACGGTCGTCGCGGCGCTCGCGCCGCGCGCGGCGAGGATCGGCAGGTCGCGGATGCTCGCCTTCGCCATGTCCTCGTTCGCGATGCGCTGCACGCCCTCGTCGTCGAGGCCGACGCACGGCACGCCGTCGAGCACCGCGATGGTGGCGGGGACGACGCCCGCGTCGCGCAGCAGCGCCTCGAAGTCGCGCGCCGCCTCGAGGTTGCGGGGACGCGGCAGGCCGTGGCTGATGATCGTCGACTCGAGCGCGACGACCGGACGACCGGTCTCGAGCGCCTCGGCGACCTCGTCGGACAGGAGGAACGGCGGGTTCGGCACCGGACGAGCCTAGGAGGCGCGCCCGGCCCGGACCGACCGTGCGGCGACGCCTCATCCGGCCCGGCTACGGTTCGGGGATGCCCTCGGACGCGGTCGACGACGTGGTGGTGGGTGCGGGCGTCGTCGGGCTCACCACCGCGCTCCTGCTCGCCCGGGGCGGGCACCGCGTGGTCGTCGTGACCGCGGAGCCCGTGGGGGGCGGCTCGTCCGGCCGCTCCGCGGGCGTGGTCAGCCAGCTGCACGGCACGGCCTACCGCCGGCTGTCGACCGAGACGGCCCGGAAGAACGCGGCCGCGTACCGGGCGATGAACGCGGACGGCTTCGCCCTCCTCGCGGAGCTGCTCGAGACGACCGGCACGCCGCACGAGCGGCGCGACGCCTACCTGGTCGCCTCGCGGCCCGAGGGCTCGGCGCGGATCGACGAGGAGCACCTGGCGGCGCACCGCGCGGGCCTCCGGCTCGACAAGCTGCAGCACGCGGACGCGCTGCCGTTCGAGCACCACGGCGCCCTCCGCCTCCCGGACCAGCTGCTCGTCGACCCGACCCGCCTGCTCAGCGCGCTCGCGATCGCGGCGACGGCGGCGGGCGTGCGGATCGTCGAGCGGGAGCGGGTCGTCGACGTGCGGGTCCGCCCCGGCGGCACGAGCGTCGTCGAGACCGGCGCGGGGGAGTACGCCGGGAAGCACGTGGTGCTCGCGACCGGCACCCCGATCCTCGACCGCGGTCTCTACGCGCTGAAGACCGCCGCGTTCCGGATGCTCGCCGTCCGCGGCACGGCGGCCGACGCGGGCCTGCCGATCGTCACCGCGATCGGGCCGACGGGCAGCACGACGATCGCGACGGCGGCGGACGGCCGGGTCGACGGCATCGGGGAGGCGCACCCCGTCGGGACCGGCGGCTCCGAGCTGCGCCGCGCGGACCGCCTCGAGGCCGCCGTGCGGGGCGTCGTGCCCGGCTTCACGCGCTCCGACGCCTGGAGCGGGCAGGACTACCGCCCCTTCAACCCGATCGCGTTCGTCGGGCTGCTGCCGCGCGGCGGCGGCGCGGTCTCGTTCGCCTCCGGCTTCGACGGCTGGGGCCTGACGCAGGGCGCGGCGGCGGGGATCCGCCTCGCCGCGGACCTGCTCGGGCAGGAGCGGCCCGCCTGGGCGACCACGATCGGCCGCCGCGTGACCCGCCCGAAGAGCCAGCGCATCGGCCTCGTCGCCGACGTGCGCGCCGCCTCCGCCCGGGTGTCGAGCATGCGGCGCCTCGCCTCCGCGGACGTCGGCCTGCTCCGCGAGGGGCGGGGCGTCGTCACCCGCACCGACGCGGGGCCGGTCGCGACGAGCCGCACCGGCGACGTCGTGCGGAGCGTCTCCGCCGTCTGCACCCGCGCCGGCGGCGTCGTCGTCTGGAACGACCTCGAGACGAGCTGGGACTGCCCGGTCTGCGGCAGCCGCTTCGACGTGGACGGCAGCGTGCTGGAGGGCGGCGCCCGCGGCCCCCTCCGCCCGGTGCCGACCCCCGGCGCGTCGGGCGGCGCGTCGCAGCGCTGAGGCGCGGTCCGCGGTACACTGTCCGCGCTGCAGGCTCCGGCACCTGCCTTCCCCGACGTCGTCCGTCTGGTCCGCACGCCCCGGCAGCACCGTTCCACTTCGTTCCGCGCTCGCGGCGCACCGCGGTTCCCATCCGCGCGGACGGACATCCTCTGGAGACCCACTTGGTTCGATCCACGGCGACCCCCACGCGGTCGCGCTCGCCCCGGAAGGGCGCCTTCGACAACACCGGACTGATCCCCGTGCTCGCACGGGCGGTCCGCGAGGTCGAGACGGCCGCCTCCCGGGGCCCCGTCGGCCCCTCCGGCCGCACGAAGTTCCAGGTCATCGCCCTGCTGGTGCGCGAGGAGCGCGCCCGCGCGAAGACCGACCCGGAGCTGACCGAGGAGGCGCGGGCCGAGACCCTGAAGCGCCTCGACGGCGTCGCGACGATCCTGGCGAAGACCGCCGCGCGCGACACCTCGCTCATCACGCTGCTCGAGCCCGACCACGCCCCGTCCGACGCCGCGAGGGCGCTGCGCCGGCGGATGCTGCAGGAGGCCGGCTACGAGGTCCCCGCCGAGGAGGCGCCCGCCGCGCCCTCCGTCGCCGACCCGTTCGCGGAGCGGCAGGTCACGCCGGTCTCCGTGCGGTCCCGCCTGCTCGCGAACCCCTTCCTGCCGCCGGACTTCGAGCTCGGCCGCACCCCGCACCTCACCCGCCGGCTCGCGAACTGGGAGCTGCTCGGCCCGCTGTTCAAGGCCTTCGAGGTCGGCGGCAACGGCGTCACGAGCATGGAGCTGCCCGAGCCGCCGGCGAAGCCGCGCTGGGCCCCGCCCGGCACCGAGCTGATGCGGCACCAGGCGGAGTTCATCGAGGGCGTCGCCCGCGGCCACCGCACCTTCCTGCTCGCGGACGAGCCGGGCCTCGGCAAGACCGCGCAGAGCCTCATCGCCGCCTCCGTCGCCGACGCGTTCCCGCTGCTCGCGGTCGTGCCGAACGTCGTGAAGATGAACTGGGCGCGGGAGGTCCAGCGGTGGATCCCGAACCGCACCGCGACCGTCATCCACGGCGACGGCGCCGACCTGGACGCGTTCGCGGACGTCGTGATCGTCAACTACGAGGTGCTCGACCGGCACTCGGGCTGGCTGAAGACGCTCGGGTTCAAGGGCATGGTCGTCGACGAGGCGCACTTCATCAAGAACCACTCGGCGCAGCGCTCGAAGCTCGTGCTCTCCCTCGCCGCCGCGCTCCGCGAGCGCCGCAGCGACCCCCTCCTGCTCGCCCTGACCGGCACGCCCGTCATCAACAGCACCGAGGACTTCAAGGCCATCTGGCAGTTCCTCGGCTGGATCGACGACACCAAGCCGCGCGCCGAGCTGATGGCGCGGCTCGAGGAGACCGGGCTGTCGCCCGCCGACCCCGGCTTCCTCCCGGAGGCCCGCCAGGCCGTGATCGACATGGGCATCGTGCGGCGCCGCAAGGTCGACGTGGCGGCGGACCTGCCCGCGAAGCGGGTCGTGGACCTGCCCGTCGAGCTCGACGACGAGGCCGGGCGCTCGATCCGGCAGGCGGAGCGGGAGCTGCAGCAGCGGCTCGTGCAGCGCTACCGCTCCATCGCTGCCGGCCGCAAGCCGGAGACCGACGAGGAGCGGATGCGCATCGTCCGGCTCGTCGCCGAGCAGGAGCTCGAGGAGTCCCGCGGCGCGACGACCGGCGAGAACATCTTCACGATGATCCGCAAGATCGGGTCGGCGAAGGCGGCGCTCGCGGCGGACTACGCCACGCAGCTCGCGCGCTCCGTCGGCAAGGTCGTCCTGTTCGCGAAGCACATCGACGTGATGGACCAGGCGGAGGCGACCTTCGCCCGCCGCGACATCAGGTCGGTGTCGATCCGCGGCGACCAGACCGCCGCCGCCCGCGAGCGCGCGGTCGACTCGTTCCTGCACGACAAGAAGACGAAGGCGATCGTCTGCTCGCTGTCCGCGGCGGGCGTCGGCATCAACCTGCAGGTCGCCTCCAACGTCGTGCTCGCCGAGCTGTCGTGGACCGCGGCGGAGCAGCAGCAGGCCATCGACCGCACGCACCGCATCGGGCAGTCCGAGCCGGTCACCGCGTGGCGGATCATCGCCGCGCACACGATCGACGCGCGCATCGCCGAGCTGGTCGACTCGAAGGCGTCCCTCGCGGCGCGCGCCCTCGACGGCGACGACGGCGAGGTGACGCAGGAGAGCTCGGTGCAGCTCGACGCGCTCGTCTCCCTCCTCCGCGACGCCCTGAAGCTCTAGAGCACGTCAGCAGGACCGGGCGTCGCTCGGTCCTGCCGACGTGCTCCTGGACGTGCGCCCGCCGTAGGGTGGGGGCGTGATCGCCGGGCTGCTCAGCGCGTTCGTCGTGCTCGTGCAGCCGGACGCGGTCGGCGCGGAGGCGCTGCTCGCCGCCGGCCTGCTGACGGCCGTGCTCGCCGTCGCGGTGGTCCTGCGGACCCTGCGCGCGCCGCGCGCGGTCCTCGCCGCCGCCGCGGCGGACGGCTTCGCCGACGTGCGCGTGCTGCTGCGCAGCAGCGATCCCGACGCGGAGGGGCACCCGCGCGCGAGGGCACCGGGCGCGACGCGCTGAGTCGATCCGCCGATCCGGCGGGTCCCGCGCCTCCCGCCCCGGTGCGACCGGGGCGTCCCCGGCGTCCCGTCCGGGACGACCGCCGACGTCGTCATGAAGGTGTCCCGCCATGTCCCTGCCCGACCTCCTCGCCCCGATCCGCGCCGCGGTCGAGGCCGTCCTCGCGCTGCTCCACGGCGCCCTCGCCGCCGCGGGCCTCGACCCCGCCGGCGGCGTCGGCTGGCTCGCCGCGGTCGCGCTGCTCGTCCTCGTCGTCCGCGTCCTGCTGCTCCCGCTCGCCGTCCGCCAGTACCGCTCCGGGCTGCGGATGCGCGCGATCGCCCCCGACCTCGCGCGGCTCCGCGACCGCTATCGGGGCCGCACCGACGCCGTGTCCCGCCGCGCCTTCGCGGAGGAGACGGCGGCGCTGCAGCGCGCGAACGGCGTCCGCCCCGCCGCCGCGCTCGTGCCGCTGCTCGTGCAGGTGCCGCTGTTCCTCGCCCTGGTCCAGGCGCTCGAGCACGCCGCCCACGCGACCGGCACCGCGGCGCTCGCGTCGTTCGCCGCCGCCGTCGCGTTCGGCGCGCCCCTCGCCGCGACCGCGCTCGCCGGCGGTCCCGCGGCCGGGCTGCTCGGCGGCGGTCTGCTGCTCGTCACCGCCGGCGCGCAGGTGCTCACGCAGCACCTCGCCGCGGCGGGCGCGGCGCCGGCGCCGGGCGGCCGGCTGCTGCTGCTCCTCCCGCTCGTCACCGCGGCGACCGGGCTCGCCCTCCCGATCGGCGTCACGGCCTACTGGGCCTGCAGCGCCCTGGTCACGCTCGGCCAGCAGGTCCTCCTGCCCCGGCTGGTCCGCACCGCCTGACCCGCGCTTCGCGGATCCGCAGTTCTCGGCCGACACGCCGCGCGCGACCGTGCTGGTCGCGGCGTGTCGCCCCGGAACTGCGGATCCGCGACGGTCGGGCGCGAGGTCAGCCGGCGGCGAGGCGGCGGAGGAGGGCGACGTCCGCCTCCTGCCGCTCGGGCAGCGGGTAGCCCTCGTGCATCACGAGTTCCGCGTCCGCCGTCGCGCAGCGCACCACGCGACCGCCGATGCGGCCCGTCGCGCCGAGGGCGCCCACGGGGAGCACGACGCTCGAGGCGGACACCGGCACCGGCCGGTCGCCGTCGAAGCGGACCGCGTGCACGTCGACCTCGCGGCCGGCGTCGTCGACCGCGGCGAAGGCGGAGGGGAGCAGGCGGTCGCCCTCGCCCTGCCACCGGTTCTCGCTCCAGACGAAGCCCGGCCGGTACCCGGCGCGGTCCAGCGCGGCGAGGACGGCGGCGAGGTCGTCCGCCTCGACGAGCAGGTCCAGGTCGTGGTGCGGCCGCGTCCGCTCGCCCGCGAGCGCGTCGACGCCCCAGCCGCCGATCACCCACCTGGGGGCGTCCGCGAGCACGTCGAGCACGCGGTGGACCTCGCCGGCGTCGACCTCGGTCGCGCCCGCCGCGCCTCCGAGGGGCCAGCGCGCGAGGATCAGCGCCCGGCCCGGCATGCCCGGCGGGTCGAGCTCGACGAGCAGCGCCTCCGGGAACGCCAGGACGTCACCCGGTGCCGGCCGCGCGCCGGCCGTGACCGTGCGGTGCGGGCGGTACCCGGCCCGGCCGTGCGTGGGCAGCAGGAGCGCGTAGCCCTCGACGTGCCGCTCGAACGCGGTGAGCAGCGCGGTGTGGGCGACGTGGAGCGCTGGTGCGTCGACGAGGTCCACCCGGACCGAGGCGGCGGGCTCGAACCACGCCTCCTCGGCGACGACGCCGGAGAGCGGCGGGGTCGCGGCGGCGAAGGCGCGGAGCACCGCGGCCGCGGTGTCGGTCGCGCCGTCGGTCAGCACGGCGTTGCCGACGAGCGTCACGTGGGCCGGCCACGCGGCCCGGTCGACGACGTCGCCGACCTCGAGCGGCTCGAGCGGCAGCACCACGCAGCAGGTCCGCATCTCGCCTCCCTCCGCCCGTCCGTCCCCTTTCGTCGAGTCTCGCGGATCCGCAGATCCGGGTCGACACGCCGGTGCGCGACGTGCGCCGGCGGCGTGTCGCCGGGGATCTGCGGATCCGCGGAAGAACTCCGGATCCGCGAGCAGCGCGGGTCAGGGGTGGAGGAGCACCTTCGTCCAGCCGTCCTCGCGGTCGTCGAAGCGGCGGTAGGCCTCGGGCGCCTCATCGAGGGAGAGCTCGTGGCTCACGATGATCCCCGGGTTGAGCTTGTCGCGGTGGATCAGGTTCCGCAGCTGCCGGTTGTACTGCTTCACGTTCGCCTGCCCGGTCGCGATCGCCTGGCCCTTGAAGAAGAACGTGCCGAAGTCCATCGGGAACTCGCCCTGCTTCGCGAGGTCGGAGGAGGCGTTCGGGTCCTCCGGCACGAAGACGCCGACGACGCCGATGCGGCCCGTCGGGCGCACCGCCTGGATCAGCGAGTTGATCGTCATGCCGGGCTGCTCGTGCCCCTCGTGGTCGTGGGCCTGGTAGCCGACCGCCTCGACGCCCTTGTCCGCGCCCTGCCCCTGCGTCAGGTCGAGCACCTGCTGCACCGCGTCGCCCTCCGAGTCGTCGATCGGCGTCGCGCCGACCCGCTCGACGAGCTTCAGTCGGTCCGGCTGGCGGTCGATCACGTACACCTCGGCGGCGCCTCGCAGGTTCGCCGACATGGCGGCCATCAGGCCGACGGGACCGGCGCCGTAGATCACGACGGAGTCGCCGATGCCGACGTCCGCCAGCTGGGTGCCGTGGTACCCGGTCGGGAGGATGTCGGACAGCATCGTGTAGTCCTTCTCCTTCTCGTGCGCGTCCTCGGGGAGCACGAGCGCGTTGAAGTCCGCGAAGGGGACGCGGAGCAGCTCGGCCTGGCCGCCGGAGTACGGCCCCATGTCCGCATAGCCGTAGGCGCCGCCGGCGCTGCCCGGGTTCACGGTGAGGCAGAAGCCCGTCCGGCCCGCCTCGCAGTTCTTGCAGAACCCGCACGCGATGTTGAACGGCAGCACGACGACGTCGCCGACCTGCACGCGGACGACGCCCTCGCCGACCGCGACGACCTCGCCCATGTTCTCGTGGCCGAGCACCTTGCCGGTCTCGACGTCGGTGCGGCCCTCGTACATGTGGAGGTCGCTGCCGCAGATGTTCGTGGTGGTGATGCGGACGAGGGCGTCGGTGGGGCGCTCGATCCTCGCGTCCGGGACCTCGTCGATGGTCACGTTCTTCGGGCCGTGGTAGACGAGCGCGCGCATGGTGCTTCCTTCCCGGCGCCGGGTCTCGGCACCGGGTCCCGACACTGCGCCTGCACCCTCCGCGCACCCGGCGCACGGGCTGTGCAGCACGGGTGCGGTGCCTGGGCGTGACCGGTGCGTCCGCCAGGGCGGGCCCAGGACGCACCCGGCGTGCTTCCGGTCCCGTGCGCGGCGCCCTACGGTGCTGACGGGTCGGCGATCGGAGGCGCGGTGCGCGAGCAGGGGACGCTGTTGGACGCGGTCGGGCGGGCGAAGCACACGCTCGTCGAGGCGAAGGACGGCGTCGACGTCGGCGCGACGGTGCACGGGGAGTGCCCGCTCGCCGAGTGCCGCGCGATGAACGTCGTCACGGTGTCGGCCGAGACCGCGACCGTCACGTGCGCGGAGTGCGGGACCGCCTTCGACGTCTGACCCCGGCGAGGGCGATCGCGCAGGACGCGTCCATCGCGCAGGACGCGTCGATCGAGCAGGACGCGTAGATCGAGCAGGACGGCGTCGGTCCAGCAGGACGTGACGGGCCGTCCCGTCCTGCTCGATCGACCGGGTCCTGCTCGATCGCTCCCCGGGTCGCGCTCTAGGCGCGCGCGGGGGCGTCGGCGAGGCCGAGCACGTCGAGGATCCACGCGAGCTCGAAGGCCCGCTCCTCCCATGCGGCGTACCGGCCCGAGACACCGCCGTGCCCGGCGCTCATCTCCGTCTTCAGCAGCACGTCCGCGCCGACCTCGCGGAGGCGCGCCACCCACTTCGCCGGCTCGACGTAGAGCACGCGGGTGTCGTTCAGCGACGTCGTCGCGAGGATCCGCGGGTACGGGTGGTCGCCGACGTTCTCGACCGGCGAGTACGACTTCATGTAGGCGTACACCGCGGGGTCGTGCAGCGGGTCGCCCCACTCGTCCCACTCGATCACGGTGAGCGGCAGCGACGGGTCGAGGATCGAGGTGAGCGGATCCACGAACGGCACGCCCGCGTGGATGCCCGCGAACAGCTCCGGGGCCAGGTTCGCGACCGCGCCCATCAGCAGCCCGCCGGCGCTCGCGCCCTCGGCGACGAGGCGGGACGGCTCGGTCCAGCCGGTCTCGACGAGGTGCCGCGCGGCGGCGACGAAGTCCGTGAACGTGTTCCGCTTCGACAGGGTCTTGCCCTGCTCGTACCAGTGCCGGCCCATCTCCCCGCCGCCGCGCACGTGCGCGATGGCGAACAGGGCGCCGCGGTCGAGCATCGAGAGGCGCGCGATCGAGAACGACGGGTCGATGCTCGCCTCGTAGGAGCCGTAGCCGTAGAGGAGCATCGGCGCGGGGGAGCGGCGCTCCAGCACGTCGGCGCGGCCGACGATCGAGATCGGCACCCGGGTGCCGTCCTCGGCGACCGCCCACTCGCGGCGCTCGCGGTAGTCGGCGGGGTCGTAGCCGCCCAGCACCGGCTGCTGCTTCAGCACGGTCCGCTCGCCCGTCGCCCCGCCCGTCGAGGACACCGTGAGGTCGAAGACCGTGGAGGGGGTGAGCAGCGAGCCGTACCCGATGCGCAGCGTGGGCTGCGCCCACTCCGGGTTCGAGCCGATCCCGGCCGTGAACAGGGGTTCCTCGAACCGGATCTCGTCGATCGCGGTGCCCTCGAGCAGGCCGACGCGGGCGAGGCCGCCCTCCCGGTAGGAGACGGCGACGAAGCGCTCGAACGCGTCGACGTCCTCGAGCCGCACGCCCGGGCGCGAGGCGAGCAGCACCTCGCGCTCGCCCTGCGGCGCCAGGGGGTCGACGGCGACCAGCTCGAAGTCCTCCGCGCCGTCGTTGTGCAGGATCAGCAGCCGGTCGCGGCCGTCGAGCACGGCGTGCTCCACGGAGTACTCGACGCCCTCGCGGCGCGGCCAGACGAGCCGGAAGCCCGCCTCCGGCTCCCGGGTGTCGAGCAGCAGCGACTCGCTCGTGATCTTCGAGCCGACCCCGATCTCGACGTAGCGCCGGCTGCGCGTCATGCCGACCCCGACCCAGTACCGCTCGTCGGGCTCGGTGAAGACCTGCTCGTCCTCGCCGTCGCCGCCGAGCGCGTGCCGCCAGACGGTGTCCGGCCGCCACGCCTCGTCGCAGGTCGTGTAGTAGATCCCGGTGCCGTCGGCGTCGAAGAGCGCGCCGGGCATCGTGCCCTCGATGACGTCCGGCAGCACCGCGCCGGACCCGAGGTCCTTGACGTGCAGCACGTAGCGCTCGTCGCCGACCGTGTCGACGGCCCAGAGCAGCAGCCGGCCGTCGGGGGAGACGTCGAAGCTGCCGAGCGAGTAGAAGTCGTGGCCGCGCGCCTCGACGTCGTCGTCGAGCAGCACCTGCTCGCCCGGGACCTCGTCGCCGAGGGTCGGCGGCGTCCAGTCGTCGGGTCCGGCGATCGGGGCGCGGCAGTGCCGGGCGTACTGCTTGCCCTCCTCCGTGCGGCTGAAGTACCACCAGTCGCCCTCACGGGACGGCACGGAGAGGTCGGTCTCCTTCGTGCGCGACTTGATCTCGCCGTAGATCGCGGACCGCAGCGGCGCGAGGGGGGCGAGCCGGGCATCGGTGTACGCGTTCTCCGCCTCGAGGTGCGCGATCACGGCGGGGTCGTCCCGGTCGCGCAGCCACTCGTACCGGTCCACGACCTCGTCGCCGTGGTGCACCCGGGTGAGCGGGCGCCGCTCGGCGACCGGCAGGGGCGGGACGGGCAGGGGTTCGACGGTCACGCGACGGCCTCCAGCAGCCGGAGCACGGCCAGTTCGGGGATGGGGAGCCAGGCGGGCCGGTTGCGCGCCTCGTAGACGCACTCGTAGAGCGCCTTGTCCAGCTCGAGGGCGGCGAGCAGGGCCGCGTGCGGCGCGAGGGAGGCGCCGAGCTCGGCCTCGTACCCCGCGAGGAACGCGGCGCGCGCCTGGTCCGCCCAGGACCGCGCGGCGTCGGCGTCGCCGCCCTCCTGCGCGAGCGTGCCCGCGACGTAGTCGAAGGAGCGCAGCATGCCGGCGACGTCCCGCAGCGCCAGGTCGGGCGCGGTCCGCTCGGCCATCGGCCGCAGCGGCTCGCCCTCGAAGTCGAGCAGCACCCAGCCGCGGTCCGGCACGAGCAGCACCTGACCGAGGTGGTAGTCGCCGTGGATGCGCTGCAGCGGCGGCCACGGCCCGGCGAGCCCCGCCTCGAGCGTCGCGAGCACCGCGCCGCCGGCGGCGTCGATCGACGGGACGAGCGCGGCGGCCTGCTCGGCGCGGGAGCGCATGCTGCCGAGCGCCGCGGCGCGGGCGACCTCGTCCGCCTCCGCGGTCGGGAGGGCGGTCGCGAGCACCCGGTGCACCTCGGCCGTGGCGGCGCCGAGGTCCCGGGCGCGGTCGGAGAAGTCCTCGCCCGTGCGGGCCGCGTCGAGCGCGACCCGCCAGGCGTCGCGGGTGTCGGGCAGGAACTCCTGCGCGACGGCCAGGTGGCCGCGGGCGGTGCCACCCGGCGCCGCCGGGTCGGGCCATGACCCGACCAGGGCGGCGTACGTCGCCGGCACGCGGTCCGAGCCCGCCGCGGCGATCGCGGACTGCAGCACGACGTCCGGGTTCTCGCCGTCGTGCAGCGCGCGGAAGACCTTCACCATCAGCCCGACGGGGGAGCCGTCGGCGCGCTCGGCGTCGACGATGATCGAGGTGTTCGACTGCTCGCCGGACAGCACGCGGGCGGCGCGCAGCGCCGGCGGCGGTCCGCTCCAGCCGATCGGCACGCCCTCCGCGCCGACGCCCGCGTCGCCCTCGGCGACCGCGCCGGCGAAGAGCACGGCGAGCAGCACCCGCACGAACTCGTCGGTCCGCGGGCCGTCGCGCAGCGACCCGTCCGCGTCCAGGGCGACGGGGACCTGGTACACCGCGGCGGCGCCGGGCGTCCTGTCCCGCACGAACAGCGTCCGCACCGCGCCGTCGGCGGTCAACGGCAGCGTGCTCTCCACCTCGAGGGCGTCGCCGACGGTGTTCGCGAACCATCGCTGCCCGGCGATCCAGGAGGGGAGCGGGCCGGGGATCAGCGCGGGGTCGGCCATGACCCGAGAATCTAGCGAGGGCGCTCCGTGCGTCCGCTCGGTGCGTCCGCTCAGGCCTCGTCCGGCCGGTCCTCGGCCGCGCGGGAGGCGCGCCCGCGCCCGGCGGGCTCGTCGTCCTCGTCGTCGACGTCGGCCAGGGACTCGTCCCGCGCCTCCGCCGCCTGCCGCAGCGCGCGCTCGATGCCCTCGGAGGAGCGCTCGCGCCAGTCCTCCGCGGTGTCCGCGGCGCGGGCGCGGACCTCCTCCGCGGTCGTCGTCCACCGGTCGCGGACCTCGAGCGCGGTCTCCGTCCACTGGTCGCGCAGGTCCTGCGCCGTCTCGACCGCCCGCTCGCGCAGGTGCGCGGCCGACGCCGTCGTGCGGTCCTTCAGGAGGCGCGCGGAGTCGGCGGCGCGGCGCCGGTCCTCCTCGTCGAGCCGGTTCACGACCGCGGCGAACGCGGCGCCGCCCACGAGCACGCCGAGCGAGACCGCCCAGCCGATCGCGCGGCCGTTCACGACTCGTCCCCGTCGGCGAGCTCCTCGCCGCCCTCGTCCACGACCGGTCGCAGGTCGGCGTCGCCGGGAACGGTGAAGTCGTGCTCCACCTCGTCCTCGGAGGGGGTCCCGGGCTCGCGCGGCGTCATGCCTCCACGGTAGCCCGCCGCCGGGCTCAGGGCTCCCGGACGACCTCCTCCGGTCGCTTGTCCGGGCGCCAGCCGCGCCAGCTCGCCTGGCGCAGCCGGCCGTCGTCCGTCCACTCGGCGAAGCGCACCTCGCCGACGAGGGAGGGGGTGACCCAGTGCGCGTCGCTCGCGTCCGCGCGCGGCACGTCGTCGAACGGCGCCGTCTTCCGGCCGTGCGAGGCCAGCCGCGCCTCGATCGCGTCGAGGTCCGCGTCGCTGAAGCCGGTGCCGACCCGGCCGACGTATCGCAGCCGGCCGTCGACGTGCACGCCGACGAGCAGGCTCCCGACGCCGCCGGCGCGGCGCCCCTGGCCGGGCCGCCAGCCGCCGACGACGACCTCCTGCTGCCGCTCGTGCTTGCGCTTGACCCAGTCCTTCGAGCGGGCCCCCGGGCGGTAGGGGGCCGCGGCGCGCTTCACGACCACGCCCTCGAGCCCGAGCCGCCGGCTCGTCGCCATCGCGTCGTCGACCGCCTCGCGCAGCGCGTCGCCCGACGCGGTCGCGACGACCGGCGGCACGTCGATCGGGCCGCCGCCCTCGACGAGCCGCTCGAGCAGGTCCCGGCGCTCGCGGTACGGCGCCGAGGTCGTCGCGTGCCCGTCGACCTCGAGCACGTCGAACAGCAGGTACCGCACCGCCTGCGCCCGCATCGCGGGCTCGACGTCCTGCTTCCGCGTGAGCCCCATCCGCTGCTGCAGCCGGGAGAAGGAGGGGCGCCCCGTCGCGTCGAGGGCGACGACCTCGCCGTCGAGCACGGCGCCGTCCGCGTGCACGTGCTCGGCGAGCGCCTGCAGCTCGGGGTAGGTGGGGGTCAGGTCGAGGTCGTTCCGGCTCGTGAGCAGCACGCGGCCGCCGTCGACACGGGCGACGGCGCGGACGCCGTCCCACTTCATCTCCACCGACCACGCCTCGCCGGGGTCGAGGGGCGCTCCGGCGACCGCGAGCATCGGGGAGGGGGTGCGCGGCAGCGGGCCCTCCGGCGCCGCGGCGCGGGGCGCCGGGGCTCCCGCGGGCTCGGCGGTGCCCGGGGCCGCTGCCTCCTCCGCAGGGGCGGCCTGATCCGCGGGCGCGTCCTCGACCGCCATGCGGTGGATCAGCCACTGCTCGCCCTGGCTGCCCTTCGGCTTCTCCCGCTCGGCGCGGATCAGCGCGACCTTGACGGGCTCGCCGCCGAGGCCGCCGTCCTTCCGGCCGTGCAGGGTCACGATCACCTCGTCGTCGCGGAACTTCTCGGTCTCGTACGTGCCGGCGTCCCAGAGGTCGACGTGCCCGCCGCCGTACTCGCCCTTCGGGATGTCGCCCGTGAAGGCCGCGTACTCGAGCGGGTGGTCCTCCGTGTGCACCGCGAGGTGGTTGCGCCGCCCGTCGGCCGGCACCCCTTTCGGCAGCGCCCAGGAGACGAGCACGCCGTCCCGCTCGAGCCGGAAGTCCCAGTGCAGCCGGGTGGCGTGGTGCTCCTGGATGACGAAGGTGTCGTCCGCGCCCCGCGCGGGCGCCGCCTCCGGCACCGGCTCGGGGGTGCGGCCCGCGTCGCGCATCGACCGGTACCGGGTGAGCGCGTCGGAGCGCGCCGCGGCGGGCGCGACGTGCGCGAGCAGGTCGCCGTCCCGCTGCAGGCGCTCCACCACCTCGTCGGGCCGCAGCTGCCGCAGCCCGGGGTCGTCGAGCTCCTCCCAGGTCCGCGGCGCGCTCGCGGCGACGTGCAGCGTGCCGCGCAGGGAGTACGGCACGAGCGTCGTCTTCGCGGCGCGGTTCTGGCTCCAGTCGACCAGCACCTTCCCGCGCCGGTTCTCCTTCTTCATGTCGCTGACGACGAGGTCGGGGTGGTCGGCCTCGAGGGAGCGGGCGAGCTCGTGCGCCATCTCCGTGACCTGGTCGGAGGTCCAGCGGCCGGCGAGGTGCGCGAACAGGTGGATGCCCTTCGACCCGCTCGTGACGGGGACGAGGTCCAGGTCCATGCCGGCCACGACGGGTCGGAGGAGGCGGGCCACCTCCGCGCACTCGGGCAGCGCGGCGCCCTCGCCCGGGTCGAGGTCGAGCACCAGGCGGTCGGGCCGCCCCGCGCCGCCTTCGGCCGTGAAGCGCCACTGGGGCACGTGCACCTCGAGCACGCCCTGCTGCGCGAGCCACGTGAGCGTCGCGAGGTCGTCGATCACGGGGTAGGTCGTCGTGCCGGACCGGTGCTCGATCGAGCCGCGCCGCACCCAGTCGGGCGCGTGCGGCTCGAGGTTCTTCACGAAGAAGGGGTGCCCCGGCTCCTCGGCGGTGCCGACCCCGTCCGGCCAGCGCTTGCGGGTGGCGGGGCGCCCGGCGGCGAGCGGGACGAGGGCGGAGGCCACGGCCGCGTAGTAGGCGAGCACGTCGCCCTTCGTGAACCCGTCCGCCGGGTACAGCACCTTGTCGAGGTTCGTGAGGCCGATGCGGCGCCCGTCCACCTCGACCGACTGCTTCCCGGGGTTCCGGCCGACCATGCGCTCAGCGTGTCCTGGAAGTCTGCTGGAGCGCTGAGTCCCGCCATCCGGGGGTGGCCCGCGCCCGGCCCGGCGGTCATACTCGGGAGTCCATCAGGCATTCGGTGCATCTCAGGAGGGCGGGTCATGCGCAGCATCTGGCGTGGCGCGATCACGTTCGGTCTCGTCAACGTGCCCGTGAAGCTCTACTCGGCCACGGAGGACCACGACCTCCCGATGCACCAGGTGCACAACGCCGACGGCGGCAGGATCCGCTACCAGCGCCGCTGCGAGGTGTGCGGCCGGGTGGTCGAGTTCCAGGACATCGACAAGGCCTACGACGCCGGCGACCGCACCGTCGTGCTCACGGCCGAGGACCTGAAGTCGCTGCCGAGCGAGAAGAGCCGCGAGATCGACGTCGTCGAGTTCGTGCCGGCCGCCCAGGTCGACGCGATCCGGCTCGACCGCAGCTACTACCTCGAGCCCGACGCGAAGAGCCCGCGCTCCTACATGCTGATGCGCAAGGTGCTCGAGGACACGGAGCGCGTCGCGATCGTGCAGTTCACCCTGCGGCAGAAGACCCGGCTCGGCGTGCTGCGCGTGCACGGGAAGGTGCTGCTGCTCCAGTCGCTGCTCTGGGACGACGAGGTGCGCGAGGCGTCCTTCCCGTCCCTCGACGCCGACGTGCGCATCCAGAAGCGCGAGGTCGACATGGCGACGAGCCTCGTGAAGAGCTTCGAGAGCGACTTCTCGCCCGCGGACTTCACCGACGAGTACCAGGAGCAGCTGAAGAAGCTCGTCGACGCGAAGCTCGAGCAGGGCGAGTCGGTCGACACGGCGGCCACCTTCGGCGAGCAGGAGGAGGACGAGGGCGACGGCGAGGTCATCGACCTGATGGAGGCGCTGAAGCGCAGCGTCGAGGCGAACCGCGCGAAGGCGAAGTCGTCGTCCGCGTCCTCCGGCGACGGCGGGGGCCGCAAGCGCGCCTGAACGCGTCGGCTCCCGCGTCGGGCGGATCGACGGGGAGCCCCGAGCGCACGCCCAGCCGCACCGGGCGCCCGTCGGCGAGGATGCTCCGATGGGGGAGCAGGGCGGCTACCAGATCCGGTTCGACTGGGGTGTGCCGGGCGCGCACGCGGTCGGCGCCGACGCGGACGTGCTCGTCTGGGTCGACGCGATCGATCCGGCGGTGCCGCCCCTCGAGCGCCTGCCGCCGATCGGCGCGGTCGTGACGACCGGGCTCGCCGGCGTGGCGGAGACCGCGGCCTGGGTGCTCGCCCTCCAGGAGGCGCGGCAGGCGGTGACGAGCGTCGCCGTCGTCGCCGCCGGTGCCGCACGGGCCGGCGGGATGCGCTTCGCCGCCGAGGACCTGCTCGTCGCCGGCGCGCTGATGGACGAGCTCGACGCGCGCGGCATCGGCGAGCGCAGCCCGGAGGCGTCGGTCGCCGACGCGGCCTACCGGGCCCTCCGACGCGGGCTCCGGGGCGTCCTCGACGCGGTCGTCGGCGGCGGCGCGCTCGCGGGCGGGCTCCGGGTGCACCGGCCGCACCGCGACCTGCTCGAGGCCGCCGGCGCCGCCTGACCGACGCCGATCCGCACCGTCCGCCTCGGGGGCGCGAGGAGGAGGATCACCGCATGGCGCGCGACTCGGTCCTCTCCATCGCTTCGTCCGGCTCCGTGCTGTCGATCGGCAGCGTCGGGTCGGTCCTCTCCGTCGGCAGCGTCGGCTCCGCCCTGTCCGTCGGCGGCGTCGGCTCGTTCGCCTCGGTGCTGTCGATCGGCAGCGCCGGCTCCGTGCTGGGGGTGCTGTCGTTCGCGGTCGTGGGCGGCGTGCTCGCGGCGCGTGCGACGCGGGCCGTGCTCCGGGCGGGACCCCGCCGCTGACGGGACAGCGCCGACGGATCAGCGCCGACGGGTCAGCCGCTGACGGTCAGCCGCGCTGGGACCCGCGCCCGGGACCGTCCGGGTCGTGCGGCTCGCCGGCGCGACGGCGCAGGCCGATCGGCAGCACCGCCCAGGCGAGCGCGATCACGACGACGCCGATCACCGCGACGGCGATCGCCCCGGCGGCACCCGTGGCGACGCTGAAGACGAGCGCGAGCGCGGCGGCGATCGCGAGGCCGGTGAACGCCATGCCGAGGCGCGCCATCCGGTCGCCCCACGCGACCAGCGTCCGCATCGCGCGCCGCCGGAACAGGGCCCGGTGCAGCGCCACCGGCATCAGCGCGCAGACCGTCGAGAGCACCGCGAGGGAGACCGCGACGAGGTAGAGCACCCGCTGCCAGTCCTCCAGGTCGCGGAAGGTCTGCTGGAACGCCACGGTGAGCAGGAAGCCCGTGAGCAGCTGGGTGCCGGTCTGCACGACCCGCAGCTCCTGGAGGAGGGCGTTCCAGTTGCGGTCGAGCCGCTCGGTCGCCGTCTCGTCGCGACCGTCCGTCGGGTCCGCGTCCTCGTGGTCCTCCGCCATGGTCGCGAATCTAGGGCCGGAACCGGGGCGTCCGCCGCGCTCCCTAGGCTTGCCGGCATGGCGTTCCTCGAGGAGCTCGCCGCGGCGCTGGGGCCGGCGGTCAGCACGGACCGGTCCGAGCTCGACCGCGTCCGCACCGATCGCAGCGGCTGGACGACGCCGGAGGTGCCGCTCGCGGTCGTCCGCGCCCGGTCGACCGAGGACGTGCAGGCGCTGCTGCGGCTCGCCTCCGCCGCGGGCGTCCCCGTCGTCCCGCGCGGCGCCGGCACGGGGCTCGCGGGCGGCGCGGTCGGCACCACCGGCTCCGTCGTGCTCGACCTCGCGGGCATGGACCGGGTGCTCGAGGTCGACGAGGACGACGAGACCGCGCGCGTGCAGCCCGGCGTCGTCACCGACGACCTCGCCGCCGTGCTCGCCCCCCGCGGCCTCTGGTGGCCGCCCGACCCGGCGAGCCGCGCGATCTCCACCGTCGGCGGCAACATCGCGACGAACGCGGGCGGCCTGCTCTGCGCGAAGTACGGCGTGACCCGGGAGAGCGTGCTCGGCCTGCAGGTCGTGCTCGCGGACGGCACGCTGGTGCGGCTCGGCCGCGGCACCGTGAAGGGCGTCACCGGCTTCGACCTCACCGCGCTGCTGATCGGCTCCGAGGGCACCCTCGGCGTCGTGGTCGAGGCGACCCTCAAGCTGCGCCGCACCGAGTCGCGGCCCGTCGTCACCATCGGTGCGACCTTCCCCGACGTGCGGTCCGCAGCGGCCGCTGCCGCGGCGATCACCGCCTCCGGCCTCCGCTGCGCCGCGCTCGAGCTCATGGACGCGGCGTCGTGCGCGGCGGTCGACGCGCTCGTCGCCGCGGGCGAGGGCCCGGCCGGCGACGTGCCGGCGCTCGGCGGCCACGGCGCGTTCCTGCTCGTGCAGACCGACGGCGGCGCCGCGCCGCAGGAGGCGGAGCAGGCCCTCGCGCTGATCGCCGCGGCGGGCGGCGAGGGCCGGGTCGCCCTCGACGCGGCCGCGGGCGCCGACCTCGTCGCCCTCCGCCGCGCCGCGCACCCCGCCTTCGCGCGGCTCGGCGAGGTGCTGATCGAGGACGTCTGCGTGCCGCGCTCGCGGCTGCCCGAGATGTTCGACGCCGTCGAGGCGATCGGGCGCCGCCACGGCCTGCCGATCCCGACCATCGCCCACGCGGGCGACGGCAACCTCCACCCGAACATCGTGATCCCCGCCTCGGTGCCGCACGCCCCCGGCGAGATCCCGGACGTCGTCTGGGCGGCGGGGGAGGAGCTGTTCCGCACGGCGATCGCGCTCGGCGGCACGCTCACCGGGGAGCACGGCGTCGGCGTGCTGAAGCGCCGGTGGATCGCCGACGAGCTCGGCGAGGACGTGATGGCCCTGTCGAGGCGGGTGAAGGCCGCGTTCGACCCCCTCGGCATCCTGAACCCCGGCAAGGTCTGGTGACCCCGGTCCGCTCCGAGGCGGGCGCTGGGAGCATGGTCCCGTGACCGACATCCGGCAGGCCCCGGTCGGCCTCGCGCCGATCGGGCCGGACCAGCACACGCCCGGGCACGCCGCGCGGGCCGTCGCCGCGGCGCTCGGCATCGCCCTCGGCGTCGTCGCGGTGGTCGTCGTGCTGCTCTACCTGATCTCCGCCCTCGGCGCCGCGGGCGTCGCGATCGCGGCCGTCGCCGCCCTCGTGCCCTTCGTCGTCGTGCTGCTCGTCATCCGCTGGATCGACCGGTGGGAGCCGGAGCCGCGGCCCGCCCTCGTGTTCGCCGTGCTCTGGGGCGCGGGCGTCGCGGTGGCCCTCGCCCTGATCTTCGACCTCGGCGTGCAGCTCGTGGTCGGCGCGTCCGGCGGCCGGCCCGACGACTTCGCGCAGGCCGTGATCCAGGCGCCGCTCGTCGAGGAGGGCGCGAAGGGCCTCGGCGTCCTGCTGCTGTTCTGGGTGAACCGCCGGCACTTCGACGGCCCGGTCGACGGCATCGTCTACGCGACGAGCATCGCCGCCGGGTTCGCCTTCACGGAGAACATCCTCTACTTCGGCCGGGTGCTCGCGGAGCAGGGGCTCGGTGCCGCGTTCGTCTTCACCTTCGTCGTCCGCGGCGTCTTCTCGCCCTTCGCGCACCTGCTCTTCACGGCCTGCACCGGCTTCGCGATCGGGAAGGCGGCGGAGCGCGGGGGCGGCGCCGCGGCGGGCTTCGGCGCCTACCTGCTCGGCCTGATCCCGGCCGCGATCCTGCACGCGCTGTGGAACGGCGGGCTGTCGCTCGCCCGCGACACGATCGGCTACTACCTCGGCGTGGAGGTGCCGATCTTCCTCGGCGCGGTCGCGGTGGTGCTCGTCGTCCGGGCGCGCGAGCGCGCGATCACCCGCGCGCGCCTCGGCGAGTACGCGCAGGCGGGCTGGTTCACGCCGCAGGAGGTCGCGCTGATCTCGACGCCCGGCGGGCGGCGCCAGGCGATGCGGTGGGCCGACGCGCAGCGCGACCCGCGGGCCAAGCGGGCCGCGATGGACCGGCTGATCCGCGACGCCACCCGGCTCGGGCACGCCCGCCAGCGCCTCGTGAAGGGGCGCGCCACGATCGGCCGCACCCCCGACGAGCAGGAGCTGCTCGGCCGCATCACCGCCGACCGCCAGGTGCTCACCGCCCCCTGATCCCTCCCGCCCCGTTTCGTGGGCACCACCCGCCTGCGGAGCGAAGTGGGAGCGCGGGGTTCCCGCTGACCGGAAGGTCGCGTGCGGACCCGCGCACCCCGCCGTGTCGCGATCGGGCCCGCCCGCGGCCCTCCCTACGGTTGGCGCCACCGCAGGGGAGGACGCATGAGCGACATCGACGAGCGCGACGCGCCGGACACGCAGGGACCCGTCAGGACGTCGTCCCGCCGCGGCCTGTTCGGGCTCGGCGCCGTCCTCGCGGTCGGCGCCGTCGCGGGCGACGCGCTGGTGGGGGAGGCCGACGCGGCCGAGGCCGCCACGGCCGCGACCGCGGCCCGGAAGGGGCGGCAGTACCCGACGGCGTCCGCCGCGGCGAAGGCCGTCAAGCGCTCGCGGTCGAGCCTCTTCCCGCACGACCCGAAGGCCCACCTCCTCCGCCGTGCGACCTTCGGTCCGCGCCCGAAGGACGTCGCGGACCTGAAGCGGCTCGGCATCGACCGCTGGCTGGAGCGGCAGCTGCACCCGAGGTCGATCAAGGACCCGCGCGGCGCGAAGGCCGCGGCGCTCTTCCCGCTCGACGGCGCGAAGCCCGGCACGATCGTGAAGAAGACGAAGCGGTACAGCTGGGACGCCATGATGGCGACCGCGCAGGCGACCCTCGCGCGGCAGGTCTTCTCCGACCGCCAGCTGTACGAGATCGTCGTCGACGTCTTCTCCGACCACCTCCACGTCGCGATCCCCGGCGGCCAGTGGCACACCACGCCGAGCTGGATCAAGGACGTGATCCGAGGGCACGCGTTCGGCACCTACGAGGGCATGCTCCTCGCCGCGATGAAGCACCCGGCGATGCTGAACTACCTCTCGAACGACGAGTCGCGCCGGGCGGACGTGAACGAGAACCTCGGCCGCGAGCTGCTCGAGCTGCACACCGTGGGCCGGGGCGCCGGGTACACGGAGGCGATGGTCCGTTCGAGCGCGAAGATCCTCTCCGGCCGCACCTGGGACTACGACACCGGGAAGTACTACTTCAACGAGCCGTGGCACTGGACCGGCCGGGTGAAGGTGCTCGGGTTCAGCCACGCCAACGGGTCCATGTACCGGGGCGAGCAGGTCGGCGACGCCTACCTGAAGTACCTCGCGCACCACCCCGCCACCGCGCGGAACATCGCCCGCCGGCTCGCGACCCGGTTCGTGTCGGACACCCCCTCCGCGGACCTCGTGAACCGGCTCGCGCACGTCTACCTGCGCCACGGCACGAGCATCACGGCCGTCGTCGACGCGATCTTCAAGTCGAGCGACTTCTGGTCCTCCGTCGGCGGCAAGATGCGCCGGCCGCTGGAGGACGCGGTCGGCGCGCTCCGCGTGCTCGACGTGAAGCGGGCGTCGGGCATGAAGACGCCGCTCGGCTGGCTCTACTGGAACCTGAACGCGCAGGGCCACGCGCCCTACGCGTGGGGCCCGCCGAACGGCTACCCCGACGTCGCCGCCGCGTGGCTCGGCGCCGGGGCGATGCTCCAGCGCTGGAACCTGCACCGCGCGTTCGTGAACGGGTGGTGGCCGAAGCTCGGCTGGACGAAGCCGTCGAAGCTCGTGAAGCGCACCGCCGGCATGACGACCCTCCAATGGACGCGGGCGGCCGGCAAGCGGCTGCTCGGCACGACGCCGTCGAAGAAGCACCTGCTCGCCGTCGTCCACGGCGCCGGCCTCACCGCGGGCTCGCCCGCCCCGACCGACGACTGGCGCTGCGGCAAGCTCGCGACGCTCCTGCTCGACTCCCCGTACTTCCAGCTGCGCTGACGCGACAGGAGACCCGTGATGACGACCCCCGCGACCCCCGCGCCCTCCGAGGACGTGCTCCGCACGCTCCACCCCGACTGCCCCGACTGGCAGCGCCTCGGCCCGACCCCGCAGGACGCGGCGCTGCGCGCCATGGCCGAGGCGCAGCGCCTCGCGGAGGAGGAGCGCGACGCGGCCTGGTCGGGCGGCTTCAACCGCCGCACCTTCCTCGCGGCCGGGCTCGGCGTCGGCGTCGCGACCCTCGGCGCGCAGCTCGTGACGAGCCGCGTCTCCTACGCCGCCGCGGACGAGGTGCAGCGCGGCACCCTCGTGGTCGTCTTCCTCCGCGGCGGCATGGACGGGCTCTCGATGCTCGTGCCCGCCGCGGACCCGCAGCTGCTGAAGGAGCGGCCGAACATCGGCGTGCGCGCCGGCTCGCTCCTCGAGTTCGACACCGCGCGCGGCTTCGGCCTGCACCCCGCGATGGCGCCGCTGAAGCCGCTGATCGACCAGGGCCGGGTCGCCGCGGTGCCCGCGGTGTCGACTCCCGACCTGTCGCGCAGCCACTTCCAGGCGCAGGACTGCCTCGAGCGCGGCTCGAGCGGGTCCCTGACCACCGGCTGGCTCGACCGGGTGCTCGTCGCCGCCGGCCCCGGCACGACCTTCCGCGGCGTCGCGGTCGGCGGCACGACCCCGCGCTCGCTCGTCGGCGCCGCGAACCCGATCGCGATGCACGACCTCGGGTCCGTGAAGCTCGACGTCGACAAGACGGAGACGAAGCGGACCACCGCGGCGCTGCAGGCGCTCTACACGGGCCTCGACCACCCCATCGCGAAGCAGACGAGGCTCGCGATCGGCGCGCTCGGGACCGTGTCCCGGATCCGCGACGCGAAGCCCGCGGCGGACGCCGTCAAGTACCCCGACGGGAACTTCGCGGACGCGCTGAAGAACCTCGCGATGCTGATCAAGGGCGGCGCCGGCGTGCGCGTCGCGTGCATCGACGTCGGCGGCTGGGACACCCACACCGGCATGGGGAACGTCGACCGCGGCGACATGCAGCGGCACCTCGGCGACCTCGCGAGCGCGATCGCGGCGTTCGCGAGCGACCTCGGCTCCGACCTGCTCGACGACACGACGGTCGTCACGATGAGCGAGTTCGGGCGCCGCGTCGAGGAGAACGCGAGCGGCGGCACCGACCACGGCCACGGCGGGGCGGTCCTCGTCGTCGGCGGCGGCGTCAGGCCCGGCGTCCACGGCGTCTGGAAGGGGCTGGCGCAGCGCACGACGCTCGGCGACGTGCCCGGCTGGAACGACTACCGCGACGTGCTCACCGAGGTCGTGAGCAAGCGGCTCGACCTGTCGGCCGGGAAGCTGAAGACCGTGTTCCCGGGCTGGCGGGCGAAGCCGGTCGGCATCGTCGCCTGAGGCCTTCGCGGATCCGGAGATCCTCCGCGGATCCGGAGTTCTCGCGCGACACGCCGCTCGCGGGCTGCTGCGGACGGCGTGTCGCCCCGGATCTCCGGATCCGCGAAGGGGACCGGAGGGCTCAGCGGGCGAGGGGCGCGACCAGGAGGGCGCCCGCGCCGGCGACGCCGGCCAGCGCGGCCAGCACGAGGACGAGCAGCCAGAAGCCGGCCGGGACCCGCGTCACGCGGGCGAGCTGGTCGGCGTCCGACCCGCGCTCCCGGCGGCTCGCGGCGGGCAGCTCCACGACCGCGCGGAGGCCGCCGAGCACGAGGAACGCGGCGAGCACGAGTGCGGCGCGCATCCGCCAGGCCGGGTCCGCGAACCACGTGACGGCGCCGACGAGGCCGCCGGCGACGAGGACGGACCAGAGCCCGAACCAGTTCCGGATCTGCACGAGGACGAGCACGAGCAGCACCAGCGCGCCCCAGAGCGCGAGCGGCGCGCGCCCCGCGGCGACCGCCCACGCGACCAGCACGCCCGCGACGGACGGCGCGGGGTAGCCCGCGAGCAGCGTCAGCGCCATGCCCGGCCCGCGCGGGCGCCCGACGCTGACCGTCAGGCCGCTCGAGTCGGAGTGGAGGCGGATCCCGGCGAGCCGTCGCCGGGTCAGCGTCGCCGCGAACCCGTGGCCCGCCTCGTGGACGATCGTGATGCCGTGCCGCACGTGCGGCCACGTCGGCAGCAGCAGGAGCGCGCCGACCACGGCGACCGCGCCCACGAGGTCGAGCGCACCCGGCACCGGCGTCGCGGCCACGACCCGCGCCAAGAGCGCCGCGAGCGCGCCGGTCACGGGGTCGGGCGGAGCGCGTCGTAGTCGCGGAAGCCGCGGCGGACGAGCAGCGTGACCAGTCCGACGATCAGCACGCCGCCGAGCAGCGGCGGCAGGAACAGCAGGCCGGTCGTCGCGAGCAGTCCCGCCCAGAGGTCGCCGACCCGCGGGCCGCCGGTCACCACGACGATGAACACGCCCTGCAGCCGGCCCCGCATGGAGTCGGGCGCGGCGGTCTGCAGCATCGTGCCGCGGAAGATCGCGCTCACGTTGTCGGCGCCGCCGGCCCCGGCGAGCAGCACCGCGGCGATCGCGATCCACACCGGTCCGGCGGGAGAGGGGAGCACGCGCGTCCACTCGCCGATCGCGGCGACCGCGAGCACCGCGCCGAAGAGCGCGATGCAGGCGCCGTAGACCTGGATGGCCCGCTCGATGGCGACGCCCTGCCGGCGCACCCCGCCGAGCCGGCCGGAGAACAGGCTGCTGAGCAGGGCGCCGATCGCGAACGCGGCCGACAGCAGGCCGACGGTGATCGCGCCCCCGCCGAGCGTCACGGCGCCGACGGCGGGGTAGAGCACGCGCGGCTGCCCGAAGGTCATCGCGACGATGTCGACGAAGAAGCTCGTGCGGATGTTCGGCGCGCGCTTCAGGAAGTCGACGCCCCCGGCGAGGGAGGCGAGGCCCGGCCGGTCCGCCGCGCCCTCCGGCGGCAGGCGAGGCAGCGTCAGCAGGGCGACGAGCGTGGCGACGAACAGCACCGCGTCGATCGTGTAGCACCAGGCGAAGCCGGTCGTCGCGACGAGCACGCCCGCGAGCCCCGGGCCGAGCGTGACCGAGACGCCGACCGCGATGCCGTTCAGCGCACCGGCGGCGGGCAGCAGCTCGCGGGGGAGGAGCCGCGGGGTCGCCGCCGACTCGCTCGCCTGCAGCACCGTCGTCGCCGTCGCGGTGAGCACCGTCAGCAGGTAGAGCGACCAGACGCTCTCGGCGCCGGTCCAGGCGAGCGCCGCGAGCACGACCGTCGACAGCCACGACACGACGCCGGAGACGAGCGCGACGGTCCGCCGGTCGAAGGCGTCGGCCAGCATGCCGCCGTAGAGCCCGGCGAGCACCGTCGGCACGAGCGCGAGCACGCCCGTCAGGGAGACCGCGAACGTCGCGGCCGCGGCGCCCTCGCTCGGGCGGACGAGCGCGAAGACGTTCAGGCCGACGGCGACGAGCGTGAGCTGGCTGCCGATGCCCGCGACGGCGCGGGAGCCCCACAGCCGGGCGAACGGTGCCGACGCGGTGAGGGGGCTCAGGTCGATCAGCGCGCCTCGACGCGGCGGGGCGGTGTCGTCCATCGCCTCCATCCTCCCGGAGGGCGCGGTCAGCGCGCGCCGACCGGCCGTGCGCTTGACTGTCGGCCCATGAGCGAACTCACCGATCTCACCGTCAAGCCGGAGCTCGACCCGCCCACCGGGCCGGCGCCGGACCAGCTGGTCGTCGAGGACGTCGTCGTGGGCGACGGCGCGGAGGCGAAGCCGGGCGGCACCGTGACCGTCCACTACCTCGGCGTCGACTACGAGACCGGCGAGGAGTTCGACTCCTCGTGGAGCCGCGGCCAGTCGATCTCGTTCCCGCTCGGCAACCTCATCAAGGGCTGGCAGGAGGGCATCCCCGGCATGCGCGTCGGCGGCCGCCGCATCCTGACCTGCCCGCCGGCGCTCGCCTACGGCCCCGCGGGCGGCGGCCACCGCCTCTCCGGCCGCACGCTGATCTTCGTCATCGACCTGCTGAAGGCGTGACGCCCCGTCGCGGGACGGCGGCCCGGTGCCGCCGTCCCGCGACCCGCTAGGTTCGAGCGCCGTGGCCTCCGCAGCGGAACTCGTCGACCGCCTGACCCTCGTGGTGCCGGACTTCCCGGAGCCCGGGATCCTCTTCCGCGACCTCACGCCGACGCTCGCCGACGCGGCCGCGCTCCGCGCGATCACCGACGAGCTCGTGGGCCGCTTCGCCGGCGCCTTCGACCTCGTCGCCGGCATCGAGGCGCGGGGCTTCCTCCTCGCGGCGGCCGCCGCGTACGCCGCGGGCACCGGCGTCGTCGCGGTGCGCAAGGCGGGCAAGCTGCCGCCCGCGACGCTCGTCGAGCACTACGAGCTCGAGTACGGCGCCGCGGCGCTCGAGATCCGCGCCGACCAGCTCGCCCCGGGCACCCGGGTGCTCGTGCTCGACGACGTGCTCGCCACCGGCGGCACCGTCGACGCCACGTGCACCCTGCTCGAACGCGCGGGCGCGCACGTCGCCGGCGTCGGCGTGGTCCTCGAGCTCACCGGTCTCGGCGGCCGGGAGCGGCTCGCCGGTCGCGACGTCGCCGCGATCCGCGCGGTCTGAGCCGGACCCTCACCTCCCCTCCGGCGGATCCCTCCCTCCCCAGGTCCTCCCCGCCCCGATCCCCGGATCCGTCCGGTCCTCGGGCGCCGCGGTGCGCCGGCCGCCGCCAGGCTGCGGCGCATGTCGAAGCAGAGCGCCCGCCGCCGGTCCCGTCCCCGACCCTCCCGCCGACCGCCCGTCGTGGTGCGGGCGACGGGACCGGCCGACCTCCTCAGGCTCGTGCCCCTGCTGGCGGGCGGCGTCCCGGAGGACAGCCTCGTGCTGCTGCTGTTCCGGCGCGCCCAGGGCACCAGGTCGCGGACGCACGGCGCGCTGCGCATCGACCTGCTGCACTCGGCGGACCCGGACGAGCTGGAGCGCTGGGCCGCAGCCCTGCTCGGCACCGTACTCCGCGTCGACGGCGTGACGGGCGTCGCCGTCGCGGCCTGGACCCCCGAGACCTTCGCGCCGAGCGGCCGTCCGCCGGCCGCGGCGCAGGTCCGCGCGGTCGCGGAGCAGGCCGAGCGGAGAGGCCTCGAGGTCCTCGAGCGGTTCTGCGTCGCGGCCGACGGCTGGGGCTCGCTCGACGACCCGGACCTGCCGCGCGGCGGCCTGCCCCTCGCCCTCATCGAGCCGGAGGAGCCGGTGCGCCGCCTCCGCCGGGTGGAGGACCCGCCGCCCGCCCCCGCCGATCAGCAGGACGCGTTCCTCGACCGCTACGACGAGTGGTGGACGCGTGGGGAGGGGCCGGGCGGCGTGCTGCACGGCGTTCGGCTGGCCGAGCCCGGCAGCGCCTTCGGGCCGGCCGCCGAGCCGGAGGCGGCGATGGAGCGCTACCGCTGGGGCCACGACGTCGAGGAGGTGGTCGCCCTGGTGGAGGCGGCCCTCGAGCCCCACGACGACGCCGCGGGACCCTGCCCGTGCCGCGCCCTCCTGTTCGCGCTGGGGGAGCGGCAGGGGCTCGAGAACCTCGTGCTGCTCCAGCTCGCCTGGGGCCGGGACTTCGGCATGGAGCTGTGGAGCGCGACCCGCGACCCGGCCGCGCGCGGAGCGACCTTCGAGCGCCTCCGGCAGGCGATCTCGGGCGGCCGGTTCCGGCGGCCCGACCTCGACCGGATCGACGCCGCGATCGGGCTGCTCCTCGCGATCGCCCGGTGGGTGCCGCGCGCGGACCGGGCGCCCCTCGACGGGATGCTCGCGTGGCTGCACTGGGCGTCCGGCGGCAGCAGCGCCGCGGGCGCGTACGCGCAGCGCTGCCTCCGCAGCAGCCCCGGCCGCGACGTCGCGACGCTCGTGCTCGCGCAGGTCGAGCGGGGCGCGCTGCCCGCCTGGGCCTTCCGCGCCCGGCCGGAGCGGGGCGGGGGCCTCGACGCGCTGCTCGCGGAGGCGGCGTCCCCCGCCCGATGAGCGACCGCACCCGGGCCTAGGATGGATGGCCGCGAAACGGGAGGTGCAGCGCATGACCGATGTCGCGGATGCGGAGCTCGCCAGGGAGCAGCGGTACGTGTCCGGCCTGTACGTGCGGCTCGACGCCCTCCGGGCGCAGCTGCTCGCCGAGCTGGAGCGGGTGCGACGGGGCGGCGCGAGCGGCACCCACCAGGCGCGGACCGAGCGCGACGCGATGGCGCGGCTGCTCGAGGACCGGACGAAGCGCCTGCGCGACGTCGACGAGCGGCTCGTGTTCGGCCGGCTGCAGGCCGACGACGGCGCGCTGCGCTACATCGGCCGGATCGGCCTCCGCGACGACGACCAGCAGCCGCTGCTGCTCGACTGGCGGGCGCCGCAGTCGAGCGCCTTCTACCAGGCGACCGCGGCGACACCCCTCGGGGTGCGCGTGCGGCGCCACCTCACGACCCGCGGGCGCGACGTCACCGGGCTCGAGGACGAGGTGTTCGATCCCGGCGACATCCCCGAGGACGTCACGCTGACGGGCGAGACGGCGCTGCTCGCCGCGCTCACCGCGCAGCGCACCGGCCGGATGCACGACATCGTGTCGACGATCCAGGCCGAGCAGGACCGCATCATCCGGTCGGAGGCGCGCGGCGTGCTCGTCGTGCAGGGCGGTCCGGGCACGGGCAAGACGGCGGTCGCGCTGCACCGCGCCGCCTACCTCCTGTACGCGGACAAGGAGCGGCTCGCGCGCAACGGCGTGCTCGTCGTCGGCCCGTCGCGCAGCTTCCTCGAGTACATCGAGCAGGTGCTGCCGTCCCTCGGCGAGACGGGCGTCGTGCTGCGCACGCTCGGCCAGCTCTACCCCGGGGTCGACGCGGCGAGGGTGGACCCGCCCGCCGTCGCGGCCGTGAAGGGCCGGACGTCGATGGCCGGCGTGCTGCGCCGCGCCGTGCACCTGCGGCAGGTCGCGCCGACCGAGCCGGTCGACATCGAGGTGAACGGCGTCGCCCTCACCGTGCACCCGTCCGTCATCCAACGGGCGATCCGCCGTGCGCAGCAGACCCGGAAGCCGCACAACGTGGCGCGGGTCGCCTTCGTGAAGGACGCGCTCGCGGACCTGACCGGGCTGCTCGCGGAGCGCGTCGCGGCCCGCGGCACGACGGTCGACGACGAGGACCGGCGGATGCTCCGCGAGGACCTCCGGACCGCGCAGGACGTCAAGGTGCTGCTCAACACCGCCTGGCTGCCGCTGACGCCCGAGAAGCTGCTCGGCGACCTGTACACGCGGCCCGACTACCTCGCGGCCGCCGCCCCGGAGCTGTCGCGGCGCGACCGCGACCTGCTGGCCCGGCCCCGGCGCGCCCCCTTCACCGTCGGCGACGTGCCGCTGCTCGACGAGGCCGCCGAGCTGCTCGGCGAGACGGACCTCGTCGGCGACGCCCGGGCGCAGGCGCAGGAGGCGCAGCGGAAGCGCGACATCGAGAACGCCGAGGCCGCGATCGCGAACATGGGCGTCGAAGGGCTCGTGTCGGCGGAGGCGCTGGCCGAGGGCTTCGCCGAGGACTCCGGCCGGCTCACGACCGCGGAGCGCGCGGCCGTCGACCGCACCTGGACCTACGGCCACATCGTCGTCGACGAGGCGCAGGAGCTCACGCCGATGCAGTGGCGGCTCCTGCGGCGACGCGGGCCGCTCCGGTCGTTCACCGTGGTCGGCGACCTCGCGCAGTCCGCGATGCAGCCGCCCGCGGCGGACTGGCGGGAGGCGATCGGGGCGCTGACGGAGGACTTCCGGCTCGAGCGGCTCACCGTCAACTACCGCACGCCGCAGGCGATCGCGGAGCTCGCGGAGTCGCGCGCCCTCCGCGACGGCCTGCCGATCACCCGCTCGCGGTCGGTGCGCGAGGGCGAGGCGCCCGCCGTGGCGCACGCGCCGGTCGACGGCCTCGTCGCCGCGGCGGTCGACGCCGTCGTCGGCGACCGCGGCCGGGGCGACGGCGGCTCGCTCGCGGTGGTCGCGCCCGCGGGTCTCGTGCCGTCGCTGCACGACGGGCTGCGCGCGGCGCTCGAGGAGCCGGTCGGGTACGGCGCCCAGGGGCTCGGCGCGCCCGTGTCGGTCCTCGACCCGTGGACGGCCAAGGGGCTCGAGTTCGACAGCGTCGTGGTCGTCGACCCCGACCGGGTCTCGCGGGAGGCGGGCGCGGGCTCGCTCTACGTCGCGCTCACCCGCCCGACCCGCCGCCTCGTCGTGGTGGAGCCGGCCGCCGGCTGACCGCCCGCGCCGCTCGCTCCGCCATCTCGTTGGTCGAGGTGCGAGCGCAGCGAGCCTCGAGACCACCCCGCGCCTACCCCCGGCTGCAGCGCCCGGTCGACACCGCGGACGACAGGTCGCCGGCGCGCTGCACGACGCTCCCGAACTCGTCCGGCGTCATCGCGTAGCCGAGGTCCGACTGGCTCGTGCTCTTCGCGAAGACGAGGCCGATCACCCGCCCGCTCGGCGTGAGCAGCGGGCCGCCCGAGTTGCCCTGCTCCACGTCCGCGGCGATCGCGGCGATGTCCCGCTCCGTGCGGCCGCCGCCCGTGACGTCCGGCACGGACACGCGGCCGGACTGCACGACGCGGGCGCCGCCCTCCGTGAAGGGCCCGCCGAAGGGGTAGCCGGCGACGACGCCGCGGTCGCCCACGCCGGGCGGGTCCGCGATCGCGAGGGGCGCGGCGTCGAGCCCGGGCACCGCCAGCACGGCGAGGTCGCGGCGCGGGTCGTAGAAGGTGACGCGGCTGCGCAGCGCCTGCCCGTTCGGCGCGAGCACGACCGGGTCGGTGACGCCGGTCACGACGTGGGCGTTCGTCAGCACGCGGTCGTCGGCGACGACGAAGCCCGACCCGGACTGCTCCTGGTTGCAGGCGGGCGCCCGGCCCGTGATCTTCACGACCGACTCCGCCGCGGTCCTGAGGCCGGCCGTCTGGTCGACGCCGGGCACGGCGGTGCTCCCGCCCCCGGTGCCGGTGCCGAGGGCGATGCCGAGCTGCGGGATGCCGCTCGAGAGCACGGTGGAGCGCAGCTGCGCGAGCGCCCGGTCGACGGGGGCCGGGGTGGCGGTGTCGATGGCACGGAGGACCGCGGAGGACGCGACCGGCTGGGCGACGTACGGCACCCCGAGCGAGACGGCGAGCGACGCGATCACGGAGATCGCGAGGGCGCTGACGACGAGCTGCGCGGCGGCGCCGAGCAGCCGGTCGATCGGGCCGAGCGGGCTGCGCCGCAGGACGCCGCCGATCGCGGCGCCGATCCCGGACCCGGCCGCGTGGCCGAGCAGGACGAGCACGATCGCGGCGACGATCGTCGCGACGACGCGACCGGTCTCGTCGGGCACGAGCGAGCCGATCAGCGGGGAGAGCAGCGCGGCCGCGATGCCGCCCGCGATGATGCCGACGATCGCGCCGAGGCTGCGCACGAAGCCGAGCCGCCAGCCCTGGACCAGGTAGCCGAGCAGCACCAGCACGAGCACGATGTCGAGCACGACGGACACGACGGCCTCCTTCCCCCGGTGGCGACGAGGCTACGGGGCGGTGCCGCGGCCCCCGGCGCGCTCGCCGGAGCGCTTCAGGATCCGTTCAGGGGCGGCCGACCGTCGGCCGGGGCGCGGCCGCCTGGTAGGCTCTCGTGCCGCCGTGAACCGGCCGCGGTCCCAGATCGTCGCGCGCATCCCGCGCACGACACCGCGCAGCGAGCAGAGAAGGAGTCACCCATGGCGTTGGACGCCGAGGTCAAGAAGGCGATCATCGCGGAGTACGCGACGCACGAGGGCGACACCGGTTCGCCCGAGGTGCAGATCGCGATGCTCTCGACCCGCATCAAGGACCTCACCGAGCACCTGAAGACCCACAAGCACGACCACCACTCGCGTCGTGGCCTGCTGCTGCTGGTCGGCCAGCGCCGCCGGCTGCTGGGCTACCTGCAGGACGTCGACATCCAGCGGTACCGCTCGCTCATCGAGCGACTCGGTCTGCGCCGATAGTCGTCGCCGCCGGTCCTGAACGACGGAAGGGCCGCTCTCCTGGACGGAGAGCGGCCCTTCCTCGTGTCAGCGGAGCGGACGGGGCGGGGTGCTCAGGCGGCGGCGCCGAACAGGGCCTGCTGCGGGAGCACCGCGTCCTCGTCGATGCGCTGGTCGGGGGCGATGCGGGCACCCGCGCCGATGGAGGCGCGAGCGCCGACCTTCGTGTGGCTGCCGATCCGGGCGCCCTCGCCGACGACGGCCGCGGCACCGATGTGCACGGCGGCGCCGATCTCGGCGTGCGGGCCGACGACGGCCTCACGGTCCACCCAGCTGCCGGACGCGATCCGGACCGAACGGCCCACCCGCGCACCGGATTCGATGTAGACCGTGGGCGCGATGAAGGCGGTGGGGTCGACGGAGGCGTCCGTCGCGACGAGCCCGCGCCCGTTGGGGTGGCGGCGGTACCGGGTGACGGTGCCGAACTCGTCCTCGATCTCTTCTGCGATCCTCGGGGTCCTGCGCTGCATGATCTACACAACGTAGAGGACGCCCCCGTTCATTCCCCGACCGCGCCCCCGTTCTGGATGTGAATCCGATAAGAGCGGGCTCCACGGCAGAATGGCGCCGTGCTCTTCCGACGACGCGGGGGTGATCCCGAGTTCCCCAAGGACGACCGCGGGCGGGGATCGCTGGACGACTACAAGTTCGACCTGCTCCCCGCGAACCGCAACACGGTCATCCGCCTGGCGGGCAGCGATCCCCACCAGGACGTGCTCGCGACCCTCCTCGAGGCCGACGTGGTGGAGACCGCGATCGCCCGCCGCACGGACGAGGAGGAGCGCACCGACGCGCCCATGCCGGTGCGGCTCTTCGCGGACGGGCGCATCCACGGACCGGTCGGCCGGGTTCCCCGCGGTCTCGAGAGCGTGGTGAGCGAGACGCTCAGCCGGCTCGACATGGCGGGGAAGAAGCCGCGCATCCCGGTCGAGATCGTGCGGACCCGGCAGGGCCTCCGCGTGGACCTCCGGATGGGCGAGACCCGCTGAGCGCGCCGCCCGCCCCGGCGGGCGCCCAGCGCGGGAGGCGGAGGATCGGGGCATGGAGACCATCCGACTCGGCGACGCCGGCCTGACCGTCAGCCGCGTGATCCTCGGCTGCATGAGCTACGGCGACCCCGGCCGCGGCAACCACTCGTGGAGCCTGCCGATCGACGACGCGCGGCCCTTCTTCCGCCGCGCGGTCGAGGCGGGGATCACGACCTTCGACACCGCGAACGTGTACTCCGACGGCACGAGCGAGGAGATCACCGGCACCCTGCTGCGCGAGTTCGCGAAGCGGGAGGAGGTCGTGATCGCCACGAAGGTGCACGGCCGGATGGGCCCCGGCCCGAACGGCGGCGGCCTGTCGCGCGGCGCGATCATGACGCAGATCGACGCGTCCCTGCAGCGCCTCGGCACCGACTACGTCGACCTCTACCAGATCCACCGCTTCGACCCGGCGGTGCCGCTCGCCGAGACGATGGCCGCCCTGCACGACGTGGTGAAGGCCGGGAAGGCGCGCTACATCGGCGCCTCCTCGATGTGGACGTGGCAGTTCGCCGAGATGCAGCACACGGCCGACGTCGAGGGCCTCACGCGGTTCGTGTCGATGCAGGACCAGTACTCGCTGCTGCAGCGCGAGGAGGAGCGGGAGATGCTCCCGTACTGCCTCGACTCCGGCGTCGGCGTCATCCCGTGGTCGCCGCTCGCGCGCGGGAGGCTGACCCGCGACTGGGACGACGCGACGGCCCGCAGCGAGGCGGACGAGTTCGGCCGCCGGCTCTACGGCCAGGAGGGCGACAGGCGGATCGTCGAGTCCGTCGCCCGCGTCGCCGCCGACCGCGGGGTCTCCCGCGCGCAGGTCGCGCTCGCCTGGGTGCTCGCCCAGCCGGCGGTCACCGCGCCGATCGTGGGCGCGACGAAGCCGCAGCACCTCGAGGACGCGATCGCCGCCGCGGAGCTGGAGCTCTCCGACGACGAGCTCGACGCGCTCGAGGCCGACTACGTCCCGCACGCCCCGAGCGGGTTCTGAGCACGCGGTCCTGAGCACGGGGGAGCGGTGATCACCCCGGCGTCGCGGCTGCTGTTCTGGATCCGGGCCGCGTTCGTCGGGGACGCCGCGATCGCGGCGTTCGGCGGGCTGCTGCTCGCCGTCGGCAGCGAGGGCGCCGCCTTCGCGTGCTTCGCGTTCGCGCTGGTGCGCGCGGCGCTCGGCGTCGCCGCCCTGCTCATCGCGATGCGCGCGCTGGAGCGCCGCGACCCGAACGACGACCGCCCCTCCTCCGTCCGCTGAGGCGAGTGGTCTCGAGGCTCGCTGCGCTCGCACCTCGACCAGCGGGCTCCATCCCGTCGATCGAGGTGCGAGCGCCGGCGAGCCTCGAGATCAGGCCGCGTCGGGGGTCAGTCGGGGTCGGAGGGGTCGAGCGGGGCGTGGTGGTCGAGGCCGGCCTCGCCGCGCTTCCAGTAGCCGTGCAGCGACAGGTTCTCCTTCGCGAGCCCGAGGCCCTTCAGATGGCGGCGCACCGGGACGAGCGCGGTCGCCTCGCCGGCCGCCCACACGAAGGTGTCCCGGTCGACGTCCTGCGCCTGCACGGTCTCGAGCAGGTCGTGCTGCGCGTCGAGCGCCTGCACGAGCGCCGCGCCGCGCTCGACCTCGTCGAGGTAGTCCGCGGTCGCGCCGCCGAAGAGCACGGCCCGGGTCACGGGCTCGCCGTCGAAGGCGCGGATCCAGCGGCGCAGCGCCGGCAGCCCGGCCGGGTCCGCGATCAGGAGCGCGTTCCGGAACCCGGTGGGCGCCAGCCGGGAGCCGCGGGGGCCGCCGAACTCCAGCTCGTCGCCGTCGACCGCGGACGACGCCCAGGCGGTCGCCGGGCCGTCGGTGCCGTGCACGACGAAGTCGACGTCGAGCTCCGGGCCGCTGGAGGCGCCGACCGGGCGGAACTCGCTCGGCGTGTAGTCCCGGCCGACCACCCCGCCCGGTCCCTCGAAGAACAGCTTGACGTGGTCCTCCGGGCCGAGGCTCGCGAAGCCCTCGAGGTCGTCGCCGCCGAGCGTGATCCGCACCATCGACGCGGGCAGCTCCTGCCGGGCCACGACGGCGACCCGCCTGCGGCGCAGCTCGTGCCGGACCGCGTCGCGGGCTCGCGGGGAGGAGGAGAGCGGGAAGGTGCGCATCGCCCGATTCTGCCCGCCGGAATGCGCACCCGGCGTCGCCGGTTGGCCCGTGCATGCCGGATCTCGCGCTGTCGGTGCTCGACCTCGTCCCCGTCCGGACGGGGCAGACCTCGGCGAACGCCGTCGCCGCCTCGATCGCGCTCGCGGAGCGCGCCGACGCGCTCGGCCTCCGCCGGTTCTGGCTCGCGGAGCACCACAACATGCCCTCGGTCGCGTCGACGAACCCGCCGGTGCTGCTCGGCGTGCTCGCCGGCCGCACGCACCGCATCCGGCTCGGCTCCGGCGGCGTCATGCTGCCGAACCACGCGCCGTTCGTGATCGCCGAGCAGTTCGCCGCGCTCGAGGCGGCGGCACCCGGCCGCATCGACCTCGGCATCGGCCGCGCCCCCGGCTCGGACCCGGTGATCACCGCGCTGCTGCGGTCGGAGGGCCACACGAGCGACGTCGACGCGTTCCCGAACCACCTCCGCGACATCGAGGCGCTGATCGGCCCGGACGGCGCGGGCCTGCGGCTCGCGACCGGCGAGGAGTACACCGTCCGCGCCACGCCCGCGGCCGCCGGGGCGCCCGAGATGTGGCTGCTCGGCTCCTCCGACTACTCGGCGGAGCTGGCCGGCCGGCTCGGCCTGCCGTACGTCTTCGCGCACCACTTCTCCGGGCAGGGCACGGAGCGCGCGCTCGACCTGTACCGCGCGCGGTTCATGCCGTCGGAGCACCTGTCCGCGCCGCGCACGTTCCTCACCGCGAACGCGGTCGTCGCGGACTCGGCCGAGGAGGCGATGCGCCTCGCGCTGCCGCAGCTGCAGCACATGGCCCGCCTCCGCACGGGCACGCCCCTCACCGCCCTCGACACCGTCGAGGCCGCCGCGGAGGCGCGCATGACGCCGCCGCAGCAGCAGATCGTCGACGAGATGGCGGGCCGCTGGTTCATCGGCGAGGCCGGGGAGGTCGCCGAGCGCCTGACGGCGTTCGCCGCGCGCTTCGGCGTCGACGAGGTGATGGTGAGCCCGGGCGCCGCGGCGTCGGCGGGCGACCCGATCGACCGGGTGCCCGCGCGGGAGCGGACGCTCGAGCTGCTGGCCGCGCGGATCCCGCAGGGGGAGCTCGCCGCGGCCTGACCGCCCAGGGCGAACAGGCCGGGGCATCGGCGCCGCGGGCCGCGCCGGGGTGCCGCGGCGCCCTAAAATGGAGGGTTCGCCGAAGCGGGGAGGGGGATCGGTCGTGTACTCCGACCTCGACGTCGCCCGCATCACCGGCCCTGCCGGCTTCGCCCGGGCGGACCGGTACCAGAAGGAGGGCCGGGTCTCCGACGTGCGCTGGAGCACGGACCGGACCACCCTCACCGGGCGGGTGCGCGGCTCCGAGCACGCCCGGTACTCGGCGCGCGTGCGGCTCCGCCCGACCCCGGACGGCCCGGTGCCGATCTCGGGCCGGTGCGACTGCCCCGTCGGCGCGGACTGCAAGCACGTCGGCGCCGTGCTGCTCGAGGGGCGCCGCGGCGCACCGGCCGCGCCCGCGCCGACGGTCGCGGACGCACTCTGGCGGCGGACCCTCGACCCGATCCTCGACGGGCTCGACCCCGACGAGTCGAGCGCGGTGCTCGGCCTCGTGTTCGAGCTGCAGCAGTCCGACCTGCCGTGGACCGGCTCCCGGCGCACCGCGCCGCGGGAACGGCCCGCGATCGTCGGGGTGCGGCCCGTCCTGCTCGGGTCGAACGGCCGTTGGCGTCGGACCGGCGTCTCGTGGCGCACGATCACGAACGAGTGGTCCGTGCACGAGTACGACGACGCGCAGACCCGCGTGCTCCGCGAGCTGCACCGCCTGCTGACCGCCGGGCCGCCCTCGTTCGCCACCGAATCCTGGCTGCCCCTCGGCGGCGCGCGGACCACCGCGCTCTGGCCGCTGCTGAAGGAGGCGGAGGAGCACGGGATCGGCCTCGTCACCGGCGGGCGCGAGCAGGTGCCGCTGCAGGTCGCCGCCGCTCCGCTCACGCCGGCGGTCGACCTCGTCCGCACGGACGGCGGGCTGCGGCTCGCGCCGCTGCTCGCGCAGGGCGACGCGGCGACGGGCCCGGCCCTTCTGCCGCCGTTCTCGCTCATCGGCGACCCGGCGATCGGCGTCGCGACGTGGGAGCCGGGCGAGAGCCTGGCCGACGCGCGGATCGCGCTCGCGCCGTTCGCGGAGCCGCTGCAGCCCGCCGCCCACGCCTTCCTCCGCCTCCCCGACCCCATCGAGGTGCCGGCGGACGAGGAGCCGGACTTCCTCGCGCACCACTACCGGAAGCTCGCGAGCGTGCTGCCGATCGTCAGCCGCGACGGCAGCTTCTCCCCGCCCGCGCGGCCGATCGCCGCGCTCGAGCTCGTGGTCGAGCACGGGCCGGGCGGTGCCACCGGCCGCTGGTCGTGGCGGTACACCCTGCCCGGCGACGCGACGCCGCTGTCGCTCGGCAGCGACGAGGACTCGATCCGCGACCCGCTGCAGGAGCGCCGCATCGTCATCGCGCTGCGCGGCGCCGGCCTCGACGCGGCGCGCACCCCGGAGCTGATCGGGGCGCACGGCGAGCTGCGCGAGACCTTCGCGGTGCACGGCATGGCCGCCGTCGCGTTCGGCCGCGACCTGCTGCCCGCGGTGCGGGCCGTGCCGGGCGTCACCGTGGTCGAGCGCGGCGAGCCGGTCGAGTACCGCGAGGCCGAGGAGGCGCCGGTCGTCGCGATCGGCACGCGCGCGATCGAGGGGAACCGCGACTGGTTCGACCTCGACATCGAGGTCCGGGTCGGCGGCGAGGTCGCGCCCCTCGGCGAGGTGTTCCTCGCCCTCGCGCGCGGGGACGACGCGATGGTGCTGCCGGGCGGCGTCTGGTTCCCGCTCGACGACCCCGTGTTCGAGCGCCTCCGGGCGCTGATCGCCGAGGCCCGCGAGCTCACCGACGACCCGCGCGCCCCGCTGCGGATCTCGCGCTTCCAGGGCTCGCTCTGGGAGGACCTCGTCGCGCTCGGCGTCGTCGCCCGGCAGGCGGAGGCGTGGCGCCGCGCGGTCGAGCTGACCGAGGGCTTCGCCGCGGACGGGCACCTCGAGCAGCACCCCCTGCCCGCCGGGTTCACCGCGGAGCTCCGGCCGTACCAGCGGGAGGGCTACGACTGGCTCTCCTTCCTCTACGACAACCGGCTCGGCGGCGTGCTCGCCGACGACATGGGCCTCGGCAAGACAGTCCAGTCGCTCGCGATGATCGGCCGTGCCGTGCAGCAGGCGGAGGCCCGGGGCGAGGCGCGGCCCCGCTTCCTCGTCGTCGCCCCGACCTCGGTCGTGCCGAACTGGATCGCGGAGACGAACCGGTTCCTGCCGGACCTCGAGGTCGTCGGGATCACGGAGACCGTGCGCAAGAGCCGGACCCCGCTGACGGAGACCATCGGGGACGCCGACATCGTCGTCACCTCCTACGCGCTGCTCCGGCTCGACACCGCGTCGTACGCGGGCGTCACGTGGGCCGGCATGCTGCTCGACGAGGCCCAGTTCGCGAAGAACCGGCACTCCACGACCTACCAGCGGATCCGCGCGATCGACGTGCCGTTCCGGCTCGCGATCACGGGCACCCCGCTCGAGAACGACCTCATGGAGCTCTGGTCGATCCTCTCGATCGCCGCGCCCGGGCTCTTCCCGTCGCCGTCGGGCTTCCAGGACCACTACGCGAAGCCGATCGAGAAGGAGGGCGACCGGGAGCGCCTCGCCCAGCTGCAGCGCCGCATCCGGCCGCTGCTGCTGCGGCGCACGAAGGAGCTGGTCGCCTCCGACCTGCCGCCGAAGACCGAGCAGGTCATCGAGGTGGAGCTCGGGAAGAAGCAGCGCGCCGTCTACGACCGGCACCTCAACCGCGAGCGGCAGCGGGTGCTCGGCCTCATCGGGGAGTTCGACCGCAACCGGTTCACGATCTTCCGGGCCCTCACGACGCTGCGGCAGGTCGCGCTCGACGCGGCGCTCGTCGACGCGGCGAACGAGGGCGTGCCGTCGGCGAAGCTCGACCTGTTCGACGAGCTGCTCGAGAACGCGCTGGAGGAGCACCACCGCGTGCTCGTCTTCAGCCAGTTCACCCGCCTCCTCGGCCGTGTGAAGGACCGGCTGGACGCCGCGGGCATCGGCTACGCGTACCTCGACGGGGCGACGCGCCGCCGCGGCGAGGCGATCGACCGCTTCCGCTCCGGCGAGGCGGACGTGTTCCTGATCTCGCTGAAGGCGGGCGGGTTCGGGCTGAACCTCGCCGAGGCCGACTACTGCATCCTGCTCGACCCGTGGTGGAACCCGGCGGCGGAGGCGCAGGCGGTCGACCGCGCCCACCGCATCGGGCAGCAGCGCCAGGTGATGGTCTACCGGCTCGTCGCGCGGGACACCATCGAGGAGAAGGTCATGGCCCTCAAGCAGTCGAAGCGGGAGCTGTTCGACGCCGTCATGGACGGGACCGGCGACGCGACCGCGTCGTCCCTCACCGCCGCGGACGTGCGCGAGCTGCTCGCCTGACCTCCGGTCAGCCGGCGTCGACCTCCGCCTCGACGCGCTCCGCGGTCGCCGCGGGGCCCGCGCCCTCGGCCGCCGCCCGCATCGCGCTCCTGCCCGACGGCACGAGCACGGCGACGGCGGTCACCAGGATCGCGAGCACGCCCGTCCCGACGAGCAGCGCCCGCACGCCCGCCGCGTCCGCGATCGGGCCGAACGCGACCATGCCGAGCGGGAACGACAGCGCCATCACGATCGTGACGTAGCTGAACACGCGGCCCTGCTTCTCCGGCGGCACCGCCTCCTGCACGAGCGTCATGAACGGCGCGGAGAAGAGCGGGATCATCGCGCCGAACAGGAACATCAGCGCGTAGAAGACCCACAGCTCGGGCGCGAGGCCGAGGCCGAGCGAGAAGACGCCGAACCCGAACGACGACAGCACGATCATCCGGGTGCGGCTGCGCTTCGCGAGCAGGGTCGAGACGGCGATGCCGCCGAGCAGCATCCCGATGCTGAAGGCGAGCTCGAGCACCGTCAGCAGCCAGACCTCGCCGCCCCACTCCTGCGCGATCAGCAGCGGCGTGACGAAGCTGGGGGAGCCGGTCAGCACGATGATCACCGCGAACAGGATCATCAGCCACCGGATGAAGGCGTGGTGCCAGATGAAGCGCGCGCCCTCGACCAGGTCCTCCCGGAACCCGGTCGTCTTCCCGGCGACCGCGTCGAGCGTCGGGACGGTGACGAGCAGCAGCACCCCGACGCCGAGCAGCGCGGTCACGACGTCGAGGAAGAACGTCGGCACGATGCCGAAGGCGCCGAAGAGCGCGCCCGCGACGGCGGGCGCGAGCAGCGCGAGGCCGGACTGGATCGTCTGGAACACGCCGTTGATCCGCAGCAGCCGGTCCGCGGGCACGAGCTGGGGGATGACCGCCTGCACCGTCGGCTGCTGGAACCCGGCGCCCACCGACCGCACGGCGCACGCGACGAGGATCACCCACAGGTCGGTGACGCCGTTCAGCATCAGCACCGCGAGCCCGAGCGTCGCGAGCGCGGTGCTCGTGTCGCTCACGATGATCAGCGCCTTGCGGTTGACGCGGTCCGCGAAGGTGCCGCCGAAGATCGACACGACGCCCTGCGGCAGGAAGGCGGCGACCGCGTAGAGCGCCACGGCGATCGCCGACCGCGTCTGCAGCGTCACGTACCACATGACCGCGTACTGCACGACCATCGAGCCGAACAGCGAGATCGTCTGCCCGCCCAGGAACAGCGCCGTGTTCCGGCGCCAGCCCGCGGGCTCCACGGTGCTCATGCGGGTCCTCCTCGTGTGTCTACGATGCCGATGATGGACTCCGATGTGAACGCTGTCCACCGCGACGAGGAGAGCGTGCCGGACGCCACCGACAGCGGGTCCGCACCGCGCCGCGCGTACCGGCACGGCGACCTCCGCAACGCGCTCGTCGAGGCCGGCCTGCGCCTCGCGGCGGGCGGCGGCCCGAACGCGGTGGTGCTGCGGGAGGCCACCCGGCAGGCGGGGGTCTCGCCGAACGCGGCCTACCGCCACTTCGCCGACCGGGAGGACCTGCTCGCCGCGGTCTCCCTGCGCTGCCTCGCCTTCGTCGCGTCCGAGATCGCGCGTGGGCTCGAGGGCGCCGACGGCCCGGACCGCAGCGGCGAGGCGGGCGCCCGGCTCGACGCCGTCGGCCGCGCCTACGTCCGGTTCGCCCTCCGCGAGCCCGGGCTGTTCCGCACCGCCTTCTCGGTCCACACCGATCCCGAGGCGGGGCGCGGCGCGGAGGGCGGCGGCCTCGGGCCGTTCGGGCTGCTGCTGCAGGTCCTCGACGACGCGGTGGCGTCCGGCGCGATGCCGCCCGAGCGGCGCCCCCACGCGGAGATCGCGGCGTGGTCGGCGGTGCACGGCCTGGCCGTGCTGCTGCTCGACGGGCCCCTGCGCTCCGTGCCCGAGGCGGCGCGGGACGCGCTGCTCGAGCGCACCCTCGCCACCGTCCGGGAGGGCCTGTTCGGCTGACCCGTCAGCGCGAGCGGTCCGCCAGCACCTCCGCGAGCGTCGCCGTGCACAGCGCCGCGAAGGCCGGGTTCGTCCGCACGTAGTAGGGGATCGCGAGCACCGCCTGCTCGAGCGCGATGCCGCGCGCCCGCGCCCAGGTGCCGTCCTCGGGCGCGAGCCGCTCGCGGAACGCGGCCCGGTCGTCGCCGCGGAGGCACGACCAGGCCGGCACGAGGTCGTTCGCGGGGTCGCCGGCGCCCGCCCCGCCCCAGTCGAGGACGCCCGCGAGGCGCCCCGCCGACAGCACGAGGTTCGGCGGGAGGAGGTCCGCGTGGATCGCGACCGGGCGGCCGTCCCACGTGGGCGCGGCGAGCGCCGCCGCCCACGCCTCCCGCACGGCGCCGCGGTCGAACCCCGCCAGCCGGTCGATCGCGTCGCGCACCGAGGCGTCCGCGGCCGCGGCCGGCCGGCGGCCGGCACGGGGGAGCGGCCGCGGGTCGACGCCGCGCAGCGCTTCGACGACCGCGGCGAGGTCCTCGGCCGGCACCGCCCCCGCCGCCGCGGGCGCGCCGGGGACCCAGCGGACGATCGACCACGCGGCCTCGAACAGGCCGGCGACGGGCTCGCCGCGCACGACGGGCCCGGGCACCGGGACGGGCAGGGCGGGCGCGACGAGCGGCACCACGAGGGCCTCCCGCGCCACGTCCGCGCCGCCCGCGGGCAGCCGCGGGAGGCGCACGGCGAGGTCGTCGCCGAGCCGGAAGACGCGGTTCACGGTGCCGACGGCCCGGAGCGCGCGGACCGGCAGCGCGGCGAGGTCGGGCGCCTGCGCCGCGAGGAGCGCGGCGACGGTGCGCTCGTCCGCCGCGAGCTCGCCGTCGTGCAGATCCCCGTGCATGCCGGGACCGTACCCGCAGCCCCCGCCGGGGACGATGGAGGGGTGGGGACGGACGGGGCGGAGGGCGCGGGCCGAGCGCGACGGCTGGTCGGCGCGGTCGTGCGGCCGTCGCCGAGCCCGCCGCGCCTCGGGATCGCGGTGCAGGCGGCCGTCGCGATGCTGCTCGCGGTCGGCGCGCCCGCCGTCGCGGGCCGCACCGACGTCGGGCTGCTCGCCTCCACCGGGGCCCTGTCCGCCCTCTACCTCTCCGCGCGCAGCCGTCGCGAGCGCGTGCGCCGCCTCCCGCTCGTGCAGCTCGGCCTCCTCGTCGCGACGGCGGCGGGCGCGGCGACGCGGGGCGACCCGGTCGCCGCCCCGATCGTGCTCGCGCTCGTCGCGGTCGCCGCCGTGGTGCTCGCGGTCGGCACGGCCGTCGGGCCGCCCGGCGCCCTCTTCCCGGTGCTCGTGACGGGCGTCGCGACGCGGCTGTGCGGTGCTCCCGAGCACGGCGGTGCCGGCCTCGACCCGCTCCTCGTGCTCGGCTGCGCGGCGGGCGGCGCGGTCCTCGCCCTCCTCGTCGTCGTGGCGCCGCTCGCCGTCCCCGCCGTCCGGCGGCGCGACCGGGGACGTCCGGTCGCGCCGCTCCGCTTCGCGCTCGACCGCGGCGGCCGGGTCGTGGTGCTGCGGGTCGTCGCGGCCACCGCCGTGGCGGCCGTGCTGGCCGCCGTGCTCGGTCTCGACCGCGGCTACTGGGTCGTCGTCGCCGTGGTGGCCGTGCTCCAGTCGGGTCCGGGGCGACGGGTCTCCGGCATCCGCGCCGTCCACCGCACCCTCGGGACCGTGGTCGGCGCCGGGGTGTTCGTGCTCCTCGCGGCGCTCGTCGGCGCGCCCGCACCCGGCCTCGTGCTGGCCGTCGTGCTCGCGCTGCTCCAGCTCGGCACGGAGCTCGTCGTCGTCGCGCACTACGGCGCAGCGCTCGTGCTCATCACCCCGCTCGCGCTGCTCATCGCCGAGGCGGGCTCGCCCGGGGACCCGTGGACGATCGCCGGCACCCGGGTGCTCGACACCGCGATCGGCTGCGCGATCGCGCTCGTCGTGCTCGCGGCCGATCGGCTGCTCGAGGGCCGACCGGTCGACTGACCGGCCGGGCCCGCGAGCGGCGGGTCAGCCCGCGACGACGGTGCTCCGCTGCGCGCCGAGCCCGTCCACGCCGACCTCCACCACGTCGCCGTCGGCGAGGTAGGGGAAGCGGCCCGACATCGCGACGCCCTCCGGCGTACCGGTCAGCACGACGTCGCCGGGCTCCAGCCGCACGTAGCGGGAGAGGTCCGCGACGAGCGCAGCGACGGAGAAGACCATGTCGGCCGTCGACGAGTCCTGCCGCGGGTCGCCCGAGATGCGGCTCCAGATGCGCAGCGTCGTCGGGTCGACCTCGTCCGCCGGCACGAGCCACGGGCCGAGCGGGCAGAACGTCGGCGCGGTCTTGCCCTTCGACCACTGGCCGCCGGACTCCGCGCGCTGCCAGGTGCGCTCGGACACGTCGTTCCCGACCAGGTACCCGGCGACGTGGCGGAGGGCGTCCTCCTCCTCCACCTGCCAGGCGGCGGTGCCGATCACGACGCCGAGCTCGACCTCCCAGTCGAGCGACTCGGCGCCCGCGGGCCGCACGATGTCGTCGTAGGGCCCGACGACGGTGTTCGGGTGCTTGAAGAACAGGATCGGGTGCGTGGGCGGGGCGCTGCCGGACTCGGCCGCGTGGGCGGCGTAGTTCTGGCCGATGCAGAGGATCGCGCCCGGCCGGGCGACCGGCGCGCCGACGCGGAGGTCGTCGGCGTCGGGCAGCTCCGAGAGCCGCCCCTCCGCGAGCGCGCGGCGGGCGCGGTCGAGGCCGCCGTCGGCGAGGAAGGCGGCGTCGACGTCGCCCGTGAGGGGTGCGAGGTCGTAGGTTCGGCCGTCGGCGAGGAGTGCAGGGCGTTCGGCGCCCGCTGCACCGAGACGGAGGAAGGCGGTCACATGGGGAACGCTAGCCCGGGCGCCCGTCCGTCGGCCGAGCGGCTCCGAACACCCCCTCGGAGGGAAGCCCCTTCAACCACATCTGGGGTGCGATCCGCAAGCCCTGGAACGCACAGGAACGGATAGTCTTCGGCCGATGAGCACCGCCCGATTCGACGTCGCCGCCTACGTGCGGCAGCCGTCCGGACCCATGCGCGAGACCCTCACGGGTCTCGGCGCCGCGCTGCCCGCCGACCTCGCCGACGCGCTGCGCTACGTCCAGCGCCGCGCGCAGGGCACCGGCTCCTGGCTCGCCCGCGTGCTCGTCACCGCGACCCACAAGGACGCCAGGATCACCGCGTTCCTCTCCACCTGGGCCTACGAGGCGCACTGGTTCGGCGACGCGCTCGCCGCGCTCGCCGGCGCGGGCCCCGTCCCCGCCATCCGCCGCGGGATCGCCGCCACCGTGCGCGACCGCTTCGGGCCGCTCTGGGAGGCCGTCGTGGCGAACCTCCACGGCCGCGCCCTCACGGGCGTGCAGATGACGGAGCGCCTCGTCGACGCCTGGATCGTCGACGCCATGCTCGAGCGCGCGCAGCACCTCGCGCCCGCCGCCGTCGCCGCCGACCTCGCCCGGATCCGGGAGGGCATCGCCCGGCAGGCGCACTTCTTCGCGGAGACCGCGTCCGAGGCGCTGATGGGCTCGCGCGCCGCCCGCGTGCTCGCCCGCCGCCGCCTCGCCCGCCGCGCGTGGCCGATCGGCGCCGAGCGCGAGCCCGTCGCCGCGACCGCCGACGCCATCCGGACGCTGTTCGGCCCGGACGCCTCCTGGGCGGACGGCATCGACGCGCGGATCGACGCGCTGCCCGGCCTCGCCGGCCTGCACATCGCGCGCCGCACGAGCCGCAAACCGGGCCGCCGCCCGGTCCGAACCCCTCTCCGCAGCGTGCGAACCCGGCACGCGGCACCGGTCCCCGACGGGAAGGACGAGGCGCGCTAGCGCCGCACCATGGCATTCGACATCGACACCTTCGCCGAGTCCAGCACCGCCGTCGCCTGGAGCGACATCGACCTGGACGCGTTCCGCGAGAACCCGCTCCCCGAGGACTCCCTCCGGGCGCTGCGGTACATGTGCGACGTCGAGTACCACACCGTCTGCTACCTCCGGGACATGCTCGTCACCCCGTCGCACGGCGACGGCGAGGTCTCCACGTTCATGACGATGTGGAACCGCGAGGAGTACTGGCACGGCGAGGCGCTCGCCGCCGTGCTCAAGGTGCACGGCATCGAGGTCGAGTACGACCAGCTGAAGGCCAGCCGCATCAAGCTCGGCTGGCGCGACCGGATCGACCCGATCAAGCAGGCCGTCTACGGGAACATCGTCGGCAAGGACTTCGTCGCCACCCACATGTCGTGGGGGAGCGTGAACGAGCGCGGCGCCGCCTCCGCCTACCGCCGCCTCGCGGCGCTCGAGCCGCACCCGGCGCTCGCGCCGCTGCTGAAGCGCATCGCCGCGCAGGAGAGCCGGCACATCGCCTTCTACACGACGCAGGCGACGAAGCGGCTCGAGGAGTCGAAGCTCGCCCGCGCCTTCACCCGCTTCGCGCTGTCGAAGGTGTGGGGCCCGGTCGGGTCCACGATCGAGCCGGAGGAGGAGGTCCGCTTCGTGATGGGCTACCTCTTCGACGGCCCCGACGGCCTCCGCGAGGTCCGGAAGATGGACGAGGCGATCGCGAAGCTCCCCGGCATGCAGGGCCTCGCCATCAACGAGGCGGCCTTCCGCGCCCGCGGCCTCTACGCGGACCTCCCCGCCGCCTGACCCGTCCCTAGCGGGGCCCTCCGCTGCAGATCTACGCGAGCGCTCCGCTCCATCTGCGACGGAGCGCCCCGCCAAAGCGGGCCGCCCGCCGCTGCTGCAGTGGCGGATCGGGTCCTCCCCAGGCGGAGTCGGTGCAAGGGGCGGTAGGCCGGGCCATCATCCCGGGCGTGCAGACGTCAGACGCCCCCGTCGTCGACCCGTGGCGGCTCGAGATCCTCGTGGTCTCGGGCGGGACGCGCAGCTCCTCGGAGCGCAGCAGCATCAGCCGGGACGTCGCAGCCGGGCTGCTGCTCCGCCTGTGTCCGCGGGGCTACGTCGAGCGGTCCGCGTTCGAGGCGCTCACGCCCGAGCAGCAGCACCTCGTCCGGCTCCGAGCCGTGACGGCGACGTCCCCGCGCCCGGTCGTGGTGTCGCACTGGTCCGCCGCGGTCGTTCACGGACTCCCGGTCCTCCGCTCGCGGGCGGCCGCGGTCCACGTCACCGTGCCTGAGGACGACGACCGGCACCGCACGGGCGTCGTCACCCATCACTTCCTCGTCGAGGACGAGGAGGTCGTGCTGATCGGGGACCTGCTCGTGACCGGCGTCGGACGCACGGTGGTCGACGTGGCCGGAGCGTCCTCGTTCGAGGAGGGCGTGATGGCGGCGGACGCCGCGCTGCTCGCCGGTCTTCCGCGGGAGACGCTCGAAGCGGCAGCGGACCTCGCCGGCGAGCGCCGCGCGTCCCGTCGCATCGAGGACGTCGTCGCCTTCGCGCATCCGGGCGGGGAGTCCGCCGCCGAGTCCCGCTTCCGGGCGTCAGCCATGCGGCTGGGCCTCGAGGTCCCCGTGCTGCAGCGCCCGGTGCGCGTCCGGGACGGCGAGGTGTTCCTCGACGGCTGGTTCCGGTCGGCCGATGCCGGCGTCGAGGTCGACGGCGAGCAGAAGTACCTCGACGCCGCGATGGCGCCGCAGGGGCCGGCGCGAGCCGTCATCCGGGAGAAGCGGCGCGAGGACGACGTCCGCCTCGAAGTCCGCGCACTGGTACGCATCGGATGGGTCCAGTCGGGCTCACCGGCAGCGCTCCGCGTCGTGCTCGCTCGGGTCGGCGTCCGGCCCACGAACCCGCGCACCGCGTTCGCGGCCTACTGCGAGCAGGCACGGCTCGCTCGGCCTCGACGCCGTTCCAGAACCTGACGGGGCGCTCCGCTGCAGAGCGGCGCGAGCGCTCGGGCGGATCTGCAGCGGAAGGCCCCGCTAGCGGGGGAGGGGCTGGGCGCGGAGGGGGAAGCGCGGGGTGATGCCGAGCTCCGCGACCTCCTCGTCCGTGAGCATGCGGCTGCGGATGAGGAAGCGCTTGCCCTCCGGCGCCTCCACCGAGAAGCCGCTGCCGCGCCCGTCGACGAGGTCGATCGTGATGTGCGTGAACTTCCAGAGCTCGTACTGCGACGCGGACATGTACACGGGCACCGGGTCGAAGCCGTCGACGGCGAGGTCGCCGAGGTGCACGTCGGAGGCGCCCGTGCGGAACATGCCGACGGGGTAGCACATGGGGCTCGACCCGTCGCAGCAGCCGCCGGACTGGTGGAACATCAGCGGCCCGTGCTTGCCCGCGAGCGTGCGCAGCAGGTCCGCCGCCGCAGGCGTGACGTCGATCTTCGACGCCGTCATGGGGAACTCCTCGGTTTCGGGACGGGGTGGGGGACGGGAAGGGCCCGTCGCGCGAGACGACGCATCGCGCGACGGGCCGGCCGGTGGAGGGGAGGGATCAGAAGAAGCCCATCGGCCCCTCGGCGTAGGAGACGAGGAGGTTCTTCGTCTGCTGGTAGTGGTCGAGCATCATCTTGTGGTTCTCGCGGCCGATGCCCGACTGCTTGTACCCGCCGAACGCGGCGTGCGCCGGGTACTGGTGGTACGTGTTGCACCACACGCGCCCGGCCTCGATGGCCCGCCCGGCCCGGTACAGCTGCGACCCGTCGCGGCTCCACACCCCGGCGCCCAGGCCGTAGAGCGTGTCGTTCGCGATCGAGATCGCGTCGTCGAACCCGTCGAAGGAGGTCAGCGCGAGCACCGGACCGAAGATCTCCTCCTGGAAGATCCGCATGTCGTTCGTGCCCTCGAAGATCGTCGGCTGCACGTAGTAGCCGTCGGTCAGGTCGCCCCCGAGGTCCGCGCGCTCGCCGCCCGTGAGCAGCCTCGCCCCGCCCTGCGTGCCGATGTCCATGTAGCTGAGGATCTTCTCGAGCTGGTCGTTCGACGCCTGCGCGCCGATCATCGTGGACACGTCGAGCGGGTTCCCCTGCTTGATCCGCTTCACGCGCTCCACGCCGTCGCCGACGAAGCCGTCGTAGATCGTCTTCGCGACGAGGGCGCGGGACGGGCAGGTGCAGACCTCGCCCTGGTTCAGCGCGAAGAACGAGAACCCCTCCTGCGCCTTCTCGTAGAACGCGTCGTGCTCGCGCGCGACGTCCTCGAAGAAGATGTTCGGGCTCTTGCCGCCGAGCTCGAGCGTCACCGGGATCAGGTTCTCGCTGGCGTACTGCATGATCAGGCGCCCGGTCGTCGTCTCGCCCGTGAACGCGATCTTGCGGATGCGCGGGTGGGAGGCGAGGGGCGCGCCGGCCTCGAAGCCGAAGCCGTTCACGATGTTCAGCACGCCGGCCGGGATCAGGTCCTTGATCAGGTCGAGCAGCAGGTGGATGGACGCGGGCGTCTGCTCCGCCGGCTTCAGCACGACGCAGTTGCCGGCCGCGAGCGCGGGCGCGAGCTTCCACGTCGCCATCAGGATGGGGAAGTTCCAGGGGATGATCTGCCCGACCACGCCGAGCGGCTCGTGGAAGTGGTACGCGATCGTGTCGTGGTCGATCTCCGACACCCCGCCCTCCTGGGCGCGCAGCGCGCCGGCGAAGTAGCGGAAGTGGTCGATCGCGAGCGGGATGTCCGCGGCGAGCGTCTCCCGCACGGGCTTGCCGTTCTCCCACGTCTCGGCGACGGCGATCGCCTCGAGGTTCGCCTCCATCCGGTCGGCGATGCGCGTGAGCATGAGCGCGCGCTCGGCGGGGGAGGTGCGGCTCCAGGAGGGGAACGCCTTCCAGCCGGCCTCGACGGCCGCGTCGACGTCCTTCGCGGTGCCGCGCGCCATCTCGGTGAACGGCTTGCCCGTCACCGGGGTGATGTCGTCGAAGTACTGGCCCTCGGCCGGCGGGACGTACCGGCCGCCGATGAAGTGGTCGTACCGCGGCTTGTAGGACACGACGGAGCCCTCGGCGCCCGGCGCGGCGTAGACCTGCGGGCCGGCGGCGGGAGGCGTCTCCTCCGCCTTCTCGGCGGGGGCGTCGGCGTACATCGTCATGGTCGTTCGTCCTTCCAGACCTCGTCGTCCGGGCCGCGCCGCCGACCCGGTTCGCGGGCCGGTCGGGCGGTCGGGCGCGGTCCCCGCGCCCGGTGCCGACGGTAGGCGCGCGCACGTTGCACCCCGTTGCAGCCCGGCGGCGGTCAGCCGAGGGCGTCGAGGCGCGCGACGACGCCGGCCCGCTTCGGCGAGCGGGCCGGGAGGAGGCGCAGCGCGGTGAACAGGGGCTCCGGGTCGCCCGGCGCGACGCGCTCCGCGTAGTCGAGCAGCAGGGCGGGGGAGGCGCTCTCCAGCAGCGCCTCGCGGAGCCGGCCCGACGCCTCCGCGCGGATCGCCTCGATCCCCGGCGCGACCGAGCCCGGCAGGACCTCGCCCCGCCACGCGTCGAGCGCCGCCCGGTGCGCGCCGCGGTCGAGCAGCGCGAGCAGCTGCCGCACGTCGAGGTCGATCGGCACGGGCAGCCGGTAGGGCCGCGCGACCGGCACGAGCGACGGCGCGACGCCCGCGAGCACGTGCCGGAGGCGGACCATCTCGGGCCGCACCGTCGCGACGGCGTCGGCCCGCCCGTGCACGAGCTCGGCCAGGTGCTCGGCCGACAGGCCGGTCCGGTGCCAGGCGAGCAGCGTGAGCAGCTCCGCGTGCCGGAGGGACAGCTCGACGGTCCGTCCGCCGGCCGCCAGCCGCCCGTGGTCCTGCCCGAGCACCGCGAGCCGCGGCGCCCGCGCCGGCTCCGGCCTCGGGGCCCGGCGCCGGCCGCCGCGCGCGAGACGCTGCAGCAGCAGCTCCCGCTCCACGGCGGCGGCCGTGGCCTCGAGCAGCGGCAGCGACCGGGGCGCGGCGACGTCGGGGCCGCCGGTGATGTCGAGCACGCCGATCGTCTCGTGCGTGCGGAGGTCGTGGACGGGCACCGCGGTGCAGCTCCACTGCTGCACCTGCAGCGCGAAGTGCTCCTCGCCCGCGATCTGCACCGGGCGGTCGAGGGCGAGCGCGGTGCCGGGTGCGGAGGTGCCGACGCGGGGCTCCGACCAGTCCGCGCCGGGTACGAACCGCATGGCCTCCGCGCGGCGGACGAGCGCGGGGTCGCCCTCGACCCACAGCAGCCGCCCGGCGGCGTCGCCGACCGCGACGACGACGCCCGAGTCCTCGTCCGCGTCGCGGACCAGGAGCGAGCGGATGATCGGCAGCGCCGACGCGAGCGGGTGGCTGCCGCGGACGTCCTCGAGTCGGTCGACCTCGAGCGGCGGCCCCGGCTCGGCCCGGTCGGGCGCGAGCCGGCCGGCACGGGCGCGCGCCCAGGACTCCGCGACGAGCCGGCGGGGCGTGCGGCCGCCGGGCGTCTCTCCCACCGGGCACCTCCTGCGGTCGTCGTCGACCCGAGCCGCGCTCACGGTAGCCCCGCGCCGTCGCCGCCGGGAGGGGGCCGCCGGGACTCATGGGTTCTCGTGACCGCCGTAGGCTCGGCGCATGAGCGATTCCGCCGAGATCACGATGTACGGCGCCGACTGGTGCCGCGACTGCCGCCGGTCGAAGGCGCTGCTCGACGGCGAGGGCGTCGCCTACCGCTACGTCGACGTGGAGGTCTCGAAGGAGGCCGCGGACGAGGCGATGGCGGTCAGCGGCCGCCCGAACATCCCGGTCATCGTGTTCCCGGACGGCTCCCACCTGGTCGAGCCGTCGGACGAGGCGCTGCGCACGAAGCTCGCCGCGGTCTGAGCACCGGGAACCTTCCCGCGGACGTGGTTCCGGCACGGGCGCGGAGCGCCCGGCTCGACCACCGTGAGCACGGGCGCGGGGCGTCCGGCTCGACCACCGTGGGCACGGGCGCGGGGCGCGGTCCCGCTGGTCGAGGTGCGAGCGCCGGCGAGCCTCGAGACCACCCCTCGGACCCCTCAGCCGCGGACGCGGGCGGCGATCGCGGCGCCCGCCGCGAGCACGGAGGTGTCGAGCGCCGCGACGACGTCGGTGAAGCCGAGCTCGAGGAAGCGGCGCGCCCGCGGCTCCGTCGCCCCGAAGGCGCCCGCCCGGACGCCCGCGGCGCGGCAGGCGTCGAGGATGCGGAGCAGCGGCGCCTCCGGCCCGTCGTCCGCGAGGAGGTCGTCCACGGTCGTCCCGAGGCTCTGCGACAGGTCGAACGGGCCGACGAACACGAGGTCGAGGTCCGGCGTCCGGGCGATCGCGTCGACGGCGGCGAGGCCCGCTGCGGTCTCGACCATGACGCCGACGAAGGGCCGCTCCGCCTGGTCCGAACCGGGCAGGGGACCGGAGCTGCGGATCCCGCGCGGCGGGTAGCGGGAGGCGGCGACCGCGGCCTCCGCCTCCTCGGCGCTCTCGACGAGCGGCACGATCACGCCGTCGGCGCCCGCGTCGAGCGCGCGCCCGATCAGGTCGGCGCGGTTGGCGGCCGGCCGGACGAGGACGGGCACGCGGTGCTCGCGCCGGAGGGCGAAGGTCGCGCGCACCGCGGCGTCGTCGAAGTGGCCGTGCTGCTGGTCGAGCAGCAGCCAGTCGAAACCCGCGTGCTCGAGCGCCGCCGTCGTCCTCGGCTCGCCGAGCATCGCCCAGACCCCGAGCCGCACGTCGTCCGTCATGCGGGAACGGTAGCGACGTCGGCCCGGACGTCAGCGGGGGGCCGCCCCGATCGCGACCGTGCCGTCGATCTCGTCGTCGGCCACGACGGAGGCGGCGAGCCCGGCGCCCTCGAGCAGCAGCGCCGTCCAGGCCGCCTGGGTCCGGCCGGTCTCGATCAGCACGGCGCCGCCCGGCGCGAGCCACTCCCGCACGCCGGCCGCGACCCGGCGGTGCACGTCGAGCCCGTCGTCGCCGCCGTCGAGGGCGACGTGCGGCTCGAACTCCCGCGCCTCCCGAGGCATGTCGGCGATGCGCCCCGTCGGCACGTACGGGGCATTGACCGCGACGACGTCGAACCGGCCGCGGAGGGCGTCGGGCAGCGCGGCGAACAGGTCGCCCGCGTGCACGGTCCCGCCGACGCCCGCCACCGTCCGCGCCGCGTTGGCGACCGCGGCGGGCTCGACGTCGGCCGCGTGCAGCTCGATGCCCGGGACCCGCGTCGCGACGGCGAGGCCGACCGCGCCGGTGCCGCAGCACAGGTCGAGCACGACGGCGCCGGGTCGGGCGAGCCGCGCCGCCTCGTGGGCGAGCAGCTCGGTGCGCCGCCGCGGCACGAAGACGCCGGGGTCGACCGGCACGCGCAGCCCGTCGAACGCGGCCCAGCCGAGCAGCGGCTCGAGGGGCTCGCCCGCCCGTCGGCGCTCGACGAGCCGGTCCAGCGCGTCGCCCCAGGCGGCCTCGGCCAGCAGCGCGGCCTCCTCCTCGGCGAAGACGATCCCCGCGGAGCGGAGCCGGGCGGCGAGGCCGTCGAGGTCGTCCGGGTCCGTCACCGCGCGATCAGGTCGGCGCGCGAGACGCCGCCGCGGCGCCAGTCGAGGATCGGCCAGCGCCGCTTCAGCGCCGCCCGCGCGAGCCGCGCGTCCGGGTTCACCGCCGTCGCCTCGCCCACGAGCGAGAGCCACGGGAGGTCCGCGACGCTGTCGCCGTACGCGTAGGAGGCGCCCAGGTCGAACCCGCCGCGCGCCGCGTACTGCGCGAGCCAGGCGCCGCGCGCCTCGTCGACGAGCGGCGGCGCGCCGAGGTAGCCCGTGAGCACGCCGTCGTCCTCGTGCATCGTCCCCGCGACGACCTCGTCGAACAGGGCCGCGAGCGGCTCGGCGAGCACGCCGATCGACCCGGTCACCAGCACCGTGCGGTGCCCCGCGGCGCGGTGCTCCCGCACCCGCTGCAGGGCCGCCGCGCTCGTGTGGGCGAGCAGCAGGTCGGTGTAGCCGCCGCGCACGGCGGACTCGAGCCGCTCGGCCGGCATGCCCGCGTAGCGGCGGAGGAAGGTGCGCAGGAACTCGCCGCGGTCGCGCCGCTCGGCGGCGAGGTACGCGGGCAGGCGCGTGATGATCGAGCCGGCCTCCGCGGCCGCCGCGGCCTCGCCGCCCTGCGAGCGCCTCACCCACAGCAGCTGCTGGACGATGTTCGAGTCGACGACGGTGCCCTCGAGGTCGAAGACCGCGAGCACGTCGGTGCGCTGCGGCAGCGGCTTCGGCGCCGCAGGCCCGCTGCTCCGGTCGCCGCCCCGGCCGCGCGAGAACACCCGCATGAGCTGGGTGATCGCGGGCACGTGGACGCGCTGGAGGTAGTCGCGCCAGTCGATGCGGGTGACGTCGAAGCCCTCGTCGGGCCGGTCCGCCGGGATGCGGGCGCCGAGCGCGCGGGCGTTCGCGTCGTCGAAGATCAGCTCGGTGCCGACGTAGGCGCGGTAGAGGTCCGACAGCTGCCGGAGGCTGTGCACGTCGCGCTCGCGCCGCCCCATGGTGCGCTGCCACTCGCGCAGGCGCGGGGTCGACGGCAGCCGGTCCAGGGTCGAGTTCGCCGCGCCGACGAGGACCTCCGCCCGGCGGATCGCGCGCTCCACGCGGCGGTCGCCCGGGAACTGCCAGGTCGGCACCCGCTCCGCGCCAGGGGTGTCCGGGATCGGGTTCGCGGTGAAGTACTCGTGCACGTTGCGGTACATGCCGTGGAACGGCAGCGGGTTGCTCGCCCCCGACGCGACGTGGAGGTACCGGGGCTCCGCGACGGGCGGCGGGGTCGCCGCGGCGGCGAGGATCGCGTTCACCACGAAGTCGACCGGGATGATGTCGAGCACCGAGTCGGGCACGCCCGGGAAGTCCTCGAGCTGCCCGCGGCCGAAGGCGATGATCAACGGGTCGGCGACCTTGAAGCCGTCGATCCAGCCGGGGAACGGGTGCTCGAGCGCGCTCTCGATGACGCTCGGGCGCACGATCGACAGGCGGTGCTCCGCCCCCCACAGCTCCTCGGCGGCGCGTTCGGCGAGCGCCTTGGTCAGCGTGTAGACGTCGGTCCAGCCGAGGCTCTGGGCGCGGGCGCGGCCGGCGGTCACGAGGCGGCGCTTGACCCAGTCGACGCGGGCGGCCTCCGCGGCGATCGCGACCGCGCGGGGCCCCTCCTTGCCGTGCTCGGCGCGGGCGCGCAGCATCAGGCCGCGCAGCACGCCGGGCTCGCGGCTGCGCAGCTCCACGCGCTGGCGGGCCGCCGCGGCGGCGTCGGCCTCGACGCGCCAGTCGGCGTCGTGGTCGAGCCGGGCCTCGGGCAGCACGCCCTTGCGGAGGCCGCCGACGTAGCAGGTGGACACGTGCACGACGTGCGGGTCGGCGCCGGACTCCCGGATGGCCGTGTAGAGGTTCCTCGCGCCGCCCGTGTTCGTCGCGAACGCCTCGTCGATTGGCGGGTCGAACGAGACGGTCGAGGCGCTGTGCAGCACGTGCGTGAGGTCGCCGGGCAGCGGCGGCACGGCGTCGAGCGAGCCCTCGACCGCGGTGACGCGCTCGGCGAAGATCCGCGCGGCCTCGTCGCGGCCGACCGCCTCCCGCCAGGCCTTGAACACCGGCTTCGACAGCAGCTTGCGCACGCGGTCGTCGGCGGACTGGCCGGTCTTGCCGCGCACGAGCAGCGAGACCCGGGTGTCGGGGTGGGAGACGAGGAGGCGCTCGAGCACGGCCTGGCCGACGAAGCCGGTGCCGCCGGTGAGCAGCACGTGCCCGGAGAGTCGTTCCACGGGGGCGATGGAGGGAGCGCCGCTGTCGGCACCAGCGGGGGCAGTCATCGGGTCCGTATCGTATGCGGAATGGCGACCGCGCTCGTGACCGGTGCGACGAGCGGCATCGGCGCGGCTTTCGCGCGGGCCCTCGCCGCCCGCGGATGGGACCTCGTCCTCGTCGCCCGCGACGAGGACCGGCTCGAGGAGGAGGCGGCGCGGTACCGCGCCGCCGGCCGCGGGGCGGAGGTGCTCCGGGCCGACCTCACCGATCGCGGGGACGTCGACCGCGTGGCCGCGCGGCTCGAGGACTCCGCCGCGCCCGTCGACCTCCTCGTCAACAACGCCGGCTTCTCGGTGCGCGCGTCGCTGCTGTCCACGGACCAGGCCGCCCACGACCGCGCGTTCGAGGTCATGGTGCGGGCCGTGCAGGTGCTCTCCGGCGCCGCGGGGCGGGCGATGACTGCGCGCGGCCGGGGCCGCATCGTGAACGTGGGGTCGACCGCGGGCCGGATCACGATGGGCGCCTACAGCGCGATCAAGGCCTGGGTGACCGTCTACACGGAGGGGCTCGCGAACGAGCTCGCGGGCACCGGCGTGACCGCCATGGCGCTCGAGCCGGGCTGGGTGCGCACGGAGTTCCATGCCCGGGCGGGCATCAGCGGCTCGTCGATGCCGGACGCCCTCTGGCTCGACGCCGACGACCTCGTCGCCGCGGCCCTCCGCGACCTCTTGCGGGGCCGCGTGGTCTCGACGCCGAGCGCGCGGTACAAGGCGCTCATGTTCGTGGCGCGGCATGCGCCGCGATCCGGCATCCGCAGGGTCTCCAAGGCGCTGAGCGACCGCCGCCGCAGTAGCCTTCCCGAGTGACGACGCGGGTGACGACCAAGCACGCCCCCGGCTCCGAACCACCCGTCGTGCGATTCGACCGGTACACCTCGAAGCCGATGGCGGCCGCGCGCTGGGTGGCGCAGCGGGTGCTGCTCGGGGGCGTCATCCGTTCGGTCGTGTCGGTGCGGATCTTCGGCCGGGAACGGCTGAGCGACCTCCGCGGCGCCTTCGTCGTCGTCGCGAACCACACGAGCCACCTCGACGCGCCCCTCGTCTTCACGACCCTCCCGCGCCGCCTCGCCCGCTACCTCTCCGCCGGCGCCGCGGCCGACTACTTCTTCGACGTGAAGTGGCGCAAGGGCCTCACCGCGCTCTTCTTCAACGCGTTCCCCATCCACCGCGCCGGGCTGAACCGTCCCGCGTCGGAGGCGCGCGCCCTGCTCGAGCGCGGCGTGCCGCTGCTCGTCTTCCCCGAGGGGACGAGGAGCCGGACCGGCCGCATCGGCACCTTCAAGGTCGGCGCCGCGGCGCTCGCGAACCAGTCGAAGGTGCCCGTCCTGCCGGTCGCCATCATCGGCGCGCACGCCGCGCACCCGCGCGGCTCGAAGTGGCCGAAGGCCGGTCGCCCCCCGGTCGCCGTCGTGTTCGGCGACCCGGTGTTCGCGCACGCGGGGGAGACGCCGACCGAGTACATGCGCCGCGTCCGCGGCGAGGTGCAGCGCCTGCACGACGAGCACGCCCACGCGGTCCTCTCCACGGGCCGCATCGCCTCCGGAGGACCCCGATGACCGATCTCGTCACCCCGACCGTCGCCGACCGCGAGGACGCGGCGGCCGTGCGGGAGAACCCCGTGGCGCACATGAAGTGGTGGGGCTGGGGCGTGCCCGGCGTCGCCTTCCACCACGAGGACAAGCCGAACTTCGCGCCCTTCGTGCTGAAGGCCGTCGGCCTCGACCTGCACGCGGCCTCGCCGCTCGAGCAGCCCGACTTCGGCGCCCTCGACGTGCCGGCCTCGATCGCCGACGGGGCGCTCCGCGCCGCGATGGCCGCCGCGGCGGGCGCCGAGCGCGTCGCCGACGACGACCTCGACCGCGTCGTGCACACCTACGGCAAGAGCATCCGCGACCTGATCAAGGTCCGCGCCGGGCGTCTGCCGCGCGTGCCCGACCTCGTCGTCTACCCGGCCGACGAGGCCGCCGTGCAGGCGGTCGTCGACGCGGTCGTGCAGCACGACGCGGTGCTCATCCCGTTCGGCGGCGGCAGCAACATCGCCGGTTCGCTCGAGCCGATCCCGGGGGAGACCCGGCCCGTGGTCTCGGTCGACCTCGGCCTGCTCGACCGCGTGCTCGAGATCGACGAGCTCTCCGGGCTCGCCCGCGTGCAGGCGGGCGTGCTCGGCCCGTCGCTCGAGGCGCAGCTGAACGCCCGCGGCTGGACGATCGGGCACTTCCCCGACTCCTTCACCCACTCGAGCCTCGGCGGCTGGATCGCGACCCGGTCGTCCGGCATGCAGTCGGACAAGTACGGCGACATCGCGGACATCACGCGGGGCATGCGCGTCGCCCGCCCCGGCGGCCTGCTCGACCTGCGCCCGACCCCCTCTGCCTCCACGGGGCCGAGCGTGCGGGAGATGATCCTCGGCAGCGAGGGCCGGCTCGGCGTGATCACCGAGGCGACCGTGCAGGTGCACCGGGTGCCGGCGAAGCGCGTCATCCACGCCTACTTCTTCCCGAACTGGCGGGCCGGCTCGAAGGCGATGCGCGAGATCGCCGAGAGCGACGTGCACCCCGCGATCACCCGCGTCTCCGACGGCCGCGAGACGGGCTTCTCGCTCTCGACGTCGAAGGAGTCGAAGGGCTTCGGCGCGTTCGCGCAGAAGGCGCTGTTCGCGTTCCTCGAGCGCCGCGGCTGGGACCTGGACGAGATGTGCCTCTCGTTCATCGGCTACGAGGGGGAGCCGGGGCACGTCGCGCGGCAGCGCAAGGCGGTCGAGAAGATCGTCAAGCGCAACCGCGGCATCAGCGTGGGCACCGGCCCCGGCGTGCTCTACGACCAGAAGAAGTTCGACACCCCGTACCTGCGCGACTTCCTGCTCGACCGCGGCACCGCGGGCGACGTGTCGGAGACGAGCGTGCCGTGGGCCGGGCTGGACCGGATGCACGACGGCGTGATCGCCGCGGCGGAGGCGGCCTACGAGTCGCTCGGCCGCACGGGCTGGATCATGAGCCACCTGTCGCACTCGTACCACTCGGGCGCGTGCCTGTACTTCACGTTCGCCTTCGTCATGGGCGACGACCCGGAGGCCGAGTACGACGTCGTGAAGCAGGCGATCCAGCAGGCGTTCATCGACCTCGGCGGCGTCCCCAGCCACCACCACGGCATCGGCGTCGAGCACGCCGCGTGGCTGCCCGACGTGCTGTCCGAGCAGGGCATCGGCGTGCTCGAGGGCCTCTTCACCGCGACGGACCCGGGCCGGAACCTCAACCCGGCGAAGATCACCGCGAACTAGCGCAAGCGGTGTTCACGGATGAGGGGATCCGGCCTGCCGGATCCCCTCATCCGTGAACACCTGTCGCGCGGCGGCGTGCTGCGCGGACATCGCGCGGTCGCGGGGCCGGTGGTGGCGGACGATGCCGCGCAGCGTCAGGCCGCCGATGACCGAGATGACGCCGAGGCCGAGCACGTAGACGCCCGTCGTGATCTCGCCGACCTCGCCCCGCGTGCCCGGCCGGAGGGTGCCGGAGGAGAGCGCCGGCACGACGTTGCCGGTCGAGACGATGGCGATGATCGTGCTGATCCCGCCCATCGAGTCCCAGAGCCCGTGCAGCACGGCGACGAGCAGGTAGGCCAGCAGGACGCCGGCGGTGAAGCGGTAGCGCCGCCCGTCGCGGGAGGCGGCGAAGAGCGCGGCGCCGAGCACCGCGGTCCAGAGCACGTGCCCGAGCGGCGTGAGCACCGAGCGGGTGACCTCCGTCTGCAGCAGGCTGAGCAGGTCGATGCCGCCGTTGCCGAGGGCCGCGTTGAAGGCGTACCCGGCGGACTCGAACGCGGCGAAGCCCGCGCCGACCGTGGCGCCGAGCAGCGCGCCCTGCCGCGCCGTCTTCGGCACCAGGTGGCGCCCGATGACGACGAGCAGCACGCCCTTCACGAGCTCCTCGATGATCCCGACGAGCAGGAACCCGCCGAGGCCGCCGGAGGACAGCGGCGCCTCGAGCACCGACGCCCCGAGCACCCCGAGCACGCCGCCGACGAAGAAGGCGAGCATCAGCGACGCGACGGGGACCGACGAGCTGATGCGCTCGGCGGCGAACAGCACGACCGAGAACGGGACGAGGAAGCTGCCGAGCAGGATCAGCGTCGGGACGAGGTTCGCGTTGCTCGTCGCGATCGTGACGACGACCGTCACCAGCCAGAGCAGGGCGCCGGCGAGCAGCGACTTCCACCACCAGCCGTGCCGGTGCGTCCGGACCGGTTCGTCCGCGTGGAGGGGGGCGGTGGTGACGGCGGCGTCCGCGGTGCTCACGACCCGAACGATGCCCCGCCAGCCCGAGAGGTCGCCGTCGGATCGCCCGGATCCTCCTCGACGCGGGCGCGGTGCCGGTCGGTCAGCGCGGTCATCCGCTCGAGGAGGCGGCGCAGCTCGGCGATCTCGGCGGCGCCCAGCCCGTCGAACACGTCGACGCCCTCCGCGACGAGCGGGCCGTAGAGCGCGCCGACGCGCGCCTCGGCGTCGGGCGTCATCCGCACGAGGATACGACGCCGGTCGGCCTCGTCGGGGCGGCGCTCGACGAGGCCGCGGCGCTCGAGCCGGTCGACGAGCGCGGTTGTCGCCGCGGCGCGCAGCCCGGCGCCGCGGGCGAGCTCGCCCGCCGTCTTCGGCCCGTCGGCCAGCCAGTCGAGGCAGCGCAGGTCGGCGGGGCCGAGGCCGAGACGCCGCCCGACGGCGTCGTCGAACGCCTGGACGCTGCGCTGGTAGCGCTGCATCGACGCGCCGATCTCGCGGATCGCCGCTTGCCGGACGTCCTCCATGGTCCTAACCTTTCGATATTCGTATAGTTTGACATTCGAAGGGGTGGGAGATGCGTGCTCTCATTGTGGGCGGCGGCGCGGCCGGGCTCGCGACGGCGCTCGCGCTGCACGACCGGGGCGTCGCGAGCACCGTGCTCGAGCGGCGCTCCCCGGCGGCCGCAGCGGCGGGCAGCCGGCTCACCGTCGCGCCGAACGGGCTGAGCGCGGCGGCCGCGCTCGGCGTCCTCGCCGACCTCGAGGCGGTCGGCGCCCCGACCGACGAGAACCTGCTCGTCGGCGCCACCGGGCGGGTGCTCGGCACCGTCTCCATCGGCGTCCCGCTCGCGTCGGGCCTCCGCGGCCTGACCCTGCGCCGGGCCGACCTCGTCGCCGTCCTCGCGGAGCACGCCGCCGGGCGCGGCGTGGAGGTGCGCGCCGACGCCCGGGTCGTCGAGGTCGACGTCGCCGACGGCGCCGTCCGAACCGAGCGCGGCGAGCGGCTCCGCGGCGACGTCCTCGTCGGCGCGGACGGCGTGCGCTCCCTCGTCCGCCGCGCGGTCGATCCCGGCGCGCCCGCGCCCCGCTACGTCGGCCTGACGAACTTCGGCGGCGTGACCGCCGACCCGGGCATCGCGGCCGGGCTGCGCCCCCGCGCCTGGACCATGGTCTTCGGGCGACGCGCGTTCTTCGGCGCGCACCCGCTGCCGTCCGGGGAGGTCGTGTGGTTCGTCAACGTGCCGGAGCCGCCGATCCCGGCGGAGGTGCGCGCCACCACGACGGACGACCGGTGGCGGGAGCGCCTCGTGGCCCTCGTGCAGGACGACGCGGGGCCGGCCGCCGCGCTGATCGCCGCCGGCCGGCTCGAGCTGGCGGGCGACAGCACCTACGACCTCCCGCGCGTCCGCCGCTGGCGCCGCGGCACCGCCGTGCTCGTCGGCGACGCGGCGCACGCGCCCTCCCCGAGCTCCGGGCAGGGGGCGTCGATGGCGCTCGAGGACGGGGTCGTGCTCGGGCGCGAGCTGACCGCGGCGGGGCGCGGCGTGGAGGAGGGGCTCGCCGCCTTCGAGCGCGCCCGGCGGCGGCGCGTGCAGCGGATCGTCGCCGCCGGGGCGCGCGCGAGCAGCAGCAAGATCCCCGGCCCGGTCGGGGCGCGGGTCCAGGAGTCGGTCATGCGGCTGCTGTTCCGCACCGTCGTGACCGAGCGCGGCGGCGCGTGGATGACCGGCGCGCGCTGGTGAGCCGGGTCAGGCGGCGCGCAGGTCGAGCGCGAGCCGGGTGAAGGCGGTGACGGCGGGCGCCGGGTCGGCCCGGGTCGCGAGCGCGACCTCCCACTCGAAGGCGGGCTCGAGCGGCACCGCGACGACGTCGGCGCGCGGGGCGACCAGCTCCACCGGGGCGACGGCGACGCCGAGGCCCGCCGCGACGTAGTCGCCGAGCGACGGGAGGTCCGCGATCTCGGTGCGGACGACCCGCGCCGTGCCGGCCGCGGCGAACGCCCGGTCCGAGAACACCCGGTGGCCGAAGCCCTCGGGACCGTCGATGAAGGACTCGTCGGCCAGGTCGGCCAGCCGCAGCCGCGCGCGCCCGGCCAGCGGGTGGTCCTCGCGCAGGAGCACGGCGAACCGGTGGCGCGCGAGCGGGGTGAGCGCGAGCCCGCCGGTGAGGTCGGGCGGCAGGGCGACGAGACCGACGTCCAGCCGCCCGGCGCGGATGTCGGCGGCGAGCCCGGAGGAGCCGGAGGGCGACGTGCTGAGCCGCACCTCGACGCGGGGGTGGGCGGCCGCGAACGCCGCGAGCAGCCGGGGCAGGTCGAGCAGCGGCAGGGCCGAGAAGGTGCCGAGCCGCACCGAGCCCGTCAGGCCCGCCTCGCCGCCGGCCGCGAGCCGCATGCGGTCGGCGGCGGCGAGCAGGCGGCGCGCCTCCGGCAGCACGGCCTCGCCCGCCTCGGTGAGCGAGACGGAGCGGGGTGACCGGTCGAGCAGCCGGGCGCCGAGCTCGCGCTCGAGCCGGGCGACCGCCGCGGAGACGCTCGACTGCACGAGGTGGAGGCGAGCGGCCGCGGCGCCGAAGTGCCGCTCCTCGGCGACGGCGAGGAAGGCCTCGACGGTGGGCAGGTCCATGCCGCCAATGATCGATCACGCCGATCGCTGCGAGCAAGGACGTTCGTTGGACACGATCGCGCCCGGGGCGCATCCTCGACCCGTGACCGCGACGACCCTGCCCGCCCCCTCCCGCCGGCTGCCCCACGGCGCCGCCTTCTGGACGACCGCCGCGGTGTTCCTCGCCGCGATGGCGTTCACGACCATCCCGACGCCGCTCTACGCGCTCTACCAGCAGCGCGACGGGTTCCCGACGTGGGTCGTCACCGTGGTCTTCGCGGCGTACGCGGCGGGCGTCGCGCTCAGCCTCTACCTCGTCGGGCACGTCTCCGACTGGGTCGGCCGCAAGCCGCCGGCCCTGTTCGCGCTCGGGCTCGAGGTCGTCGCGAGCGTGCTGTTCCTCCTCCTGCCGACCGTGCCGGTGCTGCTCGTCGCCCGCTTCCTCACCGGCCTCGGCGTCGGCGCGCTGACGGCCGCCGCGACCGCGCACCTCGGCGAGCTCTGGCGCGGCGCCGGCGGGCCGCGGCGCCCCGGCGTGCCCGCGGTCGTCGCGACCATCGCCAACATCGGCGGCCTGGGGCTCGGCCCGCTCGTCGGCGGCCTCCTCGCGGAGTACGCGCCCGCCCCGCTCGTCACGCCCTACGTCGTCGCGCTCGTCGTCCTGGTGCTCGCCGCGGTCGCCGTGCTCGTCGCGCCCGAGACGGTGGAGCGCTCCTCCCGCGCGTGGCGCCCGCAGCGCCTCACGGTGCCGGCCGAGGGCCGCGGCGTCTTCTCGGCCGCGGGCGCCGGCGTCTTCGCGGCGTTCGCGATCTTCGGCCTCTTCACCTCGCTCGCCCCCTCGTTCCTCGCGGGGGAGTTCCAGCAGCCCTCGCGGCTCGTCGCGGGCGTCGTGCCGTTCGCGGTGTTCGCCGTCGCCGCGCTCGGGCAGGTCTTCTTCACCCCGGTGGCCGTGCGGGTGCAGCTCGTCGTCGCGACCGTCGCGATGGTCGTGGGCCTGGCCGGTCTCGCGGCCGGCGCGCTCGTGACCGCCGAGTGGCTGTTCGTGGCGGGCGGCCTCGTCGCGGGCCTCGGCGTCGGGCTCCTCTTCCGCGCCTCCCTCGGCATCGCGACGGGCCTCGTGCCGGCGCCGCAGCGCGGCGAGGTGCTCGCGGCCATGTTCCTGATCGCCTACGTCGGCCTCACGGTGCCCGTGCTGCTGGTCGGCGCGGCGCTCGCGTTCCTGCCCGCGGTGCCGGTGCTCGTCGTGTTCAGCGCCGCGATCGCGGTGCTCGCCGCGGTGGCGGGCCCGCGGATGGCGGCGAAGGCGGCCCGCTGAGCCGATTCCTCCGCACGTCCGGGGATCCCGCGCGGAACGCGCCGGATCCCCGGACGTGGGGAGAAAACGCCTCCTGGTAGCATGGAAGCGCTCCGCAGCAGTGCGGGGCACCGGAGCAGACCGGCAGGGAGCTGGTCGTTAGTGGTGGACTTCGGGGCCGCAGGCGGTCCCGCGCTCTTCTACTGATGACCAGGAGCCGCGCCTGACCCGCATCCATCCGGGGCGCGGGACGGGTCGGCTTGCCACGCTCCTCCCCGCTGATCTCCGTCTGCTCGAACACGAACAGAGAGAAGGAGACGCCTCTTGGAGGGTCCCGAGATCAAGTCCGCCGAAGCCATCCTGGACAACGGGAAGTTCGGCAAGCGCACCATCCGTTTCGAGGCCGGTCGCCTCGCGCAGCAGGCGCAGGGCGCCGTCGCCGCGTACCTCGACGAGGACACGATGCTGCTGTCCGCGACGAGCATCAGCAAGAACCCGAAGGACCAGTTCGACTTCTTCCCCCTGACGGTGGACGTCGAGGAGCGGTCCTACGCCGCCGGCAAGATCCCCGGCTCGTTCTTCCGCCGCGAGGGCCGTCCCTCGACGGAGGCGATCCTGGTCTGCCGCCTGATCGACCGGCCGCTGCGCCCGTCGTTCATCAACGGCCTCCGCAACGAGGTCCAGATCGTCATCACGGTCCTCTCGATCGCGCCGGGCGAGTTCTACGACGCCCTCGCGATCAACGCGGCCTCCGCCTCCAGCCAGCTGTCCGGCGTGCCGTTCAGCGGCCCGATCGGCGGCGTCCGCCTGGCCCTCATCGACGGCCAGTGGGTCGCGTTCCCGACCTTCGCGCAGCTCGAGGACGCCGTCTTCGACCTCACCGTCGCGGGCCGGGTCACCGAGTCCGGCGACGTCGCGATCATGATGGTCGAGGCCGAGGCGACGGAGACCGCGTTCGAGAAGATCCGCGCCGGCGCCGTGAAGCCGAACGAGGAGGTCGTGGCCCAGGGCCTCGAGGCCGCGAAGCCGTTCCTCAAGTCGCTCATCGAGGCGCAGGCCGAGCTCGCGAAGCAGGCCGCCAAGGAGACCCGCGAGTACCCGGTCTTCCTGCCCTACACGGAGGCGACCTACAAGGTCGTCGAGGACCTCGCGCTGCAGGAGCTCGGGGACGTCTACCGGATCGCCGGCAAGATCGAGCGGCAGGACGCCGACGACAACCTGAAGTCGCGCGTCAAGGACGCCGTCCAGGCCATGGTCGACGGCGGCGAGCTGCCCGCCTCCGCGCTCGGCGAGGTGTCCGGCGCGTACAAGTCGGTCACGAAGAAGGTCGTCCGCGGCCGGATCCTGTCCGAGGGCGTCCGCATGGACGGCCGCGGCCTGAAGGACATCCGCCCGCTCGACGCCGAGGTCGCGGTCATCCCGCGCGTCCACGGCTCCGCGATCTTCCAGCGCGGCGAGACGCAGATCCTCGGCGTCACGACGCTGAACATGCTGAAGATGGAGCAGCAGATCGACTCGCTGTCGCCCGTCACGAAGAAGCGGTACCTGCACCACTACAACTTCCCGCCCTACTCGACCGGTGAGACCGGCCGCGTCGGGTCGCCGAAGCGTCGCGAGATCGGGCACGGCTTCCTCGCCGAGCGCGCGCTCGTGCCGGTGCTGCCCGCCCGCGAGGAGTTCCCCTACGCGATCCGCCAGGTGTCCGAGGCCCTCGGCTCCAACGGCTCGACGTCGATGGGCTCCGTGTGCGCCTCCACGCTCTCGCTGCTGAACGCCGGTGTGCCGCTCAAGGCCCCGGTCGCCGGCATCGCGATGGGCCTCGTGTCCGACACGGTGGACGGGGAGACGCAGTACGCGACGCTCACCGACATCCTCGGCGCGGAGGACGCGCTCGGCGACATGGACTTCAAGGTCGCCGGCACGAGCGAGTTCGTCACCGCGATCCAGCTCGACACCAAGCTCGACGGCATCCCGTCGTCGGTGCTCGACGGCGCGCTGCAGCAGGCGAAGGAGGCTCGTCTGACGATCCTCGGCGTCCTGAACCAGGCGATCGACGCCCCCGACGAGATGGCGCCGACCGCGCCGCGCGTCATCAGCGTCCAGATCCCGGTCGACAAGATCGGCGAGCTGATCGGCCCGAAGGGCAAGACGATCAACGGCATCCAGGACGACACCGGCGCCGACATCTCCATCGAGGAGGACGGCACCGTCTACATCGGTGCCGTCGACGGCCCGTCGGCCGAGGCCGCGCGCGCCGCGGTCAACGCGATCGCGAACCCGCACAACCCGGAGATCGGCGAGCGGTTCCTCGGCACCGTGGTGAAGATCGCCGCGTTCGGCGCGTTCGTGTCGCTGCTGCCCGGCCGCGACGGCCTGCTCCACATCTCCGAGGTGCGCAAGCTCGCCGGCGGCAAGCGGGTCGACAACGTCGAGGACGTCCTGTCCGTGGGTCAGAAGATCCAGGTCGAGATCACGAAGATGGACGACCGCGGCAAGCTCTCGCTCGCCCCGGTCGTCGAGGAGCCCGCGACGGTCTGACCGTCCGCGGCTCCGCACGAGCGCCCCGTGTCCCGGTAGGGATGCGGGGCGCTCCTGTCAAGAGTGTTCGCAGCATCTCGGCACATGAGATACTGCGACTTTCCAGGTTCGTGTGTTCCGGAGGGGGAGCGCGTGGCGAGTCCGCTCTCCGGACCGATCTCACGGCGGGTGGGACAGACGGGCATGGCCGTCTACCCGATCGCCCTCGACGGCAGCGTCTTCGGCTGGGCGACCGACGCCAAGGAGACGGCGGACGTCCTCGACCTGTTCTACGCCGCGGGCGGCGACCTGATCAGCACGGCCGCGCACTACGCGGGCGGCCGCAGCGAGATCATGATCGGGTCCTGGCTGGCCCGGCACCCGAACCGCGACCGCCTCGTCATCGCGACGAAGGTCGGCAAGCACCCGGACGCGCTCGGGCTCTCCGCCAAGTCGATCCGGCGCGGCGTCGACGCCTCCCTCGAGCGGCTCCGGCTCGACCGCATCGACCTGCTCGGCCTCGACGGCGAGGACCCGGCGACGCCGATCGAGGAGTCGCTCACCGCGGCGACCGAGCTGATCGCCGCGGGCAAGGTCGGGCACATCTCGGCGACCGGCTTCGGCCCGGAGGCGCTCCGCGAGGCCGTGAAGACCGCGCGCCGGCTCGAGATCCCGGGCATCGTCGTGATCCTGCCCGAGTACAACCTGCTGGAGCGGCGCGAGTACGAGCGCGACCTCGCGCCGATCGCCGTCGCCGCGGACCTCGGCGTGCTCGCCCGCACGCCGCTCGCGAACGGCTACCTCCGCGGCGACTTCCGCTCCCGCCACGACAAGCCCGCGTCGCCGATCTTCCAGGGCGCGCTCAAGTACGTGAACCGCCGCGGGGCGGCCGTGCTCGGGGTGCTCGACGAGATCGCGGGCGAGGTCGGCCAGCACGTCGGCCGCGTCGCCCTCGCCTGGCTGCTGACCCGGCCCGGCGTCGCCGCGCCGGTCGTGCGGGTGCCGAGCGCCCGCGCCCTCGCGGACCTGCTGCCCGGCGCCTCCCTCGAGCTCACGCCCGACCAGATCGACCGCTTGGACCGCGCCACCGACTCCTGACCCGCCGAGGTGTCGCCGGGGCGCCGCGCGCCCGGCGCCGTACGCTCGGTCGCCGGGAGGGGGGCCGATGGACGAGACGCGGGGCAGGCACAGCCGGTCCGACGACGAGACCCGTCCCGTCGACCTCGGGCCAGGCGGGCTGCCGGCGCGCGAGCCGATCGCGACGGACCCCGACCCGGCCGTCGCCGCGGCCCTCGCGGTCGTCGAGCGCTCGATCGCGCAGATGGCGAACCGGGTGACCCGGCCGCTGCTCGACGCGCCCTCGCAGCCGTACCGCCTCCGCCCGCTCGCGAAGACGGGCCTCGCGATGTTCCCGGTCGTGCTCGACGTGTCCCGCCTCGGCGAGGCCGCGGACCGCACCGCCGCCCACCGCGCCCTCGACGCCTACGCCGCGGCGGGCGGCAACGCGCTCGTCGTCGACGACGCCGCGGACGGGGCGTCGGCGCAGCTCGTCGGCACCTGGCTCGCGAGCCGCCGCCGCCGCGAGCAGACCGTGCTCGCCGCCCGTGTGGGCACCGCCGGCGACCTCACCGCGGCGAGCCTCCAGGCCGCCGTCGAGCGCCTGCTGCACCGCCTCGGCACCGACCAGCTCGACCTCCTCGTGCTCGCCGGCCACGACCGCACGACGTCGATGGAGGAGACCCTCACCGCCGTCGCGGGGCTCTTCGACGCGCAGCGCATCGGCCACCTCGCCGCCGGCGACCACACGCCCGAGCGCCTCATCCAGGCCCGCGTGCTCGCGGGCCAGCGCGGGCTGCCGCGGTTCGTCGCCGTCGCGCCCGTGCACAGCCTGGTCGCCCGCGCGCCCTTCGAGACCGGCGTCGCCCCGGTCGCCCACGCGCAGGAGCTCGCCGTGCTGCCGCGCTCGCCGCTCGCGGGCGGCTTCCTCGCGGCCACGGTGCCGACCCGCGGCGCGCTCCGCCGGCTCCGAGAGCTCGACCCCGCGCGCGCCGAGCGGCTGCAGCCGAACCTCACCCGCCGCGGCATGCGGATCGTCGACGCCGTGGTGCGGTTCGCGGGGGAGCGGGACGTGCCGCCCGCCGCGGTCGCCCTCGGCTGGCTGCTCACGCGGCCGCACATCGCGGCGCCGATCGTGTCGGCGACGACCGTCGAGGAGGTGTGGGCGGCGACCGCGGCGGCCGGCGTGCACCTGTCGCGCGCCGAGGTCGCGGCGCTCGACCGCGCCTCCGCGGAGTGACCTCGCCCGGTCAGCCGGCCGGGACGGGCTCCGCGACGAGCCGCCTCGCGGCCCGGTCGAACGCGCTCGTCGCGGCGACGGCGTCGCCCGCGTAGGAGCCGCACACGGCCCCGTCGCGCAGCAGCGAGAACTCGTCGGCCGCGGCGCCCGGCCGCGGGTGCCCGAGGTCGCGGAAGCGGTCCTCGAGGAAGCCGGTGAACCAGTCGCGGTGCTCGACGATCGCGACCCGGACCGGGTGCGCGGGCGAGGCGAACTCGGCGGCCGCGTTGAGGAACGGGTCGCCGCGGAAGTCCGGCCGGGCCGTGTCCGCGACCACCGCGTCGATGACGGCGCCGAGCACCGAGCCCGGGTCCGGCCGCGTCGCGAGCAGCGCGGTGAGCGCCTGCCGGACCTGCCGGTCGCGGCCCGCGATGTACTCGAGGATCAGGGCGTCCTTCGAGCCGTACTGCTTGTAGAAGGTCGCCTTCGTGACCTGCGCCTCCGCGATGAGGCGGTCGATGCCGGTGGCCGTGATGCCGTCCGCGTAGAAGAGCTCGTCGGCGACGGCGGCGAGCCGCGCCCGGGCGGGCGACGAACGGTTCGGAGCCGGTGCGGCGTCGGTCACGGCGGGTCCTCCCATCGGGTCGCGGACAGCCGCACCGTACCCCGCCGGGACGGACCGGTCTGTCCCCACGCGCCGGGGCCGCAGGGGCGGCGGCTACGATCGACGGCGCGATGACGCAGTACCTCTACCTCGTGCGACACGGCGAGCAGCGCGACGCCGAGCACGGCGTCGTCGACGGACCGCTCTCCCCGCGGGGACGGCGGCAGGCCGCGCTCCTCGCCGAACGCCTGGGCGGCGTCCCGCTGACGAGCGCCTGGTACGCGCCGAGCACGGTCGCGACGGAGACCGCGCAGATCATCCGCGACCGGCTGCCCGCGGTCGAGCCGAAGCCGTCCGCGCTGCTGTTCGACTGCGTGCCGTCGGGCCCCACGCCGGAGGTGCCGCGGGCGTTCTCCGGCTGGTTCGCCTCCGCCACCGAGGCCGAGATCGAGGCCGGCCGGGCGCAGATGGCCGACGCCTTCGCGGAGTTCGTCACGCCGGGCGGGCAGGAGCGCCACGACCTCCTCATCACGCACAACCTCGTCATCGCGGAGTTCGTGCGGCACGCGTTCGACGCGCCCGAGTGGCGGTGGCTGGGGCTGACCCAGGCCCACGGCGGCCTGACGATCCTCAAGGCCCGGTCGGGTCGCCCCATCACGCTGCTGGCGCACAACGACCTCGCGCACCTGCCCTTCGAGCTGCGGACCGGGCTCGTCGAGCCGCTGCCGGTCTGAGCCGTCGGGCGCCGGGTGTCAGGCGCCGGCGATCCGCTTCGCGTACCAGTCGGTCGCGTTCGGGTTGTCGTTGAAGGGCGGCACCGACGCGAAGCCGCTCGTGCGGTAGAGGCCCGCCGCGGCCTCGAGCGACCGGTTCGTGTCGAGCACGAGCCAGGCCGCGCCCTCGCGTCGCGCGTGCGCCTCCAGCAGGGTCAGCAGCCGGCGGCCGAGGCCGGAGCCCCGCGCGGCGGGCGCGACGTAGAGGTGCTTGACCTCCATGCGGCGGCCGTCCTCCGCGGGCGCGATCTCGCGCAGCCCGCCGCAGGCGAGGGGCGCGCCCTCGTCCTCGTCGATGCGGAGGAAGACGCCGGGCGGCTGGAACTGCGCCGGGTCGGGCGACGCGACCCGGTACCGGCCGGCCGTGAACCCGTCGACCCGCTCCGCGAAGTAGGCGGCCAGCAGGCCCGCCGTGACGGGGTCGTCGGGGCTCGTCTCGATCACGCGCATGGTGCGCCAAGGCTAGGCTCGACGCCCGTGATCCGCCTCGCCGTCGTCGGAGCCCAGGGTCGGATGGGACGCCTCGTCGCCGAGGTCGTCGACGGCATGGCCGACGCGGAGGTCGTGCAGCGCGTCGGCTCCGCGGACGCCCTGCGGTTCGACGAGGCCGTGGACGCGGTCGTCGACGTGACGCTGCCGCAGGTGTCGCCCGACGTCGTGGCGGCCGCGACGGCGGCGGGCCTGCCCGTCCTCGTCGGCACGAGCGGCTGGTCGGGGGAGCGCATCGGCTCGCTCCGCGCCGGCCGGCCGGAGGACGCGCCCGCCGTGCTGATCGTCCCGAACTTCTCCGTCGGCGCCGTGCTCGCGGCCCGCTTCGCCGAGCAGGCGGCGACGTGGTTCGAGTCGATCGAGATCGTGGAGGCGCACCACGCCGGGAAGGCGGACTCGCCGTCCGGCACCGCCGTCGCGACCGCCGAGCGCATCGCGGCCGCCCGGTCCGAGCTCGGCCCGGTCTCCGCGCCGCACACGGACCAGCGCGCGCGCGGCCAGCAGGTCGCGAGCGTGCCGATCCACTCGCTCCGGCTCGACGGGGTGCAGGCCAAGCAGGACGTCCTGCTGGGCGGTCCCGGCGAGCTGCTCACGATCCGGCACGAGACCACCTCGCCCGTCGCCTACGCGGCCGGCATCCGCCTCGCGATCGCGGCGCTGCCGGCGCTCACCGGGGTGACGGTCGGCCTCGAGCCGCTGCTGCTCGGGTGAGGGCCTTCGGCGGCGCCCTGCTGATGGCGCTCCTCCTCGTGCTCTACCTGGTCGTCGTCGTGACGCGGGCGATCGCGTTCCTGCAGTCCGGGCAGCCGGTCGGCGTCGCGATCGGGGTGGCGCTGCTGGTGCTCCCGGCGATCGGCGCCTACCTGCTCGCCCGGGAGCTGCTGTTCGGCCTCCGCGCGACCCGCCTCACCCGGCGGCTCCGCGGGGAGGGCCCGCTGCCCGGCGACGACCTGCCCCGGCGGGCGAGCGGCCGCGTCGAGCGCGCCGCCGCCGACGCCGCGTTCGAGCCCTACGCGGAGGACGCGGAGGCGCACCCGGACGACTGGCGCGCATGGCTGCGGCTCGGCCTCGCCTACGACATGGCGGGCGACCGCCGCCGCGCCCGCGCGGCCGTGCGCCGCGCGATCGCCCTCTCCCGCTGATGCGCACGGACCTCGTCCGGCTCGTCGCGGCGCTGCCGAGCACCGATGCGCTCGGCGAGCAGCACCGGGCGCGGGCGCTCGAGTGGCTGCGCGGCACCGACGACGTGTACCGCCGCGAGCGCCCGAGGACCCCCGACCCGCACCTCGTCGCGTACGTGCTGGTCGTCGACCGCCCTCGGCGGAGCGTCCTCCTGGCCGACCACCGCCTCGCCGGGCTCTGGCTGCCGACCGGCGGCCACGTCGAGCCGGACGAGGACCCCGCGAGCACGGCCGTCCGGGAGCTGCGCGAGGAGCTCGGGGTCGACCTGCCTCCCGACCCCGCGACCGGGGGCGCGCCGTGGTTCCTCACCGTCACGACGACGACCGGTGACGCCGCCTCCCGGCACGACGACATCAGCCTCTGGTACGCCTTCGCGGCCGATCGCGGGACGCCCTTCCTGCCCGACGAGCGCGAGTTCCGCGCGGTCCGCTGGTGGACGCTCGCGGAGCTGGGGGAGGCCGACCCGGCGGCCTTCGAGCCGCACCTGGCCCGGGCCGTCGCGGCGCTGGGCCTCTGAGGGCGACGGTCGGGAGCGAGGCGGGCGTCAGGCGGCGAGGACCGCGTCGATCGCCTCGTCGCTCGTACGGTGGCGGAAGACGAAGCCATCCGCCTCGAGCTTCGCCGGCACGACCTTCTGGCTCGGCAGCAGCAGCTCCCGGCCCATCTCGCCCATGCCGAGACCGACGACCGCCTCCGGCAGCTTCAGCACGTGCGGGCGGTGGAGGTCGCCGGCGATGCGCCGCGTGATCTCCTCGCTCGTCGCCGGGGTCGGCCCGACGAGGTTCACGGGGCCCTCGATCGTGCTCGTGAGCAGGTGCACGATCGCGGCCGCCTCGTCGTGGAGGGAGATCCACGGCCAGTGCTGCGTGCCGTGCCCGACCGTCGAGCCGAGCCCGAACCGGGTCGCGAGCGTGAGCGGCTGCAGCGCGCCGCCGCCCTGCGCCAGCACGACGCCCGTGCGGAGCAGCGCGGTGCGCGTGCGGGAGGGGGCGAGCAGCGCGGCGCCCTCCCACTCGGCGACGACGTCGGCCAGGAAGCCCGTGCCGCGCGGCGACTCCTCGGTGAGGGTCTCGCCGGGGCGGTCGCCGTAGAAGCCGACGGCGGAGCCGGACAGGAACACCGGGGGCGGCGACGAGGCCATGCCCATCGCCTCGACGAGCGCCTGCGTCGCCTTCACGCGGGAGCGGAGGATCTGCTCCTTGTACCCGCTCGTCCACGGGATGCGGTTCAGGGAGGCGCCGGAGAGGTTGATCACCGCGTCGACGCTCTCGAGCAGGCGGAAGTCGACGATCTTCGCGTCCGGGGCCCAGCTGAACTCGTCGGCGCTCCGCGGCGGGCGGCGCACGAGGCGCTGCACCGTGTGCCCGGCCTCCCGCAGCTGCCGCACGAGCTCGGTGCCGATCAGGCCGGAGGCGCCGCCGACGAGCACCGTGAGCCGGCTGTCCTTCGCGATCGGGCGCCGCACGATCGGCTTCGGGATCTCGACGGGCGGGGGAGGGGGCTGCCGCCGGGGAGCGGGCCTCGCGGACGGCACGGGGACCCGCTTCTGCGCCATGGGCCGAGCGTACCCACCCCCGCCCGTCAGCCGGCGGGTCGCAGCGCGGTGTCGAGCGCGGTGCGCAGCACGTCGGCGCTCGCGGCGCCCAGGACCCGCGCGCGCAGGCGGCCGCCGCCGTCGAGCGCGAAGACGCTCGGGGTGCGGGTGACCGCCCAGCGCCCCGCGAGGTCGCCGCGGCGGGTCAGGTCGACCTCCGCGACGGCGACGCCGGGGTGCTCGATCGCCAGGGCGAGCAGCCGCCGGCGCACCGCGTCCGTCCGCTCGTCCTGCTGCGAGCCGAACAGCAGCAGCGTGGCCGCGGACCCGAACGCGTCGTCCGACAGCGCCGCCTCGTGCGGGCGCAGCACCTCGCCGGAGCCCCGTCGGACCGTGCCGTCGCCGCGCCACCAGAGCCAGCCGACGAGCCCGACGACGACCGCCGCCACCACGGCCACGAGCGCGATCACGGTGCGAGCGTAGGGGCCGCGACGGACGTCCCAGGGCGTCGCTACGGTTGCGGCCGTGACCGACGAAGCCGAGTTCCGATCCGACATGACCGTCGAGCTGGTGCGGTCCGCCGCCCGCGACGCCGACGTGCTCTTCGCCGCCCGCGTCTCCACCGTGGGGGAGCAGTCGCTCGAGTCCGCGTCGGACGAGGCGGAGCTCGAGAAGCGCGACCGCGGCCTCATCAACTACCTGATGCGCGACCGGCACGGCTCGCCCTTCGAGCACAACTCGATGACCTTCTACGTGCAGGCGCCGATATTCGTGTTCCGGGAGTTCATGCGGCACCGCATCGCCTCGTACAACGAGGAGTCGGGCCGCTACCGCGAGCTGCAGCCGGTCTTCTACGTGCCGGACGCGAGCCGCAACCTGGTGCAGGTCGGCAAGCCCGGCGCCTACGACTTCCTGCCCGGCACGCCGGAGCAGCACGAGGCCGTGCAGGACGCGGTCCGCACGCAGTCGACGGCGGCCTACGCCGCCTACCGGCGGCTGCTGGACGAGGGCGTGGCCCGCGAGGTCGCCCGCATCGTCCTGCCGCTGAACCTCTACTCGTCGATGTACGTGACGATGAACGCCCGCAGCCTCATGAACTTCGTCTCGCTGCGCACGAAGCACCCCGAGGCGACCGTGCCGTCGTTCCCGCAGCGCGAGATCGAGCTGGTGGCGGAGGCGATGGAGGCGCAGTGGGCGACCCTCATGCCCGCGACCCACGCCGCCTTCACGAAGAACGGCCGCGTCGCCCCGTAGCGCCGCCGCCGCGTCCGGCCGCCGACCGCGGCGGCCGGACGCGCGCATCTCCCCGGTAGGCTTCCGGTCCGTGCCCGAGAACCCGTTCGGCCAGGTGCTCGTCGCCCTGGTCACACCGTTCACCGCCGACGGCGAGGTGGACTGGCCCGGGGTCGAGAAGCACGTCGACTCGGTGATCACGGCCGGTGCGGACGGCATCGTCGTCTCCGGCACCACCGGCGAGACGAGCACGCTGACCGATCCCGAGAAGCTGCGCCTCGTCGAGGTCGCCCGCGACGTGGCGGCCGGCCGGGCGAAGATCGTCCAGGGCGGCGGCTCCAACGAGACCGCCCACGCGATCGAGCTCTACAAGAAGTCCGCGCACGCCGCCGACGGCGTGATGATCGTGACGCCGTACTACAACAAGCCGACGCAGGCCGGCCTGCTCACGCACTTCCGGATGGTCGCCGACGCGACGGACCTGCCGGTGATCCTCTACGACATCCCCGGCCGAACGGGCGTGCCGATCCGGTACGAGACGATCCTGCGCGCCGCGAAGCACCCGAACATCGTCGCCGTGAAGGACGCGAAGGGCGACTTCAGCGAGGTCAGCCGGGTGCTGAACCAGACGGACCTGCTCTACTTCTCCGGCGACGACGCGAACGTGCTCCCGCACCTCGCGATCGGCGCCTCCGGGCTCATCGGCGTGACGGCGAACGTCGCCGCCGCGCCGTACCGGACCATCGTCGACGCGGTCAACCGCGGCGATCTCGCCTCCGCGACGGCGCAGCACCGGCTGCTCGAGCCGCTCGTGCGGGCGATCATGACCCACGTCCCCGGCACGGTCGCCGCGAAGTACGTGCTGCACGGCCTCGGCCGCATCGGCAGCCCGCGCGTGCGACTGCCGCTGGTGGGACCCGAGGAGGCGGAGGCCGCCGTGATCGAGGACGAGCTGGCACTGGTGCACGACGTGGCCGGGGCCGACTTCAAGAACTTCCGACCGGACCGCAACGCGGCCGCCGGCGGCGCCCTGCCCAAGGTCGCCGGGACGACCCGCTGATGGCGGAGAAGCTGCCGGAGCCCCGTCCGGTCGAGCGCGGCACGCTCCGCATCGTCCCGCTCGGCGGGCTCGGCGAGGTCGGCCGCAACATGACGGTCTTCGAGATCGACGGCAAGCTGCTGATCGTCGACTGCGGCGTGCTCTTCCCGGAGACGGACCAGCCGGGCGTCGACCTGATCCTCCCCGACTTCGCGCCGATCCGGGAGCGCCTCGACGACGTCGTCGCCGTGGTGCTGACGCACGGCCACGAGGACCACATCGGCGCCGTGCCGTACCTGCTCCGCCTGAAGCGCGACATCCCGCTGCTCGGGTCGGCGCTGACGCTCGCCTTCGTCGAGGCGAAGCTGCAGGAGCACCGCATCAAGCCCTACACGCACGTCGTGAAGGAGGGCGGCACCGAGCAGCTCGGCCCGTTCTCGCTCGAGTTCGTCGCGGTGAACCACTCCATCCCGGATGCGCTCGCGGTCGCGATCACGACCTCCGCCGGCACCGTGCTCGACACCGGCGACTTCAAGATGGACCAGCTGCCGCTCGACGACCGGCTGACCGATCTCCGCGCGTTCGCGCGCCTCGGCGAGCGCGGCGTCGACCTGTTCCTCGCCGACTCCACGAACGCGGACGTGCCCGGCTTCACGCCGCTCGAGCGCTCGATCGGCCCGGTGCTCGACGACGTCATCCGCCGCGCGCCGCGCCGCGTGGTCATCGCCTCCTTCTCGTCCCACGTCCACCGCGTGCAGCAGGTGCTCGACGCCGCCCACAAGAACGGCCGCAAGGTCGCGCTGCTCGGTCGCAGCATGGTCCGCAACATGGGCATCGCCGCGGACCTCGGCTACCTGAAGGTGCCGCAGGACGTGCTCGTCGACCTGAAGCAGGCCGCGAAGCTGCCGGACGACCGCATCGTCTACATGTCGACCGGCAGCCAGGGCGAGCCGATGGCGGTCCTGTCGCGGATGGCGAACCGGGAGCACGCGATCGAGATCGGCGAGGGCGACACCGTCATCCTCGCGTCGAGCCTGATCCCCGGGAACGAGAACTCCGTCTACCGGGTCATCAACGGGCTGACGAAGCTCGGCGCGACCGTCGTGCACAAGGGCAACGCGAAGGTCCACGTCTCCGGCCACGCGGCCGCTGGCGAGCTGATGTACGCCTACAACATCCTGAAGCCGCGCGGCGCGATGCCGATCCACGGCGAGATCCGCCACCAGGTCGCGAACGCGCGGATCGCGATGGACACGGGCGTGCCGGAGGACCGCGTGATCATCGCGGAGAACGGCACCGCGGTCGACCTGAAGGCCGGCGTGCCGACGGTGACCGGGCAGTACGACCTCGGCTTCGTCTACGTCGACGGCTCGAGCGTCGGCGAGATCACGGACGCGGACCTGAAGGACCGCCGCATCCTCGCGGAGGAGGGGTTCATCTCGATCTTCGTCGCGCTCGACCCCGCCACCGGGCGCTGCGTCGTGGGCCCGGAGATCCACGCCCGCGGCTTCGCCGAGGACGACGAGGTGTTCGAGAAGGTGCGCCCGCAGATCGTCGACGCGCTGCGCGAGGCGGCGTCGAACGGCACGAACGACCTGCACGCGTACCGCCAGGTGGTGCGCCGCACGGTCGGTCGCTGGGTGAGCACCAAGCACCGCCGCCGTCCGATGATCGTCCCGGTGGTCGTCTCCGCGTAGCGGTCGTCGCTGGTCGACCCGGGCGCTTGGCGCCCGGGTCGAGGCCACCGCTGGTCGAGCCGGGCGCCCCGCGCCCGTGCGATCACCGCTGGTTGAGCCGGGCGCCCCGCGCCCGTGCCGAAACCACCCCGAGCGGTAGTCCGAATCGGTCGTCGGGCTCTTGCCTCTCACCCCGAGACGGGTGTAACCTGCAACCAAATGGTTGTAGATGTGGTGCCGAGCCAGGACGAGATCGACCGGATCTTCCACGCGCTCGCGGACGTGACCCGGCGGGACATCCTCGCCCGGGTGGTCGACCGCGAGCAGTCGGTGTCCGCGCTGGCGCGCCCGTACGCGATGAGCCTGCCGGCCGTGCAGAAGCACGTGGCGGTGCTCGAGCGGGCCGGGCTCGTCGGCAGGACCCGGGTGGGGCGGGAGCAGCAGGTGCACGCGGTGCCGGAGCGCATCCGGGTCGCGCGCGAGCAGCTCGACCGGTACGAGGCGCTCTGGCGGCACCGCGTCGCGGCCATGGACCGCCTCCTCGCGGAGGATCCCAGCGAGCAGAAGGAGCAGTGAGATGCCCGTCCTCGACGTCGAGAAGGACCTCGACCGCCTGACCCTGACCGTCGTCGCGGAGTTCGCGGCGCCCGTCGAGCGCGTCTGGAGCCTCTACGCCGACCCGCGCCGGCTCGAGCGGCACTGGGGTCCTCCCGGCTACCCGGCTACCCGGCGACCTTCGTGCGGCACGAGCTGGTGCCGGGGAGCCGCTCCCGCTACTACATGACCGGCCCGGACGGCGAGCGGCCGCACGGGGTCTGGGACGTCGTCGCGGTCGACGAGCCGCGCTCGTTCCAGGTGGCGGACGCCTTCGCCGACGAGCAGTGGCAGCCGGACGAGGAGATCGGCTGGGGCCGCATGGACTTCCTCCTCGAGCCCGTCGACGGCGGCACCCGGCTGCGCGTGGTCTCGACCTACCGGTCCGTCGAGCAGCTGCAGCAGCTGCTCGACATGGGCATGGAGGAGGGCCTGAAGCAGGCGATGGGCCAGATCGACGGCATCCTCGCCGAGGACGCGGCGGCGGTGTGAGCGGCCGGGAGGCCCCTGGCCCCCGAACGAGGGCCGGGGGCCTCACCGGCGGCGACGGACCCCGCGCCTAGCCTGGGCCGCATGGGTGCAGCCAGGGGGAAGGATGCCGCCCGCGCGACGGTCGCCCGCAGCGCGGGCACCACGACGCGCTCGCGCGCCGGCGCGGCGCGGGGCGGTTCGACGCGCGGCGGCACGTCGAGCCGCACGAAGGCGTTCACGCCGGAGAACCAGGACACCGTCGCGACCCGGGCGTACCTCGGGCTCGCCCACGTCGCCGGCGGCGCTGCGAGGACCTTCGGGCCCGAGACGCTCCAGAAGGAGCAGCGCCGCGACGGCGTGCCCTTCCTGCTGATCCTGCTCGCCGTCATCGGCGGCGCCGTCGAGTGGTTCCTCCGCGGCAACCCGATCGCGCAGGCCGTGCACCTCTCCACGTTCGGCGGCCTGTTCGGCGTCGTCGCCGTCGGCCTGCCGGTGTTCATGGCGCTGCTCGCGCTGTGGCTCTTCCGCCACCCGCCGACCGTGCACGACAACGGCCGGATCGGCGTCGGCTCGGCGATGCTCGTCGTGTCCGCGTCGACCATCGCGCAGGTGGTCGCCGGCAACCCGCAGCCCGAGCAGTTCCCGAAGCTCGCGGCGGGCGGCGGCGTCGCCGGCTGGCTCGTCGTCACGCCGCTGCAGGCGCTCGCCGGCACGCCCGCGCTGCCCGGCGCGATCGGCGGGATCGTGCTCGTGCTCAGCCTCTTCGTCCTCACGAAGACGCCGCCCAACCGCCTGCCGCACCGCCTCCGCGACCTCTACCGGTACCTGTTCGACGCCGGGCCGGGCGCAGCGCCCGAGTCCGCGTCCGAGACGGCGCCGAAGCCGAAGCGCGGCAGCAGGGCCGCCCCGGTGCCGGACGCGGTCGGCGACGACCTGCACGGAGCGGACCTCGCGGGCCTCGGGCTCGAGGAGACCGAGGCGCCCGCGCGCGGCGAGCGCCGCCGCTGGTGGCCCGGGAGCCGCAAGCAGGCGGAGCCGGTCGAGGACGCGGCACCCGCCGAGGAGCGCGACCCCGCCTTCGACAGCCCGATCATCGACGTGGCGACCGGGCAGGTCGTCGGCGCGACCTCGGTGGTCCCGGTCGCCGACGAGCCGTTCGTCACGGGGGCCGCGGCGACGCCGGTCCCCGACGTCGACGCGGCGCCGGAGGAGGAGGTCGACTTCGGCTTCCTCACCCTGGACGAGCTCGCGGCGGGCCGCACCGAGGCGCCCCGCACCGCGCCCGTGCAGCACGTGGAGCCGGCCGCGCCTCTCGCGGTCCCCGCGGCCGCGGAGCAGCACCCGACCCCCGAGGCCGAGGCCGAGGCGGAGCCCGAGTCGGAGTACCAGGCCCAGGCGCCGGCCGGCGCGTACCGCCTGCCGCCCGAGCACCTGCTCGCCGCCGGCACGCCGCCGAAGGCGAAGAGCGAGGCGAACGAGCGGATCAAGGCCTCGATCCAGAGCGTGCTCGACGAGTTCAAGGTCGACGCCCGGGCGACGGACTACCTCCGCGGCCCGACCGTGACGCGGTACGAGGTCGAGCTGAACCCCGGGGTCAAGGTCGAGAAGGTCACCGCCCTCGCGAAGAACCTCTCCTACGCCGTGGCCTCGAACGAGGTCCGCATCCTCTCGCCCATCCCGGGCAAGAGCGCGATCGGCATCGAGATCCCGAACGAGGACAAGGAGATCGTCAGCCTCGGCGACATCCTCCGCTCGCCCGCGGCCCGCAAGTCGCCGCACCCGATGACGATCGGCGTCGGCAAGGACGTCGAGGGCGGCCACGTCGTCGCGAACCTCGCGAAGATGCCCCACCTCCTCGTCGCCGGCGCGACCGGCGCGGGCAAGTCGTCCTTCGTCAACTCGATGATCACGAGCCTGCTCATGCGCGCGACCCCGCAGGAGGTGCGCATGGTCATGGTCGACCCGAAGCGCGTCGAGCTGACCGCCTACGAAGGCGTGCCGCACCTCATCACGCCCATCATCACGAACCCGAAGAAGGCGGCGGAGGCGCTGCAGTGGGTCGTGAAGGAGATGGACATGCGGTACGACGACCTGTCGTCGTTCGGCTTCCGGCACATCGACGACTTCAACCGCGCCGTGACGAACGGGGAGATCCGCCTCCCGCCGGACTCGAAGCGGAAGCTGTCGAAGTACCCGTACCTGCTGGTCGTGGTGGACGAGCTCGCCGACCTGATGATGGTCGCGCCGCGCGACGTCGAGGACTCGATCGTCCGCATCACCCAGCTCGCGCGCGCCGCCGGCATCCACCTCGTGCTCGCGACGCAGCGCCCGAGCGTCGACGTGGTCACGGGTCTGATCAAGGCGAACGTCCCCAGCCGGCTCGCCTTCGCGGTGAGCTCGGCGACCGACAGCCGGGTCATCCTCGACAAGGTCGGCGCCGACAAGCTGCTGGGCCAGGGCGACGGCCTGTTCCTGCCGATGGGCGCGGCGAACCCGATGCGCATCCAGGGCGCGTGGGTCAACGAGTCCGAGATCGCCAAGGTCGTCCAGCACGTCAAGAACCAGGCGCGGCCGGACTACCGCGAGGACGTGGCCGAGGTCGCGCCGGCGAAGGAGATCGACGGCGAGATCGGCGACGACATGGAGCTGCTGCTCGCGGCGATCGAGCAGGTCGTCACGACCCAGTTCGGCTCGACCTCGATGCTGCAGCGCAAGCTCCGCGTCGGCTTCGCGAAGGCCGGCCGGCTGATGGACCTGATGGAGTCCCGCAAGATCGTGGGGCCCTCGGAGGGGTCGAAGGCGCGCGACGTGCTCGTGCCCGCGGACCAGCTGCAGGACACGCTCGCCGCGGTGCGGGGCATGCCGGGCAACGGCGCCTCCGCGGGCGGCGGCGGCAAGGTCGCGCTCGACTACTTCGACGACGACTCCGGCGGCGGCGAGGACTCCGAGGACGCCTGGAGCCTCACCGGCCGGGAGTGATCCGAGGCCCGGTCCCGACACGGGACCGGGCCTCCTCCACGTCCGCGCCGCGCCCGTGCGGCGCCCGCCCTCCGCGGCACCTCCCACCCGCGGACCGGGCCGCGGCCCTACCCTGCAGGGATGAGCAGCACGGGAGCGACGCGGCCGCGGATGCTGCGGGCCGGCGACGGCCCCGTCAGCACCTGGAGCGTCCCGAACCTCATCTCGTTCGTGCGGATCGCGCTGGTGCCGGTCTTCGTGGTGGTGCTGCTGCGCGGCGCGGACGGCGGAGCGCTGCGCTGGCTCGCGACCGCGATCTTCGTCGTCGCGATCTCGACGGACAGCCTCGACGGCCACCTCGCGCGCAGCCGCAACCTCGTCACGGACCTCGGCAAGATCCTCGACCCCATCGCGGACAAGGCGCTGACCGGCGCCGCGCTCGTCGTGCTCTCCGCCCTCGGCGAGGTGCCGTGGTGGGTGACCGCGCTCATCCTCGTGCGCGAGATCGGCATCACGGTCTGGCGGTTCGCGGTGCTGTCGAAGCGCGTGATCCCCGCGTCGAAGGGCGGCAAGACGAAGACCGTGCTGCAGTCCGTCGCGATCACGCTCGCGCTCGCCCCGCTGCCCGCGCTCCTCGGCGGGTGGATGGCCTGGGTGAACGGCGTGCTGATCGCCGCGGCGCTCGTGGTGACGGTCGCGACCGGGATCCAGTACCTGGTCGACGACCGCCGCCTCAACCGCGGATGACGGCGGAGGAGGTCCTCCGCCGGCTCGCCGCGGACGGCCGAACGCTCGCCGTGGCGGAGTCGCTGACCGGCGGCCTGCTCGCGGACGCGTTCGTGCGCGTGCCGGGCGCCTCCGCGGTGCTGAACGGGGCCGTGGTCGCCTACGCGACCCCGTTGAAGCACAGCCTGCTGGGCGTCGACGCCGCCCTGCTCGACCGCGAGGGGCCCGTGCACGCCGAGGTCGCGCGGCAGATGGCCTCCGGCGTCCGCCGCGCCTGCGCCGTTGACGGGCGCCCCGCCGACGCCGGCGTGGCGACCACCGGCGTCGCCGGTCCGGGCCCGCAGGACGGGCGGCCGGCCGGCACCGTGTGGGTCGGCGCAGCCGTCGGCGACCGCGTCGTGGCGCGGACCGCGGTGCTCCCCGGCGACCGGGCGGCGGTGCGCGCGGCCGCCGTCGAGCTCGCCCTCGAGGTGCTGCTCGAGACCCTCCGCGCACCGGAATAGCCGAGGTTTCGATCCCGTTACGTCTCGTGCGGCGGCACCTGCGGTGTCGGCGCGCGGCTCTACCGTTGCATCAGATCGGTCGGGGTACAGTGGCCGTCCGCTTCGGCGGCCGCCCGGCTCGACGGTCCCGCAGCAGGATCCGCACCACACGACACGAGAAGGAGGGGACATGGTTCTCGTTCGTCAGGAGCTCGGCGACGTCCTGCGTGACTTCCGTCTGCAGAAGGGCCGCACCCTCCGGCAGGTGGCGAGCAGGGCCTCGGTCGCGCTCGGCTACCTCTCCGAGGTGGAGCGGGGTCAGAAGGAGGCGTCGAGCGAGATCCTCGCGTCGGTCGCCGACGCGCTGGAGACGCCCGTCTCGGTCATCATGCGCGAGGTGGGCGACCGCCTCGCCGTCCTCGAGGGCCTCGAGGTGCCCGACGCGCTGCCCGCCGACTTCGGCGAGCGCTACACGCGCGGCGACGGCACCGACACCGACCGCCTGCGCCGCCCCGACCTGGTGGCGCACTGACCACGGTCCGGCCATGAAGGTCAGCGAGTTCCGGCTCGCCGTCGACGACGAGTTCGGCGAGCAGCAGGGCCGCGTGCTCGTCTCCGAGCTCGTGATCGACGAGCTCGGCGGCCGCACCGCGCAGCAGGCGCTGGCCGCCGGCGTGCCGACCGGCGACGTCTGGGTCGCGCTCTGCCGCGCGAACGACGTGCCCCGCGACCGCTGGCACGGCCGCGGCAGGCCCGTGCACTCGTAGCGGGCGCGTCCGCCCGGAGCGACCCCGATCGAAGGGCGCCCCCGACCTCCCGGTCGGCGGGCGCCCTTCGTCGTTCGAACGCGAATCACACCGATGTGATCCTCCTGCGGCGTGTCGCTCGAATCCGTGTTCGATCACGCCTACGCTCCCTCCCCAGGTGCTCCGCACGCCCGTCCCGACGGGCCGGAGCCCGTCCGCCACCCGGTGTCGGAGGGGCTCCGTACAGTCGGGAGCAGACAGGCGGAGTGCCGCCAGCCCTGTCGATTCCGCATCGGGACGACAGCCGATGGGCAGCCGAGCACCTCGGGACACCGGGGTCGCGAACACGAGGAGACCTTGCAATGCCATCCATCACCGACCGCGAGAAGGCCCTCGAGACCGCGCTCGCCCAGATCGACCGCCAGTTCGGCAAGGGCTCGGTCATGCGCCTCGGCAGCGACGAGCGCGCTCCGGTCGAGGTCATCCCGACCGGCTCGATCGCGCTCGACGTCGCCCTCGGCGTCGGCGGCCTGCCGCGCGGCCGCATCGTCGAGATCTACGGCCCGGAGTCCTCGGGCAAGACCACGCTCACGCTCCACGCCATCGCGAACGCGCAGCGGGCCGGCGGCATCGCGGCGTTCATCGACGCGGAGCACGCGCTCGACCCCGAGTACGCGAAGAAGCTCGGCGTCGACATCGACGCGATGCTCGTGTCGCAGCCCGACACGGGCGAGCAGGCGCTCGAGATCGCGGACATGCTGATCCGCTCCGGCTCCATCGACCTGATCGTCATCGACTCCGTCGCGGCCCTCGTGCCGAAGGCCGAGATCGAGGGCGAGATGGGCGACAGCCACGTCGGTCTGCAGGCCCGCCTCATGTCGCAGGCGCTCCGCAAGCTGACCGGTGGCCTCAACCAGACGAAGACCACCGCGATCTTCATCAACCAGCTGCGCGAGAAGATCGGCGTGTTCTTCGGCAGCCCCGAGACCACCGCGGGCGGCAAGGCGCTGAAGTTCTACGCCTCCGTGCGGCTCGACATCCGACGCATCGAGACCCTGAAGGACGGGGCCGAGGCCGTCGGCAACCGCACCCGCGTCAAGGTCGTGAAGAACAAGATGGCCCCGCCGTTCAAGCAGGCCGAGTTCGACATCCTCTACGGCGTCGGCATCTCCCGCGAGGGCAGCCTCATCGACTTCGGCGTCGAGCACGGCATCGTCAAGAAGTCGGGCGCCTGGTACACGTACGAGGGCGACCAGCTCGGTCAGGGCAAGGAGAAGGCCCGCGACTTCCTGCTCAACAACAAGGACATCGCGAACGAGATCGAGCAGAAGATCCTGAAGAAGCTCGGCGTCGGCGCGTACAAGCAGCAGGCGGCGGACGAGGCCGCCGCGGCCGCCGCCGCTCCGGTCGAGCCGCTCCAGGGCCGCGCCCCGGTCGCCCGCAAGGTGGGCGCCTGACCCATGGGTGAGCTGCTGCAGTTCCCGGGGAACCGGGCCGGCAGCGGGCAGCAGGAGGGGGTCGAGCAGCGCTCGGCCCCCTCCCGCCGTTCCCGTCTCCCGCGCCCCGTCCGCGAGCAGACGCTCGACGACATCGAGCGGCTCGCGGGCCCCGAGGCGCGTCGCCGGGCCGAGGAGGGCTCCCCGCCGGCCGCCGGCGAGGACGACGCGCCCGGCTGGGCCGTGCCCGGCGTCGACGCGGACGAGCCCGCGCCGCTGCCGACCCGGACGTCGAAGCGGGCGGAGAACGTCGCCATCGCGGCGCTGACGCGGCATGACGCCTCCGAGGGCGAGATCCGCGCGAAGCTCGTCGCGAAGGGCCTGCCGCCCGAGGACGTCGAGGCCGAGGTCGACCGGCTCCGTCGGACCGGCCTGCTCGACGACGCGGCCTTCGCCGCGCGCCTGGTCGACCGCCTCCGCGACCGGAAGGGGCTCGGCGACCAGGCCATCCGCTCCACGCTGCGCGGCCGGCTCGTGCCGCAGGACGTCATCGACGCCGTGCTGCTCGAGCAGGCCGAGGACGAGGAGACCGCGGAGGCGCGGCTGCAGGAGGTCGCCGACGAGCGCGCACGGCGCCTCGGCTCGCTGGCGTTCGACGTCGCCGAGCGCCGGCTCACGGCCTACCTGATGCGCAAGGGGTACAGCGGCTCCGCCGTCCGCACCGCGGTGCGGAGCGCGCTCGAGGGCGCGGGCATCCGCTAGCGGGGCGCCCCGCTGCTGATCGGGGCGAGCGCTCGGCCGCGCGAGCAGCGGAGCGCCCCGCCAGGGGCGCGGCGGGGCGGACGCCCGCCGCGTTCCTACACTGCAGTGGTGACCGACCTGCTCGAGGCGCCGGCGCGCACCTACGAGGTGCGCACGTACGGCTGCCAGATGAACGTGCACGACTCCGAGCGCCTCGCCGGCTCCCTCGAGGCGGCGGGCTACGTCGCCGCGGAGCCGGGCGCGCAGGCGGACGTCGTCGTGCTGAACACCTGCGCGGTGCGCGAGAACGCCGACAACCGCCTCTACGGCAACCTCGGGCACCTCGCCAAGGTGAAGCGCGAGCACGAGGGCTTCCAGATCGCCGTCGGCGGCTGCCTCGCGCAGAAGGACCGCACGACGATCATCGAGAAGGCGCCGTGGGTCGACGTCGTCTTCGGCACGCACAACGTCGGCGCCCTGCCGCGCCTGCTCGACCGCGCCCGGCACAACCACGCGGCGCAGGTCGAGATCCTCGAGTCGCTCGAGGTGTTCCCCTCGACGCTGCCGACCAAGCGCGAGTCCACCTACAGCGGGTGGGTGTCGATCTCGGTCGGCTGCAACAACACGTGCACGTTCTGCATCGTGCCGTCGCTGCGCGGCAAGGAGCAGGACCGCCGGCCCGGCGACGTGCTCGGCGAGATCCGCGCGCTCGTCGACGACGGCGCGATCGAGGTGACCCTGCTCGGCCAGAACGTCAACTCGTACGGCGTGCAGTTCGGGGACCGCGGGGCGTTCGCGGGGCTCTTGCGCGCCACCGGGGGGATCGAGGGCCTCCGGCGGGTGCGGTTCACGAGCCCGCACCCCGCCGCGTTCACCGACGACGTGATCGACGCGATGGCGGAGACGCCGGCCGTGATGCCGCAGCTGCACATGCCGCTGCAGTCCGGCAGCGACCGCGTGCTGCGCGCGATGCGGCGCTCCTACCGCTCCGACCGGTTCCTGCGGATCCTCGACGCGGTGCGCGACCGCATCCCCGACGCGGCGATCACCACGGACGTCATCGTCGGCTTCCCGGGCGAGACCGACGAGGACTTCGAGGACACCATGCGGGTCGTCGAGCAGTCGCGATTCGCCTCCGCCTTCACCTTCCAGTACTCGATCCGTCCCGGCACCCCGGCGGCCACCATGCCCGACCAGGTGCCGAAGGAGGTCGTCCAGGAGCGCTACCAGCGGCTGACCGCGCTGCAGGAGGAGCTCTCGTGGGCCGGCAACCGGGCGCTGGTCGGCCGCGAGGTCGAGGTGCTCGTCGGTGCGGGGGAGGGCCGGAAGGACGGCGCGACGCGTCGCCTGTCCGGCCGCGCGCGGGACAACCGGCTCGTGCACGTCGGGCTGCCCGAGGGGTCGCCCGCCCCGCGCCCCGGGGACCTCGTCACCGTGCGGGTCACGGACGCCGCGCCCGCGTTCCTCATCGGCGACGTGCCGGTCGGCACCGAGGCGCGCCTCGAGCGGACGCGCGCGGGCGACGCGTGGGACGCCCGCGAGGCCGCGTCCTGCGCGGTGCCGGAGCCCGCCGGTGCCGGTCGGGCGGTGTCGCTCGGCCTGCCCGGGCTGCGTCCTGACCTGCTGGGCTGATCCCGCCCGTGCTGCTCGTCCTGGCCGGGGCCACGGGGACCGGGAAGACCGGACTCTCGCTGGACGTCGCGGAGGCGATCGCGCGCGAGGGCGGCGCCGCCGAGATCGTCAACGCCGACGCGATGCAGCTGTACCGCGGGATGGACGTGGGCACGGCGAAGCTGCCGGTCGCCGAGCGCCGCGGGGTGCCGCACCACTGCTTCGACCTGTGGGACGTCACCGAGACCGCGAGCGTCGCGGTGTACCGGGACGCCGCCCGCGCGGCGATCGTGGACGTCGAGGCGCGCGGTGCGGTGCCGATCCTCGTCGGCGGCTCCGGCCTCTACGTCGAGTCGGTGATCCGCGAGCTCGAGTTCCCCGCGACCGACCCCGTGCTGCGGGCCGAGCTGGAGGAGCAGGGCGAGGTCCTCGGGTCGGAGGCGCTCTGGCGGCGCCTCGCCGAGCAGGACCCGGTCGCGGCGAGCCGCATCCACTCCGCGAACCTGCGCAAGGTCGTCCGCGCGCTCGAGGTCGTGACGCTCACCGGCCGGCCGTTCGCCGCCTCGCTGCCCGACGCGGCGCCGCTGTGGCGGCCCGCGCTGCGGTTCGTCGCGGAGGTGCCGGGGGAGCCGCTCGCCGACCGTCTGCGGGTGCGCGCGGAGCGGATGTGGTCGGGCGGACTGCTCGACGAGGTCCGCGGCCTGCTGCCGCTCGGCCTCGCGGACGGGCAGACCGCGTCCCGCGCGATCGGGTACGCGCAGGCGATCGCGGTGCTGCGCGGCGACCTGGGAGCGGAGGAGGGGCTGGCGGAGACGATCCGGCTCACGTGGCGGCTCGTGCGCCGGCAGCGCGCCTGGTTCGCCCGCGACGAGGGCGCCGTCACCCTCGACGGGACGGACGCGTCCGCCGCCGACCGGGTGCTCGCGGCGGTCCGCGCCGCCCGGTGACGTCCCCGGCGCTATCCTCGACCTCGAGCCGCCGCGCGGCTCCCTGAGGAAGCAGCCTCTTCCGGGTGGGCGGGTCGATCGAAGGACCCTCGTGCGCACCTACGGCCGGCTGCTCCGCCGCCCCTCCACCGCGCTCGCCCTGCTCGCGGCGTTCATCGGCGCGGTGCCGATCGGGATGTGGCCCCTGACCGTCGTGCTGACGGCGCTCGCCCGCGGCGGCTCCGCCGTCGACGCGGGCCTCGTCGCCGCGGTCTTCGGCGTCGGCAACGCCCTCGGCGTCGTGACCCAGGGCGCCCTGCTCGCGCGTGTGCGGACGGCGCCGCTGCTCATCGGCGCCGCCGCGGTCGGCGTCCCCGCGGTGCTCCTGCTCCAGGGGCCCTGGAGCCTCGCCGGCGCGGCGCTCGCCGGTCTCGCGATCCCGGCGATCACGCCCGCGGTGCGCGGCCGGTTCGCCGGCACCCTGCCGGGCGCGGATCGCCCCGGGGCGTACGCGCTCGTCAACGTGCTGTTCCAGGCCGGCATCGCCCTCGGGCCGCTCCTCGCGGCCGGCCTGGCCGCGTCGGGCCGCGTCGCGCTGGCACCGCCCCTCGCGGCCGCGGGCGGCATCGGCGCCGCCGTCCTCCTCGTCGCGGCGCACCGCGGCGCCGTCCCCGCGACGGCGCGCGCCGCCGCACCGCGCACCGCGGCGACCGGCTCGCGCTCGGGCGTGCTCGCCCTCCTGCTCGTCGCCGGGTCCGCGGGCTTCGGGATCGGCACGCTGCAGGTGCTGCTGCCGGTGCGCTCCGGCGCGACCACCGCCGGCGCCGCGTTCGCGGTCCTGGCGCTCGCCGAGGTCGCGGGGGCCGTGCTCGTCGGCGGCCGGGTCGGGCCCCACCGTGCCGTCCGGCTGCTGCTCGGCGGGACGGCGGCCATGGCGGCGGTCTACGGGCTGCTCGCCACGGGGCTCGCCGCGGTCCCGCTCGCCGTCGCCCTCGGCCTCGCGACCGCGGTGCAGTCCCTCGGCACCGCCCTGGTCCTCGACCGCTTCGTCGCGCCGCAGCGGGTGCCCGCCGTCTTCGCGGTGCAGGTCGCGGTGCTGATCCTCGCCGCGGCGGCGGGGTCCCTGCTCGCGGGCGCCGTGCCCGGCGCCGCCTTCGGCGTCGCGGGCGGCCTGCTGGCCGTCGCCGCGGCGGTCGCGGTCGCCGTCCTCGGGCGCCCGGCGGCGGCGGAGCGGGTCCTGCCCGCTCGCTAGGCTCGGCCCATGACCGAGCTCCGCTTCACGAAGGGGCACGGCACCGGCAACGACTTCGTGCTCGTCGCCGATCCGGACGGCGACGTCGTCCTCGCCCCGAGCGACGTCGCGCGCCTCTGCGACCGCCGCTTCGGCATCGGCGCCGACGGGCTCCTCCGGGCAGTCCGCGTCGCCGCGGAGCCGCTCGCCGGCGACGCGGACGCCGAGTGGTTCATGGACTACCGCAACGCCGACGGCTCCGTCGCCGAGATGTGCGGCAACGGCATCCGGGTCTTCACCGCCTTCCTGCTCGCCGAGGGCCTCGCCGAGATCCCCGCGGGCGGCTCGCTGCCGATCGCGACGCGCGGCGGGATCGTCACCGTGCAGCGCACCGCGACCGGTTTCGCCGCCGACCTCGGCGGCTGGACCTTCGGCGCCGACGACGTCGCCGTGCGCATCGCCGGCGTCGACGTCGTCCGTCCCGGCCTCGCCGTCGACGTGCCGAACCCGCACGTGGTCGTGGCGCTCGGCGACGACGCCGAGCTGGCCGCCGCCGACCTGTCGACCGGTCCCGTGCTCGACCCGCCGCCCGTCGCCGGCGCGAACGTCGAGCTCGTCCGGCCGGAGGACCCGCTGGTGGAGGACGGCATCGGGCGGATCCGCATGCGCGTGCACGAGCGGGGGAGCGGCGAGACCCTCTCCTGCGGCACCGGCGCGGTCGCCGCGGCGCTCGCGACCCGCTACTGGGCAGGCCCCAGCGCGCCGGACGACTGGCGCGTCACCGTGCCGGGCGGCGTCCTCGGCGTCCGGGTGTTCCGGGCGGAGGACGGCGAGCACGTCTCGCTGTCCGGCCCGGCCGAGCTCGTCTACACGGGCGTCACCGAGCTCTGACCCTGTTCGCGGATCCGCACGTCCTCCGCGATCAGGGGCGGGAGACGCGCAGCACCCGGAAGCCCTTGTCGGTCGTCGCGCGCGACACGGCGAGGTCCGGGAAGGTCTCGGCGACCCACCGCTGCAGCGAGTCGGCGCCGAGCTGCTTCGCGACGACGAGCCACGCCGTGCCGCCGGGCGCCAGCCGGGGCAGCCACATGGCCAGCAGCTCGTGCAGCGCCGCCTTGCCGATGCGGATCGGCGGATTCGACCAGATCGTGGCGAACCGGACGTCCTCGGGAATACCCTGGGGCCATGTCGCTTTGACTTCTACGCCGGCGATCAGGGCATTCGCGGCGGCGAGCGTGAGGGCGCGCTCGTTCACATCCACAGCCCACACCGAAGCACCGGGAGACCGTCTGGCCAACGCGATCGCGATCGGACCCCAGCCGCAGCCGAGGTCCAGCAGATCCCCCTCCGTCGCAGGAGGCGGGACGGTCGCGAGCAGCACTGCGGTCCCGGTGTCGAGATGCTCCGAGCTGAAGACGCCGTCAGCCGTCTTGAGGTCGAAGGTCTCACCCTGGAGCACCACGCGGATCGTCCGCTCGTGCAGCTCGCTGGCGGGCCGCGCGGTGAAGTAGTGCTCCCCGTCCACGACGAAGCATCGAACCACAGCGGACCCGACCGGGCCGCATCGCAAGGAGTCTCTTGACCGACACCATCCGCACCACGGACCTCGAGCGCGCGATCGACGCGACCCACGACGACTTCGACGGGGAGCAGTTCGACCTGGAGGAGCGCCAGTCGCTCCGCCGCGTCCAGGGGCTCTCGACCGAGCTCCAGGACGTCACCGAGGTCGAGTACCGGCAGCTGCGCCTCGAGCGCGTCGTGCTCATCGGCGTCTACTCGCGAGGGCAGGTCGAGGCGGAGACGAGCCTCCGCGAGCTCGCTGCCCTCGCGGAGACCGCGGGCGCCCAGGTCATGGACGGCCTGCTGCAGCGCCGTTCGCACCCGGACCCGTCCACCTACTTCGGCTCGGGCAAGGCGGAGGAGCTGCGCGACGTCGTCCGCATGGTCGGCGCCGACACCGTGATCGCCGACACCGAGCTGGCCCCGAGCCAGCGGCGCGCGCTCGAGGACGTCGTGAAGGTGAAGGTGATCGACCGCACGGCGGTGATCCTCGACATCTTCAGCCAGCACGCGAAGAGCCGTGAGGGCAAGGCGCAGGTCGAGCTCGCGCAGCTGCAGTACCTCCTGCCGCGCCTCCGCGGCTGGGGCGACTCGATGTCCCGCCAGGCCGGTGGCCAGGTCGGCGGGGCGGGCGCCGGCATGGGCTCGCGCGGTCCCGGTGAGACGAAGATCGAGCTCGACCGACGCCGCATCCACTCCCGCATGGCGAAGCTGCGCCGGGAGATCGCGGACATGGCGCCCGCGCGCGCGGTCAAGCGGCAGAACCGCGTCCGCAACGCGATCCCGTCCGTCGCGATCGCCGGCTACACGAACGCCGGGAAGTCGAGCCTGCTCAACCGGATCACCCGGGCGGGCGCCCTGGTCGAGAACGCGCTGTTCGCGACCCTCGACACGACCGTGCGCCGCACGGAGACCGAGGACGGCCGGCCCTACACGCTGGTCGACACCGTCGGCTTCGTGCGGAACCTGCCCCACCAGCTGGTCGAGGCGTTCCGGTCGACGCTGGAGGAGGTCGAGCAGGCGGACCTCGTGCTCCACGTCGTCGACGCGTCGCACCCGGACCCCGCCTCCCAGCTGGCGACCGTGCGGCAGGTCATCGCCGAGGTCGGCGCGCGGGACGTGCCCGAGCAGGTCGTCTTCAACAAGGCCGACCTCGCCGACGAGGCGACGCGCCTCGTGCTCCGCGGGATGGAGCCGACTGCGCTGTTCGTCTCCGCCCGTACCGGCGAGGGCGTCGACCGGCTGCTCGGGACCATCGCGGCCCTGCTGCCCGTGCCGCGGCACGAGGTGACGGTGCTCGTCCCGTTCGACGAGGGCGGCGTCGTGTCGATGATCCACGAGAAGGGCCGCGTGCTCGCCACCGTGTACGAGGAGGGCGGCGCGCGGATCCAGGCCCTGGTCGGCGACGAGGAGCGGGCCGCGCTCGAGCCCTACCTCGTGCGCGGCTGAGCGGTCACAGGTACCGCTGCGGAGCGGCGGTCCGGTCGTCGTGATCGGGCCGCCGCCCGTAGCCGTCGGTGCGGACCGCTCCGACCGTGCCGAGCACGAGGCCGGCGGCGAGGACTGCGAGGACGAGGAGGAGCGTCATGGCAGGAAGGCTACGACCGGGTCGTTCCTGCCACGAGTGGCAGTTCTGACACCGACCGTCGAATCTCTGCCAGACTGGTCCGGTGCTGAAGAAGGTCGCCGTCCTCGCGCTCGACGAGATGGCCGTGGTCGAGTTCGGGATCCTCTGCGAGGTGTTCGGCATCGACCGGTCGGACGACGGCCTCCCGCCGTTCGACTTCCACGTCGTCGCGGCGGAGCCCGGTCCCGTGCGCCTGCCGCACGGGCTGACGCTGACGGTCGAGGAGGGGCTCGACGCGGCCGCGGACGCCGATCTCATCGCGGTGCCCGCGCCGGACGTCGGCACCGAGGTCGACCCGCGGGTCCTCGAGGCCCTGCGTGCGGCGCATGCCCGCGGGGCATGGGTGATGAGCGCCTGCACCGGCGCCTTCGTCCTCGCGGCCGCCGGTCTGCTCGACGGCCGGCCGAGCACCACGCACTGGAAGCACACGGCCGAGCTGGCCGACGCGTGCCCCCTCACCACGGTCGACCCGGACGTGCTCTACGTCGAGCGGGATCGGATCATCACGAGCGCCGGCACCGCGGCGAGCATCGACGCGTCGCTCCACCTGGTGCGGACCGAGCTCGGCCCGCGTGCCGCGAACGTCATCGCCCGCCGCATGGTCGTGCCGCCGCAGCGCGACGGCGGGCAGGCGCAGTACATCGCCGTGCCCGTCCCCGAGTGCGCCGACGACGGCTACGCCGCGGTCATCGACTGGATCGAGGAGCACCTCGCCGAGGACCTGACCGTCGACGTGCTCGCCGCGCGGGCGCTGCAGTCGCCCCGCACCTTCGCGCGCCGCTTCCGCGAGTCGACCGGCACGACGCCCGCCGCATGGGTCGCGCGCCAGCGGCTCGCCCGTGCGCAGCAGCTGCTCGAGTCCACGGACCTGCCGGTCGAGGACGTCGCACGCCGGGTCGGGTTCGGCCAGGCGGCCGTGCTGCGCCACCACTTCTCGACGGTGCTGCACACGTCGCCGCAGGCCTACCGGCGCCGCTTCACGCTCACCGCGTGATCGAGCTCGTCCGGCGCCTCCCGTTCCGCCCGCCGCTCGACCCCTCGAACCTCTACGGGCACCTCGCCGCGACCGCGGTGCCGGGTGTCGAGGAGTGGGCGGACGGGGCCTACCGCGCCGTCGTGCCGCTGCCGGGCGGCCCGAGCGTCGTGACGGTCGGGCTGCCGGAGGCCGACGCCGTGCCGGTGCGCCTCGTGCTCGGCGAGGCCGCGGACGAGGAGGAGGCGCTGCGTCGGGTCCGGCGGACCTTCGACCTCGACGCCGACCCGCTCGAGGTCGACGCGGCCCTCGCCGCCGATCCCGGTCTCGCGCCGCTCGTGGCGGCCGCGCCGGGGCGGCGGGTGCCGGGCACGGTCGACCCCGAGGCGATGGTGCTGCGGGCCGTGCTCGGGCAGCAGGTCTCGACCGCCGCCGCGCGCACGCATGCCGCCCGGCTCGTCGCCGCCCTCGGCGCGCCGCTCGAGGCGCCCGACGGCGGGCTGACCCGCGTCTTCCCGCGCGCCGCGGACCTCGTCGCCGCGCCCGAGCGGGTCGCGGAGGTCGTCCGCATGCCCGCGTCGCGGCTGCGGACGCTGCTCGGGGTCGCGGCGGCGCTCGCCGACGGCGTCGTCGACCTGGCGGCCGACCCGCGGGTCGTGCGCGCGGCCCTCCTCGCGCTGCCCGGCATCGGTCCGTGGACGGCGGACACGGTGCTCATGCGCGCGCTGGGCGACGCGGACGCCTTCCTCCCCGGCGACCTCGGCGTCGTCGCGGCCGCCCGTCGGCTCGGCCTCCCCGACGCGCCGCGCGCGCTCGAGGTCCGGTCGCGCGCCTGGTCGCCCTACCGGGCGTACGCGGTGCAGCACCTCTGGGCGACCGGGGAGCACGCCGTCAACGCGGTGCCGGCCTGAGGATCAGGCGACGGGCAGCGCTCCTCGCCAGGTCCGGAGGGCGCTCGCCTGCTCGACCGGCAGATCCGCGAGCAGCGCGTCGACGTCGAGGCCGGCCAGGAAGGCGCGGAACGCCTCCTCCGAGTCCGTGCCGCGCGACGCGAGCAGTGCCGCGACCGCCGGCTCCTCGTCCGGCCGGCCGCGGGCGGCCGCCAGTGCCGACGCGTTCGCGATCGATGCCAGGTAGTCGTCGGTGATCGCGTCGTCGGTCGCGCCCGCGATGCGGAGGAGGACCGCGGAGATGATCCCGGTCCGGTCCCGGCCGCCCGCGCAGTGCAGGAGGAGGCCGCCCTCGGGCGCGACCGCGATCGCCGAGAGGACGGCGACGGTGCGCTCGGGCAGCTGCTGCAGGTGCGGGAGGTAGTAGACGGGCGTGCCGGCGAGGCCGGAGTCCCAGTAGTCGGCCCAGAAGGCCTCGTGCTCGAGGCCGTCGTGCGGGACGTGGAGGTCCGCGACCTCCGCGGGAGGGCTGGAGCGGCGCGCGGACCGCTCGGCGGGCTCGCGGAGGTCGAGCACGCTCCGGACCCCGCGCTCGATCAGGACCCGCCATCCGGCCGGGTCGACGAGGTCGGGGACCTCGGAGCGCAGGAAGACCCCGGAGGGCGTCCTCGTCCCGTCGTGCCGCGGCAGCCCGCCGAGGTCCCGGCCGTTCCGCAGGCCCGGGACGGGCAGCGTCCGCGCGTCGTCAGACATCCCGCCCGCGGGTCAGCAGGAGCGCCGGCACCCAGACCGCGGCCAGCCAGCAGGCGAGCGCGAGCAGCGCCGCCCACAGGGCTACGGAGGCCTCGCCGGGCCGGGTGAAGAGCACGCCGCCCGCGTTCGACAGCAGGTACTCGTTCGCGCGGCCGACCCACTCGGCCCGCAGGGCGACCGCCAGCAGCTGGAGGACGACCGGCGCGACGAAGAGCACCGCGGAGAGGATCGTGATCCCCGCCGCCGAGGACCGCACGAGCGCGCCGAGCCCGACCGAGAAGGCGCCGATCACCGCAAGGTAGACGGCGCCGCCGACCAGCACGCCGACCGCCTCACCGTCGAGCGGGACGCCGACCCCCTTGCCGGCGAAGAGCCCCGCGATGACGCCGAAGCCGCCGAAGGTCACGACGAGGCCGACCACGAAGGACCACGCGGCCACCACCGCCCCCTTGGCCACGAGCGCCGGCCAGCGCCGGGGCACCGCGGTGTAGGAGGAGCGGATCTGCAGCGTCGCGTACTCGCCGCCGATCGCGAGCACGCCGAGGACGCCGACGACGAGCGCGACGAAGCCGAGCCCGACCGTCGAACCGAGCAGCGCGGAGGCCGTCGCGGATCCCGGGTCCGGGTCGACCGCCGCGCCGAACAGCAGGGCGATCGCCGCGGCGATCAGCAGAGCCACCGCCGTGGTCCAGAAGGTGCTGCGGACAGTCACGAGCTTCAGCCACTCGGACCGCAGGACGTGGAGCGCGGTCACGCCGGCGGTCCCGGCCGAGCCGGCGGGTCGGGTCGCGGGAACGGCGGTCATGCCGGGGTCCTCTCGGTGTCGACGCCGGTCGGCGCGCTGCGGTACTCGACGTCGTCCGCGGTCATGGCCATGTAGACCTCCTCGAGCGAGGAGCCGACGGTGGTGAGCTCGTGGAGGGCGATGCCCGAAGCCGCGGCGAGGTCGCCGACGGCGGCCGCGTCGAGCCCGGAGACGTCGAACCGGCCGTCGCCGGTCGGCGCGGTCGTCGCACCGCGGGCCGCGAGCAGCGCGGCGAGCTCGGTCGCGCGCGGCGACGCGACGGTCACCTTCGACCCGCCGCCGGCGATCAGGTCGCCGATCGGCATGTCGGCGAGCACCCGGCCGCGCCCGAGCACGATCACGTGGTCGGCGGTCTGCGCCATCTCGCTCATCAGGTGCGAGGAGAGCAGGACCGTGCGGCCCTCGGCGGCGAGCTCGCGGACGAAGGTGCGCACCCAGCGGACGCCGTCCGGGTCGAGCCCGTTCACCGGCTCGTCGAGGATCAGCGTGGCGGGGTCCCCGAGCAGGGCGGCCGCGATGCCGAGGCGCTGGCCCATGCCGAGCGAGAAGCCGCCGACGCGCTTGCCCGCGACCTCGTGGAGGCCGGCGAGGTCGATGACCTCCTGCACCCGGCGGTCCGGGATGCCGTGCGTCGCCGCGAGGACCCGGAGGTGGTTGCGGGCGCTGCGGCCGCGGTGCGCCGCCTTCGCCTCGAGCAGGGCGCCGACCTCGTGCAGCGGCGCCCGGTGCTCGCGGTAGCGCCGGCCGTTCACGGTCACGGAGCCCGCCGTGGGCGCGTCGAGACCGACGATCATGCGCATCGTCGTGGACTTGCCGGCGCCGTTCGGACCGAGGAACCCGGTGACCAGGCCGGGCCTCACCTCGAAGTCGATCCCCGCCACCGCGGTCTTCGCGCCGTAGCGCTTCACCAGCCCCGTCGCCTCGATCACGGCCGCTCCTCCCGCGCCGCGACGAGCGGCGCGGGTCCACCGTACGGAGGCGGCGCGGTCGCCCGCAGGCTCCTGCCCCCGATCTCCTCCGTGCGGAGGAGGCCCGGCGGCGCGGTCTAGACCGCGCGGAGGATCGCGACGACCTTGCCGAGCACGACGGCCTCGTCGCCGAGGATCGGCTCGAAGGCCGTGTTGCGCGGCAGCAGCCAGGTGTGTCCGTCGCGCTGCCGGAACACCTTCACCGTCGCCTCGCCGTCGAGCATGGCCGCGACGATGTCGCCGTTCTCAGCGGTCTGCTGCGACCGCACGACGACCCAGTCGCCGTCGCAGATGGCGGCGTCGATCATCGACTCGCCGACGACCTTGAGCATGAACAGGTCGCCCTTGCCGACGAGCTGGCGCGGGAGCGGGAAGACCTCGTCGACCTGCTGCTCCGCGGTGATCGGGATGCCCGCGGCGATGCGCCCGACGAGCGGCACCATCGCGGCGTCGCCGACCGGGATCGAGGGCGCGTCGTGCTCCACGGTCGACGAGGTCGGGACCGGGATCACGACCTCGAGCGCGCGGGGGCGCTTCGGGTCGCGCCGCAGGTAGCCGGAGAGCTCGAGCTGCTTGAGCTGGTGCGTCACGCTCGAGAGCGAGGCGAGGCCGACGGCGTCGCCGATCTCGCGCATGCTCGGCGGGTAGCCGCGGGAGGCCACCGAGTTCTGAATGACCTCGAGGATCGCGTGCTGCTTGGGCGACAGCGAGGTGCGGCGCCGGGTGCGCGGCTTCGCCTCGGTCTGCTCGTCGGTCATCGGTCCTCCAGATCGGCCGGGGTCCCGCGGTCCTCGCCGGGAAGTCACACCCATGTTATTCGCGAGCGGCCGCGTGATGCAAACACCTGTTCGAGCACTCGTGGACCGCTGTCGGTGCCCCGTTCGAAGATCTGCTTGCCGGTTCGAACAGTCGAAGGTACGTTCGAACGGACGGCGGATGCGGGAGGGGAACGCGATGTTCACGGTGCAGGACGACTGGATCGAGTACGAGACCACGCCGGTGCCGGCGCGCCGCGTCGCCGTCCGGGGCGGGGCGGCCTGCGCGCAGCGGGTGCCGGTGGTGCGCGAGCAGCGCACCGCTCCGGCGCCGCTGCGCGCCGGTCTCCGTCCCGCCGACGTCCGACCCGCGGTGGCCGGCACCCGGTCCGCCGCCGCTGCGGCGCGTCCGGCCGCGACGGCCTCCCGTCCGACGCGGCTGCGGCTCACGCGACGCGGTCGGGTCGTGCTGGTGGTGCTCCCCGCGCTCCTCGCCCTGTCGGGCGCCCTGCTCGCGGCGGCGCCGGGCACCGCGGAGGCCGCGCCCCGCACCGAGCCGCGCACCGCCGTGCGCACGGTCGTCGTGGGCACCGGGGACACCCTCTGGACCATCGCCGAGCGCGTCGCGCCGCACGCCGACCCCCGCGGCACCGTCGCCGCGCTCGAGCGCGCGAACGGGCTCGACGGGGCCGTGATCCAGGCCGGCGAGGTGCTCGTCCTCCCCGCAGGCTGACCCCGGGAGCCCGCCGGGCGTCGTCTGCGAGAATCGGGGGGTGACCTCGTTCGCGGACCTCCCGCTGCGCGCCGACCTCGTGGGTCGGAGCCCGTACGGAGCCCCCCAGCTGCACGTGCCCGTGACGCTGAACGTGAACGAGAACACGCATCCGGTGCCGGACGAGGTCCGCGCCGACATCCTGCGCCGGGTCGGCGCCGCGCTCGACGAGGTCAACCGGTACCCGGACCGCGAGTTCACCGCGCTCCGAGAGGCGCTCGCGCGGTACCTGGGCCACGACCTGAGCCCGGCGCAGCTGTGGGCCGCGAACGGCTCCAACGAGGTGCTCCAGCAGGTGTTCCAGGCCTTCGGCGGCCCCGGCCGGACCCTCCTCACGTTCCCGCCGACGTACTCGATGTACCCGAACTACGCGCTCACGACGGGCACGGCGGTCGTGGAGGGGCGACGCGACGACGACTTCCGCCTGTCGCCCGAGACCGTCGTGGCGGAGATCGAGCGCACCCGGCCCGACCTCGTCGTGCTGGCCGCGCCGAACAACCCGACCGGCACGCCGGTCGGGCTCGACGCCGTCCGCGCCGCCTACGACGCGTTCGAGGGCGTGCTCGTGGTCGACGAGGCCTACGGGGAGTTCATGCCCGCCGACGCGCCGAGCGCCCTGACGCTGCTGCCCGGGCGGCCGCGCCTCGCGGTCTCCCGCACCATGAGCAAGGCCTTCGCCTTCGCCGGCGCCCGCCTCGGCTACCTGGCGGCGGACCCCGCGTTCATCGACGCGCTCCGGCTCGTCCGGCTGCCGTACCACCTGTCCTCGCTCACGCAGGCGGCTGCGCTCGGCGCGCTCGACCACGCCCCGCTCATGCTGCGGATGGTCGACGAGATCCGCACGCAGCGCGACCGCACCGCTGCCGGCCTCGAGGCGCTCGGCTACCGCGTCTGGCCGAGCTGGACGAACTTCCTGCTCTTCGGCGGCGTCGAGGATCCGCGCGCCCTCTGGCAGGGGCTGCTCGACCGCGGCGTCCTGATCCGCGACCTGGCCATCCCCGGCGCGCTCCGCGTGAGCGCCGGCACCGCGGAGGAGACCGACCTGTTCCTCGACGCCATGACCAGCCTGACCCCGGTGGGCGCGCGATGAGCCGCACCGCGTCCCGCTCCCGGGCCACCTCCGAGTCCTCGATCGAGCTCTCGCTCGACCTCGACGGCACCGGCGCCTCGACGATCCGCACCTCGGTGCCGTTCCTCGACCACCTGCTCACCGCCTTCGCGAAGCACTCGCTCACCGACCTCGTCGTGACGGCGAGCGGCGACACCGACATCGACGTGCACCACACGGCCGAGGACGTCGGCATCGTGCTCGGCGACGCGATCCGGGAGGCGCTCGGCGACAAGCGCGGCATCGCCCGCTTCGGCGACGCGACCGTGCCGCTCGACGAGGCGCTCACCCGCGCCGTGGTCGACCTGTCCGGGCGCCCCTACCTCGTGCACGGCGGCGAGCCCGCCGGCTTCGAGCTCCACCTGATCGGCGGCCACTTCACCGGCTCGATGGTCCGGCACGTGTTCGAGGCGATCGTGCTGAACGCGCGGATGACCGCCCACGTCGACGTGCTCGCCGGCCGCGATCCGCACCACATCGCGGAGAGCGAGTTCAAGGCGTTCGCGCGCGCCTTCCGCGCTGCGAAGGCGCCGGACCCGCAGGTCGCGGGCGTCCCGTCGACGAAGGGCGCGCTGTGACCGCGCGACCGCGCGTCACGGTGTTCGACTACGGCAGCGGCAACGTCCACTCCGCGGTCAAGGCGCTCGAGGCCGCCGGAGCGGACGTCCGCCTGACCGCCGATCGCGCGGCCGTGATGGAGGCCGACGGCCTGTACGTGCCGGGCGTCGGCGCCTTCGCCTCCGTCATGAGCGGGCTCGAGGCGGAGCGGGGGCCCGAGCTGATCGGCCGCCGCCTCGCGGGCGGGCGGCCGGTCCTCGGCGTCTGCGTCGGGCTCCAGGTGCTGTTCGACCGCGGCGTCGAGGGCGGCGTCACGACGGAGGGCATGGGGGAGTGGCCCGGCACCGTCGAGCGCCTCGACGCCCCCGTCCTCCCGCACATGGGCTGGGACCTCGTCCGCGCACCGGAGGCGTCGCGGCTCTTCGCGGGGATCCGCGACGAGCGGTTCTACTTCGTGCACTCCTACGGGGTGCGCGAGTGGACCATGGAGCCCCACGCCCGACTCGCCGCGCCGATGGTGACGTGGGGCGAGCACGGCGGGCCGTTCGTCGCGGCCGTCGAGAACGGCCCGCTCGCCGCGACCCAGTTCCACCCCGAGAAGTCCGGCGCCGCCGGGCTGCGACTCCTCACCAACTGGCTGGAGACCCTGTGAGCCTGCCCGACCCGACGCTCGCGCGTCCGCTCGTCCTGCTGCCCGCCGTCGACGTCGCGGGCGGCCAGGCCGTCCGCCTCGTGCAGGGGGAGGCCGGCAGCGAGACCGGGTACGGCGACCCGATCGCCGCCGCGCGGGACTGGGCGGACCAGGGCGCGTCGTGGATCCACCTCGTGGACCTCGACGCCGCGTTCGGCCGCGGCAGCAACCTCGAGGTGATCCAGGCCGCGATCGACCGGGTGCCGGACGTGCGCGTCGAGCTGTCGGGCGGCATCCGCGACGACGCGAGCCTCGAGGCCGCGCTCGGCACCGGCGCGCAGCGGGTGAACATCGGCACCGCGGCGCTCGAGGACCCGGCGTGGACCGAGCGGATCATCGGCCTGTACGGCGACCGCATCGCGGTCGGCCTCGACGTGCGCGGCACGACCCTCGCCGCCCGCGGCTGGACCCGGGAGGGCGGCGACCTGTGGGAGGTGCTGGACCGGCTCGAGCACGCCGGCTGCGCCCGGTACGTCGTCACCGACGTCACGAAGGACGGCACCCTCGCCGGCCCGAACCTCGAGCTGCTCGGCGAGGTGCTCGAGCGCACCGGGAAGCCGGTCGTCGCCTCCGGCGGCATCTCCTCCCTCGAGGACCTGCAGCGGCTCCGATCCCTCACCGACCGCGGCCTGGAGGGCGCGATCGTCGGCAAGGCGCTCTACGCGGGCGCGTTCACGCTGACCGAGGCGCTCGCCGTCGCGACGCTGTGAACCCGTCGGACTCGGCCGGTCGCCCCTGGGCCGGGCGGTCCTTCGAGGCGGCCCCGTCCCCGTGGTCGGGCGACGACGGCACCGCGCCCGCCGCCTACGCGGCGGCGCTCGCGGCCTTTCGGCGCGGCGAGACCGGACCGGAGGCGGTCGTCGACGCCCTGCGCGACGTCCGGCTGCTCGTGCCGCTGCTCGCGGAGGTCGGGGAGACCGGGACGAGCGACTCGGGGCTCGTCCACGACAAGCGGGCGGAGCTCGCGCTCGTGACGGTCGCCGGACCGGACGGCCGCCGGGTGCTGCCCGCGTTCTCCTCCGCCGCCGCGATGAGCGCCTGGAACCCGGCCGCGCGGCCCGTGCCCGCGCCCGCCCGGCAGGTGGCGCTCGGTGCCGCGGGCGACGGCACCGAGCTGGTCGTGATCGACCCCTCGACCGACCGGTTCGGGCTGCGCCGCGGCACGCTCGAGGCGCTGGCGCGGGACCTGCCGTGGACCGCGCCCTGGAACGACCCCGAGGTGGCTCGCGCGATCCGGCGCGCGGTCGCCGACGAGCCCGCGGTCACGACCGCGCGGGTCGGCACGGACGACCCGGGCTCGTCGCTCGACGGCGCCGAGGTCCTCGTCGTGATCGTCCTCCACGAGACGCTGGACCGGCAGCAGGTCGCCGAGCTGATGGCGCGCGTGCAGCGCCGGTGGACGGAGGACCCGGTGGTCCGGTCCCGGGTCGACTCGATGACCGTCCGGCTCGAGGCCGCCTTCTGCTGACCCGCCGATTCCGTTTTGAAGGAGTTCTCGCGCTCGCGCTCGAAGAACTCCTTCAAAACGGAGATCAGGCGCTGAGCTCGGCCTCGATCTCGTCCAGCACGGCCTCCAGCTCGTGGAGGATCCGTCGGGACGAGAACCGGATGACGCGGTAGCCGAGGCGGCGCAGGAAGGCGTCCCGGATCCGATCCGCCTCCGGGTCGTGCCAGGCCTCGCCGTCCGCCTCCACGATCAGCTTCCCGGGCAGCAGGAAGTCGACCCGGTGCACCGGGTCCGGCGCGAACTGCAGGTCGACGATCGGGATGCCCCGACGCCGCATGCCGAGCCGGAGGAGCGTCTCGAGCACGCTCTCCGAGCTCGGGTCGACGAGCTCCAGCGCCGCGTGCAGCCGTTTCGGCACGAGCTCGCGGAAGCGCGTCCAGTCATCGTCCGAGAGGAGCGGCTCGCCGTCGCGCGGACGGTGCCGAGCCGCGTCGAGCGCGGCGATCCACCAGTCCTCCGGGACGCAGCCCGCGAGCTCGAGCAGGGCTTCGACGAGGCCCACCCGCCACCCCGGCCGCGCGCCCGGTCCGTCCGCCCAGTGCAGCACGACCTCGCGGTCCTCGCCGGGGACGACGTAGTGCCGCTTGTTCCGGTGGTGGCGACGCCGAGCGCTGTTGCCGGGCACCCGGACGTGGATGCGGCGCACGGGCGGGTTCGGGACCGGGAGGCCGAACGAGTCGACGGCCGAGACGCAGGTGAGGATGCCGCCGACCCGGACGGCGCACTTCGCCTCCCAGCCGAGGGCCGGGTCGACGTACCAGGCGTTCCGGGGACGTTCGAGGACGCCGCGTCCGGTCAGCGCACCGATCTGCTTGCCGGTCACGCCCGCGGCGAGCAGGGCGCTCGTCCGCACCACGCCGTCGTGCTGCTGCAGCACCGTCCGCACCAGCCCGTCGAGGGCCGCCCACTCCTGCTCCGTCGTCACGCGGGCATGGTGCCGCGGCGCGGAGGGCGCGCTCGAGTCGGGAACCCCCGATCGGGCGGATGCGCCCTGGGGAGGGGACGATCCGCTCCCGCCATTCCGTTCTGAAGGAGTTCTCGACCGCGAGGGCCGAGAACTCCTTCAAAACGGAAGTCGGGTCAGGAGGCTCGGGTCGGGGCGGGCGTCGAGACGAGCAGGGCGTGCTCGAGCAGCGCGACCGCCCGCTCGACGGCGGCGAGGTCCTCGGGCGGGACCTCGTGGAGGATCGCCGCGACGCCCGCCGCCCGGGCGGCGCGCGCCTCGGCGAGGGCCGCCGTGCCCGGCTCCGTGAGCCGGATGAGCTGCGAGCGGCCGTCGTCCGGGTCCGCGGCCCGGCTGACGAGGCCGCGACCCTCGAGGTCCGCGATCAGGCGGGTCATCCCGGGCGCCGCGATGCCCTCGATCCGCGCAAGCTCGCCGGGCCGGACCTCGCCGACGCGGTCGATGGACGCGAGCGCCGACAGCGCGACGTGGGTCAGCGCGTCGGCGGGCGGCCGGAGGCGGCGGTTGATGCTGCCGGCCACGAAGGCCAGCCGCTCCGCCAGCTCGCTCCGGCCGGCCGCGTCCGCCGTGCTCACCGGACCGCCCCGGCCTCGCCGCCGGCCGCCGCCTCGGCGCGGTCCGCGTGCTCCGCGTGCGCGACCGCCACGTGGTGGGCGAACGCGTCGTCCGCCTCCGCGAGCACGGCCTCGCCCCGCGCCTCGGCGGCGGAGGCCGCCGGGCGGTCGATCGTCGTGCGAGAGCCGCCCGCGAAGGTGGCGATCGCGCCGACGACGCTCATCGCCGCGGCGGCGATGAAGACGATGACGAGGCCGTCGTGGAACGGCCCGGCGATCAGGTTCGGGAAGAACTCCTTGCCGGTCAGGGCGGCGGAGTCGGCGGCGGGGAGCGCCTTCAGGATCCCCGTCGGGCCGAGCAGCGTCTCGATCGGGTTGTAGCCGAGGAACGCGGCGAACAGGCTGCCGACCGGCGGGATGTTCGCGATCTGGTCCGCGGCCTGCGCCGGCACCGAGTGCGAGGTGAGGCCCGACCGCAGCGCCTGCGGCAGGGAGCCCGCGAGTCCCGCGACCATCAGCGAGAAGAAGATGCCGATCGACAGCGACGAGCCCGCGTTCAGGACCGTGCCGGCCATGCCGGAGGCGGAACCGCGCTGGTCCGCGGGCACGCTGCCCATGATCGTCGCGCGGTTCGGGGCGCCGAACATGCCGGACCCGACGCCGTTCAGGAAGGTGATGACCGCGAACACCCAGTAGGCGAAGTCGACGGGGATGAGCAGCAGCGCGACGAACGTGGCGGCGCTGAGCAGCAGGCCGGTCGTCGCGAGGCCGCGGGCGCCCCAGCGGTCGGAGAGGATGCCGGACACCGGGCCCGAGATGAGGAAGCCGACGGTGAGCGGCAGCAGGTAGATGCCGGCCCAGAGCGGGGTGTCCTCGTAGGCGAACCCGTGCAGCGGCAGCCAGATGCCCTGCAGCCAGATGATCAGCATGAACTGGAGCCCGCCGCGGCCCACCGCCGCGAGGATGCCGGCGAGGTTCGCCATCGCGAAGGGGCGGGAGCGGAACAGCCGCAGCTGGAACATCGGCGCGCGGCTGCGCAGCTCGACGCCGACGAAGACCGCGAGCAGCACGACGCCGCCGATGATGCTGCCGAGCACCCACGGGTTCAGCCAGCCGGTCGCGTCGTCGCCGTAGGGCTGGATGCCGTAGGTGATGCCGGTGAGCAGGGACGTCAGGCCGAGGAGGAAGAGCACGTTGCCCGGGATGTCGAGCGACCCCGGGTTGCGCTGGCCGACCTCGTGGAGCGACTTGAACGACCAGATCGTGCCGATGATGCCGAGCGGCACGGACACGATGAAGACCGCGCGCCAGTCGATCACGGCGAGGAGGCCGCCGAGGATCAGGCCGATGAAGGAGCCGGCGATCGCGGCGATCTGGTTGATGCCGAGCGCCATGCCGCGCCGCTCCGCCGGGAACGCGTCCGTCAGGATCGCGGTCGAGTTGGCGAACAGCATCGCGGCGCCGATGCCCTGGAACACGCGCCAGAGGATCAGCCAGAGCGCGCCGGCCCCCTCCATGAACGGGTCGAGGGAGAGCGCGATCGCGCCGATCGTGAAGAGCACGAAGCCGGCGTTGTAGATCTTCACGCGGCCGTACATGTCGCCGAGGCGGCCGAAGCCGACCACGAGCACCGCGGTGACGAGCATGAAGCCCATCAGCATCCACAGCAGGTAGCTCGTGTTGCCCGGGTCGAGCGCGTTCAGCTTGATCCCGTTGAAGATCGCGGGCAGCGAGATGAGGACGATCGACGAGTTGATCGTCGCCATCAGCATGCCGAGCGTCGTGTTGCTGAGGGCCACCCACTTGTAGTGCGGGTGGTCCTTGTCGAAGAGGGCCCTGCGGGGGGCCGGTGCGGTCGTGCTCATGGGGCTCCGGCGGTCGGTGACGAGGACCGGACGCCGTCGGCCGGACAGATTTGCTTACCGGATGATAACCACATGGTCGCCCCCGTGTTCCGGGGCGGCCCCGGGTCAGGCCGCCGCCTCCGTCTCGTGCCGCCGCGTCGCCTCCGCGTCGCGCCAGGTGCGGTACCCGCCGTCGAGGTTCGCGGCCGCGTGGCCGAGCTGGTTCAGCAGCCGCGCGGCCGTCGCCCCGCGCTGGCCGACCTGGCAGTGCACGACCAGCCGCTCGGCGGGCAGCTCGCCGTGGCGCTCGCGGAGGTCGTCGAGCGGCACGTTGACCGCGCCCGGGATGGCGCCCGCGGCGAACTCCTGCGGGGTGCGGACGTCGACGAGCGTCCAGCCGCTCCGCTGCAGGCCGGGCAGCTCGTGCCACTGCACGGTCGCCGCGGCTCCGGAGGCGAGGTTCCCGGCGACGTACCCGAGCAGGTTCACCGGGTCCTTCGCCGAGCCGAACTGGGGCGCGTAGGCGAGCTCGAGCCGGGAGAGGGCGGATGCGGGGATGCCGCCCGCGATCGCGGTCGCCAGCACGTCGATCCGCTTGTCGACCCCGTCCCGACCCGTGATCTGCGCCCCGAGCACCTGGTCCGTCTCCGCGTCGACGAGCAGCTTGATCGACAGCGGGGTCGCGCCCGGGTAGTAGCCGGCGTGCTGCGCCGGGTGGGTGTGGAGGACGCGGTGCGCCCGGCCCGCGGCGAGCAGGCGCCGCTCGGTCCAGCCGAGCGTCGCGACCGCGAGGCCGAACACCTGCACGATCGCCGTGCCGATCGCCGGGGCCGCGTCCTCCGGCTCGCCCGCGATCACGTCCGCGATCGACCGCCCGTGGCGGTTCGCCAGGCCGGCGAGCGCGACGAGGACGGGGCCGCCGTCCACCGCGTCCCGCTTCTCGACCGCGTCGCCGGCGGCGAGGATCGCGGGGTCGGACGTGCGATGCCGCGCGTCGACGGCGATGCCGCCGGTCGGACCGAGCTCCAGCCCCGCGGCGTGCGCGGGCTCCGACCGCGGCGCCACCCCGGTCGCGTCGACCACGAGGTCGGCCGGGAGGCGCTCGCCGCCCTCGAGCACGACTGCGCCGTCGACCACCCCGGTCGCGGCCGCGCCGAAGCGGAGGTCGACGCCGGCGTCCTGCAGCACCCGGTGGACGGGGGCGGCCATCTCCGGGTCGAGGGTGTGCAGCACCTGGTCGCCCCGCGCGACGAGCGCGACCGCGAGGCCGCGCCGCACGAGGTTCTCCGCCGTCTCCAGCCCGATGTAGCCGCCGCCGACGACGACCGCGGACCGCGCTCCGGACTCGACGACGCGGACGATGCCGTCCATGTCGTCGACGCTGCGGAGGGCGTGCACCGGCACGGAGCCGTCCGCGGGAAGGGCGTCCGGCTCCGCGCCCTGCGCCAGCACGAGGACGTCGTAGCGCTCCTCGGACGCCGTGCCGTCCGCCTCGACCCGCAGGCGCTTCGCCTCCCGGTCGATCGCCGTCACGCGGTGGCGCGTGCGGATGTCGAGCCGGAACCGGCGCGCGAGCCCGTCCGCGTCCCGCAGCAGCGCAGCGCGCTCCGGGATCACGCCGCCCACGTGGTACGGCAGGCCGCAGTTCGCGAACGAGACGTGCTCGCCGGCCTCGAGCACCAGGATCTCGGCGGTCTCGTCCAGCCGGCGCAGCCTCGTCGCCGCGGACATGCCCGCCGCGACCCCGCCCACGATCACCACGCGCATCGGCGCTCCCCTCGTCGACCTCGAGCCTGCCCGATCGAGCGGACGCCCGGGTGCCTCCCCGAGGATCGGGGGAGGCGGAGAGGGGTCGGCATGACGGTGAACCGGTACGCGGTCGAGGGCAGGGCGGTGCTCGTCACGGGCGGCGGCAGCGGGATCGGCGCGGCGATCGCCCGCGCGTTCCTCGACAACGGGGCGCGCGTCGCCGTCACGGGGCGCCGGGAGGACGCGCTGCAGCGCGTCGTGGACGGCGCCGAGGAGGGGCGGGCGCTCGCCGTGCAGGGCGACGTGGGCGACCCGGCCGACGTCGCGCGCGTCGTCGCCGCGGTGGTCGAGGCGTTCGGCGGGCTCGACGTCGTGGTGAGCAACGCGGCCGGGTACGCGGCCGGCGAGCTCGTCGACCTGTCCGCGTCGGACTGGGAGGCGCTGCGCCGGACGAACGTCGACGGCCTGTTCCACCTCGCGCAGGCGGTCCTCCCGCACCTGGAGGCGTCGAAGGGGTCGCTCGTCGCGGTCGCGAGCGTGTCCGGCCTCTCCGGCGACTGGGGGCAGGCGGCCTACAACGCGACGAAGCACGCGGTCGTCGGCTTCGTGCAGTCGCTCGCGCTCGACTACGGGGGCCGCGGCGTGCGGGTGAACGCGGTCGCGCCCGCGTTCACGCAGACGGAGATGACGGCCGGCGTCGGGTCCGACGACGAGTCCCTCGCGCCCTTCGTCGACCGCATCGCGCTCGGCCGCCCCGGGCTGCCCGAGGACGTCGCGCCCGCCGTGCTGTTCCTCGCCACGGAGGACGCGGGCTACATCATGGGCGCCGTGCTGACCGTTGACGGCGGCACCTCGGCCTCGACGGGCCAGCCCCGCTGACCCGCGGCGCCATCCGGATCGCCCACCACCGGGTGAGGGGCTCGAGACCACCCGCACCTAGGCGATCGTGACCCCGAGCGCCTCCGCGAAGAGGGGCGCGAACCGCGGCAGCTGGTCCGTGGACAGGATCGCGCCGGCCAGGCCGCGCGGGTCGTCGACGCCCTCGAGGTCCGCGCCGCGGAGGTCGAGGTGCTCGAGGCGGGCGCCGCGCACCGACAGCTCCCGGACCCGGGAGCCGACGACGGCGACCCGCCGCGCCGTCGTCCCCCGCAGGTCGAGGTCCCCGACGGTGCAGTCGACGAGGCGGACGTCCTCCAGGCGGCCGTCCGCGAGCCCGAGGTAGTCGATCCGGCAGCCGACGAGCTCGACGCGGCTGAGGTCCGCCTCGAACCACTCGGCGGCGCCGAACCGGCAGCCCTCGAGCCGGACGTCGCGGAGCGTGAGCCGCGCGCCGCGCAGGGCCGTCGCGGTGACGGCCTCGAGCACGCTGTCGACGACGCGCGCGCCGTCGAGCACGGCGCCGTCCAGCACGACGGACTCGAGCAGGCTCTCGTCCACCACGAGGTCCTGCAGCCCGCGTCCCGAGGCGTCGACGCCGTGGACCCGGAGGCCGTCGACGCGGGCGCCGGCCGCGAGGTCGTCGGCCGACCCCGCCCTCAGGTCGGGCAGGGCCACCGGGACGATCCGCGGGGCTCCCGCATCGCGCTTCGCCATGCGACGACGCTAGGGGCGGCCGGCGACGGCGTACCGCAGGTGCACCCAGCCGGCCGGGAACGTCCGCTGCTCCAGCAGCTCCAGCCCGAGCCGCGCGCCGTCCGGCAGCACGCGCGGTCCCTCGCCGACGACGACGGGGACGAGGAGCAGCTGCAGCTCGTCCACCAGCCCGGTCGCGAAGACGTGCGCCGCGATCCCGGCGCCGCCGATCGTCAAGGGAGCGGTGGCGGCGGCCTTCAGGCGCCGCACGGCGTCGGCGTCGAAGCGCCGTTCGAGCCGGGTGCGGGGCACGTCCACGGCGTCGAGCGTCGTCGAGAAGACCACGTGGTCGGCGCGGCGCCAGAGCCGCCCGTACTCGCCCTCGACCGAGCCGTCGTCAGGGGCGGTCGCCCAGTACCGCATCGTCTCCCACATCCGGCGGCCGTAGAGGTGGGTGCCGACCGTGCGCTCGAGGTCGTTCGCGAACGCGTGCACGTCCTCGGGCGGCTCGGCCCAGTCGAACCGCCCGTCCCCGTCGGTGAGCCGGAGGTCGAGGGAGCAGGTGAAGAAGGCCGTCAGCGGCGCCATCCGGCGACCCTGCCCCCTCCCGCTGGGCGGCGGCAAGGGGTACAGTGGTTGACATGTCTACGAAGCGCATCGGCTTCCTCTCCTTCGGCCACTGGGGCCCGGCCCGCGGGTCGAGCACCCCGACGGCGAAGGACACCCTGCTGCAGACGATCGAGCTCGCGGTCGCGGCGGAGGAGATCGGCATCGACAACGCGTCGGTCCGGGTCCACCACTTCGCACCGCAGCTCTCGGCGCCCTTCCCGCTGCTCGCGGCGATGGCCGCGCGCACGAGCCGCATCGAGCTCGGCACCGGCGTGATCGACATGCGCTACGAGAACCCGCTCTACATGGCGGAGGAGGCGGGCGTCGCCGACCAGATCTCCGGCGGCCGGCTGCAGCTCGGCGTGAGCCGCGGCTCACCCGAGCCGGCGCTGAACGGCGCCCACGCGTTCGGGTTCGTGCCGCCCGAGGGGATGAGCGACGCCGACCTCGCGCGCCACAAGCTCGAGGTGTTCATGGCGGCGATCGACGGGGCCGGCGTGGTCGCGTCCGACCCGCGGATGACCGGCGTCTCGCAGGCGCTCGCCGTGCAGCCGCAGTCGCCGGGCCTCGCGCGGCGGATCTGGTGGGGCAGCGGCACCCGGGCGACCGCGACCTGGGTCGCGGAGCAGGGGCTGAACATGCAGTCGTCGACGCTGCTCACCGAGGACACGGGCGTGCCCTTCGACGAGCTGCAGGCGGAGCAGATCCAGGTCTACCGGGACGCCTGGAAGGCGGCCGGCCACGACTGGGAGCCGCGGGTGTCCGTGAGCCGCAGCGTCATGCCGATCACGACCGACGTCGACCGCCTCTACTTCGGCGGCGAGCAGGGCTCCGACGACCAGGTCGGCTACCTCGACGGCGGCTACGCCCGCTTCGGCAAGACCTACGCAGGGGAGCCGGACCGGCTGGCGGAGGAGCTGGCGCAGGACGCGGCCGTCCAAGCCGCCGACACCCTGCTGCTCACGATCCCGAACCAGCTCGGCGTCGAGTACAACGCCCGCCTGCTCGAGACGATCGCGAAGCACGTCGCGCCCGCCATCGGCTGGGTTCCGCCCGCCGAGCGCGCCCTCGCCGCAGTCTGACCCGCCGCCTGCTCGGTCCCGCTGCGCTCGCATCCCGCCCGGCCCCGCTGGTCGAGGTGCGAGCGCAGCGAGCCTCGAGACCACCGCGTCACGCGGGCATCAGGTGACGGGGCCGGTCCACTTCTCGCCCGGGCCCTTGCCGACCGGGTCCGGCACGGTCGAGGCCTCGCGGAAGGCGAGCTGCAGCGTGCGCAGCCCGTCGCGCAGGGGGCGTGCGTGCGAGTCGCTGATCTCGGGCGCCGCCGCGGTGATGAGGCCGGCGAGCGCGGTGATGAGCTTCCGCGCCTCGTCGAGGTCGGTCTGCGCGGCCGGGTCGTCGGCGAGGCCGCACTTCACGGCCGCGGCGCTCATGAGGTGCACGGCCGCCGCGCCGATCACCTCGACCGCGGGCACGTCCGCGATGTCCCGCGTCGCGTCGGCCAGCTCGTCGGGGGAGTCGGCCGCCTCGGCCTCGCCGGGGGCGTCGTCGGGGGAGTAGCGGTAGTCGGTCACCGCAGCATTCTCCCGGGCCGGGCGCCCGGTCCGCGTTCCTGGTACGATGCTGCGGTTCCGGGCTTCGACCCGGCGTACAAGTGGAGCGATCCCACCTCCCGCCCGCCTTCTCGAAGGGCGACGAGGTCGAAGCACCTCCCTCCGGTGATCCGGGGAGCAGGGGTGCGAGAGCGGTGTCCGGACCGGTGTCCCGGGGCGGAGCCGCGGAATCGTTCTGTGCGTCCGCCGGTTGAACCCTGGGGAAGCGCGTCCCGCGCCGACCCCTCAACCGACTGTTTGGAGCAACGCATCAGCGATCCCCGTACCAATGACAAGATCCGCGTCCCGGAGGTCCGACTCGTCGGCCCCGCCGGCGAGCAGGTCGGCGTCGTCCCCATCGAGACCGCCCTCCGGCTGGCCCGTGAGGCGGACCTCGACCTCGTCGAGGTCGCGCCGAACTCCCGTCCCCCGGTGGTCAAGATCATGGACTACGGGAAGTTCAAGTACGAGACGGCGCAGAAGGCCAAGGAGGCCCGGCGCAACCAGGCCAACACGGTCCTCAAGGAGGTCCGTTTCCGCCTGAAGATCGACTCGCACGACTACGAGACCAAGCGCAAGCGCGCCGAGGGCTTCCTCAAGGACGGCGACAAGGTCAAGGCGATGATCCTGTTCCGCGGCCGCGAGCAGTCCCGCCCCGACCAGGGCGTGCGCCTGCTCGCCCGGTTCGCGGAGGACGTGCGCGAGTTCGGCAACGTGGAGTCCAACCCCACGATCGACGGTCGCAACATGGTCATGGTCATCGGCCCGATCAAGAGCAAGGTCGACGCGAAGGCGGAGCAGAACGCGAAGCGCGCCGCCGCCCGGAACCAGAACAACCCGGCATCCACCGATGCCGAGGACGCCCCGACATCCCAGGAGCAGTGATGCCGAAGCAGAAGACGCACTCCGGTGCCAAGAAGCGGTTCAAGATCACCGGCAGCGGCAAGGTCATGAAGGCCCAGGCCGGCAAGCGCCACAACCTCGAGAACAAGTCGAGCCGGTTCACCCGCCGCATCACGGGAGACGCCGAGGTCGCTGCGCCCCAGGCGAAGCAGATCAAGAAGATGCTCGGCAAGTAAGCCCGACGAGAGCCTGAAGGAGTAAGCAATGGCCAGGGTCAAGCGCGCCGTCAATGCGCAGAAGAAGCGTCGGGTCGTCCTCGAGCGCGCCGAGGGGTACCGCGGTCAGCGGTCCCGCCTCTACCGCAAGGCGAAGGAGCAGGTCACCCACTCCCTCGTCTACGCGTACCGCGACCGCCGCCAGAAGAAGGGCGACTTCCGCCGTCTCTGGATCCAGCGGATCAACGCGGCCTCGCGTGCGAACGGCCTCACCTACAACCGGTTCATCCAGGGCCTGAACCTGGCCGGTGTCGAGGTCGACCGCCGCATCCTCGCGGAGCTCGCGGTCAACGAGCCGGCGACGTTCGCCGGCCTGGTCGCCACCGCGAAGGCCGCGCTGCCGGCCGACACGTCGGCGCCCGCCGTCACCGCCTGAGCGCAGCACCACCACGAACGAGCCCGGCCGCACGGCCGGGCTCGTTCTGCGTCCGGCGACGGCCGGGACCACGACCCCGACTGGAGACCCCGTGATCGAGAGCACCAAGAACACCACCGTGAAGCGCGTCGCGCGCCTGAAGCAGCGCGCGGAGCGGGAGGAGACCGGGCTCGCCCTGATGGAGGGCCCGCAGGTCGTCCGCGAGCTGCTCGCCTCCGCGGCGGAGACCGTCGAGGAGCTCTACTTCACCTCCGACGGCTTCGAGCGGCACCCCGACCTCGCGAAGGCGGCGTCGGACGCGGGCATCGACGTGGAGTTCGCGAGCGACGCCGCGCTGGCGGCGATGGCGGACACCCGCACGCCGCAGGGCGTGCTCGCGGTCGCGCACCAGACCCCGGTGCGGCTGCGGGACCTGTTCGAGGAGGGCGCCCGGCTCGTCGTGGTGCTCGACGACGTGCGCGACCCCGGCAACGCGGGCACGATCATCCGCGTCGCGGACGCCGCGGGCGCCGACGCGGTGATCCTCACCGGCAGCTCGGTGGACCCGTACAACCCGAAGGTCGTGCGCGCCACGACCGGCTCCCTGTTCCACCTCCGGGTCGCCACCCGCGTCCCGCTCGGCGCCGCGGCCGACGCCGTGCGCGGCGCTGGGCTGGCCCTGCTCGCCGCCGACATGCACGGCGAGCCGCTGCCGGGGGCCGACCTGTCCGGCCCGACCGCGTGGCTGTTCGGGAACGAGGCCCACGGGCTCTCGGCGGCGGCCCGCGCCCTCGCGGACCGCACCGTCGCCGTGCCGATCTACGGTGCCGCCGAGTCGCTCAACCTCGGCACCGCCGCGGCCGTCTGCCTCTACGCCTCCGCCTTCCGCCACCGCGCCTGACCCCTCGCGGCGGTCGAGCCGGGCGCGCGGCGCCCGGCTCGATCGGTGGTCGAGCCGGGCGCTCCGCGCCCGTGCCGAGACCACCCGAACGCGATGTCGATCCCCGCGATCCCCGTTCGACGTGTAGGCAGGGAGGCGCAGAGGGCGCCCCAGGACGCGTCCGGGAGGACACCATGGCGAAGTACATGCTGATCATGCGCAGCAGCGGGTCGGTGCAGTCGTTCGAGGAGATGGACTTCGACGCCGTCATCACGGCGATGGGGAAGTACAACGAGGCGATGATCGAGGCCGGCGTGCTGCTGGCCGGCGAGGGGCTTTCCGACGCCGCGCAGGGCGCCGTCGTGGAGTTCACCGGCGAGGCGCCGATCGTGTCCGACGGCCCCTACGGCGAGGCGCACGAGCTCTTCAACGGCTTCTGGACGATCCAGGCGGCCACGAAGGAGGAGGCCGTCGAGTGGGCGAAGCGCGCGCCCCTGACGGCGGGCAACAAGATCGAGGTCCGGCGCGTGACCGACGAGAGCGACTTCGCGGGCCACGAGGACAACGAGTACCTGCAGAAGGAGGTCGGCTGGCGCGAGGAGGAGGCTCGGCGCGCCGGGCGGTGAACGCGGCCGCGGGGGTCGGCGCCGTCCGCGCGGTCGAGGCGGTCTGGCGCATCGAGAGCGCGCGCATCGTCGCGACGCTGGCGCGGATGACGGGCGACCTCGGCCTCGCGGAGGACCTCGCGCAGGAGGCGCTGGTCGAGGCGCTCGAGCAGTGGCCGTCGGTCGGCACGCCGCGCAACCCCGGCGCGTGGCTCACGGCGGTGGCGAAGCGCAGGGCGATCGACGGCTGGCGGCGGCGCGAGCGCCTGGACGACCGGTACCGGGCGATGGCCGCGGACCTGGCGGACGCGGCCGACCCGGAGTGGGAGCCGGTCGCGGACGACGTGCTCCGCCTCGTGCTCACCGCCTGCCACCCGGCGCTGTCGCGCGAGTCGCAGGTCGCCCTGACCCTGCGGGTCGTGAACGGGCTGACCACGGAGCAGCTCGCCCGCCTGCTGCTCGTGCCCGTGCCGACCGTGCAGGCGCGGATCACCCGCGCCAAGAAGGCCCTGGCCGGCGTGCCCTTCGCGACGCCCGACCCGGCGGAGTGGAGCGACCGGCTCGCGGGCGTGCTCGGCGTCGTCCACCTGCTCTTCACCGAGGGCTACGCGGCGACGTCCGGCGCGGAGTGGATGCGGCCGGAGATCGCGGAGGAGGCGCTCCGGCTCGGCCGCGTGCTGGGACGCCTGCTGCCGCGGGAGCCGGAGGTGCTCGGCCTCCTGGCCCTGATGGAGCTGCAGGCGTCCCGGTTCGCCGCTCGGCGCGGGCCGGACGGCGGACCGGTGCTGCTCGAGGACCAGGACCGGAGCCGCTGGGACCGGGCGCAGATCGGGCGCGGGCGCGCGGCGCTGGAGCGCGCCGACGCGATCGGTCGCGGTCGGGGCCCCTTCGCCCTGCAGGCGGCGATCGCGGAGCGGCACGCCGTCGCCCCCTCCGTCGCCGCCACCGACTGGCCCGGGATCGTCCGCCTCTACGACGCGCTCGCGGCGCTGTCGCCGAACCCCGTCGTCCGCCTGAACCGGGCGGTCGCGCTCGCCATGGCGGACGGTCCGGCGGCCGGGCTCGCCGCGGTCGACGCGCTCGTCGCGGAGGGCGCCCTGCGCGGCAGCCACCTCGTCCCGAGCGTCCGCGGGGAGCTCCTCGCCCGGCTCGGCCGGCGGGAGGAGGCGACCGCCGCGCTCGCGGCGGCGGCGGCCCTGACGGCGAACGAGCGGATCCGCGCGGTCCTGCTCGCGAAGGCCGCCGCGCTCTGAACCCGGCCCGGACCCGGCGTCAGCCGCGGGTGAGCGCCAGCCCGGCGACGCCGAGCACGGCGACCGCGAGGCCGACGGCGTGCCGCACGCGGACCCGCTCGTGCAGCACGAGCACCGCCAGGCCCACCGTGGTCACGGGGTAGAGCGCGGAGAGCGCCGCGACGATCGCGAGCCCGGGCAGGTGGAGGGCGACGACGAGCAGGACGGTCGCGACGCCCTGCGTCGCGCCCGCCGCGACCATGAGCGCGGCCTCCCGGCCCGTCGGCCGCCGCACCGGCCCCTCCCGCCGCCGACGAGCGAGCAGGACCAGGCCGACCGCGACCACCGCGGCGACCGAGTCCGAGAGCATCGGCACGGCGCCGGAGTCCTCCGGCGTCGCGTCCATGAACACGAAGTACGCCGAGTACACGATCCCCGTCACGAGCGTGAGCAGCACGGTGCGGCGGTGCGGGCGCAGGCCGGCGTCCGGCTCGAGGCCGATCAGCACGCCGCCGAGCACGACCGCGGCGAGCGCCAGCATGGAGCCGCGGCTCGGCGCCTCGCCGGTGGCGAAGGCGTAGAGCGCGGGCAGCACCGCGCTCATCAGCGCGACGACGGGGGAGACGAAGCCGACCGGCCCCGCGGCGAGGGCCGCGTAGAGCAGGAGCACGCCGAGCCCCGCGGCGGCGCCCGCGAGCGCGCCGAGCACGACTGCAGAGACCGACCAGGCGGAGTCGACGACCGCGAAGGCCGGCAGCACCGCGATCGCGGCCACGACGAGCGCGGCGAACGCGACGTCGGTCGCCGGCCGCGCCCGCGAGGCGACCGCGCCGAAGAAGTCGGAGACGCCGTAGAGCAGCGCGGAGACGAGCCCCAGGACGACGACCGTCACGGGCAGCAGTCAAGCGGATGCGCGGCTCAGGCGCGGGGAGCGGGCTCCTGCGACACGGCCGCGGTGACGGCCGCGATCATCCGGCGCATGTAGACGCCCCACAGCGGGCCGACGACGAGGGCCATCAGGGTGCGGCGGAACCGGCGGGGGGCGAACTCCCACGTCCAGCGCGCGAGGGAGCCGTCGCCGTCGGGCGAGACCGACCACTCGCCCCGCACGCCGTGGACGAGCTTCCCGAACACGTCGGTGAAGCCGGTCAGCTCGTAGGCGAAGCCGTGGCCCGGCACGTGCTCGACCATCGTCTCGAGCACCTGACCGCCGTCGGCGAGCCGGTGGACGCGGGCCGCGCCGACGTGGTCCCAGGTCTCGTCGTCCACGGCCGTCACCGCCGGGAACATGCGCCAGCCGACGAACATGTCCGGGATCGGGTAGTCGGCGATCCGGGTGAGCAGCACGGCGGGCGGCAGCGGGCTGCGGGCGAACGCGGTCGCGGACGGTCCGACGGTCGGTCGCGAGATCAGCATGTCTGGTCGTTCGGAGCGGCCACGATGCGCAGATTGTCGAGCGCGATCCGGCCCGTGGAGCCGACACGCCGGTCCCGCCCGCGGACGGGGGCCGGATCGGCGTCCGGTCCCGGATCCGTAGGATCGTCGTCCGTGTCCGACGCCCAGCCCACCGAGGAGTCGGTGTCCGCCGCGGTCGAGGCGGCGCTCGCCGCGATCGACGCGGCGGCCGACACCGCCGCCCTGAAGTCCGCCCGCATCGCCCACACCGGGGAGGGCTCGGCCCTCGCCCGGCTGAACGCGGGGCTGCGCGACCTGCAGCCCGCCGAGAAGCCCGCCGCCGGGAAGCTCGTGGGCCAGGCGCGCGGCCGCGTGAACGCGGCGGTCGCCGCGCGCGAGGCGGTGCTCGCCGAGGCGGAGCAGGCCGCCCGCCTCGAGGCGGAGCGCGTCGACGTGACCGCCGCCCCGGTCCGGCAGCGCCCGGGTGCCCGGCACCCGCTGACGATCGTGCGGGAGACGGTCGAGGACGTGTTCGTCGCGATGGGCTGGGAGGTCGCGGGCGGCCCCGAGCTCGAGCACGAGTGGTTCAACTTCGACGCGCTGAACATCGACCCCGACCACCCGGCGCGCAGCCCGCAGGACACGCTGTTCGTCGAGCCCGTCGGCGCGCACCTCGTGATGCGCACGCAAACCTCCCCGGTGCAGGTGCGGTCGCTGCTCGAGCGCGGCGCGCCGCTGTACGTGCTGGCGCCCGGCCGCGTCTACCGGACGGACGAGATCGACGCCACGCACCTGCCGGTCTTCAACCAGTTCGAGGGCATCGCGATCGACCGCGGCCTCACCATGGCGCACCTGCGCGGCACGCTCGAGCACCTCGCGCGCCGCATGTTCGGCGACGCCGCGCGGATCCGACTCCGCCCGAACTTCTTCCCGTTCACCGAGCCGTCCGCGGAGATGGACGTCTGGCACCCCACCGCGAAGGGCGGCGCGCGGTGGATCGAGTGGGGCGGCTGCGGCATGGTCCACCCGAACGTGCTGCGCGCCGCGGGACTCGACCCGGACGAGTTCCAGGGGTTCGCGTTCGGGCTCGGCATCGAGCGGACGCTCCAGTTCGCGGAGGGACTCAGCGACATGCGCGACATGATCGAGGGCGACGTCCGGTTCTCCGGGCAGTGGGGGCTGGTGGCCCGCTGATGAGGATCCCCCTGTCCTGGCTGGCGGAGTACGCCGACCTCCCCGCGGGCACCACGCCGGAGGCGCTGCACGCCGCGCTCGTCCGCGTCGGCTTCGAGGAGGAGACCGTCCACGGCGGCGAGCTCTCCGGCCCCGTCGTCGTCGGCGAGGTGCTCGAGCTCACGCCCGAGCCGCAGAAGAACGGCAAGACGATCCGCTGGTGCTCCGTGCGCGTGGCGCCCGACGGGCAGCGGGCGGCCGACGGCGGGGAGGCGGTGCGCGGCATCGTCTGCGGCGCCGACAACTTCCACCCGGGCGACAAGGTCGTCGTGACCCTGCCCGGCGCGGTCCTGCCCGGCCCGTTCCCGATCGCGGCCCGCAAGACCTACGGCCACGTCTCCGACGGCATGATCGCCTCCGCCCGCGAGCTCGGGCTCTCCGAGGAGACTGCGCCCCTGTCCGGTGGGGGGATCCTGCGGCTGACGGAGATCGGCCTCGACCCCGAGGTCGGCACGGACGCGATCGCGCTGCTCGGCCTCGACGACGCGGCGGTCGAGATCAACGTCACGCCCGACCGCGGCTACGCGCTCTCCATCCGCGGCATCGCCCGCGAGTACGGCGCCTCGACGGGCGCCGCGTTCCGCGACCCGGCGCTCGAGGTCGCGGCCCCGTCGACCGACGACGGCGCGGTGCGGGTCGCCGTGGAGGACGCGACGCCGATCCGCGGCCGCCAGGGCTGCACCGTATTCGTCACGCGCGTCGTGCGCGGCATCGACCCGACCGCGTCGACGCCGCGGTGGATGGCGAACCGCCTCCGCCTCGCGGGCGTCCGCTCCATCTCCCTGCCCGTCGACGTCACGAACTACGTGATGCTCGAGATCGGGCAGCCGCTGCACGGCTACGACCTGGCGCGGCTGCAGGGCGGCCTCGGCGTCCGCCGCGCGAAGCCGGGCGAGCCCCTCACGACGCTCGACGGCCAGCAGCGCGTGCTCGACGCCGAGGACCTCGTGATCACCGACGACCGCGGCGCCATCGGCCTCGCCGGCGTCATGGGCGGCGCGACGACCGAGATCTCCGACGAGACCGTCGACGTGGTGATCGAGGCCGCCAACTTCGACCCCGTGTCGATCGGCCGCACCGCGCGCCGGCACAGGCTGCCATCGGAGGCGAGCCGCCGCTTCGAGCGGGGCGTCGACCCGGCCGTCGCCCGCGCCGCCGCGCAGCGGGCCGTCGACCTCCTCGTCGAGCTCGCCGGCGGCACCGCCGACCCCGGCCAGACCTGGTACGACGTCGCGCAGGCGCCCGCCCCGGTGCTGCTGCCGGCGCTCGCCGTGCTGCGCCGCACCGGTGCCGAGATCGCGGAGCCCGAGACGGTCGCCGCGCTCCGCGCGATCGGCTGCACGGTCGCGCCGGGGGAGGAGGGCCTGCTCGTCCTCCCGCCGTCGTGGCGCCGGGACCTGCTCGAGCCCGTCGACGTCGTCGAGGAGGTCGTCCGCATCGTCGGGTACGACCGCATCCCCTCGGTGCTGCCCGTCGCCCCGCCGGGGCGCGGCCTCACGCGCCCGCAGCGCCTGCGCCGGTCGATCGGCACGGTGCTCGCCGCGACCGGCGGCACGGAGGTGCAGTCGTACCCGCTCGTGTCGGCGGACCAGCAGGCCGTCTACTCGCCCGGCCCGTCGATGCGCGTCGCGAACCCGCTCGACGCGTCGGCGCCGCTGCTGCGCCGCTCGGTGCTGCCGGGCCTGCTCGACGCCGTGCGGCGCAACCGCGCGCGCGGCCTCACGGACCTGGCGCTGTACGAGATCGGGCTCGTCTTCCTGCCCGCGGAGGGCGTCGGCTACGGCACCGCCGAGCTGCCGCCCATCGGCGCGCGGCCGGCGCCGGAGCTGCTCGAGCGCCTGCTCGGCGACCTCCCCCCGCAGCCCGTCCACGTCGGTGCCGTGCTCACCGGCGACCGCGTCGCCAAGCAGCCGGGCACGGCCGCCGAGCCCGTGGACTGGCGCGACGCGATCGACGTCGCCGCGCGGATCGCCGCGGCCGTCGGTACGACGGTGCGCCTGCGCCAGGCGACGCCGCCGGGCTACCACCCGGGCCGCGCCGCCGAGGTGCTCGTCGGCGAGGTCGTCGTCGGCGTCGCGGGCGAGCTGCTGCCCGGCTCGGTCGAGGACGTGCCGGGCCGCGTCGCCGCCGTCGAGCTCGACGTCGACGCGCTCGTCGCGGCCGCGCCGACCGCGCCGGACGTCGCGCCGATCTCCGCGATGCCCGCCGCGACGCAGGACGTGTCGCTCGTCGTCGCCGAGGCGGTGCCCGCTGGCGACGTGCGCGACGCGGTCGTCGCCGGCGCGGGCGCGCTGCTCGAGTCGATCGCGCTCGTCGACGACTACCGGGGGCCCCGCCTGCCGGAGGGGACGAAGTCGCTGACGTTCGCGCTGCGGTTCCGCAGCCCCGACCGCACCCTCACCGCGGCCGAGGCGACCGCGGCGAAGGAGGCGGGCGTCGCCGTCGCCGCGGAGCGCACCGGCGCGCACCTCCGCGAGTAGGCGCGCCCCGACGGCGCCGGTCCTACGGGGTCGGCGCCGTCGGCGCGTCGCGGTGCAGCAGGGTGGCGGAGCCGCGGAAACCCGAGGCCTCGTAGAGCGCGATGCCGCTGCGGTTCGACTGCACGGTCACCCGCGGGATCCCGCGCCGGTCCGCCTCCGCGCACACCGCCTCGACGAGCGCCCGGCCGACGCCGTGCCCGCGCTTCGAGGGGACGACGTAGATGCTCTGCAGGTCGCCGGTGCGCCGCTTCCGCTGCTCGAAGTCCGGCACCCGCTCGAAGACGACCAGCCAGGCCATGCCGACGAGGGTGTCGCCGATCACCGCGACCCGGCAGACGATGCGGTCGCCCATGCGGTCCATCCACGAGGCGAGCTCGTCCGCGTAGGCCCACTCGGCGGCCCGGTCCGGCGCCGGGTCCAGCCGGGCCCAGTCGATCTTCAGCCGGGCGAGCTGCCGGATCTCGTCCGACCGCGGGGCGCGGACCTCGTAGGGCTTCATGCGCACAGCCTGCCGCGACTCCGGGGCGATCGCGCCGGACGCCGCCCGGGAACCCCGGATCGCCGCGGTCCTCGCCCGATGACGCCCGGGAGCCGCGCCCGCGCGGCTCGGTAGGGTTGGACGGTGGTCATCCGGGTCGCCGTCGCTGGTGCGAGCGGCTACGCCGGCGGGGAGCTGCTGCGGCTGATCGCGCAGCACCCCGAGCTCGAGGTGACCACCGTCACCGGGCGCTCGACCGTCGGCCGGACGGTGGGGGAGGTGCAGCCGCACCTCCGCTCCGCGGCCGACCTCGTGTTCCAGGACACGACGCCGGAGGTGCTCGCGGGGCACGACGCGGTGTTCCTCGCGCTGCCGCACGGCCAGTCGGGCGCGATCGCCGAGCAGCTGCCCGACGACGTGCTCGTCGTCGACGCCGGCGCCGACCACCGGCTCGCGTCCGAGGCGGACTGGCGCGCGTTCTACCCGGGCGACTGGCACGGCGCGTGGACGTACGGCGTCCCGGAGCTGCTCGCCGAGGGCGGCAGGCTGCGCGAGGCGCTCGCCGGCACGAAGCGGATCGCCGCCCCCGGCTGCAACGCCTCCGCGGTCAGCCTCGCGCTCGCCCCGGCCGTCGCGGCCGGGCTCGTCGAGCAGGAGGACCTCGTCGCCGTGCTCGCGGTCGGCCCGTCCGGCGCGGGGCGCTCGACCCGGCCGGACCTCTCGGCGAGCGAGCTGCTCGGCTCCGCGAACGCGTACGCCGTCGGCGGCGTCCACCGGCACACCCCCGAGATCCTGCAGAACCTCGCGCTCGTGACCGGCGTCCGCGGCTCCATCTCCTTCACGCCGGTGCTCGTGCCGATGGCGCGCGGCATCCTCGCGACCTGCACGGCCCGGCTCGCCCCCGACGCCGACGAGCGGCGCCTCCGCGCCGTCTACGACGAGGCGTACGGCGACGAGCGGTTCGTGCACCTGCTGCCCGCGGGGTCCTTCCCCGCCGTGGAGCACGCGATCGGCGCGAACACGCTGCTGCTCGGCCTCGCGGTCGACACGGCCGCCCGACGGCTCGTGGTCGTCGCCGCGCTCGACAACCTCGTCAAGGGCACGGCCGGGGCCGCGATCCAGTCGGCGAACCTCGCACTCGGCCTGCCGGAGGCGGCAGGGCTCCCCATCGACGGAACGGCACCATGAGCGTCACGGCAGCAGCAGGGTTCGAGGCGGCCGGTGTCGAGGCGGGCCTGCGGTCGGGCGAGGGGCCCGACCTCGCCGTCGTCGTCAACCGCGGCCCGGCCGCGGCGGCCGCCGCGGTCTTCACGAGCAACCGCTGCACCGCGAACCCGATCATCTGGAGCAAGGAGGTGATCAAGGACGGCGTGGTGTCCGCGATCGTCCTCAACTCCGGCGGGGCCAACTGCTACACGGGCATGCTCGGCTTCCAGGTGGTGCACGAGACGGCGGAGGCGGCGGGCCGCGCGCTCGACCTGTCGCCCGGCGACGTGCTCGTCTGCTCCACGGGCCTCATCGGCGAGCAGCTCGACTCGACGAAGGTCGTCGCCGGCGTCGGCCGCGCCGTCGCCTCGCTCGCGGAGGACGGCGGCGGGCGGGCCGCCCGCGCCATCATGACGACGGACACCCGCCCGAAGCAGGCGGTCCGGCGGGGGAGCACCGGCTGGACGCTCGGCGGCATGGCGAAGGGCGCCGGCATGCTCGCGCCCGGGCTCGCGACCATGCTCGTCGTCATCACGACGGACGCGGACGTGGAGTCGGCGGACCTCGACGCCGCCCTGCGCTCCGCGACCCGCGTCACGTTCGACCGCCTCGACTCCGACGGCTGCATGTCGACGAACGACCAGGTGACGCTGCTCGCCTCCGGCGCCTCCGGCGTGGCCCCCGACCTCGACGAGTTCACGGCGCTGCTGACCGACCTGTGCTGCGACCTCGCGCTGCAGCTGCAGTCCGACGCGGAGGGCGCGGCGCACGACGTCGCGATCGAGGTGCGCAACGCGGCGGACGAGGACGACGCGGTCGAGGTCGGCCGCGCCGTCGCGCGGAGCAACCTGTTCAAGGCGGCCGTGTTCGGCAACGACCCCAACTGGGGCCGGGTGCTCGCCGCGGTCGGCACGACGCAGGCGGCCTTCGACCCGTTCGGCATCGACGTCGCCATGAACGGCGTGCAGGTGTGCCGCGCCGGGCAGCCGGACCAGCCGCGCACGCTCGTCGACCTCACCGACCGCGCGGTCTCGGTCGTGATCGACCTGCACGCCGGCGAGGCGACGGCCACCGTGTGGACCAACGACCTCACCCACGACTACGTGCACGAGAACAGCGCGTACTCCTCGTGACCTCCCTTCCGCTGGTCGAGGTGCGAGCGCAGCGAGCCTCGAGACCACCCCTCGGGGCGCGCGCATGACCGCGCTGCCCGTCCAGACGACGACGCCGGAGGAGGCCGCGGCGAAAGCAGCGGTGCTCATCGAGTCGCTGCCGTGGATCACCCGCTTCGCGGGGCGGGTCGTCGTCATCAAGTTCGGCGGCAACGCCATGGTGGACGACGCCCTCACCGCGGCCTTCGCGAAGGACGTGGTCTACCTCCGCACGGTCGGCGTCCGCCCCGTCGTCGTGCACGGCGGCGGCCCGCAGATCTCCGCGATGCTCGAGCGCCTCGGCATCACGAGCGAGTTCCGCGGCGGCTACCGGGTGACGACGCCCGAGGTGATGGACGTCGTCCGCATGGTGCTGACGGGGCAGGTGAGCCGCGACCTGGTCGGGGCGATCAACCTGCACGGCCCGATCGCGACCGCGATCTCCGGCGAGGACGGCGGCCTGTTCGGCGGCCGACGCCGCGGCGCGGTCGTCGACGGGGAGCCCGTCGACCTCGGGCAGGTGGGCGACGTCGTCGCGGTCGACCCGACGGCGGTGCTCGCGCAGCTCGACGCCGGCGGCATCCCCGTCGTGTCGACCATCGCCCCCGACCTCGACCGGCCGGGCGAGTCCCTCAACGTGAACGCCGACAGCGCCGCGGCGGCGCTCGCGGTGGCCCTCGGCGCCGAGAAGCTCGTCGTGCTCACCGACGTGCCGGGCCTGTACGCCGACTGGCCGGACCGCGACTCCCTGGTCTCCAGCCTCACCACGACCGAGCTGACGGCGATGCTGCCGTCGCTCGAGTCGGGCATGATCCCCAAGATGACCGCGTGCCTGGAAGCGGTCGTCGGCGGAGTGCCGAAGGCGGCCGTGATCGACGGCCGCGTGCCGCACTCCGTGCTGCTCGAGGTGTTCACGGGCAGCGGCATCGGCACGGAGGTGGTCCCGGCATGACGGACGCTGCGGTGGAGACGGACTGGCGGCAGCGCCACGCCCACGACCTGATGGCGAGCTACGCGCCGCCGCTGCGCCTGCTCGTCCGCGGCGAGGGCTGCTGGGTGTGGGACGACGAGGGCACGCGGTACCTCGACTTCCTCGGCGGCATCGCGGTGAACTCGCTCGGGCACGCGCACCCGGTCGTCGTCGCGGCGGTCGAGGACCAGGTGCGCCGGCTCGTCCACATCTCGAACTACTTCGCGAGCCCCTCGCAGCTCGAGCTGGCGGAGCGGCTGAAGCGGATCACGGGCGCCGGCGACGCCGGCCGCGTCTACTTCGGCAACTCGGGCGCCGAGGCGAACGAGGCCGCGTTCAAGCTGGCCCGCCGCACCGGCCGGCCGCGCATCCTCGCGCTGAAGAACGCCTTCCACGGCCGCACCATGGGGGCGCTCGCGCTGACCGGCAAGCCCGCCCTGCAGGGGCCCTTCGAGCCGCTGCCCGCGGGGGTCGAGCACATCGACTCGACGGTCGAGGCGCTCGAGCAGGCGATCCGCGACGACGTGGCGATGCTGATCGTCGAGCCGATCAAGGGGGAGACGGGCGTGGTCCCGCTGCCCGCCGGCTACCTCCGCGCCGCGCGGGAGCTGACGGAGCGCTCCGGCGCCCTGCTCGTGATCGACGAGATCCAGACCGGGCTCGGGCGCACCGGCGCGTGGTTCGACTTCCAGCACGAGGGCGTGGTGCCCGACGCGGTGACCATGGCGAAGGGCATCGCGGGCGGGGTGCCGCTCGGCGCGATGGTGACCTTCGGCGCCGCGAGCGGCCTGCTGCAGCGCGGCGACCACGGCAGCACGTTCGGCGGCAACCCGCTCGCGACGGCCGCCGCGAACGCGGTGCTCGGCGAGATCGAGCGCGCGGACCTGGTCGGCAACGCGGCCCGCCGCGGCGAGCAGATCCGTGCCGCCGTCGAGGCGATGGGCTCGCCGCTCGTCACCGAGGTGCGCGGTCGCGGCCTGCTGATCGGCGTCGGCACCACCGACGGCGCCGCGCCCGCGATCGGCGCCGCCGCCCTCGAGGCCGGGCTCATCGTCAACCCGATCAACCCGACCTCGATCCGCATCGCGCCGCCGCTCATCGTCGGCGACGAGGAGGTCGAGGCGTTCACCGAACGCTTCGCCGCCGCCCTCGCCGCGTCCTGACCCGCGCGCGCACGCGGTCGCCCGTCCCGCTGATCGACGTGCGAGCGGAGCGATGGGCCCCACGGGCGGTGTTCCCGGGCGAGGGGCTCGAGATCACCCCGTGCACCCCACGATTCGGCCGGGAGCGCGCCGCCCAATAGCGTTGAGCGATGACCCGCCACCTCCTCCGCGACGACGACCTGAGCCCGGCCGAGCAGGCCGAGATCCTCGACCTGGCCGTGCAGGTGAAGGCGGACCGATGGGGCCGGCGCCCGCTCGAGGGCCCGCAGACCGTGGCGGTCATCTTCGACAAGTCGTCCACCCGCACCCGCGTGAGCTTCGCGGTCGGCATCGCCGACCTCGGCGGCAGCCCGCTCGTCATCTCCACCGCGAACAGCCAGCTCGGCGGCAAGGAGACCCCCTCCGACACCGCCCGGGTGCTCGAGCGCATGGTGTCCGCGATCGTGTGGCGCACCTACGGCCAGGCCGGCCTCGAGGAGATGGCCGCCGGCACGACGGTCCCCGTGGTGAACGCGCTCTCGGACGCCTTCCACCCCTGCCAGCTGCTCGCCGACCTGCTGACGATCCGCGAGCACAAGGGGCGCCTCGCGGGCCTCACGGTCGCGTTCGTCGGCGACGGCGCGGACAACATGGTGCACAGCTACCTGCTCGCAGGCGCCACCGCGGGCATGCACGTCAAGGTCGCGTTCCCCGAGGCGTACGCGCCGGACGGGGCCGTCGTGGAGGACGCGCGGCGCATCGCCGCGACCACCGGCGGCTCGGTCGCGCTGACGCACGACCCGGCCGAGGCGGTCGCGGGCGCGGACGTCGTCGTCACCGACACCTGGGTGTCGATGGGGCGCGAGGACGAGAAGGCCGTGCGCATCGACGCGCTGTCGCCGTACCAGGTGACGACGGAGCTGATGGGCAGGGCCGCCGAGGACGCGCTGTTCCTCCACTGCCTGCCCGCCGACCGCGGCTACGAGGTGGCCCCCGAGGTGATCGACGGCCCGCAGAGCGTGATCTGGGACGAGGCGGAGAACCGCCTGCACGCCCAGAAGGCGCTCCTGATCTGGCTCCTCGAGCGGGCCTAGGCTGGCGCGCGAGATGACCGACCACCCGGGCACCAACGCCGGCTCCCTCTGGGGCGGCCGCTTCGCGGAAGGGCCGTCCGACGCGCTGAAGGCGCTGTCGCGGTCGACGCACTTCGACTGGGCGCTGGCCCGCTACGACATCGCCGGCTCCAAGGCGCACGCGGAGGCGCTCGCCGCCGCCGGGCACCTCTCCGAGGCGGACCACGCCGCGCTCGTCGCCGCGCTCGACCGGATCGACGCGCGCGTGACGGACGGCTCGCTCGTGCCGGGCCCCGACGACGAGGACGTGCACGCCGTCCTCGAGCAGGCGCTGCTGCAGGAGGCCGGGCCGGAGGTCGGCGGCCGCCTCCGCGCCGGCCGCAGCCGCAACGACCAGATCGCGACCCTGATCCGGCTCTACCTGCGCGACCACGTGCGGGTGGTCGGCCTGCAGCTCGTGGACCTCGTCGACGCGCTCGCGGCGCAGGCGGACGCGACCTTCGGCGCGATCCTGCCCGGCCGCACGCACCTCCAGCACGCGCAGCCGGTGCTGCTCGCCCACCACCTCCTCGCGCACGCGTGGCCGCTCGTGCGGGACCTCGAACGGCTCGGCGACTGGGCCCGCCGCGCGGACGCGTCCCCCTACGGCTCCGGGGCGCTCGCCGGGTCGAGCCTCGGGCTCGACGACGCGCTCGTCGCCCGGCTGCTCGGCTTCTCCCGCACCGTCGAGAACTCCATGGACGGCACGGCCGCCCGCGACGTCGTGGCGGAGTTCGCCTTCGTCGCGGCGATGATCGGCGTCGACCTGTCGCGGCTGGCGGAGGACGTCATCCTCTGGTCGACCCGCGACGTCGGCTTCGCCCGGCTGCACGACTCCTGGTCGACGGGGTCGTCGATCATGCCGCAGAAGAAGAACCCCGACATCGCGGAGCTGGCGCGCGGCAAGGCGGGGCGCCTCGTCGGCGACCTGGCCGGGCTGCTGACGACGCTGAAGGGCCTTCCGCTCGCGTACAACCGCGACCTGCAGGAGGACAAGGAGCCGGTCTTCGACCAGGTCGTGACGCTCGAGACCCTGCTGCCGGCGGTGACCGGGCTCGTCGCCACGCTGCGGTTCGACACCGAGCGGATGGCCGCCTCCGCCCCGGAGGGCTACTCGCTCGCGACGGACGTGGCCGAGTGGCTGGTCAAGCAGGGCGTGCCCTTCCGCGACGCGCACGAGATCACCGGCGCCCTCGTGGCCGCGGCGGAGGCGCGCGGCGTCGACCTGGGCGGGCTGAGCGACGAGGAGCTGCAGCGGGTGTCCGCGTCGTTGACGCCGGACGTGCGCTCGGTGCTGACGGCGGAGGGCTCGGTCGCGAGCCGCACCGGCGTCAGCGGGACCGCGCCGGACCGGGTGCGGCAGCAGCTCGCCTCCCTCACCGAGCGGGTGCGGGCCGCGAAGCGGGAGCTGCCGTGAGCGCCAGGGCCCCGAAGCGCAGGGCGGTCGTCCGCACCGGCCGCTACGGGGCCGAGCACGGCGGGCGCTGGTCGAGCCCGTGGGTGATCCGCGGCGTCGTGCTCGTCGCCGCCGCGATCCTCGTCTTCGCCCTGGTCTACGCGGCCGCGCACGGCTTCCTGTTCGCGGTGCCGTCGCGCTGATGCCGCTCACCGCGGCCGATCGCGGGCTGCTGGAGGCGCCCGCGGTCGAGGTCGCCCCGCTGCTGCTCGGCGCGGTGCTGACCCACCGGACGCCCGACGGCGAGGTCGCGGTGCGGCTGACCGAGGTGGAGGCGTACTCCGGCCTGGGGGAGGACCCGGGCTCCCACGCGCACCGCGGCAGGACGCCGCGGAACGACGTCATGTTCGGCGACGCCGGCCGGCTCTACACGTACTTCACCTACGGGATGCACACCTGCGCGAACGTCGTCTGCCTCCCGCCCGGCAGCGCGTCGGGCGTCCTGCTGCGCGCGGGGGAGGTCGTCGCGGGGGAGGAGGTCGCCGCCCGCCGCAGACGCGGCGTGCGGCCCCGGGACCTCGCCAGGGGACCGGCGAACCTCGCGTCCGCGCTCGGCATCGCGCTCGCCGACGGCGGCGCGGACCTGCTCGCCGACGAGGCGTTCGCCCTCGAGCTCGGCGCACCCGCCGCCGACGTGCGCACCGGGCCGCGGGTGGGGGTGTCGGGAGCGGGCGGGTCGGACGCCTTCCCGTGGCGGTTCTGGCTGCCGGACGAGCCGACCGTGTCGGCCTACCGGCCGGCCGTGCGCCGCGTCAGGACCGGGTGATCAGCAGGACGACGCCGGCGGCCGCGGCCGCCCAGATCCAGCTGCCGAGCGTGCCGACGATGAAGCGCTCCCGCACCGCGCCGTTCTCGAGCTCCGTGAAGCGGCCGACGCCCTTGATCGCGATGATCACGGCCAGCGCCTCCGGGAACCCGGTCATGATCGCGCCCGCCACCGCGAGCCGCTCGAGCAGGCCGATGACCTCGCCGCCGCGCAGCAGCTCGCGCTCGCCGACGACGATGCCCCCGTGCACGCCCTCCTGCTCGTCGAACGTCGTGCGGTCGAGCAGCAGCCGGACGACCGGGCTGCCGCCCGTCACGGCGATCACGAGCGCGGCCAGCGCCGCGATCGCGACGACCACGGCCGGCGCCGGCTCGGGCAGGACCGCCGCGACGACGAGCGTGACGGCGAGCAGCGCCACCGCGAGCACCGTCATCACCCGGGCCCGCGTGCGCCACGCCACCGCCGCGACGACGGCCGCGGCGATCGGGCAGACCACGAACAGGAACCACCCGAGCACGAGCAGGAGACCGGACACGCTCACCCGGAGGATCGTAGGGGGAGCCCGGGACGTCCGGCTCCGGCCGCCGGCGTCAGGCGGGCTGCAGCGCGGCCAGGTCGCGCACGAGGGCCGGGACCGCCTCGCGGTCCAGGCGCACCCCGGCGGCGCGGCTGCGGAGGCTGATCGCCTGCGGGGTGACGCCGAGGCGCTCCGCCATGGCGGCCTGGGTCAGGCCCTGCTCCGCGAGGTCCGCCACCTCCCACCCCTCGGCGGACCGGCGGGAGCGCAGCTCGAGCAGCAGCCCGATCAACGCCGTGACGCCGGTCGCGGCCGACTCGTCCGGCGCGACCACGGCGAGCCGGTGCGGTGCCCGCTTCGCCGCCTCGACGGCGACGCGGGCGGCGAGGAACGCGGTGCCCGTCGCCTCGCCCGTGGTGTCCGGGAGGGGGGAGCGCACGTCGCCGACGCCGATCCCGACGCTCCAGCCGCCGTCGCGGCGCAGCCGCAGGGCCGCCTCGAGCGCGGCGCCGGCGTCCTCGAACACCGCCTGGAACTCGTCGCCCGCCGTGCGGTCGGGGCCGAGCACCGCGCCGGCCTCGCGCCACGCGTCCCGGTCCGCGAGGATCGGGGCCACCGCATCGGTCGCCGTGTGGCGGCTGTCGACCTGGTCGACGGTCAGCACGAACATCCCGCAAGCCTAGCGACTTGTTCCGGCTGGATCAAGCATCGCGGCTTGATCGTCGGAGCCCCGAGGCGGCCGGCTGCTAGCGTCGGGACGTGCCGCCGACCGCGCTGGCCCGCCAGCACAACGATCCGAGCTTCCCGTCCGTGTGGGAGGAGCTCCGCTGGCGCGGGCTCGTCCAGGTCTCGACCGACGAGGAGGCGCTCGCCGCGGCCCTCGCCGGGGGACCGATCACCGCCTACTGCGGGTTCGACCCGACCGCGCCGAGCCTGCACCTCGGTCACCTGACCCAGCTCCTGGTGCTGCGACGTCTCCAGCTCGCGGGACACCGGCCCCTCGGGCTCGTCGGCGGCTCCACGGGTCTGATCGGGGATCCTCGCCCGTCGTCCGAACGGGTGCTGCACACCAAGGAGCTCGTGGCGGACTGGGTCGCCGCGGTTCGGACGCAGGTCGAGCGCTTCCTCGACTTCGAAGGTCCGGCCGCCGCGGAGATGGTCGACAACCTCGACTGGACCGCGCCGCTGTCGGCGATCGACTTCCTCAGGGACATCGGCAAGCATTACCGGATCGGCACGATGCTCAAGAAGGACGCCGTGGCCGCGAGGCTGAACTCGGAAGCCGGGATCAGCTACACGGAGTTCAGCTACCAGATCCTGCAGGGCTACGACTTCCTCGAGCTCTACCGGTCGCGCGGATGCGTGCTGCAGACGGGCGGCAGCGACCAGTGGGGGAACCTCACGAGCGGCATCGATCTCATCCGCCGTGCGGAGGGTGCGGCCGTGCACGCGATCGGGACGCCGCTGATCACGGACAGCGAAGGCCGGAAGTTCAGCAAGAGCGAGGGGACCGCCGTCTGGCTCGATCCGGCCCAGACGTCGCCGTACGCGTTCTTCCAGTTCTGGCTCAACACGTCGGACGCCGACGTCGTGAGCCGGCTCAAGGTCTTCACCTTCCTGACGCGGGAGGAGATCGAGGACCTCGAACGGACCAGCACCGAGCGGCCGGGAGCTCGGGAGGCGCAGCGCCGGCTCGCGTGGGAGGTGACCGCCCTCGTCCACGGGGACGCCGCCGCCGACGCCGCGCGCGACGCGTCCGCGGCGCTGTTCGGGACCGGCGACCTCGCCAGCATCGACGAGGGCACGCTTGAGGCCGCGCTCGCCGAGCTGCCGCGGGCCGCGGGCGCGGTGGGGGACCGGCTCGACGTGCTGCTCGTGGCCTCGGGGCTGGCGAAGTCCAACAGCGACGCACGCCGCGCGGCCGCGCAGGGCGGGGTGTCCGTCAACAACCGACGGGTGGACGACGAGGACGCGGTGCTGACCGAGGCGGACCTGCTCCACGGCCGGTTCGCCGTGCTGCGACGGGGCAAGCGGAACCTCGCCGCCGTCGTGCCGGGCTGACCCGCCGACCCTCGGAACAGCCCCGGGGGGACCGCGACACGCCCGTGTGTTTCGGGTGAGTTGCGAACACGTGTCGATCCACGTACTGTCTTCCCTTGTCAGCGCGACGCCGCGGATGAGAAAGGCTCCAAGAGCCCCACTCTCCGCCCACAGCCTGATGGACTCCATCGCTTCGGCGAGGCCGACGGGAAGCCCCCGGCGGTGCGGATGGGTGGAGTCATCGAGGCGCCTCGAGCTGCTGGGTGGAAGCCTGGTGGGCGATGTGCGGCCGATCCTTGAGAACTCAACAGCGTGCACAATTGTCAA
>NZ_QXTG01000002.1 GCF_003581425.1 Amnibacterium setariae
GCCGTCTTCAAGATGAGACTTCCATGCCCCTTGAGGGTGAGAGGCTCCCAGTAGACGACTGGGTTGATAGGCCGGATGTGGAAGCAGGGACGAGAGACCTGTGCAGCTGACCGGTACTAATAAGCCGACGACTTGACAACACCCCAACCCCCAGGGTTGGAGCATGAGTGCTGTTGCTCGCGTCCACTATGTGGTTCCCGATGGACGGTCGGGACCCCGCCACCGAGCACTCGGTGGCCAGGGGATCGACGGAACATCCATAGTGTTTCGGCGGCCATAGCGAGAGGGAAACGCCCGGTCACATTCCGAACCCGGAAGCTAAGACTCTCAGCGCCGATGGTACTGCGAGGGGGACCTCGTGGGAGAGTAGGACACCGCCGGACTTCTTCAACCGAAGAGGGGGAGGCCAGCCCGCAAGCGATTGCGGGCAGGCCTCCCCCTCTTCGCATTTGTACGAGCATCCGCACGAGCAGGAGCGACGTGAGCGACCAGGACGGCCCGACGGACGACCGACCGAGCCGGCCCGCTCGGAACGATCGCGGCGACTCCGGCGAGCGGCGCCCCCGGCGCGGCGACGCGGGGGACCAGCGGCCGCGGCGCGACGGCGGCGGCGACGAACGCCCGCGCCGCTTCGACTCGAACGACCGCGCTCCGCGCCGCGGGGGCGACGGCGAGGGCCGTCCGCGCTCGGGGGGCGGCGCGGACCGGCCCCGGCGGACCGGCGACGACGCCGGACGTCCCCGGCGGGACGAGGGTGCCCGCGACGGCCGCCCGCGCCGCGACGAGGGCGGGTTCCGGCCTCGACGGGACGGCGACGCGCCGTTCCGTCCGCGGCGCGAGGACGGCGGCGCTCGGCCCCGGCGTGATGACGGCGACTCCCGTCCGCGTCGTGACGACAGCGGCGGCTTCCGCCCCCGCCGCGACGAGGGCGGCTTCCGGCCCCAGCGGGACGACGCGGCCGGTTCCCGTCCCCGTCGTGACGACGCCGGCGGCTCCCGACCCGCGCGCGACGGCGGCGCCGGGTTCCGTCCGCGCCGCGACGACGGCGCGTTCAAGCCGCGTCGCGACGGCGACGGCGCGTTCCGTCCGCGTCGCGAGGGCGGCGACGGTGCGTTCCGCCCGCGGCGCGACGGCGACGGGGAGTTCCGTCCGCGCCGCGACAGCGGCGATTCCCGCCCCCGGCGCGAGGGCGACCGGCCCGCGCGGTCCGGCGATCAGCGCGGCGGGCGTCGGTCGACCGAGCGCGCCGGTCGCACCCCGTTCTCGGACCGACCCGCTCGGGACGCTGGCCGGCGCGACGCCCGCTCCTCCGACGCGGACGGCGGCCATCGCGGCGGACGGCACGTGGACGAGCCGGCGCTGCCGGACGACATCGCCGCCTCCGACCTCGACCGGGCCGCACGCTCCGAGCTGCGGACGCTGACGAAGGAGAACGCCGACGCGGTCGCGCGGCACCTCGTGGCCGCCTCCCGCGTGATCGAGGACGACCCGGCCGAGGCGCTGCGGCACGCCCTGGCCGCGGCCCGGCGCGCGGGTCGGGTCGCGGTCGTGCGCGAGAGCGTCGCCATCGCCGCCTACGCGACCGGGGACTTCGCACTGGCGCTGCGCGAGCTGCGCACCTTCCGTCGCATCTCGGGGTCCGACGACCAGATCGCCCTCATGGTCGACAGCGAGCGCGGCGTGGGCCGCCCCGATCGCGCCCTCGAGGTCGGTCGCGCCGTCGACCGGGCGTCCCTGCCGGTCGAGGCGCAGGTCGGGCTCGCGATCGCGATGTCCGGCGCGCGACTCGACCAGGGCGACGCGTCGGCGGCGCTCGACGAGCTCGAGCGCGCGCCGATCGACCTGCAGCGGATCCACCCGTGGTCGCCGTCGCTGTTCGACGCCTTCTCCACCGTGCACGAGGAGCTCGGGGACGAGCAGGAGGCCGCCCGCTGGCGGACCCGCGCCGCCAACGCGGAGCGCCTGCTCGACGAGGTCGATGCGGAGCAGGACGAGATGACGGTCAGCACCGAGGCGGTAGCCCTCGAGCCCGGCGTGCAGGCGACCGAGGCCGAGGCACCGGCGGCGCAGCAGGAGCCGGACGCGGCCCCGGACGCCGAGCGGTGAGCCGACCCGCGCCGCTCGCGGACGCCGACGTCCTCCTGCTCGACCTCGACGGCGTCGTCTACCGCGGCCGCGCCGCGGTGCCGCACGCGCAGGACGCGCTCGGCGCGGTCCGCGACCGCGGGGTGCGGGTCGGCTACATCACGAACAACGCCTCCCGGACCCCCGCCTCCGTCGCGGCGCACCTCACCGAGCTGGGGCTGGCGGCGACGGCGCACGAGGTCGTCACGTCTCCGCAGGCGGCGGTCCGGCTCCTCGCCGACCGCGTCGCCCCCGGGGCGCGCATCCTCGTGATCGGCGGCGACGGGCTCCACTCGGTCGTCGCGGAGGCCGGCTTCGTCGTGGTGACGAGCGCGGACGACGCGCCCGACGCCGTCGTGCAGGGTTTCGCGCCCGAGCTCGGCTGGAAGGACCTCGCGGAGGCCTCCTTCGCCCTGGCCGACCCCGATCTGCTCTGGGTCGCGACGAACACCGACTGGACCATCCCTGTCGACCGGGGGATCGCGCCGGGCAACGGCACGCTGGTCTCCGCCGTGCACGCCGCGGTCGGCCGCCTGCCGGTCGTGGCGGGCAAGCCGGAGACGCCGCTGTTCGAGACCGCGGTCGAGCGCTTCGGCGCGCAGCGCCCGTTCTTCGTCGGCGACCGGCTCGACACCGACGTCCGCGGCGCGAACGCCGCCGGCATGCCCTCCGCGCTCGTGCTGACCGGCATCGACGGCCCGAAGGAGCTGCTCGCCGCCCAGCCGCAGGACCGCCCGCAGTACGTCCTGGCGGACCTCCGCGGCCTGCTCGAGCCGTACCCGGAGGTGAAGCGCCGCCGCGACGGCGTGCAGGTCGGCAAGGCGGTCGCCCGCGTGCACGGCCAGGCGCTCGAGGTCGTGAAGCCCGGCGAGCCCATCGACCTCATCCGGGCCGTGGCGGAGGCCGTCTGGTCGTCCGGCGTCGGCGTCTACGCCCTCCGCATCCCGGAGGCCGTGCTCCGTCTGCGGGCGTCGTTACGCTGACCGCCGTGGACGACGACCCGGGGACGCCGGCCGAGGTGGAGGCGCTGCCGCTCGAGGAGCGCGCGACCCGCTACCTCGCGGCGCAGCGACGGCTCGAGGCGCGCCTCGAGCTGCCCGGCGCGTGACGGCCGAGCGGCTGGACGTCGCCCTCGTCGAGCGCGGGCTCGCGCGCTCCCGGTCCGCGGCGCAGACGGCGATCGCGTCCGCGCGCGTCCGGGTGGACGGGGTCGTCGCGACCCGGCCCGCGCAGCGCGTCGCGGCGGACGCCGTCGTCGAGGTGGACGCCGGCACCGGGTGGGTGGGGCGCGGCGCCGGCAAGCTCGACGCGGCCCTCGACGCCTTCGGGATCGACGCCTCCGGGCGCCTCGCGCTGGACCTCGGCGCCTCGACGGGCGGGTTCACCCAGGTGCTCCTGGAGCGAGGCGCGGCGCGGGTCGTCGCCCTCGACGTGGGGCACGACCAGCTCGTGCCGGAGCTCCGCGCCGATCCGCGGGTCGTGGTGGTGGAGGGGGAGAACGCGCGGCTCCTGACGCCCGGACGGCTCGCGGAGCTCACCGGCTCGGCCGCGGCGCCCGGCCTGGTCGTCGCCGACCTCTCGTTCATCTCCCTCACACTCGTGCTGCCGGCGATCGCGGCCGTCGCGGCGCCCGACGCGGACCTCGTGCTGCTCGTGAAGCCGCAGTTCGAGGTCGGCCGCTCCCGCGTGCGCGGCGGCATCGTGCACGACGCCGCCGACCGCGCGACCGCGGTCCGCGCGGTGCTCGACACGGCGTCCGCGGCGGGCCTCCGCACCGCCGGGATCGTCGCCTCCCCGGTGCCGGGCACCCACGGGAACCGGGAGGCCCTCGTGCACCTCCACCGTCTGCGCGGGAGCGATCCGTCAGAATGGTCGGCGTCGATCGAGCGCGCCGTGCGCTCCGGGGGCGGGGAGGTCGGATGACTGAGCGACGCGTGCTCATCCTCGCCCACACCGGGCGGGACGTGACGGTCGACGCGGCCGCCTCCGCGCTGGCGCTGCTGCGCGACGGCGGCGTCGTGCCGGTGCTGACCTCGCAGGAGCGGGCCGACCTCGCGGCCCGCTGCGACGTCGACGGGGTGGCCGTGCTCGGCGAGGGCGTCGAGGTCGACGACCTCGAGCTCGTCGTCGTCCTCGGCGGCGACGGCACGATCCTGCGCGCCGCCGAGCTCGTGCGGGACTCCGACGTGCCGCTGCTCGGCGTGAACATGGGCCACGTCGGCTTCCTGGCCGAGGCGGAGGCCGACGACCTCACCGCGGTGATCGGCCGCGTGGTCGCGCGGCAGTGGGACGTGGAGGAGCGGCGCGCGATCGCCGTCCGCGTCTACCAGGACGACCGGCTCGTCCACGAGGACTGGGCCCTCAACGAGGCGACGGTCGAGAAGGCCGCGCGCGAGCGGATGCTCGAGGTCGTGCTCGAGGTCGACGAGCGGCCCCTGTCGTCCTTCGGCTGCGACGGCATCGTCGTCTCGACGCCGACCGGCTCCACCGCCTACGCGTTCTCCGCCGGCGGTCCCGTCGTCTGGCCGACCCTCGACGCGATGCTCGTCGTGCCGCTCTCGGCGCACGCGCTGTTCGCCCGGCCGCTCGTCGTGCCGCCGGCGTCCACGGTCGCGATCGAGGTGCTGCGGCGCACGCCCGCGACCGGCGTGCTCTGGTGCGACGGCCGGCGCATGTTCGAGCTCGCGGTCGGCGCCCGGATCGAGATCGCCGCCTCACCGCAGCCCGTGCGCCTCGCGCGCGTCCACGCGGACCGCGACCTCTTCACGGACCGGCTGGTCCGCAAGTTCGACCTCCCGGTCGGCGGATGGCGGGGCCGGACGTCGTGACCGGACCGCGCCCCGGCATCGAGGAGATCACGATCCGCGGCATCGGCGTCATCGAGGACGCGGTCCTGCCGCTCGGACCGGGCTTCACCGCGCTCACGGGTGAGACGGGCGCGGGCAAGACGATGGTGGTGACCGCGCTCGGGCTGCTGCTCGGCGGCCGCGCGGACTCCGGCGTCCTCCGTGCCGGCGCGGACCGCGCGGTCGCCGAGGCGCGCTGGGTCGTGCCGGACCACGGCGCGGTCGCCGAGCGGGTCGAGGAGACCGGCGGCGAGCTCGAGCCGGTCGGCGAGGGCACGGCGGAGCTACTCGTCACGCGCACCGTCTCCGCCGAGGGCCGGAGCCGCGTGGCGGTCGCCGGCCGGTCCGTGCCCGTCGGCGTGCTCCAGGAGCTCGGCGAGGCGCTCGTCGCCGTGCACGGGCAGTCCGAGCAGCTGCGGCTGAAGTCGCCGGTCGCGCAGCGGGAGCTGCTCGACCGGTTCGCCGGAACCGGGCTGACGGCGGTGCTCGACGAGTACGCCGGCGTGCACCGCCGCTTCCTCGGCGGCCGCGCCGAGCTCGAGCGGCTCACCGCGGAGCAGGACGCGCGGACGGCCGAGGCGGCGGAGCTGCGGTCCGCGCTGGCCGAGATCGAGGGCGTGGCGCCGCAGCCGGGGGAGGACGCCGAGCTGGCGGCCCTCGCGGAGCGGCTCGGCGCGCAGGACGAGCTGCGGATCGCCGCCGCGACCGCGCACGAGGCGCTCTCGTCGGAGGACGTCGGCGCCCTCGACGCGCTCTCGCTGCTCGTCGAGGCCCGCAGGGCCCTCGAGCGCGCGGCGCCCCTCGACCCCGAGCTCGCGTCGCTGGCCGAGACGGTCGCGTCCCTGGCCTCCCTCGCGGCGGACGCCTCCGGCGACCTCGCCAGCTACCTCGCCGCGCTCGACCCGGACGCGCCCGGCCGCCTCGAGGTGACGCAGCAGCGCATCAACGAGCTCGGGGTGCTCATGCGCCGGTACGGGCCGACCCTCGACGACGTGCTCGCCTTCGCGGAGACCGGCGGACGGCGCCTGCTCGAGCTCGACGCCGACCCCGACCGGATCGAGTCGCTCGCGGCGCAGGTCGCCCTCGACGAGCGCCTCGCCGGCGAGCTCGCCGACCGCCTGTCGGCGCTGCGTCGGGACGCCGCCCTGCGACTCGGTGCCGAGGTCACCGCCGAGCTCGGCGACCTCGCGATGGGCAGCGCCGCCGTGCTCGTCGAGGTCACGAGCCGCGACGAGCTCGCCGCCTCCGGCCGGGACGTCGTGCAGCTGCTGCTGCAGGCCTACCCCGGCGCCGAGCCGCGGCCGATCGCCCGCGGCGCCTCCGGCGGGGAGCTGTCGCGCGTGATGCTCGCGCTCGAGGTGGTGCTGGCCGGCACCGATCCTGTGCCGACGTTCGTCTTCGACGAGGTCGACGCCGGCATCGGCGGCGGCGCCGCGATCGAGGTCGGGAAGCGGCTCGCGCGCCTCGCCGCGACCTCGCAGGTGATCGCGGTGACCCACCTCGCGCAGGTCGCGGCCTTCGCGAACAACCACCTGAAGGTGCTGAAGGGCTCCGACGGCGGCGTGACCACGTCGACCGTGCAGCGGCTCGCCGGGGACGACCGGGTCGCCGAGATGGCGCGCCTCCTCTCCGGCCTCACGACGAGCGAGTCGGCCCTCGCGCACGCGCAGGAGCTGCTCGACCTCGCCGGCACCGCCTGACGCCGCGCGCGGGTGGGGACGACGTCCGCGACTCCCATAGGATGGAATCCCGTGGTGGACTCGGGCGCATCGACGCCGGACGGAACGGAACTGCGGCGCACGACGAAGCACGTCTTCGTCACGGGGGGTGTCGTCTCCTCGCTCGGCAAGGGCTTGACGGCGGCCAGCCTCGGCAACCTGCTGACCTCGCGCGGGCTGCGCGTCGTCATGCAGAAGCTCGACCCGTATCTCAACGTGGACCCGGGGACGATGAACCCGTTCCAGCACGGCGAGGTCTTCGTCACCGACGACGGCGCCGAGACGGACCTCGACATCGGCCACTACGAGCGGTTCCTCGACATCAACCTGAGCCAGTCGGCGAACGTCACGACCGGCCAGATCTACTCGTCGGTGATCGCGCGCGAGCGCCGCGGCGAGTACCTCGGCGACACCGTGCAGGTCATCCCGCACATCACCGACGAGATCAAGCGGCGCATGCGCCTCCAGGCCGCCGACGACCCGCAGCCCGACGTGATCATCACGGAGATCGGCGGCACGGTCGGCGACATCGAGAGCCAGCCGTTCCTCGAGTCCGCGCGGCAGGTGCGGCACGAGCTCGGCCGCCGCAACGTCTTCTTCGTGCACGTCTCGCTCGTGCCCTACCTCCCGACGTCGGGCGAGCAGAAGTCGAAGCCGACCCAGCACTCCGTCGCGGCGCTCCGCTCGATCGGCATCCAGCCCGACGCGCTCGTGCTCCGCTCCGACCGCCCGGTCACCGAGTCGAACCGCAAGAAGATCGCGCTGATGTGCGACGTCGACGAGGACGCCGTGGTGAACGCCGTCGACGCGCCCTCCATCTACGACATCCCCGCGATGCTGCACGACCAGGGCCTCGACGACACGATCGTCGAGGCGCTCGGGCTCGAGGCGGGCGACGTCGACCTGACGCGCTGGAACACGGTGCTGCAGGCCGTGCACCAGCCGCGGCAGGAGGTGACGATCGGCCTCGTCGGCAAGTACATCGACCTGCCCGACGCGTACCTCTCGGTGACGGAGGCCCTGCGGGCCGGCGGCTTCGCGCAGCAGACGAAGGTCAACCTGCGGTGGGTGCCGAGCGACGAGTGCGAGACGCCGGAGGGCGCCGCGCAGCACCTCGGCGACCTCGACGGCATCTGCATCCCGGGCGGCTTCGGCGTCCGCGGCATCGAGGGCAAGGTGGGCGCGCTCCGCTTCGCCCGCGAGAACGCGCTGCCGGCGCTCGGGCTGTGCCTCGGCCTGCAGTGCATGGTGATCGAGTACGCCCGCCACGAGGCGGACCTGCCCGACGCCTCCTCCACCGAGTTCGACCCCGACACCCCGTTCCCCGTCATCGCGACGATGGCGGAGCAGGTCGCGATCATCGCGGGCGGCGACCTCGGCGGCACCATGCGCCTCGGGCTCTACCGCGCCGACCTCGACGAGGGCACGCTCGCCCGCGACCTGTACGAGCGGGCCGAGGTGAGCGAGCGGCACCGGCACCGGTACGAGGTGAACAACCACTACCGCGAGCGCCTGCAGACCGCCGGCCTCGTCTTCTCCGGCACCTCGCCCGACCACAAGCTCGTCGAGTTCGTCGAGCTGCCGCGCGACGTGCACCCGTTCTACATCGGTACCCAGGCGCACCCGGAGCTGCGGTCCCGGCCGACGCGCTCGCACCCGCTGTTCAAGGGGCTCGTCGCGGCGGCGCTCGACCGCCAGCGCGCCTCCCGCCTGTTCGAGGCCGCCGAGGAGCAGGAGGAGGTGGCCGCCGGTGCCTGAGCCGATCGAGGACGTCCCCGAGCTGCACGAGGTCACGGACGAGCAGCTGATCCACCACGGCAAGGTCTTCGACGTCGCGCGCGAGACGTTCGACTACGACGGCAAGCCGATCACCCGCGAGATCGTCCGGCACCCGGGCGCGGTCGCGATCCTGGCGCTCGACGACGAGGGGCGCGTGCTGCTCATCCGGCAGTACCGGCACCCGATCCGGACGCGGGCGTGGGAGATCCCCGCGGGGCTGCTCGACAAGGCGGGGGAGCCCCCGCTGACCGGCGCGCAGCGCGAGCTCGCGGAGGAGGCGGACCTCGCCGCCGCGCGCTGGGACGTGCTCGCCGACTTCCAGAACTCGCCCGGCGGCAGCGACGAGACCATCCGCGTCTTCCTCGCGCGCGACGTCTCCACCGTGCCCGCCTTCGAGCGGAGCGACGAGGAGGCGGACATCGAGGTGCGCTGGGTGCCCCTCGACGACGTCGTCGACGCCGTGCTCGCGCGCCGCGTGCAGAGCCCGTCGCTCGTGATCGGCGCCCTCGCCGCGCAGGCGTCCCGCGCCCGCGACTGGGCGACGCTCGCGCCGGGCGACGAGCCGTGGCTTCGGCACCCGGTCCTCGGCGGCGCCCCCTGGCACACCCGCTGACCTTCGCGGATCCGCACTTCCTCCGCGGATCCGCAGTTCCCGGCCGACACGCCGCCTCCCGCACCCGGGAACGCGGCGTGTCGCCGTGTTCTTGCGGATCCGCGAACGGCCGGGTGCTGGACTCGGGGGCGTGAGGGTCGAGCAGGCGGTCGGGCGCTTCCTCCGCCACGTCGCCGTCGAGCGCGGGCTCGCCGACAACACGCTCGCCGCCTACCGCCGGGACCTCGGGCGCTACGCCGAGCACCTCGCGGAGGCGGGGCGCACCGACGTCGGCGACGTGACGACCGCCGACGTCACCGCGTTCCTGAACCGCATCCGCGGCGAGGACGGTGCGGCCGCGTCCTCCGCCGCCCGGATGCTCTCCTCCGTCCGCGGGCTGCACCGCTTCCTCGCGGAGGACGGCGTCGTGCCCGACGACGTCGCCCACGAGGTCAGCCCGCCGAAGCTGCCGATGCGGCTGCCGAAGGCGATCGGCATCGACGAGATGGCGCGGCTGATCGGGGCGACCGAGGGGGAGGAGCCGGTGCTCGTGCGCGACCGCGCGCTGCTCGAGCTGCTCTACGCCACCGGGACGCGGGTGAGCGAGGCGGTCGGGCTCGACGTCGACGACCTCGCGACCGGCGAGCTGGTGCGGGTGCTCGGCAAGGGCGGCAAGCAGCGGCTCGTCCCGGTCGGCTCCTACGCCCGCGCGGCGATCGAGGCGTACCTGACCCGCGTCCGGCCGGCCTGGGCGGCGAAGGGCGGCGCGACGCCCGCGCTGTTCCTCGGCCCGCGCGGCGGCCGGCTCTCGCGGCAGGGGGCGTGGCTCGTGATCCAGGCGGCGGCCGAGCGCGCCGGGCTCTCCGCGCACGTGTCGCCGCACACGTTCCGCCACAGCTTCGCCACGCACCTCCTGCAGGGCGGCGCCGACGTCCGCGTCGTGCAGGAGCTGCTCGGCCACAGCTCGGTCGCGACGACGCAGCTCTACACGCTCGTGACGGCGGACGCCCTCCGCGACGTCTACACGACCGCGCACCCCCGCGCCCGCTAGCGGGGCCCTCCGCCGCAGATCCGCCCGAGCGCTCGCGCGGATCAGCAGCGGAGCGCCCCGCTATGCCGCCCGGCGGACCAGGACCTGCAGCCGGTCGTCGACCTCGCCGTGCGACCGCTCGATCGAGAGGACGTCGAAGGCGGCGCCCTGCAGCACGGTTCGGAGCGGCGCGGGGCGCCAGTAGGTGAACCGCCGGGGGAGGCCGAGCTTGCGTGAGTGGACCTCCTCGCCGTCGCCCTCCTTCACCGTGCAGGCGAGCACGCCGGTCGGGCGGAGGGCGTCGTGCACGCGGGCGAGCACCGCGGCGAGCTCGTCGCGGTCGAGGTGGAGCAGCACCGCGTTCGCTTATCTCCCGCATTCTTCGCGGATCCGGAGATCCTGTGCGACACGCCGCCTCCGCGAGCCTGCGCGCGGGGTGTCGCGCGAGAACTCCGGATCCGCAGAGGACATCCGGATCCGCGAGCAGCGCCGACACGCCGGGGGCTCGGCGCGCGTCCAGGCCGCGGCGGCGCGTCGCCCCAGAACGGGGGACAGCCCCGCCTAGCGTGGGAAGCACGTTCGACGAGCCGCACCGAGGACCCCACCCATGACGCAGACGACCGTGCTGGACACCCGACCCGACGAGCAGGAGCTGGGCCCGACCGGGCGTCCGAGGTCGGAGTTCCCCGTGCCGGCGCCGCTCGCGCAGCACGGCCCGGCCCGCATCGTCGCGCTCTGCAACCAGAAGGGCGGGGTCGGCAAGACCACGACCACGGTGAACCTCGGCGCCGCGCTCGCCTCCTACGGTCGCCGCGTGCTGCTGATCGACTTCGACCCGCAGGGCGCCCTGTCCGCGAACGTGAAGGTGCAGACGGAGGACGTCCCGACGATCTACGAGCTGCTCCTCGGCTCCTCGTCGGTCGACCCGCGGATCGCGATCCAGCACACGCAGATCGACGGCCTGGACATCATCCCGGCGAACATCGACCTGTCCGCCGCCGAGGTGCACCTCGTCAACGAGGTCGCCCGCGAGCAGAGCCTCGCCCGGGTGCTGCGCCGCGTCACGGCGGACTACGACGTCGTGCTCATCGACTGCCAGCCCTCCCTCGGCCTGCTCACCGTCAACGCGCTCACCGCGGCGCACGGCGTCGTGATCCCGCTCGCCTGCGAGTACTTCGCGCTGCGCGGCGTCGCCCTGCTCGTCGAGACGATCGAGAAGGTCCGCGACCGCCTCAACCCCGCGATCGCGCTCGACGGCATCGTCGGCACGATGTACGACCCGCGCACCCTGCACAGCCGCGAGGTGCTCGACCGGGTCGTGGAGGCGTTCGACGCCGACGTGCTCGAGACGGTGATCAGCCGCACGGTGAAGTTCCCGGACGCCTCCGTGGCGCGGGAGCCGATCCTCGAGTACGCCCCCGAGCACCGCGCGGCGGAGGCGTACCTGCAGCTCGCGCGGGAGCTGGTGGTCCGGGGTGCCTTCGCCTGACCCCGACGCGTCGGCCTTCCGCGTCCGGGTCGGCGGGTTCGACGGCCCGTTCGACCTGCTGCTCGACCTGATCGGGCGGCGCGAGCTCGACGTGACCGAGCTCGCGCTCGCGGTCGTCACGGACGAGTTCCTGGCGCACCTCGAGCGGCTCGGCGACGACGCCGACCTGGATCAGACCAGCGGCTTCCTCGTCGTCGGCGCGACGCTGCTCGACGCGAAGATCGCCGGGCTGCTGCCCGCCGGCGAGGTCGTCGACGCGGAGGCGGTGGCGATGCTCGAGGCGCGCGACCTGCTGTTCGCCCGCCTGCTGCAGTACCGCGCCTTCAAGGAGGCGACGACCTGGTTCGCGGACGCGCTCGCGATCGAGGAGGCGCGGCACGCCCATCGCGGCGCCGTGCACGAGGCGCAGCTGCCGCCGCTCCCGCCGCCGGAGCTGCCGGTCGACGTCGCCGCCTTCGCGCTGCTCGCCGCGGCCGCGCTCGCGCCGCGGCCCGAGCCGAGCGTGCGGGTCGACCACCTCCACGGCTCGGCGGTGGGGCTGCGCGAGCAGGCGGCCGCGGTCGTCAGCCTGCTCCGTCGGGGGTCGGCGATGTCGTTCCTCGACCTCGCCGGGCCGGAGGCGGAGCGGCCGATCGTGGTCGCCCGCTTCCTCGCCGTGCTCGAGCTGCACCGCCTCGGCGCGATCGCCTTCGAGCAGCTCGACCCGCTCGGAGCGCTCGTCGTGCGCTGGACCGCGCCAGACTGGGACGACTCGATGCTCGCGCGCCTGGGAGGGGGATTCGATGAGTGACCGGCCCGCGCCCGTGCGGCGCACCCCGCAGGAACCCGTCGCGCTGCTGCTCTCGGGGCTCCTCGGCGCCCCGGTCGACGAGGCGGAGCTCGCGGAGGCCTTCTCCGCCCGCGACACGGCCGCCGAGCCCGCCCCGACCGGCCTCGACGCGCCGTCCGCCGACTCGCGGGACGAGCCCGTCCGGGCGGCGCGCACGCCCTCCTCGCTCGACGCGCTCGACGAGGCGGTCGAGGCCCTGCTCGTCGTCGCCGACCGTCCGCTCGACCTGCTGACGATCGCCTCCGCGCTCGACCGGCCCGTCGCCGTGGTGCGGCAGGCGGTCGAGCGGATCCGGGACGACTACGACGGCCGGTCCGGCGGTCGCCGCCGCGGCTTCGAGCTGCGCGAGCTGCCGGGCGGCTTCCGGCTCTACGCCCGCTCGGCCCACGACGCGCAGGTGCGGCACCTGCTCGAGATCGAGACCGCGGGCCGCCTCAGCCAGGCGGCGCTCGAGACCCTCGCCGTCGTCGCGTACCGCCAGCCCGTGACCCGCGGCCAGATCGCGGCGATCCGCGCGGTGTCGGTCGACTCGGTGCTGAAGACCCTCGTCGCCCGCGGCCTCGTCACCGAGGTCGGCCGGTCGGAGGAGACGGGCGCCGTGCTCTACGGCACCACGGACGACCTGCTCGTCGCGCTCGGCATCCGGTCGCTCGGCGAGCTGCCCCCGCTCGCGCCGCTGCTCGAGGGCGTGGAGGCCGCGCATGCCGACGCCCGCTGAGCCGCGCTCGGACCCTTCGACGGGCTCAGGACAGCGCGGCGAGCGGCTGCAGAAGGTGCTCGCCGCCGCCGGCGTCGCCTCCCGCCGCGTCTCCGAGGACCTGATGGCCGCCGGCCGCGTCGCCGTGAACGGGCGCGTCGTCACCGAGCCGGGCACGCGCGTCGACCCGACGGTCGACGAGGTCGCGGTCGACGGCGTCCCGGTGCAGGTCGACCCGGCCCGCCGCACGGTCGTGCTCCACAAGCCGACCGGGATCGTCTCGACGATGCACGACGACCGCGGCCGCCCGGACCTCACCCGGTTCACCGACCGGTACGAGGAGCGGCTGTTCAACGTCGGCCGCCTCGACACCGACACCTCCGGCCTCCTGCTGCTGACGAACGACGGCGACCTCGCGCAGGTGCTGGCGCACCCCTCCTTCGGCGTCACGAAGACGTACATCGCCCTCGTCGACGGCGCGGTGAAGCCGCAGACGCTCGCGCGGCTGAAGCGGGGGATCGAGCTCGACGACGGCCCGATCGCCGCGGACCGGGTGCGGATCGTGCCGAACGGCGCCCGCCCCGGCGCGACGCTCGTCGAGCTGACGCTGCACTCCGGACGCAACCGCATCGTGCGTCGCATGCTCGACGCCGTCGGCCATCCGGTGCGGGAGCTGGTCCGGCGCGAGTTCGGCCCGATCAAGCTCGGCGACCTGCCGGTCGGGCGCTCCCGCGACCTCACCGCGGCCGAGTTCGGGGCGCTGACGACCCTCGCGGGGCGGGAACGGCGGGCCCGGTAGTCTGTTCCCCCGTGTCCGCCCGCACCACGGGGCAGGTCCGGGTCGTCGGCACCGGGCTGCTCGGCACGAGCATCGGGCTCGGCCTGACGTCCCTCGACGTCGACGTCGTCCTCGACGACGTCTCCCCGTCGACCCTGGCGCTCGCCGTCGACTACGGCGCGGGGCGCCGGGCCGCGGAGGGGGACGCGCCCGCGATCGTCGTCGTGGCGGTGCCGCCGGACGTCGTCGCCCGGGTGGTCGCGGAGGAGCTCGCGCGCTTCCCCGAGGCGCTCGTGACCGACGTCGCGAGCGTGAAGGCGGGCCCGCTCGCCGCGCTGCAGGCCGCCGGCGCGCCCGTCGCGCGCTACCTCGGCTCGCACCCGATGGCGGGCCGCGAGCGGAGCGGGCCCATCGCGGCCCGGGCCGACCTCTTCCTCGGCCGGCCGTGGGTGATCGCGCCGCACGAGGCCTCGACGGCCGAGCAGGCCGTGCTGCTCGAGTCCCTCGCCTTCGAACTCGGCGCCATCCCGGTGCGCCTGCCCGCCGAGCGCCACGACGACGCCGTCGCGGTCGTGTCCCACGCGCCGCAGCTCGTCTCGAGCCTCCTCGCCGCCCGGCTCGTCGATGCGCCGGACCACGCGACGGACCTCGCGGGGCAGGGCCTGCGCGACACGACGCGGATCGCCGCGAGCGACCCGGCGCTGTGGGTGCAGATCCTCAGCGCGAACGCGGCGCGGGTGCTGCCCGTGCTCTCCGACCTCCGCGACGACCTCGACGCGCTGCTCGGCGCGCTCGCCGACCCGGCCGCGCCGGGCGCGCAGCGCGCCCTCGCCGACGTGCTCGCGGCGGGCAACGACGGCGTCGCCCGCATCCCCGGCAAGCACGGCGTCGACCTGCGGACGACGACGCTGACGGTGCTGATCGACGACCGGCCCGGGCAGCTCGCCCGCCTCCTGACCGAGATCGGCGAGCTCGGCGTGAACCTCGAGGACATGCGCCTCGAGCACTCGCCGGGGGCGCCGATCGGCATCGTCGAGGTGTCGGTGCTGCCGGAGGCGGCCGGCGGGCTGGAAGCGGACCTGGAGCGGCGCGGATGGCGCGTCGCATGATGCGAGGAGCAGCGGTGGGCGTGATCGTGGCGGTCGACGGACCGGCCGGCAGCGGGAAGTCGAGCGTCTCGCGCGCGGCGGCCGCCGCGCTCGGCTACGACTTCCTGGACACGGGTGCGGCCTACCGCGCGCTCGCGTGGCGGGTGCTCGAGCAGGGGGCCGACCCGGAGGACGCGACCGCGGTCGAGCGCGCGCTCGACGGCTTCGCGTTCGAGTCCGCGGGCGACCCGGCGGAGCGCTGGGTGCGCGTCGACGGCGTCGACGTGACGGACGCGATCCGCACGCCGAGCGTGACCGCGGCGGTCAGCGGCATCGCCCGCGTGCCCGCCGTGCGGACGCGGCTGAACGACGGCTTCCGCGCGCGCCTCGCCGCGGCCGAGCCCGGCGTCGTCGCCGAGGGCCGCGACATCACCACCGTGGTGGCGCCCCATGCGGACGTCCGCGTGCTGCTCACCGCGAGCCCCGAGGTGCGGGCGGCGCGGCGGGCGAAGGAGCTGCCGGACGAGGACCGCTCCGCGGTGGCGCGGTCGATGGCCGAGCGCGACGCGAAGGACTCGCGGGTGGTGGACTTCCTGGAGGCGGCGGAGGGCGTGACGACGCTCGACTCGACCGACCTCGACTTCGACGGCACGGTGGACGCCCTGGTGGCGCTCGTGCGGCAGACGGCAGACGTGGAGCAGGTGCGATGAGCGACCCGGACGACGAGTACGACGGCCCCGACGACCTCGCGGAGCGCCTCGGCGACCTCGACGAGGCCGCGGCGGAGCGCCGGGCGGAGGCCCTGCGGGCCGGCCTCGAGGACTACGCGCTGGAGGACGAGGACCGCCTCCTCCTCGAGGGCGGGGAGATCGAGGACGCGGAGGCCGGCGCCGGTGCGGCGCTGCCCGTGCTCGCGATCGTGGGCCGGCCGAACGTCGGCAAGTCCGCGCTCGTCAACCGCATCCTCGGCCGCCGCGCCGCGGTCGTCGAGGACACCCCGGGCGTCACGCGCGACCGCGTCACGTACCGGGGCGAGTGGGAGGGCCGGGCCTTCACGCTCGTCGACACCGGCGGCTGGGAGCCCGACGCCGCCGGCCTCGACGCCGCCGTCGCCGCGCAGGCCGAGGTCGCGATCGACCTCGCGGACGCGGTGCTGTTCGTCGTGGACGCGGTCGTCGGCGCGACGAGCACCGACGAGCAGGTCGTCCGGATGCTCCGCGGCACGAAGAAGCCGGTCCGGCTGGTCGCGAACAAGGTCGACGGCGACCGGCAGGAGGCGTACACGGGCGAGCTGTGGGGCCTCGGCCTCGGCGAGCCGTGGCCGGTCTCCGCCCTGCACGGGCGCGGCGTCGCCGACCTCCTCGACGAGGTCATGCGGATGCTGCCGCGCGAGTCGCAGGTCGCGAAGCCCGAGGTCGGGGGCCCGCGCCGCGTGGCGCTCGTCGGCCGCCCGAACGTCGGCAAGTCGAGCCTGCTGAACAAGTCCGCGCGCGAGGACCGAGTGGTCGTCTCGGAGACCGCAGGCACGACCCGCGACCCGGTGGACGAGCAGATCGAGCTCGCCGGGAAGGTGTGGCGGTTCGTCGACACGGCCGGCATCCGCCGCCGGACGCACCTGTCGCAGGGCGCCGACTTCTACGCCTCCCTCCGCACGCAGGCGGCGCTCGAGCGGGCCGAGGTCGCGGTCGTGCTGTTCGACGTCACCGCGCCGATCAGCGAGGCGGACATCCGCATCGTCGACATGGTCCTCGAGTCCGGCCGCGCGCTCGTGCTCGCGTTCAACAAGTGGGACCTGCTCGACGACGACCGCCGCCGGTACCTCGAGCGGGAGATCGAGCAGGAGCTCGCGCACGTCGCGTGGGCGCCGCGCGTGAACATCTCCGCCCGCACGGGCCGGCACCTCGAGAAGCTCGTGCCCGCGCTCGAGGCGGCGCTCGAGGGCTGGGACACCCGCATCCCGACGGGCAAGTTCAACGCGTTCATCGCGGAGCTCACCGCCGCGCACCCGCACCCGGTCCGCGGCGGCAAGCAGCCGCGCATCCTGTTCGGGACGCAGGCCGGCAGCCGTCCGCCCACCTTCGTGCTGTTCACGACGGGCTTCCTCGACCCGGGCTACCGCCGGTTCGTGCAGCGGCGCCTCCGCGAGGTGTACGGCTTCGTGGGGACCCCGATCGTCGTGAACATGCGGGTCCGGGAACGCCGACAGCGGAGCTGAGCGCCGTGCCCGCGTTCCCGGACGGCCCGGAGGTGCCGCTCGCCGGCGGCGACGTCACGGAGGGGCTCGTCCGGGTCGGCGGCACGGTCCGCCGGCCGCACGGCGCCGCGTCGGCGGCCGTCGAGCGGGTGCTGCGGCATCTGGAGGCGCAGGGGTTCGACGGCGCGCCCCGCTGGTTCGGCCGCGACGAACGCGGCCGCGACGTGGTCTCGTTCGTCGACGGCGAGGTCGCGGGGCGCCCCTGGCCCGCGTGGGTGGCGGACGAGGCGCGGCTCGTCTCCCTCGCGCGGCTGCTCCGCCGGTTCCACGACGCGGTCGCGCCGCTCGGGCTGCCGGCGGAGGTGCTGGCCGTCCCGCAGCCGGCGCCGCCGGTCCTGCCGGAGCGGATCGCGGGGGAGCCGGAGCTCGTCGGGCACCGCGACGTCACGCCGGAGAACGTCGTGTTCCGGGACGGCGTCGCCGCGGCGCTGATCGACTTCGACCTGCTCGGCCCGGCGACGCGCGTCGAGGAGCTCGCCAACCTGCTGCTCTGGTGGGGCGCCTGGATGCCGGAGGAGGATCGCGAGGCCGCCCTCAGTGACGCCGACCCGGCCCGGCGTGCGCGGATCGCGCTCGACGCCTACGGCTGGTCGGGGGAGCGCGCCGCGCTGGTCCCGGTCTCGCTGAACCTCGCCGACCGCTCCTGGCACCTCATGCGCTGGCGCGCCGAGCACGTCGGCGGCGGCTGGGCGCGCATGTGGCACGAGGGCGTCGGGGACCGCATCCTCCGCCGCCGCGCCTGGCTCGCCGACCGGGCCCCGGCCCTCGCCGCGGCCCTCGAACCCTGACCTCGCTCACGCTTCCGTACGCCGCATCGCCGCCACGGCATCCGGAAGCGTGAGCAGAGTCCCGGTCTAGGGGCGGGGGAGGCGGATCTCGACGAGCTCGCCGTTGATGCGGGTCTCGAAGCGGATCGCGGGCGCCGTCGCGGGGCCGTGGACGACCTCGCCGGTGGCGATCTCGAACACGCTGCCCCGGGTCGTCGTGATCGTCGCCCGGCCGTGGCCCGGGTCGGTCAGGACCCCGTCGGAGAGCGGCTCGCCGAGGTGCGTCGACACGTCCGCGAGCACGTCGACGCGGCCGCCGCGGCGCAGCACGAACAGCGGCGTGCCGCCGACCTCGCCGCGCACCGGCTCCTCCTCCGGCAGGTCGTCGAGCTCGCCGATGGCGTGCCAGCCCTCGGGGAAGGTGTGCACGACCGCGTCCGCGTGGTTCGCGCCGACCGCCTGCCGGTAGCCGAGGTGGCCGCCGAGGTAGCCGCCGAACCCGACCAGGCCGAAGCCGGCGAAGCCGAGCGCCTTGCCGAGCCCGTCGCGGCCGCGCTTCCGCGCGAGCCAGGACGCGGCGTAGAGCACCCAGGCCGTCTCGTTCAGCGCCGCGTGCACGATGCCGACCCGCTGCTGCTGCCGGTCGGACCGCGCCCAGTCCGCCCAGCCCGCCGCGATCGCGGGGGCGGCACCGAGCACCCCGGTGCCGACGAGCACGCGGGCGCCGCGCTCCGCGCCCGGCACGAGGTCGAGCACCGCGGCGCCGATCCAGCTGCCCGCGGGCAGCAGGATCATCGCCGGGTGGAGGGGGTGGCCGGCGGGCACCCCGTGCAGCACGTCCTCCAGCTCCCGCGGCTTCAGCACGGCGTCGACCACGCCGTGCACGCGCGCGATCACGCCGTCCAGCACGGCGGCGTCCTCGAGCTTCGTGATCGGCTTCAGGATGCGCAGCTCACGCATGTCCGCTCCCTCCCCGCCGACGTCGGCGTGTCCAGCGACCAGCCGACCGGTCGGGGCCGTGCCGCTGCAAGCCGACCGCCGCCCTCGCAGGCGTTCCGCGGCAGACGCGCAGAGCGCGCTCAGGCCGCGCGATGCGAGCGGTACGCGCCGCGGATGTGCTCGGCGAGGTGGCGCCCGAGGCTGTCGGCCTCGAGCAGCTGCAGCGCCGCCTCGGGCGGCACGTCCTCGTAGTCGTAGACCCCGCCGCTCGCGAACTCCACCTCGAGCGTGCTCGTCTCGAAGTCGTAGCCGACCGCGCGCAGCGCGGAGCTGCGCACCGGGTACCGACGCATGGCGCCCCCTTGCCGCACCCGATCGGCAGGCGGACGGGGCTCCCGACCCCGGGCCGTCGACCGGGCCCTTCCGGTTCCCGCCGGGCCCCCCGCGGGCCCCGCGGTCGGCGGACGCGCTCAGCCTGCGCGGCCGAGCGCGCCGCGTCAACCGGGAGGACGCTCAGCGCAGCAGGTCCGCCAGGGCGGCGTCGATCTCGTGGGTGGCCCTCAGGGGCCCCGGCAGGGGCGTGCCGTAGAAGCCGTGGATCAGGCCCTCGAAGGTGCGGTGCCACACCGGCACGCCCGCCGCGACGAGCGCCGCGGCGTACGCGTTCCCCTCGTCGCGCAGCGGGTCGTACTCCGCCGTGGCGATCACGGCCGGGGCGACGCCGGCCAGGTCCGGCGTGCGCAGCGGCGCGATCCGCGGGTCCTCGACCAGGGTGCGCGCCTCCGCCGAGTCGGGCAGCACGCCCGTGTACTGCTCGAAGAACCAGTCCATGTCGCGGGCGGTGAGGAAGTAGCCCTCGGCGTTCTCCCCGCGGGAGGCGTAGTCGCCGCCGGGGTCGACCGCGGGATAGGCGAGCAGCTGCGCCGCGAGCGGGATGCCGGCGTCGCGGGCGTGGACCGCGGTGACCGCCGCGAGGTTCGCGCCGGCGCTGTCGCCGGCGACCACGAGCCGGGCGGGGTCGCCGCCGAACTCCTCGATCCGCCCCGCGACGGTGGCGAAGACCGTCCACGCGTCCTCCACGCCGCCCGGGAAGGGGCGCTCGGGCGCGAGGCCGTAGTCGACGCTGACGACGACCGCGCCGACGTCCGTCGCGAGCAGCCGCACCGTCAGGTCGTGCGTGTCCAGGTCGCCGAGCACGAAGCCGCCGCCGTGCAGGTAGACGACCGTCGGCGCGGGCGTCGACACCTGCGGCCGGTAGACGCGGCACCGCACGCCGCCGATGGTCTCGTCCCGGATCTCGCCGATGCGCGGCAGGGTCGCCGGGTCGCGGCGGTCGACGCCGGAGAAGCCGCGCAGCACGGCGCGCGCGGTGGGCACGTCCGAGTCGGCGGGGCCGGGGAGGCCGCGCCGCTGCAGCTCCTGCAGCATCAGCGCGGTGTCGGGGTCGAGCGGCATGGTCGTTCCTCCGGTGGTGGCGGGCGGGATCAGTAGCGGTAGAAGCCCTCGCCGGACTCGACGCCCAGCTTCCCCTGGTCGAGGTAGTGCTCCTTGAGGTGCGCCGCCCAGACGGCGGACCGCGGGTCGGCGGACGCGACGGCGTACGCGGTGCGGAGCCCCACGACGTCGTAGATCTGGAACGGGCCCGCCGGGGCGCCGGTCGCCTTCCGCCAGGTCAGGTCGATCGTCGCGGGGTCGGCGACGCCCTTCACGAGGAGCTCGGCCGCGGCGCCGAGGAAGGGGATCAGGAGGGAGTTCAGCACGTAGCCCGGCTGCTCCTTGTGCAGCCGGATGGCGATCATGCCGATCGCCTCGGCGAACGCCTGCACCCGGTCGGCGACGGCGGGGTCGGTCTGCGGCGTGCCCATCACCTCGGCGGTGTTGTTGACCCAGACGTGGTTCGCGAAGTGGAGGGCGAGGAAGCGGTCGGGCCGTCCCGTCGCGTCGGCGATGGCGCTCGGCAGCAGGCTCGAGGAGTTCGTCGCGAACACGGTCGCCTCCGGGGCGGCGGCCCCGACCCGGGCCCACACGTCGCGCTTCAGCTCGAGGCGCTCCGGCACGGCCTCGATCACGAGGTCCGCCTCCCGCACGGCCTCGGCGAGGTCGCTGACGAGCCGGATCCGCTCCGGAGCGCCGCGGTAGGCCTCGGCGTCGGGCATCTCGCCCGCGGCCTCGGCGGCGAAGGTGTCGAGCCGGCCGCGTCCCGTGGCGAGGGCGGCGTCGTCGACGTCGTACGCCGTCACGTCGACGCCGTGCGCGGCGGTCTGCAGCGCGATCTGCGCGCCGAGCACGCCGAGGCCGAGCACGGTGACGCGGGGGAAGGGGCTGGAGGAGGGCATGGTGCCTTTCGGGTCAGGTCCGCCGGGCGGCGGGTTCGAAGCGGAGCGCGCGGCGGCGCGGGTCGAGCCGGAACAGGACGAGTTCGCGGAGGTAGTTCTGGTGCACCCTCCACGGCGAGCGGCTGCCCTGGCGCGGCAGCTGCGCGAGCCCGCGCCGGATGTAGCCCGCGGCCAGGTCGATCACCGGGGCGGTCGGCCCCGGGTCCGTCGGCGCCTGCGGCGTCACGACCGGGGTGCCGCGGCGGCGCATGCGCTGCAGCAGGTCGACCACGGCGCTCGCGACGAGGTCGGCGCGCAGGGTCCAGGAGGAGTTCGTGTAGCCGATCGTGTACGCGAGGTTCGGGACCCCGGCGAGCATGAAGCCCTTCCACGCCATCGTCCGGCCCGGGTCCACGGGCCGCCCGTCGACGTCGAGGCGGATGCCGCCCAGCACGAGCACGTTCAGCCCGGTCGCGGTGACGAGCACGTCCGCGTCCAGGCGGCCGCCCGAGGCGAGGCGGACGCCGTGCTCGTCGACCCGCTCGATGCGGTCCGTCACGACGTCGGCGTCGCCCGCCGTGATCGCGCGGAAGAGGTCGCCGCCCGGCACCGCGCACAGGCGCTGGTCCCACGGGTCGTACGTCGGCGCGAAGTGCGTGTCGACGTCGAAGGAGGCGGGCAGCTTCGCCTTCGCCGCGTTCCGCAGCACCGCCTTCATCGCCGCGGGCCGGCGGCGGGCGTACTGGTACAGGACGATCGAGCCGAGGATGTGCTTCGCCCGGACGACCCGGTACGCGAGCGGCGCCGGCAGGCGCCCCTTCAGTCGCAGCGCGAGCCGGTCGCGCGACGGGACGGCGGCGACGTACGTAGGGGAGCGCTGCAGCATGACGGCGTGCGCGCCCCGCTTCGCGAGGGCCGGCACGAGCGTGACGGCCGTGGCCCCGCTGCCGATGATGACGAACCGCTTGCCCGCCGGGTCGAGGTCGGCGGGCCAGTGCTGCGGGTGCACCACCCTCCCGGCGAAGTCGCCGAGGCCGGGGATCTCGGGGGAGTAGCCCTCGTCGTAGCGGTAGTAGCCGGTGCAGCCGAAGAGGAAGGCGCAGGTGATCGTGCTCGTCGCGCCGGCCTCGCCCTCGCGCCACTCGCCTGTCGCCGCCGGGTCGCGGTGCAGCAGGGTGAGCTCCCAGTGCCCGCGCTCGGACCGCCAGGACGCGGCGACCACGCGCGTCCGGAACCGGATGCGGTCCCGCACGCCCGTCTCCTCCGCGGCGCGGCGCACGTACTCGCGGATGTCGTCGCCGTCGGCGATCGCCTTCTCTCCGGGCCAGGGGCGCGCGGCGTAGCCGAGCGTGTACATGTCGGAGTCGGAGCGGACGCCGGGGTACCGGAACAGGTCCCAGGTGCCGCCGATCACGTCCCGCGACTCGAGGACCGCGAGGGACGCGCCCGGCATGCGCCGGGCGATCGTCGCCGCTGCTCCGATCCCGGACAGCCCCGCGCCCACGACCACCACGTCCAGGTGCTCCGTCATCATCGACCTCCCCGCTGCACCCCACGCTATCGACACGGTGTCGAGAAAGTCGACACCGTGTCGAATCTCTCCGCCTAGGCTCAGGTCGTGAGCGCGGCGACCCGGGGCAGGCGAGAAGGCCGGCCTTCCGGCGACGAGCGGCAGCGCTCGATCGTCGAGGTGTTCGAGGGCCTGCTGCGGATGCGGCCCCTCGCGGAGATCACCGTGGACGAGATCGCGGCCGGCGCCGCGATCTCCCGCAGCGCGTTCTACTTCTACTTCGCCTCCAAGCAGGCGGTGCTGCTCGAGCTGCTCGACCGGATGGTGGCTGAGGTGGACGAGCGGCTCGCCGGGATCGGTGTCCCGGGAGACGACCCGGCGGCCTGGTGGCGGTCGTCGATCGGCGTCTTCGTCGACGTGTTCGGGGACCACCGCGCCGTGTCGGTCACGCTCGCGGAGGCCCGGGCGACGGTGCCGGAGATCCGCGAGGAGTGGGCGCGGCGGTCGGGCCGCTGGGTGGACCTGACCGCCTCCACGATCGTCGCCGAGCGGCGGAAGGGCCGGGCGCGCGAGATCGTCGACCCGCGCGCCACGAGCGTCGCGCTGAACGCGATGAACGAGCGCGTGCTCGTCGCCTCCTTCGCGGGTGAGCAGCCGGCGCTCGGCCAGGACGAGCTCCTCGACGTGCTCGCCGACGTCTGGTGCACGACCATCTACGGCACCCCCCCGCCCCTGACCGGCGGAGGCCGTCGAGCGGCCCCGCCCCGCCACGGTGGTTGAGCCGGGCGCTCCGCGCCCGTGCCGAAACCACGTGGAGCCCGGGGTGGTCTCGAGGCTCGCTGCGCTCGCACCTCGACCAGCGCGGCATCCGCGGACGGAGCCCGCGCGTCAGACGCCGGCGGGCTGCTGCTCCTCCGAGTAGACCCGGGTCAGCTCGCGCTTCAGCACCTTGCCGGAGGGGCCGAGCGGCAGCTCGTCGACGACCCGTACGGTGCGCGGGAACTTGTAGGCGGCGATCTTCGCCTTCACGAAGTCGCGCAGCTCCTCCGGCGTCGCGCTCGCGCCGTCCTTCAGCACGACGGCCGCCTCGATCTCCTGCCCGTGCTTCGGGTGCGGCGTGCCGAAGACCGCGGCCGCCTGCACCGCGGGGTGCCGCATGATCACGCCCTCGACCTCGGTCGGGTACACGTTGTAGCCGTTCCGCAGGATCATGTCCTTCTTGCGGTCGACGATCGTCAGGTAGTCGTCCTCGCCCATGGTCGCGAGGTCGCCGGTGCGGAACCAGCCGTCGACGACCGCCTCCGCGTTCGCCTCCGGCCGCCCGAGGTAGCCCTTGAACAGGTTGTGGCCCCGGACCACGAGCTCGCCGAGCTCGCCGCGGGGCAGCTCCACGATCCGGTCGTCGACGTCCGGGTCCGCGATCAGCACGTCGGAGCCCCAGATCGGCACCCCGATCGTGCCGGGCCGGATCTCCCGGCCGATCGGGTTGAACGACACGACGGGAGAGGTCTCGGTCAGGCCGTAGCCCTCGTAGACGGTGGCCCCGAAGGTCTCCGAGAACTCCTCGAGCACGGCGAGCGGCAGCGGGGCCCCGCCCGAGATCGCGTACCGCAGCTGCGGCTTCGGCGCGCCCGCCCGGGCGCCGGCGAGCAGACCGACGTACATGGTCGGCACCGCCGTGAACACGGTCGCGCCGTGCTCCGCCATCGCGGTGAGCGCCGCGGTCGGCTCGAACTTCGGCAGCATCACGATCGTCGCGCCCTTGCGGAACGCGGTGTTCAGCACGCAGGTCTGCCCGAACGTGTGGAACAGGGGCAGCCCGCCGAAGACGACGTCCTCGTGGCGCATGTCGAACAGGTCGATGAGCGACACGTTGACCTGCTCGACGAGCGAGAAGTGCGCGCCGACGGCGCCCTTCGGCGTCCCGGTCGTGCCGCTCGTGTAGAGCAGCGTCGCGGGCTCGAGCGGCCCCATCGCCTCCTGCCGCACGATCGGCTCCGCCTCGGCGGCGAGCGCCTCGAGGCGCGGGATCGGCGCGAGGTCCTTCGCGGCCTCCGGCAGCAGGATCGAGACGGCGTCGACGCCGACCTCCATCGCAGCGGGCAGCGCCTCCCCGAGGCTCGGTGCCCCGATGACCACGAGCTTCGCGCCGCTGTCGCGCAGCACGTGGGCGATCTCGTCGCGCTTGAACAGGAGGTGGATCGGCACCGCGACCGCGCCGATCGCGAGCACGGCGTAGTAGACCTTCGGGAAGTCGGGCACGTTCGGCACGAGCATCGCGACGCGGTCGCCGCGGCCGACGCCGCGGGCCTTCAGCGCGCCGGCGATCGCCTTCGCGTCCCGCCACAGCTCCCCGTACGTGGCGCGGGACTGCGGCCCGGTCTGGCCGGCCCAGATCACGGCCGTCTTGTCCGGGTACCGGTGCGCCGACTCGGCGAGGATCGTCGCGACGGAGATCGTCGCGTTGCCGGGGCCGTCGAGAACGTCGTCGTTCATTCGTGCTTCTCCTTCGAAGTGACCTGACCGAGCATGCCGCGGTGCGCTAAGCGCCCGCTTCGAGTTCGCGGCCGATGCGCTCGCGGATGGCCGCGGGCACCGGGATCGGCCGTAGGTCGTCGCGGCCGACGAACACGTGCACGAAGCTGCCCATCGCGAGCAGCTCCCCGTCCGCCTCGCGGAAGATGCCGAGCCCCCACGAGATGCTCGTCGTCCCGACGCGGTCCGCGCGCAGGCCGACGACGAGCGTGTCCGGGAACGCGGCGGAGGCGAAGTAGCGGCAGGACGACGCGACGACGAAGGCGGGATCCGTCTCCGCCGCCGGGACGGGCCGGCCGTGCAGCGCCGCGACGCCGTCGAGCAACCAGCTCGTCACGGTCGTGTCCATCGCGGCGTAGTAGATCGTGTTGTTCAGATGGCCGAACACGTCGTTGTCGTGCCACCGGGTGGGGAACGTCCGCCGCCAGCCGTAGTCCGCGAGGGCCGGCCGCTCGTCGGTCACGGGCGGGGCCTCGTCGCCGCGAGCACCAGCGCGAAGGCGGCGGCAGCGCGGTCCGCGTCCGGGCGCTCGCCGGCGATCAGGTCGGCGTAGGCGTAGGACTCGGCGACCCGGACGAGCACGGTGGCGAGGTCGTGCAGGGGAAGCGGCGTCGTCATGCGCCCGGCGGCGATCTCCTCCTCCAGCAGCCGTTCGACGATCGCGACGAACCGGCGGTGCACGGGCGTCGCGTCGCCCGTGAGGATCCGGAGGGCGCGCGAGGGCTCCCGCACGATCCAGCCCCGGAAGTAGTCCGCGGTGATGAGGTCGTGCACGAAGCGGGTCAGGGCCCCCTCCACGCGGTCGGCGCCGGGTGCGTCCGTCGCGGCGTCCGCGGCGTCGAACGTCGGGACCGCCAGGCTCCAGAGGATCTCGCCGAGCAGCGCGTCGCGGTTGCCGACCCAGCGGAACAGGGAGGTGCGGTCGACGCCGAGCTCCGCGGCGAGCGCGGACATGTCGATGCGCTCGCCGGCGATGAAGCGGTGCCGGGCCGCGCGGAAGGCGCGCTGCGCGTCGTCGTGCACGAGCAGCCGCTCGCCGAGCGGGCTCGGCACGAGCCGCGCGCCGAGGCTGCCCAGCCCGGTCGTGCGCCGGGGCGCGTCCACCGCCGTCATGTCCCGGATGCTAGCGCTGCAACGTTCTGAGAAGTGATGCGTACACTCGCCTCGGCGACGCAGCCGAGGGAGGACGACCGATGACGATCACCGCGAACGCTTCGACGGGCTCGGAGGAGCCGACGCTCGACCACCTGGTCAGCGACTTCTACGGCTACCAGGACTTCCTCACGGCGGACGAGCAGCGTCACGCGGCCGAGTTCCGCGCCGTGTTCGAGGAGCGCGTGCGGCCGATCGCCGACGAGTACTGGGCCCGGGCGGAGTTCCCGAAGCAGGTCATCCCGTGGCTCGCGGACCTCGGCGCCCTCGGGCCCTTCGTGCCGGAGGTGCGCAGGTTCGAGAACACCGCCGTCTTCCGCGGCTGGATGGCGCTCGAGATGGGCCGCGTCGACGCCTCCGTCGCGACGTTCGTCGGGGTGCAGTCCGGCCTCGCGATGGGCTCGATCCACGTCGGCGGATCGCCCGAGCAGCAGGCCGACCTGCTGCCGCGGATGGCGACCGGCGAGCTGCTCGGCGCGTTCGGCCTGACCGAGCCGTACTCGGGCTCCGACTCCGCGCGCGGCCTGCGCACCACTGCCCGGCGCGAGGGCGACGACTGGGTGCTGAACGGCGCGAAGCGCTGGATCGGCAACGCGACCTTCAGCGACTTCGTCGTGATCTACGCGAAGGACGAGGCGGACGGCCAGGTGAAGGGCTTCCTCGTCGACACCGACCTGCCCGGGTTCCGCGCGGACAGGATCGAGGACAAGATCGCGCTCCGCAGCGTGCAGAACGCCGACATCACGATGGTCGACGTGCGCGTGCCGGAGGCGAAGCGGCTGCCCGGCATCCGCTCCTTCCGCGACGTCGCGACCGTGCTGCGCCTCACCCGGTGCGAGGTCGCCTGGCAGGCGGTCGGCGTGGCCGTCGGCGCATGGGAGGCGGCGCTCGCCTACGCGAAGGACCGGCAGCAGTTCGGGCAGCCGATCGCGAGCCACCAGCTCATCCAGGACCTGCTCGTGAAGGGCCTCGGCAACATCACCGCCTCGATCGGCATGTGCCTGCGCGCCTCGCAGATGCAGGACGCCGGGGTCCAGAAGGACGAGCACTCGGCGCTCGCCAAGGCGTTCGCGACGGCCCGCATGCGCGAGACCGTGGCGTACGCCCGCGAGATCCTCGGCGGCAACGGCATCGTGCTCGACAAGGGCGTCGCCCGCTTCTTCGCCGACGCGGAGGCGCTCTACTCCTACGAGGGCACCCGCGAGATGAACACGCTCATCGTCGGCCGCTCGATCACGGGCTTCAACGCCTTCGTCTGATTCCATTTTGAAGGAGTTCTCGCTCGTTCCTCGCGAGAACTCCTTCAAAACGGAAATCGCCACACCCCCGAGCGAAGGAGCTCAGCAATGCCCGAAGCGGTCATCGTCGCGGCGAAGCGCTCGCCGATCGGGCGCGCGAACAAGGGGTCGCTCATCGGGTTCCGGCCCGACGACCTGGCGGCGCTGCTCGTGCAGGAGGCGCTCGACGCGGTGCCCGAGCTGGCGCCGGAGCGCATCGACGACCTGATCATGGGCTGCGGCATGCCCGGCGGCGAGCAGGGGATGAACATCGCCCGCATCGTCGCCGTGCGGCTGGGGTACGACTTCATGCCGGGCACCACGGTGAACCGGTACTGCTCGTCGAGCCTGCAGACGACCCGCATGGCGTTCCACGCGATCAAGGCGGGGGAGGGCGACGCGTTCGTCTCCGCGGGCGTGGAGTCCGTGACGCACTTCGCGAACGGCAGCGCCGACTTCATCCCCGGCCGAGACCCGCGCGAGATCCTCAACCCGGTCTTCGCCGAGGCGGGTAAGCGCACGAGGGCGCGGGCGGAGGAGGGCGGCGCCTGGCACGACCCGCGCGAGGACGGCCTGCTGCCCGACGCCTACATCGCGATGGGGCAGACGGCGGAGAACGTCGCGGGACTGAAGCGCGTGAGCCGGCAGCGGCAGGACGAGTACGCGGCCCTCAGCCAGAACCGCGCCGAGGCGGCGATCGCGGTCGGGGTCTTCGAGCGGGAGATCACCCCCGTGACGACGCCGGACGGCCGCGTCGTCCGCACCGATGACGGACCGCGCGCCGGCGTCACGGTCGAGACGCTCGCGGGTCTCCAGCCCGTGTTCCGGAAGGACGGCACCGTGACGGCGGGCAACGCGTGCCCGCTGAACGACGGCGCCGCGGCCCTCGTGGTCGTGTCGGACGCGCTCGCGAAGGACCTCGGGCTGACCCCGCTGGCCCGCATCGTCTCGACCGGCGTCACCGCGCTGTCGCCGGAGATCATGGGCCTCGGCCCCGTGGAGGCGAGCCGGAAGGCGCTCGCGAACGCGGGCATGACCATCGACGACGTCGACCTCGTGGAGATCAACGAGGCGTTCGCCGCGCAGGTGATCCCGTCCGCCGACGACCTCGGCGTGGAGTGGGACCGGCTGAACGTGCACGGCGGCGCGATCGCGCTCGGCCACCCGTTCGGCATGACGGGGGCGCGGATCACGACGACCCTGCTCAACGCGCTCCGGACGAGGGACGCGACGATCGGCCTCGAGACGATGTGCGTCGGCGGCGGCCAGGGCATGGCGATGGTGGTCGAGCGCCTCGGCTGATCGCGGTCAGCGGGCGCCGAGGCGCCGCCCCGGGTCCTCGGATCGGGGCCGCGCAGGCTGATCCCCCCGAACGAGGAGGAGGACGCGATGGCACGGACGAAGGTGCTCGCGGTCGCGGCGCTGAAGGGCGCGGTGAGCGGGCTCGTCGGCGTCGCCGCGATGACGGCCGCCGGGCAGCTCGAGATCCCGCTGCAGGGGCGCCGGCGCTCGTACGTCCCGGCGCGGACGCTGCGCGGGCTGCTGGGGCTCCGGACCTCGGACGCGGACCGGCCGGTGGTGTGGAACCACCTCATGCACTGGGGGACCGGCGCGGTCGTCGGCGCGCTGCGCGGGGTGTGGGCCGTCACCGGCATCCGGGGTCCGGTGGCGAACGTGCACCACACCGCGGTCCGGCTCGCGGTCGATCAGACGCTCGAGAACGGCACGGGCGTCGGCGCGCCGCCGACGACCTGGCCGAAGCGGGAGCTCGCGGTCGACCTCGCGGGGAAGACGCTCTACTCGGTCGTCACGGGGATCGTCGCCGATCGCTGGATCGCGCCCGTCCTCGAGTCCCACCGCGGCCGCACCAGCCACTGACCGCTCTCGCGGATCCGCAGATCCTCCGCGGATCCGCAGGAACGGGGCGACACGCCGTGCGGCGGTGTCCGGAAGCGGCGTGTCGCGGAGGAAATGCGGATCCGCGGAAGTCGCTAGGCGGGCACGAACACCGTGAGCGTCTCGGCGACGAGCGCGGGCTTCTCGCCGCCCTCGACCTCGAGCGTCACCGCGGTGCGCGCCCGCACGCCGGTCGGGATGCGCTCTGCGCCGACGAGCGTCCCGCGCGCCCGCACGCGGGACCCGGCGCGCACCGGCGAGACGAAGCGGACACGGTCCGAGCCGGCGTTCACGACGAGCGCGCAGGCCTCGACGTGCAGCAGGTCGAACATGAGCGGCGCGAGCAGGGACAGCGAGAGGTAGCCGTGCGCGATCGTGGCGCCGAACGGCCCCGCCGCGGCGCGCTCGGGGTCGACGTGGATCCACTGGTGGTCGTCGGTCGCGTCGGCGAACCGGTCGATGCGCTCCTGGTCGACCAGCAGCCACGCGCTCGCGCCGAGGTCCGTGCCGGCCGCCTCGAGCAGCGCGGCGGGGGAGGGGAACGTCGTGGTCACGCCTTCGGCCCTCCCGCCACGTAGAGCACCTGGCCGGAGACGAAGGAGGCGGCGTCGGAGGTGAAGAACGCGGCCGCCTCGGCGACGTCCGCCGGCTGCCCGACCCGGGCGACCGGGATCTCCTTCGCGGCCCCGGCGAGGAAGTCCTCGTACGAGACCTTCATCCGCGCGGCCGTCTGCCGGAGCATGTCGGTCGCGATGAACCCCGGCGCGATCGCGTTCGCGGTCACGCCGTACCGGCCCAGCTCGATCGCGAGGGTCTTCGTGAACCCCTGCAGCCCCGCCTTGACCGCCGCGTAGTTCGCCTGGCCGCGGTTGCCGAGCGCGCTCGTCGACGACAGCGAGACGATGCGGCCCCACCCCGCCTCCACCTGGTGCCGCTGCACCGCGCGGCTCATCAGGAACGCGCCCCGGAGGTGCACGGCGACGACGGCGTCCCAGTCGTCGTCGGTCATCTTGAAGAGCAGGTTGTCGCGGAGGATGCCGGCGTTGTTCACGAGGATGGTGGGCGCGCCCAGCTCGGCCGCGACGCGCTCCACGGCGGCCTCGACCGCCTCGGTCCGCGACACGTCCGCGCCGATCCCGACCGCTCGGACGCCCGCGGCCCGCACCGCGGCGACGGTGTCCTCGGTCGCCGCCTCGTCGAGGTCGACCACGGCGACGTCCCGGTCCTGCGCCGCCAGGCGCGTGGCGATCGCCGCGCCGATGCCGCGCGCGCCTCCCGTGACGATCGCGATCCGTCGTCCGCTCATGCCTGCTCCTCCTCCTCGTCGACCTCGTCGACGTCGTCGAACGTGATCAGCTGCCGCAGCGCGGTGCCGGCCGCGAGGGCGTCCATGGCCCCGTTGATCCCCGCGAGCGGCACCCGGCCGGACACGAGCCGCTCGACGGGCAGCCGGCCGTCGAGCCACAGGTCGGCGTACGTCGGCACGTCGCGCTCGGGCACGGAGGAGCCGAGGTAGCTGCCGACCACCGTCCTCGCCTCGGCGGTCAGCGTCAGCGGCGGGATGCCCGAGCGCGCGTCCGCGCGGGGGAGCCCGACGGTCACGGTCGTGCCGCCCGGGGCGGTGAGCGCGAAGGCCGTCTCGAACGCGGCCGGGTGCCCCGCGGCCTCGATCACGACCGGTGCGCGGACGCCCGCCTCCTGGGCCTCGTCGGGCGTCCAGGTCTCGTCCGCGCCGCACGCGCGGGCGTGGTCGAGCTTCGCCGGCAGGGCGTCGACCGCGATCACCGGGTGCCCGGTCGCCTTCGCGACGAGCAGCGCGGCGGTGCCCACCCCGCCGAGCCCGACGACCGCGATCGGGTCGCCGTCCCGCACGCCGGAGGCGTTCAGCACCGCGCCGCCGCCTGTCAGCACCGCGCAGCCGAGCAGGGCGGCGACCTCCGCCGGCACCGCGGCGGCCACGGGCACGACCGACCGGCGGTCGACGACGGCGTGGTCGGCGAAGGCGGAGGCGCCGAGGTGGTGCGCGACCGGCTCCCCGCCGCGGGACAGGCGCGTGCCGCCGCCGAGCAGCTCGCCGGCGGCGTTCGCGGCGCTGCCGCGCTCGCAGGGGAGGCGGCCGTCGGTCGCGCAGGCGGCGCACTCGCCGCAGCGGGGCAGGAACGTGAGCACGACGCGGTCGCCCTCGGCGACGTCGCGCACCTCGCGCCCCACCGCCGTGACGATCCCCGCGGCCTCGTGCCCGAGCAGCATCGGCGTCGGGCGCGGCCGGTTGCCGTCGACGACGGAGAGGTCCGAGTGGCAGATGCCGGCCGCCTCGATGCGCACGAGCAGCTCGGTCGGTCCCGGCGCCGCGAGGTCGAGCGCGCCGACGCTCAGGGGCCGCGTCTCGGCGAACGGTCCGGGTCGACCGGACTCCTCGAGCACCGCACCACGGATCCGCACGCGTCGACCTCCTCGTCGCGGGAGAGCCTACGCAACACTTCCCGAGACGTTGCAGGAGGGGTCAGAGCGCGGAGAGCTCCGGCAGCACCTCGTCGCACAGCCGCTGGACGAAGGCCGGCGGGTCCTGCGGCGGCACGCTGACCGAGACCTGCACGACGCCGAGGGCGGCGTAGGCCCGCATCCGCTCGAGGAACTCGGCGGGCTCGAAGCCGGCCGGCAGCTGCGTCGTGAGCGTGATGTCGACCTCCGCCGGGTCGCGGCCGACGTCGGCGCAGTGGCCGCGCAGGACGTCGATCTTGTGCGCGACCTCGTCGGTCCCCGCGTCGAAGAGGTTGCAGGCGTCGCCGTACTGCGCGACGAGGCGGAGCGTCTTCTTCTCGCCCGATCCGCCGATGAGGATCGGCGGGCGCGGCGCCTGGAGCGGCCGCGGCGAGCAGAGGGTCTCGGCGAGCCGGTAGTGGCGGCCCTCGTACGGCCCGTCGTCGTCGCTCCACATCTGCCGGCAGATCTGGAGCGTCTCCTCGAGGCGCTCGAACCGCTCCTTCAACGGCGGGTACGGCACGCCGAGCGCGAGGTGCTCCCGCTCGTACCAGGCGGCGCCGATGCCGAGGAAGGCCCGGCCGCCGGACAGCACGTCGACGGTGCTCACGATCTTCGCCAGCAGGCCGGGGTGCCGGTAGGTGACGCCGGTCACGAGCAGACCGAGCCGCAGGCGCTCCGTGACGCCGGCCAGGTAGCCGAGCCCCGTGTAGCCCTCGAGCATCGGCTCCTCGGCCCGGCCCTGCGCCTCCATCTGGAACCAGTGGTCCATCAGCGTCATCGCGCTGATCCCGCCGGCGTCGGCGATCTGCGCCGTGCGGCGCAGCGTCGAGGCGATCTCCGCCGTCCCCCCGGGCGTCGAGAAGTTCCAGTAGTGCACCGCGAGCCGCATGGGCCCAGTGTCGACCTCCCCGCCCGGATCCGCGAGAGGCGCCCGGGTCGGCGGAGCCCCCGGGGGTGCGCGGGCGCGTAGGTTGGCCCCTCGTGACCGACGACGTTCACCCGACCACCCGCACGGAGATCGACAGCCTCGGCGCCGTCGAGATCCCCTTCGACGCCTACTGGGGCGCGCACACCGCCCGCGCGCTCGAGAACTTCCCGATCTCGGGCACCCCGATCTCCCGCCACCCGCGGATGGTCGACGCGCTCGCGATCGTGAAGCAGGCGGCGGCGCGCGCGAACCGCGACCTCGAGGCGCTGCCGCCGGAGAAGGCCGCGATGATCGAGCGGGCCTGCGTCGCGATCCGCGAGGGCCGGTTCCACGACCAGTTCGTCGTCGACGTGATCCAGGGCGGTGCGGGCACCTCCACGAACATGAACGCGAACGAGGTCGTCGCGAACGTGGCGCTCGAGCTCGCGGGCCACCCGCTCGGCGACTACGCGGCGCTCAACCCGATCGACGACGTCAACCGCAGCCAGAGCACGAACGACGTCTACCCGACCGCCGGGAAGATCGCGATCGCCCTCGCGCTCGAGGACCTGCTCGTCGAGCACGTCGCGCTGAAGCGCGCGTTCGCGGACAAGGGCCACGAGTTCCACGACGTGCTGAAGGTCGGCAGGACGCAGCTGCAGGACGCCGTGCCGATGACGCTCGGGCAGGAGTTCCACGGCTTCGCGACGACGCTCGGCGAGGACGAGGACCGCATCCGCGAGGTGCTGCCGCTGCTCCGCGAGATCAACCTCGGCGCGACGGCCATCGGCACGGGCATCACCGCCGACCCGCGCTACGCGGCGACGGTCCGGGGGCACCTGACCGACCTGCTGGGGGAGCAGTACGTCACGGCCGGCGACCTGATCGAGGCCACCAGCGACACCGGCGTCTTCATGCAGATGTCGGGCGTGCTGAAGCGCGCGGCGGTGAAGCTGTCGAAGATCTGCAACGACCTCCGGCTGCTCTCCTCCGGGCCGCAGGCGGGACTCGGCGAGATCGTGCTGCCGCCGCGGCAGGCGGGGTCGTCGATCATGCCCGGCAAGGTCAACCCGGTGATCCCCGAGGTCGTGAACCAGATCGCCTTCGCGGTCGTCGGGCACGACGTCTCGGTGACGATGGCCGCGGAGGCCGGCCAGCTGCAGCTGAACGCGTTCGAGCCCCTGATCCTCCACTCGATCCTCACGAACGTCGCCTGGCTCGCGGCGGGCTGCCGCACCCTGCGGCTGCACTGCGTGGAGGGCATCCAGGCGAACGTCGACCGGCTCGACACGATGGTGCGCACCTCCGTCGGCGTCGTCACGGCGCTCACGCCGTGGATCGGCTACGCGGCCGCGTCGGCGCTCGCGAAGACCGCGCTGCTGACCGGGCACGACGTGGCCGACCTCGTCGTGGAGGCCGGCCTGATGGATCGCGCGCGCGTGCTCGAGCTCACGTCGCCGGAGCGCCTCACCAACTCGACGCCGCTCACCGGCTCCGTCGCGGTGGTCGGCCCGGAGACGGCGACGATCGCGATCGCGAGCCCGACGGAGGCCGACTCGGTCTGAGCACCGGCGGCCCTCCGCGGATCACGCCCCGACGGAGCGCTGCGCCGTGCCGGAGGAGCGGAGCCCGGCCGCGTAGCCGGGCGCTCGTCCGTACCCGGAGAACGAGCGCCGGTCGGTCACCCGCCGCACGGCGACGTTGTCCTGCACCCAGGCGTCCATGGCCTCGCTCCGGGCGGCCACGACGAGCGCGGTGCCCGCGCCGGTCTCCGCGAGCGCCCGCTCGCGGCCCGCCTCGAGCCGGGCGGCGGCGCCGGCCCCGAACGCCTGCACGAACGCGCAGCGCGCGAGGTGCGCGTCCCACTTCGGGATCAGCCGGTGACGGGGATCGGCGCGCCACCAGGCGCGGACGGCGAGCGCCGCCTGCACCGCGAGCGACTCGAGCAGCGGCACCGCGAGGGCCAGGTCCGAGACGAAGCCCGTGACGACGAGCTCGACGTGCGGCTTCGTGCCCGGCTCGTCCCAGGCGGAGGCGGTGCGCCGGTCGCGGTAGTGGGCGACGAGCCCGAGCGCCTTCGCGGCCGCGCTGAGGCCGAGGACGACGTCGAGCGCGGTCGTTCCGCGGCCGCCCGCGATGACGACGGTGCGGCGCTCGATCGCCTCCCGCTCGGCACGGCGCGCGCCGTCGACGTCGAGCGTGAGCCGGTCGATCGCGTGCTTCGCGAGCAGCCGCTCCGCCTCCTGGCCGGCGGTGTCCCGCTCGGCCTGCGTCGCGGCGGGATCCTGCGAGACCCGCAGGAAGTGCTCGATGCGCGCCTCGACGCCCATCTTGTCGGCCATGGTTCCTCCTGGCTGCCGGGCACGGGCGCTCGAGCACCCCATCAGGCCCCTCCGACAGCGCCCAGCGCCGGCGGAGGATCCGGGTGCGCGGCACCGCGATACTGACCGGCATGCCCATCCTCGATGCCGACTCCGCGCAGGCCTACGGCCGCGGGCTCCTCGTCGGCGACCTGGTCCGCCTCCGCCCGCTCGAGGAGCGGGACCTGATCCACCTCGAGCGCTGGTGGGGCGACCCGGAGTGGCAGGTGTTCCAGCAGCAGACCGTGCGCCCGCAGCCGGACGGGCCGGCGCAGGACCTCTTCCGCCGGTGGAGCGGGAACGACTCGAGCGCCGCCGTCGGCTTCAGCGTGGAGACGGTGTCGTCCGGCGAGTTCGTCGGCCACGTCACGCTGTGGGGCGCCGCGCTGCCCGCCCGCGCCGCGACGCTCGGCATCATCATCGGCCCGAACCACGTCGGCCGCGGGTACGGCACCGACGCCGTCCGCGTCGTCAGCCGCTACGGCTTCCGCGCGATGGGGCTGCACCGGATCGGGCTCTCGGTCTTCGCGTTCAACGCGCGCGGCCGGGCCGCCTACGAGAAGGCCGGCTTCCAGCTCGAGGGCGTGCGCCGCGAGGCGGTCTTCACCGACGGCGGCTTCACGGACGAGGTCCTGATGGGGCTGCTCCGCGCGGACTGGGAGGCCCTGGAGGAGGCGCGGTCCGTCGCGGAGGCGTCCGCGTGACGGTCCGCCCGGCGCTGCCGAGCGACGCCGTGGCGCTCGCGGAGGTCGCGGGCGCCACGTTCGCCCTCGCCTGCCCGCCGAGCACGCCGCAGGCCGCCATCGACGCCTTCGTCGAGACCGCGCTCTCCGAGCAGGCGTTCGGCGGCTACCTCGCCGACCCGGACCGCGTGCTGCTCGTCGCGGAGCCCACGCCCGGCGCCCCGCTCGACGGGTACGCGATGCTCGTGCTCGGCGAGCCCGCCGACCCCGACGTCGCGGGCGCGCTGCGGATCCGCCCGACCGTCGAGCTCTCGAAGATCTACGTCCGCGAGGGCGGTCACGGCCGCGGCACCGCCGCGGAGCTGCTGACCCGCGCGCTCGAGGCGGGGCGCGAGCGCGGCGCGGCCGGCATGTGGCTCGGCACGAACCAGGAGAACGAGCGGGCGCAGCGCTTCTACGCGAAGCACGCCTTCGAGCGCGTCGGCGTGAAGCGGTTCCGGCTCGGCGACCGCGACGAGGACGACTTCGTCTTCGAGCGCCCCCTCTGACCCGCGACCCTGCATCTCGAAGGTGATCCGGTCCGCCGGATCACCTTCGAGATGCACGTCAGCGGAGGCGGAGGACGCGGGCCGACTCGCCCGCGCCCGTCAGGTCGAGGGTGAGCTCGCCCGCCTCCGCGTCCCAGGAGGTCGACCACGCGGGCAGCGCCGTCGGGAAGACCGTCTCCGCCTCGACCGCCCGCCCGCGGAGCGCCGGGAAGGCGAGCACGAGCGACGTCGCGCCCTCCTCCCGGTTCCACACGAACGCCAGCGTCTGCTCGCTGGTCGCGGTCGCGAGCGCGACCTGCGGCGCGTCCCACGCGGGCAGGCCGAGCGGCCACGACGGCAGGGCGAGGGCGTGGTGCCGGATCAGCTCCGGGTACGCAGCGGTCGCCTCGCGCACGAGGTCGAGCTGCCGCTCGTCGAGCCGGTCGAGGTTCCCGGAGAGGTAGAGCCGGCCGGAGAGGCCGGTGACCAGGGTGAACGCGATCCGCTCGTCGCTCCACTCGGACTGCGGGTACGCCCAGTTGCCGGCGATCTCGGGCGCCATCGCCACGGGCGCGCCGGCCGCGATCGTCGGGTAGCGCCGGGCGTCCTGCTGGTCCGTCGTCGACTGCAGGTCGAAGCGGGCGAGCGTCGCCGCGTCCATCCGCTGCGCCCCGGAGGAGCACGCCTCGAGCACGACGCCCGGGTACCGGGCGCGGAGGCCCTCCACCCACTCGAGCAGCGCGCGGGCGTGGCCGAGCAGGCCGTCGCCCGGGCTCGCGGCATCGGCGTCCGGGCCGGAGCCCGGCGTCACGTTGTAGTCCCACTTGAAGTAGCGGGCGCCGTACTCGCCGATGAGGCGGTCGAACACCGCGTCGAGGTGGGCCAGGGCGGCCGGGCTGCGCAGGTCGAGGAAGTACCGGTCGTGCTCGACGATCCGCACGCCGGCGCGGTGCATGAACGCGTCCTCGGGCAGGCTCTGCGCGACGGGGGACCGGACGCCGACGACCTCCGGCTCCACCCACAGCCCCGGCGTCATGCCGCGGTCCCGGATCACCTGCAGCAGCCCGGGCAGGCCGAGGTCGCCGAACCGGACCGTGGAGGGCTCCCAGGCGCCGACGCTCGGCCACCAGTCGCCGCCGTCGTCGTACCAGCCGGCGTCGATGCAGAAGACCTCGGCGCCGACCGATGCCGCGGCGTCGATCAGCGGCAGCAGCTTCTCGGTGGTCGGGTCGCCCATGAGCGCGTTCATGTAGTCGTTGAACACGAGCGACCGCGCGGTGTCCGCGTGCACGTCGAGGTGCGAGCGGCGCCGGTGCTCGGTCAGCTGCCCGATGGCGCCGGCGAAGCCGCCGTCGGCGAGGGCGATCGACGCGGGCACCGTCGCGAACGCGGCTCCCGGCTCGAGGCGGTGCAGCCACGCGTGGTCGACGTCGGTCGGGCCGAGCAGCGCGAGCGCGAGCGCCTCGGCCGGATCGAAGAGCGTGTCGAGCTCCCACCGCCACGGGCCGTTGTGCTCGACCTCCCACGCGAGCGCCCGGCCGGTGCCGCGGTGCTCGAGCACCGCGACGGGCACCCGCTCGCCGGACGGCCAGGTGGAGTGCCCGGTCAGCGCGATCGAGCCGCGCGCGAAATGCCCGTGCAGCGCGGCGTCGATGTCGGCGAGCCCCGCGGTGCCGCTCAGCGCGGTCGACGACCAGCGGTTCTCCGCGCACCACTCGCTCCGCGCGGTCCACAGGTCGAGGTCCTCCGGGTCGCCGAGGTGCCCGGTCAGCCCGATGAAGGTGCCCGAGGTGACCTGCTGCAGGAGCAGCGGCGCGGAGCCCCGGTTCTCGAGCGTCGACGCGACCCGGTAGGCGGCGACGCCGTCGAACCGCTCGACGCGCGTCGTGACGACGACCCCGGTCCGCTCGTCCCGCTGCACGAGGGTCAGCACGCGCCGCCCGCCCGCCGCCGACTCCCGGTGCTCGACGTGCCGGAGCCGGTCGCCGATCGCGGTGCGGATCGCCCGCATGCTGCCGAGCCCGCGCCCCTCGCCGACGGCGAGCACCTCGACGAGCGCCGGCCGCGCCCGCTGCTCCGGCCGCCGCGGCTCGACCGCGTCGACCCCCGTCGTGATCGACGCGAGCACCGGCCCGTCGTCGGCGGCGGTGAAGCGGAGGGGGAAGGCGTCGTCGCCCCAGGTGAAGTCGAGCACGACTCGATCCTCCCGGGTCGGCCGGGCCAGGATGGACGGGTGTCCGATCCCGCGTGGTTCACCTCCGCCGTCGTCTACCAGATCTACCCGCGCAGCTTCGCGGACTCGAACGGCGACGGCATCGGCGACCTCGGCGGGATCCTGCAGCACGTCGACCACCTGGCCGACCTCGGCGTCGACGTCGTCTGGCTCTCGCCGATCTACCGGTCGCCGCAGGCGGACAACGGGTACGACATCAGCGACTACCAGGACATCGACCCGCTGTTCGGCACGCTGGAGCAGCTCGACGAGCTGATCGCGGCGCTGCACGACCGCGGGATCAAGCTGGTCATGGACCTGGTCGTGAACCACACCTCCGACGAGCACCCCTGGTTCGTCGAGTCCGCCGCTGGGCCGGACAGCCCGAAGCGCGACTGGTACATCTGGCGCGACGGCCGGGATGCGCAGGAGCCGAACAACTGGGGCTCGTTCTTCTCCGGCTCCGCCTGGCAGCTCGACGAGGCGTCCGGCCAGTACTACCTGCACCTGTTCGACCGGAAGCAGCCGGACCTGAACTGGGAGAACGAGGACGTCCGCGAGGCCGTCTACGCGATGATGCGCTGGTGGCTCGACCGCGGGGTCGACGGCTTCCGGATGGACGTCATCAACTTCATCTCGAAGGAGCAGTCCTTCGCCGACGCGCCGCCGGTGCCGGGGGAGCGGTACGTGAACGCGTTCCAGCTGTTCGCGAACGGCCCGCGCATCCACGAGTTCCTCGCGGAGATGCACGAGCGCGTGTTCGAGGGCCGGGAGGGGAAGCACCTCACCGTCGGTGAGATGCCGGGCGTGACGACGGAGGAGGCGATCCTCTACACCGACCCGGCGCGCGGGGAGGTCGACATGGTCTTCCAGTTCGAGCACGTCTCGATCGACCAGGGCCCGACGTCGAAGTGGGACTGGATCGGCCTCGACCGGCTCGCGCTGAAGCAGTCGCTGCACCGCTGGCAGACCGCGCTCGCGCAGCAGGGCTGGAACAGCCTCTACTGGGACAACCACGACCAGCCGCGCGCGGTCTCCCGGTTCGGCGACGACGACCCGGCCTACTGGGAGCAGTCCGCGAAGGCGCTCGCGACGATCCTCCACGGCATGCGCGGGACGCCGTACGTCTACCAGGGCGAGGAGCTCGGGATGACGAACTACCCGTTCCGCTCGGCCGACGAGCACCGGGACGTGGAGGCGGTGAACCACTGGAAGCGCGTCCTCGCGGAGGGCCTCGACCAGCAGGCCGCGCTGACGGGCATGGCGAAGGTCGGGCGCGACAACGCCCGCACGCCCGTGCAGTGGGACGCGTCGGAGCAGGCCGGCTTCACGACCGGGGAGCCGTGGCTGCCGGTGAACCCGAACCGGTCCTGGCTGAACGCGGTGTCGCAGGTCGGCAAGGACGGCAGCGTCTTCGAGCACTACCGCGCGCTGATCCGCCTCCGGCACGAGCACCCGGTCTTCGCGACGGGCGATTTCACCGGCCTGATGGACAACGACCCGGAGATCTGGGCCTACGTCCGAACCCTCGACCGGCAGCGGCTGCTCGTCGTCGCGAACTGCAGCCGCGCCCCGCGCGAGCTCGAGCTCGGCGACGGCTGGGCCGGCGCCCGCCTGCTGCTCGGCAGCGTCGACGGCCGCGCCGACGTGCTGCGGCCCGGCTCGATCACGCTCGCGGGCTGGGAGTCCCGCGTCTACCTGCTCGACTGACGCTCAGCGGAGGGTCGCGGGCAGCGCCGGGGTGCGCATGATCGCGCGGGCGGCGATGCCGATCACCGCGCTGTAGGTGGGGTACGCGAACCGGACGTCGGCCAGCGCGGCCACGTCGATCCCGGCCGCCATCGCGGTGGCCACCGCCTGGATCACCTCGACCGCGCTCTCGCCGACGGCGTGCGCGCCGAGCAGCAGGCCGCGACGTCGATCGGCGATCAGCTTGAGGAAGCCGCGCTCGCGCTCGTCGATCACCGCGCGGTCGAGGTCCGCGTACGGGACGGTGACGACGACGCACTCCGGGTCGCGCTCGCGGGCCTCCGCCTCCGTCAGGCCGACGTCCGCGTAGTCGGGGTCGGTGAAGCCCCCGGCCGGCAGCAGGTGGTGCGGGGTGCGCCGGTCCGCGCCGAGCACCGCGTTCTCCGCGGCGGCCTCGCCCTCGAACTGCGCGGCCTGCACGAGCATGTCGCGGCCGTTCGCGTCCCCGACGGCGAAGACGTGCGGGACGACGCTGCGGAAGTACCGGTCGACCGGGACCGCCGAGCGCACGACCTCGATCCCCGCGTGCTCGAGCCCGAGATCGCCGACGTCCGCCGGCCAGCCAGTCGCCATCACGACGGCGTCGAACACGGCGGACGACGGCGAGCCGCCCTCGCGCCACGACAGGCCGATCGCGTCGCCCTCCGCCGGGTCCAGCCGATCGATCCCGTCGATGCCCGTCCGCACGTCGACGCCCTGCTCGACGAAGGCCGCCGCCACCGCGGCGGAGACGTCGGCGTCGGACGCGGTGAGGATGCGGGGCGCGACGTCGAGCAGCGTCACGGCCGAGCCGAACGCGCCGAGGACCGTGACGAGCTGCGCGCCGGTGTTCCCGCCGCCGATCACGGCGACCCGTCGCGGGAGCTCCGGGAGGTCGAGCACGTGCTCGGGCACGGTCGCGAGCTCCGCGCCCGGCACGGGCAGGCGCCTCGAGTGGCCGCCGACCGCGACGACGACGGCGTCCGCGGTGATCCGGCGGCCGGACGCCGTGACGACCGTCCGGTCGTCCTCGAACCGCGCCCGACCCTCCAGCACCAGGTCGACCCCGGCCTCGGCGAAGCGCACGGCCTCGCGCTTCATCGTCCGCACCGCGTCCACCCGGTCGTGCACCCGCCGCACGACCGCGCCCCAGTCGACGACGGGGTTGCCGACGCCGATCCCGGCCGCCGCGGCGTCCCGCACCTCGCGGACCAGGCGCGCGGTCTTCGCGAGCACCCGGGTCGGGACGCAGCCCGTGTTCACGCACGTCCCGCCGACGCGCGACGCCTCGAGCACGACGGTCCGGGCGCCGAGCTCCGCGGCGCGGAGCGCGGCCGCGGTGCCGGCGGGACCCGCGCCGATGACGGCCAGGTCGTAGTGGTCGGATCCGTCGGTCATGGTGGCCTCCCGCACGGCGGGCGCCTCCCGGCCGCGCCTCTGCACGCTACGGTCGCGGCCGGGGAGGACGCCCGGACCGCTCAGGCGAGCGCGATCGCCGCGCGGAGCGACGCCACGAACGCCTCCGGGCGCTCCCACGCCGCGAAGTGGCCGCCCGCCGGCTGCTCGTCCCACACCCGGACGTCGAACGTGCGCTCCGCGAGCTCGCGCGGCGCGTGCAGCAGGTCCTCCGGGAACAGCGACACCGCCGTCGGCGCGACGACGCGCTCCCGCACCGGCGCCAGGCGCTCCGCGTACGGCGCGAAGGAGGTGCCGATCGCGCCGGTCACCCAGTAGAGCGTGATCCAGGTCAGCAGGTCGTCGCGCGGGAACGCGGCCTCCACGTCGCCGTCGCAGTCGCTCCAGGACCGGAGCTTCTCGACGATCCACGCGGCGAGCCCGGCGGGCGAGTCGCCCAGCCCGACCGCGAGCGTCGCGGGCTTCGTCGCCTGCTCGTGCAGGTAGGCGCCCTCCGCCTCGGTCCAGGCCCGCACCTCCTGCGCGAACGCGCGCTCCCCGGCGGAGCGCTCCGCCTCGGGGATCAGACCGAGCACGCGCGACGGCACGTCGGTGAGGTGCAGCGCCGTGACGCGATCGGGGACGAGCCGGGCGAGCGCCTCGGCGACGCTCGTGCCGATGTCGCCGCCCGAGACGACGTACCGGTCGTGCCCGAGCTCCTGCAGCGCCGCGGCGACCGGCTCGGCCATCAGCGCGCCGGCCGTGCCGGGGGAGTCGGAGAGCGGGTAGCCCGGCAGCGCCGGCACCACGACGTGCAGGTCCTGCAGCAGGGGCAGCACCCGCTGGAAGCGGAGCACGGAGTCGGGCCAGCCGTGCAGCAGCACGACGACCGGTGCGTCCTCCGCCGTGGCGCGCCGGTGGACGAGCCGCAGCCCCGCCGCGCGGGTCCAGGGCAGCGCCCGGATCCGCTCCTCGGCCGCGCGCCAGTCGTACTCCTCCGCCCAGTACGACAGCAGGTCGTCCAGGTACGCGGCGTCGACGCCGCGCGACCACCCGCCGCCCACGACGGGGACGCGCCGGCGGTCCCGGAGGCGTCGTCGCAGGTCGTCGAGCACCTCGTCGGGGACACGGTCGGGCACGTCGCTCACGCACGCATCCTCGTCCCTGCGCTCGGTCACCACGCAGCTGCGAGCAGGATGCGGGTCAGGCGGAGGCGGCGTTGCGCGCGCGGAACGCGCGCACGTTCATCCGGTTGCCGCAGTTGCCGACGTCGCAGAACCGCTTCGAGCGGTTGCGGGAGAAGTCGACGAGCACCGCCTCGCAGTCGTCGGCGGCGCAGCGCTTCATGCGGGCGCGCTCGTCCTGCCGCAGCACGTCGACCCACGCCATCGCGATCTCGACCATGACCCGGTCCGCGAGCGGAGCGTCCGGGGAGTTCGCGTGGATGTGCCAGCCGAGCCCGTCGTGGTCGACGAGCCGGGGGAGCGCCCCGCCCTCCGCGAGCATCGCGTTCACGAGCGCGGCGGCGTCCCGGTCGGTCTCCATCGCCCAGAGGGCGCGCAGCCGGAGCCGCAGCGCGCGGAGGGCCTCGAGCTCCTCCGGCGTTCCCAGCCGGTCGCCGGTGAAGCCCTCGCCCTCGAACCAGGCGCTCAGCTGCTCGATCGTCGTCAGCTCGTCCTCGCCGCTGTGGGAGGCGTCCGGCAGCGTGTTCACGAGGGTCGTGGCGGCCTGCAGGCTGAGCTCCACGTCATTGGTGAACACGTTTTGACTCCTGACCGGGGATCGCTAGGCTTCGACTCGACGTCATGAGTGTACGCGATTTGACTCATGACAGGAGGAGGCGGTCGTGCAGGCTCGGAACACGGCCCTCGGGCTGCCGCTCGCGGTGCTCGCGGCCTTCGCGTTCGGCGTCGGCGGCCCCTTCGTCCGCCCGCTCCTCGAGAGCGGCTGGAGCTCGACCGCCGCGGTGCTGTGCCGCTGCCTCGGCACCGTCCTCGTGCTCGCGATCCCCGCCCTGGTGCTGCTCCGCGGCCGCTGGTCCGTGCTCCGCCGGAACGCGTGGACGATCGTCGCGTACGGCGCCTTCGCCGTCGCGGGCGTGCAGCTGCTCTTCTACTCGGCCATCACGCGGATGTCCGTCGGCGGCGCCCTGCTCATCGAGTACCTGGCGCCGGTGCTGCTCGTGCTCTGGACGTGGCTGCGCACCCGCCGCCGCCCCGGCGCGCGGGTGATCGCGGGCTGCGTGCTCGCCATCGCCGGGCTGCTCCTCGTCGTGGACCTGACCGGCAGCGGCCGGGCGGATCCGATCGGCCCGATGCTCGCGCTCATCGCCGCGGTCGGCGTCGCCGTCTACTACGTCATCAACGCGCGCGTCGATCCGGAGCTGCACCCGATCGTGCTGCTCGCCGCCTCGATGCTCGTCGGCAGCGTGCTGCTGCTCGGGGTCGCCGCCGTCGGGATCGTCCCGCTGCACTTCGCGTTCGGCGACGTGCTCCTCGCCGGCGCGAGCATGCCGTGGTGGGTCTCGGCGGGCGTCATGGTGCTCGTCTCCACGACCGCCGCGTACCTGCTCGGCATCGCCGGCGGCGCGCGGCTCGGCAGCCGCGTCGCGTCCTTCGTCGGCCTGCTCGAGGTGCTGTTCGCGGTGCTCGCCGCGTGGGTGCTGCTCGGCGACCTGCCTGCGCCGATCCAGCTGCTCGGCGGCGTGCTCATCCTCGCCGGCGTCGTGCTCGTGAAGCTGCAGCGCGAGCGGCCGGAGGCGGTCGACGTCCCCGCCGCGCCCCACGTGCCCCCGCGGGCTTCACGGCGGCTGTCCAGGGCCCGCGCAGCGCGCACGGCGGAAACGTCCCGCTCCGCTCCGTAGCGTCGGGTGACGTGACCGATCAGGCGAACCTCGACCAGTACTCCCTCCAGGACCCGACGACCCAGTACCCGAAGCCCGACGACAGCTGGAAGCAGTACCAGAAGGGCGCCGGCACCGAGCAGGAGCAGCACCCCAAGCCCGACGCCGGCGAGACCACGTACCGCGGCACCGGGCGCCTCACCGGCCGCAAGGCCGTCGTGACCGGCGCGGACAGCGGCATCGGCCGCGCCGCCGTCATCGCGTTCGCGCGCGAGGGCGCCGACGTCGTCCTCTCCTACCTCCCCGAGGAGGAGGAGGACGCGAAGGAGGTCGTGCAGCTCGTCGAGCAGGCGGGCCGGAAGGCCGTCGCTTTCCCCGGCGACCTGAAGGACGAGTCGTACTGCGAGGCGCTGATCCAGAAGGCGGTCGACGAGCTCGGCGGGATCGACATCCTCGCCAACGTCGCCGGCAAGCAGCAGACGCAGGAGTCCATCGAGGACATCACGACCGAGCAGTTCGACGAGACGTTCAAGACGAACGTCTACTCGCTGTTCTGGCTCTGCAAGGCCGCGGTGAAGCAGATGCAGCCGGGCAGCACGATCATCAACACGTCGTCGATCCAGGCCTACGAGCCGAGCCCGACGCTCGTCGACTACGCGAGCACGAAGGCGCAGATCAACGCGTTCAGCAAGGGGCTGGCCGGACAGGTCGCGCCGAAGGGCATCCGCGTGAACGTGGTCGCGCCGGGCCCGATCTGGACCCCGCTGCAGCAGGCCGGCGGGCAGCCGACCGAGGCGCTCTCGGAGTTCGGCGTGCAGACGCCGCTCGGCCGCCCCGGCCAGCCGGCGGAGCTCGCGCCCGCCTACGTGTTCCTCGCCAGCGCGGAGTCGAGCTACGTGACGGGCGAGACGCTCAACGTCAACGGCGGCATGCCCACCCCGTGACCCCGCTTCCGTTTTGAAGGAGTTCTCGCGCGATCAGCGCGAGAACTCCTTCAAAACGGATCAGGCGGGTCGGAGGCGCTCGACGGCCTCGAGGATCGTCGGCACCTCGGTGCGCGTCGTGTAGTCGACGTGCACGTCCGCGAACCGCACGACGCGGTCGCCGTCCACGACGAGGACCGTCGGGAACGGGATGTCGCCCGTCGCATCCGCGTTGCTGTCGGCGACGTCGAAGCCGAGCTGCGTGTGCGCCTGCCGCGCCTCGCCGCTCGGCTCCGTGAGGATGCCGAGCCCGCGCACGAGGGCGTTCGACGGGTCGGACAGCACGGTGAACTCCAGCCCGCCGTTCGCGACCGCCTGCTCGGAGCCCTCCGGCGTCTGCGGGCTGATCGCGACGAGCTCGACGCCGCGGTCCGCGAGGGCCGGGAGGAGGTCGCGCTGATAGGTCTGCAGCGCGATGTTGCAGTAGGGGCACCAGGCGCCGCGGTAGAAGACGAGGACCGCCGGGCGGCCGCCGAGCACGTCGGCCAGCGCGACCGCGGAGCCGTCGGTGCGCACGAGCGCGGCGTCGGGCACCGTGTCGCCCTCCCGCACCGCGCCGTCGGGCACGCCGGCGGCGGTCAGCGCGGCCTGCTCCTGCGCGAAGACGTCGGCCAGCACCGGCCCGATCTGCTCGTTGAATCCGCCGTTGAAGGTGTCGACCTGCTCGGCGATGCTCTGTCCGCTCATGCCGCCGACGGTAGGGAGCGGCTCGACGGCCCGCTCGGGCGGGCGTAACGCGGCGACGCGCACCGCGCATCCGGGCCTTCGAGCCGACGCCCGCCGCCGATCAGCGGGTTCCCCGTCACGCCTCCCCACGGTCCGGCAGGAGGTCTCCTCGGACGGGTCGCCCCTGCCCCCTGCTGCTACGGCAGGGGGACGAGCGCCAGCGCGCTGCGAAGCCCGGCGACGAAGGACTCCGGCTGCTCCCACGCCGCGAAGTGGCCGCCGCGGTCCCGCTCCTCCCATACCCGCACGTCGAAGAAGCGCTCCGCGAACGACCGCGGCGCGTGCAGCATCTCCTCCGGGGACCACGTGAAGGCCGTCGGCACCGGGATCGGCTCCTCGACCGTCTCCCGCTCCTCGACGTAGGGCGTGAACGAGGTGCCGATCGTGCCGGTGAACCAGTAGGCGGAGACCCAGGTCAGCAGGTCGTCGCGCGGGAACGCCGCCTCCACGTCGCCGTCGCAGTCGCTCCAGGCGCGGAGCTTCTCGACGATCCATGCGAGGAGCCCTGCGGGGGAGTCGCCGAGCCCGACGGCGAGGGTGTGGGGCTTCGAGCCCTGCTCGTGGCTGTAGCCGGCTTCCGCGGCCATCCATGCCTGCGCGGCGTCCATCGCCGCCTGCTCGTCCCCGTCGAGGCCGGACGGCGGAGCCGAGTAGTGGGCGGTCGGCACGTTGGTGAGGTGCAGCGCCGCGACGAGACCCGGGTGCTGCGCGGCGAGCGACTCCGCGACGGAGCTGCCGACGTCGCCGGCCGAGACGACGACGCGGGTGACGCCGATCTCCTCGAGCAGCGCGGCGACCAGGTCGGCCGTGCCGCCGGTGGTGAGCCCCGCCTCGCGGACGGGCAGGCCCCACGGGTAGCCCGGCAGCGCCGGGATGACGACGCGCACGTCTTCGAGCAGCGGCAGGACCCGCTCGAAGCGGAGCACGGAGTCCGGCCAGCCGTGCAGCAGCACGACGACCGGTGCTTCGTCCGACGGACCCGGCCGGTCCACGAACCGCATGCCGAGCGCGGTCGTCCGCCAGGGCAGTGCGCGGATCCGCTCCTCGTGGACGCGCCAGTCGTACTCCTCGGCCCAGTACCGCACGAGGTCGTCGAGCACTGCGGCGTCCGTGCCGCGCGCCCACCCGGTGCCCCGGATGAGCGGGACCGCGCGGAAGCGGCGGAGGCGGTCCCGCAGGTCGGCGACCGCCTCCTCCGGCACGGCGTCGGGCGCCGCGGGCGTCGGGTCGGTCACGGGAGGGACGCGATGGCGTCCGAGATCGTCCGGTCGCCCTCGGTCAGCTCGAACTGGGAGCCGATCGTGGAGTCGTCCTCGAGGACCGCGACGATCACCGCGGCGACGTCGGTGCGGGAGATCTCGCCGGGCGGCAGCCGCGGCGCCATCCGCACCGAGTCGGTCGCGGGCCCGTCGGTCAGCCGGCCGGGCCGCACGATCGTCCAGTCGAGCCCGCTCTCGCGCAGGGCGGCGTCGGCGTCGCGCTTCGCCTCGACGTAGGCGCGCCAGGCGGGTGCGGCGTCGTCCGCGACCGGCTCGTCGACGCCCATCGCGGAGACCTGCACGAAGCGGGTGATGCCGACGATCTTCGCCGCCTCGATCGACTTGAGGGATCCCTCGAGGTCGACGGTGCGCTTCCGCTCGACGTTCCCGTCCCCGCCGCCGCCCGCGCTGAAGACGACCGCGTGGGCGCTGCCGAAGACCTCCGCGAAGTCCTCCGCGTCGCTGCCCTCGATGTCGAGCAGGTACGGCTCGGCACCCGCGTCCTCCACGTCGGCGCCGTGCGCCTCGTTCCGGATGGTGCTGCGGACGGTGTGGCCCTGGCCGGTCAGCGCCTCCGCGAGGCGGAGGGCGACCTTTCCGTGGCCGCCGACGATCACGACGGTGCTCATGACGGGGCACGGTAGCGACCGGGAATGCACGTCCGCCGAACCGGGTTGGACCGAGCATGGCGACCAAGACCCTGACCCTCGACAACCACAACGACACCGTTGCGGAGGGCACCGTGCTCATCGACTTCTGGGCCGACTGGTGCGGCCCGTGCAAGCAGTTCGCGCCGGTCTTCGAGCGCTCGAGCGAGCAGCACACCGACATCACGTACGCGAAGGTCGACACCGAGGACCAGCAGCAGCTGGCCGCGATGTACGGCATCACCTCCATCCCGACCCTCGTGGTCTACCGCGACGGCATCCCCGTGTTCGGGCAGCCGGGCGCGCTGCCGGGCCAGGCGCTGGAGTCGCTGATCGAGCAGGTCCAGGCCCTCGACATGGACGACGTCCGCAAGCAGTGGGCCGAGCAGCAGCAGAAGCAGGAGGGCGTGCAGGCCTGAGCCGCGCGTTCCCAGGAAGGGCCCCGTCCGGTCTCGGACGGGGCCCTTCCGTGCATCAGCAGGATCGCGGCCTGCACTCAGATTCGGCGACGAGCATCGACTCCCGTGACTGACACGACCACCAACCCCGCCACCTTCACCATCGGCGGCGACCTCACGGTCCACCGCCTCGGCTTCGGCAGCATGCAGCTCACCGGTCCCGGCGTCTGGGGGCCGCCGAAGGACCACGACGAGGCGATCCGCGTGCTCCGCCGTTCCGTCGAGCTCGGCGTCGACTTCATCGACACCGCCGACTCCTACGGCCCGTACGTCGCCGAGGACCTGATCGCGGAGGCGCTGCACCCCTACACGGACGGCCTCGTCATCGCGACGAAGGCCGGCCTGACGCGCACCGGCCCGAACAAGTGGCCGCCGGTCGGCCGCCCGGAGTACCTCCGCCAGGAGGCGCTGATGAGCCTCCGCCGCCTGAAGCTCGAGCGGATCGACCTGTTCCAGCTGCACCGGATCGACGAGAAGGTGCCGCTCGAGGACCAGGTCGGCGAGCTGAAGAAGCTGCAGGACGAGGGCGTCATCCGTCACATCGGCCTCTCCGAGGTGACCGTCGAGCAGCTGCAGGAGGCGCAGAAGATCGCCGAGATCGTCTCCGTGCAGAACCTCTACAACCTCGCGAAGCGCGACGCGGAGCCGCTGCTCGAGCACTCGGAGGCCAACGGCATCGCCTTCATCCCGTGGTTCCCGCTCGCGACGGGCGGCCTCGCGAAGGAGGGCGGCAAGCTCGACCAGCTCGCCAAGAAGCACTCCGCGACGCCGTCGCAGCTGGCGCTCGCCTGGCTGCTGCACCGCTCGCCGGTGATGCTGCCGATCCCGGGCACCTCCTCGGTCGCGCACCTGGAGGACAACATGAAGGCCGCCGAGATCGAGCTGTCGGCGGACGAGGTCCAGGAGCTCGAGCAGGCCGTCTGACCCGCTGCTGCCGACGATCCCGGTCCCTCCGCCGTCGCGGAGCGACCGGGATCGTCGTGTCAGCCCGCGACGCGCTCCGGGCGGACCCCGTAGACGAAGACGCGGGGGAGCACCCGCGCGATCGGGCCGCGGAGCAGGGCCAGCGCCGGGGCGGGCGGCAGCAGGCTGCGTCCCTCCGGCGTCTCGGTGAAGGCGATCACCCGGTCCTGCCCGATGACCTGGATGCGCTGGGTCAGCATCGTCGGCCACTGCCGGCGGCGCTGCACCCGGTCGAGGATCGCCGGGTTCAGCACCTTCTCGAAGCGGTCCGGATCCTCCTGCGCGCGCAGCAGGTCGGGCGCGAGCAGGTTCGCGGCCGCGACCGCGTCGCTGATCGCGAGGTTCACGCCGACGCCGCCCATCGGCGACATGGTGTGCGCAGCGTCGCCGATCGCGACGAGCCCGGGCACGGCCCACTGCCGCAGCCGCTCGACCGTCACCGACAACAGCTTCACGTCGTCCCAGCTCGCGAGCTGGTCGAGCCGGTCGGCCGTCCAGGAGGCGACGGAGGCGACGCGCTCCCGGAACGCGGCCAGCCCGGCTTCCTTGATCTCCGCGTCCGTGCCCTTCCGGACGAGGAACGCGACCTGCCAGTAGTCGCCGCGGTTGATGGCGACGAGCCCGCCGCCCCGGCCGATCGTGCCGCGCAGCTCGGTGGGCTCGTCCTCGCGCCGGTCGAGCCGGAACCAGAGCACGTCGATGGGGGAGCCGAGCTCCCGCACGCCGGTGCCGATCTCCTCCCGCAGGCCCGAGTGCCGGCCGTCCGCCGCGACGCTCACCACCGCGCGCAGCCGGTGCTCCTCCCCGCCCTGCCGGTACCGCAGCCCGCGGACGCGGCCGAGCCGGTCGCGCAGCACCCCGGTCGTCTCCGCCTCCATCTCGAGCCGGAAGGAGGGGTACTCGCGCGCCTTCCGGGACAGCAGGTCGAGCAGGTCCCACTGCGGCGCGAGCGCGATCTCCGCGTACTTCGCGCCCTTCGGCGCGACCGCGTCGAGGTCCTGGTGCACGAGCGTGCCGTCGGTGGTCGAGAAGTCGACGGCGCGCATCCGGCCGCGCACGAGCCGGTCGAAGTCGGGCATCAGGCCGAGCTCGTCGAGGATGTCGAGCGTCATCGGGTGCACGGTGTCGCCGCGGAAGTCGCGGAGGAAGTCGGCGTGCTTCTCGAGCACCGTCACCTCGACGCCGCGCTTCGCGAGCAGCAGCCCCAGCATGATCCCGGCGGGGCCGCCGCCGGAGATCGCGACCGTCGTCCGCTGCTCGTCCACCCGGCTGTTCTACCCGCGCTTCCCGGGAACGGCGGAGGGCGCCGCCGGGAACCCGGCGAGGCCCTCCGCGGCTGCTCGGCGGCTAGCGCCGGTGGCCGCGCGTGGTGGTCCCGGCGACCGTCCTGCCGGAGACGACGACCGCGCGCCACTCCGACCTCCCGGCCGTGACCTTCGCCTTCGCGACGCCCTTTGCGTCGGTGCGGACCGTCTTCACGGTGACCCACTTCCCGTCGACCTTCTTCTGGAAGCGGACCCGCACCTTCTTCCACGCCGAGTCGTCGCCGGACCTCGTTTCGTGGTCGACCGCGACGGCCAGGGAGACGTGCTCGCCGCGCCGCTTCGTCGTGAGCGCGACGTCGGAGTCGTACTTGACCTCGATCCGCTGGGTGAGGTCGAGCTGCGTGTCGAGGCCGCGGAGGCCGATGACGAAGCTCGCACCGAGCTGCGTCATGAAGGCGAGGTCCTTGCGCGGGTGGATCGTGAGGGTGATGGCGCCCTTGCCGTTCGCCTTCCTCACCTCGCCGATCTCGCCGCCGAACCGGCCGCCGGAGAAGTACGGCTGGTAGTGCGCCTTGCGGGTGAGGCCCGAGTAGACGACCTTGATGCCCTTGGTGCGGATCTCCTTCGGCAGGAGCACGGTCCGGCGGAAGGCCTGCGAGGGGGAGCCCTGCTCGGCCGGGAGCGCGACCGGTGCGGAGGACCCGTCGGCGTCGTCGCCCCCCTGGTCGTCCGACGCGTCGTCGCCCGAGTCGTCGGACTCGTCGGAATCGCCGGACTCGTCGGTCGCATCGGTGCCGTCGTCGTCGCCGACCTCGGTGCCGTCGCCGTGGTCGTCGCCGACCTCCGTGCCGCTGCCGTGATCGTCACCGACGTCGGTGCCGCTCGATGCGTCGTCGGACGAGGAGGAGGACGAGGTCTCGGTCTGCGACGAGCTCGGCTCGGACCCCGAGTGGCTGCCGTGCGAGACGGTCGCCGCCTGCGCGGGCAGCGCGACGAAGGAGAGTGCCACGGCGCACGTGCCGGCGACGGCCGCGGTGCGCAGAGCGGTGAGGTGCATGGTGCTCCAGGTGGATCGGTGCTCCGCGTGCGGCGGAGGTGGGCTGATCCAAGGGCACGGGCGGGTCGGCGCTCGACTCCCAGTAGGAGGGGGTGAGGGCCGGCGCCGCGGGCTCGGTGGTCCGCGCCGTGACCAAGCGGCCCGCTACACTGTCGGAGGCTCGCAGGGACTCCACTCCCTGCGGGTCGCCACGGGCTGTGGCGCAGCTTGGTAGCGCACTTGACTGGGGGTCAAGGGGTCGCAGGTTCAAATCCTGTCAGCCCGACCAGCGAAGGGCCTGATCGGGGCGGAGTTCTGCTTCCGCCGATCGGGCCCTTCCGTCCGTTCGGGCGACGACCGCGGCCGCGTCCGCCCGCAGCCCGGCACCCCGCGCAGCCTGACGCGTGCACCCGCGTCAGCCGTGGCTTCGCTGGATCCCCGTCGCGGGGCCCGGCCGGGCGGGCTATCGTCCGCGGATGCACTCCGAGTCGGGCGGAGGGAGCGCGAGCGGCTCGCGCGCGTACCGCGCCTGTACCCGGCTCGCCACCGGGTGGCTGCGGTTCTACACGCGCGGCCTCGAGCCCCGCGCCGCCTTCGAGCGGAGGGTCGACGTCGAGCTCGAGCTGTGGGAGCACGGCATGGCCGCGGACCGGCGCCCCACCGCGACCGGAGCGTGCGTCTCGCTGGTGCTCCGCACGCTGGCCGGGGTGCCGCAGGACCTGCGCTGGCGCCGCGACGTCCGCGCGGAGCCGCTCGTGCGCGGCGCGCAGCCCGTGCACCAGCTGGTCCGCCGGCACCGGCAACGGCTCTGGGTGCCGCTGCTCGGCGGGCACGTGTTCGACCAGACGAACGGGATGGCCCGCCCCGAGCAGTACTAGCGACGCTCCGTGGCACCGTCCTCCAGCAGCGCTTCGAGCTGCGGGAGGCGGCGCCGGTCGAGCACCCCGCTCACGGCCTGGCCGAGGAACGCGCCGGTGAGCAGCACCCAGGCGACGGTGTGGAGGACCGAGCGGGACGTCGCGAGCTGCACCACGCCGACGAAGAGCCAGATGCCGCCGATGACGAAGGGCGGCAGCCGGTTCATCAGGACCCGGCGGCGCCGTTGTCGCAGGACGCGCGTTCGTGACCGGTACCGATCGTTCGCCGGGGGGCTCGGCGGTCGGTCGGAGCCGCACCAGGGCAGGTAGACGGATCGGCCGGGCGCGGCTCAGGTGGAGTTCAAGTCCGGAGGGGCCGTTCCTGCACGTGCACAGAGCACAGGTCTGGCCCGACTCGACCGGGCTGGTCAAGGTCTGGTGAATTGGTTCGCCGAGCGCTAGCGTCCGCGCACATCGATGAACGAGGAGGTTCACATGAGGCGACTGATTCTCGGGTTGGCTGGTGCGCTCGCCCTAGCCGTCACGCCGGTCCTTGCTGCCCAGGCCAGCACCCCCGGAGGTGACGCGGGCGGCACCTGCAAGCCCTCCGTGCGGTCCTACGGCACAGAGCTCGACTACAACCACAACGGCGCGCGGATCTTCACCCGTACGGTGAAGGTGTTCAACCCCTGCGCTGACACCACCTGGACCATGGACATCCGCCCCTTGGTGGCGGATCGGGCGATCACCGTCAGTACTGGTGACACCAACACTTACGCGCTCTCCTCGGGCTACGGGTCGCCGTACGTCGCGGGGTTCCTGGCTCGCTGAGCCTCTTCCGTCGTGAGGCGGGTGCGCCGTTCGAGTCCAGCTTGGGATGACGCACTCGCCTCGCCTCCGATCCTCCGCGCTCCGCCCGGCGTCGCACGCGATTGGTTCGAGGAGCCATCTGGATCCCACGGCGAGTACGTCGGTCGGAGCGCTCAGCCGGATCCGACTGCGTCCGTTCCGCGTCGACCGTGCCATCGGTGGAGCCCGATCAGTCTGGGCGGGAAGCCAGCGCCAGGAGCTCGCCGAGTCCGGATGGCACGGTGCGGATCGGCCGGGTGAATTCCCCCGCAGGACCGCAAGCGGCTGCACCCACCTCCCGACACGTGCCCACATCGATGCACCGCCCGCAGGACCCGATGTCGCGGACGACCAGCCCCGAGCCCGCGCGGCGTGCCTCGGCTTCACCGGTCTCGAGGGCCGGCGACCTCCTCGGTCCGGAGGGTCAGACGCGGGGCTCCAGCGCGCCTTCCTCCAGCAGCGCGTCGAGCTGCGGGAGGCGGCGCCGGTCGAGCAGCCCGCTCACGGCCTGGCCGAGGAACGCGCCGCTGAGCAGCACCCAGGCGACCGTGTGGAGGACCGAGTCGGAGGTCGCGAGCTGCACCACCCCGACGAACAGCCAGAGACCGCCGATGAGGACGGGAGACAGCCCCGTCGACAGGACCCGCCGGCGCCGTTCGAGGTCGCGGAGCGCGAGCGTCCGGTCGGGTTCGACCGACGGCAGCCGCTCCTCCCTCCACGCATGACGCCCGAGCCGCTGCGCCGGCCGTCCGGGACCCCGGCGCCACGTCCAGAGGGTGAGCAGCATGAGCGCGAGCGCGATCCCGGCGCCGATCGCGACGGCGACGAGGACGGTCCGAGCGGTGTACCCGCGCTCGTCGCCGATCGACCGCATCAGGTCGATCAGCAGCAGCGCGAAGGGCGCGGTGACGAGCGGGAAGCCGACCGCGAGCTCCAGCCACCCGCGCCGGTCGATCCAGGGCGGGCGCTCGGCACGGGGCGGGAGGTCGGGCATCGGGTCCTGTCGACGGGGAAGGGACGAGCGGTCGGCCGGCCGCGGGCGCGACGCGAGCCGAGGGGGCGCCTGGGCGGCGACGAGGGTCGCGCCCGCCCGCCGCTCGCGCGCTACAGCTGCACGAGCGCCCCGAGCAGCGGCGGGACGACCAGGTTCGCGAGCGAGGTGATGACGCCCACGGCGCCGATGCCGGTCGCCGCTCCGGCGGCCGCGCGGTGGCCGCGGCGCACCTGCAGGCCCACCAGCCCGAGCGCCGCGGCGACGGCGGAGAGGATCAGCAGCAGCACGCCGATCACCGCGAAGACGATCGCGAGCTGCGCGAGGGAGGTGCCGGATCCGCGCGCGGCGAGCGGCAGGAGCACGCTCCCCGCGGAGAGCCCGATCTGGATGAGCACGCCGATGCCGGCGACCACCAGCCCGGCCGTCGCGAAGGGGTTCCGGGGCCGGTCGACCGGCTGCTGCGCGCTCACGCCGGCGAGCCTAGGGATGATCGGGTCCGCGCGCTCAGGCGAGCAGCCGGGCGCCGATCGCGACGGCGACGAGCACGAGCGCCAGACCCCAGCAGACCGCGAGCGCGGTGAGCGCGCCGCGTCCCGTCCGCGCGCGGGCGCTGGGCCGCAGGCCGACCGCGGCGTAGGCCGCGGAACCCGTCATGAGCAGCGCGGCCACGACGGCCGCCGTCCAGGAGAGCGGGTTCACGTGATCCAACGGTAGGGGACGCCGCTGACGGCGTCGGAGGAGCGGCCGGACCGGCCGGGCGCCTCAGCGGTCGAGGGCGTGGCCGTCCTCGTCGAGGTAGTCGCGCCACGACCGCTTCGGCGTCCAGCCGAGCAGCCGCTGCGCCTTCGCGGTGGAGATCCCGGACGCGTCGACCCGGTCGATCGGGCGCAGCGGCACCTGGTCGCCGTAGTACTGGTGCAGGATCGCGGCGAAGTCGTGGCCGCCCGCGTTGTCCGGCGACGCGATGTAGAAGACCTCGTGGCCGGGCAGGTCCGACTGCGCGGCGAGCACGAGCGCGTCCGCGAGGTCGTAGACGTCGATGTAGCTCCAGAAGTTCGCCGACAGGTTGGAGGGGTCGCGCACCTGCTTGCCGAGGTTCGACTCGTAGTTGTCCTCGTTGTGCACCGTGCTCGGGCGGATCGAGATGGTGCGCAGGTCCGACCGCCGCACCGCGGCGTCCATCAGCTGCTCCCCGAACGCCTTCGACAGCGCGTACGGGTCCTGCGGGTACAGCGGGTGCTCCTCGTCCATGGGGAGGTAGTCCGGCAGGAACGGCCGCTCCGGGAAGAAGTTGCCGACGATGCTCTCGCTCGAGACGTTCACGAAGCGCTTCACGCCGAACCGCACCGCGGCCTCGACGAGGTTGAACGTCGACATCAGGTTCGTCTCGAGCACGACGTGGGGCGGGTTGCCGGTCGGCTGGGGGATGGCCGCCGTGTGGACGACCGCGTCGGCGCCCGCGACGACGGCGAAGGCGGAGCCCGCGTCGGTCAGGTCCGCCTGCACGTAGCGCCCGGGCACGACGACGCCCGCGTCGAAGACGGGGCGGACGAGGTCGACGCCGACCACGTCGTGCCCCGCGTCGGCGAACGCCTGCGCGGTCGCGCGCCCGACCTTGCCTCGGGACCCGGTGACGACGACGCGCATGCTGCTCCTCCTGGACCTGGCGCCGACCTCCGCGTCGACGCCGGACCGACGCTACCCAGCCCGGCGCCGCGGCCGCTGAGCGGGCCCGTTCAGCGGTCGCCGCTGGCGCGCGCCGCCCGGGCGGCCTGCCGCTGCGCGAGCCCCTTGAGCAGGAGGTTCCGCGCGGCGAGCAGGGTCAGCGCCGCCGCGAGCAGGAAGCCGAGCACGTTGCCGATCAGCTGCGCGCCGTTGCCGCCCTGCGCGAGGCCGCCGAGCAGCAGGCCGAGGCTCGCGAGCGCCCAGGAGCCCAGGAAGACGGTCAGCACGGCGCCGAGGACGATCCGCACGATGCCGGAGCTCATGCGACGACCGTAGCCCGGCGCGGCGGCGGCCCTGCGCGGGCACCGCCTCCGCGGCACGGCCCGGCGCGCCGGTACAGTGCTCGGCCGTGGGTCGGCTGGCGGAGGCGGTGGCGCCGACCCGGATGGGCCCCTCGTTCCGCTGGCTGCTCGGCTCCTCCTGGACCTCGAACCTCGGCGACGGCATCGCGCTCGCCGCCGGGCCGCTGCTCGTGGCCCGACTCGCCGGCTCGCCCTTCCTCGTCGCCCTGGCGGCGACGCTGCAGTGGCTGCCGCCGCTCGTGCTCGGGCTGGTCGCGGGCGTCGTGACCGACCGATTCGACCGGCGGACGCTCGTCGTCGTGACGGGGCTGATCCGGGTCGCCGTGCTCGGCGTCCTGATCGCCTCGATCGTCACCGATGCGGTCGGCATCGGGCTCGTGCTCGTCGCGCTCTTCGCGTTCGGCGTCGCGGAGGTGTTCGGCGACAGCGCGGAGGCGACCCTGCTGCCCACCGTGGTCCACCGCGACGACCTCGCGATCGGCAACGCCCGCCTCATGGGCGGGTTCGTCACGATGCAGAACCTCGTCGGGCCGCCGCTCGGCGCCGCGCTGTTCGCCGCCGGGGTCGCCCTGCCGTTCGTCACGCAGGCGGTGCTGCTGCTCGCGGGCGCGATCCTCGTGACGCGGATCGTGCTGCCGCCGCGGCCGGCCCGGGCGACCGCGGCGCCGCACCGCGAGATCGGCGAGGCGCTGCGCTGGACGTGGGCGCACGCCAACGTCCGCACCCTCGTCCTCACGATCCTGCTCTTCAACGTCACCTACGGCGCCGCGTGGTCGGTGCTCGTGCTCTACGCGCGGGAGCGGCTCGGCCTCGACGCGCTCGGGTACGGCGCCATCACGGCCGTCATCGCCGCGGGCGGCATCGTCGCGACCGTCGGCTACGGGGCGCTCACGCGCCGCGTCGCGCTCGCGACCCTGATGCGCGTGGGCCTGCTCGTCGAGACCGCGACGCACCTCGCGCTCGCGCTGACGACCACGCCATGGGTGGCGTACGTCGTGTTCGCGGTCTTCGGCGCGCACGCCTTCGTCTGGGGCACGACCTCGGTCGCGGTGCGGCAGCGCGCCGTCCCGCAGGCGCTGCAGGGCCGCGTCGGCAGCGTGAACACGGTGGCGACCTTCGGCGGTCTCGTTCTCGGGTCGGTGATCGGCGGCGGGCTCGCGGAGGCGCTCGGCGTGGTCGCGCCGTTCTGGTTCGCGTTCGCGGGCTCGGTGCTGCTCGTCGTCGTCCTGTGGGGGCAGCTGTCCCACATCGCGCACGCGGACGCCGGTGCCGCGCGGCTGGCGTCGGGGGATCGCTAGGCTCCGGCCGTGCCCGAGCAGCGCGTCCTCGCCCCCGCCACGACCGACGGCGTCAAGGGTCCCGCCTCCTACTTCCCGAGCATCGAGCGCACCTACGGGCGCCCGGTGCAGGAGTGGCTCGACCTGATCGTGGAACGGCTCGACGGGCAGCGCCACATGGAGGTCGTCTCCTGGCTGAAGTCGGAGCACGGGCTCGGGCACGGCCACGCGAACGCGCTCGTCGGCTACGTGCGGGCGCACCTGCCGCAGTAGCGCTGCACAGCGCCCGCTCACGCTCCGCGGCTAGCCTCGAGCGCGAGTCCGAGGCGGACTCCCGGACGAGGGCGCAGTACCCGGTGAGCGACAGGACTGACGCGGAAGCGGCTCGTCATGTCCTGGCTCGTCCTCATCCTCTCCGGCGTCCTCGAGGCCGTCTGGGCCACCGCCCTCGGTCGATCCGAGGGCTTCACCCGCGTCGTGCCGACGATCGTCTTCGGCGCCGGTCTGCTGCTCAGCATGGGCGGCCTCGCGCTCGCGATGCGGTCGATCCCCGTCGGCACGGCCTACGCGGTGTGGGTGGGCATCGGCGCGGCGCTCACCGTGGGCTGGGCGATGGCCACCGGAGCCGAGCCGTTCTCGCTCGTGAAGCTGCTGCTGATCCTCGGGCTGGTCGCCTGCGTCGTCGGGCTGAAGCTCGCCTCATCGGCCCACTGAGCTAGGAGAGGGACAGCCCCAGGTCCCGCGCCTCCGCGACCGCGGCGGCGAGCTCGCGGTCGGCCTGCTCCGTCTGGTCGGCGAGCGCGGGCACCGTGCCGGCGAGCGTGCGGCTCGTCGCGATCACGGCGACCCGCATCCCGAGCGCCTGCCCGAGCACGATCTTCAGCGGCGGCACGACGTGGTCCTGCTCGGCGGCCGGCGTGCCGGCGTCGTACGCGCCGCCGCGGCTCGTGACGACGACCGCCGTGCGCCCAGCGAGCGGCTGGTCCGGCGTGTCGAAGGGGGCCGTGATCCCGGGCACGTGGACGTGGTCCACCCACGCCTTGAGCGTCGAGGGGAGGGACCAGTTGTACATCGGGGCGCCGATGAGCAGCACGTCGGCCGCGACCAGCTCGGCGATCAGGGTCTCCTGCAGCGCCGACTCCGCGGCCGGCGGGGCGTCCTCCGGCCGCCGGAGCCGCGGCGCCCAGTGCGACGCGGCGTCGGTCAGGTGCGGCACCGGGTCGGCGTGGAGGTCGCGGTACGCGACCGTGAAGTCCTCGCCGCGCGACTCCCAGGCGGCGCGGAACGCGGCGGTGATCCGCCGCGAGCGGGACCGCACCGGGTCGATCGAGGAGTCGAGGTGGAGGAGGTGGGGCACGGGTCTCCGATCGCTCGCCGGCACGGCCGGGGTCCCGCCGCACTGTAGCCGCGGGCGCGACGCGTTCATCCGATGCGGCGGAGCAGCAGCACGCCGTCCTCGACCGCGACGTCGGTGCCGTCGGGCAGGTGCGCCCGGCGCGGCAGCAGCTCGCAGCGCTCCGCCGTCCACACGGCCGGATCGAGCGCCAGCAGCGCGAGGTCCTCCTCTGGTCGGCGCAGGGCGGGCGCATGACCGTGCACCCCTCCGGTAAGGGAGGAGGTCGGGACGGAGGCGTGCGTCACGAGCAGCAGCCGACCGCCCGGGGCCACGCGGTCGGCGGCCTCCCGGAGGAGCCGGAGCCTCGGGAAGTCCGGTTCCGGCGAGTGCAGGAAGCTTGCGAGCACCAGGTCGAAGTGGTCCTCGACCGCGGCCGCGCCGTCACCGACCCGGAGGTCGACCTCGACGCCGCGCGAGCGGGCCAGCTCGCCCGCCCGGGCGATCGCGGTCGGTGCGACGTCGACCGCGGTGACGGACCAGCCCCGTTCGGCGAGCCAGACGGCATCGCCGCCCTCGCCTGCGCCGACGTCGAGCGCGGTCCCGGCATCGAGCCCGACGGCGACCTCGGCCACCGCGGCGTTCACCTCCCCAGACCACAACCCGTCCCGCTCGACGTGCCGGTGCTCCCAGGCCGCGTTCCGTATCGCGTCGCGTGCCGCGCGCGCCAGGTCGACGTCCTCGGCCACGAGTGCGGCGTTGACTCCGGCGCCGGCCATCGACCCGGACGCCATCGAGACCGGCACGTTCCCGAACGGCGCCACAGCATTGCCTGCGGCGAACACGCGCGGGTGGGAGGTCCGGCCCATGGGGTCGACCAGGAGGGGTGCGCCGGGCTGGTCGGAGCGGGCGAGTTCGAGCGGAGCGACGAAGTCCAGTCCGAGCTCCGGTGCGCCCCCGGTGAAGACGGCGCCGACCAGGTGCTCGACGCCGTCCGCGGTCCGCAGGACGATGCCGTCGTCCCGGCGCTCGAGACCGCGCACCGGTGCCGTCACCGTGCGGATGCCGCGGGCGGCGAGGCCAGACCGCGCGTCGTCGCCGAGCGGCTCGGCGGCGGCGGTGAACGCGACGACGTCCTCCGACAGCTGCCGCACGAGCTGGACCTGATGCGTGCTCGCGGCGGAGACGGCGAGCACCCCGAGCCGCCGGCCGGCGACCTCCCGACCATGGCAGTACGGGCAGTGCAGCACGGTCCGTCCCCACTCCTCGGCGAGGCCCGGTACGTCCGGCAGGTCGTCGCGGAGCCCGGTCGCCACGACAGCGGCGCGGGTCCGGAGCACCCGCCCGTCGTCCATGGTCACGAGCAGGCGGTCGCCGTCGTCGGCGAGGGCCATCACGACGCCCTCCGCGAACTCCACGCCGTACGCCCGCGCCTCCGCCCTGCCCCGCTCGAGCAGCCGCGCGGGCTCGATGCCGTCGTGCCCGAGCACGCCGTGCATGTGCGCCGCGAAGCGGTTGCGCGGCCGACCGCCGTCGACGACGAGGGTCCTGCGCAGCGACCTCCCGAGCATCTGCGCGGCACTCAGCCCTGCGGCTCCGCCGCCCACGACCACCGCGTCCCAGTCCTGTTCCATGCCCTCGACGGTCGCGTCTGCGTGCGCGATCGGCAAGGCGTCTTGCGGTGATGGCAAGATCGGGTTCGTGGACGCCGCGCTGGAGCAGATCGGACCGCGGTTGCGGGCGGCGCGGCGGTCCAGCGGATTGACGCTGGACGAGCTCGCCGAGCGAGCGGGGATGTCGCCCAGCACGCTCTCCCGCCTCGAGTCCGGCAAGCGGCAGGCGGCGCTCGAGCTGCTCCTCCCGCTCACCCGGGAGCTCGGCATCCGGATCGACGACCTGCTGCCGCCCGCGCCCGCCGATCCGAGAGTGCACCGTCGGGTGCAGCGGCGCGACGGGATGGTGATCGCCCCGCTGACGCTCGAGCAGGCGCCGGTCCGGGCCTTCAAGATCGTGCACCCGCCACGCGTGGAGGCGCCGCCCTCGGGCGTGCACGACGGCTACGAGTGGCTCTACGTGCTGAGCGGGCGGGTGCGCCTCGTGCTCGACGACCGCGAGCACGTCGTCGAGCAGGGCGAGGCCGCCGAGTTCGACACGCGCACGCCGCACAGCATGAGCGCGACCGCCGACGGGCCGGCCGAGGTGCTCAGCATCTTCAGCCCGGCGGGGGAGCGGATCCACACGCACGGCGAGGTCGAGCCGGCCTGACCGGCCCCGATCTCCTGTGCCCGACATCGAGACGCTGTCGGAGGTGCTCGATACCGTGTCCGCATGTCGGAGGCGAACGAGGAGCCGCAGATGGGAACACCCGTTCTCCTGCCGCTCGCGCGCCGACGATGGACGCGCAACCCGGCGCTCGACGACATGCCGGTGGTGCAGACGGTCGCGATCGGCTCGATCGCGGCGCCGGGCGACGACACGCACGCGGCGCTCGCCGGGTGGGACGAGGAGACACGCGGCTGGGCGCTGCAGAAGCTCGCCGCCGCGCACCTGGACCCCGCCGCATGGCGCGCCTCCGTGGTGCTCGAGGACCGGAACGACGTGTCCGACGAGGAGTGGGAGCGCATGGACTGCGCGCCGAACGCGCTCCCGGAGGGCTCGGAGCTGTTCCAGGCGCTCGCCGACGTCGAGGACCTGCAGCGGCTGCTGCAGGGGCTGGAGGCGCGCCGGGTCGTCGCCGCGCTGCGCGCGTGGCGAGCGGCGCTGGCGGACGAGGGGCGCCCCGGCGCCGCGAACACCCCGTACCAGAAGGGCTTGTTCCTCGACCTCGGCGCGAAGCTCAAGGTCGCCGACTCCACTGCGAAGACGCTCGTGCACACCGCCGCCCGGCTCGAACGCGACCTGCCGCTCGTCTGGGCGCACTTCCTCGCCGGGCGGGCGCCGTGGCGGGCGATGCAGATCGTGCACGCCGCGGCCGAGGGGCTCGACGACGCGGTGCTCCCCGTCTTCGATGCGAAGGCCGTGCTGAAGCTCGACGAGGTCCTCATGCCGAGCCTCCCCGACGCGCTGCGCCGCCTCGCGGAGCGCCTCCAGCCGACGACCGCGGACGAGCGTCATGAGCGGGCGGCCGCACGCCGTCGCTACACGATCGAGGCCGCGGCGGACGGCATGGGCTGGCTGCACCTGTTCGCGCCGATGGCCGACCTCCTCGGCATGGACCACCAGGTGACCAAGCAGGCGATCGCCGCCCACGGCAGGGCGGACGAGCGGCGGGGCATCCAGATCCTCAAGGCGGACGTCCTGCGGGACGGGCTGCGCGCCTTCCTGCGCACGGACGCCGACCCGGCTCGGGAAGGCGACGCCCTGGTCCCGGGGCGCCGGGGCGTGGTGCCGCGCGTCTCGATCCTGATCCCGGCCATGACCGCGCTCGGCCGGTCCACGGCCGCACCGGTGCTGCAGGGATACGGGCCCATCGGCATCCGCACGGCGCTCCGGATCGCCGGGGAGGCGACCTCGTGGATCCGAGTGCTCACGGACCCCTTCACGGGCGCTCCGCTCAGCATCGGACGCGAGAAGTACCGCCCCACCGAGGACATGCGCGCGTTCATCCGGCTCCTCGACGGCGGGAACCGCGGACCGGGGCGCCCGCGCGGCCCCGACGAGGTCGACATCGACCACGCCGAGTCGTTCCGGGCGCACGACGAGCGGGGCGAGACGTCGGTCGACAACCTGATGCTGCTGTCGCGCAGCGATCACGGTGCGAAGACCGCCGGCGCGGCCGACGCCGACCTGCTGCTCGACCGGACGGTCGTCTGGCAGACGCCGTCGGGGAACAAGTACGTCACCCGACCCCTCGACCCGCCGGAGGCGACGCCGATCCCGACCGAGCTGACGGACGAGGACGACTGCCCCTTCTGAACCCACGGCCGGGCCCGCCGAGGATCTGCGATCGGGTGCGCGCGTCGCTCGTCCGTCGACCCGTGTCAACCCCCTCGCCCGATCCACGGTCCTCGCAGGTCGCTCGGAAAGATTCGGCGGCCGCGACCCAAGGAAGCAGCGACTGCCCCGTTCCGTGTCGCGCAGGGAGGAACGCATGACCGACACCACGCCGACGAGCCCGGCTCCGGAGCCCGACCCGACGTCGATCGAGACGCCGGCGGCCGCGGACGCCGCGCCCCTGGACGCGCCCGAGGGGCCCTCGGCCCCCGTCGGGGCCGCGCCCGAGGCGCCCGCCGCCACCGTGACCCCGCCGCAGACCAGCCTCGCCTCGCGCGGCGTGAACTACGCGGTCGACATCGTCTTCTGCATCGACGTGACGGGCAGCATGGACCCGATCCTCGACGCCGTGAAGGCGAACGCGCTCGGCTTCTACGACGACGTCCAGACCAACCTCACCGCGAAGGGCAAGAACGTCGCCCAGCTGCGCGTCCGCGTCGTCGCCTTCCGCGACCTCGTCGCCGACGGCGACGCCGCGATCGAGGAGTCGCCGTTCTTCGCGCTCCCGGACGAGCGGGCCCGCTTCTCGGAGTTCGTCGGCGGCCTCACCGCCGAGGGCGGCGGCGACGCCCCCGAGTCCGGTCTCGAGGCCGTCGCGCTCGCGATCAACTCCCCGTGGACCCGCACGGGCGACCGCCGCCGCCAGGTCATCGTCGTCTGGAGCGACCAACCGGCCCACCCGCTCGACGCCTCCGCCGTGCCCGCGGACCTGCGGTCGCGCATCCCCGCCGACTTCAACGGGCTCACCGACGCGTGGGAGGACGCCCAGGGCGTGATGGGCTCGAGCTCCAAGCGCTTGATCCTGTTCGCGCCCGACGGGCCCGGGTGGAGCGACATCTCCGCCGTGTGGGAGAACGTCGTGCACAACCCGTCCGTGGCGGGCGGCGGCCTCTCCGACGTCGACTACGGCACGATCGTCGATTCGATCGGCAACTCGGTGTGAGCGGGGGACCCGACGTGGCCGACGTCGTCGCCGGGCCCGCCGTCTCCTTCGGCTTCAACCTGGCGAAGGTCCCCGACCACGGGGAGGACGCCGATCCGATCCTGCGGGACGGGCCGGACCTCGGCCTCGCGGCCGTGTTCGACGGGATGGGCGGTGCCGGCGGCACCGTCTACGAGACCGAGGACGGGCAGCGGTCCGGCGCCTACCTCGCCTCCCGCATCGCGCGGGAGGTGGTCGAGGAGCACCTGCTCGGCCTGCTGGCGCCCGAGCGGCCGCTGCCCGGCGAGGCGACGGCCGAGGAGCTGCACGACGCCCTCGAGGCCGCCCTGCAGGCGGCGCTCGCCGCGCTGAACGCCCCGACCAGCCGGCTGCGGTCGCGCCTGCTGCGCGCCCTGCCCACCACGATGGCGCTCGGTGCGCTGCAGCGCGCGGAGCCGGACGGGGCGGACTGGATCTGCCACGTGCTGTGGGCGGGCGACTCCCGCGTCTACGCGCTGACCGCCGACGGATTGCAGCAGCTGAGCGTCGACGACCTCCGCGACGAGGGCGACGCGATGGCGAACCTGGAGCGCGACTCCGTCATCAGCAACGCGATCTCCGCTGACACGGAGTTCCGCATCAACCATCGCCGGGTGCCGTTGCGGGCGCCGTTCGTGCTGCTCTGCGCGACCGACGGCTGCTTCGGCTACCTCCGGTCGCCGATGCACTTCGAAGAGCTCGTGCTCCGGACCCTGCTCGAGGCGGGGACGGAGGAGGCCTGGTCCGAGGCGCTGCAGCACGAGATCACCACCGTCACCGGCGACGACGCGTCCCTCGCCGCGATCGGCGTCGGCGCGGACCTGCCGGCGCTGCAGCGGCTGCTGGAGCCGCGGCTCGCCGAGATGACGGAGCAGTACACGGCGCCGATGGACGCGCTGAGCGACGAGGTGCAACGGGCGGAGCAGGCGCTCGCCGACCTGCAGCACCGCCGCGTCGCCGACGTCGCGACCCGGTGGTCGCGGTACCGCGACGGCTACGAGCGGCTGCTGCGGCACGAGGCGGACCTCGCGTCGCCGGCACCGGAGGAGCAGCCGAGGCGCCGGATCTGGAACCCGCCGAAGCCGATCGCGACCGGGCCGGTCGCGGCGGAGGGCGGCACGGGCGCCGCGACCGAGGACGAGCAGGAGGCGGCGCGATGAGGGCCGGAGACGTGCTGAACGGCTACACGCTGCTGGCGGACTTCTCCGTCGTCGGCGCGGGGCTGAGCCGGTGGACCTTCGCCCGGAAGGGCGGCAGGGAGTACTTCCTGAAGGAGTTCCTCCAGCCGACCTACCCGGAGGCGGACGCGCCGGGCAGCGAGGCGATCAAGACGAAGAAGCGGGCGCGCTGCGCGGCGTTCGAGGCCCGGCACCGCGCGATGCAGACGGCGCTCGCGCCCCTGTCCGCCTACGGCGGCAACCTCATCGTCACCCTCGACTTCTTCCGAGCGGGCGCCAAGTACTACAAGGCCACCGAGCGGGTCCACGCGGAGGACCTCGACGTGACCGCGATCGCGGCGCTGCCGTTCCGGCAGCGGCTCGTGCTGCTGAAGTCGATGGCGTACAGCCTGAAGATCCTGCACGACCTGCGGATCGTCCACGGGGACCTGAAGCCCGACAACGTGCTCGTGAAGCGCACCGAGCTCGGGTACACGAGCAAGCTCATCGACTTCGACAACGCGTACGTCGCGGGGGAGCCGCCGCCCGCGGCCGACATCGTCGGGACGATCAACTACTACTCGCCCGAGCTGCTGGCCTACATCCAGGAGGACGAGACGGTCGACCCGCGCTCGCTCGGCACCGCCTCCGACGTCTTCGCGCTCGGCCTCATCTTCAGAGAGTACCTGACGGGCCGAGTGCCCGCCTACGACCCCGGCTACGGCGAGCCCGCCGTCGCGGTGCGGTCGGGCGTCGTGCTGCACGTCGACCGCGCCGCGCTCGACCCGGGCCTGGCCGACCTCGTCGACCGGATGCTGCTCGCCGACCCGGCGGCGCGGCCGACGATCGGCGACGTGCACGCGGCCCTGATGGCCGTCCGCTCGCCGGGCGACGCGCCCGCCGCGACCCCGACACCCGCGAGGACGACGGCGCCCGCGCCCGTCCGCTCGAGCGCGCTGCGGGGCAAGCTCGTGGGCGGCGCCGGGGCGGCTCCGGCGCCTGCGCCCACCGGCGGGCTGCGCGGCAAGCTGCTCGGCCGTTCGCCGCGCGACGGGCGGCGCTGACGTGGCCGCCTGGATCTGCCCGGTCTGCGAGGGCGTCAACAGCGGCGGCCGCCTGTGCGCGACCTGCGGCGAGCGGCTGCCGGACGGCTTCGTGCCGCGCAGCCCGACCCGGCAGGCGGCGCCGCCGGCGACGCCGACGGTCGTGAGGGCGCCGAGGCCGCCGCGCGACCCGAGCCCGGAGGAGATCTTCGGCAGCAACCCGTTCCGCTGAGGCGGGCGGGCGGGCGGGCGGGCGGGCAGGGAGGGAGGGGAGCCGTCAGGCGGCGACGGGGTGCCCGTGGGTGCGGGCCCAGTCGAGCGAGTGCTCCGCCTGCTGCCGGGTCAGCCCGGTCGCGATGCCGCAGTGGTCGCACTCCACGTACCAGGACGTGCCGAGCGAGAGCAGCGGGATGAAGAACAGCGACAGCTTCTGCTGCTCCCGGATGACCCGCTGCGTCGCGCGCGTGCCGCAGTGCCCGCAGACGAAGGTCACGAGGAAGGCGACGACGGAGACCGGCCGGACGCCGATGAGCAGGAACATCCCGGCAGGCAAGCATCCGCAGGTGGGCGGGCGGTGCGTCCGGGCTGGGAGGGACCCGGTCCACGGGAGCGGCGACTACGATCGCGGACTCCGAACGGCCGGCCGACGACGCCCGAGCACCACCGTCCGACCCCGGAGGACCCGAATGCCGCTGCGCGCCCGCGCCCGCGCCCTCGGCGCCGCCCTGCTCGCGCTCGCAGGCGTGCTCGCGGTCGCGCCGCCCGTCTCCGCAGCGCCCGAAGGTGTCGCGGCCTCCGGCTCGCTCCGCGGCGCCGAGTACGTCGCGCTCGGCGACTCCTACGCGGCCGGGTACGGCCTGCCCGACCCGACGGGGAAGCCGATCCCGGCGTGCGGGCAGTCGTCGCGCGACTACCCGCACCGGGTCGCCGAGCGGCTCGGCCTGCGCCTGACGGACGTCAGCTGCGCCACGGCGACGACCGCCGACGTCCGCCGGCGGAGCCCGGCGGGCGCCCCGGCCCAGCTGGAGGCGCTCGGGCCGTCGACGCGGGTCGTGACCCTGACGATCGGCGGCAACGACTCCGGGCTGTTCTCGCAGGCCTTCACCTGCCTCGCGCTCACCCGCACCGGGCCGGTCATCGCCGGGACGGACGCCGCGAGCTGCCGCTCGCAGCTCGTCCGGAACGGCGTCGACTCCCTTCGGCGGACGGTCGAGGGGACGATCGCCGCCGACCTCGCGACGACGATCCGCGCCGTGCGGCGCGCGGCGCCGAACGCCGCGCTGGTGCTCGTCGGCTACCCGACGATCTTCCCGGACGCCGCGCACACGCCTTCGGGCGGCTGCTTCCGCCCGGCGATCACCGGGTCGTTCCTCACCGGCACGTACCCGGAGAACGCCTTCCCGTTCACCGACGTCGACGTCGCGTACTTCGCGGGCGTGCAGGCGGCGCTCGACGCCACGACCGCGCGGGTCGCGCGCGAGGCGGGCGTGCCCTACGTCTCGATGCTCGCCGCCTCGGCGGCGCACTCGCCCTGCGCGACCCGCGGCGCGTGGGTGAACGGGATGCACTTCCGCTCGCCCGAGGACGTGCAGCAGGTCGACCTCGACCCCGGCGCGCTGCACCCGAACGAGGCGGGCGCCGCGGCCCTCGCCGACGCGGCGGCGTCGGGTATCCAGCAGGCGGTCCGACCGACGCCGACGCCCTCGCCGTCCGCGACCGCCGGCGCGAGGAGCGCCGCCCCGCAGCCCCTGCTGCTCGGCCTCGGCGTCGCGGTCGCCGTGGTGCTGCTGGGCGTCGCCGCGGCCGCGGCCATCGCGGTGCTCGGCAGGCGCCGGCTGCGCCGCCGCTGACCGCGCCGCGGCTCAGCGCACCGGGGTCAGCGCCGGGAGCGGCCGGCGAGCAGGCCGGAGACCACCGCGTGCAGCAGCGGGAGGCCGGAGACGCCCATCAGGACCGTGCCGAGCACGGCGTCGGTCGAGCGCAGCAGCACGCCGCCGAGGAGCAGCCCGAAGAAGAGCAGCGCCGAGGTCATCCGCCCGACCGCCCGCTCGAGCAGGCGGATCTGCCGGTCGAGCCGCGGCGTCTCGACGGCGACCTCGCCGTCCTCGAGCCGCGTGACCAGGCCGTCGAGCCGGCGGGGGAGCCGCGCCGCGACGGCCAGGGTCCGCGCCGCCTCGTCGACGAACGACGCGACGACCCCGCCGCTCTCGTCGCGGAGCAGCTGGTCGGCGTACGGCTCGACCGCGTTCCAGATGTTGAAGCGCGGGTCGAGCGTGCTGCTCAGGCCCGAGATGAGGGACACCGCGCGGATCACGAGCAGGAAGTGCTCGGGCAGCTGGAACGGCAGGGTGCGGATCGTGTCGCCGAACTCGTTCGCGAACGCCCGCAGCTCGCGGGGGTCGACGTCCTGCAGGTCCGTGAAGGCGACGCCGCCGAACCGGGCGAAGAGCGCGGACATCGTGCGCTCCAGCTCGCGGGTGTCGGCGCTGGGCAGCAGCACCCCGAGATCGCGCATGGCCGCGACGAGTCGCCGGCCGTCGCGGGAGGCGACCGCGATCAGGAACTGCTGGAGGTCGCGGCGCAGGCCGTCCGGGATCTCGCCCATCATCCCGAAGTCGACGAAGGTGAGCACCCAGGCCCGGTCCCCGCCCGGCGTCGGCGTCACGAAGATGTTCCCCGGGTGCGCGTCGCCGTGGAAGAAGCCGTGGACGAACAGCTGGTCGAACATCACGTTCGCGAACTCGACCGCGACCTCCGCCGGGTCGATGCCCGCGGCGCGCAGGGCGTCGAGGTCGTTGATCTTGATCGCGGAGACGTCCTCGAGCGTCAGCACCCGCCTCGTCGCGCGCTCCCAGGCCACGCCCGGCGCCCGCACGCGGTCGTCGTCCGCGAACTGCGCGGCGAACCGCTCGGCGCTCGCCGCCTCGTGGAGGTAGTCGACCTCCTCGAGGCTCGTGTCCGCGAACTCCTCGGCGAGCGCCGGCAGGTCGACCCGGCGGTTCACGAGCTTCACGCGGTTCAGGCGCCGGGCCACGAGCCGCAGCGCGGCGAGGTCGACGTCGACGATGCGCTCGATGCCGGGCCGCTGCACCTTCACGACGACGTCCGCGAACCCGGCGTCGTCGGCGCCGTTCGGCACGAGGCGGGCCCGGTGCGCCTGACCCAGCGACGCGGCGGCGAGCGGCTCGGGGTCGAACGCGGCGTACGCGCGCTCGAGCGGCATCCCGAGCTCGCGCTCGGCGAGCGCCCGGACGTCGCGGAAGTCCTCGGGCGCGACCGCGTCCTGCAGGCCCTCCAGCTCCTTCGTCACCTCCGGCGGCAGCACGTCGAGGCGGGAGGACAGGAACTGGCCGACCTTGATCATCAGGCCGCCGAGGTCGGAGGCCAGGACGAAGAAGTTCGCGGCCATGCGACGCCACCGGCGGGTGCGGCCGCGCGCGGCGAGGGCGGTCAGCCCGAACCGGGGCAGCACGAGCTCGAACCACCAGTTCTCGACCATGTAGCGGGTCGCGAACCGCATGATGCGGCGGTAGCGGCCGCGCTCCCGCCGGTCCCACGACCGCGGGCCGCGGCGGACGAGCTCCGGCTCCGCCACCCGTCAGCCCCGGGAGAGGATCGCGAAGACGCGGCGCCGCGCGTCGTCGAGCACCGCGACGACCTCGGCGACCTGCGCCGGCGTGCCGGTCCGCGCGGCGAGCGCGGCGGCGCTCGCGAGCGCCGCGCCCGAGCGGGCGACCCCGCGGCGGTCGGCGCGGTCGGCGTGGTCCGAGTCGCCGTCCCGCACCTCGTCCGCGGTGCGGGTGCGCGCCGCCCCGGCGGCCGCACGACCGGCGGCGGTGACCGTCCACGTCTTCCGGCCGTCGGTCTCCGCGGCGGTGACCAGGCCCTCGTCGGCGAGCAGCTGCAGCGCGGGGTAGACCTCGCCGGCGCTCGTGCCCGGCCCGTCGCCGCTGCGCTCCTGCAGCACCCGGACGATGCGGTAGCCGTCCGCCGGCTGCTCCTCGAGCACCGTGAGCACGGCGTCGCGGACGTCGCTGCGCTCCGGGCGCGGGCGGGCGCGCCGGTCGCCGGGGGAGCGGAGGTCCTCCACGGCCTCGCGGATGCGGTCCAGGCCGAACCCGACGGCGCTCCGCGAGCCGGTGGGCCTGCTGCTCGACGACCCGTTCATCGACCGATCCCGTCCTCCGCTGCGCACCCTGCGCGGCGGAGTGAACGATACATCGGTCAGGCTGGACCCCCGGCCCGGCCGAGCGCGGCGAGCACCCGGGTCATCGAGCCGCCGAGGTCCCAGCGCTCCGCGAGCGCCTCGCCGGCCGCCCGCGCCGCGTCGGGGAGCGCGATCGCGGCGTCGACGTCGCCGAGCGGGAGGTCGCGCACCACCCGGACGGCGGTGACGGCGGTCCGCGCGTACTCCTCGCCGGCGCGCAGCTTCGCGGCCTGCCCGGCCGGGATCCCGCTGCTCGTCGTCCGCCCGGCGGCGAGGACGCCGTCGAGGTCGCCGAAGCGGCCGAGCAGCGCCGCAGCGGTCTTCTCGCCGATGCCGGCCACGCCTGGAAGCCCGTCGGAGGGGTCGCCGCGCAGGGTCGCGAAGTCCGCGTACCGGTCCGCGCGGACGCCGTACTTCCCCTGCACGACCTCGTCGGTGACGAGCTCGAGGTCGCGCATCCCGCGCGCCGTCGAGATCACGCGCACGCCGCGCTCGTCGTCGATCACCTGGTACAGGTCCCGGTCGCTCGTCACCACGTCGACCGGGGTCGATGCGGTGGCGGCGAGGGTGCCGATCACGTCGTCGGCCTCGTGGTCGGCGGCACCGACGACCGCGATCCCGAGCGCCTCCAGCGCCTCGCGGATGATCGGGATCTGGCGCGTGAGCGCCTCCGGCACGACCTCGACGTCGGGCCGCTCGCCGTCCCCGGCCTCGGCCAGGCGGTGCGCCTTGTAGGAGGGCACGAGGGCCACCCGCCAGCGCGGCCGCCACGCGTCGTCCCAGCAGGCGACGAGGTCGGTCGGCGCGAACTCGTCGACGAGGCGGGCGATGATGTCGAGCAGCCCCCGCACGGCGTTCACCGGGGTGCCGTCCGGCGCGGTGATCGTCTCGGGCAGGCCGTGGAACGCGCGGAAGTACAGCGCGGCCGTGTCGAGGAGCATCAGACGGCGATCGGGCACGCGCTCAGTGTGCCGTGCGGCCGGGGCGCCGCGGACGTGCGGTCGCTGCCTACGCTCGGTGCGTGGCGTTCGAGGACCCCGGGTGGACGCTGCTCCGCCCCGAGCACCCCGCGTGCGGCAGCGGCGTCGGCGTCCTGCTGCTCGCCGGGTCGAGCGGCCGGGTCGACGTGCCGCGGGCGCGGCTGCTGCAGCGGCACGGCGCGACGGTCCTCGCCGTCCGCTGGTTCGGCGGCCCCGGCCAGCAGCCGGGACCGCACGAGGTGCCGCTCGAGCTCTTCCTCGGTGCGCTCGACGTGCTGCGGCCGGAGGCGGACGACCTCGCCGTCGTCGGGACCTCCTTCGGCGGCGAAGCGGCGCTGCTCGTCGCCGCCGAGGACCCGGGCGTCCGCGCGGTCGTGGGCTTCGCGGCGTCGTCCGTCGTCTGGCCGGGTTGGACGGGCGGCGCCTGGACCTCGCACTGGACGCTGCGGTCGCGGCCGCTGCCCTTCGTGCCGCTCGATCCGGGGTGGACGCCCGACACGGACCCGCCGCGCTTCCGCGGGCTGTACGAGCGGAGCCTCGCCGCCCGCGCCGACGACTCGGGCGACATCCCCGTCGAGCGCATCGCCGGGGACGTCCTGCTCGTCGCCGGCGGCGACGACGGGGTCTGGCCCGCCGAGGCGTTCGCCGACCGGGTCGCCGCGCGGCGTGCCGCGCACGGGCTCAGGACCGAGGTGGTCCGCCACCGCGACGCCGGGCACCGCGCGGTGCTGCCGGGCGAGGAGCCGGCGCAGGGCGGTCAGCGCATGGACCGCGGCGGATCGCCGGAGGCCGACGCGGCGCTCGGTCGCGCCGCGTGGCCCGCGGTCGTCCGTCACCTCGGCCTGGAGGAGCTCGGCGGCCGAGCGGTTCTGCCCTGAGCGGATCCGCCTGCCGCCGACCCCGGAGGGCGGCCTACGGTCGCACCATGAGCGCGCTCCCCGCCGACGACCGCCGCGGCCGCCCTGATCGCACCGGCCGACCCGAGCGCCGCGCGGGCGCCGCGCCGCGCGAGCCGCGCTGGCGCGACCTCGTCGGCGAGGAGTTCCGGGCGGCGCGACGGCGGCAGGGCGGCACGCTGCGGGACGTCGCGCGCCGCGCGAACCTGTCGACGCAGTACCTCTCCGAGATCGAGCGGGGCCGCAAGGAGCCGTCGAGCGAGATCATCGCCGCGGTCGCCGAGGCGCTGGGGCTCACCCTGCTGGACCTGACCACGGGCGTCGCCGACCGCCTCCGCGGGTCGGCCGCACCGCAGCGGTCCGCCTTCCGGCTGGCCGCCTGAGGCCCGCCTGAGCGCCGCCGGGGGCACAGTCGGCGCTCGGCCGCACGGCCTACCATCCCGGCATGAGCGGGGAACGGCTCGCGGTCGTGAAGGCGTGGATCTGGCCGATCAACGCCGCCTTCGCCGCGCTCTGCCTGCTGCTCCTCGTCACGTCGCAGACCGTCTCCGGCCGCGTCTTCGCGATGATGCTCGTCGTCGCCCAGGCGTTCACGATCTGGTTCGTCCGCACGGCCGCCGAGCACGAGGACGACGCCCCTCCCGGGCCGCCGGACGACGGGATCACCCCGGGGCGCTGACCGCCGGATCGGGTCTCCAGGAGGAGACCGCCGGCACCTGCGGGGGAGGACCGGCACGCCGTCCGTCGCGAGGCTCGGAGCATGACCGCTCCCCGCGCCGCCCTCGTCCCGCCCCGCTCGACCGGCGCCCCGCTCCGGCGCGCGGCGCTGCTGCTCGGCGTGCTGCCGACGACCGCCGCGATCCTCGTCATCACCCTCGGGCCGCCGTCGCTCGTCGCGGCCGGCCTCGCGACGACGATGGACGCGGTGGACCGCCTCGACCTCGGTCTCGGCCGGTCGCTCGACGTCGACCGCGTCGAGTCCCTCGCCAACCTGGCGATGTTCGTGCCCCTCGGCGCGTTCCTCGGGCTCGCGGTGCGGCCGCGCTCGTGGCCGCTCGTGCTCCTCGCCGGCGCGGCGCTGTCGGTCGGGGTGGAGCTCGCGCAGACGCGGATCCCCGGGCGGGTGCCCGACGTCCACGACGTCGTCGCCAACACCGCCGGCGACCTCGTCGGCCTGGTCGCCGCGATGGTGCTCGTCGGCCTGCTGCGGCTGCTCGCCGTCGCGCGGCGACGGCGGTAGGGGCCGGGGCGTCAGGAGGCGGGGTTCACGAGGCCGTGGTCGTGCGCGTACACGACGAGCTGCACCCGGTCGCGCAGCTGCAGCTTCGCCAGGATGCTGCTCACGTGGGTCTTGACCGTCGACTCGCTCAGGAACTCGGCGGCGGCGATCTCCGCGTTCGACGCCCCGCGGGCGGCCCGCGCGAAGACCTGGCGCTCCCGCCCGGTCAGGGTGCCGAAGGCGGGCGGCGGCGCGAGGGCCGCGCCCGCGGCGTCCCCGGGGCCGCGGAAGAGCTGCGCCAGCTCCTCCGGCGCCAGCACGGAGGTGCCGGCATGCACGGCCCGCACGGCGGCGAGCAGGAACTCCGGCGTGGCGTCCTTCAGCAGGAAGCCGCTCGCACCCGCGCGGATCGCGGTCGCCGCGGCCGCGTCGAGCGAGAAGGTCGTCAGCACGATCACCTTCGGGCGCGGCCCGTCCCAGGCGGGCCCGAACAGCTCGACCGCGACCTGGACGCCGTCGAGGACCGGCATGCGCAGGTCGAGCAGCACGATGTCCGGCGCCGTCGCGCGGATGCGCTCGAGGGCGACGGCGCCGTTGTCCGCCTGCCCGACGACGACCATGTCGTCCTGCGCGTCGACCACGACGGCGACGCCGGACCGGAAGAGCGCCTGGTCGTCGACGAGGAGGACGCGGATCGGGCCGCTCACGGCGCCGCCGTCCGGGGGATGCGCACTCGGGCGACGAACCGCTCGCCGATCCGATCGGTCCCGAGGCTTCCGCCCACCGCCTCGACGCGGTCCCGCATTCCGGGGAGCCCGGCGCCGGAGCCGCCCGTGCCGCCCGGCCCGACGGCGTTGCCGACCTCGAGCACCAGGTCCGCGTCGCGCCAGAGGCGCTGCACCTCGACGACCCCGCCGGGCCGGCCGTGGCGCAGCGCGTTCGCGAGCATCTCCTGCAGGACGCGGCGCGCGGCGAGGCCCGGGTCCGCGTCGAGCGCGCCCGGCTCGCCCTCCGTGCGCTCCTGCACCTCGACGCCCGCGGACCGGACCTGCGCCACGAGGGCGTCGAGGTCGGCGCCGTCGCGGGACGGGACGGGCTCGGTCCGCTCCAGCACGTCCCGCACCTCGAGCAGCGACGAGCGCGCCGTCGCCGCGATCGTGCCGACGACGTCGCGCACGCGGTCCGCGTCGTCGAGGAAGCGCACCGAGTCGGCCTGCGCGATGATCACCGCCAGGGAGTGCCCGACGACGTCGTGCACGTCCCGCGCCATCGCGGTCCGCGCCTGCTCGACGCCGGCCTGCTCCTGCGCCTCCGCGGCCCTGCCCTCGGCCAGCGCCCGCTGCGCCGTCTCGGCCAGCCGGGCGCGGATCGTGCGCACCGCGAACCCGGCGGTCCAGCACGCGGTGAGGATCGCGGCGGGCACGACGATCACGAGCAGCGCGGTGTCGTCGCGCGCGCCGACCGCAGGCTCGCCGTAGCGGAGCGTGATGCTCGCGAACCGGGTCTGCACGAGGTAGAGCCCGCCCGCGAGCCCGCCGAGCGAGGCGGAGACGGCCGCGACGACCAGCTCCGCCCGACCGCCCCAGGCGGCCGCGGAGTAGACGACCGCCGCGGAGGCGACCTGCACGAGCGAGGGCGGCGCGTGCGACGTCACCTGCCACAGCACGGTCAGCCAGCCGAGCGCGAGGGCCGCGGAGGGGAGGACGCGCCGCACCGCGAGGGACGCGGCGCCGGCGAGCAGCACCTCCACGGGATCGACCCGCACGGGCCAGCGCGCGGCGAGCAGCCCCACCGCGAGCAGCAGGCCCGCGAGCGCGAGGTCGAGGGCGAGCCCGCTCGGGGAGCGCCGCGCGGCGAGGTGGCGCAGCAGCAGCGCGGCCGGGTGCCCGGGCGCGGGCGTCCCCTCGTCCTGCACCGCGCGCACGCCCCGAGGCTAGGGCCGGTGCGGCGCGGCGTCCTCCGTCGCGAGTACCGTTCCCGCCCGCCGTCAGACGGAGGCGCCGACCTCCCCGACCGCGGTCGTCCGCAGCACGGCGGCGCCCGCCTCGTCGGACGCCGCGAGGTCGACGACGGCGCTGATGCCGAAGTCGTGGTCGCCGGCGGGGTCGTCGAAGATCTGCCGGACCCGCCACTCGGCCGGCCCCTCCTCGACGAGCAGCAGGGCGGGACCGCGCGCGTCGGGGCCCGTGCCGAGCTCGTCGTGCTCGGCCCAGTACGGCTCCATGGCGGCCGCCCAGGTCTCGGCGTCGAACCCGGCCGCCGCGTCGAGCTCGCCGAGCGCCGCCCAGTCCTCGCGGGCGGCGAGCTGCACGCGGCGGAACAGCTCGTTGCGCACCATGACCCGGAACGCGCGGACGTTCGCGGTGAGGCGCCGCGGGGCGGGCGGGACGATCGCCTCCTCGTCGGCTCCGTGCCGCTCCGGGTCGAGCAGCTCCTCCCACTCGTCGACGAGCGACGAGTCGACCTGCCGCACGAGCTCGCCGAGCCACTCGATGAGGTCCTGCAGCTCCTCGTCCTTGATCTCGTCCGGGATCGTCTGCCGGGCGGCGCGGAACGCGTCCGACAGGTACCGCAGCACGAGGCCCTCCGACCGCGAGAGCTTGTAGAAGGTGCAGTACTCGCCGAAGGACATCGCCCGCTCGACCATGTCGCGCACGACGGACTTGGGGGAGAGCGCGAAGTCCCGCACCCACGGCTGCTCGGCCGCGTAGGCCTCGAACGCCGCGTCGAGCAGCTCCTTCAGCGGCTGCGGGTGCGTGACCTCCTCGAGCAGCTCCATCCGCTCCTCGTACTCGATCCCCTCCGCCTTCATCGCCGCGACGGCGTCGCCGCGCGCCTGGAACTGCTGCTGCGACAGGATCGGGCGGGGGTCGTCGAGGGTCGACTCGAGGATCGAGAGCACGTCGAGCGCGAAGGTCGGCGACTCGGGGTCGAGCAGCTCGAACGCCGCGAGGGCGAACGGGGAGAGCGGCTGGTTCAGCGCGAAGTCGGGCTGGAGGTCGACGGTCGGCAGGATCGCGATCGACCCGTCCGGCTGCACCTCCTGCCGCACGACGCCGGCCGCCCGCAGGGTCCGGTAGATCCCGAGCGCCCGCCGGGCGAGCTCGAGCTGCCGGCGCCACGGCTCGTGGTTGTCGAACACGAGCGCGCGGACGTCCGCGAACACGTCCCCGCCGCGCGCGATGAGGTTCAGCAGCATCGCGGACGTGATCTGCAGGTGCGGGGTCAGGGTCTCCGGCTCGGCGTCGACGAGCTTGCGGAAGCTCGGCTCGCCCCACGACACGAAGCCCGCGGGCGCCTTCTTCGCGACCCACTTGCGGCGCTTCTTCGGGTCGTCGCCCATCTTCGCGAGCGCCTTGCGGTTCTCCGACTCGTGCTCCGGCGCCTGCACCACGACCGTGCCGGCCGTGTCGTAGCCCGCGCGGCCGGCGCGCCCCGCGATCTGGTGGAACTCGCGCGCGCTGAGCTGCCGCGTGCGGGTGCCGTCGAACTTCGTCAGCGCCGTCAGCAGCACGGTGCGGATCGGCACGTTGATCCCGACGCCGAGCGTGTCCGTGCCGCAGATCACGCGGAGCAGGCCCTGCTGCGCGAGCTGCTCGACGAGGCGGCGGTACTTCGGCAGCATCCCCGCGTGGTGCACGCCGATGCCGAGGCGGAGCAGCCGGTTCAGCGTGCGGCCGAACGCCGTCGTGAAGCGGAACCCGGCGATCACCTCCGCGATCCGGTTCCGCTGCTCGCGCGTCGCGACCTGCGCGGAGGCGAGCGCCTGCGCCCGCTCGAGCGCGGCCGCCTGCGAGAAGTGCACGACGTAGACCGGCGCCTGGTCCGAGTGCAGCAGCTGGTCGATCGAGTCGTGGATCGGCTCGAGCTCGTAGACGTAGTGGAGGGGGACGGGCCGCTCCACGCCGGTGACCTTCGCGGTGTCGCGGCCGGTGCGGCGGCTGAGGTCGGCCGCCAGGTCCGTCACGTCGCCGAGCGTCGCGGACATCAGCACGAACTGCGCCTGCGGCAGCGTCAGCAGCGGCACCTGCCACGCCCAGCCGCGGTCCGGGTCGCCGTAGAAGTGGAACTCGTCCATCACGACCTGTGCGACGGCCGCCTCCTGCCCGTGCCGGAGGGCGAGGTTCGCGAGGATCTCGGCGGTGCAGCAGATGATCGGCGCGTCCGCGTTCACCGACGAGTCGCCCGTGACCATGCCGACGTTCGCGGCGCCGAAGACCTCGACCAGGGCGAAGAACTTCTCGCTGACCAGGGCCTTGATCGGCGCGGTGTAGTAGCTGCGGCCGCCCTGCGCGAGGGCGACCGCGTGCGCGCCGATCGCCACGAGCGACTTCCCGGTGCCGGTCGGGGTGGAGAGGATCACGTTCGCGCCGGAGACGACGCCGATCATCGCCTCCTCCTGCGCCGGGTACAGCGTCAGGCCGCGGGACTCGGCCCACGACGCGAAGGCGAAGAACGCCTCGTCCTCGTCGAGGGTCCCGTCGGGCAGCGGGGACGGCATCAGGGTCAGCAGTGAAGGGTCTACCCCTCCATGGTCCCATCCGCGCCCGTGCCCGCCGGCCCCCCGCTGGTCGAGGTGCGAGCGCAGCGAGCCTCGAGACCACCCGTCCGCTCCCGCAGGATCGGCTGGCACGATCGGCGGATGACCGGCTGGTTCGTCCTCGCGTTCGGGCTGGTGCTGGTCGGCTTCGGCGTCCGGGGGATCGTCGGCGAGCGCCGGGCGGCGATCCGTGGCCGCCGCCCCGTGCGGGAGGACCTGACGGCGTCGGTCGCGCTCCTGTTCCTGCTGGGGGGCGCCGCGGTGCTCCTCGGGCTGGCCATGCTCTTCGTGTTCCCGCGGAACTGACCCCGCGGTCCGCGCCGCGCCCTAGCCTGCGCCGGTGACCCGACTGCCGACCCCCGACCTCGACGACGCGGTGCGGTGGGCGGCGCGGCACCTCGGCGACCTCGCGCTCGAGGGGCCGGAGGGGGTCGCCGCCTCCCGGCGCTTCGTGGGCGGGCAGACCGCGGCCGACGAGGCGCTCGAGGACTTCGACGTCCGCGGCTACGCGGCGCAGCGGAACGAGGTGCTGCCCGCCGAGGACCGCGGCGCGAGCGGTCTCTCGCCCTTCATCCGGCACGGCCTGCTGCCGCTGCCACGGGTGTGGGACCGCGTCGCGGGCGGCCCGGCGCGGGACGTCGGCAAGTTCCGCGACGAGCTGCTGTGGCAGGAGTACGCGCGGCACGTCTACGCGCGGGTCGGGCGCCGCATCGCCCGGCCCCTGCGCCGGGAGCCGGCGGTCGGGCACGGCTGGTCGGGGGAGCCGTACCCGGAGGAGATGGCGTGCATGGCCGCCGTCCGGCACGAGCTCGTCGAGGACGGCTGGCTCGTGAACCAGACGCGGCTCTGGGCCGCGTCGCAGTGGACGGTCCGGGCGGGCTGGGACTGGCGGGAGGGGGAGCGCGCGCTCTACCGGCACCTCGTCGACGGGTCGCCCGCCGCGAACGGCGTCGGCTGGCAGTGGGCCGTCGGCGCGGGCACCGGCAAGCCGTACGGCTTCAGCCGCTGGCAGGTCGAGAAGCGGGCGCCCGGCCTCTGCGCCTCCTGCCCGCTGCGCCGCGCCTGCCCGATCCAGGACTTCCCGGAGGCGCAGGCCGGGCCGCAGGTCGACGCCGCGCCCGGGCTCGCCGCCGACCCGGACCCGACCGCGACGGCCGGGCCGCTGGTGCCGGAGGTCCGGGGCGAGCCGGACGCCGTCTGGCTCACGGCGGAGTCGCTCGGCGACGCCGATCCCGCGCTCGCGGCGACGCCGGGCGCACCCGTCGTGTTCGTCTTCGACGAGCCCCTGCTCCGCGGCCTCCGGCTGTCCGGCAAGCGGCTGGCCTTCCTGGCGGAGACGCTCGCGGACCTCGCGCAGCGGCGGGAGGTGGAGGTGCACCGCGGCGTCGTGCCCGAGGTGCTGGCGGGCCGGTCCGTCGCGGTCACCTGGGCGCCGGTGCCCGGCTTCCGCGCCCGGTCGGCGCGCGTCGACGTGGCCGCGCTGCACCCGTGGCCGTGGCTCCGCCGCCCCGCCGGCGGCTCGGCGCGCTCCTTCACCGCGTGGGTCGAGCGGCACGGCGGCAGCCCGACCCCGCACCGCGGCGCCGCCCGGACGGCGAGGCCGCGGCGACGCGGCTGACGGCTCGGGTCAGCCCGTGTTCTGCAGGCCGGCCGCGACGCCGCTGACGGAGAGCAGCAGGAGGCGCTGCAGCTCCGGGTCCGCCGGCTGCTCCTCCGGGGCCTCCCGCAGCGCGCGCAGCGCGCGCAGCTGGAGGAGGGAGAGCGCGTCGACGTAGGGGCTGCGCATCTTCACCGCGCGCTGCAGCACCGGCTTGTTCGCGAGCAGCTGCGCGGCGCCCGTGATGCGCAGGACCTGGTCGCGGGTCCGGTCCATCTCCTCGAGCACGAGGGCCGCGAGGTCCTCGCGGTCGCCGAGCGCGAGGTAGTGCCGGGCGATCCGCTGGTCGGCCTTCGCGAGGCCCATCGCGACGTTGTCGATCATCGTGCGGAACAGCGGCCAGTCGCGGTACGCCTCCCGCAGCAGCGCCTCGTCGCCCACGGCCTCGAGCGCGCTGCCGAGCCCGAACCAGCCGGTGAGGTTGATGCGGGCCTGCGTCCAGGAGAACACCCACGGGATCGCCCGCAGGTCCTCGAGCGACTCCACGGAGAGGCCGCGCCGCGCCGGCCGGGAGCCGAGCGCGAGCAGCCCGATCTCCTCCATCGGCGTCACCGTCGCGAACCACGGCGCGAAGCCGGGGGCCTTCACGAGGGCGAAGAAGCGCTCCCGCGAGGTGCGGTCCATCGTCGCGGCGACCTCCGCGAACCGGGTCGCGGCCGCCTCGTTGCGCGTCTCGATGGAGGGCGCCGAGGCGAGCAGCACCGCCGCGGTCACCTGGTCGATGTGCCGCATCGCGATGTCGCTGCCGCCGTACCGGGCGAAGATCACCTCGCCCTGCTCGGTGAGCTTGAAGCGGCCGTCGACGGAGTGCGGCGGCTGGGCCAGGATCGCCGAGTTCGCCGGGCCGCCGCCGCGGCCGAGCGCACCGCCCCGGCCGTGGAAGAGCGTGAGCTCGATGTCGTGCTCCTGCGCCCAGGTCGCGATCCGCCGCTGCGCCTCGTAGAGCGCGAGCGTCGCGGCGACCGGGCCGACGTCCTTCGAGGAGTCGGAGTAGCCGAGCATGACCTCGAGCCGGCGCCCGGTCGCCTCGAGCCGGGCCGAGAACTCGGGGTGCTCGACGATCTCGGCGAGGATCCCCGGCGCGGCCTGCAGGTCCGCGAAGGTCTCGAACAGCGGGATCACGTCGAGCACCGGCGGGGTGCCGTCGGGGCCGACCGCGGCGCGGGCGAGCCGGTGCACGGCGGCGAGGTCGTCGGCGGACTGCGTGAAGGAGACGATGTAGCGGCCGGCGGCCCGCGGGCCGTAGCGGCGCTGGATCTGCGCGATCGTGCGGACGACCTGCAGCGCCTCCTCGGCCTGCTCGCTGAGCGGCCCGCCCGCCTCGATCTCGGCGAGCACCTTCCGGTGCACGGCGGAGTGCTGCCGCACCTCGAGCTCGGCGAGGTGGAAGCCGAAGGTCTGCACCTGCCAGATCAGCGTCTGCAGGTGGCCGTAGGCCTGCCGGTGCGCGCCCGCCTCGACGAGCGAGCCCTGCAGCACCGCGAGGTCCGCGAGCAGCTCCTCCGGGTCGCGGTAGGCGAGGTCCGCGTTCCGGGTCCTGGTCGCCGCGATGCGGCGGGACAGCAGGAGGAGCACGCGGCGGTGCGGCTCGTCCGGCGACCGCTTCGCGACCTCCGCCGCGGCCTCCTCGTCGACGGCGCGGAGGCGCTGCCAGAGCGCGAGCAGCGCGGGCGACGGCGGGGTGGTCGACGCGTCGAGGGTGAGCGTGCGGCCGACGCGGGCGGCGGTCCGCTCGAGGCCGAGCAGCACGTGCTCGCTCGCGATCGCGGCCGCCTGCTTCGTGATCGCCGCGGTGACGAACGGGTTGCCGTCCCGGTCGCCGCCGACCCACGTGCCGACCCGGACGAAGGGGCGCACCTGCGGGGCCGCGTCGCCCGAGGCCTCGGGCTGCAGCACGGCGTCGATGCGCCGGTACACCTCCGGCACCGCGGTGTAGAGCGTCTCGTCGAAGACGGCCATGATCGAGCGCACCTCGTCGACCGGGCTCGGCTTCTCCGACCGCAGCGGCGCCGTGCGCCACAGCGTGTCGATCTCCTCGAGCATGCTGCGCTCGATCCGCTCGACCTGGGCCGGCGCGACCGCGCCGTCGCGCTCGTCGAGCAGGTCCGCGAGCCGCCGGATCGCGGACGACACCGCGCGGCGCCGCGCCTCGGTCGGGTGCGCGGTGAAGACCGGGTGGAACCGCATCGCCTGCAGCCGCTCGAGCGCGGTCGGGGCGCCGACCTCCTCCGACAGCTTCGCGAAGGCGCTGCCGACCGAGTCCGCCGGGTCGCGGGAGGGTCGGCCGTCGCGCTCGCGCAGCACGCGCACGCGCTGGTGCTCCTCCGCGAGGTTCACGAGGTGGAAGTAGGCGGTGAAGGCGCGGGCCACCTCGTCGGCGCGCGCGACCGTGAATTCCTCGGCGATCGCGGCGGCGGCCGAGAAGGCCCGGTCCGTCTCGTCGGTGTACGCCTGGATCGTCGCGACCCGGAGGCGCTCGACGTCCTCGTAGAGGCCGGGGGAGCCGCTCTCGCGGAGCACGCGGCCGAGGAGCGCGCCGAGCAGGCGCACGTCGGCGCGCATGCGCTCCGGGATCTCCTGCTCGGCCTCGAAGCGGCCGACGGCGTCGATCGCCTCCGGCTGGACGGTGTCAGGCATGCCCCCAACGGTAGGGGGCGCGTGTTCCGGGTTCGTTACGCGTCGTCGCGGAGCGACTCGGACGACTCCGACGGCTCCGGCGCGGGGCCGGCCGCGAGCGGCCAGGGGAGCGCCGCGGGGTCGGTGGCGGGCCCGGGATCGGCACCGGCGTCGCGCTCGATCACGGTGCCGTACTGCTCGATCTGACCGATGTTGCGCAGGGCGGACGCGAGCCCGCCGTCCTCCGGTCCCTCGAGACCGACCGACTTGCGCACCGACAGGATGAAGCCCACGGCGCCATTCTCGCCCCGGGAGGGGACGATGGGGCGGTGATCGGAGCCGACGACCGCTGTCCGTGCGGCGGCGGGCGCTACGGCGCCTGCTGCGGGCCGCTGCACGCGGGCGCGCCGGCGGTGACGGCCGAGGCGCTGATGCGGTCCCGCTACTCGGCGTTCGCGCTCGGGCTCGGGCCGTACCTGCTGGCGACCTGGGCCGCTGCGACGCGGCCGCGGGAGCTCGAGGTCGACGACGGCCTCGAGTGGCGGCGGCTGCAGATCGTGGACACCGCGCGCGGGGGACCGGACGACGGCGAGGGCGTCGTGGAGTTCCGCGCCGCGCACCGCTCGGCGGCGGGGGCGGGCGTGCTGCACGAGCGGAGCCGCTTCGCGCGGGAGGCCGGCCGCTGGGTCTACCTCGACGGCGACCTGCTCGACTGAGCGCCTGCGCCGGGCCGGTCAGCGGTGCCGCTTGCCCTGCTTCGGTCCGGGCTTCGGCTGGTGCCGCTGCTGCTGCTTGTGCTTCTGCACCGGCGGCGTCGCCCGCTTCGGCGTGGCACGGCGCTGCTGCTCCGTCCCGCGCCTCCGCGTCGGCTCGGCGGGGTCGGCGGGCGCTGCGGCCTCCGCGCGGGAGCTGTTCGCGGTCCGGCCGCGGACGATGCCGATGAACTCGTCGACGAGCGGGCCGCCCTCCGACCGCGGCCAGACGAGGCCGACGCGGCTCGGCGCGGCGTCGGTGATCGGCCGCGCGACGAGGTCCTTGCGTCCCGTCGCCCGGAACACGGACTGGGGCATCCGGGCGATGCCGTGGCCCGCGGCGACGATGTCGAGCGCGCCCTCGTCCCAGCCGGGGTAGAGCTCCTCGTCGGCGAGGTCCGCCTCCGTCACGGCGTCGAAGACCTTGACCGGGTGGTCCTTCGCCGCGACGACGACCGGCGTCTCCTCCCACAGCGGGATCACGTGCAGCCCGTCCGCGTCGGCGCCGTCGACGGGCAGCCGGGCGAAGACCATGCGGACCGCCGGGACTGCGGGATCGCCGGGGACGGCGGGGTGCAGCGCCGCGGCGACGTCCTCGACGGGGACGACCTGCAGCGGCACGTCGGGCATCCGCTCCCGCCACACGCGCACCCAGCGGTCGGGGGTGACGCCGGCGACGACGCCGATCACGAACGGGTCGGGCACCGGGCCGAGGGTAGCGTTCCGGTCGTGGCGCAGGACCAGACGATGAAGCCGGAGACGGCGGCGAAGAAGCTCGGGGTGCTGCTCGAGGCGACCCCGGAGTCGTTCCGGAGCGCGCCCGTGTCGCGCTCCGCCCTCCAGGAGCTGCAGGACTCGCCGCCGGAGTGGCTCGTCGTGCTGCGCCGGGAGGGCCCGCACCCGCGGCCCGTCGTCGCCGCGCGGCTCGGGGTGTCCGTCGCAGGCCTGCGGCGCGCGGAGCTGACCGAGCCGCAGACGACCGCGCAGATCCAGGCGCTGCTCGAGCACAAGCCCGAGTGGCTGCTCCGCGAGCGCGAGACGCACGCCGCCGTGATGGCGGAGAACGCCCGGGTCAAACGGGACCGCGCGGCGAAGGCCGGATCCGGCGGAGCGCCCCGCGACTGAGGTTAGGCATGCCTAAACTGAAGGCGTGCGTGCGCATCGCGGTCGACCCGGCCCCACCGTCCTGCTCGCCGGCGACGGCGCGGACCTGCGGGACCTCGAGGCCCTGATCGCGACCCTGCCGGTGGACGCCTACGGGCAGGTCTACGTCGAGGTCGGCTCCGCCGACGAGGTCCGGCCGCTGGCGACGCCCCGCCGCGTCCACGTCACCTGGCTCGTGCGCGGCGCCGATGCGGTCGCGGGCACGCTGCTCTGCTCCGCCGTGGAGGCGTGGACCGCCGAGTGGATGCCGGACGGCCACCGCGACGACCGCCGGATCGCCTGGGTCGGCTGCGCCGCCGCGCCCCGCATCGCCGCGCGGTACCGCCGGCTGCAGGAGCGCTCGATGAGCGCCGCGGCGATGGGCCTGCCCGTCGCCGACGTCGACGGGGTCGAGTAGCGCTCCGGAAGGGGCCGGACAAGCCGATCGCCCGGTGGCCGGGGCGCTGCCTCCGGCTCTCCCGAGCGATCGATCAGGTCTTCAGGATGCGCCGGTCCGGCGCCCTCCGCAAGACCCGATCGGCCGGGTCCGGCGTGTCGCGGCGGGGTCTCAGCGCTCGCTCAGCGCGAGCGTCCGCAGCAGCTCCTCCGGCGTCGTGCCGGCCCGCTTCGCGCGGGTGGTGAGCGCTCGGAACTCGGCGGTCGAGAACCCGACGACGACCTGCTTCGACGGAGCCGATGCCGGTCCGGGTTCGGCCTCGAAGAGCGCGGGCGCCGCAGAGGAGGCGGAGGAGGACGAGGCGGGTGAGGCCGGCCGGGGCGCCACGCCGCCGAAGCCGGGGCCCGCGTCGGGCGTCGCGCCGCGCTGGTAGGCGGTCGCGGCGGCGCGCGCGCGGTCGTCCGCGGCCTCGTTCAGCTCGTGGCCGACGTGGCCCTTGACCCACTCGAAGCGGTAGCGGCGCCCCTGCAGCGCGGCGTCGATCTCCTTCATGAGCTCGACGTTCATGACCGGCGAGCCGTCGGCCTTGCGCCAGCCCTTCCGCTTCCAGCCGGGCATCCACTTCACGACGGAGTTGATGACGTACTGGCTGTCGCAGAGCACGAGCAGGTCGTCGTCGACGCCCTCGGTCGCACGGAACAGCTCGAGCACGGCCTTCAGCTCGCCCATGTTGTTCGTGCCGTGCGGCCAGCCGCCGGCGGCCCAGCGGTCGTCGTCGATGTACCAGGCCCACCCGGCGGGACCGGGGTTGCCCAGGGCGGATCCGTCGGCGGCGGCGGTGATCGTCACCGCGACATCGTACGGAGGGGCTCCGGCGTCACTCGGCCGCGACGAACCACGGCGGGTGGACGACCACCTTCGGGGCGGCGCCGTCGACGTCGGCGAACATGCGGCGCACGCGGGCGCGGGCGGGCTCGTTCGCGACCGCGATCAGGGTCACCGCGGACAGCGGCACGGGTCCGGGCACGAGCACCTCGACCCCGGTCAGGTCCGGGTCCGTGCGGGAGGCCTGGGCGACCGCGCGGGCGGGGTCGTCGAGCGTGAACCGCGTGCGCGGCGCGGCGGCGTCGTCGTCGGCCACGACGAGGCCCTGGCCGAGGTCGCGACCGACCGCGACGAGCACGGCGTAGTCGGCGGGCCCGAGCGAGCGGGCCGCCGCGGACCAGTGGGGCTCCTCCGCGCCGCTGCGCAGCTCGACCCAGCGCTCCGCGTCGGGCGAGGCGGCGAACGGCACGAACTCGTCGACGTGACGGCCGTCGCCCACGTCGGCGTGGGCCCGCAGCTGCCGCGCGAGCGGCGCGGCGACGTCGAGGTCGGGCTCGAGGCCGCCCGCGATCGCCCGCAGCTCGCCGTCGAGCAGGATCGACTCGAGGTTCACGAGCGGCGTCGCGTGGTAGAGCCGACGCGTCCCGAACGGCGGGACCTTCGCGGGCACGCCGGCCGCGGTGCCGGCGGCCCGCCGGGTCGCGGGGCGGGTCGTGGCGGGCCGGGTCGCCCGCGGCGCCGTGCGCGTGGCCGAGGCCGCCACGGTCACGGCCGGCTCGGGCGCCGTCCTCGGGAAGCAGATGTCGCACATGCCCTCGTCGAACCCGTGGATGCATTCCGCCACCGCGCGATCGCCCTCCCCCTGCTCGGTCGTCCGTACCGCTCAACGGTACGACTGCCCGGGGAACCCCGGGTGCACAGGTGCCCAACGGAAGGGGGTGCCTCGGGATTCCCGCTCGCCGCGGACGGGTCGGCCCCTCGCGCGCCCGGCAGGATCGAGGGGTGACGACGACGGCGGAGGACCAGCGCATCAGCCCCGCGGCCTGGCGGATGCTCGGCCTCGGCGTGCTCGCGCAGGCCGCCGGGACGCTCGTCGTGGCGACGCCCGCCTACCTGATCCCGCTCCTGCACCTTCAGCAGGGCCTCCCGCTCGCGCAGGTCGGGCTGCTCGTCGCGGCGCCCACCGTCGGCCTCGTGCTGACGCTCGTCGCCTGGGGCGCCCTCGCCGACCGGGTGGGCGAGCGGTGGGTCATCGCCGGGGGCCTGGCGCTCGCGGCGGCCTTCACCGGGCTCGCCGCGCTCGCCGGCGGCCTCGTGCCGATCGGCGTGCTGCTCCTGCTCGCGGGCGGCGCGACCGGCAGCTGCAACGCGGCCAGCGGCCGGGTCGTCGTCGGCTGGTTCCCGCGTCGCCGCCGCGGGCTGGCGATGGGGATCCGGCAGATGTCCCAGCCGCTCGGCGTCGCGGCCGCCGCGCTCGTCGTGCCGCCGCTCGCGGCCGCGGGCGGCGCGGCGCTCCCGCTCGTCGTCGGGGCCGTCGCGACCGCCGTCCTCGCCGTCGCCTGCGCGGCGGGGATCACCGACCCGCCGCGGCCGCCCCGCGCGGAGCTCGTCGCGGCCGGGAACCCCTACCGGCGCGACCGCTTCCTGCTCCGGGTGCACCTCGTCTCCGTGCTCCTCGTCGTGCCGCAGTTCACGCTCTCGACGTTCGGGCTCGTGTGGCTGATCGCCGACCTCCGCTGGTCCGCGACCGCCGCCGGCGTCGTGGTCGCGCTCGCGCAGCTCGTCGGAGCCGGGGGCCGGATCGTCGTCGGCTCGATGAGCGACCGCTTCGGCCGGATGCGCCTGCTCCGCCTCGTCGCCGTCGCCGGGGTCGTCGGGCTGCTGCTGCTCGCGGCCGCCGGCGCCGCCGACTGGGCCGTGCCGGCCGCGATCCTCCTCGTCGTGACGACGACCGTCAGCGTCGCCGACAACGGCCTCGCCTTCACCTCGGTCGCGGAGGCCGCGGGACCGGGCTGGTCCGGCCGGGCCCTCGGCGTGCAGAACACGGGGCAGTTCGTGGCCGCGTCCACGGTGGCGCCCGGCATCGGGGCGCTCATCGCCGTCGTCGGCTACCCGGTCGCCTTCGCGCTGGTCGCGCTGGCACCGCTGGCCGCCCTCCCGCTCGTGCCGCGGTCGGACGCGCACGCGGGCTGAACCCGCACCGCGCCGGGCGGGGGCGCCGGTATCCTGGAGGGATGCCCGACGCCCTCCTCCCGCCCGTCGCCGAGCCGACGACCGCGGCGCGCACCGTGCAGGTGCGCCCGAGGACCGAGGGCTGGCAGCAGCAGCGCGGCGCCGACGGGCGGCCGCTGCTGCAGTTCGCGTCGCCGAAGCGCGGGAAGCCGCCGGTGCACCTCGCGGACCTCACCCCGGAGGAGCGCCGCGCGCGGCTCGTCGAGCTCGGCCTGCCCGCGTTCCGCGCCGGCCAGCTCGCGCGCCACTACTTCACGCGCTACACCTCCGACCCGGCCGAGATGACCGACCTGCCCGCCGCCGGCCGCGACGAGCTCGTCCAGGGGCTGCTGCCCGAGCTGATGACCGAGGTCCGCCGCTTCACCACCGACCGCGGCGACACGATCAAGTTCCTCTGGAAGCTGCACGACGGCGCGCTCGTCGAGTCGGTGCTCATGCGCTACCCGGGCCGCATCACGCTGTGCGTCTCGTCGCAGGCGGGCTGCGGCATGAACTGCCCGTTCTGCGCGACGGGCCAGGCGGGCCTCACCCGCAACATGTCGGCGGCCGAGATCGTCGACCAGGTCGTGCGCGCCAACCGCGTGATCGCCGACGGCGCCCTCGGCGGCAAGCGCGCGGGCGAGACGACGCCGGAGCGCGTGAGCAACATCGTGTTCATGGGGATGGGCGAGCCCCTCGCGAACTACAACCGGCTGATGTCCGCCGTGCGCACGATGGTCGCGCCGGCGCCGGAGGGGCTCGGCATGAGCGCCCGCCACATCACGGTCTCGACGGTCGGCCTGGTGCCCGCGATCACGAAGCTCTCGGCCGAGAAGATCCCCGTCACCTTCGCGCTCTCCCTGCACGCGCCCGACGACCACCTGCGCGACGAGCTCATCCCCGTGAACTCGCGGTGGAAGGTCGACGAGGCCCTCGACGCCGCCCGCGCCTACTTCGACGCGACCGGCCGGCGCGTGTCGATCGAGTACGCGCTGATCAAGGACATGAACGACCACGGCTGGCGCGCGGACCTGCTCGCGGAGAAGCTGAACGCCCGCGGGCACGGCTGGGTCCACGTCAACCCGATCCCGCTGAACCCGACGCCCGGTTCGGTCTGGACCGCGTCGGAGCCGGCGGTGCAGCGGGAGTTCGTGCGGCGCCTCGAGGCCGCCGGCATCCCGACCACCATCCGCGACACCCGCGGCAAGGAGATCGACGGCGCCTGCGGGCAGCTGGCCGCGACCGAGGCCTGACCCCCCCGAACTGGGAGGCGCGTCGCGGTCCGGCGGCGGCGGTGCGGCAGAGCACGCTGCTGCCCACCGTCCACAGCCGTACGGAAGGACGAGCCGATGTGCTCCTGCCGCCACTCCCACCACTGCCCGCCGCCGTGCTCCTGCAGCGCCGCCTGCGACGCCTGCGATCACGCGGTGGAGCTGATCGCCGCCTGATCGGCAGCGCGCCGCGGCCACGCCGGCCACGGCGCGCCGTCGAGCGCCAGCACGGCCTCGGGGTCGACGAGCCGATCGGCCGGGTCGGGCAGGTCGGACCCGCCGGAGCCGCGTCCGCCGCCGTCCGGCAGGGCGAGGTGGAAGGCGCCCGTGCCCGGCCGCGTCGGGACGTGCTCCGCCAGGCCGCCCGCGGCGACGCCGAGCACGGTCTGCTCGAGCGCGTCGATCAGCGACGCCGCGGTCTCGTCGCAGGCGTCGCACCCGCACTGCGGCAGCGTCTCCGCGAGCAGCAGCCCCGCCCGCACGTGCACCGACGGGAAGTCGGTCCGGGTGAGCCGGAGCGGTGCCCCCGCGCTCGGGCGCAGCGTCACGGCGTCGTCCGACCGCTCGACCGTCACCTCGTAGTGGCGCTCGAGGTGCGCGACCAGCGCAGCCGCCACGTCGAGCAGGGGCGCGAACCGCTCCGGGTGGGTGACCCTGGAGTACGCGTCGTCCGACGGGCCGTCCGGCCACCGGTCGCCGTACGGGATCGGGTCGCCGTGCTCGTCGGGGAACGGACCGACGGCGACGGGCGGCCGGTCGAGCTCGGGCGCCTCGTCGAGCCGCACGCCCTCACCCGCGTCGCTCGTCGCGGTCATCGCGGCGTCCACGGCGTCCCAGCGGGCGTCCTCCTCCGCCCACCGCGCCGGGAGCTCGGCGGCCATCCGCGGGCCGAACCCCGGCTCGTCCCGGAGGGCGGCGAAGGCCGCGTCGACGGGCATGGAGACCGCCCGGGTGCCGACCTCGCGCTGCGACGCCGATTGCCAGGCGGCGCGCGGGTAGGCCGCGACGAGCGCGTTCCCGAGGAAGACGGCGCCTGCCGCGGCCAGGTCCGGGTCGGCGAGCTCGGTCGCGTGCGCGCGGACGAAGGCCGCCAGCGCGCCGAGGTCGCCGGCGAGGTCCGCCGGGAGCCCTCCGTCCCGCTCGACGAGGTCGACGAACGGCCCGTAGCCGGCCGCGTGCCGCACCGGCTCCGGGGGAGCGCCGACCGGATCCGCCGCGGTGAACCGCACGGCGCCCCGGCGCACGGAGGTCGGCGGCAGCGGCACCGCGGTTCCGGGGAAGAGGTCCACGCCCCCAGTGTGCGACGTCAGGCGCGGTCGCGGGCCCGGTCCAGCGCGTCCTCGGCGAGCTCGACGAGGCGGAACGCCGCGTAGGGCAGCATCGCGATGAGGGCGAAGCCGGCGAACGTCAGCGCGAGCATCGCGACGTCGGACCCGGTCATGCGGGAATGATGCGGGACGCGCCCCGGGGGCGGAACCCCGAGACCAGGGGGTGTGCACGCGCTGTCGGACCCGTCGCGCAGCATCGCCCCATGTCCTGTCCCGCGTGCGGAGGCGAGCGCATCGCGCTGGCGGCGGTCCCCGGCGAGCGTCCGCGGGTGCTGCGGGTCTGCCTCGACTGCGCCGCCCTGTGGCAGGGGAGCGCCGCCGAGGGGGAGTGACGCCCGTTCGCCGACCTCAGCCGCGCTCGCGGCCCCCGTGCGTGCGGGACGCGGCGTCGTGGCGGGTCGACTGCTGCTCGACGTACCGCCGCCACACGGCCACGGCGGCCTCGTCCCCGCTGCGGTAGTAGCCGATGAGCTCGCGGCCGCCCGACGTCGGCGCCCAGGTCACCGCGCGGTACACCGGCCGCCCCTCGAACCGCAGCCGGCGGATCACCGCGAGGGGCTCGGCGTGACCCGGCACGGTCATCGTCCACTCGGTGCCGGAGACCAGTCGGCGGGGGTGCCAGTCGATCACGGAGCACACGGTACTCGAACACGTGTTCGACAGAGGTGGAGGATCGCCGAGCGCCGGGTGCAGGATGACCGCGTGAGCGTCGAGTACCGCACGACCATGCACCTGACCGGCCGCAACACGGGCGTCCCGGTGCCGCCCGAGGTGCTCGAGCGGCTCGGCGGCGGGAAGCGGCCGTCGGTCGCCGTCGTCGTGAACGGCTACCGGTTCGCGAGCACCGTCGGGGGGATGGGCGGGCAGGCGCTCATCCCGTTCTCCGCCGAGCGCCGGGCCGAGAGCGGGCTCGCGGGCGGCGACGAGCTGGAGGTCTCCCTCGAGCTCGCCGCGCAGCCGGAGCTCGTCGTGCCGGACGACCTCGCCGAGGCCCTCGCCGCGGCCGGCGCCCGTGAGGGCTTCGACCGGCTCGCGCCGAGCCGCAGGAAGGCCCACGTCGTGTCGGTGGAGGGCGCCAAGGCGCCGGAGACGCGCGCCCGACGGGTCGCCGCGGTCGTCGACGCCGTCCGCGGCTGAGCGCGCAGGGCCGTCCCGTACCGTTCGTGCCGTGTCCGCACGAGTGCTGCAGCCGGAGGTCCACGACGACGGCACGGTGACGGTGACCGCCGCGATCCGCCTCCGGGTGAAGGACCCGCTCGACCTCCGCTCGCGCATCGCGCTGCCGCAGGAGAACGAGGACGGGCAGCTCGTCGTCGGCGACGAGGGGGACCAGGCGGTGCTCGCGCGGGCGGTGTCCATCGTGATCGACGCGGCCCGCTTCGACGTGCTCGGGATCGACCTGGTCCACAACCAGGTCTCCGCGCCCGGCGCCACGGCGTTCCATCCGCACGTCGAGTGAGCACGGCACCGCACGTCGGGTGGGCACGACACGCCGTGCAGCACAGGACTCCTGTGCACGGGGTGACAGGTGTGACTGACGTGCTGACCAGGCACTTCGCGAGTACGTAGCCCCGCTCGAGGGGTTGCGCGCATCGATCGCGTGTGCAACTGGGGCTTGCGGGGGGCCGCACGACCCCCGATATGGTGACGCCAAGTCGCCGACGACCCCCGTTCGGGCGGCGCCCGGGCAGGGGGCGCGGCGGTCGTTCGAGCCGGACATCGGGGGGCGTCCGAGCGCCTTCGCGCGCCCCTTCCATGCCGGATGCACCGCCCTGCCTGCACCCGCCTCCTTGAGCCCCGGAGCCCGTCATGGACACCACACCCACCCCGCGCGGCCGGTTCGCCTTCCTGATCCACCCCCGCACGGACCCCTCGGAGGACCTGGCGCTGGTGCAGCCGCTGCTCGGCCTCGTGCCGGGCCGCGTCGTGGAGTCGGCCATGCGCCGGCTGCCGTTCAAGCCCTGGGTGCACTCGACGATCACCGCGGCCGACCGGCCGGGGGAGGTGCTCGGCGACGTCATCGGCGTGCCGCTCACCCCGACGATGCTGCTCGGCGAGGACCGCGCCCTGGTGGCCCGGCGCATCGACCAGGCGATCGACCTGGCCGTCGAGCGCGGCGCGACGGTGCTCGGGCTCGGCGCGCTCACGGCGCCGGCGACCGCGGGCGGCGCGAAGCTGCGGCGCCGCACCGACATCGGCGTGACGAACGGCAACGCCTACACCGCGGCCGTCACCGCCTCGGCCGTCGAGCGCATCGCCGCCGGGATGCCCGAGCAGCCCGTCGTCGCGCTGGTCGGCGCGAACGGGTCGGTCGGCACGGCGGTCGCGCGCCTCCTCGGCCGGTCCGCCGCGGTGGGGGAGCTGGTGCTCGTCGGCCGCACCCCGGCCGCGCTCGCCGCCCTCGCGGGCGACCTCGGCGCGACCTGGTCGACGGACATGGCGGCCTGCCGCCGCGCCGACCTGGTCGTGCTCATGACCTCGGCTGCGGGTGCGGTGCTCACGGCGGACCACCTGAAGCTCGGGGCGACCGTGCTCGACGACACGCAGCCCCGCAACAGCAGCCCGACCCTCGCGGTCGAGCGCCCCGACGTCACGATCCTCGACGGCGGCGTCGTCGCGACGCCCGGCCTCCAGCGTCGCGGCTACGCGATCGGCCTCGACGACGACGCCTCGTTCGCCTGCCTCGCGGAGAGCTCGCTGCTCGCGCTGGCGGGCCATCGCGGGCACGGCACCATCGGCCGCCCGTCGATGGAGCAGGTCGACCGGGTGCAGGGCCTCGCGGACCGCTACGCGCACCTCGGGTTCGGCCTCGCGGAGCCGACGTCGTTCGGCGAGCCGGCGGCGGTGCCGGGCTGGACGGTGCCGTCTCGGCGCGACGCGCGGCCGACGCAGATCCCGGACGGCGCGGTCGCATGAGGGTCGTCATCCTCGGCGGCGGCTACTCCGCCGTCTGGTGCTACCGGGCGATCCGCCGCTGGATGGGGGACTCGGCCCGCATCACGGTGATCGCGCCGTTCACCGAGCACGTCTTCCACGGCTTCACCGGCGAGGTGCTCGTCGGCGAGCTGACGCCCGCGCTGCAGGCCAGCCCTCTCGACGAGTGCCTGCCGAAGGCCGAGCGCATCCGCGGCTGGGCGACCGCCGTCGACAGCGACGCGCGCACGGTGCGGGTCGAGTGGGAGGGGGTGACGCGCACGGTCGAGTACGACCAGCTCGTCGTCGCCACCGGCGCCCACGACCGCACCGAGCACGTGCCGGGGCTCACCGAGCACGGGTGGCCGCTCCGCTTCCCCGGCCAGCTCGAGTCGCTGCTCGAGCACCTCGCGTGGGTGGACGAGCAGGTGCCCGTCGACGCCGAGGACGCGCGGCGCCGGACCACGGTCGTCGTGGTCGGGGCGGGGTTCGCGGGCACGGAGGTCGCGGCGGCGCTGGGTCGCCGCTACCGCGGTGCGCGCCGCATCGTGCTCGTCTCGGGCAGCCGCACGGTCGTGCCGGCCTGGCAGGACCAGGAGTGGCTGCAGGCGAGGCTCGCGAAGAACCTCGATGACGCCGGCGTGGAGCTGCTGACGGAGACGCGCGTCGCGTCGGCCGACGCCGACGGGGTCGTCCTCGCGGACGGGACGCGCATCGAGGCGGCGACCGTGGTCGCGGCGCTCGGCAACTCGGTCCCCGTCATGCCCGGGCTCGAGCGGTTCCAGGAGCCGGACGGCCTGCTCGCGGTGGACGACTGCCTCCGGGTGACGGAGGGCATCTGGAGCGCCGGCGACGCGGCGTCGATCCGCCGCGGCGGCGACCGGGTGCCGAAGGAGGCGCTCTGGGCGATCCGCGCGGGCACGACCGTCGGTCGCAACATCGCGCGCACGTCGCGCCGGGCCCGACCGCGCCGGTTCGGCTTCCGCGGGCTCGGCACCGTGGCGTCGTTCGCGCCGGGGCACGCGGTCGCGCTGCTCTGGGGCGTCCCGCTGCCCGAGCTGCTCGGCTGGCTCGTCCGGGTCGGGTTCTTCCTCTGGTACGTGCCGTCGCGGCGCACCGCGGTCGGCATCGTCCGGCGGGTGCTCGGCGGTCGCCGTCCGGTGGCCGTGCCCGTGCCCGCACGGCCGGTGCCGCGGCCCGCGCTGGTCGGCCTCGACGGCGGCCGGCTCGGTCGTCCGACCCCGCAGCCGGCGGCGCAGACGGTGCCGGCGGCGCAGCAGCCCGCCGCGCAGCCGCGTCGCGCCGCGGGCGCCTAGGCGCCGCCCCCGCCTCCGCGGATCCGGAGCGCACCCGCGCCGCGCAATTCCCCCCCGCACTCGCGTGCGGCGCGTCGCGCCGGAGCTCCGGATCCGCGGATCCTTGCTCAGGCCCGCTGCTTCGGCAGGATCACCCAGAGCGCGATGTAGATCAGGATCTGCGGCCCCGGCAGCAGCATCGACAGCAGGAACAGCAGGCGCACCAGCGTCGGCGAGGTGTGGAAGCGGAGCGCGAGCCCGGCGCACACGCCCGCGATGATGCGGCCGCGGCGGGGGCGGATGAGGTCGGTCATGCGCCGATCGTGCACGAGGCGGTGCCGCGTCGGCCTGGTCGCCCAGGGAATCCAGGGTCGTTCCAGGACGATCGGCAACGATCCGGACACGCGCCCCGCGTGGTTCGGCCGTGCACGCATGCGCGGTCCCGGGGACCTCCTACGATGCCGGGGTGTCCGTGACCCAGGCCGCCCTCCGAGCAGGGGGCAAGCTGTCCGCCCTGCTCGCCTTCTTCGCGGTGGCCGCCATCGCCGGCACGCTCATCGCCTGCCTCGTCACACCGGCGGTCGCGATCGCCGGCAGCGCGACCGGCAAGCAGATCGACGCGTTCCAGAGCCTGCCGGAGAACCTCGAGATCACGCCGCTCGACCAGAAGGCGCGGATCTACGCGAAGTCGAAGGGCAAGCAGGTCCTGCTCGCCTCCTTCTTCAACCAGAACCGCGACGTGGTCAAGTGGGACGACATCCCGAAGACCGTGAAGGACGCGACCCTCGCCGCCGAGGACGTGCGGTTCTACCAGCACGGCCCGGTCGACCCGAACGGCATCGCCCGCGCCCTCGTGTCGAACTTCATGCACAAGGACATCCAGGGCGCCTCGACGATCAGCCAGCAGTACGTGAAGAACGTCTGCGTGCAGCAGGCGGAGGCGATGCCGGTCACGGACAAGAAGTCGGCCGCGGCCGCGAAGGCCGCCTACGAGAAGTGCACGGACCGGTCGTACAACCGGAAGATCCGCGAGATGCGCCTCGCGATCGGCCTCGAGAAGAAGTACGACAAGAACGAGATCCTGCTCGGCTACCTCAACATCGCCGGCTTCGGCGGCCGCACCTACGGCATCGAGGCCGCGAGCCAGTACTACTACGACAAGCGCGCCGAGGACCTCGACATCGGGCAGGCGGCGACGCTGATCTCGATCGTGAACAACCCGGAGGCGTTCCGGCTCGACAAGAAGGCGAACCTGCCGGGCGCCGAGGGCCGCCGCAACTACGTGCTCGCCACCGAGCGCGACCACGGCATGATCACGGCCGAGGAGTACGAGAAGTACTCGACGCAGCCGATCAAGACGACGATCACGCAGCCGTCGACGGGCTGCCAGACGGCCGGCACGGCCGCCTTCTTCTGCACGTACGTCTACAACACGATCCTCACGAGCCCGGAGTTCGGGAAGACGACCGCCGAGCGCCAGGCGTCGCTGATGACGAAGGGGTGGCGGATCTACACCACCCTGGACCTCGACCTGCAGCGCAAGGCCCAGAAGGCGGTCGACCGCTACGTGCCGCAGAAGCCCGGGTACGCCGACGTCGGCGCCGCCTCCACCTCGGTGCAGGTCGGGACCGGCCGCGTGCTGACGATGGTGCAGAACAAGACGTTCAAGCCGAACGGCGCGAAGAACCGGACCAAGTACTCGGCGGTGAACTACAACACCGACGAGCTGCTGGGCGCCGGCGCGGGCTTCCAGCCCGGATCGACCTTCAAGGCGTTCACGATGATCGGCTGGCTGAAGAGCGGGCACACGCTCGGGCAGACCGTGAACGGCAACGGCCGCACCATCCCGATGTCGAACTTCACCGCCTGCGGGCGGACCTACGGCTACGGCCCGTACCAGTTCAAGAACGACGACCCGCGGATCGACAAGGGCAACTTCGACATCCAGTCGGGCACCGCGCGATCCATCAACGGCGTGTTCATGTCGATGGCGCAGGAGCAGGACCTGTGCGACCTGCAGAAGATCGCGCAGTCGATGGGCGTGACGAACGGCCTGATCAAGCGGAACAAGAAGGACGAGGCGGTCCGCGACAAGAACGGGATCCCGGAGAGCAAGCCGCTCGACGTGACCCCGGCCATGGCCATGGGCACGGCGAGCTCCGTCGCGCCGCTCAACATGGCGGTGGGCTACACGACGATCGCCAACAAGGGCGTGCGGTGCGACGCCATCGGGATCGACCGGATCCTCGATGTCGATGGCAAGAAGGTCAAGGTGCCCGGCGCCGACTGCCGGCGGGTCCAGGACGAGCAGCTGATGATCGCGGCGGGCTACGACCTCCGCAACCCGGTGCAGCGCGGGACGATGACGCCCGACCGGCTCTCCGACGGCAAGTACCTGTTCGGCAAGACCGGGACGACCGACGACGCCAAGGACACCTGGGTGATGGGGTCCACGACGAAGGTCTCCACGGCGGTCTGGGTCGGCAACGTCACCGGCAAGGTCAACCTGCGTCGGGTGTACTCGCCCGCGGCGTGCAACACGGGTTCCCAGTTCGCGGTGATGCGGCACTGCATCTTTCAGGCGATCCAGCGGACGATGAACGCGAAGTACGGCGGCGCGGCCGGCTGGCCGACCCCGCTCCCGCAGTACCTGTACGGCGGCAAGGCGATCCAGCACGCCGACGCCCGCCCGCAGTCGACCCCGAAGCCGCCGAAGAAGGACGACAAGCCGTCCGTCGGGAAGCCGGCCGTCGGCAAGCCGGGCGGCGGCAAGCCCGACGACGGCGGGAAGAAGCCGGGCGGCGGCAACCGCTGACCGCCTGATCGACCGACCGGAGCCGTCGGCGAGGTCACCGCTCAACGGCGAGCGGGGGCCGCGTCGGCGGCTCCGGTCGTTCGGGCCCGGTCGGTCAGGGCTGCAGCTGCAGCCAGACCGCGACGTCGTCGCCGAGCTCCAGGTCGTTCGCGGTGCGCACGCTCTTCTTGACCGGCAGCACGTACTGGCCGTCCGCGTTCTGCGGGAAGACCGACGTCCACCACTGCTTCGCGCCGATCCGCGCGTGGGCGCGCACCGCGCCGAATCCGCGGGGCAGGTCGCCGGCGATGTCGCGGATCTCCTCCGTCGCCGCGGAGGGCAGCGAGACGAAGGTCCAGAACTCGCGCCGCGCCTCCCAGCGCCACAGCGGCGCGGTGAACTCGAGCGTCAGGTCGTCGTGCAGGACCGTCACGGGCTTCGAGCGTAGCGACGTCGGGCAGACTGGTCCCGTGGCCGAGGATCCCCGCGACCGTTTGAACGGCACCGCCCGCGTGTTCGAGCGGGTCGCCGCCGTCGAGGGCATCGCCGTGCTGATCCTCGCCGCCGTCGGCGCGATCGTCATCGGACTCGCGACCGACCAGACCTGGCTCGGCGTCGTCGGCGGGATCCTGCTCGTGCTGGTGATCGCCGACGCCGCCGTGCTCGTCTGGCTCCGCCGCCGGCGCTGACCCGGCCGCAGGCCCGTCGGAGCCGCGCGGGAGCATGCTGGGAGCGAGGAGGCTGCAGATGCGGACGAGACGGACCGAGGTGTCCATCGGGGTGCCGGGCGCGATCGGGGAGGCCGCGACGCGCGTGCTCGCCCCACGGGTCGAGGCGGCCGGGTTCGCCGGGCTCTGGCTGAACGACAGCCCGCAGGGCGACTCGCTGGCCGGGCTCGCGGCGGCCGCCGAGGCCACCGAGCACCTCCGGCTCGCCACCGGCGTGATCCCGGTGGACCGGCGGCCCGGGCCGGCGCTGCTCGAGGACCTCGCGCGGACGGGCGTGCCGCAGCAGCGGCTGACGCTCGGGATCGGGTCCGGGCAGCTGCGCACCGGCGCGCTGCGGGCCGTGGGGGAGGCGGTCGACCTGCTCCGCGCGGAGACCGGCGCCGCGATCGTGGTCGGGGCGCTCGGGCCCCGCATGCGCGCCCTCGCGGCGGAGCGGTCCGACGGCGCGCTGCTCAGCTGGCTGCCGCCGCAGGCCGCGGCGGAGCAGGCCGCCGAGCTGCGGGAGCTGGGCCGGCGCGCGCAGGGCGAGGCGCCGCGGATCGCGCTCTACGCTCGCGCGATCGTCGACGAGGCCGCTCGGCCGGTGCTCGAGCGGGAGGCCGCCCAGTACGCCGCCTACCCGGCCTACGCCGCGAACTTCACGCGGCTCGGCGTCGACGCGCTCGACACCGTGCTGCCTCGGGCCGGAGGGGACCTCGCGGCGGGCGTCGCGGCCTACGACGGCGCCGTGGACGAGCTCGTGCTGCGGGCGATCACCCCGACCGGCTCCCTCGACGACCTGCTCGCCTTCGTCGACCGTGCCGCAGAGCTGCTCGCCTGACCCGCTGGTCGAGGTGCGAGCGCAGCGAGCCGCCCCCGCTGGTCGAGGTGCGAGCGCAGCGAGCCTCGAGACCACCACGAACACGGAAGGGCCCCGGACCACATGGTCCGGAGCCCTTCGCGTTCAGCGGGTCAGGCCGCGAGCGGCAGCGGGGCCGGCTCGAGGGAGGCGGCGAGCGCCCCGCCCCGGGCGGTCACGCGGACCACGTCGCCGACTGCAGGCTCGGCCGTGACGAGCACGTCCGCGATCCGGTCCTCGACCTCGCGCTGGATCAGCCGGCGCAGCGGGCGGGCGCCGTACTCCGGCTCGTACCCGTGCTCCGCGATCCAGGCGACCGCCTCGTCGGACACGTCCAGCTCGACGTCCCGCGCCGCGAGCCGCGCTGCCGTGGCGGCGAGCAGCAGGCGCACGATGGCGTGGAGCTGCTGCGGCTCGAGCTTGCGGAACAGCACCACCTCGTCGATGCGGTTCAGGAACTCGGGCCGCATCGCCTCGCGCAGCTTCCCCATCACCCGGTCGCGGAGCGCCTTGTCCGAGCCGAAGCCCGAGCCCTCCTCGGAGGCCTGGATGAAGCCCAGCGCGCCGCTGCGCGACGCGAGGAACTCGCTGCCGATGTTCGAGGTCATGATCAGGACGGTGTTGCGGAAGTCGACCGTCCGGCCCTGGCCGTCGGTCAGGCGACCGTCGTCCAGCACCTGCAGCAGCAGGTTGAACACGTCCGCGTGCGCCTTCTCGATCTCGTCGAGCAGGATCACCGAGTACGGGTTCCTGCGCACGCGCTCGGTCAGCTGACCGGCCTCGTCGTAGCCGACGTAGCCCGGAGGGGCACCGATCAGCCGGCTGACGGTGTGCCGCTCGCCGAACTCGCTCATGTCGAAGCGCTGCATCGCCGACTCGTCGCCGAACAGGCTCGCGGCCAGGGCCTTCGCCAGCTCGGTCTTGCCGACGCCGGTGGGGCCGAGGAACAGGAAGCTGCCGGTCGGCCGCTTCGGGTCGCCCATGCCGGTCCGGCTGCGGCGGACCGCCTTGGCGATCGCGGCGACCGCGTCGTCCTGGCCGATCACGCGCTCGTGCAGCTCGGACTCGAGCTTCGCGAGGCGCGCCTTGTCGGCCTCCGTGAGCCGGGTGGCCGGGATGCCCGTCAGCCGGGACACGACGCCCGCGATCTCCGCCTCGTCGACGGTCGCGTCCGCGTCGGACACCACCGGGGCCGAGCCCGCGTCCGCGATCCGGGCCTGGACGGCCTCGATCTCGTCGCGGAGGTGCGACGCCTCCTCGTAGCGCTCGTCCGCGACCGCACGGGCCTTGTCGGCCTCGAGCTCCGCGATGCGCGCCTCGAGGGCGGGCACGTCGACCCGGACGCCGAGGGCGAGCCGACGACGCGCGCCGGCCTGGTCGATCAGGTCGATCGCCTTGTCGGGCAGGAACCGGTCGGTCACGTAGCGGTGGGAGAGCTCGACGGCCGCGCGGACCGCCTCCTCCGTGTACCGCACGCCGTGGTGCTCCTCGTAGCGGGGCTTGAGCCCCTCGAGGATGCGCACGGCGTCCTCGACGGAGGGCTCGCCGACCGTCACCGGCTGGAAGCGGCGCTCGAGCGCGGCGTCCTTCTCGATCCGCCGGTACTCCTTGAGCGTCGTCGCGCCGATCAGGTGCAGGTCGCCGCGGGCCAGGCGCGGCTTGAGCACGTTGCCCGCGTCCATGCCGCCCTCGCCGCCGGCGCCCGCGCCGACGACCGTGTGGATCTCGTCGAGGAAGACGAGCAGCTCGTCCTTGTGGTCGGCGATCTCCTGGACGACCTTCGTGATGCGCTCCTCGAAGTCGCCGCGGAAGCGGGTGCCCGCGACCATGCCGGCGAGGTCGAGCGAGACGACCCGCTTGCCGCGCAGCAGCTCGGGCACGTCGCCGTCCACGATGCGCTGGGCGAGGCCCTCGACGATCGCGGTCTTGCCGACGCCGGGCTCGCCGATCAGCACGGGGTTGTTCTTGGTGCGGCGCAGCAGGATCTCGACGGTCTGCTCGATCTCGAGCGCGCGCCCGACGACCGGGTCGAGCTCGCCCGCGGCCGCCTTCGCGGTCAGGTCCAGGCCGAACTTGTCGAGCGTCGGGGTGCCCGTCTCGCTCTCGGCCGCCTCGCGCGCCTCGGCGGCGTGCTGGGCGATCGACTGCAGCGACTCCGGCGTGACGCCGAAGGACGCGAGCAGCTGGCCGGGCGTGCCCTGCTGGTTCGCCACGTAGGCGAAGAAGAGGTGCTCGGGGTCGACGTAGGTGGAGCCGGAGGCGCGCGCGACCTGCGCGGCCTCGAGCAGCGAGCGCTGCGCGGCGCCCGTCAGCGACGGGGTGCCGGCGTCACCGGACGCGGCGCCGCCCGCGGGCATGCGCTGCTCGATCGCGCGGACGAGCCCGTCCACGTCGATGCCGGCGGCGCGCAGGGTCTGCTCGCCCTCCGGGGTGAGCACGAGGCCGCGCAGCAGGTGCAGCGAGTCGACCTCGGTGTGGCCGTGCTCGACGGCGTAGCGCACCGCGCCGCCGAGGAGCTCGTGGGTCCGCTTGCTGAGCAGGCGGGAGATGTCGATGGGACGGCCCTGGCCGGAGCGCTGGCCGCTGAGCATCCGCGACAGGAACTCGTCGAACGAGCCGTCGTCGCTGGAGCCGAAGTACTGAGGCAAGGAACCCTCCTGATGGAACTTGAGTGCCTACGGCTCAAGTCAACGCAGGGGAGGGCGGTTCATTCCCGCTCGATGCTCGGACTTCGACCCGGTCGCGCGGACCCGGATCGTGAGTCGTCGGCCAGCCTGCGCGGGTGCGGCCCCCGTTCGGGGAATGATCGGGGTGGGCGGTGGTGCCCCGGTCCGCGCAGCGGGCCGCCGACCGGACGACGAGAGCGCAGGGACGTGGACAGCAGCCGATCGCACGACCCCCGCCTGGTCCGGGCCGCGCACCCGGGCACGGCCCACCAGGGCGGCGCCGCGCAGCAGCCGCGGCGCACGTCGCCCTCGGTCTACCCCTACGAGCAGCCGCAGCGCTCCCAGCCGCCGCAGCAGCAGGCCGCCCCCGCCGCGCAGCAGGCACCCCGGTCGACCTACCCCTACGAGCAGCAGGTCCCGCGGCAGCAGGTGCCGCAGCAGACCCCGCAGCAGGTGCCGCCGCCCGCGCAGTACCGGACCGCACCGGCTCGCGCGCGCACCTCGCCGGCCCGCCGGGCCCTGGGCGTGCTCGCCTTCCTCGTGCTCACCGCGCTCAGCGTGCCGCTGCACGTCGCCGCGGTCTTCTTCGTCTACGTCGAGTTCGAGAGCCCCGGCGACGCGGTGATGGCGGCGCTGCTGATCGGCGGCGCGTTCCTCGGCTCGTTCGCGGCGCTGTTCGTGACCGGGCTGCTCTCGCAGCTGATCGGGGGCTTCCCCGGCCGCTGGCGCGCGCGGATCACCTTCGCGGCGCTCTCCGGCGTCATCGCCCTCGCCGTCGCGTACTTCGCCGCCCTGCGCCTCTTCTAGCGCTCGGCGAGCAGCGACGCGGGCACCGCGGTCGCCCCCGCGACGACGACCACCGACCGCCACGCGCCCAGGCGCTTGGCGAGCGGGTGCGAGCCGCCGAACGCGCCGAGGTAGGTCAGCACGACGATCGCCGCGCGCAGCGGGCCGCCGCGGCGCTGCACGAGGGCGAACACGCCGGCCCCGACGCCCGCGAGCACGGCGCCACCGGCCCAGCGCACGCCGGTGGCGCGGGCGACGCCGTACCCGCCGAGCAGGCCGGCGGAGGTGAGCAGGGGCACGAGCACGCGGTTCACGCCTCGATCCTCGCCCACGCGCCTGACCGGTGCCGGCAGGCCGACCACGCCGGGGCCGGGCGGGTCAGGCGCCGGAGCCGCCCGCGATGTTCACGAGCCAGGAGACGCCGAAGCGGTCCACCAGCATGCCGAAGCGGTCGCCCCACGGAGCCTGCTCGAGCGGCTGCTGCACCGTCGCGCCCTCCGAGAGCGCCGTCCACCAGCCCGTGAGCAGGTCCACGTCGTCGCCGGAGAGCGAGACGGAGAAGTCGTTCTCGCCGGCGCGGTGCTCCATGTGGCTCGGCACGTCCGCCGCCATCAGCAGCGGGCGGCCGTCGAGGTCGAGCTGCCCGTGCATGACGAGGTCCTCCTCGCCCTCGCCGACGGGCATGCCGAACTCGCGGAAGGTGCCGACGCGCAGCTCGCCGCCGAACACCGAGTGGTACAGCTCGAGCGCGTCGCGGGCGGTCCCGCGGAAGTTCAGGTACGGGTTCACGTTCGCGGACACAGCGAGCTCCTTCGTCTGCCGGGATCGGCTCCACCCTGGCAGCGCGCGGCGTCCGCGTCGAGGGTCAGGAGGGCGGCGCCATCCGGTACACGGCCCCGGCCTCGTCGTCGGTGACGTAGACGGCGCCCTCGGGTCCCGCCACCGCGGCGACGGGGCGACCCCAGCGGCTGCCGTCCGCGGCCTGGAAGCCGGCGAGCAGCGTCTTGGCGTCCTGCAGCGCGCCGTCGCGCCAAGGCAGGAACGCGACGGACGGCGCCCGGGGCGGCGTGCGGTTCCAGGACCCGTGGATCCCGACGAGCGCGCCTGCGCCGCCCGGCACGACCCCGGCGCGCACGAAGCTCAGCCCGAGCGGGGCGGAGTGCGCGGGCAGGCCCTGCTCGACCGCCGGCAGCGCCGCGCAGTCGAGCCGGCTCCCGTCCGCGTTCGCCTCCTCGTCCCGCACGAAGGCGCGGTCGCTGTAGTCGAAGGCGGTGCCGGCCGCGCCGGGGTCGACGTCGGGATCCGGGTTGCAGTACGGCCAGCCGAGGTCGCGGCCGGCCGTGAGGCGGGCGATCGGCTCGAGCGGGTGGTCGTTCACGTACTGCTGCAGCACCCCGCCGCGGTCGGACCCGCTCCCGCCCTCGTAGGAGCGGTCGTACGGGTACGCGATGCGGTCGCGGTTGTTCACCGCGGTCCAGACCGACCCGTCCGGCGCGACGGCCAGCCCGGTCCCGTTCCGCACGCCGCGGGCGAAGACCGTGGTGCGCCCGCCGTCGACCTTCAGGATCGCGGCGCGCTCAGGGGAGGCGCTCCGGTCCTCCGCGGAGGTGTTCCCCGTGCTGCCGACCGAGACGTAGACGGCGCCGTCCTCGCCGACGGCGACGCTCTTCAGCGCGTGGGCGTAGGCGCCCCGCAGCTCCGGCGTGCTCGCGTCCGGCAGGCCGTCGACGATCGTCCGGCGCGCCGACACCGCCCCGTCGCGGTAGTCGTAGGCGTCCACGCGGTCGCTCTCGGCGACGTAGAGGCGGTCGCCGTCGAACGCGAGGCCGTGCGGCCGGTTCAGCCCGTCGACCAGGGTGCCGACCCGCGGCGCCCCGTCCTTCCCGGGCGTGAGCACCTGGACGTCGCCGGACTCGGGCCGGGACACGAGCAGCCGACCGTCGGGCGTCCACGCGGCGAGCCGGGCGCCGTCGACCCGCGCCCAGAGCGCGACCCGCCATCCCGCCGGCGCCTGCACGGTGCGCGGCACGTCGAAGGGCGCGGCGGCGCCCGTCGAGGGCACGGCGAGGCGGCTGTCGACGAGGCCCGAGGGCGCGGGCGTCGGCGACGCCGCGGGGGACGAGGGGCTCGCCGTGCAGCCCGCGAGGACCGCGGCGCCGACGGCGAGCAGGAGGGCGGCGAGCGGTCGGGCCGGCCGGGTCATGCTCCGAGTGTCGCTGCGCGGAGCCGGAGTCCTGCGCCGTCGGCGTGCACGCTCGGCACCTTCTCGGCGGACGGGCTCGGAGCATGCGCAGGCGGGGCGTGCCAGTCTGGCGCCGTGCGATCGCGCACCGCGTGCCCGGGCTGCGGCATCGTGCTGCCCGAAACGGCGGCGGGCGAAACCCCGCGCCTGCACTCCTCGGCGGCGTGCGAGGCGGTGCTGCACGAGGTGCTCGGCTTCGAGTTCCAGCACCCGGTGATGCTCCGCTACCACCAGCTCACGGTCGACGCCTACGGCGCGCAGCACGCGGGCGGCGGCGCCCCGGCGATCCGCGTCGCCTACAGCCTGGCCGGCCTGTGGCTCGCGCTGGAGCACGGCTTCTCCGCGGAGGACGTCCGCGCCGTGCACCGCCGGATGGGGCATCCCACCGCGGAGTGGCCCGTCTTCGAGCCGCCGCGCACGCCGCGCCGCTGGCTCACCGTGCTCGACGTCGCCGAGGCCGGGGTCCGCCAGCACTCCGACGGCGGTCACGCGCGGGCCGCCGGCCAGTGGGCGGAGAGCGTCTGGACGGCCTGGCTCGAGGACTCGCCCGGGATCGACGACGCCGTCGAGGGCATGCTGCGCGGCATCTTCCTCGAGACCGGCCACCACGAGGGGCTGCACGGCACGATCGGCCCCGCCGCGGCCGTGCACCGGCTCCTCGGCCTGCTGGAGGCGTGAAGGAGGGGCGGGGACCACCGGTCCCCGCCCCTCCTCCTGAGCAGCCCGATCAGTGGGCCCCGATGCGCGCCTCGATCTTGTCGATGAAGTCGACGTCGCTCACGTCCTCGAGGGACTTGCGCTCCGCGGCGACGCCGAACAGCAGCGCGATGATCCCGCCGAGGAGCATGACGCCCGCGCCGAGGTAGTAGCCGGCCGCGAGCGGGTCGCGGTCCTTGCCGTCGCCGATCAGCGCGTTGTAGATGACCGGGGCGAAGGCGCCGACGAACTGCCCGACCGCGAAGACGTACGAGATCGCCTGCCCCCGCACCTGCAGCGGGAAGGTCTCGCTCACCGTCAGGTAGGCCGAGGAGGCACCCGCGGAGGCGAAGAAGAACGACACGCTCCAGAGGATCGTCTGCGTGGTCGCGTTCAGGATGTCCGCCTGGAAGAGCGCGGCGGACACGGCCAGCACGACCGCGGCGAGGCCGTAGGTCGCGAAGATCATCTGGCGGCGCCCGATCGTGTCGAACAGGTGCCCCAGCACGAGCGGGCCGATGAGGTTGCCGATCGCGAAGGGGAAGAAGTAGACCGCCGCGTTCTCGACGCCGTAGAAGTTCTTCAGCACCTCCGCGTAGCTGAAGAAGATCGCGTTGTAGAGGAACGACTGCGTGATCATCATCGAGAACGCGACGAACGCCCGCTTCGGGTACATCCGCGTGAAGACGTACCACACCACGCGGAAGGGCACACGGTCGTGCACCGGCACGTCGATCGCCTTCTCGTCGCCGACGCGCTCGAGCGGGTGGCCGGCCTCCCGCTCGACCTCGCGCTCGATCCGGTCGACGTTCTCCTCGGCGTCCTTCTCGTACCCGTGAGTCAGCTGCCACCGCGGACTCTCGGGGATGTTCCGCCGGAGGAAGATGATGATCAGCCCGAGCACCGGGCCGATGAAGAAGCCGATGCGCCAGCCCCAGCCCGACGTCTCGAGCGCGCTGCCCGGCGCGAGCAGGAACAGGTTCGCCGCGGCGCCGAGCGCCGCGCCGCCCCAGTAGGTGCCGTTGATCGCGATGTCGACGCGGCCGCGGAAGCGGGAGGGGATGATCTCGTCGATCGCGGAGTTGATCGCCGTGTACTCGCCGCCGATGCCCATGCCGGCGATGAACCGGAAGATGTAGAGGAACCAGGGCGCGAACGAGAGGCCTGCGATGCCCGATGCGACCAGGTAGATCCCGAGCGTGATGATGAAGAACTTGCGGCGGCCCAGCCGGTCGGACAGTCGCCCGAAGACGAGCGCGCCGACGACCTGCCCGAGCAGGTAGACGGTGCCGGTGAGGCCGACCTCCGTCGTCGACATCCCGAGCTGCTTCTGGTAGCCGTTCGCGGACACCATCTGGATCTCGAGCCCGTCCAGGATCCAGGAGACGCCCAGCCCCACGACGACGGTCCAGTGGAACCGGGTCCAGGGCAGGCGGTCCATCCGGGCGGGGATGAGACTGCGGATCGAGCTTCCTCGCTCGGCGGTCGTGGTCATGGCGGGGAACGTACGCCCCGTTGTCTGACAGTTCGTCAAGAACTGTCAGGTTCCTCTCAGACGGCGACGCGGGCGGTCAGCGCGATCGGGAGGTGGTCCGACTTGCCTTGAGGGAGCACCTCCAGGTCGCCGATCTCGAAGCCGCTCGAGGTCGCGAAGTCGAAGTAGCCGCTGAAGCGCACCCCGACGTAGGTGTGCGAAGGCATCCGGGTCAGCGTGTACCCGGTGGCGGCGAGCCGACGCTCGAGGCCGCGGAGGAACCACGGGTAGTTGAAGTCGCCGACCATCACGGAGGGCGCGCCGGGGCGCATCGCCCGCATGCCCTCGTGCGCGGCCGCGATCTGCTTGCGCCGCAGCGCGTTCGTGGCGCTGAGCGGCGCCGCGTGGAAGTCGCCGACGAGCACCTCGCCGCCGGTCTCGTGGTCGAGGAGGTGCGCGGCGAGCAGCCGTTCGTTCGCGGGCTTCAGCACCCGGTCGTGCATGGACTTGCGCAGCGCGAAGACGCGCTTGTCCTTCACCTCGAAGCGGTCGCGGCGCGCGTACATCGCGAGGCCGAGCCGGTTCGTCCGGGTCTGCTCGATCAGCTCCAGGTGGCCGATCGACTGCGGCATGTCGGTGTGGTCGCACTCCTGCAGCGCCAGCACGTCGACGTCGTGATCGCCCGCGATCGCCTCGAGCTCGCCGCGCGCGGTGTGCTCCCTGAGGTTGTAGCTGATGATCTTCACCCGAAGGCCTCCCCGTCGCAGCGCTCCCCGCGAGCCCCCGGCCCAACCTAGCCCGGCGTCGCTCCCAGGGATTCGGAACCCCCTCGATTCCCGAGTGGTGCGGACCGGAGGGGGTCTCAGGCCAGCACGTCCCGCGTCGTGAACCGGCCGTAGGCGAGGGCGCCGAAGACGACGACGTACCCGAGCTGCAGCAGCGCGTTCCCGCCGAACGTGCTCCACTCGGGCGGCTGCCGCAGCAGGTCGACGAGCCCGAGCCACGAGTCCGAGAGCAGGAACGGGTGGATGGCCTCGAGCTGCGGCAGCTGGTCGAGCACCTGGCTCGTGACCGCGAGCACGACCGTCGCCGCCATCGCGCCGACCGGCACGTCGGTCAGGGTCGACACGAACAGGCCGACCGCCGTGAGGCCGAGCATCGAGACCCCGGTGTACAGGGCGAGCAGCAGCAGCCGCAGCAGGCCCTCGCCGACGCCGACCTGGTCGCCCGAGAGCAGGGTCACCGGCCCGACCGGGAACAGCGCGAGGCCGGTGAGCGTGCCCGCCGCGGCGACGACGAGCGGCGCGGCGAAGCAGAAGACGGCCGCGCCGATGAACTTCACCACGAGCAGCCGGGCTCGGCCCGCGGGCGCGACGAGGAGGTAGCGGAGCGTGCCCTGGGCGGCCTCGCCGGCGATCGTGTCGCCGGCGACGACCCCGACGGTGAGCGGCAGGAACAGCGGGATGGTGAGCACGAGCGCCGCGATCCCGACGAACAGGCCGTTGCCCGCGACCTGGCTGAGGAAGGAGGGGGCGCGGCCGGAGTCCGGCCCCGACGCGATGCGGATGGCCACGCCGACGAGGACCGGCACCGCGGCGAGCGCGAGCAGCATCGCCCACGTCCGCTTGCGCCGGAACAGCACGGCGATCTCGGTCGCGAGCAGCGGCAGGCCGATCCGCGCCCGGGGTTCAGGACTCGACATCGAACCCCTCGCCGGTCAGGGCCACGAAGCGCTCCTCGAGGCTGGTCTCGGCCATGCGGACCCCGCGGACGCGCACGCCGGCGGCGACGAGCACGGGGACGAGGTCCTCGACGGCCCGGCCGCGCAGCGGCGCGACGACCTCGGCGCCGGCCCGGCTCGGCTCGAGCCCGGCGCCTGCGAGCGCGGCGATCGCCGCCTCCGGGTCGGGCGTGCTGAGGTGCAGCCGGTCGTCGGCCGACGGGCCCCGCAGCTCGTCGAGGGTGCCCTGCGCGACGAGCCGCCCCGCCCGCATCACGGCGGCGTGCGTGCACATCTGCTCGATCTCGGCGAGCAGGTGGCTCGACACGAACACGGTCGCGCCGTCGTCCGCGAGGCCGCGCACGAGGGTGCGCACCTCGCGGGTGCCCTGCGGGTCGAGGCCGTTCGTCGGCTCGTCGAGCACGAGCAGGTCGCGCGGCCGCAGCAGCGCGTTCGCGATGCCGAGCCGCTGCTTCATGCCGAGCGAGTACGCCTTGACCCGCTTGCCTGCCGCGGCGGAGAGGCCGACGCGGTCGAGGGCCTCGCCGATGCGGCGACGGCGTGTGCGGGGGTCGGCCAGCGGATCGGCGGAGTCGAGGCGGGCGAGATTCGCGGCGCCCGACAGGTAGCCGGCGAAGCCGGGCCCCTCCACGAGCGCGCCGACCCGGGGGAGCACCGCGGCGGCCCGGTCCGGCATGGGCGCGTCGAGCAGCCGTGCGGACCCGGAGGTCGGGCTGACGAGCCCGAGCAGCATCCGGATCGTCGTGGTCTTGCCGGACCCGTTCGGGCCGAGGAACCCGAAGACGCTGCCGGCCGGCACCGCGAGGGCGAGGTCCGTCACGGCGTCGCGGCCGCGGAAGCGCTTGCCGAGGCCGTCGGTCTCGACGGCCAGCCCGGCGCTCACCCGGCGGCGGCCTCGAGGGTCGCCACCGGCACCGCGCCGGCGAGCACCCGTCCGTCGTCGGTCAGCAGCACGTTGACGAGCGCGGTGCTGAGCACGCGCCCGCCGTCGGCCTGCGTCGTGAGACGGCGCACCGTCGGGTTGCTCGCGAGGTCGGACGGGACCGCGCTCGACGGCACGGTCACGACGCTCGCCCAGCCCGAGCCGCCGACGGCCGGCTTCGCACCCGCGGGCAGCGCGCCCTTCGGGCGGTCGGCCGCGTCGAGGCGCTTCGTGGTCGTCTTCGCGTCGGAGGGCGGGGTGAAGTCGAAGCGGGACGCAGCGGGCACCGCGTAGGAGATGTCCGTGAAGCCGGTCTCGAAGGCGGGGGAGGAGGCGCCCCGCGCGGTGACGCTGAGGTCGAGCGGCAGGCCCGTCTGGGCGTCGACGGCGATCCGCACCGCGCCGACCGTCGTCGCGGTGGTCCGGGGGGTCAGCACGAGCGTGTAGGCGTCGCGACCGGCGACGCGCTGCGACGAGTCGACCGACACGGCCGTCGTGCCGTCGACCTTCGCGAGCAGCTCCTGCGCCAGCGCAGCGGGCGTGGTCGTGGGCGCCTGGACGTCGGGGCGGCGGTCGCCCGTCGCGATCACGCGCGTCGCGGTGTTCGCCTTCGAGCTCCAGAGCCAGACCTCGTCGCCGTCGCGGATCACGTCGCGCTCGGCGCCGTCGTCGAGCACCGCGATGCGGCTGCGCGAGTCGCCGGCCACCTCGACCCGGGCGCGGTGGTCGCCGCCGATCAGGTCGAGCGCCGACGCGGTGTCCGTGTCGCTGCCCGCGCCGACCGACGGCAGGGACGGCAGGCCGAGGTCGGACCGCTGCTCCACGGTGCCGCTGAAGCCGCGGACGTCCTTCGCCTTCGCCACCAGCTCGAGCACCTGCTGCGCCGACTTCGCCGGCAGGTCCGGCGGCGCGGCCGCGGCCACGAGCGGCACGGTGACGGCGCCGGCGATCACGATGGGGGCGACCGCGGCGGGCAGCCAGCGGAGGAGACGGTGCTGCATGCGCTCGAGGCTACGTCCGCTCGCGTCGCCCGGGGCGCGTCCGCGGCGATCTCATACCGGAGGATGAGGTCCGACTGCTCCCGGGGGAGCAGCCCGTCCCTCGGGCCCGGTCGCCGGGCCCGTTCGTCGGCGGCTCGCCCCTCCGCGGCCGCCGCTTCCTCTCACCGTCGCCGCCGGTCGAGGTACGAGCGCAGCGAGCCTCGAGACCACCCCGCGGGTTCGCGATGGTTTCGGCACGGGCGCGGAGCGCCCGGCTCAACCACCGTGTGGTGCCCGGTCTCCGTTGGTCGAGGTGCGAGCGCAGCAAGCCGTTTCCGCTGGTCGAGGTGCGAGCGAAGCGAGCCTCGAGACCATCCCGAGCCCGGTCGATCGCCCCGACCCGCTGTCGGACCCCTCCTCTACATTCGGACACGTGTTCGAGGAGTTCCCTGACGACGAGCCTCCGCGGGTCTGGACCCGCGAGGAGGCCGACGCGTGGGACGCGCTCGCCGAGGAGGACCGCCTCGCCCAGCTGCCGCCCGACGAGCGGTACCGGGAGCAGTTCGGCCCAGACGCCGTGCCGGACGACGCCTGGCTCGCCGCCGCGCTGACGGAGGACGCCGCCGTCTACACGCAGGACCTCGCCGTGCAGGCGGACCGGATGCGCATCATCGCCGACGCCCACCGCATCGCCGCCCTGCTGACCGCGTACGAACGGGCGATGATCGACCTCGCCCACCGCTTCGGGACCGCCTTCGGCACCCGGGCCGGGCTCGGCGCGCAGACGTTCTTCCGCACCTTCGGCCTGCAGATCGGGGCCCACCCCGCGGCTGTGGCGGGCGAGGTGGACACCGGTCTGATCCTCCGCGACCGGCTGCCGCTCACCTGGGCCGTGTTCCAAGCCGGCGATGCGTCGTGGAGCCGGATGCGGACCGTGGTGAGGGAGGCGGAGGGCCTCGGTGCCGAGCATTGGGCCGCGTACGACGAGATCGCGTCGATGAAGGTCGTCATCTCGACGCGGCTGAAGGATGACCTGCGGAAGGCCCGGGCTCGCCTCGACGACGAGGCGGCTGCGAAGCGCGCCCGGACCACCTACGAGCGGCGCCGCACGTCGCTGGAGCTCGGCCACGACGGTGGCGTCGCGTTCGTCGCCGAGGGCCTCGCAGCGGACTGGGTACCCATCAACGACGCGCTCCACAAGGCGGCCGTCGCCGCGCACGGCGTGGACGGCGAGACGAGGGGCATCGCCCAGCTGCGGCACGACATCGCGCTCGACCTCCTGCGCGCCGGGCTGCAGACGCCCGCGAGCGACGGCGCGCTCGTCCCGGACCGGAAGACCGTCCAGGTCCAGCTGATCCTGACGGTCCCGGCGCTCGCCTGGCTGGGGAAGACGAAGGAGCAGGCGCAGCTCACCGGGTATGGCCCCATCGACCTCGAGACCGCGAAGGCACTTGCGGGCGCGGCGGCGTCGTTCATCCGCGTGCTGACGGACCCGGTGACGGGCGTGCGGCTGACCATGGACCGGAAGGTCTACGCGCCGCCCGCGGACCTGGCCCGGTGGGTGAGGATCCGCGACGGCCGGTCGAGGTTCCCGGGCTCGACCATCGCGCCGCACCTGGCGGACATCGACCACGCGAGGGAGTGGCAGCACGGCGGCACCACCGACGCCGCCAACCTCGTCACCCTCGGCCGCACCGACCACAACCTGAAGTCGGCCGGCCTGTTCATCGAGGGTCCGGTCGAGGACGACGGCACCGTCGGCTGGAACGAGGCCTGGGGCCACCACTTCGCGGACCCGCCGAACGACCCGCTCGACCCGGCACCGCCGGAACTCCTGCCCCCGCCTGCCGACGAGGGTCCCTGCCCGTTCTGAGCCGGACGCCGGCCGGTGGTCAGCCGCGGTCGCGGGCGACGAGCTGCTGCGCGCGCTGGCGCACGGCGGCCCGGTACAGCTCCAGGTCGGGCGACGGCATCGGGTCGACGAGCACCTCGAGCACGACGCCGAGCGCGGCGTCCGCGCGGCCCTGCTCGTGCATCGCGAGCGCGAGGAACGTGCGCAGCGAGCGGGAGCCCGGGAACTCGTCGAGGCCCGCTCGGAGCACGTCGACCGAGTCGTCCAGCCGGCCGAGCCGGCGCAGCGCGTCGCCCAGCTTCAGGTAGCACCGGCGCAGGGCCGTGCCCTCCAGGCCGGTGAGCGCGGAGCGGTAGCAGGCGACCGCCCGCTCCAGGTCGCCGGCCTCGTCGTAGGCCTCGCCGACCGCCTCCGACGCCGTCGGATGGTCGGGCCAGCGGTCGAGCAGGGCGTCGAAGCCGGCCTCCGCGGGCGTGCGCCCGGCCGAGCGGCGGTCCTGACACGCTTCGAGCGCGTCCACGAGCGCAGGATCCGTGAGCATGCATCCAGTGTGACCGGTCTCAGCGGGTGCTCCGCGCGCGGTGCACCGCATGTCGCGTCCCGTAACACCGGGGGAGCGGGCCGGGCGCTCCCTCTAGGCTGACGCGCGGTCCCGTTCCTCCCTCCTGGAGAAGGCAGTCATGGCACGCACCTATTCGTCCATCACGGAGGCGTTCGGCCGCACGCCGCTCGTGCGCCTGAACCGCGTCACCGAAGGCATCGACGCCACGGTCTACGCGAAGCTCGAGTTCTACAACCCCTCCTCCTCGGTCAAGGACCGGCTCGCGATCGCGATCGTCGACGCGGCGGAGAAGGCCGGGGTGCTGCAGCCCGGCGGCACCATCGTCGAGGGCACGAGCGGCAACACCGGCATCGGCCTCGCCGCGGTCGGCGCGGCGCGCGGCTACAAGGTCGTCCTCACGATGCCGGAGTCGATGTCGATCGAGCGCCGCAAGCTGCTGCGCGCCTACGGCGCCGAGCTGATCCTCACGCCGCCGTCCGAGGGCATGAAGGGCGCCGTCTCGCGCGCCGAGCAGGTCGCCGCGGAGCGCCCCGGCGCGGTCCTCGCGAAGCAGTTCGAGAACGAGGCGAACCCCGCGATCCACTACGCGACGACCGGCCCGGAGATCTGGGAGGACACCGACGGCGCCGTCGACGTGTTCGTCACCGGCGTCGGCACCGGCGGCACGGTGACCGGCACGGGCCGGTACCTCAAGGAGCACAAGCCCGGCGTGCGGATCGTCGCGGTCGAGCCGAAGGAGTCGCCGATCCTGAACGGCGGCCAGCCCGGGCCGCACAAGATCCAGGGCATCGGCCCGAACTTCGTGCCCGCGATCCTCGACCGCGAGGTCCTCGACGAGGTCGTCGACGTCGACATCGACGAGTCCGTGGCGATGGCCCGCCGCCTCGCGATGGAGGAGGGCATCCTCGCCGGCATCTCGTCGGGCGCGACCGTGCACGCCGCCCTCGAGGTCGCGAAGCGGCCGGAGAACGCGGGGAAGACGATCGTGGTCGTCGTCGCGAGCTCCGGCGAGCGCTACCTGTCGACGGTGCTGTTCGAGAACCTGGACGTGTGAGCGCACTTCGCGCGCTCCTCGAGGACGTCCACGCCGCGAGGCAGAGGGACCCGGCGGCCAAGTCGGGGTTCGAGGTCGTGCTCACCTACCCCGGTGTGCACGCGGTGTGGGCGTACCGGCTGCACCACCGGATGTGGCGGGCGGGCCTGCGCCTGCCCGCGCGCGTCGTGTCGCAGCTGGTGCGCTCGGCGACCGGGATCGAGATCCACCCGGGCGCGACGATCGGTCGCCGGTTCTTCATCGATCACGGGTCGGGCGTCGTCATCGGCGAGACCGCGGAGGTCGGCGACGACGTGACGATCTTCCACGGCGTGACGCTCGGCGGCACGGTGTGGCGCGAGGTCAAGCGGCACCCGACCGTCGGCGACCGGGTCATCATCGGCGCGGGCGCGACGCTGCTCGGCGCGATCACGGTGGGCGAGGACAGCGTGGTCGGCGCCGGAGCCGTCGTGCTGCACGACGCCCCGGCGCACTCGCTGCTCGTCGGCGTGCCGGCGAAGGTCCGCCCGCGGTCGCCGCTCGACGCGACCGAGCACCATTGGGTGATCTGACGCGGGTGATCTGACCCGGTGATCTGAGCCGCGTCGAGCGGGCCCCGGCTACTCCTTGACGGCGCCCGCGGCGCTGTTGGTGATGCGGCGCTGGAAGATCACGAACAGCACGGCGACCGGCACGGTCATGACCACGGCGGCCGCGAGGCGCACCGGGTACTGCGTGCCCGCGCCGAGCTGGCCGGACGCGAGGGACGCGACGCCCTTCGTCAGCGTGAACAGGTCGGGGTTCTGCGACGCCACGATGAAGTGCGACAGCTCGTTCCAGGAGCCCTGGAAGCTCAGGATGAAGATCGTCACGAGGGCCGGCCGCGCCATCGGCAGCACGACGGACCAGAACAGCCGCAGCGTCGAGGCGCCGTCGATGCGGGCCGCCTCCTCGACGGCGACCGGGATCGACTCGAAGAAGTTCTTCATGATGAAGACCCCCGCGGCGTCCGCGACGAGCGGGATGATCAGCCCCGAGTAGCCGTCGTACATGCCGAGCTGGTTCAGCACGAGGAACTTCGGGATCAGCAGGACGACGCCGGGCACGGCCATCACGCCGATGATCCCGGCGAACAGCACGCCGCGGCCCGGGAAGGTGAGCCGCGCCAGCGCGTAGCCGGCCGCCGAGTCGAACAGGACCCGGCCGATCGTGACGACGACCGTCACGAGGGCGGAGTTCGCGAACCAGCGGGGGAAGGCGGAGTTGAAGAACACCGTCTCGTAGGCCTGCGCGGTCCAGGTCTGCGGGATCAGGCTCAGCGGGTCCGCCGTCGCCTCCGCGTCCGTCTTGAACGACGTCGCGATGTTGATGAGGAACGGGTAGATGTACACGACCGCGAGCGCGACGAGCGCGACGTAGAGCAGCACGCGCCCGATCGGGGTGCGGCTGCGCCGGCGTCCGGCCGGTGCGGAGTACACGGCCGTCGGGTCGGTGACGGTCGACGCGGCGGTCGGGGTGGTGGTCGTGGTCATCAGAGGTTCCCTCCGCTGCCGCGGCGGTCGGCGACCCCGCCCGCGATGGCCGCGGCGGTCAGCGTCCGATCCGCCGCGCGGTACCGGCCGTCGTCGCCCGGGGTGAAGCCGCCCCGCCGCATGCGGCGCTTCGAGACGCCCCGCTCGCGCAGCACCCAGCGCTGGAAGACCGTGAGCACGACGATGATCGCGAAGAGGATGAACGCGATCGCGGCGGCCTGGCCCCACTGCTGGTTGATGAAGCCGGCCTGGTAGGAGAGGTAGGCCGGGGTCAGCGTGGTCTTGCCCGGGTCGCCCTTCGAGCCCGTGTAGACCTGGTCGAACACCTGCCACGTGCCGATGAGGCCGAGCGTGAGCACGGTGAACAGCGTCGGCCGCAGCTGCGGCAGCGTGACGAGGCGGAAGCGCTGCCACGCGCTCGCGCCGTCGACCATCGCCGCCTCCTCGACCTCCTGCGACAGGTTCTGCAGCGCGGCGATGAACAGCAGCATGAACGTGCCCGACGTGGTGAAGATCGCCAGCGAGATGATGATCAGCATCCCGACGGAGGGCCCGGCCAGCCAGTCCCACCAGGTGATGCCGAGGAAGCCGCTGCTCGCGAGGAACCCCGGCGCGGTCTTCAGCCCGACGAGGCCGAGCAGCCCGTGCAGCACCCCGTCGGCGTCCGCGGGCCAGTTGGGGCCCTTGATGCCGATCAGGCCGAGGAGCGCGTTCACGGCGCCGCTCGGGTTGAAGAGGAAGAACCACAGCACCGTGATCGCGACCGAGCTGGTCACGGACGGGAAGTAGAACGCGGTGCGGAAGAAGCCGCGGCCGCGAAGGATCCGCGTGTTCACCAGCGAGGCGAGCAGCAGCGCGAGCGCGGTCTGCAGCGGGACGACGAGCAGGACGTACCAGAAATTGTTCCGCAGCGAGGTGCCGAAGTCGGACTCCGCGAGCCCGCCGCCGGAGGTGATCGCGGCGTAGTTCTTCAGGCCGACGAAGTTCACGGCTCCTGAGAAGGGCGAGCCGCGGCCGCCCCAGTCGCTGACGCTCACCCAGAGCGCCATGAGGATCGGGACCACGAGGAAGACGAGGAGGAGGATCACCGCTGGCGCGGTGAACAGGAGCCCTGCCGCGGTCTGCCCGCGTCGGATCCCTCCTCCGCGCGGCCGTCGGCCGCTCGTCCGGACGGTGGCGCTCGTCATCGTGTGCCTCCTCGTGGTCCCGGTTCGCTCAGCCCTGGAGGGCGGACAGGTTCTTCTGCGCGGTCGAGAGGATCGCGCCGATGTCGGCGGTCTTCAGGCTCGCGAGCTTCGAGTTGAGGTCCGTGACCACGTCGGTCGAGCCGACCGCGGTCGGGACGCCCTTGGCGTAGTCGGCGCTGTCGATGAAGGCCGAGAAGTCCGGGTACGCCTGCTTCCAGCCGTCGGCGGCGGACTGGATGGAGGGCATCGGGCCGAACGCCTTCGCGAACGCGAGCTGGTCGTCGCTCGAGGTGAGCTGCTCGACGAGCTTCACGGCCGCCGCCTGGTTCGGGCTGTCCGCGGCGATGCCCCAGCAGTTGGTGAACTGCAGCGTGCCCTTGCCGGCGGGGCCGGCGGGCAGCGGCACGACCTTGTAGTCGACGTCCGGGTAGTCGGACTTCATGGCGCCGGTGATCCAGTTGCCCTCGATCGTCATCGCCGCCTGCTGCTTGCCGAACGCCTCGCCGCCCCAGCCGGCGCCGACGTCCTTCGTGAACTTCCACCAGCCGTCCTTGAGGCCGCTCTGCACGTAGGTGAGCGCCTGCTTGTTCGCGGCGCTGTCCGCCGTCGCCTTCGTGCTCGTGTCGTTCATGAGGTTGCCGCCGGCCTCCGTCATGAACGCGCCGAGGCGCTGGTACTCGTTGCTCGTGACGAGGCCGGTGACCTTGCCCTTCGTGAGCTTCTGCGCGACGGTCTTCAGCTGGTCCCAGGTGGTCGGGACGTCGGAGTCCTTGAGGCCCGCCGCGTCCCACAGCTTCGTGTTGATCTCGAGCGCGAGGGTCGAGAAGTCCTTCGGCGCGCACGTGAACTTGCCGTCGTAGGTGAAGCTCTTCACGAGCGCCGGGTAGTAGTCGTCCTTGTTCTTCAGCTGGTCGCCGTAGGCGAGCAGGCTGCCCTGCTTCGCGTAGTTCGCGAAGGTGTCCGCGCCGAGGTAGAAGACGTCGGCGGGCTTGCCGGACGCGAAGCCCTGGGAGAGCTGCTGGTTCAGGTCGCTCGCCGCCTGCACCGTCGCCTTCGTGCCGGAGGACTTCGACCAGGCCGCGACCTGCTGCTTGACCGCGGCGGTCTCGGCGTCGCCGGAGGACCCGATGAGCACCGTCAGCGCGCTCTTGCTCGAGGTGAGGCCGCCCGAGGCGGAGCCGGACGGCGAGGACGAGCCGCTGAAGCCGGAGCCGCAGGCGGTCAGGGCGAGGACGCCCGCCGCGGCGACGAGGCCGGCGGCGAGTCGTGGGATGCGTCGTTGCATGGGAGCTGTGCCTCTCGTGACGGTGATCAGCCCGCGGCGCGGGTGGATCGGGAAGGTGCGGGGATGCGCTCCTCGCGGGCGGACCCGCCGGCGACGGCGTCGCGCACGACGACGGCCGCGGCGGCGGACCAGGCCTGGGGCCGGCACGCGGCCGGGTAGGGGACGGGGGAGCCGTCGGCGGCGGCGTCGCCGCCGTGCAGCTCGGGCATGCGGGCCGCGAAGGCGCGCGACGCGTCGAGGAGGCCGGAGGCGAGGCGCCGCGCCTCCTCCGGGAAGCCGGCGCGGAGCAGGCCGTGCACGGCGATCGCGGTGTCGTGGGTCCAGACGCTGCCGCCGTGGTAGCTGAGCGGCCAGTACCCCGCCGCGTCGGTGGCGAGGGTGCGCAGCCCGAGGCCGGAGTCGAGGCGCGGGTCGACGAGCAGCGCGGCGACCCGGCGCTCGTCGTCGGCGTCGAGGATCCCGGTGCCGAGCAGGTGCCCGATGTTGCTCGTGAGCGAGTCGACGGCGCGGCCCTGCGCGTCGAGCGCGATCGCCGGGTGCCCGCCCTCGCCGTCCTCGACCCAGAACGCGCCGCGGAACCGGGCCTTCAGCGCGGCAGCCCAGTCGCGCCAGCGCGCCGCCTCCGCCTCGTCGCCGAACGCGCGCAGCAGCACGACGGCGGCGAGCGCGGCCTCGTGGGCGTAGGCCTGCACCTCGCAGAGCGCGATCGGCCCCTCGGCGAGCCGACCGTCCTGCCACTGGACGCTGTCGCCCGAGTCCTTCCAGCCCTGGTTCGCGAGGCCGCGGCCCGTCGGGTCGTGGTAGGTCAGGAAGCCGTCCTCCGGCACGCCGTCGGCGAGCCAGCCGAGCGCCGCGCGCAGCGCGGGCAGCAGGGCGACGACCTCCCGGTCGGGCAGCCCGGCGCGCCACGCGTCGTGCAGCAGCAGGATCCACAGCGGCGTCGCGTCGATGGTGCCGTAGTAGCGCGGCGGCAGCACCGAGCCGTCGCCGAGCGCGTTCTCGCCGCGGCGGAGCTCGTGCACGATGCCGCCCGGGCGCTCGCCGGTCGCCTCGTCGGTCGTCGTGCCCTGCGTCCGCGCCAGCACGCGGAGGGTGCCGCGGGCGAGCTCGGTGTCGAGCGGCAGCAGCATCCGCGCGGCCCAGATCGAGTCCCGGCCGAAGAGGGTGAGGAACCACGGCGCGCCGGCCGCGAGGAAGACGTCGCCCTCGCCGCCGGGGAGCACGAGCTCCAGCGCCTCGAGGTCGCCGAGGGCGCGCTCGGTCCACTCGTCGAGGGTCGGGTCGCCGGTCGGTGCCGCGCCGAGCCGGACCGGCGCCGGGGGAGCGGCGACGACGGCGGCTGAGTCCTCTGCCCGCACCCGCCAGGAGGCGGTCGCGGTGCCGCGCGGTGCGACGCGGGCGGCGAGGCGCAGCACGAGCGCGCCGTCCTCGACGGCCGCGACGAACCCGTCCGTCGAGAGCGTCGCCCGCACGGCGTCCGCGCCCCAGGTCGCGGTGCCGTCGGCGAGCGCGAACGCGGCTGTGGCACCGACGCCGCCGGACTTCACGAGCGGCATGTCGGCGAGGTCCGCGACGAGCCGGACCGAAACGGCGACGTCGATCGGCACGTCGCGGCCGGAGCGCACCGTGATCGTCTCGCGCATCCCGTCAGCGGCGACCTCGCGCACCCGGTCGAGCCGCACCCGGGGGTCCGCGCCGGCCCCGTCGAGGCCGCGGAGCAGGCCGGTGAACGCGACCTCGCGCGCGCTGCGGCGGTCGGTGCGGACGTGCTCGACGCCGGTGCCCTCGACCTCCACGGCGAGCCCGCTCAGCACGCGGACGTCCGACACGTAGAGCCCGTCGATCGGCGCGGAGAAGGAGCCGTCCGCGCGGCTCCAGACCTGCGCCGGAGCGGCCAGCACGACCTCCGCGTCGTGCAGGAACGGTTGCCTCATCGCCACGCGGGGATCGTAGGCACAGAAGTTTGATCGATCAAATCACCGAGCCGCGATTGTCAGGATCCTCTACGCTTCGGCTGCAGGCGGAAGCGGAGGAGGGGCCGTGCGACGTCTCCCGACCGTCTCCGACGTCGCGGAAGCGGCCGGCGTCTCGCGGCAGACCGTCTCGAACGTGCTGAACACGCCGGAGATCGTGCGGGCCGAGACGACGGAGCGCGTCCGTGCGGCCATCGAGCGGCTCGGCTACCGCCCGCACGCGTCGGCGCGCCGCCTCCGGACCCGCCGCAGCTCGACCATCGGCGTCCGGCTCGACCCCGGCGCCGACGGGATGTCCGGCTCGCTGCTCGACCGCTTCCTGCACGCGCTCGTCGAGCGCGCGGATGCGGACGGTCTCCGCGTCCTCCTGTACACGGCGGTCGACGAGGACGCGGAGATCGCGACGTTCGAGCGCCTGCTCGACGGCGCCGACGTCGACGCCCTCGTGCTCACGTCGACCCACTACGGCGACCGCCGCATCCCGTGGCTCGTCGAGCACGACGTGCGGTTCGTCACCTTCGGTCGGCCGTGGGGCGAGCACGACACGACCGACCGGTCGCACCGGTGGGTCGACGTCGACGGCCGGGTCGGCGTCCGCGCCGCGACCGCGTCGCTGCTCGAGCAGGGGCACCGCCGCATCGCCTTCCTGGGCTGGCCGGAGGGCTCCGGCACCGGCGACGACCGCCGCGCGGGCTGGCGCGAGGCGATGCTCGCCGCCGGGGTGCCGGACGCGGACATGACGGCGCTGGACCTCGGCGTCGAGGAGGACCCGCTCGACCTCGGCATCGGCGGGCGCGCCGTCGCGGCGGTCGCGCCGCGGCCGGACGCGGTTGTCTGCGCGAGCGACTCCCTCGCGCTCGGCGCCCGGCTCGCCCTCGGCCCGGACGTGCCGGTCGTCGGGTACGACGACACCCCGGTGGCCCGCGCCCTCGGGTTCCCCAGCGTCGCGCAGCCCCTCGACGAGGTCGCCGCCGCCGTCCTCGAGCTGCTCGCCTCGGACGAGGGGGACCACCACCGCCTGCTCGCGCCCCGGCTCGTCCGCCGGTGACCGGCGGCCGGGCTCCGGCCCGTACCGTTGGCGGGGTGAGCGGGCAGTTCTCCCCGATGGTCGCCAAGGACCGGCGACGCCGCCGCGTGCGCCTGCTGGTGCTGCTCGCCGTGCTGCTCGGGGTGCTCACCGCGGCCGCGCTGCTCCGCCCCGCGCCGCAGACCGGCGGGCTCCGGGTGCCGGTCGTCGGCGCGGCGCCCGACCCGACCGGGGTGCTGCGCGGCGCCGTGTCCGCCGAGCGTCGGGGCGACGTCGTCTGCTACTCGGTCGCGGCCGCGAACGGCACGGCGGTGCTCCGCTTCCCGGAGGGCTGGAGCGCGGACGAGCGGCTCGGCCTGCGCGACGCGTCGGGCGGCGTCGTCGTCCAGCCGGGCGCGACCGTCACGATGCTCGGCGCGCCGGGCCCTGTCGGGACGGTGCCCGGGTGCGACGAGCGCGGGCGGGTCTGGACCGTGACCTCGGTCGACCTCCGCGCCGGCTGAACCGGCCGAGCCCGCCGAGCCGGCTCAGTCCTCGCGCGCCTTCCGCGTCGCGCGGGCGTTCGCCTTCTCGATCGCGTCGACCAGCTCGTCCTTCGTCATCGTCGAGCGGCCGTGCACGTCGAGCCGCCGCGCCACCTCGAGCAGGTGCTCCTTCGACGCGTTGGCGTCCACGCCGCCGCGCGTCGGGTGCGCGCCCGGGCCGCTCTGCTCCGCGCCGGCGTCGGACGGGCCCTTCTCGTCCTTCGGCTCCCAGTGGTCGCCGACCTTCTCGTAGGAGTGCTTGAGCGCCGCGAAGGCCGTGCGGTGCGCCCGCTCGCCGTCGCCGTACTCCTGCTCGGCCGAGTCGAGCGTCTCGCCGTAGATCTCCTGCGCGTGCTCGTCCGAGCGCTGCAGGGTGGACGGCAGGTCCTTCTTCGCGGGCATCGGGTCCTCCTGTCGGGCTGTCGGGTCGGGCGGACGGTACCCGTCAGCCCTGCGCGTCCAGCCAGGAGTGGGCGGGTTCCCAGCCGAGGTCGCGGCGGGCCTTGTCGATCGACAGCAGCGTCGCCCGGCCCTCGACGGGACGGGTGAAGGGCACGTCGGGGAAGACCTCCGCGGCGAGCTCCGCGCTCGGCCGCCGCATCACGGTGTCGGCGTTCGCGATGATGTACCGCTCGAAGCCGGGGCCGCGGACCTGCAGGGCGAGCTCGATCGCGACGGCGGCGTCGCGCGCGTCGATGTAGCCCCAGGCGTTCCACTTGCGCAGGCGGGCGTCGTCCTGCCATGCCTCGAAGCCGGCGTAGTCCTCCTCGACCATCACGTTCGAGAACCGCATCGCGGTGATCGAGAGCATCGGGTCCCAACGGCAGAAGGTGATCGCCATCTGCTCCTCGAGGTGCTTCGTCATCGAGTAGGTCGAGTTGGGCAGCACGACCTCCTCGTCCACGGGGAAGGCGGCGGGCGGCTCGTCCATCGGCAGGCCGAGCAGCGTCTCGCTCGACGCGGTCACGATCCGGCGGACGCCGGCGCGACGGGCGGCCTGCAGCACGTGGTGGGTCGAGAGGATGTTGTTCTCGAAGGTGAGCACGTCCGGCGCGATGCCGGGCGCGGGGATCGCGGCGAGGTGCACGATCGCGTCCACGCCGTCGTGGAGGTCCTCCACCCCCGCGACCGCGTCGAGGACCTGACCCGCGTCCGTGAGGTCGACCGGGACGCCCTCGCCGCGCCGGGCGGCGCGGTCGAAGACCACCACGGTGTGGCCGGCGTCCTTGAGGGAGGCGACGACGGTGCTGCCGAGCTTGCCGCTGCCGCCGGTGACGATGATGCGCATGCCGCCATCGTCCTCCCGCGCTCCTGAGGGGGAGGCGGAGGGGGAGGCGGAGGGGGAGGCGGGCCGGAGGAGGCGGACCGGAGGAGGGGGCAGGATCGCGGCGTGGCGGAACGGGGCGCGGACATCGCGAGCGGCTGGTCGGCGCAGCAGGTCCGAGAGGCGGAGCGGCCGCTGCTCGCCGCGGGCGTGCCGCTGATGGCCCGGGCGGCCGCGGGGCTCGCCGACGAGGTGCTGCGGGTGCTCGCCGCGCGCGGGGCGGGGGCGGGCCGTCTCCTCGTGCTCGTCGGCAGCGGGAACAACGGCGGCGACGCCTTGTACGCGGCGGCGACGCTGCTCGCGCGCGGCAGCAGCGCCGTCGTCGCCCGGCTCGGTACCGGGGTGCACGGGCCGGGCCTCCGCGCCGCCGAGCGCGCCGGCGCCCGCGTCCTGCCGCCCGACGCGACCCCGGGGCTGCTCGCGGCGGAGGCGTCCGCCGCGGACGTCGTGCTCGACGGGGTCCTCGGCATCGGCGCTCGGGGCGGCCTGCGGCCCCCGGCCCGGCAGGCGGTCGCCCGGCTGCTCGAGGAGGCGCGCGGGCGCGCCGCGGTCGTCGCGGTCGACCTGCCGAGCGGCGTCGGCCCGGACGACGGCCGCGCGCACCCGCCCGTGCTCCGCGCCGACCGCACCGTCGCCTTCGGCGCCATGAAGGCCGGCCTCCTCGTCGACCCCGGGCGCGCGCTCGCCGGCCGGGTGCGCCTCGTCGACATCGGGCTGGGCCCGCAGCTCGCCGGGCGCCGTCCGCTGCGGCCCGCGGGCCTCTGACACTCGGCGTTCCGCCAGGAACCGCACAGGCGCTGGTGGGACGGTCGGACCGACGGGGGCGCAGGGCCGCCGACGAGGGGAAGCGCATGCCGGTCGCGCCGCAGAAGATCGTGATCCTGGGCGGCGGGTACGTCGGCCTCTACGTCGCGTGGACGCTCGAGAAGCACTCCGAGCTGCCGCTCGAGGTGACGCTGATCGAGCCGCGGGCGTACATGACGTACCAGCCCCTCCTGCCCGAGGTGGCGGGCGGGCACGTGAACCCGCGGGACGTGACCGTCGACCTGCGCCAGGCGCTCAAGCACACGAACGTGGTGCGCGGCAGCGTCACGGGCCTCGACTCGAAGGCGAGGACCGTGACGGTCGCGCCGGTCGGCGGCGGCGAGGTCGTCTACGACTACGACCACGCGGTCGTGGGCCTCGGCGCCGTGACCCGCACGTTCCCGACCCCGGGCCTCGCCGAGCACGGCGTCGGCTTCAAGACGGTCGAGGAGGCGGCGCACACCCGCAACACCGTGCTCCTCAACGTCGCGAAGGCCGCCGCCACGTCCGACCCGGCCGAGCGCCGCAAGCTGCTCACCTTCGTCTTCATCGGCGGCGGGTACACCGGCGTCGAGGCGCTGAGCGAGCTGCTGGTGCTGTCGGAGAAGGCGATCGCCGCGCAGCCCGCGCTGAAGGACGAGAAGCCGCACTGGATCCTCATCGAGGCGCTCGACCGCGTCGCGCCCGAGGTCGGGCCGGAGCTGTCGCAGTGGACGCTCGGCGAGCTGCGGAACCGGGGCGTCGACATCCGGTTGAAGACGACGATGAAGTCCTGCGAGGACGCCGTCGCGAAGTTCAGCGACGGCGACGAGGTGCCATTCGGGATGCTCGTGTGGACGGCCGGCGTCAAGCCGAACCCGGTGCTGGACGGCACGGACCTGCCGCGCGGCCCCCGCGGGCACGTGAACACGAGCCCGCGCCTCCAGGTGATCCGCGAGGACGGCGGCTGGGTGCGCGGCGTCTGGGCCGCGGGCGACAACGCGCAGATCCCCGACCTGACCAAGCCGCAGCCGGCCTGGTACCCGCCGAACGCGCAGAACGCCGTGCGGCAGGCCGTCGTGCTCGCCGACAACATCGCCCGCGTCGTCCGCCGCCGCCGGCCGCGCAACTACGTGCACTACAGCCTCGGCACGGTCGCGGAGTACGGCCTCTTCCACGGCGCCGCGAACATCTACGGCGTGCAGCTGAAGGAGCTGCCGGCGTGGCTGGCGCACCGCGGCTACCACCTGTTCGCGATGCCCACGATGGACCGCAAGGTCCGGATCTTCGCCGGCTGGGTCGCCGACTTCGTCGGCAAGCCCGACCTCACCCCGACCGACGACTTCGAGGACCCGACCCACGACTTCCGCGTCGCGGCGGGCGGGAAGTAGCGGCGCCCGCGCCGCTGGAGAGGACACGGTCATGACCGACGCGCCCAACGAGTACGACCAGAACCACCCGACGCAGGCCGAGGGCGAGGACCCGGCTGCGCCCGAGCCCGAGATCGTCCTCGAGGCCCAGGGCAAGCCGTCGAGCGCCGAGGGCGAGGACCCCGACGACACGGCCGAGGTCCACGAGGTGATCGACCCGGTCGAGCCGGACTGACCTCGTGGGGCTGACTCTCGGCGCCGTGGTGCTGCGCGTCCAGGACCTCGACCGGATGGTCGCGTTCTGGTCCGCGGCGCTCGACCTCGTGCCGAGGGCCGAGCCGGAGGACGACTGGGCGGCCCTGCGGCCGCGGGAGGGCGGCGGGGTGCACCTGTCGCTCGACCTCCACCGGTCGGAGTACGCCCTGCCGCCGCGGTTCCACCTGGACCTCTATGCCGACGACCGGGCGGCGGAGGTCGCCCGCCTCGAGGGCCTCGGCGCCCGCGTGATCCCGCTCGACCACCACCGCGAGGTCGACTGGACGCTGATGGAGGACCCGGAGGGGAACCGCTTCGACGTCTGCGACCGCCCGCCCCGCTGATCACCGCTGATCACATCCGTTTTGAAGGAGATCCGGCGGTGCTCGCGCGAGAACTCCTTCAGAACGGAGTCCGCGGTCAGTAGCCGCGGAGGCGGGTGATGTCCCGGCGGTCCTTCTTCGTCGGGCGGCCCTTCGCGAGGTCGCGCAGCACGGCCGCGGGCGTCTCCTCCTTCGGCGGGGGAGGCGGGGTGCGGTCCTCGACGGCGAGGGCGGCCTCGGGCGCGCCGCCGCGCTTCAGCGGCAACGCCTTGACGCCGAGGATCTTCTCGTGCGCGAGCGTCGCCCGCACCTCGTCGCCGACCCGCACGACGTGCGACGGCTTCACCTTCGCGCCGTTGACCGCGACGTGACCGGCCTTGCAGGCGGCGGTCGCGAGCGACCGCGTGCGGTACACCCGCACGGCCCAGAGCCACACGTCGATCCGCGCCGAGTCCGCCATCCCCTCCACGCTAACCGCGACGGCGGTCACAGGTGCGCGGCGAGGAACCCCACGAGGTCGGTGAGGAGGCGCTTCCGCGAGCCGGCCCGGCGGTAGTCGTGCCCCTCGCCGGGCAGCTCGAGGTACTCGACCGGCCTGTCGAGGGCGTGCAGCGCCGCGACGATCCGCCGCGCCTCGCCAACGGGCACGTTCGTGTCGAGCTCGCCGTGCACGACGAGCAGCGGCACGTCGATCGCCTCCGCCTGCCGGAGCGGCGAGATCGCCTCGAGCAGCGCGCGGTCGCGCTCGGGGTGGCCGTACTTCGTCACCGCGGCGGCGGCGATCCACGGCTCAGTCTCCTCGTAGAAGCGCGTGAGGTCGCTCATGCCGCACACGTCGACGCCCGCGGCGAAGACGCCGGGGGAGAAGGCGAGGGAGGCGAGCGTGAGGTACCCGCCGTAGGAGCGCCCGGTCACCCCGATGCGGCGGCGGTCCGCGACGCCCGTCGCGACGAGGTGGTGCGCTGCAGCGCGGACGTCGCCGAACGCGTCGAAGCGGCCGCCGAGGTCGTCGGCGTGCACGAACTCCCGGCCGAAGCCGGAGGAGCCGCGGACGTTGACGGCGAAGACGCTGATCCCGGCGGCGGCGAGCGCCTGGTGCTGGGGGCTGAACGTCGGCCGCTCCTGCGCCTCCGGGCCGCCGTGGAGGTGCACGACGGCGCGGTCGGAGTCGGTCGCCCGGTAGAGCCAGCCGGTGAGGACGAGTCCGTCCTCGCCCCGGAAGGTCTCGAGGCTCGGCACGACGAGCCGCTCGGTCGGCGCGGGCGCCGCGGTCACCCGGGTCCAGCGCCGGCTGTGCGTGTCGAGGTGCCAGAGCTCGCGCGGCCGCTCCGGCCCCTCGACGCCGAGGATGACGGACCCGCCGTCGCGCGACAGCACGGGCGTCGTCGCGACGAGGCCGGGGAGGCCCGTGATCGGCTGCCGCTCGTGCGTGCCCGTGTGGTACAGCTCGAGCTCGCTGCGGCCGGCGGCGTTCCAGACGAGCAGCAGCAGCGATCCCGCGTCGTCCGCGTCCACCGCCTCCAGCTCCGCGTCGTCGCGGAACGCGAGCGTCCTCGGCTCGCCGCGGTGCCCGTTCGGGCCGAACGGCAGCCCGATCAGCTGGCGGCGCGACAGCCCCACGTCGGAGGCGAGGTAGACGTACAGCGGGCCGGACTCGCCGTCGGGCGCGGGTCGCACGAGGGCGACGTCGGTCGAGCCGGTGCCGTGCGGCAGGAGCGGGAAGTGCTGGTCCTCGAGCCGGTCGACGACACTGCAGAACCGCGCGCCCCGCTCGCCGTCGATGAGGATCAGGAACCGCTCCTCGAGCGACACGTCGAGCACGTGGATGAGGTCGCCCTCCGCGAGCGGGTCGAGGCGGCCGGTCCACGGGTCGGCCAGGAACGACCGCGTCGGGCGGCCGGGGCCGGCGGAGGGATAGGTGACGACGACGCGGTGCCCGCTGCGCGTCCACGGCCCCAGCTCGGCGTGCTCCACGTGGTCGCCCGCGATCCGCCGCGCCTCCGTGCCGTCCGGCCGGACGACCCAGACCTGGGTGCGGACGCCGCCGTCCGTCGCGACCGTGCAGGCCAGCCACCGGCTGTCGGCGGACCACGACACGTCGATGACGGGGTCGGCCGAGACCGGGATGCGGCGGGCCGGTGGCGCGTCGCCCTCGAGCGCGACCTCCTGCACCCAGACCTCCGGGCTGCCGGACCGGTCGCTGATGAAGGCGACGCGGCGCGCGTCGGGCGTCATGGTCGGCGACCAGCTGCCCCACGCGTCGACGAGCTCCGTGCCGAGCCGCACGGCGGCGTCGACGCGGTCGGCGGTGTCCGTGGTCACCCGCACAGTCTCCCGGGCCGTCGCCGCACGCCGCCAGTCAGGGCAGGAGCAGCTCCGCGTCGAGGTCGTCGAGCACGTCGAGGCCGACCGCCGCGACGGGCGTGTGCGCGCCGGGAGCGGCGCGCCCCTCCGCGATCCGCGCCGCGACCGCCGCCGCCGCGGCAGCCGTGAAGACGCCGGCGTCGCCCGTGCGCAGCCAGGCGGTGCGGACGGTGCCGTCGGACCACTCCGCGAGGGCGCGGCCCCAGGAGTGCGCGCGCGGGCGAGGGCGGTCGGGGAACCGCACCGCGGCCAGCCGAGCGGTCGCGAGCCGCTGGAGCGGCCGCAGGCGGAGCAGCGGTGCCGCGACGGGCAGGAGGGCGCGGAGGGTCCGACCGGTCGGGACGCCGGAGGAGGCCGCCAGCACCTCCGGTGCCCCGCTCGCGCGCCCGGCCGCGACGAGGTCGCCCGACGGCCAGGCGCCGGTCGTGGCGGTTCCGCCGTCCGGGAGCGGCACCGCTGCGGGCCGTGATCCGACCCCGGCCCGGACGAGCCGTCCGGCCGTGATCCGGCGGCCGCCGAACGGCAGGGTCTCGACGATGGTCGCGGCGAGCGCCTCCCCGAGCGCGCCGGCCTCGAGCGCGACCGAGGCGACGGAGTCGACGCGGACCCGGACCGGAGCCGGCCGGCCGGCCAGCAGCGCGACGAGGGGCGCCTCCGTCGCGAGCACGCCGAAGCCGGCGCCGGTGACGAGGGTCCGCCCGGCGCGCAGGGCGTCGTCGTGGGCCGAGAGCAGCGCGGTCGCGGAGAGGAGGTCGTTCGCGACGTCGACGTACGAGGTCGACGGGAGCGCGGCGCGCCAGAGCGGTTCCGCCGTGCGGTGGAAGGGGCCGACCGTGTTGACCACGACCGAGGGGCCCGCCTCCCGGACCGCCGCCGCCATCGCGGTCGGGTCGGCCGCGACGACGGTGCGCGCCCCGTCGGGCAGTGCCTCGGCGGTCGCGGCGAGGCGCGTCGCGTCCCGCCCGACGAGCGCGACGGGCAGCCCGCGGTCGATCAGCGCTCGTGCGACGTCGCGGCCCGTACGACCCGTCGCTCCCAGCACCCAGACCTCGCTCGTGGCGCTCATCCGGCCACCTCGCCGGTTCGATCGCTCCCGGTCCATTGCTCGCCCATCCGGCGCCTCCTTCATGACACGACGTGTCATCACAATAGGGGGCGATGGCACTTCGTGTCGTCACGTAGCCTGGGACCGTGACGCGATGGGCTCCGGACGCGCGCGGCCGCCTGCACCGCGCCGCCGTCGACCTGTTCGAGGAGCAGGGCTACGCCCCGACGACCGTGCCGCAGATCGCCGAGCGCGCCGGGCTCACGACCCGCACCTTCTTCCGGCACTTCGCCGACAAGCGCGAGGTGCTCTTCTCCGACGACGCGATCACGGCCGACGCGGCCCGGCTGATGCGGGAGGCGCCCGAGGGCCTCGACGTGCTCGCGCTCGTCCGGGACCGCCTGCGCACCGTGGCGGAGACCACCTTCGAGGGCAGCCGGTCCGAGGTGCGGCGCGTCCGCGCGCTGATCGCCGCCGACCCGGCGCTGCAGGAGCGGGACCTGCAGAAGCGCGCAGCCCTCGCCGAGGTCGTGCGGTCCGCCTTCGCGGACCGGGGCGAGGACCCGATCACGGCCGCGCTCGTCGGGGACCTGGTGGTCTCGGTGCTGCACGTCGCGCTCGAGCGCTGGCTGGACGAACCCGCCGACGACGCGGCCGCGACGCCGTTCGCGGACGTGATCGACGAGGTGCTTGCGGCTTCCGCGACCCTGCTGCGGAGCGCCACCGCCGGGCGCTAGCGCTTCGCGGATCCGGACTTTCCGAGCGACACGCCGTCGGGCGGGGCCGCACCATCGGCGTGTCGCGCGAATCCTCCGGATCCGCGACGGTTCTCCGGATCCGCGAGAGCGGGCTTCACGGGATGCGGTTCGTCTGCAGCCACAGCTCGAGCAGGCCGAGCTGCCAGAGGGCGTTGCTGCCGAGCGTCGTCCGCTCGGTGTTCGGGTCGGCGAGCAGGCGCTCCACCGTGCCCCGGCGGAACAGCCCGCGGCGCTGCGCGGCGGGGTCGAGGAGGGCGTCGCGGACCCGGGCGAGCACCGGTCCCTCGAGCTGCCGGATCGCGGGGACCGGGAAGTAGCCCTTCGTGCGGTCGATGACGGCGTCGGGCACGAGCCCCCGGGCGGCGCGCTTCAGTACGCCCTTCCCGCCGTCGGCGAGCTTCAGCTCCGGCGGGATCCGCCCGGCCAGCTCGACCAGCTCGTGGTCGAGGTACGGCACCCGCGCCTCGAGCCCCCACGCCATCGTCATGTTGTCGACGCGCTTCACCGGGTCGTCGACGAGCATCACCGTCGTGTCGATCCGGAGCGCGGCGTCGACCGCGGTCTCGGCGCCGGGCGCGGCGAAGGAGCGCTCGAGGAACGCCCGGGGGAGGTCCGTCCCCGCGAGCCACTCGCGGTCCACCCACTCCGGCATCGCCGACCACGGCCGGTCCACGAACGCGGCGGCATAGACGTCGACCGCGCCCGCCCGCGGCACGCCGGCGAGCGGCGGGTACCAGTCGTAGCCGCCGAGCACCTCGTCCGCGCCCTGGCCGGACTGGACGACCTTGATCGATCGCGCGACCTCCTGCGAGAGCAGGTGGAAGGCGACGGCGTCGTGGCTCACCATCGGCTCGCTCATCGCCGCGACCGCCGCGTCGACCGCGTCCGGCAGCCGGCTCGACGGGACCGGGATGCGGGAGTGCCGGGTGCCGAACTCGCGGGCGACGAGGTCGGAGTAGGCGAACTCGTCGCCGCGCTCGCCGCCCGCGTCCTCGAAGCCGATGCTGAACGTCTCGAGCCCGGTCTGCCCGAGCTCCGCGAGCAGCGCGACGACCAGGGAGGAGTCGAGCCCGCCCGACAGCAGGACGCCGACCGGCACGTCCGCGACCATCCGCCGCCGCACCGCGGTGCGCAGGGCGCCCCGCAACGCCTCCTGCCACTCCTCCGCCGAGCGCTCGCCGTCCCGCTCGAACACGGGCGTCCAGTAGACGCGCTGCCGGCTGGTGCCGTCGGGCTCGATCACGCGCACGGTCGCGGGCGGCAGCCTGCGCACACCCGCGAGGATCGTGGCCGGCGCCGGCACCACCGAGTGGAAGCTCATGTACATCGCGAGGGCGTCGCGGTCGATCGTCGCGTCGACCCCGCCGCCGTCGAGCAGCGCCTGGGGCGTGGAGGCGAAGCGGAGCACGCCGGGCCGCTCGTCGAGGTAGAGCGGCTTGATCCCGAGCCGGTCCCGCGCGAGCACCGTGCGCCCCGTCCTGCGGTCCCGCAGCACGATCGCGAACATCCCGATCAGGTGGTCGACGAAGTCCTCGCCCCACTCGTCCCAGGCCTTCTCGACCACCTCCGTGTCGGAGGTCGACCGGAACCGGTGACCGCGGCCGCGGAGCTCCTCGCGCAGCTCGACGTGGTTGTAGACACACCCGTTGAACACGACGACGGCGCCGGTCTCGTCGTCGAGCATCGGCTGCGCGCCGGCGGCGGACAGGTCGATGATCGCGAGGCGCCGGTGCCCGAACGCGACGGGGCCCTCCGCCCAGGCGCCCTCGCCGTCGGGGCCCCGGTGCACCATGCACGCCGTCATGCGGGCGACCGCGTCGACGTCCGCCGGTCTCCCGTCGAACCGGACCTCGCCCGCGAGCCCGCACACCGCGGCCGCCTACCGCTCTCGTGCCCGCGAGCGCCGGTGCTCGGGCAGCACGATCCAGGTGTCCTTCGCCCCGCCGCCGCGCGAGGAGTTGACGACGAGGCTGCCGTCGGGCGCGACCCGGGTGAGCGCGAGGTCCGCGAGCAGGTAGTCCTTGCGGCGGTGCCCCGTGGCGTAGACGAACGCACGGAGGTCGACGTGCCGCGGCTGCAGCAGCCCGTCCTCGAGCGAGGGGACGGAGGAGAGCGGCACGACCTCCTGCGCCACCCAGGCTGCCGGGTCGTCCGCGATCTCGACGCGGCGCCTCGCGACCTCGGCCGCGTCGGCGGCGGGGCCGATCAGCACGCCGCGGCCGCCGTGCCCGTCGACGGGCTTGGTGACGAGCTCGCCCACCCGCTCGAGCACGGCCTGGCGCTCGGTCTCGTCGCCGAGCCGGTAGGTGGGCACGCTCTCGAGCAGCGGGCGCTCGCCGAGGTAGTAGCCGATCAGCTCCGGCACGGATCGGTACATCGCCTTGTCGTCCGCGACGCCGTTGCCGGGCGCGTTGACGAGGGTGACGCCGCCCGCGGCGGTGACGTCCATGATCTCCGCGCCGATCGGCCGTCCGGAGGAGTCGAGGAGGTCGGGCAGCTCCACGTCGATGCGGAGGTAGAGGCTCCCGATCCGGTCGCCGGTCGACCGCTGGACCACGGTGCCCCGGCGGACCTCGAGGTCCTCGGCGACCGCGAGCAGCAGCCCGGCGCCGTCGGCGAGCCGCCGGTGCTCGAACCACGCCGAGGCGTCCTCGCCGGTCGACAGCAGCGCGCCGCGGGTGCCCGGCTTGGCGCCCGCGAGCACCGTGCGCCGCAGGTGCTCGAGCGCCGTGGCGGGATCGGCGAGGTGGTCGGGCCGCGGCAGGTCCGGGAGCACCTGGTCCATCAGCTGCCGCACCGCGATCGCGTAGGCGACGCCGCTCGGGTTGCGCACGTTGTCCTCGAGCACGCGCCAGCCGCCGTACTCGTTCCGCACGAGGTCGAAGCCCTGGATCGGCGCCCGCAGCGCCTCGCCCGGGAGGCGCTGCGCGTCGTCGCGCCAGCCGGGCGCCCCGAGCACCGCCTCCTCCGGCAGCACGCCGTCGCGGAGGATCCGGCGCTCGCCGTAGACGTCGTCGAGGAACGCCTCGATCGCCCGCGCCCGCTGGGTGAGGCCCGCCTCGAGCTCGGCCCACTCGTAGGGCTGGACGATGCGCGGCACGAGGTCGACCTCGAACGGCCGCTGCGCGCCGGCGACGCCGAACACGAAGCCGTGCTCGGTCGCCCACCGGTCGCGGTCCGCCTCGCGGTCGGCGACCCCCGCCTCGCCGAGGCCGCGGATGTGCTCGACGACCCGGCGGTAGTTCGGGCGCGGGACCGCGTTGCTGTCGATGCCCTCGTCGCCGGCGCGGGTGCGGTAGCGGCGGAGCGCCGGGGTGGCGATGGCGGGGCCGGACGCGGGGCCCTGGGTCTCCTCGACGACGCTGCGCATGACGTCCGCGAGGTCGCCGTGCTGCACGAAGGCGGCGCGCTGCCGGTCGGCGGAGTTGCCGCGGGCGAGCGCGGTCTCGACGAGCTCGCCGACCTCCTCCCAGTCGCCCAGCTCCTCGAGCACGTCGCGGAGGTCGGTGACGAGGCCGCGGACGACCTCGTGCGCCGGCAGGGGACGGGGATGGGCGGAGTCGTCGAGGAGACGCCCGGTCAGGCCGCCTCGCGCCGCCTGCCAGATCGCGGCGCGGTGGAGGGGGAGCGGGCGCAGCTCGCCGCGCGGCACGCCCTGCTCGATCTCCCGCTCCGCGTCCCGCACCATCGCGCGGAACAGGCCGGCGATGAGCACGGCGTCGTCGACGAGCGGGCAGGCGTCGCAGACGCGCAGCTCGAGCGTGGGCGCGTGGGCGGACGGCCGCACGTCGAAGTACGCCATCTTCGCGTCGGCGATGACGCCGGAGGCGATCAGGTCCTGCAGCAGCTCGTCGTAAGCGGCCGCATCGGGCAGCGGGCCGGTCGCCCCGGCGCTCGGCCAGCGCTGCCAGATGATCGTGCGGATCGAGGCGTACCCGGTGTCGAGCCCGTTCCAGTAGGGCGAGCTGGCCGACAGGGCGAGCAGCACCGGCAGGCGCGGCGCGATCCGCTGCGTGATCTCGACGGCGAGGTCGCGGTCGGCGACGCCGACGTGGATCTGCGTGCCGCAGATCAGCTGCTCGTCGACGAGGAGGCGGTACTGCTCCTGCATCCGCCCGTACCGCCCGGTCGCGGTCAGCTCGAAGTCGCGGAACTCGCTGCGCGGCGCCGTGCCGACGGCGGCGACGCCGAGGCCCTCCCGCGCGGCGACGTCGACGAGGCCGCTGCGGAGCCGGAGCAGCTCCGACCGCAGCCCGTCGAGGGTGGACACGACCTCGGTGTTGGTCTCCACCGTCGTGCGCTGGATCTCCGCCGAGTAGTTGCCCTTGGGCAGCCGCGCCAGGACCTGCGGTGCGCGGGCGGCGAGCTGCCAGCGCTCGAGGTCGATGAGGTGCAGCTCCTCCTCGGCGCCGAGCGTCAGTGCGGCTGCCATTCCCGCACCCTAGTCGCGGCGTGTTTCGCGGGCGTGTCAGCGGCCGAGGAGCCCGCCGCGGAGCGGACGGCTCGCCGTCCCCCGGACTGGGGAAGCGCTGGTCGGCCGGTTCTCTCCGACCTCCCAGGCGGGCGCGGCAGGCTGCAGCGCGCCTGACCCGTCCCGACGATGTGACGGGTCAGGCGACGCCCGTGGTGCCGAGCAGCAGACCGATGGACCAGGTCGCCGCGAGCGCCAGGCCGCCGCCGACCAGCGTGCGCACGGTCGGTCGGAGGGCCGGCGCGCCGCCCAGCCGCGCCCCGGCGGCGCCCGTGAGCGCGAGCGCCGCCAGCACCACGACGACGGTCACGGGGACCCGGGCGGCGCCCTGGGCGAGCATCACGGCGATGAGCGGCAGCACGCCCCCGGTCAGGAACGAGGCCGCTGAGGCGACGGCGGCGGCCCAGGGGTTCGCGCCGCCGTCGACGCCGGCGGCCCGCTCGCCGTCGCGCTGGCTGGAGACCGAGACGTACTCGCCGAGCGCCATCGAGACCGCGCCGCCGATGAGGGCGGCGAGCCCGGCCACGAGCACCGCGCCGTGCGCGGAGGAGGCGCCCGCGACGCCGACGACGATCGCGGCGACGGAGACGATGCCGTCGTTCGCGCCGAGCACGCCCGCGCGGAGGGTGTTGGCGCGGCCCGCGACGGCGCCCTCCTCCGGGGACGCGCCGTGCGTGAGGACGCCGAGCAGCGAGGTCATACCGGCATCGTGCGCCTCTGCCCGGACGTCCGCCAGCAAGGCGAGGCAAGCCTCACCGGGCGCGGCGCGCGGTCCGCGGGGCGCACCCCGGCGGGGCGAGTACGGTCGGCCGCGTGCCGCATCACCCCTACCCGGACCTGAAGCCGCCGCAGCTCGTCCTCCTCCGACACGGGGAGACGGAGTGGAGCCGGACCGGCAAGCACACCTCCGTCACCGACGTCCCGCTGACCGAGGAGGGGGAGGCGAGGGCCCGCGCCCTCGCGCCCGTGCTGGCGCACCGCGACTTCCGGCTCGTGCTGTCGAGCCCGCGGCGGCGCGCCGTGCGCACCGCGGAGCTCGCCGGCTTCGGCGGGCGGATCGAGACGACCGAGGACCTGGCCGAGTTCGACTACGGCGACTACGAGGGGCGCACGTCGGCCGAGATCCACGAGGACCGGCCCGGCTGGGACCTGTGGCGCGACGGCGCGCCCGGCGGCGAGACCGCCGCGGAGGTGCGCGTGCGGGTCGAGCGGGTGATCGCCCGCGCGCAGCCGACCCTGGACGCCGGGCAGGACGTGCTGCTCGTCGCCCACGGGCACGTGCTCCGCGCCCTCGCCGCGGCCTGGATCGACCTGCCGCCGGAGGGCGGCGCGAAGCTCGTGCTGTCGACCGCCGGCATCGCCGAGCTCGGCCACGAGCACGACAACCGCGTCATCGACCTCTGGAACGCGGTGTGAGCGAGCGGGACGAGGCGCTCGCGGGCCGCCGCTTCGGCGCGGCCGCCCGCGACTACGTGGCAGGCCGGCCCGACTACCCGGCGGAGCTCGTCGCCTGGCTCGTGGGCGACGCCCGCGAGGTCGTCGACGTCGGCGCGGGCACCGGGAAGCTGACCGCCGCCCTCGTCGCCCCCGGCCGCGAGGTCGTCGCCGTCGAGCCGGACGCGGGCATGCTCGCGACGCTCGCCGAGGAGGTGCCGGCCGCCCGCGCGCTCTCAGGCACCGGGGAGGCCCTGCCGCTGCCCGACGCCTCCGCCGACGCGGTCGTCTACGGCCAGGCGTGGCACTGGGTGGACGTGCCCCGGGCGTCCTCGGAGGCCGCGCGGGTGCTGCGGCCCGGCGGCGCGCTGGGCCTCGTCTGGAACGTGCGCGACACGGACGTGGACTGGGTGCGGGAGCTCGGCGACGTGATCCGCGGCAGCGCCGCCGAGCGGATGATCGACGGCGACGCCGTCGTCGTCGACCCGCCGTTCGGCCCGCTCGAGCGGCGCGACCTGACCTGGACCCGCCCGATGACCGTCGACCAGCTCGTCGCGATGGCGGCGTCGCGGTCCTACGTCATCGCGCTGGCGCCGGAGGAGCGGGAGGGCGTGCTCGACGGCGTCCGCGACCTGCTCGGCACGCACCCCGAGACGGCCGGCCGCGACCGCATCGAGATGCCCTACGTGACGAGCGCCTTCCGCACCCTCCGCCCGTAGCGAGCCGCCGCCGCCGGTCGAGGTGCGAGCGCAGCGATGGGCCCCACGGCCTGGGCCCCACCGCCGGTGTTCCCGGCGGAGGGAGGTTCCCGGGCGAGGGACTCGAGACCACCCCGCGCGATCACGTTCCGTTTTGAAGGAGTTCTCGTCCGCCTGCGCGAAGTACTCCTTCAAAACGGAATCAGGGTCAAGGGGTGGGGGTGCCGCCGTTCACCGCGAGGGTCGCGCCCACGACGAAGCTCGACTCGGGCGAGCTGAAGAAGACGTAGGCCGGCGCCATCTCCGCCGGCTGCGCGGCGCGGCCCAGCGGGGTGTCGGAGCCGTAGTCGGCGATCTCCTCCTTCGGGATGCCGCCGGAGACCTGCAGCGCGGTCCACGTCGGCCCGGGCGCGACGACGTTGACGCGGACGCCCTTCTCCGCGAGCTGCTGCGCCATGCCCTTCCCGAGGTTGTTGATCGCGGCCTTCGTGCTCGCGTAGTCGATGCGCTCCGGGGACGCCTGGTACGTCTCGAGCGAGGCGGTCAGCACGATGGTCGACCCCGGCGGCAGCAGCGGCACGGCCGCCTGCACGATGCGGAACGCGGAGAACACGTTCACCTCGTAGGTCTCGACGAACTGCTCGTCGGGCAGCTCGGTCAGGTCGGTGGAGGTGATCTGCTTGCCCGCGACGATCGCGAGCGCGTCCAGCCCACCGAGCTCCCGGTTCGCGGTGGCGACGAGCTCGCGGCAGAACGCGGCGTCCGTCAGGTCGCCCGGGATGCTGACCCCGCGCCGGCCCGCGGCCCGGATCTGCTCGAGCACGTGGTCCGCGTCCGGCTGCTCCTGCGGCAGGTGGACGATCGCGACGTCCGCGCCCTCCCGCGCGAACGCGATCGCGGTCGCCCCGCCGATGCCGGAGTCGCCGCCGGTGACGAGCGCCTTCCGCCCGGTGAGCCGCCCCGTGCCGCGGTAGGTGGCCTCGCCCATGTCGGGCGTCGGCTTCATCTCGGACTGCAGGCCCGGCTCGTCCTGGATCTGGCGCTTCGGCGGATCGATCTTCGGGAAGCGGGTGCGGGGGTCGTCGAACGTCAGCTGATCGGTCACGCCGTGAACCTCCCAGCGTCCGCTGTGCGCGCGATCCGCAGGGGCTGAGAGAAACGCCACCGGCACCGCCTACGGTCGGGGCGGTGTCCGTCCTGCTCGCTCTGCTCGGGGCGCTCGTCTACGGCACGTCCGACTTCGCGGGCGGCCTCGCGAGCCGGCGGGCGCCCGCGCTCGCCGTCGTGTTCTGCGGGCAGCTCGTGAGCCTCGCGCCGGTCGCGGTGCTGCTCGTCGTCGTGCCCGGCCGCCTCGACGGCCCGTCGCTCGCGTGGGGCGCCGGCGCCGGGGTGTGCGGCGGCGTCGCGCTGCTCGTCTTCTACCGCAGCCTCGCGGTCGGCGCCATGACCGTCGTCGCGCCGCTGACCGCCGTGATGTCGGCGATCGTGCCGGTGGTCGGCGGCCTCGCGGCGGGGGAGCGGCCGCGGCCGCTGGCGCTCGTCGGCGTCGTGCTCGCGGTGGGCGCGGTGCTGCTCGTCAGTGCGGAGGAGGGCCGGCTGCCCGGCCCCGCCGCCCTGCGCGGGCCGGGCGTCGCGGGCGCCCTGCTCGCGGGCACCGGGTTCGGGCTGCTCTTCGTGCTCCTCGCCCGCTCGGCCGACGACAGCGGGTTCTGGCCGACCGCGTCGGCGCGCGCCGCCTCCCTGCTCCTGCTCGGCGCGGTGGCGCTCGTCGGCCGCCGCTCCCTCGCCCCGCGCGGTGCTCCGCCGGCCCTCGTCATCGGTTCGGGCGTCGGCGACATGACCGCGAACCTGCTCTTCCTGCTCGCCTCCCGGCTCGGCCTGCTGTCCGTCACCGGCGTGCTGATCGCGCTCTACCCGGCGGGCACGGTGCTGCTCGCCCTGCTCGTGCTGCGGGAGCGCCTCCACGCCGTGCAGCTCGCCGGCCTCGGCGCCGCCACCGCCGGTGTCGTGCTCATCGCCGCCGCCTGAGCGCCCCGCGCCCCGCGCCCCGCGCCCCCGTCGTCTGGGCACTCGGGCGAGCGGCGCGTCGCGCCCGCTAGCGTCCCGGCCATGGCACGGCAGCGCATCCTCTTCGGCGAGCAGCTCGGCCCGCTGTTCGACGACGAGGAGGAGCCGATCCTGCTCGTCGAGTCCGTCGCGGCGTTCCGCAAGCGGCCGACGCACCGGCAGAAGGCGCACCTCTACCTGTCCGCGATCCGCCACCGCGCCGCCGAGCTCGGCGACCGCGCGGAGCTCGTTCGGGCCGCGACGTTCCGGGAGGCGCTCGCCGGCCGGGACCTCGTCGCCGTCGACCCGACCTCCTACGGCGCGCGGCGGCTCGTGCGCTCCCTCGGCGCGGAGGTGCTGCCGTCGCGCGGGTTCGTGACGAGCGAGGCGGACTTCGCGGGGTGGGTGCGGGACAAGGACGAGCACGGCCTCGTCATGGACGGCTTCTACCGCTGGGTCCGGCAGCGCGAGGGCATCCTGATGACCCGCGCCGGGAAGCCGGTCGGCGGCCGGTTCAGCTACGACGCGGACAACCGGCAGCCGCCCCCGAAGCGCGACCGGCTCGACCTGCCCGAGCCCTGGTGGCCGGAGGAGGACGAGATCGACGCGGGCGTCCGCGCGGATCTCGACCGCTGGGAGCGCGAGGGCGTCGTCCGCTTCACCGGCGAGGACGGGCCGCGCCGGTTCGCCGCGACCGCGGACGAGGCGCGCGCCGCGCTCGACCACTTCGTCCGCCACCGGCTGCCCACGTTCGGACCGTACGAGGACGCGACGCTCTCCGCCGACTGGACGATGTCGCACTCCCTGCTCTCCGCCCCCATGAACCTCGGGCTCATCGACCCGCGCGAGGTCGTCGGCGCCGCGCTCGACGCGTTCGCCGACGGGAAGGCGCCGCTGAACTCGGTGGAGGGCTTCGTCCGCCAGATCATCGGCTGGCGCGACTGGATGTGGCACCTCTACTGGCACCTGGGGGAGCGGTACGTGCACCGGAACGCGCTCCAGGCGCGGAAGCGCGTGCCGGACTCGTTCTGGGAGCTCGACCCGGGCGCGATCGAGGCGAACTGCCTGTCGTCGGTCATCGGCGACGTGCGGGAGCACGCCTGGGCGCACCACATCCAGCGGCTGATGATGCTCGGCAACTTCGCGCTCGAGCGCGGGTGGTCGCCGGCCGAGACGAGCGAGTGGTTCATCGGCGCGTTCGTCGACGGCACCCCGTGGGTCATGCCGACGAACGTCGTCGGGATGAGCCTGCACGCCGACGGGGGCGTCGTCGCGACGAAGCCCTACGCGGCGGGCGGCGCCTACATCAACCGGATGACCGACTACTGCGGCGGTTGCCGCTTCGACCCGAAGGTGCGGGTCGGCGAGAACGCCTGCCCGTTCACCGCCGGGTACTGGGCGTTCCTCGAGCGGCACCGCGACCGGTTCCGCGGCAACCCGCGCATGAACCAGCCGCTCGCCGGCCTCGACCGGCTCGCCGACCTCGACGCGGTCGTGGAGCAGGAGCGCCACCGCACGCACTGGTAGGGCGGGCGAGATCCCCGCTGATCGAGGTGCGAGCGCCAGCGAGCCTCGGGATCAGGCCCCGTCCTCGCTGACGTCGATGAGGACCTTGCCCGTGGTGCCGGAGGCGACCGCCTCGTGGGCGTCGGCCGTGCGCTCGAGCCGGAAGCGGGTGATCGGCAGGCCCGCCTCCTCGCCGACGCGGAGCACGCCGGCGGCCACCGCCGCCTGCACGCCCGCGACCGCGGCGTCCTTCTCCGCCTCGGGCACCGTGTAGGTGAGCAGGAAGCGCCACCGGAGGTTCTTGCCCATGAACGGGCGCACCGCGAACGACAGGGGCTCGGGGGTGTCGGTGGCGTAGACGGCGATCACGCCGCCGGGGGCGAGCACCTGCGCGTCGAGCTCCGCGTTCGCGTTCGGGTTCACCTCGACCACGAGGTGCACGCCCTCGGGCGCGAGCCGCCCGATCGCGGCGGCCGCGTCCTCCGCGCGGTAGTCGACGACCTCGTGCGCGCCCGCGGCCCGCGCGAGCGCGGCCTTGGCGGGGGAGGAGACCGTCGTGATGACGCGCGCCCCGGCCCAGACCGCCAGCTCGATCGCCGCGTGGCCGACCGCGCCCGCGCCGCCCGCGACGAGCACGGTCCGCCCGGCGAGCTCGCCCGGCGCGAGGGGCAGCGGCGTCTCCTCCGCGGCGCGCAGCGCGAGGTGCGCCGTGAGCGCCGGGATGCCGAGGGCGGCGCCGAGGTCGAAGGAGGCGTCGTCCGGCAGCAGCACGACCTGGCGCTCGGGCACGACGCCCTGCTCCTGGGCCGTCCCGTCGGCGCGCTGGTAGGCCGCGTCCCACACCCAGACGCGGTCGCCGACCGCGAAGCGGGACCCGGGGCCGACCGCGTCCACGACGCCCGCGCCGTCCTGGTTCGGCACCTGCTCGCCGCCCGGCGCGGTCCCGCCGCGCGACTTCCAGTCGGTGGGGTTCACGCCGGAGACGCGGATCCGCACCCGCACCTCCCCGGGACCCGGCTCGCGCGGGGTCCGGTCGACGAGGCGCAGGACGTCGGGGCCGCCCGACTCGGAGTAGACGATCGCACGCATGCCGCCAGTGTCCCGAACCCCTCCCGCGAGGCGGCGGTGAGGTCCCCGGCCGCTTCGCGCAAGCCCCGCATCGAGAACTCCCAGGCCTGTCACACTTCCCCCGTGGCTCGGCTCGTGGTGGCGCTGAACGCCGCGGCGGGCGGGGGGCGGGCCGGTGCGGCGGGCCGTCGCGCCGTGACGGCGCTCACGGGCGCCGGGCACGAGGTCGACGAGCTCACGGCCGGCTCCGACGGCGAGATGGAGGCGGCGCTCCGCCGGGTGCTCGCGTCCGACCCGGACGCGGTGGTCGCGGTCGGCGGGGACGGCACGGTCCACGTCGCGGTCAACGCGCTCGCGCAGACCGGGGTGCCGCTCGCGATCGTCGCCGCGGGCACCGGCAACGACGTCGCCCGCTGCCTCGACCTGCCGCACGACGACCCGGACGCCGCGATCGCCGCCCTGGTCCGCGCCTTCGCCGGCGACGCGCCGCCGGTGCGGGAGGTCGACGCGGTGCGCGTGAGCACCGGGCGCTGGTTCGTCGGCATGCTCTCCGCGGGCTTCGACGCGGCCGTGAACGAGCGCGCGAACCGGATGACGCGGCTGTCCGGCACGCCCCGGTACGTCGCCGCGGTGCTGCTCGAGGTGGCCCGCCTGCACCCGCGCCGCTACCGCGTCGTGATCGACCGGGACGCCCGCCACCTCGACGCGGTCCTCGTGACCGTCGGGAACACGGCGAGCATCGGCGGCGGGATGCGGCTCGCGCCCGACGCGCGGGTCGACGACGGCCTGCTCGACGTCCTCGTCGCGGCGCCGCTGTCGCGCCGGGCGCTCCTCAGGCTCCTCCCGCGCGTGTTCCGCGGCACCCACGTCGACGACGAGCACGTCGACATCGTCCGCGGCCGGGTCGTGTCGATCGACGTCGACGACCGCGGGCCGGCGCCGGTGACGTACGCGGACGGCGAGCGCTTCGGCCCGCTGCCGGTCACGCTCGAGGCCGTGCGGGGCGCGCTCCGGATCGTCGACGCGCGTCGGTAGCGTCGTCCCCGTGACGGACGAGGTGCGGTGGGTCGCCGCCGACGACCCGGTGCTGCGCCCGCTGATCGAGGACCTGGCGCGCGACTACGACGCCCGGTACGCGCCGACGGACGGCGTGCCGTCCTCCGCCGAGCTCACCCGCTACCCGCCGGAGGCGTTCGCGGCCGAGCGGGGCGGCGCGTTCCTGGCGCTGCTCGAGGACGGGGTCCTCGTCGCGGGCGGCGCGGTCAAGCGCGGCGGCGCCGGGGACGACGGGCGGCCGCTCGGCGAGCTGAAGCGGATGTGGACGCATCCCGGGCGTCGGCGCCGCGGCCTCGCGGGCCGGGTGCTCGCCCTGCTCGAGGCGCGCGCCGCCGAGCTCGGCTACACCGGTCTCGAGCTGACCACGGGCGCGAAGCAGCCGGAGGCGGTGGCGCTCTACCTCCGGCACGGCTGGACCCCGGACTTCGACCCGGCGGTGCCGCAGGACGAGGCCGCCTACCTGCGGTTCACGAAGCCCGCGCCGCGTCCGCCGGGACCGGGTCAGCCGGCGACGGGCGGCGTGATCGGCCGCGCGACGACCGGGCTCGAGTAGGCGACCGACGTCGTCACGGAGCCGAGCGCGCCGATCCGCCCGGTGACCTGCTCGAGGTGCCGCATCGACGTCGCGACGACCTTCAGCACGAAGCAGTCGTCGCCGGTGACGTGGTCCGCCTCGAGCACCTCCGGGATCTCGGCGAGCAGCGCGTGGAGCGGGCCGTAGCTGCTGCTCGGGTAGCGGAGCCGGAGGTGGGCGAGCACCGCGTAGCCGAGGGCCTCCGGGTCGACGACCGCCCGGTAGCCGCGGATCACGCCGGCCTCCTCCATCCGCCGGATCCGCTCCGCGACCGCGCTCGCGGACATCCGCACGTCGCGCGCGAGGTCCGCGGTGCTCCGCCGGCCGTCGGCCTGCAGCGCCGCGAGGATCGCGCGATCGGTGCGGTCGGCGACGAACGGGGATCGAGCGGTCACCGCGGCAGTATGCCGTGGGATCCGCGGCGCCTCGCCTCGGACGCCGTCGACCGGCCCTTCAGCCGGGCTCCCGCCCTGCGTAGCGTCCTCGCCCATGACCGACGCCGTCGCCCACTTCGCCGCCCGCCTCCGCTTCGAGACCGACCCGTCCGACGTCCGCGCCGCCCAGCTCGCGGGCGACCGGTTCGTGCTGGTCGACACCCGTGGCGACGCCGCGTGGGCCCAGGGCCGCGCGGTCGGCGCCCTGCACCTGCCGGGCGCCGGCATCGCGGAGTCCGCCGCGGGCGTGATCCCGCGGGACCTGCCCGTCGTCGTCTACTGCTGGGGCCCGGGCTGCAACGGCGCGACGAAGGCGGCGCTCGCCCTGGCCCGCGGCGGATGGTCGGTCCGCGAGCTGCTCGGCGGCTTCGAGTACTGGGCGCGCGAGGGGATGCCGGTCGAGACCGACGCCGGCCCGCTCGTGCGCGCGGCGGACCCGCTGACCGCGCCCGTGTCGTCGCCGGTCTGCGACTGCTGACCCGGGGTCAGGACCCGGCGAGCGCCTCCGCCGCGCCCCGCACGAGCTCCTCCGCGCCGCCGCCGCGCTCGAGCAGCGCCGCCAGGTCCGCCACCAGCGGGCCCGTTCCGTCGCCGAGGCGCAGCGCGGTGCCGCGGAGGAGCGACGCGGCGTGCAGGGCCTCGATCGCGAGCAGGTCGGTGGCCGCGTCGATGGCGTCGTGCGTCGTCCGCGCGGCGGTCCACCCCCAGGTCGCGTAGTCCTCGACTTCGGACAGCACGACGTCGTCGAGGGTGACCGGGGCGGCGAGCCGCTTGAGGTCGTTCAGCCGCTCGGCGGCCGTGTAGGCGAGCAGGCCGGGGATGCCGGCTCGGCCCTCGGCGCGGAGCGGCCGCGCGAGCGCGGAGAGCACGGCGGTGCGGCGCGCGGTCAGCCGCCCGAGGTGGGCGAGCGCGAGCCGTACGGACTCGAGCCCGAGCGCGAGGTCGAGCAGGGTGAAGTTGCCGTTCGGCACGACCGAGCGCGTCCCGACGTCGACGAGCGGGTTCTCCGCGCGCACGACGAGCGCGTCGTCGACGGCGGTGGCGAGGTCCTCGGCGCGCTCCGCCAGCGCGCCGTGCACCTGCGGCGCGGAGCGGAAGGCGAGCTCGTCCTGCGTCCGCCGCTCGCGGTCCGCGTCGTGGAGGAACGAGCCCTGCAGCAGCTCGCGGACGGTGACGGCGGAGCGCCAGGCGCCCCCGCCCTCGACGTCGTCGAACACGGTGGAGGAGTACGGGCCGAGGTCGCCGGACGGGCGGTGCGCGCCCGCCGCCTCGAGCGACAGCGCGAGGCAGCGGTCGGCGAGCTCGCCCAGCTCCTCGAGGCGCGGGTCCGCCAGCACGGCGGAGCCGAGGGTGAAGGCGTTCGTGTTCAGCAGGGACAGCGCCTCGTGCACCTCGAGCTCGAGCGGCACGAGGCCGGCGGCGGCGAGCGCCTCGGCGCCGGACACGACCGAGCCGTCCTCCGCGAGCACCGCGCCCTCGCCGATCAGCACGAGCGCGACCGCGGCGTTCAGCGCGAGGTCCGCCATGCCGACCGATCCGCGGTCGGGCACGAAGGGCACGACGTCGGCCGAGAGCAGGCCCACGAGCGCCTCCGCGACCTCCGGGCGCACGCCGCTGCCGCCGAGCGCGAACTGCGCGACCCGCACCGTCATCGCGGCGCGGACGATCAGCGGGTCGACGGCGTCGCCGATCGCACCGGCGTGGTTGCGCAGCACCTGCAGCTGGAACGCCGCCTGCTCGTCGACGGGGTCGTCCGCGCCCGCGCCGAGCCGGCGCGTGGCGCCGTACACCGCGTCGCCGCGCTCCACGGCCTCGAGCAGCACCGCCCGCGACACCGCGAGCCGTGCCCGGGCGGCCGCGCCGATCCGGACGGACGCGCCCGCGGCGATCGCGAGCACCTCCTCCGCGAGCAGCGGCTCGGTCGCGATCGTGACGCCGTTCCCGGGGTGCGCCATGTCAGCGCGCGGCCAGGTTGCCGCGGAGCGTCGTCGACGTCAGCTCCCGCTTCAGGAGGCCGGCGTCGCGCAGGGCGGGCACGAGCGGGTCGAGCGTGCGGTGCACGTGCGCGGGATGGACCTGCCCGGTGAACAGGAAGCCGTCCGCGCCGCTGCCCTCCGCGAGCTCGCCGAGCCGGTCCGCGACCTCCGTCGGCGTGCCGACGATCGCGAGCCCGTCCGCCTTCGCCCGCGCCGCGAGCACCTCGCGCAGCGTCGAGCCGGCGGGCGCGCTCTTCACGAAGTTCTCGAGCGTCCCGCGGTTGCTGTTCGTCTCGAACGACGGCAGGGGCGCGTCGAGGTCGAACCGGGCGAAGTCGACGTTCGTCAGGTAGGAGATCGACTGCAGCTGCTCGTCGATCGCGGCCTGCGTCAGCTCGGCCCGCGCGGCGCGCACGGAGGCGGTCTCCTCGGCGTTCGCCGTCGGGATCGGGTTCACGACGAACAGCACGGTGATCGAGTCGGGCGCGCGGCCGGCGTCGGCGGCGGCCTGCCGCACCTGGTCCCGGTGCGCCTTCATGCGCTCGGGCGTGGAGGCGAGCGCGAGCACGACGTCGGAGTGCCGGCCCGCGAACGCCTGCCCGCGACCGGAGGCGCCCGCCTGCACCATCACCGGCTCCTCCTCGGGCGGCAGGGTGTTCAGCGGGCCGCGGACGCGGAAGAACCGGCCCTCGTGATCGATCGTGTGCACCTTGCGGAAGTCCGCGTAGACGCCGCCCACCGTGTCCTCGAGCACGGCGCCGGGCTCCCAGCTCCGCCAGAGCGCGCGGACGACGTCGACCCACTCGTCGGCGCGGTCGTACCGGAGGTCGTGCTCGACCTGCTTGTCGAGCCCGTAGTTCTGGGCGGCGAGGTCCGAGCCGGAGGTGACGACGTTGAAGCCGAGGCGGCCGTGCGCGAAGTGCTGCAGCGTCGCGAGCAGGCGGGCGGCGGTGTACGGCTCCCAGAAGCTCGCGGACAGCGTCGGCACGATGCCGATGCGCGAGGTCGCGCCGAGCAGGTACGGCACGAGGGGGAGCGGGTCGTGCTTCGGCACGAAGCGCGCCGCAGCGAGGTTGACCTCCGCGGTCCCGCGGTAGGTGTCGGGCACCGCGACGCCGTCCTCGATCACCAGGAGGTCGAACGCGGCGCCCTCGAAAGCGCGGACGGCGTCCTGGTAGATCGCGGGCTGGGTCCAGTCGTAGCCGACGCCGTAGGTCGGGTCGCCCCAGCCCTGCACGCCGAAGCCCGCGCCGAGGAACCAGCCGAAGTGCACGGTCATCGCGAGAGCTCCGTCAGGTAGTTGGTGGCCGAGTCGGGCGCGACGGCGAGCACGACGTGCCGCTCGTCGAGGTCGGCCGCGATCTCGAGCGCGACGCCGACGGCGAGGCCGGAGGACGGGCCGACGAGGATCGACTCCTCCTCCGCGAGCCGGCGGACCGTCCCGAAGGCGACGTCGTCCGCGAGGGTCCGGATCTCGTGCGGGACGCCCCGGTCGAGGTTCTTCGGCCAGTGGCTCGCGGGCCACGTCGTGCCGACGCCCTCGACGCGGATCACGTCCGCCGGGCCGCCGCCGTAGGTGGAGCCGGCCGGGTTCGCGCCGATGACGCGGACGCGGTCCTCCGACACCTCGCGCAGGTAGCGGCCGGTGCCGGAGATCGTGCCGCCCGTGCCGATGCCGGCGACGAGGTGCGTGATCGCGCCGCCCGTCTGGCGCCAGATCTCCGGGCCGGTGAAGCGGTAGTGGGCGCCCGGGTTGGACGGGTTGTCGTACTGCTGGCTGCGCCACCCGCCCCGCTCCGCGGCGATGCGGTCGGCGACGGCGCGCGGGTTGTCGGGGTTCTCGGGGCCCGCGGTCCAGTCCGCCTCCACGAGCTCGGCGCCGTGCAGGCGCAGCAGCGCGAGCTTCTCCGGCGACATCGTGCCGCCGTGCACGATCACGACCGGGTGCCCGGTGAGGCGGCCGACGAGGGCGAGGCCGATGCCGGTGTTGCCCGACGTGGACTCGACGATCGGCGCGCCGGGCCGCAGCGCCCCGCTCGCCTCGGCGTCGCGCACGAGGGCGAGCGCGGGGCGGTCCTTGGCGCTGCCGCCGGGGTTCCGGCCCTCGAGCTTGACGAGGACCTGCGCGCCCGAGGGCGGCGCGATCCGGCGGAGGCGCACGACCGGCGTCTCCCCGATGAGGTCGAGCACCGAGTCGACCACGCCCGGCATGACCGGGGGCGCGGAGACGGTGGAGGGATGCATCGCCTCACGCTACGGCCGGCGGGGCTCCGGCGATCGCAGTGTGACGCCGCGCGGCGCTCCTCGCCCGGTGCCGAGGAGCGCCGCGGCGGGTCAGGCGCCGCGCAGGCGGTCGAGCAGGGCGGCCTTCGGCAGGTTGGAGGTGCCGGTGAGGCCGCGGCGCTTCGCCTCGGCGCGGAGGCGGAGCAGGGTCCACGACTCGCTCGGCTCGTCGTCGGCCGGCTCCTCGGGCAGCGGCGGGGTCAGCTCCTCGGCCGTCACGGGCGCCTCGGACTCCTGGAAGACCTGGGCGGCCGCCGCCGCCTCGCCCTCGTGCGACGGCTCGTCGTCGGCGACCTCCGCCTCGGTCGCGGCGACGATCTCGTCGAGCTCGATCGCGACGGCCTCGACCGCCTCCGCCTCGGAGGCCGGGTCCGCCTCGATCGAGTCGAGCACCGCGTCGGCGACGGTCGCCTCGACCGCGGCGTCGACGATCGCGTCCTCGACGGTCTCCTCGAGCACCTGGTCGTCGAGGGTGTGGAAGTCCGCGATCTGGCGCTCGAGCGCCTCGACCCGGCGCTCGGCGTCGGTGAGCTTCGCCTCGGTGCTGCGGAGGGCGAGCCGGAGCAGCTCGGCCTCGTCCGGCTTCTTCTTGGCGGCGGGCGCCCCGGCGGCGACCGCCTTCGCCTGCGCCGCGTCCGCGGCCTTCACGGCCTTGTCGGCGGCCTTCCTGGCCTTCTTCGCGTCGTCCGCGAGCGCGGCGGCCTTCGCGGCGGCCTTGGCCTTCGCCTTCGCGGCGGCCTTCTTGCGCCGCTCCTCCTCGTCCTTCTTCTTGGACTTCTTCTTGCTGCTCTTGGCCATCCGTGCTCCTCGCGGGTCCTGAAGGGTCGGGCTGTCGGCGTGTCGCCGAGCGCAACGCTAGCGAGGGCGGGTGCACGGAGGGATCGGGCTCCCGTGCACCTGTCAGCCGATCCTCAGAAGACGAAGCCGTCGGGGAACGGGTCGGTCGGGTCGAGCACGTACTCGGCGCGGCCCGTGATCCAGGCGCGTCCGGTGATGGTCGGCACGACGGCGGGTCGGCCGGCGACCTCGGTCTCCGCCACGAGGCGGCCGACGAAGCGGCTGCCGATGAACGACTCGTTCACGAAGTCCTGCCCGAGGGGCAGCTCGCCGCGGCTGTGCAGCTCGGCCATCCGGGCCGACGTCCCGGTGCCGCAGGGGGAGCGGTCGAACCAGCCGGGGTGGATCGCCATCGCGTGCCGGGACAGGCGGGCGTCGGAGCCGGGCGCGATGAGCTCGACGTGGTGGCAGTGGTCGACGCCCTCGATCTCCGGGTGGTGCGGGGGCGCCTGCTCGTTGATGGCGTTCATGATCGCGAGCCCGGCGTCCGCGATGTCCCGCTGCCGTGCGCGGTCGAAGGAGAGGCCGACCGCGTCGAGGTCGACGAGCGCGTAGAAGTTGCCGCCGAAGGCGAGGCTGTAGGGAACGGCGCCGAGCCCGGGCACCTCGATCACCGCGTCGAGGCGGTCCGTCCAGCTCGGCACGTTCTCGATCGTCACCGACGTCGCGCGGCCCTCGTCGACGGCGACGGTCGCGACCACGAGGCCGGCCGGGGTGTCGAGGCGGATCGTCGTGACGGGCTCGACGACCGCCACCAGCCGCTCCTCGACGAGCACGGTCGCGACGCCGATCGTGCCGTGGCCGCACATCGGCAGGCAGCCGGAGACCTCGATGTAGACGACGCCCCAGTCGCAGTCGGGCCGGGTCGGGCGCTGCAGGACCGCGCCGCTCATCGCCGGGTGGCCGCGCGGCTCGTCCATGAGGAAGTGCCGGAGGTGGTCGAGGTGCGCGATGAAGTGGAGCCGCCGCTCGTTCATCGTGGCGCCCGGGATCTCGCCGATCCCGTCGAGCACGACCCGGGTCGGCATCCCCTCCGTGTGGGAGTCGACCGCGCGGATGCGGCGGGCCGGGATCATCGGGAGGCGGTGCGCAGCGCCGCGCCCGCGGCGAGGGCGCGCTCGGTGTCCCGGCGGATCACGGCGCGCTGCGCCTCGGTCAGCGGGCCGCGAGGGGGCCGGGTCGGGCCGCCGGTGCTCTCCCCGGTGACGTCGATCGAGTACTTGATCGCCTGCACGAACTCGGTCTTCGAGTCCCAGGAGAAGACGGGCGCCATCTCCTCGAACAGCGTCCTCGCCTCCGCGACGCGTTCCGCCGCGAGCAGCTCGTACAGCCGCACGGCCTCCCGCGGGAACGCGTTGGGGTAGCCGGCGAACCAACCCGTCGCGCCGGCGACGAGCGCCTCGAACAGCAGGTCGTCCGCGCCCGCGATCACCGCGATGTCGCTCCGGTCCCGGATCTCCCGCACGCGCCGCGCGTCGAGCGAGAACTCCTTCACGGCGACCACGTTCTCGAGCTCGGCCAGCTCCGCGATCAGGTCCGGCGTCAGGTCGACCTTCGTGTCGATCGGGTTGTTGTACATCATGATCGGCAGCCCGACCTCGTCCACCTTCCGGTAGTGCGTGAGCACCTCCTCGCGGTTCGCCCGGTACAGGGTGGGCGGCAGCAGCAGCACCCCGTCGGCGCCGTCCTCCGCGGCGGCCTCCGCCCAGCCACGGGCCTGGTGCCAGCCGACGCCGTGCACGCCGGCGACGACGAGCGCCCGGTCGCCGACCGCCTCCACGGCCGTGCGCACGACCCGGCGGCGCTCCTCGTCCGTGAGGGAGGAGTACTCGCCGAGCGAGCCGTTCGGCCCGACGCCGCGGCAGCCGTTGTCGACGAGCCAGGCGCAGTGCGCGGCGTACCGCTCGTAGTCGACCGCGAGGCCGGCAGGGGCCGAGTCATCGGGGCGGAACGGGAGGGTGGTGGCGACGATCACGCCGCCGAGGTCGAGCTTCGCGGGCATGGCCGTCCGATCTCGTCGTGGAGGAGTGCCAGTAATATATTACTCGGGGCGTCCGGCCCACCAGCCGGTCGTGTGGCCGATGTGGTGGCGCATCACGCGCTCGGCGGCGTCCTCGTGGCCCGCCTCGATCGCATCGAGGAGGTCGCCGTGCTCGGCCGCCGACGCGGCGAGCTCCCGGGTCCCGACCAGCGCGGTGAGCCCGGGCAGGCGCGTGCGGCGCCGGAGGTCGTCCACGACCGCGGTGAGCATCGGGTTCCCGGCGAGCGCCGTCAGCTCGACGTGGAAGCGCCGGTCCTCCTCGAGGTAGTCCTCGAGATCGCCGGCCGCCGCCGCCTCCGCGATCCTGGCGGCGCCCGCCCGGGCCCACGGCGCCTCGGCGCGCAGGCCGGCGACCGTCCGCATCGCCGGCGGCTCGAGCAGCTCGCGGACCGCCGCGACGTGCTGCGCGTGCGCCGGATCCACCGCCGTGACGACGAAGCCGCGGTTGCGGGCCGGCTCCACGAACCCGCGGCGCTGCAGCTCGAGCATCGCCTCCCGCACCGGCGTCGCCGAGACGCGGTACCGCTCGGCGAGCACGGGCACGGTCAGCAGCGCCCCCTCGGGCTCGAGCCCGGCCGCGATGCGGGCGCCGAGCGCGCGCTCGACGCGGGCCCGGATGGTGCCGCCGTCCTGCACGTCCGCCTCCTCCGCCGTCGCTCCCAGAGACCGGAGCGTACGGTCCGACAGCGGTCGGCGTCGCGCGGGCGGCGCCGCGACGAGCTGGAGGAGTGCGTCATGGCGGGTCTCGACATCCTGTTCCTCGGCGGCACCGGGGTCATCTCGACGGCGAGCGTGCGGCTCGCGGTCGAGCGCGGGCACCGCGTGACCGTCCTCAACCGGGGGCGCAGCGCGTCGACGCGGTCGGTGCCGGAGGAGGTCGAGCAGCTGGTCGGCGACGTCGCCGACCCGGTGAGCGTCGACGAGGCCGTCGGGGACCGCGAGTTCGACGTGGTCGCGCAGTTCCGCGCGTTCACGACCGACACCGTGCAGGGCGACGTGGACCGCTTCCGCGGGCGGGTCGGCCAGTACGTCTTCATCTCGAGCGCCTCCGCCTACCAGAAGCCGCCCGCCTCCATCCCGGTCACGGAGTCCACGCCGCTGAAGAACCCGTTCTGGCAGTACTCCCGCGACAAGATCGCCTGCGAGGACCTGCTCGTCCGCGAGGACCGCGATCGCGACTTCCCGATGACGATCGTGCGGCCGAGCCACACCTACGACGACACCCTGCTGCCGACGATGGGCGGCTGGACCGACATCGCGCGCATGCGCGCCGGCAAGCCCGTCGTCGTGCACGGCGACGGCACCACGCCCTGGACGCTGACGCACAGCGACGACTTCGCGGTCGGCTTCGTCGGGCTGCTCGGGCGGCCGGAGGCGCTCGGGAACGCGTACACGATCACGGGGGAGTCGGCGCCGACCTGGAACCAGGTCTACACGTGGCTCGGCCGCGCGGCCGGCGTCGAGCCCGACCTCGTCCACGTCCCGAGCGAGCGGATCGCGCGCGAGGTGCCGGACCTCGGGCCCGGCCTCGTGGGCGACAAGGCCCACGCGATGCTGTTCGACACCACGAAGCTGCGCCGCCTCGTGCCCGAGTTCACGACGACGGTGCCGTACGCCGAGGGCGCCCGGCGGCAGATCGCCTGGTACGACGCGCACCCGGGCGCGCAGCGGGTCGACGAGGAGCTCGACGCGGCCTTCGACCGCCTCGCCGCCCTGGCCTGACCCTCCTCCGCTCCCGCGCGCGCCTTCCGCGAGCACGGGGTGGACGCGCGCGATTCGATCTTCACTTCTGTGGGTTTTCGGGTTAATCTCACCGAAACACAGATCGTCGGCAGCGGAGCCGGCGCGAGGACGGATCCATGTACGCGACGGAGCGGCACGCCCGCATCATCGACGAGCTCGACTCGGCGGGCCGGGTCTCGGTCGCCGTCCTCTCGCGCTCCCTCGACGTCACGGCGGAGACCATCCGGCGCGACCTCGACGTGCTCGAATCGGCGGGCGCGCTGCGGCGGGTGCACGGCGGCGCCGTCCGCCGGTCGAGCGTCGTCGAGCTGAACCTCGGCGAGCGGGAGCAGCGGAACACGCCCGCGAAGCGGGCCATCGCCCGCGCCGCCCTCGACCTCCTCGTGCACGCCGCGCCGAGCGCCGTCGCGCTCGACGCCGGCACGACCACCCGCGCCCTCGCCGACCTGCTGGCCGACCACGAGCCCGCCGACGGGCGGCTCGACGTCGTCACGCACGGCGTCCCCCTCGTGCTCCGCCTCCAGGACAACCGCGCGCTCACCGTGCACGCCGTCGGCGGCGTCGTCCGGCCCGAGACCTCCGCGGCCGTCGGCGCCGCGGCGGTCGACGCGTTCGCCCGGATGCGCTGCGACCTCGCCTTCCTCGGCGCGAACGGCCTGTCCGCCGGCTTCGGCCTGTCCACGCCGGACGAGCGCGAGGCCGCGGTCAAGACCGCGATGCTGCGCGCCGCCCGCCGCACCGTCGCGCTCGTCGACTCCTCGAAGTTCGGCGAGGAGTCGTTCGTCCGCTTCGCCGACCTCACCGAGCTCGACGTCCTCGTCACGGACGCCGCCCCGCCCGCCGACCTCGCCGCCGCGCTCGACGCGGCGGGCGTCGAGGTCGTCATCGCCTGACCGCACCATCCCCCTGCACCACGACACGAAGGAGTGCCCTCATGCCGGCCCTGATCACGCGCGAGCTCGTCGCGCTCGACGCCGACCTCGGTCCCGACCGCAGCCAAGTCATCCGCGCGCTCGCGACCCTGGTCGTCCGCGCCGGTCGCGCCACCGAGGTCGAGTCCCTGTACGCCGACGCCTGGGCGCGCGAGCAGAAGACGGACACCGGCCTCGGCGGCGGGATCGCCATCCCGCACTGCCGCTCCGCCTCCGTCACGGAGCCGACCCTCGCGTTCGCCCGCGTCGCCCCGAAGGTCGACTTCGGCGGCTTCGACGGCCCGGCCGACATCGTGTTCATGATCGCGGCGCCCGCGGGCGGCGACGAGCTGCACCTCCAGCTGCTCGCGAAGCTCGCCCGCAGCCTCGTCGACGAGGACTTCGTCGCGGCGCTGCGGTCGGCCACGACGCCGGAGGAGATCGTCGCCCTCGTCGAGAGGGCGACGTCCGACGAGCCGGCCGCCGCTCCCGCGGCCGCGGCTCCCGCGGGCCCGTCGGACCTGCCGCTGCTCGTCGGCGTGACGTCCTGCGCCACCGGCATCGCGCACACCTACATGGCCGCGGACGCGCTGACGAACGCGGCGCGGAGGCTCGGGGCCGAGCTCCACATCGAGACGCAGGGCTCGGCGGGCATGACCCCGCTCGACCCGGCGCTCATCGAGCGGGCCGGCGCGGTGATCTTCGCGAACGACGTCGACGTCCGCGACCGCGGACGGTTCGCCGGCAAGCCCGTGGTGCAGGCGCCGGTGAAGCGCGGCATCGACCACCCCGAGGACATGGTCCAGGAGGCCCTCGCGGCCGCGAAGGATCCGAACGCGCAGCGCGTCCAGGGCGGCGGCGCCGCGGCCCCGAGCGCCGCCCGAGCGACGAGCCCCGGCGCCGAGATCAAGCGGATCCTGCTGACCGGCGTCAGCTACATGATCCCGTTCGTCGCGGGCGGCGGGCTGCTGATCGCGGTCGGCTTCCTGCTCGCCGGCATCGGCTCCGGCATCGACGGCTACCGGATCGTGCTGCCCGGCGCCGGGGACAGCACGGGCGGCGCCGCGTACAACGACTGGGCGCTGCAGAACTTCACCCTGTTCGACCTGCCGCCGCAGGGGCTGTTCTTCTACCTCGGCGCCGCCGCCGCGAAGATCGGGCAGCTGAGCCTCGGCTTCCTCGTCCCCGCGCTCGCCGGCTACATCGCCTACGCGATCGCGGACCGGCCGGGCATCGCGCCCGGGTTCGTGGTCGGCGCGGTCTCCGGCTACCTCGGCGCCGGCTTCATCGGCGGCATCGTCGGCGGCCTGCTCGCGGGCTACGCGGCGAAGCTCATCGGCACCCCGACGGTGCCGCGGTGGCTCCGCGGCCTGATGCCCGTCGTGATCATCCCGCTCGGCGCGTCGATCATCGCGTCGGGGCTGATGCTCCTCGTGCTCGGCGGCCCGATCGCCGCGCTGACGAAGGGCCTGAACGACGCGCTGACCGGGCTCTCCGGCTCGGCCGCGATCGGCCTCGGCGTCATCCTCGGCCTGATGATGTGCTTCGACCTGGGCGGTCCCATCAACAAGGTCGCGTACGCCTTCGCCGTCGCCGGTCTCGCGGGCGGCACCACCGCGAACCTGCAGATCATGGCCACGGTCATGGCGGCCGGCATGGTCCCGCCGCTCGGCATGGCGCTCGCCTCGACGGTGCTCTACCGGAAGGGCTTCAGCCAGGTCGAGCGGGAGAACGGCGCCGCCGCGTGGCTGCTCGGACTCTCGTTCATCTCGGAGGGCGCGATCCCGTTCGCGGCCGCGGACCCGCTGCGCGTCATCCCGGCGAACCTCGTCGGCGGCGCGATCACCGGCGCCCTCACGATGGCGTTCGGCATCACGAGCCGTGCGCCGCACGGCGGGGCGTTCGTCTTCTTCGCCATCGACAACCCGGTCGTCTGGCTGCTCTCGATCGCGATCGGCGCCGCCGTGACCGCGTTCGTGCTCGTCGGGCTGAAGCGCTTCGTCGGCCCGCGCGCCGGCCGCCGGGTCCAGGAGCCCGCGATCGCGACGTCGGCGCAGCCCGTCGCCGCCTGACCCGCGCACCGGCCGCGGCCCCCGGGGGAACCCGAGGGCCGCGGTCGTTAGCGTTGGCCCGTGACCGACGCCCCGCCCGGACCGCCGACCGGGCCGCGGGACCCCGCCGACGGCTGGGTCGACCTGCCCGACGGCCGCCGCTTCTGGGGCCGCGCCGGCGCCGCGGGCCTGCTCGTCGTCGCCCCGGACGGCTCGGTCCTGCTGCAGCACCGCGTCGGCTGGAGCCACTTCGGCGGCACGTGGGGACTGCCCGGCGGCGCCCGGCACCTGGGGGAGTCCTCCATCGCGGGCGCGCTGCGCGAGTCCCACGAGGAGACCGGGATCGACGTCGCCGCGCTGCGCCCGCGGTTCGCGGTGCGCCTCGACCTCGGCGTCTGGAGCTACACCACCGTCGCCGCATCCGCGCCGTCCGCGCTGCCCGTCTCCGTCACGGACCGCGAGAGCACCGAGCTCGAGTGGGTGCCCGCCGACCGCGTCGCCGACCGCGAGCTGCACCCCGGGTTCGCCTCCGCCTGGCCGCGGCTGCGCGCCCTGCTCGCCGAGCCCGACCCCGTCCTCGTCGTCGACGCCGCGAACGTGGTCGGCAGCCGGCCCGACGGCTGGTGGAAGGACCGGGCGGGGGCCGCGAGCCGCCTCCTCGCCGGGCTCTCCGCGCTCGCCGACCGCGGGGTGCCGGAGGAGGGCGGCGAGGGCGCCCTGCCGGTCGTCCGGCGCTGGCCGCGCATCGTCGCCGTGCTCGAGGGGCAGGCGCGCACCGCGGAGGACGTGCCGGGCGTCGAGGTCGTCCGCGCCCCGGGCTCGGGCGACGACGCGATCGTCGAGCAGGCCGCCCGCGGCACCGCCCCGGTCGCCGTGGTCACCGCGGACCGCGAGCTCGTCGCCCGGGTCGCCGCGGAGGGCGCGAGCGCCTTCGGACCTGGTCGGCTGCTCGCGCTGCTGGACGGCTGACCCGAGCGGTCACGCGGGCTGCTCGGCGCCGATCCGCCACCCGGCGAGCCGCCGGACCTGCGCGTCCCGGTCGCCCTCGAGCTCGCGGACCCGCTCCGGGGACAGCACGGGGTTCAGCACCGCCCAGCACCGCACGCGGGCGTCGCGGTCGCGGCTCAGCCGCTCCACGAGCGACGGCTCGCTGGTCGGGTTCTTCGCGACCTCGCCGCGCACGCCTGCGTCGGGGTCCGCGGCGAGCGACTCGAGCAGGTCGTGCGGCGCGTGCAGGTTCGACGCCACCGTCTGCCGGATGCTCGCGCGCTCGTGCGCGGCGAGCAGGCGGAGGCGGGTGATCTTCGACTCGGTGACCGGCGGCGAGAGGTGCAGCACGGCCTGGTCGCCGGCCGCGAGCACGGCGGCGTCCTCCCGCATCGCATCCCGCTGCGCCTTCGTGTTGAACCGGATGCACGACATGTCGGCGACCGTAGCGGCGGCCGCTGACGAAGCCGTCCACATCCGAAGCAGAACTGGGGACGGCGACACGCCGGAGGCGTCCGCTACCCTCGATCGACATGAGGAGGTCGCCGAATGGTCGATGAGCGCGACGATCGCCCCCGCAGGCGCCGAGACGAGGCGTCGAGCGGTCCGGAGACGACCGCCTCGTTCGGATACGAGTTCGGTTCCCGGCTCGCGGAGCTGACCGGCACGTCCGCGGAGGAGCAGGCCGCCGTCAGCGCCCTGCCCAGCGGATCCGCCCTGCTCGTGGTCCGCCGCGGCCCGAACATCGGGGCCCGGTTCCTCCTCGACCAGGACGAGACGATCGCCGGGCGCCACCCGTCGGCCGACATCTTCCTCGACGACGTCACCGTCTCCCGGCGGCACGCGCAGTTCCTCCGGCACGGCACGGCGTTCGAGGTCAAGGACCTCGGCAGCCTCAACGGCACCTTCTTCGACGGCGTCCGGATCGAGACCGCGCTGCTGTCGGACGGCGCCGAGGTCCAGATCGGCAAGTTCCGGCTGACCTTCTACGCCTCCCGCCTCGACCTGGCCGGGATCGGCGCCCGATGAGCTCCGCCCTCCCCGAGCGGCACGAGCCGTCGACGGCGACGGGCACCATCTCGATCGGCCAGGTGCTCTCCCGGCTCGAGACCGACTTCCCCGAGCTGTCCCCGTCGAAGCTGCGCTTCCTCGAGGACCGCGGGCTGATCCACCCCGCGCGGACCGCCTCCGGCTACCGCAGCTTCTCGCCGTCGGACATCGACCGGATCAAGCTCGTGCTGCAGATGCAGCGCGACCACTACCTGCCGCTCAAGGTCATCCGCCGCTACCTGGCGGACCTCGACGCGGGCCGCAACCCGGAGTGGCCGGGCACGGCGACCGGCGCGATCTCGATCCTCGGCACGGAGCGCCGCTGGACCCGCGACGAGCTGCTCGCGGAGGCGGGCGCCGGGCTCGACCTGCTCGGCGACGCGATCGCCACGGGGCTCATGCAGGCCGCCGAGGTGTACGACGAGGGCGACGTGGCGACGATGAAGGCCCTCGCGGACCTGCGCAGCGCGGGCATCGAGCCGCGGCACCTCCGCGCGATGCGCATCGCGGTCGAGCGCGAGCTCGAGCTCGTCGCGAACGCCCTCCTGCCGCTGCGCCGCCGGGCCGACAGCGCCAGCCGGCAGCACGCCGACGAGCGGGCGAACGAGCTCGCGGGCGACCTCGAGACGGTCCGCTCCGCCCTCGTCAAGCGGGCCCTCGACAAGCACGCCTCCTGACCGCGATGGCCGCCGCGGAGCACGACACGCCGGATCTCGAGATCCGGATGTCGTTGCCTGGGGCAGGGGCGGTCTGTAGCGTGACCCGAAGAACGCGCCTCCGCTGCCTGCGGGGAACGCGTGGGGGGTGGAAGGCAGTCCAAATTGACTGAGGTGAATCGGAGCGAAGACCGGTACGACCTCGGCTTGCTGTTCACGGACGGCATGCCGGAGTTGGACGACTCCGCCGGGTACCGCGGTGTCATCGCCGCGCGCGCGGCGGGGATCACGTACCGGCAGCTCGACTACTGGGCCCGGACCGGGCTCGTGGAGCCCACGATCCGTGGCGCGGCCGGCAGCGGCTCGCAACGGCTGTACGGGTTCCGCGACATCCTGGTGCTCAAGCTCGTCAAGAGGCTGCTGGACACCGGCATCTCGCTGCAGCAGATCCGCACGGCGGTCGAGCAGCTCCGTGATTGGGGGATCACGGACCTCGCGCAGACCACGCTGATGTCGGACGGTGCCAGCGTGTACCTCTGCACCTCCAAGGAGGAGGTGTTCGACGTCCTCCAGCGCGGGCAGGGCGTCTTCGGCATCGCGGTCAGCAAGGTGCTGACCGACGTGCAGTCCGACCTCGTGCAGCTCGAGTCCGAGCAGGCCGACCCGACGGACGAGCTCGCCCTGCGCCGCGCCCAGCGCGCGGGCTAGACCTTCGCACGAAGGCCCGGACAGATACCGGTCCGGGCCTTCGGCGCGCCCGCGGGTCGGTTGGGGCTGCAGCGTCGGTCCGGGCGATCCCGACCCGGGGCGGTGGGCGCGCCGTCGGGATGGTCGGGTGACGTCGCGGACGAGATCAGCGCTGCGTTTTGCAGGAGATCCGGCCGAGCAGACCCGGGCCTCCGGACGACCCGCAGCCGGATCTCCTTCAAAACGGCGAGACGGGCTCGACGCGACGCGTCAGGCGACCATCCCGGGAACCCGACCGACGACCCGGGCCGGGATCGTCCGGACCAGCGCCGCGCGGGAACCCCCGCCGCAGGGCTAGGCGAGCCGGCCGGCCGGCTGCTGCGTCGGGATCTCGGAGGTCGCGAACTCGCCGACCCGGCCGGTGCGCAGCACGCGCTCGAGCAGCTGGTCGAACATCCGCGCCAGCTCCTGAGCGCTCTCGCCGGGCCACACGTGGAGCGGCTTCGCGGCGCCCTGCGCCTGCTGCAGCGACGTGCGCTCGGGCAGCTGCGGCGAGAGCACGAGCGGCCCGAACATGTCGCGCAGCTCCTTGATGCGGAACTGGTGCTCGAGGCTCTGCATGCGGGCCCGGTTCACGATGATGCCGAGGGGCTGGAGGCGCGGGGACAGGCCGCGACGGATCTCCTCGATCGCCCGCAGGGCCCGGTCGGCCGCCGCGACGGAGAACAGCCCGGGCTCCGTGACGACCGAGACGCGGTCGGACGCGGCCCACGCGGTGCGGGTCAGGGCGTTCAGCGACGGGGCGCAGTCGACGAGCACGAGCTCGTACTCCGCCTCGACGTGCGCGAGCGCCTCCTCGAGCTTCCAGATGTCGCGCACCGACGGGTGCGGCCCGTCGAAGTTGATCGCCGCGGGCGAGCCGACCATCACGTCGACGACGCCGCCGCGGCCCCGCGTCCAGCCCGACGGCGTGATCGCCGCGCGGACCGTCTTCTCCTTGGGGCTGCCGAGCACGTCGGCGACGTTGACAGCGGCGACGGGCACGTCCATGCCCGTCGACACGTCCGCCTGCGGGTCCAGGTCGACGACGAGGGTCGAGACGCCGCGGGCGAACGCCGCGGACGCCAGCCCGAGCGTCACGGTGGTCTTGCCGACCCCGCCCTTCAGGGAGCTGACGCTCAGTACGTGCACGACCAGTAGGTTAGCCGGGAAGGCCCCTCCGGCCGGGGGAGCGCCGCGCCACGACGAGGGAGTCGGTGCCGTGTTCTCGAAGATCCTGGTGGCCAACCGCGGCGAGATCGCCATCCGCGCCTTCCGCGCCGCCTACGAGCTGGGCGCGAGGACGGTCGCCGTCTTCCCGTACGAGGACCGCGAGTCCCTGCACCGGCAGAAGGCCGACGAGTCCTACCAGATCGGCGAGCCCGGCCACGCGGTGCGCGCCTACCTCGACGTGGGCGAGATCATCCGCGTCGCGAAGCTCTCCGGCGCGGACGCCGTCTATCCGGGCTACGGCTTCCTCTCCGAGAACCCGGAGCTCGCGGAGGCGTGCGCGGCGAACGGGATCGTGTTCATCGGCCCGCCCGCCTCGGTGCTGCGCAACGCCGGCAACAAGGTGACGGCGAAGGAGCAGGCGATCGCGGCCGGCGTGCCGGTGCTCGCCTCGTCGCCGCCGAGCCGCGACGTCGAGGAGCTGCTCGCCGCCGCGGACGGCATCGGGTTCCCGATCTTCGCGAAGGCCGTCGCGGGCGGCGGCGGCCGCGGGATGCGTCGCGTCGAGACCCGGGAGGCGCTGCGCCCCGCGCTCGAGGCCGCGATGCGGGAGGCGGACAGCGCCTTCGGCGACCCGACGATGTTCCTCGAGCAGGCGGTGCTGCGGCCCCGGCACATCGAGGTGCAGATCCTCGCGGACGGCGCGGGCACGACGCTGCACCTCTTCGAGCGCGACTGCTCGGTGCAGCGGCGGCACCAGAAGGTCGTCGAGATCGCGCCGGCGCCGAACCTCGACCGGTCGATCCGCGAGGCCCTGTACCGCGACGCGGTCGCGTTCGCCCGGTCGATCGACTACGTCAACGCCGGCACGGTCGAGTTCCTCCTCGACACCGCGGGGGAGCGCGCCGGGCAGCACGTCTTCATCGAGATGAACCCGCGGATCCAGGTCGAGCACACGGTGACGGAGGAGATCACCGACGTCGACCTCGTCGCCTCCCAGATGCGCATCGCCGCCGGCGAGACCATGGCGGACCTCGGCCTCGCGCAGGACGCGCTGCAGATCCGCGGCGCCGCGCTGCAGTGCCGCATCACGACGGAGGACCCGACGCAGGGCTTCCGGCCGGACACCGGCCGGATCACCACGTACCGCTCGCCGGGCGGCGCGGGCGTGCGGCTCGACGGCGGCACGATCAACCCGGGCGCGCAGATCAGCCCGCACTTCGACTCGATGCTCGCGAAGCTCACGTGCCGCGGGCGCGACTTCGCGGCGGCGGTCGCGCGGGAGAAGCGCGCCCTGGCGGAGTTCCGGATCCGCGGCGTCGCGACGAACATCCCCTTCCTGCAGGCGGTGCTGGACGACCCCGCCTTCCTCGCCGGCGACCTCTCGACCGGGTTCATCGAGGAGCGGCCCGAGCTCGTGCGGCACCGGCCGAGCCGGGACCGGGCGACGAGGCTGCTGAACTGGCTCGCCGACGTGACGGTCAACCAGCCGAACGGCCCTATGCCCGCCGGCCCGCGTCCCGCCGACAAGCTGCCGCACCTCGACCTGCAGGCGCCGCCGCCCGCCGGGTCGAAGCAGCGTCTCGACGCCCTCGGTCCCGCCGGCTGGGCACGCGCGCTCCGCGAGCAGACCGCCCTCGCCGTCACCGAGACGACGTTCCGCGACGCGCACCAGTCCCTCCTCGCCACCCGGGTGCGGACCCGCGACCTGCTCGCCGTCGCGCCCGCCGTCGCCCGGCTCACGCCCGAGCTGCTCACCGTCGAGGCGTGGGGCGGCGCGACCTACGACGTCGCGCTCCGCTTCCTCGGCGAGGACCCGTGGGAACGGCTCGAGCGCCTCCGCGTCGCGATGCCGAACGTCGCGATCCAGATGCTGCTCCGCGGCCGGAACACGGTCGGGTACACGCCGTACCCGACGGAGGTCACGGACGCGTTCGTCGCCGAGGCGGCGGCGACCGGCGTCGACGTGTTCCGCATCTTCGACGCGCTGAACGACGTCGAGCAGATCCGGCCCGCGGTCGACGCCGTGCTCGCGACCGGCACCGCGGTCGCGGAGACCGCCGTCTGCTACACCGCGGACCTGCTCGACCCGGCGGAGACGCTCTACACGCTCGACTACTACGTCCGGCTCGCCGAGCGCATGGTCGAGGCGGGCGCGCACGTGCTCGCGATCAAGGACATGGCCGGCCTGCTCCGGCCGCGCGCGGCAGCCAGGCTGGTGGAGGCGTTCCGGCGGGAGTTCGACCTGCCCGTGCACGTGCACACCCACGACACGGCGGGCGGGCAGCTCGCGACGCTGCTCGCCGCGAGCGACGCCGGCGCGGACGCGGTCGACGTCGCGGCCGCCCCGATGGCGGGCACGACGAGCCAGCCCTCGTTCTCGGCGCTCGTCGCCGCGCTCGCGCACACGGAGCGCGACACCGGGATCTCCCTCCCGGCCGTCTCCGACCTCGAGCCGTACTGGGAGGCGGTCCGTGGGCTGTACCGGCCGTTCGAGTCCGGCCTGCCCGGGCCCACCGGCCGCGTGTACCGGCACGAGATCCCCGGCGGCCAGCTGTCGAACCTGCGGCAGCAGGCGATCGCCCTCGGCCTCGCCGACCGCTTCGAGCGGGTCGAGGAGCTGTACGCGGCGAGCAACGAGATCCTCGGCCGCATCCCCAAGGTCACGCCGTCGTCGAAGGTGGTCGGCGACCTCGCGCTGCAGCTCGCCGCGGCGGACGCCGACCCGCACGACTTCGCCGAGCACCCCGAGCGGTACGACATCCCCGACTCCGTCGTCGGCTTCATGGCCGGCGAGCTCGGCGACCTGCCGGGCGGCTGGCCGGAGCCGTTCCGCACGAAGGTGCTCGCGGGCCGGGACGTGCGCATCGGCGTGACACCGGTGCCGGACGCCGACCGGGCCGCGCTCGGCACCGCGGGCCCGACCCGCCGCGCGACCCTGAACCGCCTCCTGTTCCCCGGCCCGACGAAGCAGTTCGGCGAGCTGCACGACCTCTTCGGCGATCTGTCCGTGGTCGACACGGCCGACTACCTGTACGGGCTGCGGCCGGGCGCGGAGCACGTGGTCGCGATCGACCGCGGCGTCGAGCTCTTCATCGGCCTCGAGGCGATCGGCGAGCCCGACGACAAGGGCGTGCGGACCGTCATGACGACGCTGAACGGGCAGCTGCGCCCCGTCTACGTGCGGGACCGGTCGATCGCCGTGACGACCGCGGCCGCCGAGAAGGCGGACCCGAACCGCGCCGGTCAGGTCGCCGCCCCGTTCGCCGGGGTGGTCACCCTGAAGGTCGAGCAGGGCGACCGGGTCGAGGCCGGGGCGACCGTCGCGACGATCGAGGCGATGAAGATGGAGGCGTCGATCACCACCCCGGTGGCCGGCGTCGTCGCCCGCGTCGCGGTGTCGCGCACCGCGCAGGTCGAGGCCCAGGACCTGCTCCTCGTCGTCGACGAGTAGCTCCGGGCGTGCAGACTGGGACGGCGCTCGCACCCTCGAGCGCGTCCCGCACCCCGGGACACGCCCCCGGTCCACGGGTCGCGGCCGCCGCGCCGTCCCGCTTCCGGGGGGAGCAGAAGTCTCAAGTTAGAGTCGAACGATCGACCCGCTCGAGGAAGTGGAAGCCGTGGCGAACAAGCGAAACACGCCGGACGAGGGCTCCGGCCTGCCCGCCGGCACCGGGCTGCAGGACCGCGCCCACGCCGACGGTCCGGTCCAGGTCGCGCTCGTGACCCGTGCGGCCGGCACCGACCTGTCCTCCTTCAGCCGGTTCCCGGTGCAGCAGCACCCCTCCATCGAGATCGACCTGCCGCCGCTGCCGAAGTCCGACGTCCCGGAGGAGGAGGCGGCCGTCGCGATCGACGACGTCGCCGTCGACCCGGGCTCGCTCGACGCGGCGACGTCGAGCGTCGAGATCGTCGCCGGCGACACGGGCGAGCAGCCCGCCTCCGGACAGCTGACCGGCGGTCCGACCCCTCGCGCCGCCACCGGCTCCTTCCCGCGCGTCACCGGACCGCTGCCCCGCACCACCGGCTCGATGCCCGCGCCGCGGCGCACCGGCAGCGCGTACGACGCGCTGCTCGGCGGCCCCGTGCCGAGCCCGCGCACCGGGCTCACCGGAGAGTTCCCGCGGAGCGGCCTGACGGGCGAGCTCTCCCGCGGCGGCCTGACGGGCGAGTTCCCGCGGCTCGACGGCGCCGGCACCGCCACGCGGCGGGAGCGCCGCAACGGCACGCCGACCACGCCGGGCGAACCCGAGTCGGCCGCGATGCTGACGCCGGACCGCCTGATCGAGAACGGCGGCCGCGTCCGCGAGAAGCCGACCGGCGCCTGGAACAAGTTCGTCTACGCGGCGACGTTCCGGAAGCTGAACCTGGGCGACTCGGCTGAGGTGCGGGTCGCCAAGGACGAGGTCGCGCGGATCACGAAGCAGTTCGAGGGCGGCACCCGCTTCGTCCCGGTGCTGACCCGCAAGGGCGGCGTCGGTAAGACGACGATCACGACGCTGCTCGGCATGACGATGGCGACGCTCCGCGAGGACCGCATCATCGCCATCGACGCGAACCCGGACCGCGGCACGCTCTCCGAGCGCGTCACGAAGCAGACCCGCGCCACCGTGCGCGACGTCGTCACCCGGGCGAACGCGATCGGCGGCTTCACCGACTTCTCGACGCTCGTGTCGCGCGACGAGACCCGCCTCGACATCCTCGCGTCGGACACCGACCCGCTGCTGTCGGAGGCCTTCGACGAGAACGACTACAACGTCGTCGCCGACCTGGCCGCCCGCTTCTACTCGATCGCGCTCACCGACTGCGGCACGGGCATCGTGCACTCCGTCATGCGGGCGACGCTGCAGCGCGCCGACTCGCTCGTGATCGTCTCCGGCGGCAGCGTCGACGAGGCGCGGCTCGCCTCCGAGACGCTGACCTGGCTCGAGGCGAACGGCTACGGCGACCTCGTCGAGAACGCCGTCGTCGCGATCAACACGGCGACCCACGGGACCAGCCTCGTGAAGCTCGACGAGATCGAGTCGCACTTCGCCTCTCGCGTCCGCGACATCGTCCGCATCCCGTACGACCCGCAGCTCGCGGCCGGTTCGGTCATCGACTACAAGAACCTGAAGCAGAGCACGAAGGACGCCGCGCGCACCCTGGCCGCGCTCGTCGCCGACGGGCTGCCGTCCCGGCGCGAGGTGTGAGCGTCCGGGACATCCGGCTCTTCGGCGACCCGGTCCTGCGGAGCGCCTGCGACCCCGTGGGGGAGCCCGGCCCCGTCGTCCGGGCGTTGGTGCAGGATCTGCTCGACACCGTGCAGGTCCCGGGCCGCGCCGGCGTCGCGGCGAACCAGATCGGCGTCTCGCTGCGCGCCTTCGCCTACAACGTGGACGGCCGGCTCGGCTACCTGCTCGACCCCGAGCTGGTCGAGGTCCGGGGCGAGCCCGTCGAGTTCGACGAGGGCTGCCTCTCGGTGCCCGACCTCACCTTCCCGACGAAGCGGTACGCCTGGGCGCGGAGCACGGGTCGCCTGCTCGACGGCTCCACGACCGAGGTGATCGGCGAGGGCGTGCTGGCCGAGGCGCTGCAGCACGAGCAGGACCACCTCGACGGACGGCTGTACCTGACCCGCCTCGAGCCCGACGTGCGGCGCGAGGCCATGGCGGAGGTCCGGCGCGCGCCCTGGTTCCGCTAGCGCCGGACCCCGCACGCCCGTCAGTGCGCCGGGGCCGCGTGCTCCTTCTTCGCCTCCGCGTAGAGCGCGTCGATCTCGCCGCTGCGCTTGTCGAGGATGACGTGCCGCTTGATGCTCATCTTCGGCGTCAGCTCGCCCGACGCCTCGGTGAAGTCGTCGGCGAGGATCCGGAAGGCGCGCACGCCCTCGGCGCGGGAGACGTGCGTGTTCGCGGCGTCGATCGCGCGCTGGACCTCCTCCCGCACGACCGGCAGCTCGGCCGCCTCCGCGACGGACAGGTGCTCGTCCTCGCCCTTGTTCTTCAGCCAGGCCGGCAGCATCTCGTGGTCGAGGGTGACGAGCGCCGCGATGAACGGGCGCTGGTCGCCGACGACGACGACCTGGCTGACGATCGGGTTCGCGCGGATCGGGTCCTCGAGCTCCGCGGGCGCGACGTTCTTGCCGCCGGCCGTGACGATGATCTCCTTCTTCCGCCCGGTGATCATCAGGTGGCCGCCGTCGTCGATGGAGCCGATGTCGCCCGTGCGGAACCAGCCGTCGTCGAACGCCTCGGCCGTCGCGGCCTCCGCGTGGTGGTAGCCGGGGAAGACGCCGATGCCGCGCACCTCCACCTCGCCGTCCTGGGCGATGCGGATCGCCGAGCCGGGGAGGGGCGGGCCGACCGTGCCGATCTTCGCGTCGGCGGGCCGGTTGACGCTGATCGGGGCGGTCGTCTCGGTGAGGCCGTAGCCCTCGAGGATCGTGACGCCGAGCGCCCGGTAGAAGTGGTTGAGGCGCTTGCCGAGCGGGGCCGAGCCCGATACGGCCCAGCGGCACCGGCCGCCCAGCACGGCGCGCAGCTTGCGGAACACGAGCGCGTCCGCCGCGCGGTACTGCAGCGCGAGCGGCAGCGGCACGTGCCCGGCGGTCCTCGCCTCCGACCAGCGGACGCCGACGTCGACGGCCCAGCGGAACGCGCCGCCGCGGCCGCCCGCCTCGGCCTTCTGCTCCGCGGAGTTGTAGACCTTCTCGAACACGCGGGGCACGGCGAGGAGGAAGGTCGGCCGGAACGAGCCGAGCGCCGGCACGAGCTGCGACGTGTCGGCCTGGTGCCCGACGCGGACGCCCGCGTGCACGCACAGCACCGCGATGAACCGCGCGAACACGTGCGCGAGCGTGACGAAGAGGAGCGTCGCGGCCTGCTCGTTCGCGATCTCGGGGATCTCGAGCGTCGTGTTGCGCGCCAGCTCGACGAAGTTGCCGTGCGTGAGCACGCAGCCCTTCGGCTTCCCGGTGGTGCCCGCCGTGTAGATGATCGTCGCGACGTCGGACTCGACGGCGAGCTGCCGGCGGCGCTCGACCTCCTCGTCGGGCACGTCCCGGCCCGACGCGGCGAGCTTGTCGAGGTCGCCGAGGTGCAGCTGCCAGACCGAGTGCACCTCGGGGAGGTCCGGCAGGACCTCGTCGACGCGCGTCCAGTGCTCGGCCGTCTCGACGACGATCGCGCAGGCTCCGGAGTCCTCGAGGATGTGCTTCACCTGGGCGGGGGAGCTCGTCTCGTAGACGGGCACGACGAGCGCCCCGGCGTACCAGGCGGCGAAGTCGACGAGCGACCACTCGTAGCGGGTGGAGGAGAGCAGGCCGATCCGGTCGCCCGGCTGCACGCCGGCCGTGATGAGGCCCTTGGCGATCTCGACGACCCGGCTGCGGAAGTCGGCGGCCGTGATGCCGCGCCAGCCGGCGCCCTCGGGCACCTGGAAGAGCACGAGGTCGGGGGTGCGGGACGCGCGCTGCGCGAGCAGATCCGCGACGTTCAGGGCCGGCTCGGCCTCGACCAGGAGCCGTCTCTCGGTCTGCTGCACTCGAAGCTCCTTCGCCCGGGGTGGTCGGATCGATGGTATCCGGCGTCGCACCGGGGAGCGGGCCGACCGGGCGGCGTCACGCCCTAGGCTCTGCTCGTCACGCCCTAGGCTCTGCTGCCGTGCAGGCGATCGGCATCGACATCGGCGGGACCAAGATCGCCGGAGGCGTCGTCGACGAGCTCGGGACGATCGAGCGGTTCGAGCGCGTGCCGACGGACGCGTCCGACGCGACCGCCATCGAGGACGCGATCGTCGCGATGATCGAGCAGCTCGCCGAGGGCCGCCGGCTGCCGGTGGGCGTCGCGGCGCCGGGGTTCATCGACGCGGGCCAGAGCACCGTCTACTACACGCCGAACATCCCCTGGCGGAACGAGCCCCTGCGCGAGCGGCTCGAGTCGCGGCTCGACCTGCCGGTCGTCGTCGACAACGATGCGAACGCCGCGGGCTGGGCGGAGTTCCGCTTCGGCGCCGGGCGCCTCGTGTCCGACATGGTGATGCTGACCTCCGGCACGGGCGTGGGCGGCGCGGTGATCGCGGGCGACCGGCTGCTCCGCGGCGGGTTCGGCGTCGCCGGCGAGCTCGGCCACATGCGGGTCGTCCCGGACGGCATCCCGTGCGGGTGCGGCGCGCGCGGCTGCATCGAGCAGTACGGCTCCGGCCGGGCCCTGCAGCGCATGGCGAACGCGGTCGCCGACGGCGGCGGCATCGGCAGCGCCCTCGCCGCCGAGCGCGAGCGGGCGGGCGGCGTGCTCGAGGGCGCGGTCATCGGCCGGCTCGTGCAGGAGGAGGACCCGGGCGCCCTCGCCGCGATCGGCGAGCTCGGCTCCTGGCTCGGCCAGGCCTGCTCGAGCCTCGCGGTCGTGCTCGACCCGCAGCTCTTCGTGATCGGCGGCGGCGTCGCGGACGCGGGGGAGCGGCTGCTCGGCCCGGTGCGGCGCGCCTACGAGGAGCACCTCCCGGCCCGCGGCTTCCACCCGGAGCCGGTGTTCGCGGTCGCGGAGCTCGGGAACGAGGCCGGCGTCGTCGGCGCCGCGGACCTCGCGCGCCTGCACGAGGACCCCACCTTCCTCGCCTACGCCCCCCGCGGCTGACGGCGGCGGGCGGCCCCCGCCGAACCGGTAGCCTCGACGGACCTGCCGGAGAGTGGAAGGGGTCGCGGATGCTCTACTGGGTCCTCAAGGTGCTGTTCCTGGGCCCGTATCTGCGCTCCACGTTCCGGCCCTGGGTCTCCGGCATGGAGAACCTGCCCGCCACGGGCCCGGTCATCCTCGCCTCGAACCACGTCTCGGTCGTCGACTCGCTGTTCCTGCCGCTGATGCTGAAGCGCCGGGTGACGTTCCTCGCGAAGAGCGACTACTTCACGGGCAAGGGCCTCAAGGGCTTCGTGCTCCGCACCTTCATGAACGGCATCGGCCAGCTGTCGATCGACCGGTCCGGCGGCAAGGCCAGCGAGGCGTCGCTCGACACCGGCGTGCAGGTGCTGCGGAGCGGCGGCGTGCTCGGGATCTACCCCGAGGGCACCCGCAGCCCCACCGGCAAGCTCTACCGCGGACGGACCGGCGTCGCCCGCATGGTCCTGGAGGCGAAGGCCGCCGTGGTGCCCGTCGCGATGTTCGACACGGACAAGGCGATGCCGATCGGCACGGTCATCCCGAAGGTGCGGCGCGTCGGCATCGTCATCGGGGAGCCGCTCGACTTCTCCCGCTTCGAGGGGATGGAGGGCGACCGCTTCGTCCTCCGGTCGATCACCGACGAGATCATGGTCGAGATCGCGAAGCTCTCCGGCCAGGAGTACGTGGACGTCTACGCGAGCACCCTCCGGCAGGCCGCTGCCGCGAAGGCCGCGTGAGCCCGAGGAAGTCGATGCTGCAACCGCTCACCGAGCCCGTCGTCCCCGCGCGCCCCGAGGTGCTGGCCGGGCTCGACCACTGGCGCACGCTCGAGGTCCGGCAGCAGCCGGAGTGGTCCGACACCGCCGCGGCCGAGGCCGCCGTCGCCGAGCTGCGCTCCATGCCGCCGCTCGTCTTCGCGGGCGAGATCGACCAGCTGCGCACCCGCCTCGCGACCGCCGCCGCCGGCCGCGCCTTCGTGCTGCAGGGCGGCGACTGCGCCGAGACGTTCGAGGGCGCGACCGCCGACCGGATCCGCGCACGGGTGCGCACGATCCTGCAGATGGCCGTCGTGCTCACGTACGGCGCGTCCATGCCCGTCGTGAAGATGGGGCGGATGGCGGGGCAGTTCGCCAAGCCCCGCTCGAGCGACAGCGAGACGCGTGACGGCACGACGCTGCCCGCCTACCGCGGCGACGTCGTTAACGGGTACGACTTCACGCCGGAGTCGCGGCGGCACGACCCCGCCCGGATGGTGCGCGGCTACCACACGGCCGTCTCGACGCTGAACCTCGTCCGCGCGTTCACGCAGGGCGGGTTCGCGGACCTCCGCGAGGTGCACAGCTGGAACCGCGGCTTCGCGGCGAACCCCGCGAACCAGCGCTACGAGGGCCTCGCGAAGGAGATCGACCGCGCGGTGAAGTTCATGGAGGCGGCGGGCGCCGACTTCGAGGAGCTGAAGCGGGTCGAGTTCTACACCGCGCACGAGGCGCTGCTGATGGAGTACGAGCGCGCCCTGACGCGGATCGACTCCCGGAACGGCACCCCGGTCGACACCTCCGCCCACTTCGTTTGGGTGGGGGAGCGGACCCGGCAGCTGGACGGCGCGCACCTCGACTTCGTGTCGCGGATCCGCAACCCGATCGGCGTGAAGGTCGGCCCGACGATGACCGGCGACGAGCTCGAGCGGCTCATCGACCTCGTCGACCCCGACCGGGAGCCCGGACGCCTCACCCTGATCACGCGGATGGGCGCCGGCCGCATCCGCGACGCCCTCCCGCCCCTGCTCGAGGCCGTCAAGGAGTTCGGCGCGACGCCGCTGTGGATCACCGACCCGATGCACGGCAACGGCATCACGACGCCGACCGGCTACAAGACCCGCCGGTTCGACGACGTGGTCGACGAGGTGCTCGGCTTCTTCGCCGCGCACCGCGAGGTCGGCACGCACCCGGGCGGCCTGCACGTCGAGCTGACCGGCGACGACGTCACCGAGTGCCTCGGCGGGTCGGAGCACATCGACGAGGCGACGCTCGCGACGCGCTACGAGTCGCTGTGCGACCCGCGGCTGAACCACATGCAGTCGCTCGAGCTCGCGTTCCTCGTCGCCGAGGAGCTCGGGGCGCACGCCCGCTCCTAGCGCCCTCCACCCCTTCCGTTCTGAAGGAGTTCTCGGCGCTCGCGCGCGAGAACTCCTTCAGAACGGAACGAGCAGGGCGAGTCAGCCGGCGGGCGGGGTCGTCGAGCCGGTGGGCGTCGGCGCCTCCGCGGCGACCGCCGGTCCCTTCGACACGACGAGGCGGACCGGGGTCCGCGCGTCGAGCTCGGTACCGGGGGCGACCGTGGAGCCGTCCTCGTCGATCAGCCGGACCGCCGTGCCCGCGGGCCGGCTCGACGTCTTCTCGACCGTGCCGGCGAGCAGCAGCCGCGCCTTCGACACCGCCGCGGCGGCCTCGGCGGCCGTGCTGCCCTTGACCGTCGGCGCGGTCGCGGGCTGCTCGCCCTTCGACAGGACGAGCGAGACGGTCGAGCCGGGCGGGAGCCGCGTGCCGGTGCCCGGCCGCGTCGCGGTGACGAGGCCCGCGTCGGTCGCGCTCCAGACCTCGCGGGTCGCGCCCTTCCGGAAGCCCTGCTGGGACAGCGCCGCGGAGGCGCGGTCCTCGCTCATGCCCGACAGCGCGGGCAGCGCCGAGGTCGAGCCCGGCCCGCCGCCGTAGTACCAGCCGGTGCCGGCGGACACCGCCCCGGCGACGAGCACGGCCGCGAACGCCCACGCGCCGCGGCGGTGCGCACGCGAGGTGGCGGCGCGGAGGCGGTCCACGACGTCGGTCGGCTGCGCCCGGCGCGCGGTGGCGGCCGGTGCGGCGGGCGCGAGGTCCGCGGTCGCGAGCACGCGGGTCGCGGCCGCGGGCGGGATCACGGCGGTGCGCTGCGTCGACGGCCGGCGACGCTCGTCCGCGCCCTCCGCCATCAGGTGCTGCGTCTCGAAGAGCTGGTCGAGCATCGCGCGCGCGTCGCGCGGGCGGTCCTCCGGGTCGCGGGCCGTCGCCCACAGGGTCAGGTCGTCGAGCAGCGCGGGGACGCCCGGGTTCTTCAGCGACGGCGCCGGCACGGAGTCGTTCGCGTGCTGGTACGCGATCTGCACCGGCTGCTCGCCCTTGAACGGCTGCTCGCCGGTGAGCATCTCGTACATCATGATGCCGACCGCGTAGACGTCGCTCCGGGTGTCCGCGATGCCCCGGGTGACGAGCTCGGGGGAGAGGTAGGCGATCGTCCCGAGCAGCGCCTGCCCGCTCGCCGTGTGGCTGGTGGCGGCTCGCGCCAGGCCGAAGTCGCCGATCTTGATGCGGCCGTCGTCGGCCAGCAGCACGTTCTCGGGCTTCAGGTCGCGGTGGATGATGCCGGCCTTGTGCGCGGCGACGAGCCCGGCCAGCACCGCCTCGAGGATGTCCATCGTCTGCTCGGGCGTGAGGCGCCCGTACTCGCCGAGGAGGTCGCGCAGGGTGATGCCCTGCAGGTACTCCATGACGAGGTAGGCCGTGCCGAGGTCCTGCCCCTGGTCGAAGACGTTGACCACGTTCGGGTGCGCGAGCCGGGCGGCGCTGCGCGCCTCCTGGATGAACCGGTCGCGGAAGGCGGCGTCGTCGGCGAGGTGGGCGTGCATCACCTTCACGGCGACGCGGCGCTCGAGCCGCAGGTCGGTGGCGAGGTAGACCGTCGCCATGCCGCCGCGGGCGATGCGAGCGCGGATCTGGTAGCGGCCGTCGAGCAGCCGGCCCACCATGGGGTCGGGAGGCGCGGCGGTCACGTCCCGCAGTGTAGGGAGCGGTCGTGCCGGAGCCCGGGCACCGGGTCGGTGCGCCGGGCTTCCCGCTCCGCGATCAGCGGCCGGCGCGCTCCAGGTCGTGCAGCCAGCCGCGCGCGGCGCGCTCCCACTTGCCGTAGGCGGCGGGCGAGGCGTTCCGCTGGACGGCGTGCGCGGCCTCCCCGACGCTCATGAACTCCCAGCCGCCGACGTCGAGCAGACCGGTCGCGGGCGCGACGACGCCGCTGCCGGCGCCGCCGTAGAACGCGACCGCCGCGAGGCGCGGGTCGAGCAGCGCGACGTCGTCGCCCCAGCCGCGGCTGGGCCGCTGCTGGAACAGGCCGACCGCGTCGTCCTCGCCGAACGGCAGGTTGTGCAGCGACGAGTCCTGCATGGCCGCGCACAGCGCGACGACGACGCCGTCGGACGGCAGGCCGAGGTCGCGGCCGACCTCGATGATCGTGTGCGCGTTGTCGCGCATCTCCCCGGTCAGCGCGATGGCGCCGGACCCGGTCTTGCGGAGGTTCGGCACGGGGATCACGAGCTGCTGACCCGGCCGCACCGTGCTGCCGCGGGAGAGGCCGTTGGCGAGCAGGACCGCTGCGGTCGCGACGCCGTGGCGCTGGGCGATCGAGGAGACGGTCTCGTCCTCCGAGACCCGGTGGCGGTGGAGCTCGTCGGCGACGGTCGTCGTCGCGGGCCGGACGGCCGGCGGCTTCACGAGCAGGGTCTGGCCGGCGCGCAGCTGCGTCCGCCAGCCGAGGCCGTTGAGCGCGAGCAGGCTCGCGGTGGAGACGCCGTGGCGCGCGGCGATGTCGAAGACGGTCTCGCCGTCGCCGACCTCCACCTCGATCGCGCCCTCACGGGCGCGGCGCATCGGCTCGTCGTCCGGCACCGGGCGCGCCCAGCGCGCCTCCCGCTCCCCGTCGAGCGCCGGCGAGACGGTGCGCGCGAGCGAGCCCATGAGCCGCCCGGCCATCCCGCGCCGCGTGCGTCGCGTCCCGTCGGCTTGCGCCGGTCCCCAATCCGACAGCGTCGAACCCATGACGAAATCCGTTCCACGCCCTTCCCCCGAGGGGCGTGACTGCAGGCTTTCGCAGGCGGGGGGCCGAGTCAACGGACGCGGCCGTCCTCGGCCGCTCCCGTCGTGCCCCCAGTTCGAGCCCTGGCATCCTGGTGTCGTGAGCGGCACGGAAGAGCGCACCTGGTTGACGGTCCCCGATCTCGCGGAGCGGCTCGATCTGACGCCGAGCCGGGTGCGGCGGCTGATCGAGGACCGGCACCTGCTGGCGACCCGTCGCGACGGCGTGCTGGTGGTTCCGGAGGTGTTCCTCACCGACGAGGGGCCGCTGCCCGAGCTGCGCGGGACGGTGATCCTGCTCGCCGACAACGGCTTCGACGACGAGCAGGCGGTGCGCTGGCTGCTCGAGGAGGAGGAGAGCCTCGGCGCCGCCCCCGTCGACGCGCTCCGCTCCGGCCGCAAGGCCGAGGTGCGCCGCGTGGCGCAGGCGCTCGCCTTCTAGCCCTCCCGGGCGAGGCCGGCGCCGCCGCCTCCTTCTTCTGCCTGCGTTCCGGACGAGTGCATGCGCTGCCGCGCACGCACTCGTCCGTCCGTCACGCATTCGCGCCGCAGTCTCGTCCGCTTCCCTCAGCGCTCGTTCTGGGGGTCCCGCCGCGCCGTCCGAACCCCCGATCTGGGGCCCGCAGGCATCTCGGCCGAACCATTTCCTGCTCCTAGCGTGAACCGGGCCCTGACCAGGGCGCCGTTTCCGCGACCAGTGAGGCCCCGTAGATGCAGACCGCTCGACCGACGACCCGAAGTCTCCAACGAGGGCTGGGCGTCACCGCCGCAGTCGCAGTGACCGCGGGGTGCGTGCTCGCCGGCCCCGGCGCCGCCTTCGCGGCCGGCGGCGACCTGACCCTGACGGACGTCCAGTCGGACTTCACCGCAGGAGCCGGATCCGTGGTCCTCGGCGCCGACGTCGACGACGCGACCAGCAGGTCGACGACCCTCGAGCTGTACCCCAACCACGGCCCGACGGCCACCACCGTCCTCGACCTCGCCGGGCACACCCTCGGTGTCGCTGCGCTGCAGCTGACCACGTTCGACAACGGGTCGCCGCAGGGCGCCAACCTCAAGGTGGTCGACAGCGTCGGCGGGGGAGTGCTCCGCGTCACGCAGACCAGCACGACGCGGCCCGCCATCGAGGTCGACGCTCCGAGCACGTTCGCGGTCCTCAGCGGCTCGGTCGTCGCGACGGGTGCGCCCGGCAGCACGGCGGCGGTCGTCGGGGGCGGCCCGGTCGCCGATCCTCTTCAGCACTCGGGGCTCATCTCGACCAACGGGAGCGGTCGGCTCACCGTGACCGGGAACGGGTCCGGGGCTGCGATCGGCTCGGGCGACGGCGCGGGCGCGGGAGGCATCTCGTTCGGTGGCAGCTCCCGGGTGACCGCCACCAACACCGGCACGGGAGCCGCGATCGGCGACGGCAACGGCGCCGCCTCCTCGACGATCACCATCGCGAATCAGGCTCAGGTGACGGCCACGCAGAACGGGACCGGCGCGACCGGCGCGGCGCTCGGCGGCGGCGCATCGCCCACGGGCCAGACGGCCGGCACCATCACGATCGGCGACGACGCCTCCGTCACCGCCGTGTCGAGGGGTGCGGGCGCGGCGCTCGGCGGGGGCTACCACGGCGACGGCGGCACCATCTCCGTCACCGGGTACGCGCACGTCACCGCGACGGGTGCACAGGCCGCCATCGGCGACGGCGAGCACGCGACGGGCGGCGGCAGCAGCATGACCTTCTCCGGCCAGGGCGTGGTGGTCGACGCGCACGGTGGCACGTCGTCCGCCGGCGGTGCCGGCGTCGGCGGCGGGTCGACCGCCTACGGCAACGACTCGCTCAGCATCGGCAACGGCGCGACCGTCACGGCGCGCAGCGACAACGGCCCCGGCATCGGCGGCATCGGCAACTCCGTGTCGATGTCCCTCAATGTCGACAACGCCTCGCTGGCCGCCTCGGGCAGCGGGTCGTCCGCAGCCGCCATCGGCGCCGGCAGCGCCGCGTCCGTCGGCTCCAACGTGGCCTTCGGATCCGGCGCCGCTGTGACGGTCGCGAACACCTCCGGCACCGTGATCGGGGGCGCCACGCAGGCGCGATTCGGTTCACTGAGCAACAGCGGCTCGCTGACGCTCCCGGCCGGCCAGTCGCTGGTCGTCCCGGTCAACGCGACGGCGTCGAACGACGGCGCGATCGCGAACTCCGGCTCGATCGTCGCCACCGGGACGCTCAGCAACTCGGGCTCCATCGTCAACGTCACGGGCGGAACGGTCTCGGGCTCGGTGTCCGGCAACGACTACCGGATCGTGTACGACGCACAGACGGGCACCGGCTCCACGACGCAGTACGTGTACGCCCCGAGCGTCACGAAGGCACAGCTCAGCGTCCCGAGCGCGAACCCGCCGTCGACCGGTCGGTTCACCGGCTGGAACACGCAGACCGACGGATCGGGGGCGACGCTCAGCTCCACCTCGTCGCTCGTCGACCTCGCGGGCTCGAGCGACGGAGCCCAGGTCACCCTGCGGCTGTACGCGCTGTACCAGCTGAACCCGGTCCTGCCGGGCAGCGGAGCGCTGCCCCAGGCCGTCGTCGGCAAGCCCTACTCGGTCTCGGTCGCCGCGACCGCGGGGACGGCGCCGATCGGCTACGACATGACCGGGGTGCCGGCAGGCCTGACCTTCGCGAACGGTGCGATCTCGGGGACCCCCACCACCGCCGGTTCCTTCACGCTCCACCTCGGGGCCTCGAACGGCGCGGGTTCCGCCGAGGCCGTCTACACCATGGAGGTCGTGGCGACTCCGATCACGCTCGGCGTCCCCGGTTCCCGCTTCCTCGCCGGATCGACGGCGAAGCTGACCATCGGCGGCCTCCAGGCCAACGAGTCCTACACCGTCGTGATCGCCGGCAAGACGGTCGCGACCGGCAGGGCCGCCTCGAACGGCACCTTCACGAAGTCCGTCGTCGTGCCGAAGTCGGTGAGCGACGGCAAGCAGACCGTCCGGGTGAGCGGTGCTGCGCACGCCACCGCGGCGGGCGCCTCCATCCTCACGGCGGCCGTCGCGAAGAAGCTCGGCGTGAAGGTCTCGTCGAAGAAGGTCAAGGCGAAGAAGTCGGTCTCCTTCACCGTCTCGAAGCTCTACGCGGGTGAGTCGGTGCGGGTCGTGGTCAAGGGCAAGCAGTCCAAGACCGCGGTCGGCAAGGCCTCGTCCAAGGGCGTCTACGTCCTGAAGATGAAGTCCGGGCTGAAGAAGGGCAAGTACACGATCACCGTCACCGGCGGCGGCACCTCGCGGAAGGCCGTGGTCAAGCTGACCGTCAAGTAGCAGGCCGGCAGGCTGCGAGCACTTCGGCAGGCCACGGGGCGACCCGTGAGCCTGCCGAAGTGCTGTCGGCCTGCCGACGCGCGCCGAGGCCCGGCGCGGAGGGCCGAGGGCCGGAGCGCGGGGGAGGGACTGGGCGCTACGCCGTGCGGACGCTGATCGACTCGGCGAGCCGGGTCAGGGCGCCGCGGGCGTCGGCCGTGAGCGGAGCGCCGTCCAGGGCGTCGAGGGCCCGGTCGACGTTCTCCGCGATCATGCGCTCGACCTCGTCGATCGCACCCGCGCCGCGGATCGTCTCCTGCAGCATCCGGACCTGCTCCTCCGTGAGGTCCGGGTCGCCGAGCAGCTCGTCGACGGTGCGGCGGGCGGAGGCGGGCAGCGCCTGCCGGGCGACCGCGACCAGCACGGTCCGCTTGCCCTCCACGAGATCGTCGCCGGCGGGCTTGCCCGTCACCGAGCTGTCGCCGTAGACGCCGAGCAGGTCGTCGCGCAGCTGGAAGGCGATGCCGAGCGGCAGGCCGAACTCGCGGAGCGCGGCCATCTGCGCGAGCGACGCCCCGCCGAGCGAGGCCCCGATCGCGAGCGGCGCCTCGATGGAGTACTTCGCCGACTTGTAGGTGATCACGTTGATCGCGGTGTCGACCTCGGCGCCGTCGCGCACGTGCGGCCAGGACGCCTCGGCGACGATGTCGAGGTACTGGCCGGCGGTCACGTCGGTGCGCATCCGGTTGAACTCGGCGCGGGCGGCGCGGGCGTTGTCCCGGTCGGCGAGCTGCTCGAGCGACTCCGCGAACAGCTCGTCGCTCCAGACCAGCAGCAGGTCGCCGAGCAGGATCGCGGACGAGTCGCCGAAGCGGCCGGCGTCGCCGACGAACCGGCGGTCGCGGTGCTCCTGCTCGAAGCGGCGGTGCGCGGAGGGCGCGCCGCGGCGGGTGTCGGAGGCGTCGATCAGGTCGTCGTGGACGAGCGCGGCGGCATGGAAGAGCTCCAGCGCGGTCGCGACGCCGACCACGGCGGGCACGTCCCGGCTGCTCGTGTCGCCGAAGAAGTAACCGGCGTCGTCGAGGCCCTGCACCGACTGCCAGCCCCAGTAGCAGAACCGCGCGCGGAACCGCTTCCCGAATCTCAGAAAGTCCCTCGAAATGGCACCCATCGGCGCCGTGTCGTCCGAGATGGCCGCGAGAATCGGAGCACGGGCGTCGAGGAACTCGTCGATCCGGTGCTGCACGAGGTCGACGAGTCGGCCACCGGTGCTCACACCGCCTAGCCTAGCCGCGAGCCCGCGTCGTACACTGGCGCCGCGCACGGACGCGCGGCCAGTCCACCCTGAGAGAAGAGGGATCGGGATGCCACTTTCCGAGCAGGAGCAGCGCCTTCTCGACGAGATGGAGCGCAGCCTCTACCACGGCGACGGCGACTTCGCCGCCTCGGTCGGCCGGGTGCGCGGTCGCATCAGCTACGGGGCCGTGGTCGGAGGGATCCTGCTCGCGGTCGCCGGCATCGGCGTCGTCATCCTCGGGGTGCTCGCCCACAACTGGTTCATCGGGGCGCTCGGCTTCGCCGCGATGTTCGCCGGCGTCCTCATCGCCATCGGCGTCCGGTCGCACCGCGCCCCCGCCGGGTTCCCGGCCGGCGCCGCCGGTCGCTCGACCGGCTTCATGGACCGGCTCGCGCAGCGCTGGGAGCGCCGCCGCCAGTCCTGATCCCCCTTCTCAAGAACGCCCCGTGGCCTCGGCCACGGGGCGTTCTGTCGTTTCCGGAGTCCCTGCGTTCCCCGTTCCTGCCGTCCGGGGGAGCGCGGGGGAGTACGCACCCGCGCGCATTCGCCCTGGTGGAGCGAAGTGGAGTAAAGTGGGGCCTGCCAGCGCCGCTGGCCACGTGAGCGAGGGGTCGGTGCCGTGTTCCTCGGTACCTACTCACCGCGTCTCGACGAGAAGGGGCGGATCATCCTTCCTGCCAGGTTCGCGGACGACCTCGCCGACGGCGTGGTCATGACGCGCGGCCAGGAGCGGTGCCTCTACGTCTTCTCCCGCGACGAGTTCACGCGGATGCACGACCGCATCCGGCAGGCGCCCGTCACGAGCCGCGACGCGCGGAACTACCTCCGGGTGTTCCTCTCCGGCGCGCACGACGAGACGCCGGACAAGCAGCGCCGGGTGACGATCCCGCCCGCGCTCCGCGCCTACGCGGGCCTCGAGCGCGAGCTCGCGGTCCTCGGCGTCGGCGACCGGGTGGAGATCTGGGACGCCGCCGCGTGGAAGCGCCACCTGGCGGAGACCGAGGACGCGTTCGCGTCGGTCGAGGGGGAGGTGGTCCCCGGGATCCTCTGACCCGTGCCTCCCGAGTCCCAGCCGTGCCGGGCTCCCTGACGCCACTTCCCCGGTGCCAGGTCGCCCGACCGCCGCCCCTGACACACTTCCCCGGTGCCAGGTACGGTCCACGGATGGGTATCGGGATGAACGGCTCGCAGGATCCCGGGGCTCGCCCCTCCACTCCGCTCCACGTCCCGGTGCTGCTGGAGACGACCCTCGAGCTGCTCGCGCCGTCGCTGGACCGCGACGAGCCGAGCGTCGTCATCGACGCCACGCTCGGCCTCGGCGGCCACTCGGAGGCGCTGCTGACGCGGTTCCCGGGCACGACGCTCGTCGGCGTCGACCGCGATCCGGAGGCGCTCCGGCTGGCGAACGCCCGCCTCGCCCCCTTCGGCGACCGGTTCCGACCCGCGCACGCGGTGTACGACGCGATCCCGGAGGTCCTCGACGACCTCGGGATCGACGCGGTGCAGGGCGTGCTCTTCGACCTCGGCGTCTCCTCCATGCAGCTCGACGAGGACGACCGCGGCTTCAGCTACTCGCGGGACGTGCCGCTCGACATGCGGATGGACCCCGGCGAGCCCCGGACGGCCGCGACGGTCGTCAACGAGTACGACGTCCGCGACCTCGCCAGGATCTTCCGCGTCTACGGCGAGGAGCGACTCGCCGACCGCTACGCCCGGGCGATCGCACAGGCTCGGGAGGCCACCCCAATCCGGGGCTCGGCGGAGCTCGTGGCCGTGCTCGAGCGGGCGACGCCGGCCGCGATGAAAGCCCGCGGCCACGTGGGCAAACGCGTCTTCCAGGCGTTGCGGATCGAGGTCAACCGGGAGCTCGAGGTGCTCGAGCGGGCGGTCCCCGCGGCCCTCGACCGCATCGCGACCGGTGGCCGGATCGTCGTGCTGTCCTACCATTCCCTCGAGGACCGGACCGTCAAACGGGCGCTCGCCGCCCGGACCGTCTCGACCGCCCCGCGAGGGCTCCCGGTCGAGACCGACGAGACGGCCCCCACCTTCCGGATGCTGACGCGGGGCGCACCCTCGGCGGCGGACGCGGAGGTGGAGAGGAACCCGAGGGCCGCATCCGTGCGGCTCCGGGCGGCGGAGCGGATCCGGGGGGACTCCCGCGACGCCTGACACGGATGTCGCACAGTTGGGGGACTGTCTTGAGCACCGCGTACGCGTTCGACCCTGTCCGTCGGCCCGGGCCCGTCGCTCCGGCCTTCCCGGTCGCGGCACCGCCCGTCGTGTCGGGGCCCGTCGTGGCCGCGCCGCCGGCCGCCGCACCGCGCACCCGCGCGCTCGCGGCGCCGAAGGTGCTCGCCGGAGCCGCCGTCATGGGCGGCGTGGTGTGCGTCGTCGTCGCGCAGCTGCTGCTGTCGATCGGCACCGCGAACGGCGCCTACCGGCTCGCGGAGCTGCAGCAGCGGTCCGACGTGCTCGCGCGGCAGCAGCAGGTGCAGGCGGAGTCGCTGCAGGCGCTCGCCGCACCGCAGCGGCTCGCCGCCCGCGCGGCCGCGCTCGGCATGGTGCCGGACGACTCGCCCGCCTACCTCGACGCCCGCACCGGGAAGGTGCTCGGCAGCCGTGCGGCGACGGACGGGGTCGCGAAGGCGCCCGGCGGCATCGTCCGCTAGCGGCGCGCGCCTCCGCCGCAGGGCGGCCGCCCTCGCCTAGGTTGCCGGGGCCGGTCCACCCGCCGGCGGGAGGGGGCGCGGATGCGCGGGCACCGACGACGCGCGCGGTGGCGGCCGGCGTTCGTGCTGCTGACCGTGCTGCTCCTCGCCGGGGTGTTCCTCGTCCGCCTCACCGACGTCCAGGTCGTGCAGGCGCAGTCGCTGCGCGACGCGTCGAAGGACCGCCGCAGCATCACGACGACGCTGCCGGGTCCGCGCGGCGACATCGTCGACGCGAGCGGCGCCGTGCTCGCGACGACCGTCACCCGCTACCGGATCACGGCCGTGCCGTGGATCGCCGCGAAGGCGGGGCACGTCGAGCAGCAGGCGCGGCGGATCGCGGCCGCGATCGGCGGGGACGCGGGCGACGTCGAGCGCGCGCTCACCGCCGACCCGAGCTCGAGCTACGCGCTCATCGCGAAGCAGGTGTCCTTCTCCGCGCTGCAGAAGGTCAAGGCGCTCGACCTCGGCTGGCTCTACTACCAGTCGGTGTCGAAGCGGACCTACCCGTCCGGCGCCGTCGCCGGCAACCTCGTCGGGTTCGTCGGCGCGGACCAGCAGCCGCAGGCCGGCGTGGAGCTCGGCGACGACCGCTGCCTCGCGGGCACCGACGGGCGCTCCATCGCGGAGAGCGGGCTCGACGGCACCCCGATCCCGGGCTCGGAGGCGGTCGTGAAGGCCGCGAAGCCCGGCGGGAAGGTCGCGCTGACGATCGACCGCGACCTCCAGTACTACGCCCAGCAGGTGCTCGCGCAGCGCGCGCGGCAGACGGGCGCCGCGTGGGGGTCGGTGGTCGTCGAGGAGGTGCGGAGCGGGAAGCTGCTCGCCGTCGCGGACTGGCCGACGGTGGACCCCAACCACGTCGGGACGACCGCCGCCGACGACCCCGGCGCGCTCGGCTCGCGGTCCTTCACGGCGCCCTACGAGCCCGGCTCGACGATGAAGGCGATCACCGCCTCGATGCTGCTCGACGCCGGCGTCGCGGACCCCGCCTCCCGCGTCGTGGCGCCGTACCGGCTGAAGACCGCCGACGGCGCGGACGTCAACGACAGCGAGACGCACGGGGACGAGCGGCTCACCCTCACCGGCGTGCTCGTGCAGTCGAGCAACACCGGCATCTCGCAGCTCGGCCGCCGGATCACCTCCGCGGACCGCCTCGTGTACCTGAAGCGGTTCGGCTTCGGGGAGCGCACGGCGGTCGGGTTCGGGGCGGAGGCGGGCGGCTCGTTCGGCTCCGGGGCGCCCGACTGGGACCCGCAGACCCGGTACGCGACGATGTTCGGCCAGGGCCTCACCGTCTCCGCCGTGCAGATGGCGAGCGCGTACCAGGCCCTCGCGAACGGCGGCGTGCGGCTGCCGGTCCGCCTGGTCGAGTCCTGCACCGCGGCCGACGGCCGGGTGACCCCGACTCCGAAGGGCGACGGGACCCGGGTGGTCTCGAAGGACGCGGCGTCGAGCACCGTGCGGATGCTCGAGAACGTGGCGACGAAGGGCTGGCTCGCCGGCGACGTGAAGATCCCCGGCTACCGCGTGGGGATCAAGACCGGCACGGCGCAGGAGGTCGACGCCTCCGGCGGGTACGGCAAGGACTACCTCGTGTCCATGGCCGGGGTCGCGCCGGCGGACTCGCCGCGGTACGTCGTCTACGTCGCGCTGTCGAAGCCGGTGAAGATGAACACGTCGCAGGCGACCGCGCCGATCTGGCGGAAGGTGATGGCCCGGGCCCTGCAGTCGGGCGGCGTCGTGCCCTCCGGATCCTCCTCGCCCGACCTCCCCGCGACGTGGTGACGGGGGTCGCGCCGAGATCGTCCCGTACGCTGGGGCCCCGGTTGCAGCGAGCTCTGGAGGTGGCCGGGATGCAGACGGCGAAGGCGACGACGAGCAGTCCGCGCCGGTGATCGCGCTCACGCTGGACGAGATCGCGGCGGCCGTCGGGGGCGAGGTCCGCCCCGCCGAGGCCGGTGCGACGGTCGTCGACGGCGCGGTCGAGACCGACTCGCGCGAGATCGCCCCGGGCGGCGTGTTCGTCGCGCGGCGGGGCGAGGCGATGGACGGGCACGAGTTCGCCGGGTCCGCCGTCGAGCGCGGCGCGGCGCTCCTGATCGTCGAGCGGCCCCTCGACCACGACGTGCCCCAGGTCGTCGTGCCCGACGCCACCGCGGCCCTCGGCGCCCTCGCGAAGGAGGTCGTCGCGCGGGTCCAAGCGGGCGGCCGGCTGCAGGTCGTCGGCATCACCGGCTCGAACGGCAAGACCACCACGAAGAACCTCCTCCGCGAGATCCTCGGCCGGGTGGGCCCGACCGTCGCCTCGCAGGCGTCGTTCAACAACGTGGTCGGCGGACCGATGACGATGCTGCGGATCACCCACGGCACCGAGTACCTCGTCGCCGAGATGGGCGCCTCCGCCGCCGGCGACATCGCCCGCCTCGTGGCGCTCGCGAAGCCCGACGTGGGCGTCGTGCTGAAGGTCGGTCTCGCCCACGCGGGCGGCTTCGGCAGCATCGAGGGCACGCAGCGGGCGAAGTCCGAGATGGTCACCGACCTCGACGCGGACGACGTCGCCGTGCTGAACCGCGACGACCCCCGCGTGGCCGCGATGGCGGAACGGACCCGCGCCCGGGTCGCCTGGTTCGGCCTCACCGCCGACCCCGCCACGGGCGGCACGACCGCCACCGACGTGGAGTCCGGCGCGACCGGCACGACCTTCGAGCTCGCGCTGCCCACCGGCGAGCGCCGCCGGGTCGCGTTCCGGGTGCTCGGCGAGCACCACGTCGCGAACGCCATGGCCGCCGCGGCGATCGCGACGACGCTCGGCGTCGACGCGGACACGATCGTGGCCGGCCTCGAGGCGGTCGTCCGCGCCGAGCGGTGGCGGATGGAGGTCCTCGCGACCGACCCCGTCACCGTCATCAACGACGCCTACAACGCGTCGCCCGACTCGATGGCCGCGGCGCTGAAGGCGCTCGTGCAGATCGCGCCCGGCCGCAGCGTCGCCGTGCTCGGCGCCATGACGGAGCTGGGGGAGTCGGCGGGGGAGGAGCACGACCGCGTCGGGCTCCTCGTCGTGCGGCTGAACATCGGCCAGCTCGTCGTCGTCGGCCCCGACGCGAAGCGGATGCACCTGTCGGCGTCCGCCGAGGGCTCGTGGGACGGGGAGAGCGTGTACGCCGAGACGATGGAGGAGGCGGAGGCGCTGCTCGAGTCGATCCTGCGACCCGGCGACACCGTGCTCGTGAAGTCGTCGAACTCCGCCGGGCTCCGGCACCTCGGCGACCGCGTGGGGGCCCGCTGGGCCGACGGGGCCGCCTGATGCAGTCGCTGCTCACCGGCGCCGGCGTCTCGCTGCTCTTCACGCTGTTCCTCACCCCGCTCTTCATCCGGCTGTTCCACCGCCTCCAGTGGGGGCAGTTCATCCGGGACGACGGGCCCGTCAGCCACCATGCGAAGCGCGGCACGGCGACGATGGGCGGGGTCGTGTTCATCCTCGCCTCGGTCGTCGGCTACTTCGTCGGCCACCTGAACAACCTCGGCAACATCACGATCTCCGGCCTGCTGGTCCTCCTGCTGATGGTGGGGCTCGGGCTGGTCGGGTTCGTCGACGACTTCCTGAAGACCCGCAACCAGCGCAGCCTCGGCCTCGGCGGCTGGGCGAAGGTCTTCGGCCAGGTGCTCGTCGCGACCGTCTTCGCGCTGCTGGTCCTCCAGTTCCCGCGGACCGCGGAGGGCGCCGGCGGCAAGACCTACACCGCGACCCCGGCCTCGCCGACGATCTCGATCGTCCGCGACCAGTGGTTCGACGGCTCGGTGCTCAGCTTCACGGCCCTGTTCGGCGTCACGATCGGCGTGATCGTCTTCGTGGTCTGGATCTGGCTGATCGTGACGGCGACGTCGAACGGCGTGAACGTCACGGACGGCCTCGACGGCCTCGCCACCGGGTCCTCGATCTTCGCGATCGGCTCCTACGTGATCATCGGGTTCTGGCAGTTCAACCAGTCCTGCTTCGACAAGACCCTCGAGGCCGTGAACGTGCCGCTCTGCTACACGGTGCGGGACCCGCTCGACCTCGCGGTCGTCGCCGCCTGCATCACGGGCGCGCTCGTCGGCTTCCTCTGGTGGAACACCTCGCCCGCGCAGATCTTCATGGGCGACACCGGCTCGCTCGCCCTCGGCGGCGCGGTCGCCGCGCTCGCCGTGCTGTCGCACACCGAGCTGCTGCTGCTCTTCATCGGCGGCCTGTTCGTCATCGAGCCGGGCTCGGTCATCGTGCAGCGCGCCTACTTCAAGGTCACGCACGGCAAGCGCATCTTCCTGATGAGCCCGATCCACCACCACTTCGAGCTGAAGGGGTGGGCGGAGGTGACCGTCGTGGTCCGGTTCTGGATCGTCGCCGGCCTGCTCTCGGCGCTCGGCGTCGGGCTGTTCTACCTCGAGTGGCTGTCGAGGGCGAAGTGACCGCCGACCTCCCACGCCTCACCTCCTGGCACGCGCCCGAGTGGCGCGGGCTGAAGGTCGGGGTCCTCGGCGCCGCGGTCGTCGGCTTCGCGGCCGCCGACACGCTCGTGGAGCTCGGCTGCGAGGTGCTCGTCGTCGCCGACAGGGCGACGGAGGAGCGCACGACGCTGCTCGACGTGATCGGGGCGACCCTGCGGCTCGGCGACGCGGCCGCGCAGCGGGAGGCCCTCGTCGCCTTCGAGCCCGACCTGGTCGTGGTCAGCCCCGGCTTCCACCCCGACGTGCCCGCGCTGACCTGGGCCGCGGAGGCGGGCGTGCCGGTCCTCGGCGACGTCGAGCTCGCCTGGCGGCTGCGCGACAAGACCGGCGAGCCCGCCGAGTGGATCACCATCACGGGCACGAACGGCAAGACGACGACGACCCAGCTGACGACGGCGATGCTCGTGCAGGACGGCCGCCGCGCCCGCGCCTGCGGCAACATCGGCAGCCCCGTGCTCGACGCGATCCGCGAGCCCGACGGCTGGGACGTCCTCGTCGTCGAGCTCTCGAGCTACCAGCTGCACTGGATGGAGCAGGTGTCGCCCGCGGCGAGCGTCGTGCTGAACATCGCCGACGACCACCTCGACTGGCACGGCTCGGCCGAGGCGTACCGCGCCGCGAAGGGCCGCGTCTACGAGCGGACCCGGCTCGCCTGCGTCTACAACGTCGAGGACCCGGTGACGGAGCAGCTCGTCCGCGACGCCGACGTCGTCGAGGGCTGCCGCGCGATCGGCTTCACGCGGGGCGTGCCGCGCGTCTCCGAGGTCGGGATCGTCGAGGACGTGCTCGTCGACCGCGCCTTCCTCGAGCAGCGTCGCAGCAGCGCGCTCGAGCTCACGACGCTCACCGCGCTCGACGAGGCGGGGCTGTCCGCGCCGCACGTCGTCGCCGACGTGCTCGCCGCCGCCGCGCTCGCCCGCGCGCTCGACGTCGATCCGCGGTCCATCCGCGACGCGCTCGCCGCGTTCCGCCTCGACGCGCACCGGATCGAGCCGGTCGCGGAGGCGGACGGCGTCCGCTGGGTCGACGACTCGAAGGCCACGAACCCGCACGCGGCGGCGGCCTCGCTCGGCGCGTTCGAGCGGGTCGTGTGGATCGCCGGCGGGCTGACGAAGGGCGTCGACGTGGCGCCGCTCGTCGAGGCCGCCGCAGGGCGCCTCGGCGGCGTCGTGGTCATCGGCCGCGACCCCTCCGCCTTCGAGGAGGCGCTCGGCCGACACGCGCCGGGCGTCCCCGTCGCGGTGGTGCCGGACGTGGACACTGACCGGGTGATGCCCCTCGCGGTCGAGGCGGCGCGATCGCTCGCCGCACCCGGCGACGTCGTGCTGCTCGCCCCCGCGGCGGCGTCGATGGACCAGTTCACCGACTACGCGGACCGGGGCCACCGGTTCGCCGCCGCGGTCCGGGAGGCGCTCGACGGCTCGGGGGACGCAGCAGGGACGGAGTGAGGCCGATGGACGGCGCCCCACCGACGACGCGGCTCGGCAACCCGGTCGTCCGCCTGCCGCTCCCGGCTCGGCCGGTCGTGCAGCGCATCGCGCTGCCGTCGCTCGAGGCGGTCGGCGGCCCGGACGCCCTCGCCCTCGGCGCGCTCACGCTGTTCCTCACCGGCTTCGGCCTGCTGATGGTGCTGTCGTCCTCGAGCGTGGAGGCCGGCGTCGCCGGGAACCCCTACGGCGACTTCGCGACGCAGGGCGTCGCCGCGTTCGTCGGGATCGGCGCGATGCTCGCGATCGCGACCCGCCTCCGCACGGCGCTGCTCGCCCGCGTCGCGCCGGTCGCGTTCCTCGGCGCGGTGCTGCTGCAGCTGCTGACCGCGCTCACGCCGCTCGGCACGAACATCGGCGGCAACCAGAACTGGATCCGGATCGCCGGGGTCAGCGTGCAGCCTTCCGAGTTCGTGAAGCTCGCGCTCGTGCTGGTGCTCGCCTCCTTCTTCTCCCGCCGCCCCGGCGAGCGGCTCGGCGTGAAGGGCGTGCTGCCGCCGACGGCCTTCACCGCGGTCGCGATCGGGGCGGTGTACCTCGGCCACGACCTCGGGACCTGCCTGATCCTCGCGCTGATCGGCTTCGGCGGCTTCCTGCTCGCGAACGTCCGGGTCCCGGTGCTGCTCGTGCTCGGGCTCGGCGCGGGCGTGCTGCTCTGGGTCTTCTCGCAGGCGAACGGGTCGCGCACCGACCGCCTCGCGGCGTGGAGCCAGGGGTGCACGGACCTGCTCGGCACCTGCTGGCAGACGACGCAGGCGCAGTGGGCGCTGGCGAACGGCGGCCTCACCGGCGTCGGCATCGGCAACTCGGTGTCGAAGTGGTTCTGGCTGCCCGAGGCCGACAACGACTTCATCGCCGCGGTGATCGGGGAGGAGACCGGGCTGGTCGGGCTCCTCGTGCTGCTCGGCTGCTTCGTCGCGATGGCGGTGGTGCTGCTGCGCATCGCGACCCGCACGCAGGACCGGTTCACCCGCGCCGCCGCCGGCATGACGCTCGCGTGGCTGGTCGGCCAGGCGTTCGCGAACATCGCGGTCGTCGTCGGCGTCGCGCCGGTCTTCGGCGTGCCGCTGCCCTTCGTCTCCGCGGGCGGCTCCTCGCTGATCGCGAACCTCGTGACCGTCGGCTGCATCATGGCGCTGGCCGACCGCCCGGTCGCCGTCGCGACCGCGGCCCCGATCGTGAGCGGCGACCACCCGTCGATGCGCGGCCGAGCGGCGGTCCTCCGATGACCCGCTGGCTGCTCGCCGGCGGCGGCACCGCCGGCCACGTGAACCCGCTCCTCGCCGTCGCCGACCGCCTGGTCGTCGAGGGCGACGAGGTCCTCGTCCTCGGCACCGAGGAGGGGCTCGAGTCGCGGCTCGTGCCCGAGCGCGGGTACGAGCTGCTCGTCATCCCGCGGGTCCCGTTCCCGCGGCGCCCGAACGGCGCCGCCCTCCGCTTCCCGCGCGCCGTCCTCGGCTCGATCGCGCTGACGGGCCGCTACCTCGCGGAGCGCGGGATCGACGGCGTGATCGGCTTCGGGGGCTACGCGGCCGCGCCCGCCTACCTCGCCGCCCGTCGCCTCGGCCTCCCGTTCGCGATCCACGAGCAGAACGCGAAGCCCGGGATGGCGAACCGGCTCGGCGCCAGGATGACCGGCGCCGTCGGCGTCACCTTCCCGGACACGCCCCTGCCGCACGCGACCCGGGTCGGGATGCCGCTCCGGCGCGAGATCGCCGACCTCGACCGGGCCCCCCTGCAGGCCGAGGCCCGACGGTTCCTCGGCTTCGACCCGGACCGGCCGGTCCTGCTCGTGACGGGCGGCTCGCTCGGCGCCCGGCGGCTGAACCGCGCCGCCGCGGGGAACGCGGCGGCCGTCACCGCGGCGGGCTGGCAGGTGCTGCACCTCGCCGGCGGCCGCAACGAGGAGCAGGACCCGGGCCTCGCCGGCTACCGGATGCTCGAGTACTGCGACCGGATGGACCTCGCCCTCGCCGCGGCGGAGCTCGCCGTGTCCCGCGCCGGCGCCTCCACGGTCAGCGAGCTCTCCGCGCTCGGGCTGCCCGCCGTCTACGTGCCCTACGCCGTCGGCAACGGCGAGCAGCGCTTCAACGCGGCCGGCGTCGTCGCGGCCGGGGGAGCGCTGCTCGAGGAGGACGCCGCCTTCACGCCCGAGCGGTTCGCCGCGGTCGTGCTGCCGCTGCTCGCGGACCGCGCGCGGCTCGCCGCGATGGCGGCCGCCGCGACCGGCGACGGCGTGCGCGACGGCGCCGAGCGCATGACGCGCCTGGCCCGCGCCGGGCTGGCCGGAGGCGGCCGCGTACCCTCGGGCGCATGACGATCAAGCCCGATCTCACCGTCCCGATCCCGGCCCGGCTCGACCGGGTGCACTTCGTCGGGGTCGGCGGATCCGGGATGAACGGGATCGCCAGGCTCTTCCTCGCGCGCGGCGCGACGGTGAGCGGCTCGGACCGCGCGCGGAACGCCTACACGGACGCGCTGCTCGACGCGGGTGCGACGATCACCATCGGCCACGCCGCGGACAACGTCGGCGACGTCGACGCGATCGTCGTGACGAGCGCCCTCTGGCCGGACAACCCGGAGCTGCTCGAGGCGCGCCGCCGCGGCGTCCCGGTGCTGCACCGGTCGCACGCGCTGAAGGCGCTGATCGGCGACGACCGCCTCGTCGCGGTCGCGGGCGCGCACGGGAAGACCACCACGACGGGCATGGTCGCCGTCGCGCTCGACGCGCTCGGCGCCGACCCCTCCTTCGTCGACGGCGGGACGATCAAGGACTTCGGCACCTCCTCGCGGCTCGGCGGAGGTGACGTGTTCGTGGTGGAGGCCGACGAGTCGGACGGCTCCTTCCTCCTCTACGACACCGCGGTCGCGCTCGTGCTCAACGTCGACGCCGACCACCTGGACCACTACGGCACCGAGGAGGCGTTCGACGACGCCTTCGTCGCCTTCGGCTCGCGGGCCGCGGAGCTGCTCGTCATCAACGCGGACGACGAGGGCGCCCGCCGCGTCCGGGCGCGCGTCGACGGGCCGCGGGTCCGCACCTACGGGGAGTCGGCCGACGCCGACGTGCGGGTGACCGGGATCACGACCGACGGGCCCGCCGCCGGGGTGCTCACGGCGGACGGCGAGCAGGTCGCGATCCGCCTCCGGGTGCCGGGGCGTCACAACGTGCTGAACGCGGCCGGCGCGGTCGCGGTGCTGCTCGGGCTCGGCTTCGGCCCGCAGGAGGCTGCGGACGCCGTCGCGCGCTTCGGGGGCACCGGCCGCCGCTTCGACCTGCAGGCGCGGGTCGACGGGATCAGCGTCTACGACGACTACGCCCACCTGCCCGCGGAGGTCGACGCCGCGCTGTCCGCGGCGCGGACCGTCGTCGGCGAGGGGCGCATCATCGCGGTGCACCAGCCGCACCTCTACTCCCGCACGCAGGCCATGGCCGGCCGCTTCGCCGAGGTGCTCGAGCGGACCGCGGACCACACCGTGGTGCTCGACGTCGACGGCGCGCGGGAGGACCCGGTGCCGGGCGTCACGGGCGAGCTCGTCGTGGAGCGCTTCCGGGACCCGGCGCACGTCGACTACGCGCCCGACTGGGCGGAGGCCGCCGACCTCGTCGCCCGCCTCGCGCGCCCCGGCGACTTCGTGATCACCCTCGGCTGCGGCTCCGTCTACCGGATCGTGCCGCAGCTGCTCGCCGCCCTCGGCGACCGGGCGCCGGCGCGGTGACGCGCCCTCCGGCGCCGGACGCCGGTCTGCGCACCCTCCGCGCGCCCGCCCCGCCGCTGCCGCAGGCCGCGCCGCGGGACCCGGGCGCGGGGACGGACGCGGATCCGGCGCGGCCGATCGCCTCCCGCCGGCACGACCGGGCCGCGGTACGGCGGGCCGTGCAGGCGCGGCGACGCCTCGAGGCGGGGGAGCGGCGCCGCGCGCGGGACGTGCCGCGGACGCGGCTGCTCGCCGTCGGCGCCGCGGCGGTGCTCGCGCTGCTGGTCGGCCTGCCCCTCCTGCTCGCCTTCGGCCCGGCGTTCCCGGTCCGCACGATCGCGGTCTCCGGCGCCTCCGCACCGCTCGCCGCCGAGGTCCGTGACGCGCTGCGCGGCGAGCTCGGACGGCCCGTCGCGCTCGTCGCCGACCGCGACGTCGCCCGCGCCCTGCGCGCGGTCCCTGGGGTCGAGCGGTTCAGCGTCGTGCGCCGGCCGCCGAGCACGCTCGAGGTCGCCGTCGTGCCCCGCACGCCCGTGGTGCAGGAGCGGACCGACGCCGGCTGGGCGAGGCTGGACGCGGCCCGTGTGACCGTCTCCACCTCGGCCGCGCCGGCCGGGGACCTGCCCGTGGTCGCCGTGCCCCGCGGCGCCGTCCGGCCCGCGCAGGCGTTCGCCGCCGCGGTGTCCGCGGTCCAGGCGCTGCGGGGGAGCGACGCCGTGCCGTCCGCCGTCCGCGCCTCCTCGCCCGACGACGTCGTGCTCACCCTCCGCGACGGGCGACGGGTGCAGTGGGGCGGCGCGGAGGACGGCGCCGCGAAGGCCGAGGCGCTGCGCGCCGCGCTCGTCCGCGCGGCGAAGGGCGTGACGGAGATCGACGTCTCCTCGCCCGGCGTGGTCCTCACCCGCTGACCGCGGCGTCGGCGCGCTCCCGGCGCGTCGAGCGGCCGCCGCGCGCCGCCGCGCCTACCGTCGTCGGAACAGAAACCCCTGGTGAGCAGGAGTTTCACCTTCAACCTGAGGTTGAAGCAGACCCAGCGCATCACCACCCGGAAGGCCCTCGTGACGTCGAACCAGAACTACCTCGCGGTCATCAAGGTCGTCGGCGTCGGCGGCGGCGGCGTGAACGCCGTGAACCGCATGATCGAGCTCGGGCTGCGCGGCGTCGAGTTCGTCGCGATCAACACCGACGCGCAGGCGCTGCTCCTCTCCGACGCGGACGTCAAGCTCGACGTCGGCCGCGAGCTGACCCGCGGCCTCGGCGCGGGCGCCGACCCCGAGGTCGGCCGCCGCGCCGCCGAGGACCACGCGGAGGAGATCGAGGAGGCCCTCGCGGGCGCCGACATGGTCTTCGTCACCGCGGGCGAGGGCGGCGGCACCGGGACCGGCGGCGCCCCCGTCGTCGCCCGCATCGCGAAGTCGATCGGCGCGCTGACCATCGGCGTCGTGACGAAGCCGTTCGCGTTCGAGGGCAAGCGCCGCCTGCAGCAGGCGGAGCGCGGCGTCCAGTCGCTCGCGAACGAGGTCGACACCCTCATCGTCGTGCCGAACGACCGGCTGCTCGAGATCAGCGACCGGGGCATCTCGATCGTCGAGGCCTTCGCCACCGCGGACCAGGTGCTCCTCGCGGGCGTCCAGGGCATCACGGACCTCATCACGACGCCCGGCCTCATCAACCTCGACTTCGCCGACGTGAAGAGCGTCATGCAGGGCGCGGGCAGCGCGCTGATGGGCATCGGCTCGGCCAGGGGAGCGGACCGCGCGATCAAGGCCGCGGAGCTCGCGGTGGCGTCGCCGCTGCTCGAGGCGTCCATCGACGGCGCGCACGGCGTGCTGCTGTCGATCCAGGGCGGCTCCAACCTCGGGATCCTCGAGATCAACGACGCGGCCCGGCTGGTGCAGGAGGCGGTGCACCCGGAGGCGAACATCATCTTCGGCGCGGTCATCGACGACACCCTCGGCGACGAGGTGCGCGTGACCGTGATCGCGGCCGGCTTCGACGGGGAGAACTTCCGCGAGAAGCGGGACGCGCGCCGCAGCAACTTCGTGGACGCGCCGGGCCCGTCGGCCGGCGCGATCGCGACCGGCGCGGCCGCGGCCGCCTCGGGCGCGCACGCGGCGGCGGCCTCCTCGCCCGCGACGACGCCGACCGCGACGCAGAAGCCGGCGGCCGACCACAACACGACCGGCTCGCACGAGTGGCAGCTCGTGGCGGACTCCACGACGCTGACGCAGACGAGCGACCTCAGCTACGGCGACGACGAGGACGACGACCTCGACATCCCGGAGTTCCTCCGCTGATCCCCGGCGCGGGTACCGGGGCGCCGCGCACCGACTACCGTCGTTCCCCGTGCCCGCCCCGCTCGCCGACCGCCTCGCGGCGGTGCAGGAGCAGGTCGCCGCAGCGGCGCGCTCGGCCGGCCGGGATCCCGCGGACGTCACGACGGTCGTGGTGACCAAGTTCCAGCCGCTCGCGCTGATCGAGGAGCTGCACGCCCTGGGCGTGCGCGACTTCGGCGAGAGCCGGCACCCGGAGGCGCGGGACAAGGCGGCAGCGCTGCCGGACGCGACCTGGCACTTCATCGGGCAGCTGCAGACGAACAAGGCGCGCCAGGTCGCGCGCTACGCGGACGTCGTCCACTCGGTTGACCGGCCGGAGCTCGTGGACGCGCTCGCGGGCCGGGAGCTCGACGTGCTGCTCCAGGTGGACCTGGGCGTGGGGGAGGCGGGCGGCCGTGGCGGCGCGCGCCCCGGCGCGGTCCCGGCGCTCGCGGAGCGGGTGCTCGAGGCGGAGGGGCTCCGGCTGCGGGGCGTGATGACGGTCGCGCCGATCGAGGTGCCGGCGGCGACCGCGTTCGCCGCGCTGGCGCTCGTGGCGGAGCGCGTCCGGGCGGTCGAGCCCGCCGCGACGTGGGTCTCGGCGGGCATGTCGGGCGACTTCGCGGAGGCCGTCGCGGCCGGCGCGACGCACCTCCGCATCGGCAGCGCCATCACCGGTCCGCGCCCGAGCGCCTGAGCCCCCGGACTGGGGCCGGGCGACACACCGGAAGTCGGCTGGGAGCCGGGCGCCGGGGAATCACATCGCGGTAATCTCGGGCCCGGGCGGCACCGCGGGGGGTGTGTGCGCAGCCCGTGGAGGACTCCATGTCGAATCCCATCCGGAAGTCGATGGTGTGGCTCGGCCTCGCGGACGACCAGTACGAGTACGCGGAGCCGGTCGAGCCGGTCGCGCCGCTCATCCAGCCGGTGGTCACGCGGGCACAGGTCACGCCGCTGCCGCGTCGTGCGCAGAGGACGGCGGCGCCCGAGATGAACGAGATCCTGACCGTGCACCCGCGGCAGTACCGCGACGCGCAGCAGATCGCGGAGCACTTCCGCGAGGGCACGCCGGTCATCATCAACCTCACGCAGATGACGGAGGCGGAGGCGCGGCGCCTCGTCGACTTCGCGTCCGGCCTCTCGACCGGCCTCCGCGGCCGCATCGAGCGCGTGACGAGCAAGGTGTTCCTGCTGTCGCCCGAGCACATCACCGTGTCGGGCGAGGAGCCGGGCGCGGAGTCGGACCTCGACGCCACCTTCACGGGCTGATCCCGGGCGCCCCCGCGCAGGCGGCGGGCGCCCGCCCGGGATACTGGAGCACGTGGAGGACGACGGACGATGAGCCCGATCGCACTGGTCGGCGCCGTCGCCTACGTCGTCCTGCTCGTCTACTTCTTCGCGCTGTGGGCGCGGTTCATCCTCGACCTCGTGCAGGCCTTCAGCGAGGGCTGGCGGCCGCACGGCGTCGTGCTGGTGCTCGCGGAGGCGGCCTACACGGCCACCGACCCGCCCATCAAGGCGGTCCGGCGCGTGCTGCCGCCCCTGCGAATCGGGCAGTTCGCGCTCGACTTCGGCTTCACCGTCGTGATGTTCGGCGTGATCGTCCTGATGTACCTGGCGATCGCCGTGCAGGGCGTCTGACGCGCGTCCCGCACGCCCGATCGAGGCGTCCATAGCACGCCGGAGCGCGACACGCGGAGCGGGCGCGCACCCCCGGAAACGGGGTGTCCGGGGCGCGATCCGCGCTAGCCTGTCCCAGCATTCCGCACAGCAGCCCCGCAGAGAACCATGAAGGTGGGACCATGGCCCTCACGCCTGAAGACGTCGTCAACAAGCGATTCCAGCCGACGAAGTTCCGGGAGGGCTACGACCAGGACGAGGTCGACGACTTCCTGGACGAGGTCGTCGTCGAGCTCCGCCGCCTCGGCCAGGAGAACGAGGACCTGCGCCAGCGCCTGATCGCGAGCGAGTCCCGGATCGCGGAGCTGCAGCGCTCCTCCGTGCCGGCGACCGGCGAGCAGGCCGCGCAGGCGCCCGTCCAGCAGCTCAGCTACCCGACGGCGCAGACCGAGGTCGGCTCGGTCGACCCGTCGAACACGAACAACCTCCTGCAGCTCGCGCGCCGTCTCCACGAGGAGCACGTCCGCGAGGGCGTCGAGAAGCGCGACGCCCTGATCGCGGAGGGCCACGCGACGGCCGCCCGCGTGGTCGCCGAGGCCGAGTCGAAGCAGCGCGCCCAGATCGGCTCGCTCGAGCAGGAGCGCTCGCTCCTCGAGCACCGCATCGACGAGCTCCGCGCCTTCGAGCGCGAGTACCGCCAGAAGCTGAAGGGCCACCTCGACGGCCTGCTCCGCGAGCTCGACGCCTCGAACGTCGTGACCGGCTCGTCCTCCTACGGCAGCGTCGGCGTGCCGACGCCCTCGGGCTTCCAGGGCTTCGGTGCCAACTGATCCGAACGGACCCGACGGGGCGTCGCCGGTGACGGCGGCGCCCCGTTCCGCGTCCGCGCCCTCCCGACGCCCGCGGCCGATCGTCCTGGTCCTGCTCGTCGGCATCGCCGCCGTCGTGGCGACGGCCGACCAGGTCGTCAAGGCCCGGGTGGTCGCCGCGCTGCCGGAGGACGTGCCGATCCACGTCATCGGCGACCTGCTGATCTTCCGCCGCGTCGCGAACCCCGGCGCCGCCTTCTCGCTCGCGACCGGCGCGACGTGGATCTTCTCGATCATCGCCGTCGCGGTGGTCGTGTTCCTCGTCTGGTTCGCGCGCCGTATCCGCTCCGTCGCCTGGGGCGTCCTGTTCGGGCTGCTGCTCGGCGGCACGCTCGGGAACCTGATCGACCGGCTGACCCGGCCGCCCGGGTTCGGCGTCGGCCACGTCGTCGACTTCATCCTCGTGCCGTGGCTGCTGCCCGCGATCTTCAACCTCGCCGACACGGCCATCGTCACCTCGATGTGCCTGTTCGTCCTGCTGACGCTGCTCGGCAGGGGCATCGACGGGAGCCGGAGGACCGGGAAGGCGGCGGACTGACGTGCCGGAGCGCCTCCTGCCCGTGCCCGACGGCCTCGTCGGCGAGCGCGTCGACGCCGCCCTCGCGAAGCTCCTCGGCCTCTCCCGCACCCGTGCCGCGGCGATCGCGGACGAGGGCGGGGTGGAGGTCGACTTCCGCACGGCCGGCCGCTCGGACCGGCTGCCCGCCGGAGCGCTGCTCGCGGTCCGCTGGGAGGACGCGACGCCCGTCGTCGTCGAGCCGATCGCGGTGCCCGGCCTCGGCGTCGTCTTCGAGGACGACGACCTCATCGTGGTGGACAAGCCCGCCGGGGTCGCGGCGCACCCGTCGCCCGGCTGGCTCGGGCCGACCGTCGTCGGCGGGCTGGCCGCGGCGGGCGTCCGCGTCAGCACCTCGGGCGCCGCGGAGCGGGCAGGGATCGTGCACCGCCTCGACGCGGGCACGAGCGGCCTGATGGTGGTGGCGAAGAGCGAGCCGGCGTACACCGCGCTGAAGCGCGCCTTCAAGGAGCGGACGGTCGACAAGGTCTACCTGGCGCTGGCCCAGGGCCACCCGGACCCGACCTCGGGCACGATCGACGCGCCGATCGGCCGGCATCCGAAGGCGGAGTACCGGTTCGCGGTCGTCACCGACGGCCGCCCCTCCGTCACCCACTACGACACGCTCGAGGCGTTCCGGGCGGCGACGCTGCTCGAGGTCCACCTCGAAACGGGCCGGACGCACCAGATCCGCGTCCACTTCGCCCACCTCCGGCACCCGCTCGTCGGCGACACGATGTACGGCGCCGACCCCGTGCTCGCGGAGCGCCTGGGCGTCGACCGCCAGTGGCTCCACGCCGCGCGCCTCGGGTTCGCGCACCCGGGAACGGGGGAGCACGTGGAGTTCGAGAGCCCGCTGCCGGACGACCTGCGGCACGCGCTCGACCTGCTCGACCAGTAGCCGGGAGAACCCCTGGTCGGCCGGTGGTATCACCGGCGGAATCGCGTCGCGATCAGGCGGCTCTGCCACTGTCCGAGGCCCCCGCTAGCGTGCTCCCACCATGGGTGCCTCCGACAGCTTCGTCCACCTCCACGTGCACTCCGAGTACTCGATGCTCGACGGTGCCGCCCGCCTCGGCGACATGCTGGGCGAGGCCGCCAAGCAGGGCATGCCGGCGATCGCGATCACCGACCACGGCAACACCTTCGGCGCGTTCGACTTCTGGAAGCAGTCCCAGCAGCACGGCGTGAAGGCCATCATCGGCACCGAGGCCTACCTCACCCCCGGCACGCACCGCGGCGACAAGACGCGCGTGCGGTGGGGCGACGGCGGCGGCGACGACGTGTCGGGCTCCGGCGCGTACACGCACATGACGCTGCTCGCGGAGAGCACGACCGGCCTGCACAACCTGTTCAAGCTGTCGTCGCGGGCGTCGATCGAGGGCTACTACTTCAAGCCCCGCATGGACCGCGAGCTGCTCCACGAGCACCACGAGGGCCTCATCGCGACCACGGGCTGCCCCGGCGGCGAGGTGCAGACCCGGCTCCGCCTGGGGCAGTGGGACGAGGCCGTCAAGGCCGCCGCGGAGTTCCGCGACATCTTCGGCCGGGACAACTTCTTCGTCGAGCTGATGGACCACGGCATCTCGGTCGAGCGCCGCGTGCAGCAGGACCTGCTCCGCCTCGCGAAGGAGCTGTCGCTGCCGATCGTCGCGACGAACGACCTGCACTACACGCACGCGGAGGACGCGAAGAGCCACGCGGCGCTGCTCTGCGTCCAGTCCGGCTCGACGCTGGACGACCCGAACCGCTTCAAGTTCGACGGCGACGAGTACTACCTGAAGACGGCGGCGGAGATGCGGCACATCTTCCGCGACCTGCCCGAGGCGTGCGACAACACGCTCGTCATCGCCGAGCGCTGCGAGATCGAGTTCGACACCAGCGCGAACTACATGCCCCGCTTCCCGGTGCCGGAGGGGGAGACCGAGGACTCCTGGTTCGTCAAGGAGGTCGACCGCGGCCTCGAGGTCCGCTACCCGGACGGCGTGCCGGACGCGGTGCGCAAGCAGGCCGAGTACGAGAAGTCCGTCATCCTGCAGATGGGCTTCCCCGGCTACTTCCTCGTCGTCGCCGACTTCATCAACTGGTCGAAGAACCACGGCATCCGCGTCGGCCCGGGCCGCGGCTCGGGCGCCGGGTCGATGGCCGCCTACGCGATGCGCATCACAGACCTCGACCCGCTGCAGCACGGGCTGATCTTCGAGCGCTTCCTCAACCCCGACCGCGTCTCGATGCCGGACTTCGACGTGGACTTCGACGAGCGCCGGCGCGACGAGGTGCTCCGCTACGTCACCGACAAGTACGGCGACGACCGGGTCAGCCAGATCGTCACCTACGGGACGATCAAGGCGAAGCAGGCCCTGAAGGACTCCGGTCGCGTGCTCGGCTTCCCCTTCGGGATGGGGGAGAAGCTCACCAAGGCGATGCCGCCCGCGATCATGGGCAAGGACATCTCGCTGTCCGGGATCTTCGACCCGAAGGACAAGCGCTACAAGGAGGCCGGCGACATCCGGGCCGTCATCGAGATGGACCCGGAGGCGAAGACCGTCTTCGACACCGCGCTCGGGCTCGAGGGGCTGAAGCGGCAGTGGGGCGTCCACGCCTGCGGCGTGATCATGTCGAGCGTCCCGCTCACCGATGTGATCCCGATCCAGCGCCGCGAGCAGGACGGCCAGATCGTCACCCAGTTCGACTACCCGGCCTGCGAGGCGCTCGGTCTGATCAAGATGGACTTCCTGGGCCTCAGGAACCTGACGATCATCGAGGACGCGCTCGACAACATCCAGGCGAACCGCGGCCACCGCCCGGTGCTCGAGGACCTGCCGCTCACCGACGAGCTGACCTACAAGCTCCTCGCCGCGGGCGACACCCTCGGGGTGTTCCAGTTCGACGGCGGCCCGATGCGGTCCCTGCTGCGGCTGATGAAGCCCGACAACTTCGAGGACATCTCCGCGGTCGGCGCGCTCTACCGGCCCGGCCCGATGGGGGCGAACTCGCACACGAACTACGCGCTGCGGAAGAACGGGCTGCAGGAGATCGTCCCGATCCACCCGGAGCTCGCGGAGCCGCTGAAGGACGTGCTCGGCACCACGTTCGGCCTGATCGTCTACCAGGAGCAGGTCATGGCGATCGCGCAGAAGCTCGCCGGCTTCTCGCTCGGCCAGGCCGACATCCTCCGCCGCGCGATGGGCAAGAAGAAGAAGGCGGAGCTGGACAAGCAGTTCGCCGGCTTCAAGGCGGGCATGAACGAGCGCGGCTACTCCGACGAGGCCGTGAACACGCTCTGGGACATCCTGCTGCCGTTCTCGGACTACGCGTTCAACAAGGCCCACTCGGCGGCGTACGGCGTCCTGTCCTACTGGACCGCGTACCTGAAGGCGCACTACCCGGCCGAGTACATGGCCGCCCTGCTGACCTCGGTCGGCGACGCCCGCGACAAGCTCGCGGTCTACCTGAACGAGTGCCGCCGGATGAAGATCCGGGTCCTGCCGCCCGACGTGAACGAGTCGATCGGCTTCTTCGCCGCCGTCGGCGAGGACATCCGCTTCGGCATGGGCGCGATCCGCAACGTCGGGTCGAACGTCGTCGAGCAGATCATCGCCGCGCGCGACGAGAAGGGCCGCTTCACCTCCTTCCACGACTTCCTGCGCAAGGTGCCGCTCGGCGTCGCGAACAAGCGCACGGTCGAGTCGCTGATCAAGGCCGGCGCGTTCGACTCGTCGGGCGCGACCCGCCGTACGCTGCTCGAGATCCACGAGGGCGCGGTCGACGCGGTCGTGAAGGACAAGCGGATGGAGGCGAACGGCGACTTCGGCTTCGACTTCGACAGCCTGTTCGACGAGCCGCAGCAGGCGACCCACGTGCCGCACAAGCCGGAGTGGTCGAAGAAGCAGAAGCTCGCGTTCGAGCGGGAGATGCTCGGCCTCTACGTCTCCGACCACCCGCTCGCCGGGCTGGAGGCGGTGCTCGCGAAGCACGCCTCCACCTCGATCGGCGACCTCCTCGCGCTCGAGACGCCGCCCGACGGCGAGCAGGTGACGCTCGCGGGCCTCGTGACCGAGGTGCAGCACCGCGTCGCCCGCAACTCCGGCAACCAGTACGGGATCGTCCAGATCGAGGACTTCGGCGGCACGGTCAGCGTCATGTTCCTCGGGAAGGCGTACCAGGAGTTCGCCCCGGCGCTCGTCGCCGACAGCGTCGTCGTGGTGCGCGGGCGCGTGTCCGCGCGCGACGACGGCATGAACATCCACGCGAACAGCCTGTTCCTGCCGGACCTCGGCTCCAGCGGGGGCGGCGGACCGGTCATGATCACGCTGCCGGACGTCCGGGCGACGACGGCGACCGTCAAGTCGCTCGGCGACGTTCTGATCCGCAACTCTGGCGACACCGAGGTGCGGCTCCGCCTCACCCGGGGCGACACGGCGCGCGTGTTCGAGATCCCGTACCCGGTGTCCGTCACCGCGGACCTCTACGGCGAGCTGAAGAGCCTCCTCGGCCCCGCCTGCATCTGATTCCGTTTTGAAGGAGTTCCTGCGCGTTCCGCTCGGGAACTCCTTCAAAACGGAATGCCCGTAGGCTTCTGGACCGTGCTGCGGACCATCGATCTCCGGGGGAGCGCGCTCGACGCGGAGGCCGTGCGCCGCGCGCTGCCGCGGCCCGAGCAGGACCCCGCGACCGTGCAGGGCGACGTGCTCGCGCTGATCGAGGACGTCCGCGTCCGCGGCGAGCAGGCGCTGCTCGATCAGGCGGACCGGTTCGACGGGGGCCGTCCGCCGGCCGTGCGGGTGCCGGTCGAGGAGATCGTCGCCGCCGAGCAGGGGCTGCCCGACGACATCCGGGCCGCGCTCGAGATCACCTCCGAACGGGTTCGCCGAGCCAGCACGGCGCAGCTCTCGCAGCCGGTCACGACGGAGCTCGGCGAGGGCGCCCGCGTCCAGCAGCGCTGGCTGCCCGTCCGCCGCGTCGGGCTGTACGTGCCCGGCGGCCGCGCCGTCTACCCGTCGAGCGTCGTCATGAACGTCGTGCCCGCGCAGGTCGCGGGCGTGCGCGGCATCGCGATCGCGACGCCCGCCCAGCGCGCCTTCGGCGGGCGGGCCCACCCCGTGATCCTCGGCGCGGCCGGGCTGCTCGGCGTGCACGAGGTGTACGTCATGGGCGGCGCGGGGGCGATCGGCGCCTTCGCGCACGGCGTGCCCGCCGTCGGGCTCGACCCCGTCGACGTGGTGACCGGGCCGGGCAACGTGTTCGTCGCCGCGGCGAAGCGCGCCGTCGCCGGGCTGGTCGGCATCGACTCGGAGGCCGGCCCCACGGAGATCCTCGTGATCGCCGACGGCGCCGCCGACCCGGAGCTCGTCGCGGCCGACCTCGTCAGCCAGGCCGAGCACGACGTGCTCGCCGCGGCGGTCCTCGTCACCGACTCCGCCGCCCTCGCCGAGGCGGTCGACGCCGCGGTCGAGCGCCGCGCCGCCGCGACCTTCCACGCGGAGCGCGTCCGCACCTCGCTCACGGCGCGGCAGTCCGGCATCGTCCTCGTCGACGACGCCCGCGCCGCCGTCGTGGTGAGCAACGCCTACGCGCCCGAGCACCTCGAGGTTCAGACCGCCGACCCGTGGCCGCTCGTGGCCGACCTCACGGAGGCGGGCGCGGTCTTCGTCGGCCCCGGCTCGCCGGTGAGCCTCGGCGACTACGCGGCCGGCTCGAACCACGTGCTCCCCACGGGCGGCACCGCGCGCTTCGCCGCGGGCCTCTCGGTGCGCCCGTTCCTCCGCCAGCAGCAGGTCGTGGACTACTCGCTCGACGCGCTGCGGGAGGCCCGGCCGGTCGTGCGCGCCCTCGCGGACGCCGAGGGCCTGCCCGCCCACGGCGACGCCGTGGACGCCCGCTTCTCCTGACCGCAGGGCCTGATCAGGCCTGAATCACACCGCTGTCGTTCTTCTCGGCGCGCGGGTAGGATCATCGCCGAGATGCACTGCCCCTTCTGCCGCAACCCGGACACCAGGGTCGTCGACTCCCGAGTCAGCGACGACGGCCTGGCGATCCGCCGACGCCGGCAGTGCCCGAACTGCGGTCGCCGGTTCTCGACCACCGAGACCGCGAGCCTCTCCGTGATCAAGCGGAACGGGGTGCTCGAGCCGTTCAGCCGCGACAAGGTCGTCGCCGGCGTGCGCAAGGCCTGCCAGGGCCGCCCCGTCACCGACTCGGACCTCGCGCTGCTCGCGCAGCGGGTCGAGGAGACGATCCGGGCGACCGGGGCCAGCCAGGTCGAGGCGAACGACATCGGCCTCGCGGTGCTGCCGCCGCTGCGCGAGCTCGACGAGGTCGCCTACCTGCGCTTCGCGAGCGTCTACCAGGGCTTCACGTCGCTCGACGACTTCGAGGCGGCCATCACGCTGCTCCGCGTCGAGAACTCGTCCTCCTCCCCGTCGACCGGCGCCTGACGGCCGCGTGGACCTCGTCGAGCGGGCGTACCGCGCCCTCTTCCGGACCGTGCTCGTCCGGATGCCGCCGGAGACGGCGCACCACGCCGCGATGCTCGTGATCCGGGCGCTCGGCGCGACGCCCGCCGTCGCGCCCGCGGTGCGGGCCATCACCACGCGCCGCGGCAGGCGGACGACGGCGATGGGGCTCGAGCTCCCGACGCCCTTCGGGCTCGCGGCGGGCTTCGACAAGAACGCCGTCGGGCTGCGCGGGCTCGGCGCGCTCGGCTTCGGCCACGTGGAGATCGGCACGGTCACCGCGAAGGCCCAGCCCGGCAACCCGCGGCCGCGCCTGTTCCGGCTGCCGGCCGACGGCGCGCTGATCAACCGCATGGGCTTCAACAACGACGGCGCCGAGGTCGTCGCGGCGCGGCTCGCGCGGCTCCGCCGCCGGGGCGGCCTACCCGTCGTCGGGGTCAACATCGGCAAGAGCCGGGTGACGGCGGTCGAGGACGCGGCCGACGACTACCGGACGAGCGCGCGCCTCCTCGCGCCGGTCGCCGACTACATCGTCGTGAACGTGTCCTCGCCGAACACGCCCGGCCTCCGCGGCCTGCAGGAGCTCGACCTGCTCGAGCCCCTCCTCGCCGCGGTCCTCGCGGAGAGCGGCGGCACGCCCCTGCTCGTCAAGATCGCACCGGACCTCGAGGACGACGCGGTGCGCCACATCGGCGCCCTCGCCGACCGGCTGGGGCTCGCGGGCGTGGTCGCCACGAACACGACGATCCGCCGCGACGGCCTCCGGACGCCTGCCGACCGGGTCGAGGCCATGGGCGCGGGCGGCCTGTCCGGCCCGCCCGTGGCGGCGCGGTCGCTCGAGGTGCTCCGCCTGCTGCGCGAGACGCTGCCGCCCACCGCGACGGTCATCAGCGTCGGCGGCGTCATGACCGCGGCGGACGTCCGCGAGCGGCTCGCCGCGGGCGCCGACCTCGTGCAGGGCTACACCGGGTTCCTCTACCGGGGACCCGGCTGGGCCGCCTCGCTCGCCCGCGTCTGAACCGGCCCGGGCCGGTTCAGGGCCGGCTCAGAGATGCTTCAGCGGCTCAGGGCTCGACGCGGGTGCCGCGCTTGACCAGCGGCTTCGGCACGCGGAGGCCGCGGAACTGCGCGGCCCGCATGATGACGTAGAAGTTGAGCCCGCGCTCGACGTTGCCGGAGCCGCCGAGCTTGCGCGCCAGCCGGCGCCGGATCATCGCGGCGCGGATCAGGCCGTCGACGATCGTGAGCGCCAGGTAGCCGTAGAGGGGCAGGAAGAGCCACGACGCCGTCGGCACGAGGATCGTCGCGATGAAGAAGAGCACGAAGACCGGGATCAGGAACTCGCCGACGGTCCACTGCGAGTCCACGAAGTCGCGGGCGAAGCGGCGCTGCGGGCCCTTGTCCCGGGCGGGGAGGTAGCGCTCCTCGCCGTTGGCCATGCCGACGCGGGCGCGCTCGCGCGCCTCGGCCTCGCGGCCCCGCGACGCACGTCGCGCGGCCTTCCGGTCCGCGACGACGATGGGTCGCCGGTTCGCGGCCTCCCGCTCCCGGCGGGACGGGGTCGCGCGGCCCTTGCCGCCTGCGAACAGGTCCTGCTCGGGAGGCTGCTCCACCGTCCGCTTGGCCATGGGGTCCTCCTCGATCGCCTCCTAAGGTTACCGGCATGCCCATCGAACCCGCGGAGCAGCCCGTGATCGATGCCGTGGCGGAGGGGTTCCCCGCCGCCGTCGGCGCGCTCGGCCGGCTCGTGCGCATCCCGTCCGTCGCGTTCCCCGGGTTCCCGCGCGAGCCGCTTCAGGCGAGCGCCGAGGCCGTGGCACAGCTGCTCCGCGACACGGGCGCCTTCACGGCGGTCGAGGTCGCGAGCGCCGAGTACGCCACGGACGAGGGCACGGCGACCGGGTCGCCCGCCGTGATCGCGCGCCGGCCCGCCGCCCCAGGCCGCCCGACCGTGCTGCTCTACGCGCACCACGACGTGCAGCCGGCGGGTCGCGAGGAGCTGTGGAGTACGCCGCCGTTCGAGCCGACGCTCGTGGGGGAGCGGCTCTTCGGCCGCGGCGCGTCCGACGACAAGGCCGGCGTCGTCACCCACGTCGCCGCGATCACGGCGGCGCTGCAGGCGCTCGGCGACGACCTCGGGGTCGGCATCGCCGTGTTCGTCGAGGGGGAGGAGGAGGCCGGATCCCGTTCGTTCGACGACTTCCTCGCGGCGCACCACGACGTGCTGGCCGCCGACGTGATCGTCGTCGCGGACTCGGACAACGTGAGCACGACCGTCCCCGCGCTGACGTCGTCGCTCCGCGGCAACGCGACCGCGACCCTGGAGATCGCGACGCTCGACCACGCGAGCCACTCCGGCATGTACGGCGGCGCCGCGCCCGACGCCGTCCTCGCGGCGATCCGGCTGCTCGACACGCTCTGGGACGAGGACGGCGCGGTCGCCGTCGCGGGGCTGCTGCAGGCCGCGCCGCCCGAGGGCGGCCCCGCCGGCCCGTCGCTCGAGGACCTGGCCGTCGACGCCGCGCTCCTGCCCGGCGTCACGCCCATCGGCCGCGGCACGGTGGCGGACCGGCTCTGGTACGGCCCCTCCATCACCGTCACAGGCATCGACGTGACCGACGTGCTGAACGCCTCCAACACGCTGCTGCCGTCGGTCCGGGCGCGGATCAGCTGCCGGATCGCCCCCGGTCAGGCCGCGGCCGAGGCGTTCGCCGCGATCGAGCGGCACCTGCGGGACCACCTGCCGTTCGGCGCGCACCTCACGATCGCCGACGTCGACCTGGGGGAGCCGTTCCTCGTCGACCAGAGCGGCTGGGCCGCGGCCGCTGCGCGCTCGGCCCTCGCCGACGGGTGGGGCGCGGAGCCCGAGCTGACCGGCATCGGCGGGTCGATCCCCTTCATCAGCACGCTGACGGAGCGGTTCCCCGGGGCGCAGATCCTGATCACCGGCGTCGAGGACCCCGACACCCGCGCGCACTCGCCGAACGAGTCCCAGGACCTGGGCGTGCTGCGAAGGTCGATCACGGCCGAGGCGCTGCTGCTCGCGCGGCTCTCCCGACGCTCGGACCGATGACCGCGGCGGACGCGCGATCGAAGGACGACACGTCTACCATCGAGCCATGACCGACACCGCGCTCATCGGCACCACCACCTCGGACACCGCGCACGGCGTGCTCCTCACGGCCCCGGCGGCGAGCAAGGTCAAGAGCCTGCTCGAGCAGGAGGGCCGCGACGACCTGCGCCTCCGCCTCGCCGTGCAGCCCGGCGGCTGCTCCGGCCTCATCTACCAGCTCTACTTCGACGAGCGCCTGCTCGACGGCGACGCGACCGTCGCCTTCGACGGCGTCGAGGTCGTCGTGGACCGGATGAGCGTCCCCTACCTCGACGGCGCGACCGTCGACTTCGAGGACACCATCCAGAAGCAGGGCTTCACCATCGACAACCCGAACGCGCAGGGCTCCTGCGCCTGCGGCGACAGCTTCCACTGAGCTCATGGGCCTCGATCCGCAGGCGGATCGAAGCCGGTGCCACCGCGTCAGGGCGCGGTCCTTCCGGGGACCGCGCCCTTCGTCGTCCCCGGGGGAGCGGCGCCCCCGATCTCCCTACAAGCGGTAGAAAAAGAGGCGGATGATCGGGGTGCCGTCCCCCGCCGGACGATAGGCTGACGGTCGGCACCACGTGCCTGATGAAACGGGGAAGGGAATCCGTGCGCTCCATCCGACGACGCCTGATCGCGGTGCCGCTCGTGGCGACCGGGGTCGTGCTCGCGCTCACCGGCTGCGACGACCTGCAGCTCCACGGCTACCTCCCGGGGTTCATCTCCGGCCAGCCCGACGCCACGAACCAGACGCAGCGCGTGTCCGACCTCTGGGTCGGTTCCTGGCTGACGCTGCTCGCGGTCGGCGTGATCACGTGGGCGCTCATCATCTGGTTCGCGATCGTCTACCGGCGCCGTCGCGGGCAGACCGGCCTGCCGGTCCAGATCCGCTACAACATGCCGATCGAGATCTTCTACACGGTCGTGCCGCTGATCCTGGTGCTCGGGCTCTTCGCCTTCACCGCGCGCGACCAGACCGCGATCGAGACCCGCTACGACAACCCCGCGACCGTCATCGACGCGTACGGCAAGCAGTGGGCGTGGGACTTCGACTACGCCAAGGAGAAGGTCTACGAGGTCGGCGTCCAGGCGCAGCCGGCGGCGGACACCCGCAAGGACGGGTTCGTCGAGTCGTCGATCCCGACGCTCTACCTGCCGGTCGGGCAGAAGACCGAGATCCGCCTCCGCACCCGCGACGTCAACCACTCCTTCTGGGTGATCGACTTCCTCTACAAGAAGGACCTGATCGCGGGTCAGACGAACTACTGGGACTTCACGCCGACCCGGATCGGCACCTACGAGGGCAAGTGCGCGGAGCTCTGCGGCGAGTACCACTCGCGGATGCTCTTCAACGTGAAGGTCGTCTCGCAGGCGGACTACCAGGCGCACATCGCCCAGCTGCGCGCAGCGGGCAACGTCGGCTCGCTCGGCGAGCAGTACGGCAAGGACGACAACTTCAACGCCGACGGCAACCAGAACTCGGGCGGGGAAGCCCCCGCCGAGACCACCAACGGCGGCGTCGAAGGTCGATGAGGGGAACAGGACAGCGATGACCACCACAGCGGGCCGGCCGACGAGCCAGTCATCTCTCCCCGCGGGGCAGGCGCAGGTCGTCACCGGCGGCAGCCAGGTCGCCCGCAAGGGCAACGTGATCGTCGAGTACCTGACGACCACCGACCACAAGAAGATCGGCTACCTCTACCTCGCGACCTCGTTCATCTACTTCCTGATCGGCGGCGTGCTCGCGCTGGTGATCCGGGCGCAGCTGGCCGAGCCGGGCCTCCACGTCGTCGCGACGCCGGAGATCTACAACCAGCTGTTCACGATGCACGGCACGATCATGCTGCTGATGTTCGCGACGCCGCTCTTCGCGGGCTTCGCCAACGCGCTCATGCCGCTGCAGATCGGTGCGCCGGACGTCGCGTTCCCGCGGCTGAACGCGTTCGCGTACTGGCTCTACTTCTTCGGCAGCTTCATCGCCGTGTCCGGCTTCTTCACGCCGGACGGCGCCGCGAGCTTCGGCTGGACCGCGTACTCGCCGCTGTCGAACGCGGCCTACTCGCCCGGCCTCGGCAGCACGCTCTGGGTCTTCGGCCTCGGCCTGTCCGGGTTCGGCACGATCCTCGGCGCGGTGAACTTCATCACGACGATCATCACGCTGCGCGCCCCCGGCATGACGATGTTCCGGATGCCGATCTTCACCTGGAACGTGCTCATCACGTCCCTGCTCGTGATCATGGCGTTCCCGGTGCTGGCCGCCGCGCTGCTGACGCTCGGCGCGGACCGGGTGCTCGGCGCCCACGTCTACGACTCGTCCAGCGGCGGCGCCATCCTCTGGCAGCACCTCTTCTGGTTCTTCGGGCACCCGGAGGTCTACATCATCGCGCTGCCGTTCTTCGGCATCATCAGCGAGATCATGCCGGTGTTCAGCCGGAAGCCGATCTTCGGCTACAAGACCCTCGTCTACGCGACGATCTCGATCGCGGCCCTGTCGGTCGCGGTGTGGGCGCACCACATGTACGTCACCGGGTCGGTGCTGCTGCCGTTCTTCGCGCTGATGACGATGCTGATCGCGGTGCCGACGGGCGTGAAGATCTTCAACTGGACCTTCACCATGTGGCAGGGCTCGGTGACGTTCGAGACGCCGCTCGTCTGGGCGCTCGGCTTCCTGATCACCTTCGTGTTCGGCGGCCTGACCGGCGTGATCCTGGCGTCGCCGCCGCTCGACTTCCACCTGTCCGACAGCTACTTCGTGGTGGCGCACTTCCACTACGTCGTGTTCGGCACCGTGGTGTTCGCGATGTTCGCCGGCTTCTACTTCTGGTGGCCGAAGTGGACCGGCCGCATGCTCGACGAGCGCCTCGGGAAGATCCACTTCTGGCTGCTGTTCGTCGGCTTCCACATGACCTTCCTCGTGCAGCACTGGCTCGGCGTGCTCGGCATGCCCCGCCGGTACGCGACGTACCAGCCGGGCGACGGCTACACGGTGATGAACGAGATCTCGACCGCGGGCGCCTTCCTGCTCGCGCTGTCGATCCTCCCGTTCCTCTACAACGTGTGGGTCACCGCCCGCCGGGCGCCGAAGGTCACCGTGAACGACCCGTGGGGCTACGCCCGGTCGCTCGAGTGGGCGACCAGCTGCCCGCCGCCCCGGCACAACTTCACGTCGATCCCGCGGATCCGTTCGGAGTCCCCGGCGTTCGACCTGAACCACCCGGAGGCCGGCATCCCGGTCGGCGTCGGACCCGCCAAGGACGCGCCGGACGCGCCCACGTACGACTCGGCTCGTGGAGAGGTGCGCTGACCGATGCGCGTCAACATCAACCTGCTCTGGGTCCTGGCGGCGTTCTTCGCCGTCGCGGACGCGGCGTACTCGATCTGGGCGGTGCTCACCTACGGCAGCGTGGAGTGGGTCGGCACGATCGGCATCGGCCTCGTGTCGGTGATGTCGATCTTCATCGCCTTCTACCTGAACCGGTCGTTCAAGGCTCAGGGCGGGGCGCTGCCGGAGGACCGGCTCGACGCCTCCATCGATGACGGCGACCCGGAGCTCGGGCACTTCAGCCCGTGGAGCTGGTGGCCGCTGGTCCTGTCGATCGCCGCGTCGCTCGGCTTCCTCGGCATCGCGGTCGGCGTCTGGATCGCCTTCATCGGCGGGGCGCTGTTCCTCGTCGCCATCACCGGATGGGTCTACGAGTACTACCGGGGCTACTCCGCGCACTGAGCGGCGAGCACCTGACCAAGGGCCCGGAGGCATCGCCTCCGGGCCCTTCGTGTTCCGTCAGAAGGGGCAGGGGCGGTCGTCGTCGGAAGGCGGTGGGAGGAGCTCCGGTGGAGCGGGGTCGAGGGGGTCGTTCGGCGGGTCCGAGAAGTGGTGGCCCCAGGCCTCGTTCCAGCCGACGGTGCCGTCGTCCTCGACCGAGCCCTCGGTGAAGAGGCCTGCTGATTTCAGGTTGTGGTCGGTGCGGCCGAGGGTGACGAGGTTGGCGGCGTCGGTGGTGCCGCCGTGCTGCCACTCGCGGGCGTGGTCGATGTCCGCCAGGTGCGGCGCGGTCGTCGAGCCCGGGAAGCGGGACCGCCCGTCGCGGATCCTCACCCACCGGGCCAGGTCCGCCGGTGGCGCGTACACCTTGCGGTCCATCGTCAGCCGGACGCCCGTCACGGGGTCGGTGAGCACGCGGATGAACGAGGTCGCGGTCCCGGCGAGGGCTTTGGCGGTCTCGAGGTCGATGGGCCCGTAGCCGGTGAGCTGCGCCTGCTCCTTCGTCTTCCCGAGCCAGGCGAGTGCTGGGACGGTGAGGATCAGCTGGACCTGGACCGGCTTGCGCTGCGGCGCCGACGCGTCGTCCGCCGCGGGTGCCTGGAGGCCGTTGCGGAGGACGTCGAGGGCGATGTCGTGCCGGAGCTGCGCGATCCCGCGGGTCTCGCCCTCGGCGCCGTGGGCGGCGACGGCCGCCCTGTGCAGGGCGTCGTTGATCGGCACCCATTCGGCCGCGAGGCCTTCGGCGACGAAGGCGACGCCGCCGTCGTGGCCGAGCTCGAGGCTCGTCCGGCGGCGCTCGTGCGTGGACCGGGCGCGCTTCGCCGCCGCCTCGTCATCGAGCCGCGCCCGCGCCTTTCGGATGTCGTCCTTCAGCCGCGTCGAGGAGACGACCTTGACCGCGGCGACCTCGTCGTACGCGGCCCAGTGCTCGGCGTCGAGTCCTTCGGCCTCCCGCGCCACGGTGCGCATCCGGTTCCAGGATGCGTCGCCGGCCTGGAACGCCCTCCAAGTGAGCGGGAGGCGGTCGCGGAGGATCAGCCCTGTGTCGACCTCGCCAGCGACCGCGGCCGGATGGGCGCCGGTCTGGAGGCCGAAGGAGCGGAAGAACGCCTGCGCACCGAGTCCCGCACGGGTGCCGTAGGACGAGCCGAACCGGTGGGCGAGGTCGATCTTGGCGCGCTCGTACGCGGTGAGCAGGGCGGCGATGCGGTGGGCATCGGCGAGGATGCGCATCCGGTCGGCCTGCACCGCGAGATCCTGCGTGTAGACGGCGGCGTCCTCCGTCAGCGCGGCCGCGAGCCAGGCCTCGTCCGGCACGGCGTCGGCGCCGAACTGCTCCCGGTACCGCTCGTCCGGCGGCAGCTGCGCGCGACGCTCCTCCTCGGCGAGCGCGTCCCAGGCGTCGGCCTCCTCGCGGGTCCACACCCGCGGGGGCTCGTCGTCAGGGAACTCCTCGAACACGTGTCCGAATGTAGAGGAGGGGTCCGACAGCGCATTCCGGCGATGGAGCGGGCTCGGGGTGGTCTCGAGGCTCGCTGCGCTCGCACCTCGACCAGCGGGGTGGGACGGGCGAGGCCGGCGCGCTGCTGCGCTCGCACCTCGACCAGCGGGGCGGGGCGCGGCTACAGGCGGTCGAGGAAAGGGCGCTGGCCGCCGACGAGCAGCTCGCGGGCGCGCTCGGGCGTCGCCCACTCGAGGCGATCGAGCTCCGGCACGTCGAACGTCCTGCCGCGCAGGGTCATCGAGAAGGTGCCGGGGCGGAAGGCGGCGAGGTCGACGTCGGCCTCGACGAGGAACAGGTGCACCGTCTTGCCGGAGCGCTGCTTCGCGGCGCCCAGGTCGCGGTAGGGCGGCGGGGGAGGGGCGATGCCCGTCTCCTCCTGGAACTCCCGCAGCGCGGCGTCCAGCGGCGCCTCCGAGCCCTCGAGCGCGCCTTTCGGGAAGCTCCAGGCGCCCGCGTCCTTCCGAGCCCAGAACGGGCCGCCCATGTGCCCGATCAGCACCTCGGTCTCGGGGTGCCGCCGAACGACGAGGAGGCCGGCGCTCGTACGAGCGCCGGCCTCCTCGGTCGGTCCGTCAGTGATGACGCGCGACCTCGAGCTCCGTGGACGTCACCGGCTCGATGCGGTCCTCGAAGAACAGGCGGCTGATCGCCGCACGGGCGCGCTCCGTCACCGGGATGCGGCCGGCCGCGTTCGGGCGGAGCATCAGCGGCTCGTAGTCGTTGAAGGCCACGAGCTTCCAGCGCTCGTACTCGTCGACCGGCTCGTGGACCTCGATGTACTCGCCGCCCGGCAGCCGGACGATGCGGCCCGACTCGGTGCCGTGCAGCACGATCTGGCGGTCCTTCTTCTGCAGGGCCAGGCAGATGCGCTTCGTGACGAAGAACGCGAGCACCGGGCCGAGCACCAGCATGAACTGCAGGATCGTGATCATGCTCTCGATCGAGACCTTGAAGTGGGTCGCGATGAGGTCGGAGCTCGCGCCGAAGAACAGCACCGTGTAGAACGCGACGCCCGCGGCGCCGATCGCCGTGCGGCTCGGCATGTTGCGGGGCCGGTCCGCGATGTGGTGCTCGCGCTTGTCGCCCGTGACCCACGCCTCGAGGAACGGGTAGAGCATCACCGCGACGATGAACAGGCCCAGCACCACGATCGGGATCAGGATGTTCAGCGAGTAGGTCGTGTTGAAGAGCACGAACTCCATCGGGACGCCGCCCGGACCGCCGAGCCAGCCCGGCATCAGGCGCAGCGCGCCGTCCGCGAAGCCGATGTACCAGTCCGGCTGCGTGCCGGCGGACACGGGGGAGGGGTCGTAGGGCCCGTACACCCAGATCGGGTTGATCGTGAAGAACGCGCCCATCAGCATCAGCAGGCCGAAGACCACGAAGAAGAACCCGCCCGCCTTCGCCGCGAAGACCGGGAGCACCGGGACGCCGATGACGTTCTCGTTCGTGCGGCCGGGGCCGGCGTACTGCGTGTGCTTGTGCGTGACCACGAACACGAGGTGCAGCGCGATGAACGCGAGCACCGCGGCGGGCAGCAGCAGGATGTGCAGCGTGTAGAGGCGGCCGACGATCGCCGTGCCCGGGAACTCGCCGCCGAACAGCAGCCAGAGGATCCAGCTGCCGATGAACGGGATGCCCTCGACCATGCCCGCGATGATCCGCAGGCCGTTGCCGGACAGCAGGTCGTCGGGGAGCGAGTAGCCCGTGAAGCCCTCGGCCATGGCGAGGATCCAGAGCACGAAGCCGATGACCCAGTTGAGCTCGCGCGGCTTGCGGAACGCGCCGGTGAAGAAGATCCGGAGCATGTGCAGCATCGTCGACGCGACGAAGAGCAGCGCCGCCCAGTGGTGGACCTGCCGGATGAGCAGACCGCCGCGGATCTCGAACGAGATGTGCAGCGTCGACTGCATCGCCGCCGACATCTCGAGGCCCTTCAGCGGGCCGTACGACCCGTCGTAGGTGACCTCGGCCATCGACGCCTGGAAGAAGAACGTCAGGAACGTCCCCGTGATCAGGATGACGACGAAGCTGTAGAGCGCGACCTCGCCGAGCATGAACGACCAGTGGTCGGGGAAGATCTTGCGGCCGAACTCGCGGACGACGTAGCTGATGCCCGTCCGCTCGTCGACGTAGCGCGACGCCCAGCCGGTGATGCCGCCGGAGCGACGGCTGTCCGCCGGGGCGGTCGGGTCGAAGTTGTAGGTGTCAGACGTTGTAGTCACCGCGTCGCTCCCAGAAGCTCGGTCCTACGGGTTCGTGGAAGTCGCTGCGCGCGACCAGGTAGCCCTCGCTGTCCACCGTGATGGGCAGCTGGGGCAGCGGACGGACGGCCGGACCGAAGATCACGGCCGCCTCCCGCGTGATGTCGAACTGCGACTGGTGGCAGGGGCACAGCAGGTGGTGGGTCTCCTGCTCGTACAGCGCCACCGGGCAGCCGACGTGGGTGCAGATCTTGGAGTAGGCGACGATGCCGTCGTAGTTCCAGGTGCGCTTCTCCGGCGACACGTGGAGGTCGCCCGGCTCGAGGCGCATCAGCAGCACGGCCGCCTTGCCCTTCTCCTCGAGCACGTCCTCGGTGTCGTTCAGCCCCTCGGGGATGACGTGGAAGACGGAGCCGATCGTGACGTCGGAGGCGCGGATCGGGTCGCCCGTCGGGTCCTTCGTCAGCCGGGTGCCGGCCTTCCACATCGTGTGGCTGAACGCCTCCGCCGGCGTCCCGGCCGAGGGGCCGAGGTCGCGGAAGAGGAAGATCGCGGGGAACGGCAGCGCCGCGAAGGCCGCGATCATGCCGTTGCGGATCAGGACCCGGCGGTTGAAGCCGGACTCGCGGTCGGCCTGGCGGAAGATCTCGACCGCGCGGGCCTGCGTCTTCGGGTCGCCCTTGACGGGGTGCCGGATGTCGATGCCCTCGTGGTCGTCCATGAGGACCTTCGACCAGTGGATCGCCGCGACGCCGATGGCGAGCAGGGCGAACGACAGGCCGATGCCGACGAACACGTTGTTGAGCCGGACCGAGCCGAGGTCGTTCGGCTTGATCGGGAACGCGAAGTACGCGGCCATCGCGAAGATCGAGCCGACCAGCGAGACGTAGAAGAGGGCGACGATGACGCGCTCGGCGGTCTTCGCCTTCTTCGGGTCCGTGTCCGTGACGCGCAGGCGGTGCGGCGGCAGGCCGGGGTTGCGCAGCGCGTCCGAGCGCTCGACCGCGGTGCCCGGGTCGGCGGTGGAGACGGGGACGAGGGAGTCCGACGGGCCGTCGTGGCCCGGGAGGTTCGTGTCGTTCGCCATGAGTGTCCTAGTTCGCCTTCGCCGTGAGCCAGACCGTGAACGCCACGACCGCGCCGAGACCGAAGATCCAGATGAAGAGGCCCTCCGCCACCGGCCCGAGGCTGCCGAGGGCGAAGCCGCCGACGGTCTCGGACTTCGACTGGGTCTTCAGCGCCGTGATGATGTCCTGCTTCTCCTGCGGCGTGATGTTGTCGTCGTTGAACACCGGCATGTTCTGCGGGCCGGTGAGCATCGCCTCGTAGATGTGCGACGGCGACGTCTCCATCAGGTTGGGCGCGTACTTGCCCTCGGTGAGCGCGCCGCCCGCGCCGGCCACGTTGTGGCACATGGCGCAGTTGATGCGGAACAGCTCGGCGCCCTTCGTGGCGTCGCCCGTCAGCGTCAGGTTGCTGGCGGCCGGGATGCCGGGGCCGGGGGAGATGGAGGCGACGTAGCCGGCGAGCTGCTTCACCTGGGTGTCGTTGAACACCGGGGGCTTGTCGGGCGCCTGAGCGGCGTCCTTGGCCAGCGGCATGCGGCCGGTGCCGACCTGGAAGTCGACCGCGGCGGCGCCGACGCCGATCAGGGACGGGCCGGAGTCGCTGCCCGCCAGGTTGAGGCCGTGGCAGGTCGCGCAGTTCGCCGCGAAGAGCTTCTTGCCCTCCTGGATGGTCTGCGTGCTCGTCAGGTCGACGCTCGCGCTCGCCGGGGTGGCCGCCGTGAACAGCGCGTAGGCGCCGCCCGTCATCAGCAGCCCGGTGAGGACCAGCGCCACGCTGGCGAGCGGGGAGCGGCGGCCGTGCTTGCGGCGCCGGGGCTTCATCTCGTCGTTCATCGTCGCCGTCCTCAGCCCGCCGCCTGCAGCACGTAGATGACCAGGAAGAGGCCGATCCACACGACGTCGACGAAGTGCCAGTAGTACGAGACGACGATCGCGGTCGTCGCCTCCTTGTGTCCGAAGTTCTTGACCGCGAAGGCGCGGCCGATCGTCAGCAGGAAGGCGATGAGCCCGCCCGTGACGTGGAGGCCGTGGAACCCGGTCGTCAGGTAGAAGGCCGAGCCGTACGCGTTGGCGTCGATCGAGATGCCCTCGCCGACCAGGGTCGCGTACTCCCAGACCTGCCCGGCGACGAAGATCGCGCCGAGGGCGTAGGTGAGGAAGAACCACTCGACCATGCCCCACTCGGACGGCTTCCAGCCGGTCGAGCGGGACTGCAGCCGCTCGGCGGCGAAGACGCCGAACTGGCAGGTGAAGGAGCTCGACACGAGGATCAGGGTGTTGACCGCGGCGAACGGCACGTTGAGGTGCGTCACCGACTCGCGCCAGAGGTCCGGCTGCGAGGTCTTCAACGTGAAGTAGATCGCGAAGAGACCCGCGAAGAACATCACCTCGCTGCCCAGCCAGACGATCGTCCCGACCGCGACCGAGTTGGGGCGGTTCACCGCGGGGGTGTTCGCGCTCTGAAGCACCGACGCACTGCTCACGACTTCATTATGGTCGGTCGAGCCTCCTCCCAGGCCGCAATTCGACGTCTTGTCGAAGAGTTTCGGCAGACCGAGGGGGCGTGCGGCGCGTCGCTAGGCTCCGACCGTGTCCGACACCCTCGAGTGGCCCCTCCTGATCTCCGCGCTCCTCGGCGGGCGCGACCTCCGGGTGGCCGAGGCGACGTGGGCGATGGAGCGCATCGTGACGGGCGAGGTGGCCGCGCCGACGCTCGCCGGGTTCCTCGTCGCGCTGCGCGGCAAGGGCGAGACGGTCGACGAGATCGTCGGGTTCCGGGACGCCGTGCTCGCCCACGCGCGGCCGCTGCCGCTGCCTGCCAGGGCCCTCGACCTCGTCGGCACGGGCGGCGACGGGTTCAAGACGGTGAACGTGTCGACGACCGCCGCCGTGATCGTGGCGGCCTCCGGGGTGCCCGTCACGAAGCACGGGAACCGTGCCGCGAGCTCGGCCTCCGGCGCCAGCGACGTGCTCGGCGCCCTCGGCCTCGACCTGTCGCTCGACGGCGACGGGCTCGCCCGGGTGTTCGCCGAGGTCGGCATCACGTTCGTCTGGGCGGCCGCGTTCCACCCCGGCTTCCGGCACGCGGCGGAGGCCAGGAGCGCGATCGGCGTCCCGACGGTCTTCAACTTCCTCGGGCCCCTCGTGAACCCGGCCCGGCCGGACGCGAACGTCATCGGCGTCGCGTCGCAGGCGGCCGTGCCGCTCGTGACCGGCGTGCTGCAGACCCGCGGCGCGACCGCGCTCGTGGTGCGCGGCGACGACGGGCTCGACGAGCTCTCGACGACCGGGCACAGCCGGATCCGCGAGGTGTCGGCCGGCGCGGTGACGGAGCACGACGTGCACCCGTCCGACGTGGGCCTCCCGGTCGCCCGTCTCGACGACCTGCGCGGCGGCACCCCGGTCGAGAACGCGGAGACGCTGCGCCGGGTGCTCGCGGGCGAGGGCGGCCCGGTCCGCGACATCGCGCTGCTGAACGCGGCCGCCGGCCTCGTCGCCTGGGACCTCTACGAGGACCCGTCGAACGCGGAGCGCCCGATGGCCAAGCGGCTGTCCGACGCCGTCGAGCGGGCGGCGCGCGCCGTCGACTCGGGCGCCGCGCGCGAGAAGCTCGACGCCTGGGTCGAGGCGACCCGCTCCGTCTCCGCCGGCTGACGCCGCCCCGACGCCGCTGCGGCGGGCCCCCGGTCGTCCCGGGCGCCCGCCGCAGCGGGGGAGTGCGCCTGGCCCGGCGCTACTGCACGTCCTCGTCGACCCAGTCGAACGTCTTCGTGACGGCCTTCTTCCAGAGGCGGTACTGCCGCTGGCGCTCGTCCTCGTCCATCGCGGGCTCCCAGCGGCGGTCCTCCTGCCAGTTCTTCCGCAGGTCGTCGAAGTCCTGCCAGAACCCGACCGCGAGCCCCGCGGCGTAGGCGGCGCCGAGCGCCGTGGTCTCCGCGACCTGGGGCCGGACCACCGGGATCCCGAGGATGTCGGCCTGGAACTGCATGAGCAGGTCGTTCTGCACCATGCCGCCGTCGACCTTCAGCTCGGTGAAGGGCTCGCCCGTGTCCGCGTTGACCGCGTCCAGGACCTCCTTGGTCTGGAACGCCGTGGCCTCGAGCGCCGCGCGGGCGATGTGGCCCTTGTTCACGTAGCGGGTGAGGCCGACCAGGGCGCCGCGGGCGTCGGAGCGCCAGTACGGCGCGAACAGGCCGGAGAACGCGGGGACGAAGTACGCGCCGCCGTTGTCCTCGACCGTCTTCGCGAGCTGCTCGACCTCCGGCGCGGAGCCGATCAGGCCGAGGTTGTCGCGGAGCCACTGGATGAGCGACCCGGTCACCGCGATCGAGCCCTCGAGCGCGTAGTGCGGCTCCCCGTCGCCCAGGCGATAGGCCATGGTCGTGAGCAGCCCGTTCGAGCTGTGCACGATCTCGGTCCCGGTCGGGAAGATCAGGAAGTTGCCGGTGCCGTAGGTGTTCTTCGCCTCGCCGGGCTCGAACGCGACCTGGCCGAAGGTGGCGGCCTGCTGGTCGCCGAGGATGCCGGCGATCGGCACCTCGCGGAGCAGGCTCGACGACTCGACCGTGCCGTACACCTCGGACGAGCTCTTGATCTCGGGGAGCATCGACCTCGGGATGCCGAGGACGCCGAGGATCTCGTCGTCCCACTGGCACGTGGCGAGGTCCATGAAGAGGGTGCGGGAGGCGTTCGTGACGTCCGTCACGTGCACGCCGCCGTCGGTGCCGCCCGTCAGGTTCCAGAGGACCCACGAGTCGGTGGTGCCGAAGAGCAGCTCGCCGGCGTCCGCCTTCTCCCTCGCGCCGTCCACGTTCTCGAGGATCCAGACGATCTTCGTGCCCGCGAAGTAGGTGGAGAGGGGCAGGCCGACCTTCTCCTTGAAGCGCTCGACGCCGCCTTCGGCCGCGAACCGGTCGACGATCGACTGCGTCCGCGTGTCCTGCCAGACGATCGCGTTGTAGACCGGCTTGCCGGTCGCCTTCTCCCACACGACCGTGGTCTCGCGCTGGTTGGTGATGCCGACCGCCGCGATGTCGTGCCGCGTGATGTCGGCGCGGGACAGCGCCTGGCCGATGACCTCGCGGGTGTTGTTCCAGATCTCGACCGGGTCGTGCTCGACCCAGCCCGCCCTGGGGAAGATCTGCTGGTGCTCGAGCTGGCCGGTCGAGACGACCTTGCCCTCGTGGTCGAAGACCATCGCTCGGGTCGACGTCGTGCCCTGGTCGATGGCGAGGACGTAGTCCGCCATGGAGACTCCTTCGTTCCTGGTTCGGGTGGTGGGTCGGGGTTACGGCAGCAGCACGCGGGACAGCAGGCCGGCGATCAGGCCGCCGAGCAGCGGGCCGACGATCGGCACCCACGCGTAGCCCCAGTCGCTGCCGCCCTTGTTCGGGATGGGGAGGACCGCGTGCATGATGCGCGGGCCGAGGTCGCGGGCGGGATTGATCGCGTAGCCGGTCGGGCCGCCGAGGGAGGCGCCGATGCCGACGACGAGGAGGGCGACCGGGAGGGCGCCGAGCGCCGCGAGCCCCGCGGGCGTCTTCGTCGCCGGGTCGCCCGCGTGGCCGAAGCCGATGACGACGAAGACCAGCACGAAGGTGCCGATGATCTCCGTGATCAGGTTCCAGGCGTAGGACCGGATCTCCGGGCCGGTGGAGAAGACGCCGAGGATCGTGCCGGCGTTCGTCTCCTCGTCGAAGTGCTTCTTGAACGCCAGCCAGACGAGCAGGGCGCCGATCATCGCGCCGATCAGCTGCGCGATGATGAGCAGGATCGCGAGCCCGAAGTCGGTCATGCCGCCGGACGCCAGCAGGCCCACCGTGACGGCGGGGTTCAGCTGCGCGCCCGAGGCGTACGACACCGTCACGCCGGCGAAGACCGCGAGGCCCCAGCCGAAGTTGATCAGCAGCCAGCCGCCGCCGAGGCCCTTGCTCTTCGTGAGGATCGCCGTCGCGACGACGCCACCTCCGAGCAGAAGGAGCATCGCCGTGCCGACGAGCTCCGAGAGGAACTGCTGCCCCACCGAGTAGTCCATTGCCACCTGCCTCTTCATCGAGTCCAGTCGCCGCGGGGACGCCCGCGATCGGGCCGACCGTACTCCCCGGCGCCTGCGCCGGGGGAGCCCTCCGCGCCCGAGACTGCACATGCGTGCACCCGCTAGATTCGGCCGTGCCGCACATCCGCGCAGCCCGGCGGAACGGATGTGCGGGAGGGCGGCGGACACCGAGGAGGGCCGATGACGAGCGAGACCCTGGGCCGCGCGCCGAGCCGTGCGCAGCAGGCCCTCACGGCCGCGCACCTCTACTACATGCAGGACCTCACGATGGAGGCGATCGCGCGCGAGCTGCACACGTCGCGCTCCTCCGTGTCGCGGCTGCTCAGCCACGCGCGCGAGACCGGGCTCGTCGACATCCAGATCCACTCGCCGCAGGAGTCGGTCGAGCACCTCGCGTCGATGATCCGGGAGCGCTACGGCGTCGCGCCCCACCTCGTGCCCATGCCCGACCACACGAGCGACGTCGACCGCCTGGAGCGCGTGGCGATGTCCGCGGCCCGGCTCCTCGGCCGGTTCCTCGACTCGAACATGACCCTCGGCGTCGCCTGGGGGTCCACGATCAGCGCCGTCAGCCGCCACCTCGTGCCGAAGGCGCTGAGCGGCGCGGAGATCGTGCAGCTAAACGGCGCGGGCAACACCCGCACGACCGGGATCATCTACGCGAGCGAGATCCTGCGGCGGTTCGGCCGCGCCTACGGCGCCCACGTGCAGCAGTTCCCGGTGCCCGCCTTCTTCGACGACCCCGAGACGAAGCGCGCGCTGTGGCGGGAGCGCAGCATGCGGCGGGTGCTCGCGGTGCAGGAGGGGATGCACGCGGCGCTGTTCGGGCTCGGCTCGCCCTTCGCCGAGGTGCCGAGCCACGTCTACATCGGCGGCTACCTCGACCCGGAGGACTACCGGTCGCTGAGCGAGGACGGCGTCGTCGGCGACGTGGCGACCGTCTTCTACCGCGGCGACGGCTCCTGGCGCGACGTGGCGCTGAACGCCCGCGCGTCTGGGCCGGACCTCGACCAGCTGCGGCGGACGCCGCGTCGCATCTGCGTGGTCGCCGGGCAGTCGAAGCTGCCGAGCCTGCGGGGCGCGCTCGCCGCCGGGCTCATCACGGACGTGGTGCTCGACGAGCCCCTCGCGCGGGCGCTCGTGGCCGGCTGAGGGCGCCGCTGCACGATTGTGCACGGCCCGCCGGTCGCTCGGGGCCCGCGCCTAGAGTCGCGACGACGGCGGCGCGGTCGCGTCGCCGACCGTGCCTGGAGGTTTCGATGAAGAAGCTGATCCGCGATCCGCAGACCGTCGTGCACGACGCCCTCGCCGGCGTGGCCGCCGCCCATGCGGGGCTCCTGCGCGTGCAGACCGATCCCGACTACGTGGTGCGCGCCGACGCGCCCGTGCGGGGCAAGGTCGGCATCGTCTCCGGCGGCGGCAGCGGCCACGAGCCGCTGCACGGCGGCTTCGTGGGCTGGGGCATGCTCGACGCCGCGGTGCCCGGGCCGGTCTTCACCTCGCCGACGCCCGACCCGATCCTGGAGGCGACCAAGGCGGTCGACGGGGGAGCGGGCGTGCTCCACATCGTGAAGAACTACACGGGCGACGTGCTGAACTTCGAGACCGCCGCCGACCTGGCGCAGGCGGAGGACATCGCCGTCGAGACCGTCGTGATCGACGACGACGTCGCCGTCAAGGACTCCCTGTACACGGCCGGTCGTCGCGGCGTGGCCGGCACCGTGCTCGTCGAGAAGATCGCCGGGGCGGCGGCGGAGCGCGGCGACGACCTCGCGCAGGTCGCGGCGATCGCGCGCCGGGTCAACGAGAACGTGCGCTCCATGGGGCTCGCGCTGACCGCGCCCGTGGTGCCGCACGCGGGCGTGCCGAGCTTCGACATCAGCGACCACGAGGTCGAGATCGGCATCGGCATCCACGGCGAGCCGGGTCGCGAGCGCATCGAGTGGGAGCCCGTCGACGGCCTGGTCGGCCGCCTCCTCGAGCCGATCCTCGAGGACCTGCCCTTCACCTCCAGCGACGACGTCCTGCTCCTCGTGAACGGCATGGGCGCGACGCCCCTGCTCGAGCTGTACATCGCCTACGACGCCGCGGCGTCCGTGCTCCGGGAGCGGAACATCCAGATCGCTCGCAGCCTCGTCGGGAACTTCGTGACCAGTCTGGACATGGCCGGGGCGTCGATCACGCTGCTGCGGCTCGACGACGAGCTCAAGGCCCTGTGGGACGCGCCCGTGGAGACGGCCGCGCTCCGCTGGGGCCGCTGAGCACGGCTGAGCACGACTGAGCACGACTGATCACGATCGAGGACGACGGCGGGAGCCGGGGAGGAGCGGCGTGGACGCGCTGGGGACGGACTGGGCGATCGACTGGGTGCGCAGGAGCGCGGCGGTCGTGGGGGAGCACCGGGCGGAGCTGTCGGGGCTCGACCGCGCGATCGGCGACGGGGACCACGGCGAGAACCTCGACCGCGGCTTCCGGGCCGTCGTCGCGAAGCTCGACGAGGCGACGCCGGACACCCCGGGCGCGGTGCTGAAGCTCGTCGCGACCACGCTGATCTCCACGGTCGGCGGCGCCTCCGGCCCGCTGCTCGGCACCGCCTACCTCAAGGCCGCGCAGGCCGCCGGCGACGCTCCCGCGCTCGACGCCGCGGCGACGGTCGCCCTGCTGGCGGCCGCGCGCGACGGCGTCGTCACCCGCGGCAAGGCCGAGCCGGGCGACAAGACGATGATCGACGCGTGGACCCCGGCCGTGGAGGCCGCGCAGCAGGCGCTCGACGGCGGCGCCGATGCCGCGGCCGTGCTCCAGGCGGCGGCGGACGCCGCCGAGCGGGGCGCCGAAGCGACCGACCCGCTCGTCGCGCGCAAGGGCAGGGCGAGCTACCTGGGGGAGCGGGCCGTCGGGCACCGCGACCCGGGCGCGCAGTCGAGCGCGTACCAGCTGCGCGCCGCCGCCGACGCCGCGGCCGAGGGCTGACCGTGCCGGTCGGGCTCGTCTTCGTCTCCCACAGCGGGAGGATCGCGGACGGCGTGGTCGAGCTCGCCGCGCAGATGGCGCCGACCGTGCCGTTGATCGCCGCGGGCGGCACGGACGACGGCGGCATCGGCACGAGCTACGACAAGGTGCTCGCGGCGATCGGGGCGGCGGACCGGGGGCAGGGCGTCCTCGTGATCGGCGACCTCGGGTCCGCCATCCTCACCGCGGAGACCGCCGTCGACCTGCTCGACGAGCCGCCGGCGGGCGGGGTCCGCGTGCTCGACGTGCCGATCGTCGAGGGCGGCGTCGCCGCCGCCGTCGCCGCCGAGTCCGGCGCGGACCTCGACGCCGTCGCCCGGGCGGCGTCCGGCGACGCAGCGCCGCAGGCGGCCGGCTCCGCGCCGGACGCGCCGGATCTGCCCGCGGCGCCGGGGCCGCAGGAGGCGACGGCCGTGCTCGCGGACCCCGAGGGGCTGCACGCGCGACCGGCGGCGGCGCTCGTCCGGCTCGCCGCACGCTTCGACGCGCGCGTGACCGTGAACGGCGCGGACGCGTCGAGCCTGCTGCGCGTCATCGCGCTCGGCCTGCGGTCGGGCGAGCGCGTCACCGTGCGGGCCGACGGACCGGACGCCGCCGCGGCGGTCGAGGCCGTCGTCGACCTGCTCGAGGGCGGCGCATAGCGGCATCGCGCACGGGATCCCGCGCGCCACGCCGAGCACGGCGGCGGGGGAGAAGGGCCGATCGTGGCCCCCTTTCGGGGGGGTCGGCACGGCGAGGGCGACGCGCCGCGCGCCTCCCGATCTGGGGGTGCGCCGGCTGTCATCGTTCCCCCGTGCTCACGACCGTGGTCCTCGTCCTCGCCGGCATCACCGCCTGGTGCGTCGCCTCGCTGGCGCTCGCGCTCGTCGTGGGGCCGATGGTGCGTCGCGCGGACCGCGCCGCCGGCACCGGCGGCGCGGTCGTCGCGGGCCGCGGCCTGCTCGCGGAGGAGCGCCGGCCGCTGACCGGCGCCATCCCGCTGCCCGTCGTCCGGTAGGACGACCTCGAGCCGGGTGGGGGCGCATCCCGGGCGCCTCCACCTGAAGACCGGGCCCGCGCACGATGTCGTGCGCGGGCCCGAATCGTTCCCCGGCGCAGCGGGGGAGCGGGGGAGCGGGGCTCAGTCCTGCCGGCCCCGGCTCTCGCGCAGCTCGCGCGCCTGCTCCACGTCCTGCTCGTGCTTCTTCGCCTTCTTGTCCGACTGGCGGGTGTCCCGCATCGGCAGCTGGATCTGCTCCTCCGCCGCGATGCCGGCCTGCAGCTCGCGGCCGCGCTCCAGCTCCGCGTCGAACTCCGCGCCGAACAGCAGCACGAGGTTCGTGATCCAGAGCCACAGCAGGAACACGATGACCCCGGCGACCGGGCCGTACGTCTTCGCGTAGCTGCCGCCGCCCGAGACCGACAGGTAGATGCCGAGGGCGACCGTCGCGAGCGCCCAGACGACCAGCGCCAGGAGCGAGCCCGTGCTGATCCACTTGAACTTCGGCTGCCGCACGTTCGGCGAGAAGTAGTAGAGGATCGCGATGGCCGCGATGGCGATGACGGCGAGGACGGGCCACTTGGCGATCTGGAACACGAGCACTGCCGCGTCGCCGACGCCGATGACGCTCGCGATCCGATTGACGACCGACCCGGTGGAGACCAGGAGCAGCGCGCCGATCACGACCAGCACGACGACGATCACGGTGACCAGCAGCTGCGTCGGGCGCAGCTTCCAGACCGGGCGCCCCTCGGGGATGCTGTAGATCCGGTTCATCGCGCGGCCGAAGGCGCCGACGTAGCCGGAGGCGGACCACAGGGCGCCGAGGATGCCGACGATCAGTCCGATGCTGACCCCGGGCGTCGTCGTGACGTTCTTGATCAGCTCGGTGACGATGTTGAAGGCGCCCGGCGAGCTCGCCCGGATGGGCTCGAGCGCCTTCAGGACGCCCTGGATCGCGCTGGGGCTGAGCAGGCCGAGGATCGAGATGATCGCGATGGTCGCCGGACCGAGGGCCAGCACCGAGTAGTAGACGAGCGCGGCGGCCAGGTCGGTGCACTGGTCGGACCCGAACTCCTTCGCGGTCTTCTTCAGCGTGTAGAGCCAGGTGCGCTTGTGCAGGTCCTCCGGGCCCTCGGGCTTCGACGCGGCGTCGGGGTCCGGCGTGCGGCCCGGCGCGACGTCGCGCGACGAGCCGCCGCTGCGGCCCTCCGCCGCCCGGTCCGCGCGGCCGGCGCGCTTCGCGCGGTCGGTCCACGGCCGGCCCGGGTCCCGGTGCACCGCGTGGCCCGCCGCCGCGACGGCGCCGACGACGCCGGCCGCGACCACGGACAGGCCCGCGGCGGTGCCCATCTCCCGGGTGCGGGCGCTCCGGAGGCCGCCCGCCTTCTGCTCTGCGGTCGCCACCTCAGCCCGCCGGGCTCGGGTCGGACGACTGCTCGGCGCCCGACTGCGTGCCGGTCGAGCGCTTCGCCCCGCCGGTCTTCGTCCCCGTACCGGTGCCGGCCGGGGTCGACGGCGTCGTCGCGTCCGCGATGTCCTTCGGCGTCGGGACGGAGGAGTCCGTCTCCGCCTCCGCCGACGTCGCTCCGGTCTCGCCGGATCCCGAGCCGCTGCTGCTGTCGTCGCTGTCGTCGCTGCCGGACCCGCCCGTGGCCGACGTGGCGGCTCCCGCGGTCTCCGCGACCTTCGACGCGGCGCTCGCGAGCGCGGGCGCCTTCTCCTCGGCGGTGGTCTTCGCCTTCTCGGCCACGCGCTGCACGGTCGGGTTCTCGCGGAACCCCTGCCAGCGGTCGCTGATCGCCTCGTAGGCCGGACGACCCGCTCGGGCGCCCAGCACGTACCCGGCGGCCAGTCCCGCCACGAACACGAGCTTGCCTCGCATGTCTGCCTCCTTCTGAGGGTGGACCCCCATCGTGCGAGGGGCCGCCTGGCAGCCCGGCCGTCCTCCAGGGCTCTTCCGGCGGGCTCACAGCCCGCAGGACGCTGCGGGCACAACACGGTGCACGGGAGGGTGGGCGGCGTGCACGGCCTGCGAGAGTTGTGCCATGACGACGACGGGGGAGCGGGCCGCAGCACTCGACCGGGAGGACCCGCTCATGCCGTTCCGCTCGCGCTTCCTCGCCGTGCCCGAGGTCCTGGCGTACCTCGACGGCAACTCGCTCGGCCGCCCGCTCGACCGGACGCCGGACCGGATGGCCGGGTTCGTGCGCGACCAGTGGGGCGCCCGGCTCATCCGCGGGTGGGACGAGGGCTGGATGGAGGCGCCCGTCCGCGTCGGCGACGAGCTCGGCCGGATCGCGCTCGGCGCCGCGCCGGGCCAGGTCGTGGTGGGGGACTCGACCAGCGTGCTGCTCTACAAGGCGGTGCGCGCCGCGCTCGCGCTGGACCGCGGGCGGACCGAGATCGTGTTCGCGGCGGCGGACTTCCCGACCGACCGGTTCGTCCTGCAGGGGATCGCCGCCGAGACGGGCGCCGTGCTCGTGCCCCTTCCGGCGCCGCACGACGGGGGCGTCACGAGCGAGCAGGTCGCGGCGGCCGCGGGTCCGCGGACCGCCGTCGTGGTGCTGAGCCACATCGCCTACCGGTCCGCCGCCATCACGGACGTCCGTGCCGTGACCGCCGCCGCGCACGAGGCCGGCGCGATGGTCGTCTGGGACCTCAGCCACTCCGTCGGGGCCCTGCCCCTCGCGCTCGACGCCTGGCGCGTCGACCTCGCCGTCGGCTGCACGTACAAGTACCTGAACGGCGGGCCGGGATCGCCCGCCTTCCTCTACGCCCGCGCCGACCTGCTGCCGCGTCTCGAGCAGCCGATCCAGGGCTGGATGGGCGCCGACCGACCGTTCGAGATGGGGGAGCGGTACGCCCCCGACGCCGGCGTGCGGCGCTTCCTCTCCGGCACCCCGTCCATCGTCGCGATGCAGCCGGTGCTCGACATGCTCGGCCTGCTCGACGAGGTCGGGCTCACCGCCGTCCGCGCGAAGTCCGAGCAGCTGACCCGCTTCGTGATCGAGCGCTTCGACGCCGAGCTCGCGGCCCTCGGCGTCCGGCTCGCCTCGCCGCGCGACGACCGGCTGCGCGGCAGCCACGTGACGCTGGACCACCCGGCGTTCGAGTCGATGCTCCCGGCGCTCCACCGCCGCGGCGTGATCCCGGACTTCCGTCGCCCCGACGGCCTCCGCATCGGGCTGTCGCCGCTCAGCACGTCGTTCGCGGAGGTCGATGCGGGGCTGGACGCCGTCGTGGAGGAGCTCCGCTTCCGGGTCTGAGCCAATCGACTTGACATAATGCGCATTATCGGCTCGACGGAACAGGCTCCTGGAGCCGCGCTGATAATGCTTCTTATGTCAGCCGGTTGATCGGCGGCTGCTCCGCGCGAGCGCCAGCAGGCCGTCCGTGAACCGCTCGTCGGCGCCGGCGAAGAAGTCGGCGTCGGCCTGCTCGACGGACGCCGTGGCGTTCCGCGCCGCGTCGACGCCGCCCGGCGTCGCGCGCAGCACGCGCGCGCGGCCGTCCTCCGGGTGGCGCTCTCGCGTGAGCAGGCCCTTGGCCTCGAGCGCCCGGACCACCTGGCTCGTCATCATCGGGTCCGTCGCGGCGGCGTCGGCCAGGGCGGTCTGCGTGACCGGGCCGTCGTCGCCGTGCTGCCCGAGCCAGACGAGCGACGCCAGCAGCACGTACTGCACGTGCGTCAGGTCGTGCGGTGCGAGCGCCGCGCGCATCGCGGCCTGCCAGCGGTTCGTCACGCGCCAGAGCGCGAGCCCGGGGCTCTCCCCCGCAGCCGCGAACCGGGTTCCGAGCCCGTCAGCGGGCACGGGCGCCCGCCGCCGCGGCGAGCAGCTCGTCCATCGCCGCCGGGAAGTCCGAGGCGATCCGCGGCCCGAGCTCCGGACCGATCTCGTCCGCGCCGTCGCCGTCGATCTCCAGGACGTGCGTCACGCGCGTGCCCCCGTCCGCGAGCGGCATCAGGGCGTGCCGGAAGGTCAGTGCGAGGCCCTGGAAGTCGGTGCGGTCGGCGTACCGCTCCCCCGGCACGAGCTCCGTGATGACCGAGGTCATCGCGTCCTGTCCGGCCGGCGTCACCGTGATGCGCGTGCCGACCGCGAACGGGCCGTGCAGCTCGAAGGCGTCGGTCGCGTCGGACCAGCGCGCGCCGTGCTTCAGCGCCTCGATCGCCGCCCAGACCGCTCCCGGGTCTGCGTCGGTCTCGGCCTCGTGCCGTGTCGTCCACATGTGGTCCTCCAACTGCTAAGCGCGCTTATCATCGCACCCGGAGCCCCTCCGCGCAACCGGGAGGCGTCGCGTTGCTGCACGCGCGCTCCGCATCGGCACCGGCGGCGCACCCGACCGCCGCTCGGGCGGAAGACTGCTGGTCCACCCGGTCGAGCACCGCCACCGCTCCACCACGTCCTCCAGAGGTGCCCGCTGCTCGGACTCGAACTCGTGGTGATCATCGGCGCGATCGTGCTCGGCGTCGGCGTGCTCGCCCGGCGCGTGCGCATCGCACCGCCGATCCTGCTGCTCGTCGCCGGCGTCGCGCTCGGCTTCGTGCCCCTCCTGCGCGAGGTGCGCCTGCCGCCCGAGGTGGTGCTGCTGCTCTTCCTGCCGGCGCTGCTGTACTGGGAGAGCCTGACGACCTCGCTGCGCGAGATCCGCTCGAACCTCCGCAGCGTGGTGCTCACGAGCACGCTGCTCGTCGTGCTGACCGCCGCGGTCGTCGCCGTCGTGGCGCACGCGGTCGGGCTCCCCTGGGCCGCCGCCTGGGTGCTCGGCGCCGCCGTCGCGCCCACCGACGCGACCGCCACGGCCGCGCTCGCGAGCGGCATGCCGCGGCGCACGCTCACGACCCTGCGCGCCGAGAGCCTCGTGAACGACGGGACCGCGCTCGTCATCCTCGCGCTCGCCATCGAGGCGTCCGCCCGCGGGGCGGAGATCACGCCGCTGCACGTCGGGCTCCGCCTGCTCGACTCCTACGGCGGCGGGATCGCCATCGGGCTCGCGATCGCCTGCATCGCCGCCCGGCTGCGCAAACGGCTCGACGACGCGCTCGAGGAGAACGTCGTCTCCCTGCTCTCCCCCTTCGCCGCGTACCTGCTCGCCGAGCTGATCGGCGCGTCCGGCGTGCTCGCCGTGGTGGTCTGCGGACTCGCGATGAGCCAGGTCGGGCCGCGGATCGCGGGCGCCGGCACGCGGTCGCAGATGAACGCGTTCTGGAGCCTCTCGACGGTGCTGCTGAACGGCGCGCTGTTCGTCCTGGTCGGCATCGAGCTGCAGGTCTCGATCCGCGGGCTCGACGGCGCGCAGATCCTCCTCGGTCTGGTGGCCGTGGGCGTCGTCGTCGTGGCGCTCGTCGTCACGCGGTTCGGGTTCTTCTTCGCGTCGGGCGCGGTGATCCGGCTGCTCGAGCGCACGCCCGAGCGTCGCGCCTCGCTCATGTCCAACCGGGCACGGCTCGTCAGCTCGGTGGCGGGGTTCCGCGGCGCGGTCTCCCTCGCCGCGGCGCTCTCCGTGCCGGCGACCACGGCGTCCGGTGCCGACTTCCCGCGGCGCGACATCGTCGTCTTCGTCACGGCCGGCGTGATCGCGATCACCCTCGTGCTGCAGGGCGTCGTGCTCCCCCTGATCGTGCGGCTCGTCCGCCTGCCGCCCGACGAGGACGTCGACCGCGAGCTGCTCGAGGCCGAGCGGACCGCGACGCAGGAGGCCCTCGCGGCGCTCGACGACCTCGCGGAGGAGGCGTCCGCCGGTGAGCGCGCCGTGCGGCGCAGCCGCAAGGAGCTCGAGGCGCAGCTGCACGCGATCGACCGCGGCGAGGACGAGGAGCCGGGCGAGGACGAGCAGGCGATCGGGCAGTACGAGCAGCTGCGGCTCGCGCTCGTGCGCAGGAAGCGCGAGGTCCTCGTGCGCCTCCGCGACGAGGGCCGCATCGACGACATCGTGCTCCGCCGCATCCAGACGCGGCTCGACAACGAGGAGATCCGGCTCAGCGCCGACTGACCGCTCGACGCGCTAGGCGGGGTCGCGGTCCGGCTCGAGCGCGCCGCGCGTCAGGAGGGTCGCGCCGGCGACCGCGGCCGGCATCGCGACGACCGCGCCGAACGGGACGAGGAACAGCAGCCAGGTCGCGATGCCGAACCCCAGCGTCCGGGCCCGGACGCCGCGGAGCGCCCGCCGTCGGTCGCGCAGCCGGAGGCCGCGGGCGTCGAACGGCGTGCCGGTGAGCTCCACGGCGAGGAACCACCCGCCGACGACCGCGCCGAAGGCGCCGCCCACGAGGGGGCCGACGAGCGGGATGAGCCCGAGCAGGAACGACAGCAGCCCTACGACGACCGAGGCGACGAGCAGGGCGACGCCGTCGCGGGCCGCGCGGAGCAGGCCGCGGAGCAGCGGCTCGTCGCGGTCGACCGGGGCGTCGCCGAGGCGCTCCTCCACCCGTCGGCTGATCCGCTCGTAGAACGGGTCGCCGACCGTGAGGACGACCGCGGTGAAGCTCAGGGCGGCGACGACGAGCGCGAGCACGACCAGCGCGAGCCCGGCCGCGACGCGCACGGCCGTCCGGGCCGCGGGCGCCCAGCGGTCGGCGAACCCGGTCAGCCAGGCCGCGAGCGCGTCGAGGTCGGACAGCAGGGCGACGAGCAGCCCGATCCAGACCGCGCCGACGATGAGGGCGGGCAGCGCGCCGAGCAGCATCAGCCGCGGCGACGTCGCCCAGAAGCGGAAGCCGCGGCCGAGGTCGCCGACGCCGCGCAGGAGGTCGCGCACGGGGAGATCCTGGCTCCTCGCCGTCAGACGCGGCTGAGGCCCTCGCGGATCAGCGCCGGGAGGTCGTCGGGCTCGAACCGCTCCTCCGAGGCCTCCAGCTCGTCGACGGACCACCAGCGCGAGGCGACGATGTCGACGCGCTCGTCGTCCATCCAGCCCGCGTCGCTCGGCTCGAACCGGTCGGTGCGGATCGCGAACCAGGCCCAGTGGCCGAGCTCGTAGGGATGCCAGGCCGTGTCGACGTCGAGGTCCACGACCGCGAACGGCTCGCCGACCGAGTCGACGACGAGGCCGGTCTCCTCGCGCAGCTCCCGCACGCCGGCCGCCGGGAAGTCCTCCCCCGGGTCCACCCCTCCCCCGGGCGTGATCCAGCGCGGCGGCACCGCGTGGTCCTTCCCGTAGGTGAGGAAGAGCAGCACGCGGTCGTCGCGGTCCGCGACGATCAGGCGGGAGGTGGAGCGCTCGGCGCGGCGCCCCGAGGCACGCGGAGGGACCACGTCACTCGCCCGGGATCGGCGTGAAGCTCGAGACGTCGCCGACGAGGCGGGTGCGGTCCTCGGGGATCGGCGCGACGGCCGCGTCCGCGATCTCGGCCGCGAACTCCTGCACGTTGTAGAGGCGGCCGGCGGCCTCGCGGCGCGCGTCGAGGGCGCCCGGGCTGACGCGGTTGAGGATCAGCGCCGTCGCGGTCCCCTCGATCATGTCGCCGGAGACGACGACGAAGCCGATGCCGAGCTCGTCGAGCGCGGGGATGCGCGCCCGCAGGGCGTCCTCCCCCGCGCGCTTGCTGCGCGCGACCGGCTCGTACTCCGGCATCGTCGGCGTCGTCGCGATGAAGTGCGCCTGGTGGCTCGTCACGAACACGACGCGGGAGCCCGGGTCCATGAGCGGCACCGCGGCCTCGAGCACGCGCACCTGGGCGTCGCGGTTGAGCTGGAGCGCGTAGTCCTCCGCCGCCCCGGACTCCATCCCGCCCGAGGCGTTCAGGACGAGCAGGTCGAGGCCGCCCCACTCGCGGACGACGGCGCGGAACATCTCCTCGACGGCCTCGCCGTCGGTGAGGTCCGCACGGACGGCGAACGACTCGCCGCCCGCGGCGCGCACCTTCTCGACCGCCTGCTCGGCCCGCCGGGCCTTGCGCTCGTCGCGGTAGTTGATCACCACGTCGAATCCGCGCTGCGCGAGCAGCACCGCCGTGTCGGCGCCGATCCCCCTCGAGGAACCGGTGATCAGGGCGCGATTGCGGATCTGGCTCAGGTCGGCGTCGGCATCGCTCACGGATCGGAACCCTATCGGTCGTGCACGGGCGGCCCCGGTGCTACGTTTCGAGTCCGAGCCACCAGGAGTGCCCGTGTTCCCCGACCTGTTCGCCTACACGTGGGTCCTCTGGCTCGTCGTGGTGGTCGTCGCGGTGATCGCCGAGCTGCTCACCCTGAGCCTCGTCTTCGGGATGATCGCGGCGGGCAGCCTCATCGGCGGGCTCGGCACGTGGCTGCTCGGCTGGCCCGCTCCCCTGCAGGTCGTCGCGGCAGCCGGGCTGTCGGCGCTGCTCGTCTTCGCGATCCGTCCGCTGCTGTACCGCACGCTGGTCCACGGCAAGGCGCGGGCGCTGACCAACGTCGACGCCCTCGCCGGCATGAGCGCCCGGGCGACCGCCTCCTTCGTCGACGGCACCGGCTACGCCCGCCTCGCGAACGGCGAGACGTGGACCGCCCGGCTCGACGCCGCGCACGAGCACGCGGCCGTGGACGCGGGTGCGCGCCTCACCGTCGTCGCGGTCGACGGCGCGACCGCCGTGGTCGCGCCCTCCGCCGCACCGAACCCCACAGGAACCGGAGACCCCCGATGACCGACGCAGGCGCCTTCCTCGGCCAGCTCTTCCTGATCGCGCTCGCGATCGTCGTGGTGATCTTCGTGATCGTGGTGCTCGCGCGCGCGATCCGGGTCGTGCCGCAGGCGCGGGCGGGGGTCGTCGAGCGCCTCGGCCGCTACCACAAGACCCTGCTGCCGGGCCTGAACCTGCTCGTCCCCTTCATCGACAAGCTCCGGCCGCTGCTCGACCTCCGCGAGCAGGTCGTCTCGTTCCCGCCGCAGCCGGTCATCACCGAGGACAACCTCGTCGTCTCCATCGACACGGTCGTCTACTTCCAGATCACGGACGCCCGGGCCGCGACGTACGAGATCGCGAACTACCTCGTCGCCGTCGAGCAGCTGACGACGACCACGCTCCGCAACGTGGTCGGCGGGCTGAACCTCGAGGAGGCGCTGACCAGCCGCGACAACATCAACGGCCAGCTGCGCGTCGTGCTCGACGAGGCGACCGGCAAGTGGGGCATCCGCGTCAACCGCGTCGAGCTGAAGTCGATCGAGCCGCCCGTGTCCATCCAGGACTCGATGGAGCAGCAGATGCGCGCCGAGCGGAGCCGCCGCGCGCAGATCCTCACCGCCGAGGGCACGAAGCAGGCGGCGATCCTCCAGGCCGAGGGCGAGCGGCAGTCCCAGATCCTCTCCGCGGAGGGCGAGGCGAAGGCCCGCGTGCTGCGGGCCGAGGGCGAGGCGAAGGCGATCCAGACGGTCTTCGACGCGATCCACGCCGGGAACCCGGACGGCCCGCTGCTCGCCTACCAGTACCTGCAGACGCTCCCGAAGATCGCCGAGGGCCAGTCGAACAAGCTCTGGATCGTCCCGTCCGAGCTGACCGAGGCGCTGAAGGGCGTCGGGGCCGGCTTCGGGCAGGGCCTCCAGCGGATGGCGGCCGGTGCCGCCGGGGCGGCCGGGCCCGAGGCCTCGACGCCGCGCACGCCCGCGCAGGAGGCGCCGTCGTCCGTGCGGCCGCCCGAGCCGTCGCCCGCGCCCGCCGCACCTGCCGCACCCGCCGAGCCCGCGCCGCCTGCCGACCCCCGGTGAGCCGGACCGACTGGTTCGACGGACCCCTCCCGCGGATCCTCGCGCACCGCGGCCTCGCGCAGGGCGCGCCCCAGAACTCGATCCGCGCGTTCCAGGCCGCGCTCGCCGCGGGCGCCACCCACCTGGAGACGGACGTCCGCGCGACCGCGGACGGCGCCGCCGTGCTGGTGCACGACCCCGCCCTCGCGGACGGCCGCGCGGTGGCCTCGCTGACCCTCGACGAGGTGCGCGCCGCGCTGCCGGAGGTCGCGACGCTTGCCGAGGCCCTCGCCGCCCTCCCGGACGCCCGCTTCAACGTGGACGTCAAGCACGAGTCCGCCGTCGCACCCACCGGGGCCGCCGTGGCGGCCGCGTCCGCGGCGCAGCGCGTCCTCCTCACGTCGTTCTCCGGGCGTCGTCGCCGCGGCGTGCTGCGGCTCGTGCCGACGGCCGCGACCTCCGCCTCTGCCGGCGGCGTCGCCGGGATCGTGGCCGGGCTCCGGCTGCGGACCCCGGCCCTCACCCGGGTCGCGCTGCGCGGCGTCGAGGCCGTCCAGATCCCGGAGCGGGCGCTCCGCACCGACCTCGCGGCGCCCTGGAGCATCGCGGCCATGCACGCCGCCGGCGTGGAGGTCCACTTCTGGGTCGTGAACGACCCGATCCGGATGCGGGAGCTCGTCGCGCGGGGCGCCGACGGCATCGTGACCGACCGCGCCGACCTGGCGCGGGACGCGCTCCGCTGACCCGCCCCGGCTTCCTCGAACCCGTCCTGAATGCTCTGGGAGGGCTCTGGGAAACGCCATCCGGGGAATCCCCGGCTCCGAAAGCCCGTTATACCGGAGCACGGGGAGAGGGGTATCGAATGGCTGATCGCAGCTTGCGCGGCATGCGGCTCGGCGGGCAGAGCCTGCAGAGCGAGGAAGGCGTCATCTTCTCGGAGCGTCAGGTGCGGGAGTACCGCGCCTCCGACGGCAGCACGTTCTCCGTGACCTTCGCGGCGGAAGCGGAGATCCCGGAGCGCTGGACCAGCCCGAAGTCGGGCATGGAGGGCCAGCTGCTGGAGGCCGACGGGACGCTCGCGGCGCAGACGGTGAAGGCGGAGAAGCCGCCGCGGACGCACTGGGACATGCTGCTCGAGCGGCGCACGCGCGCCGAGCTCGAGGAGCTGCTCGAGGAGCGCCTGCAGTACCTGCGCGCCCGACGGGGCAAGACGAACGACAAGAAGGCGTCCTAGGACGCCTCACCGCTGAAGGGCGCCGCTCCATCGGGAGCGGCGCCCTTCGCCGTGCTCCGGGTGGTCCCTTCGACGGTCACGGCGACGGCTGGCAGTGCGGGCACCAGTAGGTGCGGCCGGGATGCTCGCCCCGCCCGACGACGGTCGTGCCGCAGCGGAGGCAGGGCCGGCCCGCGCGGCCGACGACCCAGTGCGACTCCCCGCGCCGCTTCGAGCCGGTCGTCACCTGGTACGCGTCCGGGTGCGTCGCGGAGTGCCGCAGCATGCGGGCCGCGAGGCGCACGAGCGGTTCGAGCGCGACCTCGCGGACCGGGCGGTCCGGGTGGACGCCGCGCAGGAAGCACACCTCGTTGACCCAGAGGTTGCCGAGCCCGGCCAGGTTCCGCTGGTCCCGGATCGCCTCGAGCACCGGGCGGGCCGGGTCCGCGGCGACGCGGCGGACCGCCTCCGCCTCGTCCCAGTCCGCGCGGAGCGGGTCCGGCCCGAGGAAGCCGACGACCGCGCCCTCGTCGCGGGTCTCGACGAGCTCCACGACCGGGAGGGCGATCCCCCACGCGGTGGTGCCGGCCGTCGTCGTGAGGCGCACGCGCACGTCGGGCTGCACCCGCCGGGGCACGGCGCGGCCCTCCCGCGTGACGGTCCACGAGCCGTCGAGCCGAAGGTGCGTGTGGAGGGTCAGGCCCCCCTCGAAGCGCTGCAGCAGGTGCTTGCCGACCGTGTCGTGCGCGAGCACCCGCCGGCCCGCGAGGTCCGCCGTCGCGTGCCGGGGCACCCGCAGGTCCGCGCTCGCGAGCACGCCGTCGTCGAGCGCCGCCCGCAGCCGGGCGGCGAGGCGGAAGACGGAGTCCCCCTCCGGCACGGCCGCGTCCCGCTCAGCGGCGCCGCGGGCGGCGGGCGAGCACCGCGAGCAGCAGCGGCAGCACGGCGCCGAGGACGGCGATCGCGCCGCCGAGCGGGACGCCGAACGCGACCGCCGGCGTGATGCCCGTCGCCGTCGGCACCGTCACCACGAGCGTCTGCGTCGTGAACGGCTTCGCCGCGGCGAGCGTGCGGCCGTCGGGCCCGATCACGGTGGTGGAGGCGACGGTCGAGTCGCTCACGACGGACCGCCCGGTCTCGATCGCCCGGAGCCGAGCGATCGCGAGCTGCTGCTCGTTCTCGTCCGTCCGGCCGAAGTCGGCGTTGTTCGTCTGCGCGACGAGCACCTCGGCGCCGTCCGCGACCGAGCCGAGGATCAGGCCGTCGTCGACGACGTCGAAGCAGATGTTCACGCCCACGGGCGTCCGGCCGACGTCCATCACGGACGGCCGGGTGCCGGGCGTGTAGTCGCGGCCGACGAGCTTCAGCAGGTCGGGCGCGAACGGCGTCCAGAAGGCCCGGTCCGGCACGTACTCGCCGAACGGCACCGGGCGCACCTTGTCGTAGAGCGCGGTGATGCCGTTCGCCGACGGGTCCCACAGCACGCTCGAGTTGTAGGTGCGGCCGTCGCGCTCCGTGATCGCGCCCGTCAGCAGCGGCGCCCCGACCGACTGCGCGACGTACTGCAGCTGCTGCTGGAGGCCGCGGTCGGTCGTCGGGTCGTACATGGCGGCGCCCTCGGGCCAGACCACGAGGTCGGCGCCCTGCCCGAGGGCCGGGCCGGTGGCGCGGACGACCTGCTCCAGGTTGCGGGTCGGGTCGTAGTCCGGGTCGAAGTACCCCGCGTGCGAGTCCGGCTGCACGGCCGCGACCCGGAACGACCCCGAGACCGTGATCGGGAACGCGGGCACCGCGAGCAGGGCGCCGGTGACGACGACGAGGGCGAGGAGGCGGGACAGCACCGCCTGCAACCGGCCGACGCCGAGCCCGGGCCGCTCGATCGCGACCGCCACGGCGAGCGCGGTCAGCCAGACGAGCACGAAGCTCAGGCCGGTGGTGCCGAGCCACGCGCTCAGGTGCGCGAAGGGCGAGGTCGACTGGCTGAGCGCGACCGCGCCCCAGTCGAAGCCGCCGTAGGGCCACGTGCCGGCGACGACCTCGCGCGCGGTCCAGGCCGCGGCGAGCAGCAGCGGCGTGACGACGACCCGGCCCCACGGGGTGTCGTGGAGCCGCCCCGTCGCGCGGTAGGTCAGCGCCAGCAGTCCGCCGCCGGCGGCGACGAGCAGGGCCTCGAGCAGCCCGAGCGCGAGCAGCGGCACCGGGCCGAGGAACAGGGTGACCCAGTCGATCAGCGAGAACCAGAAGACGACGCCGAACACCAGGCCCGTCAGCGCGCCCGACCAGAACCCGCGCCCGCGCAGCGCGACGAGCGCGCCGGCGACGCCGACGAAGGCGAGGACCCACGCGTTCGTGGACGGGTGGGCGAGCGAGAGCACGAGCCCGGAGGCGGCCGACACCACGAGCGCCGCGGGCAGCGGCAGCTCGGCCCTGCCCCGGAGCCGCAGGGGCCGAGCCGGGCCCGCGCTCCGCGGGACGGGACGGGCCAGGGTCGCCGTCATCGGCGGAGCCGGCCGGTCACGAGCCCACGCTGCTGTAGGCGACCACCCCGCGCCGGATCGCCTCGATGGCCTGCTGGGCCGTGCGCCGGGTGGGCCCCTCCCCCACCTGCGTGATCTGGTCGAGCAGGTCGATCACCTGCTTCGTCCAGCGGACGAAGTCGCCGGCCTGCAGGTCGGCCTCGCGGAGCACCGCGTCGAGGGACGCGCCCCGGGCCCACCGGTGCATCGCGGTGCAGAGGCCGACGGACGGGAGCGACGAGCCGGGCAGCCGGTGCGACCGCTCGAGGTCGTCGAGCCGCTCCCAGAGGCCCTCCAGCCGGTTCCACGCCTCGCGGAACGGGCCCTTCGGCAGGAAGCGGTCCGCGACGACGCCCTCCTCCCGCCGGGACTCGAACACGAAGACCGTCGCGAGCGCCGCGAACGACGCCGCGTCGAGGCCGTCCCAGACGTGCCGTCGCAGGCTCTCGGCGAGCAGCAGGTCGCGCTCGCCGTAGATGCGGGCGAGCATGCGGCCGTGCACGGTCGGGCGGATCTCGCCGTCCTCGTCGGGCTTGAGGTACCCCTCCTCGAGCAGCACCTCGCTGACGCGGTCGAAGATCCGCGCGACCGCGCCCGTGCGGGTGGCGATCTGCCCCTGCAGCTGCTCGGTCTGGCGCTTGAGGCGCCACCACCGCTCGGCCCACCGCGAGAGCTCCTCGCGACGGGGCGACGTGTGGGCCGGGTGCGCCTTGAGGCGGCGGCGGAGGTCGGTGATCTCCCGCTGCCGGCGCTCCCGCTGCTTCGCGGACTGGTCGCCGGGGCGCGCGCCGGACTTCTCGAGGTCGCTGATCTGCCGGCGGAGCGCCGCGTACTCGGTGACGTCGCCGGAGGAGCCGGTCTCGTCGCGCATCGCCTTCTCGTACCCGACGAGCGACTCCTCCTGCTGCCGCACCTTGCGGGCGAGGTCGACGACGGCGCGGTCCGCCTGGTACTGGGCGAAGGACGACTCGAGGATCGAGCGCGTCCGGTCGCGCCCGAACCGCTCGATGAGGTTGACCGCCATGTTGTACGTCGGCTTGAACGAGGAGTTCAGCGGGTAGGAGCGGCGGGAGGCGAGGGACGCGACCGCCTGCGGGTCGAGGCCCTCGTGCCAGCAGATGACGCTGTGGCCCTCGACGTCGATGCCGCGCCGGCCCGCTCGACCGGTGAGCTGCGTGTACTCCCCCGGCGTGATCGGCACGCGGGCCTCGCCGTTGAACTTCTCGAGCTTCTCGAGCACGACCGTCCGCGCCGGCATGTTGATGCCGAGGGCGAGGGTCTCCGTGGCGAAGACCACCTTGAGCAGCTTCCGCTGGAACAGCTCCTCCACGACCTCCTTGAACGCCGGCAGCAGGCCGGCGTGGTGCGCGGCGACGCCGCGCTCGAGGCCCTCCAGCCACTGCCAGTAGCCGAGCGCGGCGAGGTCCTCGTCGAGCAGGGTGCGGCAGCGCTCCTCGACGGTGGCGCGGATCTCCTCCCGCTCCCACCCCTCGGTGAGGCGGACGCCGTCGCGCAGCGCCTGCCGCACGGCCCCGTCGCAGCCGGCGCGGCTGAACACGAAGAAGATGGCGGGCAGCAGGTTCTGCTCGCCGAGCAGGTCGACGAGGTCGCTCCGCTGCATCGTGAAGCCTCGGGGCGCGCCGCCCTTCGAGTGCCGTCGTCCGACGTCCTGCATCTGCCGGGACGTGATCGTCCGGCCGCCGTAGCGGGCCATCTGGATGAGCTCGGGGTTGACCCGCGGCGTGCCGCCGGAGGCGGACTGGGTCGCGTCGAACAGGTCGACGAGCTTCGTGCGCATCAGCACGTGCTGCTCGAGCGGCACCGGGCGCTCCTCGGAGACGACCACCCGGGTGCGTCTGCGGACGGCCTGCAGCCAGTCGCCGAACTCCTCCGCGTTCGAGACCGTCGCGGAGAGCGACACGAGCCGCACGGTCTGCGGGAGGTGGATGATCACCTCCTCCCACACGGCGCCGCGGAAGCGGTCGGCGAGGTAGTGCACCTCGTCCATGACCACGAACGCGAGGTCATTCAGCAGGTCGCTGCCGGCGTAGAGCATGTTGCGCAGCACCTCGGTGGTCATCACGACCACCCGGGCGCGCGGGTTCACCGCGGTGTCGCCGGTGAGCAGGCCGACCTCGTCGGCCCCGTACTCGTCGACGAACTCGTTGTACTTCTGGTTCGACAGCGCCTTCATGGGCGCCGTGTAGAAGACCTTGTCGCGCGGCGAGGACATCGCGAGGTAGACCGCGAACTCCGCGACCATCGTCTTCCCGGCGCCGGTCGGCGCCGCGACGAGCACGCCGTCGCCGTCCTCGAGCGCCGCGCAGCCCTCGATCTGGAACGGGTCCAGCTCGAAGGACTGCAGTGCGCGGAACGCCTGGACGGCGGGGTGGTCCTGACGGACGCGGGACGCCGCGAAGCGCTCCGCGGGCGAGAGCACCGCCGCGCCGCCGGCCGGTTCAGCCGGTCGCCGGGTCACCGCTACAGGCTACCCGCGCCCTCGAGGACGGCTGCGTCCTTGCGGTCCTTGCGCTTGTCGTGCACGAGGGCGATCGCCACCGCGACGAAGTAGAGCACGATCATCGGGATCGCGAGCAGGATCATCGAGATGATGTCCGCCGACGGCGTCGCGACCGCGGTGAAGATGGTGACCGCGAGGATCGCGATGCGCCACGACTTCAGGATCGTGCGGCCGCGGATGACGCCCACGAAGTTCAGCAGCACCAGGAACACCGGCAGCACGAACGCGACGCCGATGACGAGCAGCAGCCGGAGCGCGAAGTCGAGGTAGCCCTTGCCGTCGAGCAGGGAGGCGCTGCCGCCCGGCGCGAAGCTCACCATGAGCCCGACGATGTGCGGGATCACGAACGCGCCCGCCGCGCAGCCCGCGAGGAACAGCGGCACCGCGCTGAAGAAGAAGCCGAAGACGTACTTCTTCTCCTGGCGCGTGAACGCCGGCGTCAGGAACGCGAAGATCTGGTAGAGCCAGATCGGGCTGGCGATGACGACCCCGACGATGATCGCGATCTCGAAGCGGACGTCGAAGGCGCTCGTCACGCTCGGGAAGTTGATCGTCGCCGGCCGGCCGCCGATCTGCTTCAGCGGGGATGTCAGCAGCTGGAGGACCCAGTCGGAGATGAACCAGCCCGCGACGCCGGCGACGATGATCGCCACGGCAGCCCACATCAGCCGCTTGCGCAGCTCGAGCAGGTGCTCGATGAGCGGCATGCGCCGCTCCGCGTTGGCGCGCTTGCGCGCGCGGGGGTCCGCGGTGGAGGTCAGCGGTCCTCAGACGCGCGACGCGTCTGCTGGTCCGGGGTCGTCACCGTCTCGCGGTCGAGGTGCTCGGCGCTGCGCTCGGCGCGGTCCTTGGCGATGTCGTCCTGCACGTCGGTCATCTCCTTGCGGAAGATCTTGATCGACTGGCCGAGGCCCTTCGCGAAGACCGGGAGCTTGGTCGCGCCGAAGAGGACCAGCACGACGAGGACGATGGCGAGGAGGTGCCATCCCGTGAAGGCGTTGCCGAAGATACCCATGACGCTCCGATCTCGGATGTCGCCGTCGACACCGTCGGAACGACGGCTGCGGCGCTGCTTCACGAGTGTAAGCGCCTCGCGCGACGGTTCGCGCCTCCCGCGCGATCCGGCCGTCAGATCGTGTCGGAACCGTAGCGGGCGAGGCCGGCCGCAGCCCAGTCGCGCACCGCGTCGCGCGCGTCCTCCGGCTCGACCACGACGACCTGGCCGCCGCGCCCGGCGACGAGCCGCTTGAGCCCGTGCAGGTGCGCGATGCGGAGGCGGGTGCGGACCCAGCCCCTCCGCGCCGGCTGCGTCTGCGGGCGGTCGCCGAGGTAGTCCGCGAGCAGCGGCACGACCGCCTCCGCCACCTCGATCGTCACCGACCGGTCCTGCTTCGACGGCTGGAAGATCCGCTCCGGCAGCTCGATGTCCTCGGGCCGCTCGGGCGCGGCGCCGTCCAGCGTGCGGACGTCGCGCATCCGGTCGAGCCGGAACGTGCGCAGCGCCCGCCGCGTGCGGTCCCACGCCCGGAGGTACCAGGACTCGTCGACGGACTCGACGCGCAGCGGCTCGACGGTGCGCTCCTCGCGCTCGTCGCGGCCGTTCAGGTAGTCGAAGACGAGCACGGTGCCCGCGGCGACCGCCTCGCGCACGAGGCCGAGCCGCGTGTCCGCGCCGCCCTCGACCGCGACGGCGGCGGGAGCGCCGTTCGCGGCGCGGGTGAGCTTGGCGGTCAGCCGCGCGACGGTCTCCCGGTCCGCGTTCGCGGGGAGCGCGGCGACGTACTGCAGCCCCGCGATGAGGGCCGCCGCCTCGCGGGCGGAGAACCGCGGCGAGTCGTCGATCGCGACCTGGTGCGTGATCGCGATCTCGTCGCGCTGCTCCAGCCGGTCCCAGTCGATGTCGAACAGGTCGTTCGGCTGGTAGGCCTTCGTCTCCCCCGGCACGCCGGACATCGCGATCAGCTCGACCGCGTCGCGGATGCGCTGCTCCGGGACCCCGAAGTGCGCCGCCGCCTGCGCGACCGGCACCCCGTCGTTGTCGAGCAGGTACGGCACGAGCGCCAGCAGGAAGGCGAGGCGGTCCTGCACCCGCATGGGCTGCGGCTCAGCCACCGGTCCCCCCTCCGTGCGCCGCGGCCGCGGCCGCGAGCCTGGCCCGCACCGCGTCGACGAGCTCGGGCGGCTCGCGCACCAGCACCTCCGGCCCGAACGCCGCGACCTCGTCGGCGAGCAGGGCCAGGTCCGTGAAGTGCACGGCGACGACGCCCTCCCCCGCCGGCTCGCCGCGCGAGCCGAGGCGCGCCGCGGCGTCGGTGTCCGGCGTCAGCTCGAGCAGGGCGCGGTTCGCGGCGAACACCGCGCGCAGCCCCGCGCGCGCCTCCTCGGCGGGCTCCCCCGGCGGCGCCTCGAACGTCTCCGCGGTCTCCTCGACGGGGCCGGTGATGCGGCTGAGGAGGAACGTCCGCCGGTCCCGGGCCCCGAGGTCGGTGCCGTGCACGTGCCAGCGGCCGCCGAACTGCACGAGCGCGAGCGGCGCGACGCGGCGGCGGCGCACGCGGTCCTCACCGGGCTTCAGGTAGCCGAACGCGACGACCCGCCGCCGCTCGATCGCCTGCTGCAGCGGGTCGAACGCGGCGTCGCGGGCGCGCAGGCGCGGGGCGAAGCCGATGAGGGGCTCCTCCGACTCGATGCCGAGCGACCGCAGCTTCAGCAGCGCGCGCCGCGACTCCCCCGACAGCGAGCCCTCGCGCCAGGCGAGCGCCGCGAGGTCGAGCAGCGCGATCTCCTGCGGGGTGAAGGTGACGTCCGCGGGAAGGTCGTACTCGCCCTTCGGGATCCGGTACCGCGTGTACTGGACGGCGCCCTGGTCGGCCGGCAGCTCGATGGACTCGAGCGGCACCCCGAGGTCGCGGATGTCCTCCTTGTCGCGCTCGAACTGGCGCTCGAGGGAGGCGTTGCCGCCGTTCGCGCGGTAGCGCTGCCGGTAGCCCTGCACCGACGACAGGATGTCGGCCTTCGTCAGGCCCGTCTCGGTGGCGAGCAGGGCGAGGACGAGGCTGAAGAGGCGTTCCTCGTTGGAGACCGCGGCGGCCACGGGCCGGGTCAGCCCTTCCCCAGGACGTCGACCACGAACACGAGCGTGGAGCCCGCCGGGATCGTCGAGGTCGACTGGTCGCCGTATCCCTGGGCCGGCGGCAGGATCGCGAGGACCTGCGAGCCGACGCGCTGCCCCGTGAGGGCGGTGACGAGGCCGGGGATGGTCTGCCCCTTCTTCACCACGACGTTGGTGGGCGAGCCGGTGGTCCAGCTCGAGTCGAAGACCGTGCCGTTCGCCGGGTCGCCCGGCTTCCACACGACGCCCGTGTACTGGACGACCGCCGTGTCGCCGTCCTCGATCGTCGCCCCGTCGCCGACCTTGAGGTCCGCGACCCGCAGCGTCGTCGGCGGGGTGTCCTCCGGCAGCGTGATGCCGGGCCGGCCGTCGGCGCCGAGCACGACGGCGGGCAGGCCGTTGCCCATCACCTGGTTGCGGCCGTTCGCGCGGGCGAGGTACGCGTCCTTCACGTCGACCACCGCGACGACCGAGTCGGTCGCCTTCAGCCCGGTCGGCCGCGTCTCGGCGGGGATCGCCTGGGACGGCGGCAGGACGACGGCGAGCCGCTCCCCCACCTGCGCGCAGACGAGCGCCTTGCGGAGGCCCAGGATGCCGACCTTGTCGATCACGAACTTGGCGGGCGCCGAGCCGGTGTAGTCGGTCTTCGTGACCTCCTGGCCCGTCGTCCCGTTGAGGAACGTGACCTCGGCGGCGATCTCCTGCGCGCCCTGCAGCGGGGCGCCGCGGCCCGGGATCAGCGAGCTGACCTGCGTCTCGTCGACGTGGATCGGCGTCGCGAAGTCGACCGTCGGCGCGGTGCCGAATCGACCCGTCGCGCTGACGCTCTCCGAGGCCCCGCCCGGCTGCGCCAGCGGCGAGCAGCCCGCCGCGCTCCCCGCGCCGCCCGAGCAGCCCGTCAGGGCCGCGGCGAGCGACGCCACGACCGCGGCGCCGGCGAGGAGGCGGGCGGTGGCGTGCACGGTCATCGATCCTGCCAGTTTTTCCTGGCCTTCGATCCGCAGGCGGATCGAAGGCGTGCGCTACCGCGACGCTGAACGCGTCGCGGCTGAGCGCCGGTGCGGGTGCGTTCGGAGATCAGTCGTCCGAGTCGGCGGGGAGGTCGCCGGCAGGGGCGGCGGTGCGGGCGTCCGCGATCTCCGCGGCCTGGCGCGCGGCCTTGCGGATCCGCTTCGGGCTCTTCTCCCGCTCCCCGATCGCGCCGGGCGTCCACAGCTCGACGTCCTCGTCCGCGAACTCCTTCGGGGCGCGGCGCGTCGAGCGCGGCGCGACCGCGCCGTCGGCGAGCCGGCGGGCGGTCACGAGGAAGCCGGTGTGCGCGACCATCCGGTGGTCCGGGCGGACCGCGAGGCCGTCGACGTGCCAGCCGCGGACCATCGTCTCGGTCGACAGCGGCTCGGTGAAGGCGCCGCTGTCGCGCAGCGCCTCGACGACGCGGGACAGCTGCGGCACGGTCGCGATGTAGGCGAGGACGACGCCGCCCGGGGACAGCGCGCGCTGCACCGCGGGCACGACCTCCCACGGCGCGAGCATGTCGAGCACGACGCGGTCGGCGACCTCCGGCTCCCCCGCGTCGAGCACCTCCGCGAGGTCGCCGGTCGTCAGCGTCCAGCGGTCGGGCGCGCCGCCGAAGAAGCCGGCGACGTTGTCCGCGGCGACGTCGGCGAACTCCTGGCGGCGCTCGACCGAGTGGAGGGTGCCGGTCTCGCCGATCGCGCGCAGCAGCCAGAGGGTGAGGGCGCCGCTGCCGACGCCCGCCTCCACCACCCGCTGCCCGAGGGCGATGTCGGCGGAGGCGAGGATCTGGCCCGCGTCCTTCGGGTAGACGATCGCCGCGCCGCGCGGCATCGACATGACGTAGTCGGTGAGCAACGGCTTCAGCGCCAGGTAGGTCGTGCCGTCGGAGCCGGTGACGACGCTGCCGTCCGGCGCGCCGATGAGCAGGTCGTGCGCGAGCGTGCCGCGGTGCGTGTGGAAGACGCCGCCCGAGGTCAGCGTGATCGTGTTGCGGCGGCCCTTGTGCCCGGTCAGCTGCACCCGGTCGCCGGCGCGGAACGCCCCGGTCACGCGGTCCTCAGCTCGTCGGCGACGGCGGCGAGGTCCTCGGGGCCGCGTCCGTCGAGGGTCCGCCAGAGGCGCCAGCGGTCCCCCTCCGGCAGCACCGCCTGGTGCGGCACGCCGACCGTCGCCGCGCCGGACGCGACCGCCGCGGCGAGCCCGGGCGGCGAGTCCTCGATCGCGACGCACGCCGCGATGTCGACGCCGAGCAGCTCCGCGGCGCGGAGGTAGGCCTCCGGGTGCGGCTTCGGGCGCTCGACGTCGTCGCCGGCGACCACGACGTCGAAGGCGCCGAACGGCACGGCCGCCGCGACCGCCTCCGCCATCCGCCGCTCCGACATCGTCACGAGCGCGGTGGGGACGCCGGCGTCGCGGATCGCGGCGAGCAGGGCGAGCGCGCCCGGCCGCCACGGCAGCGGCGCCACGAGGTGGTCGGTGACGAACTCGGTCTGCCAGGCCACGATCTCCTCGACGTCCATCCGCACGCCGTGCTGCTGCAGCACGCGGGCCCCGTCGCGGAGCCCGCTGCCGACGAGGGAGATCGCCTGCTCGTGGGTCCAGGTGCCGCCGAAGCGGCCGACGAGCTCCGTCTCCGCGGCGAACCAGAACGGTTCGGTGTCGACGAGGGTGCCGTCCATGTCCCAGAGCACGGCGGCGGGCAGCTGCGGCACGATCATCGGCCCCGAGGATAGCGACGCGGAGAGCGAACAGCCCCGCCCGCCCCGAGGGGCGCGGCCTAGGGTGGGGCGGTCGGCGAGCCGCCGGCGGCTGACGGAAGCGATGCGATTGGCCCAGACGAAGCGATTCCAGCGAGGACGCGTCCTCGTGGTGGCGTTCGAAGGTTGGAACGACGCCGGCGAGGCTGCGACGAACGCGGTGCGGATGGTGCGCGACGCGCTGCCGCTCAGCCCGATCCTCGAGATCGACCCCGAGCTGTACATGGACTACCAGTTCAACCGGCCGACCGTCGGGGTGGACGAGCACGGGGTGAAGGGTCTGACCTGGCCGGGCGCGACCATGTGGGGGCCCGCGAAGCGGGTGCGCGGCCGCGGGCTCGCCGTCGAGGCGACCGACCCGGACCCGCGGATCGACCGCGACAACCTCTACGTGCTCCTCGGCACGGAGCCGTCGCGCAGCTGGCGCGCCTTCGTCGCGGAGATCGTCGACGCCGCCCTCGTCGCGGACGTCGAGGGGATCGTCACCCTCGGCGCGATGCTGGCCGACGTGCCGCACACGCGCCCCATCTCGACCTTCGCCTCCAGCGAGGACGCGGAGATCCGCACCGACCTCGACCTCGAGCGCAGCAACTACGAGGGCCCCGTCGGGATCCTCTCCGTGATCCAGGACGCCGCCGCGCGCGTCGGCATCCCGACCGTGTCGATCTGGGCCTCCGTGCCGCACTACGTGCACAACGCGCCGTCCCCGAAGGCGACGCTCGCCCTGATCGAGCGCCTCGAGTCCGTGCTCGACGTGGCCGTGCCCCGCGGCGACCTCGAGGACGAGGCCGAGGCGTGGGAGAGCGGCATCGACGCCCTCGCGAACGAGGACGAGGACATGGCCGCGTACATCGAGCAGCTCGAGAAGGCGCGCGACACCGTCGACTCCCCCGAGGCCTCCGGCGAGGCGATCGCGCGCGAGTTCGAGCGCTACCTCCGCCGCGGCGAGGGCCCCGGCCGCGGCGAGCAGCCGCCTCCCTGGCGCCCCGGCGATTGATTCCGCGTCGGGTCTGCAGGACGGCGTCGAGGATGAAGGCCGCATCCCGTCAGGAGGGCCTTCGTCCGTGACATCGGCCTTCGGAGCCGACTGACCTCACCTCCCCAGAGCCGTGCCGTGCGGCGGCCGCCGCGGACGGACACCATCTGCGCCGTGCGCGACTTCTGGACGACGGCGGACCTGAAGGCTCGGGGGAAGACGGACCGCGAGATCCGGCGGGCGCTCCGCGACGGCGCGCTGGTCGGGGTGCGGCCGGGATGGTTCGCGCGGCCGGGTGCTGACCCCGTCCTCGTGCGAGCCGTCCGGGTCGGCGGCGCCGCCACCGCTCACTCCGCAGCACGCGTCCGCGGGCTGTGGATTCCCCCGGACGTGCAGGGGGCGTCGTTCCGACGGCCCGCGCCCGTCCGGACGCCGGTGCTGCGGGTCGCGGTCGCGAAGACCACGACGACGGCGCGGCTCCGGGATCCGGACGACCCGTCCCGTGCGCTCGGCGACCGGCCGGACGTGGGCCTGCACTGGTCGGACCCGGCGATGGTGCGGGCCGCGCGTCCGGGCGGGATCGTCCCCGTGCTCACCATGCTCCGCGACGTGTTCCGGGTCGAGCCGCCGGAGCGTGCGCTCGCGGTCGTCGACTCCGCGCTCCACCACCGGTTCCTGCGTCCTGCGGACCTCCCGGCCCTGTCCGCGCTCCTCCCCGCGCACCTCGCGCCGGTCGTCGCGAGCGCCGACGGCAGGGCGGAGTCCGGCATCGAGACGGTCGTCCGCTGCCTCCTGAGCGCTGCCGGCCTGCGGGTCGAGCCGCAGGCGGAGATCCCGGGCATCGGACGGGTGGACCTGCTCGTCGAGGGGCGCCTGATCGTCGAGGTGGATGGCAGGCAGTGGCACGACGGCGACGCGTTCGAGGAGGACCGGCGACGGGACCTCGTCGCGGCGCGTGCCCGCTACCGGGTGCTGCGGTTCACCTGGCACCAGGTGCTGTTCCGCTGGGCCGAGGTCGAGGCCGCGGTGCTCGCCGCGCTCGTGGCGGCGTGACGGACGCAGGTCGGTGTGGAGGACGAAGGCGCGATCGCCCGCGATCGGCCTTCGTCCGTCACACCGGCCTGCACGCGCTACGGCTGGACGACGCCCGCCAGCAGGAGGCCGATCAGCAGCAGGCCGAGCACGATCCGGTAGGCCACGAAGGGCAGGAACGAGCCGCGGTTCAGGTAGCGGAGGAAGAAGGCGATGACGACGAGGCCGACGACGAAGGCCACCACCGTCGCGGCGAAGGTCTCGACGCCGCTGAACAGCTCCGTGCCCGGGTCGCGGACCGTCTTCACGAGCTCGTAGAGGCCGGAGCCCCACACCGCCGGGATCGCGAGGAGGAACGAGTACCGCGCCGCGGCGGCGCGCGTGTACCCGAGCACCAGGCCCGCACCGATCGTGCCGCCGGAGCGGGAGACGCCGGGGATCAGCGCGAGCGCCTGCGCGAGGCCGAAGATCACGCCGTCGCGGGCGTTCAGCTGGTCGATCGTCTTCCGCTTGCGGCCCACCAGGTCCGCGATGCCGAGCAGGACGCCGAACACGATCAGGTTGACGGCGACGACCCAGAGCGAGCGGAACTGGTCCTCGATCAGGTTCTGCAGGAGGACGCCGAGGATCACGATGGGCAGCGAGCCGATGATGATCAGCCAGCCCAGGCGGTAGTCGTGGTCGGTGCGGGGCACCCGCACGGCGCCGTCCGCGCCCTTCACCTTGAACAGGCCGAGGAAGAACGCGCGCACGATGCGCACGATGTCCTTCCAGAAGTAGACGAGCACCGCGGTCTCGGTGCCGAGCTGGATGATCGCGGTGAACGCCGCGCCCGGGTCCTTGCCGCCCTCGAGGAAGATGCCCGCGATGCGCAGATGGGCGCTCGAGGAGACGGGGATGAACTCCGTCAACCCCTGGATCAGGCCCAGCACGAGCGCTTCGATCACGCGTTCCCCCTCCGGGACGAGCGGCAGGAGGGTCCCGCGCGGCTGGAAGGCTAGCGGGACGCCGCCGCGCCTCCCGAGCGGCCGCGCCGACGTCGCCGCTCGTCACGGGGCGGGCAGGGCGTCGAGCGCGGTGCCCATCAGCACCGCGAACGCGGTGTGGAGCCGCGCCCCGTCGATCCCACGATCAACGTGCGGTCGCCGTACGCCGCCGCGAAGGACCGGGTCGCGAACCACTTCGAGGGCCCCAGCAGGACCGCGTCGTCCTCGGCCGGCGGACCCGCCGTGTACCGCTGCTCGACCTGGGCGAACGGCACCGGCACGAGCAGCAGCGTGAGCGTCTCCGCGGGATCGGCCGTGCTGATCGTGCACGACGGCGACCCGTCCCGCTGCCCCGACCGCAGACCCTCGATCGCGAGCCCGTACGCCTCCATCGGCACGTCGATGTCCTCGCGGGTCAGGAACGCGCACAGGTCGGTGTCCGGGTCTGCGGCGACCGTCGGAGCGGAGGCGGAGGCGGAGGCGGAGGGCGCGGCGGACCGGCGCGACGAGCCGCCGGACGCCGCGGGGGCGCGGTCGACGCCTGCGCCCGCTCCCGAGCACGCGACGAGGAGCAGGGCGGTGGCGGGGACCAGGAGCAGCGCCGCGGTCCGTCGGCCGAGGCGGCGCGGCGTCCTCGACGCGCTCATCGGCCGGACCGGGTCCAGCCGAACCAGCCGATGGCGGCCAGCACGACGAGCTGCAGGACGTAGCCGACCACCGCGGGTGCGATCGACGGCGCGAGCTGCGAGAGGACGGCGACCACCAGCGCCGTCGGCGGGAACCAGCCCGGCGTCGTGCGGGCGATCCAGACCGCGACCAGACCGAGGACGGACCCGATCGCGATGACGGCGGACGCGCCCAGGATGGTCGAGCCGAGCAGGTCCGGCTGCTCGTTCAGCGCGGCCACCGCCGCGCGGCGCTGCTCCTCGCCGCCGTGGTCCGTCGCGGACACGAACGGCAGCGCCTCCGCCGTGATCGCGAGCGCGAACACGAGGCCGCCGCCGGCGACCAGCAGCCCGGCGAGGATCCCCGGCCAGGACGCCCGCGTGAGGAGGACGAGCATCAGCGCCGTGGCGAGGAAGGAGAGCGCGTACGCGGGTCCTGCGAGGTAGAGGTGGAGCGGCCACCAGCCGGGCCTCGTGACGTCCTCGACGGACAGGGCGCCGTCGAAGGGACCCTCCCAGGCGGCGAACGCGAGTCTGCCGACCAGCGAGATCAGCAGGACGACGAACAGGACCGCGACGGCGCGGCGGGCGGGCGGGCGCGCGGTCGCCGGCGGTGCGGGCAGGACGGTCAGGTCGGTCACGGGAGCCTCCGAAGTGTGGGGATCGAGGTCCCGACCCTCGCCGGACGGCGGATCCCGCACATCGGCCTCAGCACCGATCTCCGCCTCGCGCCGCGGATCAGGCGTCCGGATCGCTCCCCGGCGCCGGCGGCGCGGTGCGGCTCAACCAGATCCTGGCGGCCTGCACCCTCCGGTTCCCCTCGGCGTCCTGCCGCAGGTCGAGCTTCGTGAACACCGACCTGAGGTGCGCGTCGACCGTCCGCTCGGAGATCACGAGCTGCGTCGCGATGCCCGCGTTGCTCGCCCCGTCCGCGAGGAGCGCGAGCACCTCCGCCTCTCGCGCGGTCAATCCCGGCGGAGACGCCGTGCCTGCAGGCGCAGGCGCGGGCGCGGGTGCGGGTGCGGGTGCCGCCGACAGCCGCGGTGCAGGCTCCGGGTGCGCAGGCACGGCGGCGCCGATCGGGTCGGCGGCGGCCGGCTCCTGCGCTGCGGGAGCGACCGGCGGGAGGAGCGCGGCCGCGAGCCGCGCCGCGGCGAACCAGGCACCGCCGACGAGCACGACTGCAGGGCCGGCGATCAGGACGGCCGACGCGGTCGGCCCGAGGTCGGGTCGCATCACGGGCAGCACGGTGCCGCCGGCGACCGCCACCACCGCGGCCAGGAACGTCAGAGCCGCGCGGATCGAGTTCAGCAGCACCCGCGAGGTCACCTCCGGGGTGGCGGCGAACAGGGCGCACCCGGCGCCGAACACCGAGCCGCCCGCCAGCGCGACCAGGAACGCGACCGATCCCAGCTCCGGCTCCACCGCTCCGGGAGACCGGGCCACGGCGAGCAGGAGGCAGAGGAGGACGATCAGGGGCGCGGCGGACGCACCGGCCGCGGCAGCACCGAGCCGTGCTCCCCCTGCACCGCGCGACGTGAGCGCGGCCCGCCACAGCCGCACCGGGAGCACGAGGAGCGCGACGGCCCCGAGCACCGTCGACGCGAGCCCCACCGGTGCGAGCTCGACCCGCCAGGCCTCGGGCGCGATCGTCGGCAGCCCCTGGAACGGGTCACCGGCGCGCGCCAGCACCAGGTTCGCCACCGCTGCGGCGCCGAGGACGGCCGCGACGACCCGCAGGTCCAGCGCGTTCGTCCGGCGCCGCTGGACGGCGGCGAGCGCGGTCCACTGCACCAGGACGAGCGGCGGCAGCCAGGCGGTGTTCCAGACGGCGACGGGGACGACTCCGACGCCCAGCCGTACCGCGACGACCGCCCACGCGGCGACGAGCAGGTAGGCGACCAGCGACACCGCGAGCGCGACGGCCGGACGTCGCGCGGAGGCGGGCAGCCGAGCGCCGATGCGGAGCACCACGACCGCGCTCACGGCGAGCGCCGCGGCGCCGAGCGGGTCGGTCGCGAAGCCCGTGTCGCCCGTGATCCGCAGCGCCGTGAGCGCGAGCGCGCCGAGCACCGCCCCGCACGGGACGACCGCGTCGCGCAGCACGCCCGTCCCCCCGACGCGATCGGTGCCCGATGCTCGGCCGACCGTCATCCGCCCACTGTGGACGATGCGGTGACCGACGACAAGGCTCTGCGCCCGGCCGCCGCTCAGCGCCGGATGCGGGGCTTCAGGCGCACGGTCGGCAGGTCCGGTGCAGGCAGCACGGCGTCCCAGGCGTCGGGGTGCGGACCGAAGCGGCCGTCGGCCGCGCCCGTCGCGCGCTCCTGCTCGACCTGCTCCTGCCACGCGGCGCGCGCGGCGACGATGTCGTCGTGGTCGCGGCCGACGAAGTTCCACCACATCGTGATCGGGTCCGGGAACGGCTCCCCCGCGAGGACGAGGACCCGGGCGCCGTCCGGTCCCGCCTCGATCGTCAGCGAGGAGCGGCCCGGCGACAGCGCGACGAGGTGCGAGCGCGGCGCGGACAGGCCCTCGACGACGACCTCGCCGGAGTCGACGAGGACGCCGAGCTCGTGCCCCGGGTCGACGGCCGCCTCCCAGCGCAGCCCGGGCAGCAGGCGGACCTCCGCGCCGATGAGCGGGGTCGGCGCATGGGGCGCTCCGGTCGAGCCGAGCCAGTCCCCCACGAAGACGCGCACCTCGGCGCCGGCGATCCGCCGCACCTCGGGGACGGCGTGCTCGAAGGAGCGCGCCCCGTCCGCGAGACCGGCGGGCAGCGCGAACCAGAGCTGGGCGCCGTGGATGACGGTCGTCCCGCCCACCGAGAACTCGGAGTGGGCGACGCCGCGCCCCGCCGTCATCAGGTTGACCTCGCCGGGCCTCACGACGACGGCCGCGCCCGTCGTGTCGCGGTGCTCGACCTCGCCCTCGAACAGCCACGTGACCGTCGCGAGGCCGGTGTGCGGGTGGCCGGGCACCTGCATCCCGCCGCGCTCGGAGAGGTCGTCGGGGCCGTAGTGGTCGAGGAAGCACCACGCGCCGATGAGCGAGCGGCTCCGCTGCGGCAGCGTCCGCTGCACGCGCATCGCGCGCGGGCCGCCGAGGGGCACCTCCCGCGGCTCGAGCAGCTCCGGCGGCGCCGGCTCGCTCGCGGCCGCGTCGATCAGGGCCGGGTCCCGCTCCGTCACGCTCACGCGGACATCCTCCGCCCTCAGGAGATCGGCGCGCCGCATCGGCGGGTGTGGTCTCGAGCTCGCTGCGCTCGCACCTCGACCAGCGGGGCGGCTCGCTGCGCTCGCACCTCGACCAGCGGGGCCAGCGGCTCAGTAGGTGAGGAGGAGGTCGGTCAGGACCCGCGTGCCGAAGTCGAGGGAGGCGAGCGGCACCCGCTCGTCGACGCCGTGGAACATGGCGGGGAAGTCCAGGTCCGCCGGCAGCTGCAGCGGCGCGAAGCCGTAGCCCCTGATGCCGAGCTGCGCGAGCGACTTGTTGTCGGTGCCGCCGGACATCAGGTAGGGCAGCACGGGGGCGCCGGGGTCGTGCTCGCCGAGCAGGGCGATCACCTTCTCCACGAGCGGGCCCTCGAACGGGTTCTCGAGCCCGATGTCGGTGTGCAGCGTCTCGATCTCGATCTCGGGGCCGACGAGCTCGCGCAGCTCGGCGAGCACCGCGTCCTCCTCCCCCGGCAGGGTGCGGATGTCGACGAGCGCGCTCGCCGTGTCCGGGATGACGTTGTGCTTGTACCCGGCCTCCAGCACGGTCGGGTTCGTCGTCGTGCGGAGGGTGGCGAGGATGAAGCCGGCGGCGCTGCCCGAGGCGAGCACGACGGCGTCCTCGCCGACCTGCTTCGGGTCGAGCCCGAGCTGCCGGCCGAGCTCGTCGACGAGCGACCGGGTCGTCTCCGTCAGGCGGATCGGCCAGTCCTTGCGTCCGATCCGCGCGACCGCCTCGGCGAGCTTCGTCACCGCGTTGTCGCGGATGAGGCGCGATCCGTGCGCGGCGGGCCCGCGCGCCGTGAGCCTCGCCCAGACGAGCGCCTTCTCCCCCGTCTGCAGCAGGTAGGCGCGGCGCCCCTCGAGGTCGATGGAGTAGCCGCCGACCTCGCTGATCGCCTCGGTCGCCCCGGCGAACAGCTCCGGGTGGTGGTCGACGACCCAGTGCGCGCCGAGCACGCCGCCGGCCTCCTCGTCCGCGAAGAACGCGATCACGAGGTCCCGGTTCGGCTGCCGGCCGGAGCCGAGCACGTCCTCGAGCGACGCGAGGATCATCGCGTCCATGTCCTTCATGTCGACGGCGCCGCGGCCCCAGAGCAGGCCGTCCCGGATCTCGCCGGCGAAGGGGTCGACGCTCCAGCTCGCCGCGTCCGCGGGGACGACGTCGGTGTGGCCGTGCAGGACGAGCCCGGGACCGCGGTTGCGGCCCTCGACGCGGGCCACGACCGACACGCGGCCCGGCTCGGGCTCGAACGAGTGCGTCTCGAGGCCCATGCCGCGCAGCACGGCCTCGACGTAGCCGGCGGCTTCGGCCTCCCCGTCGCTCCTCCCGGCGCCCCAGTTGACGGAGGGGAAGCGCACGAGGTCGCGTGCGAGGGTCGCGGTGCGGCTGAGCCCGGTCACCCCTCCACGCTAGCCGCCGGGCCGGCGAGCGCCGCCCGCCGCGCGAAGAGCCCCGGCACCACCGCGCGCGCGTCGGCGATCAGCCGCTGCAGGTCGGCGGTGAGCAGGCGGCCGTCGCGGACGACCGGCGCCCCGCCCACCATGGAGAAGGCGACGTCGCTCCCCCGCACCGCGTGCACGAGGTTCGCGGCGACGTTCTCGTAGGGGCCGGACGCGATCAGCGGCGTCATCCGCGGGGTGTCCGTCCGCACGGCGATGACGTCGGCGCGCATCCCGGGCGCGAGCCGGCCGATGCGGTCCGCCATGCCCAGCATCCGGGCGCCGCCGGTCGTCGCCATGGCGAGCGCCTCCCACGGGTCGAGCACCGCGGCGTCGAGGGCGCTGAGCTTCGCGAGCAGGGACGCGGTCTTCAGCTCCTCGAACAGGTCGAGGTTGTTGTTCTCCTTCTCCCCGTCCGTGCCGAGCCCGACCGCGAGACCGGCGGCGAGCATCTTCACGACGGGCGCCACGCCCGAGGCGAGCTTCATGTTGCTGACCGGCGCGTGCGCGACGCCGACGTCGTGCGCCGCGGCGATGCCGATCTCCTCGTCGTCGAGCCAGACGGCGTGCGCGAGCGCGACCCGGGGCGCGTCGAGGAAGCCGATGCGCTCGAGCGCGACGAGCGGCTTCGCGCCGAACCGCGCCCGCCAGTCGGGCAGCTCGTCCCGGGACTCGCTGCAGTGCGTGTAGAGGCCCGTGCCGTGCTCGTGCGCCATCGCGATCGCGCGGGCGAGCCCGGCGTCGTCCGCGTAGAACGGGTGCTCGAGGCCGACCCAGGGCGTGACCCGGTCGTCGCCGGACCACTCGCGCAGCATCCGCTCGTTGTCGTCCAGCGAGTCGAAGTAGTCGTGGTCGGGATGGGCGCCGACGTAGCTGACCGACACGAGCCGGTTGCCGAGCTCGCGGGCGGCCCGCGCCGCGCCGTCCATGTACCGCCACATGTCGACGACGGTCGTGGTGCCGGCGAGCAGACCCTCGGCGTAGCAGAGGCGGGCCGCCGTCTCCGCCTCCTCCGGGCGGAGGACCCGGTGCATCGGGTCGATGTGCACCTCGAGCCACTGCCACACCGGCAGGTGCTCGGCCGTGCCGCGGAGCACGCCCGAGTGGTGGTGCGCGTTCACGAGGCCGGGCAGCAGCACGGCCTCGCCGAGCGCCTCCTCCCGCGCCTCCGGATGCGCGGCGCGCAGGGCGGCCGCGTCGCCGACCTCCACGATCACGTCGCCCTCGACGAGCACGCCGGCCCCTTCGAGCACGGTGCGGGCGGCGGCGTCGGGGACGGCGAGGTCGGCGGTGAGGAGGACGGTCACGGGCGCACGGTACGGCCGTCGTGTTTCGCGGAGCGCACGGCGCCCCCGCCGCCGCGCGGCACGCCGATGTCCGCCGAGCGTCCGCGGATCCGGTAGTGTTCTCGGTCGGCGCCGGAAGGCGTGCACACCGGTCCGGGTGGCGGAATGGCAGACGCGCTAGCTTGAGGTGCTAGTGCCCGTATAGGGCGTGGGGGTTCAAGTCCCCCCTCGGACACAAGCCCAGACAGCTCCGAAGAAGGGCCGCGCGCAAGCGCGGCCCTTCTTCGTTCCCGGGTGCGGTCAGGCCCCGGTGACGGACGCGGCCGGCCAACGGAGCAGCGCCGCTGCGCCCGCGCCCGTCGCCTGCTGCGTCGCCGTCAGGATCCGGGCGTCCGTGAGCAGCGCCGCGCGGAGGATCGCCTCCGCGGCCGGCACCTCCCCGACGGCCTCGGCGTCGCCGGTCTCGTCGCCCGGGCGGGCGACCCAGGGCACGCCGTCGAGCGCCAGCAGCGTCTCGCCGTCCAGCGCCGCGACGTCGACGAACAGCGTGTCGACCTGCGCCTGCTGCAGCGCGCCGACGACCTCGCGGAGGCCGACGTCCGCCGCGGCGCGCTCCTGCGACACCCGGCTCCTGAGGAGGTCGAGCGCGTCGGCGCGGTCGCGCTGCTCCACCGCCGCCACCTGCTCGGCCACGAACGCGTCGAGCCGCGCCGCGTCGGTGCCGTCCGACCGGGTGTTCGCGTCGAGCTCCACGGCGATCGAGCGCGCGGCCTGGCCGACGGCGTCGAGCAGCAGGCGCCGGGCCTTGACGTCGCCGGACACGACGAGCAGGCGGGGGCGCACCTCCCGGACGAGCCGGTCGACCTCCGCCGAGAGCTCCTGCTGGTTCTGCTTCCAGAGCTCCTCGACGTGCTCCTGCTGGTTCAGCTGCGCCCAGCCGCCGCCCTTGACCTTGTGCAGCGTGTCCGTGCGCCCCTCCACGGACGCCGTCGACTCGGGGAAGAAGGCGCCGGTGCGGTGCACCGCCACGTCGCCGCCGTCCCGCGAGGTGCGGACCACGAGGTACGGGAACTCGTCGACCCCGGTCGCGATGAGCGGCGCCAGCCGGGGCAGGACGCCCACCTCGAGCGTCTCGCCGCGCGCCGCGCCCGGCACCGCCTCGTCGACGGCCACCTCGCCGTCGCGGGCGAGCAGGAACCGGCTGAACGGGGACGGCAGCCCGCTCGGCGTCGACAGGGCGTCCTCGATCGCGGCGACCGTCGCGTCGTCGGCGCCCATGCGGTTCAGGCGGTCCCGGACCGACCGGCGTCGCGACTCCGCGAGCCCCTCCGGGTTCTCCCGGTCCTCCGAGAAGTCGATGTGGACCGTGCACCAGCCGCCGCAGACGCGTCCCGCCTCCGTCAGCCGTGCTCGCAGCGTGTCCGCGCTGTCCGTCATCCGTGCTCCTTCCGCGTCGGGCGAGCCCCGGCGGCCCGCACCGTGGCCAGGACCGTAGGCGCGGCAGCCGACCGAAGGCCGGGAAGGCTCAGGGCGTCGGCTGCGGCGCCGGGGCGCAGGTCGTGTCGGGGCCGTCGCCGGCCTTCCGCGCGGGCAGCGAGCCGTCCGCGAGGTAGTCCGCGATCGTCCCGTCGACGCAGTCGTTCCCGTTCAGCGACTCGGCGTGCGAGGTGCCCCCGGGCTCGGCGAGCAGGCGCGCCCGCGGGAACAGCCGCCGCACCGCGAGGCTGCCGCTGAACGGCGTCGCGGCGTCGAGCGTCTCCCCGATCATCAGGATCGGCGGCGCCTTCGTGCCGTCCACGTCGACCGGGGTGCCGGCCTTCGCGGGCCAGGTGCGGCAGGGGGCGTTGAACCAGGTGTTCGCCCACGTCTCGAACGGCGCGCGGCGGGACAGGCGGCGCGCGTCCGCCTCCCACGTCGACCACTCCCCCGGCCAGACCTGGTCGGTGCACTCGACCGCGAGGTAGCCGACGTACCCGTTGTCGTCGTCGACCTCGTTCAGCGTGCGCCAGTACTCCTGCAGCCGCGTGGTGCTGCCGCGAGCGCCGCGCGAGAAGGCGTCGCCGAGGTCGGTCCAGAGGCTCTGCGAGTAGCCGGCGTAGAGCAGCGTGTCGGCGAGCTCCGCGGAGCCGAAGACGCCGCCCGCGGGCTTCGCGGCGAGCGCTGCGGCCAAGCGGTCGTAGGAGGCCTGCACGGCCTGGCGCGTGCCGCCCAGCCGGTAGCGGTCGTCGTGCTTCGCGAGCCAGCCGAACCAGGCGTCGATCGCGGTCTGGAAGGCGACGTCCTGGTCGAGGTTCGCGCCGTACCAGACCCGCGTGGGGTCGACGGTGGAGTCGAGCACCATCCGGTCGAGCCGCTTCGGGTACAGGGTCGCGTAGACCTGGCCGAGGTAGGTGCCGTAGGAGAACCCGTAGTACGAGATCGTCGGCGCCCGGAGGGCCAGGCGGAGGTACTCCATGTCGTTCGCGGAGTCGCGGGTCGTGACGTGCTCGAGCAGCGCCCCGTTGCGCTTCCCGCAGGCCTCGGCGTAACCCTCGGCGAGCCTCCGCCAGGCGGCGATGCCCGCCGCGGTGGCCGGCGAGTAGGCCGGGCGCGGGCCGTTCGCGTAGTCCGCCCGGCACGTGAGCCGCGGGCGGGACGCGCCGACGCCCCGGGGGTCGAACCCGATCCAGTCGTAGTGCGCCCCCGCGCCCTTCGGCACGCTCGACCCGAGGGTCGCGTACTGCAGGCCGCTCGCGCCGGGACCGCCGGGGTTCACGAGCATCACGCCGCGGTACGGCTTCTCGGTGTGCCGGACGCGGGAGACGGCGATGCGCACCGTGCGCCCGTCCTGCGGGGCGCTCCAGTCGAGGGGCGCGGTCACCGTCGCGCACTCCGCGCCGGCCGCCTGCAGCGACGACTCGGTGCAGGCCCGCCAGTCGATCGCGGCCGGCGTCGGCCACGTCGCCTCCACGGACGGGGCGGGAGCGGGAGCGGCCCGGCGCGAGGACGAGACGAGCACCCCGCCCACGACGCCCGCCACCAGGGCGGCCACGAGCACGCCGACGACGAGGACGAGCACGACCGGTCGGCGCACGCGCGACCCCCTTCGGCGTTCGGATCCGGACAGGAGGCTACGCGGCGCAGGCGACGGCGCTCAGAGCCGCGCGAGCGTCGCCGGATCCTCCTCGCCGTCGAACCAGCGCTCCAGCACCCGCCGGAACACCGGCTCCTCGGGCGCCGTCCGCGCGAACAGGGTCATGGAGGAGCGCAGCTTCGCGGCGTCGACGTCGCCGAGCAGCCCGACCGCCGACTCGGCGGGCGCGCCGGCGGCGGCCTCCGACGCCTCCAGCAGACGGGCGCCGAGCACGTCGTCGGCCAGGTAGGCGCGCGCCTCGTCGAGCGACCGGATCGCGAAGTGCGCCGCGGTCGAGCTGCGGCCGAGGCCCGCGATCTGCGGGAACACGAACCACATCCAGTGGGTGGTCTTGCGGCCGGCGCGCAGCGCGGCCAGCGCGGCGCCGTACGTGCCGTGGGCGTCCTGCGCGAGTCGGAACCGGCCGAGGTCGAAGGGATCGAGCGGCATCCGCGCACGGTACGACCGGTGGTCTGAGAACTAGCGTTGACCCCGTGATGATCGCGAGGCGCTTCACGGTGACCGGCCGCGTGCAGGGCGTCGGCTTCCGCTGGGCCGCGCAGGGCGAGGCCGAGCGGCTCGGCGTCGTCGGCCGGGTGCGGAACCGCACGGACGGCGCTGTGGAGATCCTCGCGCAGGGCGAGCGCGCCGCGATGGACGAGTTCGCGTCCTGGCTCGAGCACGGCCCGCGGTTCGCGCAGGTCGCCGACGTCGACGCGGAGCCGGTGGAGCCCATCGACGTGGACGGCTTCGAGATCACGCGCTGACACCGCCTGCGCAGGCCCCTCCGAGCCCGCGTGCAGCGGGCGCCCGTCGCGCGCCGAGGCGCGACGCGGAGGCTGCCCGCATGGCGTTCGAACCCCGCTTCGCGATCGTGACCGGCTCCGACTCGGGCATCGGGAGGGCCACCGCCGTGGCCCTCGCGAGTGCCGGCATGGACGTCGGCATCACCTGGGTGCAGGACCACGAGGAGGAGCAGGCGGCGTCCACCGCCGAGGAGGTGCGCGCGCTCGGTCGCCGCGCGGAGGTGGCCCGCCTCGACGCCGGTCACCTGGAGACCGCGGCGCGGGTGCTGGACGACCTCGCCGACCGGCTCGGCGGTCTCGACGTCTACGTCAACAACGGCGGCACCGGCGACAACGCGCCGCTGCTCGAGATGACGCTCGACCAGTGGCGGCACACGGTCTCCGTCGACCTCGACGGACCGTTCGTGCTCATCCAGCGGGCCGCGCAGCGGATGGTCGAGGCGGGGAACGGCGGGCGCATCATCGCGATCACGAGCGTGCACGAGCACCAGCCGCGGGTCGGCTCCTCCGCCTACGACGCCGCGAAGCACGGCCTCGGCGGGCTCGTGAAGACGGCGGCCCTCGAGCTCGGCCGTCACGGCATCACGGTGAACGCGGTCGCCCCCGGCGAGATCGCGACGCCGATGACGGGGATGGAGGACCAGGACCCCACCGAGGTCCGCCGCCCCGGCGTGCCGCTCGGCCGCCCGGGCAGCGCGCACGAGATCGCGGCCGTCGTGGCCTTCCTCGCCTCCCCCGCCGCGAGCTACGTGACCGGCGCCTCCTGGCCCGTCGACGGCGGCATGCTCCAGATGGGGCCGCAGGGCGGCTCGCACATCACGAGCGACGACTGGCGCGACGCCGGCTGACGCGTTCGCGGATCCGCAGTTCTCGGCCGACACGCCGCCTCCGGATGCCCGACGCCCGGCGTGTCGGGCGGTTCCTGCGGATCCGCGGAGGATCTGCGGATCCGCGAAGGGGGCGGGTCAGGCGAAGCGGACCGCGGCCTGGAGGCGGGTGCGGACCTCGAAGATCTCGTTCCCGCCGACCGGCCGCGCGTCCGGGAGGCCGTCGCGCAGGGCCGTCAGCAGCACGGATGCCCGCAGCACGACCTGCTCGGCCCCGCGGGACGAGCCGAGCGACTCCGCGGGGGTCGGCAGGTGCTCGTCGGGCAGGACGAGCAGGAGGCCGGTGAACTTCACGCGGGCCGACCGCGCCACCGCCTTCGCGCGGACGGCGAGCTCGTGCATCGGCCGCTCCCCCGCGAGCGCCTCCCCGACCAGCTCGCCCCGGCGGATGCCGAGCGGGGCGCCGAAGTCCTCCGACTGGATCGCGAACAGGCCGGTCGGCCCGAGCACGACGTGGTCGATCTTCTCGTCGGGACCGCCGGCGGCGACGTCGTGCCAGACGGTGTAGCCGATGCCGAGCGTGGCGAGCCGGCGTGCGGTCTCCTCCTCCGCGAGCGCGTCCGCGAGCAGGTGCCGGATCTCGCGCGGCGCCCGCCGCACGAGCACCGGGTCGTAGGGGTCGGGGATCGTCTCGCCGAGGCCGACCCACTCCCGCAGCAGGGTCAGGTAGCGCTCGCGGCGCCAGCCGCCCGGGTGGCCGTAGGTGCGCGCGCCGGGCCGGGTGGACGCCGGCCGCTCGGCGCGCGACGGGCCGGACGGCGCCCATGACGCCGGCTCCCCGACCGGCGAGCGCCCGCGGTCGTACTGCGCGCGGGCGTCGGGGCTGCCGATCCGCTCCCACGCGGCCTGCACCGCGATGAACCGCTGCGGGTCCCCGCCGGTGTCCGGGTGCGTCTCGCGGAGCAGGCGGCGGTAGGCGCGCCGCAGGTCCTCGTCCGACGCGCTCGCCGGGACGCCGAGCACCTCGTACGGCGAGGCGGACATGGGGCTGTCGGTCATTCGCTCTCTTCACGGATCAGGCCGGATTCGGCGACACACCGTACCCGGCGCCCCGAAGAGCGGCGTGCCGCGGAGCGGGCCTGATCCGTGGAGGTCAGGAGCGCCAGAAGCCGGCGTGGGAGGCCGCGGCCTCCTCCTCGAGCAGCGGGCCGGTGACCGCGACCTCCCGCTGGCCGGCCGACAGCACCACGCGGCACGGCAGGTCGAGGGTCGGGTTCTCGGGGTCGTCGCCGGTCAGCGCGAGCAGCCCGCGCTCGGACAGGCCGTACACGACCGCGCCGATGCCGGACCAGTAGATCGCGCCCGAGCACATCGCGCACGGCTCGCAGCTCGTGACGAGCGTCGTGCGCCGGAGCCCGTCGGTGCCGAAGCGACGGGTCGCGGCGGAGACGAGGTTCGTCTCCGCGTGCCCGGTCACGTCGCGGGTGGTCCCGACGGTGTTGCCGGCCTCGAGCAGGATCCCGCCGTCGACGTCGGCGAGCAGCGCGCCGAAGGGGTGGTCGCCGCGCGCCCGGGCCGCGTCCGCCAGCTCGATCGCGCGCCGCAGCAGCGCCTCCGTGTCCACGCCCGAACGGTAGCGGAGGGGCGGACGACGCACAGCGGCACTCCCTACGCTCGGGCCCATGCCTCGGACCATCTACCTGGCCTCGGTGGAGGGCCACACCGGCAAGTCCGCCGTCGCGCTCGGGCTGGTGGAGGCGCTCGCCCGCCGCGTCGGCCGGGTCGGCGTGTACCGCCCGGTGAGCCGCGGGTCGGACGGCGACTACGTGCTGGACCTGCTGCTCGCGCGGGCGACCGCGGACGTGTCCCGGGAGGAGGCGGTCGGCACCACCTACGAGGCGGTGCACCACGACCAGGAGGCGGCGCTCGCGACGATCGTCGAGCGGTTCCGCGCCGTCGCCGACCGCTGCGACGCCGTGCTCGTGGTCGGCAGCGACTACACGGACGTCGGGACGCCGACCGAGCTGTCGTTCAACGCCCGGGTCGCCGCCAACCTCGGTGCGCCCGTCCTGCTCGTGCTCGGCGGCCGCCGCTCCGACGGCCGGGAGGGCCGCTCCGCGCACGAGGTCGAGCAGGTGGCCGAGATCGCGCTCGGCGAGTTCCGCTCCGAGCACGCCGAGCTCGTCGGCGTCGTCGTGAACCGGGCCGACCCGGCGGCGCTCGACGCGGTCGCGGCCGGCCTCGCGCCCCTCCTGCCGGACGGCGTGCCCGTCTCCGTGATCCCGGAGGACCCGGCGCTCGTCGCCCCCGCGCTGCGCGGCGTGCTCGCCGCGGCGGACGCGCAGCTCGTCGCCGGGGACCCGGCGCTCACCGAGCGCACCGTCTCGGGCATCGTCGTCGCGGCGATGACGCTCGAGAACGTGCTGCCGCGGCTCGTCGAGGGCGCGCTCGTCGTCGTGCCGGGCGACCGCGTCGACACGGTGCTCGGCGTGCTGCTCGCGCACGGCTCGAAGACGTTCCCGTCGCTGACCGGCCTGCTGCTCTCCGGCGGGTTCGACCTGCCGCCGAACGTCGGCCGGCTGATCGACGGCCTGCAGATCTCGCTGCCCGTCGCGCGGACCGCGCTCGGCACCTACGAGACCATCGCCGCCGTCTCCGCGGTGCGCAGCACCCTCGCGGCGGAGTCGCCGCAGAAGGCCGCGGCCGCGCTCGCGCTGTTCGAGGAGCACGTCGACGCCGACCGGCTGCTCGACGCGCTCGACCTCCACGCCTCCGCCGTCGTCACGCCGCTCATGTTCGAGTACGGCCTGCTCGCCCGGGCGCGCGAGCGCCGCCGCCGGATCGTGCTGCCGGAGGGCGACGACGACCGGATCCTCGAGGCGGCGGGCATCGTCCTCGCCCGCGACATCGCGGAGCTCACGATCCTCGGGAACGAGGTGCAGGTGCGCTCCCGGGCGCTGGGGCTCGGCATCGACCTCGGCCGGGCGCAGGTGGTGAACCCGGTCACGAGCGCGCTCCGCGAGCGGTTCGCCGAGGTGTACGCGCGGGAGCGGGCGCACAAGGGCGTCTCGCTCGAGATGGCGCGGGACACCGTCACCGACGTCTCCTACTTCGGCACGCTCATGGTGCACGAGGGCCTCGCGGACGGCATGGTCTCCGGCGCCGCGCACACGACCGCGCACACGATCCGTCCCGCGTTCGAGCTGATCAAGACGGCGCCCGGCGTCTCCGTCGTCTCGAGCGTGTTCCTCATGGCCCTCGCGGACCGGGTGCTCGTCTACGGCGACTGCGCGGTGATCCCGGACCCGACGAGCGAGCAGCTCGCCGACATCGCGGTGTCCGCCGCCGGCACCGCCGAGCAGTTCGGCATCGAGCCGCGGGTCGCGATGCTCTCCTACTCGACGGGCAGCTCCGGCAGCGGCGCGGACGTCGAGAAGGTGCGCGCCGCGACCGCCCTCGTCCGCGAGCGCGCGCCCGAGCTGCTCGTCGAGGGGCCCATCCAGTACGACGCCGCGGCCGACCCGCAGGTCGCGGCGGCGAAGATGCCGGGCTCCGCGGTCGCCGGCCGCGCGACGGTGTTCGTGTTCCCGGACCTCAACACGGGCAACAACACCTACAAGGCCGTGCAGCGGTCCTCGAACGCGCTGGCGATCGGGCCGGTGCTGCAGGGGCTGAACAAGCCGATCAACGACCTGTCGAGAGGGGCGCTCGTGCGCGACATCGTCAACACGGTGGCGATCACCGCCATCCAGGCGCAGGCGCAGCCCGCGCGGCAGGAGGCGGCGCGATGACCGTCTTCGTGCTGAACGCCGGCTCGTCGTCGCTGAAGTACCAGCTCGTCGACCCGGAGTCCGGCGAGGTGCACGCCTCCGGCACGGTGGAGCGGATCGGCGAGGACGGCGGCGTGCCCGACCACGAGGCCGCGGTGCGGCGGGCGCTCGACGACATCGAGGGGAAGCCCGCGCCCTCCGCGGTCGGGCACCGCGTCGTGCACGGCGGGGACCGCTTCGACCGCGCCACCGTGATCACCCCGGACGTCGAGCAGGCGATCGACGACCTGTCCGCGCTCGCGCCGCTGCACAACCCCGCGAACCTGCAGGGCATCCGCGCCGCGGAGGCGGTGCTCGACGTGCCGCAGGTCGCGGTGTTCGACACCGCCTTCCACCGCACCATCCCGACCGCCGCGGCCACCTACGCGATCCCGGCGGACCTCGCCCGCGAGCACCAGGTGCGGCGCTACGGCTTCCACGGCACGTCGCACCAGTACGTGTCCCGCGCCGCGGCGGCGTTCCTCGGCATCCCGCTCGAGGGGTCCCGGATCATCGTGCTCCACCTCGGCAACGGGGCCTCCGCCTGCGCCGTCCGGGACGGCCGCTCCGTCGACACGTCGATGGGGATGACGCCGCTCGAGGGCCTGGTGATGGGCACGCGCTCCGGCGACATCGACCCCGCGGCGATCTTCCACCTGCACCGGCAGGCAGGGATGGGCTTCGACGAGATCGAGACGATGCTGAACCGCTCGAGCGGGCTCAAGGGCCTGACCGGCCGGGGCGACATGCGCGACGTGCAGGCCGCCGCCGCGGACGGCGACGAGGCGGCGGAGGAGGCGCTCGCCGTCTACCGCCACCGCCTCCGCCACTACATCGGCGCCTACGTGGCCGAGCTCGGCGGGCTCGACGCCCTCGTCTTCACCGCGGGCGTCGGCGAGAACAACTCGCTGCTGCGCCGCAGGACGCTCGAGCCGCTCGCCCACCTCGGCCTGGTCGTCGACCCCGACCGGAACGAGGTCGCGTCGAAGGAGGCCCGCCGGATCTCGACGGACGACTCCCCCGTCGCGGTGCTCGTCGTGCCGACGAACGAGGAGTTCGAGATCGCGCGCCAGACCGCCGAGGTCGTCTGACCGCCGGCGGGGCGGCCCGCTGCAGATCCCGCCGAGCGCTCGGCGGGATCTGCGGCGGAGGGCCCCGCTAGCGGCCGAGGAGCGCGTCCTGGAGGGTGCGGGGCGCGTGGCCGGTGAGGCGCGCGACGTCGTCCGACGGCGCCGCGAGCTCGTCGCTGCCGATCGCCGTGTAGGTGCTGACCCAGGCGTCGAGCTGCCACTGCTCCCCGGTGAGGGCGCGACGGGAGGCGTACGCCTCCTCGAGCGTCTGGTCCGCGAAGCGGAACGGGCGCCCGAGCGCGGCCGTCATCCGCTCCGCCGCCTCCGGGAACGACACCGGCTCCGGGCCGGTCAGGCGGTAGGTCGCGTCCTCGTGCGCGGCCGGGTCGGCGAGCACGGCGGCCGCGACCTCGGCGACGTCGGCCCGCGCGACCGCCGCGACCCGCCCGTCGCCGGCCGGCCCGGCGATGACGCCGTCCTCCCCCGCGAACAGCGGGAAGAAGTCGAGGTAGAAGCTGTCGCGCAGAAAGGTCCAGCGCATCCCGCTCGCGCGGATCGCCTCCTCCGTGTGCCAGTGGTCGCGGCCGAGGGTGAAGTCCGCGTCGGGCGCGGCGCCGTCGAAGCTCGTGTAGACGACGTGCCGCACCCCGGCCTCCGCCGCCGCGCGGACGGCGGTGCGGTGCTGCTCGAGGCGGTCCTGCGCCTCCGCCCCGGACACCAGCAGCAGCACGTCGACCCCGGCGAGCGCCGCGCGCATCGCCGTGCCGTCCGCGTACTCGGCCTCGCGCACCTCGGGGTCGCCCGGCAGCCGAGGGGCGCGCGCCGCGTTCCGGACGACGACGCGTCCGACCCGGTCGCCGAGGATGCGGGCGGCCGTGCCGCCGATGTGCCCGGTCGCGCCGGTGATGCCGATGGTGGTCATGCCCGGTGCAAGCCGCCCGGAGCGGCCGGGCATTCCCGGCTCAGTGGATGATGAGGGCGACGCCGAGCACCGCGACCGCCGCGGCGACCACGAAGGCGACCACGGCGCCCGCGGTCGCCGACGGCGGGCGGGTCGACGCCGGGGTCGTCGGGTCGTCCTCCCCGTCGTCGCCGTCCGCGTCGCCCACCGCGATGCCGGGGGCCGGCGTCGCGAGCAGGCGCACGCCGACGGCGAAGAGCGACACGGTGACGAGGGCCGACACGAGGGCCGTCACGAGCACCAGCAGGAACGCGGGCCAGTCGATGGCGGTCATGACCGGGTCTCCCTCCGCTTGCGCACCACCGCGCCCGCGGCGGCGACCTCGGCCTCGAGGCTGGACGCGTCGACGCGCTCCGGGCGGGCCCGGAGGAACACGGCGACCATGAACCCGACCCCGAGCAGCGCGTCGATCACGATGCCGGCGACGCCGAGCCCGGCGATCAGGGCGGCGATCGCGCCGACGACCGCGGCGCCGGGCAGCGTGAAGAGCCAGCCGGTCACGATGCGGCGCGCGGTGCCCCAGCGGACCTCGCGGCGGCGCCGGCCGAGGCCGGAGCCGATCACGGACCCGGAGGCCACGTGCGTGGTGGAGAGGGCGAAGCCGACCGTGCTCGACGACAGGATGGTCGCCGCGGTGCTGACCTCCGCCGCGAAGCCCTGCGCGGGCTTCACCGCGGTCAGGCCCGTGCCCAGGGTCTTGATGATCCGCCAGCCGCCGGAGTAGGTGCCGAGCGCGATCGCGAGCGCGCAGGCCACGACGACCCACAGCTCGGGGCGGCTGCCCGCGGGCTGCAGCCCCGCGGCGACGAGGGTGAGCGTGATCACGCCCATCGTCTTCTGCGCGTCGTTCGTGCCGTGCGCGAGCGCGACGAGCGAGGAGGAGAAGATCTGCCCGACCCGGAACACGCGGCGGCCGTCGGGCTCGTTCTGCCGTCGCGTGATCGCGTACGCCGCCCGCGTCGCGGCGAACGCGACGAGGGCCGCCGTGAAGGGCGCGAGCACGGCCGGGATGATCACCTTCCCGAGCAGCACCCCGTAGTCCACCGCTCCGAAGCCGGCCCCGACGATCGCGGCGCCGACGAGGCCGCCGAACAGCGCGTGGCTCGACGAGGACGGGAGGCCGAGGTACCAGGTCGTCAGGTTCCAGACGATCGCGCCGATCAGGCCGGCGAAGACGATGCCCGCGCTGACGCTCGCGCCCTCCCCCTCGGTGAGGAGGCCGCCCGAGATCGTCTTCGCGACCTCGGTCGAGAGGAACGCGCCGATCAGGTTCAGCACGGCGGCGATCGCGACCGCCGTCCGGGGCTTCAGCGCCCCGGTCGCGATCGGCGTCGCCATCGCGTTCGCGGTGTCGTGGAACCCGTTCGTGAAGTCGAACACGAGCGCGAACACGATCACGAGCACGACCAGCGCGACCGCCTCGTTCACGAGCCCGCCTCGGCGGTCGTCGTCATCGGCACCGGGAGAGCGTAGCGGCGAGCCGGACGCGCCGTCGGAGTGACGCGACGGGCTCGAGGTCCGCCTCCATACTGGCCCGATGCGTCGCTGGACCGTGCTCGCGACCGCCGCGGTCGCGGCGGCCCTCACGGTCGGCGCGGCGCCCGCGGCCCACGCCGACGGGCCGGTGCGCACGACGACCGCGACCGGCCACGACGTCTCCTACCCCCAGTGCGGCCGCGAGCTGCCGGTCCGGGGCGACATCGCCGTCGTCGGCGTCAACGCGGGCACCGGCACCACCTCGAACCCGTGCCTCGCCGACCAGCTGCTGTGGGGCGACGTCCCGGCGGCCGACGGGAGCCCGCGGCTCGCCGACGTCTACGTCAACACCGCGAACCCGGGCCACCTCGGCGACTGGTGGCCGGCGGCCGACCTCACCCGGACCGGCTCGCCCGTCGTCAACCCGCAGGGCCGCTGCACCGGCGCGGAGAACGCCGCCTGCGCCTACGTCTACGGCTACTCGATCGGCGTCGACGACCTGCACGCCCGCGGCGTCGTCTCGGCCGCCGACCGCACGTGGTGGCTCGACGTCGAGACCATGAACTCCTGGAGCTGGGACCGCGACGCGAACCTCGCCTCGATCGAGGGCATGGCGGCCGCGATCCGCGACGCCGGCGCCGAGGTCGGCGTCTACTCGACGCCGCGGCAGTGGCGCCTCATCGTCGGCGACGGCACCCCGTCCGTCGCGCTCGCCGGCGCCCCGAGCTGGATCGCCGGTGCGACGACGAAGGGCGGCGCCCTCGCGAACTGCGGCGCGCGGCCCTTCACCCCCGGCGGCCGGATCCGCATGGTGCAGTGGGTCCAGGACGACCAGGACCACGACATCGCCTGCGGCGTCGGCGTGGCCGGCACGACGCCCGAGATCGACGGCGCCGGCGAGGTCGGCGAGCACCTGGGCGTCCGGCTCACCGGGTGGGGCCCGTTCGACCTGCACTTCGACTACCAGTGGACCCGCGACGGCGCGCCGATCGACGGGGCGACCACGGGCGCGTACACGGTGGCCCCGGAGGACGCGGGTGCGGCCGTCGCCGTCCGCGTCACCGGCAGCCGCCTCGGTGCGCCGCCCCTGACCCTGACGAGCGACCCCGTCGTGGTGACGCAGCCGTCCGTCGCACCGCAGCTGACACCGGGACGGATCGCGCAATGGGGCATCTGACGAGGAGGGCGCCGCTCGCGCTCGCCGTGACGGCCGGTCTGCTCGCCGCGGTCCTGACGCCGCAGGCCGCGAACGCGGCGACTGCCCCGCCGAGGCCCGTCGGGATCGACGTCTCCTACCCGAACTGCGCCCAGGTGCTCGAGCCCGCGGCGTTCGCGATCGTCGGGATCAACGAGGGCCTGGGGCGCACCGACAACCCGTGCCTCGCCGCGCAGCTCGCCTACGCGGCGAGCACGCCGGGGACGGGGCACGCCCGGCTCGACGTCTACGTCAACACGCAGAACCCGTCGCCGAAGGAGGCCGCGAGCTGGCCGACCGGCGACGTGACCTTCGACGGCCACCGGATGAAGTCGCCCTACGGGAAGTGCAGCGGCGGTGCGTCGCGCGCCTGCTCGTGGATCTACGGCGCCTCCATCGCCCGGGACGACGTCACGCGACTCGCGGCCAACGGGGTGACGGGCCCCGTCGGTCGCTGGTGGCTCGACGTCGAGACGGCGAACAGCTGGAGCACGTCGAAGACCCGGAACCGCGCCGCGCTCGAGGGAATGGCGGCCGCGTTCGCCCAGCTGGGGAAGCCGGTCGGGCTGTACTCGCTGAAGGGCGAGCTCGGCGACCTCATCGGCTCGGTGCCGAGGTCGAGCCGGCTCTGGAAGCTGCCGTTCTGGATCGCGGGCGCCGCGGACCAGGGCGCCGCGCTCCGCGCCTGCTCGATGGCGCCGCTGACCGGCGGGCGCGTGACCCTCGCGCAGTGGAAGGACGACGCGGCGCACCTCGACCGCGACGTCGCGTGCGGCACCTTCTCGAAGTCGCCGAAGCCGAAGATCTTCGGGCACTACCGGAAGGGGGCGAAGCTCACCGCGAAGCCCGGCACCTGGGCCCCAGGCGCCGTGCACCTCGCCTACCGCTGGACCCGCGACGGCAAGCCGATCGCGAAGGCCACCCACGCGAAGTACACGGTGAAGCGGGCCGACCGCGGGCACCGCATCGCGGTCGTCGTCACGGCGACGGAGAACGGGTACAGCCGCGTCGTGAGGACAAGCGCGTCGCACCGCGTCGCCCGCTGAGCGGACCCTCCCACCGGGCGGTCGGGCCGCGCTGCGAGGATCCCGGCATGGACATCCAGGGCACCGATCCGGCCGACGACCTGCGCGCCGACGAGGGCGACCTCATCGAGCAGGCCGAGCCGCCCGTCTCCCAGCCGGTCGACGAGGCGCTCGCGAGCGAGGAGCGCATCCCCGCGACCGACCCGGAGCTCACCGGCGAGGAGGCCGAGGCGGCCGACGACTCCGGCCAGGCCTGAGCCGACCAGGACGCGAGCCCGAAAAGCCGGCGAAACATCCGTCGGCTTGACTGCGCGGCATGACGCTGCTCGTGGTCCACGCCCGCCTCATCACCGTCGCGGGCGACGGGGACGGGTACGTCGAGCACGGCTGGATGCGGGTCGACGAGGGCCGCATCACCGCGATCGGCGCGGGCGAGGCGCCGGAGGTGCCGGGCGCCGAGGTGCTCGACGTCGACGGGGCGTTCGTCGCGCCCGGCTTCGTCTCCGCGCACAGCCACCTCTTCACGAGCGGCGCCCGCGGCCTCGGCGTCGACTCGACGCTCTACGGGTGGTGCGACTCCATGCTCGGGTTGATGAGCCACGCCTCCCCCGAGGACTACTACTGGAGCTCGCTGCACGGCTCGCTCGACTTCATCGCGAACGGCACGACGACCGCGTTCGACTTCACCGACCCGCGCATCCCGTGGGAGCCGATGGTGGACGGCGCGAAGAGCGGCGCGGGCGCGCTCCGGCCGATCGAGCAGCAGCTGCGGCAGATCGACGCGAAGCACGACGCGGGGCTCCGGTTCATCAACGCCGCGAGCCTCGACGACGCCGTCGGGACCGACGAGGAGGTGCTCGACCGGTTCGGCCTGATGGTCGACCACGTGCGCTCGCTCGACCCCGACCTCGCGCTCGGCGCCGCGATCATGGGCGCCGTCCAGTGGTCGCCGCGGCCGAACGCCGCGGAGCTCGAGGTCGCCGCGATGCGGCGCTACGGGGTGCTGAACGAGGCGCACTTCCTCGAGACGCGGGAGGAGGTCGAGCTGCAGCGCTCGAAGTTCGCCCGGTACCGCGACGCCGGCGCGCTCGAGCTCGGCCTGATCTTCGGGCACTTCATCCAGACGACGCCGGAGATCATCGCGGAGGCCGCGGCCGGCGGTGCGCGGATGTCGTGGCAGCCCGCCTCCAACGGCCGGCTCGCCTCCGGCACCGCGGACATCCCCGCGATCCGCGCCGCTGGCATGCCGATCGGCATCGGCCTCGACGACCAGGCCTGCACCGACGTCTCCGACCCGTGGCAGAACATGCGGATGGGCATCTACGCGGTGCGCGCCGCGACGGGCGACCCGGCGTCGGCCCTGCCCGAGGACGTGCTGCGCATGGCGACGCTCGGCTCCGCGGAGGTGCTCGGCGTCGCGGACCGCGTCGGCAGCCTCGAGGTCGGCAAGTACGCCGACTTCCTCGTCGTCGACCCGCGCCGCCCGGACATGGGGCCGCTCTGGCACCCGGTCCGCAACTACGTGCTGTCGACCTCGCTGCGCAACCTCACGCGGGTCTACATCGGCGGCGAGCTCGCGGCGGAGGACGGCGTCTCGACGAATCCGCTCGCGGCGCGCGCGGTGGAGGAGGTCCACCGCCGCATGCCCGCCGTCGCGGCGCAGTGGGGGCAGCCGGCGTGAGTGCGGGCTACCAGACGACGCCGTAGCCGGTCGTCCAGAGGAACGCCGTCAGGCTGCCGAGCAGCGTGCCGACGAGCGCGGGCACGAAGCCGGAGCGGCGGCTGGACGTGCGGGCGAGCCCGATCAGCCCGAAGAGGATCGCGAGGACCGTCGGGAGGAAGCTCAGCAGCAGGCCGATGAACAGCGGGATGACGCCGACGGCGAGCCCGACGATCCCGAGCACGAGCGACGCGACCGCGAAGCCGTTCGGCCGCGGGCCGTCGGGGTCGAGCACGACGAGCCGCCCGCGGGGCTGTTGCACGCCGCTCACGGGTGGAGGCGCTTCGGCAGCAGCGAGCCGAGCGGGCCGATGCCGAAGCCGGTGCCGACGAGGCGCCCGGCGCGGGTCTCGCGCAGGCGGTCGGCGTTCATCCGCATCGTGTGGCCGGTGCGCTTGACGCCGGTCGCGAGCCGCGGGATGGAGGAGATGGCGCGCGTCGAGACCGCGACGGCGAGGCGGGGCTCGAACCGGACCCGCCGCGTGCGGCCGAGCCGCATCGTCAGGTCGAGGTCGTCGTGCACGCCGGGGTCGGAGCGGTGGACGTCCGCGCGGACCTCCTCCCACACCGCACGCCGCATCGCGAAGTTCGAGCCGTGCAGCGGGACCTGCCCGAGCGCGATGCCGAAGAACCCGTAGTAGACGCCGTGGTAGCCCGCGGACGCGACGATGCGCCGCGCCGGGCTCAGGTCCGCGAACACGCCGCGCCCCGTGACCGCGTCGAGCCCCGGGTCGACCGCGAAGGCGCCGCGGATCTCCCGCAGCCAGTTCATCGGCGCCATCGCGTCCGAGTCGAGGCGCGCGATGAGGTCGCCGGTCGCGGCGTCGTACCCGCGCGCGGCCGCCGCGGCGAGGCCGGGCATCGTCTCCGGCACGACCGTCGCCCCCGCCGCCCGGGCGACGAGCGCGGTCTCGCGGCTCATGCCGTTGTCGATGACGAGGACCTCGTGGGGCAGCACGTCCTGCCGCGCCAGGGCCTCGAGGCACAGGCCCAGGTAGGGCGCGTCGTCGCGAACCGGGACGACCACGGAGATCCGGGGCGGGGTCACGTGAGCCATTCAACCGCGCCGGGCGGAAGAATGGGTGGCCGACACCTTGGAGGAAGCCATCCCCGCTCCCACGGCCGGCCGCGTCGCGGTCTACATCGACTTCGACAACATCGTCATCTCGCGCTACGACGAGGTGCACGGCCGCGGCGACTTCCAGCGCGACCGCCAGCGCGCCGCTGCGGGCACCCTGAGCGAGGAGGAGTTCGCGCAGCGCCTCGAGGCCGCCACCGTCGACCTCGGCGCCGCGATCGACTTCGCCTCGAGCTTCGGCACCCTGGTGCTCACCCGCGCCTACGCGGACTGGTCGGCGCCCGTCAACGCGCGGTACCGGGGCCAGCTCGTCGGCCGCGCGGTCGACCTGGTGCAGCTCTTCCCCGCCGCCGCGTACGGGAAGAACGGCGCCGACATCCGGCTCGCGGTCGACGCGGTCGAGGACATGTTCCGGCTGCCCGACCTCACCCACGTCGTGATCGTCGCCGGCGACTCCGACTACATCGCCCTCGCGCAGCGCTGCAAGCGCCTCGGCCGGTACGTCATCGCCGTCGGCGTGGCCGGGTCCACGAGCCGCGCCCTCGCCGCCGCCTGCGACGAGCTCGTCACCTACGACGCGCTGCCGGGCGCGAAGGAGGTCGCGCCGCCGGCGCAGGCGGAGCCGAAGGCGAAGCGCCCGTCGCGGCGCGCGAAGTCGCCGGAGCCCGAGCCGGAGCAGCCGGTGGAGGAGGCCGAGGACGAGGACGAGGAGGACCCGCAGGTCGGCGCGACGGCGCTGCTGCAGCGCGCCCTCCGCCTCGGCCACGACCGCGGCGGCGACGACGCGGACTGGCTGCACAACTCGCAGGTGAAGGAGCAGATGAAGCGGCTCGACCCGTCGTTCAGCGAGCGCCGCCTCGGCTACCGGTCGTTCTCCGACTTCCTCCGCTCCCGCGGCGAGCTCGTCGACCTGGACGAGAGCAGCACCGCGCGCCTGGTGCGGCTGAAGGGCTAGACCTCGATCTCGCCGCCGACCTCGCGCAGGTGCCGCCGGAACGTCCACGACGGGTCCGTCTCGCGCCGCGCGAGGTAGTCGGCGAACCGCAGCTGCCCGCGGAGGGAGGCGCCGCCCGCGATCCGCTCGGCCTGCGCCCGCTCCGCGTCCCGGATGCCGCGGGCGGCCGCGAGCACGGCCTCGGCCGACGCCGCGTCGACGAGCACGACCCCGTCGTCGTCCGCGACCACGAGGTCGCCGGCGGCGACGGGCCACTCCCCCACGCGGACGTCGTCGCGCTGCTCCCGCTCGTGGTGCGGCAGCGGGCCGGTGGGCAGCGCGCCGACGCTCAGCAGCGGCAGGCCGATGCGGCGCAGGTCGCCGGTGTCGCGGTGGAGGCCCCAGACGACGACGCCCGCGAGCCCGGCGCCGGCCGCCTCGAGCACCAGCAGGTCGCCGAGGCACGCCTCGTCGAGCCGGCCCGCGTTGTCGACGACGAGCACGTCGCCGGGCGCGGCGGCGTCGATCGCCTCGAGCAGGCGGTCGACGCTGCCGAGGTGCAGCGCCGGGGCGGCGGGACCGGCGAACGCGGTCCCTTCCGCGATCGGCCGCATCCCGGCGGGTCCGCAGCGCACCGGCACCCCGACCCGGAGGCAGCCGTCCGCCACGTGCGCCGTCGTCAGCCCGTCGAGGTCCATGTCCGCAGCCTGGCACGCGACCGCCGCGCGTCGCAGCGCGGTCCGCGGAGGCGGCACCCTGGAGGGGTGAGCTCGAGCGCCCCGATCACCGTCTCCGTCACCCGTCGCGTGCCGCCCGACCGGGCGCGCGAGGCGCAGGCGTGGGCGAAGAGCGGCCAGGAGCTGCTGACCGGGATGCCCGGCTACCTCGGCTCCGGCTGGATCCGCCCCGATCCGGCCAGCGACCACTGGCACATGCTGTACCGCTTCCAGGACGCCGCGACCCTCACGGCGTGGGAGGCCTCCGCCGAGCGCGCCTGGTGGGTGGCGAGCGCCGCGGGCATCGCCGAGGACGCGCGCAGCGAGCGCCGCACCGGCATCGAGGGCTGGTTCGACACCCCCAGCGACGTCGTCGTCGCGGACGCCCCGCCGCCCGCTCCCCCGCGGTGGAAGCAGATGGTGAGCATCTTCCTCGTCTTCTACCCGCTGAGCCTCGCGATCCAGTTCTTCGGGGCTCCGCTGATCGGCGGGCTCGAGCTGTGGCTGCGCGTGCTGATCACGGTGGTGATCGCGACGCCGCTCATGACCTACCTGCTGCTGCCGCTCGTCACGCGGGCGCTGCGCCCGTGGCTGCTCGGCAGCGGGGTCAGGCGCCGAGGAGCGTCAGCAGGCCCGGGAGGACGATCGCGGACGACCCGGCGGCGGTGAGGCCGAGCAGGCCGAGCGCCCAGCCCGTGCGGACCCGGGCGGCGGCGCGGGCCTCGCGCTGGAGCCGGGAGAAGGCGAGGAGCAGCTCGGGGCCGGCCTCCGCTGTCGGCAGCCAGGTCGACGGGTCGTCGAACGCGCGGACCAGCGCGGCGACCTCGACCGGGGCGAGGCGCTCGGGCTGCGAGCGCAGGAAGCGGCGCAGGTGCTCCGCGCGGAGCACGACGACGCTCTGCGGCGCCCGGCGGACCGTGAGGCGCTTCGCGCCGACGACGGCGACGACGGGCCGGACCGCGGGCGGGTCGGCCAGCACGCCGGCGACGATGCGGTCGATGCGGCGCGCCTCCGCCTCCGCCTTCTGCACAATGGGCGTCGAGGCGCCCGCGACGAGCACGGTGCGGCCGGCGACCCACACGGACGCGTCCACGTGGTGCTTCGTGTTGACGGTGAAGACGCCGCCCGGCCCGACGACGAGGTGGTCGATGTCCGCGCCGTTGCGGCCCACGGGCAGCGAGTGCAGGACCGTCCAGCCGGCGGGCAGCCCGGTGAGGCGCGCGGCGACCGTGCGCTCCCCCGTCGCGCCCGCGTACCAGGACCGGGCCTCGGGCTCGATCGGGTCGCGGCCGACGAGGCGCTCGAGCCGCGTCCGGGGCCGGGCCGCGGCCTGGCGGAGCAGCACCTGCTCGAGCAGGGCCTGAGCGGGGACGCGGTCGCGCATCGCAGCGGGAGCGGCCGTGGGTGCGGCGGTCTGGGTCATCCTCCGACCGTAGGGAGGGCGGTGCCCTCCCCTGCAGACCCAGAGGGGGCGCCCCTCGCGGTGGTGCTCCCCGGGAGGGGGGCGGCGCCCTGGACCCGCCGGGCATGCGGAACGGCCGGCCGCGCGGGTGCGCGACCGGCCGTTCCTGACGTGCTCAGCGGGCGGTCCGCGCGCCCTTCGACGGCTTCGCGGCGGACTCCCCCGCGGACGCCATCTTGAGGATCTCGCCCTGCGCCCGGGAGGCCCAGTCGCGGAGGTCGTCCTCGTCGACCGAGCTCTTCGACTTCGGCAGCACGTTCAGCACGCAGAAGGTGCCGATGTTCTCGCCCTGCTCGTTCTTGATCGGGGCGCCCGCGTAGAAGCGCAGCTGGGACAGGTCGACCATCGGCGAGTCCTTGGTGCGCTCGTCGCGCAGGACGTTCTCGATGACGAGCGGCTCGTCGCCCTCCATCGTGTACTGGCAGATGGAGAGGTCCGCGGGAGCGCCGCGGCCGGCCGGGGACGTGTTCGCGAGGTAGAACTGCCGGTCGCCGTCCATGAGGCTGACCCAGGCGACGTCGGCGCCGAAGTGCGACTTCGCGTCCTGGACCAGGCGGTCGAGCGACTCGGTGTCCTCCGCCTTCGCCATGACCTTCTCGCCCGGCTTCCACGACCACTCGTGCTCGACGAGCTCGTGCTCCAGGCGGTACGGGTCGAGCGCGCGGGCCTCGTCGAGCGCGGGCGCGCAGACGGCGGCGAACACCTCGGACCACTCGGCGTAGAGCGCCGGCGAGCCGTAGGGCCGGCCGGGCTCCGCCTGCGGCGTGCGGTGCTCGAGGTAGGAGAAGCCGTCGTAGCGGCCGACGAGCTCCCGCGTGATCGCGTTGAGCAGGTCCGCGCGGCGCTGCCCGAGCCGCGCGGCGACGCCGCGGTACTCCGGCAGCGAGTCCACGTCCTGGATGCCGGCGACGACGATGCGGGCGGACGGCTTCGTCTCGGTGCTGAGCCGGTCGAGCAGTCGCGTCATGTCGGCGCGGTAGTCGTCGGCACGGGTCAGCCGGACCGCGTCGTTCATGCTGAGCACGACGAGCACGAGGTCGTAGAGGGCGAGCGACTCGTCGCCGATCCAAGAGTGCACGCCGGCGATCGGCATCATCTCGTCGCCGATGTACCGGATGTCGGTCGGCCGCGTGGTGCGGCGCGTGAGTGCCCGGGCGAGCTGGCCGGTGAGGGCGAGCTCGTGCGTCACGGTGCCCCAGCCGTGGGTGGGACCGTTGCCGATCAGCAGGACCCGGTCGGGGTCCGCCGCGCCCGACGTGATGACGGGCGAATCACGGGGCACCGGCACCGACTGCTGGACGTACAGCATCTTGGTGTACCAGAGCTTGGCTGCCGCTCGCGCGGCCCGGCTCTCGAGCATGGGGAGGTGCCTCTTCCGTGAGATGGACCTCGATTCTCCTGAACGGAAGTTCCCCGCGACACGCCCCAGTCGGAGGGGCGGGGGCTGGCAGGTCGCGGTGGATTTCTGGTGGAATCCCACGGTGGTAGTTCCCGCGACCGTCGTCGGCTTCGGCGGCTGGACGACCGGGCCGGTCGTCGGGCGCCGGCCCGCCGGCGCGGTCCGCGACGCGGTGCACCCCGGCAGCGGCGCGCGCGCCGTGCTCGTCGTCGTCGACGGGCGCTGGACGGACCGGATGCCGCCGGACCCGGAGGCGGTCGCTCGGGCCGCGGTAGTCGGCTCCCCCGCGGTCGTGCCGATGCTCGACGCCGGGCTGCAGGACGACGGCACCCGCTGGTACGTGACCCCCGTCGTGCCCGGGCCGGTGCTCGACCCCGCCTCCGGCTGCTCGCCCCGCCGCGCCGCCTCCATCGCGGAGGGCGTCGCGACCGCGCTCGCCGCCGTGCACGCCGCGGGGCTCGTCCACGGCCTCGTCGGCCCGCAGTCGGTCGTCCCCGCCGCGGGACGGCACGCGGGCGACGGCCCCGGCACGACCCTGCTGCTCGACACCGGGCTCGCGCCGCTGCTCGGCGCCCGCGCCGCGGACCTCGCGACCGCGGCGGGCGTGCAGCTGCCCGCCGACCGCGGCGCGGAGGCGGACGTCTACTCCCTCGGCGCGCTCCTGCTCCGCCTGCTGACGGCCGCCGCGCCGGCCGGGCCGGCGCTCGCCGCGCTGCCCGTCGAGCTCCGCTCGCTGCTGTCGGCGATGCTCGAGGAGGACCCGGCCGCCCGGCCCGGCGCGCTCGCGGTCGCCCGGCGACTCTCGGCGCTGCGCGAGGGGCTCACCGCGACGGGCGCCGTCGACCTGCCGGTCGCGCAGCGGGTCGCCCCGCCGTCCCGCCCGGTCCCGGTGGAGGCGGTGCGAGCGGCCGCGCCGCCGACCCGCGCCACCGCCCCGACCCCGACCCCGGATCCGGCCCCGACCGGCGCGGCCGGCCGGACGTCCGCACCCGCCACCGGGCTCATCGCCTCGGCGCCGGCGCCCGTCCGCGCGCCGGTCACCCGGGACGCGCCGACCGTGCTGCCGCGACCCGTCGTCGACGCGGCCCCGTCCCTCCGCACGGGCCCCGTCGCCGTGCAGGCGTCGCCGCGGCCGACGGACCGATCGACGGACCGACCGGCTGCCCGCCCGGCGGCGCGGTCGGGACGTCGCGGCCGCACCGTCGCGCTCGTCGCCGGCGGGGTCGGTCTGGCGGGCCTGCTCATCGGCGTCGTCACGCACCTGCCCACGGGGCAGGACGCGGGCGTCGGCGCGGTCGCCGCCGCGGCCGACGACGGCGTGCTCGGGCTCCGGCCCGCCGCCTCGGACGGCGCCGATCGGGCGGACGACGCGGGCAGCGCCGTGCCCGTCGCCGCCGCGACCCGCGGGGCGAGCACGCCCGGCACGGGTCGCCACCGCGTGGCACCGGCCGCTCCCGGCTCGTCCGCGCCCGTCTCCCCCGCGTTCGTGCGCCCCACGCGGGTCGTGCCGTCGCCCCTCGCCGCGTCGGCCACCTCGCCGACGCCGTCGCGGAACACCACGACGCCGTCGACGCCCTCGCGGCCGGGCAGCGGCGCCCCGACGGCGCCGCGGCCCTCGGGCGGCACCGCGTCGACCTCCCCGACCTCCCCGACCTCGTCGGCCCCGTCGTCGTCGACGCCCTCGTCCAGCGCGCCCGCGGACACGACGCCGTCGGCGCCGTCGTCCTCGACTCCCGCGTCCACGGACCCGGCGTCCTCGGAGCCCGCGCCCTCGACGTCCGAGCCGAGCGCGCCGTCGACCCCGAGCGAGTCCGCCACCCCGACGACCTCCGACAGCACGACGCCGCCCGCGGACGACGCCGTCGCGACCGGCACGCCGGCGGCCGACGCGACCACGAGCGGCTCGACGGACCCGGCGGCCGGCTGAGTTCAGCGGTCGGCGAGCGCCACGAACCGCTGCAGCAGGCGTTCCGGCGCCGTCACCACGGCCCGGTCGAGCCGCGCGAGCACCGTCTGCAGCTCGGTCTCCGGGAAGTAGCCGTGCCGCTGGTAGATCGTGGCGCGGCGCCCGAACTCCGCCGTGGTCGGCTCGGGATGGAACTGGCTGGCGAGCAGCGAGCCCGCGCGGTAGAGCTGCACCGGGCTGGTCCGGTTCGTGGCCAGCAGCACGCTGCCCGGCGGCGGCACGGGCGCCGACTCCTTGTGGCCCGTGAGCGCCGTGAAGCGGTCCGGGAGCGCGCTCGCGACCGGGTCGGCGCGGCCCGCGTCGGTGAGCTCGCTCTCGGTGGCCGACACCGGTTCCGGATGCGTGCGGTCGACGGACCCGCCGAGCACCAGGGTCACGACGCCGATGCCGTAGCAGGTGAAGAAGGCGGGCAGCTGCCGGGTCATCGCCCGCTCCGCGAGGGCGGCGAGCTGCCGCTCGGCGAGGCGCTGCGGGGCGCTCTTCGCCGCCTCCGGGTCCGAGACCGAGTAGGGGCTGCCGCCGACGAGCACGCCGGCCACGCCGTCGGCCACGTCGCTGGGCAGCTCCTCGAGATCGGCGCTGCGCGCCTGCAGCCGGTCCCCCAGGCCGCTCGCGCGGCGCATCGACGCCAGCTCGTCACGACGGGCGTCCGCCTCCGGACGCACCTGCAGCAGCAGGAACGGCTTCGGCACGCGTGCAGGGTAGCCGGGGACGGTGAGGGGGCCGATCAGGGTGGGAACGGGAGGTCATACGGTGCAGGAGCTCGAGCTGCGGCTGGCCGGCGGGCGGGTGCTGCACGCCTACGACACCGGGCCGACGGGCCGCGACGACGAGCTCGTCGTCGTGTGGCACGGCGGTACGCCGAACACGGGGCTGCCGCCCGAGCCGCTGCTCGCGCACGACCCGGGCCTCCGCCTGCTCGGCGCGGACCGTCCCGGCTACGGCGGCTCGAGCCGGGTCCCGGAGGCGGACGTCGCGGACGTCGTGCCGGACGTGCTCGCGGTCGCGGACGCGCTCGGCGTCGACCGGTTCGCGGTGCTCGGCCACTCGGGCGGCGGATCGCGGGCGCTCGCCTGCGCCGCGCTCGCGGCCGATCGCGTGACCGCCGCGATCGCGGTCTCCTCCCCCGCTCCCCCGGACCTCGGCGGCTTCGACCGGTTCGCGGGGATGGCTCCGGGCATCGTGCGGGAGCAGCGCGCGGTCGCCGCGGGGCGCGCCGCGCTGCTCGAGGAGCTGCGGACCGGCGAGTGGGATCCGTCCGCCTTCACGCCGGCGGACGAGCAGGCGCTCGAGGGGACGTGGGGCTGGTTCGGCCCCGTCGTCGCCGCCGCGACGGCGCAGGGGCTCGACGCGGAGGCGGACGACCTGCTCGCCGCCGGCCGCGCGTGGGGCTTCGACCTGGCGGCCGTGCGCCGGCCGGTGCTGGTCGCGCACGGCGCCGACGACCGGATGGTCCCCGCGTCGCACGGCGTCCGCCTCGCGGAGGCCGTGCCGGGCGCGCGGCTGCACCTCGTCGAGGGCGCGGGCCACATCTCGGTGCTCGAGGACGCCCCCGCGCTGCTCGCGTGGCTCCGCGCGCAGCGCTGACGGGCGTGATCTCGAGGCTCGCTCGCTCGCACCTCGATCAGCGGGAGGCAGCCACGAGGCCGGGAGCATTGGCACGACCCGGGCGGCTTCCAGGGCCGGCCGTCCCGGGTCGACGTCGTCGGCCCGAGCGGCCCGGCGGTCTGGACGCGCAGCGCCCGGGTCGTGCCGCCGGTCTACTCCGGCTCCGCGCCGCGGTCGGGCGACACGCCGGTCAGCCGCGGACGCGCTTCGCGCGGAGCCGCGCGCGGCCCGGCTGCAGCGTCGCGGTCTCCATGCGCACGCGCTCGTCGAGGCGGCGCAGCAGCCGGGTCGCGGGCAGCAGCTCGGGCTGCCGGGCGAGCCGCCGGATCAGCGCGGCGCAGGTCTCCAGCCGGTCGCGGGCCTCGTCCGCGGCGACGGGCCGGTACAGCGGATCCGTCAGGTAGCGGTCGAGCAGCGCCGGGAGGGCGGTGACGGGCAGCACGCGCGCCGCGGCCCCGATCGGCTCGAACTGGCGCTCGGCGGCGACGAGCGCCTGCTGCTCGGCGCCGAGCACGTCGTCGCCCGCGAGCTCGATGGCGAGCCGCAGGTCGGCCTCGACGCGCTCGATGCGGTCGCGGCGGACGCCGTGCGCGCCGCGGCGGCGGTCGGCGAAGAAGTCGATGAGGAACGGGTCCGCGGTGGGGAGGGCGCGCACGCTGCGAATGTGCCCGAGCTTCCCGAGGATCCCCTGAACGAGGGGGTCGGCGGCGTCGGCGAGGATGAGCGCGTGCGCTCGATGGACCGGCACGACGACTACGACCGCGACGCGATCCCGGACGGCGCGCTGGACGCGGATCCGATCGCGCAGTTCCGGCGCTGGCTGACCGACGCGGAGGAGGCCGGGCTGCCCGAGCCGAACGCGATGGTGCTCGGCACGGTCGACGGATCGGGACCGACCTCGCGGACCGTGCTGCTCAAGGGCCTGATCGACGGCCGGTTCGAGCTCGTGACGAACAGCGGGTCGCGCAAGGGCCGCGCGCTCGCCGCCGACGGCCGGGTCTCCCTCCTCTTCCCCTGGTACGGGCTGCAGCGGCAGGTCCTGGTCGACGGCGACGCGGCGCCCGCGCCTGCCGCGACGAGCGACGCCTACTGGGCCACGCGACCGCGCGGCAGCCGGATCGGCGCCTGGGCCAGCCGTCAGTCCGCACCGATCGCGGACCGCGCGGCGCTCGACGCGGCCGTCGCGGCCGCCGAGGAGCGGTTCGCGGGCGTGGACGAGGTGCCGCGCCCGGCCTTCTGGGGCGCCTGGCTCGTCACGCCGCGCCGCATCGAGTTCTGGCAGGGCCGACCGTCGCGGGTCCACGACCGCTTCGCCTACACGCGCACCGGGGCGGCGTGGCAGGTCGACCGCCTCCAGCCGTGACCCCCGGACGGGTGAGCGCTCACAGGGATTCGATAGCCGTCCTCCAGCGCGCCCCGGGCGGGTCCCGAGCGCTCCCCGAGCGCTGCGCGGCATCGTGATCGCCGTGTTCACCGACGTCGAGGACAGGACCACGCGGCCGTCGACGTCCCGAACGGTCTGCGCCGCTGACGGGATGCCGCTCTACCCGACCATCGTGGGGCCCCGCTGCCCCCTCTGCGGAGCCGCCGCCGCGCGGTGATCCGGCGAGACTGGAGCCGATGACCCCCGACGCGCTCCGCTGCTTCTTCGAGGACTGGCTCGACGCCTCCAACCGGCACGACCTCGCGGCGATGCGGGAGCTGCTCGCGCCCGAGGTGCGGCGTGCCGGTGCCCCGGCCGGCGCGGACGCCTGGCTGGCGGACGTCGCGGAGCTGCTCGCGGCGTTCCCCGACTACCGGTGGAAGCGGATCCAGCTCGTCGTCGAGGAGGACCGCGTCGCCGCGCACCTCCGCACCCGCGGCACGCACCGCGGCGTCTACCGCGGCATCCGACCGACCGGGCGGCACGTCGGCGTCGCGGCGTTCGGGTTCTACCGGGTGCGGAACGGCCGGATCGTCGAGTACGCCGGCAGCGACGACGAGGTCGCGCTGACGGCGCAGCTGACGGGCTGAGGTCAGGCCAGGCCGAGGGCCTTCAGCAGCCGGCGGGGGCCGGCCGGGCGCTGGACGACCGCGCCGCAGCCGGCGAGGGCGAGCTCGATCCGGTGCGTGGCGGGCAGCACGTCGAGGTGGCGCAGCTCGCGGGCGAGGTGCCGCGTCAGCGCGGCGCACGTGTCGAGCTCCATGCGGCGCGCGGCGTTGCGGGCCGGGCGCGACTCGAGGTGGGCGAGGTGCGCCTCGATGACCAGGAGGAGCCCGTGCGCCGGCATGACGCGGGCGACGGCACCGACCTGCTCGAACTGCCGCTCGATGCCGACGAGGACCTGCTCGTCGTCCGTGAGGACGAGCTCCGCGGTCCGCTCGACGGCCGTCCGCAGCACCTGCTCGCTGCGCGCGACGGCCGCCAGCCGGTGACCCGTCGCGCCGCGGCGGCGGTCCGCGAAGAACTCGTCGAGGCATTCGGCAGCGGAGAGGAGGCGGGGCATGCCGCCCATCCTGGCGCATCCCCCGTGCGGGGGTCACGTCACGGTTTCGTCGCGAACGGGGGGCATAGCCTTCCGGCGGACTTCGAGGAGGCGCACGTGGCGGGACGGCTGGACGGGACGGTGGCGCTCGTCACCGGGGCGAGCAGCGGCATCGGCGAGGCGACCGCGGTCGCGCTGGCGGCGGAGGGCGCCCGGCTCGTGCTCGTCGCCCGACGCCGCGACCGGCTCGAGGCGCTCGCGTCGCGGATCGGCGGCGACGCCGTCGTGATCGAGGCGGACGTGACCGACGCCGCGCAGGCGCAGGCCGCCGTCGCGCAGGCCGTCGAGGTCGCCGGGCGGCTCGACATCGTGATCAACAACGCCGGCGTGATGCTGCTCGGCCCCGCGGAGGAGGCGCCCTACGAGGAGTGGGAGCGGATGGTCGCCGTGAACGTGACGGGCGTGCTCGCGACGACGTACGCCGCCCTCCCCCACCTGCTCTCCGCGGCCGAGACCGCCGAGCGCCGGGTCGCCGACGTCGTGACGATCAGCAGCACCGCGGGCCGGATCGCGCGGGCCGGGTCCGGCGTCTACAACCTGACGAAGTTCGGCGTCGGCGCGTTCAGCGAGGCCCTCCGCCAGGAGGTGACGAAGCGGCACGTCCGCGTCGGGCTCGTGGAGCCGGGCGCGACCGTCAGCGAGCTGCGCGACCACCTCCGCGCGCCGATCCGGGACGCGCAGGCGGAGCGCTTCAGGACGATGGAGCCGCTCGAGGCGACGGACATCGCGGAGGCCGTGGTCTACATGGTCACGCGCGACCGCCGGCAGGCCGTCAACGAGATGCTGATCCGGCCGACCGAGCAGGAGACGTAGGCCGCCGCCTCACCCGCGCGGCACGACCAGCACCGGCACGCGGCTCGACAGCAGCGCGACATGCGCGACCGGTCGGCCGCGACGACGGTCGACCGACGCGTCGCGGCCGAGCACGAGCAGCGAGGCGGACGTCGCCGCGCCGAGCACCGCGTCGACGGGGCGTCCGTGCAGCACCCGGTGCACGACCGGCAGTCCCGGGTAGCGGTCCTCCACCGGGGCCAGCGCGACCCGGAGGACGGCGTCGCGCTCCTTCGCGACCTGCGCGTCGTGGCCCGGCGCCGGGTCGGCCATGGTGTCGAGGTCGAGGAACTGCCGCCAGGCGTGCACGGCGACGAGCCGCTGGCGCCGTCGGGCGGCGTGCTCCGCGGCGGCCAGCGCGACCGACGGCGCGGTGGTGTCGTCGCCGACGCCGAGCACCACGTCGCGGCCGTGGTCGAACCCCTCCGGCACCATCGCGACCGGACCGCGCGCGGCGGCCGCGACGCGGTAGGCGGTGGAGCTGCGGTGCCGCCCGGCCCGCGGGTCGGCGCCGCCGACGACGACGAGCACGTCGGGCGCGGACCGCGCCGCCAGCGCCGACCAGGCGGGCCGCTGCTCGCGCGCGACCGTCACGGTGCGGTCCGGGTCCGCCTCCCGCAGCCGGGCCGCGGCCGTCTCCGCGCTGCCGGCCGACGTCTCGCGCCGGCCCGCGGCGACGACCAGCTCGACCTCCCGGCAGTCCGGCTCGTGCCGCAGCGCCCAGTCGAGCGCCGCCTCCGCCGCCCTGCTGCCGTCCCAGCCGACCACCACGCGCTCCGGCATCGCCGTCCTCCTCGCCCCGCCGCAGCGGATGAAGGAGCGAGCGTCGGTCCGCCGGCGTGACCGGCGCATGAACGGCGGCCCCTTCCGGCGTCGCCGCCGGGGTTCAGAGGCCGAGCAGGCGCTGCAGCAGCCCGCGTCGCGGCGCCGGCTCGAGGACCTCCGGCGCCTCCTGCAGCGGTGGCGGCAGCGGCTCCGGCTCCTCCTCGACGACGGCGACCGGCTCCGGCTCCGGCTCCGGCGGTCGCGGGGTGGCGCGCAGCCGACGGCCGAGCCCCGCGATGCGGCCCCCGGCGTCGAAGCGGACCTGCAGCGAGCCGTCGTCCAAGGTCAGCTCGACCACGTCCTCGCCCGCCTCCGTCAGCGTCGCGCCCCGCTGCTGCGCCCACGCCGCGAGAGCGCGGCGGTGGTCGACCGTGCCGGTGCCGGCGAGGGCGCTCGTCACGACGCCGACGGCGCGCGCCACCGTCGGACGCGGGAGCGCGAGCACGGGGTCGTCGAGCAGCAGCCAGGCGCGGGTGCTGCCGTTGCCGGTCGGTGCGGAGAAGTGCGCGGTGACGCCGGTGACGGCCTTGACGGCGCGGACGAGGATCGGCGCCAGGTCGTCCGTGAGCGGCAGCACGGCGTGGGTGAACTCGCGGATCGCGTACCGCTCCCCCAGTCGCCGGACGCGCTCCGCCTGCTTCACGAAGGGCTCGGGGAAGCCGTTGATGTTGTCCCAGCCCCACAGCCACGTGCCCTCGTCGGGCGAGGACGTGCCGACGAAGTGGGCGCGGACGGCCCGTTCCGCACCCGCGCCGTCGGTGTAGACGAAGGCGGATCGCGCCCCGTCGATCCGCCAGTCGCGCATCGGCACGGAGTCGGCCAGGTGCGACTGGTGCTCGTGGGAGACGAACGCGCCGGCGTCCGCGAGCGTGACGAGATCGACCTCGGGCATCGCCTCGACGGTACGGCACCGCCGGCCCGCGGCCGGGCTCCGACGCGGCGTCAGGCGAGGGCGACGGCCTCCCGCACGAGGTCGGCGACGAGCCCCGGCCGTTCCAGCGAGGGCATGTGGGCGACGCCCTCGAGCACGCGGCCGGTGGCGTTCGGCAGCCGGTCCGCGGTGAGCGCGTAGAACGGCAGGTCCGGCGGCAGGTCGAGGTCGCCCCAGGTGACGAGCGCCGGCGCGGTGATCTCGCCGAGCCGGTGCCACGCGTCGAGGTCGGTGCCGCCCGCGTTCCCCTGCGTGCCTGCGCTGAGGATGCGCCGGTTCATGTCGAGCGCGAGCTCCCGGGCCGCACCGCCGACCCGGCCCTCCGGCGCGGTCGGCCCGTCGAGCCAGAGGTGCGCCTCGAGCCGGGCGGCCTCGTCGACGTCGTGCGCCTGCTCCGCCTTCTCGAGCGCACCGACGATCGCGCCCGTCGCGGCGTCGGCCTCCCAGGCGATGTCCTCGCCCTCGTCGGTCATGCCCGACACGGCGGAGCCGATGAGCAGCAGCGACGCGACCCGGGCCGGCGCGGTGAGCGCGACGTCGAGCGCGAGCCCGCCGCCCATCGAGTTGCCGACGACGACCGCCCGGTCCGCGCCGACGGCGTCGAGCACGGCCACAAGGTCGTCGAGGTGGCTGAAGGCGGCGTCGGTGCCGGGCGTGCCGCCGTACCCGCGCCGGTCGTAGGCGACGAGGTCGAGTTCGTCGCCGTCGAGCTCGTCGAGCACCGCCTCCCAGGACCGCAGGTCCGCGACGCCGGCGTGGAGGAACACCACCACCGGCGCACCCTCCCGGCGCCGTCGGACCCCGGCGAGCACCGTGCCGTCGGGACGTGCCACCTCGAACGTCTCAGTCGTCATGCCTGCACCCTGCCATCCGGTCCCGGCGGAGCACATCGGCCGGTGCGGCCCTATTGCCCCGATTTCGTCCGGATCGACCCGCGGCGGGCCGCCTCGCCTGCGTCATGGTTTCGGCACGGGCGCGGAGCGCCCGGCTCAACCACCGCACCCGCACCCCCGTTGGTCGAGGTGCGAGCGCAGCGAGCCTCGAGACCACCCCGCACCTTCGAGCTGAGTCAGGCGGACAGGTTCACCGGCGGGACCGGCCCTCCCGGCCGGCGCCTGCCGCGTGGATCGACATGCGGCGGCGGTGTCCACCACCATCTCCCGTCCTCCCGTTGCACCTGCCACCCGTGCTCGTCGTGCAACCGGTGGCATCGCCAGCAGAGCAGGATCCCGTTCTCGATCGACGTCGAGCCATACCCGGCCGGGTCGATGTGCGCGGCGTCGCACCAGGACAGCGGTGCGTCGCAGTTCGGGCCCGCGCAGCCCTGGTCCCGGACCGCCATCGCCCGGCGCTGGGCTTCGGAGAAGAACCGGCGGCCGGTTCCGAGGTCCAGGGGCTGGCTGTCACCGCCGAGCACGACGGGGATGATCTCCGCCTCAGCCGCGAGCATGCGGGCGGTCGCGGCCGAGATCGTCTCCATGCAGCCCGGCAGCAGCGCGTGGCCGATCCCGCTGCGGAGGGCTTCCTCGCTGATGGTGACGAGCATCGTGACCGCGGTGCCGGCGACGTGTCCGTCGTCGATCTTGAGGACCTTCTTCGCGATCCGCTGGACTCCGTCAACCCGCCTCTTGTTCAACGGACGGAGGTCCTTGTCGTCCAGCTTGGGTGCGTCGTCGAGCACGAGTTGGAACCTGCGCTGCGAGGTGTTGGCGTCGAGCGCGGTCTCGAAGAACCCCGCGGTCAGCGCGTCGAGGTCGAGCACCCATCGCGTGAGTCCGTTGTCGAGCTTCCGCTTCGTGACGGTCGCCTGACCGGCGAGCTCGTCGTCCTTGGGGCCGTTGCCCTCGGGGTGCGCGTAGGCGGGGACGAGCCGGAAGTGCTCGAGTAGCTCGTCGGCCGTGTAGCCCTCCTGGGAGCGCTGGACGAGCTGCCGCTCCAGCTCCTCCAGCTCCAGCGGGGTCAGGCCGTTCTCGACCTTCTTCAGCGACCGGACCAACGCTGCGGCCACGGAGACGTCGAGGCAGCCCGCCTCGAGCGCTGCCGCGACGTGGGCGCGCTTGGCCGGCAGCGGTGTCCCGTCGATGCCCTCGCGCGGCCGGACCGCCGTGGCGAGCGCGGTGATGGTCCCGGCCTCGTCGCGTGGGATGCCTGCGACCTGGGCCAGCAGGGCCGCCGGGCTCGCGGCACCCATCGTGCGGGCGAGGTTCGTCTCGTCGCGGATCTCGCTGCGGCGGGCGATCTCACCGGCGAGCTTCGCTCTCTCCGACTCCGCCAGGCGGAGGAGTCGGCTCACCGAATCGGTCGCTTCGAGCAGCTCGTGGTCGGTCAGCAGCCGGACCGGCCCGTCTGAGGATGCGTCGTCGAACCGGCCGCCCGCGGAGACGCGGTCGAACCCGCGGACGTACGCGTCGACCTGCTGCTGCAGGGCCTCCGCGTTCCGGTTCATGCCTGTATTCGAGCATGGGCCACCGACATCGCATCCCGGTCTGGGCCAGGACTTTTCCATTCAGTGGAACGGCGTGTCCAAGTGCGGGGGAAACGGACGAGTGCGGTTGAAACGGACCGACTTGCTCCGGATTCCTGCCGCTTCGCCGGCGTCGGTGCGGCACGAATCCGGAGCAAGTTCGAAGCAGTGGTCTCGAGGCTCGCTGCGCTCGCACCTCGACCAGCGGGGAGGGGTGGTGTCGAGGCTCGCGGATCGGCGTGGTCTTGAGGCTCGCTGCGCTCGCACCTCGGCCAGCGGACGGGGCCGGATCGAGCCCTTGACAGCATCGGGGTGCCGGAGTGCGGCAGAGTGTCCAGGCGCCCCCGCGGGGGCGCTCGACGAGAGGACGCGAGTGGCCCGACCGACCCTCTTCCTGCTGCACGCCCTCGGGCTCAGCGCACGTTCGTGGGACGGGGTGATCGACGCGATCGGGGACGGCCTCGACGTCGTCGCGCTCGACCTACCCGGCTACGGCGACAACGCGGCGTCGCCGCTGCTCACCGTGCGGGAGACCGCGGAGTGGGTCGCGGCGCGGATCCGCGAGCGCGAGCCCGACGAGTGGCTGATCGCCGGCCACAGCATGGGCGGGAAGATCGCGACGATCGTCACCGCATGGGCCGAGCGGGCCGAGCACGGTCTCATCCCGCCGACGGGGCTCGTGCTCGTCGACGCCTCCACGCCCGGCCCGGAGCCGATGGCGGAGGAGCGCCGGGCGCTGATGGAGCAGTGGTGGGCCTCCGGCACCATCTCCGCCGAGGATGCGGCGGCGTACATCCACGCCAACACGGCCGGCCCGATCCCCGGCGCGGTCCGCGAGACCGCGATCGCCGACGTGCAGCGGTCGAGCCGCGTCGCCTGGCTCGAATGGCTTCGGCGCGGCAGCCTCGAGGACTGGTCGGACGAGGTCGGCGTGCTCCGCACCCCGACGGCGATCGTGGTCGGCGCGGAGGACCCGGACCTCGGCGCCGTGAACCAGGAGCGGCTGAACCTGCCGCACGTGCCGAACGCCGTCGTGCACGAGGTCGACGGCGCGGGGCACGACTCCCTCCTCCAGTACCCCGGCGAGGTCGCCCGGTTCGTCACGGGTCTCGCGGCGCGGGTCGAGGGCACCGCGGCGCTGCCGCCCGCCTTCGCGCGCCTGATCGCCTCCGACCGCGTCTCGGCGCGCACCCGTCGCGTGATGATGCGCCGGCTCGACGGCCCCGGCGACGCCCCGCGCGTCTTCTCCCCCGCGCAGCGCGCGCTGCTCACCGTGCTGGTGGCGCGCGTGCTGCCGCAGCGCGGCACCGACCTCGACATCGCGGGCCGCATCGATGCGGAGTTCGCGGCGGGCCACGGCGACGGCTGGCGCTTCGCCGAGCTGCCGCCGGACGCGGAGGCGTGGCGGCAGGGGCTCGACACCCTCGCCGAGCAGGTGCCCGACTTCGCCGCCCTGACCGGCGCGGCGCAGGAGGCGGTGCTCGACCGCGTCTGGGACGGCGGGATCGGCTCCGACGCCGACGGGCGCCTCACCGGGTCGCAGATGCGGCTCTGGCTGAAGGACGTGCAGGCCGAGGCGGTGCGGATGTGGCTCTCGCACCCGGCCGCGCAGGCGTGGATCCGCTACGACGGCTTCGCCGACGGCGGCGACGGGCCGAGGAAGCAGGGGTTCTCCACCACCCACGCGGGCGAGTGGGAGCCGTGGCAGCGCGACTGGCGCACCGGGAAGGAGCTGCAGGCGTGAACCTGACAGGGATGCGGCACCACGCCGAGACGGACGAGGTCGACGCGGTCGTGATCGGCACGGGTGCCGGCGGCGCCCCGATCCTCGCGCGGCTCGCGCAGGCGGGGCTCTCCGTCGTCGCGCTCGAGGCGGGTCCGAACTGGGAGCCGACCGACCACACGCCCGACGAGATCGACGCCGCGAGCATCTACTGGACGAGCGAGCGGCTCTCCGGCGGTACCGACCCGGAGGCCTTCGGCGGCAACAACTCCGGCATCGGCGTCGGCGGCTCGACCCTGCACTGGGGCGCCTTCTGCCCGCGGCCGGACGAGCGCGACCTGCGCCTCGCCTCCGACCAGGGCGCCGGCGTCGACTGGCCGATCACGCACGCCGAGCTGATCCCGTACATCGAGGAGGTCGAGCGCTTCATCCAGGTGTCCGGCCCCGCCGACTACCCCTGGGACCCGGCGCGGAGGTACCCGCTCCCGCCGGTCGCGCGGAACGCCCCGGCGGACCTGATGGCCGCGGGCTGCGACGCGCTCGGCATCCGCACCACCGACTCCCCCGCCGCGATCGTGTCGCGGGACGTGCAGCAGCCGCACTTCGGCGTCCGCGCCGGCGCGATCAACAGCGGGGCCACGCACCAGGGCGACCGGGTGGCCTCCAAGGCGTCGATGGACGTCACCTACCTCCCGCTCGCCGTCGCGCACGGCGCCGAGATCCGCGCCGGGGCGATGGTCCACGGCCTCGAGCGGGACGCGACCGGCCGCATCACCGCGGTCGTGTACCGGAAGGACGGCGTCGACCACCGGCAGCGGACGCGGAACGTGTTCCTCTGCGGCGGCGGCGTCGAGTCCGCTCGGCTGCTGCTGAACCTCGACCTCGCGAACTCGAGCGGGCAGGTGGGCCGCAACTACATGGCGCACCCGGCCGCGCAGGTGTGGGGCCGGTTCGACCGGCCGACGCGGATGTGGCGCGGCTGGCCCTCCTCCCTCATCTCGGAGGACTTCGTGCGGCCGAAGGAGAAGGACTTCGCGGGCGGCTACCTGATCCAGAGCCTCGGGGTGCTGCCGGTCACGCTGGCGACCTCCATGGCCCGGTCGGGGATCCGCGGCGAGCGGCTGATGGACCTGCTCGAGCACTACGACTCGTTCGCCGGCATCGGTGTGAACGGCGAGTGCCTGCCTGCGGAGTCGAACCGGCTGACGCTCGTGGACGAGGTCGACGAGGTCGGGCTCAAGCGGGCCCGGATCGACTTCTCCTTCAGCGACAACGAGCGTGCGCTCGACGCGCACTCGGTCACGACGATGAAGGCGATCTGGGAGGCGGCCGGCGCGAAGGACGTGTTCGTGCTGAACCGCACCGCGCACGCCGAGGGCACCTGCCGGATGGGCGACGACCGCGACTCCGCCGTCGTCGACCCGAACGGCCGCTCGTACGACGTCGACAACCTCTACATCTGCGACAACTCGGTGTTCCCGAGCTCGCTGATCGCCAACCCCGCGCTGACGATCATGGCGCTCGCCCTCCGCACGGCCGACCGCTTCCTCGGCCGCTAGTCCTTCAGGGCTCAGCGGGCGAGGTCGGCCGAGACCTCCGCGCCGGGGAGGCCCGCGAGCACGGCGCCCGGCACGAGCAGCTTGGAGCGGCGCACGCCGGAGCCGATCACCACGAGCGGCTCCTCGGCGGCGTCCGCGTCGAGCAGCAGCGGCCACGCCGCGGGCAGCCCGATCGGGGTGATGCCGCCGTACTCCATGCCGGAGGCCTCGACGGCGGTCTCGTGCGGGAGGAAGGACGCCTTCCGCACGTCGAGGCGGCGGCGGACGAAGCCGTTGACGTCCGCGCGCTTCGACGCCGGCACGAGGGCGGCGGCGACGCGCTCCTCGCCGTCTCGGCGGCCGCCGACGAGGACGCAGTTGACGAGCTGGTGCGCCTCCAGGCCGTAGGCCTCCTGCGTCGCGGCGGTGTCGGAGATCGCGGGATCGATCTCGACGACGCCGACGGCGTCGAGCAGGCCGAGCGAGGTCAGCGCGGCGAGGGTCGGTTCGGCCAGCAGGTCCGGGCGGGTCCCGGCCGGCACGCCGGACAGCCCCCCGAGCACGAAGTCGGTCACGCCGGAATCCTGCCGGACGGGCGGTGCAGGCTTGCCCCGTGCCGTTCACCCCGCCGCCCGAGTTCACCACCCGACCGGACCTGCAGGGCGTGTTCGGGATGACCGCCACGACGCACTGGCTCGCGACCGGCGCCGGCCAGTCGGTGCTCGAGCGGGGCGGCACCGCGTTCGACGCGGCCGTCGCCGCCGCCTTCGTGCTCCACCTCGTCGAGCCGCACCTGAACGGGCCCGGCGGCGACCTCGTCGCGCTGCTCGCCACCGCGGAGGACCCGGGCACGCCGGTCGTGCTCATGGGGCAGGGCCCGGCACCGGCCGGCGCGACGCTCGAGCGCTACCGGGCGGAGGGGCTCGACCTCGTGCCCGGTGCGGGCGCCCTCGCGGCGACCGTGCCCGGCGCGGTCGACGCGTGGCTGCTGCTGCTCGAGACGCACGGCACGTGGGAGCTGCGGGACGTGCTCGGGATCCCCCTCGCGCTCGCCCGCGACGGCCACCCGCTCTCCGTCGGCCCGGCCCGCGCGATCGCGGCCATGGCGTCGTTCTTCCGCGACCACTGGCCGACCTCCGCGGCGCACTGGCTGCACCCCGACGGCACCCCGCCGGTCGCCGGCGAGATCGTGACGAACCGCCCGTGGGCGGGCGTGCTCGAGGAGCTGGTCGCCGCCGGGGACGCGCTCGGGCCCGCCGCCTCCCGCGCCGACCGGGTCCGCTCGGCGAGGGACGCCTGGGCGACCGGGCGGGTCGCCCGCGAGATCGACGCCTTCGTGCGCGCCCCGCACCGGCACAGCGACGGCCGGGACCACGCGGGCGTGCTCCGCGCCGAGGACCTCGCCGGCTTCCGAGCCGGCTTCGAGCCCGCCGCCGTGCTCGACTTCCGCGGCACGACCGTCGCGAAGAGCGGGCCGTGGGGGCAGGGACCCGCGCTGCTGGCGGCGCTCGCGATCCTCGAGCCGCTCGACGACGCCCTGCTCGACCCGTCGACCGCGGACGGCGCCCACACGATCGCGGAGGCGATGAAGCTCGCGCTCGCGGACCGGGAGGCGTGGTTCGGCGACGACGGCGACGTGCCGCTCGAGCGCCTCCTCTCCCCCGGGTACGCGGCCGACCGCCGGGCGCTGATCGGGCCCCGCGCCTCCGCGGAGCTCCGGCCCGGGACCGGCCCCGGTCGACCCGCCCTGGTCCGCCTCCGCACCGCCGCGGAGTACGCGGCCGGGGTCGCGGGCGTCGGCGAGCCCACGATCGAGTCGACCGGCGACCTCCGCGGGGACACGTGCCACCTCGACGTGGTCGACCGCTGGGGCAACATCGTCGCGGCGACGCCGTCGGGCGGGTGGCTGCAGTCCTCCCCGACGATCCCGGGTCTCGGGTTCTGCCTCGGCACCCGGCTGCAGATGACCTGGCTCGAGGAGGGCACCGCCACCACGCTGACGCCGGGCCGTCGGCCGCGGACGACGCTCACCCCGACGCTGCTGCTCCGCGACGGGCACGCGGTCGCGGCGCTCGGCACCCCGGGCGGCGACCAGCAGGACCAGTGGCAGCTGCTGTACCTGCTGCGCACCCTCGTGGGCGGCTGGAGCCCGCAGCAGGCGATCGACGCGCCCGCGTTCCACACCACCTCGTTCCCCGGCTCGTTCTGGCCGCGGACGTGGGAGCCGGGCGGCCTCGTCGTCGAGGACCGGCTCGGCGAGGGCGTGATCCGGGAGCTGGAGGCACGCGGCCACGTCGTGACGCGGGCCGGCGACCAGGTGCTCGGCCGGCTGACGACCGTCGGCCGCGACCCGGCGACCGGCGTGCTGCACGCAGCGGCGAACGCCCGCGCGATGCAGGGCTACGCCGCGGGCCGCTGAACCGCCTCCTCCTCGTTCCTCCTCCGCCGGTCGAGGTGCGAGCGCCAGCGAGCCTCGAGACCAACCGCGGCGTGATCTCGAGGCTCGCTGCGCTCGCACCTCGATCAGCGGGGGTGGGCGGCTCAGCCGCTGATGTCCTTGCGGGTGAAGCGCCAGGCCGCGAGGGCGCCGAGCACGATCGCCCAGAGCAGGCCTGACAGCAGCGCGTCCGCCGGCGGCGCGAGGTCGACCGGGACCTCGAGGAAGGACCGGAACGCGGTCGACCAGTGCGTCGGCAGCACCACGCGGAGGTCGCCGAGCGCCGGGATCTGGTCGAGGATGCGCGACAGGATCGACGCGAGCACCACGCCGCCGGCCGCCGCGAGGGGCGAGTCCGACACGACGGTGAGCAGGGTGCCGAGCGCCGCCGCCCACAGCAGCCCGACGATCGCGGCGCCCGTCGCCGCGAGCAGCCGCAGCACCGAGTCGCCGAAGCCGAGCCGCGGCCCGCCGGGCACCTGGATGCCGCCGGCCCCGTAGGAGAGCACGCCGACCAGCAGCGCGACGAGCGTGAGCGCGAGCAGCCCGGCCACGAGCAGAACCGTCGCCACCTGCACCTTCACGGCGAGCAGGCGGAGGCGCGGCACGGGCACGGTGAGCAGGTACTTCAGGGTCGACCGGGACGCCTCCCCCGCGATCAGGTCCCCGAACAGCAGCGCCGCGACGAGCGTCGCCAGGAACCCGCCGGTCAGCACGAGCACGAAGGCCGCGAAGGTGCCGCCGCTGACCTGCGCGAGGGCGGTGAGGTCGGTCGTGCCGGAGCGGGACGACGCGGGCGGGCCGCCGACGAGCAGGGCGATCCGCACGACGACGGGCAGCACGGCGAGCACGATCAGCGCGATCCGCACGCGCCACTGGCTCAGCTGGCGCGCGAGCTCGACGCGGAACGGGAGGCGCGTCGGGCGCCGCAGGGCGCTCATGCGGACGGCTCCGTCGCGCCGATGAGGTCGAGGAAGGCCTCCTCGAGGTGCCGGCCGCGCGTCACGCCGGTCACCCCGACGCCGGCCGCGACCACCGCCGCGACGACGTCCTGGACGGGCACGGCGCCGGGTCGCACCCGGACCGCGTCCGTGCCGGACGGGTCCGCCGCCTCCACCCCGGCGACGCGCACGGCCGCGACCGCGGCGGGCACGTCGGTCACCGTGAGCACGAGCTCCGTCGCCTCGCCCGCGATCGCCTCCACCGGCCCGGCCGCGACGACCCGGCCGTGCGACATCACGACGACGTGGCTGCAGGTGCGCTCGACCTCGCCGAGGAGGTGGGAGGAGACGACCACGGTCCGCCCGGCCGCCGCGTAGCGCTGCAGCACGCCGCGGAGCGCGGTGATCTGCGGCGGGTCGAGGCCGTTCGTCGGCTCGTCGAGGATCAGCAGGTCGGGCAGGCCGAGCATCGCCTGCGCGATCGCCAGCCGCTGCCGCATGCCCTGGCTGTACCCGCGGACGGGCTTCCGGATGGCGCCCCCGAGGTCCGCGACCGCCAGGGCCTCGTCGAAGCGGGCGTCGCGCCGCGGCCTGCCGGTCGCGGCCCAGTAGAGCTCGAGGTTGCGCCGCCCGGAGAGGTGCGGCAGGAAGCCGGGCCCCTCGATGAAGCACCCGATGCGCTCGAGCGCGGGCGATCCGGGCCCGAGCGGCGCGCCGAACGCCCGCACGGTGCCGGCGTCCGGCCGGAGCAGCCCGGCCACCATCCGCAGGGTGGTCGTCTTGCCGGCGCCGTTCTCGCCCAGCAGGCCGACCACCTGCCCGCGCTGCGCGGTGAACCCGACGTCGTCGACGGCGAGGAAGCCGCCGCGGAAGCGCTTCACGAGGCCGGCGATCTCGAGCGGCGGGCCCTCCGCCTCCGCCTCCGGCGGCACCGGCGGCACCGGCGGCGCCGGGCGCTGCCGACGGCGCCCGAGCACGGCCCCGAGCACGAGCAGGACCACGGCGACGAGGAGCGCGGCGGCGATGCCGAGCAGCACGCCGGGCGTCGGCAGACCGGCGCTGCGGACGCGCGTCGCGACCGCGACGGTCGGCAGGGCGATCGGCGACGCGACGGCGATGCGGTCGCTCGCCGGCGCGGTGCTGCCGAGGAGCTGGCTGTCGCTCGTGCGCACGGTGAGCACGAGCCGGTCGCCCGGCGCGAGGCTCCAGGAGGTGGCGGGCAGGGTGACGTCGACGTCGCCGCCGCCCTCGGGCAGCGCGACCCGGATCGGGGCGACGCCGCCGGGCAGCGGGAGCTCCTCGTCCCCGGTCCTCGCGGAGAGCTGCGCGTAGAGCACCGCGGTCCCGGCGGCCGACGGCGTCACGCGGAGCCGCACCCGCGCCGACCCGGTCAGCACGGCGGGCGCCGTCAGCGGGGCGGACGCGAAGGCCGCCGCCTCGGACGGCGGGTTCGCGGCCGCGAGCAGCGAGCCCGCGGTGCGCCCGACCGAGGTCGAGGCGCTGAGGCCGGGGATGCCGGTGACGGACTGCGGCTGGCCGCCCGGCGGGTTCACGACGGTCCGGACGCCGCCCTCGAGCGGGATCCGGGTCGTGCCCGTCCCCGCGAGACCCGGGTAGGCGGGCGCCACCCGCTTCTCGCGGAACGCCGTCGCGCTGGCGGGGACGGCCCAGGAGAACAGCGTCGAGACCGGTGCGCGGGTCCGGAGGCGGTCGCGCAGCCAGTCGTCGATCACGCCGTCGGTCCCGGCGATGCCGCCGCCGTCGTGCCCGCCGTCGAACCACCGCACCTGCACGGGCGCACCGGCGGCGCGGAGCTGCCGCGCGTTCGCGTCGGCCTGGTCGAGCCCGAACAGGCGGTCCTGCTCCCCCTGCAGCAGGAGGGTCGGCGCGCGCATGCCCGCGAGCACCGCCTCCGGGGACGACCGCTCGAGCAGCGCGAGGTCGGCGGGCGTCGCGGTGCCGCCCGTCACGAGCCGCCGGTACAGGTCGCAGAACGCGGGCGTGAAGCGGCCGCAGGCGTCGGTCGAGCCGGCGATCCCGGCGCCGAAGAGCCGGGACGCCCAGCCGACCTTGAAGTCCCGGAGGGGCTCCCCGGCCCCGCCGGGTACCCGCCCGACCGAAGGCGGCGCGAGCGCGTCGGCGAGGTCGTTCCAGGTGATCGCGGCGACGACCGTGTCGATGCGCGGGTCGGTCGCGCCGAGCATGAGCGCGAGGGCGCCGCCGTAGGAGCCGCCGACGACGCCGACGACCGGGTCGCCGCCCCGCCGCTCTACCGCCGGGTCGCGGGCGAGGACGTCGACCATGGCCCGGGCGTCGGGCACCTCCCCGTCGAGCGAGTCGAGCCCGATGCGCCCGCCCGACCGACCGAAGCCGCGGGCGGTGTAGGCGAGCACCACGTAGCCCTCGCGCCGCAGCCGCTCCGCCGCGGGCGCGAGGTCGGCCTTCGTCTGCCCGAAGCCGTGCGCGAGCAGGACCGCGGGCGCGGGGGTCGCCGCGGGCGTGTACAGCGTGGCGTCGAGGCGGATCCTGCTGCTCGAGCCCGGCGCCTCCGCGACCGGTACGGAGAACGCGCGCGTCGTCGGCGCCCCGGACGGCTCGGTCGTCGCCGCACCGGCCGCGACGGCCGGGCCCAGGGCGAGCGCGGCGGTGAGCAGGACGGCGACGAGCCCCCTCCGTCCCCGCCGCATCGCCCGATGGTCCCGGCCCGGCCTGAACGCGCCTCCCAGGCCGCGAGGGCGCGGCATGCGGCAGGCTCGCAGCGACTCACGACGAGGAGGACCCGGGTGCACGAGGCAGCAGCGGATCGGTACGACGGCGGGATGCGGTACCGCCGGAGCGGACGGTCGGGGCTCGACCTCCCGGTCCTGTCGCTCGGCTTCTGGCAGAACTTCGGCGACGACCGGCCCTACGCCGTGCAGCGCGAGATCGCCCTCCGCGCGTTCGACCTCGGGATCACGCACTTCGACCTGGCCAACAACTACGGCCCGCCCTACGGCGCCGCGGAGCGCACCGTCGGCCGGCTGCTCGGCTCCGACCTGCGGCGGTACCGCGACGAGCTCGTCGTCTCGAGCAAGGCGGGGTGGGACATGTGGCCCGGCCCGTACGGGCAGGGCGGCGGCGGCCGGAAGTACGTGCTCGCCTCGCTCGACCAGTCCCTCGAGCGCCTCGGGCTCGAGTACGTCGACCTCTTCTACTCGCACCGCTACGACCCGACGACGCCGCTCGAGGAGACCGCGGAGGCGCTCGCCACCGCGGTCCGGCAGGGCAAGGCGCTGTACGTCGGAATCTCGTCGTACACCGCGGACGACTCGCGGACCATGGCCCGGCTGCTGCGGGAGCGCGGCGTCCCGCTGCTCATCCACCAGCCCTCCTACTCGATGCTGAACCGCTGGATCGAGACGGACGGCCTGCTCGACGCGGCCGCCGAGGAGGGCTTCGGCGTCATCGGGTTCACCGCGCTCGCGCAGGGCCTGCTCACGTCGAAGTACCTGGACGGCGTGCCGGAGGGCTCCCGCGCCGCGCAGGGCGGGTCGTTCGACCGGGCCTGGCTCACCGAGGGGCTGATCGAGCGGCTGCGCGGCCTGAACCGCATCGCCGAGGACCGCGGGCAGACGCTCGCGCAGCTCGCGCTGGCGTGGGCGCTCCGCGACGAGCGGGTCACCAGCCTCGTCATCGGCGCGTCGTCGGTCGAGCAGCTCGAGCAGAACGTCGGCGCGCTGCAGGCGCCGCCGCTCACCGCGGACGAGCTCGCCCGCATCGACGGGCTCGTCGAGGGCGACGCCGGCGTCGACCTCTGGCGGACCGCGCGGATGGGCGAGCTCTGAGCCCGTTCACCTCGCGGTCACCCGAGCGGCGGAGGCTCCCGGGATGTCGATGAGCGACCCGTTCCTGCCCGTCCCGCCCGAGCCGGAGGACGACCGCGCGGAGCAGGAGGTCGAGGACGTCGAGGACGACTCGGAGCCCGACGTGCTGACCGGCCCCGCGGACGAGGAGTCCGGCGAGGAGGCGCGGGACGCGGGCGCGTTCCGGGCGTTCGAGCCCGGCGAGCGGCTGAGCGCGGAGGACCTCGAGCGCGACCTGGACTGAGGGCTCGGGCCGGTCTCGAGGCTCGCTTCGCTCGCACCTCGACCAGCGGGACGGGTCTGGCGAGTAGGGGCTTCCCCCGGGCGCGGAGGGGGCTCGCATCCGGGGCGCCTAGCCTCCGCAGGTGATCGGGGGCGTCGTGGCGGCGCTGCTCGGAGCCGTCTTCCTCGCGCTCGGCGCGCAGTTCCAGGGTCGCGGCGTCCGCTCCGTCGACCGCGCGGAGCACCGCGACGGCCTGCGGCAGGCGCTCCGCCTCTTCGGCAGCGGCGGCTGGCTGCTCGGCACCGGCTTCCTGGTGCTCGCGATCCTGCTGCAGCTCGTGGGGCTGCTGCTCGCCCCGCTGCCGGTGGTCCAGCCGATCGGCGTGCTCTCCCTGGTCGTGACCGCGCTGCTCGAACGGCGCCTTGCGCACGCGCGCATCGGCCGCCGCGGCGTCACCGGCGTGGTCGTCGCGATCGTCGGCACGGCCGCGTTCGTCGTCGTCGCGGCGCTCACGACGCGGTCGAGCTCACCCGCGCCGGCCGTCGTGATCCCCGTCCTCGTGCTCGTCGGCGTCGTGCTGCTCGTCCTGCTCGGCGGCTGGGTCGCGCTCCGGACGCGGGCGCCCGCCGTCGCGTTCGCGGTCGCCGGTGCCGCCTGCTTCGGCTTCGTGGTGACTCTGATGAAGGTCGTGCTCGACCGCTCCGCCGCCGCCGTGCAGCAGGGCGCGCTCATCGGTCCGAGCACGCCCTTCAGCCTGCTGGTCCTCGTGGCCGCCGGCATCGCCGGCGCGGCGGGGCTCGCCCTGGTGCAGCGCGCGTACGCCTCCGGGTCCGCCGACATCGTCGTGGCCGCGCTCACGGTGGTGGACCCGCTCGTCGCCGTGACGCTCGGCATCGCGCTGCTCGACCAGGCCCGGGGGGCGCCGGTCTGGGCGTTCCCCGCCTTCGCCCTGGCGGTGGCGGTCGCGATCGCCGGCGTCGTGCTCCTCGCGCGGAACCCGCCCGTGCCCGTCGACCGGCAGGAGGCGCGCGGCCGCTGACCGGGCCCTGCGCCTCGACGGGCGCGCCGACGCCTCCCCCGGAACCGCGGGCGCCGGATGGTGGAGGACGGCCCCGACCGGCCACGATGGTGGGATGGCATCGGTGCTCGGCTCGCCCGCGGGCGCCCGCCGCGGGCTGTTCCTCCCGCCCTTCGACGCCTTCGCCGACCCCCGTGTCGTCGCGGAGCTGGCGCGGACCGCGGAGGAGGCCGGCTGGGACGGCGTGTTCGTCTGGGACCACGTGCGGTACTCGCCGCCGGTCGCCGCGATCGCGGACCCGTGGATCTGCTGCGCGGCGATCGCGGCCGCCACGAGCCGCATCCGCTTCGGCCCGATGGTGACGCCGCTCCCCCGTCGCCGCCCCCACGTGGTCGCCCGGCAGGCGGCGAGCCTCGACCTGCTGTCCGGCGGTCGCCTCGTCCTCGGCTTCGGGATCGGCGACGACTGGCTCGGCGAGATGAGCCGGTTCGGCGACGAGGGCGACGCGAAGGTGCGCGGCGAGATGCTCGACGAGGGGCTCGACGTGCTGACCGGGCTGCTCTCGGGGCACCTCGTCGAGCACCTCGGCCCGCACTACCGGGCGGAGGACGTCCGCTTCCTCCCCGCGCCCGAGCGCCCGATCCCGATCTGGATCGCCGGCCGCTACGGCAACCGGGCGCCCCTGCGCCGCGCGGCCCGCTACGACGGCGCGTTCGTGATCGGCTACCCGGGGCCGGAGGCGGTCGGGGACGTGCGGGGGCAGCTCAGGGCGCTGCGCGCCGACCGCGACGCCCACGACCTCGTCGTCGACATCGGCCCGGACGTCGACCCGGCGCCGTGGGCCGCCGCGGGCGCGACCTGGGTGCTCACCCGGTTCGGGCCGTACGGGCTGGACGCCGACGCGGTGCGGCGCGCGGTCGAGGCGGGCCCGTAGTCAGCGCTGCTCGTCAGTCAGCGTTGTTCGTCGGTCAGCGCTGCTCGTCGGCGCTGCTCGTCCCAGGCGCCGTCGCGGCGTCGTGCGCGAGCTGCCGTTCGACCCGGCGGTCCGGCACCAGCCAGATCAGGGCGACGAGCACGTAGACGCCGATGCCCAGGGCCGGGTTCACCAGGCTGAGCAGGACGCCGACCAGGTAGAGCGGGGCGGAGAGCTTCCCCTTGACGTCGCGGCCGATCGCGGCCGCGAGCGCCGACGACTCCCCCTCCGCCCGGATCAGCGTCGTCTGCAGGATGAAGTAGGCGATGCCGGCGGCGAGCAGCACGAGCCCGTAGGCGACGAGCGGCACCGTGAGCGGCTCCTGCTCGGCCGGGCGCAGCTCGCCGTTCCGGTCGATCACCTCCGTGATCCAGTCCGTGACGAACGGCACCAGCGACAGCCAGAAGAGGAGGTGCAGGTTCGCCCACAGCGCGCCGCCGGTCACGCGCCGCACGGCCTGGAGCATGTGGTGGTGGTTGTTCCAGTAGATGCCGAGGTAGACGAAGCTCAGCAGGTACGCGAGCAGCACCGGCAGGTCGCCCCTGATGTCCGACCACTCCGCGCCGCCGGGCTTCGGCAGCTCGAGCACCATGATCGTGATGAGGATCGCGATCACGCCGTCGCTGAACGCCTCGAGCCGCCCGGTCCGCACGGCGCCACGCTAGCCCGCGCCGCGTAGGCTGAGCGCGTCGACCGCCAGGACGGCGGAAGGGGGCGGCATGGCCGCCGTTGTCGCGGGCGTCGCGCCCGCTCGGACCCGATCGCGGCTGCGACGCGCGCTGCGTGCGGTCGTCTCCGGCGCCCGGCGGGTCCGCCTCGAGCGGGCGCTGCCGACCGCCGCGCTGCTCGTGGCCGTCGTGCTGGTGCTGGTGGAGACGCCGCTCACCGCCGCCGCCTCGCTGCCGCTGCCGCTCGCCTTCGTGCTCGTGATCGTCCACGCCGGTGCGCTGCCCCTCGCGGTGCGGGCGCCCAACGTCGCGGCGCCCCTGTCCATCGCGGCCGCGCTGGTGCTGCAGTGGCGCACGGCCGACGGGGCGTCGATGCTCTGGCCCTGGTCGCCCGTCCTGATCGTGACCCAGTGCCTCGTGCTCGCCGCGGTGGCGGCCCGCACCCCGCTCCTCGTCGCGCTGCTGCACTGGACCGTCGCCGTCGTGCTGTCCGCGTCGCTCGCCGCGTGGCTGCGGCCGGCGACGGGCGACGAGACCTCCGTCGACGTCGCCGTGTTCGCCAGCATCTCGGCCGCGTTGATCGTCGTCGCGGTCCTGCTCGCGCAGTGGCGGCACGTGCGGTCCCAGCTGCTCCACGAGCAGCGGGTCGCCGCCGAGGAGTCGGAGCGGCGGGTGGTGGCCGAGGAGCGGACGCGCATCGCGCGGGAGCTGCACGACGTCGTCGCCCACGGGCTCTCCCTCATCACGGTGCAGGCGTCGACGGCGCGCTACCGGCGAGACGTGGGCGACGAGGCCGCCGAGGAGTTCGACCGCATCGCGGCGCAGTCCCGGCAGGCGCTCGACGAGATGCGGGGCCTGCTCCGGGTCCTGCGCGGCGCGGAGGACGGCGCCGACCACCGGCCGCAGCCCGGGCTCGGCGACCTCGCCGAGCTCGTCGCGCAGGCGGCCGCCTCCGGCTCCGACGTCGTGCTCGACGAGCCGGACGGCATGTGGAGCACCGGGGTCAGCGGCGTCACCGGGCTGACCGCGTTCCGGATCGTGCAGGAGGCGGTGAGCAACGCGCTGCGGCACGCGCCCGGCGCGCAGGTGCGCGTGACGGTGCGCCGCCGCGGCGGCGAGATCGAGGCGGTCGTGGAGAACACCGTGCCGACCGAGCCGGTGCCGGTCCCGGGCGCGCAGGGGCACGGCCTGGTCGGGATGGCCGAGCGGGCGGCCGGCGCCGGCGGGTCGGTCGAGTCGGGCCCGACGGCGAGCGGCGGGTTCGTCGTGCGCGTGGTGCTCCCGGTGCAGGGCGCGGTCGGAGCGGGCGCATGAGCATCCGGGTCCTGATCGCGGACGACCAGGCGATGGTGCGCGCGGGTTTCGCGGCGCTGCTCGGGGCGCAGCCGGACCTGGAGGTGGTCGGCCAGGCCGCGGACGGGGCCGAGGCGGTGCGGATCGCGGCCGAGACGCGTCCCGACGTGGTCCTGATGGACATCCGGATGCCCGTGCTCGACGGCATCGAGGCGACGAGGACGATCCTCGCGAGCGGCGCCGAGCCGCTCCCCCGCGTCGTCGTGCTCACGACCTTCGACGTGGACGACTACGTGCTCGAGGCGCTGCGCGCGGGCGCGAGCGGGTTCCTGCTGAAGGACGCCCTGCCCGACGACCTGGTCGAGGCCGTCCGCGTGGTCGCGCGCGGCGACGCGCTGCTCGCCCCGAGCGTCACCCGCCGGCTCATCGCCCGGTTCGCGGCCCGCCCGACCGGTCGCGGCGCCGTCGACTCCGACCTCGAGGTGCTCACCGAGCGGGAACGGGAGGTGCTGCGCGAGATCGCCCAGGGCCGCAGCAACGCCGAGATCGCCGTCGTGCTGTTCATCGCCGAGCAGACCGTGAAGAGCCACGTCAGCCGCGTGCTGACGAAGCTCGGCCTCCGGGATCGGGCGCAGGCCGTCGTCGTCGCCTACGAGTCCGGGCTCGTCGTCCCCGGCGACTGACCCGTACCCCGGTACGGGTCGCAGAAGGGCCCGCCGGAGGGATTCGCCGCGGACGGCCGCTCCGTACCGTTCGGAAGGTGACCTCCCTCGCGCCCCCGCCCCTCCGCACCACCCGTCCGCGGCGCACGCCGCGCGGCGAGGGACAGACGGCCCACGCGAGCGACTACACCGAGCTCTCGCGCCGCATCAAGGCCGCCGGGCTGCTCGAGCGGCGCCCCGGGGCCTACCTGCTCCGCACCGTCCTGCTCGCCGTCGCGCTCGGCGCGGGGCTCGCCGCGGTCGTCCTCGTCGGCCACTCGTGGTGGCAGCTCGCCGTGGCGGTCTACCTCGCCGCGGTGTTCGCCCAGGCCGGCTTCCTCGCGCACGACGGGGCCCACCGCCAGGTGTTCGCCTCCGGCAAGCGCAACGAGTGGTTCTCCCGCGTCGTCGCGAACCTCGTCGTCGGGCTCGGCTACGGCTGGTGGATGCAGAAGCACACCCGCCACCACGGCAACCCGAACACGGTCGGCAAGGACATGGACCTCGACCCGAACCTCATCGTCTTCACGGAGGAGGACGCGGCCGACCGCCGCGGCATCGCCCGCCTGCTGCTGCGCCGCCAGGGGTGGCTGTTCCTTCCCGCGCTGACGCTGACCGGGCTCGACCTGCACGTGAAGACGGTCCGGATGCTGACCTCCCGCGAGGGCGTGCCGCACCGCCGGGCGGAGCTCGCCCTCATCGCGGTGCGCCTGCTCGGCCTGCCGACCCTGCTCGTGCTGTCCGCCGGCCCGGTCATCGGCCTGACCGCGCTCGCCGTGCAGCTGCTCGCCTTCGGGTTCCTGATGGGCGGCGCGTTCGCGCCGAACCACATCGGCATGCCGACGATCCGCCACGACCAGCGCGTCGACTACCTGCGCCGCCAGGTGCTGACGTCGCGCAACATCACGGGCGGACCCGTCGTCGACTTCCTGATGGGCGGGCTCAACCACCAGATCGAGCACCACCTGTTCCCGAGCCTGCCGAGCGCCAACCTCCGCCGCGCCCGCACGATGATCCGCGACTACTGCCAGGAGCTCGGGCTCCCCTACCTGGAGCGCCCGCTGGTGCCGGCCATGGCGGACGTGATCCGCTCGGTGCACCGCCTCGGCATCAAGCACGCCGACCCGTTCGACTGCCCGGCCGCCGCGGCGCTGCGGCTGGCCTGACGCGAGTCGGATCTGCGGGCTCGGGAGCTTCGGCTCCCGGGCCCGCTTCCGCGTGCGCGGGGCGGTCGCCAGGCGGTGGTCTCGAGTCCCTCGGTCGGGAACACCGCCCGTGGGGCCCATCGCTGCGCTCGCACCTCGACCAGCGGGGACGATCGGGGCGGCGGGGGCGGCCATGAACACGGAAGGGCCCGGGAGCCGAAGCTCCCGGGCCCTTCTCTGAATTCGTGGGACGAAGTCAGAGGCGTCCTGATCCCGAAGGATCAGACCGCGCGGATGTTCGCGGCCTGCGGGCCGCGGTCGCCCTGCGCGATGTCGAACTCGACGCGCTGGTTCTCCTCCAGGTTGCGGAAACCCTTGCCCTGGATGGCGGAGAAGTGCGCGAAGAGGTCGGCGCCTCCGTCGTCGGGGGCGATGAAGCCGAAGCCCTTGTCGCCGTTGAACCACTTCACGGTGCCGGTAGCCATATGAACTCGTCTCTCTCGAATCGTTCGACCCGGAGGTCCCGGATCGGCGCCACGCTGAACCACGCGTTCGAGCCGCCGACTTCCGTCGGCTGAGTCAAGCCACCTGCCACAACACAACTGCATGTTCACCGTAGCGGAGCCCGGGCCCTGCGACTACGCCTCCGGGGAAATCCGTCCGCACTTCCCTCCGGAAGCGCGCGTCAGGCGGGCTCGTGCTCGGGCTTCGCCCGCTGCTCCGCGCCGGCCGTCACGTCCTCGCCGCGCTTCTCGTCGGAGTGGACCATCAACGCGGACCCCACCAGCGCGAGCACGATCGCGACGGCCGCGAACGGCGTCGGCAGCGTGAGGTAGGCGACGAGCGACACGACGACGGTGAGCGCCGGCGCGAGGGCGTTCGCGACCGGTGCGACGACGGAGGCCTTGCCGCGGCTGAGCGCCATCACGAGGAACAGGGCGCCGACGGCGTTCAGCAGCTGCGTCCCGAACGTCAGCACGGGCGCCTGCCAGGGGGCGTCGAGGTGCAGACCGCCGGCGAGCACGATCGCCACCGGCGCGAGCACGAGCGCGCTCACCGTCATCCAGGTGAACGTCGTCGCGTCGTTCACGCCGATCGTCGCGGCCTTCCGCAGGAAGTACGCCTGGGCGCCCCACGCGATCATCACGAACAGGGCGAGCAGCAGCCACGGGCCCTGGGTCCGGCCGCCCTGGCTGCTCAGGTTGAAGAACACGATCGCGAGCATCGCGGCGACCAGGCCGACGACGCCGAGCGGTCGGAGGCGCTCGCGCAGGAACGCCAGCGCCAGCAGCACCGTGATCGCGGGCGAGACGGAGACGATCGGGAAGACGAGGTAGGCGGGGCCGATGGTGAGGTCGTAGAACAGCACCAGCTGGCCCGCCGCGCCGGTCAGGCCGGCGGCGATCCCCCACAGCGCGCCGGGGCCGCTCCACTGGAACCCCTGCCGACGCAGGATGAAGGCGGCCGGGACGATCATCGTCACCGACCAGACCGCGTACACCATGAAGCTCGGGTAGCCGTAGAGCGTGGTCGGGGCCGCCGAGAAGGCGCCCCACACGCCCCAGAACAGCACGAGCAGCGCGGCGAAGACCGTCCAGCTCGGGAACCGCCGGCGCGTGCTCCGCGTCGATCCGACCGCGTGTTCCGTGGTCATCGTGACCTCCATCCGTCGTTCCTCCCTCCTCCCGGGCGGGAGGAGGGGTCCCTCGTCGGCAGCCGTCGTCGCAGTCGGCACGGAGGTCGGCGCAGGTCGGGCCGCGGTTCAGTCGGGCAGCGGCGCCCCCGCCTGCTTCATGGCGTAGAGCGCCGCGCCGACGCCGGGTCCGTGCACCGGTTCGCGGAGGTCCCAGCCCTCGCCGAGCGCGGCGGCGAACGCGGCGCGCACCCCCGCGTCCTCGAACATGCCTCCGGAGTAGGACAGCGGCACCCGCTCCCCCTCGGCGCCGATCGCGGCCCGCACCGACCCGGCGAGCGCGGCGAGCTCGCGCCCGGCGTCCTCGACGACCGCCTGCGCGGCCCCGTCGCCCTCGGCGGCCGCCGCCGTGACGACGCGCGACAGCGCGGCCACGCGGTCCCGCTTGCCGGCCCAGTCGTCGATGACGACGCCGATCGCGTCGAGGTCCGACCGGACGCCCACGGCCTCCCGCATCGCCGCGAGCAGCGGCCCCTGCGGCAGGCGGCCGTCGACCATCCGCGAGTACGCGTTGAGCCCGCGGATCGCCGTCCAGTAGCCGCTGCCCTCGTCGCCGAAGACCTCGCCCCAGCCGCCGGCGCGCTGCCCGCGGCCCCGCCACTCGCCGTAGGCGATCGACCCGGTGCCCGCCACGACGTTGACCCCGTCACGGCCGGCGAGCGACCCGGCCCAGCCGGCGATCATGTCGTTGCCGCAGGAGTAGCGCCCGTGACCGAGCACGCGACCGGGAGCGGCGTCGAGCTCGGGCACGTCTGCGCTCGCCTCGCCGTACGCGGGCAGGGCGAAGAAGGCGCGATCGACGTCCGCCGTCGTCAGCCCCGCGGTCTCGAGCAGCTGCTCCACGCCCTCGCGGAGGACCCGTTCGACCAGGTCGATGCCGGCGGTGAAGTAGTAGCAGCTCGGCCCCGTCGCGGTCGCGAGGACCTCCCCGCGCCCGTCGACGAGGACGAACGCGGTCTTGGTGCCCCCGCCGTCGACGCCGAGGTAGCGGGGCACGATCAGGCCTCGAGCGGGTGGATCGTGACGCCCTGCACGACGCGGTTCACGCTGCCGCCGGGGAACGGGTTGTCCGGCGTCGCGCCGATCCGCACGGAGGTGTGCAGGCCGAGGAGCTGCGCGACGACCACGTACGGGAGCGCGAGGAACGCGTCGTCGACCTGCTCGACGCCCTCGAGACCCCAGTCGGCGCCGTCGTCCGCCGCGCCGGCCCGGAGGGCGATCACGGCGTCCTGGCCGATCGCCTCCCGCAGCTCCCGGGTGATGTCCTGGTCGTACTGGCGGGTGTACGGGTCGTTCGACGTGTAGACGACCGCGAGCGTCCGGTCGTCGAGGACCGCCTTCGGGCCGTGCCGGAAGCCGAGCGCCGAGTCGAAGTAGGTGTCGACGCTGCCCGCCGTGATCTCGAGCATCTTCAGCGCCGACTCGCGCGACAGGCCCGTGAGGGGGCCGCTGCCGAGGTAGACGATGCGCTCGGGCTCCCGCTCCACGATGCGCTGCACGCGGTCGCGCGAGGCCAGCACCTGCTCCCCCGCCGTCGCGAGCGCCGACACCGTCGCGTCGTCGTCGCCGAGGAACACGAGCAGCGCGGAGAGCAGCATCGACGTGAAGCTCGACGTCATCGCGAAGCCCTGATCGTTCGCGCGAGCCGGGGTGAACAGCACGAAGGAGCGGTCGCGGTCGCCGTGCTGCTGCGCGAGCCGGCCCTCGGGGTCGCAGGTGATGACGAGGTGGTGCACCCGCTGCAGGACCTGGTCGGCCAGCTCGGTAGCGGCGAGGCTCTCCGGGCTGTTGCCCGACCGGGCGAAGGAGACGAGCAGCGTCGGGACGTCCTCCGAGAAGCTGCCGAGCGGGTCGGCCACGAGGTCCGTCGTGGCGATCGCCTCGATCCGGCGGTGCAGCCGCCGCGACAGCCCCGGTGCCGCGACCTCGCCGACGAAGGCGGACGTGCCGGCACCGGTGAGGACCACGCGCAGGTCCGGCAGCCCCAGCAGCGGGCCGAGGAACGCGTCGAGCTCGGCGCGACGGTCGGTGATGATCCGCGCGGTCTCGCGCCAGACGTCGGGCTGCTGGCTGATCTCCCGCTCGGTGACGGTGCCGTCGCCGACGGTCGCGGTGGGGAGGGTGTCGGTCATCGGAGGTCTCCAGACGGGGAAGCGGCGGATTCGGCGGGCAGGTCGGACGTCCGCGCGGCGGCGGAGTAGGGCCGGAGCGCGTCGCGCACCCGGTCGAGCAGCAGGGCGTGCGGGTCGTTCACCAGCTCGCCGCGACGGACCCGCGCGTACTGCGCGGGCAGGTACTGGCTGAGCAGCGGCTCGGGCACGCCGGCGCCGGCGAGGTTCGACAGGAGCCGGTCCACGGCCTCCTCGATCCTCGGCTGCGGCAGGTAGTACCGCATGCGGTCGCTGTAGCTGAAGCGCCGGGCGATGCGCTGCTCGTCGGCGGTGCCCTCGTAGTAGCGCTGCCAGCGGCCCGGATCGTCCTGCATCACCTGCTCGACGACCTCGAGCAGGTCGGAGCGGTCGGCGGCCGGGACCAGCTGGTCCTCGATCGCGGCGAGCGCGAAGAGGCCCTCCCGCAGCGCGAAGGTGAGCCCCGGGCCCACCTTGAGCACGGCCCAGTGGTCGCGCACGAGCGCCGTCAGGCCCTCCTCGAGCTGGTAGTCGGTGGAGTGCGCCTCGAACACCGCGTACGGCTCGTCGTCGAGCACGTGCTGGAGGGCGGCGGTGCGCGACGGGTCGTAGTCGAACACGCGGAGGTGGTCGAACTCGACCCCGGGCTGCACCACGAGCGCCATGATCCGCGGCCAGACCGCGCCCGCACCCACGGCGTCGAACGCGGCCCGATGCGCCGCGAGGGTGGCGCGCGCCGCGTCGGGCGGGGTGGGCGCGAGCGCGTCGATGGTCTCGTGCGCGCCGCCGGGCACCGGCACCTCGGTGCCGATCACGTAGCGGACCGCGGACGGGTCCGGCGCCGCGTCCTCGGCGGCGGCGAGGAGGCGGGCGGCGCGGACGGCGACGACCTCGTCCGTCAGCGGCGTCGCGTCCCCCGCGAGCGGCATGCTGCAGTCGAGGTGCAGCTTCGTGTACCCGGCGGCGGCGTAGGCGCGGACGAGGTCCTCCGCCTTCGCCATCGCGGACTCCTCGGCCTCGCCCTGCCAGGTGTTGGGTCCGAGGTGGTCGCCCCCCAGCACGACGCGGTCGATCGGGAAGCCCTCCTCCGCGGCGATGCCGTGCACGAGGTCGCGGAAGTCGGTCGGGCGCATGCCCGTGTAGCCGCCGAACTGGTCGACCTGGTTGGACGTCGCCTCGATGAGGACGGGTGCACCGTCCGCCGAGGCCTGCCGCATCGCCGCTGCGAGCACGAGCGGGTGCGCCGAGCAGACGGAGGTGATGCCGACCGCGCGGCCGGCCTTGTGCGCGCGGAGCACGGCTCCCAGGTGGTCCGTCATGCGGTCGTGCGCCTTCCCTCCGTCGAGTGCGGGGTCCATCGTCCGCGCCGCGGGCGGCCGGACCGGTGCCGCCGGCGGAACCGCTCATCAGGACTGCACGATGCGCGCGCGACCTGGACGGTCGAGGAGGGGTGCGCGATCGGCCGGGTGGTGGTCATCCGGCTGCCCGCCGCAGCCCCGCGAGGTGCGCGGCGCCGATCGCCGCGGCCGCCGTGCCGTGCGCCGCCGGCACGACGACGGGCTCCGGGAAGCCGGCGAGCCGCACGGCGAGCGCGGCCCGGAGCGGGTCGAGCAGCGCGTCCCCGGCCCGCACGAGCCCGCCGCCCACGACGACGGTGCCCGGGGCGATCAGCGCGACCGCCCACGCGAGCACCTCGGCGAGCGCGTCGACCGTCTCCTGCCACCGGGCGGCCGCGACGGCGTCGCCCGCCTGCATCGCGGCGAGCACCGGCGCGGCCTCCGGGGCGCCGAAGCGGCGGGCCAGGCCGCCGGCCGATGCGACCTCCTCCACGCGGAGGCCGCGGTTCGGCCCCTCCCCGAAGCGCAGCTGGCCGACCTCGCCGGCCCAGCCGGTGCCGACCGGCCGGGCGTCGGCGTCCACGACCGCCAGGGCGAGCCCGGTGCCGACGGGCGCGAAGACGAGGGCACCCGGCCGCCCGGCGCCCGCGCCGCTCAGGCGCTCCGCCACCGCCCCGGCGCGCACGTCGTGCGTCAGCGCGACCGGCAGGCCGGTCCGCCGCTCGAGGAGGTCGCGGACCGGTACCTCCCGCCAGCCGAGGTTCACGGACATGCGGCAGACGCCCGCCTCGTCGTCGACGATGCCGGGCGTCGCGACGCCGATCGCGGCCACTCCGGGGAAGCCCGCGGCGAGCCCGGCCAGCAGGTCGGCCGTCCGCTCGCCCGTCGCGTCGCCCTTCGGCGTCGGCACCGTCGGTCCCGCCTCGCCGCGCCACCACGTCTTGACCGCGGTGCCGCCGACGTCGACCCCGAGCACGTCCTCGTCCATGGCGCCAGCATCCCGGATCCGCGGGCCGGGCGAGCGATCGGACCGCGCGAATCGCGCCGTCCGACTGCGCGTTTGTCGCCGGACCGATCACACCGCGGCGGCCCGGCGCCAGACTGCCGCCCACCGACGACGGGGAGGCGGCATGGGCGACGCGAGGACGACGGGCACGACGGGATCGACCGCCACGACCGGCACGAGGGCGCTGCGGGTCGGGGTGATCGGGATCGGGCAGCGCGCCGAGATCGCCCAGCACGTCGGCGCCACGGACACGCCGGCGCGGCTCGTGCTCGCCGTCGACCCGACCGAGGTCGGCCGGGCCCGCGCGGCCCGGAGCTTCGGGCCCGACGTGCGGATCGCGGCGGCCCTCGAGGACGCGATCGAGGCGGAGCTCGACGCCGCGATCGTCACCACGCCGGACGACACCCACGCCGCGATCGCGGTCCCGCTGCTCGAGGCCGGCATCGCCGTCTACCTCGAGAAGCCGATGGCGATCACGGTCGAGGACTGCGACCGCCTGCTCGAGACCGCCGCCCGCACCGGCACCCCGCTCTACGTGGGCCACAACATGCGGCACATGTCGGTCGTCCGCCAGATGAAGGCGCTGATCGACGACGGAGCGATCGGCGAGGTCAAGTCGATCTGGTGCCGCCACTTCGTCGGCAACGGCGGCGACTTCTACTTCAAGGACTGGCACGCCGAGCGGCGGCACGTGAACTCGCTGCTGCTGCAGAAGGCGAGCCACGACCTCGACGTCATGCACTGGCTCGCCGGGCGGTCGACGAAGCGCGTCACCGCGCTCGGCGCACTGACCGTCTACGGCGACGTGCACGACCGCGGCACCCACGAGGGCGAGGTCATGCCGGACTGGTTCTCGCACGACAACTGGCCGCCGGAGGCGCAGACCGGGCTGAACCCCGTGATCGACGTCGAGGACGTCTCGATGATGCTCATGGACCTCGGCGACGGCGTCACCGCCAGCTACGAGCAGTGCCACTTCACCCCCGACTACTGGCGCAACTACACGGTGATCGGCACCCGCGGCCGGCTCGAGAACTTCGGGGACACCCCGGGCGGCGTGATCCGGGTCTGGAACCGCCGCCACGACTGGCAGCTCGCCGGCGACGTCGAGGTGGCGATCGAGGGCGAGGGCGAGGGCCACGAGCAGGCCGACGTGCGGACCATGGCCGAGTTCCTCCGCCACGTCGCCACGGGCGCACCCACGGAGGTGTCCCTCGTCGCCGCCCGCGACGCGGTCGCCGCCGGCGCCCTCGCCGCGGAGTCGCTCCGCGACGGCGGCACCCCGCGCGACGTGCCACCCCTGCCCGCCGACCTCGTCGCCCGGCTCGACGCGCGCTCCTCCTCCGCCCCTGACTCCTCCTCCCGCACCACTCCCGCACCACGCAGCTGAACGGACGGAACCATGCACCGACCACTGAATCGACCCATCACCCGACGCGCCCTCGCCGGCATCGCGGGCGCCGCCGCGGCAGGGCTCCTGCTCGCGGCCTGCTCCTCCGGGGGCGGCGCACCCAGCGGGGGCGGCGGCGACTACTCGAAGGCGCCGAAGGACCTGAAGGCGACCATCACCTACGCGCTCTGGGACCAGACGCAGGTGAAGGCGATCCAGGCGAACCTCGCCGGCTTCAAGCAGCAGTACCCGGGCATCACGGTCAACGTCGACGTGACGCCCTACGACACCTACTTCACGAAGCTGCAGACCGAGGCGTCGAGCAACACGCTGCCGGACCTGTTCTGGCTGAACGGCCCGAACTTCCAGCTCTACGCCGACAACGGCAAGGTCGAGCCGATCACGGGCGCCATCAAGGCGGGCGCGATCGACCCGAAGAACTACCCGTCCGCGCTCGTCGACCTCTACACCGCGAACGGCGTGCACTACGGCGTCCCGAAGGACTTCGACACGATCGGGCTCTGGTACAACAAGGCGCTCTTCGCGAGGGCCGGCGTCGACGTGCCCACCGGCGACTGGACGTGGGACGACCTCACGACCGCGGCGAACACGATCTCGTCGAAGCTGAAGGGCCAGGGCATCTACGGCGTCGCGGCCGGCATGGACGGCCAGACCACCTACTACGACACGATCTTCCAGGCCGGCGGCAGCGTGCTCTCCGCCGACGGGAAGAAGTCGGAGTACGCGAGCGACGCGACGAAGAAGGGCATCGTCTTCTGGCGCGACCTGATCGCGTCGAAGGGCTCCCCCTCCGTCAAGCAGCTCACCGACACCCCCGCCGACCAGTGGTTCGTGAGCGGCAAGGCCGCGATGCTCATCGGCGGCGACTGGGGCCGCTCCGAGATCGCCGACTCGCCCGTCGCGAAGGACGTGCAGGTCGCGCCGCTGCCGAAGGGCGAGCAGAAGGCGACCGTGATCCACGGCGTCTCGAACGTCGTCGCGGCGGGCAGCAAGAACACGCAGGCGGCGCAGGCGCTGCAGGTGTACCTCGCGAGCAAGGAGGCGCAGCAGCAGCAGGGCGACATGGGCGCCGTGATCCCGGCGTTCAACGGCACCCAGGCGTCGTTCGCGAAGTCGATGCCCGGCGTCGACCTGCAGGTCTTCCTCGACGAGGTCGCCTACGCGAAGCCGCTGCCGGTGTCGAATAACACGGCGGCCTGGAACGCGCTCGAGGCGAAGCTGCTGCCGGGGGTCTTCGCCGGCACCTCGCCCGTCGACTCCACCCTGCAGCAGCTGCAGGACCAGATGGACGCGGCGCTCGCGAAGGAATGACCGAGCTGCACCGCGCGGCACCCCGCGCAGCCGGCCGCCCCGCCCGACGGCGGGGCGGCTCCGGCGTCCTCCGAGACGGGTGGTGGCCCGTCCTCTTCGTCGCCCCGCTGCTCGTCGGCGTCGTCGTCTTCTACCTGTGGCCGATCGTGCAGACGTTCTGGTTCTCGTTCACCACGTTCGGGGTGTTCGGCGGCCAGACGTTCAGCGGCGTCGCGAACTACGTCGCGCTCGTGCAGGACCCGGAGTTCTACCTGTCGCTCGGCAACACGCTGATCTACACGGCGATCGTGCTGCTCGGGGTGCCGCTCGCCGTCTGGCTCGCGGCCCTGCTGAACACGCCGGGCCTGAAGTTCGCGTCCTTCTACCGCGTCCTCTTCTTCCTGCCCTACATCGCGATGCCGACCGCGGTGGCGCTCGTCTGGCGCCTGATGTTCAACGGCGACTACGGGATCCTGAACTGGGTGCTGTCGCTGGTCGGCATCCCGGGCCCGTACTGGGTCAGCACGCCGGGCTTCGCGATCGTCGCCGTCTCCATCGTCGGCCTCTGGTCGTCGCTCGGCTTCTCGATGATCGTGCTCGCGGCGGGCCTGAAGGCGATCCCGCCGGAGCTGTACGAGGCCGCCGAGCTCGACGGCGCCTCGCCCTCCCGCCGGTTCCGGTCGGTGACGGTGCCGCTGCTGACCCCGACGATCTTCTTCGTCGTGGTCGTGACGGTGATCTCGAGCTTCCAGCTCTTCGACCTGCTCTACGCGATCATGGGGCCGCGCAACCCGGCGATGCCGTCGTCGATGTCGCTCGTCTTCTACTTCTTCCAGGCGGGGTTCGTCGACAACCAGCAGGGCTTCGCGGCGTCGATCGCCATCGCGATCTTCGTGCTGATCGGGCTCGTGACCCTGCTGCAGTTCCGGCTCCAGCGGAGGTGGGTGGCGAATGTCTAGCGCCGTGCAGACGAGGGCCGCTGCGACGGTCCGCACCCGGACGCCGGCGACGCGCAGCCGGCGGCGGCCGCGGCACGTGCTCGCGCACGTCGTGCTCGGGGTGGGCGGCTTCCTGATGGCCTTCCCGTTCCTGTGGCAGATCATCATGTCGCTGTCGACGAACAGCCAGGTCCGCAGCGTCGTGCCGACGTTCTGGCCGGGCACGCTGCAGTGGCACAACTACGTCGACGTCTTCGAGCAGCTGCCGTTCCTGCCGCAGCTCGGCGTGTCCGTCACCATCACGGTGATCCGGACGGTCGCGCAGATCGTGCTCTGCACCCTCGCCGGCTACGCGTTCGCGCGCATGCGGTTCCGGGGCCGGAACCTGCTGCTCGGGCTGGTGCTGTCGATCCTGCTCGTGCCGTCGCAGGTCTACCTGCTGTCGCAGTACCAGATCGTGCAGCAGCTCGGCTGGCTCAACACCATCCCGGGCATCGTCGCGCCCGGCCTGTTCAGCGCCTTCGGCACCTTCCTCATGCGGACGGCGTTCCTGAACCTGCCGAACGAGCTGGAGGAGGCGGCGCGGATCGACGGCGCGAATCCCTGGCAGATCTTCACCCGCGTGATGGTGCCGCTCGTGCGCTCGAACATCAGCGTGCTCGCGATCACGACGGTGCTGTTCAGCTGGAACGAGCTGCTCTGGCCGCTCGTCGTGTCGACCTACGCCGGCCTGCAGCCGCTCGCGGCGGGCCTCGCGACGCTGTCCGGCAGCGTGACCGTCGACTACCCCGTGATCATGGCCGCGAGCCTGATGGCCACCGCGCCGGTGCTGATCGCGTTCATCCTGCTGCAGCGCCGGGTGATCGACGGGATCGCCTCCTCCGGCCTGAAGTAGGCACGGGGGCGCTCCCGGGGCGCTCCGCTGCTGGACCGGCCGAGCGCTCGGCGGGATCAGCAGCGGAGGGCCCCGCCGGCGCGGCTACTCGACGAGGGTCGCGGGCGACGCCGGGGCGCTGCCGTCCAGCACGGGCGCGAAGTCGACCTCGCGCCCGTCGACGCGCCACCGGGTCCGGCCGAAGCGCTCGACGGCGGGGGGCGCGCGCAGCCACGCGTCGAGCTCGTCCCGCTCGCCCGCGTCGAGCCAGGCCATCGGGTCGGAGGTCTGCCGGAAGCCGAGCACCGTCGCGGCGTCCTCGACCAGCTGCCGCTGCGGCTCGTCGAGCAGGCTGCGGCGCCGGCGGAAGTACACGGCGTCCGGGTCGAGCTCGTAGAGGGGGCGCAGCCAGGTCCGCGGGATCGAGGCGGCGATCGCGTTCCGCGCGCCGCTGCCGGAGGGGTCGTCCCGCCGCTCCCCGTTGTCCCAGAACGCCGCGGTGTCCGGCCCGACGCGGACGCCGTCGAACACCCCGGCCGACGGCAGCATCGGCGCGCCGCAGCCCAGCAGGTGGACGTCGTCCCCGGCGGCGCGGCGGACGTGCTCGACGGCGTCGCGGTAGACCCGCTCGCGGGGCAGGTCGCGCGACCGACGGCCGCGCACGGCGCCCGCGTACAGGAAGTCGAGCTTCAGGTAGGTGAAGCCGTCGGCGACGGCCCGGCGCACGACGTCGGCCAGGTGGTCGAGCGCCTCCGGGCGGGTGGTGTCGAGCGCGAAGTACCCGGTGCCCCAGTTCGTGCCGGTGACGAGGGGGCGGCCGTCGTCGTCCTGCACGAGCAGCTCGGGGTGGTCCCGGGCGAAGCGGGAGCGCGGCAGCGCGATCAGCGGCGCGAGCCAGAGCCCCGGCCGGAAGCCCGCCGCCGCGATCCGGGACGCGGTCGCGGCCATGCCCGACGGGAAGCGGTCGTTCGCCGTCCAGTCGCCGACGGCGGCCTCCCAGCCGTCGTCGAGCTGCACGACGTCGATGGGGTGGCCGCGCAGGTCCTCGACCGTGCGGGCGAGCAGGTCCTCGTCGACGTCCTCGTAGTACGAGTACCAGCTGCTCCAGACGGCGCCCGCACGCCGGTCGCGGCCGCCGAGGCGCTCGGCGAGGAGCGCCGCGTAGGCGCCGAACACCTCGTCCTCCCGGCCCCACGCCAGGAACCAGCCGTCGCCGGCGTCCTCCGTCGTGCCGTGGAGCACGTGGCGGTCGGCGCCGACGCGCGGCGTGCCGAGCCCGAGCGCGCCGAGCAGCAGCACGCGGCCGTCGGGCCCCTCGAGCGCGCCGACGGCGCTGCCGGAGTGGGCCAGCGGGGTGTCGTTCGCCGCGTCGTCCGCGGTGAGCAGGCGGGCGGGGTCGCCGCCGATCCGCAGCGGCGGCTCGGTCAGGCGGCGCCATCCGCTCGGGCTCCACGAGTTCCACCCGTGCCGGTAGAAGGAGGCGCCCTCGTCGAAGGGGTGGAGCACCGCGACGGGGCCCGGCGGCACCAGCCAGCCGAGCCCGAGGCGGGTGAGCGGGCCCGCGGCGCGGACCGGCACGGCGAGGTCGGGGAAGCGGGCTTCGGCGTGCACGGGGCCTCCCGGACGGTCGGTGCCGGTCGCGGCGGCGGGCCGGGAGCAGCCTCCCGGCCCGCCGCCGTCCGACGCGAGTCGTGCAGGTCAGCGGATGCGGACCGTCTGGTGCAGGTCGTTCAGGCCGCTCGAGGCGTGCCAGGTGCCGACGTTCGCGGTCCGGATCGCGTACCGGGGGTCCTTCGCGGTCTTCTTGTCGGCGGCCGGCAGCGCCAGGTAGACCGCGTACTTCCCGTGCGGCAGGTGCCGGATCGCGGCGCGCACCGTCGAGGTCGTGCCGGCGGCCCAGCGGCGCACGTCCGTCTTCAACGGCACCGAGTACCGGTGCTTCCCGCTGACGAGCACGAGCTTCGCGGGTCGCGCGTTGTACGGCGCCGCCCAGCCCGTGTTCTTCACCCGGACCGTGACGGTCGGGGTCCGGCCGCTCGTCACCGTGCTCGACGTGAGCTGGAACCGGTAGCCGAGCCTCCGCTCGGTCGTCGCGACGCCGGCGGCGCCCCACGAGTCGAGCACGTCGGTGTTGTACTCGCGGTTCAGGTAGCTGAAGTGGAACCGCCGCATCTGCGTCTCGGCGTTCGGGAACTCGGAGAGCGGCGGGGCGACGTTGCAGGTCTCGCCGCCCACCGGCACGAAGCGGCTGTCGGCGGCCAGGTAGTCCTGGTCGAGCGTGATCGGGTCGGACAGGTACGTGCCGAAGTCGTCCGGCGACGCGAGGAAGCAGTCGTTGTGGTGGCCGATCCGCGCCGCGAGCGTGTTCCGGTACGCCTCCTTCGGCGTGAGGGCGCCGGCGGTGCCGGTCGGGCGCTCCGTGATCTCCTGCTTCATGAGCGGCGTCCGCACCTGCACGGTCCGGGTGGGCAGGGCCTTCAGCTCGGCCTCGACGACGGCCCTCCGCTTCGCCCAGTCGGCGTCGGAGACGACCTGCGTCTTCGGGTCGGCGAAGTAGTCGGTGTAGTAGCCCTCGCCCCACAGCCCGATGAACCCCTGCTGCAGGGTCGCGATGAGGCCGGTGTTGCGCTGGAGCAGCGGCGTGAGCTGGCGGATGTGCTTCTGCACGGTCGGCAGGTCGGCGTCGCCGAAGGGCGCGACGTAGGGGTCGGCGCCGCCCTCGACGTAGGCGAACCGGAGGACGACGGTGAAGCCGTTGCGCTTGACGACGTCGAAGTCGTGCTGCAGCTTGGCGAGCAGGTCGCGGCTGAGGTCGGCGCCCTTCGCGAAGTCGTCGAGGTAGTACACGCGGTTGATCTGGGTGTCGCCGAGCTTCCGCCAGGCGCGCAGCTGCGCGTCGGTGAGGCCCTGCCAGCCCTTCCCGCCGTCGCGGTAGTGGGTGTCGGTCTCGTGGTCGAAGCCGCGCTCCGGGTTGGCGATGTTCGCGCTGCTCGCGCGGTAGGTCACGGTGCGGCCGGGCGCATGGCCCGGCTGGGCGGAGGCCGCGGTCGCGGGCACGGCGAGCGCGGCGGCCGCGGCGACGGCGGCCGCGGCGAGCACGACCCGGCGGCGGCGCCGGGGTGCGGGAGTGGAGTGGATCATCGGGCCATCGTGGGAACCGACCCGTCGGGCTGTCGAGACGCCTCGCCGATCGCGCAGCGCGACTGCGCGGTCGGCCGCGGCAGAGCTCGGGTGGTTTCGGCACGGGCGCGGGGCGCCCGGCTCAACCAGCGTGGAAGGCGCTCGTCAGCGGCGGGGCTCGACGAGGTGGACCGTCACGCCGGCCGCGCGGAGGGCGTCGAGGGCGACCGCGTCCGCGGTCGTGTCCGTGATCAGCACGTCCACCTGCCGCGTCTCGGCCATCTGCGCGAACGTGATCCGGCCCACCTTCGAGCCGTCGGCGACGACCATGACGCGCTGCGCGTGCTCGACCATCGCGTTGTTCGTCCGCGCCTCGACCTCGTCGTGGGTGGTCGCGCCGCCCTCCGCGCTGATCCCGTCGACGCCGAGGATCGCGGTGCCGACGTTCACGGCCTTGAAGGTGTTCTCGGCGAGCACCCCGACGGCCTCGAACGACGTCGAGCGGACGACGCCGCCCGTCAGGATCACCTTCGTCGTCGGGCGTGCCGCGAGCTCGAGGGCGATGGTCAGCGCGTTCGTGATGATCGTGAGCTGCGTCCGGCGCGACAGGGCCTTCGCGATCTCCGCGGTCGTCGTGCCGCCCGTCAGCGCGACCGCGTAGGGGCCGGACGGGATCAGCTCGGCGGCGCGCAGCGCGATCCGGTGCTTCGCCTCCCGCGCTTCGAGGTCCCGGAGGTGCACCGGCACCTCGTCGTGCAGCGCCTGCGGGCGCGCGCCGCCGTGGGTCCGGATCAGGAGGCCCTGGTCCTCCATGTCGGCGAGGTCCCGGCGCAGGGTCGCGGCGGACACCTGCAGCTCTCCCGCCAGGTCGGCGAGCGAGACCGCGCCCCGCGCGTTCACGCTCTTCAGGACCGCGAGCATGCGGTCGGCGCGCTTCGCCGACGACGCGTGCGGCAGCCGCAGCCCGGTGGCCTGCGCCATCGCGGTCCTCCCTCGGGTCGAAAGCGTGCAGCAGGATTGCGCACTTCACGCGAGCCGCGCAACGGGCCTCCCGCAATCGCTCACTCCCGCTGTTGGATCGCGGTCATGCCCTCCGTCGCGTTCATCGGCGCCGGCAGCGTCGTCTTCACCCGGCAGCTGCTCGCCGACCTCCTCCGCTTCCCCGAGCTCGCCGATCTCGAGATCCGCCTGCACGACGTCGACGCGGAACGGCTCGCCGTCGCGGAGGGCACGGCGCGGCAGGTGAACGAGCGCCTCGGCGCCCGCGCGACGATCGTGCCGGCGCTCGACCGGTCCGCCGCCCTCGACGGCGTCGACTTCGTCGTGAACATGGTCCAGATCGGGGGCATCGCGGCGACGCGGCTCGACCTCGAGATCCCCGCGAGGCACGGGCTGCTGCAGACGATCGGCGACACGACGGGTGTCGGCGGCGTCTTCCGCGCCCTCCGGACCTTCCCGTTCCTGACCGGCCTGCTCGGCGACATGGGCCGGCTCTGCCCGGACGCGCTGTTCCTGAACTACACGAACCCGATGGCGATGAACGTCTGGTGGGCGTCCGTCGTCGCGCCCGACATCCGGACGATCGGGCTCTGCCACAGCGTCTACTGGACCGTGCACGACCTCTGCGAGCTGATCGGCGTCCCGCTCGAGGGCACGCGGTTCCGCGCCGCGGGCGTGAACCACCAGGCGTGGCTGCTCGAGTGGAGCCGGGACGGCGAGAGCCTCTACCCGCGCCTGATCGACACCATCGCCGCGCAGCCCGAGCTCGAGCGGCGGGTCCGGGTCGAGATGTTCCGCCGGCTCGGGTACTACCCGACGGAGACGAGCGAGCACTCCAGCGAGTACCTCGACTGGTTCCTCCGCTCCCCCGAGCAGGTCGAGCGGTTCCGCATCGAGCCGCTGCAGTACATCGGGATCAGCGAGGAGAACGTCGCCGAGTTCGAGCACGCGCAGCGGGCGCTCGCCGCCGGCGAGCCGCTCGAGCTGGAGGAGGGCGCCGCCGAGTACGCGCCGCAGGTGATCCACTCGGTCGTCACCGGCACGGAGCGGGAGATCCACGGCAACCTCGTGAACCGCGGGCTGATCGACAACCTGCCGCAGGGCGCGGTCGTGGAGGTGCCCGTCCGCGTCGACGGCGACGGGCTGCACCCCGTGCCGATGGGGGCGATCCCGACGCAGGGCGCGGCGCTGAACCGCGCCTACCTCTCCGTCGCCGAGCTGACGATCGAGGCGGCCCGCACCGGCTCGAAGGAGCGCGTGCGCCAGGCCGTGCTCGCCGACCCGAACGCGAGCTCCAGCCTCACGCCGGAGCAGATCTGGGCGCTCTGCGACGAGCTGACGGCCGCGCACGGCGACCTGATCCAGCCCGACCTGCGGTAGCCCCGCGCGGTCCCGAGGCCCGCCCCGCTCGCGTCGCAGCGAGCCGGGCGGGCCTCAGTGCGTCCGGCGTGTTTCGCGCCCGTGACGGAACAGCGCGGAGCGCGCAATCGGGTTGCGCGTTGTCCGCAGCGACCTCCCGGGGACTCCGTGCACTCGCGACCATGACGGGAGCGCAGAGCAGCGCCCGACCGAGCGAGGAGCCAGCCATGCCCCGGATCCCCATCCACCGACGATCGACCGCCCGGGTCGCCGCCGCGGTCACGACCGTCGGCGCCCTCGTCGCCGCGCTCACCGGCTGCTCGGGCGGGGGCGGCTCCACGACCCTCGACACGAAGGCCGACGTCACCCTCACCTGGTGGACCGGTCAGGCGGACGAGGCGGAGAAGATCCTCGAGGGCCTCGCCGGCGAGTACGAGAAGCTCCACCCGAACGTGAAGATCGACGTCTCGTCCGGTGCGCCGTCCACGGAGGACCTGCTGCAGAAGCTCTCCGCGAGCTTCGCCGGCGGCAACTACCCCGACGTCTCCTACGCGTTCGGGTCCTGGGCCAGCCAGCTGGAGGCGTCGAACCGCACGCTCGACATCACGAAGCAGGTCGCCGACCCCGACGTCGACTGGAAGGGCTTCAGCGGCGCCGCGCGGCAGACGGCCCGGCCGACCGGGAAGAAGACGATCGGGTTCCCCGCCGTCGTCGACAACATCTCGCTGCTGTACAACACGAAGCTCTTCGACGCCGCGGGCATCCCGTACCCGACCGACCGGTGGACCTGGGACGACTTCCGGGCTGCGGCGAAGAAGCTGACGAACGAGTCGACCGACACGTACGGGTACGCCTACTCGGTCTCCGGCAGCGAGGAGACGACCTGGCAGTTCTGGCCGCACCTCTGGCAGAACGGCGGCGAGGTCCTCTCCTCCGACGGCAAGAAGGCCGCGTTCGACTCCACCGCCGGGGTCGACGCCCTCACCCTCCTGCGCGACATGGCGATCGACGACAAGAGCGTCTACCTCGACCAGACCGACACGAAGTTCGGGCAGCTGTTCGCCGGCGGCCACATCGGCATGATCACGAGCGGCCCGTGGCAGCTCTACGACCTGAAGACCGCGAAGACCGACTACGGGGTGACGGTCCTGCCCGGCACGGACGGGAACCACGAGACGGTGTCCGGCCCCGACCTCTGGACCCTGTTCGACCACAAGGACGCGAACCGCGCCCACTGGGCGTACGAGTTCACGAAGTGGCTCACCGACCCGGCGCAGGACGAGCGGTGGAACGTCGAGTACGGCAACCTGCCGCTCCGCGAGAGCGAGACCTCCTCCGCCGCCTTCCAGGCGCAGGTGAAGGCGCTGCCCGGCCTCGACGTCATGGCCGCCAACTCCGCGAACGCGAAGCACGCGCGCCCGACGGTGCCGGCGTACAACAAGCTGTCCGAGGCGATCGGCGACCAGATCTCCGCCGTGCTCCAGGGCCAGGGCACGCCCGAGTCGGGGCTGAAGGCGGCCGCGGCGAAGGCCGACGCGGCCCTGGAGGGCAACGGCCCGTGAGCGCCGCGCACCTCTCCCCCGCGTCCGGGGTCGGCGTGGACCGGCAGCGGTCCCGCCGGCGTCGGAGCCTCCGGCTGACGCTCGAGGGCTGGGCGTTCGTCGGGCCGGCGACCGTCCTCGTGCTCGGGCTGTCGATCTTCCCCGCGATCTGGTCGTTCTTCCTCTCCCTGCAGCGGTGGGACGGCTTCAGCGAGCCGCAGAACATCGGCGTCGGCAACTACGCCTACGCGCTGAAGGACGCCGACCTCGCCGCAGCGGTGACGCACACCGTGCTGTACACGGCCCTGTTCGTGCCGGCGTCGATCCTGCTCGGGCTGCTGCTCGCGGTCGCCCTCAACCGGCGGATCCGGTTCATCGGGCTGTACCGGACGGCGATCTTCGTGCCGTTCGTCGCCTCCGCCGCCGCGACCGGCATCCTGACGACCTACCTGTTCAGCCCGCAGTTCGGGCTGCTGAACAACATCCTCCGGCGCATCGGGCTGCCGCAGCAGGGCTGGCTGGAGGACCCGCGGCAGGCGATGGTCGTGATCGCGATCATGTCCCTCTGGGGCTCCGCCGCGTTCACGACGGTGATCTTCCTCGCCGCGCTGCAGGACATCCCCGGCGAGCTCGTGGAGGCGGCGCGCATCGACGGCGCCACGGCGCGGCAGGCGTTCTGGCACGTCACCGTGCCGCAGCTCGCGCCGGTGGCCGTGTTCGCGACGATCTGGCAGGTCATCCAGGCGCTGCAGCTGTTCGACCTCGTCTACACGACGACCCGCGGCGGCCCGTTGAACGCGACGCAGACGGTCGTCTACTACCTCTGGAACGCGGCGTTCCGGCAGACCGAGTTCGGCTACGGCTCCGCGGTCGCCTGGACCCTCTTCCTCGTCACGATGCTCATCACCGTCGGCGTGGTGCTGTACTCCCGCCGAGCCCGGATCGAGGCCTTCTGATGTCGTCCAGCGCCCTCCCCTCGGCCTCCGCGGCCACCGCCGGCCGGTCGCGGCCGCGCCGCCGCGGGCTGCCGTTCAGCCCGTGGCACCTGCTGCTCGCGCCGGTCGCGGTGCTGTTCGCGATCCCGTTCGTGCAGATGTTCCTCGCCGCGCTCACGCCGGCCGAGGACCTGAACCGCATCCCGACGCCGTTCATCCCGACCCGGCTCACGCTCGACGGGTTCGGGCAGCTGTTCGGCACCTCGCCGGTGCTGCTCTGGCTCGGGAACACGGTGCTCGTCTCGGTGACTGCGATCGTCAGCCACCTGGTGCTCTGCTCGCTCGCCGGCTACGGCTTCGCCCGGCTGCGGTTCCGCGGCCGGACCCTCGGGTTCTTCGGCATCGTCGCCACGATCATGATCCCGATCCAGGTCCTGATGATCCCGACCTACGTGCTGTTCTCCCAGATCGGCCTGATCGACAGCCTCGGTGCCGCGATCGTGCCGTGGCTGGCCAGCGCGTTCGGCATCTTCCTGATGCGGCAGTTCTTCCTGTCGCTGCCGCCCGAGCTGGAGGAGGCGGGCCTGATCGACGGCGCGACCCGGCGGCAGGTGTTCTTCCGCATCGTGCTGCCGCTCGCGAAGCCGGCGCTGACGACGCTCGCGATCTTCACCCTGCTGGGCTCGTGGAACGACCTGGTGTGGCCGCTGATCGCGATCAACGACGACCAGGCGTTCACGCTGCAGCTCGGCATCACGAGCTTCCAGGGCACCCGCCGCACGCAGTGGGCGCTGCTGATGGCCGCGAACGTCGTCGCGACCCTGCCGCTGATCCTGTTCTTCCTCGGTGCGCAGAAGCAGTTCGTGCAGACGATGACGTTTTCCGGCCTCAAGGGCTGATCGCCTACCGTCGTGCCGTGGCTGAGGACGACCTGATCGCGTGGGAGCGGCTCCGGCGGGACGCGGCGCGGCGGGGTGCGTTCGGCGCCCTGCGCACGGATGTCGAACGGCGGAGCGCCGATCGGGAGCGCGCCGTGCGGCTCGCGGCGGACAACCTCCTCGACAGGGCGCTGCGCCGCCTCCGCGACGGTGACGAGCCGGCCGCCCGCACGGCGGTCGAGCGCGCGCTGCGGCTCGGCGAGGGCGACGAGGGCCCGCTCGCCGTGCACCTCTTCGTCTGGGACGCGCTGCGCGAGACCGCGCTCGGCGACGCCCGCGACGGCTGGCTCGACCGGGTGGAGGCGGTCCGGCTGGAGGGCGCCGCGCGGCGGGAGTGGTTCGCGGCGCTCCGCGCGCTGGAGGGCGAGGGCGAGCTGGACGCCGCGGACGCGCGCCGCGTCCGCGGTCTCGCCGGCGGCACGGCCGGCTCCCACGAGCCGTTCGTAGGCGTCGACGCCGCCGCCCGCGTCGACGCGACCACGGCCCTGCTCCGGGCGCTGCTGCGCGTCGTCGGCTGAGCCGCCCGCGGCCCGCGCCGCGGGCGTGGTTCGATCGGCGCATGACCCGGATCGCGGCCGTGCAGCTCTCCCCCGTCGTCGGCGACCTCGCCGGGAACACCGCCCGCGCGGAGGCCGTGCTGCGGGAGGTGCTCGCCGCGGGCGCCGAGATCGTGGTGCTGCCCGAGCTGACGACCTCCGGCTACGTCTTCACCGACGAGGCGGAGGCGCGCGGGCTCGCGATCGACGCCGAGGACCCGCTGCTCGCGCGCTGGTCGTCGCTGCTCGGTGACGCCGTGCTGGTGGTCGGGTTCGCGGAGCTCGGCCGCGGCGGGCGCCTCTACAACAGCGCCGCGGTGCTCGACCGGTCCGGCACCCGCGCGGTCTACCGCAAGGTGCACCTCTGGGACCTCGAGAAGCGCGTCTTCACGCCCGGCTCCGACCTGCCGGCGGTCGTCGAGACGCCGTACGGGCGCCTCGGCGTGATGGTCTGCTTCGACCTCGAGTTCCCGGAGTGGACCCGCATCGCGGCGCTCCGGGGCGCCGACCTGCTCGCCGTGCCGGCGAACTGGCCGGTGCAGCCGCGGCCCGACGGCGGCGACGTGCCGGAGGTGCAGATCGCCGCGGCCACGGCGCGGCTGAACCACATGGCCGTGCTCGTCGCGGACCGGCAGGGGCCGGAGCGCGGCGTGACCTGGGCGGGCGGCACGCACGTCGTGGGCGCCGACGGCGGCATCGTCGACCGGGTCGGGCCCGGGGACGGCGTCGCCTGGGCGGACCTCGACCTGCCCGCTTCCCGCGACAAGCGGCAGGGCGAGCTCGTCGACCTCCTCGGCGACCGCCGCCCCGACCTCTACGGCCCCCTCCTCGCCTGAAGTGCTCACGCTTCTGGACGCCGAAGCGCCGACTCGGCGTCCAGAAGCGTGAGCACTTCGGCGCGGGAATAGTTGATCGCCGTCAAACGTCTTCTACTGTTGTCTTCGGTCAACGAGTGGAGGGGTGCGGATGAGCACGGCGAGAACGGCGGCGACACCGGCGGAGCGGCAGCAGCACCGGGAGGTGCTGGAGGCGCTGTCCGGGCTGCTCATGGGCATGTTCGTGGCGATCCTGGCGGGCACGGTCGTCTCGACCTCGCTGCCCCGGATCATCGCCGACCTGCACGGCACGCAGACCGCCTACACCTGGGTCGTCACCGCGACCCTGCTGGCCACGACCGTCAGCACGCCGATCTGGGGCAAGCTCGCCGACCTCGTGAACCGCAAGCTGCTCGTGCAGCTCGCGCTCGTCGTCTTCGTCGTCGGGTCGGCGCTGGCCGGCTTCTCGCAGGACACGAACACCCTCATCGCGTTCCGCGTCGTGCAGGGCCTCGGCGCCGGCGGCCTGACCGCGCTCGTCCAGGTCGTCATGGCGGACATCGTCAGCCCGCGCGAGCGCGGCCGCTACATGGGCCTCATCGGCGCCGTCATGGCCGTCGGGACCGTCGGCGGCCCGCTGATCGGCGGGCTGATCACCGACGGGTGGGGCTGGCGCTGGAACTTCTACGTCGCGCTCCCCTTCGCGATCGCCGCGCTGGTCCTCATCCAGCGCACCCTGCACCTGCCGAAGCGGGCGAAGCGGGCGGTGTCGATCGACTACCTCGGCGCGATCCTCATCGCGGCCGGCGTCAGCCTGCTGCTCATCTGGGTCTCGCTCGGCGGATCGCAGTTCGCGTGGGCCTCGGCCACCAGCTGGCTCATGGTCGCCGGCGCGGCCGTGCTGCTCGCCGCGGCGGTCGTCACCGAGCTGAAGGTGCGCGAGCCGATCATCCCGATGACGCTGTTCCGCAACCGCACCTTCGTCTTCGCGGTGCTCGCGAGCCTCGCCATCGGCGTGGTGCTGTTCGGCGTCTCCGTCTTCCTCAGCCAGTACCTGCAGCTCGCCGAGGGGCACACGCCGACCGAGGCGGGCCTGCTGACCCTGCCGATGGTCGTCGGCCTGTTCGGCGCGAGCACCGTCGTCGGCGGCGTCATCAGCCGCACGGGCGTCTGGAAGCGGTACGTCGTCGTCGGCGCGACGCTCCTCGTCGCCGGCGTCACGCTGCTCGGCACGATCCGCGTCGACACCCCCTACTGGACGCTCGCGATCTTCATGCTGGTGATCGGGCTCGGCCTCGGCATGACGATGCAGAACCTCGTGCTCGTCACGCAGAACTCCCTGCAGGCGACCCAGCTCGGCGCGGGCAGCGCCAGCATCGCGTTCTTCCGCAGCCTCGGCGGCACGCTCGGCGTCTCCGCGCTCGGCGCCTTCCTCGGCGCCCGGGTGCCGGACCTGATCCGGGACGGGCTGGCGACGCTGGACCCGGCGATCGCCGCGGCTGCCGGCAAGGCGCTCGGCGGCGGCGAGGTGCCCGTGGTCTCCGCGCTGCCCGCGCCGATCCGCGGCGTCGTCGAGAGCGCCTACGGCACCGGGATCGGCGACGTGTTCCTGCTCGCCGCTCCGCTCACGCTGGTCACGCTGCTGTTCGTCTGCCTGCTGCCGAACCGGCCGCTCAGCACGAAGACGGCGGTCGAGCAGCTCGCGGACACGGAGGGCCGTCCGGGGCTCGCCCCGGCCGCGGAGCGCGCGCTCGAGCTCGGCGCGAACGAGGTCGGCAGCACGTCGGAGGGCGTCGACGACCGCGATCGCACCGCCGTGCCGGACCGGCGATGAGCTCCTTCGCTACGGTGAGCGCCGTGGACACCGACCAGGCGATCGACTCGATCAACGACTCCTTCGACCGGCTCGTGATCGGCGCACGGCGCACGATCCGCAGGTCGGCGGCCGCGCTGGCCGCCGACCTGCAGCCCGCGGCGTGGCCCGTCTTCCGCGAGGTCGTGCGCGCGGAGCGGGTGCAGGTCGGCGCGATCGTCAGCGCGCTCGAGATGGACAAGGGCGCGGTCAGCCGGTACCTGAAGGACCTCCGCGAGCACGGCCTGGTCGAGTCCGCCCGCGACGAGCACGACGCCCGCATCGTGTGGATCACCGCGACCGCGGACGCGCGGGACCGCGTCGCGGCGCTCGCGGCCGAGCAGCGGGTGCGGATGCACCAGGCGCTCGCGGGCTGGTCGGAGGAGGACATCGAGCGGTTCGCCGAGCTCCTCGACCGCTTCTCCCGCCCCGCCGCGGTCGAGTGACGCGCAGGCGCGCGGCGCACACTCGCCCGATGACGAGCGCTCCTGCAGCCGACGCGACCGGACCGGACGACGAGCGGGGCGCTCCCCCGCCGCCGCCCGCTCCTCCCGCGGAGGAGGAGGCCGGTCGCGCCGACGTCGCCGGCGCCCCGGCGCTGCAGCGGCGCGACGACCACGAGGACGTCACGGCCTGACGCGGCGCACCGGACGCGTCGAGCGTGGTCTCGAGGCTCGCTGTGCTCGCACCTCGACCAGCGGGGCAGGCGACGACTCGTGCGTCGGGTGGTCACGAGGCTCGCTGCGCTCGCCCTCGACCAGCAGGGCAGACGGGCGGGCGACGGCGGGCGGCTCAGTCCTCGCCGTGGCCGGAACCCGATCGGCCGCGGCCCCGGCCGCGGTGGTCCGAGCCTCGGTCGTCGTCGTCGCGGACGGCGGTCGCACCGGCGTCGGCGGCCGATGCGGCCGCCGTCGTGCGCGGCGAGGGAGCAGCGGACGGGACGACGGTCGCTCGAGACGGCGGCGCGCTCACGGCCGGGAGGTCCTCGGCCGAGAGGGCCCGGTCCGCCTCCGCCGGGGCGAGCACCGCCGCACCGGCGGCGCCGAGCAGGAGCCCGGTCGCGGCGACCCCGCCGACGAGCGCGAACCGGCGACGTGGTCGGCGCGCGGCCGGCAGCACGGCTCGCACCGGCGCAGCGGCCGCTGCGACGAGCGTCGGCGCAGGCACCGCGGACCGGCCGAGCGCGTGCGCGAGGGCCGCGGCGGTCGAGGCGTCGAGCCGGTCCTGCTCGGCCGGGGCGGTCATGCCGAGCAGCAGCTCGCGCCAGTCCTCGGGCAGCGCCTCCGGCACCGCGGGAGCGCGCAGCAGCCGACCGGCGAGCGACTCGGTCGCCGAGCCCGGGAACGCCGGCGCCCCAGTGAGCGCGGCGAGCACCGTCAGCCCGAGCGCGTAGACGTCCGACGCCGCGGTGGCGCGCTCCCCGCGCGCCTGCTCGGGGCTCAGGTACCGCAGCGTGCCGACGACCGTCCGCTCCGCCGTCGTCCGGGTCGCGTCCGCGAGGCGGGCGATGCCGAAGTCCGTCAGCTTGGCGGCGATCACGCGATCGCCCTCGAGCCCGAGGAGCACGTTGCCGGGCTTCACGTCGCGGTGCACCACCCCGCGCCGATGCGCGTGCGCCAGACCGCTCGCGACGTCGCGGAGCACGACGGCCGCCTCGTCCGCGTCGAGCGGGCCCTGCTCGAGGCGGGCGGCGAGCGACGGCCCGTCCACGAGCTCCATGACGAGCGCGACGCCGTCCGGCGTCGTCAGCACGTCGTGCAGGGCGACGAGCCGCGGGTGGTCCAGGCCCGCGAGCACCTCGGCCTCGCCGCGACCCGGGCGCGCGGCGCCGCCGTCGATCAGCTTGACCGCGACCTCCCGTCGCCGCTCCCGGTCCCAGGCGCGGTGCACGGTCCCGGCGCCGCCGCGGCCGAGCAGCCCGCGGAGCTCGTAGCGGTCGTCGAGCACGCGCCCGTCGTCCTCCATCGTCAGTAGCCGAGGAAGCGGTCGGTGCGGAGGCGGCGGAGGCCGGCGCGGCGCGCGGCGGCACGGGCGGCGCCGATCCAGGTCGGCGATCCCGCGGCGTAGCCCGCGCGCGACGCGAGGTCCGGCACGGCCGCGGCGAGCGCCGCCGCATCGAGCCGCTCGCCGAGCCGCTGCCAGCCGGCGGGCAGGGGCAGGGAGGCGGGTCCGACGACGAGCACGCGGACGTGCGCCAGCGCCTCCGCCGCCCACGCCGGGTCGTCGCCCTCGTGGAGCCGCCAGACGAGCACGGCGTCCCGGTCGGATTCGGCCTCGGCCATCGCGAGGAACGGCGTCACGCCGACGCCGCCGGCGAGCCAGACCACGGGGGCGCCCCGGTCGCGCGGAGGCAGGAAGTCGCCGGCGAGCACGCTGACCGCGACCGCCTCCCCCGGCGCGACGGCCGTGAGGGCCCGCTTGAACGAGCTCGGCCGCTCCGCCTGCCGCGTCACGATCCGGACGGCACTCCCCGGCGCGCTCGCCGGGCTGAACGCGCGGCGGGCGCCACGGAGGTCCTGGCGGGCGTGCGGCAGGCTCAGCTCCAGGTACTGGCCCGGCCGGAACGTCAGCGGCCGCTCGCTCGTGAACCGCAGGTCCTCGACGCCGCCCGCGTGCGCGGCGCGGCGGTCGAGCACGAGCCGCATGCGGCGGCGCTGCCCGAATGCGAACGCGACGACGTTCGCGAGCACGAGCGCGACCTCCGGCGTGAGGCCGACATACCCGACCCGCAGCGGGATCAGCGACAGCACCCCGACGAGCGCGCTGACGAGGATCCGCTGCCACCGCCGGGGCGGCGCCGTGAGCGGCTCGGACAGCATGAACGCGGCGAGGAAGAGGAAGGGGTAGGAGGCGACGGCCGTCCAGAGCGCGGTGCCGACCGGGCTCCCGGTCGCGAGCAGCCGGATCGCGGTGCCCGGCAGCGCGATCAGCAGCACCGGCAGCGCGAGGTCCCACGCACCCGCCCGGCGGACGACGAGCGCCCCGCCGACCAGGACGAACGGCAGCAGGACGGGCGTCGCCACCCACCACGTCGCGCCGGAGATCCCGGTCAGCAGCACGACGACCGCGCCGATCGCGATCGGGTTCGCGACGTGGCGCCCGCGGATCACGAGGACGTACTTCGACAGGTTCGCGACGGCGATCGCCAGGGCCAGCGCGCCGAGCGCCCGCGGATCCGCGATCGGGAGGAACAGGAAGAACCCGAGCAGGCCGGTGATCACGCCGGACTCGGCGTGCGGCCGGATCCGCCGGATCGCCGCGAACAGCCGGTTCGAGCCCCATCCGACGACGAGCGCGACCGCGAGGGCGGCCCCGAGGCCGAGCGGCGGGAACGCGAGGACGCCGGCGAGGGAGGCGACCAGCGCCGCGGCCGCGATCACCAGCAGGACGAGCACGACGAGGCGGTACATCGTCACGCGGCCCACGAGCCGGTCGAGCGCGAGCCCCGGCGCGAGGGTCCGCTCCGGACGCGCCGCCTCCTGCGCCGGAGCGGACGTCGTCACGCCGCCGCCTCGGACCGGATCGCGGCGAGGGCCTTCTCGAAGCCCTGGCTCGTGAGCGACGACCCGGACACGGCGCCGACCTGCAGGCCCTCGATCGGCTTGCCGACCGCGACGCCGCTGATGCCGGAGGCGAACTGGCGCTCGTACTGCACGGCGGTGGGGTCGGCGGCCTTCGGCTCGACCTTCACGGCGGTGATCGTGCCGCTCTTCAGCGTCACCTCGACGGCGACCGCCGCCGGGCCGCCGGGCGACTGGTAGTCGCCGGTGGCGCTGTACGTGCCGTCCTTCAGGGCCGACGAGGAGGCGCCGCCGCTCGCCGGGCTCGACGCGGATGCGCTCGACGGCGCGGCGCCGGTGCCCGACGCGGCGGTGTCGGAGCTCGCGGCCGGGCTGCAGCCGGCGAGGGCCGCCACGCCGAGGAGGCCGCCGCCGATGGCGGCGAGGCGGCGCAGACGGGCGCGGTCGAGGGTCGGTGCGGTCATGCGGGCGCTCTCCTTCTGGTGGACACGTCGTCGAACGGAACCACGGGACGGCGGCCGCCGGAGTTCACCCGTGGTGCAGCCCGGGCGTGTCGCAAGGTGCCGGTGAACCGATCGGGCGGCGGCTCCGTAGTAGGAATCGAGGGGCACGACCGAGGACGTGGGAAGGAGGCCCGGTGGACGAGCAGGACGCGCTGCTGCGCACGCTCGCCGACGAGCACGGGCCCGACCTGTTCCGGTTCGTGCTGCGGCAGACCCGCGACCGCGAGCTCGCGGAGGACATCGTGCAGGAGACCCTCGCGCGGGCCTGGCGCCATCCGGGGAAGATCGCGGCCGGCCGCGACGCCGCACGGGCCTGGCTGTTCACGGTCGCGAGGAACCTCGTTATCGACGACGCGCGCAGCGCCTACCGGCGGCGGGAGCAGGGCGTCGACGAGGTGCCGGAGCGGGAGGTCGGCGACGGCGTCGACGCCGTGCTCGACCGGATGCTCGTCACCGACGCGCTCGGCTCGCTGTCCCGCGAGCACCGGGCCGTCATCGTCGAGGCGCACTACCTCGGGCGGAGCGTCCGCGAGATCGCGGAGCGGGAAGGGATCGCGGAGGGCACGGTGAAGTCGCGGCTGCACTACGGGATGCGGGCGCTGCGGCTCGCGCTCCAGGAGCGGGGGGTGACGCGGTGACGGAGTCGATCCACGACTGGGACGGCGCGTACGTGCTCGGTGCGCTGGAGCCCGCCGAGCGCCGCCGCTACGAGGAGCACCTCGCGACCTGCTCGGCCTGCTCGAAGTCGGTGCGGGAGCTCGCCGGGCTGCCCGGGATCCTCGGGAGGCTCGACCTCGACGAGGCCCTCGCGCTGCGGGACCTGCCGGACGAGGGCGCGCTGCGGGACGAGGCGCACGCCGTCGGCCGCGCCGCGGGCGTCGCCCGCCGCGTGCGCCTCCGGCGCCGCCGCACGCGCCTCGCGACCGCGCTCGTGCTCGTCGGCGTGCTCGCGGTCGGCTCGCTGGGCGGCTGGTCGATCGTGCGCTCGCTGCAGCCGACGGCCCGACCGGCGGCGATCGAGCGGCCGCTGACCGAGGTCGGCGGGTCGCACCTGACGGCGTCGATGACCGTGACACCGGTGGGCTGGGGCACCCGCTTCGACTGGTCCTGCGCGTACGGCGCCGCCGTCGACGACCACGCGGACGACTACGCCCCGGTCAGCTACTCGCTCGTGGTCCACACGGACGGCGGCACCGCGTCGACGGTCGCGACGTGGACCTCCGACGCGGGCGAGGCGAGGGGGCTCGTCGCGTCCTCCGCGATCCCGGCGGACGCGATCCGGTCGATCGACATCCGGGTCACCGGCTCCGCCGAGCCGCTCGCGACCGCCCGGTTCTGACGGCGGGCGCGAGCCGGCTCCGGCGCGTCGGGTCAGGGCAGCGACGGGACGCCCGAGCCCGGGGTCCCGGCGAGCCGTGCGACCGCCTCGCGAGCGGCGTCGAGCGAGGTGAAGCGGGGCGCGTAGCCGAGGTGCTCCCGCGCCGCCGCGATGCTGACGGAGGAGCTGCGCGCGACGTGCTCCCACGAGGTCGCGACGTGCTCGGGCGTCGTCGTCGCCGCGAACGCGTCGAAGGGCAGGAACTCCAGGTCCGCGGTCCGCCCCCACCAACGGGCCGCCTCCTCCGCGTAGCCGCGGAGCGTCAGGGCCCGCTCGCTCACGACGTGGAAGGCGCGGCCGTCCGCGCCCTCCGGCCGCTCGACGGCGAGCGCGAAGGCCTGCGCGACGTCGTCGGCGTGGACGTGGTGCAGGGTCTCCAGCCCGAGGCCGGGGAGCACGAGCCGCTCCCCCGTCGCGAGCCGGCGCCAGACGTCGGCGTCGAGGTTGCCGGCCGGGGTGATGACGGGCCAGCCGGGCCCGCTGATGTGACCGGGATGGAGGATCGTGCTCGGCACGCCGTCGGCGCGAGCCGCCTCGGCGAGGACCAGGTCCTCGATCGCCGCCTTGCCGACGCCGTACTCGCCCCACGGCTCGCGGTCCTCGTGCTCGAGCGCGGGTACCGCGGTCAGCGCGCCGTGGACCCAGATCGTGCCGCACATCACGAGGCGCGCGCCGGTGCCGCGGAGGGCGTCGAGCAGCTGCGTCGCCGACTCGGGCGTGAAGCAGACCATGTCGACGACGACGTCGGGCTCGAGCGCCGCGATGCGCGCGCCGAACACGCCGTCGGCGTCCTCCGCCGCGCGGTCCACCGTCTCGCTGCGGACCGACGCCCAGGCCGGGTCCTCGCGGTAGAGGCGCTGCCGCCCGCGGCTGAGCGCGACGACCTCGTGCCCCGCCGCGACGAGCCGGGGCACGAGGTACCCGCCGACGTGCCCCGTGGCACCGATGACGACCACCCGCATGCGTCCTCCGACCCTCGCCGTGTGCTCCGCCACGATCCTGCCCCGCGTCGCCTGCGGGCTCGTCGTGCGTCCGGCGGCGACCGGGAGCGCGCAGCGGGGTGTGCCGCCCGGCCGCGAGTGGCACGCTGAGCGCGTGCACGCGACGGAGCAGCGGGACGAGCGGGATGCGGCGCGGCTCGACGCCCTCCGCCGCCGCCTCTACGCGCCCGACGTGACCGAGGCGGACGTCGCCGCCTACCGCGCGGCGCAGGCCCGAGCGGAGGACGCGCCCGCCGCGCACCCGGTCCGCGCCGTGCGCCGGACGTCGCCCGCAGCGGCGTCCGCGGCGCGACCGGAGGTCTCCCGCCGGACGGCCCTCGTCGCCGCGGGCGGCGGTGCCGCCGCGATCGCCGCGGCGGTCGTCGTGCTCACCGGCCGGCCCTTCGCGGGGCTCGTGGCGCAGGACGCGCGGCCCGCGCCGACGGCCACCGCGCGCCGCATCGGGGCCGCGGTCCTCCCGGCGTCGCTCGGGACCCGCCGCCGGTTCGTCGCCGCGCTGCAGGGCGGCGGCCAGGCCGGCCTGCTCGAGTACCTGTACGGGCACCCGGTCCTGCTGCCCGCGTCGATGCGGTCCTACGCCCGCGCGGACAGCACGGAGTACTCGGGCCAGGGCACGACCACGATCGCGCTCGCGCCGTCGAGGCTCGCGGAGGCCGGCGGGCGGTTCACGGTGGTGCTCGTGACCGATCGCGCCGCGACGTTCTCGTGGCGGGCCGAACGGATCGCGGAGCGCAACGACCGGTCCGGGCCGGTCGTGCTCGTCGGCTCGCACGCCGGCTCCGGCCGCGCCGGGGAGCCGACGTCGTTCACGTTCGCCTACGACGTCGGCGCCCCGCTGCGGCTCGTCGTCTACACGGACGAGACCGTCAAGTGGGGCGCCGTCGTCGCCTTCACCGAGTGAGCGGCGCTCAGGCCGCCTCGGCCACGGTGTCGGCCTCGATCGGGGACGGTGCGACGGGCAGGGGTCGTGCCGTGCGGCGGCGCGGGATCCTGGCCGCCAGGACGACGAGCGCCGAGACGACCGCCAGCGCGGCGAGGACGAGGAAGCCCGTCTCGTAGCCCGACTCCGACGGCTCCCCCGTGGCCCCGGCGGACCCGGTCACGATCGCGGTCAGGAGCGCCGTCCCGATCGCGCTGCCGATCGTCCGGAGGTTGGCGTTCACGCCGCTGGCGACGCCGGTCTGCGTCGCGGGCACGCTCTGCACGACGACCGTGGTCATCGCCGCGAACCCCACGCCGAGGCCGACGCCGAACACCGCCGCCGCCGCCGCGAGCTGCCACCCGGCGGCGTGCAGCACGGCGAGCGACGCCGTGGAGACCGCGAGGAGCAGGGCCGCGCCGACCAGCTGGAGCCGGGGCGGGACGACGCGGCCGATCGGGCCGATCAGGAAGCCGGACGCGGCCATCGTGACGAGCATCGGGAGCATGAGCAGCCCGGACGCCGCGACGGAGGCGCCGAGCCCCCATCCGGTGCCGGCCGGGGTCTGCGCGAAGCGCGGGAAGTACGCGAACACGCCGAACATCGCGGCGCCGAAGAAGATCGCCGCGACGTCGGTGGACCACACCGCCGGCTCGCGCAGCATGCGGAGGTCGACGAGCGGGGTGCGCGAGCGGAGCTCGACCGCCGCCCACGCGGCGAGCAGCACCGCCGCGAGGACGAAGAGCCCGACGACGACGGGCGAGCCCCAGCCCCGGTCCGCACCGGTGCTGAGCGGCACGAGCAGCGCGACGAGCCATCCCGACAGCAGGGTCGCGGCGACGAGGTTCACCCGGCCGGTCGCCCGGCTCCCGGTGGCCGGCACCCACCGGAGGGTGAGCACGCCGCCGACGACCATCCCGGCGAGCGGGATGACGAAGAGGCCCCGCCAGCCGAGTGCGGCGGAGAGCGGCCCGGCGAGGACGGTGCCGAGACCGCTGCCGATGGCCATGACGGCCGAGAAGCCGCCGATGCCGCTCGCGAGCGAGCGCGCCGGCAGCACGTCGCGCAGGATGCCGAAGGCGAGCGGGAACATCGCGCCGCCGAAGCCCTGCAGGACGCGCGCGGCGAGCAGCACCGCGAGGTTCGGCGCGAGCGCGGCGGCGACGGAGCCCGCGGCCACTGCGGCGAGGCAGAGCAGGAACACCCGGCGCTTGCCGGCGAGGTCGCCGACGCGGCCGAGCAGCGGCGTGGCGACGGCGGAGGTGATGAGCCAGGCGGTGACGGCCCAGGTCGCGCCCGCGGCGTCGGTGCGGAGGTCGCGCTGCAGCACCGGCAGCACGGGGACGAGCAGCGACTGGAGCGTCGCGAAGGTGAGCGCGGTCACCGCGAGCGCGGCGAAGGTGCGGGACGGGGAGGGGGACAACGGCACTCGATTCCCTGGGAGGCGTAGAGTGGAGGTGGCCTCCGATCGGAGGCCGCCTCCGTTTCGAGATCCACGGTAGCGGAGGCACCCTCCGCTTGCAACCGACCGAGGCCCCCATGTCCACCGCGCTCGACACGATCACCGCGAAGAAGCCCCGTCGCGCGGACGCGCTCCGGAACTACGAGGCGCTGCTCGCGGCGGCGCGCGAGGCCTTCGCGGCCTCCGGCACGGACGCCTCCCTCGAGGACGTCGCCCGACGGGCGGGCGTCGGCATCGGCACCCTGTACCGCAACTTCCCCGCCCGCGACGACCTGATCGAGGCCGTCTACGTCAGCGAGATCGAAGCGCTCGCCGCGGTCGCCGACGAGGTGCGGAACGACGCCGCCTGGCCCGCGCTGACCCGCTGGCTCGACCGCTTCGTGGACTACATCGGCACGAAGCGCGTCCTCATCGAGGCCATGAACCGGGACTCCGAGGTGATGGCGGCCTGCCGCACCGCCATGTACGAGGCCGGCGGTCCCGTGCTGGCCCGCGCCCAGGCGGAGGGCGTCGCCCGCGACGACGTCGACGTGATCGACGTCGTGCGGATGGTCGCGGGCGTCGCCGGCGTCCAGGCCGACCCGGACCAGCGGCGGCGCCTCGTCGACGTCGCGATCGACGGGCTGCGCGCCCGCTGATCGGGCGGCCCGGCCCCGGCGCGCTCAGTGCAGGCGCGCGAGCCGGGCGCGGACGACCGAGTAGACGCCGGAGGCGATCCAGCCGACGCCGATCGCGACGAGCACGACGCGGCCGAACGGCAGCCCGGCGAAGGCGCGCAGCGCCCCGTCGAGCCCGGAGGCGGCGCCCGGATCGGTGCGCACCGCCGCGGCGACGAAGAGGACGCCGACCATCGCGATGGCGACGCCCCGCGCGACGTAGCCGACCCGGCCGAGCGCGACGACGGCGCGACCGCGGTCGCCGGCGGGCACCCGGATCGTCTCGGTGAACCGCGCGGTGACGCCGCGCCGCACGAGGAGGCCGCCGATCACCACCACGGCGACCCCAACGAGGATCAGCAGCACCTGGCCGCCCGGGAGCCCGAGCAGGGTGGCGCTCCCCTGCCGGCTCGATCGGCTCGAGCTGCCGCCGGCGCCGAGCGCGACCCGCAGCGCGGTGACGCCGACGGCGGCGTGCACGACCGCCTTGCCCCAGGACTTCAGCCGCTCCCGCCAGGTGTCCTTCGCGTCGTCGCGCCGCTGCAGGAGCCCGTCCACGAGGAGCCACAGGGCGAGGCCGCCGACGGCCGCGATCCAGACGAGCACCGCGCCGCCGGGCGCGCGGACGAGCGCCTGCAGCGCACCGGACTGGTCCGCCTCCCGGCCCCGCCCTGCACCGCGACCTGGATCGCCAGCACGCCGACGAGGGCCTGCACGAGCCCGCTCGCGGCGAAGCCGGAGCGGGCGACCCCGCGGACGACGGGGCTGTCGGACGCCCGCTCCGCGCCGCTGCGCACCGTCCCGGTCATCGCCCGCCTCCCCCGCCGCGCACGGCCGCGGCGGCGCCGACGCCAGCGAGCGCCGCGCCGTCGCGCCAGGGCTCAGGAGGCGGTGAGCACCCGGCTCAGGCCGCTGCGGACCTGGCGCGTCACGTCGTCCGCGAGCACCTCGAGCCCGCCCTGCTCCAGGCCGTCGTACGCCTCCCGCACGACGTCGGCCGGGTCGCCCTTCGGCACGTCCATGCCCGCGGTCATCGGGGTGTCGGTGAAGCCGAGGTAGAGCCCGACCACCTGGACGCCGTCGGGCGCGAGCTCGCCGCGCAGGGCGTCGGTCATCGACCAGACCGCGGCCTTCGTCGCGCCGTAGGCGGCGAGGGCGCCGCGCGCCCGCCAGCTCGCGACGGAGGCGACGTTGAGCACGGCGCCGTGCGTCCGCCGGATCGCCGGGGCCAGCGCCCGTGTGATCGCGTGCAGCCCGATCACGTTCGTCTCGATGAGCCGCCGGAACTCCTCGTCGGTCGTCTCGAGCAGGCTCGGCTGCACGGACGCGATGCCGGCGTTGTTCACGAGGACGGTCACGTCCCGGGCGGTCTCGGCGGCGGCCGCGACGGATGCGGCGTCGGTCACGTCGAGCGCGAGCGGCACGACGCGGGGGTCGTCCCACTCCCGCGGGGAGCGGGCGGAGGCGTAGACCTTGGCGGCGCCGCGGTCGAGCGCCTGGCGGACGAACTCGGTGCCGAGCCCTCCGTTCGCGCCGGTGACGAGGACGACGGCGGATGCGAGCGAGGTCATGCGGGGTTCCCTCCGGTGGCGGTGCGGACCGCGCGGCGTGCGCGGACGAACGGGGCGGCGCCGGCGACGAGCGCGAGCACCGAGAGCACGACGGCGCCCGCGACGATCGCCGGCAGCAGCCCGTGGGCGGTGGCGAGCTGGCCGAGCCCGATCGCGGCGACCGCCTGCACCGCGTAGCCGGCGAAGTAGACGGCGGACACGGTCGACGCCCGGTGCTGCGCCGGCGCCAGCTCGGCGGCGATGCCGACGCCCGCGGAGAACAGCAGGCTGTAGCCGACGCCGGTGAGCACGATCGAGACGAGGAAGACCGGCAGCGAGCCCGCGGCGCTGGCGGTGACGAGCGCGGCGAGCCCCGCGACCATCACGAGCGCGCCGGCGGGCGCGGCGGCGCCGGCCCGGACCCGGCGGGCCAGCAGCGCGGTGACGCCGATGGTGACCGCGGAGAGCGCCAGCACGAGGCCGATCACGATCGGCGAGTCGGTGCCGAGGAGGCCGACGGCGACGTCCGCGCCGAGCGCGAGCACCACGCCGCCGGTGCCGTAGGCGGCCGCGACGCCGAGCGCGCCCTGCGCGACGACACCGCGCATCGACGGGTCGACGCGGAGCAGCCGCACCGCGCTGCCGCTGCTGCGCGCGCCGCTCGGGAGGCGGAGCGCGAGGACCAGCACGACGAGCACGGCGCCGAGCAGCGGCCAGTAGGACAGGTGGAGCGGGTCGGGCAGCAGGTCGAGGAACAGGCCGCCGAGCAGCAGCGCGACCGTGAGCCCGGCGGCGGTGGAGGCGGTCGCGACCGCGCCTGCGAGGTGCCCGCGACCGGGGCGGGCGTACTCCGCGAGGGCCGCCGTCGCGGGGCTGAGCGCGAACCCGACGCCGGCGCCGGTCAGGGCCCGTCCGACGAGCAGGACGCCGATCGAGGGCGCGAGGGCGAACGCGAGCGTGCCGACCGCCATGAGCGCGAGCCCGAGCACGATCGCCGCCCGTCGGCCGATGCGGTCGCTGATCCCGCCGAACAGGCCGAGGACCACGAGCAGCGTGACGGGGTAGGTGCCGAAGACGACCGTGGTGAGCGCGGGCGGCAGCGACCACTCGCGCCCGTACACCGGGTAGACGACGGAGGGGGCGCCGCTCGTCCAGAGCGCGAGCCCCGCGGTGAGCGCGGCGGTCGCGAAGGCGGCGGGGCGGGACGAGGTCGGCATGGTCCTCCGGTCGGGCGCCGGGTCCGGATCGGTCCGCGGGCTGGGTTGGTTCGGCCAACGTAGCACCTGGTTCTGCTGTTCCAACCCAGCGGTAGCATGTGCCGGTGCCCCTCTCCGACCCCACCGCCGGCCGCTGCTCGATCGCGCGGACGATCACCGCGCTCGGCGACCGGTGGTCCCTCCTCGTGCTGCGCGAGGCGGCGATGGGCACGACCCGCTTCTCGGACTTCCGGCAGCGGCTCGGGATCGCGAGCGACGTGCTCACCGACCGCCTGGCGGGCCTCGTCGAGCGCGGTCTGCTCGAGCGCACCGCGTACCAGGAGGAGGGCTCGAGGACCCGCACCGAGTACCGGCTGACGCCCGCCGGGCACGACTTCGAGGTCGTCCTCGGCGCGCTCGGCGTCTGGGGCCGCGAGCACCTCGCGACCGACGAGGACTCCGGGGTCCGCTACCACGACGCCGCGGGCCGGCCCGTGCGCGTCGCCTTCGTCGACGAGGACGGGCGCGTGCTCACCGGTGACGAGGTGACCGTCAGCCGCGGCTGACGGGCGCCCGTCCGCGCTCCCCCGCACGCGGAGGTCGCGTCCAGCCGCGTCTGCGAGCGTCCCCCTCCTCACCCCGATGTCGTGGGAGGTCCTCGTGCGCCGTGTCGCCCCGCTCGTGATCGCGCTGGCCCTCGTGGCCGGCCTGCTGCCGGCGGCGCCGGCGTCCGCGGCCCCCGCCGCGGGCGCGGCCGCGGATCAGCGCTCCGCCTCCCCCGGCACCTTCCGCAACCCGCTCGACCTGCGCCTGCCCGACGGGTCGCGGGCGGAGAACTGCGCCGACCCGGACGTCGCCCGCGGCACCGGCGGCGACCGCCACTGGTACCTGTACTGCACGACCGACGCGATCGACGCCGGCGAGCGGGGCCCGGACGGCGCGCCCGTGCAGCACCTGCTGCCGACCTACCGCTCCACGGACCTCGTGCACTGGCGCTACGCCGGCGACGCCTTCGCGAAGGTGCCGGGCTGGGTGGCTCCCGACGCGGGCCTGTGGGCGCCGGAGATCCGGCACGCGAACGGCCGCTGGTACCTCTACTACACGGCGCCGGAGACCGCGCTGCCGGGCGGCGGCTCCGCGATCGGCGTCGCGACCGCGCCCTCCCCCACCGGCCCCTGGACCGACAGCGGCCGACCGGTCGTCGCGCCCGCGGACAACCCGACGAGCCCCGGGAACCGGCGCTGGACCTACGACCCCGAGGTGCTCACCGAGGGCGGGACCGCCTGGATCTACTTCGGGAGCTACAACGGGGGCCTGTTCGTGCGGCGCCTCAGCGCGGACGGCCTGTCCACCTCGGCGTCGTCCGAGCGGCGGATCGCGATCGCGAACCGCTACGAGGGCACGAACGTCGTCCGGCACGACGGCTGGTACTACCTGCTCGCCTCCGCGACGAACTGCTGCAACGGCGCGCTGACGGGCTACAGCGTCTTCGCCGCGCGCTCCCGCAGCCCGCTCGGCCCGTTCCGGGACGCGGACGGGCGCTCGATCCTCGCCGCGAAGGTCGGCGGCACCCCGGTGCTCAGCCGGAACGGGAACCGCTGGATCGGCACCGGGCACGAGTCCGCGTTCACCGACGCCGCCGGCCAGGGCTGGCTCGCCTACCACGCGGTCGACCGGACCGACCCGCTCGTGCCCGGCACCGAGACGTACACGAAGCGCGCGGTGCTCCTCGACCGGCTCGACTGGCGGCACGGCTGGCCGGTGGTGCGCGGCGGCCGTGGCCCGTCGGACGGCGCCCAGCCCGCCCCCGCCGCGCAGCCGGGACAGCGACGCGTCCCGCCGGTCCGCTTCGTCGACGCACCGCGTCCCGGGCGGGCGATCCCGGCGCTGTCGGACGACTTCCGCGGCTCGCGGCTCGCCTCCCGCTGGTCGTGGGTGCGGCCCCCGGTCGCGGGCGGGTACTCCGTGGCCGGCGGCGCGCTCCGCTTCGCGACGCAGGCGGCCGACCTGCACCCGCCGGCCACGCCGCTCGCGTCGGTGCTGACCGAGCGGGCGCCGAGGGGCGACTTCGTCGTGGAGGCGAAGCTCCGCACGACCGTGCCGGACACGGGCGACTCCTACAACTACGCGCAGGGCGGCGTGCTCGTGTACGGCGGCGACGGGCGGTACGTGAAGCTCGCGGTGTCGTCGATCTACGAGACGCGGCAGACCGAGTGGGGCGTGCAGGACTCCGCGCAGCCGGCGGGCAGGCCGACCTACGGCAACGGGGTCGTCGGCCCGGTCGGCCGCACGTGGACCTGGCTGCGGATCATCCGCCACGGCGACCGGTACACCGCGGCGACGAGCGTCGACGGCCGGCGCTGGCGGACCGGCGGGACCTGGACCACGGACCTCGGCGCGGCGCCGCGCATCGGCCTGGTCTCGATGGGCGCCGCGGGCTTCACGACCGTCGTCGACGCCGTGCGCGTCAGCCGCCTGCGCTGAGGTCCACACTGTGGTCATGGCACGCGAGGACGCGGAGGCGCTGCGCCGCCGGCTCTACGCCCCGGGGGCCGACGCCGCGGACGTCGAGCGGTTCCGCGCCGCCGGCGGTGTCGCTCCCGCGCCGCGCGTGCCCGCGTCGGCCCGCGTGCGGCGCGCCGCGCCCGAGGTCGAGGTCCGGCCGGTCCCGGTCCGGCCCCCGGAGCCCCTGCCGCTCGACGCGGAGCCGTCGGCGCCGGGCGCGAGCGACGCCCCGCGCGGCGGGCCGCGGGGGCGCGGCCTCCTCGTCGTCGCGATCGTGGCCGTGCTCGCCGCGGGCGGGCTCGTCGCCGTCCGGCTCGCGCTGCCGCCGACCTCGAACGCCCCCTCCGCGACCCCGGTCGCCGTGGACGCCGCGGACCGCGCCGCGTTCGACGAGAACCTCGTGATCGGCAACGCCGCGGGCATCGCCGCCTTCCTCGTGACCCATCGGCGGCCGCTCCCCGCGATCGCCGACGCCACGCGCTACTTCACCGTGGAGGAGCACGGGACGGGCGAGGGCCTCGTGACGCTGTCGCCGGTGTCCTCGGCCGCGATCGAGGGGCGCGCCACCGTCGTGCTCGTCGTCGACGCACCGGCCCGGGTCGGGTGGCGGTCCCTGCGCCGGCAGGTCGACTCCTCCGGCGAGCAGCGGTACACGACGCAGGTCGAGCGGGCCGGCCAGCAGGAGCCGGGCGTGCCGACGACGCACACGTACCGGTACGCGCGCGGCGACCGCCCGGTCGAGCTGCGCATCGACGTGCCCGACGGCGTCCGCTGGGGCGCGGCCGTGGTGTTCACGGATTAGGGGCCTCCTAGCCTGTCGGGCGTGCTCGACCTCCGCCCCGCGCGCCTCGACGGCCCCGACGCCCTGCTGCTGACCGAGGAGGTGCAGCGGTACTACGTCGAGGTCTACGGCGGCGAGGACGACGACCCCATCGCGCCGGAGGAGTTCAGCGCGCCGCACGGCGGGTTCCTGCTCGGCTACGCCGACGGGGAGCCGGTCGCGATGGGCGGCTGGTCCTTCCTCGACGACGCGACGGCGAAGGTGCGGCGCATGTACGTGCGGGAGGCGGTGCGGCGCGAGGGCCTCGGCGCGGCCCTGCTCGATCGGCTGGAGGCGGACGCCCGCGCGGCCGGCGCCCGGCGGATCGCGCTCACGACGGGCGAGCCGCAGGTCGCGGCGGTCCGCTTCTACCGGGCCCGCGGCTACGGCGACGTGCCCGCGTTCGGCTTCTACGCGGACGAGCCCCGCTCGATCCACCTCGGCAAGGCCCTCTGACCCGTTCCGTCCGCTCCGGCAGGTGCGACCGGGGCGCAGCGCGCGCCCCGCGCAGGAGCAGGATGGGCGCGGGACGGAGCGCGGATGGCGGGAGCGGTCGAACCGGTCGAGGTGGGCACGCCGGCGGGCCCCGTCGCGGTGCACGTGCTCGGCGCCGGGCTCCCGACGGTCCTCTGGCACGGGCTCTACGCGGACGGGTCGAGCTGGGGCTACCTGCTGCCCGCGCTGCTGCCGGGCCGGCGGCTGCTCGTGGTCGACGGACCGGGCTGGGGCCGCAGCCTCCGCACCCGCCGCTCCGTCGGTGACGCCGCCGTGCTCGACGCGGCGCGCGCGGTGGTGCGGACGCTCGCGCCCGGCTCGGCCGTCGACTGGGTCGGCACCGGATGGGGCGGCCGCGTCGGCCTGGAGCTCGCGGCCCGCTCCCCCGAGCTCGTCCGCAGCCTCGTCGCCGCGATGGCCGACCCCGCGCCCATGCCCGCGGAGGAGCGGCGCGCGGTCCGACGGGTCCTCCGGCGGCTGCGCGTCGTCGGCCCGATCGGGCCCGTCGGCCGCGCGATCGTCGTCGACCAGCTCTCGCCCGCGTCCGCGTCGGAGCCGCAGACGGTCGGCGCGCTGCTCGACGCCCTGCTGCTCGCCGGCCGCTTCCGCGCCGCCCGCTCCGTCGGCCGATTCGACGTGCGCCGCCCCGACCTCACCGGTCTGCTCCCCGCGGTGACCGCCCCGCTGCTGCTCGTCGCGAGCGACGACGCCGGCCCGCTGCCCGAGGCCCGCGCGGCGTCGCTCGCCGCCCTCGCCCCCTTCGCGCGGGTGACGACCGTCCCGGAGGCGCGCGGGCAGCTCGCCCTCGACCGGCCGGAGGCGTTCGGCCGCGCGGTGCAGGACTTCTGGACCGGGCTCGCCGTCCCCGACTGAGCCCGGCGGATCCCCCGGGAGGCGCGCGGGAGGCGTGGCTAGCCTGGCCCGTGCCGAAGGAGGCCCCATGCCGATCGCCAGCCTGACCCGCGAGGAGGCCGCCGACCGCGCCGCCCTGCTCACGGTCGACCGCTACGACCTCGACGTCGACCTGACCGGTCTGCTCGAGGGCGACACCGTCCGCAGCACCGCGACGATCGCGTTCCGCAGCGCGCGCCCCGGCGCGGGCTCCTTCGTCGACGTCGTCGCCGACGTGGAGCGCGCCGTGCTGAACGGCGCCGAGCTCGACCCGGCCTCCGTGCAGGACGGCCGACTGCCCCTGCCGGACCTGCAGGGGGACAACGTGCTCGTCGTCACCGCGGCGCAGTCGCGCACGGCGGACGGCCAGGGCGTCCTGCGCACGGTCGACGCCGCGGACGGGCTCGTCTACGTCTGGATGACGTTCGAGCCCGACGAGGCGCGGCGGCTCTGGGCCTGCTTCGACCAGCCCGACCTGAAGGCGGTGCACCGGTTCACCGTGCTCGCGCCCGAGTCGTGGACGGTCACGAACAACAGCGCCCCCGAGACGATCGAGCCGGAGGGGCCGGAGGCGCGCCGCTGGACCTTCGCGCCGACGCCGCCGCTCTCGACCTACGTCACCGTCGTGAACGCGGGCCCCTTCCACCAGCTGCGCCGCACGGTCGACGGGTACGACCTCGGGCTCTACAGCCGCCGCTCCCTCGCCGCCGTGCTCGAGCGCGACGCCGACGAGCTGTTCGACCTGACCGCCCGCGGGCTCGCCTGGTTCGGCGAGCAGTTCGCCTACCCGTTCCCGCAGCAGCGCTACGACCAGGCGTTCGTGCCGGACATGGGCGGCGCCATGGAGAACTGGGGCAGCGTCACCCACACGGACGCGTTCCTCTACCGCAGCGCGCCGAGCTATCGGGAGCGGTCGGACCGCGCCGACGTCGTGCTGCACGAGATGGCGCACATGTGGTTCGGCGACCTCGTGACGATGCGCTGGTGGGACGACCTCTGGCTGAACGAGGCCTTCGCCTCCTGGGCGTCCACCTGGGCGATGGTCGGCGCGACCGAGTTCACCGACGCGTGGGCCACGGATCTGCTCGACTCCAAGCTGCTCGGCTACCGGCAGGACATGAGCCCCGCGACCCACGCGATCCGCGGCGACGTGCCCGACGTGCAGCAGGCCATGGCGAACTTCGACGCGATCACCTACGACAAGGGCGAGGCGGTGCTGAAGCAGCTCGCCGCCTACGTGGGCGAGGACGCGTTCGTCGAAGGGCTCCGCGCCTACTTCGCCGCGCACGCGTGGGGGAACACGGTGCTCGACGACCTCATGGGCGCCTTCGCCGCCGCATCGGGCCGCGACCTGAGCGCGTGGACCGGCGCCTGGCTCGACCGCGCGGGCACCGACCGCCTGGAGCTCGACGGCGGCGTCCTGCGCGCCGCGTCGCCCGACGGGGAGGCGCCCCGCCCGCATCGACTCCGCATCGCCGGGTACGGCGCGGACCTCGCGCCGGCCGGCGCGGTCGAGGTGGAGGTGACCGGGCCCGAGACGACCGTCGAGGTGCCGGGCACGATCCACCAGGTCAACAGCGGCGACCTCACCTTCGCCTCCGTGCGCGCCGACACGGCCTCCCTCGAGGCGCTGCGGCGCGGCGCCGGGACCCTGCCCGACCCGCTCGAGCGCACGCTCGCGGTCGCGACGGCGTGGGACCAGCTCGTCCAGGGCGAGCTCGGGAGCGACGCGGTCGTCGACGCGATCACCGGGCTCGTCGCGGCCGAGACCAGCCCCGCGGTCGTCGAGGCGCTGCTGCTGCTCGGCCTCCAGGCCGTGGAGCTGTGGACGCCGCTCGCCCGGGTGCCCGAGCTGACCGGGCGGCTCGCCGTCGCGGCGGCACGGCTCGCCGACTCCCCCGCGCACCGGCAGCCGGCGCTGCGGACGCTGGCCGCCACCGCGACCGAGCCGGCGCAGCTCGAGCTGCTCGCCGAGGCCGCCGCGGACGACCTCGACCTCGCCTGGCGCGTGCTCGCCCGGCAGGCGGAGCTCGGCGAGCACGACCTCGACGCCGTCGAGGCGCTGCAGGCCCGCGACCCCGACCCCGACGCGTTCGCCTCCGCCCTCGCCGTGCGGGCCTCGCTGGACGACCCGGAGGCGAAGGAGGCGGCCTGGCGGGCGATCATGGTCGACCGCCGGGTGCCCGCGGGGTCCGCGCGCCGGACCGTCGCCGGACGCTTCTGGCGCCCCCTCCAGCGCGACGTCCTCGCGCCGTACGCCGACCGCTACCTCGAGGCGCTCGACTCGTTCGGCAGCGCGGGCATGCTCGGGCAGCTCGGGCTCGTCCGCGGGATGTTCCCGTACGCGGTCGTCGACGACGCGTTCCTGGCGCGCGCCGGGGCTGCCGCGGAGGCGCCGGACGTGAACGCGACGGCGCGCACGGCGCTGCTGCTCGGCCTCGACACCGGGCTGCGGATGGTGCGGGCCCGGACCGCCTGACGCGGCCGGCGGGACCGGCGGGGCCGGCTGACCGGTGCGCCCGGGTCAGCCGGCGCGCACGAGGAGCACGACCGCGAGCACGAGGCCGGACAGGCCGACGAGCACCCGGAGCACGGTCGCGGGCACGCGGCGCGCGACGGAGGGCCCGATCAGCCCGCCGATCACCGCGCCCGCGCCGAGCGGCAGGGCCGCCCGCCAGACGACCGCGCCGAGGACCGCGAACAGCACGGCGGGCAGCAGGTCGGCCGCGACGAGGATCACGTTCTTCAGCGCGTTGGCGCGGTGCAGCACGGGCTCCGCGGTCAGGAGCAGCAGCGTGATGAGCAGGATCCCGGCGCCCGCGCCGAAGTAGCCGTTGTAGAGCGCGACGCCGCCGCCCCAGGCGGCGACCGCGAGCGGCGGGAGGCGCGAGCCGCGCCGGACCTGCAGGCGCGCGATCGCGGGCTGCAGCAGCAGCACGACCGAGCCCGCGGCGACGAGGAAGGGCACGACCCGGTCGAACACCGCGCCGGGCGTGACGACGAGCAGCACCGCGCCGGCGAGGGACACGAGCACGATCGGCGGCAGCCAGCGCCGCAGCACGGGCCCGGCGCCCGCCACGTCGCGGCCCGCGCGGAGGGCGGAGCTCGCGCCGCTGCCGAGCAGCGCCACCGACGCCGTCACGTTCGCGGCGAACGGCGGCACGCCCGCGACGAGCAGGGCCGGGTAGGCGACGAGGGAGGTGACGCCGCCGGAGGTCCCGATCACGCCGGCCACGACGCCCGCGACGACGAGGAACGCCCCTGCCCCGCCCGCGTCCACGCCTCCAGCCTGGCAGGCCGGGCTCCCCGGCGGAGGGACGGACCATTCCTCCGCCGCGCGGAGCGCCTCCCGGGCCGCCGCCCGACCGGTCCGTACCGTGCCCGCGACCCCCGACCGAGGCACGCCGACCCGAGGAGCCGCCCGTGACCGTCACCCGTCGAGGACTGCTGCTCGGCGCCGGCACCACCGCGGCCGCCGCGGGGCTGACCGTCGCGTCCGCCCCCGCCAGCGAGGCCGCGGTCGCCCCGCCGACCTCCTACCCGCACCGCCTGATCGACCTGAAGGTCCGCGACCCGTTCGTCGTCGCGGACGCGCCGAGCGGCCACTACTGGCTCTACGCCGCGAACGACCCCGCCCGCACCGGGGTGCCCGGCGCAGGGACGATGGTCTACCGGAGCACGGACCTGAAGCGCTGGTCCGACCCCGCGCTCGTGTTCCAGCCGGGCACCGACCTATGGGCGCAGAAGGGCGCATGGGCGCCGGAGGTGCACCGCTGGAAGGGGCGCTGGTACCTCTTCACGACCATGCACGACCCGAAGCAGCCGCTGCCGATGCCGAAGCCGAACGCGAACGGCATCCCGGTGCCGATCCCGCAGCACGCCCGCGGCACGATCGTCGCGGTCGCGGAGACGCTGCTCGGCCCGTTCACCCCGGTCGACCCGCGCGGCCCGGTCGCGCCGCGGACCTTCATGACGCTCGACGGCACGCTCTTCGCGGACGGGAAGGGCCGGCCGTGGATGGTCTACGCCCACGAGTGGGTGCAGAAGATCGACGGCACGATGGAGGCCGTCCCGATGAAGGCCGACCTGAGCGGCGCCGCGGGCAAGCCGATCCACCTGTTCAAGGGCTCGGACGCGACGTGGATCGCGCAGGAGATGCCGTCGCCCTCGGCGAACCAGATCCTCCCGTACGTCACGGACGGGCCGCAGCTCACCCGCCTGCCCGGCGGCGGGCTGTCGATGCTCTGGTCGACCTACGAGAAGACGATCAACAACAGCAACGGCACGGTCACCGGCCACTACGTCGTGACGCAGGCGGTGTCGCCCTCCGGGAAGCTGCACGGGCCGTGGGTCCAGCGGCGCCCGATGCTGCGCGGCGACACGGGGCACGCGATGGTGTTCCGCACGCTGCCCGCGAAGGGGAAGAAGGCGCGGCCGATGCTCGTCGCGCACCACGGCACGCGGACCACGCACGCGAAGCTCTACGAGGTCGAGGTGCGGCGGGACGGCCTCCGCCTCGGGAAGCACCGCAAGGACCTCGACGGGTCGAAGTAGCGGGCAGACTCGGCTCCGTGGCCGACGACGACCTGGAGGCGCTGCGGCGCCGCCTGTACGCGCCCGGCGCCTCGGAGGAGGACCGGCGCCGGTACACGGCGGCCGCGCCCGTCGCCGCGACGGACGCGGCTGCGCCGGCTTCCGGAGGACCGCCTCCGGCGGCCCGGCGCCGGCGTCGGGCACCGCTCGTCCTCCTCGCGGTCGTGGTCGTCGTCGCCGCCGGCGGCGCGCTCGCCGCGGGCCGGTTCGCCCCGGTGCGGACGGCGGCGCCGACCCAGAGCGCGGTCCGGTCGACGACGGTCCCGACCTCGGGGATCGTGAGCGGCACCGCGCAGCGGATCCCGGTCGACGTGTCCGGGTACGCCACGGTCGCGCAGCGGCTGCAGGGACTCGGCGAGGCGCGGGTGCCGCTCGACACGACGGCCGCCCCGCGCGGTCGGGGCCGGCTCGTCGTCGTGCTGACCTCCACCGACCGGCGCCCGATCGGCTGGTGGGCGCTCCGCTTCGGGCACGTCGGCGACGCGCGCACGGTCCCGGTCGTGATCGGCTCGGGGGCGCCGACGGCGCGCACCGGCGTGCCGATGGTCGAGTCGAGCGACTGGACGGGCGCCCCGCCCCAGACCGTCGCGGTCCGCGCGGCGGCCGGCGTCCCCTGGACCCTGACGGTCGCGCTGGTCCCCGTGGACGCCGCGGCCCTGCGCTGACCGCCGAGGACCGCGACCCGCAGGCCCGCGCCGATCGTGATCGATACCCTGGCGCAGGAGGTGCCGATGACGCGCGACGAGACCGACCTGCTCATCACCGACGCCCGGATCGTCTCCGGCGGCGCGATCGAGGAGGGCTGGGTCCGGTTCTCCGGCGGTCGGGTGCACGCCCGAGGCACCGGTGCTCCGCCGGCGCACGACGGCGAGGTGCTCGACGCCGGCGGCCGCGTCCTGACGCCCGGCTTCGTCGACCTGCACATGCACGGCGGCGGCGGCACGGACGCGTCGGAGGGGCCGGACGCGCTCCCCCGGCTGCTCGCCGCGCACCGCGCCCACGGGACCACCCGCACGGTCGTGTCCCTGGTCAGCGCACCGGTCGACGCCCTGGTCCCCGCGCTGCGGGCGCTCGCGCCGGCGGTCCGGGCCGACCCGCTGCTGCTCGGCGTGCACCTCGAGGGGCCGTTCCTCAGCCCGGACGCGCGCGGAGCGCACGACCCGGGCGTGCTCACCACGGCGACGGCGGCGGACGTGGCGGCGCTGCTCGCGGCGGCCGACGGCACCCTCGCGCAGATCACGATCGCCCCGGAGCGGGAGGGCGCGCTCGACGCGGTCGCCGGCTTCGTCGACGGCGGCGTGCGCGTCGCGGTCGGGCACACGACCGCGGACCTCGCGACCGCGGGCGCCGCCTTCGACGCGGGCGCCTCGTTGCTGACCCACACGTTCAACGCGATGCCCGTGCTCGCCCACCGGGCGCCCGGCCCGATCGGCGCGGCGCTCGAGCGACCGGGCGTCGTGCTCGAGCTGATCGCCGACGGCCTCCACGTGCACCCGGTCGTGATCGCGGCCCTGTTCCGGATGGCGCCGGGCCGCGTCGCCCTCATCACGGACGCGATGGCCGCCGCGGGCTTCGGCGACGGCGAGTACCGGCTCGGCCCGCTCGACGTCGTGGTGCAGGACGGCGCCGCGCGGCTGCCGAGCGGCTCGCTCGCCGGCTCGACGCTGACGCTCGACACCGCGATCCGGACCGCGGTCGCCGCGGGCGTGCCGCTCCAGGAGGCGGTGCAGGCCGCGACCGCGACGCCCGCGCGCGCGATCGGCCGCCCGGACCTCGGCGTGCTCGACGTCGGCGCGCCCGCGGACGCGGTGCTGCTCTCCGACGCGCTCGAGGTCGAGGCGGTCTGGGCGGACGGCCGCCGCCTGGTCTGATCTCGAGGCTCGCCGGCGCTCGCACCTCGATCGACGGGGAGCCTCCGCTGGTCGAGGTGCGAGCGCAGCGAGCCTCGAGACCACCGCCTCGCTCCGCTTCCGCCCGGTCCCGACCCCGCTGGTCGAGGTGCGAGCGCAGCGAGCCTCGAGACCACGCCCCGCAAGAGGCCGGGCGTCAGTCCACGCGCTGCCACGGCGGCAGGTGCGCCGCGGTGAACCGGTAGTACTCGGAGAGGGTGAGCCTCGACGCGGCCGCCTCGTCGAGCAGCACGGTGGCGTGCGGGTGCAGCTGCAGCGCGGAGCCGGGCACCATCGCGGAGAGCGGGCCCTCCACGGTCCTCGCGACCGCGTCGGCCTTCGCCTCCCCCTGCGCGACGAGCAGCAGCCGCCGCGCGTCGAGGATCGTGCCGAGGCCCTGGGTGATGCAGTGCAGCGGCACCGCGTCGAGGTCGCCGTCGAAGAAGCGCGCGTTGTCCTCGCGGGTGCGCGGCGCGAGCGTCTTGATCCGGGTGCGGGAGGCGAAGGAGGACGTCGGCTCGTTGAACCCGATGTGGCCGTTCGCGCCGATGCCGAGCAGCTGGACGTCGACGCCGCCGGCGCCCCGGATCGCCTGCTCGTACTCCTCGCAGGCGGCCTCGAGGTCCGCCGCGGAGCCCGGCGGGGTCCGCACGCGCGCGGGATCCATGCCGAGCGGCCGCGTCACGGTGGTGTCAATGGTCGCGGCGTAGCTCTGCGGCGACTCGGGCGGGAGCCCGACGTACTCGTCGAGCGCGAAACCGGCGGCGCGGGACAGGTCGACCTCGCCGCGGCGCACGAGCTCGCCGAGCGCCTCGTAGGTGCCGAGCGGCGACGACCCGGTGGACAGGCCGAGCACGGCCTCGGGCTTCGCGCGCACGACCGCGGCGATCCGGGCGGCGGCGGCGGCCCCCACGGCCGCCGCGTCGGGCAGGATGACGATCTCCATCGGGTTCCTCAGTTCGCGGTGAGCAGGTCGAGCAGGGCGGCGCCGACGGCCCGGGAGGCGCCGAAGGTCGCCACGTCGGCGGAGCGGCGGTCCTCCCCCGGCCAGCCCATGTCGACGACGACGACCGTCCGCTCCCCGGTGCGGAGCGCATCGATCGCGGCGAGGGCGCGCGGGTGGAGGTGCACGTCGCGGCCGATCACGAGCACCGGGCCGTCGATCTCGGGCACGGCGGCGTCGCGGTCGACGGGCAGCACGACCTGGGGCCACGTGGCGAAGCGGCGCGCGGCGGGCGCGCCCGGGTCGGCGGCGACCGCGGCGAAGGGCCCCCAGCCGGTGACGCCGACGGCGCTGTTCGGCCGGCTCTCGAGCCGCAGCACGGTCCAGGCCGGCGTCGCCGCGAGGGCCTGCGCGGCGGCCTCCTGCACGTCAAACGCGCTCCGCAGGTCGACGGGCTCGGGCTCGTGGGGCGCCTCGACCGCCGGGAGGGCGCCGAGGCGGGCCGCGCGCGCGACCGCGGCCTCCAGCCGCTGCCGCTCGAGGTCGCCGGACGCGACCGCGTCGACGATCGCGGCGACGACGTCGTCCAGGTAGGGCTCGCTGTCCGTGCCGAGGCAGAGCAGGTCGGCGCCCGCGGCGAGCGAGCGCACCGCGGCGGCCGGGATGCCGATCGCCGCGCTCGCCCCCGCCATGTCGAGCGCGTCGCTGACGATCACGCCGTCGAACCCGAGCTCCTCGCGCAGCAGCCCGGTCAGGATCGGGCGGCTCATCGTCGCGGGCGCGTCGGGGTCGAGGGCGGGCAGCACGATGTGCGACGTCATGATCGACGCGACGCCGGCCTCGATCGCCGCGACGAACGGCAGCAGCTCGCGCTCCCGCAGCACGTCGAGGCCGTGCGGCACGACGGGCAGGCCGAGGTGGGAGTCGACCGCGGTGTCGCCGTGCCCCGGGAAGTGCTTCGCGCACGCTCCGACGCCCGTCGACTGCAGCCCCAGGATCCAGGCGGCGGTTTGCCGGGCGACGAGCCCCGCGTCGGCGCCGAAGCTCCTGGCACCGATCACCGGGTTGTCGGCGTTCGTGTTCGCGTCGGCGTCCGGGGCGAAGTCGAGCGTGATGCCGGCGTCGACGAGCTCGACGCCGATCGACCGCGCGGAGGCGGCGGTGCGCGCCTCGTCGTCCAGGCGGCCGAGCACCGCGTTGCCCGGCTCGGGCGACCCGTCGGGCATGTGGAGGCGGGTGACGTCGCCGCCCTCCTCGTCCGCGGCGATCACGGCGTCGGGCCGGATCGCGAGGATCGCGTCGGTCAGCGCCCGCACCTGCGCCGGGTCCGCGATGTTCGACCCGAACAGCACGACGCCCGCGAGCCCCTCGTGCAGCCGGTCGGCGATCAGGTCGGGCAGCGCCGTGCCCGCGAACCCGGGCAGCAGCACCCCGAGCGCGAGCCGGCGCACCTCCTCCGTCACGCCACCCCTTCGCGGATCCGCAGTTCTTCGCCGACACGCCGTGCGCGACCCCCTCCGTCGCGGCGTGTCGCGGTGGATCTGCGGATCCGCGCAGGAAGTGCGGATCCGCGAAGAACGGGACGCGTCACTTGTCGGCGCCGATCACGACGGAGCCCGACAGCGCCCGCTGGAACACCAGGTAGACGATGAGCACCGGCACGATCGTCATCACGACCGCGGCGAACAGCGCGCCGAAGTCGATCGAGTAGCCCGCGGTGCCCGCGAACGCCGCCATGCCCTGGGTCAGCACGTACTTCCGCTGGTCCGGGTTCAGGGCGACGGGCAGCAGGAACTGGTTCCAGAGGCCGACGAAGTTGAGGATCGACAGGGTCGCGATCGCCGGCCGCGCCATCGGCACCATCACCTGGAAGAAGGTCCGCCACTCCCCCGCGCCGTCGAGCGACGCCGCCTCCGTGACGCTGGCGGGCAGCGCCCGGAAGAACGGCACCATGAAGAACACGGTGAACGGCAGCGCGAACGCCGAGTAGGTGATCGCCAGGCCGGGCAGCGTGCCGAGCAGGCCGAGCCCCTTCAGGATGAAGAACAGGGGCACGATCGCGAGGAAGATCGGGAAGGTCAGCCCCGCCACCATCAGCAGGTACACCGCGCGGTTGCCGAAGAACCGGAACCGGGCGAGGAAGTACGCGCACATCGAGCCCATGACCATCGTCAGCACGAGCGCGCCGCCGACGACGACGAGGGTGTTCGCGAAGAACTGGCCGATGCCCGCCTGCGTCCACGCGTTCGCGTAGTTCTCGAGGTGGAGGCGGTCGGGCAGGGAGAACGGCGAGTTCAGCACCTGGTTGGTGGTCTTGAAGGACGACATGATCGTCCAGAGGAACGGCAGCACGACGACGACCGCGCAGACGATCAGCACCGCCTGCGAGACGCCGCCGACCACCCGCTCGCCGGTGGGGACGGACCGGCGCGTGCGGCCCGCCCGGGGCAGCACGGCCGCACGCGCGACCTGGCTCGTGGTCATCGCTTCACTCCTCCGAGAGGTCCTCGGCGCCGCCGGTGAGGCGGTCGACGAGGAAGACGATCCCTGCGAACAGCAGGGTGATCGCGGCCAGCACGACGCCCATGGCGCACGCGTAGCCGAACTGGCCCTTCGTGAACGCGGTCTTGAACAGCTCCTGCGAGATCACGAGCGTCGAGTTCTGCGGCCCGCCGCCCGCGTTCAGCGCGGACATGAACACGAACGCGTCGAGCGAGAAGATGCCGGTGTAGATCAGCGAGGTGCGGATGTTCGCCCGCAGCATCGGCACCGTGATCCGCGTCGCGATGCGGAACCGACCCGCGCCGTCGAGCCGCGCCGCCTCGAACACCTCCGCCGGCAGCGCCTTGATGGCCGCCACGAAGATGACCACGTAGAAGCCGACCGAGGCCCACACCATCACGAACATCGTCGCGGCCATCGCGGTCCGGGCGTCGCCGAGCCACGGGTAGGACGCGAAGTCCTTCAGGCCGACCGACGTCAGGATGCCGTTCAGCAGGCCGTTGCTCGGGTCGTAGATCTGCCCCCACATGATGCCGACCGCGATGGCCGGGATGATGTACGGGAAGAACAGCAGGACCCGGTAGAACTCGCCGCCGCGCACCCCGCGGACCGGACCGCTCGACGCCCCGCCGATCGTCACGAGCGACGCGAGCGCGATCGCCAGCGCGATGATCACGATCGGCAGCACCAGCACGAGCGTCACGCTGTTGCGGACGGCCGTCACGAAGACGTCGTCCTGGAACGCGCGGGCGTAGTTGCCGAGGCCGATGAAGGCCTGGTTCGTGTCGAACCCGCTCCAGCTCGTGAGCGAGTAGTAGACCGCCTGCACGAACGGCGACAGCACGAGCACCGCGTAGACGACCAGCGGGATCCCGAGGAACACCGCGGCGAACGTGATCTTGTCGAACGTCAGGTTCTTCCGCCGCCAGCGGGCGGCCCGCGAGGGGCCGCCCGCCGTCGGAAGGGTGCGGGCGACCGCGGTCACGACACCTTGACCTTGGTGACCGAGGAGTCGTTCGCCACCTTGTCGGTGATGTCCTGCAGGCCCTTGGTCAGCTGCGCGACGCTGGACTTCCCGGAGAGGAAGGTGTTCCAGACCACGAGCTGGTCCTGGTTCATGCCGTACAGGTCGACGAAGTTCCAGGAGAACACGTTCGACCCGGCGTTCTCGAGGAGGGTCGACTGCGAGACGAGCGCCGTGGAGCCGAAGCCGTCGGCGGGCACGGTGCCCTTCACGATCGTCGGCGTGAGCCGGGTCTTCGCGAAGTTCGTCGCCGCGTCCTTCGACAGCATCGCGCGGAGCAGCTCCTTGCCGCCCGCGACGTTCGCCGCCTTCGACGGCACGATGAACGGCTCGCCCGCGGTGGAGTGCATCGCCTCGTAGGGCAGCTTCGGGCTGGACGAGACGACGAGCTCCGGAGCGCCCGTCATCTTGAAGTCGGCCTTCGTCTGCTTCTTCATCTCGTTCTCGATCCACGAGCCCGAGGGGTAGAGCAGCGCGTCCTGGTCGTTCGACCACTGCGCCTGCGCCGCGGTGAACTGCGTGCCCGCGCCCCCCGGCTTGAAGAAGCCCGCGTCGATGATCTTCTTCATCCCCTGGAAGACGCTCTGCACGGCCGGCTTCGACCAGCAGTCCTTCTCGAGGTTCTCGAGGGCGAGGCGGACCTCGTCGCCGCCCTCCTTGATCGCGGACGCGATCGCCAGGGTCTGGTAGTACGTCGCGGCCTCCTTGCCCCAGACGAAGAGGTACTTGCCCTTGGCCTTCGCCTTGACGCCGAGATCGTAGGCCTCGTCCCACGTCTTCGGGACGGTCCAGCCGTTCGCGTCGAAGAGCGACTTCGAGTACCAGAGGGCGTAGACCGTGAGGACGTAGTTGAGGATCAGGAACTTGCCGTCGATCGTGCCCGGCGCGGTGACGCCCGTGTAGAGCGTGTCCCGGATCTTCGTGCCCTCGTAGTTGTTCGCGTCGAGCACGTCGGACAGCTCGGCGAGCTGCGCGCGGATCGTCGAGACGCCGATGGCGTTCGCGCCGGAGTTGTCGATGAGGTCGGGCGGGTTGCCCGCGACGAACTTCGGCTGGAGGGACTGGGCGATGTTCGTGATCGGCGTGACGGCGGCGCTGACACCCTCCGCCTGCTTCTTCATGACGCCGGCCGCGTAGTCGACGTAGTCGGTGCCGTAGCCGCCGTTGAAGATGGCCGCGGCCACCGACGACTTCGCGGCGACGCCGAACGGGTTCTTGGCGCTCTTCGCGCCGCCGCCGCTCGAGCTGGTGTCCGTGCCGCTGCTGCCGGCGGCGCAGGAGGCGAGCGCGCCGGCGAGGGGCAGGGCGATCCCGGTGAGGAGCGCGCCCCTCAGGAAGTCCCGCCGGTGCAGCTGGGGCCTGGAGGTGTTCATGCTGTGTCTTCCTTCCGTGATGCTGTGGTGTTGGTAAGGCTGATCAGGCGAAACGAGTGATGCCGTAGCGCTCCTCGAGGGCGACGTTGTGCTCGTCGCCGCCGGGGATGTTCGCGGACAGGTAGAGGGGGGCGGTGTCGCCCGCGGCGACGAACCGCTCCGCGACGCCGACCGTCAGCACCTGGGCGATGAACGCCGCGGTGATGGAGGAGACCGCGCCGACCGGCACGTCCGCGCCGACCGTGATGGCGGCGTCGCCGTAGGGCGCGAGGTTGTCGATCGCGATGTCCGCGATGTCCTTCAGGCGCTGCCCCGACGGGTGCTTCGGCTCGACCTTGCCGGTGTGGTCGAAGGAGGTGACCGCGACGACCGGGTTGCCGGCGCGCTTCGCGGCCAGGGCGAAGCCGATGATCGAGCCGTTGACGCCGGAGTTCGAGGCGATGAGGACGACGTCGTGCGGGCCGACCTCGGCGATCTCGAACAGCCGGTCGGCGACCGAGGGGTCGCGCTCGAGGTTCGCGCCCTTGAGGTCGGCGACGGCCAGGTCGCCGCGCAGCGCGAGGTCGCGGAGCGCGACCTTCTTCGTCGGGATGAGCCCGCCCGCGCGGCCCGCGATCTCCATCGCGAACGCCTCGGAGTGCCCGGTGCCGAAGGCGTACGCGACGCCGCCCTTGCGGATCGCGTCCGTGATCAGGTCGATCGCCGCGTCGAACGCGCCGGACGCGGCCTGCTCCTCCAGCGCGGCGAGGCGGACGCGCACCGCCTCGGCGAAGTCGTGGACGGCGGTCGACGTGGCGGTGTCGCTCATGCGGGGTTCCTCTGCGTGATCTCGGTGCGGACGGGTCGTTTGGCGCGGCCGCGCGTCGGCACGCGGACCGGGATGCCGCCTTCGCGGTGCGGGCTGACCGCGAGGGCGGAGGCGGCGAGGTGCTCGCTCGTGCGGTCGAAGTCGACCTGGGCGGTGAGCACGTAGAGCAGGTCGGAGACGAAGACCTGGCTGTAGTAGGCGGCGAGGTCGTCGGGCTGGAGGAACTGCTCGAACGCCGCGGTCTGGATGACGATCTCCGCGACGTCCGCGAGGGGCGAGGTCGCGTCGTTCGTGACGGCGACGGTGAGCGCGCCGTGGGCGCCCGCCTCGGTGAGCATCTGGATCGTCTCGGCGGTGCGGCCGGTGTGCGAGTAGCCGATGGCGACGCAGTCCTCGCCCTGCACGACGGCGCTGGTGAGGCCCGCGTGGACCTCCGACCAGATGTTGCAGAAGACGCCGATCCGGTAGAGCCGGGTGGCGAGCGCGTCGGCGGCCAGCGCGCTGCTGCCGACGCCGTAGAGGTCGACGTGGCGGCTCGCGACGATGGCCTCCGCGAGCTGGCCGAGGGCGTCGAGGTCGAGCGCCTCGGCGGTCTGCTGCATGCTGCGCATGGCGCCGGCGAGCAGGGTGCTGCGGACGTCCTCCGCGGCGTCGTCCGGCCCGAACGCGCGGCCGATGTCGGCGACGCGGGACGGCAGCGCCGAGGTGCGGCCGACGTCCGTCGCGACGCTCATCCGCAGCGCGACGTAGCCGGAGTAGCCGATCTGGCGGCAGAAGCGGGTGACGGTCGCGGGCGAGGTGCCGGCGCGCTCGGCGAGCTCGTTGATGGGCAGGTCGAGCACGACCCGCGGGTCGTCGAGCACGACCTGGGCGACCCGCAGCGTGGCGGCCGGGAGATCGGCCCACCGGGCGCGGATCCTGTTCTGGACCGCGGTCGCGGGAGCGGCGTCGTCGCCTGCGTGGTGCAGTGGATCGGTGCCGTTCATGAGAACCCGTTTCCTTCAGAGGCGCCATCGCCTGAGATCTGGTTTCACCATAGAGTCGCCATGTGGCGTTCGTGTTTCGTTCAAGTAACGATGCGTGAGTTCCTGGCGGTCGATGCCGGAGGCACCTCGACGCGGGCCGTGCTGATCGACGAGACCGGCTCCTGCCGCGGCGCCGGGCGGGCAGCGGGCGGCAACCCGACCTCCTCGGGACCGGCCCGCGCGGCCGACTCCGTGGCCGCCGCGATCGCCCTCGCACTCGATTCCGCCGCCGCGGATCCCGGGCGTGTCGCCGGGGTCCTGATCGCCCACGCGGGCGGTCACGACGACTACGAGGCGGGCGTGCGGGAGCGCCTCGACCGGCTGGGGGTCGGCGCGCCCGTCACCCGCGCGGGCGATCTGCTCGCGCTCTTCGCCTCCGGCACCGCGGCGCTCGAGGGCGCCGCGCTCATCTCCGGCACCGGTGCGATCGGCGGCGCGATCCGGGGCGGCGCGCTGGAACGGACCGTGGACGGCACGGGCTGGCTGCTGGGCGACTCCGGGTCCGGCTTCTGGATCGGGCACCGCGTCGCCCGGGCGGTCGTCGACGACCTCGACGGCGGTCCGCGGACCGCGCTGACGGCCGCGCTGCTCCCCCTGCTCGACCTGGACGCCGAGCCGGACCGCGCCGCGACGGAGGGACGGCCCGCGGTGCTCGGCGCGCTGGTCCGCGCGCTCTACGCGCTGCGGCCGGTGGAGCTCTCCCGCTTCGCGCCGCTCGCGTTCGCGCACCCCGACGATGCCGTCGCCGCGGGCATCGTCCGGGAGGCGGTCGGCGCGCTCGTCGCGCTGCTCGACCGCGTCCGGGCGGTCCAGCCCGACGGGCCGCTCGTGTTCGGCGGCAGCGTGCTGATGGAGGGCGTCCTCCGGCTCCCCCGCGAGCAGATGGCGCCGCTGCTCGCGGCCGCCGGCGACCGCGAGCCGATCCCCGTCGCCGACGGCCTGGTCGGCGCCGCGGTGCTCGCGCTGCGCGCGGCGGGCGTCACGGTCGACGACGCCGTCCACGCGCGCCTGAGTGCGTCGGTCCGGGCCGCATTGGTCCGGGCCGCGTCGGTCCGGGCCGCGACCGCCCGCTGACTTCGTGCTGCAGGCACCTCCTGCCGGCGAGACGCAGGGGGCGGGAGCACCTCCTACGCTGCGGGCATGCCGACCACGATCCGCGCGCCCCGGTTCGCCGACACCGCCGCCGTCTACCGGATCTGCTTCGAGACCGGTCCGGACGCGGACGACCCCGCGGCGACGGCGGAGCTGCTCGGCCACGTCTACGCCGGCCCGTACCTGGCGTTCGCGCCGGAGTGGTGCCGCGTCGTCGTGGATTCCCGGGGTGTGGCGGGCTACCTCCTCGCGGTGCCGTCGACCGCGGCGTTCGAGCGGTGGGCGCACGCCGACTGGTACCCGCCGCTCGCCGCCGAGCACCCGGCCGACGACCCGGATCTCTCCGCGGCCGACCGGCGGGTGACCGGCGCCTTCGCCTCCCCGGCCACGACGCCGGACCGGCTGCTGGGCGCGTACCCGGCGCACCTCCACATCGACTTCCTGCCGCGGGCGCGCGGCGCCGGTCACGCGCGGACCCTGATCGACGACCTCGTCGACCGGCTCGGTGCGGCCGGGGTGCCGGGCGTCCACCTCGGCGTCAGCCCGCGGAACACGAACGCGATCGGCCTCTACGGCCACCTCGGGTTCGCGGAGCTGGAGCGCCACGACGACGTGATCTGGATGGGCCGCCGCACCGCCGCATCCTGAGCGGGCTCCGGGCTCAGAAGTCCTGGCGCGGGAGGCGCTCGGCGGGTTCCTGCGGAGGGAGGGCCGTGATCCGCGTCGAGGGGTCGAGGTGCCAGAGCACTGCGCGGATGCCGACGTGCACGCCGATGAGCACGACCGCGACCGCCGCGGCCACGCCGCTGGCGGCGTAGTAGATCCCGGCGAGCACGTCCGACGGCGGCAGGTTCGGCTGGTCGTAGCCGAGGTCGTCGGCCCGGCTGCCGAGCGCGACGAGGAGCAGCGCGACGGCGAGGACCGCGCACCACAGCAGCGTCAGCCCCACCATCCAGGGGTTCACCGCGCGCTTCCGCAGCACGGCGTCGGGCTGCGTCGCAGGCGCGGTGTCGACCACGGGATCACTGTGGCAGCCGCACGGCCCCTGCGCCATGCCGGATCGCGGGGGAACCGCTACGGTTCGGGCAGCCGAGGATCGGGGGTCGGGATGGGCCGCGGAGTCCGACGCGCCGGGATCGTCGGCGCCGTCGTCATGCTCGGCCTCGCGGCCGTGCCGCTCTACGGCGTCGCGGACCGGCTGCTGCCCCACGCGGTCGAGCTCGACGACCTGCACGTCTGCGGGCCGTCGGACGCCCGCGCGCACGCGCTCGTCGGTGTCGCGGGACCCGTGCTGCCGAGGACCGCGGGCGCCGTGCGGATCACCGACGTGCACCCGCTCGGGCTGTCCGAGGGCGCGCGGTGGCGGGCCTGGAGCGTGCCGGCGTCGGGGCGGGACTCCTTCATCGGCTTCGTCGACACGGCTGCGCCGCCGGAGGGCTGGGCGGAGCGGGTGCCCGCGGCGGGCGCCGAGGTGACCGGGAGCCGACCGTCCGAGCTCGTGCTCGAGGTCTGGCCCGGGACCGGGCAGCGGACGACGACCCTGCGCGGCGTGCTCGTCGCGTACCGGGACGGGTTGGGCCTGCCGCGCACCGCCCGGTCGACGCTGCAGGTCGAGACCCGGGTGGGCGGCTGCGCGTGAGCCTCCCCCGCGACCCGGCGGCGGTCCCCCGGTGCACCGCGCTGCGCGCGGCGACCCCGGCGGACCTCGACGGTCGCCTCGCCGCGGACTGCTGGCGCGGCGCGGCCTGGACCGGCCCCTTCGTGGACCTCGTCTCGGGCGAGGCCGTGCCGCTCGACACCCGGGCCGCCCTGCTGTGGGACGACGAGCACCTGTACGTCGGCTTCCGGCTCGAGGAGCCCGACGTGACGGCGACCCTCACGGAGCGGGACGCGCACATCTGGCTCGACGACGACGTGGAGCTCTTCGTCGCCGGGCCCGACGCGTACTACGAGCTCGAGATCAACGCGTTCAACACGGTCTACGAGGTGCTGTTCGGCTGGGACGATGCGCCCCCGCCGCCGGGGCTGCGCCGCGACGACCCCCTCGCCGCGCCCTTCGACGGCGTCGACCTCCGGCACCCGCGCGGCGGCAGGACCGGGTGGTGGGGCTTCGACCTGCCGGGACTCACGACCGCCGTGCACGTCGACGGGACGCTGAACGACCCGGCCGACGTCGACCGCGGCTGGAGCGTCGAGATCGCGCTCCCCTGGACCGGCCTCGCCGCCGTGGCGGGCGGCCGGTCGCTGCCGCCGGCGGACGGGGACGAGTGGCGGATCGGGCTCGCCCGCTTCAACACGCGCAAGGGCGACGACTCCGGCGGCTGGTCGCTCGCCCCGCACGGCGTGTGGGACTCGCACGTGCCTGAGCTGTTCCCGATCGTGCGGTTCACGGACGGGCCCGCTCGGTCCGCCTGACGCGGAGCGGGCGGGGCGGGCGCACTGCCCGCCCCGCCCGCTCCCCCGCGCCTACTGCGCCGGGTAGCGGACCACGGTCGACGGTCCCTGCACGTCGGGCGTCACGGCGCTGCCGACGTCGTTCACGACGTGGTCGATCGTGCCGGCCTTGTTCAGGCTGACCGTGAGCACGTCGTGCAGCACGACGCCGGGCCGCTGCGGCACCTCGAAGGCCCGCGACGCGTGGAGCGTCGGGTCGACGTTCGTGTAGATGTACGACCCGCCGCCCCACAGCTCGTGCGTGCGGACGCGGTCGGCGACCTTGTAGGCCGCCCAGCCGAACGTGCGCCCGTGCCGCCACGCCGCCTGGTCCGGCGCGTCGTACGGCAGCTCGTTCTGGAAGAACACCGTGCGGCCGTGCTCGCCGTTCCAGATCACGTTGTAGCGCTGGAAGTGCTCGACGAAGAGGCCGGTCGCGGTCACGTGGTCGCCGTTCACGACGACGCCGGTCGCGGCCGTGTTCTTCGTCCACCCGACGCCCTCGCCGTGGTCGGCGCGCCAGGCCCAGATGTCGTCGAGCAGCACGTGGTCGCTGTTCACGACGAGGCTCGTCGTCGCGCGGCCGGCGTGCGGCCCGCCGATGCGGAAGAAGACGTCCTGCAACGCGGTGGGGTTGCTCGCGGCGCCGCGGACGTGCCGACCCGTACCGACCTGCAGCATTGCCTTCGCGTTCTTCGGGCCCGCGTCGACCATGATCCCGGCGATGTCCACGCCGGCCACGTCCCCGACCTTCAGCGGTACGGCGCCGCGGGCGGATGTGAGCGTCGCGACGCCGAGCCCGAGCACCACGGTGTTCGGGCGCCGCACCGTCAGCGTGCGGTCGATCGAGTAGACGCCGGGGGTCAGCAGGAGGTCCTTCCCGCGAGCGAGCTCCCGGTCGATGGTGCGGGCGGAGTCCTTCGGCGTGGCGATGAAGAAGCGGTCGAGCGCGACCGAGCGACCCGCCTGCTGCCCGCTCGTCCAGCTCGGTCCCGAGGAGTCCGTGCGGGCCGACGGCACGAAGACGCGCGCCTTTCCGCGCCCGTCGAGGTACAGGAACGGCTTCTCGCGGCTGACCGGGGTCGTCGCGAGCGTCGTGTACGGGTTCGTCGACGGGAAGTCCGTCGCCGGCGCGCCCTCGGTGCCGGAGAACACCTGGTTCCAGACGCCGTTCGACCAGCCGCCGATCGTGCTGTTGCGCGTGTAGAACTGCTGCTGCGAGCCGTTCACCGGCGTGCCGGCGAGCACGGAGTCGGCGACGAAACCGCCGCTCGCGTACTGCGGCCCGGCGGAGCAGTAGTCCATGAACGACGTGGTGCCGTTGACGACCACGCGGCGCATCGGGGACGCCTGCGACACGGCCCAGAACTCGGTGTTCGTGCTGCAGCCGCTCCCGCCGAGCGGGTTGATCGTCAGGTTCGACAGCGATCGCCAGAAGTTGTTCAGCGCGATGCAGCCGCTCGTCGCGTCGCACTGGTTCTGCACGTTCACGGCGCCGTTGATGACGACGTCCTTCGGGCTCGCGCCGAGGCCGGCGACCTCCGTGTAGTAGCCGACCTGGAAGACGAGCGGGTCGGCGGCGGTGCCGTAGGTGCCCGGCGCGAAGAGGACCGCGTCGCGCTCGGTGCCGAACTGGTTGCCGAGCTGCCGCTGCGCGATCGCGTCGAGCTGCGCCTGAACCTCGGCCTTCGGCATGTCGGGCGTGAACACGTGCACCGCGGCGCCGAGGTCGAGCGGCGCGGCGGTCGGCGGGGCGGCCGGGCTCGCGAGCGCCGCGGTCGGCGGCGATGCGAGGACGAGCAGGGCTGCGGCGCCGATGAGGAGGGCGGCACGTCGGCGACCCGTTCCTCCCCTCGGTGCGCGGACGGGTGGAACGGACGGAACGGGCATCATCGCCTCCGGATCGGTGGAACTCCGGCACCTCATCACCGTTCCTTGGGAACTCCTGAGGAACCCCGGCGCGTCGCCGGATTCCGTTTTGAAGGAGTTCTCGGCGCGCGGCGCGCAGAACTCCTTCAAAACGGAAGGGGCGCGGGTCAGATGGCGGTGAAGCCGCCGTCGACCGCGTACTGCGCGCCCGTCACGAACGAGGCCTGGTCCGAGAGCAGGAAGAGGACGACGTCCGCGGCCTCCTCCGGGGTGCCGAGCCGCCCCATCGGGTTCCGGGCCTTCAGCACCTCCCGCTGCTCCCGCGTCGTATGCGTCGGCAGCGCGGTGTCGACCCAGCCCGGGTGCACCGAGTTCACCCGGATGCCGTGCGATGCGTAGCCCGCTGCAGCGGCCTTCGTCAGGCCCGTCACGCCGTGCTTCGCCGCGGTGTACGCGAGCGAGTCCGCGTCGCCGACGAGCCCGAGCAGGCTCGACACGTTCACGATCGATCCGCCGCCGGACTCGATCATGGCCGCCGCCTCGGCGCGCATCCCGTAGAAGACGGCGTTCAGGTCGACCTCGATCGTGCGCCGCCAGTCGTCGACGCCGATCTCGTGGGCGAGGCCGTGCGGACCGGCGATGCCCGCGTTGTTCACCGCGAGGTGCAGGCCGCCGCGGCGCTCGACCGCCGTCGCGACGACCCGTTCGAGCGCGGTCGGGTCGGTGACGTCCTCGATGACCGGGATGAGCAGGCCGCCGCCGATCTCGATGCGGCGCTCGACGTTGTGCAGGCGGGTCTCGTCGATGTCGACGCCGACGACCACGGCCCCGTCGGCGGCGAGCCCCCGGGCGATCGCGGCGCCGATGCCGGACCCCGCCCCCGTGACGATCGCCACCCTGCCGTCGAACCTGCGCGCCATCCGGCCCTCCTCCTGCTCGCTGCGACGCTACGACGCGGGCCCTGCCGCCGGCCGTGCGTCCGCCGAACCGTCAGCCCGCCCGGAGGGCCGGGTAGTCCGGCAGTTCGAACTCGTCGGCGGGCGGCGAGACGGCGTGCGCCGCGAGCGCCTGCGCGGGCCGTGTGCCCGCGACGCGCAGCCCGCCGCGCAGCAGGGCGGTGCCGAGCCGGCTCGTCGGGTTCAGCAGTCGCGGGGTGCCGGGCGGGAGGTGCTGCCCGCGCTCCACCCAGGGGCGCATCGCCGCCTCGTAGGCCTCGAGGGCGCTGCGGTGGTCCTCCGCGGCGCTGAGCTCGCCGGCGAGCACGTACGCGCCGACGACCGCGAGGCTCGTGCCGATCCCGCTCACGGGCGACGCGCACCAGGCGGCGTCGCCGGTCAAGGCCACCCGGCCGCTGCTCCAGCGCGGCGCGTGCACCTGCCCGATCGCCTCGAAGTACAGGTCGTCGGCCTGCTCGAGCGCGTCGAGGATGCGGGGCGCCGCCCACCCCGTCGTGCCGAACCGCTCGCGGAGGTGCGCGATCTGCTCCTCGGCCGACCGGGCGTCGGTGCCGAACCGCTCGGTCGCCGCGTGCTCCTCCCGGTCCGCCGTGGTCTCGGAGAGGAGGGCGCGCGTCGTGCCGTGCCGGTCCGGGCGGAGGTTCACGCCGCCGCCCTCCACGACGCACCAGTCCCACCAGTCGGTGTCCTGATCCTCGCGGGGCAGCGTCAGCCAGGTCATGTCGAGGCCGAGCGAGCGGATCGTCACCTCGTCGCCGAAGGCGAGCCCCCGGGTGGTGGATCGGATGCCGTCCGCCGCGACGACGAGGTCGAACCGCTCCGCGCCGCCGTGCTCGAACGCGACGTCGACGCCGTCCGCGACCTCGGTCAGGCCCTTGATGCGGTCGCCCCAGCGGATCGCTGTGCGGTCGCCGAGGGCGTCGAGGAGGATCCGGGCCAGGTCGCCGCGGAGCACCTCCATCTCCGCCGTCGGCCCGTCCGTCTCCGAGCCCGACACCGGGAACTCCGCGAGCACGGCGCCGCGCTCGTCGAGGAAGCGCGTGCCCTGCTCGCCGGTCGACGCGGCGAGCACCGCGTCCTCGAGGCCCGCACGGCGCAGCACCTCGCGGGCGGCCCCGCGGACGTCGATGTTCTGCCCGCCCTCGCGGAACGCGGGCGACCGCTCGACGATCGTGGTGCGGAAGCCGGCGCGGTCCAGCCAGAACGCGAGCAGCGGCCCGGCGATGCTCGCGCCGGCGATCAGGACGTGACGGGCTGCCCGCATGCGGGGAGTCTCCCGCGCGGCGCATCGCAGGACGCCGGGAGCCTCGCGCTGCCGCGCCCGGTCCGCGAGGATGCGGCGCAGCGACCCGAAGGAGGCCCGCCGTGGCGACCCCGTCCGACCAGCCCGGCTGGCGACCCGACCCGGAGCGACCCGGCATGGTCCGGTGGTGGAACGGCCTCGGCTGGTCCGACGCGCGCCGCTCCGCCGACGAGGCGATCGACCGGGTGCGGGCGGCGGCGGGCGACGCGGCCCGCGGCAGCACCATCACCCCGCAGCAGGTGGCGCGCACGATGAACGACCGCCGCACGGAGCGGAACCCCGCGGCCGCGGGTGCGACGGCCCGCGCGGTCGGCGCGCTGAACCCGCTCGCGAACGCCGCGGTGCCCGTCGGCGTGATCGCCCTGCTGTTCGGCCTGTTCGGGGTGCTCCCCCTCGTCGGCGTCGTCCTGTCGATCGGCGGGCTCGTCCGCAGCCGCCGCCTCGCGAACGAAGGCGAGCGGCGCACCGGCTTCGGCCAGTCGATTGCCGGGCTCGTCCTGTCGCTGCTCGGGCTCGTCCGCTGGGTTCCGGTGCTGCTCGGGGCGCTGCCGCCGGGCGTCTTCGACTTCCTCGACTGACGGCCGGCCGCCGCCCCGCGATCAGGCCGGGTCGGTGCCCTGCTGCAGCGCGGCCTCGAGCCGGTCGAGCTTCCCCGTGATCTCCCCGGTGCGGCCCGGCCGGATGTCCGCCTTCAGCACGAGCGAGACGCGCGGCCCGAAGCGGCCGACCGCCTCGGTGGCGCGCTTGACGACGTCCATGACCTCGTCCCACTCGCCCTCGAGCTCGGTGAACATCGAGGAGGTGCGGTTCGGGAGGCCCGACTCCCGCACGACGCGCACCGCCGCCGCGACGGCGTCGTGCACGGATCCGTCCGGATCGTCGCCCCCGCTGGGTGCGACCGAGAACGCGACGAGCACGGCTCCTCCTCCCGGCCGCCCCCGGCGGAGCGGCCGGGAGGAGCGTGCCACCCGCGGCTGGGGCCGGGCCTCAGGGCAGGAGCACGACCTTGCCGCGCACCGTGCGGGACTCGGCGAGCCGCAGCGCCTCCGCGACCTGCTCGAGCGGGAAGCGGGCGGCGATCTCGGGCACGACCTCGCCCCGGGCGACGAGGTCGAGCACGGCCGCGAGGTCCTCGTGCTGCCGGCGCCGGAACGCCGCGGGGCGCAGCCGCTTGCCGCCCCAGAAGTCGTAGAAGGACGCCCGCCGCCCGTTCGGCAGCGCGTTCCAGAGCGCGATCTGCGCGAGGAACTCGGCGAAGACGCCGAGCACCGAGCGCTTCCCGTCGCGGTCCGCCGCCGTGCCGTAGGCGACCAGCGCGCCGCCGCGCCGCAGCAGGCGGAACGAGCGCCGCGCGCTCGTGATGCCGAGGTGGTCGAACACCGCGTCGACGCCGCCCGGGGCGAGGCGCCGGACCGCCGCGTCCCAGTCCTCCGCGCGGGAGTCGACCACCTCCGCGCCGAGGGCCCGGATCGCCTCGTGGTGCCGAACGGCCGCGGTGCCGATCACCCGCAGGCCGCGGGCGCGGGCGAGCTGGACGAGGACCGTGCCGACGCCGCCGCTCGCGCCGTGCACGAGCACGGTGCCGCCCGCCGGCACGCGAGCGGACCGGACGAGCATCTGCCAGGCGGTGATGCCGTTCACCACGACCGCCTCGGCGGCCTCCGGCTCGACCGCGTCCGGCACGGGCACGAGGTCCGCGACGTCGACCAGCGCGCGGGTCGCCCAGCCGCCGGTCTTCGTCGCGGCGGCGACCCGCCGGCCGATGAGGGCGGCGTCCTCCCCCGCGGCGACGCGCTCCACCCGGCCGACGAGGTCGTACCCCGGGACGAACGGGAAGGGCGGCTGGCCCGGGTACCGGCCGCGGCGCATGCTCTGCTCGGCGAAGGAGACACCGGCGGCCTCGACGCGGACGACCGCGCGACCCGGAGCGGGTGCGGGGACCTCGGCGCGCTCGATGCGCAGCCCTTCGGGCTCGACGAGACCGGGCAGGACGATGCGGATGTCGGACGTGGTGCTCATGGGACTTCCTCCGATGGTGACTGAGCGGTTACTCACTGGCGGGCAGCGGAACAGGGTCCGCTGCCCGAGGCGGATCAGTAGTGCCGGATGCCCGCGACGATCGACTCGGCCCACGGCCCGTCCCCGGCCTCCAGGCCCGTGGCGGTGATGAGGTGGCAGAGCTGCCCGTAGGCGATGAAGCGCTGGATCGCGGCCGGCTCCGCACCCGTGCGCTCGGTCGCGAACGCGGTCACGCGCTCGAGGCCGAGGCGCAGCGCGGCGGCGATCGCCGGCACGTCGACGGCGGACATCGCGTGGACCTGGAGCATCAGCAGGCTGCGGTCGGCGATGAGGCGGGCGTACGCCTCCCCCATCGCGTCGAGCAGCACGGCGGGGTCGTCCGACCGCGCCGCGTCCGCACCGGCGCGCAGCGCGTCGACCACGCGGACGAAGCAGCGCTCGAGGGCGGCGACGAAGAGCGACTCCTTGCCGGGGTAGAGCTTGAAGACGTAGGCGGTGGAGATGCCGGCGTGCTGCGCGACGTCGGCGACGGGCGTCGCCTGGTACCCGGAGCGGGCGAACACCGCGATCGCGCTGTCCACGACGGCGTGCCGCCGCTCGTCCGCGGTGCTGAGGGTGATCATCGTCTGCGCCATGTGAGTGACCGTACACTCACTGCGCGCGGTCCGCAACGGTCAGCCGCCGACCTCCGCCAGCCGACGGGCGAGGAAGGCCCGCTCGGGACCGGTGCGGGCCAGGACCAGCGCGGCTCGGTACGCGTCCGCGGCCGCCGCGGTCCGGCCGGCGCGGCGCAGGAGGTCCGCGCGGGCAGCCGGCAGGGTCGCGCCGAGGGGCCCGGGGGGCAGGTCCTCGAGCATCGCGAGCCCGGCGTCCGGCCCGTCCGCGAGGCCGACGGCGACCGCGTGCGCGAGGGCCAGGTGCGGCGAGGCGCTGAGCCGGCGGAGCGCCGCGTACTCCTCCGCGACGGCGGCGCGGTCGACCCGTCCCGACTCGCGGGCGCGGGCGTGCAGCGCGGCGATGCGCGCCTGGCGCAGGTGGAACCCGGGCTCCGCCGTGCGGCGCTCCGCCGCCGCGAGGGCCTCCTCCCCCGCGCGGATCGACTCGGGCGACCACCGGCCGCGGTCCTGCTCGTCGAGCGGCACGAGCTCGCCGGCCGGCCCCGTGCGCGCGGCGCGACGCGAGTCCTGGAAGCGCAGCAGCGCGAGGAGGCCGAGCACCTCCGGCTCGTCCGGCATCAGCCGGGCGAGCACCGTGGCGAGCCGGATCGCCTCGGCCGAGAGGTCGGGCCGGACGACCGCGGCGCCGCTGCTCGGCGCGTACCCCTCCGTGAAAAGCAGGTAGAGCACGGCGAGCACGCCGCCGAGCCGCTCCGGTAGCGCCGCGCCGCTCGGGACGCGGTACGGCACGCCCGCCCGCTGGATCTTCTGCCGCGCCCGCACGAGCCGCTTCGCGGTCGCCGCCTCGCTGGCGCCGAGGGCGTGCGCGATCTCCTCCACGGTCAGCCCGCAGAGCGTCCGCAGCGTCAGCGCGACCCGCGCCTCGAGCGCGAGCGCCGGGTGGCAGCACGTGAAGATCAGCCGCAGCCGGTCGTCCGGCACGTCGTCGGGCTCGATCGGGTCCACGTCGCCTCCCTCCTCCATCGCGGCCGCCTGCTCGGCCAGCACCGAGCGCTCCACCGCCCCGCGCCGCAGCCGGTCGAGCGCGCGGTTGCGCGCGACGGTCGTGAGCCACGCGCCCGGGCGCCGGGGCACGCCGTCGCGCTCCCACGCCGTCGCGGCCGCGGCGAACGCCTCCTGCGCGGCGTCCTCCGCGAGCGACCAGTCGCCGGTGGTGCGGACGAGGGAGGCGACGACGCGCCCCCACTCGTCCGCGAACGCCCGGGCGAGGGCGTCCCCGGTGCTCACGCCGGGAACGGCCGGACCTCGATCGCGCCGATGGTCGACGTCGGGTGCGCGGCGGCCAGCGCCAGCGCCTCGTCGAGGTCCGCGGCGCGGACGAGGTCGACGCCCGCGATCTGCTCCGCGAGCTCGGCGAACGGACCGCGGCTCACCAGCACCTCGCCGTCCCGCGCCCGCACCGACGCCGCGGTGCCGTCGTCCGCCTCGCGGAGTCGGGCGCCGCCGAGCGTGACGCCCTTGTCCTCCACCCGGCGCACCCACTCCGTCGGGTCGAGGCCCTCCGGCGCGATCGACCGGTACACGGCCGGGTCGGGCACGTGCAGGAACAGGTAGTCGCGGCCCTCGGTGCGCGTCGGCGGCAGCCCGCCCTCGCGGTCCGGCACGAAGTCGTTCCAGACCTCGCGGATCTCGAGCGCGCCGATGCGGGCGACCGGGTGGCGGGAGGCGTAGTCGACCGCGGTGCCGAGGTCGGGCGCCTCGAGCAGGTCGTACCCGGCGACGATCTCCTTCGTCTCGGCGAACGGGCCGTCGGAGAGCAGCACCTCGCCGTCCCGCACCCGCACGGTGGTGGCGGTCGCCGGCTCGTCGACCGGCCGTCCCTCGCGCCGCATCCCGGTGCGGGAGCCCTCCTCCACCCACGGCTCGACGTCGTCGATCTCGACCGTCCCCGCGAGGTCCGGGTCGACCCGGACCAGCATCACGTACTGCACAGCGATTCCTCCTGAGGTCCTCCGTACCGCGCCGGTGCGCGGTCTCGCAAGGACGACGAACGAGGACGCACCACGAGGACACCCGTGGGGAAGTTCTTCGCCGAGCCGGTGCGGCCGCGGCGCCTAGGCGCTGAGCCGCGGGTAGTCGGTGTAGCCCTCGGCGCCGTCGCTGTAGAAGTGCTCGGGCCGCGGCGCGTTCTCCGGGGCCTCGCGGCGCCAGCGCTCGACGAGGTCGGGGTTCGCGATCACCGCGCGGCCGACCGCCACGGCGTCCGCGTGCGCGCGCTCGAGCAGCGCGACCGCCTCCTCCCGGTCGGTCTGCCGGCCGAAGCCGCTATTGACGACGAGGCCGGCGTCGACGTGCCCGCGGAGCTCCTGGACGAGGGGGCCGGCCGGGTCCGCGTGGAGCACGGAGACGTAGGCGAGCCCGAGCGGCCGGATGCCGTCGAGCAGCGCGAGGTAGGTGGCGCGCGTCTCGTCCGCGTCGGTCTCCGCGACGTCCTGGATGTTGTGCGCGGGCGAGATGCGGATGCCGACGCGGCCGCCGCCGATCGCGGCCGACACCGCCTGCGCGACCTCGATCACGAAGCGGGCGCGCGCCTCCGGCGACCCGCCCCAGCCGTCCGTCCGCACGTTCGACGCCGGCGAGAGGAACTGGTGCAGCAGGTAGCCGTTCGCCGCGTGCAGCTCGACGCCGTCGAAACCCGCCCGGACCGCCCGCTGCGCGGCGGCGACGAACTCGTCGCGGACGACCGCGAGCTCCGCCTCGGTCAGGGCGTGCGGCTCGACGTGGCGGGCCTTGCCGTGCTGCGTGTGCACCTCGCCGTCGATCGCGACCGCGCTCGGGGCGAGGGTGCGGCCGGACTCGGTGAGGTCCGGGTGGGAGACGCGACCCGCGTGCATCAGCTGCATCGCGATCGTGCCGCCCTCGGCGTGCACGGCGTCGGCGACGCGGCGCCAGCCCGCCTCCTGCGCATCCGTCACGATGCCGGGCTGCCCGAAGTAGCCGCGGGAGTCGGCGCCGGGGTAGACGCCCTCGGTGATGATCAGCCCGACGGAGGCGCGCTGCGCGTAGTGCTCCGCGACCAGCGGACCGGGGACCCCCTCCGCGCCGGAGCGGACGCGCGTGAGCGGCGCCATCACCACCCGGTTCGCGAGGTGCAGGTCGCCGAGGTCGATCGGGCTGAAGAGGTCCATCGAGGTGCAGTCCTTCCGTGGCCGCGCGGCGCGACCCGGGAGGTCAACGACGCGGGCGGCGGCGCATTCCCGTCCTCGGCGGGAGCCGAGGAGGAGCCGTGGGCCTCCTGGGAGCCGGGAGCGGCGCGCCGCCGGTCGCCGGCGGCCGCGCGGAGATGGAGCCATGCACAGCGACACCGCTTCCGAGCCCCTCCTCGAGCACCACCTCGGCGACGTGCCCCTGGTCGCGATCGACGGCCGCGAGACCGTCGTGCACCTCGGCCGCACGAGCGCCGTCGGCGACTTCGACGTCCCCGGCGAGTTCGACCTCCCTCCCGTTGAGCCCGTCGTGCTGGTCGGCGAGGTCCCGTGGGAGCTCCGCGACGCCGACTGACCCCCGCTGCCGACCCGCGCTCCTTCACCACGCCGCTCCGTCCCCGCCTACCCCGCTGGGCCCGCCGCTCCGCTGGTCGAGGTGCGAGCGCAGCGAGCCTCGAGACCACACCCGGCACCCTCGACCACACCCCGCACTCGGCCGCGCGTCCTACGGTCGCCCGCGGAACCGATCGAAGGAGACGGAATTGCAGTACCGGGAACTCGGCCGCACCGGCCTGAAGGTGTCCGACATCGGCTACGGCGCCTGGGGCATCGGCGGCGCGGGCGGCGGCTGGGTCGGCGCGCAGGACGACGAGTCGCTGCGCGCCCTCGAGCGCTTCATCGAGCTCGGCGGGACCTTCATCGACACGGCGCGCGGCTACGGCCGCAGCGAGGAGCTGGTCGGGCAGGTCCTGAAGCGGCACGAGGGCGAGGGCCTGATCGTCGCGACGAAGGTGCCGCCGAAGAACGGCTCGTGGCCCGCGCGCCCCGGCACGCCGGTCGAGGAGGCGTTCCCCGGCGACCACATCCGCGCCAGCCTCGAGACGAGCCTGGCGGCGAGCGGGCTCGACGCCTTCGACGTCGTCCAGTTCCACGTCTGGAGCGACGAGTGGGTCGGGAAGGGCGACTGGCTGGAGACGGTGCAGGCGCTGAAAGCGGAGGGGAAGCTGCGCCACTTCGGCGTCTCCATCAACGACTACGAGCCGGAGAACGCGCTCGAGCTGATCCGCTCCGGCGTCGTCGAGACCGTGCAGGTCATCTACAACGTCTTCCACCAGCAGCCGGAGGAGCAGCTGCTCGCCGCCTGCCAGGAGCACGGCGTCGGCGTCATCGTGCGCGTCGCGCTCGACGAGGGCGGCCTGACCGGCCGGATCACGAAGGACACGACGTTCGAGGAGGGCGACTTCCGGAACCACTTCTTCAAGGACGACCGCCCCGCGCAGGTCGAGCAGCGCGTGCAGGCCCTCGCGGACGACCTCGGCATCGCCGTCGACGACGTCCCCGATGTCGCGATCCGCTACGTGCTCTCCTCCCCCGCGGTGTCGACGGTCATCGCCGGGATGCGGACCGTGCGCAACGTCGAGCGGAACGCGGCGACGAGCGACCGCGACGCCCTCCCGGAGGCGCAGCTCGCGAAGCTCACGGCCCACCGCTGGGAGCGCAACTGGTACCGCGACGAGTGACCCCGACTTTGCTCACGCTTCTGGACGCCGGATCGTCGACGCGGCGTCCAGAAGCGTGAGCAAAGTGGGCCTGAACCGCTAGCCGTTCACCGTCAGCCGCGGCCGAGGAGCCGGGAGAGGAAGCCGCGGGGCTTGGGAGCGTCCGCGGGCCCCTCGGGCGCGGTGCTCGGCTGCGGCTCCGGAGCGGGCAGCTCGTCGGCGGGCGCATCATCGGCGGGCGGCTCGGTCGCGCGGGGCGGCTCGACCTCCGCCCGCATCCGGACCAGGCGGTGCTGCGCGTCGAACTGCACGACGAGCTCGCCGTCGCTGAGGTCGAAGGCGAGCGTCTCGCCGCCGGGCGCCGCGTCCGCGTCCGGCTCCGCGGCGCGGACCGGCACGCCGCGCTGCCCGGCCCACGCGCGCATCGCGGCGCGGTGGTCGATCAGCTGCACCGAGTCGAGCGTCACGCGCACCGCCTCCATGGTCCGGAACACGGTCGGGGCGGGCAGCTCGAGCGACGGGTGCTCGATCAGCATCCAGATCCGGGTGCCGCCGCCGACGGGCGCCGAGTAGTGCGCGGTGATGCCGGTGACCGCCTTCGCGGCGATGGTGAGCCGCAGGGGCAGCCCGGGGGCGAGCGGCAGCTCGGCCGTCGTCAGCTCCGGGGCGTCGGCCGTGTCGCGCACGGAGGCGGCGCGGGCGAAGAACGCGTCGGGGAAGCCGTTCGCGTTCACCCAGCCCCACAGCCAGGTGCCCGGCCCCGGCGCGGCGGAGCCGAGGAGGTGCGCGCGGCAGTCGAGCGTCGCGCCGTCGGGCGCCGTGAAGGTGAACCGCTGGGTGGCCGCGTCGACGCCCCAGCTGTCGTGCTCGTGCAGGTCGGCGACGTGCCCCTGCTGCTCGGTCGAGAGGATCGCGGCCTCGTCGACGAGCGCCGCGAACTCCGGCGACTCGGTCGCGCCCGGCGCGAGGTACCCCTCCGTGAGCTCCGTCTCGGTGAATCCGCCGTCGGCCATGCGCCGCACGGTAGCGGCTGCGGCCGCGCGGCGACTCCGAGGACGTACCGTCGGTGCGTGCTGCAGAACCGGTACGGCGACCGCACCTTCCCCATCCGCACGCGCTGGTCGGACCTCCGCGCCATCCGACTGACGATGCGGGCGTCGGACCCGAACCGCGCGGCGCTGCGCGGGGTGCTGTGGGTGCTGCCCGCGCTCGTCGTGCTCGCGGTCATGGTCCCCGCCTTCGACGTCTTCGGGCCGTCCACCTCCGGCCCGGAGGACGTCGGCTTCCTGATCAGCCTCGGGGTCTTCGTCGTGCTCGCCGCGGCGGGCATCGTCGTCGGATCGCTGTTCGACCGGCGCATCCCGCGGCGGGAGCAGGAGGCGTACTGGCGCCTGTCGGGCATCGGGCCGGTCACGGACCGGCAGCAGCAGCTGCTCGCGCTCGACGCGCAGTCCGACTACGCGATCGGCGGCTGGAACTCGACGCTCGACTACGGGCCCGCCGCGCACCGCCTCCCGGTCGCCGAGCGGTCGCGCCCGTCCCGCCGCGGGCCCCGTCCCCGCTTCGTCAGCATGCCGCTGTTCGCGACCGCGGACCTGCGCGCCCGGCTCGACAACGACCAGCACATCGCGAGCGGCCGTGACACGGAGCTGTTCGTCGCGGACGCGCTCGGCGACGCGAGCCTCAGCGCTCGCTTCCACGCGGTCCTCCACGGCGAGCAGGGCGAGCGGATGCTCGGCCGCCTCAGCTCGCTGACCGGGCTCAGCGAGTGGGACCTCCGCGAGCTCGACGAGCCGCTCGGCGGGCGCCCGCCCCTGCTGCTGTGGGGCGCGGACAGCCAGCGCGTCATCAGCATCGTCCGCATGGCGCACCTCGCGGACCACGTCGACGCGTCGACGGCGTGGCGGCTCATCGAGCGCGCCGCGGAGCCCGCGGAGGGGCTGTTCGGCTCCTGGGACGCGTACTGGGCGAACGTCCGGATCGGCGTCGCGTTCTTCAGCGACCGGCTCGAGGCGGTGCAGGCGTTCGACGACTCGCTCGCGGGCCTCCGCGGCAGCGCCTGGCCGGCCGCGCGGGTGCCGTTCCCCTCCCGCCCGGTCCCGGCCTGGCTGCCCCGGTTCGAGGGCACGGAGGGGCGCCCGATCGACGAGCGCTGAGACGCGCGCCGCTCCCGGGACCTGAGCGCGCGTCCACCCGCACGGCGGATACTGCGCGCATGTCGATGGCCGAGCCGCTGATGCCCCACCCCGAGGACCCGGACACCGCGTTCGACGAGCGCGACGCCCCCGTCCCCGAGGAGCACGGCGAGCCCGCCGAGGCGGACGAGACGCTCACGAGCGCCGGTCGCGCCCGCCGCGACCGCGGTCCCGCCGCCGACTGAGCACCCGCGAGGACGAGCGGGCGATCGGGCAGCGGAGGATCGGGAGGCGCGCATGGCGGCGACGGAGCCGGAGCGCGAGGACGCGGTCCTCGACGCGCTGCGCCGGCGCCTCTACCGACCGGACGCCACCGACGCGGACCTCCGCGAGTACCTCGCCGAGCGCGGAGCCGCTGCGCCCGCTCCCGCGCCCGAGCAGGAGGCCGCGGAGCCGGCGCTCCGGCCTTCGCGCCGAGCACCGCTGATCCTCGCCGGCGTCGTCGCGGCGGTGGTGGCCGCGGTCGTCGTCGGCGCGGTCGGGCTCCGGCAGGCCGGTGACACGGTGCGGTCCGCGGTGCCGACGGCGGAGGCGTCCTCGGCGCCGAGCGTCGGGCCGACCGAGGCCGTCGTGGACGTCGGCGACGGCCAGGTCCTGACGCTCGACGGCGTCGCGCCGACCCGGATCGCGGTCGGCACGACGGTCCGCGACCGCCGGGTCATCGGCAGGCGGTTCGAGGGACGCGGCAACGCGGTCGTGCGGCTCGACCCGCCGGTCGGCGCGTGGGACGGCGGCCGCGTCTCGGTCCAGATGACGTCGAACGGCCCGTCGCCGGTCGCGTGGCGCGCGCTGCTGCGCGTGACCCGCACCGACTGGACCACCTACCCCGTCGTGCTCGCGCGCGGCCTCGTGCCCGAGCAGTCCGGCGCGGCCGTGCCGAGCACGTTCCTCTACCCGCGGAACCCGCCGACCGAGATCGCGGTCGCCGCCGGCCGCGACGTGCCGTGGACGCTCGTCGTCGGCATCGCGGGCGGCCTGCAGCCCGCCTCGCCCTGACCTCGCGCGGCGACCGGAACCCGCGTCAGAACGTCCCCCCTCGGCGCCACGCCATCTCCTGCAGCAGCAGGCCGTTGCCGTCCGGGTCCTGGAACCCCGCGTAGCGCACGCCGCCGCCCACGTCGACCACCCCGCCGACCTCGACGCCGCGAGCGAGCAGATCGGCGCGCGTCGCCGCGAGGTCCTCGACCACCAGGTGCAGGTTCGCGGCGGGGCTCGCGGCGTCGTAGACCGGGATGCCCGCTCCGAACCCGAGCGAGCACGCGCTGCCGGGCGGCGTCACCTGCACGACCCGCACGCCGGGCGCCGGCTGCACGTCGACGTCGCCGTGCCAGCCGAGCGTCTCGAGGTAGAAGGCCTTCGCGCGGTCGACGTCGGCGACCGGGATCACGACGAGCTCGAGCTTCATCTCCATGGGGCGTCCTCTCTCCTGCGCCGAGCGTGCCGCACGGGGACGACGAACGGGAGCGCCGCGCGAGGACACCGTTGCCGATCCGGCTCGGCTCCGCGAGGCTGGGGGCGTCGAGAACGACGAGCGGAGGTCGCGGTGCGCAGGTACGTCGTGTCGGTGTGCACGTCGATCGACGGCTACCAGGAGGGGGTCGCGGGCGACCTGTCGGTGATGCCGTTCGACGACGGCTTCAGCCGGCACAACATCGAGCTGCTGCGCGCGGCGTCGACGGTGCTGCACGGCGGCCGCACCTACGACGGCGGCGCCTACTGGGCGCGTGTGCTCGAGGACGATGCGCAGCCGCCGGTCGAGCAGGACATCGCGCGGATCAACCTCGATCTCGAGCACGTCGTCGTGTCCGACTCGCTCGAGGTCGACCCGTCCTGGCCCTGGGCGGCGATCACCCGGATCGTGCGCCGAGCCGATGCGCAGGACGAGCTGCGGCGGCTGAAGGCGGGCGACGGCGGCGACGTCGTCACCTACGGCAGCGCGACGACGTGGAGCCCGCTGCTCGAGGCCGGCCTCGTCGACGAGCTCGACGTGCTGATCGGCCCCGCGGTGCTCGGCGACGGCGGCAAGCTCTTCTCCGGCTCCCGCGTCCCGCTGCGCCTGCTCGACGTCGCCGTGGTACCCGACTCGCAGCTGGTCCGCCTCCGCTACGACGCCCGCCCCTGACCGGTCCCGCTCCGCCCACCCCGCACCCTGTGCGCCCGTTGCGCCGGGCGCCCCGCGGTGCCACAGTGCTCCCGATCGTGATCGGGAGACGGGAGGTGAGACTCATGGACGCAGTTCAGCTGGGCGCTCCCCCGCAGCCCACGATCCGGCGACCCGCGTAGTCGCCGCAGGGAGCGCCCGTCCCGCATCTCGCGAAGGGCACTCCCATGCGCACCACCTCCTCGACCACCTCCTCCACGTCCTCCCCGACCCCGTCCCGAGCGCTCGTCCTCGGCGGCGGCGGCTCCGCCGGCAACGCCTGGCTGATCGGGGTGCTCGCCGGGCTCGCCGACGCCGGTCTCGACGTGACCGACGCCGACCTCGTCGTCGGCACCTCCGCCGGCGCCACCGCCGCCGTGCAGATCGTGAACGAACCGCTGCCGGATCTGCTGTCGGCGATCCTCGACGGGCAGCCCGCTCCCCCGCCGGCAACCACGTCGGCGGCGAACGCGACCCGGCCGCGCGGCCCGGAGTCGGACCTGCTCGAGCGGACCGCCCGGGTCATCGCGGCGTCCTCGGACGCCGCCGACATGCGCCGTCGCATCGGCGCGCTCTTCCTCGAGCTCGCGGACCCCTCGGACGGCATCAGCCCGAACCCGAGCACCGAGCGGTGGCGGGGCGTCGTCGCCGCCCGCCTGCCCGGTCACCGCTGGCCCGCGACGCGGGTCCTCCTCACCGCCGTCGACGCGACGACCGGCGAGCAGATCGTCTTCGACCGCGACAGCGGCGTCGACCTCGTGGACGCCGTCGCGGCGAGCACCTCCGGCGGCGCCGCCTACCGGGTCGGCGACCGCTGGTGCATCGACGGCGGCTACCGGCGCAACGAGAACGCCGACCTCGCCGCCGGTGCCGCGCGGGTACTCGTCCTGTCGCCGTTCAGCGGCCGCACGCGGCACCCGCTCGCCTGGGGCATGCAGCTCGCCGCGCAGGTCGAGGAGCTCCGGGCCGCCGGCAGCCGGATCGAGACGATCATCCCGGACGCCGATGCGGCAGCCGCGTTCGGCGGCGGGATGATGGACCCGGCCGCCCGTCCGCCGGCGGCGCGCGCCGGCTTCGCGCAGGGGCGGCGGGAGGCCGAGCGGCTCGCGCCGTTCTGGCGCGGCTGAGCCGCCGCGCGGCACCCGAACTGGGCGGCGCCCCGCACCCGGTGGAGAAATACCCTGATCGCTCGGCGCTTCGCGGGTCCGCGCGCGCCGGCGGTTCGGGGGGATCGATTCGATGGGCAGGATGCTGACGCGCGCGATCGGCGGCGTCACCGCCGCGCTCCTGCTCGGCGCCGCGGGCGTGCTCGTCACGCCGGACGCCGGGAGCGGCTCGGCCCTGCCGAGCGGCGACGCGGCGATGCGGTCCATGGCCGTCGTCCGGCCCGCGGCCACCTCGACCTCGGGCCCCTACGGCCTCCACCCGGCGGACATCGCCGACGCCTACGGGCTCACCGGCGGCGTCGTCGGGGCGACCGTGGCGGTCGTCATCCCGTACGACACCCCGACGCTCGAGTCCGACCTCGCCGTCTACCGCTCGCGCCTCGGGCTGCCCGCCTGCACGACGGCGAACGGCTGCTTCCAGAAGGTCGACCAGAACGGCGGGACCTCGTACCCGACCACGGACGTGGACTGGAGCACGGAGGCGAGCCTCGACGTCGACGCCGTGTCCGCCGCGTGCCCGGCCTGCCGCATCCTCGTGGTCGAGGCCGCGAACAACGGCACGATCGCGCTCGGCACCGCCGTGAACCGCGCAGCGACGATGGGCGCCGCCGCCGTCTCGATGTCGTGGGGCGGCTCGGAGACCAGCTCGTCCGGCTACTGGCAGAGCCGTTTCTTCACCCACCCCGGCGTCGCGCTCGTCGCGGCGACCGGGGACGACGGCTACCAGCCCGCGAGCTTCCCCGCGTCCCTGAGCACGGTGATCGCCGTCGGCGGCACCACGCTCAGCTCGACCTCGGCGTCCGGCGCCGCGCGGCAGGACTCCGGCGCCCGCGGGGCGATCCGGGTCTCGAACGGCGACGCCTCCGCGGCGTCCGCGCTGACCGCGCCGCAGGAGCACCTCGTGGCCCTCGCTCGCGCGAAGGCGGAGCTCGCGAAGGCGACGACCCGGTCGGCCTCGGCCGCGAAGTCCGCCGCCTCGGCGAAGCGCGCCGCGGCGACCGCGCAGAAGCGCCTCACCACGGCGCGCACCGCGCTGAAGAAGGCCGTCTCGCGGGCGAAGCACCACCCCTCCGCCACCGCGCGGCACGCGGTGAAGAAGGCGAAGGCGACCGCCTCCGCGCGGCAGAAGGCCGCGCGGAAGGCCGCTTCGACCGCTGCCGCCCGGAAGCGGACCGCGACCACGGCCGCGAAGGCGGTCCGCACGCTCACGGCGGCGGTCGCGGCGGCGCAGGCCGTCGTCGACCAGGACCGGAAGACGGCCGCCGACCCGATCGCGGACCCGCCGGTCGTCGCGAACCCGCCCGCCACCACGGCCCCGCCCGCACCGCCCGCACCCGCCCTCCCGACGGTCCGCAGCACCTGGATGGAGACGGCGTGGAGCGGCGCCGGCTCCGGCTGCTCCACGGCCACCGCGAAGCCGGCCTGGCAGACGGACAGCGCCTGCGCCGGCCGCACGGTCGCGGACCTCGCGGCGGACGCCGATCCGCAGACCGGCATCGCCGTCTACGACACCTTCGGCACGATCGCCGCCGGGTACACCGACGACGGCTGGATGGTCGCCGGCGGCACGTCGCTCGCCGCACCGCTCGTCGCGGGCATGCTCGTGCGCTCCGGCCACGCGGCCGACTACTCGGACGCGAGCCGCCTCTACGCGCGGGCCGGCTCGTTCTGGGACGTCACCGCGGGCGCGAACGGCGTCTGCGGCGGCTCGGTGGTCTGCACCGCGGCGCCCGGCTACGACGGCCCGACCGGCGTCGGCACCCCGAAGAGCCTCGACAGCTTCTGACCCGCTCGTCCCGGTCCGCTAGCGCCGCGCGAGCTCCGCGAGGCGCTCGACGCGGCGCGCGGTCTCCGCGTCCGCGGGCAGGTGCGCGACCAGGCGGAGGCCCTGCCGCGGCTGCAGCCAGGTCGTGACGACGTCGAAGCGCAGCCGGCCGACGTGCGGGCTGATGTAGACCTTGCGGCCCGTCCTCGGCTCGAGCACGTCCTGCCGCTGCCACAGCTCCGCGAACCGCGGGGACGCGGCGGTGAGGCGACGCACGAGGTCGTCGCGCTGCCGCCGGTCGGCGTCGGCGCCGCGCTGCGACCGCAGCTGGGCGGCCATCCGCGCGGTCACCTCCTCCCAGTCCGGCATCGCCGCCTGCCAGGCGACGTCGGTGAAGGCGAGCCACATCGTGTTCCGGTCGGCGGGCGGGAGCCGGTCGAGGTCGGTGACGAGGCGGCCGAAGGCGGGGTTGTGCGCCAGCACGTCGTACCGCCCGTTCTGCACGTACGCCGGAGCCGGGTCGAGGCGCTCGAGCAGCAGGCGCACGCCCGCGTCGACCTCCGCGGCCGCGGGCGCGGTCGGCGCTCCGAAGCCGCCGAGCTCGAGCAGGTGCGCCCGCTCGTCGGCGTCGAGCCGCAGGACGCGGGCCACCGCGGTCAGCACCTGCTCGGAGGCGCGGATGTCCCGCCCCTGCTCGAGCCACGTGTACCAGGTGACGCCCACGCCGGCGAGCTGCGCGACCTCCTCCCGCCGCAGGCCCGGCGTGCGCCGCCGACCACCGGCCGGCAGACCGACGTCCTCCGGCGCGATGCGGGCGCGGCGCGACCGGAGGAAGTCGCCGAGGTCGCGCCGGGAGTCGCTCACCGCTCCAGTCTGGCCCCGGGCGGGCCGGCGAGCCGGGTGCTGCTGGTACCAGGATGCGCCGGCTCCTGGTACCAGGATCGGGAGGCGTCGACGCTGACGGCATGACCATCGCGCTGCGACCGGAGCGGCAGCAGGAGGCGACGGGCCTGGGCGCCCTCGGCCTCCTCGTGCTGCTCGTCGGCCCGTTCCTCGCCAACCTCGACCTCTTCATCACCAACGTCGCGCTGCCGAGCATCGCCCGCGACCTCGCCGCCTCCCCCGCGCAGCTCGAGCTGGTCGCGGCCGGCTACGGGGTCGCCTACGCGCTGCTGCTCGTCCCCGCGGGGCGGCTCGGCGACCGGTTCGGCCGCCGCCGGCTGCTCGCGGTCGGTCTCGCCGCCTTCACGACGACGTCCCTGCTCGCCGGCCTCGCGCCGACCGCGGGCCTGCTGATCGCCGCGCGGGTGCTCCAGGGCGCGGCCGCCGCGCTGCTCGCGCCGCAGGTGCTGGCGACCGTGCAGACCGTGCTCACCGGGCACGCCCGGGCCCGCGCCGTGGGGCGCTACGCGGTCGCGGGCGGCCTGTCCGCGGTCACCGGCCAGCTCGTCGGCGGCCTCCTGATTCAGGCCGACGTGCTCGGCGTCGGCTGGCGCGCGGTGTTCCTGGTGAACCTGCCGTTCGGGATCGCCGCCCTCCTCCTGCTGCGCCGCTCGGTGCCGGAGACGCGCTCGCCCGCCGCGTCGGGCCTCGACCCGCTCGGCGTCGCGCTGCTCGCGGTCGCGCTCGTCGGCCTGCTCCTGCCGCTGACGGAGGGGCCGGCGCTCGGCTGGCCGTGGTGGTGCGTCGCGCTGCTCGTCGCCGTGGTCCCCGCGATCGCCGTGCTCGTCGCGGTCGAGCGCCGGGCGGAGCGGGCGGGCCGCCTCCCCCTTCTGCCACCGTCGCTGCTGCGCGTCCCCTCCATGCGCCGCGGCCTGCCGGTCCTGGTCGTCTTCTTCACCGCGGTCGGCGCGTTCCTCTTCGGGTTCGCGCTCACGACGCAGGAGGTGCTGGGGCTCGACCCGCTGCAGTCGGGCCTGGCGATCACGCCCGTCACCGTCGTCTACGTGCTCGTCTCGTTCGCGGTCCCCGGGCTGCTGCGCCGGTTCGGCCGCGGCGTGCTCGTCGCCGGCGGGCTGCTGCAGGGCGCCGCCTTCGCCGTGCTCGCGGCGCTGCTCGTCGCGGGCGTCCACGCGCTGCCGCTGGTGCTGCCCGCGCTCGCGCTCGGCGGCCTCGGGCAGGCGCTCGGCGTCGGGGCGATCTTCCGCATCGTGCTGTCCGGCGTGCCCGGGCACCTCGCCGGGGTCGGCGGCGGCGTGATGGTCACCGCGCAGCAGACGGCGCTCGCCCTCGGCGTCGCGGTCCTCGGCTCCGTGTTCACCGCGCTGCTGCCGGTCGACCCGCTGCTCGCGATCGGCGTGCTCGGCGCCGCTCTCGTGGTCACGCAGGTCGTCACCGCGGCGGCCGCCGCCGCGCTGCCCCGGCTGCCCCGGCTGCCGGAGCGCTGAGCACGCGGCGGACGTCCGACCCCCTCCCGTACGCTCAGGATCTCGGCCGGGGTGCTCGGGAGGCGATCGGGTGGGTGCACCGCAGGAGGTCATCGCGGAGCGCTACCGCCTCGAGCGCCGCATCGCGGCCGGCGGCATGGGCGTCGTGTGGGAGGCCCGCGACGAGCTGCTGCAGCGCACGGTCGCGGTCAAGCAGCTGCGCCTGATCGCCGGCTTCTCGGAGGAGGAGGCGGAGCTCGCGAAGCAGCGGGCGATGCGGGAGGCGCGCATCACCGCCCGCCTCCACCACCCGCACGCGGTGCCCGTGTTCGACGCGGTGGAGCACGACGGCGAGCCCTGCCTCGTGATGCAGTACGTGCCCTCGGAGCCGCTGTCCGCCCTGATCCGCCGCCGCGCCCCGCTGCCCGCCGGTGAGGTGGCGCGGATCGGCGCCGAGGTCGCTTCCGCGCTGGCCGCGGCGCACGCGCTCGGGATCGTCCACCGCGACGTGAAGCCGGGCAACATCCTGATCGCCGACGCGGACGGCACCGCGCTGCTCAGCGACTTCGGCATCTCGCACGCGACCGGCGACGCGACCCTCACCTCGACGGGCTTCGTGCACGGCACGCCCGCGTACCTCGCCCCGGAGGTCGCCCGCGGCGAGGACTCGACGCCCGCCTCCGACGTCTTCTCCCTCGGCTCGACGCTGTACGCGGCGTCGGAGGGGCGCGCGCCGTTCGGCGAGGAGCCGAACTCGATCGCCGTGCTGCACCGCGTCGCCTCCGGCGGGTTCCAGGCGCCGAAGGAGAGCGGCCCGCTCGGCCCGCTGCTGCTGCAGATGATGGCGTCCGACCCGGCCGACCGCCCGACGATGGCGCAGGTCGCCCGCCGGCTCGCGGCCGTGCAGGCGGAGGCGGACGACGTGCCCGTGCCGACCCTCCCCCTCGTCTCGGATGCGGAGCCGGACGTCGACGCGGAGGACGACCCGGACCAGCCGACCGCGTGGGTGCCCGTGCCGGAGGAGCACACCGCGACCCTCGTCGTGGAGCCCGCCGCGGCGAGCACCGCGGGCGCACCGACCCGCCCCGCACCGACGGTGACCGCGCCCGAGCCCCTGGCCCCCGCGGCCGCGGAGCCCGTCGCCGCCGAGCCGGCCGCGCCCGAGCCGGTCCTCGCTGGGCCGCCGCCGGCAGAGCTCGGCCCGGAGGACGAGGAGGCCCGGCCGCGCCGCCGCCGCGGCCTCGCTGTGCTCATCGCCGCCGTCGCGGTGGTGCTCGTCGCGCTCGGCGGGTTCGGCCTGCTGCGCGCCGTGCAGTCGGGCGACGGGCCGGCGCCGACCCGGTCTGCACCGGCCGCCGCCGCGACGCGCACGCCCGCCGCGAGCCCGAGCCGCGCGCCGTCGTCGGCCGCGCCCTCCCCCTCCGTCACGGCCAGCCCGAGCGCGACGCCGAGCCCGACCTCGACCCCGTCGAGCCCGAGCAGCAGCCCGACGCCGACCGCGACGAGCGCCCCGGCGGCCGGGGCGGCCACGCCGGTCGCCGCGATCCGGCGCTACTACTCGCTCGTGCCCGGGAACACCGCCGCGGCGTGGCAGCTGCTGACGGCCGGCTACCAGCAGAACCACGCCGGCGGCCGCGCGTCCTACGACGAGTTCTGGCGGCCGGTCCGCTCCATCAGCGCGACGGACGTGCGGTCGATCGGATCCGACGCGGTCGAGGCGACCCTGACCTACCGCCGCAGCGACGGCAGCGTCACCGTCGAGGACACGACGTTCCGGCTCGTCCGCGACGGCGGCGTGCTCAAGATCGCCGACTCGGATGTCGTCAGCAGCCGCTGAGGCGGGGCCGATCGGGGCTCAGTACTCGCCCTTGATGACGAAGTAGGAGCCGCGGATCGTGCCCGCGAGCTTCGACCGCTGCCGCGCGAACTTGAACGCGCCGAGTTCCTCCGGCACCTCCATGCCGTCGGAGAGCTTGAAGCCGACCGCGCGCTTGCCGCCCTCGGCGAGGGTCCACAGCACGTTGATCGACAGGCCGCTCTCGGAGAAGACGTAGTCCCAGCGGACGCCGTCGACCTCGAACGTCGTCGCCTCGAGCGGCGGCGACGCGATGACGATGCCCCGCTCCTCGCGGAGGATCCGGGCGACCCGGTCGATCGTCTCCCCCGCCTGGGCGGCGGGCAGCGTGGTGAACGCGTGCTCGTACTTGTTCGCGAAGTAGCGCGCCTCGTTCGCGCGCAGCCCCGCGAGCGCGTCGACGACGGGCGACGACTCCAGGCCGACGGGCGACACGTCGACGTAATCCACGGCGTAGGACACTCGGGCTCCTCCTGCTCGATCCGCTGCCGACGGTACCGACCGGAGGGCGCCCGCGACGCATGCGGGCGCGCATCGAGCAGGAACGGAGAACCCGCACCCGCTCCCGGGGCCGTCCGCTGCAGATCCGCCCGTGCGCTCGGGCCGATGAGCAGCGGAGGGCCCCGCCAGGGCGGCACCGGGCGGCTCAGGCGCCGCGCCCTACGATCGTGCGGGCCGCGGCAGCCGTCTCGCAGCGCCGCTCGGCCCGCCCGGTGCCCGCCGCACCGCTCGTCCCACCTCCGGAGGTCCGCCATGCCCACCACCGTCCCCGCCCTGCTCGCCGACGCGGCCGGCGCCGCCTTCCACCGCGGCACGGTCGAGCGCCGCGACCTCGGCCCGAACGACGTCGCGATCGACATCGCCTACGCGGGCATCTGCCACTCCGACATCCACCAGGTGCGGGAGGAGTGGGGCGGCGCGATCTTCCCGATGGTCCCGGGCCACGAGATCGCGGGCACGGTCAGCGCGATCGGCAGCGAGGTCACCCGCTACGCGGTCGGCGACCGGGTCGGCGTCGGCTGCTTCGTCGACTCCTGCCGCGAGTGCGAGTACTGCCTCGCGGGCGAGGAGCAGTTCTGCCTGAAGGGCAACGTCGGCACCTACAACGCCCGCTCGTACGACGGGGAGCCCACCTACGGCGGCTACAGCACCGCGGTCGTCGTCGACGAGCGCTACGTGCTCCGCATCCCGGACGCGATCGGCCTCGACGTCGCGGCGCCGCTGCTCTGCGCCGGCATCACCACCTACAGCCCGCTCAAGCACTGGGGCGCGGGCTCCGGCAAGCACGTCGCGGTCGTGGGACTCGGCGGGCTCGGCCACATGGCCGTGCAGATCGCGCACGCGCTCGGCGCGGAGGTCACCGTCATCTCCCGCACGCGCTCGAAGGAGGAGGACGGCCGCCGCCTCGGCGCCGACCACTACGTCGCCACGAGCGAGGAGGGCGCGCTGAAGGCGCTCCGCAACACGTTCGACCTGATCATCAACACGGTGTCGGCGGACGTGCCGGTCGACGCGTTCCTCCGCACCCTCCGCGTCGGCGGCAGCTTCGTCTACGTCGGCCTGCCGCCGGAGCGGCAGAGCTTCAACGCGGGCTCCGTCATCGGCGGCCGCCGCAGCATCGGCGGCTCGAACATCGGCGGCATCCGCGAGACGCAGGAGATGCTCGACTTCTGCGGCGCGCACGGCATCGGCGCGGTCATCGAGACCATCGCGGCGGACGAGGTCACCGAGGCGTACGACCGCGTGGTCGACGGGAAGGTGCACTACCGCTACGTGATCGACACCGCGACGATCCCGGCCTAGGGCGCCATCGCGCGGCGGCCGCCCGGACGGGCGGCCGCCGGTCAGGCCGGGTGCGCGGCGACGTGCTCCAGCACGAGCGCGGCGAGCTCGGCAGGGCGCTCCTCCGGGACCCAGTGCGACGCGCCCTCGAGCACCTCGAACCGGTACGGCGCCGCGACGAAATCGCTCGCGCCCTCGGCAGCCTGCCGGCCGATCGCGGTGTCGCCGTCGCTCCACACGAACAGCGTCGGGACGCGCGTCCGGCCCGCGCCGAGCTGGCCGCGGAGGCGGATCGCCCGGTACCAGTTCAGCATCGCGGTCGCCGTGCGTGGATCGGTCAGCAGGCGGACGGCCTCCTCCGGGTCCCGCATGCCGGCGCCGGCCATCAGGCGCCGGGCGAGCGCTCCCCCGCGGGCGCGGAGCAGCGCCTCCGGCAGCACCGGGATCTGGAAGGCGCCGATGTACCAGGACTTCAGGGCCTGCGGACCGGCGAGCGCCCGACGCATGGCCGCCGGATGCGGTACGGACACGGCGCTCAGGGAGGCGACCCGGTTCGCGTGCCGCCCGGCGAGGGTCCACGAGACCGCGGCGCCCCAGTCGTGCCCGAGCAGGTGGAACCGCTCCGCCCCGGCGGCGTCCGCGAGCGCGAGCACGTCGCCGGTCAGCGACCGCATCGAGTACGCCCGAACCTCCTGCGGCCGAGCAGCCGGCGAGTAGCCCCGCTGGTCGGGCGCCAGCACCCGGTATCCCGCGTCGGTCAGCAGCGGCGCGACGGCGGCCCAGGACGCGGAGGTCTGCGGGAAGCCGTGCAGCGCGACGACGACCGGGCCGTCGAGGGGCCCGTCGTCCCGCACGGTGAACTCGAGGCCCTCGGAGGTGAAGCGGGTCAGCCGCTCTGCGTGCACGGCGCGAGGGTAGGGGCGCTCGCTCCGCGCGGTCCGTACGCTGCCCTCGTGGGCGTGCGGAACTACCTCGTCGAGGGCCTGTCCGGCTCGGGCAAGACCTCCGTCGCGCGTGAGCTGCGCCGCCGCGGGGAGCAGGTCGTCGACGGCGACACCGAGCTCGCGGTCCGCCTGCACCCCGTCGCCCCCGACGACACGTTCGAGGAGGAGCACGCGAACTGGGTGTGGCCGGAGGAGCGCGTGCGGGCGATCGCCGCGGATCGGTCGCACGCGAGGACGTTCTTCTGCGGCGGCTCGCGGAACTCTGCGTCGTTCCTCGACGTGTTCGACGCGGTGTTCGTGCTCGAGGTCGACGAGGCGACGCTGCGGCGACGGCTGGAGCTGCGCCCCGAGGACGAGTTCGGCGGCCGACCGGCTGAGCGGGAGTGGGTGCTCGCGCTGCACCGCTCCGGGCCGGACACGCCGCCGGGCGTCGCGATCGACTCCACGGCCCCGCTCAGCGAGGTCGTGGACCGCATCCTCGTGCTCGCCTCGGGCGAGCAGCGCTGATCAGGAGGCGTCCGGCTCCGTCGGGCCGACGTCGATCGCGGTCCGCCGCGCCTCCGCCATCGCCGCCATGAACTCGCGGCGCGGGTCGTCGAGGATCAGCAAGGTCGCGCCGGCGTGCACCCGCTGCGCGAACGCGCCCTGCTCCGCGATGCGCTCGAGCACCGGTCGCGCCGCTTCCCCGAGCGAGGTCATCGCCCTGGTCAGGCTGCGCTTCGCCTCCGGACCGCGTCGGCCGAGCTCGGTCGCGAGGTCCTCGGCGACGGCCTCCGGCTCCCCCGCGATGTCCGCCGGCACGAGCACGACCGCGAGGCGCCAGGCCGCCCGGGCGACCTCGTCCTCCTCGTCGTGGACCAGTGCCGGGGTCAGCGCCGGGCGCGACCGCGGGTCGGCGAGCTTCGTCAGCGTGTGCAACGACTGGCTGCGGGCCTGCGGGAACGGCGACGACAGCTCGGCGACGAGCCGCGGCACCGTGAGGTCCGCGGGGAGGCGCGTCAGCGCCCAGGTGAGCATGTCGCGGACGAAGAAGTCGGGCTCGACGCCCGACCGCTCGACGAGCACGTCGACGACGTCCGGGTCCGGCGTCGTCCCCGCGGCCATCGCGGCCCGCAGCCGCGTCGAGCCGCTCTCGTGCCGGAGCGCCGTCGTCAGCTCGCTCGGGTTCACGCCGTCTCCGTCCCGTGCGCCGTCGCCGAGGCGCACCCCTCCATCGTGCGCGCTGCAGCGTCGCCCGATGCGCGGACGACAAGGGCACGGCCCGATCGGGCGGGTCTCAGCGGCACCACCGTGAGACGTATCCGGCGGTCCCCCGCGGCACGACCTCCCGGTCCCGCAGCAGCACGGAGACGCGCGAGCCGCGGAGCCGGCACCCGTCGCTGAAGGCGCGGCGAGGCGTGTCGGTGTACTCGATCTCGATCACGTGGCGCCCGTAGACCGCCGTGTAGGCGCCGCACTCCTCGTACACCTGGCACTCCTCCGCGATCGCGAAGTCGAAGCCCGCGGCCTCGCCGCGCCGGCCGAGCTCCGGCGCGTTCTTCTGCGCGACCGCGAGCCCGCGGCGGTGCGCGTGCGCGGTGAGGAGGCGCGTGTAGGCGAGCGTGTCCGCGCGGCTGATCCGCTTCGGGAAGCGCGTCCAGGTGTCGAGGTTGTCGGGCTCGATCGCGCGGAAGCCCTTCGCCGCGCAGCCGTCGACCCACCGGTTCACGATCCGTGCGACCGCCCGCCGCTTTGCCGCGGTCGAGATGTCGAGGATCGCCTCACCCGGCCAGCCGGGGTCGACGACCGGCTTCCCGGCGCCCGTCCGCAGCACGAGCGTCGGGTGGTGCCGCAGCCACCAGGCGCGCTCCTGCGGCTGCGTCTGGAAGGCGTTGACGTAGCAGATCGAGTAGACGCCGCGGACGGGCCGGTCGGTCCGATCGCGGTCGACGATCCGGACGCCCTCCGCCGGCGGGTAGGCGCCGCCGAGCTGGTAGTCGAACCGCGCGCCGGCCGGCGGCGGGGCGACCGCGTGCGGCGCGGACGTGGGCGACGTCTTCGGGGCCGGAGGCGCGGCGGCGACCGCCACCGCGGTGGCCGACGCCGCGACCGCCACCGACGCGACGGTGATCAGCAGCACCGCGCGGAGCCGTGTCCTCCCCTGCCCGCCGCTCGCCACGCACTCACCGTGGGGGCCGGGCCGTCCGGGGAGCGGGTCGGCCGACCCGGCGCCTCAGGCGGGCAGCCAGTTGCCGTGGAAGCCGTGCGGCACGCGCGCCGGCAGGTGCACCTGCGCGACGGACTCGAGGGACGCGGCGTCGAGCAGCTCGAGCCGGTCCGCGCCGGTCGCCCCGTCGTGCACGAAGCCCATCAGGACCCCGTCGTCCTCCGCCGCGTCCGGTGCGCGCGGCACGAAGACGAGCTCGCCCACCTCCACGCCCTCGCCGAGGCTGTGCGACTCGGTGGTACCGGACACGAGGTCGTGCTTGAGGATCCGGTCGTCGACCGTGCCCGTGCCGTCCGGCGCCAGGCCCGTCGCGTAGCCGAAGCGGTACGGCCGCCCCATCAGCCGCTCGTCGATGCGGGGGAACTCCTGCTGCCGGTCGTCGACGGTCGTCTCGCTCGCGCGGCCGGTGACGAGGTCGAGGCGCCAGCGCGTGAGCCGGGTCGTCGCGCCCTCCGGGCCGCGGTCGTCGTTCACGAACACCTCGTCGTACCGGATCCCGTCGACCACGACCGCGGTGACCATGCCGTCCCGGTCGACCTCGTCGTAGGCGCCGAGCACGTGGAAGACGAAGCACTGCGCGATCTCGAACCAGCGCACCGCGGCACCGGCGCCCTCCCGCGGCAGCACGCCGAGGCGGCTCGGGTGCTCCGGCGACCAGCTGTAGGGCATGTCGCCGTTCCGGAGGCGGGAGGCCGCCTTGTCCGCCAGGCGCCCGCCCGCCGGGACCCGCCCGATCAGCTTCGACGCGACCTTCGACCCCGGCCCGATCATCCGCTCGGGCACGCCGACGGCGCGCATCGCGCGGGCGAGGTCGAACTCGATCGGCAGGTCGAGCACGACGACGTGCCCCTCCGTCAGGCCCATGTCGTGGATCAGCGGGCTGCCCGCGACCGGGACGTCGACCACGCGCCGAGCCCGCCCCCGCGGGTCCACGACCGAGTACTGCACGAACCCGGGCTGGTCGAAGCGGTAGGAGATCGCGTGCAGCTCGCCGGACGCCGGGTCGAGCTTCGGGTGCGCGGTGTAGCCGCCGGGCAGGGTGCCCTGGAAGGTCCAGGAGCCGATGGTCTCCAGCTCGTCGGTGAGGGCGTAGCAGGTGCCGCCGGCCTCGACGAGGGCGAGCGTCGCGCCCGCGTGCCCGATCACGGTCGTGTTCGCGGCGACGCTGACGCCGGAGGTCGGCGGCACGGGCTCGCCGAGCGCCTTCGCCGCGTCGGCGGAGCGCACCCACCGGTTCCGGTACCACTCGGCGCGGCCGCCGCGCAGGCGGACGCCGTGCACCATCCCGTCGCCCATGAAGTAGTGGAAGGTCGCCGGGTCGACCGCGCCGATCGGGTTCGGCCCGTTGCGCACGTAGCGGCCGTCGAGCCACTCCGGGATCCGCCCGGTCACCCGCAGGTCCATGGCGGTCGTCTCGACCTGCACCGGGTCGTAGGCGCCGCCGGTGAGCAGCGGACGGTCGGAGCCGGTCGGGGCGATGACGCTCATGCGCGGACCGTACGTGCGGGTCCTGTGCGCGCCTCCGAGCAGCGGGGGCTGCGGGCCGTCGCCCGGCGCCCCCGCTCGCCCGGAGAAGGTCAGTCGGGGACGACCACGGCGCGGCCGCGCAGCGAGCCCGCGTGCAGCTTCTCGTAGGCGCGCGGGGCGTCGTCGAGGGAGAACTGCTCGATCTCCACCGTGATCTGGCCGCGGCGGGCCAGGTCGAGCACCTCGATCAGCTCGCTCCGGCTCCCCCAGTACGGCGTCCGGAGCGCAGCGTCGAACGGCAGGGAGCCGAACGCGAACGGGATGCTGCCGCCGCCGATGCCGACGATCGTCACGTCCGCCTCGAGCGCGGCGCTCGCGGCGGCGATCTCCATGGTCGGCTGCACGCCGACGAAGTCGAACACCGCGTCCGCGCCGAGGCCGCCCGTCAGGTCGCGGATCCGCCCCGTGGCCCGGTCGTTCGACAGCACGGTCTCGTCGGCGCCGACCTCGGTCGCCAGCTCGAGCTTCTCGTCGTTCACGTCGACCGCGATCACCCGGGCGCCGGAGATCGCCTTGAGGATCTGGATCCCGACGTGCCCGAGGCCGCCGGTGCCGAGCACCAGCGCGGTCGTGCCGGCCCCGAGCTTCGGCAGCGACTGCTTGATCGCGTGGTACGGCGTGAGGCCCGCGTCGGTCAGCGAGACGTGCTTGACCGGGTCGAGCCCGTCGAGCGGCACGACGTGGCGCTCGGAGTCGACGAGCAGGTACTCGGCCATCGCGCCCGGCGCGCCGAGCCCGGGCGAGCGGATGCCCTCCGCGGCCGCGTTCGTGCAGTAGTTCTCTTTGCCCTGGGCGCAGTTGTGGCAGCGGCCGCAGCCCCACGGCCCGTAGACCGCGACGGCGTCGCCGACCGCGACGTGCTCGACGCCCTGGCCGACCGCGGCCACCACGCCCGCTCCCTCGTGCCCGAGGGTCAGCGGGAACCCGTAGTCGTACGCCTCGGCGGGCAGCGACATCACGTACTCGTCGGAGTGGCAGGCGCCCGCGGCCGTGACCTTCAGCAGCAGCTGACCGGGGCCGGGTTCCGGCTCGTCGATCTCGACGACCTCCGGTCGTGCTCCGATGGTCCGGTACTGCAGCGCCTTCATGGGGCTCTCCCTCCGTGGTGTCCTTCGACGGTAGGCCGGGATCCTGACCGCGCCGGCGGGGCATCCACGGCCACGGCCCGGAGTGGGGATGGAGCACCTGGTCCGGACCCGAATAGCCTGGCGGCACCCACCTGCTCGCCTCGCCCGACCCGGAGCACCCATGGCCGACATCCGCCGCTTCCCGTTCACGCTGCACCTGCGCTCGAACCCGACGAACTACGTCATCCACACCCGCAAGGGCGCGCTCGCGCACCGCGGCGCAGGCGCGGCGTTCTTCTTCCGCCCGCTCAACGCCGCGATCAGCGAGGTGCCGATCGCGGAGTCCGAGCTGTCGATGCTCTTCCGCGCGCGCACCGTCGACTTCCAGGAGGTGTCGGTCCAGGCGACCGTCACCTACCGCTTCGGCGACCCGGCGGTCGCGGCCGAGCGGATCGACTTCTCCATCGACCCGTACCGCGGGCAGTGGATCGGCAAGCCGCTCGAGCAGGTCGGCACCCGCATCACCGAGCTCGCGCAGCAGTACGCGGTCGAGCACATCTCGACCGTCCCGCTCGTCGAGCTGCTCAGCACCGGGGTGCCGATCGTCCGCAGCACCACCGCGGCCGGCCTCGCCGCCGACGCGCGCCTGGCGGAGACCTCGGTCATCGTCATCGCGGTCCGCATCGTCAGCATCCGCCCGCAGCCGGACCTCGAGAAAGCGCTCGAGACGCCCGTCCGCGAGCAGGTGCAGCAGCAGGCCGACGCCGCCAGCTACGAGCGCCGGGCGCTCGCCGTCGAGCGCGAGCGCACCATCGCGGAGAACGAGCTGCAGTCGAAGATCGAGCTCGCGACGCGCGAGCAGAACCTCGTGCAGCAGGAGGGCGCGAACGCGCAGCGCCGCGCGACGGAGGAGGCCGCGACCGCCCGCATCACCGCGACCTCGGTCGCGGAGCGGGACCGGATCCGCACCGAGTCCGAGGCGGCGCGCACCCGCGAGCTCGGCACCGCCCGGGCCGAGGCGGAGACCGCGCGGCTCGGCTCCTACGCCGGCGTCGACCCCGCGCTGCTGACCGCGCTCGCGATGAACGCGCTCGCCGAGCACCTTCCCGCGATCGGGACGCTGAACCTGACGCCGGACGTGCTGACGCAGGCGCTGACGAAGCTCGGCGCCGCGCCCGTGCCGGCGCCCGCGCCCGCTTCCGCTCCGTCGAGGGACTGACGTCGTGGCGCTCGCGCCGCGGATCGTCATCGTCCACCGCCGGTCGGAGCTCGACGAGCTGATCGACCGGCACGCGACGTACGGGCAGGCGGAGTTCTTCCTCCGCTCGCGCGGCCGCAGCATCGCGGACCTGCAGGCGCGGCACGACGCGGTCGAGGCGGCGAGGACGGCCGTCGAGGACGCGGTGCCCGACGGCTTTCGGCGGGCGACCGTCGAGCGGTCCGAGCTCGATCGCTACCTGTTCGCGCCGGAGGACGTGATCGTCGCCGTCGGCCAGGACGGCCTCGTCGCGAACGCGGCGAAGTACCTGCACGGGCAGCCGGTGCTCGGCATCGACCCGGAGCCCGGGATCAACGCGGGCGTCCTCGTGCCGTTCTCCCCCGCGGAGGCGCACGCGCAGATGCTCGCGATCGCGCGCGGCCGGGCCGCCGTGTCCGAACGGACGATGGTGGAGGCGCGGCTCGACGACGGCCAGTCCCTCGTCGCGCTGAACGACGTCTACATCGGCAGCCCGGGGCACCAGTCCGCCCGGTGGACGCTGACCGACCCGGGGCGCGGCGACGAGCGCCAGTCCTGCTCCGGGCTCATCGCGGGCACCGGGACGGGCAGCACCGGGTGGATCTCCTCCATCGCCTCCGACCGGCGGCTCGCGGACCGCCTCCCGGCGCCCGAGTCGCACGACATCGCCTGGTTCGTCCGCGAGGCGTGGCCCTCGCGGGCCACGGGCACGAACCTCAGCTGGGGCGTCGTCACCGGGGAGCAGCCTCTCGTGATCACCGCGCAGTCGGACCTGCTGGTCGCGTTCGGCGACGGCATCGAGCGCGACCGTCTATCCATCGGGTTCGGGCAGCGGTTGACCGTCGCGCCCGCGGCGACGCGCCTCCGTCTGGTCGTCCGCCCCCGCTGACCCCTTCACGGATCAGGCCCGTTCCGCGACACGCCGCCTCCTGCGCCGCCGGGTAGGGCGTGTCGCGAATCCGGCCTGATCGGTGCAACAGACCCGGGTCGTCACGTCATCATGGGCGGGAGGCGGTGCCGACCTTCCGGCGCCGCAGGGACCGCAGGAGGAGTCGCCGTGATCGAGGCGCTGACCGGCACGGGTCTCGCCGCCGCGGCGGGCCTGAACGCCTACATCCCGATGCTGGCGCTCGGCCTGCTATCGCGCTTCACGGACCTCGTGACGCTGCCACACGGGTGGGCGTGGCTGGAGAACCCGTGGGCGCTCGGCATCCTCGGCGTGCTGTTCGTCGTGGAGGTCGTGGCCGACAAGGTGCCGGCGGTCGATCACGTGAACGACATCGTCCAGACCGTCGTGCGGCCGGCTGCGGGCGGCATCGTCTTCGGGTCCGGCACGGCCTCGCAGACCCCCGCGATCAGCGACCCGGGCGGCTTCCTCGCCTCGGGCGGCTGGGTTCCGGTCGCGATCGGCGTCGTGCTCGCGCTGACCGTGCACCTCGGCAAGGCGGGTACCCGGGCCGTCGCGAACACGGCGACCGTGGGCGTCGCGGCGCCGGTGCTCAGCACGGTGGAGGACGTCTCCTCGGTCGCGCTCGTCGCCGCCGCGATCCTGCTGCCCGCCCTCGTCGCGGTGCTGCTGATCGCGCTGGTCGTCGGGCTCGTCCTGCTCGTGCGGACGGCCCGGCGACGTCGAGCGCGTCGCCGGGCTCTGGCGACGAGCTGACCCACCGGCCCGTCACCACCCGCGAAGACCGCTACCGCGCGGCCGCGAGGATCGCCTCCGCGACCTGGTTCGCGCGAGGCGTGTTCGCGACCTGGATCGCGTCGGAGCCGAGGGTGAAGACGACCGAGCACTCGTTGCCGGAGGAGCCGCAGCTGGACAGCGCCCGCTCCCCCGAGGCGAGGCCCTGCAGCGCAACCGGGCGGAGGTCGCCCCGCTGGGCCGAGTGCGCGGCGATGTCGTCGACCGCCCAGCCCTGCTCGGGCGCGACGGTCACCCGCGCGAGCTCGGGCGCGGGCGTGTATCGCGGGTCCGTGAGGTCGCAGACGGAGTCGCCGATGCGCAGCTCCGCCGCGGCGAAGAGGGAGTCGACCTTCGGGTCCGGCTGGAAGCTCGTGTCGATGCTGGTGCTCTTCACGCCGAGCGCCTCGGCGAGGGACGCCTTCTTGAGGTAGTTCGTGCACGGCGCCTGCTGCCCGCTCGGCACGTGGTCCGGGAACCGCAGCTGCGCCGCGCTCGCGCCCTGCACCGTGCGGAGCGCGGACTCGACCGCGGGGGTCAGACCGGCGAAGACCTCGTCGTCCGTCTCCTTCGCGAACGCCGAGGTCGGCGAGGCGCCTTCGCGCGGGCCGGTCATCAGGTCGACGCGCACCCAGCTGGAGCCGACGGCCGCGGTCGCGCCGCAGCCGGGGTCGCCGCACGCCGCCGCGGCCGAGATGCCGGCGAACGTGCGGCGCTGGTCGGTGGGCCCGTCGCCGTACAGCGCTCCGGTCCACTCCTTCGCCGCGCCCGGAAGAACCGAGACGATCAGCTCCGCGACGCCGGCCTCCGAGCTCGGCGGCCCGGCCCGCCAGGAGCAGCCGAGGCCGCCCGCGCCCTCCAGCGCCTTCTGCCCCGTGATCGAGCCGTCGACGGTGCTGGTCGGGATCACGACCCAGTCGCTCGCAGGCTGCCCGGCGGCGAGCGCCCGCACGATGTCCGCCTTCGACACGAGGTCGTCGCAGGTCAGCGGTGCAGAGCCCGCGGTGGGCGAAGCGCTTGCGGACGGCGACGCCGTCACCGTCGTCGCACTGGCCGGCGTCACCGACGACGCGGGAGGCGCGGCGGCGGGCTGCGAGCAGGCGGCGACCGTCCCCGCCACCAGCAGGGTCAGCCCGATCGCCGCGGAGCCCCTGAACCGGAGGCGGGTGGTGGAGTCGTGAGAACCGCTCATACAAGGGGCTGTCCGCTCCACCCGTTGCGGTCACACAACCGGTGTGCACCCGCAGCGGACGCACAGTCTTTCGCGACGGACATCGCCGACGCGGGCGCGACATCGGCCGCAGCCTCCAGCGCTCCGCTCTCCGGCTTCCGAGCGGTTCAGCGCCCGAGCGACCGCTGCTCCGCCTCGAAGTCGCGGTGGATGAAGTCGCTGGTGCGGTAGCGCTCCTCGACCTCGCGGAGCCCGGGCAGCGGTTCGACCGGTCGGCGGCCCCCGAGCCGCCGGGCGAGGGCGCGGATTGCGAGGACCGCGACCGAGGGGATGCCGATCAGTGCGCTGAGCGCCGAGCAGCCTTGGACGAATCCGTCTTGGAACGCCGCGACGACGAGGAGGACGAGGAACACCACGAGGAGCAGCAGCACGAGGAGCGCGACGAGTGCGACGGGTGCGACGAGGACGAGCGCCGTCGCGGTGACGAGTGCCGCACCGTCGGTGCGGGGCGGAACCGGGGACATGCGCGAATCGTGGCGCACGGCACCGACACGCCCCGCGCCTCACACGAACCAGCGCCGCCAGCGCGACTCCACCGGCGGCTCCTCCCCCAGCGCCCGCGCCGCGGATCCGATGTCCTCCGGGGTCAGCAGCGTGACGGCCTCCGCGTCGAGCTCGACCGTGTCGAGGTCGGAACCCGCGAGGCGCATCGCCTGCCGGTTGATCGCCTGCTCGAAGAGCGTCCGGGCGAAGCGGGCGTTGCCGGAGTCCTCCCCGCGTCGCATGCCGGCGAAGACGCGGTGCAGCACCTCGTCGGCGCCCTCGCCGAGCTCGTACCGGTGGTCGGCGACGATCGTGCCGAAGATCGCCTCGAGCTCCGCGGTCGAGTAGTCCGGGAAGTCGATCTCCCGCGCGAACCGCGACCGCAGGCCCGGGTTCGAGAGCAGGAACCGCTCCATCAGCCGCGGGTAGCCGGCGACGATGACGACGAGGCGGTGGCGGTGGTCCTCCATCCGCTTCAGCAGCACCTCGATCGCCTCGGGGCCGAAGTCCATGCGGCCCTCGCCCTCGGGCGAGAGGGAGTAGGCCTCGTCGATGAACAGCACGCCGTCGAGCGCGCGGCGGATCACCCGGTCGGTCTTGATCGCGGTCGAGCCGACGTACTGCCCGACGAGCCCGGCGCGGTCGACCTCGACGAGGTGCCCCTTCTGCAGCAGCCCGACCGCGCGGTACATCTCGGCGAGCAGCCGCGCGACCGTCGTCTTGCCCGTGCCCGGGTTGCCGAGGAACACGAGGTGCTGCGAGGTCGCCGCCTCCGGCAGCCCGTGCCGCTTCCGCTGCGCCTGCACCTGCAGGAACGCGACGAGGCCGCGCACCTGCTCCTTCACGTCGTCGAGCCCGACCAGGGCGTCGAGCTCCGCGAGCAGCTCCGGCAGCGGCCGAGCGGGGGTCGCCTGCCGGTCGAGCACGCCGCCGACGACCTCCTCGACCCGCTCCAGCCCGGGCCGCTGCAGCTGCTCGCGCAACCGCTCCGCGGCGCTGCGGAGGACGGGCTTGGAGGGTCGGGGTCGTGCCACGCGCGGAGCCTAGGTGCGGGAGTCGCGTAGCAGCGCAGAGCCGCTTGTCGATACGATCGGCCGCCCTTCACCCACGGGTTCTCAATGAGGAGCATCCCAGTGCGCATGTTTTGGTTCATCTCGGTCAGCGCGATCCTCGTGGCCGCACTGGCGGCGGCGCAGTGTGCCCCGCTGCTTATTGCGGCTGCCTCGGCTGGTGCCGTCGTGCTGGGAATGATCTTCGGGCGGCTCTCGACGGCTCCCAAGAAGGAAGCGGCGGCGATCAGCAGAAGGCCCCGCGTACTGACGCTGACCTTGAGCGCCGTAGTACTTGCGGGTGCCCTAGTCGCTTCTCAACTCTTCGTCACCACCACTGTCGCTCGTGCCGACGAGAACGGCCACGTCCTTCGCGTGGTCGACGGCGACACCATTGATGTTGACGTGAACGGCGTTGCTCGACGGGTCCGGCTCCTCAACATCATACGCCAGAGACCGTCGATCCCGATAAGCCCGTCGAGTGTCTCGGGCGGGATGCAACTGCCTTCGCCAGGGCGAAGGCACCAGCCGGCACTCGCGTCACGTTGAAGTTCGACGGCGATCGAGTAGACCGATTCGGGCGCACGTTGGCCGCAGTGTTCCCGGACGGCGAAGGCAACCTCAGCGTGGCGCTTGCTGAGGCCGGTCTCGGCGCACCCGTAGACCTCGGGCATCAGAGATTTCTTGCTGAGGTCACTCAGGCAAGTGGCGACGCCGAGACGAAGGAGAGAGGACTCTTCGACTCGGAGATCGGTTGCACCGCCGCAGGGGCGGTCGCCACTGCGCAGGCGCGCGGACAGGGCTTGAACGCGGCAGGATCGCGAGCCAGCATGAGTCAGCTCGTCGCTGCGGCTACATCCGCTGCGGCAACCGACAAGCTCCTTCGTGCGGCTGATCCCAGGAGTCGCAGCCTCTGGCGTCTCTACTCGAGAACACAGCAAGCGCGCTTCGCGGATGCATTCACCGAGGTGCGCTCTCGAGCGGCAGCGATCATTGCTGCCCCTGCTGCTCGCAAGCAGCAGATCGAATCTCAGCGGAAGGCCGCAGCAGAGAAAGCGAAACAGATTCGGGCCGACCGGGCGAGGAAAGCGGCGGCCGCTGCGAAGGCGCGGAAAGCGGCGGCTGCACGCAAGACCGCCGCGGCACGCAGGGCTGCCCGCGAACGCGCAGATCAAGCGGAGCAGAGGGGTTCGTCCTCCTCGTCCGGTGACCTGTCGGGCTACACGGGCTGCCGACGGTACGCGCCTGGCGGCCGGACCTGGGAGCCAATCCCCTGTCACTGACCGTCAGCTCTAGTGGGGCGCGTCGTTCAGGTCCGGTGATCAAGCCGCCCCGCCCGACCGCGTAGCGTCGCGGGGTGAGCACCCTGCAGGAGGTCGGCGACCGGGACGGCTGGCGCTGCTGGCTCTGCGACGAGCCGGTCGACCCGGACATGAGCGTCAACGACCCGCGCGGCCCGAGCGTCGACGCGGTCACCAGCGCCAAGCCGAAGAAGGGCGCCGCAGTTCCCGAGCGACTCGCGCACCGCGCCTGCAACACCCGCAAGGGCGCCGTGAAGGCGGTCGTGCCGTGGCCGTCGCACCTCTTCGTCGTCGACCCTGCGCCCATCGTCGAGACCGTCGAGCGCCTGACCCGCAAGGGCGGCCGCGAGGTCGTCGCCCGCTGCCCGAGCCGCGACGACGCGGACGAAGCGGCCGCGTGGCTGCTCGACCGGCTCTCGCGGCTCGCGCCCGACCTCCGCGCGACCACCGAGGTGAAGCCCGGCGGCGGGCAGCACCTCGTGACGCTCGTCACGCGCTGAGGAGCGCTCCCGTCAGCTCAGGCGCTCGAACACCATCGTCGCCTGGATGCGGTCGCCCCCGCCGATCCCCTTCGTCCCGGACGAGGCGGTCGTGATCGTGTGCAGCCGGTACCCCTGCGCGGCCTGGGCGTTGATGACGCGCTCGAGCTCGGTCAGATTGCCCGACCCGGACCCGAGGAAGCGCTCCTTCAGCACGACCTGCAGCACGACGTAGGACGGCGCGGCGGCGGGCGTGACCTGAGCTGCGACGGGCGCTGCTGACTCGCCCGTGCCGGTCGGCCGTACGTGGTCGGTCCAGGACCGCCCGTCCCACCAGCGCTCCTGCGCCGAGCCGGGCTGCTCGGGGTACCAGCCGGGCGGTGTCGATCCGGTGCTGCTCATCGTCCGACCGTACCCAGCGCTTCAGGCTGTCCGGCGGCGCCCCCGCGGAATTAGAGCGTCAGGGTCGGTTCAGCCGCTCGACCAGCTCCCGGGTCAGCCACGGCTCGGTGCCGATCCACCGCTCCGCCCCTTCCGGGGGCAGTCCGATGCGGACCCTGTCTTCCGTCCATTCGGGCGTGACGACGGTCGTCATCAGCGCGAACCCGTTTGGGTCGAGCAGCCGGAGCGCCTTCCACGAGCCGGCCGGCGCGGTCAGGACCGGCGTCTGCCCGGCCGCGACGTCCCTCCCGAGCACCACGCGCGACGCCGGCCGCCCGGGCGTGAGGATCACGTACTCGACGGGGCCGCCGTCGACGAGCACGTGGGTGTCGTCGGGCTCGAGCCAGTGCCACACGTTGACCGGCCGGGCGGGCTCGAGCAGGTAGTGGATGGCGCTGTAGGCGGGCAGCGTCCGCGAACCGACAGCGACGGACGCCTCCGAGGTCGACACCGGCCCCCACCAGCCCGACTCCCCCGGCAGCGGCTCCAGCCCGAGCGCGTCGATCCAGTCCTGTGCCGTGGTAATCCCGCCTCCTGCTTCCGGTTCATCGTCTACTCAACCGTGCTCGCCATCGTGGCCTGATGCCCGACACCGATCCGAAGACGCCGGAGAACCCGGACACCGCCCCGCGCGACGCGTCGAAGGGTCCCGATCCGGACGACCACCACGAGTCGCTCGTCGGCCCGGGTCAGGGAGCGCCGGAGGGCGACCCCTCACCGGACTTCCCCGCCGCGGACGACGTCGAGTGACCGCGGACAGCCGCGCCGGCTGAGCGTCAGGACGCGCCGGAGTCCGCCTCGGCGAGCGACGTGCCCTCCTGCTCGCCCTCCTCCGCAACGTCCGCCGGCACGCGGATCGTGAGCCCGCCGGGTGCGACGCGGACGACCATCCCGATCGCCTTGCCGAGCGGGTCGCCGTCGAGCTCGATCTCCTCGGGCCGGCTGAGACGGACCCGGAAGTCCTCGCCGCGCAGGTAGTTGAGCGCCTTCACCTCGCGCGTCCGGAAGCGGCGGCCGAGCCGGGTGCGGCTGAGCACGCCGTTCTCCCACAGCACCTTCACGAAGATCTGGATCCAGCCGACGAGCTGCTCGGGCCGCAGGATCACCACGTCGAGCTTCCCGTCGTCGACGGCGGCCTCGGGCAGCAGCAGGATGTTGCCGGGCAGCGACCCCGCGTTGGCGACGATGAGCGTGTTGGCGCGCATGCGCCGCGTCTCGCCGCGGTCGAGCGAGAACCGCGCGTGCAGCAGGTTCTTGTCGCGGAGCACGGCCGCGAACGCCTGCACGTAGGCGAGCCAGCCGACCTTCGCCTTCAGCTCGTCGTCGGTGGCGCTCAGCATCTTCGCGTCGATGCCGAAGCCCGCCATCACGAGGAAGGCGTGCTTGGTATGGGTGCGGTCCTCCCGGTGGATGTCGACCAGCGCGACGTCGATCGTCCGGTCGCCGCCCGCGAACGCCGAGTGCACGGAGTGCTCGAGGTCGTTCAGCGTCAGCGACAGGTTGCGGGCGAGCAAGTTGCCGGTGCCGGAGGGCAGCAGCGCCAGGGAAGTCCCCGTGCCCTGCAGCGCCTCCGCGACGACGCGGACGGTGCCGTCGCCGCCGGCGGCGAGCACCATCGTCGCGCCGGCCTCGAGCGCCTGCTTCGTCTGCCCGCCGCCCGGATCCTCCTCCGAGGTCTCGAACCAGAGGGACGGCTCCCAGCTGGCGGCCCGCTCCTCGGCCTCGACGACGGGACGGAGGGTGTCCACCTCGATCTTGACGGGGTTGTAGACGACAGCGGCGAGCTTGCGCCGCTCGGTCTCGTTCGAGTCGCTCATGGGTCCGAGCACTCTGCTGCATGCGCGCTGCGTGCGACACCCCCTTGTGCTGAGCGTCCGAGATGCGCCTCCTCGAATCCTCGAACGCCGGTCGCCAGGACCCGCGCATCAGGTTGGACGCACGACGAGCAGGAGCCCGTTGAGTCCGCCCTTTCGTCGTCCGCGACCTCACGGCCGAGTCCGGCGTCATGCTGCCTGAGGTGCGCCTCGCCTACCGGACGTCTGGCTCGCCCAGGCGCCGCGGGGCTCCGCGCCCGTGCCATCCCACTTCGTGGCGGGCTCCGCGGACAACGACTTCATCATCAGCGAGGGCCTGACCCTCGACCCAGGCGTGTACCGCCGAATTCGCCAGCATCTTGAGTCGTCTATCAAGGCTCATACGCGCGCGGCGCTCAATCCTGAACGAGCCCTTGGACAAGATGACCTGGTCGGTCCACATCGCCAGGCTTTCGCGCATTCTAACAACTTGCTTCGACAGGTGCTGCCGCTTCAGCGCTTCCGGCGCTGAAAGCTGTGTCGCACGAGGAAAAGATGACGTGATGCCGAAGGCTTTTCTATAACCTTTGGTCGGGCATCCTGACATCCGAACTGGAGGCCAGGCCACAGACACGACAGGCGTGTAGCGTACCGGACGTGGGGAATCAATAATGAAAGCCTGGAGCTTTCTCAGTCTCAGCGAGGACGCCCGCCAGTATCACGCCAACACGGGGTACACGGACACCTTTGGCCAGATCTACCAATTCGACAGCACTGTGGCAAATCACGCGGCTGTAGCCGTCGGCGACCTCGTGCTCATTCGCGACGACAAGTACGCGCTGGGGTTCGGCTGGATCGGGAAGATCGCGACCGCCCTCGGCAGTAAGACCAGGAGCCGTTGCCCGTACTGCGCGTCGACGAGATTCCATCGGCGCGAGTCGGTGTCACCGCCGTTCCGATGCTCCAACTGCAAGCAGGAGTTCGATGCACCGAGCGTCGAGGAGATCGACGTCACGCACTACCAGGCCAATTACTCGAGTACGTTTGTGCCGATCGACGTGCCCATTCGTGTCGACGAACTGACGCCCTGTTACAACAGCTTCGCCGTGCAGCAGGCGATCCGGAGCATGGACCCGGAGAGTCTGCAGCAGGTCCTCGCAATCCGGGTCGGTGTGCCCGCGGGCCTCTGGGACGACACGAATGGGTTGAGAGCGACCATCGCAGGCGGATTTCGGTTGCGCCCTAGAAAGGTGAGGATCGGCCAGCAGCGATTCCGCGCAGCGCTGCTCGAGCGGCACGGCTCCAACTGCGCCTTCAGCGGTCCTCAGCCCGCTGACGCGCTCGAGGCCGCCCATCTCCATCCGTTCAGCGACCGCCCCGAGCACGATCTGAGGTCAGGCCTGCTGTTGCGACGCGATCTGCACAGTCTCTTCGACCGGTTCCTGATCAGTATCGATCCGACCTCATGGCACATCAGGGTGGCGCCGGGACTTCACTCCTATCCCGGGCTGGCTGCGCTGCACGACGAGCCCGTCCGCCTTCTGCCAGAGCGTCGCCCGGATGCAGAGACCGTCGCGCGTCACTTCGAACTCGCCACTGTGACGCACTAATCCCGGTTCGAAGGGCAAGCGGGTCGGCAAAACCCCAAGTACGGGCTTCGACGACGACTGCGACCGTCTTCCCCTAGTTCACCGCCCGCCAGCACTCTGACAATGGTCAGTCCCCGGAACGAGGAGAACTGCGCTGACGCGCGCTCGTTCGCCGCTAACGCCCGGCCGAGCTCTGTCCGACCATCAGGCTCAGGCAACTCGAGGACGACCGCGCGGTACTTGACCGGGACAGCGCGACCTACAGCAGGTCCCTCCAGTCAAGGTCAACACTGCCGACCCGCGCCCGGGCCTCGGATCCGACGTCAGCATCCGCTTCGATCCTTGGCGTGGCATGGGGCCGGGAAAGTCGCCCACCACCGAACGGACTCGCATCCTGCGATCAGCTCTCGAGATCGCGCTCACTTCTCGCCCCGGTGTCGATGCCGCGATCGATTAGTGCCGCGCGGACGAGATCAGCTACGTCGAGGTCGTCCCGCTCGTCCAATTGTCGTACGATCTCCGGCCATTCGACGTTGTCGAGGCCGACGGCACGCGCGATCCTTCGACGCGCCGTCTCGACCGCATTGGACGGGGACGCGCCTACAAGCAGCTGCGCGGTCAAGAGCAAATCCGTGTCAACAGAGCGCACGCGCTCAACGGCGAAGCGACGGTCGTCATGGAAATGGAGCAGCACCTCGTCGTCGGCACCGAGGTCTAGCAGCTGGAGGAACCGCCTGATGGATCCGGAGGTGGGCTGCTGCCCGTTCCATGCCAGTACCTGCGCGCCAGCCTCGCTATCGAACGTCACGGTCCGCTCGTCGGCGCGTCGTACCGCGGAGAACAGGGCGGCCGGTACAGAGAAGCCGCTGCCCCTCAGGTGGTCCGCATTCACCCTGATGCGGTAGGCCCAACCGTCAGCGGTCCGGTACAGGCGCTTTGTCATCTCCGGCGACTTCCGAATCCGGATTGCCCGCTCGTTGGCCCTGCGCACCCGCCCTTCGCGAACCTCGAAGTCGCCCGAGGACGCGTAGCTCACGACACTTCTCGCCGAGACGCCGTGCTCGGCGACCAGACGGTCCACGAGTTCCGACAAACCGACCTCACCGCCCGCTCGATCCACCGCGGCGCCGATCTGCGTACGGATGCTTCCGTACTCGGGCATCCCCCACTCCTCCAGCGCCCACCGGTCCCGCCCCACGGCGACGAAGCGCGGATCTTCACCCATCTGGTTCTTGAGCGACCGAACACTGCGGTCGATGGGCATTCGGGCGAGGAGCTCATCGGCGCCGCACGGCCGTCCGTCCATCGCGAGCAGTGCTTCCGCCCAGTCGAGAAGACCGCGGCTGCGGAGGAGCACTCGCCCTTCGTACACCGCGAGCCCGCAGTACCCGAGCCATTCCTGCAGCCCATCGTCCAGCCCCGCGAGAGCCCCTCCCCTTGACAGGGCGCGAATTGCCTCGAGCTCAACGAGCCCGTGGGCGTCCGCCATCCCGGCCAGCACATCGCGCGTCTCATTCCGGGCCACATCAATCGTGGGACGGCAGACCCAGCCGTCATCGATCTCGTACGCATCGTCCAACCGGTCGAGGACGATCCGAACGGGACGGCCGGTCGTGTCGATGCGTCCCTTGAGCGCCGGCATGCGATCCAACAGCCCATCGAGCGGTTGGACGAGCGGTAGTCCTTCTCGAATGGTCCAAATCACCGACGAGAGCGCGTCGTCCTCCGTCACAAGGAGCTCGAGGCGGGCGCGAGCCCGACTCTCGATCTGCCGGATGCGCTCCCGCGTGACACCGAACTCGACCCCGATGTCCTCGAGGCGAGTCGGCTGATCGGCGAACAGCCGTTGCCGCAGAACTGCGATCGCACGCTCGCCCAGCTGATCGATCGCTTCCTCGAGTCGGGCGGCTAGACCATCGAACCCGACCGTTCCGCCCACGACTGAGCTCACGTCCAACGCGAGAATCCGGTCCCGGGCCGAACGCACCGCAGGCGGTTCCGCGCCTGCCATCCGCGTAAGCAGTGGAACGGACGTCCGTCCAATTAGCTGGTGCCAATTCAGCAACGTGTCGAAATCCTGGAGAACGCCCTCGGGCAGCGTGAGCCGTTCAATCCAGGAGCTGCCGACGACTTCAGGGCCCTCGCCGTCCCCCGCCACTCCCTCGTCTTGCCCGGGTTCGTGCGACCCCGGCGCGACTTGTAGCGAGCGCTCCGCAAGGTCGGCGAGGAAGTCATGTACAGACTGCAGGCCCACGCCTCGGAGCAGGGTGAGCCTGCGTACGGTCAGATCCCGCAGCTCCGTGCCGTCGAGCGTCCGCCCGTCCTTGAGGCGGATTCGAAGTCTCAGCGGCAGCGCATCCTGCTCGGGCCATTCAGCGTCCGGCAGGACTGCGAACAGATCGCCGACAGCCCAGTTCGTCAGTCGTTCGATCGCGAGGTCCGCCGTCAACGACGCGAATTCCTGCAGGGAACGTGCGTCCATCGCCAGGTCGGCATCGCCTCGGAGCGCTGGCGTCGCCCACGGTAGGCGACCGGCGACCAGGTCGCGCCATTCGTCAAACCCGACGAGCTCCTCGGGCGGCTTGCGCGGGTCGTGTGGTGCGGTCTCGCCGAACTCGGCATGTGCCGTCTCGTCGCGTCTGGACGCCTCAACCCGGATCGTCTCGTCGACCGCCGCTGGCGCAGCGCCAGAGTCGGCCTCGTCCTGCCCGGCAGCAAACCACGCCTTCGCCAACACCCCGAGGTGCTCCTCACCGAGCAAGGGGTCCTCATCGACGAGGTCGGCGCACTCCGTGGCCAGCAACGCGTCGGTGAAGGGGGTGCCGAATTCCCATCCGTGCGACGGATCGAACGCGGCTACTCGACGCCGACCGGCGCCGAGTAGGGCGCTTAGGGCGACGACCCTGGCCTCTTCGAGCTCTGCGTCTTCAGCCGTCGTAGCGGCGCCTCGACCTTCGGACTCGGAGTGAGCCATCTCCGCTGCAATTGAGAGGAACGCGCGGATCGCGTGGCCGCGTCGCCCCCAGACCTCGGAGAGCCGGCTTTCGTCCCCGGGATGGACCGCACCGATCGAGCTGGCGAACGCGGTCGTCAAATCCTCGTAGTAGCCACTTTCGAGCGCGTCCCGGTGCAGGAGCGCAAGCGCTGCGGAGCGCAGCATCCTCCCGGTGAGCTCTCCGGCGGCGAGACGATCGATCTCCGCGTACTCGTACTGCGGCACGCCGAACTCCTGCTCGACATGCGCGATCAGTGCCTCGCTCGGACGCCACAGGCCTTCTCGCAGGCGAGCTGCCAGCTCGAGCTCGTCCCAGTGACGCACAATTCGCGCGGATTCCAAAAGCCTCGCGAATAGCGGCGCAGGATCAGGGTCACTGACCCCTCTCTCGGCGTCCGGGTCCTGCAACAGCTCACCGGGCCCGTCGGACTTCGGGTTCAGACTGAACCGGGGTCCGCGGCCTGCCCGCTCGAGCGCGTCGACCTCGTCGGCGACCTCCTCGCCAAAGTGGAAGAAGTCTCCTTCGCCGACATTGAATGAAGTGCGCAGGACCTCAAGCAGGTCGACGGCGATCGCTCGCTCCGACCAGCCTTGTCGGAAAAGGCGCCTGGCACCCAACCCCTTCGGCCATTCGACACCGCGACCACGCAGCCAACCGAGCGCGGCCGAATCAGCTTGCCCAACGTAGGACGGAGCCATGTGGATGATCTCGACCGACAGCGCACCGTCGGACTCCCGAGTCACCTGGGCGCCGACCGAGCGTCGCGGGTCGTAGCCGTACCTCGCGCCGTAGATGCGCAGGGTCCAATGCTGTCCGAACACCACTCGACGCATGAGGACTTCGAGGACGTCGATGAGCGGTCGCCACTGTGGACCGAGCGCAGGCACCTCCTCGAGCCTCTTGTCGAAGTGCGCTGCGCCGTCTAGGGGCTTCTGCTCGATCAACTCGACCGGCCGATACCCCAAGGCGGCAGCGCGCGCGTGCGCCTCTTCCGACGAATCCGCGGTGCACGAGTACCGATGCTCGTCCCCCTCGCCGCCCCCGGAGGAGACGCGGAACACGAAGACGTGCGGCGCGGACGTCATCACGCTCGGAACGGTATGCGTCGCTCATCTCACCGAGGAGACGAACACGCGGATCGGGTGGTTGCAGATCCGGTCAGGTGGACGGCAGCAGCTCCGACCGGTCGAGAACACGTCCGAGACGAGCCTCCTCATCCGGCGTCGGATCCGACACATCGAACAGCTCGAAGACGTGGCTCGTCAAACCGGCGGCCGCGCGGACCTCGCCTTCCGGGATCTCCTCGAAGGTCCTCGCACCGCGGCGTCGCAGTGCGGCTCGAGCACTCCCCCGAACGGTGAGCACCGGCTGGCCCGAGTCCTCAATCGCAATCGTCAGAAGTGACGAATCGGTCAGCGACTCGATTGCGGCGGTCACTGCTTCGCGACCGTTCCGCCGGACGTCGATGTCATCACCGAGGATGCACCGCTCCAGTCTCTCTCGGAGTACCGGCCCCTCCAGACGGACGGCGGCGAGGACCAACGCTTGTGCCGCCCTTCCGTTCATCCGGGTCACAGGCGGCATCCCCGCCGGCACGACGAACGCGTTGTACGGCTGGAGCATCCCTCGGGCCTGCCGTAGTACTTCGGGCGGCTCATTGGCCTCCTCGTCCTCCGCTGAGCCGGCCGACGCAAGCGGCGGAACAGGCATCGACGGAGCTTCGAGCGGGACGGCGCCCCCTCTGCTTCGCCACTGCCGGAGTGCTGGTTCGAGCGTCTCGCCGACCAGGGCTTCCATGGCCGCGGCGTCGAGTAGACCGGGCTCGACGAACGCGAGCATCCGCGACAGACGCTTGGCGAAGTCCCTCAGTAGTGGAAGCCGTCGATCGGCCGGGTCCAAAGCCAGGTAGGCGCCGAATGCGATGCGGATGAGCGGCTGGCAGCCCGAGATCCCGGTCCGCTCGAAGAGCGGGATGAGCTCGCTTTCACTGAGTGCGTCCAAGACGTTGAAGCGGTCATCGAGCGCTTCCGCCTGCCACCAGAGTCGCGCCCAGGCGTGACGCACTCCAGAGCTGCTGTACAACCAACGCTCGCGGGTCGCGTCGAAACGCCAGGCGGTCTCCTTCGGAAGGAGCACGAAGGTGATGTACGACCAGGTCTCTCCGGAGCCCGCTTCTCCGTAAGGCAGGCGCACGTGGGAGCGCAGGATCCGTGTGACCGCGCGGTCGAACGCGACCTTGTCGCGATCGGCGATAGCTGACGGAAATCCGAAGCGCTCAGCCGCCGCGCGGATCTCGGCCACGAAGGTATTGATCGAGTCCGCGTCGACCCGGCTCCCGACCGCCGGCCACGTTCTGCGGCCCTCGAGCTCGGTCGTATCGATCGCCTCACCCGACCGCACCTGCTGATAGGCGCTGAGCGCAGCATCCTCCGGAAGGTGCGGCCAGACGCGATACATCACGCCGTCCACGCGCGTCCCGCTCCGAGTTCCCGGGCTCCCGCCCAGAGACGGGATCGCCAGACGCTTGATTCGTCGGCCGTCAACGGGACCGAAGGGGCCGACTCCGTCCGGCTCCTGACGAGGAGGGTCCGAAGAACGTCCCCTGCTGTCTCCGCAGGCCAGGACGCCCGAGCCAGCAGCTCCCCCCGCAGGAGAACGGCGAACTCGATGAGTTGGATGGTGAGTTGCTCCTGCAAGGCGTCCAGCAGCGCATCCTGGCGAGGATCCGGAGCTGGCGCAGCCACGGCGGCGACCAGCTCGCCGTCGTGGCTGTTGATGAGCAGCCGGAAACTCGCGAGGAAGGGGAGGTCGAGGTCGGCGCTGGACTCGAGATACCAGCTGATCTCGGGAGGAATGCTCGTCATGGCGAAGTCGGTGATCTCGACCGGGAACATTCCACCGGTTCCCTGCAGGCTCATTTTGTACGCACGGCGGGCGAGCACCGAGCCGCGTCTGTGGGCCGTCACGGTATGCGGAACGCGCTCCTGACGCAGTGTGAGAGCGAGTGCGAGGTCGAGGGTGCCGCTGAGGCGCGTCCCATCAAGCACGAACTCCGAGATGGTCGAGCCAGCCCCGACGAGCGGCACGGACGAGGCCGCGCGAACGGCCGTCGTGGAGCAGGACCAGACGAGCGCCAGCTCGAGCTCCTGCGCCCCGATACCGGTCTCCTGCTCCAGGGATCGCCCGTCGATCGTGACTCCGCCTCGGACCCGAACCTCGGAGAACGGGTCCCATCCCTCGAGTCGATCGGGAAGGCTGGTCCACTCTGCTCCGGTCCACAGCTCCAGATCGCTCCACACGACCGTCGCGCTGGACGGGACGCGGTAGGGCAGGACCTCGTTCGCCATCAGCCCACCTCCTCCACGGTTAGACGAACGACGCTGTCCGCGACTCCGCTCGCCGACACCCACCAACGTCCCGGCGAGCGGCCGTCCAAGCTGAGCTCGGCCCCTTCGCGCTGTTCCCCGGTCTCGGCGTCGTGCCAGCCGAGCACCCGAGGAACTTCCGCGGCGGTCGGCGGCTCGGCCTCGGGCTTTCCGCTGTCGAGCACGACGACCACTTTCGCCGTGACGCGGATCTCGCGGGGTACGTCGGGAACCTCGACCAGGCTTCGAACGACCGTCACCCCTCGTTCATCCACGAACAATGCCGGCCCGTCCACGACCTTGACCCGGGCGTCGGGCGAGTCACCCTGCCGACGGCGACTGTGCGCGCCTCCGGCGCCGTCGCTCGTGCCATTGTCGGACGCGCTTCCGACGCGCCCGGATGGCCGAGACGGCGATCCGGAGACGGCCGATACGTCCGCTAGGAGTTGATGAGACCCGGAGCCGGTGAGGCCGACAGCGAACGCCGCGAGGCGAGTGCTGAGGCGCCCCAGACCGGCGTCATGGGACCCGGCGCCGTCGGCTTGCGGTGGTTGCATCATCGCAGCGACTTGAGCACGCATGAAGCGCATCGCCCCAGCGACGACGCGACGATCCTCCGGGTCGAGGTTGGCGACGCGCCAATCATCGTGTGTCGGCGGCTCCGCCGCCACGAACGACGCGTCGGCCTCCTCGGACGCCAGGAACACGCCTGAGTATCCGACCGCCGGGTCGAAGTGTTCCGGCAGCTCCTGGTAGTCGACGACGAGCTCGGCGCGGCGCATGCGAGCGATATGACGGAGAGGAGCGTCGAACGGGCGCGCGACGGAGAACTCGTCGTCGATGAGCCGCCTCTCGGGCGTGAGTTCGATCCCCAGGCTTGCCACGAGGCGCTTCTTGGGCGAGTACGACCGTTCACCTGCTCTGGCCGCTTGAAGGGCCGCGACGAAGGGACGGAGCTGCTCGACCGACTCGGCCGGGGGCACGAGCTCGAGGTCGTTCTCGAACTCCGTGAAGAAGTTCATCACGGGGGCGGATTCGGACGACACCGTCTTGGGCCAGAGGTGCCAGACGATCGAGGACCGGATGTACCGCAGGGCGTCTTCGGGCGTCCGCAGCTCGTCGTCGTTCGCCGACCCGAATCGCGGCGCCAAAATTGTGATGTCGGTTCCGAAATCGTCCGGAGAGAACCCGGGGAGCCCGAGTGCAGCCGCCTGACGCTCCGCGTCCTCCCCTTGGAGGGGATCCGGGATGCCGTCGTCCGCCACGACTCCCCACCAGTGACGACCGGTGTAGCGCTGGCCCTCGCGCGACCAGGCCGAGGTGAGCGAAGCCCCCATGAGGCGGCGGCCGGAGCTCTCCTCCACGGACCGACTGTCGACGAGTATTGACCCGACGCCGCTGAGGCCATAGTAGATGCCCTTCCCGAATCCGAAACTGCCGCCCCCGAGATGTTGATCCCGAGGCTCTCCCACATTGCGTAGAAACTGCACGAAGTCCGGATGGACACCCTCGGGAGCTTCCACGCCGGCGCGGAGCGGGCCGCCGAGCCCCCGGGTCCCACGGTCCGAGATCGTCATGACGAGCGTTTCGGCGGACCAGTCGATGCCAGCGAGCAGGCCGCTCTCCGGCGGTCGGCCATGGTCGAGGGCCGCTCGCCATGCGTCGACACCGTCGCCAAGCCTCCGGATGCCGATTCGAAAATCGACCGACGCGCCCGGCATCCGGGCGTCCCAGCTGTTCTGCGCGGCCTCCCGAACGAGCACTGTGAGCGGATCGAGCTTCGGCCGCCCGAGCTGCTTCATGATGCCGTCGGCGGCCGCCCCGCCGTCCGGCGGGAAGGGCTGTGACCACCAACTAGTCGACATTTGAAGCGTCTCTCACGATCGATACCAAATCGTTCAGGTCGATGAACGGAAGCAAGGCGGTTACGGACAGCGAGTACCGCACCCGCGCGATCGCGTCGACCGTGGGAGAGGGGAGGGCGGCGGCAACCAGGCGTGGTACTCCGGCCCGGACACGGATCCTTCGTGACGGGCCCGCCTGCAGGCCGACTTCAGCGGCTTCCGACTCGGGAGGTGCCCAGCCGAGCGCGCTCAACGGCGCGGACAGATCGACGCCGAACGTCGTCGTGATGCGGGCGACGAGGTCGCTCACGTGAACACCGTCGGTCGTTGGAGCGAGGTCGATGAGGAGCAGGTCGAGCGGCTTGTCCCCTGCCGTGTCCAGCTGCGCGAGACCGTGGATCTCGATGGTCTCGCTCTCGGGTCCAAGGGCCTTGACCTCCAGGGACCGGGTGGCGAGCTCGAAGTCGTGCGGTTCGCGGTACGGCCCCCGCCACGCGCCGACATCCCCGGCGCCCTGCTCGAGCAGGCTCTCGAGCACCAGGAGCTCCGCGAATAACCCCATTTGCTCGGTCATGTCGAAAGGGCGCTTCGCCCTCTCGAACAACAACCGCCAGCGCTGGATGGCCATGATAGTGCGCGCAGCAGGATCGGTCTGCCCTTCGACGGCGCCTTCGACGTCCTGAACCAGGAGATCGAATTCGCGGAAAGCGGTCGGAAGCGCGCACGTGACGTCGAGCATGCGCACTGGCGGCGCATCACCCCACTTCTGCACACTCAGCAACATGGTGAGCCCGGCCGAGGGCGCGGGAAGCGGCAGGTCGGCTCTCTCAGCTGGTACGAGCAGGTGCCGACTACCCGACGGATCCACGGCGATCAGCAGGTCTCCGATGGCGCTCGATGTCAATCGAAGCGCCTCATAGCGCGCAGCATCGGTGGCACCCAGCACCGGCCACCGCTCGCCGAGCGGTGCCGCCGTCACGCTTTCACCAGCCGGACGTCCGGGTCCTCCGCGTCCTCGTCGACCGCGTCCAAATCATCCGCGACCTCGACGCCGACGTTCGCCAGGTCCACCGCCAGATGGGTGGCCCGCACGCGCCGGTTTTCAGTGGGGATGCCGGGGAACACCAGTCCGATGCCGATTACGGGTACGGCAGCACCGAGAGATGCGCGGCCCTCGTTCTCCACGGTCGGACCGTTCGGCGCGATCGCGTAGAGCACGAGCAGCCCGCGTGCGCGGTGTGCTTCGTCCTTGTCCCGAAGTGCGGCGAGAACGGGCTCGGACTGATTTCGGGCCTCCACGGTGGTGAGACCGAGATCCGCGACGCGGTCTTCCTTGCTCATCAGCGTCTTGATGTCAGCGCGGAATTCGATCTCCTCTACGCCCGATTCGCTCTTTGAAGCGAGCCGGTTACGAACGACCATGCCGACTTCGAGGGGGCCTATGGGCGTCGCTCCGTTGCCGTCGGCCTCGACGACCGCGAGTGACCATTTCGTCAGGGACTCCGGGTTTCCCGCAACCTCTCCCTCAATGTACTTCGTCAAAAGCGTCGGGTCGAGGTCGGGGGAATCCGGGTGGATCCGGTACTGACGCAGGAATTCAAGGACGAGCTCGACGGGGACGTCTTCGATCAGCCTCGCGCCGGTCGCCCCTCGAGGAACCGCCGTGCGGCCCATGAGCGCATCCGTCACGAGCCGATCGGCTGCGGCCTGGTTCCCTTCCAACCAGTCCCGGTCATTCGGCTTGAAGTACCGGGTCTGGAACCGACGGCCCGCAAAAGAGATATAGGCCGGCGAGGCGGCGCCCATCTTGGCAGTGATGCGCAGGGCCGGGTGCGTACGGATCCGAACGGCGACCTCCTCCGGAGTCAGGTCCTCGCGTTGGTAACGCTCGATGTCGTCCCGCATCTCGTATTCGACCTGAGACAGATGTCTGAAGTTGTCTCGGAGGTCGGCGGTCATCCAGATCCGCGGGAGGTCCTCGTAGCCGTTCCGATAGCCGAACCACCGTCCCATCTGAAGCAGCGTGTCGTAGGCGCTCGCAGAGCGGACGAAGAAGCTCACGACCAGTCCCTCGAGGGTGAGCCCACGGGACAACGTATTGCCGCCGATCGCGATGGCTACGACAGGTTCTCCGCTATAGTCCAGACGCTGATCGCTCTTGTAGTTGTCAAGCACGACCGAGCAGGCTCCGAGCACCTCGGGCAGTTTCGCGAGCACCGCCTCGAAATCGTACGAATCGCGTCCGAATTCGGCAGCCGCCACTCGGGCAGTCTCCGCCCGGTACAGCTCGCGCAGCCGGTCGATTGTTATCGGGTCTTTGCGGCCAAGCGCGTTGCGCATACCCACGAGGCGCCCTGTGATCAGATCCTCGAACAACACATGCGCGGCAATCTTCACCGAGGTGTGAATCAGCATCGTGCTGTGATCGGGTTTACTCCGCAGCCTGCGCACGGCGGTCGCGAGCAGGAACCAGTCGAGCGCGTCGGAGAGTTCCGCCGTGAGCTCCGGTTCCCAGTTGTCTGCGTTCCTGGTGCCCGGCCGGAGCTTAGGAACGTCGGCGTCTGGCACGATGCGGATCATGTCGTAGCCGTCTTGAGGCGCCGCGGACGTCACGAGACCGTCCTCGATGACGTCCATCCCAAAGATCTTCTCTGGACCAAAGTACCCGTCCGGCCGCGGGAGATTCAGAATGAAGTCGCGCGGGTAGAGATCGTTCCTGTCGCTCGGGTCAATGAAAACGTTGGCGAAGGGCGTCGCGGTATAGCCGATGTAGGTCGACTTCGCGGGCAACTCGATCAGACGTCGGATCAGCGGGTTGATCCGAGCGGTCGCGATGGATGCCTGATCCGCCTCGTCGTCGATGATGAGGACGGGAGCGTCGATCAACGCCTTTTTCGCGGCGGGCGTCTCCAGCCAGCGCACCAACTTGCGAAGAACGGCCCCGTTCTTCTTCACGACGGCGAGAGCGGTACTCCCCGGCTTCAGTACCATGCCGGCGTTCGCGGGAGGCGGCCGGAAGTCGAGATCCTCGTCGGTGAGGTTGTAGCGCAGGCTGGCATCGACACCAGCCAGGGCCTCCTCCAGCCGCTCCTGGGTCTGCTTCCGGAGCCCGTTGTGCACCCCGGAGAGCACGACGATCAGCCGGTAGTCCAGGTCCGCGAGCTTCGCCGCCGCCGCGAGGAAGTTGGTCGTCTTACCACTCTGCACGTAGCCGACGACCAGGCCCTTGGCCTTCCAGCTCGACCGGTTCGGCGACGGCGTGTGACTTACGACCTTATTGGACGCGTTATCGACGTTCGCGACGCGCTCACTGGGCCACCCGTCCGCCTCGAACTTGGCCTTCAGCGCCGACCAGTATCGATCGGTGTCGAGCGGCCCGGGGTACCAGTCCTCCTTCCCGGCGGCAGGGATGACCACCGGTCCGCCTTCGAGCACCTTGAGGCGCGCCTCCTCATACTGCTGCACGAACTCCGCCAGCATCGCCGCGTCCTTGAGGGCTCCTCTGAAACGGGAACGGGCAGCCTCGAGGCCGTGGGCGCGGGCCCACTGTGCGAAGACGGGATAGAAGTCGGAGGACATCGAACAGCTCCGTTCAGACTGACTGGTGGGTAGGCACACGGCCGCATAGATCCTCGGACGAGATCGCCGTCGTTCAAGACGGCGCGCCGCCATCGGCTGGCGCAGACCAAACTCAAGGACGCCGATCTGCGGCGGCCGCTCGACGGAGGAGGTTCCGCACGCGGAGAGGGGCTCAGAAGAGGGCGAGCTGAGGTGCCCGATCCGCGGAAGCGACGCTGAACGAATGGTCTGGGTGATCTAGTGCGTCGAGAAGCTGAGTTGCGATCGCTCGTCCAAGTGGGATCGGCACGGCGTTGCCGATCTGCTTCGCGATCGCGGTTCTCGTACCAATGAATCGATAGTCGTCCGGAAACCCTTGGAGGATCGCCGCTTCCCAGTGGGTGATCGCCCTCATCGCCTCCGGGTGCAGGTAACGCCCCTTCTCGGGCTTAAAGAACTCGGTCCGAATCGTCACGGACGGCTTGTCCCAGTGGAGCCGCCCCATGACGTCCGCCGAGCCTCGACGGTGGTCGCGCCAGCAGCGCGCCTCCAGGTGACGCGGCAGGTCGAATCGGTTCCCGCCGACCGGGATCGCCGCAAAGCGCTTCAGTGATAGCGGCGTGTAGTTCCGACCCGTGTGCAGCTCGATTCCCGAGAACGCCCCCTCGAAGACGCGGCCGCCGTACTCCGTGAGTCGAGGCTGAAGACCTCGCTCGTCGATCGTCTCGAACGGGACCTTTCGCTCCCCCTGGAGGGCGTCCCACACTGTGCGATGTCGACCGATATGCGATGGCTCCGGGAACCCCGGCGCGGGCAGATCGCGGTGATGCCCGATCAACACGGCTCGCTTGCGTGCTTGCGCTGCCCCGTAATCTGCCGCATTGAGAATGCGCCAATCAAAGTCGTAATCCTCAAGCAAGCCGCCAGGCTGTACAGCGGCGGTAAAGTCCTGAAATTGGGCAGACTTGGCGAACGCTGCGACATTTTCCACAACGAAGTACTTGGGCCGGACACGACGAATCGTCTCGGCATACTTTAGCCACAGGTAGTTGCGCTCATCCTCGGCGTCCTGCTTGCCAAGGGTTGAAAATCCTTGGCACGGCGGGCCTCCGATCACGATGTCGACGCCCGTCGGCATTTCGGCCTCGGCTAGCCAACTCTGGATGCTCCCACCCCAGGCTGTTCCCTCGCCGAAGTTGGCCTCGAACGACGCAGCCGCGGCAAGGTCCCACTCCACTGCGATGGCGGTCTCGATCCGCGGCGAAGCGGCGTGGAATCCGGCTGTAAGGCCTCCAGCTCCGGCGAAGAGGTCCAGCGTTCGGATCGGAGCACCACCCACATGATGGAACCTATTGGGGGGCTCTGACGTCACCCAGCCGGCACGCGGGCGTCGCCGCACGTTCGTACGATCGGCCCGTGTCCTGGGCCTCGAGCGATGGCGTCCGGCGGTCGATGAAGAGCAACCGCGGCAGAGACACGCAGCTCGAGCTGCGCGTCCGGCGTGCCCTGCACGCACGCGGGCTGCGCTACCGATTGCAGCGCAAGGTGCCGGGATCGACCCGGCGCACCATCGACATTGCGTTCCCGCGCCAGCGCGTCGCCGTCTTCATCGACGGCTGCTTCTGGCACGGATGTCCGGTCCACTACACGGCGGCCAAGACCAACGCCAGCTTCTGGGCCGACAAGGTGACGCGCAATCGAGCACGTGACCGCGAGACCGACGGCCTGCTCCAAGAAGCGGGGTGGATCTCGGCGCGTTTTTGGGAGCATGAGACGACGGAAGTCATCGTGGAGCGCATCGTCCGTCTGCTCGGACGACCCGAACTCGAGGAGGCCTCGGGGCGATGATCAACCTCTTCGTTATCCGGCGCGACATCACCTCCCTCGCCTGCGACGCCTGGGTGCTGCCGACGAGCCATCGGCTTCGCAACGACCTTGTCGTCGAGACGGAGTGCCTGACGTTCGCCACGAGAACGAAGCCAGCTCGGTACTTCCGCGGCCTTGAGAATCACGGGCCGCCCGGCGAGGCCGAGTCAGGCCCGAGGGAGAGCGGACCTCGTCTCCCTGTACTGGGCATTGGCCCGCTCGATCGCATCGAACCAGTAGCGCGAGTCCTCGACCGTGACACCCTCCGGCGTCCGGGAGTGCGGATACGCGATCTCGTGCAGCCATCCGATGGAAGCGAGATCCGCCACCGGCGACGACGCTGACGGTGCGGACTGAGCCAGGACGACGGCCGGCTCATGTGGTGAGCGATACTCGCGGATCTTCCAGCGGTCCGCCTGGCGGTTGAGATGCAGGAAGGTATCCGGCGGAGGAGCGGCGCGTAGATGAGCGCGAAGCTGTTCCCGCTCGTCGCGCCGCCTCCTCCCGCGCGGATCGACTGCGCGGCGCTACCCGAGCAGTCGCCGCATTCGTCCTGCCGGAAGCCGTGCTTGCACTCGGTCACCTGCGCCTGCCTATCTCCGCGGGCTTCCGACTCACAAGCGAGCCAGGAGCTCGGCCTTCTTCGCGGCGAACTCGTCCTCGGTCAGGACGCCCTGGTCCTTGAGGGCCGCCAGCTTCGCGATCTGCCCCAGCACGTCGGGCTCGAGCGCCTCTGCTGCCGACTCGTCTTCGCTCCGCTTGCCGCGCTTGAAGAGCCCGCCGACGCGACCGCCGACCGCGCCCGCCGCGCCGGCGACCGCTCCGCCCGCGCCCTTGACGAACGTCAGTGCCTGCGCCTCGTCCGGGATCCCGTCGCCGTCGAGATCCACGCTGCGGAACACGCGCGTCGCAGTCCCCGCGGCATCCACGATGCGGCCACCGGTGGTCCTGGCCGCGTTCTCCAGCGCCGCGATCGCACGGTTGGGCTCGTCGTCCTCCTCGTCCCCCAGGGGGACGGCGAGATGCGCGGGGAACTCCTCCGGAGCGGGAGGGAACGCCGTCCGGGCCGACTTCACGACGTCCCGTCCGAAGACGAATCGGGTCACGCCTCCAGTGACGGCGCGGACGCCGTAGTCCACCGCCGCCTGCTGCTTGCCGCCCATGCTGTCCCGCATCGCGTCGAGCTGCCCCGTCTGCATCGTCCGCACCAGGCTCTGCGCGGCGCCCCCGGGAAGGGCCTCCGCGAGCGTCGACGCCCACTGCGCACCGCCGGCCGCGGAGGCAGTCGCCTCTGGCGAGGCGCTCGCGACGTCCGCCGCCATCTGAGCGATCTGCTGCTGGCTCACCCGCTCGTTGGTGAGGCCGTAGACGAGCGCCTTCGCCTGGTCGCGGTCGTACTCGATGCGGTGGATGTCGGCCAGCGCGAGCCCGAAGATCGCGGTGATCTCGAACTGCAGCTGCTGCTCATCCGCCGGCAGGAGAGCGGCGACGCGGCCGGCGCCGGTCTTCGCGGCGCCGAGCGCGAGGTCCTTGCTCGCCTTCTTGAAGGTCGCCTTCGCCGCCGCGGACGCCGCCTTGTGCCCGGCGGCCTTCGCGCCGGCCGCGGCCGCACCCCCGAGCGGGATGAGCGAGATGCCGACCGTCGCGGCGAAACCACCGACCGCGATCGCGGTGCCGGCTGCGGTGATCGCCGCCGTGTACTGACGCTCCAGCGCCTGGACGATCTCCGCGGGCGACGCCTCCGGGTCCCGACGTCGAAGGCGGAGCACGTGCTTGCGAGCGATCGAGTGGCGGGCGGACACCGCCTCCGCGATCTCGGCCTGCGCGTCGTCGTCGGCGATCTCGGTCTCGAGGGTCGTGACCTCGACCTCCGCCGCATCGTCGGTCGGGGTGATCGTCTCGTTGGTCATCGGTTCTCCTCGCTGAAGGCGGTCTCGCCCGATCACGTCGGTGTCGTCGCGGCGAGCGGCGGAGGACGGGTCGCTGCGCCTGCACCGAACCTGTCCGAGGTCCCGGAGATGATGCGGGACCATTTCGCGTTCGTCAGGACGCGCCGTCGCGTGTCGCAGGTCCGAGTTGTGACCCCGCAACGAACTCGTTCATCGCTCGTTCAGCCCGCACTCCAGCCGCACCTGACGGTTCGAGCGTCGCACCGCGCCAATACACTCGCGCTCGTGGCGGACGACACCACCCCGGCGGACCTCGAGCGTGAGCTCGGCATCGATCAGAAGCGCATCCGGCACTACCTCCGGCAGCGCTACGGCAACCTGCCCGCCTACACGGACAACTGGCACCTGAACCACCGCGCCGCTGAGGACGTCCGCACGCACTTCCGCGCCGAGGCCGAGGCGCTGCGCGCGTCCGGCGAGCCGGCGCCTGCTCCTCGCCTCCTGCAGTACGAGACGGGCAGCATCCCGGTGCTCTTCCGCGACGCGAAGGGCAGCACCACGTACGACGCCGACGGGAAGCTCGTCTACCTTCCGAGCCCCGAGGAACTGCAGGAAGGTCCGGCTGGCCACTAGGTCGGCTTCGGTCACCGCTGCCAGTCGACGGCTCAGCCGTGCGGATCTAAAACCCAGTCGGGCAGCGGGTCGCGATCGGGCCGGAGGATTGTCCGGTCGCCCGTGGTGAGGACGATCGCGAGGCCGTGGCGGTAGGCGAGCTGCATGAAGCGCCGCTCCGCGAGCTCGTCGTTCTCGTCCGCGTCGACGGAGAAGCCGAAGTCCGCGAAGACGAACTGCCGGCCGATCGAGTAGTCGGACAGGCGGTCGTCGAGCTCCGGGTCCGCCTCCAGGCGCTCCTCGCTCGGCCGGAGCGGCCCGTTCATCGGCGGGAACGTCTCCGCCAGGTCCGCCATGAAGAGCTGGATCGCGGGCGTTGCGCCCGCCGGGTCGTTGTAGTCGCGCTGCTCCGACCACGCGGACTGGCGGTCCCACCAGGCCGGGAACTCCTCGTCGGTCACCACGGCCGGTTCGATCGCGAGGATGTCGAAGCCCATGGCGCGACCGTAGTGCGGGTGTCCGACCGTCCGCGGGTCGCGCCCGGGACGATCGGGGCACCCTGGTCACATGTCCTCCCCCGCGGGTCACCTCCTCGTCCACTTCGTCGAGGACCCGGAGGGCCACGGCGAGCAGGTCTTCTTCTCGCTGAGCGACGGCGCGGACCCGACGCGATGGACGCGAGCCAACGGCGGCCGGCCGATGCTCGAGTCGCGGATCGGCACGACCGGCGCCCGCGACCCGTTCGTCGTTCGCGGCGAGGACGGGTTCGTGATCCTCGCCACCGACCTGCGGGTGTGGGGCGCCGGGCCGCACCGCTGGGACGAGTGGACGCGGAACGGCAGCCGCTCCCTCCTCGTCTGGCGCTCCCCCGACCTCGTGTCCTGGTCAACTCCGGAGCTCGTCGAGGTCGCGCCGCCGACCGCGGGCATGGCGTGGGCGCCGGAGGCACGCTGGTCGCCCGTGGACGGCGAGTACCGGGTGTCCTGGTCCTCCGCGCTCTACGCCGAGGACGACCCCGGGCACCGCGGCGCCGGGTACAGCGTGATCCTCGAGGCGCGGACCCGCGACTTCCGCACCTTCATCGAGCCGGTCGTCGTGCTTGACCGCGGCCGGCCCGTCATCGACGCCCGCGTCTACGAGATCGACGGCCGCCGCGTGCGGTTCGCGAAGGAGGAGCCGGGGCCGAGCTCGCTCGGCGTGTTCCAGGAGGTCGAGACGGCGGACGGCTGGTCGCTCGTCGCCTCCCGCATCGGCACCGACCGCCACGAGCACGTGGAGGGCGCGATGCTCGTCGAGGACCCCCTTCGCCACCGGTGGCTGCTCTGGCTCGACCAGTACGACCGCATGCCGCAGGGCTTCGTCGCCTACGCCTCCGACGACCCGCTCTCGGGCCGGTGGACCCCGCTCGACGCCAGCGAGTTCCAGGTGCCGCCGAACACGAAGCACGGCTCCTTGCTGCCGCTCGACGCGGTGGAGTGGGAGCGGGTACGCGCTGCGTTCGGCTGACCGCTCCCCTACCGCGCGACGTCCATCCGCTCGGTGCCGAGCACGGCGAGCAGCTCGAGCGCCTGCGCGTCGGGGCTGCCCGGCGCCGCCGTGTAGAGGATCACCCGCTGGTCGCGGTCGGCCACGTCGAGCACCGAGCAGTCGACCGTGACCGGACCGACGAGCGGGTGGTCGAACGTCTTCGTGATGACGGGCACCGGGTCGACGTCATGCGCCACCCACAGCGCCGCGAACTCCTCGCTGCCCCGCTGCAGCTCGCGGATCAGGCCCTGCACGGCGGGATCGCTCGGGTACCGGGCGGCAGTGGCGCGCAGCTGCAGCACCGCGTTCCGGCGGAACTCGTCGCGATCCGAGACGCGGAACAGGCTGTCGCCCGCGCCGAGGAACGCCCGCCGGGCGATGTTCCGCTCGCGCGGGTCGGCGTCCGTCAGCCCGACCATCAGCGCGGCGGCGAGGTCGTTCCAGGCGAGCACGTCGTAGGCGGCGGAGGTGACGAATGCCGCGGTCGACGGGAGGCGGTCGATCAGCTGCTGCACGCTCGGCCGCACGTCGGTCCGCATCCGGTCGGGCAGGGCGGGCGGGGTGCCCGCGAGGTGGTGCAGGTGGTCGACCTCGGCGTCGTTCAGCCGCAGCGCGCGGCCGAGCGCGGCGAGCACCTCGACGGACGGCCGCGGCGCGCGCCCCTGCTCGAGCCGCACGTAGTACTCGCCGGAGATGTGCGCGAGGGTCGCCACCTCCTCCCGCCGCAGGCCCGGCGTGCGGCGACGACTACCGGAGGCCATCCCGATCTCCGCCGGCGCGATGCGTTCGCGGCGGCTGCGGAGGAACAGCCCGAGCTCCTGCCTGTCCATGCCTCCAGTCTGCGCGCGTCGCGCACCGCAGCCAGGTACCGCCGATGCCTGCCTGCGCCGACGACACCCGCGAACGCTGAAGGGCATGACGAACATCACCTCCACCACGACCGGCCTGCTCGAGGGCAAGGTCGCGCTCATCACCGGCGGCGGGCGCGGCATCGGCGCGGCCGCCGGGCACCTCTTCGCCCGGGAGGGCGCACGGGTCGTGCTCGCCTCCCGCAGCGAGACCGAGCTCGAGGCCGCGACCAACGCGATCCGGGCGGAGGGTGGCGACGCCGCGTGGGTGCGCCTCGACCTCGCCGACCCGGACTCGGTCCGTTCGGCGATCGACCGCGTGCTCGAGCTGCACGGCCGGCTCGACGTCGCCTTCAACAACGGCGCCGCGATCCAGCAGCCCGGGCCCCTCGGCGGCACCCCGGTCGACGAGATGGACCACGTGTACCGGGTCAACTTCCGCGGGCAGTGGATCGCGATGCAGGCGGAGGCGGAGGCGATGCTGCGAACCGGCGGCGGCGCGATCGTGAACACGTCGAGCATCGGCAGCCGCCGCGCGAACCCCGCCCTCCCGGCCTACGGCGCGATGAAGCGGGCGCTGAACAGCCTGACCGAGACCGCGGCCGCGACGTGGGGCCCGGCCGGCATCCGGGTCAACGGCATCACCCCGGGTGGCACCCGCACCGAGATGATCGACGCCTGGGAGGCGCAGACCCCGGGCGTCGTCGACCGCATCACGGCGACCACGCCGCTCGGGCGGATGGGCGAGCCCTCGGAGGTCGCGGAGGCGGCCGCCTGGCTGCTCAGCGACCGCGCCTCCTTCGTGACGGGCGCGATCCTCGCGGTCGACGGCGGCGCCGGGGCGTGAGGCCGAGGGGCGCGCCCTCGTTCGGGGGCTGGCCCTCGTGGCTCGCGCGGAGGACCGTGCAGGGGTCTGGACCACCCGATCCAGGTCTCCGCCTCCCCCCAAGGCGTCTCATGCCCTCCTCCCCTGCCCTCGTCCTCGTCGACCCCCGCACCCAGCGACGCGCGGCGCTGCTGCGTCGCGCTGCCTCGATCGCGGTCGGCTGCACCGTCGCCGCGCTCAGCGCGATCCCGTTCGTGCTCTCGCTCGGGCGCTGAGCAGCGGCGTCGGCCCGTGCACCGTGGCCTGTACCAGCGCACCAGCGATGCCAAAGGCTGCTCTGCAACGCACTCCCTCCCGCCTCCGGGTTCCTCGAGTGCCTCCCGATGCGACTCCGAGCCACCGCGCCTACCGTGCGCGCAGGAGGCAGGACGATGGCGAAGCTGAGCGACGAGGACCGGAAGAAGCTGAAGGACGGCGACTTCGCGGAGCCGGAGAAGCGGAAGTACCCGATCGAGGACGAGACGCACGCCCGCAACGCGCTCTCGCGGGTGTCGGCCAACGGCTCCGAGGCGGAGCAGCGCGAGGTCCGGAAGAACGTCGAGAAGAAGTACCCGGACCTCGAGAAGGACTGACCGGGCCCGCTCGCGCCGACGCGGATCGGGGCTCCTGCGGCGTCGCAGGTGCATCGACGGCCCGTTCGCGCAACCGCGCGGTCCGCTGCCGGAGCGGACCCTACGCTGACCGCTCCGAGCCGATCGGAGGTCGCGATGGTCGCACACACCTCTTCGACCCCGGGAATCGCTCGCCGGGCGGCGTTGCTGCTCGGCGGCACCGGGGTGCTCGCGACGACGCTCGCCGCGTGCACGGCGACGCCGCCAGCGAAGAAACCCTCCCCCGCCCGCACCGGCTACGGGGGCCGGCCGATCACCGGAGCGGCCGAGCCCGGTTCGGCCCCGATCCCGACGCGGACCCCCGCCGGGCGGGTCGTCGCGCTCCCGGCCGGGACGCGTCCGTGGGGCGTCGCGGTCGCCCCCTTCGTCGGGCGGGTCTATCTCGCGGCACGACATCAGGACGCCTTCGTCGTCGTCCACCTCCGCACCAACGCGGTGCAGAAGGTCGCGGTGCCGGGCTCCGCGCGGATGATCGACCTCGTCTCCACGACCGGGCCGCTGCTGCTGCCCGCGGAGGACAAGGCGACGCTGTACGAGCTCGCGCTGCCGTCCCTGGACGTCGTCCGCTCCTCCGCGACGAAGCGTCAGCCGCACCAGGCCGTCGTCGTCGGCGACACGACGTTCGTCGCGCAGGAGTACGGCCACGCGGTGCGGGTGCTGCGGGACGGGCGTCGGGTCGCCGACCTGCCGGAGCCGGTGCAGCCCGGCGGCATCACCGCGACCGACGGCCGCGTCGCCGTGGTGGACGTCGCGACCGCCACGCTCTTCGTCTACGACGCGACGACGCTGCGGCTCCTCGCCGCCCTGCCCGCGGGCGAGGGCCCGAGTCACGTGACGTTGATCGGTGACGCGCGAGTCGCGGTGTGCGACGTCCGCGGCAACGCGGTGCTCACCTACGACCTGGCGGGCGCACCGCGTCGGCTCGGTCGTGCGGCGGTGCCGGGCCGGGCGTTCTGGATCCTCGCGGACCCCGAAGCTCGCACGATCTACGCCGCCCTCGCGAATACGAATCGCATCGTGCGACTGTCGGTCGATCGGAACGGGCACCCCACGGTCACTGGCACGCTCCCGACCGTGCAGCAGCCGATCTCGATGGATCTCGACGCCGCGAGCGGCACCCTCTACATCGGCGGGTACGCGGCCTCGCAGCTGCAGATCGCGCCCGTGAGCGCCTTCGCCTGACCCGAGCTGCAGTGCCGGCCGAACGCGATCGCGGCACCGATGCGGCCTCGAACGCGCGTTCGAAGGTCTGTCGGTGCCCCGTGATTCGATGAAAGCATGTCAGAACCCACTGATTTGGACGGTCCCCCGCCGCCCACTGACCCGATCGACCGGCTCGCGGCGCTCGACGCGCGCGAGGAGTTCTTCACCCGGACGCTGCAGCACGCGGACCGCGCGGCGAACGCCGCAGCCGCGGTGCGCCTGCACCTGATGCTCGCGGGCATGGACGCGATGCTGCTCGAGGAGCAGGAGCAGACCGGCACGATGCCGAGCGGCGACGATCCGGTCGTCACCGGCTTCTATCTCCACCAGGCGAACGAGCTGCGGGTCACGCGGTCGAACGTGCAGAAGCGGCTCGACGCGGCCCGGATGCTGCGCGACCACCTGCCGAAGACCTGGGCCGTGTTCCTCGGCGGCCTCGCGTCCGAGGAGGCCGCGGTCGTCGCGGGCACCGAGGCGATCGGGCTGCCGCCGGAGCACTTCGACCGGTTCGACACGAGGGCCGCCGAGCTCGTGCAGTCCGAGCGCACGACGGCCGTCGAGCGGGAGCTGAGCGACCTCCGCGACGAGCTCGAGCCGGAGCTGACCACCGAGCGCCACACGGAGGCGACCAACCGCCGCTCCGTCCGGGCCCGTGCGACGCGCGACGGCCAGGCGGTGCTCGAGATCCACTCGACCGCCGCCGACGTCGCCGCGGCCTACGACCGGATCCGCAAGCACGCCGTCGCCGCGCACGGGCGGGAGGGCGAGTGCCGCACCCTCGGCGCACTGATGGTCGACGGGGCGATCGACGCGATCCTCACCGGCTCGATGCGCAGGCCGGAGGAGGGCGGGCCGTCCTACCCCTTCGAGCGCCTCGGCGAGACCGCCGATATCACGCGGAAGCTCATCGACGCGACGATCCTCGTGGTGATCCCGGCGGACACGGCGACCGGTTCGGGCGACGCGCCCGCCCGGGTCGCCGGCATGGGCACCGTCGACGCCGAGACCGCTCGCACGTTGATCGCCCACACCGCGACCTGGACCCGGGCGATCACCGACCCGGTCGACGACGCGATCCTGAAGTTCGACTCGCACGAGCGGTACATCCCCTCCGGGCTGAAGAAGCTGCTGCACCTGCGGCAGCCGACCTGCGGATGCGGCTGCGGGCTCCCCGCCCACCGAGCCGACATCGACCACGTCGAACGGTTCGAGCACGACGGCAGGACCCGGCACGAGAACCTGCAGATCCTGTGCCGCCCGAGCCATCAGGCGAAGGACGCGGGGTTCGCGGACGTCGTGGTCGACGCCGGCGGCACCCCGCACTGGCGGAACAAGTGGGGCGGCGTGCAGAAGATGAAGATCGGCATGCGGATCCGGACGGTCGACGAGTCGGACGTCACCCCGTTCTGACTTCCCGACTTCAACGTCTGATTCGAGCGAATCGACCATCGCTCGCGACGAGCAGATTCGCTATCGTCCTGGCCGCGAGTCCTTTTGCAGTCCACCCGCCTGCGGCTCGTCCACCCGAATGGAAAGCCGCCATGCGCAGATCATCCGCGAGCCTCGCTGCCGCCACCCTTCTCACCCTCGGCCTCGTCGTCGGGGCGGCCGCTCCTGCAGAAGCCGCAGTTCCGAGGTCGTACCGCAATGCGTTGGCACAGGCGAAGTCCTACGTCCGCGTCCTCGACATCAGCAAGGCCGGGCTCTACGACCAGCTGCACAGCCGTTACGGCGGCCGCTTCTCCGCGAAGGCCGCGCGGTACGGCGCGAACCACGTGAAGGCGAACTGGAATCGTGAGGCGCTCGGCGCTGCGAAGTCGTACGTCCGAGTGCTCGACATCAGCAAGGCCGGACTTCACGACCAGCTCGTCAGCAAGCACGGCTCGCAGTTCACCGAGAAGCAGGCGAAGTACGCGTTGCGCCACGTCAAGGTGAATTACAACAAAGAGGCGCTCGCCGCGGCGAAATCGTACGACCGGCTCTTCCACATGTCGGATGCGGAGCTCTACGACCAGCTGACGAGCAAATACGGCGCGCAGTTCACGGCCTCCCAGGCGAACTACGCCATCGATCACCTCTGACACCGACGGGTCGGCCCCGCACGCGGCTGAGGAAGTGGCCTGACTGCATCGTGCATCGCAGGCGTGTCGTCGCGCCCTACGGTCGAGGCATGGCGCGCTTCTCCGACGACGACTTCGCCGAGCTGCGGAAGGAGCGCGAGCAGGATGCGAGCCGTCCCCTCGGTGCTGCCCGGCGCACCGACGGCGAGCAGCGGAACGCCGACCTCGAGACGTGGCTCGCGGCGGGCGACAACCTCGCCGAGAAGGCGATCGAGGCGCTCGACACGGGCGATGCCGAACGGGCGCTCCAACTCGCCCGGCGCATCGCCGCCCTGCCCGTCCTGGACGGGGAGACCCGGACCGGCCCGACCGCGGTCGACCTCCTCCTCTACAACGAGGTGGTCGCGCCGTCGTTCGACGAGGGCGAGGCGCGAGGCCTCCTCGACCTCCCCCTCCGCCTCCTGCCCGACCTGGATGCCGCCGCCGCGGACGAGCTGCGCCACGTCCTCGCCTCGATGACGGACTTCGACCTGCCCGCCGGCGTGCTGCGACGCATCACCGAGGTCGTGCCGCCCGAGCGTCGGCTCGACCCGCCGTTCGACGGCGTCGGGGAGGAGGATCTGCCGGCGGCGATCGTCTCGGTCCTCCGGCTGGTGCTGCGCCTCCGATCCGACGAGGACTGACGAGCGGCGACGAGGTCCGACGACATCGGCAGGAGTCGTGCAGGGCGGACCGCCACGATGTGAGGACGCCGCTCCCCCGAGCGAGCGATGGACTGAGCTGAGGAGTCGAAGATGGCGAGTCCCGTCGGAACGGTGCTGTCCCTCGTCACGAAGGCGTGGCCCCTGGTCCTCAAGTACGGACCGAAGGCCGTCGCCGCGCTGACCGTGGTGACCAAGTTCGTCTCGGACAACCCGAAGGTCCCCGAGTGGTTCCGGAAGCGGATCGAGGACCTGCCGAACCGTCTGAGCGACGTGCAGAAGAAGCGCGGCGACGCCGCGAAGATCCGCGGCACGCTCGACATCATCCGCGAGGTCGCCCTCGACGCCCAGCGCGCCGACGCGTCCGTGGACGCCGGCAGCTACGTCGCGCGGGCCGACCGGATCGAGCGCGGCGTACGGCTCGCGGAGACGCAGGAGCGCGGCGACCAGAAGCCGCTGCTCGCGAAGCTCAAGTCGGACACCGACGGCCTGCTCGCCGAGGTGCTCGAGGACGTGTCCGGCGACCCGAAGCCGAGCACGGCGTCCACCTCAGCATCCTCGCACCAGCCCGAGGGCCAGCCCGAACGGGTCGATCCGCCGACCGAGTGACCGCCGCGGGCTCTCGGCTGCGCAAGCGCTGAGAGCCCTGGCGCGGCGCTCGCGCCCGCTCCTACGGTCGGCCCCGTCAGCAACGGAGCCGACACCCACGACGTCCGTCGGCTCCGTCCTCGATGAGGAGGAGGACCGATGGAACCCACCCGCCCGCCGAAGCCGTTCTGGCGTCGACGTCGAACCCGGCTCGCCATGGCCGGGGTCGCCGCGCTCGCCTCCGGCGCGCTCACGACCTCGCTCGTGCTGCCCGCGACCGCGACGCCCGACAGGCCGAGCCGCAGCAGCGCGACCCCCGTGCTCGCGAACCTGTTCGAGTGGAACTGGCCGAGCGTCGCGAAGGAGTGCACGACCCAGCTCGGGCCCGCCGGGTACGCGGGCGTGCAGGTCGCACCGCCGCAGGACTCGACGAAGCGCACCGAGCTCGGCAACGGCAGCGACGCCGTGCTCCACCCGTGGTGGGAGGTGTACCAGCCGGTGAGCTACGCGCTCACGAGCCGGATGGGCACCGAGGCCCAGTTCACGGCGATGGTGAAGACCTGCCGCGCCGCGGGCGTGAAGGTCTACGTCGACGCGGTCATCAACCACATGACCGGCCAGGGCACCACCTCCTACGGCGGCCGCAGCCACACGAAGTACTCGTACCCGGGCCTGTACGCGCCGAGCGACTTCCACCGCCACCCGACGAGCTGCCCCGTGCCGCCCGCCTCCGGGTCGAGCGACCGGATGGGCAGCATCCGCGACTTCAACGACTACCGGCAGGTCTGGAACTGCGAGCTCGTCGGCCTCTCCGACCTGAACACCGGCTCGCCGGCGGTGCGGGCGAAGCTCGCGGGGTACCTGAACAAGCTGCTCTCCTACGGCGTCTCCGGGTTCCGGGTCGATGCGGCGAAGCACGTCTCGCAGACCGACCTCGCCGCGATCCAGTCGAGGCTGCGCCGCACCGTCGACGGCACGCGTCCGTACTTCGCCCTCGAGGTCGGCGCCGGCAGCCCCGGCCGCATCTCCCCCGCCGCCTACACGGGCCTCGGGCAGGTGCTCGGCTTCGACTACACGACCGCGCTCTTCAACGCGTTCAAGTCGTACGACGACGGGCAGAAGCCGCGGAACGACGGGAACATCGGGTCGCTCGCCGTGTTCGGGGAGGCCTCCGGCCTGCTGCCGAGCGCGAACGAGCTGGTGTTCGTGCAGAACCACGACACGGAGCGGAACGGGTCGAGCCTCAACTACAAGGACCCGAACAACCTGATCGCGACGCACTTCATGCTCGCGTACCCGTACGGGACGCCGCAGGTGTACTCGGGCTTCACCTGGGACACGGACACGAACCAGTCGCCGCCCTCGGACGCGAACGGGTTCGTCACCGACACGGACTGCGCGAGCAGCGCGTGGAACTGCACGGTGCAGGACCGCGGTGTGAAGGGCATGGTCGGCTTCCACAACCGCGTCGGCCAGGCGCCGGTGCGCAACTGGTACGACGACGGCGCGAACCTGATCGCGTTCAGCCGCGGGAACGTCGGCTTCTTCGCCACGAACAACGAGACCGCGGCGACGACCGTCACGGTGCGCACGGGCCTGCCGCGCGGCACCTACTGCGACGTCGTGCACGGCGTGAAGCGCGGCGGCACCTGCAGCGGCCCGATCGTCCGCGTGAACGCGAACGGTACGGCGAGCATCCGGGTCGGCCCCTACGACTCAGTCGCCTTCACCCGCAGCGACCGCCTCTAGTGCGGTGATCGCCGACTGGTGCGGCTGCGATCGCAGCCGCACCAGTCGGGAATCGCCGCACCATGCGGACGCTCGCCGGCGGCGACCGGTCGACGCTGCTCGGCGTGTTCTGGATGGGCGTCGGCTTCGCGATCGCCGCGCTCAGCGAGGTGCTGCCCGACCCGGACGCCCGACGGACGACGATCTGGCTCGCGCTCGCGTTCATCGTGCTGGGCGGGATCTTCGTGTACCTGATCCCGCCGTTCCTCACGCTCCGGTGGTGTCGGGCGCAGCGCGCGGGTCGGCGCTGACGTCCTCGCGCCGCCTCAGTAGCGCCCGCCGGTGAGCAGTCGCCGCGCGGCCTCGAGCTGCGTCGGCGAGCACGAGCCGCCGTAGCCGAGGTAGCCCCGCGGTTCGAGCGCCATCGCGCCGCAGTCCGCCGCGTGCTCGATCGGGCGGATGTCCGACTTCAGCGGCCCCGAGGGGCCCGTCGCGCCGACGCCCATCGGGTCGTAGGAGGAGAACTGCGCCGCGGCAGCGGCCAGCATCCGCTTCCTGCCCTCGTTCGTCCCGTCGTAGTTCAGCCACTGCCGCTCGTGCGAGCACTCGTGCAGCGCGACGCTGCGGACGATCTCGGGTCGCGCCATCGCGCCGGTGCCGACGACGGCGTCGATGCGGATCAGGGAGGTGCCGGGCTGGTAGTCGCCCGCCACGTCACCCATGAGGTCGGCGATCCGGACCGCGGTCGTCGGGCAGTACGGGGCGGCGTCCCGGTAGATCTGCGCGGCCAGTCCCGTGTAGGCGGCCTGGTTCTCGTAGACCACCGAGACGGACCTGGACCGGACGGCGGGTGCGACGCCGGCCGCGTCGATGAAGGACGCCGACGCGATGCGGTACGCGATCGTCGTGGCCGGCGCTGCGCCGGAGGCGGACCACGGCGGGGTCGAGACGTGGAGACCGTGCTCGTCCTGGCGGACCGGGGCCGAGGTCGACTCCCACTTCCCCGAGCCGACCCGTCGCTCGAGCGACAGCCGGAGCGCCGGAGCCGCCCCGCTGGTGCGGACGCCGTAGCCCGCAGCGAGCACGACCGTGCCGCCGTCGCCCACGACGCTCGTCGTCCGCGTGCCACGGCCTTCGATGACGAGCGGTCCGAGCTCGACGCCGACGGACTCCGAGCCGCGATTCGGCGCTCCGACCGCCACCTGCGGCCCGGCGATCGGCGCGGCCGGGCCGCCGTCCACACCGGGCAGCTGCTTCGCGGCGAGGCCGAGCGCGACGACCACCAGGCCGAGCAGGACCATGGCGGAGCGCTTCACGCCGGGCTTCTCGCGATCACCAGACCATTCGAGCAGGAGCCGCACCGGCGGGGGCAGCCCGTGTTCGAGGGCTGGTCGGGACGGGTCACTCGAAGCGGAGCGCGTCGACCACCTGCAGCCGGGAGGCGGTGCGCGCCGGCACGACCCCGAAGACGACGCCGACGAGCACGCTGAACAGCACCGCGAGCAGCACGGTCACCGGGGAGATGGTCAGCGCCCAGCCGCCGATCGCCGCGACGACCGCGGACAGCGCGATGCCGACCACGATCCCGATCAGGCCGCCCGCGACGGACAGCACGACCGCCTCCACGAGGAACTGCGTCAGGATCTGGCCGCGCCGAGCGCCGATCGCGCGGCGGACGCCGATCTCGCGGGTCCGCTCGCGCACCGACACGAGCATGATGTTCATGATCCCGATGCCGCCGACCAGCACGCTGATCGACGCGATGCCGCCGAGCAGCAGCGACAGCAGGCTCTGCACCGTGCCGATCGTGCTGATCACCGACGCCGGGTTGGTGATCGCGAACGACGCGCTGTCGTCCGGGCCGAGGCCGTAGCGGGCGCGGAGGATCGCGTCCGCGTCCGCCTGCACGCCGTCGACCGCGTCCGTGCTCGTCGCCGCGAGCAGCACCGAGGTCACGTACGGCGTCTGCGCGAACAGGTCCCGGGCCGCCGCGATCGGCACATAGGCCGTGCCGCTCGTGGTGAAGCCGGTCGCGTCGTCGAGCACGCCGACGAGCGTGAAGACGCGCCCCTCGACCGTGAGCGGCTGCCCGACGTCCTCGGCCGTGACGTGCAGGGCGTTCGCGGCCGCGGTGCTGAGCACGACCGTGCTCGCCTCGGCGCCGCCGGGGAAGCCCGGGAGGAATCGGCCGACCGACAGGGCCGGCTTCTGCACGGCCTCGTACTCGGCATCGACGCCGACGAGCGAGAGCTGCTCGGTCTCGCCGTCGTGGACCACGTCGCCGCGGCCCGAGACGGTGGTCGCGACCCGGGTCACGTCGGGCGTGCCGCGCAGGGCCGCCGCGTCCGCCTCCGTGAGCGCGGTCGGCCCGCTGCCGGTCACCGTCACCGTCGTCGCGCCCAGCGCGTTCAGAGAGCCGGTGATGCCGCTCGTCGCGCCGCTCGCGATCGAGGTCAGCGCGAGCAGCGACGCGACGCCGATGATCACGCCGAGCATGGTCAGGAGGGAACGCGTGCGGGCCGCGACGAGGCGCGAGAGCGCCAGCGCGACCGTGGTGCGGAGGTTCACGCCGCCACCTTCGCCTCGAGCAGGCGCCCGTCGCGGATCGCGACCCGGCGGTGCGCCCGCTCGGCGATCGACGCGTCGTGCGTGATCAGCACGATCGTGCGGCCCTCGGCGTTCATCGACTCGAGCAGCTCGAGCACCGCCGCGCCGGACCGGGAGTCGAGGGCGCCGGTCGGCTCGTCCGCCAGCACGAGCGCCGGCTCGGTGACGACGGCCCGCGCGATCGCGACCCGCTGCTGCTGGCCGCCGGAGAGCATCGTCCGGTCGTGCTCGAGGCGGTCGCCGAGCCCGAGCGCGGCGAGCACCTCCGCCGCCTTCGCCCGCGCCGTCTTCACCCGCTCGCCGCGGTACAGGAGGGGCGCGGCCACGTTGTCGAGCGCGCTCGTCTGCGGCAGCAGCTGGAACTGCTGGAACACGAAGCCGATCGCGTCGCCGCGCAGCCGGGTCAAGGCGTCGTCGCCGAGGCGGCCGACGTCCTCCCCCGCGACCTCCACGGTGCCGGCCGTCGGGCGGTCGAGGCAGCCGACGAGGTTCATCAGCGTCGACTTGCCCGACCCCGAGGGGCCGACGATCGCCACGAACTCGCCCGGCTCGATCGAGAGGCTCACCCCGTCGAGGGCGACCGTCGTCGTGTCGCCGACCGCGTACTCGCGCCGCACGTCTGTGAGGCGCACGACCGGGCCCGTCACTTCGACCCTCCCGTCGCGGCCAGCGTCGGGGAGGCGCCGGTGACGGAGGTCGGTGGCCCGAGCCGCCGCGTGGTCGCCGCGACCTCGCCGGACGCGCCGACGACGACGCGCTGCCCCGCGCGGGGGCCGGACCGCACCTCGACGGCCGTGTCGCCGACGAGGCCGATCTCGATCGGGACCGCGCGCGTGGCGTCGCCGTCCACGACCCGGACGCGGAGGTCCTGCCCCGCGCCCTCGATCGCGGCTGCCGGGACGGCGACGACGTCGTCCGCGTGTGCGGTGGTGATCGCGCCGGTGGCGGTCATGCCGATGCGGGCGCCGGACGGGATGCGGTCGAGACGCACGAGCACCGGGTAGCGGAGGGCACCGCTGCTCGCGTCGGGCACCTGCTCGACCGCGTCGACGACGCCGGTCGTCGTGGCGGTGCCCGCGGCCAGGGTGATCGCGACGCGCTGCCCGGAGCGGACCTCGGCGATCTGGTTCTCGCTGATCTCGAGCGCGGCCAGCACCCGTCCCGCGCCGATCGTCACGAGCCGGCCGGCGTCCGCGTGCGCCGCGGTCGACACCGACCGGACGTGCCCGCTGACCGGCGCATCCACGTCGTGCAGCGAGCCGTCGGCGCGCTCGACCCGCGCGATCCGGTCGCCGCGGTCGAGCCGCTGCCCGGGCTCGACGGACACCGAGTCGACCGTGAGCGAGCCCGCCCCCGCCTGCGCCGAGCCGCCGCCGCCGCCCGTGCCGCCCGTGCCGCCTGCGCCGCCCGTGCTGCTTCCGGTGCTGCCGGTGCTCGCGCCGGCGCGGGCCGTGAGGGTCGCCGTGCCGTCCGCGTCGACCGCGTAGGTGTACTGGTCGACGAGGGTGCCGGTGCCGCTCACGGACCGGATGACGTCGGTGCTGCGCGCGACGGCCGTCAGCGGCGGGTCGGCCGCCGACGCGCGGTCGGCGATGACGACCCCGGAGGCGACCGCCCCGCCGGCGACGACGACCGCGACCACGCCCAGCACCCACCAGCGGCGGGGACCCCGCCGCGCTCCGACCCCTGCCATGACCGCTCCTCCGCGCTCCGACCGCCGGTCCCGACGATCGGGTCCAGCGTCGTCGCGGGCGGCAGCCGGGGCGTCCGGCGCGGGGATGCTCCTCGACTACTCCGCCGGTCGCAGCGCGGGCGCGATTAAGTCCTCCCTGGGCCGGACACGAGCCGCCGGTGAAAGGGTGGCGCGATGACCGACGACCCCGGGCGGGACGATGCGGCGGAGGACCCGCACTACTTCGTCGTCCGCGGGCGTCGGTGGCGGCGGACCGATCCGGATCTGCCGGAGGACGTCGTCGCGGCGCTGCAGTCGCACCTCGGGTCCGCCCGGGCGACCGTGGGTGCGGCCGGGCGCCGCGGCGACGAGGCCGCGGTCGCCGCCGCGCGGCGACGCGTCGGCGTCGCGAAGCACGGTCTCGGCGAGCGCGGGCCGCGCTGGTGGGAGGAGCCGCTGGAAGGGCGGATCGAGCGGGCCCGGGATGCGCTCCGGGACCTCGAGGAGGGCGATCCTGCCGACGGCTAGCGGTCCGCCGCCGGCGTCGCCGGGGCGCTGCGGCGCGCGACGATGCCCACCACGGCGATGGCGGCCGCGACGAGCAGCGGCGGCACGACGAGCTCCGGCGCCGCGAGCGCCTGCTGGAACACGCCCACGCCGAAGTCCCGCATCTCCGCCGGGTAGCGGGCGTAGACGCGGGTGCCGGCCGCGGCCGTCACCGCGGTGATCAGCGCGGGACCGACCCAGAGCGCGACCGCGGCGAAGACCGCCGCCGCGATGCGGCCGGGCGTGCGGACGCCGCTCCACGCGACCGCGACGCCCACGGCGATCGGCGCGAGCCAGCGCGGCACCTCGAGGATCCACGAGGGTCCGGAGAACAGGGACGTCGGCGCCACGACCAGCGCGTTCAGCCACGACGGCAGCAGTACCGCCGCGAGCGCCGTGCCGACCACCACCGCGGCCGGACGCCGAGCGGCGAGCAGCAGCAGCACCGCGACGCCGACGAAGATCGAGAACAGCGATCCGGCGACGAGCAGGCCGAGGTAGACCGCCGACTCCGTGCGCCGCTGCAGCCCGCCGTTCACCACCGCCGCCGTCTGCACCACCGCGACCAGCTGCACGAGCACGACGCCGACGGCGATCGCGACGACCCGCCGCCGCGTCCGCTCCCCCGGCAGCAGCCGGGCGGCGAGCCCGCCCCCGGCGCCGCCGATCACGAGGAGCGCGGCGAGCGTGCCGAGCGCGTACTGGCCGAACGGGAGCAGCACCACCGGCGACGTCGAGGGCGTCACCGGCGTGGCCCACAGGTTCTGCAGCGGGAGGCGCATCCCGTGCACGAGCCACGGCAGCAGCCCGAGCGCGCCGCAGACGACGCCGGCCAGAGGAGGGAGCCAGGGACGCCGCCGCATGAGCGCACCGTAGCCGGGGCGGGGCGTTCGCGCGCCGATGCACGGCGGGCCTACGGTCGAGTCGTGAGCGCGACCGACACCTGGACCGGGATCGACAGCCTCGAGCAGCTCGTGGCGGTGATCGGCGAGCCGAACGCGCGGGCGCGGAACAAGACGCGACCGGCGCTGGTGGAGGTGGACCGGCAGTGGCTCGCCGCCACGCCGTTCTGCATCATGGCCACCGCCGACGCGGAGGGCCGCTGCGACGCCTCCCCCAAGGGCGACCCGGCCGGGCAGCTCGTCCACGTGCTCGACGACCGGACGATCGCGCTCGCGGAGCGGCCCGGCAACCGCCGCGCGGACGGCTACCGGAACATCCTGGTCAACCGGCACGTCGGGCTGAACTTCTTCATCCCGGGCCGCGGCGACACGCTCCGCATCAACGGCCGCGCGCGCCTGGTCGCGGAGGCGCCCTTCTTCGACGACCTCGTCGTCAAGGGCCACCGCCCGGTGCTCGCCGTGGTCGTCGAGATCGAGGAGCTCTTCTTCCACTGCGCGAAGGCCTTCATGCGGTCCGGCCTGTGGGACCCGGCGACGTGGGACCCGGACGGCCTCGTGCCGCGCCGCGCGGTGGTCGCGAAGCAGGTCGAGCCGGACGGGCGCACCGTCGAGCAGCTCGACGACTACTACCGTCCCGAGAACTACGGCGCCGGGCTGTACGCCTGACCCGCGGGTCGGCGCCGCATCAGCGGCGCAGGTTCGCGAAGGGCAGCGCCCGGTAGCGGTCCTTGAAGTCGCCGAGCATGCGCGTCTCGACGACGGCCGCGTCCTCGTGCGTCGGGTTCCAGGCGACGAGCAGCGCGTCCCGGTCCTCGAGCTGCCAGAGGTACCGGCCGCCCCAGTGCCCGACCGGCTCGCCGGCGGCGAAGCGGCGCAGCTCCTCGAGGCGCTTCCGGAGGTCGGCGGCGGAGGCGACGTAGAGCACCTCCGGCTCCTCGACCCACGCCTTCTCGAGCACGGCGACCTCGACCGTCGGGTCCTTCTTGCGGAAGCGGCCCGCCGGGTTCGTCTCGGCGAAGCGCGGCGCCGGGTCGGCGGACCGCAGCACGGCGTAGACGCCGGGCGCCTCGGGCACCTCCGCGTCGGCGATGCGGCCGACGGGGACGAAGCCGGTGAAGCCGCCCTCCTCGAGCGCTCGGCGGGACCAGGGGCGGGCGTGCTCGGACACGGGGGCGGGCTCCTTCTGGCGCGTGCGGGGCCCGGCAGCGGCCGGACTCCGGCAGCACTGACGTCGACGTGCCCCGGACGAGGGGCACGAGCACTCTGGAAGACGCCGCGCGCGATCGCCGGTCGACACGCCCGCGCTCCCCGAGATCCGCGCGTTCACCCGCGGGTCACACGCCCGTCGCCTCCCGCTCCTACCGTCCCGGCGGTCACGACCCGCGAAGGAGCACCATGCGCACCTCGATCCCGATCGCGGCGGTCCTCGCCGCCTGCACGCTCACGGCCGCGGCGGCCGTCAGCGCCGACGCGTCGCCCTTCGGCGCCCGGAACGACGCCTACCGCGTCTCGTCCTCGGCGCCGACGACGGTTCCCGCCCGGCACGGCGTGCTCCGCAACGACTCCCCCGCGTTCCGGCAGATCGTCGACTCGACGCAGCCGACGTCGGGCGACGTGACGCTGCGCGCCGACGGCGGATTCCGCTACTCGCCCACCGGCACCGCGAGGAGGGACTCCTTCACGTACACGACCTCCGACGCCGTCCGCGTGTACAGCGAGGACGAGCCGCCGCTCGCGACCATCGGCGGCGTCGAGATCGGCGGGTCCGGCTTCGGGTCGGCCGTCGCGACGGTGCCGGGGCACCCCGACCAGGTCTACGGGCTGACCGACCGCGGCCCGAACGTCGACGGCCCGGGCGGGTCGAAGATCGAGCCGCTGCCGGACTTCACCCCCTCCATCGGCCGCTTCCGCCTGAGGAACGGGAAGGCCGAGCTGCTGCAGACCATCCCGCTGCGGGCGGAGGACGGCCACCGGCTGAACGGGCAGGTGAACCCGGCCGCGTCGACGAACGAGACGATCACCGACCTCGACGGTGCCGTCCTGCCCGCCTCGCGGTACGGCCTCGACAGCGAGGGCCTCGTCGCGATGCCCGACGGGACCTTCTACGTCTCCGACGAGTACGGGCCGTTCATCGTGCACTTCGACCGGCACGGCCGCGAGCTCGAGCGCTTCTCGCCGCAGGCGGGCACGCTGCCCGCCGAGCTCGGGAACCGCACGCCGAACAAGGGCATGGAGGGGCTCACCGTCACGCCCGACGGGCGGACGCTCGTCGGCATCATGCAATCGGCCTTGACCCAGCCCGACGCGACCGCGAAGCCCGGCAAGAACCCGCTCGTCCGCATCGTCACGATCGACCTGAAGACCAAACGGACGCACGAGTACCCCTACCTGCTGCAGGACCCGGGCGACACGAGCAGCGCCGTCAGCGAGATCACCGCGCTGTCGTCCACCCGGTTCCTCGTCGACGAGCGCGACGGCGAGTTCGAGCCCGGCGCGTTCAAGCGCCTGTACGTCGCCGACATCGCCAACGCGACGGACATCGGGCCGCGCGCGGCCGTCGCCGGCGCCGCCTACTCGTCGACGCTCGGTCTGACCGTCGGCGGGAAGTCGCTCGAGGCGCTGGTCGGCAAGGCGACGACGGCGCAGGGCGCGGCGAGCCTCGCGGCGGCAGGGATCACCCCGGCGGCGAAGTCGCTGCGGCTCGACCTCGGCGCGCTGCTCACCTCGCTGAACCCGCAGGGCGCGTTCTTCGGCCACGACAAGATCGAGGGCGTCGCGGTGACCGACCGCGGCCGGAAGCTGATCGTCTCGAACGACAGCGACTTCGGCATCGCCGGCACGACGGGCGACACCGCGCCCTTCACGCTCGCCCCGAAGACCGGGCCCGACGGGAAGGTCGACGCGGGCGAGTTCCTCGTGGTCGACCTGACGAAGGTGCAGCACCCGACGAGCACCGCGACGGTGTCGCTGAACCGCCGGTAGCGGGAGGAGACAGGAGGCCCGGATGCAGCCGCGTCCGGGCCTCCTGCGTCCCGCCGGTCAGTTCCAGACGGGCATGCGCTCCTCCGTGTAGCGCGCGCCGGCGGCGCCCTCCGGCACGATCTCGTGGATCGCGGCCAGGTCGTCGGCGGTGAGGATCACGTCGGCCGCGCCGACGTTCTCCTCGAGGCGCCGCTGGTTCCGGGTGCCCGGGATCGGGACGACGTCGTCGCCCTGCGCGAGCAGCCACGCGAGCGCAAGCTGCGGCGTCGTGATCCCCTTCGCCTCGGCGAGCTCGCCGAGGCGGTCGATCGCCTGCTTGTTCCGGCGGTAGTTCTCGCCCTGGAACCGCGGGTTCGTGCGGCGGAAGTCGGTCTCGTCGTACTCCTCCGCCGGCTTGACGTCGCCGGTCAGGAAGCCGCGGCCGAGCGGCGAGTACGCGACGAAGCCGATGCCGAGCTCGCGGACGACCGGCAGCACCTCGGCCTCCACCTGGCGCTCGAAGACCGAGTACTCGGTCTGCAGCACCGACACCGCCTGCACGGCGTGCGCGCGGCGGATCGTCTCCGGGCCGGCCTCGCTCAGGCCGAAGTACCGCACCTTGCCCTCGTCGATCAGCGCCCGCACGGCGCCGGCGACGTCCTCGATCGGCACGTCCGGGTCGACCCGGTGCTGGTAGAGCACGTCGATCACGTCGGTCTTCAGGTACCGGAGGCTGTTCTCCGCGACCTCGCGGATGTGCTCGGGGCGGCTGTCCGTGCCGACGGAGCGGCCCTGCTCGTCGAAGGTGAAGCCGAACTTCGTCGCGATCACGACCTCGTCGCGGAAGGGCGCGACGGCGTCGCCGACGATCTGCTCGTTCAGCCCTTTGCCGAGCCCGTAGAGCTCCGCGGTGTCGAAGAACGTCACGCCGAGCTCGTGCGCGCGGCGGATCGTCGCGATGCCCTCGTCGCGGTCGCCGCCCGGCCCGTAGGCCATCGTCATCCCCATCGTCCCGAGGCCGATCGGGGAGACCTCGAGGCCGTGCTGTCCCAGTGCGCGCTGCTGCATGCAGGAGGCAACCGCGGCGCTCCCGCGTCCTTCCCGTGCTCAGCGGATGCGGAGGGGACGTCCCGCCGGTCACCAGCAGGGGCGTTGACCCCGCTCGCCGCCGGTCGTACCGTGCCGGGATCGCGGAAGGAGCGGCCATGAGCAGCGCGGCGGGCCGCGCGCCCTCACCGGATCAGACGCCGGCCGGCTGGTCGGACCACGCCGAGCCGTACGACGAGTGGCTGGCGCCGCTGACGCGGCGCTTCGCAGCCGACGTCGTCGACGCCCTCGCGGTCGGCCCGGGCACTCGGCTGCTCGACGTCGCCGCCGGCACCGGGGCCCTCGCGCTCGCGGCGGCCGCCTCCGGCGCCGAGGTGCTCGCCACCGACTTCGCCCCCGGCATGGTCGGGCTGCTGGAGCGCCGTGCCGACGCGCTCGGCCTCGCGGTGACGACGGCGGTGATGGACGGCCAGGCGCTCGACGTACCGGACGGCGCGTTCGACGCCGCCGCGTCGCTGTTCGGTCTGATCTTCTTCCCGGACACGGCGGCGGGCGCGCGCGAGCTGCACCGCGTGCTCCGGCCCGGCGGGCACGCCGCCGTCGTCGCGAGGGCGGACGGCGGGCTCACCTTCCACCCGCTCGTGCTCGAGGCCCTCGCGCAGGCGGGCGTCCGCGAACCCGGTCGCGCGGCGGCGCCCGCGGCCTTCCGCCTCAGCGCGCCGGCGGCGCTCGGGGCGCTGCTCACGGAGGCGGGCTTCGCCGATGTCGCGGTCCGGCTGCTCGAGCACGCGTGGCCGGTCCCTGCCCCGGAGGCGCTGTTCCGGTCGGCCCCGTCCTGGTCCGCACCGCTCCGACCGGTGTTCGACGACCTCCGACCGGAGCAGGTCTCGGCCGGCGCGGCCGCCTTCCGGGACGTCGTCGTGAAGCGCTTCGGCGGTGCGCTGCCGGCCCGGGCGCTGCTCGCGACCGGGACGCGCTGAGACGATCAGCGCGGCAGGCGCTCCTCCGCGACGCTGTTGCCGCCGTCGACGACGATCGTCTGCCCCGTGACGTAGGCGGCGCCGGGCGTGCACAGCCAGGCGATCGCGGCGGCGACCTCGTCCGCCGTCCCGCTCCGGCCGACCGGGACGACGCGACCCTCCTCCGCCTCGGACGGCAGCTGCGAGCCCGTCGCGATCCATCCCGGCGCGACCGCGTTGGCGGTGATGCCGTGCGGCGCCTCGTCCACCGCGAGCGCGCGCGTGAACCCGGCCATACCCGCCTTCGCCGCCGCGTAGACGACGTCGCCGCGCGACGCCATGACGGGCCCGGTCACGCTGCTGACGGCGACGACGCGGCCCCATCCCGCGCTGCGCATCCCGGGGACCAGCGCCCGGGTGACGAGGAAGGCGCTCGTCAGGTTCTGGCGCAGCCCCGCCTCCCACTCGCCGAGGCCGACGGTCACGTCGCCGCCGCCCATCGACTCCCCCGTCGCGACCATGCCCGCGTTGTTCACGAGGACCGTCGGCGCCTCGGGCAGAGCGTCGGCGAGCGCGGCGACGAGCCCGTCGACGTCCGCCCCCGTGTCGAGGCGCGTCACGACGCCGACCGCCTCGACCCCGGCCGCGCGGAGCTCGGCGACCCGGTCGTGGACCCGGCCCGTCGTCGCCGTGACGGCGACGGCAGCGCCGAGCGCGCCGAGCGCCCGCGCGGTGGCGAAGCCGATCCCCGTGGGGCTCCCGGCGCCGGTGACGAGGGCGGTCCTGCCCCGCAGGTCGACGGAGGCGGGCAGCGGGAGGGAGCGGGGCGCGGGCACGATGGGGACGCTAGCCGGGGGTCAGGAGGCGGCGGGCTCGGCCTCGAAGTCGGCGGAGAGCTCGACCGCGAGCTCGACGTCCTCCGGGCGGAGCGCGAAGCCGGGGCCGTCGGAGCGGGCGCTCGCCTGGGCGGTCCACTTCATCGAGCCCGAGCCGCCGCCCGACGCGGGGCGCAGGCCCGCCTCCCTCACCGAGCGGAGCCCGACCGAGGTCGCCCCGATCGCGGCCCCGTAGGCCTCGGCGCGGGCGACCGCGTCCCGGACCGCGGCGAGCCGCAGCTCCCGCTCGACCGCGGAGCGCGTCGCGGCGGCGAGGGTCCACTCGACGCGCTCGACGGTCACCCCGGCCGTCGACCCCGCTTCGAGCAGCCAGCCGGCGAGCGCCTCGAGGTCGCGGAACCGCACGTCGACCCGGGCGGAGGCGAGCTCCACCGTCCGCTGCTGCTCCTCGCGGCCCTCCCACCGGTGCTCCGACCGCGCCCAGAGCTGGGAGCCGCCGACCCGGGTCGCGGCGCCGCTCGCGAGGAACGCCTCCGCCGTCTCGATCAGCCCGGCGCGGAGGGCGCGCGTCCGCTCCACGACCTCGGCGCGGTCGTCGCCCTCGAGCTCGACGTTCAGGTGCGCGGTCGCGCGCTCCGCGGGCAGGGAACGGGAGGCGGAGCCGTGCACGGCGATCAGGACCATGCGGCCATCCTGGCGCCGGAAGGCGCTGCGCTCCTAGGCTCCGGGGCGTGGCCCTGTTCAAGTCCCAGGAGGAGCGCGAGCAGGAGGCGCGGGAGCGCGCCGAGCGCGAGCGGCAGCACGCCGACTGGGTCCGGCGCCAGGAGGAGGCCGCGCGGAAGGCGGAGGCCGACCTCGCCTTCGCCGAGTCCCCGCTGGGCCGCGCCCGGCAGGCGCACGCCCGCGGCGACCGCCTGTTCCAGATCGAGCTCGAGGTGAGCCAGCTGACGGGCGTCGACTCGATGTTCGGCTCGGCGGAGAACGAGATCACGCGCAGCCGCACCGAGCCCGACCTGCTCGGCCGCATCGAGGACGAGGGCTGGCACCTCGAGCACGTCGGCTACGTCTTCGTCGAGACCGGCTCGACGTCGACGAACGCGATGTTCTCCACCGGGCAGGGCACCGTCACCCGCGGAGTCGTCACGGGCGTCTACCTGTTCCGGCGGGTCGAGCGCCCGGCGTCCTGACTCAGGCCGCCTCCCCGCGACGCAGCACCGCGTCCCGCCGCGACGGCCACCAGAACCGGTCACCCGCGATCAGCACGAGCGCGGGCACGAGCAGGGTCCGCACGACCAGGGTGTCGAGCAGCACCCCGATGCAGACGAGCGCGCCGATCTGCGCGAGGGCGACGACGGGCAGCACGCCGAGCACGACGAACACCGCCGCGAGCAGCACGCCCGCGCTCGTGATCACCCCGCCGGTCGCGCCGAGCGCGCGCACGATCCCCTCCCGCGTCCCGACCACCGCCCGCTCCTCGCGCGCCCGCGCGGTGAGGAAGATGTTGTAGTCGACGCCGAGCGCGACGAGGAACAGGAACGCGAACAGCGGCACCTGCACGTCGAAGCCCGGGAACCCGAACACGTGCTGGAACAGCAGGTTCCCGAGACCGAGGCTCGCGAGGTACGTCGCGAGCACGCTCGCCAGCAGCAGGACCGGCGCGACGAGCGAGCGGAGCAGCAGCGCGAGGATCAGGAACACGACGACGAGGATCGCCGGCACGACGACCGCCTGGTCGCGCTGCTGCGCGACCCGCTGGTCGTAGGCGGTCGCGTCGCTGCCGCCGACGAGGGCGTCGGCGACCCGGCCGCCCTCCACCGCGAACGCCGCCCGGAGGTCGCGGACCGAGGCGAAGGCGGCGTCGCTCGCGGGCGCACCGGCGAGCTGCAGGTCGAGCTCGGTCCGTCCGCCGGAGGTCGCCCCGGGGGTCACCCGGTCGACGCCGTCGACGTCGCGGGCGATCGCGGCCACGCGGTCCGCCTCGCCCGCCGGCGCGAGCACGACCGTCTGCGCGGCGGTCCCGGCGGAGAAGGACCGGTCGAGCACCGCCTGCGCCTGCACGCTCTCGGGGTCGCCGAGCAGCTGCTCGGTCTGCGACAGCCCGAAGCGGAAGCCGACGAGCCCCGAGCCGAGGGCGACGATGCCGAGCACCGCGACCACCGCCAGCGTCCTCGGCCGGCGGGCGACCCGGCGGCCGATCGCGCTCCAGACGCCGCGCACCTCCCCCTCCCGGCCCGGCTCGTGCCGCGGCACGAAGGGCCAGAACAGTCGCCGGCCGAAGACGACGAGCGCGGCAGGCAGCCAGAGGACGGCGGCGAGGATCGCGATCGCGACGCCGATCGCGCACGCGAGGCCGAGCGCCCGGTTCCCGGAGAGCTCCCCGAGCAGCAGGGTCAGCAGGCTGAGCGCGACCGTGCCGCCGCTCGCGGCGATCGTCGGGCCGGCCGCCCGGACCGCGGCGCGCATCGCGTCGTGCGGGTCGTCGCGCCGCCGCAGCTCCTCGCGGTAGCGCGAGATGAGCAGCAGCGCGTAGTTCGTGCCGGCGCCGAACACGAGCACCGACTGGATGCCGGAGACGGAGGCGTCGACCGGAACGCCGGCCGCGCTCGTCACGGCGCCCACGACGACCCGCGCGAGCCCGTCGGCAGCGCCGACGACGACGAGCGGCACGATCCAGAGGAGCGGGCTGCGGTACGTGACGATGAGCAGCACCGCGACGACGGCCGCGGTGACGATCAGCAGGCGCAGGTCCGCGCCGGCGAACGCGTTCACGACGTCCGCCTGGAAGCCGACGGGTCCGGTGATGCGCGCGGTCAGCCCGGCGGGCAGGTCCGTGCGGGCGACCGAGCGGAGGGCGCTCGCGACCCCCTCCGGGTCGTCCTGCACGCGGTCCGCGTCGAGCGGCACCGCCACGAGCGCGACGCGCCCGTCGTCGCCGACCTGCGGCCGGACGGCCTGCGGCACGACCGAGCGGTCGGCGAGCGCGGCCGCCCGCTGCCCGATCGCCGTCCGGTCCGCTTCGGTGAGGCCGGCCTCCCGGTCGTACACGACGATCGCGACGGTGCGGTCCGCACCGGGGAAGCGCTCGAGCAGCGCGGCCACGCGCTGCGACTCCGCGGAGGCCGGCAGGCCGGTGGTCGGCGTGCTGCCGGACTCGGGCTGCGGCAGCAGCGCGAACAGCGCGCCGACGACGACGAAGCCGCCGAAGAAGGCGAGCCAGGCCGTCCGGCGGCCGGTGAGGAAGCGGGCGATCCGGTCCATGATCCCTCCGGTAATTCGGTCACCGAATCATATGGTGGTCGAAGCAGAGAGAATGGTGGACATGGTCGACGACGCGCCGGAACCGCAGCCCGAGACGCTCGCGCTCAGGCGCCTGCAGACGGCCATGGCGGACGCGGAGGCGGCGCTCGGTCGCAGGATGGGCATGCACCCCACCGATCTCGCGGCGATGGCGCACCTCACGTGGGCGCCCGACCCGATCGGGCCCGGCGAGCTCGCGCAGCGGCTCGCCCTCTCCCCCGCCGCGGCGACCGAGCTCGTGGACCGGCTCACCGCCGCGGGCCACGTGGAGCGGCACCGGGACCTCGCCGACCGGCGCAGGATCCGCCTCGAGCCGAGCGAGCAGGCCGTCGGCTCCGTCCGGGGACACCTCGCGTCGCTGCTCAGCGCGCTGGACGCGGCCGCGTCGGGGACCGCCGAGCAGGACCGGGCCGCCGTGCGCCGCTACCTGGACCGGGTCACCCGCACCTACGCCGACTGGGCCGATCCCGACCGGGACTGATGCTCAGTAGCGGTGGCCGCGGAGCAGGCGCTTGCCCTCCGCGAGCTGCTTCGCCGTGCAGTAGCCCCCGTAGCCGAGGTAGCCGCCGGGGTTCAGCGCCTGCGCGCCGCAGTCGGCCGCGTGCTCGATCGGCGTGATCGCGGGGTCGGGCGGGTCGAGGCGGTACGGCGGCTGCGCCGCACCGGCCGGCTTCGACCAGGTCGAGAAGTACCGCTTCGCGGCCTTCGTCATCGTGCGGTGCCCGGCGGCCGTGCCGCCGTAGTTCAGCCACTGCCGCTCGTGCGAGCACTCGTGCAGGGCGAGGGCGCGGAGGTTCTTCGCGCTGTACGTCGCGACGTCCGCGGTGACGCGGATCAGGAGGGTGCCGGTGCGGTAGTCGCCGGCGGCGCTGCCGAGCTTCGCGACGTGCACCGCGGTGTTCGGGCAGTACGGCTTCGCGTAGCCCCAGATCCGCTTCGCGAGCCCGGTGTAGCGGGCCTGGTTCTCGTAGCCGATCCGCACCGCGTGCGAGCGGGAGGTGTTCGCGACCCGGCGCGAGCCGCTCGTGTAGGCCGTCGACACGAGGCGGTACGCGACGGAGCGCTGCTTGGCCTTCGTCGACCAGCGCGGCGTGCGGACGGACAGCCCGGCGGAGGTGGAGGAGACCTTCGCCGTCGTGCGCGTCCACCTGCCGGCGCCGATCCGACGCTCGAGCGCGAGCCGGGCCGGGGCACGCGTGCCCGTCCAGCGGACGTCGTAGGAGCCGAGCAGCACGAGCGCGCCGGCGTTGCCGACCGTGGAGGTCGTCGCGTCGCCGCGGCCCGCGACGACGAGCTCGCCGAGCCGGTACTCGCTGACGGACGCCGTCCGTGCGTGCGGCGCGGCCTCCGCGACGGTCGCGCCGCCCAGGACGCCGAGGGCGAGGACCGCCCCTGCGAGCAGCACACCGAACCGTCTCGACCGCACGGGGTGCAGTCCAGCGGACGCGGACCCGCGCGGCCCGGCGCCGCGCCGGGCGTCGCGGATCAGCCCCGGCGAGTCGCCTCCCGCTCCTGCCGGAGCATCCAGATCGCGTGCCGCACGGTCGCCTCGACGATCCAGACGGCGGCGCCGAGGTCGTCGTCCTGCAGCTCGGGGAGGCGGGCGATCTCGTGCGCGAACGGCTCCGCGAGCTCGAGGCGGAGGCGCCGGTCCTCGTAGTCGAGACCGTGCCACTGCGACTCCTCGAGGAACAGCGGAAGCAGCAGCAGGACCGCGCCGGCCTCGGCGACGCGAGCCGCGGCGCGCTCCGCGTCGAACTGCCGCTCGAGCGCGAGGAGCGCGAGCTCGGGGCCGTCGAGCACGAGCTCGACGTGCTCCTCGACGAAGAGCCGGAGGTCCTCCTCCATCCGGTCCACCCGGCCCTGCCGGGTGCCCGTCGCGGCGGCGCGCTGGGCGCCGAAGAAGGAGCCGATCACCTCGTCGGCCCTCGCCACGACCCGTCGCTGCGCCATGCCTCCAGTGTCGCGCGCTCCTCCGACGCCGGCCAGGGAGCGATCCAGCAGGACCTCGTCGCTTCAGCAGGACGGAATCGGGGCTGTGGTCCTGCTGGAGTGCGCGTGTCCTGCGCGATCTCGGCGGGTGGTCTCGAGGCTCCTTCGTCGCACCTCGACCAGCGGGGCAGGCGTCAGGGGCGCAGGCCGAGGGCCGGGAGCACGACGCGGTCGATGATGCCGATCGTGAACTCGCGGTCGACCGGCTTCCGCTGGACGATCGTGCGGTAGATCGTCATCGACGGCGAGATGTGCGCGATCGTGTCGATCTCCTCGGCGGACCGCGGCGCGACCTCGCCGCGGGCGATCGCCCGCTCGATGAGCGCGCGGTTGAGGCGCGCCCGCGGCTCCGTGATCGCCTCGTTCACCGCGTCGGCGAGCTGCGGGTCGCGGGAGAGCATCGAGGCGACGCCGCCCATGATGCGGATCTTCCGCTCCGACTCCTCGAGCGAGTGCGGCCGGACGAGCGCGAGCAGGTCGCCGCGGAGGGAGCCCGTGTCGGGGGCGTCCTCCGGCGCGACGATCGGCTTCATGCAGGCGACCGCGTCGATCACGAGCTCGGCCTTCGAGGGCCAGCGGCGGTAGAGCGTCGCCTTGCCGGCCTTCACCCGCGCCGCGACGAGGTCGATCGTGAGGCGGTCGTAGCCCTGCTCCGCGAGCAGCTCGAGCGTCGCGTCGAGGATCTCCGGGTCCCGGGTGTGGTCGCGCTTCCGGCCGAGGCGGACCTGCTGGTCGTCGACGACCGCGGGCTCCGCGGGGACGGTGTCGAGCGGCGTCATCGCTGCCCTCCCCTCCTGATGGACCCCCAGCATACGACGGATACGACACGACGACGTTCTGGAACGTCGGCGATCCGGAACAGGTTCGTTCCGTATATGCTCGCCGGCATGACCTCCCTCCCCCAGGCCGCGCCACCGGCGGCCCCCTCGTCCCGTCGGTGGTGGACGCTCGCCGTCGTCGCCCTCGCGCAGCTGATGGTCGTGCTCGACGCGACCGTCGTGAACATCGCCCTCCCCTCCGCCCAGGCCGACCTCGGCTTCTCGGACGCGGACCGGCAGTGGGTCGTCACGGCCTACTCGCTCGCGTTCGGCAGCCTGCTGCTCCTCGGCGGCCGCCTCGGCGACCTCGTCGGCCGCAAGCGCATGTTCCTGATCGGCCTCGTCGGCTTCGCCCTCGCCTCGGCCCTCGGCGGCGCGGCGCAGACCTTCGGCCTCCTCGTCGCGGCGCGCGCCCTGCAGGGCGTCTTCGGCGCGATGCTCGCCCCGACCGCCCTCGCGGTGCTGACGACCACCTTCACGGTCCCGAAGGAGCGAGCCCGCGCCTTCGGCGTCTTCGGCGCCCTCGCCGGCGCCGGCGGCGCGATCGGCCTGCTGCTCGGCGGCGTGCTGACGCAGAGCCTCGACTGGCGCTGGAACCTCTACATCAACGACGTCATCGCGGTGGTCGCGGTGGTCGGCGCGATCGCCCTCGTCCCGAACCTGCAGCGCACCGGTCCGCGCCCGAAGCTCGACGTGCCCGGCACGCTGATCGTCTCCGCCGGCCTGTTCGGCCTCGTCTTCGGGTTCTCGAACGCGGAGTCGGACGGCTGGGGCTCCCCCGCCACGTGGGGCTTCCTCGCCGCCGCGGGCGTGCTCCTCGTCGCCTTCGTCGCGTGGCAGGCCCGCGCGGCCCACCCGCTGCTGCCGCTCGCGATCCTCCGGGACCGCAACCGCGCCGCCGCCTACGCCTCCGTACTCATCGCCGGCTCGGGCATGTTCGGCGTCTTCCTCTTCGTGACCTACTACGTGCAGTCGACGCTCGGCTACTCGCCGATCCAGACCGGCGTCGCCTTCCTGCCGATGATCGGCATGCTCGTGCTCGCCGCGCAGCTCGGCACGAACCTGCTCGTGCCCCGGCTCGGCCCGAAGGTCATGGTCCCGATCGGCATGACCCTCGCGCTCGTCGCGATGGTCCTGCTCACCCGCCTCGACGTGCACAGCGCCTACGCGCCGGACCTGCTCGTGCCGCTCATGCTGATTGGCGCCGGGATGGGCACGATCATGCCCGCCTCGATGCAGACGGCCACGCTCGGCGTGGACCGCCGCTACGCCGGCGTCGCCGGCGCGCTCGTCAACACGAGCCAGCAGGTCGGCGGCTCGATCAGCACCGCGCTGCTCAACACCCTCGCCGCGACCGCCGCGACGGACTGGGTCTCCGGCCACCTCCCGCCGACCCGCGCGGTGCTCGCGGAGGCCGCCGTCCACGGCTACGCCACGGCCTACTGGTGGTGCGCCGCGTTCTTCGCCGGCGGCGCGATCCTCGCTGCGGTCGTGTTCCGCCGCCGGAACCAGGGCCTCGCGCTGCACACCGCGCACGAGGTGTCGCACGCGGTCGAGCCGGACACCGTCCAGGAGGCGGCGGTCGTCGCCTGACCCGACCTCCGTTCCGGAGGCAGGTCCCGCCTACGAGACGGAACGGGCGGCGAGGCGGAGGCCCTCCTCGGTCGTCGGCGCCGTCGGCGCCCAGCCGAGGCGGGCCTTCGCCCGTGCGTTCGACATCGGGATGGAGGTCGCGAGGAAGTCGGCGACGTACGGCGTCGGGCGGAAGAACCAGGACGGCACCCGGAGGGGGCGGGGCGCTCCGACCGCCCGAGCGGCGGCGTCGAAGAAGTCGTTCCAGGCCACCGGCCGGTCGTCGCAGACGTTGTAGGCCGCGTTCGCGTCGCCCCGCTCGAGCGCCGCGACCGTCGCGGCCGCGGCGTCGCGCACGGCGACGTACGAGTGCACCCCGCCGCCCGACCGCGGCACCGGCAGCGCCCGGCGCCGCAGCCGCGGCGCCATCGCCCGCAGGCTCTCCGGCCCGTAGAAGAGCCCGTAGCGGAGGTTGATCCCGTCGATCCCGAGCGTCGCCCGGGTCAGCCGCTCCGCCGCCTTCAGCGCCTCGATGATCGGCCGCGCCTGCGGCGACGCCGAGCCGGGCACGCCGAAGGGCGCCCCCTCCGCGATCGGCATCGTGCCGTGGTCGACGAGGCCGTAGCCCGCGAGGAAGGACCGGGTCACCATCCGGCGCGCCCCGACCGCCTCCGCGAGGCCGAGCAGGTTCGACGTGCCCTGCACCCGCAGGCGGTTGGTCGCGTCGAGGTCGCGGTGGCGCAGCGGCAGGCCGTCGATGGCGGTCAGCTCGTGGATCACGGCGTCCGCGCGGATCCCCTGCGCGGCCGCGAGCAGAGCGGTCCGGTCGAGCACGTCGGCGACGATCGCGCCGGACCACGTCGGCCGCACCGCGTCCGGGCGTCGCGTGACGCCGACCACCTCGTGGCCCGCCGCGACGAGCAGCTCGACCAGCGGCCGCCCGATCGTCCCGGTCGCCCCCGCGACGATCACCCGCACGCGGCGACTCTGCCACCGCCCGGGCGCGGCGTGCCAGGGTGCGTCCATGGCGGCGTTCAGCGACTACCAGCTCGGGATCTACCTGCAGGGGGTGGCGGGTGCGGCCCCGGACCTCCCGATGTCCTACGCCGAGCTGGAGGCCCGCGGGTCCGCGGCGATGGACCCGGCCGTGCTCGGCTACGTCGCCGGGGGCGCCGGGGACGAGTCCACGCAGATCGCCAACGTCGACGCCTTCGGGCAGTACGGCCTCATGCCGCGCATGCTCGTCGGTGCGGCGCAGCGCGACCTCTCGATCGACCTCGTCGGCCTGCGCCTGCCGAGCCCGCTGCTGCTCGCGCCGGTCGGCGTGCTCGGCGTCGTCGCGGAGGACGGCGACCTCGCGACGGCCCGCGCCGCTGCGGCGACGGGCGTGCCGATGATCGCCTCCACGCTGTCGGAGGCGCCGCTCGAGCGGGTGCGGGAGGAGCAGGGCGGCACCCCGGGCCTGTTCCAGCTCTACCCGCCGGCCGACCGCGCGCTCGCCGAGAGCCTCGTGGGCCGCGCGGAGGCGGCCGGGTACTCGGCGATCGTGATCACGCTCGACACCTGGATCAACGGCTGGCGGCCGCGCGACCTCGAGCGCGCCTACCTGCCGATGCTGCAGGGGCTCTGCCTCGCGAACTACCTGACCGATCCGCGGTTCCGCGCGCTGCTCGCCGAGTCCGGCGGCACGGGCGGCGAGGCCGCCGTCCGCCTCTGGGCCTCGCTCTTCGGTAACCCGACGATGACCTGGGACGACCTCGCCTGGTTCCGGTCCCTCACCTCCCTCCCGATCCTGCTCAAGGGCGTCTGCGACCCGGACGACGCGAAGCGGGCGCTCGACGGCGGCATGAACGGGATCGTCTGCTCGAACCACGGCGGGCGGCAGGCGAACGGCGGCATCCCCGCGATCGACTGCCTCGAGCCGGTCGTCGCGGCGGCCGACGGCGCGCCCGTCGTCTTCGACTCCGGGGTCCGCAGCGGCGTCGACGTCGTGAAGGCCCTGGGCCTCGGCGCGACCGCGGTCGCCATCGGGCGGCCCTACGTGCACGGCCTCGCGGTCGCGGGGCAGCGCGGCGTCGAGCACGTCGTGCGGTCGCTCCTCGCCGAGGCGGACCTGACGATGGCGGTCGACGGCTACCGGGACGTCGCGGCGCTGCGGGGCGAGATCCGGCGCCGCTGACTCCCGGGCGCGCGTGGCAGGGTCGCGGAGCTGTTCGCGGCGCTCGTCGCGGCCGGAGCCGGGCTGCACGCGCGCCCGTTCACGCGGCGGGCGGGACCTCCGGCGGGAGGGGGAACGAGCGGCCGAGCAGGCCGGGGCGGTCCGGGCCGGACAGCGCGACCCGGCCCTCCTTCCACGGCGACTCGTAGTCGTCCGCCATGTAGGGCACGCGGTCGCCCGCGTGCTCGAGCAGCGCGGCGTACCAGAAGCGGTAGGCCGGTGCGGGTCGGCGGTCCGCCTCGATCCCGGGGTGCGCGGCGAGGATCCGGTCGGCGAGCTCCTCCGGCCCGATCGGGTCGACGCGGCCGTCGTCGAGCAGGTCCCACTGCCGACCGGTCGTGTACCGGAGGTGCTCCGGGCCCCGGCCCCCGTCGCCGACCAGGAGGCACCGCCAGTGGCCCGTCGCGTACACGGCCATCCAGACGTGGAGCGCCTCGTAGCCGCGCTCGTGGAGCACCCGCACGGCCTGCAGCAGCACCTGCTCGGGGCGCACGGTCGTCGCGACGCGACGCCCGCGCACCGCGGCGACCGCGAGCTCGACGAGGTCGTCCGCGGTGAGCCCCGGCCAGCCGTGCACGATGCGGCGCCACTCCTCCGGCACCGCGGAGGCGCCGTGCATCGCCCCGATCACGCCGCCCGCGATCGCGGCGACGGTGTCCGTGTCGTTGCCGCCGCGCACCGCGCGCTCGAGCACGTCGCGCACGCCCGAGCCGCGGGTGATCGCGGACCAGGCGCCCTGCAGGGCGGCACCGGCCCACCCGTTCTTCGGGAAGTCGTTCGGCCGGCCCTCCTCCGCCGCGTCGATGAGGCCCGACCAGTACTCGCGGCGCTCGCGCGGCAGCGCGCCGAGCTGGTCGCGCAGGCGCGGCTCGCCGGTCGTGATCGCGGAGCGGATCGCGAGCGACCAGAGCACGCAGGCGTCGCCCGCGAGCGGGTCCGCGTGCGTGAGGTCGCTGACCCGGCGCGCGGCCGCCACCAGCGCCCGCGGGTCGTCGAGGTGGGCGAGCGCGACCGGCGTCGTGCGCATCAGCGAGCCGTTGCCCGCCGAGTTCGGGTGCGCGTCCGCGAACGCGCGGGCCGCGGCGCCGAGCGCCTCCGCGGTGGGCGCGGTCGCCGCGTCGCAGACCGCCCGCGTCTGGTTGCCGACGTCCGGCGCCTCCTTCGACCACTCGATCCAGGCCGCCGCGACCTCGTCGAGCGCGGCGCCCTCGAGCGGCACCCCACGGGCGACGACGCGGAGGATCGGGATCGCCATCGACGTGTCGTCGGTCCACTCGCCCGGGGCCCAGTCGAAGCCGCCGCCGCCCTTCATCCGCACCGGCATCACGCCGGGCATCGGCGGCCCGAACTCGTAGCCGGCGCCGAGCGCGTCCCCGCAGGCCGATGCGAGCACGGCTCCCGCCGCCCGGTCCTCGATGCGCTGATCCATCCCCGTCACTCTGGCATCCGCGGGTGGGCGGTCGCGGCGGGCGGGGCGAGCACGGCGACCGTGAGCGCCGCGACCGCGGCGCCGCACGCCGCGCCGGCGATCGTGTCGGTGAGCCAGTGCGCGTCGACGACGGTCCGGCTGACCGCCATCACCGGGATCAGCGCGAGCGCGGCGACGCGGGTCGCGGGGCGCCGGGCCGTCAGCGCGAGGACCACCGCGACGACGGCGGCGTACCCGGTGTGGCCGGAGGGGAACGAGCCGCGGTCCTCGAACAGCGCGCCGCTCGGGCCCGGCCGCTGGTCGAGGAGCTTCAGCGCGGTGATCAGGACCTCGTCGAGCGCCGCGGCGACCGCGAACCCGAGCGCGGTGCGCCGCCCGCGCCGCCACCACAGGGCGGCGGTCATGGCGGCGGCGACGACGAGCGAGCCGGGCGCGCCGCCGAGCGCGGCGAGCACCTCCGACGGCAGGACCACGCCCGGCGCCCGGTGCTCGGCGACGAGGCGGGCCCAGTCCGCGTCGACGGCGAGCCCGGGGACGCCGTGGAGCCCCCGAACCGCGACGGCTGAGGCCGTCACGGCGGCGAGGCCGGCCGCCCCCGCGATCGCGAGGGCGCACCGGCCGCGCCGTCCGAGCGGGATCACGCGCTCGGGACCGCCTCCTGCGGCCGGCCCTGCTGGGCCGGGCCGCGGCCGCGGGGACGACCGGCGGTCCTCGGCAGCGTGAACACGAGCAGGAACGCGACGACCGCGAAGGCCGCCGAGGTGAGCAGCGCCGCGGTGGCCGCGGTGCCGAAGGCGTTCGCGACGTCGTCGGCGGACGGGCGGCGGCCCGACGGGAACGAGAGGTTCCCGAAGAACACGCTGCCGATCACGGCGATGCCGATCGCGGAGCCGATGCGCTGCATCGTCGAGATCACGCCGCTCGCGGCGCCGGCCTCCGACGGGTCGACCGTCGCGACGATGAACTGCACGTTCGGCGCGATGAAGAGGCCGCTGCCGAAGCCGGCGACGAGCAGCGGGCCGAGCAGGTCCCAGTTGGTGAGGTCGGGCGACGGCACGAGCAGCAGCACGAGCCAGACGCCGAGCAGGCCGAGCGCGACGAGGCCGGACCCGAAGATCAGCACGGTGCGGCCGAAGCGGACCGCGAGGCGGGTGCTCTGCGAGGCGCCGACGATGCTGCCGATCGCGAACGGGATCGACACGAGGCCGGACTCGAGCGCGGTGTGGTCGAGGCCCGCCTGCCAGAGCAGCGAGATGGAGAAGAAGATGCTGACGAACGCGGCGAAGTAGACGAGCGCGAGGAACGTGCCCGCCGTGAACGCCGGGTGGGTGAAGAGGTGCGGCGGCACGAGCGCGGTGCGGCCGCGCGCGACGACGCCGCGCTCCCAGAACCCGAAGAGCACGAGCAGCACCACGCCGCCGGCGAGGGAGGCGTAGGTCCACCCGGGCCAGCCCTGGTCCTGCCCCTCGATGAGCGGCACGAGGATCGCGGTGAGGGCACCGGACAGGAGCACGAGCCCGACGAGGTCGACGCCGTTCGCGGCCGACGCCTGCTTCGGGCTGTTCGGCACGAGCACGGCGGCGGCGATCAGCGCGACGATGCCGATCGGCAGGTTGACGTAGAAGACGAAGCGCCAGCCGTCGGTGTTGCCGAACGCCTGGATCAGCAGGCCGCCGAGGACCGGGCCGATCGCGGAGGAGACGCCGAGCACGGCCCCGAACACCGCGAAGGCGCGGCCGCGCACCCGGCCCGAGAACAGCAGCTGGATGTAGGCGGACACGGCCGGCAGGTAGATGCCGCCGGCGAGGCCCTGCACGACGCGGGAGACGATCAGCTGCCCGTCGGACTGCGACAGGCCGCAGGCGACGCTCGCCGCCACGAAGAGCGCGAGGCCGGTGAAGAAGACCCACTTGTGGCCGAGGCGGTCGCCGACGCGGCCCGCGGGGATCAGCGCGAGGCCGAACGCGAGCGCGTAGCCGGAGATGATCCACGACAGGGTCGCCTCGGAGGCGTCGATGCTCGTGCGGATGGAGGGCAGCGCGACGTTCACGATCGTGGCGTCGATGAGGGACATCGCGGCGCCCAGCAGGACGACGGCGAAGGCGATCCAGGCGCGCCGCGGCGGCACCTGGATCGTGCCCATGGCGGGGGCGGAGTCGGACATGGTCAGTCGGCCTCTCGGGTGAGCTCGTCGTGGACGATGGCGGGCAGATCGGCGAGCACCGTGTCGAGCCAGGCCAGCTCCGCGTCCAAGCGGTGGGTCTGGTGGCGCATCACGTGCTGCTCGGCGACGGACAGGTACTGGTCGACGTGCTCGAGCCGTTCCGCGTGCTCCCGGGCGGCCGCGGCGACGGCGGCGCGCCGCTCGGCGAGCAGCGCGGGCAGCTCGTGCACGAGCTCCTTGCCGACCCGGGCGAACGCGAGGTCGAACGGGTCGGGCCGGAGCGAGAAGTCGGTGATCGTCTCGAGGCGGAGCCGGTCCAGGGCGGCACGGCCCTCGTCCGTGATCTCGACGATCTGGCGCTCGGGCCGGGCGCCCTCGCGCTCGGTGCGGACGGCGTCGACGAGGCCCTCCGCGAGCAGGCGCTTCAGGGCCCCGTAGATGCCGCCGACGTGGAAGTCGGTCCACATGTGCACGTGCTCCTGCTCGGCGAGCAGCCGCAGCTGGTGGCCGTGCATCGGACCGCGCTCCGCGAGCGCGCCGAGCACAAACACGCGGATGGACGACATGCGATCAGTCTCGCACGACTAATCCGCGAAGAGCATGAACGCCGAGCCGGTCAGAGGCGGACGAGCATCTTCCCGGTGTTGCCGCCGCGCATCAGGTCGAGGAAGGCGTCCACCGCGTTCCCGAGGCCCTCGCGGACCGTCTCGTCGGCGACGATGCGGCCGTCCCGCACCCAGGGCCCTACCTCCTCGACGAAGGCGGGCCAGCGGTGCCGGTAGGAGGGGCTCGTCCAGCCCTTCAGCGTCAGCCCGCGGGTGATCACGTGCCAGAGGTTGTCCGGCCCGGGCGAGCGGCCCTCCTCGTTGTACGAGGTGATCGCGCCGCAGAGCGCAGCCCGTCCCCCGTCGTTGAACACCTCGAGCGCCGCCTCCAGGTGGTCCCCGCCGACGTTGTCGAAGCAGACGTCGATGCCCTCGCCCTGCTCGGTGCCGGTCGCAGCGACGAGCTGCTCGCGGATCGGCGCCGCCCGGTAGTCGAGGCCGACGTCGAAGCCGTAGCGCTCCGTCAGCAGCCGCGCCTTCTCGGGGCCGCCGGCGGACCCGATGGTGCGGGCGGCGCCCTTCAGCCGCGCGATCTGCCCCGCGGCGGAGCCGACCGCCCCGGCGGCGCCCGACACGAAGACGGTCTCGCCCGCCTGCAGCGCCGCGATGTCGGTCAGTCCGACCCAGGCGGCGAAGCCCGTCCCGCCGAGGACGCCGAGGTGCGCGGAGGCGGGCACGCCCGGCAGCTCCTGCACCCGGCGGAAGGCGGCGGCCGGGCCCTGTGCGAGGTCGCGCCAGCCGAGCTCGTGCTGCACGAGGTCGCCCTCCGCGATCCCGTCGGCGCGGCTCGCGACGACCCGGCCGAGCGCGGCGCCGGTCAGCGCCTCCCCGAGCTCGAAGGGCGGCACGTAGCTGCGGCCCGCGTTCATCCGCCCGCGCATGTACGGGTCGACCGACATCAGCTCGTTCCGCACCCGGACCTCGCCGGGTCCCGGGTCGGGCAGGCCCCGCTCGACGGTGCGGAAGTCGTCGTGCGAGGGCCAGCCGGTCGGGCGGGCCGCGAGGTGGATCTCGGTCGCGGTGGTCACCGGGGCACGCTAGGCGCGGCCGCCTGGGCGGGTGCGCCGATCAGCGGGTCGGGCGGCGCCCGCGGCGCAGCGCGGCGGCGATCAGCACGACACCGACGACGGCGACGACCAGCCCGATCGCGAGCCAGGTCCGGTCGCCGGTCATGAAGCTGCCGGGGATCAGGTTCGCGCCCTGGCCGATCCAGACCCCGCCGGTGACGAGCGCGACGAGGCCGAGGACCAGCAGGAGGATGCGGGCGCCGCGGCTCATGGGGTCACCGTAGCGCCCGGCGACCGATCGGCTCAGGCGCCGAGCCGGCCGGTGAGCCGGGCGTGGAAGGCCGTGCTCCGCTCGTCGAGCCCCTCGAAACGCACCGCGCGCCCGTGGTCGGCGTAGCGCTGCTCGACGGCGTCGAGCGCCGCGACGGTGGAGGCGTCCCAGACCTGCGCGTGGGTGAGGTCCACGACGGTCTCGGCGGGGTCGTCGGCGTAGGCGAACCGGTCGATCAGGTCGTTGCTGCTGCCGAAGAACAGCGGGCCGCGGACGTCGTAGCGCGCCACGCCGTCCACCACCCGGCGGTCGACGGTCGTCACGTGCGCGACCCGGCGGGCGAACAGCACCATCGCGAGCAGCACGCCGACGCCCACGCCGACGGCGAGGTTGCCGGTCACCAGGACGACGGCGACGGTGACCACGAGGACCGCGGTCTCGGGCAGCGGCATGCGCCGCAGGGTCGCGGGGCGGACGCTGTGCCAGTCGACCGTCGTGACGGCGACGACCATCATCACGGCGGCGAGCGCGACCATCGGGATGATCGCCAGCACCGGGCCGAGCACGGTCAGCAGGCCGAGCAGGAAGACGGCCGCGACGCCGGTCGAGAGGCGGGTCCTCCCGCCGCCCGCCTTCACGTTCACCATCGTCTGGCCGATCATCGCGCAGCCGCCGATCCCGCCCCAGAGCGCGGCGCCGACGTTCGCGACGCCGAGCCCCCACGACTCCCGGTTCTTCCGCGACGGGGTGTCCGTGATGCGGTCGACGAGCTTCGCGGTCAGCAGGCTCTCGAGCAGACCGACGAAGGCGACGCTGAGCGCCGTCGGCCAGACGATGCCGAGCGTCGTCGCATCGAGGGGCACGGTGAGCGGGGTGATGCCGGGCAGCGCGCCGCCGACGCGGCCCTCGTCGCCGACCGACGGCACGTCGAGCCCGGCCACCACCGCGATCGCGGTGACCACCACGATCGCAACGAGGGCCGCCGGCACCGCGGTCGTGAACCGCGGCAGCAGGAGGACCACGGCGAGCGTCAGCGCGAACAGCGGGTACGCGACCCACGGGACGCCGATCAGGTGCGGCACCTGCGCCGCGAAGATCAGGACGCCGAGGGCGTTCACGAACCCGAGCATCACGCTCCGCGGCACGAACCGGAGCAGCCGGGCCAGGCCGAGCACGCCGAACAGGATCTGCACGAGGCCGCCGAGCACCACGGCCGGCAGCACGTAGGCCGCGCCGTGCGCGTGCACGAGCGGCGCGATGACGAGCGCGACGGAGCCCGCCGCGGCCGTCACCATCGCGGGCCGGCCGCCGAGCACCGTGGTCACGGCGAGCAGCACGACGGAGGCGACGAGGCTCGTGCGGGGATCGACCCCGGCGACGACCGAGAACGAGATCACCTCGGGTACGAGCGCGAGCACGGTGACGACGCCGGCCAGCGCCTCCCGGGTCAGCAGGCGGGGCGAGCGCAGCGCGTCGAGCGCGCGGGCGGGCTGGGGCACGGGGTCTCCCGTCGATCGGAGCAGCGGCACGGGGCCGCCCGATCGACGGAGACCGGGACCTCAGTATCGCCGCCGGGCCGCGCGTCAGCGGTCGACGCCCGCGTCGAGCGCGGCGACGACGGCGCCGATCCGGTCCCGCGCGCCGAGCTTCGCGAGGATCGCCGAGACGTGCGACTTCACCGTCCGCTCCCCCATGGCGAGCTCGTCGGCGATCTCCCCGTTCGTCGCGCCGCGGCACATCCGCGTCAGCACCTCCGTCTCGCGCGGCGTGAGCCGCTCGAGCGGGGCCGCGCCGGGCCGGCCGGCGGCGCTGCGAGCCCGGGCGAGCACCCGCGGCAGCACGCGCGGGTCGATCCACGAGCCGCCCGCCGCGACCGCGCGGACGGCGAGCACGAGCGACTCGGCCGGGCTGTCCTTCAGCACGAACCCCTCCGCGCCCGCGTCGAGCGCGGCCCAGAGCACCTCGTCGTCGTCGAAGGTCGTGAGCGCGAGGACCGGCGGGGCGCCCGGGGTGCCGCGGAGGCGGCGGGTGGCGGTCGGTCCGTCGGTGCCGGGCATGCGGACGTCCATCAGCACGAGGTCGGGCGCGAACCGCTCCGCCGCGACGACGGCCGCGGCGCCGTCGGCGCACTGCGCGACGACGACGATGTCGGGCTCCGCGCCGAGCACGAGGGAGAGCCCGGAGCGCACCATCGCCTGGTCGTCCGCGACCACGACCCGCAGGGCGCTCATGCGCCCGCGACCGCGGCGCGCAGGGGCAGGCGGCCCTCGACGACCCAGCGCTCGCCCGCGGGGCCGCTCGTCAGCGCGCCGCCCACCGCGGCGACCTGCTCGCGCAGCCCGGCGAGGCCGAAGCCGCCCGCGGACGGGGCCCGGGCGGGGCCTCGCGGGTTGGCGACCCGCGCGGAGGCCTCCTCCGCGCCGGCCGCGACGGCGACCTCGACCGTCGACCCCGGCGGCGCGTAGCGGGCCGCGTTCGCGAGCGCCTCCTGCACGACGCGGAAGAGCACGACGCGGGCGGCGAGCGGCAGGGCGGCCGGGTCGCCGTCGACGTGCAGCGCGACCGCGACGCCCGCGGCGCGGTAGGCGTCGACGAGCTCGCCGAGGTCGAGGGAGACGCCGGGGCGGGGGTCCTGCTCGCTGAGCAGCCCGACGACGCCGCGGATGCCGTCGAGGCTCTCCCGGCACACCCGCTCGGCGTCCGCGAGCGCCGACTCGGCGGCGGCCGGGTCGATCCGGAGCACGCGGCGCGCGCCGCCGACGTGCAGCACGACCACCGTCAGCGAGTGGGCGACGAGGTCGTGCACGTCCCGGGCGATCCGCTGCCGCTCGTCCCGCACCCGCGCCGCGGCGAGGTCCGCGTCCGCCTCCCGGAGCCGGGCCGCGAGACGGTTCGTCCGGCGCAGCAGCACGCCGACGAGCACGCCGAAGACGTCGCCGAACGCGAAGTAGCCGCCGCCGTTCGGCTGCCGCCCGACGACCAGGCCGGGCAGGAACGGGATCAGCGCGACGGCGACGGTCACCCCGACCACGAGTCGGAGGTCGTCCGTGCGGCTCGCGAACCGGCTCGCCGCCGCGGTCGTCATGAAGACGACGACGCCGACGTCCGCGGCGAGCACCACCGGCACCACCGGCAGGACCGCGAGCGCCACGAACAGCCACGCGGGCGGCTCCCGGCGGAGCACGACCGCGACCCAGGGGGCCAGCGCGAGCAGGATCAGCGCGATCGCCCAGGGCGGCCGCGGCGACTCGACGAGCGCGAGCGCGGCGGCGATCGCCGCGACGCCGGCGTAGATGCGGTCCGTCGTCGCGGTGTCGACGGCGGCCCGGCCGCCACGATCGACGCGGTCGGCGGAGGCGGCGCGGTCGGCGGGGGCGGACATGCGACGAGGATCCCGCATCGGCGGGCCGGTCGCCTCGTCCCGCGGGCCGAGGCGGCCCGCCCCGCGGGACGATGCCGCAGCGGGGCTGCGCGGCGGACGCTCGATCCATGACCGCTCCGGTGCTCTCCCCCGCCCTCCCGATCGTCCCGCCCGTCGCCGGCCGGCCGCCGCTCCACCGGGCGCTGCTCACCGCGGCGCTCGCCGTGGCGCTCGTGTCGCTCGCGGTCGCGCTCGTCGGCCTCGTCGTCGACCCGCGGTCGATCGGCGGCGCGCCCGCATGGCTGAAGCCGGCGAAGTTCGGCGTCTCGACGGCGCTCTACCTCGTCGCGCTGCGCTGGATGCTCGGCGTCGTCCGCGGGCACCGCCGGCTGCTGACCGCGATCGCGGCGGTGCTGCTGGTCGGCCTGTCGTTCGAGCTCGTGGCCATCGCGCTGCAGGTCGTCCGCGGCACGACGAGCCACTTCAACACCGGCAGCGCCTTCGACGTCGCGCTGTACGGCTCGATGGGCGGCGTGATCAGCACCGTGCTCCTCGCGACGGCGGTCGGCGCGGTGCTCGTGCTGCGCGCTCCCGGCGTCGACCGGACGATCGCCGCCGGGATGCGATGGGGCCTGCTCGTCACGCTGCTCGGGATGACGGAGGCGGTGCTGATGACCGTCAACTTCGGCTGGAGCGACGGCGGCGGGCACACGGTCGGCGGCGTCGACGGCGGGCCCGGCCTGCCGATCACGGGCTGGAGCACCGAGCACGGCGACCTGCGGATCGGCCACTTCGTCGGCCTGCACGCGCTGCAGGTGCTGCCGATCCTCGCCTTCCTCCTGCTCCGCGTCCCGGGGCTCGGGGCTCGCACCCGCACCCGCCTGCTGACCGTCGCCGGCGCCGCGTACGGCGGGGTGCTGGTCCTCGTCACCGCGCAGGCGCTGCGCGGGCAGCCCCTGCTCGCGCCGGACGGGTGGACGCTCGCGGCCGCGGCGGTCCTCCTCGCGGGGGTCGGGACCGCCGCTGCCGCGGTGCTGCGGCGCGGGGCGTGAGCCTCAGGGCGCGGGGAAGGGGTCCCGCACGCCGATCGCCCGCAGCACGCGGGCGGCCTTCACCTCGAGCTCCCGCCACTCGCGGGCGGGGTCGGAGAGGATCGTGATCCCGCCGCCGGTGCCGATCACCGCGGTGCGGCCGTGCAGCAGCACGCTGCGGATCACGACGGCGAGGTGCGCCGTGCCGTCCGCGCCGAACCGGCCCCACGCGCCCGAGTAGACGCCGCGCGGCCCGGCCTCGAGGTCGGCGAGGATCCGCATGGCGGAGCGCTTCGGCGCCCCGGTCATCGACCCGGCGGGCAGCAGCGCGCGGACGGCGTCGAAGCGGGCGGACGGCCCGCCGGCCAGCTGCGCCGTGACGGTGGACACGAGCTGGTGCACGGTCGCGTACGACTCCACGACGAGCAGCTCGGGCACCGCGACCGAGCCGGTCCGCGCGACGCGGGCGAGGTCGTTGCGGACGAGGTCGACGATCATCACGTTCTCGGCGCGCTCCTTCTCGTCCGTCCGAAGCTCCTCGGCGAGCGCCCGGTCGGCCGCGGCGTCGTCGCCGCGCGGCCGCGTGCCCTTGATGGGCCGGCTCCGGGCCGCGCCGTCGGCGTCGACGGCGAGCAGGGTCTCGGGGCTCGCCGCGACGAGCGTCCACCCGCTGATCCGCAGGACGCCCGCCCCGGCGAGGGGCGCCGCGTCGCGCAGGGCGAGCAGGACCTCGACCGGGTCGAGCGGCTCGGGGAGGTCGGCGGTGATCCGGTTCGTGAGGCAGAGCTGGTACGCGTCCCCGGCGGTGATCGCCCGGCGGCAGTCCTCGACCATCCGCAGGTAGGACGTGCGGTCGTGCCGCCAGCGCCAGGCCGGCGGCGCCGGCGTGCGCGGCTCCGGCGCCGGGGCGCCGGCGAGCGGTGCGAGCGCCGCGGCCAGCGCGTGCGCGGCGGCCTCGCGTCCGGGCAGCGCGACGACGGCCGCGGCGCCGTCCGCGGCGAGCTCGACGCCGACCGACGCGAGCAGGAAGGCGGCAGCCGGCGAGGCGTCCGCCGCGACCGGGACGTCCTCCGCGGCAGCGCCGACCTCGTACCCGAACCACCCCCACCAGCCGAGCCGCGGCGAGGCGACGCCGCGCGGCGACCCGGTCCGCAGCCGGTCGAGCAGGGCGTCGAGGGCGCTCGGGGACGCGGTCCCAACGACGACGACGACGACGGGCGGCCCGTCCGGGAGGCCGATGAAGCCGGGCTCCCCCGCGGCGCCGTCCGCCCAGACGAGGTCGGGGTGCCGTGCCGCGAGCGCACGGAAGACGACCGCGGGGTCGAGGGGTCCCGGCAGCTCGACGCGCACCGCGGGGACCACGCCCGGCACGGTAGCGGTCGGGCCGCGGCCGGGCGGCCAGGGCACGGCCACGGCCACGGCCACGGGCTCAGCGTGGCAGCCGCCACACCCCCGGGTCGGCGTCGGTCGACGGGGCGAGGCGGCCCTCCTCGCGCAGCCGCGCGGCGACGCGGCGGAGGTCGTGCTGCCAGGTGTGGAGGAGGTCGCCGGCGCGGCGGAGCTCGGGCTCGTGCCGGGTCCACACGTCGGCGGCGACCTGCACGACCGTGCCGGACCCGCCGCCGGCGCGGAGCGCCTCGAGCAGCCAGCCGGCGAGGGCCGCGCGCCCGGCGACGCGCTCGCGCGACCGGGGGCCGGCTCCGGGCGGCGGGCGGCGCCCGGTGCGCCCGGGAGCGAGGAGGCGGTCGAGCAGCGTGCTCCAGCCGCTCGGCGGCAGGACCTCCCCGGGGAAGCCCTCCGCGCCGGCCGGCGCCCCGACGAGCACCGCGCCGCGGTCGAGCAGCGCTGGCGGGGCGAGCACGAGCCGGTCGACGACGGGGGCGTCGATCCCGAACCAGCGCTGCAGCCACTCGATCCGGTGCTGCAGGCCGGCGGAGCCGACGGCCGGCGCGACGAGCAGGTGGAGGTCCGCCTCGTCGGCGAGCCGACGGACCGCCTCGACCGCGCCGGGCTGCGGGTCGGCGAGCGCGACGACGCCGGGCGCCGCCGTGAGCCGACCCGCGAAGTCGCGCCGCGCCGCCTCCGGCAGCCGTGCGGTGCCGCTCGCGAGGTCGAGCACGGCCGTGTCGAGGTCGACGACGACGAGCGGGCGGGGCGGGGCGGCCGCCGCGCCGATCCGGAGCACCGCCTCCTGCAGGAACGGGGCCGGCGCCGCGTCGGGGAGCGCCGCGACGACCTCGTCGAGGGCGGCCTGCGCGGGGACGCCGAGGTGCAGCGCGGCGTAGAGGGCGCCGACGGCCGGCGTGCGGCTGCGCCCCTCCGCGCAGTGCACGAGGACCCGGCGGCCCTCCGCGCGGAGCGCCGCGACCGCGTCGGCGGCGTCGCGGAGCACGAGGTCGAGGTTCGGGTTGCGCCCCGGCCGGTCGACGAGCCAGAACGCGACCTGCTCGCGGTCCGTCCGCTCGCGGTCCACCTGGCGTCGCCCGACCCGGCAGAGCGAGACGACGGCGTCGACGTCGGGCGGCAGGTCGTCGAGCGCGGCCAGCGAGCCGAGCAGCACCCCGTCGTCGTGCGGGTGCGGCACGAGCACGCGCGGTCCGGAGGGGCGCACCCGGTCGACCGCGGGCCACCCGGTGCCGTCGCCGAGCCCGCCGTTCGCGGCGAGCACCGCGGCGCGGACGAGGTCCGCGGCTCCCGGGCCGGCGCCTGGCCCGGTCCCGTCGAGCAGGTGGCGCCGCCAGGGCGCGGGGACGGCGGACGAGCCCCAGCGGGCGCCGAGCAGCGCGCCGGCCACCGCCGCGACGGCCGGCCCGTGGTCCGCGGCGGCCTCGAGGGCGAGCCGGAGGTGCCGCCCCGGGAGGTCCTCGGGCACCGGCACGGCCGTGGTCGCGGCCTGCGCGGCCAGGAGCACGGCCGCGGCGCCGTCCGGCGAGGGCCCGGGGCCGGGGTCGGCGGCGGTCCGCCAGGCGTCGCGGCGCTCCTCGGGCAGCAGCTCGAGCGGCAGGGCGGCGGGCGCGCCGGTCCGGAGGGTCGCGTGCAGGGCGCCCGCGAGGAGCACGCACGCGTCCGCGGTCGCGGGGTCGGCGTCGGTGAGCGCCGCGAGCTGCGCGGCGGTCCGGGCGAGGCCTCCCGTCGCGGCGCTCGCGACGAACGGCAGCGCGACGGGCGCCGTGCGGACGAGCGCGCCCGCGCCGCCGGGACCGTCCGCGCGTCGCCGGGCGGCCGTGCGGGCGGCGGCCGCGGTCGGCCTCGCGGCGCCCGCCGGGTCCGGGAGGAGGCCGGTACGGGTCCACGACTCGACGATCCGGTCCTGCGTGGACTCGTTCGACAGCGGCTCCCCCGCCGCGGCGGCGAGCAGCACCGGGAGCAGCGTCCAGAACGCCCCCTGGTCCGCGGCGTCGGGACCGCCTCCGCCACCGGCCGCGAGGGCCGCGCCGCACGCCGCGCCGAGCACGGCGCCCGCCGCGCGGTCGTCCGTGATGCTGCTCATCGGCGCGCCGCCATGCCGGCAGCCTGGCGTGCCGCGGCGCCGGCGCCCGTGCGACGCGCTGCGCCGCGTCCAGCCCGCTCGCGGCAGGATGTCGGCATGCGTGCAGTGGTGTTCGAGCAGTTCGGAGGGCCGGAGGTCCTCGAGATCACGGACGTCGAGGAGCCGCACGCCGGCCCCGGCCGGATCCGCATCCGGGTGCACGCCGCCGGGGTGAACGCGGCCGACTCGAAGCGGCGCCGCGGCCTGATGGCGAAGGGCCCGATCGAGGGCCCGCGCGGCACCGGCCTCGACGCGGCGGGGGTCGTCGACGAGGTCGGCGAGGGCGTGACCGGCGTCGAGGTCGGCATCCGCGTCTTCGGCTCCGGCATCGACACCGTCGCCGAGCACGCGGTCCTCACCGCCTGGGCGGTGCTGCCCGACCACGTGCCGTTCGACGAGGGGGCCGCCGCGCCCGTGCCGGTGGACACCGCGGTCCGCGTGCTCGACGCGGTCGGTGCGCAGGAGGGCGACACGCTCGTCGTCTCCGGCGCCGCGGGCGGCGTCGGCACGGCGCTGATCCAGATCGCGCGCGCCCGGGGCCTCATCGTGATCGGCACGGCGAGCGCCGCGAACCAGGAGTACGTGGAGGCGCTCGGCGCGCTCGCGACGACGTACGACGAGGGCTGGGTCGACCGCGTCCGCGACCTCGCGGTCGCGGAGGTGGACGTGGCGGCGGACCTGTCCGGCGCGGGCGTGATCCCCGAGCTGATCGCGCTCACCGGCGACCCGGCGCGCGTCGTGAGCATCGCCGACGCGTCCGCGACGGAGCACGGCGCGAAGGTCACCTTCGGCGGCGGCGACAAGCCCGCGGCGCTCCGCGAGGCCGCGGCGCTGATGGCCGACGGGCGGCTGCGGATGATCGTCGAGGAGACGTACCCGATCGAGCAGACGCCGGAGGCGCAGCGCGTCAGCGAGACCGGCCACGGCCGGGGCCGGGCGGTCATCGAGATCGCCCGATGAGCTGGACCCCGCAGGAGCTCGAGGCGGTCGGCGCCGCCGACGAGCTGCGCATCTCCTCCCGCCGCGAGGACGGCACCCTGCGCCCCTGGGTCACCATCTGGGCGGTGCGGAGCGGCGACGAGCTGTTCGTGCGGTCCGCGCACGGCCGCGACAACGGCTGGTTCCGCCGCGCGGCGGCTGCGGGCGAGGGTCGCATCGACGCGGGCGGCGTCGTGCAGGACGTGCGGTTCACCGGGGTGGACCCCGGCGACCACGCCGACGTCGACGCCGCGTACCACGCCAAGTACGACCGGTACCCGCGCGCCTACGTCGACCCGGTCGTCTCCCCGGACGCCTGGACGGCCACGCTGCGCCTCGACCCGCTGGACTGACCGGCTCGACCGACCGGGCGCGGCGTTCGGCGGATCGTCGGGCGGCGCTGGCACGCTGCCGTCCGGCGGCGGGTGCCGTGGGCGACGTGGAGGACCGGATGACCGACATCGCGGATCAGCGGGGCGACCAGCAGCAGCAGCTCTGGCGGGGCTTCACCCGCGAGCGCGCGGTGGCCTGGACCCGGGTCCTGCGGATGCACTGGCCGACCTGGCCGGGCGCCTCCGCGATGTGGCTGCTCAGCACCGCGCTGCAGGAGGGGCGCCCCGCGGCGCTCGTCGAGTGGGCGGACCGCGCCCGCGAGGCCGAGGAGGCCGGCTTCACGCCCGCGCTCTACGACCGCCTCCACCGCGCCCTCGACGCGATGCCGGCGATCGACCACCCGGGGCACCCGGACAACGCGCCCGACCCGCGGTGGCCGGCCCACGTCATCCGCGCGTTCGACCCGCGCCTCTGGGGCGACTGGCCGTGGCTCGTCGCCTCCGGCTGGTCCGACGAGGAGGCCGTGCGGCTCCTGCTCGCGGCGAGCGACCTGCGCGCGTAGGTCCGCAGCGCCCCGCCGGTCTCGGGGCGGCCCGCCGCGCGCCCTTGCCGCGCGTCCGCGGCCGGGCCTACCGTGTGCCGGTGCTCGGCCGGCTGCTCGTGACCCGCCTGCGGCCCTACCGGTGGCTGCTCGTCGGCGTCGTCGTCTTCCAGGCCGGCCAGTCGATCGCCTCGCTCGCGCTGCCGAGCCTCAACGCGACGATCATCGACGAGGGCGTCGCGAAGGGCGACACGGGCACGATCCTCCGGGTCGGCCTCGTCATGCTGATCGTCACGCTCGTGCAGATCGCGTGCTCCGTCGTCGCGGTCTGGTTCGGCTCGCGGGCCGCCATGGCGTTCGGGCGGGACGTGCGGCTCGCGGTGTTCGACCGGGTCGGCGCGTTCTCCGAGCGGGAGGTCGCCCGGTTCGGCGCCCCGTCGCTGATCACCCGCACCACGAACGACGTGCAGCAGGTGCAGATGCTCGTGCTGATGACCTGCACGATGCTCGTCGCGACGCCCATCCTCGCGATCGGCGGCATCGTCTTCGCGCTGCGGGAGGACGTCGGGCTGTCCTGGATCGTCGTCGTCGCGGTGCCGGTCCTGCTGCTCGGCGTGGGGCTCGTCATCTCCCGGATGTCGCCGCAGTTCGAGCTGATGCAGGTGCGGATCGACGGCGTCAACCGCGTCCTCCGCGAGCAGCTCACCGGCATCCGCGTCATCCGCGCCTTCGTGCGCGAGCCCGTCGAGACGGCGCGGTTCGAGGAGGCGAACCTCGCGGTCACCGAGACCGCGGTCCGGGCCGGCCGCTGGTTCGCGGTGATGTTCCCGTTCGTGATGCTCGTGCTCAACGTCTCGAGCGTCGCGGTGATCTGGTTCGGCGCGTTCCGGATCGACGACGGCAGCCTGCAGGTCGGGCAGCTGACCGCGTTCCTCAGCTACCTCGTCCAGATCCTCATGGCGGTGATGCTGGCCACGTTCCTCGCGGTGATCCTGCCCCGCGCGAACGTGTCCGCGAAGCGGATCGGCGAGGTGCTCGAGACCGCCTCGAGCGTGCTCCCGCCCGAGGCGCCGCAGCCGACCGCCGCGGCCGACGGCACGGTCGAGCTGCGCGGTGCGACCTTCGCCTACCCCGGCGCCGAGCAGCCGGTCCTCCACGAGGTCTCGCTGCGCGCCCGACCGGGCGAGACGGTCGCGATCATCGGCAGCACCGGGGCGGGCAAGACGACGCTCGTGAACCTGCTCCCCCGTCTCTTCGACGCGACCGGCGGCGCCGTGCTCGTCGACGGCACCGACGTCCGGGAGCTCGACCCCGAGCTGCTGTGGTCCCGCATCGGCCTCGTCCCGCAGCGCGCGTTCCTGTTCAGCGGCACGGTCGCGTCCAACCTCCGCTACGGCGACCCGGACGCGACCGACGAGCAGCTGTGGGCCGCGCTGGCGACGGCGCAGGCGGAGGACTTCGTGCGCGCGATGCCGGAGGGGCTGGAGGCGCCGATCGCGCAGGGCGGCACGAACGTGTCCGGCGGGCAGCGGCAACGGCTCGCGATCGCGCGGGCGCTCGTGAAGCGGCCGCCGATCCTCGTCTTCGACGACGCGTTCTCCGCCCTCGACACGGGGACGGACGCCCGCCTCCGCGCGGCCCTCGACCGCGACTTCGCCGACGCGACGCGCATCGTCGTCGCGCAGCGCATCTCCACGATCACGGGCGCCGATCGCATCGTCGTCCTCGAGGCGGGCCGGGTCGTCGCGACGGGGACGCACGAGGAGCTGCTGCGCACCTCGCCCGAGTACGCCGAGATCGTCACCAGCCAGCTCGCCGCGCAGGAGGCGTCCGCATGAGCGGCGGCCGGTCGCAGCCCGCGGTGGCGCAGCGCAGCGTCGCGCCGCCCGGTGCCCGCCGCGGCGGACCCGGCGGCATGGGCATGGGCATGCCGGCCGAGAAGGCGATGCGGTTCGGCCCGTCCGCGAAGCGGCTGCTCGGCCGCCTCGCGCCCGAGCGGGTCGGCGTCGCCGTCGTGCTCGTGCTCGGCGTGATCAGCGTCGTGCTGACGGTGCTCGGGCCGCGGCTGCTCGGCGAGGCGACGAACCTCGTCTTCGCCGGCGTGCTGTCGAAGGACCTGCCGGCGGGCGCGACGAAGGCGGAGGTCCTCGCGCAGCTCGAGCGGCAGGGCGACGGGGCGCGCGCCGACCTCCTCCGGCCGCTGCCGATCGACCCCGGGCAGGGCGTCGACTTCGGCGCCCTCGCCATGCTGCTGATGCTCGTGCTCGGGCTCTACGTCGTCGCGTCGCTCTTCTCGTTCCTCCAGGGCTTCCTGCTGAACGCGATCACGCAGCGGACCGTGTTCCGCCTGCGGGCGGACGCGGAGGCGAAGCTGCACCGCCTGCCGCTCGCCTACTTCGACCGGGTGCAGCGCGGCGAGCTGCTGAGCCGCGTGACGAACGACCTCGACAACGTGCAGCAGTCGCTGCAGCAGACGCTGAGCCAGGCCGTGAACTCGGTGCTCACCGTGATCGGCGTGCTGGTCATGATGTTCGTCATCTCGCCGGTGCTCGCGGTCGTCGCGCTGGTCACCGTGCCGTTGACGGTGCTCGTCACGACCCGGATCGCGAAGCGGTCGCAGCCGCTGTTCGTGCAGCAGTGGACGAGCACCGGGGCCCTGAACGCGCAGATCGAGGAGGCCTACAGCGGGCACGCGCTGGTGAAGGTCTTCAGCCGGCAGCGCGAGGTCGCGGAACGGTTCCAGGCGAAGAACGAGGAGCTGTACCGCGCCTCCTTCGGCGCCCAGTTCGTCAGCGGCCTGATCATGCCGGCGACGATGTTCATCGGGAACCTCGTGTACGTCGTCGTCGCGGTCGTCGGCGGCGTGCTCGTCGCGGGCGGGTCGCTGTCCCTCGGCGGCGTGCAGGCGTTCATCCAGTACTCGCGGCAGTTCACCCAGCCGCTCAGCCAGCTCGGGTCGATGGCGAACCTGCTGCAGTCCGGCGTCGCCTCCGCCGAGCGGGTCTTCGACCTGCTCGACGCGGAGGAGCAGTCGAGCGACCCGTCACCCGCGGTCGTGCCGGAGCACCCGGCCGGGCGGCTCGCGTTCGAGCACGTGGCGTTCTCGTACGACCCGGAGAAGCCGCTCATCCGCGACCTCTCGCTCGTCGCCGAGCCGGGCAGCACGATCGCGATCGTCGGCCCCACCGGCGCGGGCAAGACGACGCTCGTCGGGCTGATGGAGCGGTTCTACGAGGTCGACGGAGGCCGGATCACGCTCGACGGCGTCGACGTCGCGGACATGGCCCGCTCGGCCCTCCGGTCGCGGATGGGCATGGTGCTGCAGGACACCTGGCTGTTCGCGGGCACAATCCGCGACAACATCGCGTACGGGCGCCCCGGGGCGACGGAGGACGAGATCCAGGCGGCCGCGCGCGCCGCGTACGTCGACCGCTTCGTGCACGCGCTCCCCGACGGCTACGACACCCTGCTCGACGACGAGGGCGGCAACGTGTCCGCCGGCGAGAAGCAGCTGATCACCATCGCCCGCGCCTTCCTGGCGCGGCCGTCCGTGCTGATCCTCGACGAGGCGACGAGCTCGGTCGACACGAGGACCGAGCTGCTCGTGCAGCAGGCGATGAGCGCCCTCCGGCGCGACCGGACGAGCTTCGTCATCGCGCACCGGCTGTCCACCATCCGCGATGCGGACCTGATCCTCGTCATGGAGCACGGCGACATCGTCGAGCAGGGCACGCACGAGGCGCTGCTCGCCGCGGACGGCGCCTACGCGCGCCTCTACGAGGCGCAGTTCGCCGCGGCCCGCGAGGGCTGAAGCGCGCCGCACCCGCGCGCGCAGTGGTCTCGGCACGGGCGCGGGGCGCCCGGCTCGACCACCGTGGAGAGACCCGCTGGTCGAGGTGCGAGCGCAGCGAGCCTCGAGACCACCACCGAGCGCCCGGATCAGGGCTCCCAGCGCTGTCCGTACGCCTGCAGGGGCTGGAGGGACGCGAGCAGGTCGCGGCCCCGCGCCGAGAGCCGGTACCGGACGGTCACCGGCGTGGTCGGCTCCACGATCCGGTCGATCAGGCCGCCGTGCTCGAGCTCCTTCAGCCGGACCGCGAGCATCCGGTCGGACAGCCCGTCGACCGTCGCGACGATCTCGCTGAAGCGCGTCGCGCCGCGCGAGAGCGCGAGCATGATCCCGCTGCTCCACCGCCGCCCGACGAGCTCCACGATCGACGTCGCCCGACGGCACTGCTCGTCGTCGACGGTCTCCCATCCGGTCAGGGTGCGGCTCGCCTCGGTCACTTCTCCATCGTAAGCGACTTACCGGGTCGTTGACGCACGTCCGGCCCCCGCCGATGCTGGCGGGCATGGTCGACTACGGGCACCCCCTCCGCTTCGGATCCTTCATCACGCCGTCGGCGACGGCGCCGCAGCGGGTCGTCGACCTCGCGGTGCGCAGCGAGGAGGTGGGCCTCGACCTCGTCACGTTCCAGGACCACCCGTACCAGCCGGCCTTCCTCGACACGTGGACGCTGCTGTCCTGGGTCGCCGCGCGCACGGAGCGCATCCACCTCTCGGGCAACGTGCTGAACGTGCCGCTGCGCATCCCCTCCGTGCTCGCGAGCTCGGCGGCGAGCCTCGACCTGCTCTCGGCCGGGCGGGTGGAGCTCGGCCTCGGCGCCGGCGGGTTCTGGGACGCGATCGCGGCGATGGGCCTGCCGCGGCTCACCGCGGGCGAGAGCGTGACCGCGCTGTCCGAGGCGATCGACGTGATCCGCGGCCGCTGGGACACCGCGGACCGGTCCGTGCTGCGCGCGGGCGGCGACCTCCACCGCGTCGACGGCGCGAAGCGCGGCCCGGCGCCCGCCCACGCGATCCCGATCTGGGTCGGCGCCCGGGGCCCGCGGATGCTGCGGCTGATCGGCACGAAGGGCGATGGCTGGCTCCCCTCGCTGCCCTGGCTGCAGCCCGGCGACCTCGCCCGCGGCCACGCGATCATCGATGGAGCGGCATCGGCCGCCGGCCGCGACCCGCGCGAGGTCGTCCGGCTGCTCAACATCGGCGCGGACACGGGCGTCGACGAGCTCGTCGCCCTCGCGCTCGAGGACGGGATCAGCACCTTCATCCTGCCGGCGGACGACGCGGCGACCCTCGAGCGCTTCGCCGCGGAGGTCGCGCCGGCGGTCCGCGAGCAGGTCGGCGCCGCCCGGGCCGAGCGCGGCACGACGACGGGCCGCGCCCGGGGCGCGGTCGCCCTCGCGAAGCGCCGCCCGGGCATCGAGTACGACGGCCTGCCCGACGGCCTCGCCGAGACCGCGGTGGAGCCCGGCGACCAGGGCTACGCGCGCTACACGTCGAGCTACCTGCGCGGCGGGGCGCCGGGCCTGGTCCTCCGCCCCCAGGACGTCGCGGAGGTGCAGGCGGCGGTGCGGTTCGCCGGCCGGCACCGGGACCTGCCGCTCGGGATCTTCAGCGCGGGCCACGGGCTCTCCGGCAGGTCGCTGAACCACGACGGCCTCGTCATCGACGTGGGCGCCCTGCGCTCCATCGAGGTGCTCGACGAGGCGGCCGGGCTCGTGCGCATCGGGCCGGGCGCGCGCTGGGTCGAGGTCGCGGAGGCGCTCGCGCCCCTCGGGCTCGCGATCACGAGCGGGGACTACGGCGGCGTCGGCGTCGGCGGCCTCGCGACGGCCGGCGGCGTGGGCTGGTTCGCGCGCGAGCACGGGCTGACCATCGACCACCTCCGCGCCGTCGAGGTCGTGCTCGCGGACGGCTCCGTCGTCCGCGCCACCGCGACGCAGCACCCGGACCTGTTCTGGGCGATGCGCGGGGCCGGCGCGAACTTCGGCGTCGCCGTCGCGTTCGAGTTCGCGGCCGCGCGGGTCGGCACCGTCGCGTTCGCGCAGCTCGCGTTCGACGTCCCGGACACCGCGGCGTTCCTCGAGGGCTGGGGCGCGGCGATGGAGGCGGCCGACCGCAGCGTCACCGGCGAGATCGTCCTGGGCCGGGGCGGCCGCAGCGCGCAGGCGATGCTCGTCGTCGACCACGACGACCCGGACACGGTACTCGAGCGGCTGCAGCCGTTCGCCGCGATCGCGCCGCTCGTCGACTCGTCGGTCGCGCTCACGACCTACGACGGGCTGATGCGGGCGATGGTCAGCGACGCGCCGCAGCAGGGGCGGGGCGAGCCGCGCTCCCACTCCGGGAACGTCGACCACCTCTCCCCCGTGGTCGCCCGCGCGCTCGCGACGCTGATCGACTCGGGGTCGTCGTACTTCTTCTCGCTGCGCGCCCTCGGCGGCGCCGTCGCGGACGTGCCGGCGGACGCGACCGCCTACGCGGGCCGCTCCGCGGGCTTCAACGTGGCCGCCTTCGGCAGCCCCGGCACGGACTTCGACGCGCGCTGGCGCGAGCTGCTGCCGCTGATGGACGGGATGTACCTCAGCTTCGAGTCGGACACCGGTCCGGAGGTCGTCGCCCGCGCCTTCCCGCCGGCGCATCTGGCGCGCCTCCGCGGGCTGAAGCGGCGGTTCGACCCGGACGGGCTGTTCCGCGACAACTTCTTCATCGACCCCGCGGAGGAGCACCAGCACGAGCACGCGGCGGCGGACGCGGACGCGGCCTGGGCGTCATGACGCGCCGCTAGCCTCGCGGAGTGACGGATCGGCCGCTGGTTCGGGTGCTCGGGCCCGTCCGGTGCACCGACCGGGCCGGCGGCGACAGCGCGCCCGCCGGCGCCATGCCGCGCCGGCTCCTCGTCGCCCTCGCTCTGGCCGGCCCGGAGGGGCGGAGCGTCACCGGGCTCACCGACGACCTCTGGTCGGAGGAGCCGCCGCGGAACCCGAGGGCCGCGATCCAGATGCTCGTCTCCCGCCTCCGGGCATCCGCGGCGGAGGGCCTCCTCGAGTCCACCCCGACCGGGTACCGGGTCGCCGGGTCGGACCTCGCGCTCGCCGAGGCGGCGGGCGCGGCCGACGCCGAGGCGGCGCTCGCGCTGTGGACCGGCGAGCCCGGCGCGGACCTGGAGCCGGACGCGCTCGCCGACGACCTCGTCGTGCGGGCGGCCCGGGCCCGCTCCCGCCTGCTCCGCCTGGCCGGGCGACGGCTGCTCGACGACGGGCGGGCGGCGGACGCGCTGCCGCTGCTCGAGCGCCTGGTCGAGGCCGCGCCGCTCGACGGCGCCGCGACCGCGCTGCTCATGCGCGCCGCGGCGGACGACGGGCGCGTGGACGCCGCGCTCGCCGCGTTCGCGGCCCACCGCGAGCGCCTCGCCGACGCCCTCGGCGCCGACCCGGAGCCCGACCTCGTCCGGCTGAACGCGGAGCTCCTCCGCGCCCAGGCGGCGCCGGCGACCGGCGAGCTCGTCGGCGTCCGGGCCGCGACCACGCCGCTGCTCGGGCGGGAGGCCGACCTCGCGCGCCTCGAGGCGACCGTGCCGGCCCACCGGCTCACCTCCATCGTCGGCACCGGCGGGCTCGGCAAGACCCGGCTCGCGCACGAGACCGCCCTGCGGCTCGCCGATCGGTACGAGCGCGTCGTGTTCACCGAGCTCGCGGGCGCCCAGGGCGACGGCGACGTCGAGCTCGTGGTCGGCGCCGCGGTCGGTGCGCGCCCGGTCCAGCGCGCCCGCCGCCTGGCCGAGGCGCTGCCGCCCGACCTCCCCACGCGGACGCGGGAGGTGCTCGGCGCCCGGCGGACGCTGCTCGTGCTCGACAACTGCGAGCACGTCGTCGACGCGGCCGCCGCGCTCGCCGCCGACCTGCTCGGCGCGGTGCCGGGGCTCACCGTGCTCACGACCAGCCGCGTGCCGCTCCTGCTGCCCGGCGAGGCCGTCGTCGCGCCGCGGCCCCTCGCCGCCGCGACCGACGCGGCCGCGCTGTTCGTCGAGCGCGCGACGGCCGCGCGGCCCGGGGTGGCGCTCGACCGCGAGCTCGTCGAGCGGATCTGCTCCCGCCTCGACGGGCTCCCGCTCGCGATCGAGCTGGCGGCCGCGCGGCTGCGGTCGATGGCCCTGCCCGAGCTCGACGCCCGGCTCGCCGACCGCTTCGCGGTGCTCGTCGGCGGCGACCGCACCGCGCCCGACCGGCACCGCACGCTGCTCGCGGTGATCGAGTGGAGCCGCCGGCTGCTCTCCCCCGCCGCCGCCGAGGCGCTCGCCGCGCTCGCCGTGTTCCCGGACGGCTTCACCGCGTCGGCGGCCGACGCCGTCCTGCAGACCGACGCCGCCGAGCTGCTCACCGAGCTCGTGGACCAGTCGCTGCTCACCGTCGCCGAGGCGCGGCCGGGCCGCAGCCGGTACCGCATGCTCGAGACCGTCCGCGAGTACGGGCTGCGCGAGCTGCGGGACTCCGGCCGGCTCGCCGACGCCCTCGCGCGCTTCGACGCCTGGGCCCTCCGCTTCGCGCGCGCGACCTCGCCCGGGCTGCTCGCCGGCATCGACCCCCGGGCCGCCGGTGCGGTCGCCGAGGAGGAGGAGACGCTGCTCGCGCTCGTCCGGCGGGACGCGCGCACCGAGGCGGCCGTCGCGGCGCTCGCCCTGCTCGCCGAGTCGTGGCTCTACCGCGGGGAGTTCGAGCCGATCGCCGGCGTGCTCCCCGCCCTGCTCGAGGCCGGTCGGGTGCCGCCGGCATCGCCCGAGGCCGTGTCCGAGACGATCCGGGCCCTCGCCATCGGCACCTCGGTCGCGCTCATCGCGTCGAGCCCCGAGGCGGTGCGCGCGCTCGCGCTGCTCCGCCGCCTGGTGCGGCACGGCGACGCGCCGCCGGGGTTCTGGACGGTGTTCGCGCGCGAGCTCCTGCTGGCCCCCGGCTTCACCGCCGGCGTCGGCGCGCTCGACGCCCTCGCCGCCGACCCCGACCCGCTCGTCGCCGCGTTCGCGCTCACGATGCGCTCGCAGCTCGCCGAGAACGCCGGTCGGCTCGACGCGGCGCTCGTCGACCTGGCCGCGATGGACGCTCTCACGACGCGGCACGGCTACACCTGGCTCCGCTACCTCGGCCGCATCAACATCGCGTCGCTCCGCAGCCAGCGGGGCGAGCACGCCGCCGCGCTCGCGGTGGCGCTCCGCACGCGGCGGGAGATCGAGGAGCTCGGCGTCGAGACCGACGTGCGGCAGCTCGAGTGGCTCGTCGCCGCCTGCCGGCTGTCGATCGGCGAGGTGGACGAGGCCGAGCGCGGCTTCGAGCGGCTCGCCGGGTCCCGCGGCCGGGGCGGCGCGGAGGACGAGGCGGACAACCGCGTGCTCGCCGCCGCGGGGCTCGCGGAGGTCGCGACCGTGCGACGGGACGCGCCCCTCGCGCTCGCCCGCTGGGACGAGGTGCTGGCGATCCAGGCGCGGTCCGGCTCCCCCTGGCGGCTGCTCGCCGCCGGCGGGGCGCTCGCGGCGCAGGTGGAGCTCGGCGTCCCGGCCGCCTCGCTCGCCCGGCCGTACCGGCGGCTCCGCACGCGCCTCATCGCGGTCGCCCGGCTGCAGAACGCGCGGATCGACGCGCCCGTCACGGGCTCCGGGCTCGTCGGCCTCGCGGCGGCGCTGCGTCCCGTCGACGCGGAGGCGGCGCAGGAGCTGCTCCGGCTCGGCGCCGCGCTGGCCGCGCGGCGGGATCTGCCCTCCGTCGCGCGCGTCCTGGCCGGGATCGCGCCCGCCGAGCCGCCCGGGCCGGACGCCGCAGCGCGGGTGATCGCGCTGCTGCGATCACCCGCGGTGCGACGCGGACCGGCGGAGGACTAGGCCTTCCGCATGTAGGCCCGCACGGTGAGCGGCGCGAACACCGCGACGACGACCGCGGCGCCGAGCAGCGAGAGCCAGACGTCGCCGGTCACCTGCTGGTCGTTCACCATCGTCCGCACCGCGGTGATGAGGTGGGAGACGGGGTTGATCTCCGCGAAGACCTTCAGCGGCTCGGGCAGCGTCCCCGTCGGCACGAAGGCGTTCGAGAGGAACGTCAGCGGGAACAGCACGAGGAACGAGATGCCCTGCACGGAGCCCGCGGTGCGGGCCAGCATGCCGAAGAGCGCGAAGATCCAGCTGAGCGACCAGGCGACGACGATGACGAGCAGGCCCGCCGCGACCGTCCAGCCGAGGTGGTCGAACACCTGGTGGTAGCCCATGATGCCGCCGACCACGAAGGTGATCGCGGTCGCGATCGCGTAGCGGACGGTGTCGGCGAGCAGCGCGCCGGCGAGCGGTGCGATGCGGGCGATCGGCAGGGACCGGAACCGGTCGAACACGCCCTTGTCCATGTCCTCCCGCAGCTGCACGCCGGTCGTGACGGAGCCGGTGATGACGGTCTGCACGAGGATGCCGGGGATGAGGGTCGCCAGGTACTTCGTCACGTCGCCGGAGATGGCGCCGCCGAAGATGTAGGCGAACATCACCGTGAAGATGATCGGCTGCAGCGTCACGTCGAACAGCTGCTCGGGCGTCCGGCGGACCTTGAGCAGGCCCCGGTAGGCCATCGTCAGCGACTGGCTCACGATGCGGGTGACGCCGTTGCGCGGCTGCGCAGCGGCGATGGTCGCGACGGCGGTCATGCCATCACCTCGTCCTTCTCGGCCTCGGCGGCCGCGTTCTCGTGGTCGGCCCCGTGGCCGGTGATGGCGAGGAAGACCTCGTCGAGGGTGGGCTTCTGCACGCCGAACTCGGCGAGGCGGATGCCGGAGTCGCGGAGGTCCACGAGCAGATCCGTGACCCGCTCCGGGTCCTGCAGCGGGACGGTGAGCCAGGCGCGCTCGGCGCTCGCGACGGGCTGCACGCCGACGCGGGCGCGGATCCGCGCCTCCGCGACCGCGAGGTCGTGCGGGTCGACGAGCCGCAGCTGCAGGGAGGCGGTGCCGACGGACGCCTTGAGGTCGTCCGAGGTGCCCTCCGCGACCACCCGGCCGCGGTCGATGACCGCGATCCGGTCGGCCAGCTGGTCGGCCTCGTCGAGGTACTGCGTGGTGAGCAGCACCGTCGAGCCGGTCGTGACGAGCTCGCGGATCGTGTCCCACATCTGCGCGCGGGTGCGCGGGTCGAGGCCCGTCGTCGGCTCGTCGAGGAAGATCAGCGGCGGCTGGGCGATCAGGCTCGCCGCGAGGTCGAGGCGCCGCCGCATGCCGCCCGAGAACTTCTTGAGCGGGCGCTTCGCCGCCTCCGTCAGGGAGAACCGCTCGAGCAGGTCGGCGGCCTTCGCCCGCGCCTGCCGGCCGGGAAGGCCGAGCAGCCGGCCAAAGACGACGAGGTTCTCGGTCGCCGAGAGCGTCTCGTCGACGGACGCGTACTGCCCGGTGACGCCGATGAGGGCGCGCACCGCGGCCGCCTCCTTCACGACGTCGCGGCCGAGGACGCGGGCGCTGCCGCCGTCGGGCTTCAGCAGGGTGGCGAGCATGGAGATGGTGGTGGTCTTGCCGGCGCCGTTCGGCCCGAGCACGCCGTAGACGCTGCCCTGCCGCACGACGAGGTCGACCCCGTCGACTGCGCGGTTGTCGCCGAAGACCTTGACGAGGCCCTCGGCCTCGATGGCGGGCACTGCGGATGAGTTCATGCCGAGGACGATGCCGACAGTCGCTCACACGGTGCTCACGCGCCGCTCACACGCCCCGCCGCCTCCTGTCAGCGCTGAGCTCGCGGATCCGGAGATCCTCCGCGGATCCGGACTTCTTCGACGACACGCCGGCGCCGGCCCCCTGCCGACGGGGTGTCGCGCAGGAACTCCGGATCCGGGAACCCGGGCACACTGTCGAGGTGATCCGCGTCCTGCCCGTGCTGCTGCTCGGCGCGCTGCTGCTCGCCGGCTGCGGCGCGGAGCCGGGCGAGCCCGTCGGTACCGCGCAGCCCTCGGAGCGCTCCAGCGGGTCCACGGTCTTCGCCCCAGCGGGCATCGCCGACGCGGCGACGCTGCTGGCGGCGCTCCGCACGGCGCCGGAGGACCGCTCGCAGCGGTACGACCGCGCCGCCTTCGGCTACGGCGACGGGCCGTTCGACCCGGACGGCGACGGCTGCTGGACCCGGCGGGAGGTGCTGGTCCGCGACGCCGTCGGCCCGCTCCGGGTCGGCCGCGGCTGCCGGCTCACCGGCACGTGGCGGTCCGTGTACGACGGCCGGACCACGACGGACCCGGACGCGTTCTCGCTCGACCACCTCGTCCCGCTCGCGGAGGCGTGGCGGTCGGGCGCGGACCGCTGGTCCCGCGACCGCCTCGTCGCCTACGGCAACGACGTCGGCTACCGCTGGAGCCTCGTCGCGATCACCGCCTCGGTGAACGAGGACAAGGGCGACCGGGACCCGGCGACGTGGCTGCCGCCGCAGGGCCGCTGCACCTACGCCGGGGCGTGGGTCGCGGTGAAGACGCGGTGGCGGCTCGCGGTCGACCCGCGGGAGCGCGCCGCGCTCACCGCCCTCCTGCGGCGGTGCGGGCCCGTCCGGGTCGCCGCGCCCGGCGCGCCGGACCTCGCAGCCCTCCTGCCCTGATCGCGGGCCCCTGATGGCGGGCGGCGTCGGAGGCCGCCCCTACCCTCGCCGCATGTTCATCTCGGAGGGCGCGGTCGTGCTGTCCGCCTCCGACCTCACGGCGGCGACCACGTGCGAGTGGGCCGTGCTGCGTCGCCTCGACGCGAAGCTCGGGCGGGTCGACGCCGTGCCGGAGCCGGAGGACGCGATGAACCGCCGCGCCGCCGCGCTCGGCGACCGGCACGAGGCCCGGCAGCTCGCCGCGTACCAGCAGGAGCTCGGCGCCGGCGTGGTCGTCATCGACCGCCCCGACACCCGCGACCCGGACGCGCTGCGCGCGGCGCAGGAGCGCACGCTCGCCGCGATGCGCGACGGCGCCGGGGTCGTGTTCCAGGCGACGCTCTTCGACGGGCGCTTCCTCGGCTTCGCGGACTTCCTCGTCCGCAGCGGCGACGAGTGGGAGGTGGTCGACACCAAGCTCGCCCGGCGCGCGAAGGTGACGGCGCTGCTGCAGGTCGCGGCCTACGCGACGGCGCTCCGGGCCCTCGGGGTCGCGGTCGGCGAGCGGGTGCACCTGCTGCTCGGCGACGGCACGACCTCCACGCACCGCCTCGCCGACGTCGTCCCCGTCCACGCCGAGCGGATGGCGCGCCTCCGCGGCCTCGTCGAGGAGCGCGTGGCCGCCGCCGGCCCGATCGCCTGGGGCGCCGAGGGCGTCGCCGCCTGCGGCCGCTGCGCCGAGTGCACGGCGCAGGTGGAGGCGACCCGCGACGTGCTGCTCGTCGGGCGGCTGACCGTGCGGCAGCGCGACCGGCTGCGAGCCGTCGGCGTCCGCACCATCGACGAGCTGGCGGCGAGCAGCGGGCCGGTCGAGGGCATCGGCGCGGCGCCCCTGCAGCGGCTCCGGCTGCAGGCGGAGCTGCAGCTCGCCGCCGAGCGGCGCGGCGGCGCCGGGGTCGAGGCCCAGGTGATCGACGCGGAAGGGCTGGCCGCGCTGCCCGAGCCCGACCCGGGCGACGTGTTCTTCGACTTCGAGGGCGACCCGCTCTGGTCGGCCGACGGCCGCACGTGGGGGCTGGAGTACCTGTTCGGCGTCGTCGAGCTCGACGACGCGGGGCGCGAGCGCTACCGGCCGTTCTGGGCGCACGACCGCGAGCAGGAGAAGCAGGCCCTCCTCGACTTCCTCGCCTACCTGCAGGAGCGCCGGCGCGCCCACCCGGGCCTGCACGTCTACCACTACGCCGACTACGAGCGCAGCCATCTGCAGCAGCTCTGCGCCCGGCACGGCGTCGGCGAGGCGGTGCTCGACGAGCTGCTCCGCGAGCACGTGCTCGTCGACCTCTACCCGGTCGTCCTCCGCTCGCTGCGCATCTCGGAGCGGTCCTACGGGCTGAAGCGCCTGGAGCCGCTGTACATGGGCGACCGGCTGCGCGAGAGCGACGTGACGAACGGCGCCGACTCCGTCACGGCCTACGTCACCTGGGGCGGTCTCGTCGAGCAGGGGCGCACCGCGGAGGCGGAGGCGCTGCTGGCCGAGATCGCCGACTACAACGCCTACGACTGCGCGTCGACGCGCGGGCTGCGCGACTGGCTCCTCGGGCTCGCGGACGACCGGGGCGTCGGGCGCCGGCCGCCGCTGCCCGGCGACCCGGAGGCGGACGCCGGGCTCGTCCGGCGCGAGGTCGCGGCGACCGCGGCGCTGCTCGCGCACGTCGCCGACGTGCCGCGCGACGACCGCACGCCGGCGCAGACGGCCCTCGCGCTGGCCGCCGCCGCGATCGAGTACCACCGCCGGGAGGACAAGGCCTTCTGGTGGGAGCACTACGACCGCGAGATCGCGGCCGTCGACGACTGGGCGGACCAGAAGGACGTCCTCGTCGTCGACGACGCCGAGGTGCTGACGGACTGGCACCGCGAGGGCGGGCAGCGCACCGACCGGCGCCTGCTCCGCCTCGTCGGGCAGCTCGCCGCGGGCAGCGGCCTCCGGCGCGGGTCGCGGACCTACGTCATGTACGACGGCCCCGGACCGGAGGGCTGCGACCCGGTGCCCGCCGGTCAGCGCGGCGAGCACGAGCACGGCGAGGTCCGCGACGTCGAGACGCTGCCCGACGGCCGCACCGCGGTCGTCGTCGAGGAGCGGGTGCCGTCCGAGGGCTGCGCGACGTGGAGCGCGCTCCCGTTCGCCCTCACCCCGGGGCGGCCGCTCGCGACGCCGACCCAGCGCTCCGCGATCCTCGAGTGGGGCGAGCGGCTCGCGCTCGGCCCCGATCGCCGCGACGCGGTGCTCGACCTGCTCCGCCGCGAGCCGCCGCACCTGCTGCCCGGCGGCGCGCTCGAGTCCCCGGCCGCGCCGACCGCGGACGCGGTCGTGCGCGACCTGCTGCGGCTCGACGGGTCGTACCTCGCGGTCCAGGGCCCGCCGGGCACCGGCAAGACCCGGCTCGGGGCCGAGGTGATCACCGCCCTCGTCCGCGACCACGGCTGGCGGGTCGGCGTCGTCGCGCAGTCCCACGCCGTCGTCGAGAACCTGCTCGACCGCGTCGTGGCGGCGGGCCTCGACGCGCAGCTCGTGAAGAAGAAGGTCTCGTCGGCGGGCACCGTCGGCGCCTGGACGCGGTTCCAGCCGGAGACGACCGCGGCCGTCCTGCTGTTCGTGATGCAGCGGCGCGGCCGGGGCGGCGTGCTCGGCGGCACGGCGTGGACCTTCAGCAACGCGCGGCAGGTGCCGCGGCAGGAGCTCGACCTGCTCGTGCTCGACGAGGCCGGGCAGTTCTCGATCGCGAACACGATCGCGGTCGGCGTCGCCGCCCGGAACCTCCTCCTGCTCGGCGACCCGCAGCAGCTGCCGCAGGTGAGCCAGGGCCTCCACCCCGAGCCGGTCGACGCGTCCGCGCTCGGCTGGCTCGCGCAGGACCACGACGTGCTCCCCGCCGAGTTCGGCGTCTTCCTGCCCGAGACGTGGCGGATGCACCCCGACCTGACCGCCGCGGTGTCCGACCTGTCCTACGAGGGCCGGCTCGCCGCCCGGCTGCCCGAGACCGCCGCCCGGCGGCTCACGGGCCTCCGGCCCGGCCTGCACGCGGTCCCCGTCGAGCACGCCGGCGACACCGTGGAGTCGGCCGCGGAGGCCGACGTCGTCGTGCGGCTCGTGCGCGACGCGGTGGGGCGCGCCTGGACCGACCCCGCCCGCGACCGGTTCGACGACCCCCTCGACCAGGACGACGTGATCGTCGTCGCGCCGTTCAACGCGCAGGTCGGGCGGATCCGCGCCGCGCTCGACGACGCCGGCCTGCGGCGGGTGCGGGTCGGCACGGTCGACCGCTTCCAGGGTCAGGAGGCGGTCGTCGCGGTCGTCTCCCTCACGGCCTCGTCCCCGGCGGACGTGCCGCGCGGGATCGGCTTCGTGCTCTCCCGGAACCGGATCAACGTCGCGATCTCGCGGGCTCAATGGGCGGCGCACCTCGTCCACTCCCCCGCGCTCGCGGACGCGCTGCCGCACGACGCGGTCGGCGTCGCCGACCTGAGCGGCTTCCTGCGCCTGCTCGGGCGCGCCTGACCGCGCTCGCCGGAAGCGCGCGGGTCAGCCGCGACAGGCGTCGGTGCAGACGAGCAGGAAGCGCGCCGGTCCGGCGTCGGACGCCCGCATCGCGTGCGGCACGTCGGTGCGGACGGCGTGCGACCGGCCCGCGCGGACGCGCACGTCGGGCCCGTCGAGGATCGAGCAGACCACCTCGCCCTCCATGACGACGAGCAGCTCCTCGCCCGGGTGGCGGGAGAAGCCGCCGTCGCTCTCGCCCGCGGCGAGGTCGAAGAGGTAGGTCTGCGTCGGGTTGCCGGGGCCGCCGCCGATCACCTGCACGACCGGCGCACCGGGTGCGTCCGAGAGCGGCAGGAGCACCTCGGCCCGCGGGCGGAGGTCGGCGCCGGGGAGGAGGTCGCCCGCTGCGACCGGCAGGGCGCCGGCGAGCCGGTACAGCAGCTCGACGGTCGGCAGCCGGGAGCCGTCCTCGATCCCCGCGACGACGTGCGGCGCGACCCCGACGCGGAGCGCGAAGTCGGTGACGGACCACTCGCGCTCGACACGGAGCGACCGCACCTGCGCGCCGATGCGCGCCGTGGTGATCTCGCGCTCGGTGAGCACCGCGCGCAGCCCTGCCCTGGAATTCATGGTCGGAATGCAATCCTGGATCCGCATCGCGGAGAATCCCCAGTGGGGAGGCCGCGAGAAGTGCACGGTCGATCGAATTCCCCGCGGAATCGTGCATCCGGCGCCGATCTCCGCTCCCGCGCGCCGATCCCGCTCGGTTCCCGAGGCTCCGCGCCGCCGACGGCGAGGGCGAACGGCTCGTCCGCCCGGGGAATCGAGGGCTGCGCCTCGAGCGGAATTCGGCGGCCTCTGCCCCCGGAAACCGGGGTCGACGCCGCACCCGGGCGCCGGCCCGCGCGCGAATTCCGACCGTCGCGTCCGCGGGCGGCTCGACGACACCCGACGACGGAAGCCGTCGGGGCATCCGCCGTGCCGCATGATCCTTCGGGTGCGGCGGCGGATGAAGGTGCGGGTGCTGCTCGTCGGCACCATCACCGCGCTCGCGGCCGTCGTCGGCGTGCAGCTGGCGATCGCGCTCCCGGGCGCGGAGCAGCCGGCGCCGTCCACGACGCCCGTCGACTGGTCGACCGTGCGGCCCGGTGCGGACGCCTCCTGGCCGGCCTGCACCCCGCCGCACGGCGCCACCCGCACGACGCCCCTCGCGGAGCGCCCCGCCTTCGTGGTGGTGGGCGTGAACGACGGCCTGCCCGGCACCGTCAGCGCCTGCATCGCGCGGGAGCTGCGGTGGGCGGGCACCACGACCGGCGGCTCGTCGCAGCCCCGGCTGGCCTACTACGTGATGGCGGCCGACCCGTGGACCGCCGCCGAACGGAAGTGGGTCCCGCACCCCGACTGGCCGAGCTCGAACCGGGTGCGCGGCACGCTCGTGCGGGTGCCCGCCGCGTTCGCGGGCGACGCGCACGGCACGACCTGCGCGGGCGGCCGCACGGAGCGCGCCTGCGCCTACGTCTACGGCTGGGCGATGGCGCAGCACGCGGCCGCGATCCCGGGGCTGCGCAGCCCGTCGACGCACCGGTTCTGGATCGACGTCGAGGCCGAGCGGACCTGGAACCGCGACCAGCGCTTCAACCAGGCGGTGGTGGAGGGCATGGTCGCCGCCTTCACGGCGCCGCGCGACCGGGGCGGCATCGGGACGACGACCGGCGTCTACTCGGACCACGCGGAGTGGGCGCGGATCATCGGCCGGCTGCGCACCGGCAGCCCCCTCGACCGGCTCGACCAGTGGATCGCGATCGGGCCGGCGTCGAAGGCGGAGGCGGTCGACGCGCTGCTGCACGACTGGCCGCTCACCGCGAACGGCCGCATCCGGATGGTGCAGTGGGTGGACGGGCGGATCGACCGGGACATCGCCCTGCCCGCCGCGCGCGACGGGGCGGACCGCTAGGTCGCGGCCGGAGCGAGCCGCTCGCGCAGGAAGGCGACGACCCGTTCGCGGGCCTCGAGCGCCGGATGTCCGGGCCGCTCCCGCACCTCGTTCGTCAGCACCGAGTGCGCCGACCGGGCGAAGCCGCCCGGGTTGCCGGGCGAGGAGTCGAGCTCGAGCACTTCGAAGGCGTCGCCGAGGCGGGCGCGGAGGGTCGCGAACCGGGCGTGCGGCACGCCGGCGTCCTCCGAGAACCGCAGCCCGAGCGCGCACACCTCGCCGCGCGCGGCGCGCTCGGCGACCACGTCGAGGTCGGCGGTGGACAGCCCGGCGTTCGCGGCCCGGCGCCGGCCGACCGGGAACGGCGCCGCGGGCTGGCTCAGCACGGACGCGAGCACCGCCCCCTCGACGGCGGCGGCCAGCGCGAAGCCGCCGGTGAAGCACATCCCGATCACGCCGACGCCCGGTCCGGGGGTGCGCGCGTCGAGGTCGACCGCGAGCCGGCGGAGCCAGTCGGTGAAGGGGCGCCGCACCTCCGTCGCGAAGGCGCGGAACTCGCGGGAGACGCAGAGGCGCGGCAGCACCTCGAGCACGGCACCGGCGGTCGGCGGTCGGCCCGGCGTGCCGAACGGTGACGGCACGGCGACCGTGAACCCCGCGTCGACGAGGTGGTCCGCGAGGCCGAGCACCTGCGGCGTGAGTCCCGGGATCTCCGGCACGAGCACGACGCCGGGCCCCTCGCCGCGGCGGTGCACGTCGTGCGTCACGCCGCCGGCGGTGAAGGGCGCCGCGGGCCAGCGGTCGAGGTCGCCGGTCGGAGCGCGGTCCGTCATGGGCCGAGTCTGCTCCCCTACGGTTGAGCCCGTGCCGGTGGAGTTCGTGGTCCGCGCCGTCCTGTTCGACATGGACGGGACCCTGATCGACTCGACGCCGGCCGTCGACCGGGCCTGGGCGACGTGGGAGGAGCGCTGGGGCGTGCGCCTCGGCGTCCGCGCCTCCGCGCTCGGCCGGCCGGCGCGCGACATCGTCGCCGAGCGCGTGCCCGCGGCGGACGCGGAGGCGGCGTTCCGCGACATCGAGCGCCTCGAGGTGGCGGACACCGAGGGCATCGAGGTGCTGCCCGGGGTCCGCGACCTGCTCGCCGCCCTCCCGGCGGACCGGTGGGCCGTCGCGACCTCGTGCAGCGCGCCGCTCGCCGCCGCCCGCCTCGCCGCGACCGCGATCGAGCCGCCCGTGCTCGTCACCGCCTCCGACACGGCGCTCGGCAAGCCGAACCCCGACCCCTACGTCGAGGCGGCCCGCCGGCTCGGCGTCCCCGCCTCGGAGTGCCTCGTGGTGGAGGACGCGGTCGCGGGCGTCACGGCGGGCCGCGCGGCCGGGTGCGCGACGCTCGGCGTCCTCGGCTCGGTGCCGGGCGACGCGCTCGGCGCGGACGCGGTCGCCCACGACCTCGCGGCGGTGTCCGTGCGGGTCGAGGGCGCCCTGCTGCGGGTGACGGTCGCGCCCCGTCCCGCCTGACGCCCGGTCGGACGCCGGCTCAGGACGGGGAGGACCCCGACCGGAAGATCTCGCGCACCTGGTCGAGCAGCTCGATCATGCGCGCCTCCTCCCCCGGCTGGATGCTGTGGAGCAGGGTCTCGAGGTCCGCGCGGACGCCCCCGACGATCGCCTCGAGGCGCTCGGTCGCCGAGTCGGTGAGGGCGATCCGGCGGACGCGGGCGTCGGACGGGTGCGCCACGCGGTGCACGAGCCCGGCGCCGGTGAGGCGGTGCACGATCTCGGTGGCGCTGCCGGAGCTGACGCCGAACCGGGCGGCGATGTCGCCGACGCGGACGTCGCTGCCGCGGCGCTGCTCCCGGTCGAGGAACTGCAGCACGGCGAAGTCGGTGTTGTTGACGCCGAGCACGACGCGCACGCGCTGGTCGAGCGCCTTCTCGGCGTCCTCGACCGCGTCGACGGCGGCCACGAGGGCGTGCGCGGAACCGCTGACCGCCCGGTGCGGCGGGTGCTCGTCCTGCATGGCGCCCCCTGGCGCTCCGCGTCGGACGCGTCCGTCCCCGGTCGGGACGGCTCCGATCACGAGTCGACGCGGGCGACGCTACTCCACCGCGCGATGCGGCGCAGCAGGAGGCGTCAGGCCGCGCGCCAGCGGGTCCGCGCGTCCGCCGCGGTCGAGCGGCAGAGCATCGCGGTGCCCGCCGCGGTCCTGCCGGTCGCGCCGCGGGGCGAGCACAGCGCGCCCGGGTGCACGGCCGCCGCGGGCGTCGTGCCCGGCGACGTCCCGGCGGCCCCGGCGGGCAGCCGCTGCCCGGGGCACCGGTCGAGCACGCGCGCGATCGCGGCGCGCTCGGCCCTCGTGACCCAGAGCCCGTAGGCGCGCTTGACCGCCACCTGGTGCGCGACGTACGTGCAGCGGAACGCCTTCCGGGGCGGCAGCCAGGTCGCGGCGTCGCCGTCGCTCTTGCGGGTGTTCGTCGGGCCGTCCACCGCGAAGAGGTTGACGGGGTCGTTCGCGAGCGCGACGCGCTGGGCGCGGGTCAGCCGCTGCGCGCCGGTGCGCCACGCGTCGGCGAGCGGGACCACGTGGTCGATCTGCACGGCCTCGCTCGTGCCCTGGCCGCGGACGAACCGGATCACCTTCCCCGTGTACGGGTCGTGGAGCACCCCGCGACGGACCCTGCAGCCCGCGGGCGCCGGGTGCTCGAGGTCGCGCCGGAGCACGTCGTCGCGGGTGTCGCAGCCGTTCCGGTCGACGTCGAGCCAGGCCTTCCCGAACTCGGCGGTCCGCCGGTAGCCGGTCATCGGCGCCCGGCCCTTCACCGGCAGCTCGTCGAGCGCGGCGACGGCGAGCGGTGCGACCGCCTTCGACGGCTCGACCGCGGGCGAGGCCGACCCGCGCGCGGCGGGCGCGGAGACGGCGGCGGCGGCGTCGCGGGCGATCGCGGAGGCGTCGACGACGGCCGGGGCGCCGAAGGCCGCGCCGCCGAGGAAGAGGCCGGCGCCGCCGAGCGCGAGCACCGTGATGCCGCCGCGACGCACCCGGCGGCCGGCGCCCCGCATCAGCAGTGCGAGGCTCCAGAGCACGGCCACGAGGCCGACGACGGCGACGAGCGCGGCGATCCATCCGGTCAGCACCGGAGGACGTTAGGAAGCGGCAGGGCGGTGCACCGCGCGCCACGCCGGGCGTGCACGGAGCACCGATTCCCTCGAAGCGGGGGGCGCGCGGGCCCGGAGGGCTCCGCCAGGGTTGCCGGGTCATGACGCAGACGACCGAGGCCGCCGTGCACGCCGCCGCTCCCGGCGCGGGCCGGGTCTGGGACCTCGCGGACACCTCGGCCGGTCGCGCCGTGCGGCGCCGCGGCTGGGACCACGGCGGCCCGCTCGCCGCGACGCTCGGCCTCGTCGCGCTGGGCGGCGCGTTCGCGCCGGACATCGCGGTCGAGACGCGGTGGACGGTCGTGGGCGCCGCGGGCCTCGTCGCGCTGCTCGTCGCCGGCTCGGCGGTCCGCCGCCGCCAGGCGCTGCTCTCCCTGCTCCTCGCCTTCGCCGGCCTGGTGACGCCGCTCGCCGCGGGTGCGGTCGCGACCGCCGCGACGCTGGCGCAGCCCCCGGTCGTGACGAGCACCGTGGTGCCGGACCGCGCGCTGCCGACCGCACCGCAGGCCCTCGTCGCCTCGGACGCCTTCGCCGAGCGGCCGGCCGACGAGCAGGAGGCGGCGCGGGAGTTCGCGACCGCCCTCGTCCTGCGGCTGCGCACCGTCCACGGCGCCTTCGGCCCCTACCCGGCGGCGCTCCGGCTCTCGAACGGCTCGGTCGTGGAGGCCGCCGGCGCGATGCAGGGCACGAGCCTCGGCGCGGTGCCGCGGAACGCCCGGCTCGAGTACCGCGTGACGCGCAGCGGCGGCGCCTTCGCGGTCAGCGTCGTCGCCGGCGGCGCGGGCAGCGCGGGCAGCGCGGGCAGCGCGGCCGGCACCGGCGCCGGCGTCGCGTCCGTCACCGCGACGAGCGCCCTGGTCGTCGCGGGCGACGACTGATCCTGCTCACACGCGGCTCGGCAGCGGCTCACCCGTAGGGGTGCCAGGCCCGCCAGGCCGCCCGCACCCGCTCCCGCGGGTCCTGCTCGAGTCGGTCGTGGCGGTCGAACACCCACGTCGCCCTGGTCGCCTCGTCGAAGCGGGGCCACCAGGCCGGTGCCGCGCCCGTGCGCGCGAAATCGAGCCAGGCGCCGGACATCCGGCCGGTCAGCGCGCGGGCGGCGCGGTCGCCGCCCAGCAGGGTCGCCAGGCGCCGGGTGGGCCCGCCCCGACGCGCCAGGACGTGGTCGAGCTCCGACCCGTGCGCCGCGCCGAGGCCGACGGCGCGCATCGCCGGCGGCGCGAAGTCGAAGCGGTACATCCATGTCGGGGCGACGGCCGCGTGCCCGGCGGCCGCCTCCACCGCCGGGTTCCAGAACATGAGGTCGGTCACGAACCGCTCGAGGGCGCGCGCGCCGCGGCCCCCGCCGTACTCGGCGAGCAGCCCCGCCTTCGCGTCGGGGACGGTGGCGTCGAAGAGGCGGTCCATCCGCCCCGGCGTGGCGCGCAGGCCCCGCATGCGCTGGAAGAGCGTGCCCTCGTCCGCGTTGGTGCCGACGACGAGGGGCACGGGCAGGCCCTCCCCGCGCCGCAGGACGTCGAGCGGGTAGTCGGGCACCAGGTCGCCGTCGACGACGGGCCCGAGCACGCGGGCGGCGGGCAGGCGGTCCGACACGGCGAGGTCGAGCCGGTTCGTCGCGGCGACGAGGTCGTCCGGGTCGATCGTGCGGAGCGCGGCCGCGCCGCCCGGCAGCGCCTCGACGAGCTCCGCCGCCCAGCCGGCCGAGCGCTCGCTGCCGTGGATCGACCCGATGGCGGGGCTCTCGGCGATCGCGCGGGCGAACAGGCCTCGCGCGGCGGGGACCGCGAGGAGGGTCAGCACGCTGGTCCCGCCCGCCGACTCGCCGAAGAGGGTCACGTCGTCCGGATCACCGCCGAACGCGGCGATGTTGTCCCGCACCCACTCGAGCGCGGCCAGCTGGTCCCGCAGCCCCACGTTCGTCTCGATCGGCTCGTCCGGCGTGCCGTAGGCGGAGAGGTCGAGCCAGCCGAGCGCCCCGACCCGGTAGTTGAACCCGACGAAGACGACGTCGCCCGCCGCCGCGAGCGTCTCGCCGCGGTACGCCCCGGCCGTGGCGCCGCCGATGCCGAAGGCGCCGCCGTAGACGAACACCATGACCGGCTTGCGCGGCGCCCCGCCGGTCCGGCGCGCGACGGTCAGCGTGAGCGAGTCCTCCGCCATGGGCGTGCGCAGGCCCGCTCCCGTCAGGGTCGAGCTGCGCGGCTGCGGCGGCAGGGGCCCGTCCGTGGTCGCGTCGCGGACGCCGGGCCAGGGCACCGGCGGCCGGGGCGCCCGGAAGCGGAGGCGGCCGACCGGTGGCGCCGCGTACGGCACGCCGCGCCAGACCGTCAGGCCGGCCTCCCGGCCGCCGCGCACGCGACCCGCGGTCGTCGCGACCACCGTCGGCACCGCGTCCGCGTCCGCATCCCGCACCCGACCGGTCTACCGGGCGCCGCCTCCGAGGCCGCCGAGCCGCGGCCCCCGAAGTGGGGCGTGTCCCCCCGGGGGTAGACCGGGCAGTCTGTCCTCACCCAGATCCACCCGGCTCCTCCCCCAGGGAGCCGCTCCTGACCCGAGGAGATCGTCCCCATGGACACCCCCGTCCTTCCCGCCGGCTGGTACACCGACTCGTCCGACCCCGGCTTCCTCCGCTTCTGGACCGGCTCGGCGTGGTCCTCGCACCGCAAGGCCCGCCCCGGCGTCCCGGCCGCCTACCAGCAGGAGCAGTCCCGCAAGCGCTTCGCGCGCACGCGCCGCATCGCCTGACCGATCCGCGACACGCCCCGGCCGCACCCCGTCGGCCCCCGCACGGGGGTCGACGCTGGTCGCATGCCGGTCGGGAAGCGTCTCGCCGCCGCAGCCCTGCTGGCGGCGGTCCTGCCCCTCAGCGCCTGCGCCCCCGCACCCGGAGGCGGGGGCGAGCGCGAGGCGCGGGTCGTCGTGCGCGTCGCGCCGACCGCCGATCCCCGCGGCTACGAGGTGCACCTCGCCGGCGCCCGCGCCGACTTCCGGACGGCGTTCCGCGTCGAGCGGGGCGAGACCCGGACCGTCGCGGTGCCGGAGGGCTGGGTGACCGTCCGCGTCGCAGGACTCTGCGTGGTGCCGACCGCCGCCACCGGCACGACCACGGTCGAGGTGGCCGCGGACGACTGCCGCGTCGCCTGAGCCGCCCGGGGCCCGACCTACCCGAGGTCCGCGAGCAGCGCCGCGTCGGTCTCCTCGGGCGCGGTCGGCACGACGACGACGGGCCGGTACTGCCGGTGCGCGAGCCGGAGGGCGACCGACCCGGTGAAGACCTGTCGCAGCGCGCCCCGGAACCCGCCGGGCCGCGCGCCGACCACGATCATCAGCGCGTCCTCCTCGTCCGCGACCCGCATCAGCGCGTCGGCCGCGACGCCGACGAGCTCGCGCATGCGCCAGGGCACGCCGCTCGGCGCGATCACGCTGCCGACCTCCGCGAGGCGCTCCTCCGAGAACATCGGCCCGGAGGCCGCGAGGTCCGGGTCGATCGGCGCCGTCAGCAGGGTGCCGTCCGGCAGCTCCTGATACGCGTACCGCGTGGCGTCCGCGGCCACGCACACCAGATCCGCGTCGAAGGAGCGGGCGTAGTCCGCCGCCACCTGCACGACCCAGAGGGGCTGGTCGGGCAGGATCCCGACCACCACCGCGCGTCTCGGGCCGGTCCGCTGCTCGTCCGTCATGTCCCCTCCCGAGCACGGATCCTCCGCCGACTCGCCGTCCGGGTCAAACCCCTCGCGGCGCCCGCGACGCGCCGCCGAGGCTTCCAGCCTCGACGCAGCCCCCTGTGCCAGGGTCGCACTGCGGTGCACGAACCTGGGCACCAGCAGCGACCGGGCCGTGCTGCACCTTCACAGCGCCTCCCGGATCGCTCGGGAACTCGACACACCACGCGGTCCGGCTGAAGGAGACGGCGTTCACTTGTCCATCGAGATGATGGTGCTGCTCCTGATCTGCGCGCTGGCCGTCGCCGGCGCGCTCGCCGGCGTGGTCGCCGTCGCGCGACGGTCGCGCGAGCGCCCGACCCGCATCGAGGCGAACCCGATGAACCCGCGGGTGTCCGCGGAGGTCCACGCGGGCGAGGAGCAGGTGCTCATCCACCTCGCCCGGGCGCTCGGCCTGCCGTCCGACCGCGACGCGGTCGGCTACGGCGAGATCTACATCGCGGGCTCGGCCGGCATGACCATGAAGCTCGCGTCCCGGTCGGAGATCGGCCGCGGGTTCGACGCCGAGGTGCGGGTGCAGCGGACGCGCCGGGCATCCCTCGCCGAGTACTACATCCTCCGGCTGCCGGGCGACGAGACGCTCCACGACCGCATCGTCGGGCTGGACGAGCAGATCGACGGCGCGCTGCGCTCCCTCGACCCGCAGGCGCAGGTGCGCCGCTCCGGGCGGCCCGCCCTCGCCTGAGCCGGCGTCAGAGCTCGCGCGCGAACAGGGCCCGCCGGACCGCGCGCCGCAGGTCGACCTCGTGCCCCACGAGGTTCGCGAGGTCGGCGAGCGTCGCGCCGTCGAGGACGTCGAACTCGCGGGGCAGCGCGTCGAGGACGGCGAGCACGCCGACCCGCTCCCCCGCGCCGTCGAGGATCGGCTGCACGGCCATGGACCGCACGGGCGCGGCGCGCACGGCGCCGGCCGTCCGCGGGTCGCGATGCACGTCGTCGACCGTCCAGCCGTCGCCGCGATCCACCTGCAGCGCCCGCAGCGCGAGCGCGGCCAGGTCCTCGCGGTGCGCCTCGGGCACGAACGCCGCCGCCTCCTCGTTCGGGTCCCCGAGCACGACGAAGGCGGCGGGGGCCCGCAGCAGCCGGGCCGCGATGCCGGTGATGCGGGAGAACTCGCGGTCGGCGGGTGCGGCCGCGATCGTCTCGCGCACCCGCGGCGCCGGCTCGACCGGCGTCACGGGCGGGCTGCCCGCCGCGATCTGCTCGGCGAGGGCCCGCTCGAACTCGGCGCGCGCCTGCTCGAGCGGGATCCGGTCGCCGGGCGACCGCCGCGTCATCCCGGCGAGCACCGAGGCGAGGCGCGCGGGCAGGGAGTCCGGGATCTCGGGGTCGCGGGTCAGCCGGGCGAACGCGGACTCGATCACCGTGCCGGGGTAGGAGACGCGGCCGGTCGCGGCCTGGATGAGCACGAGCCCGAGGGAGTACACGTCGGAGGCGCCGACGAGCACGCCGCCCTCGACCTGCTCCGGGCTGAGGTAGGCGGCCGTGCCGACCGTGAACTCGCCGTCGTCCGCCGCGGCGCCGAGCACCGTCGCGATGCCGAAGTCGGAGAGCTTGCCCCGCAGCCGGCGGTCGCGCTGCCGCGTCGACAGCAGCACGTTGGCGGGCTTGATGTCGCGGTGCAGCCAGCCGCGCTCGTGCACGTACTGCAGCGCGTCGCAGAGGTCGAGCCCGAGGTAGGTCACCTGCATCGGCGTGAGCGCGCCGCTGCGCAGCGCCTGGCCGAGGTCGGGGCCGTCGACCCGCTCCATCACGAGGTAGATGTGGGGCTGGTCCGGGTCGCTGTCGTCGACCCCCGCGTCGAACAGCGTGACGAGGGCGTGGTGGGAGAGCCCCGCGAGGGTCTGCGCCTCGTGCTGCTGCTCGCGGAGCACCCGCGCGGAGTCGGTCGGCGCGGTGAACACCTTGATCGCCACGGGGCGGTTCAGCAGGTCGTCGTGGGCCGCGTAGACGACGGCGGTGCCGCCCCGGCCGATCACGTGCTCGACCCGGTACCGCTCCGGGAGCACGACCCGCGCGCCGCCGGACTCCGGCGGCATGCCGCTCACCGAGCGGGCCCGGCGGGCGGAGCGGTCACGGCTGGAATGGTAGCGGGCGCGACGCGCCCTCCGACTGGCGCAGCTGCTCGATCCAGATGCTCTCGGGGTGGACGTCGTCGCGGGCGAGCACGTCGGCCGCGGTCCGCATGCGCGCGACGCGGAGCACCAGCAGGCCGAAGACGACCTTCGAGACGATGTCGGCGGCGGAGAGCAGCAGGTGCTCGGTGACCGTGACCGCGCCGCCCGAGGCGATGCCCTGCAGGCCGTAGACGACCGGGTAGACGAACCAGGTGACGAGCAGCACGAGCATCGCGGAGGTCATGGGCGCCCGCGCCGCGGCCGGCAGCACCGGCAGCGAGCGGAGCACCGTCCAGATGATCACGCCGTAGACGACCACGAAGCAGATCGACGAGGCGACGCCGAGCCAGAGCAGCGCCGTGAAGTCGCTGCCGCCGCCGACGACGACCGCGCCGAGGAAGCCGAGCGCGATCATGAGGAACGCCGCTGCGCCGCCGATGCGCTTGGCCCACGCCGCGGTGGCGCCCGCGAGCGCGGAGACGGCGACGACCTCGACGACGAGCAGCGGCACGCTGACCGACCAGTCGATGTAGCGCGCCGTCCACGTGCCGATCGTCTCGCCGGTCGGCACCCACATCCCGCCGCGGCGGGCGTAGCCCTCGTGCAGCTCGAAGGCGAGCAGCAGGTAGGAGAGGAACGCCACGGAGCACACGGCGACGCTTGCGTGCACGGCGGGGCGGTACCGGTCCCCCACCTCCCGCCGGGCGGACCACATGCGGGTCAGCATCGCCACCAGGCAGAACGCCGCGACCGCGACGCCGTACTCGATCAGCGCGTGCTGCCCGTCCGTGAGCACGACGGTCCAGGGCGGCGCGACGCTGGAAGTCATCCGAGCAGACTCTCACGGGTTCCGAGGCTTCTCCTGCGAGACCGCCCCGGTCTCGGGCAGGATCGAGCCGTGCGAGGCAGGTGGACCATGCCGGCGGAGACCGCGGCGCAGGAGCGGATCTGGATGGCGTTCCCACGGCCGAACGCGACGTTCGGGACCGGGGAGGCGGAGTCCGCGGCCTGGGCCGCGGTGGCGAACGCGGTCGCCGCGTTCGAGCCGGTGACGATGCTCGTCGACCCGGTCGCCCGCGCCGCCGCCGAGCGCCTGCTCGACGGCGCGATCGAGCTGCGGGAGACGCCGCTCGACGACGCCTGGCTGCGTGACTCGGGGCCCACCTTCGTGCTGGACGAGGCGGGCGCGCTCGGCGCGGTCGACTGGACCTTCAACGGCTGGGGCGACCACGACTGGTCCGAGTGGGGCCGGGACCGGTTCGTCGGCGCGACGGTCGGCGAGGCGGCGAGCGCCGAGGTGCTGCCGTCGCTGCTCGTCAACGAGGGCGGCGGCATCCACGTCGACGGCGAGGGCACCGTGCTGCTCACCGAGACGGTGCAGCTCGACCCCCGCCGGAACCCGTACGCCGACCGCGCCCGGGTCGAGGCCGAGCTCGCCCGCACCATCGGCGCGACGCACGCGGTCTGGCTGCCGCGCGGCCTGACCCGCGACTACGAGCGATACGGCACGACCGGCCACGTCGACATCTGCGCCACCATCCCGTCGCCCGGGCGCGTGCTGCTGCACGACCAGCGCGACCCCGGCCACCCGGACCACGCCGTGTCCGCCCTGCTGCGGGAGGTGCTCGAGCAGGCGGTCGACGCCGCCGGGCGGTCCTTCGAGATCGTGCCCCTGCCGGCGCCGGAGACGCTCCGCGACGACGAGGGCTTCGTGGACTGGTCGTACGTCAACCACGTGGTGGTGAACGACGGGGTGATCGCCTGCGGCTTCGGCGAGGAGCGCGCCGACGCGGTCGCCCGCGACGTGCTCGCGGAGGCGTACCCCGGGCGCCGCGTGGTCACCGTCGACGCCCGCGCGATCTTCGCGTGCGGCGGCGGCATCCACTGCATCACGCAGCAGCAGCCGGCCTCCCGCGCCTGACCCCGCCGCCCTTTTCTCCCGACAGCCTCGAGACCACCCCGCGGGTCCGGGATGGTTTCGGCACGGGCGCGGAGCGCCCGGCTCAACCATCGTGTCCCGCTGATCGAGGTGCGAAGGCAGCGAGCCTCGAGACCACCCGCCCGCGCCGTCCGACCGCGCCCCACATCGCTGGTCGAGGTGCGAGCGCAACGAGCCTCGAGACCATCCCGAGCCTCTCCCATCGCCCGGGTCCGCTGTCGGACCCCTCCTCTACATTCGGAGACGTGTTCGAGGACGTCCCTGACGGCGAGACCTCCCGGGTGTGGACCCGCGAGGAGGCCGACGCGTGGGACGCGCTCGCCGAGGACGACCGCCGCGCGCAGCTGCCGCCGGACGAGCGGTACCGGGAGCAGTTCGGCCCCCACGCGGTCCCGGACAAGGCCTGGCTCGCCGCCGCGCTCACCGAGGACGCCGCCGTCTACACGCAGGACCTCGCCGTGCAGGCCGACCGGATGCGCATCCTCGCCGACGCCCACCGCATCGCCGCCCTGCTCACCGCCTACGAACGGTCCCTCATCGACCTCGCACACCGCTTCGGTGCCGCCTACGGCACCCGAGCGGGCTCGGTGCGCAGGCGTTCTTCCGCTCCTTCGGCCTCCAGACCGGCGCACATCCCGCCGCCGTGGCGGGCGAAGTCGACGCCGGCCTGATCCTCCGCGACCGCCTCCCGCTCACCTGGAGGGCGTTCCAAGCCGGCCAGGCGTCCTGGAACCGGATGCGGACCGTCGTCCGCGAAGCCGAGGGGCTCGACGCGGAGCACTGGGCGGCGTACGACGCGGTCGCCGCGGTGAAGGTCGTCTCCTCCACGCGGCTGAGGGACGACCTCCGAAAGGCGCGGGCGCGGCTCGATGACGAGGCCGCCGCGAAGCGCGCCCGCACCACGCACGAGCGCCGCCGCACGAGCCTCGAGCTCGGCCACGACGGCGGCGTCGCGTTCGTCGCGGAAGGGCTCGCCGCCGACTGGGTGCCGATCAACGACGCGCTGCACAGGGCGGCCGTCGGCGCGCACGGCGTCGAGGGTGAGACCCGCGGCGTCGCCCAGCTCCGCCACGACATCGCCCTCGACATCCTCCGCAACGGCCTCCAGTCGCCCGCCACGGACGGAGCGCTCGTACCCCAGCGCAAGCCCGTGCAGGTCCAGCTGATCCTGACGGTGCCCGCGCTCGCTTGGCTCGGGAAGACGAAGGAGCAGGCGCAGCTCACCGGCTACGGCCCGATCGACCTCGAGACCGCGAAGGCCCTCGCCGGGACCGCGACCTCGTTCATCCGCGTGCTGACCGACCCCATCACCGGAGTCCGCCTGACGATGGACCGCAAGGTCTACGCGCCGCCGGCCGACCTCGCTCGCTGGGTGAAGATCCGCGACGGACGGTCCCGGTTCCCCAGCTCGACGACCGCGCCGCACCTGGCCGACATCGACCACGCCCGGGAATGGCAGCACGGCGGCACCACCGACGCCGCCAACCTCGTCACCCTCGGCCGCACCGACCACAACCTGAAATCAGCAGGCCTCTTCACCGAGGGCTCGGTCGAGGACGACGGCACCGTCGGCTGGAACGAGGCCTGGGGCCACCACTTCGAGGACCCGCCGAACGACCCCCTCGACCCCGCACCGCCCGATCTCCTCCCACCGCCGGGCCCCGCCGACGACGGCTCCTGCCCCTTCTGAGCCGCACAGTCGTTCCGCATCAGGCGTCGGGCCGACACGCCGCTCGTTTTCCACTCTTCCGGCGAGCGGGACGGACCTGGAAGAACTCCCGCGCCACGCCGAGAAGCAGCCGATCCGTGACCGTCAACGGCTGACGGCACGCCCCCAGGCACGGAAGAATGGAATCGTGCCCGCCCAGCCCGCCTTCGCGCATGCCTGAGCGCGATCCAGGTCCGGGCGACGTCCTCGCCGGCCGCTACGAGATCCAGACCGAGCTCGGCAAGGGCGGCATGGCGACCGTCTTCAGCGGTCTCGACCGCCGCCTGCAGCGCCGGGTCGCCATCAAGGTCTTCCGGGGCGGCTTCTCCGAGGCCGTCGACCCGAAGCGCACGACCCAGGAGATGCGGCTGCTCGCGGCCGTGAACCACCCGTCGGTGGTCTCGGTGCTCGACGCCTCCAACGGCGACGGCGTCTTCGGGGCCTTCCTCGTCATGGAGCTCGTCGTCGGCGACGACCTCGGCGCCCTGCTGCACCGCGCCCGCGGCCCGCTCGCGGCCGACTTCGCCCGTCGCATCGTCGCGGACGTCGCGGGCGCCCTCGCCGTGCTGCACGCGCAGGGCGTCGTGCACCGCGACGTGAAGCCGGCGAACATCCTCGTGCCGACCGCCGCGGCCGCGTCGACCACGACCGTCTCCGCGAAGCTCACCGACTTCGGGATCGCGCAGCTCGTCGACGGCGCGCGGCTCACCGGTCCGGAGTCGATCCTCGGCACCGCCGCGTACCTGAGCCCGGAGCAGGTCCGCGGCGCCGCCCCGCGCCCCGCGAGCGACATCTACTCGCTCGGCCTCGTGCTGCTGGAGGCGCTCACCGGCAAGCGGGCCTTCCCCGGGCCCGCCGCGGAGGCCGCGATGGCGCGGCTCCAGCGCCCGCCGGCCCTGCCCGAGGACGCCTCCCCCGCCCTCGCCGACCTGCTGTCGCGGATGACCGCGCTCGACCCGGAGCACCGCCCGTCGGCGTCGGACGTCGCCGCCTCCCTCCGGGAGCTGCTCGTCGGCCGCGTCACCGCCCCCGAGGCGGCGCAGACGGCGCCGACGCCCGTCGCGGGCCTCGTCCCGTCGCCGCTGCCGCCGCGCCCCGCCGACGCGACCCTGCCGCAGGAGCCGTTCTTCACGCCGAGCCGCGGCATGCCGCTCTCCGGCCCGGTCCCGGTCACGGCCGCCACCGCTGCGAAGGCGCGCACCCGACGGAAGTTCCCGACCGTGCTCGCCGTCTCCGCGGCCGCGCTGGCCGCCGCCGTCACCGGCGTCGCGGTGACCGCGGCGACGACCGTGAACGCGCCGGCGCAGGGCCGGCAGGACACCGCCGTCACCGCACCGGCCAAGCCCGGGAAGCCGCAGCAGCCGGCAGGGCAGGCCGCGGTCGGCGACGCCGCGGACGTCGGCGCCGCGGTGACGAAGCCCAGGCCGACCCGGACCACCCCGACGCCGAAGCCGACCGCGACGACGTCGACCCCGACGCCCACCGCGGGCGCGACGACCCCGCCGCCCGCCACGGGCGGCACGCCCACCCCGAGCGCGCCGCAGGGCGGCACGACGGCACCGTCGCAGCCGGATCCGGAGCCGACCGCGCCGGTCGCGACCGACCCCGGCTCGACCGGCAGCAGCAGCACCCCGACGGACGCGGACACGCCGCCGACCATCGACGTGCCGCTCGTGGACGTCTCCGCCGCCTGAGCGGCACCCGTCACGACGACGCGAGCCGCGCCCCCGACGGGGACGCGGCTCGCGTCATGACGGGCGGCAGGCGGATCAGCCGCTGCCGTCGGAGGACTGGATCGTCACCTGCGAGCCCGCGGGCAGCTGCGACCCCGCGGCGGGCGAGGTCTGCGCCACCGTCCCCGCCGGCTGCGAGGAGCCGACCGTGCCGTTCAGGGCCCACGTGTAGCCGGCGGCGACGAGCGCCTGCTCGGCCGCCTCGAGCGGCTGGCCGGTCACGTCCGGCACCGAGCCGGTCTGCGTGGAGGGCGTCGCCGGCGTGGCGTCAGCGGCCGGTGCGCCGCCGTAGAGGTACTGCGGCAGCGGCGCGGTCCAGCTCGTCGCGCCGCCGTAGTCCTTGTTCACCGCCGTCTGGATGTCCTTCCAGACGCAGTGCCTCGCGACCGCGGCAGTGCCGTTCCCGCTGACGTAGCACGGCGTGGTGTCGGGGAACTGCGTGAGGCGCAGGCTCTGCAGCGAGGAGCCCTTCTTCGTGCCGTTGTTCCCGACCCACACCGATGTCGCGACCTTCGACGTCGTGCCGGTCATCCACGTGTCGTAGGCGTTGTCGGTGGTGCCCGTCTTGCCGAACTCGTAGAGCCCGTCCGCGGTGTTGTCGCCGCTCGCGGTGCCGCCCTGGAACACGCCGCGCAGCGCGTAGACCGCGGCGTCCGCGACCTCCGGCGTCACGACCTGCTTGCACTCGGTCTTCGGCGCCGCCAGCTCCGAGCCGTCCGGCTTCACGACCTTGTCGATCGCGATCGGGCTGCAGTAGTCCCCGTGGTTCGCGATGCCCGCATACGCCGCGGCGATCGAGACGGGCGAGACGGTGTAGGAGCCGCCGATGATGAACGAGGCGTAGCCGGTCGGATCGCTGTTGCCTCGGATGGGCACCACCCCGAAGTCGTCCGCGAGCTTCTTGATGTCGCAGAGGTCGAGCTGCTGAGCCATCCGCACGAAGGTGCCGTTGATCGACTGCTTGGTGCCCTCGAGCACGGTCTGGTAGCCGCCCTCGTTCTCGGTGTCGTTGGAGAAGGGGTAGGGCGGGCCCTTGTACGGAGCGCCGCAGGCGGTGAAGTCGCCGACCGTGCCCGGGTTCGAGTCCACCGTCGTGTTCAACGTGCGCCCCGACTTCAACCACTGCAGCAGGGTGAAGACCTTGAACGTCGAACCCGGCTGCCAGCCGCCGCTGCGACCCAGGTCGTAGTCCGCGGTGTAGTTGATCGAGGAGCTCGTGCCGCCCTTGGTGTAGCTGAAGTCCTTGTTGGTGACCATCGTCAGGATGCGCCCGGTGCCCACCTCGACGGAGACCGCGGCGCCGCCGATGTTGTACGTCGCGACGGACTTCGGCACGTACGTCGACATGGCCTGCTTGGCCTTCTTCTCGGCGGCGAGGTCGAGCGTCGTGTAGATCTTCCAGCCCGACCGCTCGATGTTCGCCTGCCGGGCCTGCGGCGTCGCGCCGAACGCCTTGTCCTCGAGGACCGTCCGGTAGACGTAGTCGCAGAAGAACCCGGCGACGCCGGCGGCCTCGCACCCGGTCTTCGTCGGCGTGATCTTCGGCTCGATGGGCGTCGCGACGGCCTCGTCGTACTGCGCCTTCGTGATGAGCCGGTTCTTCAGCTCCACGCCGAGGATGTAGTCGCGCCGCTCCTTGTTGCGGGCGTAGTTGTCCTTCACGTCGAGCCGCAGGTACGTCGGGTTGTTCACGGTCGCCATGAGGCTCGCGGCCTGCGCGACGGTGAGCTTCTCCGCGGTCGTGTCGAAGTAGTACTCGGCCGCCGACTCGATGCCGTAGACGCGGCCGCCGAAGCCCGCGATGTTCAGGTACCCGAGCAGGATCTGGTCCTTCGAGTACGTCTTCTCGAGCGCGATCGCGTAGCGGGCCTCGCGCAGCTTGCGGCCGACCGAGGGGTCCGTGCAGACGTCGTAGGCGGCCGTGACCTCCTTCTGCGTCGCCTTGTTCTCGGCCTCCTGCACGCAGACGTTCTTCACGTACTGCTGCGTGATGGTCGAGGCGCCCTGCAGGTCCTTGCCCGCGAGGTTCGCGACCGTCGCGCGCACGATGCCCACCGGGTCGACGCCGCCGTGGTCGTAGTAGCGCACGTCCTCGCCCGCGATGGCCGCGTTCTTCGCGATCTGGTTGATCTGCTTCCAGGTCACGACCTGGCGGTTCTGCGCGTAGAAGGACGCGAGCAGGACCTCCTTGTCGCCGTCCTTCGCGTAGATCTCGGTCTTCTGGTCGAGCGCCGCGATCTTCAGGTCGCTGGGGAGGTCCTCGAAGAGCGAGATGCCGTTCTTCGCGGTCGTGCCGGTCAGCGCGATGGCGGGCGTGACCGCCACCGCGACCATGACGCCGGCGATGACCGCGATGGCCAGCATGCCGAAGAAGGCGGAGACGGCCGATCCGGTTCGAGAGCGGGAAGGCACCGGGCGATCGTACGGAGCGCTCGGGTCACCGCCGCCCCTGACAGGCGGTCGAGGCGGTTCCGATGGGGACTTCACAGGGAGGCGCCGCCGGGTCACGCGTCCGCGAGGAGGCGCTCCACCTCGGGCAGGCGGTCCTTCGGCATGAGCACCTGGCGGGGCAGCGAACCGGTCGCGGGGCCGACGAAGTGGCGCTCCTCGAGGTCCGACAGCAGGCGCCGAGCGCGGGAGTACGGCAGGTCGAGGTCGCGCTGGAGGCGGGCCGCGGAGGCGTACTGGGTCGATACGACGAGGCGCGCGGCGCGCGCGAAGTCGCGGTAGTCGTCGCCGAGCTCGGCCTTCAGGTGCTCGAGATCCGTCCGCACCGGGTCGTCCGCGACGACCTCGCGGGCCTCGGCGACGTCCGGGTCCTCGTCGGAGGTGAAGTAGACGAGCTGGGGCCGCACCTCGAGCGCGGGCGCCGACTCGACCTCCGCGACCGCGGTGCGCGGTCGGGCGGCGACCGCGGTCGCGGGTCGCGTCCGGGCCTCGTCGACCGGGGCCTCGGCGACCGCGGGCTCGAGCGCGTCGTCGTGCCCCTCCACGAGGACGGCCGCGGGCTGCAGCACGCGGGTCATGCCGAGCTGCGCCTCCAGGTCCTCGTCGACCGCCTGCGCCCCCGCCGAGCGCTGCATCCGGGCGCCGACGGCGACGACGGCCGCCGTGCCGAGCGCCACGCCCACGGCGACGCCGGCCGGCCAGAACAGGTACAGCACCACCGCGGTCACGGCGACGGCGATCAGCAGCACGACCGCGGCGGCGGCGGGACGGACGGTGGACAGCGCTGAGGGCATGGGTGTTCCTCGGGTCGGGCGCACCATTCACGACGAGCGACGGTGCGGTCACGTCCCACGCTCGGGAAGGGGCGACGTCTTCGGCATGGGGAGGACGACGGGGCCCGTCGTCACATCGCTGTCATTCTCCCCGAACCGACCCCGGTCCGACCCGGTTCTCGGAGCCTTCTCGCAGATCCCTCGGCGCGTCGTTACCGACTCGATATCGATCTGCCCGGGAACCTGCGGGCCGGCCCCGCAGCGCCTCTCAGAGCCGCATGAGGCGGTCGAGCTCGGCCGCGCGGTCGCGCGCCAGCCGGACCACGCGGGCGCGGTTCCCGCGCGACGGACCGACGAAGCCCTCGCGCTCGAGCTGGCCGAGGATGTGCTGCGCGGCGCCGGTGCTGATCCCCAGCTCGCGCTGCAGCCCGGCGACGGACGCCCACTGCGCCTCCGTCACGAGGAGCGCGGCGCGGCGGAACAGGGCCCAGTCGTCGCCGAGGCGCACGCGGAGGCGGCGGAACTCCGCGCGGAGCTCCTCCTCGTCCTCGAGCGCGCCGAGGCCGTCGACCGAGTCGTCGAACATGGCGACCTGCATCGCCCTGCCGATCCGGAAGACGACGAAGCCGCCGCCGACGAGGCCCAGCACGACGCCGATCGGCCACCACGCCCAGAAGCCCACGAGGATCGCGACGAACGCGGCGGTGCCGGCCAGCACGGTCCGGCGCAGCCGGGTCTCGTCCTGCTCGTCCAGCGCCGGCGCGAGCGCGCTCGGCTCCTCCGTCACGACCGTCATGTGCGTCCCCCTGTCGATGCTGCGGGAGCGCCGCGTCCGCGGTCCCGCCTCGTCGACGAGCATGCCGAGCGGCGCGGGATCGGACGCGCAGGGACGTGCCCCCAGAGCGGGGCGGACCATTCCCGCCGAGGACGGGCGGGCCGGGAGGGCGGGGAGGCCCGTCAGCGGACGCGGCGGATCCGGATCGGCCCCTTCGCCGTCGACGGGTCGACGACGGAGCCGTGCTGGAGGATCTCGACCTCGCCCCGCGCCACCAGGCGCCGGGCGGCGCGGCGCACCGGCTCCATCAGCGGCCGCCAGTCCTCGGGCTCGGCGGCCTCGGCGCGCGCGACGTCGGAGGGGCAGATCGTCGCGGTCGCCGCTCGCGTCTCGAGCAGCGCGAGGATGCGCCGCTCGAGCGCCTCGTCGGCCGCCGTCACCCCGGCGCGGCGGCAGGCGTCGCTGCAGTACCGGACCTGCTCCCAGTCCCGCGCCCACTTCGCGCGCCACTCGATGCGCCGGCCGCAGACGGCGCAGGTCTTCTCCGCGGGCGGCGCGTCGACCGATCGGTTCCTGCCCATGTCAGCCGGAGACGGGCTCCGTGGCCGCGGAGAGCTGCGCGACGTCCTCGGGCGTCAGCCGCACGCGGCCCGCCTCGAGGAGGTCGCCGAGCTGCTCGGGGGTCCGGGCGCTGGCGATCGGCGCCGCCACGGTCCGCTGCGCGGCGAGCCACGCGAGCGCCACGGCGGTCACGGACACGCCGTGGTCGGCGGCGACGTCGTCGAGCACGTCCAGCAGGTCGACGTTCCGCGGGTTCTCCAGGTAGCCCCCGGCCTTGCCGGCGCGGGCGGACTCGGTGGTCGTGCCGGGCCGGTACTTGCCGGTGAGGAACCCGCTCGCGAGCGACGAGTACGGGATCTCGGCGACGTCCAACTCCTCGAGCGTCGGGACCAGGTCGACCTCCATGCCGCGCTCCACGAGGCTCCACTGGTCCTGCGCGACCGTGAAGGGCGTCAGCCCCTCGGCCTGCGCGATCGCGGCGGCCGAGCGGAGGCGGGCCGGGGCGAAGTTCGAGGCGCCGATCTCGCGCACCTTGCCGGCGCGGACGAGGCGGTCGAAGGCTGCCAGCGTCTCCTCCTGCGGCACGCCCTCGTCGTCGCGGTGCGCGAAGTAGAGGTCGATCCGGTCCGTCTGCAGCCGCCGCAGCGAGTCCTCGACCGCGGCCTCGATGTTCGCGGCGGAGAGGCCCTTGCGGGTCGCGAGCGACGCGACCTTCGTCGCGATCACGACGTCGTCCCGGCGCCCGCGGGAGGCGAGCCACTCGCCGATGATCGTCTCCGACTCGCCGCCGGCGTTGCCGGGGATCCAGGCGACGTAGACGTCGGCGGTGTCGATCGCCCTGCCGCCCCCGTCGACGAAGGCGTCGAGGACGCGGAAGCCCTCCTCCTTGTCGACGGTCCAGCCGAAGACGTTGCCCCCGAGCACCACGGGGCCGAAATCCAGTGCGGTCACAGTGCCGATTCTCGTCGGCGGGCAGGATTGGTCCTGTGAGTGTCACGAGTGCGGTCGAGATCGAGCGGAAGTACGCCGTGCCGGACGGCGCCGCCCTCCCGGACCTCGGCGCCGCGGGCGCGGTCGCCGCGCACCCCGCGGTGCTGCTCGAGGCCCTGTACGTCGACACCGCCGATCGGGCGCTGCTGCGCGCCGGGATCGCCGTGCGGCGCAGGCGGGGCGGCCACGACGAGGGCTGGCACGTGAAGCTCCGGAGCGCGGCCGGCCGTGTCGAGCTGCACGCGCCGATCGATCCGGCCGACCCGGACGCGCTGCCTGCCGCGTTCGCGCGGGCGCTGCGCTCCCGGCAGCGCGGCCGCGCGCTCGAGCCCCTCGCCCGCATCCGGACGGAGCGGCACGCGGTGGTCGTCTCGGACGCCGACGGCGCCGCCGTGGAGGTGGTCGACGACCACGTCACCGCCGTGGACGTCGCCGCGGGCGTCGAGCGCTCCTGGCGCGAGTGGGAGGCCGAGCAGGCCGACGACTCCCCCGCCTGCGCGGCCCTGCTCGACCGCGTGGACGAGGCGCTGCTCGGCGCCGGGGCGACCCCCTCGTCGAGCCCCGCGAAGATCGCGCAGGCGCTCGGCCAGGAGGGCGAGCGCCCCGCGCCCGAGCCGCCCGCGACGGCCGGTGCGGTCCTGGCCGCCCGGATGGCGGTCCACGTCGAGGGGCTGCACCGCGCGGCGCTGCACCTCGCCCTCGAGCCCGATCCGGAGGGCGCCGCCGTGCACGGGCTGCGGAAGACGATCCGGCGCGCGCGGTCGCTGCTCGCGCTGCAGGAGGTCGCGGGGCCCGCCGGGCGGGAGCTGAGCGGACGGCTCCGCGAGATCGGCCTCCTGCTCGGCGACGCCCGCGACCCGCGCGTCGCCGCAGCGGTCGCCGCCGACCTGCTCGACGCCGTCGACCCGGCGAGCCCGGGGCTGGCCGAGGCGCGCGAGCGCCTCGTCACCCGCCCCCGGACGGCGCTGCAGGGCCTGACCGCGGAGGTCGTCGACGCGCTCGGCGCCGCGGAGGTGCTCGCCGTGGTCGACGCCCTCGAGCGGTTCACGCCCGACGGCACGGACGCGGCGGCGCCGCCGGAGCGGCTGCGGGCGCTCGCGAAGGACGCGGTCCGGCGCGCCCGGCGTCGCGCCGCCGCGGGGATGGACGGCGGCACGGACGACCTGCACCGGGCGCGCAAGGCCGCGAAGCGGGCGCGCTACGTCGTCGAGGAGCTCGCCGCAGCGGGGCTGGTCGGCAGCGGATCGGGGCTCGTGAAGGCCGGCCGCCGAGCCGAGCGCGTGCACGACGCGCTCGGCGAGCACCGGGACCTCGCCCTCCTGCTGGCCCGGCTGCCCGCGGAGTCGGTCGCGCTCACCGCGGACGGCGGGAACGCCTTCGCGCTCGGCCGGCTGGCGGAGAACGGGGAGCGCGAACTCGCCCTCCGGCTCCGCCGCGCGCAGCGGGCGGTCCGCCGGCTCGGCTGACCGGGCTCGGCCGACCGGGCTCAGGCGCGCGCTGCGCCGTCGCGGATGCCCGCGAACGACACCGCGCCGCCGATCACGAGCAGCACCGCCACCACGACGGCCGCACGCTCGAACCCGCCCTGCGCGACGGCACCGCCGAGGATCAGGCCCGAGCACGCGGTGGTGACGAGGCCGGCGACGCGGGCGACCGCGTTGTTCACCGCGGAGCCGATGCCGGACTCGGCCTCCGGCACCGCCCCGAGGACGGCGGAGGTGAGCGGCGCGACGGTCATGGCGAGCCCGAGCCCCACGACGACCGTGCCGGCCGCGACGAGCACGACCGGCGCCGTCCCGAGCCCGGTCAGCAGCCACAGCAGCGCGCCGACGGCGCACACGAGCGGGCCGGCGGTCATGAACCGGCGCGGCCCGAGGCGGCCGGACAGCGCGCCGAACCGGCTCGAGAGCAGGATCATCAGGATCGTCGACGGCAGGCTCACCAGGGCCGCCGCGGTCGCGGGCAGCCGCAGCACCTGCTGCAGGTAGAGCGCCGGGACGAGCGACGCCAGCCCGAGGGCGCCGTAGACGAAGAGCGTGGCGAGGTTGCCGGCGCTGAAGTTCCGCTCGGCGAACAGCCGCTGCGGCACGAGCGGGTGGCGCGCCCGGCTGTCCTGGAGCACGAAGCCGGCGAGCACGACGAGGCCGGCCGCGATGAGGGCGATCGCCGCGCCGATCGGCAGCACCGCGTGCGAGGCGCCGCCCACCTCGATCAGCCCGACGGTGAGCAGGCCGAGGCCGGCCGCCGCGAGCGCCGCGGACGGCAGGTCGATGCGCCCGGTCGCCTCCTGCTGCGGGTCGTCGCGGACGCGGCCGAGCAGCACCATCGCGGCGGCCGCGGGCAGGAGGCCGATCACGAACACGCTGCGCCAGCCCAGCGCGTCGACGAGCAGGCCGCCGACCACGGGGCCGAACAGGCTCGACACGCTCGTCCAGCCGGTCCACGACCCGATCGCGCGCGCCTGAGCCGGGCCGGAGAACACGGCGATGATCAGGCCGAGCGAGCCCGGCACCAGCAGCGCGCCGGCGACGCCCTGCAGCAGCCGGGCCGCGACGAGCACGCCCGCGGTCGGCGCCAGCGCGCAGAGCACGGAGGTCGCGGCGAACGCGACGAGCGCGATCCGCAGCACCTTCAGCCGCCCGAAGCGGTCCGACACCGCGCCCGACAGCAGGATGAAGGCGGAGAGGGTCAGCAGGTAGCCGTCGACCACCCACTCCTGCGTCACGACGCCGCCGCCGAGGTCCCGCCCGATCGAGGGCAGCGCGATGTTCGTGATCGAGCCGTCGAGGAACGAGACGAACGACGCGAGCACCGCCGCGGCGAGCATCCGGCGGGGCACGCCGGGCGCCTGCAGGTCGGTGGTCATCGGCTCAGTATCGGGGTCGCCGCGACGCGCCGCACGGCCCCGGACGCGACGGGGGCGGGCGAGGGCGCCGCGCCGATCTACACTTGCGGCCGGTCCGCGACACGCGGGGTCGTACGGAGAAGGACGGATGAGCGAGCAGAGCCCGAGCTCCGCACCCGAACCCCGCGATCGGCTGGACAGCGGCGCGATCGATCTGGAGGCGTGGGCGGCCGGCAAGGACGGCCTCCCGGACCAGCGCATGGTCCCGGACGCCTGCACGCCGCAGCGGCGGCGGCGCCGCGGCCGGTTCGGCCGGTGGGCGCTCGACGGCGCGGAGGCGGCCGGGTCGCACCAGGGCCCGCACGGCCGCGCGGAGCAGACGCACTCCTGGCTGCGCGTCATGTGCCTCACCGGCGTCGACTACTTCTCGAGCCTCGGCTACCAGCCCGCGATCGCGGCGATCGCCGCCGGCTTCGTCTCGCCGATCGCGACGCTCGTGCTCGTCGCGCTCACGCTGTTCGGCGCGCTGCCGGTCTACCGGCGCGTCGCGAGCGAGAGCTTCCGCGGCGAGGGCTCGATCGCGATGCTCGAGCGCCTGCTGCCCTGGTGGGCGGGCAAGCTGTTCGTGCTGGTCCTGCTCGGCTTCGCCGGCACGGCGTTCATCATCACGATCACGCTGTCCTCCGCCGACGCGGCGGCGCACGCGGTCGAGAACCCGCTCATGCCCGCGGCGCTGCACGGCGCGAACCTGCCGATCACGCTGCTGCTCATCGTGCTGCTCGGCGCCGTGTTCCTCCGCGGCTTCCAGGAGGCGATCGGCATCGCCGTCGTCCTCGTGGCCGTCTACCTGGCGCTGAACGCCGTCGTCATCGTCAACTCCTTCGTGCTCATCGCGGCGCACCCGGAGCTGGTCGGGGACTGGTCCGCGGCGATGCTGGCGCAGGGCCGCGGCAGCTGGCTCGGCGTGGTCGTCGTGGCCCTCTTCGTCTTCCCGCAGCTCGCGCTCGGCCTCTCCGGCTTCGAGACCGGCGTCACCGTCATCCCGCAGATCAGCGGCGCGGGCGACCAGCCGGGGCAGAAGCCGCTGCGGCGCATCGCCGGCGCGAAGAAGCTGCTCACCACCGCCGCCATCACGATGAGCGTCTTCCTGCTGACGTCGAGCTTCGTCACGACGCTGCTGATCCCCCAGCGCGCGTTCGAGCCGGGCGGCGAGGCGAACGGGCGCGCGCTCGCCTACCTGGCGCACGAGCACCTCGGCGCGGTCTTCGGCACCGTCTACGACGTCGCCACCATCGCGATCCTGTGGTTCGCGGGCGCCTCCGCCATGGCCGGCCTGCTCAACATCGTGCCGCGCTACCTGCCCCGCTACGGGATGGCGCCGACCTGGGCGCGCGCGGTCCGGCCGCTCGTGATCGTCTTCACCCTGCTCGCCGTGCTCGTCACCTTCGTCTTCAACGCGTCGGTGGACGAGCAGAACGGCGCCTACGCGACCGGCGTCCTCGCGCTCATCAGCTCCGCCGCCGTCGCGGTGACCCTGTCCGCGCGCCGCAAGCGGCAGTGGAAGCGGATGGTCGGCTTCGGCTTCGTCGCCCTCGTGCTGCTCTACACGCTCGTCGTCAACGTGGTCGAGCGGCCCGACGGCATCCGCATCGCCCTGCTCTTCGTGCTCGGGATCGTCGTCGTCTCGCTGCTGTCGCGGGTGCGGCGCTCGTTCGAGATCCGTGCGACCAGCGTCACGTTCGACGACACGGCGCTCGAGTTCCTGCGCGAGGCGGAGGACTTCGGCGAGGTCCACCTCGTCGCGAACGAGCCCGGAGCCCGCGACCGGCTCGAGTACACGATCAAGGCGAAGGAGGAGCGGCGCGACAGCAACATCCCCGGCCGCGCCTCGATCATCTTCCTCGAGGTCGAGAAGACCGACTCCTCCGACTTCGAGGAGGACCTCGTCGTGCGGGGCATCGTCCGGCACGGCTTCCGCGTGCTCGAGGTCGCCTCCGGGAACGTGCCGAACACGATCGCGACCGTGCTGCTGCAGATCCGCAACCTCACCGGCGTCGTGCCCCACGTCTACTTCGAGTGGACGGAGGGGAACCCGATCTCCAACCTCGTCCGCTTCCTCGTCTCCGGCGAGGGCGAGGTCGCGCCCGTCACCCGCGAGGTGCTCCGCGAGACCGAGCCGGACGTCCGCCGCCGGCCGATGGTGCACGTCTCCTAGCGCTTCCCCGCGCTCACCTCCGGTGCTCCCAGCCGCGATCCGGGAGGCTCCCGGCATGGCGGAGCGGAACAACCTCGGGCCGGCGGACCTCGGCGTCGACGTGGCACGGAGCCCCGAGCAGCGGTACCGCTGGTTCCTCGCGTCGGTGCTCTTCGGCCGGCGCATCCGGCAGGAGCAGGCGGCCCGCACGTACCGGGTGCTGATCGAGCACGGGCTGACCAGCCCGGAGCGCTTCGCCGACCTCGACCGCGACGCGCTGCGGCGCCTCCTCGACGAGGGCGGCTACGACCGCTTCGACTGGCTCATGACGGACGAGCTGCACGAGGTGATGGCCGGGGTCGCGCGCGACTGGGGCTCGGTGAACCGCCTCGTGACCTCCAGCGCCGACCGCCGGGAGGCGCACGACCGGCTCGTCGCGTACAAGGGCGTCGGCGAGGTCACGGCCCGGATCTTCCTCGACGACGTGCCCGCCGACCTCTACGGCACAGCCCCCCGTTGACTGCGAGCCCGCCTCCTCCCAGGCGCGCGCCTGCTTGGATCCTCCGGATGAGCATCACGGAGACCGCGATCGAGGACACGGGCGACGAGGGGGTGTCGGAGGCGCGGGCGGCGGAGATCGCCGCCGCCGCGAAGGACGTCTTCGGCTGGGACCCGCTGCGGCCCGGCATCGGGCGGGCGGTGGCCTCGGTGCTCCACGGCCGCGACGTCCTCGGCGTCATGCCGACCGGGTACGGCAAGTCGGCCGTCTACCAGCTCGCCGGAGCGCTGAAGCCGGGCCTCGTCGTCGTGGTCTCCCCGCTGATCGCGCTGCAGGCCGACCAGGTCGCCTCGCTGCGGGACCGGCCCGGCGCGCGCCCCGCAGCGCTCGTGAACTCGACGATCGGCGAGCGCGCGATCGAGGAGGCGTGGGCCGGCGTCGCGGACGGCTCCCTCGGCTACCTGTTCGTGGCGCCCGAGCGGTTCGCCGACGACGCCGTCGTCGAGCGGCTGGCCGCGGCCGACGTCGGGCTCTTCGTCGTCGACGAGGCCCACTGCGTCTCGAGCTGGGGCCACGACTTCCGGCCCGACTACCTGCGCCTCGGCGAGGTCGCGGAGCGCATCGGGCGGCCGCCGGTCCTGGCCCTGACCGCGACCGGGTCCCGGCCCGTGCGGGAGGAGATCCTCCAGCGCCTCGGGATGCCGCACGCCCGCGTGCTCACCCACGGCTTCGACCGGCCGAACATCCACCTCGGGGTCCGGCGGCACGAGGACGAGGACGCGAAGGTCGCGGCGGTGCTCGACGACGTCGTGGAGCTCGCGAAGCCGGGCCTGCTCTACGTCGCGACCCGCAAGGGCACCGAGGTGTTCGCCGAGCGCCTCCAGGAGCGCGGGGTGCAGGCGGAGGCCTACCACGGCGGCCTCCCCGCCAAGCGGCGGCGGGAGCTGTCGGCGGCGTTCCACGAGGGCGGCATCGACGTCGTCGTCGCGACGAGCGCGTTCGGCATGGGCATCGACAAGGGCGACGTGCGGTTCGTGGTCCACGCGGCGATCCCGGAATCGCTCGACGCCTACTACCAGGAGGTCGGCCGCGCCGGGCGCGACGGGGAGCCCTCCGCCGCGAAGCTGCACTACCGCGAGGCGGACCTGGGGCTGCGGAAGTTCTTCGGCGCCACCGCGCCGAAGCGCAAGGAGCTCGAGCGGACCGCCGCGGCGGCCGCGGAGCACGCCGACCTCAAGGAGCTCGCGGACGAGCTCGACGTCAGCACGCGTCGCGCGACCTCGCTCGCGAACCTGCTCGCCGACGCGGGCGTCGCCGAGCTCGACGGCGGCCGCGTCGTCGTCACCGAGGAGGACAGCGCGGCGGCGGCGGCCGCCGCGCTCGAGGCCGCGGAGAGCCGCCAGCGCATCGACGAGTCCCGGCTCGCGATGATGCGCGAGTACGCGGAGACCCGCGCCTGCCGCCGGCAGTTCGTGCTCGGCTACTTCGGCGACGGCGGCGCCGGCCCCTGCGGCAACTGCGACACCTGCGAGAGCGGCTCGGCCTACCGGATCGCCGACGAGCAGGACGTGGCCGCCGACGCCGACGTGCCCTTCCCCGTGGACTCCGCCGTGCGGCACGCGCAGTGGGGCGACGGCCGGGTCATGAAGGTCGAGGAGGACCGGATCACCGTGTTCTTCGAGTCCGAGGGCTACCGCACGCTGTCGCTCGCGGCGATCGAGGAGCACGACCTGCTCGCTCGCACCGACTCCTCAGACGCCGCCGCCTAGCGTCGGCCCCATGAGCGACCCCGAGAACGACGAAGCGGCCGGCATCGGCGCGGCCGATCCCATCACCGGCGTCGCCGCCGGCGGCGACGACCTGGCGAGCGACACGCGCCTCCCCGACTCCGGCACGGAGGACGGCGACGCGGAGGAGGAGTCGGACGCGGGCGAGGCCGCCGACTACGCCCGCGGCGACTGGGCCACGATCCAGGCCGAGTCGAACTCCGTCACGACGAACGACGCGGTCGCCGGCGAGACGGTCTACGCGGGCGAGGGCGACGGCAACGACGGCCCGACCGGCGGCGCGCCCGCCGAGACGCGGCCGGACGAGCCGGACAACGCGATCGACCCCGACTCCATCGAGCTGGACGACGAGCGATGAGCGACCCGCGCGCCGAGGAGCAGGCCCTCACGGGGATGCTGCCGAACGGCTCCTTCGGGGCCGAGCCGAACGACCCGAGCACCGGCGAGGGCGACGACGCCCCGACCGAGGACATCCAGCGCGAGGACGAGCCGGACGACTGACCGGCCCGTCCCGCTCTGAAGCCCGCCCGGCTCAGCCCTCGCGGCGGAGCCGGGCGAGCTTCAGGGGCGGCTTCACCGGCGCGTGGTCCCGGCGGTACGAGCGCTTCATGGCCGTCTCGATCGAGTCGAAGTCGCCGAGCACCGCGTCGATGACGCTGTCCTCGTAGCGGCCCTCCCGCTGCGCCCCCAGCACGGCCGTGCGCTCGCTGTCGAGCATCAGCAGCCTGAGGCGCGCGTAGGCGTCGGGCTGCGAGATCAGACCCTGCTCGTCCGTCGTGCCGATCATGACGCGGTACTCCGCGCTGCGGCGCAGGCTCGCGACGAGCTCCTCCGGGTCGTCCTCCGTCGCCTCGTTCTCGAGCCGCTGGATCGCCGCGGTCTGCGCCTCGGCGATCAGCGTCCGGATCTGCATCCGGTCCTGCTCGGGGTTCGGCAGCGGCAGCCGGAGCAGCGACACGAGCGGGCCGACCGCGAGCCCCTGCAGCAGGCTCAGCACCACGATCACGAACGCGGCGAGCTGCAGGAAGCCGACCGCGGGCGTCGGGTGTGCCCCGTCGAGCGGCAGCAGGAACACGGCGGCGAGCGTGACGACGCCGCGCACGCCGGCGAAGGAGATCAGGAACGCGGTCTTCCAGTCCCAGCGCCGCTCGCGCAGCCGCTCCGGACCGAAGCGGTACAGCAGCGTCGCCGCGAACACCCAGGCGAAGCGCGCGAGGACCATGGCGACGTAGATGCCCGCGATGATCAGGACGCCCTGCCAGAACGCGATCGTGGTCCGCGCGGCCATCTCCACGATGCCCTTCAGCTGCAGGCCGATGAGCAGGAAGACGCCGTTCTCGAGCACGAAGTTGACCGTGCGCCAGTTGATGCGCTCCGCGATCCGCGACTCCGCGGACTGGAACGACGGCGCGCGGTAGCCGAGCCAGATGCCGGTCAGGACGACGGCGAGGAAGCCGGAGCCGCCGATCGCCGCGGCCGGGATGTAGGCGACGTAGGGCGTCGCGAGCGAGAGCGAGGTGTCGAGCACCGGCGCCTTCAGCTTCCGACGGACGCGGACGACCGCCCAGGCGACGACGATCCCGAGCGCGATCCCGCCGATCACGGCCCGGCCGAAGTCCCAGAAGACGTTGCCGAAGCCGTCCTCCGGTGCCCGGATCGCGGCGATCGCCGTGTTCAGGGAGACGAGGGCGGTCGCGTCGTTCAGCAGCCCCTCCCCCTCGAGGAGCGCCGCGAGCCGTCGCGGCATCCGCCCCGTGCCGGCGAGCGCGTTGACGCTCACCGCGTCGGTCGGCGCGAGGATCGCGCCGAACGCGAGCCCGACCGCGAGCGTGACGCCGGCGACCGCGGTGCCGAGCAGCCAGGTCGTGACCAGGCCGACGACGAGCACGGAGAAGAGCACCAGGCCGACGGAGAGCAGCAGGATCGAGTCGCCCCGGGCCCGGACCTCGAGGTAGGGGGTCTGCAGCGCCGCCGCGAAGAGCAGCGCGGGCAGCACGATGAACAGCACGACGTCGGGCTTCAGCTCCACGTCGGGCACGAACGGCAGGAACGAGGCCCCGACGCCGACGGCCACGAGGACCAGCGGCGCGGACCAGCCGACCTTCCTCGACAGCCCGGTGACGGTGACCACGAGCAGCAGGCCGCCCACCACCCAGGCGATGGCCTCGAGGAACTGCAGGTCCGCCGCTTCCACGTTCTCAGCCTATTCGTGGCCCCCGTTGGGGTCGGCACGCGGCATCGCGTGCACCCGGGCCCGAATGGTTCGTGCAGCCCGCTTCCGACGGCTCCGGCCCTGTTCCTACGCTCCTGCCGCGGCTTCGGGGGAAGTCGCGGACCGATCTTCTGGGGGAAGACCGCAATGCACTCGAACTGGATCCGCACCGCCACGGGCGTGTGCGCCGCCGCCGCGATCGTCGCCGGCGCCGGCATCGTCTTCGCACCCGCGGCGAACGCGGCGACGACGGGCGACGACCCGACCGTCTCGCCGAACGGCCTCGTCGGCGGCGTGGTCGGGACCGTCGGCGGCACCGTCGGCGTCGTGACGCAGACCGTCGGCAGCACCGTCGGCGGGACCACCGGGGTCGTCACGGGCGTCCTGGCCCCGACCACGGGGACGTCGTCGCCCATCAGCGTGACCGGCAGCGGCTCGGGCGGCGTCGCGGTCGGCGTCGGCGGCACGACCGTGAGCATCGGCGCGGGCGGCGGCTCGGTCGGGGTCGGCGTGACCGGCTCCGGCGGCTCCGGCGTCGGCGTGGTCCTGGGCGGCACGCCGGGCACGACGACCGTCGGCGGCACCGTCACGACGCCGACCACGCCGCCGTCGACCGGCACGACCGACTCCGCGGGCGGCACGCCCTCGACCGGCACCCCGTCCACCGGCGCGCCGTCCGGCTCGGGCACCGGCGCCACCCCGGCTCCCTCGACGCCGATCGTGCTCACCGCGCTCGCCGTCACGCCCTCGCTCGACACGGTCTACCCGGCGAAGGACGGCTACCGCGACAGCGTCGCCTTCCGCCTCGCCGGCACCGTCAGCGACGGGCAGCAGCACGCCGCGAACGGCGTCGCCACCCTGACGTTCGGCTCGAGCACCGTCGCGACCTGGGCCGTCCGGGCGACGAACGACGTCATCACCTGGAACGGGCTGAAGGGCGGCAAGGTCGTCCCCGGCCGCTACGTCTTCACGGCGCGCATCGGCGACGGCACCACCAGCGTCGCGGGCAGCACGACCGTCGTCGTCTCCCCGAAGCGGCTCGCCGCGGCCACGCACGTGGTGACGACGAAGGCGGTCTCCGGGAAGCACAAGATGGCCGCGAAGCCGCTCGCCGGCCTCTCGAAGGGCAAGGTCACCCTCCGCGTCGTCGCGAAGGCGAAGGGCATCAAGGGCAAGCAGTACCTCGTCTTCAGCCACGGCAAGAAGAAGATCAAGGTCCTCATCCGCAACGGGAAGCACACCTCGAAGGCCGTGACGATCCCGAAGTCCTTCACCACCTACACGGTCTCGCACACGTGGAAGAAGGGCGTGAAGATCACGGGCCTGAAGTACCGCTACTCGTTCAAGGCGCTCAAGTAGCCCGGGAGGGGCAAGCACGAGGGGCCGGTCGCATCGCGACCGGCCCCTCGTGCACGTCCCGACGCGGTCAGGCGGTCTCCTCGTCCTCCGCGTCGCCGGACGAGCGCAGCGGCACCGGCGCCCGGCCCTCGCTCGCGCGCTCCGCGTACTCGGCGATCGTCATGCCGTACCGCGCCTTGAACGCGCGCGTCAGCTGGTCCCGGGCGGCGAAGCCGCTGCGCTCCGCGAGCGCCCCGATGCGCGGGAACCGGCGGTCGCTCTGCAGCTGCGCCGCGACCATGTCGAGCCGCCGCTCGCGGATGTGCCGGGCGACCGAGGCGCCGTCCACGTTGAACACGTGGTGCACCCAGCGCAGGCTGATGCCGAACGCGGCCGCGATCGACTGCGGCCCGAGGTCCGGGTCGCCGAGGTGGCGCTCGATGTGGTCGAGGATCTGGCTGCGCAGGTCGTGCTCCGCGGCCTCCGGCACGCTGTCCTCGAGCGCCGCGACCGCGAGCGCCCGCACGGCGCGGGCGGCCGGCGACGCGGGGCCGCCCAGCACCGGGTCGAGCACCTGCTCGACGAGCGAGGTGAGACCCGCCGTCACGCGGGTCGCGGGCACCTGGCCGATCGTGCTCGCGGTGGCGGCCCGGATCTCCTGCGGCAGGAACGCGCCCGGCACCGCGACGCGCAGCAGGCGGGTCGGCTCCGGCACGGCGAAGCGGACGGCGTCGGTGGACGAGACGAGGTGGAGCGAGCCGCCCCGGGCGTCGATCGCACGGCCCTCGGACCAGTAGCGGAACGAGCCCTCGACGACCGTGACGAGGAACACCGTGGGCGCGGTCGGACCGGTCGCCCCTGGTCGCTGCGCGCCCGAGATCGGGGACGTCGTCCACTCGCCGAGCTGCACGCCGTCGACGACGACGCTCCGCCAGGTTGCCCGGAACCGCTTCACGTCCGGCACGGCGAACCGTCCCTGGGCCGCGAAGCGGTCGAATCCGGCCGGGCCGTCCCACTCCCGCGTGGGCACGTCGATCTCCGCGCTGGTCCGCATCGCTGTTCGGTTCCTCCTGCTGCCGTGCTGTCCCTGACAGGGTGTTCGGCGCGCGCCTCGATTTCCAGATGAAACGGTGCTCCGCTGCGAAAGTGCAGCACGATTCGGGCTGCCGGTGCACTGCGAAGCGGGTCCGAGGGGCCCGCGCGGGGCCGCGAAAGGTTTGGCCGAGACCGGTCCGACGCGCCGAGCGGCGAGGGACTTGTCCCAGTTCGAAGACGTGTTCGATACTGAGGACGTGCCTGCAGCAGCCCGATCCGAGACGGTGGCCGCGCTGCAGGCGCGCATCGCGGCGATGCAGGCGAGGACGCTCGGTGCCAGGACGCTGCCGACGGACCCCGCCGTCGCGCCGCTGCTCCCGGGCGGCGCGCTCCGCTCGGGCGTCGCCTACGCCGCACCGGGGTCGCTCGCGCTCGCGATGCTGCTGCTCGCCGGCCCCTCCGCCGCCGGCGCGTGGGTCGGCGTCGTCGGCATCCCGGAGTTCGGCGCGGAGGCCGCGGCCGAGCTCGGCGTCGCGCTGGACCGGCTCGTGCTCGTGCCCTCCCCCGGCGAGCACTGGCTCTCCGTCACCGCCCAGCTCGCCGAGGTGCTGCCCGTCGTGCTGGTGCGCCCGCCCGCGCGGGGCGCCTCCCCCTCCGAGACCGCCCGCCTCGCCTCCCGGCTCCGGCAGCGCGACGCGACCCTGCTCGTCGCGGGCGAGTGGAGCGGCGCCGAGGCGACGCTCACCGCGACGGGCGGCAGCTGGGCGGGGATCGGCACGGGGTGGGGCTACCTCGCCGCCCGCGAGCTCGACGTCGTCACCACCGTCCGCGAGGTGCGGACGCGGCACCGGGTGCGCATCGAGACCGGGTTCCGCCCGTTCGTGCCCGCCGCGCCTGCAGCGCCCGTCCGCCCCCGCCCCGTCGCGGTGCCGGCGATGGAGGCGGCGGAATGACCGGGACGACCGGGACGATGACCGAGCGCTGCCTCGTCCTCTGGTGCCCGGACTGGCCGGTGCGCGCCGCCGCCGCGGAGGCGGACCTCGACCCCGCCGCGCCCCTCGCGCTCGTCGAGCACGGGGTCGTGCACGCCTGCTCCGCAGCGGCGCGGGCCGCCGGCGTGCAGCGGGGGCTGAAGGTGCGGGAGGCGCAGTCGCGCTGCGCCTCGCTGACCGTGCTGCCGCTCGAGCCGGCGGTGGACGCGCGGCGGTTCGAGCCGGTGCTCGCCGCGCTCGAGGCGGGCATCCCGACCGTGCAGGTCGTGCGGCCCGGCCTCGTGGTGATCCGGGCCGCCGGGCCCGCGCGGTTCTTCGGCGGCGAGGAGTCCGCCGCGGGCGAGGCGCTGCACCTGCTCGCCGAGGCCGGGGTGCCGGACGCGCGGGCCGGCGTCGCCGACGGTCCGTTCACCGCCGAGCAGGCCGCCCGCGCGACCGACGCGGGCCGCACGATCCGGGTCGTGCCGGCCGGCGCCTCCGCCGACTTCCTCGCCCCGCTGCCGGTGTCCGTGCTCGGGATGCCGGCGCTGGTCGGCCTGCTCGCGCGGCTCGGCGTGCGCACCCTCGGCGCCTTCGCCGCGCTGCCCGAGGCGTCGGTGCGCGACCGGTTCGGCCCCGAGGGCGAGGCCGCGCACCGGGTCGCCGCCGGGCTCGACCCGCGGCGGGTGGTCGCGCGGGTCGTGCCCGCCGACCGCGACCGCCGGCAGGCGTTCGAGCCGCCGCTCGAGCGGATCGACCAGATCGCGTTCGGGCTGAAGCGGACGGCGGAGGCCTTCCTCGAGGCCCTCGCCGGGGACCTGCTCGTCTGCACCGCGCTGACCGTCGAGCTCGTCCCGGAGCGCGGCGCGCCCCACCGCCGCACCTGGCTGCACCCCCGCTCCTTCACCCCGCTCGATGTGATCGACCGGGTGCGCTGGCAGCTCGCCGCCGCCGAGCTCGCCGCGCCGGTCGCCGAGGTCGTGCTGCACCCGGAGGCGGTCGACGAGGCCGCGCACCACGAGCAGGGGCTCTGGGGCGGCGGCCCCGGCGAGCGGATCCACCACGCGCTCTCCCGCGTGCAGAGCCTCCTCGGCCACGAGGCGGTGCTCACCGCGCAGCCGAGCGGCGGGCGGCTCGCCGCGGACCGCACCGTGCTCGCGCCGTGGGGCGAGCAGCGCACGCCGCCGCGGCCGCCGGGCGCGCCCTGGCCCGGGCGGCTGCCGGGGTTCGTGCCGACCGCGGTGCTGGGCGACCGGCCGCCCGTCGTCGTGCAGGACCCGGCCGGCCGCGACGTGGCCGTCGACGATCGGGACGCCATCAGCGGGCCGCCCGCCCTCCTCGTCGCGCCCGGGCGCCCCGCGACCCGGATCGAGGGCTGGGCCGGGCCCTGGCCGCTCGAGGAGCGGTGGTGGGACCCGGCCGCGGCCGTCCGGCTCCACCGCATGCAGGTCGCGTGCGCGGACGGCTCCGCCTGGCTGCTCGCCCGCGACGCGACGGGCTGGTGGGCCGAGGCCCGCTACGACTGAACTCCCACTCTGCTCACGCTTCTGGACGCCGAGACGGCGCTCGCGCGTCCAGAAGCGTGAGCGAAGTCGGGTCAGGCGGTCAGCCGGCGGCGGCCGCGGCCGTGCGGAGGTCGGCGACGAGGGCGGCGTAGGCCTCGTCGTAGCCCGGGTCGCGCTGCATGCGCAGCACCGCGGAGGGGTGCGCGGTGAGCAGCGCCTTCGCGGTCGAGTCCGGGATCGCGCCCTCGAGCACCCGCCCGCGCTCGGCGCCGATCCGCACCGGTCGCCCGAACACGCTCCGGCCGGCGGTCGCGCCGAGCGCGACGACGATGCCGGGCGACAGCTGCCCGAGCTCCGCGTGCAGCCACGGGTGACACGCCACGATGTGGTGCACCTCCGGCGTCTTGTGGATGCGCCGTCCGCCGCGCTCCTCGAACCGGAAGTGCTTGACCGCGTTGGTCCGGTAGACGGCCGCCGGGTCGATGCCGGCGTCGCGGATCGCGCGGACGAGCAGCTGCCCGGCGGGCCCCACGAACGGCAGGCCGCGCCGGTCCTCCTGGTCGCCCGGCTGCTCGCCCACGAGCACGATGGACGCGGCAGGCGGCCCGGCGGAGAACACGACCTGCGACGCCGGCTCCCACAGCTCGCAGCCCCGGCACCCGGCCGCCGCGTCGCGCAGCACGTCGATCGGCGCGCCCTCCGGCACGAACGGCGCCGCACCGCCCTCATCCGTCATGCGCGGACCGTAGCGAGCCCGCCTGCGAGGCCCGGCCAGGGTCGCGGCGCAGCATGGGACCATGGAGCTGAGCGGGTCGGTGGTGCTGGTGACGGGCGCGTCGAGCGGGATCGGGGCGGCGACCGCGCGGGCCGCGGCGGACGCGGGGGCGAAGGTCGTGCTGACCGCGCGCCGGGCGGACCGCATCGACGCCCTCGCGGCCGAGCTGCCCGACGCGCTCGCGGTGCAGACGGACGTGACGCACGAGGGCGACCTCGCGAACGCGGTCGAGCAGGCCCTCGCGCGCTTCGGCCGCGTCGACGTGCTGGTCAACAACGCCGGGCAGGGGCTGCACGAGCCGCTCGAGCGGATCCGGCTCGACGACCTCCGCGCGGTGCTCGAGCTCAACGTCGTCGCCGCGCTCGCGGCGATGCAGGCGGTGATCCCGCCGATGCGGCGGCAGGGCGCGGGCGCGATCGTGAACGTGAGCAGCGGCACGACGCTGCACCGCATGCCGGGCGTCGGCGGCTACGCCGCGTCGAAGGCCGCGCTGAACACGCTGTCCGAGACCGCGCGGCTCGAGCTGGCGGACGCCGGGATCGTCGTCTCCACCGTCTACCCGCGCATCACGGACACCGAGTTCCACGACGTGCTCCGCGCCGGCGAGCTGCGGGCGGGCGCGCCGCGCGGCCACTCGCCCGAGCAGGTCGCCGGGGTGATCCTCGACCTCGTCCGCAGCGGCGAGGAGCGCGCGGTCCTCCCCGCCCCCACCGCCTGACGGATTCCGTTTCGAAGGAGTTCCTGCGCCGATCGCTCGAGAACTCCTTCAGAACGGACGCGGAGCGGGGAGTTGCGGAAGTCGAACACGTGTTCGAGGATGAGCGCGTGGGATACAGCAACCCGCCGATCCCGTGGTCGGAGTTCGAGCGGCGGCTCAGCGACGCGCGCCGTCCGGGCGGGCCGCCGGAGGGCGCCGACGGCGGCGACTCCCCCGCCTGGTCCCTGAAGCGACACCCCTACCGCCCGCCGACGGGCGCGCCGGAGCGGGACCCCGACGCGGTGCCGTACGCCGAGCTGCACGCGCACTCGAACTTCAGCTTCCTCGACGGCGCCTCGAGCCCGGAGGAGCTGCTGGAGGAGGCGAGCCGGCTCGGCCTGCACGCCCTCGCGCTCACCGACCACGACGGCTTCTACGGCTCGGTCCGGATGGCGGAGGCGGCCGACCAGCACCCGGTGCACACGGTGTTCGGCGCGGAGCTGTCGCTCGGCCTCGGCGCCCCGCAGCAGGGCGTGCCGGATCCGGAGGGGTCCCACCTGCTGCTGCTCGCCCGCGGCTCGGCCGGCTACCACGCGATGTCCGGCCTCATCACCGAGGCGCAGCTCGCCGCCGAGGCGGAGAAGGGCCGCCCCGAGTACGACGAGGCGCAGCTCGTCGAGCGCCTCGCCGGGAAGGTCGTCGCGCTGACGGGCTGCCGCAAGGGCCGGGTGCGGCAGGCGCTCGTCACCCCCTCCGGCCTCGACCCGGCCGCTGCGGGCCGCGAGCTCGACCGGCTCGTCGACGCGTTCGGCCGCGACGGGGTCGTGGTCGAGCTGTTCGACACGGGCGCCCCGCTCGACGGCCCGGCGAACGACGCCCTGTTCGCGCTCGCGGGGTCGCGCCGCCTCCGCACGGTCGCCACGGCGAACGCGCACGCCGCCTCCCCCGAGCGGCGGCGCCTCGCGACCGCGCTCGCCGCCGTGCGGGCCCGCCGCAGCCTCGACGAGATGGACGGCTGGCTGCCCGCCGCCGTCCCGCACCTCCGCAGCGGCGCCGAGCAGCGCGAGCGCTTCGCCCGCTACCCGGGCGCCGTCGAGACGACCGTCGAGGTCGCCGACGAGACCCGGTTCGTGCTCCGCAGCCTGCGCCCGGGGCTGCCGAAGCTGCCCGTGCCCGAGGGGCACACCCCGATGACGTGGCTGCGGCAGCTCGTCCACGACGCGATCCCGGAGAAGTACCCGGACGCGAAGCCGGAGCACCTCGCCCGCATCGAGCGGGAGCTCGGCGTGATCGAGGAGAAGGACTTCCCCGGCTACTTCCTCATCGTGCACGGGATCGTCTCGTACGCGAAGTCGCGGGGCATCCTCTGCCAGGGCCGCGGCTCGGCCGCGAACTCCGCGGTCTGCTACCTGCTCGGCATCACCGCGATCGACTCGATCTTCTTCGACCTGCCGTTCGAGCGCTTCCTCTCCGCCCTCCGCGACGAGGAGCCCGACATCGACGTCGACTTCGACTCCGACCGGCGGGAGGAGGTGATCCAGCACGTCTACGAGCTGTACGGCCGGCGGAACGCGGCGCAGGTCGCGAACGTGATCACCTACCGGCCGAAGAACGCGGTGCGCGACATGGCGAAGGCGCTCGGCGCCTCCCCCGGCCAGCAGGACGCGTGGAGCCGGCAGGTGGAGCGCTGGGGCGCCGTCACCTCCTCGCAGGACCACGACATCCCCGGCGCGGTCGTCGACCTCGCCGAGCAGCTGCTGAAGGCGCCGCGGCACCTCGGCATCCACTCCGGCGGCATGGTGCTCACCGACCGGCCCGTCGGCGAGGTCGTGCCGATCGAGCACGCCCGCATGGAGGCGCGGACCGTGCTGCAGTGGGACAAGGACGACTGCGCCTACATGGGGCTCGTGAAGTTCGACCTGCTCGGGCTCGGGATGCTCGCGGCGCTCCAGTACGCGTTCGACCTCGCCGCGGAGCACACCGGCGAGCGGTGGACGCTCGAGACGATCCCGAAGGAGGAGGCGGGCGTCTACGACCAGCTCTGCCGCGCCGACGCGATCGGGGTGTTCCAGGTGGAGTCGCGCGCGCAGCTCGGGCTGCTCCCCCGCTTCCTGCCGCGCCGGTTCTACGACCTCGCGATCGAGGTCGCGCTGATCCGGCCGGGCCCGATCCAGGGCGGCGCGGTGCACCCGATCGTCCGGCGCCGCCGCGGGGACGAGCCGATCAGCTACCTCCACCCGCTGCTCGAGCCGGTGCTCGGCCGCACCCTCGGCGTGCCGATCTTCCAGGAGCAGCTGATGCAGATCGCGATGGCGGTCGGCGGCTGCTCCGGCGAGGACGCGGACCTGCTGCGCCGGGCGATGGGGTCGAAGCGCGGGATCGAGAAGATCGAGTCGCTGCGCGGCAAGCTCTACGCCGGCATGGCGGGCAACGGCATCACGGGCGCCGTGGCCGACGAGATCTACACGAAGATCCAGGCGTTCGCGAGCTTCGGCTTCGCGGAGAGCCACTCCCTGTCGTTCGCGCTGCTCGTCTACGCGTCCGCCTGGATGCGCCTGCACTACCCCGGCGTGTTCCTCGCGAGCCTGCTGCGGGCGCAGCCGATGGGCTTCTACTCCCCCGCCTCCCTCACCGCGGACGCGCGGCGGCACGGCGTCGTCGTGCGCCGCCCCGACGTGAACCGCTCGGGCGCCGACGCGGGGCTCGAGCCGCTCTCCCCCGCTGGTCGAGGTGCGAGCGGAGCGAGCCTCGAGCGGCGTCCTGAGGCTCTCGAAGGGACCACCGCGCAGGGCATGCCGAGCTGCCTCGACCCCGTCCAGCCGCCGGTTCCCGCCGACTTCGACCACACCGCACCGGCGCGGGACGCGGACCACCGCCGCGACGGCGCCTTCGCGGTGCGGCTCGGGCTCGCGGGCGTCACCGGGATCGGGGCGCGGCTCGCGCAGCGGATCGTCGCGGAGCGGACCGCGCACGGCGACTACCGCGACCAGCGCGACCTCGCCCGCCGGATCGGCCTCACGGCGCCGCAGCTCGAGGCGCTCGCGACCGCGGGCGCGTTCGAGGGGTTCGGGATGACCGTCCGGGAGGCGCTGTGGGGCGCGGGCGCCGCGGCCGAGGAGCGGCCGGACACCCTCCCCCACACGTCGATCGTCGTGCAGCCGCCGCTGCTGCCGGAGACGACCGGGATGGACCGGGTCGCCGCGGACCTCTGGGCGACGGGCATCTCGCCCGACGACCACCCCGTCGCGCACGTCCGCGCGGACCTCGACCGCCGCGGCGTGCTGAGCGGCGAGGCGCTGCGCGGCGCGGAGTCGGGGCGCCGGGTCGAGATCGCCGGCGTCGTCACGCATCGGCAGCGGCCCGCGACCGCCTCCGGGATCACGTTCCTCAACCTCGAGGACGAGACCGGGATGGTGAACGTGATCGCGTCCGTCGGGGTGTGGCAGCGGTACCGCCGCGTCGCCCGCGAAGCGCCGGCGATGATCGTGCGCGGCATCCTCGAGCGCTCCCCGGAGGGGGTCGTGAACATCGTCGCGGACCGCTTCGAGCGGCTCGTCATCGGCGCGAAGCACGTGAGCCGCGACTTCCGCTAGCCGCGTCGCCGACGGCCGCGACCTCCGGTAGGAAGGCGCGATGACGACGGTGATCCGGGAGGCGACGGCCGACGACGGGGAGGCGCTGGGGCGGATGCACTGGGCGTCCTGGCGCGAGGCCTACGCCCCGCTGCTGCCCGACGGGTTCTTCACGCCCGAGGGCGAGGAGCGGCGCGTGCAGCAGTGGCGGCGGATCGTCGCGGAGCCCGCCTCCGCCGACGTCGTGCTGCGCATCGCCGAGCGCGACGGCGCAGTCGTCGGCTTCGCGACGGCGGGGCCGGCCCGCCCGAACGACACCGCCGGCGCGACGGTGCGCGACCGGGAGCTCTGGTCGATCTACGTGCTCGCCTCCGAGTACGGCACCGGCCTCGCCGACCGCCTCCTCGCCGCCGTGCTGCCGGACGACGTGCCCGCCGAGGTGTGGGTGTTCGAGGCGAACCCGCGCGCCCGCGCCTTCTACGGGAAGCACGGGTTCGCCCCGGACGGCGCCCGCCACGTCTTCGGCCCGGAGCTCGGCGGGCAGCCCGAGATCCGGCTCGTCCGCTGACCCTCCTTCGTCTCGTCGGCACGACGTGCCTACGAGACGAAGGGGAAGGGGAGGGTCAGGCGATCGCGTCGAGCTCGGCGACCGCGTCCGCCGGCAGCACGAGGCCGGCGCCCGCGACGTTCTCGCGGAGGTGCGCGACCGAGGAGGTGCCGGGGATGAGCAGCAGGTTCGGCGAGCGCTGCAGCAGCCACGCCTGCGCGACCTGCATCGGCGTCGCCCCGACCCGCGCGGCGACCGCGTCGAGCGTCCCGGACTGCAGCGGGCTGAAGCCGCCGAGCGGGAAGTACGGCACGTAGGCGATGCCGTCGTCCGCGAGCCGGCGGATCAGGTCGTCGTCGCCGCGGTTCGCGAGGTTGTAGAAGTTCTGCACCTCCACGATCTCGGTGATCGACCGCGCCTCCGCGACCTGCTGGGCGTCGACGGTGCTCACGCCGACGTGGCGCACGAGGCCCTGCTGCTGCAGCTCGGCGACCGCCTCCACCTCCGGCGCGATGCTGCCCGGCACCGCGCTGTGGGCGTCGTCGCCGCCGCCGACCCGCACGTTCACGACGTCGAGCACGTCGACGCCGAGCGTGCGGAGGTTGTCGTGCACCTGCGCCTGCAGGTCCTCGGGCTCGCGCCGCGGGATCCAGGCGCCGCGGTCGTCGCGCCGCGAGCCGACCTTCGTCACGATCACGAGGTCGTCCGGGTAGGGCGCGAGGGCCTCGCGGATCAGCTCGTTGGAGACGTGGGGGCCGTAGAAGTCGGCGGTGTCGATGTGGCGGATCCCGAGCTCCACCGCGGTGCGGAGCACCGCGATCGCCTCGTCGTGGTCCCGCGGCGGTCCGAAGACCCCCTTGCCGGGCAGCTGCATGGCCCCGAAGCCCACGCGCGGCACCTCGCGGTCGCCGAGTCGGTACGTGCCGCCGGGGAGGGTGCCGCCGGGGAGGGAGTTCGTCGTCTCAGTCATGCCTCCACCCTGCGCCTCGCCGGCTGGGGGCGGCAGCATCCCCGCGTCCCTGGGACCGCGGGGACCAGGATGCGGCGACGCGTCCGGTCGTACCGTTGCCGCATGAGCGATCCGCGCCTGCTCGGGGACTACCTCCGCGCCCGCCGCGCGCAGGTGCGGCCGGAGGACGCGGGCGTCGTCGTGACCGGCGTCCGCCGCACGCCCGGGCTGCGGCGGGAGGAGGTCGCGACGCTCGCCGGCATCAGCGCCGACTACTACCTGCGCCTCGAGCAGGGCCGGGACCGCAACCCGAGCGCGCAGGTGCTCGACGCCCTCGCCCGCGTGCTGCGGCTGGACGCGACGGCCGTGGAGTACCTGCACGGGCTCGCCGCCGACGCTCCGTCCCGCCCGCGCCCGACCAGGGACGCGGTGCCGACCGGCACCGCGCAGCTGCTCGCGGCGCTCGACCTGCCCGCGTTCGTCGAGAGCCGCCGGTTCGACGTGCTCGCTGCGAACCCGCTCGCGACGGCCCTGTCCCCGTCCATCACCGCCGGCGAGAACCGCCTGCGGTCGGTGCTGCTCGACCCGGCCGAGCAGGCGCTGCTGCCCGACTGGGACTGGGCCGTCAGCGGCATGATCGCCTCCTTCCGGACCTCGCTCGGCCCCGGGCGCCCGGATCCGGAGACCGCACGCCTCATCGACGAGCTGACGACGCGGAGCGAGGTGTTCCGCGAGCACTGGTCGCGGCACGACGTGCAGCCGCTCGAGGGCGGCGGCTTCACCATGGAGCACCCCGCCGTCGGCCGGCTCGACCTGCGCCGCGAGAAGCTCGGCGTCGGCGGCACGGACGGGCAGGTGCTCGTCGTCTACCACGCCGACCCCGGCACGCGGACGGCCGAGCGGCTCGCGCTGCTCGGCTCGCTCGTCGCCGCGGATCAGACCCCGGCGGCGTTGAAGAGCAGCCCGAGCACGTAGGTGACGGCCGCGGCGCCGAAGCCGATCGCGAGCTGGCGCACGGCGCGCAGGATCATCGGCGCCCCGGAGAGCAGCCCGACCACCGCGCCGGAGGCGAGCAGCGCGACGCCGACGAGCGCGGCCGCGACGACCACCGCGACGACGCCGGAGGCGCCGAACAGGTACGGCAGGATCGGGATCAGGGCGCCCGACGCGAAGAACAGGAAGCTCGACAGCGCGACGCCGAACGGCGTCCCGACCGTCTCCACGTCGACGTCGTCCGCGGGCAGCCGCGGTGCGACCCGCTCCGCGAGCAGCTCGTGCGCGGCCCGCTCCGCCTCCGGCGCCGCCATGCCGCGCGCCCGGAAGACGAGCGCGACCTCGTTCTCGTCGAAGTCGATGCGGGTCAGGGCGTCGGCGGACTGCGGCGAGGGCGTGGAGGCCGCGAGCAGCTCCCGCTGCGAGGACACGGAGACGTACTCCCCGGCGCCCATCGACAGCGCGCCGGCGAGCAGCCCGGCGACGCCCGTGGCGAGCACGAGGCCGGGCGTCGCGCCCGCCGCGCCGACGCCGAGGACGAGCGCGAGGTTGCTGACGAGGCCGTCGTTCGCGCCGAAGACCGCGGCGCGGAAGGTGCCGGAGATCCGCGACCGCCCCCGCATCGCGAGCGAGCGGACGACCTCCTCGTGGATCCGCTCGTCGGCAGCCATCTGCGGCGTCGCGTCCGCCTCGTCCTCGTAGGGCGAGCGCCCCTCGGCGCGCTGCAGCAGCGCGAGCACGAACACGGAGCCGAAGCGGCGCGCGAGCAGGCCGAGCAGGCGGGTGCGCACGCTGACGCGGGTGGGCCGATCGCCGTCGACGCCGAGCAGGTCGAGCCAGTGCTGCTCGTGCCGGCGCTCCGCCTCCGCGAGCTCGAGCAGGATGTCGCGGTCCGGCCCGGTGCGGCGGGAGGCGAGGTCGCGGTAGACGGCGGCCTCCGCGCGCTCGTCGGCGAGGTAGCCGCGCCAGCGGCGGACCTGCTCGCGCGACCGGGGGCTCGTGGTGCTCATGCGGCGTCCGGGTCGGGCAGGAGGGCCTCCAGGGGCGTGACGAGGCGGACGTGGAAGAAGCGCCGCGGGTTCTGCAGCACGGCGGGCACGGGCAGCGAGGCGCGGTCGAGGTTGCCCTCGAAGCGCGCGCTGACGGCGGTGTACTCGGCGTCGTCCACGGTAGCGGGCGCCGCCTCGCCGGTGACGGCGGCGAGGTGGATCAGGTCCGGCTGCTCGTCGGCGAGCACGCCGACGACGACGTCCGGCACGAGCTCGTCCTCGAACGCGCGCAGCTGCTGCCGCCAGGCCGGGGTCACCCGCCCGCGCGGGTCCGTCGCGGGCAGCCCGAGCAGGTCGTAGCCCCGCCACGGCTCGAGCGAGGGCAGGCGGAGGATCCAGAGGCCGTGCGGGGTCGGCTGGTCCTCGACGACCTCCGGCTGCGGCCAGACGTACTCGAGGCCCTCCGGCGTGCCCGGGAAGAGCGGCCGGTAGAACTCGGGCTCCTTGGCGATCAGCTTCGAGCGGTGGCTCTCGTGCACCCGGACGTCGCCGACCCACCGGGGCAGCAGCCCCTGGCGCGCGAGCCACGTCTGCGGGCGTCCGTCCACCTCCGGCGCGAACTCGAGCAGCTGCTCGCCGACGGCGTCGGCGTAGCCGCGGCGCGTCCACTCCCGCACCATCGCGAGTCCGTACGCGGTCAGGGCGGGCACGTGGCCGCGCCACATGCCGACCGCGGGATGGCGCTGCCAGCCGTAGGTCGGCACGACCAGGGCCCGGAGGATCTGCAGCGTCTCGACCCGCTGCTTGCCGAGCCGCGGCCCGTCGAGCACGCGGGCGCTCTCGTCGAACGACGCGAACGGCAGGAACGTCTGCATCCCGTCGACCCTAGAGCGGGCCCCTGACCGTGCGGACGAGGAGCGGTCAGTCGCCCTCGGCGCGACCCTTCCGCCAGTAGCCCATGAAGGCGACCGAGCGGCGGTCGACGCCGAGCTCGGCGACGAGCATCCGGCGCAGCGCCTTGATCATCGACGCCTCCCCAGCGAGCCAGGCGTAGAACGGGCCGTCGGACCGGGCGATCGCGCCGTCGCCCGGGACCTCCCAGAGCAGGCCCGCGTCGACGTCGACGTCCTCCGGCTCCTCGCCGCGGTGCGCGTCGAGGAGGCGGCCGGCGGCGGCACGCACGGCCGGCGCGAGCAGGGAGCCGTGCTCGGCGCCGTCGCGGGCGAGCACCCGCACGGCGACGCCGGCGGGGGCCGCGGGCAGCTGGGCCGCGTCGAGCGCGGAGGGCACCTCGAGCAGCACCTCGCCGCGGACGCGGCCCGGCAGGCCCTCGAGGATCCGGGCGACGGCCGGCAGCGCGGTCTCGTCGCCCGCGACGAGCACGCGGTCGGTGGAGGGCGGCAGCCGGAAGTCCACGCCGCCCGCGCCGGCCGCGCAGCCGCGGTTCGGGCCGCAGAGCACGACCTCGTCGCCCTCGCGGCAGTCCTGCGCGAAGCGGCCGGCCGGGCCGCACGGCTCGTGCACGACGAGGTCCACGTCCACCTCGCGCGCCGCAGGGCGCACGGCGCGGGTCGTGTAGGTCCGGATCACCGGGCGGAGGTCGTCGGGGATCGCCCGCCAGGCGCCGTACCAGTCGTCGACGAGGGGCAGCGCGTCGAGCGAGCCCTCCCCCGACGGCAGGATCAGCTTGATCCGCTGGTCGAGGCCCGGGTCCGCGAAGCGGTGCAGCGTCGGACCCGTGAAGGTCACGCGCATGAAGCCGTCTGAGAGACGGCGGCGGCGCGCGACGCGGACGCGGTGCAGGAGGAACGGCGCCGTGCTCGCCTCGGCCGGGTCGGCGGCCTGCGGCGCGGGCGGGTCGGTCTCGACGAGCGTCACGCAGGTAAGGCTAACCTCACCCGCGCTCGAGCGGGAGGCTCAGCCCTTGACCCGCTTGCGCAGCAGGTCGATGCGGGCCTGCAGCTGCTCGGTCGTCGCCTGCGCCACCGCCGGCCCGCCGCAGAGGCGCCGCAGCTCCGAGTGGATCGCGCCGTGCGGCGTGTTCGTGCGGTGCGACCAGAGCCCGACGAGGTCCTGCAGCTGCTGCCGCTGCTCCTTGAGCCGCTTGTGCATCGGGATGTCTGCGAGGCGCTGCTCGGCGGGCGTCGGCGCGGACGCGGGCGCCGGCTTCTTGCCGCGCTTCTGCTGCCTCGCCTGGCGGTGGAGCAGGAGGTTGCGCACCTCGTCCGGCTCAAGCAGCCCGGGCAGCCCGAGGAAGTCGAGCTCCTCCTCGCTGCCGACCTCCGCCTCGAACCCGAACTCGCCGCCGTCGTAGAGCACGCGGTCGAAGGCCGCGTCGCTGCCGAGCGCCTGGAACGAGCCGTCGAGGGCGAGCGTCTCGGACGCCTTCTCGAGCCGGTTGGCCGCGTCGAGGGCGGCGTCGTCGAGGCCCCCGGCCGCGTCGTCGCCCTCGCGCTCGTCGCGGTCGAGCGCGTGGTCGCGCTCGAGCTCGAGCTGCTCGGCGAGCTTCAGCAGCACCGGCACGTTCGGGAGGAACACGGAGGCGCTCTCGCCGCGCCTCCTGGCGCGCACGAAGCGGCCGATGGCCTGCGCGAAGAACAGCGGGGTGGAGGCGTTGGTCGCGTAGACGCCGACCGACAGCCGCGGCACGTCGACGCCCTCGGAGACCATCCGGACCGCGACGAGCCAGCGGTCGGTGCCGGCGGAGAACGCGGCGATCCGGTCGCTCGCCTCCTTCTCGTCGGACAGCACGACGGTCACGGGCTCGCCGGTCAGCGCCTTCAGCTGCTGCGCGTAGGCGCGGGCCGTCGTCTTGTTCGTCGCGATGACGAGGCCGCCGGCGTCCGGCACGCCGCGCCGCACCTCGGTGAGCCGCTGGTCGGCGGCGCGGAGCACCGCCGGGATCCACTCGCCCTCGGGCGCGAGCGCGGTCCGCCAGGCCTGCGCCGTGATGTCCTTCGTGGTCGCCTCGCCGAGGCGGGCGCTCATCTCCTCCCCCGCGCTCGTGCGCCAGTGCATCGCGCCGGAGTAGACCATGAAGAGCACCGGCCGGACGACGCCGTCCTCGAGCGCCCGCCGGTAGCCGTACGAGAAGTCGGTGATCGAGGTGCGGATGCCGTGCTGGTCCGGCGCGTACTCGACGAACGGGATCGGCGCGGTGTCGCTGCGGAACGGCGTGCCGGAGAGGGAGAGCCGGCGGGTCGCGCCCGCGAACGCCTCCCGCATCCCGTCGCCCCACGACAGCGCGTCGCCGCCGTGGTGCACCTCGTCGAGGATGACGAGCGTCCGCGCCGACTCGGTCATCCGCTTGTGGACGACGGGGTCCATGCCGATCTGCGCGTAGGACAGCGCGGCGCCGTGCCAGTGCTTGCCGAGCCAGCCGTCCGCGTTCTTGAACAGCGGGTTCAGGTGGATGGCGACGCGCTCGGCGGCCTCCGCCCACTGGCGCTTCAGGTGGTCCGTCGGCGCGACGACCGTCACGTGGTCGACGGTGCCGCGGGCGAGCAGCTCCTTCGCGAGCCGCAGGGCGAAGGTCGTCTTGCCGGCGCCCGGCGTCGCGGCGACCAGGAAGTCGCGCGGCTCCCGCTCGAAGTACGCGGCGAGCGCCTCCTCCTGCCAGCGGCGCAGGCGCGGGCCGGCGCCCCACGGGGTGCGGTCGGGGAAGGCCGGCGGCAGGGCCGCCGCCTGGTGCGCGCCCGGGGCCGCGTCGAAGAGGTGGACGGGCTCCGGCGCGGGCGAGGGCAGACGCGGTGCGGGGGTGCTCATCGGAGCGTCAACGCTAACCGCGACCACCGCGACTCGCCGACCTCCCCCGCGCGCCGGGCGCGCCGCCCGTTCCGGGGGCGACCACGCAGCGCGCACGACGGCCGCGAGGACAGGAGCAGGATGGGAGGAGTGACCTGGCAGCGCTACGTCGCCATCGGCGACTCGTTCACGGAGGGCTACGGCGACCCGGACCCGGACAGCCCCGGCGGGCTCCGCGGCTGGGCCGACCGCGTCGCGGAGGTGCTCGCGACCCGGACCGAGGACTTCGCCTACGCGAACCTCGCGGTCCGCGGGCGGCTGCTCGGCCGGATCGTCGACGAGCAGGTCGAGCCGGCGATCGCGCTGGCGCCGGACCTCGTCACGATCTCCGCGGGCGGCAACGACGTGATCCGCCCCGGCACGGACCCGGACGAGATCGCCGCCCGGCTCGACCCCGCGCTCGGGCGGCTCGCCGCGACCGGCGCGACCGTCGTCCTCTTCACCGGCGTCGACGTCGGCTTCTCCCCCGTCTTCCGGCGGATCCGCGGCAAGGTCGCGATCTACAACGAGCTGCTGCGCGGGCTCGCGGCGAAGCACGGCGCGCTCGTCGCCGACCAGTGGTCGCTGACGGCGATCCAGCGGGCCGACTTCTGGCGCGAGGACCGCCTGCACCTGAACGCCTACGGCCACCACGAGGTCGCGCGCATGGTGCTCGACGTGCTCGGCGTCGAGAACGACCTCGAGCCGAGCCGCCCGGCGCCGCTGCCGCCGCGCTCGTGGCGGGAGGCGCGGGTCGAGGACCTGCACTGGACGCGGGAGCACCTGATCCCGTGGATCGGCCGCCGCATCCGCGGCGTCTCCTCCGGCGACACGGTCGCGGCGAAGCGCCCGGGCTTCGAGGGCCGCTAGCGGAGCGGGTGCGTCAGCCGCCACCACACCGGCGCGGCGAGCACGTCGCGGTCCAGCACGAGCGGCACGACCACGGTGCTGCCGTCGACCGAGTAGGTCACCTCGCCGACCCGCTCGCCCTTGCGGCCGCCCGTGATGGGGTCGACGCTCGCCTTCCGCACGACTCGGGCGCGGCTCCACACGACCCGGCTGACCGCCTTCGCGGCGACGGCCCTGCCGACACCGCCCCACCGCGTCTCGTAGGTGGCGAAGACCTGGCCCGGCTTCGCGAGCGCGAGGTCGTGGTACCCGGCGACGACGCTGTCGACCACCGCGGGCACCCGCGCGTCGAGGGTCGGGTGGTCCCGCGCGCCGAGCACCACGCCGACGATGCGCACGGTCCGGTCGCCGACCCGCCGCGTCGCGCTGAACAGCAGGTTCGCGCCCGTGTCGTACGTGCCGGTCTTCAGGCCGTCGATCCCGTCCGTGCCGAGCAGCTGGTTCGTGTTCTCGAGCGCGCCCACGTTCGGCTCGTCCGCCGTCGCCATCCTGACCGTGGCCGCGAGGACCGGGTTCGCGAGGGCGATCCGGCCGAGGTCGACGAGGTCGGTGGGCGTGCTGCGGTCCCCGGAGGAGAGCCCGTTGGTGTCGACCACGGTCGTGTCGTCGAGCCCGTTCGCCTTCAGGAACGCGCGCGCCGCGTCGAGGTAGGCGGGCACGGAGCCGTACGCCCACACCGCCAGCGTCTCCGCGTAGTTGTTGGCGGAGGGGATCATCGTCGTCTCGATCGCGGCCCGCTGGCTCACCCTCCAGCCGGCCTGCACGGGCTGCCACGAGCCGTTCGCCGCGATGACCTGGTCCAGGTAGCCGACGTCGCGCTGCCCGAGCGTGATCGTCGGGCCGTCCTCGCCGGCCGCGAGCGGCCGCTTCTCGAGCACGACGAGCATCGTGATCACCTTCGTGATGCTCGCCATCTGCCGCGGCGCCTGCGGTCCGCGCTTCGCGAGCACGCCGGGCATGCCGACGACGCCGACGGCGGAGGACCCGAACGACGGGAGGCGGATCGCGGCCGGGTCGGTGGCGCGCTGCTGCTCCTGCGCGACCTCCGCCCGTGCCTGCGGCACCGGGGCGACGATGGAGACCGGGACGCCGACCCCGATCAGCAGGATCACGGTCGCGGAGACGGCGGCCACGAAGCGGCGCAGCCCGTATCGGGGCTCCTCTCCGCGCGGCACCGGTCGAGTGTAGGAGGAGGGCGCCGCCACCCCTCGTCCGGGGGACGGGATGTCGCGGAACCGCCTCAGCGGGGCCGGACGGCCCAGACCGCGAGCGCCGCGGCGGCCGCGACGTTGAGCGAGTCCACGCCGTGCGCCATCGGGATCCGCACGTGCCGGTCCGCGACCGCGAGCGCTGCGCGGCTGAGCCCGTCGCCCTCCGTGCCGAGCACGAGCGCGAGCCGTTCCGGCGGATCCGCGGCGAGCACGTCGAGGTCCTCCGCGCGGTCGGTGAGCGCGAGGGCCGCGATCGCGAACCCGGCGTCGTGCAGCAGCGGCGCCGCCTCCCGCCACTCGGGCAGGCGGGTCCACGGGACCTGCAGCACCGTGCCCATGCTGACCCGCACGCTGCGGCGGTAGAGCGGGTCCGCGCAGCGGGGCGTCACGAGCACCGCGTCGACGCCGAGCCCGGCCGCGCTGCGGAAGATCGCGCCGACGTTCGTGTGGTCGACGACGTCCTCGATCACGACCACGCGACGCGCGTCGCGCAGCAGGTCGCCGGGGTCCGGCAGCTCGGGGCGGTGCATCGAGGCGAGCGCGCCGCGGTGCAGGTGGAAGCCGGTCAGCCGCTCGAGCACCGCGTCGTCGCCGACGTGCACGGGCACGTCGGGGAACGGGGCGAGCAGCGGCTCGAGCTGCGGCAGCCACTCGGCGCGGGTCAGCACGGCGCGGGGACGGTGCCCGGCCCGGATCGCGCGCTCGATCACCTTGGTCGACTCCGCGAGGTACAGGCCGCCCTCCGGCTCGAGCAGCCGGCGGAGCGCGACGTCGGTGAGCCGCGTGAAGTCCTGCAGCGCGGGGTCGGCGAGGCCGTCCGCGGAGAGCGCAACCGTCCGCATCGCCCCTCCTCCCCGCCCGATTACGCTGCAAGGCTATGGGCGGGGAGGCGGTGCGCGTCGCGGACGGACCGGCCGCCGACGTCCTCGCGCAGGCGGCGGAGCTGCTGTCGGGCCGCGTCGCCGTGCTGACCGGGGCGGGCATCAGCACCGACTCCGGCATCCCCGACTACCGCGGCGAGGGCGCCCCGCAGCGCCGGCCGATGACGGTGCAGCAGTTCCTGGCGGGCGAGTCGTTCCGGCAGCGCTACTGGGCGGGCAGCTACCTCGGCTGGGAGCGGTTCGTCGCCGCGGCGCCGAACGCCGGGCACGTCGCCCTCGCGGACCTCGAGGCGGACGGCCGCGTCCTCGGCGTCGTGACGCAGAACGTCGACGGCCTGCACGGTCGAGCCGGGTCGCGGCACGTCGTGGAGCTGCACGGCTCCGTCGACCGCGTCGTGTGCCTCCGCTGCGGCCAGCTCTACGCGCGCAGCGCGATCGCCGAGCGGATCGAGAGCGCGAACCCGTGGTTCGTCACCGGCGAGACCGTGACGCTGAACCCCGACGGGGACGCGGACGTCGGCGACGTGAGCGGGTTCTCCGTGCCCGACTGCACCGTCTGCGGCGGGGTGCTGAAGCCCGAGGTCGTGTTCTTCGGCGAGTTCGTGCCGAAGGAGCGCTTCACGGAGGCGGCCGCGCTGGTCCGCCGCGCGGACGCGCTGCTCGTGGCCGGCTCCTCCCTCGTCGTGAACAGCGGCATCCGCCTGCTCGAGCAGGCGCGGCGCCGCCACGTGCCGATCGTCGTCGTGAACCGCGGCGCGACGAAGGGCGACCGGGTCGCCGCGCTGAAGATCGAGGCCGGCACGACCGAGACCCTCACGGCGCTGCGGGACCGCCTCCGCGCCTGACCCGCGGATCCGCAGTTCTTGCGCGGATCCGGAGTTCTGAGGCGACACGCCGCGTCGGCGGCTCGTGATGCGGCGTGTCGCGCAGGAACTCCGGATCCGCGCACCGGCTACTCCCCTTCGACGTCGCCTTTTGTCGCAGTACGTTGCTACATTGGGTGCGACAGAAGGAGGTGCGCGATGAGCGATCTCGTGATCTCGTGATCTCGAGCGTCTTCGCCGTCCTCGCCGCGGTGCTGATCGCGCTCCCCGCACTGCGCCCGCGCAAGGTCGAGGCGGCGGTCGGGAGGTGGTCGCAGCGGTTCGGCCTGGGGATCACGGCCGACGTGCGCCCGTTCCTCCTGCGCCGGAGGCGGGCGACGTGGATCGGCTACGCGGCCGGGGTGGCGGTCGGGATCGAGCTCTCGACGCTGCTGCGGCTCGTCGTGCCGCCGGCCGCGCCGGCCCTCCTGCAGGGTTTCGTCGTGCAGGGCGGCGCCCTGCTGGTCGGCGGCCTCGGTCTCCTCGCCGGCGGCTGGCTCGCCGCGTCGCTGACGCCGCCGGCCGGTCCCCGCGTCGCCCGGGAGCGGGCGGTCGCCGTCGCCGACTACGTCGAGCCGTTCGAGCGGCGTCTCGTCCCGGCGGCCGCGGTCGTCGCCACCGTCAGCGGGCTGCTCCCCCTCCTGCTGGGCGCGCCGCGGGAGCGCGCCGCGACGGCGCTCGCCGCCGGGCTCTCGGCCCTGCTCGTGGCGGCGGTCGCCGAGGCCGTCGCCGTGCTCGTGACGACCCGTCCCCAGCGGGCGGGGACCGCCGCGCAGCTGGCCTGGGCGGACGCGCTGCGGGCCGACGTCGCCCGCACCGTCCTCGGCGCGGGCGCGCTGCTCGCGGTCGGCACGATCGTGGTCTCGGCTCCCGTCGTGATCGCCGCGGTGGACCGCCGCGCGGACGAGTCGGCCGACCAGCTGCTGATCGCCTACGGCGTGCTGGCGCTGCTCGCGGTGCTCTCCGTCCGCGCGATGCGGCAGGGCTCGGCGCGATACTTCCTCCGACGGCTCTGGCCCGCGACGGCGGCGGAGCTGGCGCGCAACGAACGCGTGGGGACGGAGGTGGAGCGATGATCGTCGTCGATCCCGCGTCGCCCACGCCCCCGTTCGAGCAGGTCCGCGCGCAGCTCGCGGACCGGATCCGCAGCGGCGAGCTGGCCGCCGGGGAGCGGCTGCCGACCGTGCGACGGCTGGCGGACGACCTCGGGCTCGCCGTGAACACCGTGGCGCGCACGTACAAGGAGCTCGAGGCGGAGGGTCTCGTCGAGGCCCGCGGCCGCAACGGCACGGTGGTGAGCTGGTCGCCGGACGCCGACACGCGGGCGCTCGAGCAGGCGGCGGCGAGCTTCGCGTCCCGGGTGCGCAGCCTCGGCGTCGAGCCGCAGGACGCGCGGCGGCTGATCGACCGGGCGCTCGGCCTCGGCGCCTGAGCCCCCGCCCGAGGGCCGCCGGGTAGGCTCGCCGGGCCCTGCAGCCCGTCCCCGAAGGAGACCATGACCGAGCTCGTCCTCGTCCGCCACGGTGAGACCGAGTGGAACCGGATCGGGAAGGTCCAGGGCCGCACGGACATCCCGCTGAACGACACGGGACGCGGGCAGGCCCGGGCGACCGGCGAGCGCCTCGTCGGCACGCGCGTCGACGCGGTCGTCTCCAGCCCCCTCTCCCGCGCCGCCGAGACGGCGCGGATCATCGCCGACGAGCTCGGGATCGGCGACGTCGAGGTCGTCGACGAGCTCGTGGAGCGCGACTACGGCCGGGCGGAGGGCATGACCGACGCCGACGTGGCGCGGGAGTTCGGCGGCCGCCTGCAGGCGCTCGAGTCCCGCGAGGCGACGGTCGAGCGCGTCACCCCTGCCCTCCTCGCCGTCGCCGACCGGCACCCCGGCGAGCGCGTCCTCGTCGTGTCCCACGGCGGCGTCATCGGGTCGCTCGTCCGCGCCGCGACCCGCTGGACCTGGCCGCCCCGCGGCGAGCGCATCGAGAACGGCTCGGACCACGTGTTCCGCGTCGTCGACGACGCCGCGGGCGTTCCCGGGCTCGAGCTCGTCTCCTTCGCGGGACGCCCGTGGTCCCGCGACCTGCTCCCGCCGGAGGATGCGGCGCTCAGCCGCGACTGACCCGCGTCCGCCTCGCCGCGGCGACCCGCTCCAGCACGGGCAGGAGCCGGGCGGCGGAGGCGTCCCAGCTGTACCGGCCGGCCTGCTCGAGCGCGGCGTTCGACCGCCGGTCCCACTCCCCCGGGTCCTCGAGGCGGCGCACCGCGGCGGCGAAGGCCGCGGCATCGCCGGCGGGCGCGTAGAGCGCCGCGTCGCCGCCGACCTCGCGGAAGATCGGGATGTCCGTGAGCACGACCGGCACGCCTCGCTGCATCGCCTCGACCACCGGCAGCCCGAAGCCCTCGTCGAGCGACGCGGTGACGAGCGCGGTCGCGCGGTCGAGCAGCGCCGCGTACGCCGCCTCGTCGACGCCGTCGTGGAACACGACCGCCGCACCGGAGGCCTCGGCGAGCGACGTCAGCGACGCGCGCACCCCCGCGGGGACGCGGCTCGCGAGGTGCAGCGTCCAGCCCGGCAGCAGCCCGGCGGCGCGCACGAGCGTCGGCACGTCCTTGTACCCGATGAACGCGCCCATGTAGACGATCGAGCGCTCGCGCTCCCCCGGCGCGGCCCGCTCGAGCGGCGCGCCGTCCGCCGCGTTCGGCACCACGGTCACGGGTCGCCGGGTGAGCCGGTGCGCGGCGATCTCGCCGGCGACCGTCTCGGAGACCGTCACGACCTCGTCGGCCCGGTCGAGCAGCAGCCGCTGCGGCAGGTAGCTGGCGTAGAGCAGGCGCCACCCGAGCCGGACCCACCACGCGAACTCGGCCGGCGGGGTGCGGTGACGGTAGTAGATGAGGTCGTGCAGCGTCAGCACCAGGCCGTACCGGCGCCCGATGGAGCCGGACGTCTGGAGGGGGCAGAAGACCACGTCGGGCCGCAGCCGGTTCACGACCCGCGGGATGAGCGGCTCGAGCGGTGAGGCCGGCGGCCGGGTGCGCGCCCACGGCAGGTCGGGCAGCAGCGCGAGCTGCCGCTCGTCGTCGATCAGCATCGTGAGCGGCGTCAACCGGCCGAGCCCCGCGGTGATCCCGGCGGTGAAGCGGCTGATGCCGTCGTGGCGGCCGTCGCGCCGGATGTAGCGGCAGTCGACGACGAGCCTCATGCGACCTGCAGCCCGGCGACCGCGGCGATCTCCCGGGCGGCGTCGCGGGGCGTCTCGTAGTGCACGAGGTGGCCCACGTCCGGGATGACGGCCATCGTCGCGTCCGGCAGCATCGCCCGCAGCCGCCGCACGGCCTCGACGGTGGTGATGTCGTCGTGCTCGGCGGCGACGAGGTGCACGGGCAGCGTCAGCCGGTCGGCCCACTCCGTGATGTCGTGGTCGACGGAGGCGCGGAACGCCTCGAGCACGACGCGACGGGTGGCGTAGCCCGAGAAGTAGCGGTCGTGCTGGTCGTGGATCCACCGCCGCAGCGCCGGGTCCTTCGTCTTCGCGAGGAACGCGCCCGCGCCGCGGGTGATCACGCGGCTCTGCAGCAGCGCGTTCCCGATCCGCTCGGGCAGCGCCGCGCCGACGCCGAAGTAGAGGGAGGACAGCCGCGTGCCGAGCGCGTTCGGCCCGGCCAGCGCGGGCGCCGCGATCGGGTTGAGGAGCACCGCGCGGGCGGCGGGCAGCCCGTCGGCGAGCGCCTTCGCGGCGACGATCGTGCCGAACGAGTGGCCGACCACGACCGCGTCGGCGGGCAGCCCGATGGTGGCGGCGAACGCGCGCAGCCAGGCCGAGTACCCGTCGACGGAGTGCTCGCCCGGCAGCGGGGCGGAGGCGCCAAAGCCCGGCAGGTCCGGCGCGACGACGTGGACGCCGGGCAGGAACGACACCACCGGCTCGAGCCCGTGGTGGTCGCCGCGGAAGCCGTGCACGAGCAGCAGCGTCGGGCCGGGTCCGGGCTCGCCGTACTCCCACCACGCGGCGGGGAGGCCGTCGACGTCGACGTGGTGGCGGGCGACCGGGGTCCTCGAGAGGCCTTCGGCGTACGGGGAGGGGACGATGCGCATCGAGCCGTCAGTCTAGGAAGTCGGCCCCGCTGCGGCCGTCCGGACCGGCGGCGGGTCCGGCTCAGGCGGCGGCCCAGGACCGGCTCATAGGATCGCCGCACCGCGACCCGGCCTCATCCGTCGAGAGGACCATCTGTGAGCTTCACCGCACCGATCCAGCTGCCGGGCCTCACCCGGGATCCCACCTGGTACAAGCGCGCGGTGTTCTACGAGGTGATGGTCCGCAGCTTCGTCGACAGCAACGGCGACGGCACGGGCGACATCGCCGGCCTCGCGTCGCGGCTCGACTACCTGCAGTGGCTCGGCATCGACTCGCTGTGGCTGCCCCCGTTCTACATGAGCCCGCTCCGCGACGGCGGCTACGACATCTCGGACTTCAAGGCCGTGCTGCCGGAGTTCGGCACGATCGACGAGTTCCGCGACCTGGTCCGCCGGGCGCACGAGCGCAACATGCGCATCGTCATGGACTTCCCGCTGAACCACACGTCGGACGCCCACGAGTGGTTCCAGCAGTCGCGCAGCGACCCGGAGGGCCCGTACGGCGACTTCTACGTCTGGAGCGACACCGACGAGAAGTACAAGAACATCCGCGTGATCTTCGTCGACACGGAGGAGTCGAACTGGACCTTCGACCCGGTGCGGCGCCAGTTCTTCTTCCACCGCTTCTTCAGCCACCAGCCCGACCTGAACTTCGACAACCCGAAGGTGCAGGAGGCGATCTTCGACATCGTCAAGTTCTGGCTGGACCTCGGCGTCGACGGCCTCCGGCTCGACGCGATCCCGTACCTCTTCGAGAGCGAGGAGGGCAACGGCGAGGGCGAGCCGAAGACCCACGAGTTCATCAAGCGCCTGCGCGAGTACGTCGACCGCGAGTACCCGGGCCGCATCCTGCTCGCGGAGGCGAACCAGTGGCCGCGCGAGGTCGCCGCGTTCTTCGGCTCCGAGGACGAGCCGGAGTGCCACATGGCCTTCGACTTCCCCGTCATGCCGCGGATCTACTACTCGCTGCGCGCGCAGACCGCCACGGAGCTGGTGAAGATCCTGTCCGAGCAGACGAACATCCCCGACGCCGCGGCGTGGGGCGTCTTCCTCCGCAACCACGACGAGCTGACGCTCGAGATGGTCGACGAGGAGTACCGGCAGGCGATGTACGGGTGGTACGCCTACGACCCGCGGATGCGCTCGAACATCGGCATCCGGCGGCGCCTCGCGCCGCTGCTCGACAACTCGCGCGCGGAGCTCGAGCTCGCCCACGCGCTGCTGTTCTCGCTGCCCGGCAGCCCGTTCCTCTACTACGGGGACGAGATCGGGATGGGCGACAACATCTGGCTGAACGACCGCGACGCGTCGCGCACGCCGATGCAGTGGACGCCGGACCGCAACGCCGGCTTCTCCACCTCCGACCCGGGCAAGCTCTACCTGCCGGTCGTGCAGTCGCTCGTGTACCACTACTCGCTCGTCAACGTGGAGTCGCAGCTCGCCCAGTCGCGGTCGCTGCTGCACTGGGTGCGCAACGTGATCCACACGCGGAAGGCCCACCCGGTGTTCGGGCTCGGCGACCTCACCGTGCTCGAGACGGACCACGAGTCGGCGCTCGCGTTCCTCCGCAACTACAGCGGCTCCACCGGCTCGATCGGCGACCAGGCGGAGGCGGTCCTCTGCGTGTTCTCGTTCCTGCACAACCCGGTGTCGTTCACGATCACCGCGCCGGAGCTCGCGAACCACAGCCTCACGGACCTGTTCGGCGGCAGCCGGTTCCCGTCCTTCGACGACGAGGGCCGGGTGACGATCACCCTCGGCACGCAGAGCTTCTTCTGGCTGCGGGTGGCCCAGCCGGTGCCGCCGGAGGTGCCCGTGACGACGACGGCGATCCCGGTGATCGCCGTGCCGGACCCGCAGGTCTGAGCCGGCCGCCGATGCCCGGGCTGCGCGACGTCGTCGTGCCGCTCGGGCTCGGCGCCGTGATGGGCGGGCTGCTGCGCGCCGCCCGGACGGTGTCGGACCGGCGACGTAGCGTCGACGACGTGCCTCAGGACACCCCGACGCTGCTCTTCGAGTTCGAGGCGCCGCCCGTGCCGCGGGCGGCCGCCGCCGACGTCGTGTCCACCTGGACGCCGCCCGCGCCGGAGCCCGTCGCGGAGCCCGTGCCGCTGCTCCTGATCGAGGAGACCGACGTCGTCGCGTCGCCCGACGAGGTCGTCGTCGTGCAGCAGGCGGAGCTGCTGATCGCGGACCGGGCGCAGCCCGCTCCCCCGGCGCCCGCCGAGCCGGAGCGCCCGCTGCCGGGCTGGGCGAGGGCGCTCGGCGTCTTCGACCTCGAGACGACCGGCGTCGACACCGCGACCGCCCGCATCGTCACCGCGCACGTCGGCGTCATCGACGAGACGGGCGCGCTCGTCGAGCGCAAGGACTGGATCGTCGACCCCGGCGTGCCGATCCCCGAGGGCGCCGCCGCGGTGCACGGCATCACCGACGAGCGCGCGCAGCGCTTCGGGCGGCCGCCCGGGGAGGTCGTGGCCGAGATCCTCGCCGCGATCCGCAGCGTCTTCCTCCGCGGCTTCCCGCTCGTCGTCTACAACGCGCCCTACGACCTCACGCTGCTCGCCGCGGAGGCCGCGCGCCACCGGCTGTGGCCGCTCGAGACGACCGCCCCGATCGTCGACCCGTTCGTGCTCGACAAGCAGGTCGACCGGTACCGCAAGGGCAAGCGGACGCTGACCGCCGCGGCCGAGGTGTACGGCGTCGGCCTCACCGACGCGCACGACGCCGGCGCCGACGCGATCGCGGCCGGCCGCGTCGCCCAGGCGATCGCGCGCCGGTACCCCGTCGAGCTCGCGTTCGAGGCGCAGGAGCTGCACGACGCCCAGGTCGGGTGGTGCGCCGAGCAGGCGGAGCGGTTCCAGGCCTACATGCGCGAGAAGCGCGACCCCGGCTTCACCGGCTCGGGCGGCTGGCCGCTCCGCTGACCGCCGTCATGAAGGCTCGGGCGGGCTCCCCTGCCCGCGACGAGGACTTCGACGAGCTGGCGGAGGCAGCCACTGGCGCACCCGCGCCGAGACGCGGCCGGGCGACTGGCTGCTGATCCTCGCCGTCGAGCACGAGGGCCGGCTCATCGGCTCGCAGGACGTCCGGGCGCGCGACCTCCCGGTGCTCCGCACGGTGACGAGCGGGTCGTGGCTGACGCGCGGCGCGCAGGGGAAGGGGCTCGGCACCGAGATGCGCGCCGGGATCCTGCAGCTCGCGTTCGACCACCTCGGCGCCGAGTGGGCGGAGTCCGGCGCGATCTCCTGGAACGCGGCCTCCCTGCGGGTGTCCGAGAAGCTCGGGTACCGCCCGAACGGCAGGGCGCGGGTGCAGACGAGGCCCGGCGAGGCCCGGGACGAGGTGCGGGTGCGCCTGCACCGCGACGACTTCGTGCGGCCGGGTTGGACCGCGACCGTCGTGCTGCCGGATGCGGCGCGCGCGCAGCTGCTGGGCTGACCCCGCCCCGACCGCCCCGGCTCAGCCGATCCAGGCGGCTCGTCGCCAGACGGCGGCCATGGGCACGGTTCGGCCGGTGCAGACCTGCACCGGTGCCCCCGTCTCCTGGCTCGTCACGCCGCTCGGGTCCTGCAGCCGCTGCACCACGGTGCACTGCGCGAAGGCGGACGACAGCCAGTCGAGCCCGTAGCCGACCGCCACGACGGTCTCGGTGGAGGCGGGCGGCGCCGCGAGGTCGTGCAGGGCGTTGTGCCCGCTGAACACGCGCCCGCGCAGCGCCGGCGCGAACCGGTCGAGCGCCGCGGCCTCGCCGTAGTTGCGCGTCAGCACGACCGTCGAGGGACCGTGGACGGCGGGCACCGCCGCGACCTGCTCGGCGAGCTGCGGCCAGCCCAGCTGGTCGCGGGTCGCCTGGTTCCAGGCCGGGATCACGGACCCCGCGAGCGCCGCCTGCGGCACGACCGGCAGCGCGAGCACCGCGGACGCGATCGCGTTCACCGCGACGCCGGCGACCAGCACCCGGCGCCGGCCGGCCGTCGCCGCCCACTCCGCGACCGGGACGCACCCCACGGCGAAGACCGCCATGAGCACCCCGAGGTCGTAGTAGAGCTGCGCGCCCATCACGATCACGAGCGCGACGATCGCGACGAGCGCCACCGGCAGCCAGCGGACCTCCCGCCAGTCCGGCCGTCGGAACGGGGCGACGAGCCCGGCGATCCAGACGGGCACGAGCAGCGGCCCGAGCAGGACGGCGAGGAACGGCACGATGAACGGCCGCACCGCGGCGGCGTTCTGCGCGGAGAGGGCGCTGCCGACGTCGAGCTGGGGCAGCCCGTGGGTCAGCTGGTAGACGAGGTTCGGGGCGCCGAGGACCAGGACGAGCAGACCGCCCGCCGCCGCCCAGCCCCAGAGCGCGAGCCGCCGGGGTCCGGCGACGGCGAGGCCGACGGCGATCGCCAGCAGCAGGGCGAGGACGAGCAGCTTGTTGTACAGGCTCAGGCCCGCCACGACGCCGGCGAGCAGGAACCAGGCGCCGGCGCCGCGGAGCACCGCCCGCAGCACCAGCAGGAGCACGAGCGGCCAGACGACGAGGTCGAAGGTGGCCGTGAACAGCACGTGGCCGAGCAGCAGCGGGTAGTACGCGAAGCCCGAGCCCCACGCGGCGAGCGCCTGCGCGCCGCGGGAGCCGCCGACCTCCGCGGTGATCGCGGCGACCACGACCACGGCGCCGGCCGCGACCAGGGCGGCGGGGATCCGCAGCGCCCACGGCTGGTCCGCGAGCGCGGACATGACGTGCGCGACGAGCGGGGTGAACGGCGGCTGGTCCGTGTAGCCCCAGGCGAGCGGCAGGACCCGGAAGTAGAGCTCGTCGCGGTGGTACCCGTACTGCGGCGCGAGCACCAGCAGCACGGCGAGCACCGCGACCGCGGCGGGCAGCACCGTGCGCCACGCGAGCGGCGCGGGGACGACGGACGGGGGCCGACGGAGGCGGAGCGAGCGCTCCCCCAGATCCGCGACCACACCGCGACGCTAGCGGGCGGAAGCCGAAGGGCCGCTCCCCCTTGCGGAGGAGCGGCCCATCATGCGTACCGAGCTCTCGGCTCGGCGAGGTGTCAGCGACCGAAGTTCTTGAAGCGCTGGTTGAACTTCTCGACGCGGCCGGCCGAGTCGAGGATGCGCTGCTTGCCCGTGTAGAAGGGGTGCGACGCGGACGAGATCTCGACGTCGATCACCGGGTAGGTCTCGCCGTCCAGCTCGATCGTCTTGTCGCTCGTCGCCGTGGACCGCGTGAGGAAGGTCTCGCCCGACGCGAGGTCGCGGAAGACGATGGGGCGGTACTCGGGGTGGATCGCGGACTTCATGGCTGACGGACCTCTTCGGATCGGGCGACGGACGTGTCGGGACTGATGCGTCTGGGGCGGCCGACCGGAGACCGGGCGGCGGCGGGGGCCGCGCTGCGGCCGACCGTCGATGCTACCAGAGCCGGGACGTCCCGGTCAGGCGGCGCCGGTCGCGCGGGCGGCGTACCGACCGTCGCGCTCGGTGATCTCGACGGCGAGGCCGAACGTCTCGCCGATGCGCTCGGAGGTGATCGTCTCCCCGATCGGGCCCGCGGCGACGACGCGGCCCTGCTTGAGCAGCAGCGCGTGGGTGAAGCCGACGGGGATCTCCTCCACGTGGTGCGTCACCATGACCATGCCCGGGGCGCTCGGCGCGCTGGCGTAGCCGCCGAGCAGCTGCAGCAGCTCCTCGCGCGCGCCGAGGTCGAGGCTCGCGGCCGGCTCGTCGAGCAGCAGCAGCTCCGGGTCGGTCATGACCGATCGGGCGATCTGCACGCGCTTCTGCTCGCCGTCGGAGAGGTCGCCGAAGCGGCGGTCCGCGAGGTGGTCGAGGCGCCACTCGGCGAGCACCCGGTTCGCCCGGCGCACGTCGATGTCCTCGTACTGCTCGTTCCAGCGGCCCGTCACGGAGTACGCGGCCGTGAGCACGACGTCCAGCACGGCCTCCGTCGGCGGGATCCGCCTGGCCATCGCGCTCGAGGCGAAGCCGATTCGCGGGCGCACCTCGAACAGGTCGGCCTTGCCGAGATGCGCGTCGAGCACCTCGACCGTGCCGCGCGTCGGGTGCAGCATCGCGGCGGCGAGCTGGAGGAGCGTGGTCTTGCCGGCGCCGTTCGGGCCGAGGACGACCCAGCGCTCGGCGCTGTCGACCGACCAGCTCACGCCGTCGAGGATCGTGGTGCTGCCCCGGGTCACCGTGACGTCCGAGAACCGCAACACCGCTGCCATGCCTCCAACCCTAGATGCCGGGAGGGCCTGCGGACCTCGGCGCGCGTCAGACGAGCGAGCGGTAGACCGCCGTCGTCTGCCCGGCGATCGCGTCCCAGTCGAAGACGGCGCGGGCGCGCTCGCGCCCGGCCGCGCCGAACCGCGTCGCCTGCGCGCGGTCGACGACGGTCTCCCCGAGGATCCGCCCGAGGTCCGCGACGAAGCGCTCCGGGTCGACGGGCGTGCCGGTGCCGTCCTGCACCTGGTCGATCGGCACGAGCCGCCCCGTCTCGCCGTCGACCACGACCTCCGGGATGCCGCCGGTCGCGGTGCCGACCACGGCGGTGCCGCAGGCCATCGCCTCGAGGTTCACGATGCCGAGCGGCTCGTAGACCGACGGGCAGACGAAGACGTCCGCCGCGGTGAGCAGCGCGGTCAGCTCGGGCCGGGGCAGGATCCGCTCGATCCACACGACGCCGCTGCGCTGCTCCTGCAGGTCGTGGACGAGGCCCGTGACCTCGGCCATGATCTCCGCGGTGTCGGGCGCGCCCGCGCAGAGCACGAGCTGCACCTCGGGCGGCAGGGTCGCCGCGGCGCGCAGCAGGTACGGCAGGCCCTTCTGCCGGGTGATGCGGCCGACGAAGATCACGGTGGGCCGGTCCGGGTCGACGCCGAGCGAGCGCACCAGGTCCGCGTCGTGGTTCGGCTTCCACTGCTCGAGGTCGATGCCGTTGTAGACGACGTGGAGGCGCTCGGGGTCGACGCGCGGGTAGGAGCGGAGGATGTCGTCGCCCATGCCGCGGCTCACCGCGATCACCGCGTCGGCCGCCTCGAAGGCGGTGCGCTCGATCTCGCTCGTGATCCGGTAGCCGCCGCCCAGCTGCTCCGCCTTCCAGGGGCGCAGCGGCTCGAGGCTGTGCGCCGTGACGACGTGGGGCACGCCGTGCAGCAGCTTCGCGAGGTGGCCGCCCGCGTTCGCGTACCAGGTGTGCGAGTGCACCAGGTCGGTGCCCGCCGCGCCCTGCGCCATCTGCAGGTCGACGCCGAGCGTCGAGATGGAGCCGTTCGCGCCGTCGAGCTCCGCGGGGGGTCGGTAGGCCGTCACGTCGGCCTCGTCGCGCGGGGCGCCGAAGCAGCGCACCTGCACCTCGATGCTCCGCCGCAGCGCCCGCGTCAGCTCCGCGACGTGCACCCCGGCACCCCCGTAGATCTCCGGCGGGTACTCCTTGGTCAGCAGGTCGACGCGCACGCCCGTCACTGTAGCCCCGGCGACACGGAGCCGACCCCTACCCCCAATTCGCCCGCTGACCACTGATTTCCAGGTCGCTCGAAAGATCCTTGGGAGTACGGTGAACGCATGCCATCGAAGAAGATATTCGGCATCGTGCTCGCCGGCGGCGAGGGCAAGCGCCTCATGCCGCTCACCGAGGACCGGGCCAAGCCCGCGGTGCCGTTCGGTGGCGTCTACCGCCTCATCGACTTCGCGCTGTCGAACCTGCTGAACTCCGGCCTCACGCAGATCGTGGTGCTGACGCAGTACAAGTCGCACAGCCTCGACCGCCACGTCGCCGAGACCTGGCGCCTGTCGGGCCTGCTGAACTCGTACGTCGCGTCCGTGCCGGCGCAGCAGCGCCTCGGCAAGCGCTGGTACCTCGGCAGCGCCGACGCGATCTTCCAGAGCCTCAACCTCATCGGCGACGAGCGCCCCGACATCGTCGTGGTGGTCGGCGCGGACCACGTGTACCGGATGGACTTCAGCCAGATGATCGACGCGCACATCGCGTCGGGGCGGAAGGCGACGGTCGCCGCGATCCGCCAGCCCATCGAGCTGGCCAGCTCCTTCGGCGTGATCGACGTCGACCCGAAGGACCCGACGCGCATCCGCGAGTTCCTCGAGAAGCCGAAGAACCCCTCCGGCCTGCCGGACTCCCCCGGCGAGGTGCTCGCGTCGATGGGCAACTACGTCTTCGACACCGACGCGCTCGTCGAGATGCTGCACGTCGACGCGGAGCGCGAGGGCTCCGACCACGACATGGGCGGCGACATCGTGCCGGCCTTCGTCGAGCAGGGCGACGCCGGCGTCTACGACCTCAACCGCAACGAGGTCCCCGGGTCGACCGACCGCGACCGCTTCTACTGGCGGGACGTGGGCACGATCGAGTCGTTCTACGAGGCGCACATGGACCTCGTGTCGCCGGTGCCGGTGTTCAACCTCTACAACCGGCGCTGGCCGATCTACACGCAGACGTTGAACTCGCCGCCCGCGAAGTTCAACCGCGACGGCTACGGCAACAACACGATCGTGCACGACTCGATCGTGTCGCCGGGCTCGCTCTTCTCCGGGTCGCGGATCCAGAACAGCGTCCTCGGCCCGTGGGCCGTCGTCGGGCCGGGCGCCTCCGTCACCGACTCGGTGCTGTTCGACCGGGTGCGGATCGGCCCCGGCGCCGTCGTGCAGCGCGCGGTCCTCGACAAGAACGTCGAGATCGCGGAGGGCGCCCGGATCGGCGTCGAGCACGAGCGGGACCGCGAGCGCGGGCTGACCGTCACCGAGAGCGGCATCGTCGTCGTCGGCAAGGGCGTCCGCGTCGAGCCCTGAGACCTGCCACGCTGAAGGGGTGCCGCGCCTCCTCGTCGTCCTCGACGTCGACTCGACGCTGATCGGCGAGGAGGTGGTCGACCTCCTCGCGGACGCCGCCGGCGTCGGCGACGAGGTCGCGTCGATCACCGCCGCGGCGATGCGCGGCGAGCTCGACTTCGCCGGCAGCCTCACCCGCCGCGTCGCGCTGCTCGAGGGCCTCCCCGAGCAGGTGCTCGACGAGGTGCGCGGCCGCATCACCGTCACCGACGGCGTGCCCGAGCTCGTCGCCGCGGTGCACGCGGGCGGCGGCGCGATCGGGGCGGTGTCCGGCGGCTTCCGGCAGGTGCTCGACCCCCTCGCGGCGGAGCTCGGGCTCGACCGGCGGCACGCGAACGACCTCGAGGTCGTGGACGGACGCCTCACCGGCCGCGTGCTCGGCCGCATCGTCGACGCCGAGGTGAAGCGGGAGCGGCTGCTCGCCTGGGCCGCGGAGCTCGGCGCGACGCGCACGGTCGCGGTCGGCGACGGCGCGAACGACCTGCTCATGATGAGCGCGGCCGGGCTCTCCGTCGGCTTCGACGCGAAGCCCGCCGTGCGCGCGGTCGCCGACGTGTGCCTGCCGGGCCGCTCGCTGCGCCCCCTCCTCCGCCTGCTCTGAAGGGCTGGCTGGTAGCCAGTCCCGAAGCCGCCGTCAGCCGAGCGCGCGTTCAGCGCGCCGGTACGGCAGCCGCGCCGCAGCGGCGGCGGCGCGGCAGAGAACTCAGTGGCCCATGCCGAGGCCGCCGTCGACCGGGATGACGGCGCCCGAGATGTAGGAGGCCTCGTCGGAGGCGAGCCACACGACGGCCTTCGCGACGTCGTCGCCGGAGCCGAACCGGCCCGCCGGGATCCGGCCGAGGTAGGCCTGCTGCTGGTCCTCGGGCAGCGCCGCCGTCATGTCCGACTCGATGAAGCCGGGCGCGACGACGTTCGCCGTGATCCCGCGGCCGCCGAGCTCGCGCGTCAGCGACCGGGCGAAGCCGATGAGCGCGGACTTCGAGGCGGCGTAGTTGATCTGCCCCGGGGAGCCGAGCATCCCGACGACGCTCGAGATGAGGACGACGCGGCCGAACCGCGCGCGCAGCATGCCCTTCGAGGCGCGCTTCACGACGCGGAAGGCGCCGCCGAGGTTCGTCGCGACGACGTCGTCGAAGTCCTGCTCGGACATGCGCAGCAGCAGCACGTCCTTCGTGATGCCGGCGTTCGCCACGAGGACCTCGACCGGCCCGAGCTCGGCCTCGACGACGCGGAAGGCGGCGTCGATCGACGCCGCGTCCGTGACGTCGGCCTGCACCGTGAGCACGCCCTCGGGTCCCGAGCCGTTCCGCGAGGTGATCGCGACGCGGTGGCCGGCGGCGGCGAAGGCGAGCGCGATCGCCCGGCCGATGCCGCGGTTGCCGCCGGTGACGAGGACGGTGCGCTGGGTCAAGGGGGCGTCTCCTTCCGCGAGGACTCCGAGAGCCTAGTGATCCGGGCAGGAAGACCCGGGGCCCGGCGTAGGTTGAACCCACTGTGACTCATGACGTCGTGCAGTCCGCAACTGCCCTCCCCGCCGCCCCGGTCGACGACCGCAAGCGGCGGATGCGCGCCTACTCCACGGCCATGTCCATCCGCATGGCCTGCTTCATCCTCGTGTTCTTCGTGCCCGGCTGGTGGAAGCTCGTCTTCGGCCTCGGCGCGGTCGTCCTCCCCTACGTCGCCGTCGTGCTCGCGAACGCGGGCTCGCGCGGGGCCGTCCAGCCGCGGATGCCCGGCGTCGCGTCGCAGCTCGCGCTCGAGCAGCCCCGCCCGGAGTGACCGATCCGGCCGAGCGCCGGACCTGCTCCCGCGCCGGGTGCCGCCGCGTCGCCACGACGGCGATCGAGTGGCGCAACCCGCGCATCCACACCGGCAAGCGGTTCAAGACCTGGCTGGCCTGCGAGGAGCACGTCCCGGTGCTGCGCGAGTTCCTGGCGGCCCGGGCGTTCCCCCTCGAGATCCGGCCCCTGACGCCGCCGACCGAACGGGTACGCTGACCGCACAGTGGAGCAGCTCGGTCGGATCCTGCGCGCCCTGGTCTCCGACGGCCGGTGGCACCGCTACCTCGCACTCGCGATCGCCTTCGCGGTGGGCTGCGGCCTGCTCTCGTGGTGGCAGTTCTCCCGCCGCGCCGACACGGCGGAGGCGAACGCGCTGATCACGGCGAACGCGTCGGCGGCGCCGGTCCCGCTCGAGCGCCTGCTGCCCTCCCGATCCGCGTACCGCCCGGACCTGCAGTGGCGCACGGTCGAGGTCGAGGGCGAGTACCTCGTCGACCGCCAGCTGCTCGTGCGCAACCGGGTGAACCCGGACGGGAACCCCGGCTTCGAGGTGCTGACGCCGTTCCGCCTCGCCGACGGCTCGGTGTTCGTGCTCGACCGCGGCTGGGTGTCGATCGGCAGGAAGCAGGACCGGCCGGACTCGGTGCCGGCGCCGCCGTCGGGCACGGTCGCCGTGGAGGCGCGGCTGCAGAGCGACGAGGGGCCGCTCGCCGGCCGCACGGCGCCGACCGGCGAGATCCCGTCGATCGACCTGAAGGCGGTCGCGGCGGACGTCGGGGCGCCGACGTTCACCGGCGCCTACGGCCAGGTCCGGTCCGAGTCCCCCGCGGCGCCCGCGGGAACGCCGGAGCGGATCGAGCCCCAGTCCGCGGACACCGGCGTCGACGAGGGCACGCACCTCTCCTACGCGATCCAGTGGATCCTGTTCGCGCTGCTCGGCTTCGGGGCGCTCGGCTGGTCGATCCGCCGGGACCTGCTCGACGCGGGCGACGAGGTCGTCATCGCGGCGGAGGAGCGCGCCGTGGCGCGCCGGGCGAAGCGCGCCCCCTCCGACGAGGCCGTCGAGGACGAGCTCACCGACGTCCGCTGACCTCGCGGATCCGCAGAACCGTCGCGGTTCCGCAGAATCCGCCCGACACGCCGCGGCGCGCGGGGTCGAACCCGGCGTGTCGGCCCGGAACTGCGGATCCGCGGAGCGGCCCGGTCAGCTGACGCTGATCAGCTCCGCGTACTCGGGCGTCCAGAGGTCCTCCGTGCCGTCCGGCATGATCAGCACCCGCTCCGGGTTCAGCGCCTCGACCGCGCCCTCGTCGTGGCTGACGAGCACCACGGCGCCGGTGTAGTTCGCGAGCGCGCCGAGGATCTCCTCGCGGCTGGCCGGGTCGAGGTTGTTCGTCGGCTCGTCGAGCAGCAGCACGTTCGCCGCGGAGACGACGAGCATCGCGAGCGCGAGGCGCGTCTTCTCGCCGCCGGAGAGCACGCCCGCGGGCTTGTCGCCGTCGTCGCCCGTGAAGAGGAACGAGCCGAGCACGCGGCGCGCCTCGGTCGCCGTGAGGTTCGGCGCGGCCGACACCATGTTCTCGAGCACGGTGCGCTTGACGTCGATCGTCTCGTGCTCCTGCGCGTAGTACCCGATGCGCAGCCCGTAGCCGGGCTCGAGCTGCCCGGTGTCCGGCTGGTCGACGCCCGCGAGGATGCGCAGCAGCGTCGTCTTGCCGGCGCCGTTCAGGCCGAGGATGACGACCTTCGAGCCGCGGTCGATCGCGAGGTCGACGGCGGAGAAGATCTCGAGCGAGCCGTAGGACTTCGACAGGTCCGAGGCCATGAGCGGCGTCTTGCCGGAGGGCGCCGGGTCCGGGAAGCGGAGCTTGGCGACGCGCTCGACCTGGCGGACCTCCTCGAGCCCGGACAGCAGGCGCTCCGCGCGACGGACCATGTTCTGCGCGGCGACCGCCTTCGTCGCCTTCGCGCCCATCTTCGCGGCCTGCAGCTGCAGCGCGGACGCCTTCTTCTCGGCGTTCTGCCGCTCGCGCTTGCGGCGCTGCTCGTCGGTCTCCCGCTGCTTCAGGTACTGCTTCCAGCCCATGTTGTAGACGTCGAGGACCTGGCGGTTCGCGTCGAGGTAGAAGACGCGGTTCACGACGTCGCCGACGAGGTCGACGTCGTGGCTGATCACGATCGCGCCGCCCTTGTAGGTCTTCAGGAACTCGCGCAGCCAGATGATCGAGTCGGCGTCGAGGTGGTTCGTCGGCTCGTCGAGGATCAGCGTGTCCGCGTCGCTGAAGAGGATGCGGGCCAGCTCGATGCGGCGGCGCTGGCCGCCGGAGAGGGTCTTCAGCGGCTGGTCGAGGATGCGGTCCGGCAGCGCGAGGTTGGAGGAGATGGAGGCGGCCTCGGCCTCGGCCGCGTAGCCGCCCTTCGCCGTGAACTCCTCCTCGAGCCGGGCGTAGCGGTTGATCGCCTTCTCGGCGACCTTCGGGTCGGTCGAGCCCATGCGCTCGGTCGCCTCCGCCATCTGCAGCTGCAGCGTGCCGAGGCCGCGCGCGTCGAGGATCCGGGTGCGGGCGAGCTGCTCGGGGTCGCCGGCGCGCGGGTCCTGCGGCAGGTACCCGAGCTCGCCGGAGCGCTCCACGCGGCCGTCGGCGGGCTGGAGGTCGCCGGCGAGCACCTTGGTCAGCGTCGTCTTGCCCGCCCCGTTGCGCCCGACGAGGCCGACCTTGTCGCCGTTCGAGACGCGGAACTCGACGTCCGCCATCAGCCGGCGAGCGCCGACGGTGATCTCGAGGCCGTGCACGGCGAGCATGACGGGCTCCTTGCATGAGGGTCGAGTTGGACGACATCGACGGCGATCGGGCCCGTCGCTTGTGCAGGAGGCACAGAACCGCGATCCGGGCAGCGCTCTAGTGTAGTTCGCGGCCGGTCCGTCCCCGGTCCTCGTCAAGGAGCCGCACGTGTCGCTGTCCCTCGCCCCGTCCCGTCCGGTCCTCGCGGACCGCGTCCTGCCGAAGTCGCTGGCGACGGACGCGGCGCTGGTCGTCGGCGGCGCCGCGCTCACCGCGCTGCTGGCGCAGGTCGAGATCCCGCTCTGGCCCGTGCCGATCACCGGGCAGACCCTCGCCGTCCTGCTCGTCGGCGCCTCGCTCGGCGCCGCGCGCGGCGCGATCGCCATGGTGCTCTACGCCCTGGTCGGCGCCCTCGGGGCCCCGGTCTTCTCGGACTGGTCGGGCGGCGCGGGCGTGCTGCTCGGCGCGACCGGCGGCTACATCGTCGGCTTCGTGCTCGCCGCCGCGTTCACGGGCTGGCTGGCGCAGCGCCGCTGGGAGCGCGGCCTGCTGCGCGGGCTCCTCGCGTTCGTCGCCGGCTCCGGCGTCGTCTTCCTCGTCGGCCTGCCGTGGCTGAAGATCGCGCTCGGCCTGACCTGGGCGCAGACGCTCCAGGGCGGCCTCTACCCCTTCGTCGTCGGCGGCGTCGTGAAGGCCGTGGTCGCGGCGCTCGTGCTCCGCACCGCCTGGGCGTTCGTCGACCGCGCGGACGCCGCGAAGGGCCGCTGACCCCGCGCCGCCCTGCAGCCGAAGGGCCGCCTCCCGGTCGGGAGGCGGCCCTTCGCGCGTCACAGCACCGGGGCGAACGCCTCCGGCACGTGCAGGCCCGCGGCGGTGCGGCGCCACGCCTCCGCGAGCAGGCCGACGGCGGCGGCCGTCGCCGCGGGCGCGCCGCCGATCGGGATCCGCAGGTTGCGCTCGAACGCGCCGTCGACCCCGAAGCGGGGCCCGGCGACGATCCGCACCCCGACGGCAGCGGCGGCGGGCACGAGCAGGGAGCTGCGCGCTTCCGGCAGCCCGGCCCAGATCGACAGCCCGCCGGACGGGACCGGCACGCGCCAGTCCGGGAGGTCCGCGCGGAGCCGGTCGAGCACGGCGGCGCGGGTCGCCCGGAGCTGCACGGCGCGGTCGGCGAGCACCCGCTGCACGTCGGGCAGGAGCGCGGCGACGACGAGCTGGTCGAGCACGGGCGTGCCGAGGTCGCGCGCGGGTCGCGCCGCCGCGATCGCGGCCACCGTCCTCGGGTCGGCGCGGACCCAGCCGATCCGGAGCCCGTGCCAGACCGTCTTGTTGACCGACCCGACGGTCACCACGCGCGCGCCCGTACCGACGGCGAGCGCGGCGAACGGCGGGTGCGGCGCCGCCGGGTCGATCGCGAGCTCCGCGCTCGTCTCGTCGACGATCAGGACGGTGCCGGCCGCACCGGCCGCCCGCAGGATGCGGCGCCGCTCCTCCTCGTCGAGCGATGAGCCCGTCGGGTTGTGGAAGTCGGGCATCAGGTACGCGAACTCGGGACGGGTGCGGGCGAGCACGCGCTCCCACTCGGCGACGTCCGGCCGCGCGTCCGGCATCGCGAGCGGCACGGTCCGGGCGCCCGCGGCCCGGAAGGCGTCGAGGGCGTGCGGGTAGCTCGGGACGTCGACCACCACGCGATCGGCGCGGTGGAGCAGGGCGTGCAGCACGAGCCCGATGCCGTGCTGGGCGCCGTTCGTCACGAGCACGTGGTCCGGCCCCGTCGGCAGGCCGCGGTCCGTGTAGCGCGCTGCGAGGCCCTCCCGGAGCTCCGTGAGGCCCGCGTAGTCGAGCGTCGCGGCGTCCAGCACCTCCGGGAGCCGGGCCGCGGCGACCGCGACGTACTCCGGCAGCGCGGGCCAGGCGGGCGGGATCGCCTTCGAGAGGTCGGCGACCGCGGGAGCCCCGCCGCCCGGATCGCCGGGCGCGGCACCGAGGGCGAGCGCGCTGCCGGACCCCTGCAGGCTCACGAGCCGTCCGCGGTCGCGGAGGAGGCCGTAGGCCGCGGTGACGGTCGTCCGGCTGACCCCGAGCTCGGCGGCGAGCACGCGTTCGGCGGGCAGCCGCCGGCCGGCGGAGAGCCGGCCGTCCTCGAGGAGCACGCCGATGCGCTCGGCGAGCGCCCGCGCGGAGGTCCCGTCGCTGCGCCAGCCGGTGAGCAGCCGGGCGAGCTGCGGCGCGGAAGGACCCGGCGGAGGCGTCATGCCGACCACTTTCCTCCGATTGGCCCGCGCCCGCGCGGGCCGATCGCGCTGAAGTGGCCCGCATGACGCTCGATCCGGCGCTCGGCGCGCCGTCCGCGAGGCGACCCGGGCTGCTGCTCCGCAGCGGCCGCCTGGTCGTCGGCCTGCTCCTCTACGGCGCCTCCATCGCCGTGATCCTGCGGGCGCAGCTCGGCGTCGGCCCGTGGGACGTCCTCGCGCAGGGGCTCGCCCGTGTGACGGGCGTGCCGTTCGGCCTCGTGACGAACGGGATCGGCGCGCTCCTCCTGCTGCTCTGGATCCCGCTCCGGCAGCGGCCGGGCGTCGGCACCCTGCTGAACGTGCTGCTGGTCGGCACGGCGGCGCAGGCGGTGCTCGACCTGACGACCCCGCCGGACGGACTCCTGCTGCGGATCGGCCTGCTCGTCGGCGGGATGGTGCTGCTCGCCGTCGCGACCGCGGTCTACGTCGGCGCGGAACTCGGGGCCGGACCGCGCGACGGCCTCATGCTCGGCCTGCACCGCCGGCTGGGCTGGCCGGTGTGGGTCGCGCGCGGCGTCGTGGAGGGCTCGGCGCTCCTCGCGGGCTGGCTCCTCGGCGGGAACGTCGGCATCGGCACCGTCGTCTTCGCGCTCGGCATCGGCCCGCTCTGCGGCGTCGCGATCCGCCTCCTGGCCCCGTCCCAGCTCCGCGCCCACTGAGGGCGGGGGCGGGCTCGGCGTGGTCTCGGCACGGGCGCGGAGCGCCCGACTCGACCACCGTCGCTTCGCACGAACGGTGAAGGGCCGCCCCGCGCAGTGCGGAGCGACCCTTTCAAGGTCTCCAGCTCAGATCTGGAAGCCGATGGCCCGCATCATGTCCTTGCCGTCGTCGGTCATGCGCTCCGGGCCCCAGGGCGGCATCCACACCCAGTTGATCCGGAAGCGCTCGACGTGGCCGTCGAGGGCCTGGGCGGTCTCGTCCTCGATCACGTCGGTGAGCGGGCAGCCGGCCGACGTCAGGGTCATGTTGATGACGAGGGCGTCGTTCTCGTCGTCCCAGCCGAGGTCGTAGATCAGGCCGAGGTCGACGACGTTGACCCCGAGCTCGGGGTCGACGACGTCCTTCAGCGCCTCGGAGATCTCGTCGAAGCGCTCGGCGGCGAGCGGGGTGGCCATCAGGACGCGGCCGCCGCGGCGGAGACGTAGCGGTCGTAGCCCTCGTCCTCGAGGCGGTCGGCGAGCTCGGGCCCGCCCTCCTCGGCGACGCGGCCCGCGACGAACACGTGCACGAAGTCCGGCTTGATGTAGCGCAGGATCCGCGTGTAGTGCGTGATGAGCAGCACGCCGAGCCCGGTGGCGTCCTTGGCGCGGTTGACGCCCTCGGACACGATCTTCAGCGCGTCCACGTCGAGGCCGGAGTCGGTCTCGTCGAGCACGGCGAACCTCGGCTTCAGCAGCTCGAGCTGGAGGATCTCGTGGCGCTTCTTCTCGCCGCCCGAGAAGCCCTCGTTGACGTTGCGCTCGGCGAAGGCGCTGTCCATGCGGAGGTTGTCCATGGACTGGCGGACGTCCTTCACCCAGCCGCGGATCGCGGGCGACTTGCCGTCGATCGCGGTCTTCGCGGTGCGGAGGAAGTTCGAGACGGTGACGCCGGGGATCTCGACCGGGTACTGCATGGCGAGGAAGAGGCCGGCGCGGGCGCGCTCGTCGACGCTCATGGCGAGGACGTCCTCGCCGTCGAGCGTGATCGAGCCGGAGTCGACGTTGTACCGGGGGTGGCCGGCGATCGTGTAGGCGAGCGTGGACTTGCCGGAGCCGTTCGGGCCCATCACGGCGTGGGTCTCGCCCTCGTTGATCGTGAGGTCGACGCCGCGGAGGATCGGCTTGGTGCCCTGGTCGGTCTCGATGGAGACGTGGAGGTCGCGGATCGCGAGGGTGGACATGCGGTTCCTTCTGGTCGCCGCCGTCAGGCGGGGAGCTCTTCGGCCGGGATCGGGGTGGGGTCGACGAGCACGTCGCCGCCCTCGACGGTGACCCGGAAGACGGGGACCGGCTGGTAGGCCGGCAGGGTGAGCGGTCGCCCGCTCGTCAGGGAGAACTTCGAGCCGTGCGCCCAGCACTCCAGGGTGTCGTCCTCGACGAACCCTTCCGCGAGCGAGATGTCGCCGTGGGTGCAGGTGTCACCGATGGCGAAGACGTCGCCGTTGCCGTCCTTCACGACGGCGACGGGCGTGCCGCCCACGACGACGCGGATGGCGGTGTCCTGCTCGAGGTCGTCGATGCCGCAGACGCGCTCGGGGGCGCTCATCGGGCCTCCCCCGCGAGCTCGGCCTCGATCGCGTCCTGGAGCCGGACCTCGAGCGCGGGCACGCCGATCTTCTGCACGATCGAGGACAGGAACCCGCGCACGACGAGGCGCCGCGCGACCTCCTCCGGGATGCCCCGGGCCTGCAGGTAGAAGAGCTGCTCGTCGTCGAAGCGGCCGGTCGCGGAGGCGTGGCCGGCGCCGGCGATGTCGCCGGTCTCGATCTCGAGGTTCGGCACGGAGTCGGCGCGGGTGCCGTCGGTGAGCACGAGGTTGCGGTTCTGCTCGTAGGAGTCGGTGCCGGTCGCGTCCGGGCCGATCAGCACGTCGCCGATCCAGACCGTGTGCGCGCCCTCGCCCTGCAGCGCGCCCCGGTACTCGACGCGACCCTTCGTGTGGTCGGCCTCGTGGAACAGGAAGACCTGGCTCTCCAGGTGCTGCGCAGCGTCGGCGAAGTAGACGCCGAGCAGGTCGCCGTCCGCCCCGGAGCCGGCGAGCGTGACGGACGGGTTGACCCGCACGACGCCGCCGCCGAAGGAGACGACGACGTGCTTCAGGTGCGCGTCGCGGCCGACCTGCGCGAAGTGGTTCGCGACGTGCTTCGCCTCGTCGGCCCAGTCCTGCACGGTCACGACGGTGACGTCCGCGCCGTCGCCGACGAGGATCTCGACGTTCTCGGCGAGCTGCGCCGAACCGCGGTTGTCGAGCACGACCACGCCGCGGGAGAAGGCCTTCGCGTCGACGATCGTGTGCGCACCGCGGGCGGTCGGACCGAACGCGCTGCGGATCAGGGTCGTCGAGGAGGGCTCCTCGCCCGTCAGGCGCACGAGCAGCGCCTCCTGGAACGACGACCAGGCGTTGGCCGCCGCGCGGTCCTCCGGGATGCCGGCGGTGCCGATGCGGGCGTCGTCGCGGCCGACCCAGGTCACCTCGGCGCCCTCGGTCGTCTCGATCCCGAGCTCGTACCGGCCGCCGTCGAGCTCGCCGGCGATCAGGCCCTGCAGCGCGTCGACCGGGGTCAGCTTCCAGCCCGCCTCGCGACCGGTGACCGGCGGGAAGGCGCTCACGTCGGTGGAGGCGAACCGCTCGTTGCGGGTCTGCACCGGCACGGGCGAGCCAGCGCCGTGCGACGCGGTCGCGTCGGCGATGATCGCCGGCCGGGTGCCGGTGCCGGTCACGACGGGCGTCGTGCTCCCCTGCGCGGGGTGCTCCGGGTCCGTCGAGAGGGTCGTCACGGTGTCCGTCTCAGACCTGTCCGCCACCTAGCCGACGCTCCCTTCCATGCCCATCTCGATGAGCTTGTTCAGCTCGAGGGCGTACTCCATCGGCAGCTCGCGCGCGATCGGCTCGATGAAGCCGCGCACGATCATCGCCATCGCCTCGTCCTCGGGCATGCCGCGGCTCATCAGGTAGAAGAGCTGCTCCTCGCTGACCTTCGAGACGGTCGCCTCGTGGCCGAGCTGCACGTCGTCGACGCGGATGTCGATCGCCGGGTAGGTGTCGGAGCGGCTGATCGTGTCGACGAGCAGCGCGTCGCAGCGGACGGTGTTCGCCGAGTGGTGCGCGTTCGGGTCGACGCGGACCTCGCCGCGGTAGCCGGCCCGGCCGCCGCCGCGCGCGATCGACTTCGAGACGATCGACGACTGGGTGTACGGCGCCATGTGGATCATCTTCGCGCCGGCGTCCTGGTGCTGACCGGGCCCCGCGAAGGCCACCGAGAGCGTCTCACCCTTGGCGTGCTCGCCGACCAGGTAGATCGACGGGTACTTCATCGTCACCTTGGAGCCGATGTTGCCGTCGATCCACTCCATCGTCGCGCCCTCGTGCGCGATCGCGCGCTTGGTGACGAGGTTGTAGACGTTGTTCGACCAGTTCTGGATGGTCGTGTACCGGACGCGGGCGTTCTTCTTGACCACGATCTCGACGACCGCGGAGTGCAGCGAGTCGCTCTTGTAGATCGGCGCCGTGCAGCCCTCGATGTAGTGCACGTAGGAGCCCTCGTCGGCGATGATCAGCGTCCGCTCGAACTGGCCCATGTTCTCGGTGTTGATCCGGAAGTAGGCCTGCAGCGGGATGTCGACGTGGACGCCCTTCGGCACGTAGACGAAGGAGCCGCCCGACCACACCGCGGTGTTCAGGCCCGCGAACTTGTTGTCGCCGGCGGGGATGACCGTGCCGAAGTACTCCTCGAAGAACTCGGGGTGCTCCTTGAGCGCGGTGTCCGTGTCCATGAAGATCACCCCCTTCTCCTCCAGCTCCTCCTGGATCTGGTGGTAGACGACCTCGGACTCGTACTGGGCCGCGACGCCGCCGACGAGGCGCTGGCGCTCCGCCTCCGGGATGCCGAGGCGCTCGTACGTGTTCCGGATGTCCTCGGGGAGGTCCTCCCACGTCTGCGCCTGGCGCTCGGTGGACTTCACGAAGTACTTGATGTTGTCGAAGTCGATGCCGGAGAGGTCGGCGCCCCACATCGGCATGGGCTTGCGGTCGAACATCGACAGGCCCTTGAGGCGGTTGCGCAGCATCCATTCGGGCTCGCCCTTGCGGGCGGAGATGTCGCGGACCACGTCGGCGGAGAGCCCCCGCTTCGCGGAGGCGCCTGCGGCGTCGGAGTCGGCCCAGCCGAACTCGTAGACGCCGAGCCCCTCGAGCTCGGGGCGGTCGATCAGCACGTCGGACATGAACGGTGCTCCTCTCCTCGCCGGTGTCAACGCGACCCGCACGCGGTGCATTCCGCGCGGCTCCCGCTCGATGCGCAGGGCGTCGATCGGGCGTGGGACGCGGTCGGCTCGGGCGCGCCGGCGGCGCGCTCCCGGCCTCCGGCCGAGCAGCGATCCTACCGCCGGGCGGTCCCCGCCGGGCGCGTGCGGCCGATCAGCGCAGCGCTTCCGCAGGCGTGCGCTCGGGCGCGGCGACGTCGCGCACCGGGATCACCCGCCCGAACAGCGCCGGATGCGTGTCGAGCAGCACGCGGAGCACGCCGACCCACACGAGAGCGGCACCCAGCAGGTGGACGACGACGAACACCGCCGGCAGCCCGGTGAGCGCCTGGGCGACGCCGACGAGCGCCTGGGCGGCGAGCACCGCCAGCAGCAGGACGACGCGGCGACGGGCGAGTGCGGTCGCGGCGCCGCCCTCCCGCAGCTGCAGCAGCAGCACGACCGACAGCGCGATCACGGCGACGGCGGCGGCGCCGTGCACGACCGTGATCGCGGTCCAGCTCACGCCCATCCGCGGCACGTCCGCCGAGTCGCCGGAGTGCGGCCCGGCGCCGGTCACCACCGTGCCGAGCACGACGAGGACCGCGGCCGCGGCGGTGAGGACCCAGGAGGCGGTGCCGGCAGCGGCGCCGACCGGGCTCGCGGCGGCGGACTGCCGGGCGCGGTGCCAGGTCAGCGTCGTCGTGGTGAGCAGCGCGAACGCGAGCACGAAGTGCACGGCGACGAAGTAGGGGTTGAGCCCCGCCAGCACGGTCAGGCCGCCCGCGACCGCGTTGACGACGACGAGCCAGAACTGGCTCCACGCCAGACGGGTGAGCGGGCGCTGCCGGACCCGCTGCAGGCGGGCGGCGACGATCGCCCAGGCGACGGCCGCGATCAGCACGCTCGTGAGCGCGCGGTTGCCGAACTCGATGGCCCCGTGGATGCCGAGCGCCGGCGTCGTGGTGAGCGATCCGGCCTCGCAGACCGGCCAGGTGGGGCAGCCGAGGCCGGAGCCGGTGACCCGCACCACGCCGCCGGTGACGACGATGAGGATGCTGACGAGCAGCGCCGCGGTGGTCCCCCAGCGCAGCGCGCGGTTCCCGAGCACGACCCGCTCGGCCAGCCAGCCGAACGGCGTCCGCAGCCGGAACCCCCGCTGCCGGAGCCACTGACGCGTCGATCCGCTCACGGGGAGGATTCTACGGAGCGTCGAATCCTCCCGGGGCGCTTCGCGCGGTTCTCGGGCGCGGCTCAGAGCCGGACGAGGACGTCGAGCGCGATGCCGAGGAAGACCAGCGAGAGCGAGCCGATGGACGCGTGGAAGACGCGCATCGGCGCCGCCTTCTCCCCCGCGAGCGCCCGGGCGTAGAGGCGGTGCGTCTCCCAGACGAACCAGCCGCCCGCGCCGAGCGCCACCACGGTGTAGATCGGGCCCATGCCGGCGACCGGGACGAGCAGCAGCGTGCAGGCGAGCGTCGCCCACGCGTAGAGGACGGTCTGCAGGCCGACCTGGCTCTGCGAGCGGATCGCGCCGAGCATCGGCACGCCGACCGACGAGTAGTCGTCCCGGTACTTCATCGACAGGGGCCAGTAGTGCGGCGGGGTCCACAGGAAGATCACCGCGAAGAGCACCCACGCCGCCGGCGACAGCGAGCCCGTCACGGCCGCCCAGCCGATCAGCACCGGGAAGCAGCCCGCCAGGCCGCCCCAGATGATGTTCTGGCTCGTGCGGCGCTTGAGCCACAGCGTGTAGATGAAGACGTAGAAGCCGATGGCCGCGAGCGAGAGCGCGGCGGCGAGCCACGTCGTCAGCAGGCCGAGCACGAGCGTCGAGGCGACCGTCAGCGCCCACGCGAACACGAGGGCCTGCCGTGGCGTCAGGTCGCCGGTCACGAGCGGGCGGTGGCGCGTGCGGTGCATGACCCGGTCGATGTCGCGGTCGATCACCATGTTGAACGCGTTCGCGGCACCCGCCGAGAGCGTGCCGCCGACGAGCGTCGCCGCGACGACGAGCAGGTCGGGCACGCCGCGGACCGCGAGGATCATGACCGGGACCGTCGTGACGAGCAGCAGCTCGACCACGCGCAGCTTCATCAGCGCGACGTAGCCGCGCACCTGGCGTCCTGCGGGGACGCGCTCGCGCCGGGCGGCTTCGGCCTGCCCGTCGGACGCCCTGACCGTCGTGCTCACTGCCTCAATCCTAGGCGAACCGGGCCGCCGTCGTCAGCGGGCGTTCAACCGCGGGGGGCAGCATCGGACCGGCGTCCGACGGCCGTCCTGCCCTCAATAGACTCATCGACGGCCTTCGTACAGCCACCGCTCATGGACTCCACCGACGGAAGGATCGTCGTGACCGACCTCAAGACCAGCACCGGCACCGAGCTCGAATGGACGGAGCTCGACCGGAAGGCGGTCGACACGACCCGTGCGCTCGCCGCCGACGCCGTGCAGAAGACCGGCAACGGGCACCCGGGCACCGCGATCAGCCTCGCGCCGCTCGCCTACCTGCTCTTCCAGAAGGTGATGCGCCGCGACCCGTCCGACTCGACGTGGATCGGCCGCGACCGCTTCATCCTGTCGAACGGCCACTCGTCGCTGACGCAGTACATCCAGTTCTACCTCGCCGGCTACGGCCTCGAGCTCGAGGACCTGGAGCAGCTGCGCCAGTACGGCTCGAAGACCCCGGGCCACCCCGAGTACGGCCACACCGACGGCATCGAGATCACGACGGGCCCGCTCGGCTCCGGTCTCGCCGCCGCCGTCGGCTTCGCCTACGCCCAGCGCTTCGAGCGCGGGCTGTTCGACCCCGACGCCGCGCACGGCGAGAGCCCGTTCGACCACTTCATCTACGCGGTGGCGGGCGACGGCGACATCGAGGAGGGCGTCACCAACGAGGCCTCCTCGCTCGCCGGCACGCAGCAGCTCGGCAACCTGATCGTCTTCTACGACGACAACCAGATCTCCATCGAGGACGACACCAACATCGCCCTCTCCGAGGACGTCGCGGCGCGCTACGAGGCGCTCGGCTGGCACGTGCAGACCGTCGACTGGAAGGCCGGCGCCGAGTACCACGAGGACGTCCAGGCGCTCCACGCCGCGACGCTCGAGGCCCAGCGGGTCACCGACAAGCCGTCGATCGTCGTCCTGAAGACGATCATCGGCTGGCCGGCCCCGACGCTGCGCAACACCGGCAAGATCCACGGCGCCGCGATGGGCGAGACCGAGATCAAGGGCATGAAGGAGGCGCTCGGCCTCGACCCGGAGAAGTCGTTCGACGTCGCCCCCGAGGTGCTCGCCCACACCCGCGAGGCCGTCGACCGCGGCAAGGCGCAGCACGCCGAGTGGAACGAGCAGTTCGACGCGTGGGCGGGCGCCAACCCCGAGAAGAAGGCGCTGCTCGACCGCGTGCTCGCGGGCGACCTGCCCGAGGACGCCTTCGCCGACGTGCCGGTGTTCCCGGCCGGCAAGGCCGTCTCGACCCGCGTCGCGTCCGGCAAGGTCATCAACGGCATCGCGAAGCACGTCCCCGAGTTCTGGGGCGGCTCCGCGGACCTCGCCGAGTCGAACAACACGACCATCGAGGGCGTCGGCAGCTTCCTGCCTCCGGAGCGCGCGACGGCGATGTGGAAGGCGAACCCCTACGGCCGCGTGCTGCACTTCGGCATCCGCGAGCACGCGATGGGCAACATCCTGAACGGCATCGTGCTGCACGGGAACACCCGCGTCTTCGGCGCGACGTTCCTGATCTTCAGCGACTACATGCGGCCGGCCGTGCGCCTCGCCGCGCTGATGAAGGCGCCCACGATCTACGTCTGGACCCACGACTCGGTCGCCCTCGGCGCCGACGGCCCGACCCACCAGCCGGTCGAGACCCTGTGGGCGCTGCGCCTCATCCCGCAGCTCGACATCATCCGGCCCGCGGACGCCAACGAGACGGCGGCCGCGTGGAAGCAGGTCATGTCGCGCCGCATGGGCCCCGCCGGGCTCGCGCTCAGCCGCCAGAACCTGCCGGTCTTCGAGCGCGGCGAGGGCGAGGCGTCGGGCGACGTGTACGCGTCGACCGACGGCGTCGCGAAGGGCGCCTACGTCTTCGCCGCCGCGAAGAACGGCACGCCCGACGTGGTGCTGATCGCCACCGGCTCGGAGCTGCAGGTCGCCGTCGAGGCGCGCCTGAAGCTCGCGGAGGAGGGCATCGACGCGCAGGTCGTGTCGGCGCCGTGCCTCGAGTGGTTCGACGAGCAGAGCCCGGAGTACCGCGAGTCGGTGATCCCGTCGGCCGTCAAGGCCCGCGTCTCGGTCGAGGCCGGCGCCACGCTCGGCTGGCACAAGTACATCGGCGACCAGGGCCGCGCGGTCGGCATCGACCACTTCGGCGCGAGCGCCGACGGCGACTTCCTGCTGCAGGAGTTCGGCATCACCACCGAGCACGTCGTGGCCGCCGCCAAGGAATCGCTGGGCCGCTGACGCGGTTCCAGTCCACGAACACGAGGAGCTGACATGAGCATCACGGACACCGAGACCGACTCGAACACCGCGGCCCTCTCCCGCGCGGGCGTGAGCATCTGGCTCGACGACCTGTCGCGCGAGCGGATCGCGTCGAAGGGCCTGCAGAAGCTGATCGAGGAGAAGGACGTCGTCGGCGTGACGACGAACCCCACGATCTTCGCCGCCGCCCTCGCCAAGGGCGAGTCCTACGACGAGCAGGTCAAGGAGCTGAAGGCCAAGGGCGCCGACGTCGCCCAGGCGATCTTCGAGATCACGACGAAGGACGTCTCGGACGCGGCGGACGTCTTCAACGACGTCTTCCTCGCCTCGAACGGCTACGACGGCCGGGTCTCCATCGAGGTCTCCCCCGAGCTCGCCCACGACACCGAGGCGACGATCTCCGAGGCGAAGCGCCTCTGGGGCACCATCGACAAGCCGAACGTCATGATCAAGATCCCGGCGACGGTCGAGGGCCTGCCGGCCATCACCGCGGCGATCGCGGCGGGCATCAGCGTCAACGTCACGCTGATCTTCTCGCTCGAGCGCTACAAGGCCGTCATCGACGCGTACCTCGAGGGCCTCGAGCAGGCCGCCGAGGCCGGCATCGACCTGTCGACGATCCACTCGGTCGCGTCGTTCTTCGTCTCCCGCGTCGACACCGAGGTGGACAAGCGCCTCGACGCCGTGGGCACCGACGAGGCGAAGGCGCTGAAGGGCAAGACGGCCGTCGCGAACGCCCGCCTCGCCTACGAGCTCTTCGTCGACGAGTTCGGCACCGAGCGCGCGATCGAGCTGCAGGAGAAGGGCGCCAACCGTCAGCGCCCGCTGTGGGCCTCCACCGGCGTGAAGGACCCGAGCCTGCCCGACACCTTCTACGTGACCGATCTGGTCACGCACGGCGTCGTCAACACCATGCCGGAGAAGACGCTCGACGCGGTCGCCGACCACGGCGACATCACGGGCGACACGATCGTCGGCAAGTACGACGAGGCCCGCGAGGACCTCGCGAAGATCGCCGCCGTCGGCGTGGACGTGGCCGAGGTCACGCTGCTGCTCGAGCGCGAGGGCGTCGACAAGTTCATCGTGTCCTGGCACGAGCTGACCGACACGGTCGCGAAGGCGCTCGAGTCCGCCTGATCGACCTCTGAACGCGGCCGGTGCGATCCGCACCGGCCGCGTTCCCCTGCGCGTCGCGAAGGAGACGACTTGAACGCGCCCCTGATCGGTCCGGGCAGCAACCCCCTCCGGGTCGCCGCGGACCGGCGGCTGAACCGCATCGCGGGCCCCTCGGCCCTCGTCATCTTCGGCATCACGGGCGACCTCGCCCGCAAGAAGCTGATGCCGGCGGTGTACGACCTCGCGAACCGCGGCCTGCTCCCGCCCGGCTTCGCGCTCGTCGGCTACGGCCGGCGCGGGTGGACCGACGAGCAGTTCGCGCAGACCGTCCGGGAGGCCGTGCAGGCCTCCGCGCGCACGCCCTTCCGCGAGGACGTGTGGCAGCAGCTCGCGCGCGGCATCCGCTTCGTGCAGGGCACGTTCGACGACGCGGCCGGCTACGAGCGGCTGCGCGACGCCCTCGACGCGCTCGAGCGGGACCGCGGCACCCTCGGCAACGCGGCCTTCTACCTCTCGATCCCGCCCAAGGACTTCCCGCAGGTCACCGAGCAGCTGTCCGCCGCCGGCCTGGCCGAGCAGCGGGACGGGCGCTGGCGCCGCGTCGTCATCGAGAAGCCCTTCGGCTCCGACCTCGCGACCGCCCGCGAGCTGAACGCGGTCGTCGAGCGCGTCTTCCCCGCCGACGCCGTGTTCCGCATCGACCACTACCTCGGCAAGGAGACCGTCCAGAACATCCTGGCGCTCCGCTTCGCCAACATGCTGTTCGAGCCGATCTGGAACGCGAACACCGTCGACCACGTGCAGATCACGATGGCCGAGGACATCGGCGTCGGCGGTCGCGCCGGGTACTACGACGGCATCGGCGCCGCGCGCGACGTGATCCAGAACCACCTCCTGCAGCTGCTGGCGCTCACCGCGATGGAGGAGCCGGTCTCCTTCGACGCGAAGGACCTCCGCGCGGAGAAGGAGAAGGTGCTGTCCGCCGTGCGCCTCCCCCGCGACCTCGGCACCGCGACGGCGCGCGGCCAGTACTCCTCGGGCTGGCAGGGCGGCGAGCGCGTCGTCGGCTTCCTCGAGGAGGACGGCATGGACCCGGCCTCGGTCACCGAGACCTACGCCGCGATCAAGCTCGAGATCGGCACCCGCCGCTGGGCCGGTGCGCCGTTCTACCTCCGGGCCGGCAAGCGCCTCGGCCGCCGCGTGACGGAGATCGCGGTCGTGTTCAAGCGCGCCCCGCACCAGCTCTTCGCCGAGAGCCAGACCTCGCTGCTCGGGCAGAACGCGCTCGTCATCCGCGTGCAGCCCGACGAGGGCGTGACGATCCGCTTCGGCTCGAAGGTCCCCGGCGCCGGGATGCAGGTGCGGGACGTGACGATGGACTTCGGCTACGGCCACGCCTTCACCGAGGAGAGCCCGGAGGCCTACGAGCGGCTCATCCTCGACGTGCTGCTCGGCGACCCGCCCCTCTTCCCCCGCCACGAGGAGGTCGAGCTCTCCTGGCGGATCCTCGACCCGGTCGAGGAGTTCTGGGCGTCGGGGGGTCGGCCGGAGCAGTACACGCCCGGCACCTGGGGGCCTGCGTCGGCCGACGCGCTGCTGGCCCGCGACGGACGAGTCTGGAGGCGCCCGTGATCGTCGATCTGCCCGGAACCACCGTCGCGAAGGTCAGCCGCGAGCTCGTGCGGCTCCGCGCCGAGGGCGGCGTCGTCGCGCTCGGGCGCGTGCTCACCCTCGTCATCAGCACCGCCGGCGGGGCCGAGGAGGAGGCGATCAGCGCCGCGAACGACGCCTCGCGCGAGCACCCGATGCGCGTGCTCGTCGTCGTGCACGAGCCGGGCGGCCCGACCGCGGCGCCGCGGCTCGACGCGCAGATCCGCGTCGGCGGCGACGCCGGTGCGAGCGAGGTCGTGGTGCTCCGCGTCGCCGGCCCGGTGGGCGCCGACGAGGAGAGCCTGATCACCGGCCTGCTGCTCCCCGACGCGCCCGTCGTGGCATGGTGGCCCGGCGCCGCCGTGCCGGACGTCGTCGCCGCGTCGCCGCTCGGCCGGATCGCCCAGCGGCGCATCACGGACGCATCGGCGCAGCCCGATCCGCAGCGCGCGCTCGAGCACCTCGCCGCCACCTACCGGCCGGGCGACAGCGACTTCGCGTGGACCCGGCTCACGCTGTGGCGCGCCGTGCTCGCGGCCGCGCTCGACCAGCCGCCGTACGAGCCGATCGAGGCCGTCGAGGTGTCGGGCGCCGCGGACTCCCCCTCGACCGAGCTGCTCGCCGCCTGGCTGCGCCTCGCGCTCGACGTGCCGGTCACGGTGGTGCTCTCCGACCGCTCGACCGGCTCGAGCGGGATCCACGGAGTCCGGCTCCGCCGGGCCTCCGGCACCGTCGACCTCGAGCGGGCCGTGCCCGACGTCGCGACGCTCTCGCAGCCGGGCCAGCCGACCCAGGACGTCTCCCTGCCCAGGCGCAGTCTGCGAGACTGCCTCGCGGAGGAGCTGCGGCGCCTCGATCCGGACGACCTCCTCGGCCAGGTGCTGACCGAGGGGCTGCCCGGACTGGACCGCGGCCTCGCCGGTACCGCGACAGCGACTGGAGGATCGTGACCAACGAACGCCGAGTACTCGTCCACCCGGACCTCGACTCGCTCATCGCTGCGGTCGCCGCGCGGTTCCTCACGAAGCTGACGGACCTGCTCGACGAGTACCACGAGGTCAACATCGCGCTGACCGGCGGCACCGCAGGCGGCCAGGGCGTGCAGCACGCCGTGCGGGACTCGCCGATGCGGGGCGCCATCGACTGGTCGCGCGTGCACTTCTGGTGGGGCGACGAGCGCTTCCTGCCCAAGGCCGACCCGGACCGCAACGAGGTCCAGGCCCGCGAGGCGCTGCTCGACCACATCCCGGTCCCGCCGGAGAACATCCACCCGTTCCCGGCCTCGGACGAGGTGCCGGACATCGACGAGGCCGCGCAGGTCTACGCGGAGGAGCTGCGGGCGCACGCCGACCCGAGCCTCCGCCTCACGGTGCCCCGCTTCGACATCACGTTCCTCGGCGTCGGCCCCGACGGGCACATCGCGTCGCTGTTCCCGGAGCACGACGTGCGCATCGACGACGACCGCCTCGTCGTCGCGGACCGCAACGCCCCGAAGCCCCCGCCCGAGCGCCTCAGCCTCACCCTCCCGGTGATCAACAGCTCGCAGCGGATCTGGCTCGTCCTGTCGGGCGCCGAGAAGGCGTCCGCCCTCGGGCTCACCCTCGCCGGCGCGTCGCCGATCGAGGTGCCCGCCGCCGGGGCGGAGGGCCGCCGCCGCACGGTGTTCTTCGTCGACCAGGAGGCGGCGGAGCAGGTCCCGCAGAACCTCATCGCCTCGAGCTACTGAACGCTGCAGCACGACGGAAGGCCCGGTCCAGCACGGACCGGGCCTTCGTCGTACGAGGGCGTCAGCTGTCGGCGCTGATCTTCCCGCGACGGATGCGGAGCTGCTTCAGCGCGTCCTCGAGCAGGCTCGCGGCCTCCTCGTCGGTGCGGCGCTCCTTCACGTACGCGAGGTGCGTCTTGTAGGGCTCGTTCTTCTGCACCGACGGCGGGTTCGCCTTGTCGCGGCCCGCGGGCAGGCCGGAGGACGGCGAGTCGATCGTCGAGGGGATCTCGTCCGCGGGCAGGTTCGCCGCGAAGTAGCGGACGGTCTCGTTGCCCAGGGCGTCCCAGTAGGAGACGGCCACGCGCTCCGCGTGGTGCCCGTGATCCTGCTCGCCCATGGGACCCGCGCCGACTCGAGAGCCGCGGATCGCACTACCGCCAGAAGCCATGTGTACTCAGTTCCTTGTCGTCAGGCGCCGAAGCGGGTGAGGAGGCCGAGCACGACGATGCACGCGAACCAGACCAGGCCGAGGACGACCGTGATCCGGTTCAGGTTGCGTTCCGCGACGCCCGATGCGCCGAGGCTCGAGGTGACGCCGCCGCCGAACATGTCGGACAGCCCGCCTCCACGACCCTTGTGCAGCAGGATCAGCAGCGTGAGCAGGATGCTCGTGATCGCGAGGACCACGAGCAGCACGGCCTGCAGGATCTGCATCCGGATCTCCTCCTGTCGTCGCAGCCGACGTTCAGCCGCGGCAAGTATAACCGCCCGGCCGTTCGAGCCCAGGAGGTGTCGTCGGCGCGGTCCCCCGCGCCGACCGTCGAGCCTATTCGGGCTAGGCGCCCACGTGGTCCGGGAAGCGCGCGATCCCGGCGAACTCGACGGGGTCGAGGCTCGCGCCGCCGACCAGCGCGCCGTCGACGTCGGGCTTCCGCATGAAGCCGGCGATGTTGCCGCTCTTCACCGAACCGCCGTAGAGGATCCGGGTCGCCGCGGCGTCGTCGGCGCCGAGCGCCTCCGCCACCGCGCCGCGGATCGCCGCGCACACCTCCTGCGCCGTCTCGGGCGTCGCGACCTTGCCGGTGCCGATCGCCCAGACGGGCTCGTACGCGATCACGACCGGGGTGCCCGAGGGCACGCCGGCGAGGGCGGCCGCGGTCTGCCGCACCGGGACGGCGCTCGTGCCGTGGCGCTCGAGCTCCTCCTCGGTCTCCCCCACGCAGATCACGGGCACGAGCCCGTGCCGCACGGCGGCGAGCACCTTCGCGTTCACGACCTCGTCGGTCTCGCCGTGGCCCTGCCGGCGCTCCGAGTGCCCCACGATCACGTAGGCGCAGTCGAGCGCCTTCAGGAACGCGCCGGACACGTCGCCGGTGTAGGCGCCGCTGTCGTGCGGGGACAGGTCCTGCGCCCCGAGCCCGACCGTGAACCGCTCGGCGTCGACGAGCGTCTGCACGCTCCGCAGGTCCGTGAAGGGCGGGAAGACCGCGACCTCGACCGCCTTCGGGTCGAAGGAGGCGTCCTTCAGCGTCCACGCCAGCTTCTGCACGAGCGCGATGCCCTGCAGGTGGTCGAGGTTCATCTTCCAGTTGCCGGCGATGAACGGTCGCCGGGCGCTCACGCCTCCGGCTCCCAGCCGAGGACCTCGAGGCCCGGGAGGCGCTTGCCCTCGAGGAACTCGAGGCTCGCGCCACCGCCGGTGGAGATGTGCCCGAACCGGTCGTCCGCGAAGCCGAGGGTCCGCACGGCCGCCGCGCTGTCGCCGCCGCCGACGACGGAGAGCCCGTCCACCTCGGTCAGCGCCTGCGCGACCCGCTCGGTGCCGTTCGCGAAGGCCGGGAACTCGAACACGCCCATCGGCCCGTTCCAGAACACGGTGCGCGACCCGGCGATCGCCGCGGCGAAGGCCTCGGCGGTGTCGGGCCCGATGTCGAGCCCGATGCCGTCGGCGCCGAAGGGGGACGACTCGATCGCGTCCGACGGCACGGTCTCGTGGGCCGCGTCGGGCGCGAACGCCGCCGCGACCACCACGTCCATCGGGACGAGGAGCTGCACGCCGAGCTCGTCCGCCCGCCGCAGGTACTCCTGCACGGTCGGGATCTGGTCCTGCTCGAGCAGGCTCTTGCCGACCGCGTGCCCCTGCGCCGCGAGGAACGTGAAGAGCATCCCGCCGCCGATCAGCAGCGTGTCAACACGCGGCAGCAGGTGGTCGATGACGCCGAGCTTGTCGCTGACCTTCGAGCCGCCGAGGACGACCGCGTACGGCTTCTCCGGACGCTCGGTCAGGCGCTCGAGCACGGAGAGCTCACCCGCGATGAGCAGGCCCGCGGCGCTCGGCAGCACCTCGGCGAGCTCGTACACGCTCGCCTGCTTCCGGTGCACGACGCCGAAGCCGTCCGACACGAACGCGGTGCCGTGCTGCGCGAGGGCCTCCGCGAACGCGCGGCGCTCCCCCGCGTCCTTGCTCGTCTCCCGCGGGTCGAACCGGAGGTTCTCGAGCACCGTGACGGCGCCCGTGCCGGGCTGCGCGTCGGCCGGCGTGCCGGGCACGAACGCGACCTCGCGGCCGAGCAGCTCGCCGAGGCGGACCGCGACGGGCTCGAGGCCGTACTTCGCGTCCGGCTTCCCGTCGGGCCGGCCGAGGTGGCTGATGACCGTCACCGAGGCGCCCGCGTCGAGCAGGCGGGTGAGGGTGGGGACGCTCGCGCGCACGCGGCCGTCGTCCGTGATCGCGCCGTCCTTCAGGGGGACGTTGAGATCGCAGCGGACGACGACCCGCGTGCCGGCGAGGTCCCCGATCGAGTCGAGGGTTCGCAGCGCCATGAGGACTAGAGGCGGGCGGCCACGTAGTCGGTCAGGTCGACGAGGCGGCTGGAGTAGCCCCACTCGTTGTCGTACCAGCTCGACAGCTTGACCTGGTCGCCGATGACGCGGGTGAGCTCCGCGTCGAAGAGCGACGAGTGCGGGTCGCCGACGATGTCGGCAGACACGATCGGGTCGGTCACGTACTTGAGGATGCCCTTCAGCGGGCCGTCCGCGGCCTCCTTGTAGGCGGCCTTGACCTCGTCGACGCTGACCGGGCGCGACGCGGTGACGGTGAGGTCGGTGATCGACCCGACGGGCACCGGCACGCGGAGGGCGAAGCCGTCGAGCTTGCCCTTCAGCTCCGGCAGCACGAGGCCGATCGCCTTCGCGGCGCCGGTCGAGGTCGGGATGATCGACAGCGCGGCGGCGCGGGCGCGGCGGAGGTCGCTGTGCGGGCCGTCCTGCAGGTTCTGGTCCGCCGTGTAGGCGTGGACCGTCGTCATGAGGCCGCGCTCGATGCCGAAGGCGTCGTTGAAGACCTTGGCGAGCGGCGCGAGGCAGTTCGTGGTGCAGGAGGCGTTCGACAGGATGTGCATCGTGTCGGGGTCGTAGGTGCCCTCGTTGACGCCCATGACGAAGGTGCCGTCCTCGCCCGTCGCGGGCGCGGAGATGATGACCTTCTTGGCGCCGGCCTCGAGGTGCTTGCGGGCGTCGTCGGCCTTCGTGAAGCGGCCGGTGGACTCGATGACGACGTCGACGCCGAGGTCGCCCCAGCCGAGCTGGGCCGGGTCGCGCTGCTCGAGGACCTGGACGGGCTTGCCGTCGACCACGATGCGGTCGCCGTCGAGCTCCACGGACTCCTTGAGGATCCCGGCGGTCGAGTCGTACTTCAGGAGGTGCGCGAGGGCCTTGTTGTCGGTCAGGTCGTTGACCGCGACGATCTCGATGTCGCTGCCCTTGGCGAGCGCGGCCCTGAAGTAGTTGCGACCGATCCGGCCGAAGCCGTTGATGCCGACGCGAGTCGTCACTGTTCCTCCGTGATCAGGCGCGCCGGGACGACGCGCGAGGGGGTGCGGGGCCCGCCGCCAGGTCGGCGGCGGGCGCCGCGATCACGGTACCAGCAGGCCCGAGGTCTGCTTCTGGGCGGTGGTGAAGCGCTGCTCCACGTTCGCCCAGTTCACGATGTTCCAGAACGCCTTCACGTAGTCGGCGCGGACGTTCGCGTAGTCGAGGTAGTACGCGTGCTCCCAGACGTCGAGCAGGAGCAGCGGCACGGTGCCGGCCGGGAAGTCCTGCTGCTGGTCGTGGAACTGCACGATGATCGGCCGCCGGCCGATCGAGTCGTAGACGAGCGCGGCCCAGCCGGAGCCCTGCACGCCCATCGCGGCGGCGGTGAAGTGCGCCTGGAACTTGTCGAACCCGCCGAACAGGTCGTCGATCGCCGAGGCGATCTCGCCGGTGGGGCGGTCGCCGCCGTCCGGCGACATGTTGGTCCAGAACACCGAGTGGTTGACGTGGCCCGCGAGGTTGAAGGTGAGGTCCTTCGTCAGCTTGTTGACGTTCGCGAGGTTGCCGCTCTCGCGCGCCTCCTGCAGCTGGTCGAGCGCCGTGTTCGCGCCGGTCACGTAGGCCTGGTGGTGCTTGCCGTGGTGCAGCTCCATGATCCGGGCGCTGATGCTCGGCTCGAGGGCGGAGTAGTCGTACGGCAGCTCGGGCAGGGTGTAGACGGGCATGGTGCCTCCTCCTTGACGTTCGCTCAGGAGCCTATGACCGGCGGTCGCAGGCCCGCTGGGACTTCCACGGGGAGGAACCGGGCGGCGCCCGCGGCATTCCCGCGAGCGTCGACCGGAGGGCTCAGTCCGCGATCTCGGCGGGGACGGCGGCCTCGGTGTTGGGGATGCCCTCCTCCGCGGCGCGCTTGTCGGCGAGCGCCAGGAGGCGGCGGATCCGGCCGGCGACGGCGTCCTTCGTCATGGGCGGGTCGGCGTGGTGCCCGAGCTCGTCGAGGCTCGCGTCGCGGTGGTCGAGCCGCAGCTGGCCGGCGTAGCGGAGGTGCTCCGGGATGGTCGGGCCGAGGATCTCGAGCGCGCGCTCCACGCGGGCGCAGGCCGCGACGGCCGCCTGGGCGCTGCGGCGGAGGTTCGCGTCGTCGAAGTTGACGAGCCGGTTGGTGTTCGCCCGCACCTCGCGGCGCTGACGCAGCTCCTCCCAGTTCTTGACGCTGCGCTTCGCGCCCATGTGGCCGAGCATCTCGCTGATGGCCTCGCCGTCGCGGATGACGACGCGGTGCACCCCGCGGACCTCGCGGGCCTTCGCCTGCACCTGCAGGCGGCCCGCCGCGCCGACGAGCGCCATGGCGGTCTCGTTGCCGGGGCAGGTGACCTCGAGCGCGGCGGAGCGGCCCGGGTCCGTGAGGGAGCCGTGCGCGAGGAACGCCCCGCGCCAGACGGCCTCGATCTCGTCGGGAGACCCGGTGGTGAGGCGGTTCGGCAGCCCGCGGATCGGGCGGCGGCGCGCGTCGAGCAGCCCGGTCTGCCGGGCGAGGGTCTCGCCCCCGTCGACGACGCGGACCAGGTAGTGGTTGTTGCGGCGGACGCCCGAGGCGGACAGCACCGTCATCTCGCTGCGAACGCCGTACAGCTCGCTCAGGTCGCGCCGCACGCGGCGGGCGAGCTGCGGGGTGTCGAGCTCGGACTCGACCGCGATGCGGCCGGAGATGAGGTGCAGACCGCCCGAGAAGCGCAGGATCGTCGCCAGCTCCGCCGCCCGCACCGACGTCTTCCCGACGTCGACCTGGGTCAGCTCGTCCTTCACCTCAGCGGTCAGTGCCAATGCTCGCGACTCCCCGTCTCTCCCCCGGCGTCACCCGTCTGCGCGATTCCCGATCGGCGCACGTCGCGGGTGACGACGACCGGAACAGTGTCGCACCCGCGGCGCGTCGCCGCACATCAGGCGGCGTTCAGAGACGCGTGCTGCTATTCGCGACCGAGGTCGCGGTGCTTCACGTTCACGACGACGCCCGGCTGAGCGCCGATCAGACCCGCGATGCGCTCGACGACGGCGACGGAGCGGTGCTTCCCGCCCGTGCAGCCGATCGCGATCGTCGCGTGGCTCTTGTTCTCGCGCTGGTAGCCGGCGAGCACCGGCCGCAGCGCCTCCGCGTAGCGCTCGACGAACTCGAGCGCCCCCGGCTGGCCCAGCACGTAGTCCGACACGTCCTGGTCCTTGCCCGTGTGCGGGCGCAGCTCCGGCACCCAGAACGGGTTCGGCAGGAAGCGGGCGTCGGCCACCATGTCGGCGTCCGTCGGGACCCCGTACTTGAAGCCGAAGCTGGTGATCGTCACCCGGACGCCCGGGGCGTCGTCGTCCGCGAACAGCTCGTTGATCGCGTTCGCGAGCTGGTGGATGTTCAGCTCGGACGTGTCGATGATGATGTCGCTCTGCTCGCGCACCGCGGCCGTCATCGTCCGCTCGGCGGTGATGCCGTCGAGGATCGTGCCGCTGCCCTGCAGCGGGTGCGGGCGGCGCACGGCCTCGAACCGGCGCACCAGCGCCGCGTCGTTCGCCTCGAGGAACAGCAGGCGGACCTGCGGCCCGTCGACGCCGCCGGTGCCCGCGTCCTTCAGCTCCGACAGCAGCTGGCCGCCGCGCACGTCGACCACGACCGCGATGCGGGCGAGCCGCTCGTCCGAGTGCCCCGCGAGGTCGAGCAGCGGCCGCAGCATCTGCGGCGGCAGGTTGTCGACCACGTACCAGCCGAGGTCCTCGAGCGCGTTGCTCACGGTGGACCGGCCCGCGCCGGACATGCCGGTGACGACGAGGACGGAACGGGCGGACGGCTCCGTCGCGGGAGCCGTTGCCTCGGACGTGGCGTCCGTCATGACGGGAGGGCCCTCCGCACGGTCGGGGTTCAGGTGCGCCCAGCCTACCGGGGCAGCGGGACGCCCTGATCCGCCGCCGCATCCGCCCCGGCCTCCTCGAGCGCCTCGTCGGGCGCCACGTCGGGATCGGGGCCGAGCTCCTGCTCCGCCCCGGGGTCGCCCCCGTGCAGGCGCTCGACGACGGCGGCGGCGAGCACCGGGCCGAACCCGGGCACGTCGGCGATGTCCTCCGCGGTCGCCCGCCGGAGCCGGGCCACCGAGCCGAAGTGCTTCAGCAGCTGCTTCACCCGGGACTCGCCGAGACCGGGGACCGCCGCGAGCTGCGACCCGATGTCGCGCTTCCGCCGGGTCCGCTGGTGCGTGATGGCGAACCGGTGGGCCTCGTCGCGCAGGCGCTGCACGAGGAAGAGGGCGTCGCTGTTGCGCGGCAGGATCACCGGGAAGTCGCTGTCCGGCTGCCAGAGCTCCTCGAGCCGCTTCGCGATGCCCGCGAGCGCGACGCCGGTCACGCCGGCGTCCGCCATCGCGCGCTGCGCGGCGGCGACCTGCGGCTGCCCGCCGTCGACGAGCAGCAGGTTCGGGCGGTAGGCGAAGCGGTCGCCCTGCTGGGCCGGTGCGGCCTCCTCGTCGTCCAGGTGCGCGAGCCGCCGGCTGAGGACCTGGTAGATCGAGTCCGTGTCGTCCGTCGTCGACGCGACGTTGAAGCGGCGGTACTGGTCCTTGCGCGGCAGGCCGTCCTCGAAGACGACCATGGACGCGACGACGTCGGTGCCGGCGAGGTGGGAGACGTCGAAGCACTCGATCCGCAACGGCGCCTCGTCGAGGCCGAGCGCCTCCTGCAGGTCCGCGATGGCCTGCGAGCGCGCGGTGAAGTCCGCGCTGCGCCGGGTCTTGTAGAGCATCAGGGCCTGCGCCGCGTTCCGCGCCGCGGTCTGCGCCAGCGCCGCCTTCTCGCCGCGCTCGGCGACGTGCAGGCGGACCCGGCCGCTCCCCCGCAGACCCTCGTTCTCGCGGCCCTCCGCGCGGCGCTGCGACAGCCAGGTCGTCAGCTCCTCGGCGTCGTCCGGCAGCTCGGGCACGAGCACCTCGCGCGGCGGGTGGACGTCGTCGTCGTAGGCGTTCCGGAGCACGGTCTCCACCAGCTCGCCGAGCGCGACGTCGAGCTCCTTGTCGACGACCCAGCTGCGGGTGCCCCGGATGCGGCCGCCGCGGACGATGAACTGCTGCACGCTCGCCGCGAGCTCGTCGTCGGCGATGCCGAACACGTCGGTGTCGACCTCCTCGCGGAGCACGACGGCGCTCTTCGACAGGGCGGCGTCCATCGCGCCGATCGCGTCGCGGAGGCGGGCCGCCTCCTCGAAGTTCAGGGCGGCGGACGCCTCCTGCATGCGCCGCGTCAGGTCCGCGCGGAACCGCTGGTCGCCGCCCGCCATGAACGTCGCGAGGTCCTCCGCGAGGTCGTGGTGCGCCTCCTTCGGGATCCGCCCCACGCACGGGGCGGCGCACTTCCCGATGTCGCCGAGCAGGCACGGCCGGCCGGTCTGCTCGGCGCGCCGGTAGGTCGTCTCGGAGCAGCTGCGCACCGGGAAGACCTTGAGCATCAGGTCGAGCGTCTCCCGGATCGCCCAGATCTTCGTGTACGGCCCGAAGTACTTGGCGCCCTTGAGCTTCCGGTTGCGCGTGATGAGGACCCGCGGCACCTCGTCGCCGAGGGTGATCGCGAGGTACGGGTACGACTTGTCGTCCCGGAACTGCACGTTGAACGGCGGGGCGAACTCCTTGATCCAGCTGTACTCGAGCTGGAGCGCCTCGAACTCCGTGCCGACCACGGTCCACTCGACGCTGCCGGCGGTGAGGACCATCCGCCGGGTGCGGTCGTGCAGGGCGCGCAGCGGCTGGAAGTAGTTGCTGAGCCGGGCCCGGAGGTTCTTCGCCTTCCCGACGTAGAGCACCCGGCCCCGCGGGTCGCGGAAGCGGTAGACGCCCGGCGAGGTGGGGATCTCACCGGTGCGCGGCCGCCAGCTGACGGTCTCCGCCATCAGGCCTCCACCGCCGTCACGCGGAGACGGCGAGCGCCTGCTGCGGCAGGATCTCGGCGAGGAACCGACCCGTGTGGCTGGTCGGCGTCTCCGCCACCCGCTCGGGCGTGCCCTCGACGAGCACCGTGCCGCCGCCGGCACCGCCCTCGGGGCCCATGTCGACGATCCAGTCGGCCGACTTGATCACGTCGAGGTTGTGCTCGATGACCACGACCGTGTTGCCCTTGTCGACCAGGCCGTTCAGGACCTGCAGCAGCTTGTTGACGTCCTCGAAGTGCAGACCGGTGGTCGGCTCGTCGAGCACGTAGACCGTGCGGCCGTTCGTGCGGCGCTGGAGCTCGGTCGCGAGCTTCACGCGCTGCGCCTCGCCGCCGGACAGCGTCGTCGCGCTCTGCCCGAGCCGCACGTAGCCGAGGCCCACGTCGACCAGCGTCTTCAGGTAGCGGTGGATCGCACTGATCGGCTCGAAGAACTCGGCCGCCTCCGCGATCGGCATGTCGAGCACCTCGGCGATGTTCCGGCCCTTGTAGTGCACCTGGAGCGTGTCCCGGTTGTAGCGGGCGCCGTGGCAGACCTCGCACTGCACGTACACGTCGGGCAGGAAGTTCATCTCGATCTTGATCGTGCCGTCGCCCTGGCAGTGCTCGCAGCGGCCGCCCTTGACGTTGAAGCTGAACCGGCCGGGCAGGTACCCGCGCGCCTTCGCCTCCACCGTCTCGCTGAACAGCGTGCGGATGCGGTCGAAGACGCCGGTGTACGTCGCCGGGTTCGACCGCGGGGTGCGGCCGATCGGCGCCTGGTCCACGTGCACGACCTTGTCGAGGTCCTCCGTGCCGGTGACCCGCTTGTGCTTGCCCGGCACCTTGCGCGCCCCGTTCAAGCGGTTGGCGAGCACCCGGTAGAGGATGTCGTTCACCAGGGAGCTCTTGCCCGACCCGCTCACGCCGGTCACCGCGGTGAGCACGCCGAGCGGGAAGTCGACCGTGACGTCCTTGAGGTTGTTCGCGCTCGCGCCGACGACCTGGATCCGACGGCGGCGGTCCACCGTGCGGCGCTCGGCCGGCACCTCGATGGCGCGGCGGCCCGCGAGGTAGTCGCCCGTGATGGAGGCGCGGTCCTCGAGCAGCGAGCGGTAGTCGCCGGAGTGCACCACGGCGCCGCCGTTCACGCCGGCGCCGGGTCCGATGTCGACGATCCAGTCCGCCGTGCGGATGGTGTCCTCGTCGTGCTCGACGACGATCAGGGTGTTGCCGAGGTCGCGCAGCTTCACCAGGGTGTCGATGAGCCGGCGGTTGTCCCGCTGGTGCAGGCCGATGGAGGGCTCGTCGAGCACGTAGAGCACCCCGGTCAGCCCCGACCCGATCTGCGTCGCGAGCCGGATGCGCTGGGCCTCGCCGCCCGACAGCGTGCCGGCCGACCGGGACAGCGTCAGGTACGTCAGGCCGACCTCGAGGAGGAACTCGAGGCGCGCCCGGATCTCGCGCAGCACCTGCGCGGCGATGCGGGCCTCGCGCTCGGTGAGCTGGACGGTCTCCATGAACCCCGCGGCGTCCGAGATGGAGAGCTCGGCGACGTCGGCGATGCTGCGCCCGTCGACGAGGACCGACAGCACCTCCGGCTTCAGCCGCTTGCCATGGCAGACCGCGCACGGGACCTCGCGCAGGTACTCGGCCCACCGCGCTCGCTGCACGTCGGTCTCCGCCTGCAGCCAGTTGCGCTCGAGGTACGGGATCACGCCCTCGAAGCCCTGCGTGTACGACATCTCGCGCCCGTAGCGGTTCTTCCACTTGACGCGGACCTCGAAGTTGTTGCCGTGCAGCACCGCGTCGCGCACGTCGTCCGGCAGCGCCTCCCACGGGCTGTCGAGCGAGAAGCCGAGGTCGCGGGCGAGGCCGCCGAGCATGCGCTCGTAGTAGTTGTAGAGCTGCTTGCCCTGGTTGCTCCACGGCACGATCACGCCCTCGCGGATCGACAGCGACGGGTCGCCGAGCAGCAGGTCCGCGTCGACGGCCATGCGCGTGCCGAGGCCGGAGCACTCCGGGCACGCGCCGAACGGCGCGTTGAACGAGAAGGTCCGCGGCTCGATCTCGGACAGCTGGATCGGGTGGTTGTTCGGGCAGGACAGCTTCTCGGAGAACGTCTGCCAGGACGCGTCGCCCTCGAGGTCGACGAAGTTGACCTGCACGAGCCCGTCGGTCAGCCCGAGCGCGGTCTCCAGCGAGTCGGTGAGGCGGGTGAGCCCGTCCGGGCGGGACACGAGGCGGTCGACGACGACCGCGATGTCGTGCTTGTACGACTTCTTCAGCGGCTTCGCGTCCGCGAGCTGGACCGTCTCCCCGTCGACGACGGCGCGGCTGTAGCCCTTCGCCTGCAGCTCCTTGAAGAGGTCGACGAACTCGCCCTTCTTCTGCTGCACGACCGGGCTGACGACCTGGAACCGGGTGCCCTCCGGCAGCTCCATCAGGCGGTCGGCGATCTGCTGCACCGTCTGGCTGGCGATGACCTCGCCGCAGACCGGGCAGTGCGGCACCCCGATGCGCGCCCAGAGCAGGCGCATGTAGTCCCAGACCTCGGTGATGGTGCCCACGGTCGAGCGCGGGTTCCGGTTCGTCGACTTCTGGTCGATCGACACGGCGGGCGACAGGCCCTCGATGAAGTCGACGTCGGGCCGGTCGACCTGCCCGAGGAACTGCCGCGCGTAGGCGGACAGCGACTCGACGTAGCGGCGCTGGCCCTCGGCGAAGATCGTGTCGAACGCGAGCGACGACTTGCCGCTGCCGGACAGACCGGTGAACACGACGAGCGAGTCCCTGGGGATCTCCACGTCCACGTCGCGCAGGTTGTGGACCCGGGCCCCCTTGACGCTCAGCTTGGCGTTGCCCGCCACCCTCGAGATCGGCACCGCAGAAGGATACGGAGCCCGTCCGACAGCGCTGTGCGCAATCGCGGTCGGCGACCGTCCGACCGGGTCAGGTCCCGGTCGCACCCGCCTGCACGAGCGCCGTCCGCAGCCGGTCGCGCTCCTCGACGTACTCGCGGCACACGGCGACGAACCGTTCGGCCGACCGGTCCGGCCAGTACGGCGACAGGTAGTAGGCCACGAGCTCCTCGAGCACCGCGCGCCCGCCCTCGTCGGCCAGCTGGGCCGCGACGACCGCCGGTGCGTCCGCGGCCTCGTCGGGCGGGAGGCGGCGGACACGGGCGAGCATCCCCGAGTCGGCCGTGACCGAGGCCGGTCCCGCCGGCGCGGTCACGACGAGCGGCCGGAGCGACGGCAGCCACGCGGTGGCGACAGCGGACACGTCGCTGACGAGCACGTCCGCCCGGGCGAACGACGCCTCCAGCGGCTCGTCGTCGGCGGCGATCACGCGGTGGTCCGCGCCGGCGGCGCGCACCGCGGCGAGCACCGCCGCGTTCGCACCCGCGTACTCCCCCGACGTCACGCCGATCAGGGGGTGGGGCCGGTAGAGCACGCGGTACCGGCCGTCGGCGAGCAGCGCCTCCACCAGGGCGACGCCGTGCGTGAGGACCGAGCTGTAGGCGACCGACGGCTGCGCGCCCTCCCACGTCGGCGCGTAGAGCACGGTCGGGCGGTCCCCGGCCGGCCGCGCCTCCCCCGGAGGCGCGGAGAGCGTCACGGGCTGCCCGACGACCACGCAGCGGCGCTCCGCGTCGAAGCGCATCAGCCGGGCCCGGACGCGGTCGACCGCGGCCTGCCCGGGCGCGAACACCGCGTCGTACGCCTTCAGCTGGTTCGACGCGGACACGCCCTTGTCGCTGTCGCCGTGCCCGATGTAGGCGTGCAGCAGGGAGGCGAACCGGAGGCACTCGAAGTTCGCCGACGCGTGGCCGACGTAGAGCGCGAGCGCCACGTCGGAGCGGGCGATCACCCCGTCGAGCGCGCCGTACCGGGCGAACGTCACGACCCGCACCCCGGTGCGCTCCCGCAGCGCCGCGGCGACCCGCGAGTCCTGGCAGACGATCGCGACGCCGAGCGCCGCGTCGACCTCCGCGAGCGTCGGCAGCCACGGCAGCAGCTGGTAGAGCTGGTCCGGCGGCCCGGGGAAGAAGACGATGACCCGCCCGTCGAGGCGGCCGCCGGGGAGGGCGGCGTCGTCGCCGAGCCGATCGACCATGGACCGGGGGAAGAACGGCGATCGCCGCACCGCGCGGATCGCTCTGCTCTGGGCGCGGCGACGCAGGCCGTGGAGGGTGCGTCGCATCGGGGCGAGTGTAGCCACCGGCCCCCTTCCGGCTCCCGCCCGCCTAGGCTTGCCGGGATGGCCGCAGCCCTGGACCGCGAGGACCTCTCCACCGGGTGGACCCCGGTGCAGGACGTGATCGGCCCGCTCGTCGGCGGGGTGTCCGCCGACGTGCTCTACGCGACCGGCGCGCGCTTCGAGGGCGCCGAGGCGACGCCGTCGGGCGAGCGCGCCCGCCCGGTCGTCGCCGCCGGCACGACCGCGTCCTTCGGCGCCTACTTCAACGCCTTCCCCGCCGCGGTCTGGCGGGCGTCGACCGCCGCACGCCGGGTGCGGCTGGCCCTGCGGCTCGACGGCCCCGCGGCCGTCGTCGTGGTCCGCAGCGACGCAGCGGGCCGGCGGGCCCAGGGGGTCGCCGCGACCGCCGGCGAGGACGGCGCGCTCGAGGTCGAGGTGCCGCTCGGCGACGCCGACGGCGGGTTCGTCTGGTTCGAGATCGCGGCCGACCGCGACACCGCGGTGCTGGCCGGCACCTGGTCCGTCGACGCGGCGCCGCTGCGGGGCGGCCGCGCCGTGCTCGGCATGCCGACCATGGACCGCGGCGCCTTCGTCGCGGCCAACCTGCGGCGCGTCGCGTCCGCGCCCGACCTGCTCCGCCAGGTGCGGCGCATGGTCGTCGTCGACCAGGGGGACGCGGCGGTCGCGGACGACCCGGAGGTCGCCGCGGCGGCCGAGGCGCTGGACGGCGCGCTGCGGATCCTGCGGCAGCCGAACCTCGGCGGGTCCGGCGGCTACTCGCGGATCCTGCAGGAGGCCGTCGCCGAGCCCGGCGCCGACGTCGTGGTCTTCCTCGACGACGACATCCAGGTCGAGCCCGCGTCCCTGCTCCGCTCGCTCGCGTTCGGCCGCCTGACGAGCCGCCCCACGATCGTCGGCGGCCAGATGCTCGACCTCGGCGACCCCGCGGTCGTGCAGGCCGCGGCGGAGCGCGTGACCCGCGGCGCGTTCTGGTGGACGGCGGCGGACGAGCGCACGTCGACGCACGACCACGGCGCCCTGCCGCTGCCGGACGCGCCGTGGGTGCACGCCCGCCGCGACGCCGACTACAACGGCTGGTGGATGTGCCAGTTCCCGCTCGAGGCGGTCCGGCGGCTCGGGTCCGTGCTGCCGCTGTTCCTCAAGTGGGACGACGCCGAGTACAGCCTGCGCGCGGCCGAGGCCGGCGTGCCGACGGTGAGCCTGCCGGGCGCCGCCGTGTGGCACGTCGCGTTCCGCTCCAAGGACGACTCGATCGAGTGGCAGGCGTTCTTCCACGCCCGCAACCGGCTCGTGGTGGCGATGCTGCACGGCGGCTCGCCGCTGCGCGTGGTCGGGCACGGCCTGGCCATCGACGTGAAGCAGCTGCTGGCGAAGCAGTACCCCGCCGCCCGCCTCCGCCACGCGGGCGTCCGCGCCGCCCTCGAGGGCCCCGCGGCGCTCGAGCGCCGCGACGACCTGCAGCGGGCTCGGGCGATCGCGGCCGCGGACCCCGCCCTGCCGCGCCTCCCCCTCGCCGAGGGCGACCGGGCCCGGGCGCTCCGGCCGCGCCTCGCGGCGCCCTCGGGCGCGGGGCTCGCGACCTGGGCGGTGCGCGCGGCGCTGCGGCAGCTGCTCGTCGGCGCGTCCGGGCCGCTCGTCCGGGTGCCGACGGCGCAGTGGTGGGTGCTCGCGCGCTTCGGCCGGGTCCTCGCGCCGACCGCGGACGGCGAGGCGCTGCTGCTGTTCGCGACGGACCGCGCCGCGCTCCTGCAGGGCCTCGCCGAGGCGTTCGCGCTGCACCTGCGCCTGCTGCTGCGCTGGCGGCGGACCGCCGCCCGGTACCGCCGGGCCGCGCGCGACCTCGCGTCGCCGGAGGCCTGGCGCCGCCGCTTCACGGCCTGACGCGGTCGCGCGTCCTGCACGGCGTCGCACGCCGGGCACCCGTCGCCACCGCGGCTCGGTCCACGAGCCGCGGAGCGACACAGGCTTCGATCCGCTCGCGGATCGAAGACCATGAACTCAGACCAGGTGCCCGGCCTTCGACATCTGCCGGAGCTCGCCCTTCAGCTCGCTCAGCTCGTCCCGGAGGCGCCCGGCGAGCTCGAACTTCAGCTCGTTCGCGGCCTGCAGCATCTGGGTGTTGAGGTCCGCGATGATGCTCTCCAGCTCGGCGGCGCCCTTCGCGGCGAGCCCCTCGCGCCGCAGGTTCGGGACAGGCTGCTTCTTCCCGCCGCCGTCCTTCGACAGCATGCGGTCGGTGTCCGCGGCCTCGCGGGCGAGCTGGTCCGTGATGTCCGCGATCCGCTTGCGCAGCGGCTGCGGGTCGATCCCGTGCTCGAGGTTGTAGGCGACCTGCTTCTCGCGGCGGCGGTTCGTCTCGTCGATCGCCTGGGCCATCGACGGGGTGATCGTGTCCGCGTACATGTGCACCTGGCCGGAGACGTTGCGCGCCGCGCGGCCGATGGTCTGGATCAGCGAGGTCGACGAGCGGAGGAAGCCCTCCTTGTCGGCGTCGAGGATGGCGACGAGCGACACCTCGGGCAGGTCGAGGCCCTCGCGCAGCAGGTTGATGCCGACGAGCACGTCGTACACGCCCTGGCGCAGCTCGGTCAGCAGCTCGACGCGGCGCAGGGTGTCGACGTCCGCGTGGAGGTACCGCACCCGCACCCCGGCCTCGCCGAGGAAGTCGGTGAGGTCCTCGGCGCTCTTCTTCGTCAGCGTCGTGACGAGCACGCGCTCGTTGCGCTCGGAGCGGGCGCGGATCTCCTCGAGCAGGTCGTCGACGCGGCCCTTCGAGGGCTTGATCACGATCTCCGGGTCGATGAGGCCGGTCGGGCGGATGATCTGCTCCACCACGCCGTCCGCCATGCCGAGCTCGTACCGGCCCGGCGTCGCGGACAGGTAGACGGTCTGCCCGACCCGGTCGGAGAACTCCTCCCAGGTCAGCGGCCGGTTGTCGAGCGCCGACGGCAGGCGGAAGCCGTGCTCCACGAGCACCCGCTTGCGGGAGGCGTCGCCCTCGTACATCGCGCCGATCTGCGGCACGGTCACGTGCGACTCGTCGATGACGGTGAGGAAGTCGTCGGGGAAGTAGTCGAGGAGGCAGTGCGGCGCCTCGCCCGGCGCCCGGCCGTCGATGTGCCGCGAGTAGTTCTCGATGCCGTTGCAGAAGCCGATCTGCTCCATCATCTCGAGGTCGAAGCCGGTGCGCATGCGCAGCCGCTGCTCCTCGAGGAGCTTGCTCTCGCGCTTCAGGACGCCGAGGCGGTCGTCGAGCTCCGTCCGGATGGTACCCATCGCGCGCTGCATCGTGTCGGGGCTCGCGGCGTAGTGGGTGGCCGGGAAGATCGAGACGGCGTCGAGCTTCGACAGCACCTCGCCGGTCAGCGGGTGGAGCGAGTAGAGCGCCTCGATCTCGTCGCCGAACATCTCGATCCGGACGGCGTGCTCCTCGTAGACCGGGATGATCTCGATCGTGTCGCCGCGGACGCGGAACCGGCCGCGCGAGAAGTCGATGTCGTTGCGCTGGTACTGCATGCCGATGAACCCGCGCACCAGGGCGTCGCGGCTGATCCGCTGCCCGACCTGCAGCGCCACCATCGCGCCCAGGTACTCCTCCGCCGCGCCGAGGCCGTAGATGCAGGACACGGTGGAGACGACGACCACGTCGCGGCGGCTCAGCAGGGAGTTCGTCGTCGAGTGCCGGAGGCGCTCGACCTCCGCGTTGATCGACGAGTCCTTCTCGATGAAGGTGTCCGTCTGCGGGACGTACGCCTCCGGCTGGTAGTAGTCGTAGTACGAGACGAAGTACTCGACGGCGTTGTTCGGCAGCAGCTCGCGGAACTCGTTCGCGAGCTGCGCGGCGAGGGTCTTGTTGTGGGCCAGGACCAGGGTCGGTCGCTGCACCTGCTCGATCAGCCACGCGGTCGTGGCCGACTTGCCGGTGCCGGTCGCGCCCAGCAGGACGATGTCGGGCTCGCCGGCCTTGACCCGGCGGGTCAGCTCGGCGATGGCCGCAGGCTGGTCGCCCGAGGGCTTGTACTCGCTGACCACCTGGAACGGGCGGACGGCACGCGTGGGTCGCATGGACCAACGGTAGATCCGGGCACCGACAGCGGTGCGCCCGTACGCTGCAGGCGTGCAGGTCGACGCCGAGCACGGCCGCGGCCGCTCCATCGCCGCCGTCGCGTTCAGCGCCTCCTCCGTGCAGGCGGGCGCCGCGGTCGGCGCGACGCTCTTCCCGCTGGTCGGGCCGTTCGGCGTCACCGCCGTGCGGCAGGTGGTCTCGGCGATCACCCTGCTCGCGATCGCCCGGCCGCCGCTGGTCCGCCTCGGGGCCCGTCGGCTCGCGCCCGCCGTGCTGCTCGGGCTCGTGCTCGTCGGGATGAACTTCTCCCTCTACTCGGCCGTGGAGCGCGTCGGGCTCGGCCTCGGCGTGACGATCGAGTTCCTCGGCCCGCTCGCGGTCGCGCTGCTCGGGGCGGGGCGCGCCTCCCGCCGGGACGCCGCGGCGCGGGTCGGTTGCGGCGCGCTCGCCCTCGCCGGCGTCGTGCTCATCACCGACCCGCTCACCGGCGCGACGCCCGACCCGCTCGGCCTGCTCGCCGGTGGCGCGGCCGCCGTGCTGTGGGCGGCCTACATCCTGCTGAGCCAGCGGGCCGGCGCCCTGCCGGGCGTCACCGGCACCGCCGTCGCGGGCCTCACCGGCACCGTGCTGACGCTGCCGGGCCTCGTCCTGCTGCTGCTCGCCCTGCCCGCCGACGCCGTGGTCCACGTGCTCCTGCTCGGCGCGGTCACCGGCGTCCTGTCGAGCGCGCTCCCCTACTCGATCGACCTGCTCGTGCTGCGGCGCATGCCGCGGTCGCTGTTCGGGATGCTGCAGAGCCTCCACCCCGTCGCGGCGGCGGTGTTCGGCCTGCTCGTCCTGCACCAGGTGCTCGGCGGCGTGCAGGTCCTCGGGATCGCCGCCGTGTGCGCCGCGAACGTGCTCGCGGTGCTCGCGACGCGGCGCCGCTGACGCCGCGGCCCTCAGCGGGCGATGCGGCCCCAGAGCGCGTCGACGGCCGCGAGGGTCGCGTCGAGCGACCCGCTCGTGTCGACGAGGTCCGTCGCGAGCGCCCGCCGCTCGTCGTCGGACAGCTGCGCGGCGACCCGGGCGCGCGCGTCCTCCTCCGACATCCCGCGCAGGGAGACGAGGCGCTCGACCCGCACGGCCTCGGGCGCGTCCGCGACGACGATGCGGTCGAACTCGCCCACCCCGCGCGCGTCGATCAGCGGCACGTCGTAGACGACGACCGCCCGGGGGTCCTTCGCGAAGGCGGCGCGGAACGCGGCGTGCGAGCGGTGGAGCACCGCGGGGTGCACGATGCCGTTGAGGAGGTGCCGCTTCGCGGGGTCCGCGAACACGATCCGCCCGAGCGCGGCGCGGTCGAGCGAGCCGTCCTCCCGGAGCACGTCGTCCCCGAACGCCTCGCGCACCGCCTCGAGCGCCGGCTCCCCCGGCTCGACGACCTGCCGGGCCAGCGCGTCCGCGTCGACGACGACCGCCCCGAGCTCGCCGAGCCGCTGCGCGATCGTGGACTTGCCGGAGGCGATGCCGCCGGTCAGCGCGATGAGGGGCACGCCCCGAGCGTAGGCCCGGGGCGCGTCGGCGCGCAGGGCCCGGCAGGATGGCGGGGTGCCCGGGTTCGTCGCGTCGCTCGGCGCGCTGCACGAGCCGGACTTCCGCCGGCTCGTCACGGGCACGGCGATCAGCCGGTTCGGCAGCGGGCTCGCGGGCGTCGCCCTCGCCTTCGCGGTGCTCGACCTGACCGGCTCCGCGGCGGCGCTGGGCCTGGTCGTCGGGGTCCGCTCGATCGCGAACGTGGCGCTGCTGCTGCTCGGCGGGGTCCTCGCGGACCGGCTGCCCCGCGGCCTGCTGCTGACCGGCAGCTCGGTGCTGAGCGGGGTGGCGCAGCTCGGCGCGGCCGGCATCGTCGCCGCGCGGCTCGACCTCGTCTGGGTCCTCGCCGCGCTGGCGGCGGTGAACGGGGCTGCGAGCGCGGTCTCGCAGCCGCTCGCGACCGCGCTCGTGCCGCAGACGCTGCCGGCCGACCGGCTGCAGGAGGGCAACGCGCTGGCCCGGATGAGCGGCAACACGACGAGCCTCATCGGCACCGCCGTCGCCGGTCTCGTGGTCGCGGTCGCGGGCTCCGCCGTCGCGGTCGCGGTGGACGGGGTGTCCTTCCTGCTCGCCGCCGCGATCTGGGCCGGCCTCCGCGCCCCCGCGCCCGCCCGCGCCGAGCGGACGACGCTGCTGCAGGACCTCGCCGCGGGCTGGCACGGGTTCCGCACCCGCCGCTGGCTCTGGACCGTCGTCGGCGCCTTCACGCTCTCGAACCTCTGCTACGCCGGGGCCGTCCTGGTGCTCGGGCCCGTGCACGCCGACGCCACCATCGGCCGGCCCGCCTGGGGCCTCGTGCAGGCCGCGCTCCCCGCCGGGCTCGTGCTCGGCGGGCTCGTCGCGCTGCGGCTGCGCCCCCGGCGTCCGCTCGTCGTCGCGATGCTCGCGACCGTGCCGTTCCCGCTCACCGGGCTGGCGATCGGCCTCGTCCCCGTGCCGGCCGTGCTCGTGCTGCTCGTCCTCCTCGCGGGCGTCGGCGCGGAGGTGTTCGAGGTGCTCTGGGAGACGACGATGCAGCGGCGCGTGCCCGCCGACCTGCTCGCCCGGGTGTCGTCGTACGACCTGCTCGGGTCCTACATCGCGATCCCGGTCGGCCAGCTCGCCGCCGCGCCGGTCGCCGCGGTGCTCGGGGTGCGGACGACGATGGTCGCGGCCGGCGCGCTCGGTGCGGCGGCGCTGCTCGCCTGCCTGCTCGTCCGCGACGTGCGCGCCGAGGAGCCCGCCGCGTGAGGGGCGGCGGCGCGTCGCCGCGCGTGGGATGATTTCTACGACGGGTAGACGGACGGCGGCCCTGCCGTCCCGAGCACGAGGCGGGAGGCACGCGATGCAGTCGCTCGGTGAGCTGGAGCGCACCGCCCTCGAGCAGCTCTGGGACGCGGACGAGCCGCTGACCCCCGGCGCCCTGCGCGACCGGCTGGGGACGGGCGACGACCGCGGTCTCGCCCTCACGACCGTGATGACGGTGCTCAGCCGGCTCGAGAAGAAGGGCTTCGTCGCGCGCGACCGCTCGACCCGGCCCGCGACCTACGCGCCGGTCCACGCGCGCGAGGAGTACGTCGCCGAGGTGATGCACGACGCGCTCGGCACCGCCGGCGACCGCACCGAGGCGCTCGCGCGGTTCGTGGGGCGCGCCTCCGCCGACGAGACGGCGGCGCTGCGGCGCCTCCTCGGCCTCGACTGAACCGATGATCCTCGCGGCGGCGCTGCTCGCCGTCCTCGCGATCCTGCTCGCGTGGCCGGTGCCGCTGGCCGTCGCGCGCAGCGCGTGGCCCGACCGCGCGCCGGGCACCGCGCTGCTGCTCTGGCAGGCCATCGCGCTCGCGGGCGTCCTCTCCCTGATCGGGTCGCTGCTCGCCGCGGGGCTCGCGCCGTACGGGGACCACCTCCTGGCCGCGCTGCGCGCCTTCGCGTCGGAGAGCGTCCGCGGCTCCCTCCCGCCCGGCACGACCGCGCTCTCCGGCCTCGCGCTCGCGGCGGCCCTGCTGCTCGGCGGCCACCTCGTCGCGAACCTCGTGCTCACGGTCGTGCGGACCGAGCGCCAGCGGGCCCGGCACCGGAGCCTGCTGCTCATGCTCAGCGCACCGATGCCGGAGGCGCCCCGCACCCGGCTGCTCGACGCCGAGGCGCCGATCGCCTACTGCCTCCCCGGCACGGCGCGCAGCCTGACGGTGCTGTCCGCCGGGCTCGTCGACCTGCTGAGCGACCAGGAGGTGCAGGGCGTCGTCGAGCACGAGCGGGCGCACCTGCGGCAGCACCACGCGCTCGTGCTCGTCGCGTTCCGGGCCTGGCGGATCGCGCTCCCCTGGTTCCCCGTCGCGAGCCGCGCGCAGGACGCGGTCGGCCTGCTGACCGAGATGCTCGCGGACGACGAGGCGCGCACCAAGGTGCCGGACCCGGTGCTCGCGCGCGCGATCACCGCGGTCGCGAGCGGCGGCGGCGTGCTCGGCGAGCCCGGCGCGGACCAGCCCGCGGCGGACCCGTCCTCCGTCGAGCGGCGCGTCCGGCGGCTGGTCCACCCGGCGCCCGTGCCGGGCTACGTCCGCGTCCTGGTGCCGCTCGCGGCGATCGCGCTCGTCGTCGTACCGCCGGTGCTGCTCGCGGCCCCGGCGTTCACCGGCTGACCGCGGGTCGCGGGAGCACCGGCGACCCCGGGCTCAGGACGGCCCGGGAACGCCGAAGGGCGGCTCCCCGACCGGGGAACCGCCCTCCTGCGTGCGATCGATCAGCAGCCGATGATCAGCGGCTGGCGAGACGCTCGCGCAGCGCCGCGAGCGACTCGTCGTCGGCCAGGCGGCCGGCGGACGAGGTGTCGCTCGTGAAGGTGTTCGCGGCGACGGCCTCGGCCTCGTCCGCGAGCTGCTTCTGGATCTGCGCCTTGTGCGCCTCCCAGCGGGCCTGCGCCGCGGCGTACTCCTGCTCCCACTTGTCGCGCTGCTCCTCGAAGCCCTCGCGCCACTCGTTGGTCTCCGGGTCGAAGCCCTCGGGGTACTTGTAGTTGCCCTGCTCGTCGTACTCGGTGAGCATGCCGTAGAGCGCCGGGTCGAACTCGGTGCCCTCGGGGTCCACGTCCTCGTTCGCCTGCTTGAGCGACAGCGAGATGCGACGGCGCTCCAGGTCGATGTCGATGATCTTGACGAACACCTCGTCGCCGACCGACACGACCTGCTCCGCGAGCTCGACGTGACGGGCCGACAGCTCCGAGATGTGGACGAGGCCCTCGATGCCGTCCGCGACGCGGACGAACGCGCCGAACGGCACGAGCTTCGTGACCTTGCCCGGCGCGACCTGACCGATCGCGTGGGTGCGGGCGAAGACCTGCCACGGGTCCTCCTGCGTCGCCTTCAGCGACAGGGAGACGCGCTCGCGGTCCAGGTCGACCTCGAGCACCTCGACGGTGACCTCCTGGCCGACCTCGACGACCTCGCTCGCGTGCTCGATGTGCTTCCACGAGAGCTCGGAGACGTGCACGAGCCCGTCCACGCCGCCCAGATCGACGAACGCGCCGAAGTTGACGATCGAGGAGACCGTGCCCTTGCGGACCTGGCCCTTGTGCAGGTTGTTGAGGAACGTGGTGCGCGACTCGGACTGCGTCTGCTCGAGCAGGGCGCGGCGCGAGAGGACCACGTTGTTGCGGTTCTTGTCGAGCTCGAGGATCTTCGCCTCGAGGCTCTGACCGAGGTACGGCGTGAGGTCGCGGACACGGCGCAGCTCGATGAGGGACGCCGGCAGGAAGCCGCGGAGGCCGATGTCGACGATGAGGCCGCCCTTGACGACCTCGATGACGGTGCCGGTGACGACGCCGTCCTCCTCCTTGATGCGCTCCACGTCGCCCCAGGCGCGCTCGTACTGGGCGCGCTTCTTGGAGAGGATCAGCCGACCCTCCTTGTCCTCCTTCTGGAGGACGAGGGCCTCGACGTTGTCGCCGACGGCGACGACCTCGTTCGGGTCGACGTCGTGCTTGATGGAGAGCTCGCGCGAGGGGATGACGCCCTCGGTCTTGTAGCCGACGTCGAGGAGGACCTCGTCGCGGTCGATCTTCACGACGGTGCCCTCGATGAGGTCGCCGTCGTTGAAGAACTTCAGGGTCTTCTCGACCGCGGCCAGGAAGTCCTCTGCAGAGCCGATGTCGTTGATCGCGACCTGCTTGGGGGCCGATGCGGTCGGTGTGAGAGTCATGGAGTTGATGAGGTGGTTTCTGTCGGGTCGCGACGTGCCGGACGGCCGCCGCGACGTGCGGATGGAGTTGTGGCGGATCCGGCGTCGAAGTGCGACCCGGGACCCGGGCGACCCTCGGGCGACGGCGCCGTCCGGAGGCCTGGTGCGAGCGGCGGCCGAGCGGTCGCGCACGCGATCCAGCAGTCTACCCGCATTCCCCCGACACGGGGAGGGCGTCCGCTCAGCCGAGCAGGGCGGTCCGGAGGGTGTCGAGCCCCATGCCGCCCTGCAGCAGGACGCGGCGGTGCCAGGCCTTCACGTCGAAGCCGTCGCCGGCCCGGAGCGCGGACTCCGCGCGGAGCTCCTCCCAGATCCGCTGGCCCACCTTGTACGAGGCGGCCTGCCCGGGCCACCCGCAGTAGCGGTCGACCTCGAAGCGGAGGATCGCGTCGTCCATGTGCACGTGGCGGCGGAACAGCTCGAGGGCCGAGTCGCGCGTCCAGACGGCGCCGTCCGGGTCGCGCTTGCCGAGGTGCAGGCCGATGTCGATGACGACGCGTGCCGCCCGCATCCGCTGCCCGTCGAGCATCCCGAGCCGGTCGGCCGGGTCGTCGAGGTACCCGAGCTCCTCCATCAGCCGCTCGGCGTAGAGGGCCCAGCCCTCCCAGTAGCCCGAGGTGCCGGCGTTCCGGCGCCACGTGTTCAGGTCCCGGTTCGTCAGCGCGGTCGCGATCTGGAGGTGATGCCCGGGCACGCCCTCGTGGTACACGGTCGTGGTCTCGCGCCAGGTCGTGAAGCGCTCCACGCCCTCCGGCACGGACCACCACATCCGGCCCGGCCGCGAGAAGTCGTCGGTCGGCGGCGTGTAGTAGATGACGCCCGAGTGCGTCGGAGCGATGCGGCACTCGAGGGTGCGCACCGGGCCCTCGATCGCGAAGTGGGTGCGCCCGAGCTCCTCGACCGCGGCGTCGGACAGCCGCTGCATCCACGCCTGCAGCGCGGCGGTGCCGTCGAGGCGCTGCGCCGGGTCCTCCTCGAGGGCGGCGATCGCGTCCTCGACGGTGCCGCCCGGCACGATGCGCTGCGCGACCGCCTCCTGCTCGGCCGCCATCCGGCCGAGCTCCGCGAGCCCCCACTCGTAGGTGTCGTCGAGGTCCACGGCGGCGCCGAGGAATCGGCGGGACTGCAGCGCGTACAGCTCGCGCCCCACGGCGTCCGCCTCGTGCGCTGCCGGCCCCACCTCGGTCTCGAGCACGCCGGCGAGGCGCTCGTAGGCCTCCGCGGCCGACCGGCCCGCGGCGGCGACCTCCTCGGCGAGCGCGGCGGGCACGCCCGCCTCGGCCGCCTGCGCGGCGAGCGACGCGAAGGTGCCGCCGGGACCGGCGAACTCCCGGGCCTGGTCGGCCGCCAGCGCGACCTGCCGCCGCGCCGGCACCGCACCGGTCCGCACGCCCAGGCGGAGGCGCTCCTCGTAGCCGGCGAGCGCGCCGGCGACGTTCGCGAGCCGCGTGCGGATCCGCGCCCAGTCCTCCTCCGTCGCGGTCGGCTCCAGGTCGAGCACGTCGCGGATCCCCTGCACGGGCGACTCGATGTTGTTCACGTCGCGCAGCGGCAGCCCGGCCTCGCGCTGCTCGACCGAGAGCTCGAGCTCCCGCGTCAGGTCGGCCTTCGTGACCGCGTCGACCTCGTCGACGGCCTCGGCCGCGGCGAGGCGGCGCAGCACGGCGCGCTCCGCCTCGTCGTCCGCGGCCAGCCCGTCGGGCGACCAGTCCGCGTACCGGCCGTCGAAGCCCGGCCGGCCCAGGTGGACCGCCTGCTCCGGGTGCAGGGCGACGGAGGCGTCCATCCACTCCTCCGCGATGCGGTCGATCTCGGTCGGGGTCCTGCCTGCCTGCATGCGGCGACGGTAGCCGGTGCCGACCGGGCGGGGCCGGGTCCGCATCCCGTGTACCCGGCGGCAGTGTTGCGCGTCGTTACACGCGTGCAACGCGGCCCGGCGTACCGTGGCCGCAGTAGCCCGCCGGCGTCAAGGGTGTCGCTGGTCCACCCCGACGCGCGCTTGGAGACGACACATGTGCCGACTGCTCGGCTCCGCCTCCCCGGTGCCCGCGACCGTCGAAGCGGTGCTCGGCGGCGGGCAGCGGCAGGTCTTCACCGACATGGCCCGGCTGCACCGGGACGGCTGGGGCACCGCGTGGCGCGACGAGCACGGCGCGATCCGCCGGCACGTGCGGCCGGCGACGGCGGTCGGCGACGCCGACCTCGAGGAGACCCTGGCGAGCGGCGCGTCGACCGCCCGCATCGTGCACCTCCGGCTCGCCACGATGGGGCTCGCCTGCTCGACCGAGAACACCCACCCCTTCCTCGCCGACGGGATGGCGTTCGCGCACAACGGCTCCCTCGAGCCGGCCGGCCCGATCGAGCGGCTGATCGGCGCCGAGCAGCGCGCGACGCTCGAGGGCACGACCGACAGCGAGCGCTACTTCGCGGCCGTCCGGACCCTGGTCGCCCGGGGCGCGAGCACCTTCGACGCGCTCGTCGAGACCGTCGCCGCGCTGCGCATCGCCTACCCGCACCGCAGCCTGAACGCGCTGCTGCTGACCGGCACGGAGCTGTTCGCGGTGCACGCGAGCGAGGACGTGCCGATCCCCCACGGCGTCTTCGCCGCGAGCGGCATCCCCGCCGACCTGCTCCCCCGCCACCACGTCGACGCGTACTACCTCATGCGATCCCGGCGCGGCGAGGACGGCTCGACCCAGTTCGCGTCGAGCGGCCTCGACATCGCGGGCTGGGAGCCGCTGCCCGCGGAGACCGTGACCCGGGTCGACCTCGCGACGCTCGCGACCGAGACCGTGCCGCTGTCGGCCGCGGGCCCCGTGGGGCTGGTCGCCTGAGACGTCGGAGGGGCCCGGCGCCGTCCGGCGCCGGGCCCCTCCGACGAGGGCACCTGCCCGCTACTCCTTGTCGAGGTCCGTCGACAGCAGCTCGACCAGCGAGTCGAGCGCGGCGTCCGCGCCGTCGCCGTCGGCGGAGAGGGTGACCTCCTCGCCGTGGCCGATGCCGAGCGACAGGATCCCGAGGATGCTCGCCGCGTTGACGCTCTTGCCGGCCTTGGTCGTCAGCGTCACGGGCACGCCCGCCTTGGCCGCGGCCTGGCTGAAGAGGGACGCCGGCCGCGCGTGCAGGCCGACGCTCGATGCGATGGAAACGGTGCGCTCAGGCATGGTGCTCCTTGGTTCAGGTGGGCGGGCGGGAGCCCGGTCGGGTCAGTCGTCGTCCTCGTCGGGCGTGAGCAGGGTGTAGACCTGCTCGGCGCTCGTCGCGTTCCGGAGCTGCTCGGCCTTGTCCGGGTCGAGCAGGATCTCGGCGAGCTGCGAGAGCAGGGCGATGTGCCCGCCGCCCGCGGCCGCGATGCCGACGCAGACCGAGACGGCGTTGCCGTCCCAGTCGACGCCGTCCGGGAACCGGAGCACGACGAGGGCGTCGCGCTTCACGGACTCCTTGCCGGCGAGGGTGCCGTGCGGGATCGCGACGCCCTCCCCGACGAAGGTCGAGACGGTGTTCTCGCGCTGGATCATCGCGTCGACGTAGGACTCGTCGACCGCGCCCGCGGCGACGAGCGCCGCGCCGCACTGGCGCACCGCGTCGAAGCGGTCGCTCGCGACGGCGTCCAGCCGGATGGAGTCCTCGGCGAGGAGGGACGTGAGTGCGGCGTCGGCCATGGCTCAGACCTCGACCGTCGTGCCGTCCTGGATCGCCTTGACGATCTTCGCGACCTTCGGGTCGCCCAGGAACAGCTGGAACGGGACGACCGGCACGTCGGGGACGACGCCCTGCGCGCGATCGGCGAGGCCCGCCTGCGTGACGACGACGTCCGCGTCCTGCGGGATGTGCGCGACGGGCGAGTGCTCGACCACGACGCCGCTCTTCTTCAACTGCTTCTTCAGCTGACCGGCCAGCATGACGCTGCTGCCCATGCCCGCGTCGCACGCGACGATCAGCTTCTTGATGCTCGACCCATCGATCGTGGTCATCGACTTCCGCTCCTTCGCTCCGGTCGTTGCCGACCCTACTTCACCCGTGCTGGGGCACACTCGGGGTGCTCCCCGCACATCGTCCTCAACGCGCTCGGGGCGGGAGCAATGCCCCCGCCCCGAGTGTTCGATGAATCGATCAGGCGCCGGCGACCGCGGTCTTCCGGCCCTTGTTCGCGGCGTTCTGCGCGTTGGCCTCGTCGAGGTCCATCGCGGTGCGCTCGTTGCGGCCGAAGCCGAGCAGGAGCATGCCGACGACGAACGAGACACCGGCGGCGATGACGACGCCGATGAGGTTCGCCACGATCGTGCCCGGGGCGGACACGAGGATGTAGGCGATGATCGAGCCCGGCGAGGCGGGGGCGATGAGGCCGCCGCCGAGGAGCACGAAGGTCAGCACGCCCGCGGCACCGCCGACGATCGTCGCGATGACGAGGATCGGCTTCATGAGCACGTACGGGAAGTAGATCTCGTGGATGCCGCCGAGGAAGTGGACGATCATCGCGGACGGCACGGTCGGACGCACGGCGCGCGGGCCGAAGAGCCACATGGCGACGAGGATGCCGAGGCCCGGGCCGGGGTTCGACTCGATCATGAACAGGATCGACGTGCCGCCGCCCTGGGCCTGCTGCGTGCCGAGGGGCACCAGCACGCCGTTGCCGATCGCGTTGTTCAGGAACAGCACCTTCGCCGGCTCGACGATGATCGACGCGAGCGGGAGCAGCCCGGACTCGACGAGGAAGTCGACGACGGCGCCGAGGCCGGTGTTGATCGCGATGATGATCGGCCCCAGCACGTAGATGCCGATGACCGCGAACGCGCCGCCGATGATGCCGGCGGAGAAGTTGTCGACCAGCATCTCGAAGCCGGAGGCGAGCTTGCCGTCGACCAGGCGGTCCCACAGCTTCAGGACGAGCGCCGTCAGCGGGCCCATGATGAAGCCGGCGAGGAAGTTGGGGCCGAGGCCCGTGATGTCCTTCGGGACGGGCAGGCCGGCGGGAGCGATCTGGAGCGCGACCGGGGCGACGACGGCGCCGATCGTGGCGATCGCGCCGACGACGGCACCGCGCTGCCCGTGGACCAGGCGGCCGCCGGTGTAGCCGATCAGGATCGGCAGCAGGAAGACGATGATCGGCCCGACGACGGTCGAGACCGTCGACGAGAAGGACGTCACGTCCTTCGGGCCGAGCCCGAACCAGGCGCGGGCGATGAGGTTCACCCAGCCGTTCTCGATGGTGAGCGCCGTGATCAGGCCCCAGGCGATGAACGCGCCCAGGTTGGGCATGATCATGCCTGCGAGGAAGGCGCCGAAGCGCTGGATCGCCGCGCGCGGGCCGGTGCCCGTCACGGTCGGCGTGAATGCGGACATTGTCCTTGTTACCCCTTTGTAGCGAGTCCGATGTGCGGATGCAGCGAGTTCCATCAGCCCCGGAAGTCCCGGGCCGACTGCATCCAAGTCCGAAACGTTGATCGTGTCAACCACGACGCGATCACGATTCGACCCGCTGCCGGGGCACCCCGTCAGTGGGCGGCGGCGTCCCAGTCGTGACCCGTCCCGACCTGCACCTCGAGGGGCACGCGGAGCGTCGCCGCGTCGCGCATCCGGGACTCGACGATGGCGCCGAGCTCGTCCTCCTCGCCGGGCGCGACCTCGAGCACGAGCTCGTCGTGGACCTGCAGCAGCAGGCGGGAGCGCAGCTCCCGCTCCGCCATGTCCCGGCCGACGCCGATCATCGCGATCTTCATGATGTCGGCGGCCGTGCCCTGGATCGGCGCGTTCAGCGCCGCGCGCTCCGCGTTGCTGCGCAGCACCCGGTTCGGGCTGTTCAGGTCCGGGAACGGGCGCCGGCGGCCGAAGATCGTCTCGGTGAAGCCGTCGACGCGGGCCTGCTCCACGACGTTCCGCAGGTAGTCGCGCACGCCGCCGAAGCGCTCGAAGTAGCCCTGCATCAGGTCCTCCGCCTCGCGGCGGTCGATGCGCAGCTGCTGCGAGAGGCCGAACGCCGACAGGCCGTACGCGAGGCCGTAGGACATCGCCTTGACCTTCGTGCGCATGAACGGCGTGACGTCGCCGGGGTCGACGCCGAAGACGCGCGAGCCGACGAAGCGGTGCAGGTCCTCGCCGGAGTGGAACGCCTCGATGAGGCCCGCGTCCTCCGAGAGGTGCGCCATGATCCGCATCTCGATCTGCGAGTAGTCGGCGGTGAGCAGGGTCGGGTAGCCCTCCCCCGCGACGAAGGCGCCGCGGATCCGCCTGCCCTCCTCCGCGCGGATGGGGATGTTCTGCAGGTTCGGGTCGTTCGAGGAGATCCGCCCGGTGGTCGTGCCGGTCTGCACGTAGGTCGTGTGGATCCGGCCGTCCTCCGCGATGCCGCGCTGCAGCGTCTCGATGATCTGGCGGAGCTTCGACGCATCGCGGTGCTGCAGCAGCACGTCGAGGAACGGGTGCGGGTGGGAGGCCTGCAGGTCCGCGAGGGAGTCGGCGTCGGTCGAGAAGCCGGTCTTCGTGCGCCGGGTCCCCGGCATCCCGAGCTCGCCGAACAGCACCTCCTGCAGCTGCTTCGGCGAGCCGAGGTTCAGCTCGTGGCCGACGATGGCGTAGGCCTCGTCCGCCAGCTCGGCGATGCGGGTCGAGAGCTCGGTGTTCAGCGCGTCGAGCGCGACGGCGTCGACCGCGACGCCCGAGGACTCCATCCGGGCGAGCACCTCGAGCGTCGGCAGCTCGATGTCGACGAGGACCTGGAGCGTGCGGTCGTCGAGGCCCTCCCGCAGCACGTGCGCGGCGCGCAGCACGTACCACGCGTGCGTCGGCGCGGGGCTGCCGCCGCCGACGTCGGGGACGAGCTGGTTCGGGTCCGCCTCGGGCAGGCGCTCCTGCAGGTAGCGGTCGACGACCTGGGCGAGCGTCTTCTCCTGCCCGCTCGGGCGCAGCAGCCAGCCCGCGAGCAGCGTGTCGAACGCCGTGCCCCGCAGCATCAGCCCGCTCGCCGACAGCGCCTTCAGCTGCGTCTTGGCGTCGTGCAGGAGCTTCGGCGCGGTCGGGTCCGCCAGCCACCCCTCGAGCGGGGCGTAGTCGGCCCGGTCGGGCTGCCACGGCAGGTCGACCGTCTCCTCCGCGCCGGCGACGCCGATCGAGACGACGCGACCGCCCTGCGTCTCCACCTGCAGGCCGAGGCCCTCGGGATGGGCGGCGCGCATGCGGTCGAACCAGCCCTGCAGCTCCTCGTCGAGCAGCTGCTGCGGCGCGGGCGCGGGCGGTGCCGCGTCGGCGTCCTCCTCCGCCTCGGGCGCGGAGCCGGAGACCCCGCCGCCCTCGAGCTTCAGGACGCGGTCGAGCAGGGTGCGGAACTCGAGGCGCTTGAAGACCGTGCGGACCGCGTCCTCGTCGATGGGTCGCCGCACGAGGTCGCCGGGGCCGACCGGCAGCTCGACGTCGGTGAGCAGCCGGTTGAGCCGGCGGTTGCGGGCGGCGTTCTCCCACTGCTCGCGGAGCTTGTCGCCGACGACGCCCTTCACCTCGTCGCGGTGCTCGAGCAGGTTCTCGAGCGAGCCGTACTGCTTGATCCACTTGACGGCGGTCTTCTCGCCGACCTTGTCGATGCCGGGCAGGTTGTCGCTCGTCTCGCCGACGAGCGCGGCGATCTCCGGGTACTGGTACGGCTCGATGCCGTAGCGCTCGTTCACCTTCGCGACGTCGTAGCGGGTGAGCTCGCTCACGCCGCGGACCGACGGGTAGAGCAGGGTGACGTCCTCGTTGACGAGCTGGATCGAGTCGCGGTCGCCCGACACGACGAGCACCTCGTAGCCCTGCTCCCGGCCCTGCACGGAGAGGGTCGCGAGGATGTCGTCCGCCTCGAAGTCCTCCTTCGTGACGGAGGCGACGTTCATCGCCTTCAGCGCCTCCTGCAGCAGCGGGATCTGGCCCTTGAACTCCGGCGGCGTCTCGCTGCGCGTGCCCTTGTACTCCGGGTACTCGCGGTTGCGGAACGAGAAGCGGGAGATGTCGAAGGCGACGGCGAGGTGGCTCGGGCGCTCCTTCTGCAGCAGGAGCAGCAGCATCGACAGGAAGCCGTGGATCGCGTTCGTGTGCTGGCCGTCGGAGGTGGTGAAGCTGTCGACCGGCAGGGCGTAGAAGGCGCGGAACGCGAGCGAGTGCCCGTCCACCACGAGGAGCGTCGGCTTCGAGGCGTCGGGCATGATGCCAGCGTAGTGAGCGCCGCCGACGCTCCCAGAGCGCCCCCGGAGGCCCCGATGCAGCTCCCCGACCACCTCGACCCGGAGCTCGTGGAGCGCCTCGTCGGCACTCGCGGCGGCGAGCTCGCCGTGAGGATGGGGATCGAGTTCCTCGAGCTCTCGGCGACCCGCTCGGTCGCGCGGATGCCCGTCGAGGGGAACCGCCAGGTCGTCGGCCTCCTGCACGGCGGCGCCCACGTCGTGCTCGGCGAGAGCCTCGGCAGCGTCTCCTCCGCGATCCACGCGGGCCCCGGCCGCTACGCCGTCGGCATCGAGATCAACGCGACGCACAGCCGCTCGGTCACGGAGGGCTTCGTCACGGCGACCTGCGAGGCGCTCGTGCTCGGCCGCACGCTCTGCACCCACGAGACCGTGATCCGCGACGAGGCGGGCAACCGCTGCTCGACGGTGCGGATGACGAACCTGCTCCGCGACGCGCGCTGACACGCCCCCGCGTCGCGCGGTCACCGCGGCGATGCGCGGTCCGCATGCCGACCGCGCGACGCCAGGACGACCGCGCGACGCGGGGTGCGGGCTACTTCTTGGGGGCGGAGAGCTGCTCGATGACCGCGGCGGCGACGTCGTGCATCGTCAGGCGGCGGTCCATCGACGCCTTCTGGATCCAGCGGAACGCCTCCGGCTCCGTCAGGCCCATCTTCTCGTTCAGCAGGCCCTTGGCGCGGTCGACGAGCTTGCGCGTCTCGAAGCGCTCCACCATGTCGGCGACCTCGGACTCGAGGGCGACGATCTGGGCGTAGCGGGCGAGCGCGATCTCGATCGCGGGCAGCAGGTCGGCGGGCGTGAAGGGCTTCACGACGTAGGCCAGCGCGCCGGCCTCGGTCGCCTGCTCGACGAGCTCCTTCTGGCTGAAGGCGGTGAGCAGCACGACGGGCGCGACGTGGTCCTTCGTGAGGCGCTCGGCCGCCTTGATGCCGTCGAGCTGGGGCATGCGGACGTCCATCACGACGAGGTCGGGACGGAGCTCGGTCGCGAGCTGGACTGCGGTCTCGCCGTCGCCGGCCTCGCCCACGACGTCGAATCCGTTGTCACGCAGGATCTCGACGATGTCGAGACGGATCAGGGATTCGTCTTCCGCGACGACGACGCGGCGAGGCGCGTTGGAAACGGTCTCTGCCACGTCCGAGAGCCTAGGGTATGGAGGCGCACCGGCCGGTGTGGCGGAACGGCAGACGCGGCGCACTCAAAATGCGCTGTCCGTGAGGGCATGTGGGTTCGAGTCCCACCACCGGTACAGCGATCCCGACCCCAAGGAGTGGTCTCGAGTCCCTCGCCCGGGAACACCGGCCGTGGGGCCCATCGCTTCGCTCGCACCTCGACCAGCGGGCAGCGGCGCGGGGCGGCGCGATCAGCGCAGCCGCCTGACCGCCGTGCCGCGGGTCAGCGCCCTCGGGATCTCCGCGACCGCCTCCACGCGGTCGAGCAGCGCAGCCACGGCCGCGTCGTCCGCGGCCGCATCGACCTCGACGACGTAGGCGACGCCGGTCGACGCCCACGTCGCCGGGTCGAAGCCGCCGGAGACCGCGACGCGCACGCCGAGCACGTCGACGCCCGCGTCCTCCGCCTCGCGGTACACGTCGTTCAGCACGCAGCCGCCGACCGCGACGTGCAGCAGGTGCGCGCCGGTGAACGCGCCGCGCACGCTGACGCCGCCCTCCGTCCAGCGATGGGGCGAGACGAACAGCGGCTCGTCCTCGCGGAGCGTGCCGGCCGAGACGGACACGGGGTACGTCTCGGCCACCGTGGACCTCAGACCAGGCGCTGGTAGGCGGGCGCGGCGCCGCCGATCGCGTCGCCCATCACGTGGACGCGCACGTCGTTCGTCGAGCCCGCGATGCCGGGAGGGCTCCCGGCGATGACGACGACCTTCTCGCCGCGCGAGCAGCGGTCGATGCCGAGCAGCACGTCGTCGACCTGGTGCATCAGCTCGTCCGTCGTCGTGACGCGCGGCACGAGGAACGTCTCGACGCCCCAGCTGAGCGCGAGGCGCGACCGGATGCCGGGCTCGGGCGTGAACGCGAGCACGGGGATCTGGGAGCGGAGGCGCACCATGCGGCGCACGGAGTCGCCCGACTCGGTGAAGACGCAGAGGTACTTGGCGCCGACGAAGTCCGCGACCTCGGCTGCGGCGAGCGTGATCGCGCCGCCCTGGGTGCGGGGCTTCGTGCCGAGCGGCTTGATGCGCTCGAGGCCGTGCTCCTCCGTGGAGGAGACGATGCGGGCCATGGTGGAGACGGTGACGACGGGGTACTCCCCCACGCTCGTCTCGCCCGAGAGCATGACCGCGTCGGCGCCGTCGAGCACCGCGTTCGCGACGTCGGAGGTCTCGGCGCGGGTCGGCACCGGCGAGGAGATCATCGACTCGAGCATCTGCGTCGCGACGATGACGGGCTTCGCGAGGCGCCGGGCGATCTCGCACGCCTGCTTCTGCACGATCGGCACCTGCTCGAGCGGCAGCTCGACGCCGAGGTCGCCGCGGGCGACCATCACGCCGTCGAAGCTGTCGATGATCGCCTCGAGGTGCTCGACCGCCTGCGGCTTCTCGATCTTCGCGATGACGGGCACGCGGCGCCCGACCTCGTCCATGATCTCGTGCACGCGGGTGAGGTCGTCCGGGCTGCGGACGAAGGACAGCGCGATCAGGTCGGCGCCCAGCTCGAGGCCCCAGCGCAGGTCGGCCTCGTCCTTGTCGGACAGCGCCGGCACGTTCACCGCGACGCCGGGCAGGTTGATGCCCTTGTTGTTCGAGACCGTGCCGGCGACGACCACGCGGGTGCGCACGCGCACGCCGTCGGTGTCGATGACCTGCACGCGGACCTTGCCGTCGTCGATCAGGAGGAAGTCGCCCGCCTTGACGTCCTGCGGCAGGCCCTTGAACGTCGTGCCGACGAGCTCCTTCGTGCCGAGCACGTCCTCCGTCGTGATCGTGAAGACGTCGCCCTCGGCGAGCTCGTGCGGGCCGTCCGCGAACCGGCCGAGCCGGATCTTCGGGCCCTGCAGGTCGACCAGGACGCCGACCGCGCGGCCGGAGGCGTCGGAGGCCTCGCGGACGTTGCGGTACACCGCCTCGTGGACCTCGTAGCTGCCGTGGCTGAGGTTCATCCGGCAGACGTCGACGCCGGCGTCGATCACGGCTCGGATGTTCTCGAGGCTCGACGTGGCGGGGCCCAGCGTGGCGACGATCTTGGCGCGTCTCATGCGGTGCGGTTCCAGCTTTCGGTGCGGCGGGTGGTGCGGGTCGAGGCTAGCCGCATGACGCGGACGGGGACGAACCGGCGGAGGGTCAGATCGCGATGGCGCGGTCGGTCGGCCGCACCGGGGCGGGCAGCTCGGTGCGGCCCTCCAGGTACGCGTCCACCTCGGCGGCGACGCTGCGCCCCTCGGCGATCGCCCACACGATCAGCGACTGCCCGCGGCCCGCGTCGCCCGCGACGAACACGCCCGGCTCCGAGGTCTGGAAGCGGTCGTCGCGCGACAGGTTGCCGCGCTGGTCGAAGGGCACGCCGAGCTGGCCGGCGAGGTCGTCCTGCTCCGGGCCGGTGAAGCCCATCGCGAGCAGGACCAGGTCCGCCGGGATGAGGCGCTCGGTGCCGGCGCGCGGCACGCGGCGGCCGTCGAGGTACTCGGTCTCCGCGACGCGCAGGGACTGCACGCGGCCGTTTCCGTCGTCCACGAACTCGACGGTCGAGGCGAGGAACTCGCGGTGGCCGCCCTCCTCGTGGGAGGTCGAGACCTCGAACACCGTCGGGGACATCGGCCACGGCTGCGAGTCGCTGCGGGTCGCCGGGGGCTGCCGGCCGATCGCGAGGTTCGTCACGCTCGCGGCGCCCTGGCGGTGGGCGGTGCCGACGCAGTCCGCGCCGGTGTCGCCGCCGCCGATGACGACGACGTGGCGGTCCTCGGCGGTGATCTGGCCGGGCACGTCGTCGCCCGCGACCGCCTTGTTCGCCTGCACCAGGTACTCCATGGCGTAGTGGATCCCGTCGAGGTCCCGCCCGGGGATCGGCAGGTCGCGCGGCACGAGCGCGCCGGTGGCGACCACGACGGCGTCGTACCGCCGGCGCAGCTCGTCCCAGGCGATGTCCTTGCCGATCTCGACGCCCGCGCGGAAGCGGGTGCCCTCGGCGATCATCTGGTTCAGCCGCTGGTCGAGCCGCGACTTCTCCATCTTGAACTCGGGGATGCCGTAGCGGAGCAGGCCGCCGATGCGGTCGTCGCGCTCGTAGACCGCGACGGTGTGCCCGGCCCGGGTGAGCTGCTGCGCGGCGGCGAGGCCGGCGGGGCCGGACCCGACGACGGCGACGGTCTTGCCCGTGAGCCGCTGCGGCGGGTGCGGCTGCACCCAGCCGCGCTCGAAGGCCTGGTCGACGATCGAGACCTCGACCTGCTTGATCGTGACCGCGGGCTGGTTGATGCCGAGCACGCAGGACGACTCGCACGGCGCGGGGCAGAGGGTGCCCGTGAACTCCGGGAAGTTGTTCGTCGCGTGGAGCCGCTCGATGGCGAGGCGGCCCTCGCCGCGGTGCATCAGGTCGTTCCACTCGGGGATGAGGTTCCCGAGCGGGCAGCCCTGGTGGCAGAACGGGATGCCGCACTGCATGCAGCGGCCGGCCTGCCGGCGCAGCTCGCCGGACTCCTGCTGCTCGTACACCTCCTTCCAGTCCATGAGGCGGAGGGAGACGGGACGCCGCGGCGGGAGCTCCCGCTCGCGCGTCTTCAGGAAGCCCTTGGGGTCAGCCATGGTGCCTGCCGATCGGGGTCGATGAGGAGGAAGAAGAAGGGCGCGAAGCGCCCCGGCGGCTCATGCCGCCGAGACGCGGAGGCGCGCCAGCGCCGGAGCAGCGCGCCGCGACGGGGCCGGCGGAGCCGGTCGCGGCGGGGGCGCTCCAGGAGAAGGCCGGCTCACCCATTGGTGGCCTCCAGGATGCGGCGCCAGACGACGTCGCCGTCGGGGTCGAGGCCCTCGCCCTCGGCCTCCGCGCGCGTCGCGAGGACGGCGGCGTAGTTCCGGGGCAGCACCTTGACGAACTCGCCGACGACCGTCTCGAAGCCGTCGAGCATCCGCTGCGCGAGCGGGGAGCCCGTCGTCTCGACGTGGCGGGCGAGCAGGTCGCGGAGGATCTCGGCGTCGGCGCTGTCCATCGGCAGCAGGTCGAGCTCGCCGGCCCGCGCGTCCGTGTTCACGCGCTCGGGCGAGAGCCGGTGGACGTAGGCGGTGCCGCCGGACATGCCCGCGCCGAGGTTGCGGCCGGTCGCGCCGAGGATCACGGCGAGTCCGCCGGTCATGTACTCGAGCGCGTGGTCGCCGACGCCCTCGACGACGGCGGTCGCACCGGAGTTGCGGACGAGGAAGCGCTCCCCCACGACGCCGGAGATGAACATCGTGCCCTGCGTCGCGCCGTAGCCGATGACGTTGCCCGCGATCACGTTGTCCTCGGCGGCGAACGCCGCGTCGGCGTGGGGCCGCAGGACGATCTCGCCGCCCGAGAGGCCCTTCCCGACGTAGTCGTTGCTGTCGCCGATGAGGCGGAGCGTGATGCCCGCGGGCAGGAACGCGCCGAAGGACTGGCCGGCGGAGCCGGTCAGCACGACCTCGATCGAGCCGGACGGGAGGCCGTGCTCGCCGTGGCGCTTCGTCAGCTCGTGGCCGAGCATCGTCCCGACGGCGCGCTCCGTGTTGCGGACCGGCAGCTCGATGCGGGTCGTCCCGCCGTTCGCGAGCACGTCGGCGGCCCGCTGGATCAGCAGGTTGTCGAAGTGCTCCTCGAGCTCGTGGTCCTGCCCGACGCGGCGGGTGCGCGGCTCCTCGTCGGCGAAGGTCGGGCCGACGAGGATCGGCTCGAGGTCGAGGCCGTCGGCCTTCCAGTGCTCGACCGCCGCGTCGACGTCGAGCAGCTCCTTGCGGCCGATGACCTCCTCGAGGCTCCGGTAGCCGAGCTGCGCGAGCAGCTCGCGCACCTCCTGCGCGATGAACTCGAAGAAGTTCACGACGAACTCCGGCTTGCCCGTGAAGCGGGCGCGCAGCTCGGGGTTCTGCGTCGCGACGCCGACCGGGCAGGTGTCGAGGTGGCAGACGCGCATCATGACGCAGCCCTCGACGATCAGCGGGGCGGTCGCGAAGCCGAACTCCTCCGCGCCGAGCAGCGCCGCGACGAGCACGTCGCGGCCCGTCTTCATCTGGCCGTCGACCTGCACGGTGACGCGGTCGCGCAGCCCGTTCAGCATCAGCGTCTGCTGCGCCTCCGCGAGGCCGAGCTCCCACGGCGTGCCCGCGTGCTTCAGCGAGTTGAGCGGGGAGGCGCCCGTGCCGCCGTCGTGGCCGGAGACGAGCACGACGTCGGCCTTCGCCTTCGTCACGCCGGCCGCGACCGCGCCGATGCCCGACTGGCTGACGAGCTTCACGTGCACGCGCGCCGACGGGTTCGCCCGCTTCAGGTCGAAGATGAGCTGCTTCAGGTCCTCGATCGAGTAGATGTCGTGGTGCGGCGGCGGCGAGATCAGGCCGACGCCCGCGGTGGAGTGCCGCGTCCGCGCGATCCACGGGTACATCTTCGCCGGGGGCAGCTGCCCGCCCTCGCCGGGCTTCGCGCCCTGCGCCATCTTGATCTGGATGTCGTCGGCGTGCGTCAGGTACATGCTCGTGACGCCGAAGCGGCCGGACGCGACCTGCTTGATCTTCGAGCGGCGCTCGGGGTCGAGCAGGCGCTCGACGTCCTCGCCGCCCTCGCCGGTGTTCGACCGGCCGCCGAGCCGGTTCATCGCGATCGCGAGGGTCTCGTGCGCCTCCTTCGAGATGGAGCCGTACGACATCGCCCCGGTCTGGAAGCGGGTGACGATCGAGTCGATCGACTCGACCTCGTCCAGCGGCACCGGCTCGCGGTGCGCCGAGGCGAAGCGGAACAGGCCGCGCAGCGTCATCAGGTCGGTCGACTGGTCGTCGACGAGCTTCGTGTACTCCTTGAACACGTCGTATCGGCGCGAGCGCGTGGAGTGCTGCAGCCGGAAGACGGTCTCGGGGTTGAAGAGGTGCGGCGGCCCGCCGCGGCGCCACTGGTACTCGCCGCCGGTCGCCAGGCCCACGTGCGTGAGCGCCGCGTCCTCCTCCGGGAACGCCGCCGCGTGCCGCGCCGCGCTCTCCGCCGCGATCTCGGGCATGCCGATGCCGCCGAGCTTCGTGGTGGTGCCGGTGAAGTACTCCTGCACGAACTCGGCGGAGAGGCCGACGGCCTCGAACGCCTGCGCGGCCGCGTAGGAGGACACCGTGGAGATGCCCATCTTCGACATGATCTTCAGCACGCCCTTGCCGAGCGCCTTGATCAGGTTCCGGACCGCCTTCTCCGGCGTGATGCCCGTGATGGTGCCGGAGCGGACGAGCTGCTCGACCGTCTCCATCGCGAGGTACGGGTTCACGGCGGAGGCGCCGTAGCCGATGAGCAGCGCGACGTGGTGCACCTCGCGCACGTCGCCCGCCTCGACGATCAGGCCGACCTTCATCCGGTTCTGCTTCCGGATCAGGTGGTGGTGGATCGCGGAGATCATCAGCAGGCTCGGCACCGGCGCGAGCTCGCGGCTCGAGTCGCGGTCGGACAGCACGATGTACTCGGCGCCGCGCTCGATCGCGCGGTCGACCTCGGCCCGCATCGCCTCGATGCGGTCCTCGAGGGCCCGCTCGCCGTCCTCGACCCGGTAGAGGCCGCGCACGACCGTCGTCATCGCCGAGCCCGGCGTCGCGTCGATGTGCTGCAGCTTCGCGAGCTCGTCGTTGTCGATCACCGGGAAGTCGAGGACGACCTGGCGGGCGTGCTCCGGCGTGGAGGCGAGCAGGTTGCGCTCCGGTCCGAGGCCGAGCTTCAGGGAGGTGACGACCTCCTCGCGGATCGAGTCGAGCGGCGGGTTCGTGACCTGCGCGAACTGCTGCACGAAGTAGTCGAAGAGCAGCCGAGGCCGCTTCGACAGGATCGCGATCGGGGTGTCGGAGCCCATCGCGCCGAGCGGCTCGGCGCCCTTCTCGCCCATCGGGCCGAGCAGGATCCGCACCTCCTCGTCGGTGTAGCCGAAGGTCCGCTGCCGGCGCTGCACGGAGGCGGGCGTGTGCACGACGTGCTCGCGCTCGGGGAGGTCGGCGAGGCGGATGCGCGCGTGCTCGAGGTACTCGCCCCACGGCTTGCTCGTCGCGAGGGTCGACTTGATCTCGTCGTCCGCGATGATGCGGCCCTCGACGGTGTCGACGAGGAACATCTTCCCGGGGCGGAGCCGGCCGCGGCGGGCCACGCGGCCCGGGGCGATGTCGAGCACGCCGGTCTCCGAGGCGAGCACGATCAGGCCGTCGGTCGTCTCGAGCCAGCGACCCGGGCGCAGCCCGTTTCGGTCGAGGGTCGCGCCGACGAGCGATCCGTCGGTGAAGACGATCGCGGCGGGGCCGTCCCACGGCTCCATGAGGCCCGAGTGGTACTCGTAGAACGCGCGCAGGTCGGGGTCGAGGTCGGGCTGGTTCTCCCACGCCTCCGGCACCATCATCATCACCGCGTGCGGGAGGCTGCGGCCGGAGAGGCTGAGCAGCTCGACGACCTCGTCGAACGACGCCGAGTCGCTCGCGCCCGGCGTGCAGATCGGCAGCAGCGGCGCGACGTCGCCGATCAGCTCGCTCGAGAGCTGCGACTGGCGGGCCCGCATCCAGTTGCGGTTGCCCTGCACGGTGTTGATCTCGCCGTTGTGGGCGATCATCCGGAACGGCTGCGCGAGCGGCCACGACGGGAACGTGTTCGTCGAGTAGCGCGAGTGCACGAGCGCGAGCGTCGAGGCGAACCGCTCGTCGGACAGGTCCGGGTAGAACGGCTCGAGCTGCAGGGTCGTGACCATGCCCTTGTAGACGACGGTCCGGCTCGACAGCGACGCGAAGTAGGCCTGGTGCTCGCGCTCGGCGCGCTTGCGGAGGCGCATCGCGCGGCGGTCGAGGACGATGCCGGCCGGCCGCTCGCCCTCGCCGCGGTGCACCGCGGCGAGGAAGAGCTGCTCGATGACCGGCATCGCGGCGCGCGCCTGCGTGCCGATCGTCTCCGGGCGGGTCGGCACCGGGCGCCAGCCGAGGACCTCGAGGCCCTCCTCCGCCGCGATCGCCGCGACCGCGGCCTTCAGCCCGTTGCGCTCGCGGGCGTCGGTGGGCAGGAAGCCGAGGCCGACCGCGTACTCCCCCGCGCCGGGCAGCGCGAAGGGCGCGACGGCGGCGAGGAACTCGTGCGGGACCTGCGTGACGATGCCCGCGCCGTCGCCGGTGCCGGCGTCGGAGCCGACGGCCCCGCGGTGCTCGAGGTGCCGCAGCGCGTCGAGGGCGTGGTCGATGATGTCATGGCCGGGCGTCCCGCGGAGCGTCGCGACCATCGCGAGCCCGCAGGCGTCCTTCTCGGCGGCGGGGTCGTAGAGACCCGTCGCGGCCGGCACCGTGCTGAACGGCATGCCCGTACGGGGCGGGGTGTCGATCATGGCGTCCTCCAGGGAACCCGGGATCGGGGGGACTGTGATCGGGACGGCGTCGGCCCGTCGTGCGATTGCGGCGCTGCCGCCGATGCGGACGGCGGTCGTGTGCTCCGCCGTGTCACCTCACCGGGACGAGGTCGGGGCTCCGCTTGTGGCGGGCACCTCGGCCTGATCCGCGTCGGGATCGTCCTCGAGGTCCGCGGCGGTGTAGCGGGATACTACCGGCGCATCGGGCACCCACTCGCGCCCCGGCCGGTACACGGAGGTCTCGACCCCCGGGTGGCGACGGCGCGACCACAGGATGATCGCGAGGCCGAGCAGGATCGAGAGGAACGCGGCCCACACGTTGACGCGCAGCCCGAGGTAGACCGTCGTCGGGTCGATGCGGATCGACTCGAAGACGCTGCGGCCGATGCCGTACCAGATGAGGTACATCCCGAGGGCGCGGCCCCAGCGGAGGGCGACCCGCCGCTCGATCAGCAGGATGAGGACCGCGCCGGCGGTGTTCCAGACCAGTTCGTAGAGGAAGGTCGGGTGGAACAGCGTGCCCGCGGGCAGCCCGGCGGGGAAGGCCGCGTTGCTGGTCGGCACCTCGAGGCCCCACGGCAGCGTGGTCGGCATGCCGTAGAGCTCCGTGTTGAACCAGTTGCCGAGCCGGCCGACGGCCTGGGCGAGCAGCATGCCGGGCGCGAGCGCGTCGGCGAACGAGAGGAAGCGGACCCCGGTCCAGCGGCTGGCGATCCAGACGCCGACCGCGCCGCCCAGGATCGAGCCGAAGATCGCGTTGCCGCCGTTCCAGATCGCGATGGCGTTGAGCCAGGTCGCGCCGTCGGTGAGCGGGTGCTCCGGGCCGAAGTAGTCGCCGACGTGGGTGAGCACGTGCCAGGCGCGGGCGCCGATGAGCGCGAGCGGGACGGCGACGATCGCGAAGTCGACGACGACGCCGGGCTGGCCGCCCCGCTTCGTCAGGCGCCGCGACGTGAGCAGGACGGCGACGATGATGCCCGCGAGGATGCACAGCGCGTAGCTGTGGATCGTGAAGATGCCGATCGAGAACGAGGCCCAGGAGGCGGGCGGGCTCGGGATGGACGCCGGGATCACGGCCTCGAAGATACCGGCCGGGTGCGACTCCCCCGCTCGCCGCCGCCGGATCGTGACCCGGGGTCAGCGGCGGCGGGTGCCCTCCGCGAGCCCGTCGGCGGCGTCGGCCAGGGCGTCGAGGCCCTCGCCGAGCGCGGAGACGAGGCGGCTGCCGACGATCGCGCCGTCGGCGTAGCCGAGCACCTCCGCCACCTGCTGCCCCGTCGAGATGCCGAGGCCGACCGCGAGCGGCTCGTCGGTCACGTCGCGGAGGCGCTCCACGAGCGTCCGCGCCGCCGAGTCCACGTCGGAACGGGCACCCGTGATGCCCATCGTCGACACGACGTAGGTGAAGCCGCGGGAGAGCTCGGTCGCGCGCCGGATGCGCTGCTCGGAGGAGGTCGGCGCGGCCAGGAAGACGCGGTCGAGCCCCTCGGCGTCGCTCGCCGCGAGCCACTCCCCCGCCTCGTCGGGCACGAGGTCCGGGGTGATCAGGCCCGCGCCGCCCGCCGCGCGCAGGTCGGCGGCGAACCGCTCGACCCCGTAGGAGAGCACGGGGTTGTAGTAGGTCATGCAGAGCACGGGCACGTCCGGCGAGGCGCGGGTGATCTCGCGGACCGCCTCGAAGGCGTGGCGGAGGCGGAAGCCGTTTCCCAGCGCCTTCGTCGTCGCGGCCTGGATCGCGGGGCCGTCCATCACCGGGTCGGAGTAGGGCAGGCCGAGCTCGAGCACGTCGACGCCGTGGCGGGTCAGCGTGATCGCCGCCTCGATGCTCGTCGCGAGGTCGGGGTAGCCGATCGGCAGGTAGCCGACGAGCGCGCCGGCGCGCTCCTGCTTCGCCGCGCGGATCCTCGCCTCGACGACGGACCCGGTCACTCCTGCACCGCGCCGCGGTCGACGAGGTCGAACCAGCGCGCCACGGTGGTCGTGTCCTTGTCGCCGCGGCCCGAGAGGTTGATCAGCAGCGTCGCGTCGGGGCCGAGCTCGCGGCCGACCTCGAGCGCCCCCGCGAGGGCGTGCGCGGACTCGATCGCGGGGATGATGCCCTCCGTGCGGCTGAGCAGCCGGAGCGCGTCCATCGCCGCGGCGTCGGTCACGGCGCGGTAGGTCGCCCGGCCGGAGTCCGCGAGGAAGGCGTGCTCGGGGCCGACGCCCGGGTAGTCGAGGCCCGCGGAGACGGAGTGGGACTCGACGGTCTGCCCGTCCTCGTCCTGCAGCACGTAGCTGCGGGCGCCGTGCAGCACGCCGGGGCGGCCGACGGAGATGGTCGCCGCGGTGCGCGGGGTGTCCGCGCCGTCGCCGCCCGCCTCGAGGCCCCAGAGCGCGACGCCCGGGTCGTCGAGGAAGGCCGTGAAGATGCCGATCGCGTTGGAGCCGCCGCCGACGCACGCGAGCACGGCGTCCGGCAGGGCACCGGTGCGCTCGAGCATCTGCGCCCGCGCCTCGTCGCCGATGATCCGCTGCAGGTCGCGGACCATGGCCGGGAAGGGGTGCGGCCCGGCGGCGGTGCCGAAGATGTAGGTCGTCGTCGCGACGTTGGTCACCCAGTCGCGCATCGCCTCGTTGATCGCGTCCTTGAGCGTGCGGGAGCCGGACGTGACGGGCACGACCTCGGCGCCGAGGAGGCGCATGCGGGCGACGTTGAGCGCCTGGCGGTCGGTGTCGACCTCGCCCATGTAGATGGTGCAGTCGAGTCCGAACAGCGCCGCGGCCGTCGCGGTCGCGACGCCGTGCTGGCCGGCGCCCGTCTCCGCGATGACGCGCTTCTTGCCGATCTTGCGCGTCAGCAGCGCCTGGCCGAGCACGTTGTTGATCTTGTGCGAGCCGGTGTGGTTCAGGTCCTCGCGCTTCAGGAACACCCGGGCGCCGCCCGCGTGCTGCGCGAACCGCGGTACCTCCGTGAGCGGCGACGGGCGGCCCGTGTAGTCGCGGTGGAGCGCGGCGAGCTCGTCGCGGAAGCCGGGGTCGACGCGCAGCTCGTCCCACGCGGCGGACAGCTCGTCGAGCGCGGCGACCAGCGGCTCCGGCACCCAGCGTCCGCCGTAGGCGCCGAAGTACGGGCCGGTGCCGGAGGGGCTCGGCGCGAGGGTGTCGGTCATCGGTGGGCCTCCTCGAAGGCGCGGATCAGGACGGCGGGGTCGCCGGTGACGAGGGCCTCGCCGACGAGCACGACGTCGGCGCCGGCGGCGCGGTAGTCGGCGACGTCCTCGGGCGTGCGCACCGCGGACTCGGCGACCTTGACTACGCCGTCCGGGACGCGGCCCGCGACGCGGCCGAACAGGTCGCGGTCGAGCTCGAAGGTGTCGAGGTCGCGGGCGTTCACGCCGAGCAGGCGGGCGCCGGCGTCGAGCGCGCGGTCGACCTCGCGCTCGTCGTGGGTCTCGACCAGCGCGGTCATGCGCAGGTCGTGGACGAGGGCGAGCAGCGGGCGGATCTCCTCGTCGGTCAGCGCCGCGACGATGAGCAGCACGAGGTCGGCGCCCGCGGCGCGCGCCTCGAGCACCTGGTAGGCGGACGAGACGAAGTCCTTGCGGAGCACCGGCACGCGCACGGCGGCGCGGACCGCCTCCAGGTCGGCGAGCGAGCCGAGGAAGCGGCGCTGCTCGGTGAGCACGCTGATAGCGCTCGCCCCCGCGTCGGCGTAGGTCGTCGCGAGCGCGGCCGGGTCCGGGATCGCGGCGATGCTGCCGCGCGACGGGCTGGCGCGCTTGACCTCGGCGATCACCTTCACGCGCGCGGGGTCGGGCGCGAGGGCCGCGAGCGCGTCGAGCGGCGGCACGGCGGACAGCGCGGCCCGCTCCACCTCGATGAGGGGGCGCTCGGCCTCGCGGGCGCGGGCGTCCTCCGCCGACCCGGCGGTCAGGTCGGCGAGCAGACCCCGGAGGGTCCCCCCGGCCTCGGTCAGTGCGAGCCCCCGACGCGGGAGCCGCCGACGCCGAACCCGAGGGCCTTCATGACGCCGCCGACGATCAGCCCGATCACGACGAGCGCGGCGCCGACGAAGACGAGCGCGTAGGCGTCGAGGAAGAGGGAGGCGGTGGCGATCGCGAAGCCGATCAGCATGATGACGACCGCGGTCCACGCGGCGGGCGAGGATCCGTGGCCGGGCTCGTCACTGATGTTCGACATGCGCTCGATCCTACCGGTCGGGCCCGTCGGGGCCGTCGGTGGGATCGGCGCCGCGGCTGAGCGCGTCCCACTCCGCGATCGGGTCCGTCGAGCGCGCCGCGGCGGCGTCCGCGCGGAACCGCCGCCCGCCCGTCGACCAGCGCCTCCCGCGGACGAGCACCACGATCCCGAGCAGGGCGGCGAGCACGCCGGCGGCCGGGCCGACCTCCGGCCACACGGTGCCGGACCGGGCGGTCACGAGGCTCCGCGCGTCCGCGACGCCGGTCACCGCGGTGACGGCGGCGGCGGTGCCGACCGCGTCGTCGAGCACGCTCGGCAGGGCCGCGGCGACGATGCCGACGCCGAGCAGCACGAGGACCGCGCCGAGCACGACGCGGGCGATCGGCCCGGCGATCGTGAGCGCGACGCCGAGCGCGAGCGCGACGATCCCGAGCGGCGCGAGGGCGGGCGCGGCGGCCTGGCCGGCGACGACCACCGGCTTCTGCACGCCCGAGACCACGGCGGTGGCGAAGGGCTGCGTGGAGGCGAGCACGGCCAGGGCGCCCGCCGCGAGCGCGCCGAGCACGACGAGGAGCCGTTCGCGGGCCGGGCTCACGCGGGACCGACCTGCCGCATGGCGCTCGCGACGGCGACCGCCTTGAGCGGTGCGGTCGCCTTGTTCCAGCTCTCCGCCCACTCGAGCTCCGGCATGGAGTCCGCGACCAGGCCGCCGCCGGCCTGCACGCGCGCCACCCCGTCCGCGATGAGGGCGGTCCGGATCGCGATCGCGAGATCGAGGTCGCCCGCGAAGTCGAAGTAGCCGACCACGCCGCCGTAGACGCCACGGCGGGCGGGCTCGAGCGCGTCGATGATCTCGAGCGCCCGCGGCTTCGGCGCCCCGGAGAGCGTGCCCGCGGGGAACGTCGCGCGGAGCACGTCGACCGGGCCGACGCCGGGGCCGGCCTCCCCCTCCACGCTCGAGGTGATGTGCATGATGTGGCTGAACCGCTCGATGCGCATGAACTCGGTGACCTCGACGGTGCCGGGCAGGCAGACCTTCGCGAGGTCGTTCCGCGCCAGGTCGACGAGCATCAGGTGCTCGGCGCGCTCCTTCTCGTCGACCCGGAGCTCGGCGGCGAACGCCTCGTCCGCCTCCGGGGTCGCGCCGCGGGGCCGCGAGCCGGCGATCGGGTGGCTGAACACCCGGCCGTCCTCGACCTTGACGAGCGCCTCCGGGGAGGAGCCGACCACGGCGAGCGGCGCCCCGTCCGGGCGCTCGAGCGCGATCAGGTACATGTACGGCGACGGGTTCAGCTGCCGGAGCACGCGGTAGACGTCGAGGGGGCTGGCGCTCGTCGGCAGGTCGAAGCGCTGCGCGACGACGACCTGGAACACGTCGCCCGCGCGGATGTGCTCCTTCGCCGTCTCGACCGACGCGAGGTAGTCGGCGCGGGGCGTGCGCGCGGTCGGCTCGGGCCCGATGCCGAAGTCGACCTCGGCCAGCGACGCCTCCGTCGGCGCGGCCAGCCGGCGCTCGAGCGCGTCGAGACGGCGCTGGGCGTCCGCCCACGCGGCGTCCTCGTCGACCGCCTCCGCGTCGTCGTGCAGCACGGTCGCGATCAGCGACACGGTGCCGCCGAGGTGGTCGACCGCGACGACCTCCGACGCGAACACCATCCCGATCTCGGGCACCGGGTAGTCGGCGGGCGGCGGGGAGGGCAGGCGTTCGAGCAGCCGCACGGCGTCCCAGCCGATGTAGCCGACCAGGCCGCCCGTGAGCGGCGGCAGCCCGGGCACGCGGGGCGACGCCCAGTGCGAGTGCAGGTCGTCGAGCGCTTCCAGGTAGTCGCCGGTGATGCCGCCGCTGCCGAAGGCGCGGGAGGCGGGCAGGCCCCAGTCCTGCCAGATCGGCCGGCCGCGCTGCTCCGTCAGCGCGCCGAACGCGGCGACGCCGACGAAGGAGTAGCGGGACCAGATGCCGCCCTGCTCCGCGGACTCGAGGAGGAACGACCCGGGCCGCATCCGGCCGTCGGCGCGGAGGGCGAGCTTGCGGAAGATGCCGAGCGGCGTCTCGCTGTCCGCGAAGAGCACCCGGACGACGGGTACCACCCGCCGGCCGGGCAGCTGCGCGGCGAACTCCTCGCGGGTCGTGGTGCCGGGCATCCGGCTCATGCGGTCGCTCCCGTGCTGTCGGCCGTCGTGGCGGCGATCGGGTGGGTGTCGAAGCACGCGTGCGCGCCGGTGTGGCAGGCGGGGCCGACCTGGTCGACCTCGACGAGCAGCGCGTCCGCGTCGCAGTCGAGCGCGGCGCCGCGCACGTGCTGCACGTGGCCGGAGGTGTCGCCCTTCCGCCAGTACTCCTGCCGGGAGCGCGACCAGAAGACGACGCGGCCCTCGGTGAGCGTGCGGCGCAGCGCCTCCCGGTCCATGTACCCGACCATGAGCACCTGACGGGTCGACGCCTCCTGGATCACCGCGGGCAGCAGGCCGTCCGCACCGAACCGGGCGAGCGTCAGCGCCTCGTCGGGGTCCAGCACCGGCGCCTGCTCCGTCATCGACCCGTCTCCCGTCGCACCGTGACGCCCGCGTCCGCGAGCGCCGCCTTCACCTGCCCGATCGTGAGGAGGCCGCGGTGGAACACGCTGGCCGCGAGCACCGCGTCCGCACCCGCCGCGACGGCCGGGGCGAAGTGCTCGAGGCCGCCGGCCCCGCCCGAGGCGATCAGCGGGACGCCGCTGACCTCCCGCACCGCCTCGATGAGCCGCAGGTCGTAGCCGGCCTTCGTGCCGTCCGCGTCGATCGAGTTGAGCAGTAGCTCCCCCGCGCCGAGGCCGATCGCCGTCGTCGTCCACTCGATCGCGTCGATGCCCGTGCTCGTCCGGCCGCCGTGCGTCGTGACGGACCAGCCGGAGGGGCTGCGCGGGTCGTGCAGCACGTCGAGCGAGAGCACGCAGACCTGCGCGCCGAACCGGCCCGCGATCTCCGCGATCAGGTCGGGGCGGGCGATCGCGGCGGAGTTCACGCCGATCTTGTCCGCGCCGGACTGCAGCAGCCGGTCGACGTCGTCGACGCTCCGCACGCCGCCACCGACCGTGAGCGGCACGAACACCTGCTCCGCGGTCCGCCGCACCGTGTCGAGCAGCGTGCCGCGCGCCTCCACGGTCGCGGTCACGTCGAGGAAGGTGATCTCGTCGGCGCCGGCCTCCGCGTACCGGGCGGCGAGCTCGACGGGGTCGCCCGCGTCCTCGAGGCCCTGGAAGCGGACGCCCTTCACGACGCGGCCGGCGGCGACGTCGAGGCACGGGATGACGCGGGTCGCCAGCGCCATCAGAGCCTCGCGGCGTGGATCGGCGTGACGAAGATCGCCCGGGCGCCGAGCGCGTAGAGGCGGTCCATGATCAGGTTCATCTCGGTCCGCTTCACCAGGACGCGCACCGCCGCCCACTCCGGGTCGTGCAGCGGCGTGACCGTGGGCGACTCGTAGCCGGGCGCCAGGGCGGCGGCCTCGTCGAGGAGGTCGCGCGGGACGTCGTAGTCGACCATCACCCAGCGCCGGGCGACGAGCACGCCGTTGAGGCGCCGCTCGAGCACGTCGAGGCCCTCGGCGCGCGCGGCGCCGGAGATCAGCACGGCGGTCGACTCGAGGATCACCGGCCCGAAGATCTCGAGGCCCTGGGCGCGGAGCGTCGTGCCCGTCTCGACCACGTCGGCGACCGCGTCCGCGACGCCGAGTCGCACCGCGGTCTCCACGGCGCCGTCGAGGTGGACGAGCGAGACGTCGACCCCTTCCCGCTCGAGGAAGGCGCCGACGAGGCCCGTGTAGCTCGTCGCGACCTGGAGGCCGCGGAGGTCCTCGAGGTGCGCGAAGCGGCCCGCCGGTCCGGCGAAGCGGAAGGTGGACGACGCGAAGTCGAGCGCGGCGACCTCCACGGCCGCCGAGCCGCTGTCGAGCAGCAGGTCGCGGCCGGTGATGCCGACGTCGAGCGCGCCGGACCCGACGTACGTCGCGATGTCGCGGGGCCGGAGGTAGAAGAACTCCGCGTCGTTGCGCGGGTCGGAGACCGTGAGCTCCTTGGGGTCACGGCGGAGCCGGTATCCGGCCTCGCCGAGCATCTGCGCGGCGGTGTCGGCGAGCGCGCCCTTGTTGGGCACGGCGATCCTCAGCATGGGGGTCTTTCCTGGTCGAGTCGGTCGGGGCGGGATCTCGTCAGAGATGTCGCCAGACGTCCTCGAGGGTCAGGCCCTTCGCGACGAGCAGCACCTGCAGGTGGTACAGCAGCTGCGAGACCTCCTCGGCGAGGCGGTCGTCGGTCTCGTACTCCGCGGCCATCCAGACCTCGGCGGCCTCCTCGACGACCTTCTTGCCGATGCCGTGCACGCCGGAGTCGAGCTCCGCGACCGTGCGCGAACCGGCCGGACGCTCGACGGCCTTCGCCGACAGCTCGGCGAACAGCTCCTCGAACGTCTTCACGCGCTCAGGGTATCGGTCCCCCGCGGAGCGCCGCCGCGAAGGGTTGGCGGAGGTGCGTGCGGAGGCGTGCTCCCCTGCTGCCCGTCCGCCTGCCCGCCTGCCTCGCTGGTCCGCGCGCACCTCCCCACCTACTCCGCCGGCCCATGCCATCCGTCTACCTGCGCTGCCGGTCGAGGTCCGAGCACAGCGAGCCTCGAGACCACCCCACCCCCGCTGGTCGACGTAGGAGCGCAACGAGCCTCAAAATCACCCCCTTCCGTTGGTCGAGGTACGAGCGAAACGAGCCTCGAGACCACCCCACCCCGCTGGCGAGGTGCGAGCGAAGCGAGCCTCGAGACCACCCCACCCCGCTGGTCGAGGTGCGAGCGAAGCGAGCCTCGAGACCACCCCGACGACCGCGTTCGTCCGCTTCAGCATCAGTAGGACACGCCGTTCCGCTGAACGGAAAACCCCTGACTTGATCCGGGATGCAGTGTCGGTGCCTCGTGCTCGAATACCTGCATGAACCGGAACGCGGAGGCCCTGCAGCAGCAGGTCGACGCGTACGTCCACGGCTTCGACCGCGTCTCCGCCAGCGGGCGGTTCGACGACGCCTCATCGGACGGGCCGGTCCGGCTGCTGTCCGACCAGGAGCTGCTCGAGGCGACCGATTCGGTGAGCCGGCTCGTCCGCCTGGCGGAGTCGGAGCGAGCGAAGCTCGCCGGCGAGATCGCCCGCCGGAGCGAGATCCGCGACGAGACCAACCTCGCCCGCACGATGGGAACGAGCTCTCCCGCGGCGTTGCTCGCGCAGGTGGCAGGCATCCCGCGCGAACAAGCCGGAACCATCACCGCGCTCGCGACCGCAGTTCAGCCGCGCGAGGCCATCGACGGGACGCCGCTCCCGGCCAAGCGCGCCCACGTCGCTGCCGCCCTCGCATTGGGCTGCCTCGACGTCTCCGTCGCGGCAGCACTCGTCCGGTCGTTGAAGAAGGTCGAGAACGGGCTCACCCCGCTCGAGCTGGAGGAGCTCGAGCGCCAGCTGGTCGAGCGGTGCCAGGAGGGCTACACCGCGGACGAGCTCCTCGAGCACTTCCGACTGGTTCCGGCATACGCGTACCCGGAGGGCAACGGGCCCACGGACGGTGACCTCGCCGGGCAGGCGACCGTCACCAAGCGGAAGCTCGACAACGGTTTGACCCGGTGGGTCCTGGACCTCGACCCGCTGACCGCGGGGTTCTTCGAGACCGCGCTCGATGCGAACACGTCCCAGCGCCGGTTCCAGCTGGTGCTCGACGACGCGCCGAAGCTGGACGACAAGGACCTGCGTCCGTTGAATAAGCGGCGCGTCGACGGGGTGCAGCGGATCGCGAAGAAGGTCCTGAAGATCGACGACGGCCACGTCGCCGGAACCGCCGTCACGATGCTCGTCACCATCTCGGAGGAAGCCTTGCGCACCGGCATCGGCCATGCGCTGCTGCCGGGGTGCATGGAGACGATCTCCGCTGCGACGGCACGGATGCTCGCCGCCGAGGCCGAGATCATCCCCGTCGTGCTCGGCGGGGACTCGCAGCCCCTCGACCTCGGGACCGGGCGTCGGTTCTTCTCCGAGGCCCAACGGCGAGCGATGGCCGTCAGGGACCAGGGCTGCGCGGGCCCGAACTGCGACGCGCCGCTCTCGTGGTGCGACGCGGCGCACATCGATCCCGCCGGATACGGATCCACCTCGATCGAGAACGGGATCTTGCTCTGCTGGCGGTGCCATCGACTGCATGACGAGCACGGGTGGCAAGTCGCGAGAGAAGACGGGCGGTGGTGGTGGACGCCGCCGCCGCATGTCGATCCGCGAGGGAGGCGACGGCCTGGTGGGCCGGTGCCGCCGGTGAACCTCTCCGCCTGACCGAGCTCGAGCATGCGGGGTGGTCTCGAGGCTCGCTGCGCTCGCACCTCGACCAACGGATGCTGAGCGAGTGCGCGTGGCTGTGCGCGACCGTGCGCTCGGGTCAGCGCGTGGTGGCGAGCTCGCGGAGGTGCTGGATCGCCGCGTCGGGGTCCTCCTGGCCGAAGACCGCGGAGCCCGCGACGAAGGTGTCGGCACCCGCGGCCGCGGCGGTCGCGATCGTGTCCGGGCCGATGCCGCCGTCGACCTGCAGCCAGACGTCGCGGTCGCCGATCGCAGCGCGCACCCCGCGGACCTTGTCCATCAGGTCCGCCATGAAGGACTGGCCGCCGAAGCCCGGCTCCACCGTCATCACCAGGATCTGGTCGTACTCGCCGATCGTCGTGAGGTAGGGCGAGACGTCGGTCGACGGCTTGATCGCGATCCCGGCCCGCGCACCGGCCGCCCGGATCGCGCGGGCCGTCGCGATGGGCGACGCGGCCGCCTCCGCGTGGAAGGTCACCGTGTGGGCGCCCGCCTCCGCGTAGCCGGGGGCCCACCGGTCCGGGTCGTCGATCATCAGGTGCACGTCGAGCGGCAGGGCGCTCACCTGCGCCAGCCGCTGCACCGTCGGCAGCCCGAACGTCAGGTTCGGCACGAAGTGGTTGTCCATCACGTCGCAGTGGACGAGGTCGGCGGACGGGATCCGCGCGATGTCCGCGGCGAAGGCGGTGAAGTCGGCGGACAGGATGCTCGGCTCGATGCGGACGACCACGCCTCGACCCTATTCGCCGGGTCGTTCGTGTCCCTCCGGGTTCACGCGTCCCAGCAGGAGACCAGGTTCGCCTTGGGGTTGAACGCGTACGACCAGGACGTGTTCACGCGGTGGGTCGTCTTGCCCGTCGCGGACGAGAACGTGTTGGCCCGCACGTGATAGCGGTACCGGTCACCGCCGGCGTAGGCCTTGGCGGAGTGCCCGGCGGCGACCACGATCGAGCACGACGTCGAGGAGTTCACCTCGGTCGAGTTCGAGATCTCCAGCGAGGCCGTGACATCCGACCGGGACGCCCCGAGCGCGACGCCCACGGTCCGCGTCATGCTCTTGCCCTTCGACACGGTGCACGTCTGCTTCGCGTTCGACGCGGGGCAGCCGCCGATGACGTGGCTCTTGTCGACGTAGTTGTGCGTGACGGACTTGTCGACGACGTCGTAGGTCGTGACCGAACCGCCGCCGATCTGCGGAGCCGCCACGGCCGCTCCCGCGCTGGCAGCCGGTGCCACCGCGCAGACCGTCGTCAGCACTGCGGCGATCGCCCACGTCATCCTCATACCGTCTCCCCTGTCGACCCGAAGGATGCTCATGGAATCGGGCCGCGCGATGCTGCGCAACGCGTCCCCCTGGGTTCCGGGGGTCGCGCGCTCAGGAGGGGCTGGGGACCGCGACCGCGGGGTCGAGCTCGGTCGCGAGGTCGTGCTCGCGGAGGAAGACGCCGACCACGGCGCGGAACGCCTCCGGGTGCTCGAGGTGCGTGCAGTGGCTCGCGTCCGGGAACACCCGCGAGCGGACGTCCGGGATGCGCTCCACGAACGGCGCCCAGGTCTCCGGGGTCGCCTCGTCGAACTCCCCCGCGACGACGAGCGTCGGGGCCGCGACCTCGCCGAGCCGGTCGACGATCGTCCAGTCCTGCAGGGTGCCCGTCACGAAGAACTCGTTGACGCCGTTCATCGTGTGGTAGACGGTCGGCTCCGCCTCCATCTGCCGCTCGGTGTCGACGAAGTCCTGCGGCGCGGGGACGACCCGGCACACGTGCCGCTCGTAGAAGACCCGGGTCGCGTCGAGGTACTCGGGGTCGTCGGTCGTGCCGTCCGCCTCGTGCCGATCGAGGGCGCTGCGCACGTCCTCGGGCAGCTGCGCCCGGAGCGCGTCGGCGCCCTCGACCCACAGCCGCATGGAGGCGGGCGAGTTGCAGATCGACAGGGACGCGAGACCGGCGGGCCGCGTCACCGCGATCTCGGCGCCGAGCATGCCGCCCCAGGACTGGCCGAGCACGTGGTACCGCTCGAGGCCGAGCGCGTCGACGACGTTCCGGAACTCGTCGACGAACAGCTCGGGCGACCAGAAGTCGCGCGGCGCGTCGGGGCGGTGGCTGCTGCGGCCGCAGCCGACCTGGTCGTAGTGCACGACGGTGCGGCCGGTCTCGTCGGCGAGCGCAGCGAGGTTCCGGACGTAGTCGTGCGCCATGCCCGGGCCGCCGTGCAGCACGACGAGCGGCAGCGCGCCCTCCACGGGCGCCGTGGACGTCGTCACCTGCACCCAGGTCTCGAGGTCGCGGAACGGCACCATGCGGGTCTCGACGGGCATGCGACCAGCATGCACCCATTGGTCCGAGGGAGACCTTCTGCCCGCCCGCCGTCCGACGGGCTGTGCGACGCTGACGGCAGGAGCGAGGAGGGTCGCGGGTGGATCCGGACGAGCGGCTGCGCGCCTGGGGCGCCGAGCCGACCGGCGAGCGCTGGACCACGCCCTCCTCGGACCTCGCCGCCGGGGTGCTCGCGGGTGAGCCGGTGATCGTGAAGGCCGCCCGCATCGAGGAGGAGCGGCGCGGGAACCGCCTGATGGCGTGGTGGAGCGAGCACGGCGGCCTCCCGGTGCTCCGCGCCGACGGGGACGCGATCCTGATGCGGCGGGCGGGACGGAGCCTCCTCGACCTGCCGCTCGCGGAGGCGGACCGGGTGATCGCGGACGTCGCGGTCGGCCTCCGCGCGCTCCCCGCACCGCCGTTCCCGCTCGTCCCGCTCGCCGTCTGGTTCCGCGACCTCGTCGACCGGCCGCACGCCGACCCGCTGCTCGACCGGGCCGGGGCCGTCGCCCGGGAGCTGCTCGCCCGCCCGGCCGCGGCCGTCGTGCTCCACGGCGACCTCCACCACGGGAACGTGCTCGACCAGGGCGGGCGCTGGGTGCCGATCGATCCGAAGGGCCTCGTCGGGCACCCCGCGTTCGACGTCGCGAACGCGTGCTGCAACCCGAGCGCGGAGGCGGCCGCCGACCGGCTCGACGCTCGGCTGGCGCTGTTCTCGACCCGGCTCGGCCTGGACGTCGGCGAGCTCGCCGACTGGGTCCTCGCGTGGTGCGGGCTCTCGATCTGCTGGGCGTCGGAGGCCGGTCAGGACCTCGCCTGCCGCACCGTCGCCGAGCGGCTGCTCACCAGCCGGTCGTGAGCACCTCGTCGAGCCGGGCGACGAAGAAGTCCGCCGCGTCCTCCGGCAGCACGAGCGGCGGCTTGATCTTCAGCACGTTCTTGAAGTCGCCGGTCGGCTGCACGATCACGCCGAGGTCGAGCAGCCGGTCGCAGACGAGGGCCGTCTCCGCCGTCGCGGGCTCACGCGTCGCGCGGTCGCGGACGAGCTCGACCCCGAGGTAGAGCCCCTCCCCGTGCACCGCGCCGATCAGCGGGTGCCGCTCGGCGAGCGCGAGGAGGCCCCGCTTGAGCCGGCCGCCGACGGTGCGGGCGCGCTCCTGCAGCCCCTCCTCGCGGATCACCCGGAGCACGGTGGAGGCGACGACGGACGAGACCGGGCTGCCGCCCGTCGAGGAGAAGAACGAGCCCTCGGACGCGAACCGCTCGGCGACGTCCGCGGTCGTGATCACCGCGCCGACCGGGAAGCCGTTCCCGAGCGACTTCGCGAGCGTGACGACGTCGGGGACGACGCCCTGCTGCTCGAACCCCCAGAACCAGCGCCCGAGCCGCCCGAGGCCCACCTGCACCTCGTCGGCGATCGCGACGCCGCCCGACTCCCGCACGGCCGCGTAGACCTGCTCCAGGTACCCGTCGGGCAGCGGCACGCCGCCCGCGTTGCCGAAGAACGGCTCCGCGAGGAACGCCGCGGGCGGGCGCCCCGCGGCGGCGAGCGCGCGGATCGCGGCCGCCGCCTCCGGGCCGTAGCGGTGCGCGTCGGCGTCGCGGTGCCGCCCGCGGTAGTCGTTCGGCGCGTCGACGACGTGCACCCAGTCGGGGCGGGTGCCGAGCGCGTTCGGGTTGTCGGCGACGGAGGTGGAGACGGCGTCGCTCGCGAGCGTCCAGCCGTGGTACGCCTCCGCGACCGCGACGACGTCCTTCCGGCCCGTCGCCGCCTGGGCGACCCGGATCGCGAGGTCGACCGCCTCCGACCCGGAGTTGACGAGCAGCACCCGCTCGAGCGGCTCGGGCAGCGCGGCGGCCAGCGTCGCGGCGAGGTCGGCGATCGCCCGGTAGTGGAACCGCGAGTTCGTGTTCAGCAGCGCGAGCTGGCGAGCCGCGGCCGCGGTCACGGCCGGGTGGGCGTGGCCGATCGCCGTGACGTTGTTCACCATGTCGAGGCGGGCGCGGCCGGTGGTGTCGACGAGGTGCACGGCCCAGCCGCGCTCGATCCTGGGCGGCACGGCCCAGTAGTGCTCCTGCACGCCGGCGAGGACGCGCTCGCGCCGGGCGAGCAGGTCGGGTTCCGACGGCAGGGGCTCGAGGCCGAGCAGCGGCCCGGGGTCGGCGGTCAGCGCGAGCCACCCGGCCGCGTACTCGGGCCGCACCATCGGCGGCACCTCCGGCGCGCCGGCGACGACGACCTGGACCTCCGCGCGACCGCCCGCGGGCACCACCGCGAGCGCGTCGGCGTCGGCCCGGGCGCCGTGGACGCGGAGGACGACGCCGTCGCCCGCGAGCTCGATCGGCTCGCCCGGGCGCACGACCCCGGGCCAGGGCCGCCCGAGCCGGAGGTCCTCGGCGCCGGCCCACAGGGTCGCACCCGTCGGCACGGTCGGCGCCGAGACCGCGTCGAGGACCCGGGCCGCGCCGATCCGCGGGACCCCGGCGCGCGCGACGAGCGGCGCACCCGCCGCGGCCGCGACGCGGTCGTCGAGGCCGGGCTCCAGCCACGCGCCGCCGTCGGCGTGCGGGGACTCGACGCCGAGGTCCACCTCCCGCAGCCCGCGCGCGAGCGGGACGCCGCCTGGCAGGCGCACGGGCCGAGTCCGGCCGAGCGCGTCCCGGATCAGCCCGGTCATGACGGCGGCGGGCACGGCGGTCGCCTCGGCGAACATCCGCCACTCGCGGTCGAGCGCGGAGGACGCGTACGCGTTGTCGCGGTCGAGCGCGACCTGCTGGGCACCGCTGACGACGAGGACCGCGCCGCGCAGCTGCACGAGCGGCCACAGCGCGTCGAGCTCGGCGTCGTCGAGCGGCCGCACCGCGTCGAACGCCCGGACGGCGGGCAGCACGGTGAAGGGCTCGCCGCCCGGGTGGTGCAGCAGGCAGGACAGCGTCACCGCGAGCTCGGAGACGCGCCAGCCGCGCGAGACGTCGCCGAAGTCGATGACGCCGTCGGGCAGCCGCCCGTCGGCGCCGGCGACGAGGTTGTCGTCGGTGAGGTCGAAGTGACCGGCCTGCAGCGGCAGCCCGGCGGCGATCCCGGCGACCGTCGCCCACGCCGCGTCGGCGGCGCGCCGCACCGCGTCCCGGCGCTCGCGGTCGGGGTGCGCGCCGGCGAGCAGGTCGACCACGCGGAGCGACTCGCGGAGGTCCCACTGCAGCACCCGGTCGAGGCCGTCGTGCTCGAAGTCGGCGAGCGCCGCCGAGACCCGGCCGGCGACCGCGCCCATGCGGGCGACGACGTCGGGTGCGAGGCGGCCGCGGTCGACCAGCGTGCCGCCCGGCAGGAACCGGATCACGCGGGCGGTCGTCTCGCCCGCGGGCGTCGGGAAGCGGCCGGACGCGGACCGGCCGTCGCGCTCGAGCACCGTCGCGATCCGCAGCTCCGGCGCCGCGGCCTGCACGGCGGCCGCCGCGGCGTCCTGGGCAGCGGTCTCGACCGCCGGGAAGGCGGCGTTCGCAATCCGCAGCACGCCGGCGGGCCCGTCGTCACCGCGGATCAGGAAGTTCTGGTCCTGCTGGCTGCCGAGCGGCTCGAGCCGGCCGGGCACGCCGAGGGACGCGGCGATCCCGGCCGCCTCCTCCGCGGTGAGGTCGGGGGCCAACAACTCGCCGGCGGCGAAGAAGTCGAACGCGGACTGCACGATCCCAGCATCCCGTACGCCCGCCCGCGCCTCCGATCGACCGCCGCCCGGCCCGGTCAGTCGCGCGTGAGCAGCTGGATGAACATCGCGTCGGTGCCGTGCCGGTGCGGCCACAGCTGCGCCGCCGTGCCGCGCTCCGCGTCGTGGAGCCGGCGCCCGCTCAGCGCGTCGACCACGGGCGCGGTGGGCAGCGCCCGCAGGCCCGGGTGGCGCTCGAGCGCGGCCGCCACGACGTCCGTGGTCTCCGCGATCACCGGCGAGCAGGTGACGTAGGCGAGCACGCCGCCGGGCAGCAGCGCCGCGACCGCCGCGTCGAGCAGCTCGCCCTGGAGCACGGCGAGCGGCGGCACGTCCTCCGGCCGCTTCCGCCAGCGCGCCTCCGGACGGCGGCGGAGGGCCCCGAGGCCCGAGCAGGGCGCGTCGAGCAGGACGCGGTCGAAGCGGCGGTCCCCCGACGCGAATCGGCGCCCGTCGCCGGTCTCGACCGGGCCGGCGCCCGGCACCGCGGCGAGGGCGCGCTCGACCAGGCCGGCGCGGGCCGGCGTGATCTCGTTCGCGACGAGCTCCGCGCCGCCCTGCCGCGCCTCCGCGGCGAGCAGCGCGGCCTTGCCGCCGGGGCCGGCGCACAGGTCGAGCCAGCGCTCGCCGCGCCGGACCGGCCGCGCCCGCGTCAGCGCGAGGGCGGCGAGCTGCGAGCCCGGGTCCTGCACGCGGACGACGCCCTCGGCCACCGCGGGCAGGCGGCCGGGGTCGCCGCCGTCGAGCTCGACGCCGATGGGCGACAGCCGGTGCGGGCGCAGAGGCAGGCCGTCGCCGTCGACGAGCGCGTCGCGGTCCGCGAGTCCGGGCAGCGCGGCGAGGCCGACGGGCGGCGCAGCGTCGTCCACCTCGAGCAGCGGCAGCAGGTCGCCGCCGCCGTCCGCCATGGCGGCGAGCGCGCGGTCGAGCTCCCGCACGACCCAGACGGGATGGCCGGTCGCGAGCGCGGCGCGCTCGGCGGGGTCCTCGACGCCCTCGACGAGCAGGGCGGTCCAGGCGTCGGCATCCCGTTCCCCGACCCGGCGCAGGACCGCGTTCGCGAACCCGGCCGCGCCGCGACCCGCGACCTCGCGCGCCTGCTCGACGGCCTGGTGGACGGCCGCGTGCCGGGCGGTGCGGAGCGCGAGCAGCTGGTGGGCGCCGAGGCGCAGCACGTCGAGCACCGGCGGGTCGATCCGCTCGACCGGGCGCCCGGCCGCTGCGGCGATGATCGCGTCGTACCGGCCGGCGAGCCGGAGCGCGCCGTAGGCGAGCTCGGTGGCGAAGGCGGCGTCCTCGCGCGACGGCCTCCGCCGCTCGAGCAGGACGGGGAGGAGGAGGTTGGCGTAGGCGTCGCGCTCGCGGACGCCGGCGAGCACCTCGAGCGCGATCGCGCGCGCCGGGCTGACGGCCGACCCGCGGGCGCTCACGCGAGCACCGCCCCGGTGCCGGCGCCGCGCAGCCAGGCGTCGGCGGGCATCGCGCCGCGGCCCTCGGGCTGCACGCGGAGCAGCTCGAGTGCGCCCTCGCCGCAGCCGACGAGCACCTGCCGGCCCGCGGCCGCGACCACCCCCGGGTCGAGGCGGGGCGTCTCCCGCGCGGGCGCCGCCTCCAGCACCTTGAGGCGCCGGTCGCCGGTGGTGGTCCACGCGCCGGGCTCGGGCGTGCAGCCGCGGATGCGCGCGAACACGCGGTCCGCGGGCTCCGTCCAGTCGAGGCGGCCGTCCGCGAGCTCGAGCTTGGGCGCGAGCGTCGGCTCGCCCTCCTGCGGCACCGCGACCGCGGAGCCGTCGGCGAGGCGGTCGACCGCGCCCGCGAGGACCCGGGCGCCGATGCCGGCGAGCCGGCCGAGCAGGTGGCCGGCGGTCTCGAGCGCGCCGATCTCGACGGGCTCGCTCGCGAGCACCGGCCCGGTGTCGAGGCCCGCCTCGAGCCGGAACACGGCCACGCCCGCCGTCGTGTCGCCGGCGATCAGGGCGCGCTGCACGGGCGCGGCGCCGCGCCAGCGCGGCAGCAGGGAGAAGTGCAGGTTGACCCAGCCGAGCCGCGGCGCGGACAGCAGCGGCTCGCGCACGAGGCCGCCGTAGGCGACGATCACGGCGAGGTCGGCGCCGAGGTCGGTGAGCTCGGCGGTCTCCGCGGGGCCGAGCCGGCTCGCGCGCAGCACCGGCAGGCCGAGCGCCGTCGCGCGCGCCTCGACCGGCGACGTCGTGAGCACCCGCTTGCGGCCGAGCGGCGCGGGCGGGCGCGTGACGACGCGCACGACCTCGTGGTCGGACGGGGCGAGCGCGTCGAGCGAGGGCACGGCCGCCTCGGGGGTGCCGGCGAAGATCAGGCGCATCCCGTCAAGCCTGGCACGGCGCATGCGGACCGACGACGGCCCGTCGTGAGGCGCGGCGCGTTCAGCGCCGCGCTACGACACCGACTTCGATCCGCCTGCGGATCGAAGGCCATCAACTCAGAAGGGCTCGTGGGGGTCGAAGCGGACGCGGAGGACCGGGGGCGGCGGCGCGGGCGGCTTCGGGCGCCGGGCGCTGCCGTGCTTGAGGAGCGCCTCCTTCGCCACCGCCGCGACCCGCCTGCCGGCGCCGGTGGGGAAGCGGACGACCGCGCGCTCCCCCCGCTCCTCGGGCGCGCGGGTGAGCAGATCGGCCCCGACGGCGGCCCAGGCGTCGACGAGCTCCTCGACGGCACGGACCGGGCCGGTCGCCGCCGCGAGCCGCACGGCGGGCGGGAAGCGCAGCTCGCGGCGGTCGCGCAGCTGCCGCGCGGCGAAGTCGGCAGAGCGCCACGTCGCGAGCGCCGTCGCCACGTCGCCGGTGACGCCGACGAGGTGCACGGGCGCGTCCGGCGCGGCGAGCATCGCGGCGGAGGACCACCAGCGGAGGCAGTCCTCCGCGACCCAGAGCGACTCCCGCAGCAGCATGCGGGCGCCGTCGAGCAGGAGCACGGCGCGGTAGCCGCCGGGCGCGCGCGGCTCGGCGCCGCGGGTGGCGATGACGAGGCGCGGGCCGCCCTCGACCGCGTCGTGCACGTGGTCGCCGTCCGCGACGACGACCGGCACGCCCGGGAACGCGCGGCCGAGCTCGTGCGCGGTGCGGCCGGCGTCGATCGGCGGCGGCGCCTCCCCCGCCCGGAGCGCCCGCAGCGCGGCGTCGCCGGGCTTCGCGACCTGCACGAGCACGGGGCCGGAGGTGAGCCCCTGCTGGGCCGCTCGGTACGCGGCGGAGGGGATGCGGGCGCCGCGGCCGTCGTCGGGGGTGAGCACGACCTCCGGGCGCCCGCGCGGCGGCTCCCACGACTCGACCCAGCCGAGCTCGACCAGCCGCTGCACCGTCGACGACCGGGAGGACGAGAGCAGGAGCAGGCCGGCGCCGGACTGCTCCTGCCGGATCAGCGCGACGTCGCGGGTGCCCGCGTAGGGCGCGAGCGGCTCCTGGTGGAACGGGTCCGCCTCCTCCCACACGACGATCGCGCCGAGCTCCGCAGCGGGCGCGTAGACCGCGGAGCGGTTGCCGATGAGGACGTGCGGGCCCGGCTCGAGCGCGGCGAGGTGCGCCCGGTAGCGGGCGGCCGGCGCCCGGGAGGCGTCGATGCGGAGCACCAGCGCGGCGGCGGGACCGGCGCAGAGCGCCGCCTCCAGCTGGTCGAGGTCCCGCCGGTCGGGCACGGCGACGATGACGCTGCGACCCGCGGCGGCGACCGCCGCGGCCGTCGTGGCGACGTCGGCCGCCCAGCCGCCGACCCACTGCCCGCCGACCTCGACGAGGTGCGTCGTCGGCAGCGTCGCGACGCGGCGCCCGGCGAGCAGCGCGTCCGCGACCTCGTCGCCCGGCGCCTCGACCGCGGCGGGCTCCGTCCGCTCCGCCGCGAGCCAGCGCTGCTCGACCCGCGCCTGCCGCTTCGGCACCGCGATGCGGAGCACGTCGCTCGCCACGCCCGCGTTCCGGTCGGCGACGGTCCGCGCGAGCCGCCAGACCTCCGGCGCGAGCACGGGCGCGGTCGAGACGACGCGGTCGAGCGGCGACAGCTCCCCCGGCGCGTCGGACGTGTCGGCGACGTCGACGATCCAGCCGTCCGCGACCCGGCCCGCGACCCGGAGCGGCACCTTCACCCGGGCGCCGACGACCGCCTCCGCCGCCGTCGCGGCGGGGATGCGGTAGTCGAAGAGGTGGTCGAGCCGCGGCAGCGGCGAGTCGAGGACGACCTTCGCGACCCGCTCGGGCGCTGGGGAGGCGGGAGCGGTCTCGAGGCTCGCTGCGCTCGCACCTCGACCGGCGGGTGGGCTCGCTGCGCTCGCACCTGGACCGGCAGGTGGGGCCGGGTCGGCGACCGCGAGCTCGTCCACGACCGCTACAGGCCGGCGGCGGCCGCCAGGTCGGCGGCGCGGTCCGTGCGCTCCCACGTGAACGCGGGGAGCTCGCGGCCGAAGTGCCCGAAGGCGGCCGTGTCGGCGTAGATCGGGCGGCGCAGGTCGAGGGCGTCGATGATCGCGGCGGGGCGCAGGTCGAACACCTCCCGGATCGCGCTCGTGATGCGGTCCTCCGGGACGTGGGCGGTGCCGAACGTCTCGGCGTACAGGCCGACGGGCTCCGCCGCGCCGATCGCGTAGGCGACCTGCAGCTCGAGGCGGTCCGCGAGGCCGGCGGCGACCGCGTTCTTCGCCACCCAGCGCATCGCGTACGCGGCCGAGCGGTCGACCTTCGACGGGTCCTTCCCGGAGAACGCGCCGCCGCCGTGCCGGCTCGCGCCGCCGTAGGTGTCGACGATGATCTTCCGGCCGGTCAGGCCCGCGTCGGCCTTCGGGCCGCCGACCTCGAAGCGGCCCGACGGGTTGATGTAGACGCGGGGGCTGCGGACCTCGAGCCCGGACTCCTGCAGCACCGGGTCGATCACGAAGCGGTGCACGTCCTCCCGGATCGTGCCCGACTCGACCCACGGCGCGTGCTGCGTCGACACGACGACCGCCTCGACGCTCACCGCGCGCTGCCCGTCGTAGCCGATCGTGACCTGCGTCTTGCCGTCCGGGCGGAGGTACCGGAGGGAGCCGTCCTGACGCAGCCGGGTGAGCCGCTCCGCGAGGCGGTGCGCGAGCGCGATCGGCACCGGCATGAGCTCCGGCGTCTCCCGCACGGCGTAGCCGAACATGATCCCCTGGTCGCCGGCGCCCTGCAGGTCGTACGGGTCGTCGCTGCCCGCCCGCGCCTCGACGGCGACGCCGACGCCCTCCGCGATCTCGCGCGACTGCTCCCCCACGCTGACGCTGACGCCGCAGGTGGAGCCGTCGAAGCTCTGCTCGGACGAGTCGTAGCCGATGCGCCGGATGCGGTCGCGGACGATGCCGGGGATGTCGACGTAGCCCGTGGTCGACACCTCGCCGGCGACCTGGACGAGCCCGGTCGTCACGAGCGTCTCGACGGCGACGTGCGCCTGCGGGTCCTGCGCGAGGAGGGCGTCGAGGATGCTGTCCGAGATCTGGTCGCAGATCTTGTCCGGGTGCCCGGGGGTGACGGACTCGGACGTGAACAGGCGCAGCGGCATGCGGTGGCTCCTCGGGCTGGGGCGATCGGGCTCCGCGGCTCAGGCGGGGGCGACGACGTCCAGGATGGCAGCCGCCACCGACGCCTTGCTGCCCGCCGCCTCCGCGCGCACGGCGCCGCCGGCGTCGATCACGGTCACGGCGGTGTCGCCCGGGCCGAACCCGCGGTCGAGGCCGACCTCGTTCAGCACGAGGAGGTCGGCGCCCTTCCGCGCGACCTTCTCGCGCCCGAGGGCGAGGCGCCGCTCGGCGTCCGGCTCCGTCTCCGCCGCGAAGCCGACGACCACCTGGCCGGGGCGCGGGCGCTCGGCCGCGATCGTCGCGAGCACGTCCGGGTTGCGGACGAGCTCGACGGTCACGGCGTCGCCGAGGTCGTCCTTCTTCAGCTTCTCGGGCGCGAACGCGGCGGGCCGGTAGTCCGCGACCGCGGCCGCCATGACGACGACGTCCGCGGCCGCCGCCTCCCGGCGCATCGCCTCGAGCAGCTCCGCGGCCGTGCGCACCGGCACGATCCGGACGCCCTCCGGCGCGGGCGCCTCGAGGTTCGCCGCGACGAGCACGACGTCCGCGCCGCGGTCGCGTGCCTCGGCCGCGAGCGCGACGCCCTGGCTGCCGGTGGAGGCGTTCCCGAGGAACCGGACGGGGTCGAGGGGTTCGCGCGTGCCGCCCGCGGAGATCACGACCGTGCGCCCCGCGAGGCCCTGCGGCACGGGTGCCGGCTCGGACCGGTCGAGCTCGGGGTTCGCGGCGACCGCCGCGTCGAGCGCGGCCTCGACGACGTCGGCGGGCTCGGACATGCGGCCCGCACCCGCATCGGTGCCGGTGAGCTGCCCGCTCGCCGGCCCGACGACCACGACGCCGCGCGACTCGAGCGTGCGGACGTTCGCCTGCGTCGCCGCGTTCGTCCACATCTCGGTGTGCATCGCTGGCGCGACGACGAGCGGCGCGGCGGAGGCGAGCACGGTGGTGCCGAGCAGGTCGTCCGCGAGCCCGGCGGCGAGCTTCGCGAGCGTGTTCGCGGTCGCCGGGGCGATGACGATCAGGTCGGCCTGCTGGCCGAGGGCGACGTGCCGCACCTCCGCGACGCCCTCGTAGAGGTCCGCCTCGACGGGGTTCCGGCTGATCGCCTCGAGCGTCGGTCGCCCGACGAAGCGGAGCGCGGCCGCCGTCGGGACGACGTGCACGTCGTGCCCCGCGAGCACGAGGGCGCGCACGACCCCGACGGCCTTGTAGGCCGCGATGCCGCCGGTGATCCCGACGACGACCCGCATGACGCCGGCTGCTACTCGGCCGAGGCCTCGGCGTCGGCGACGACCTCCGCCGGCAGCTTCTCCTCGGCGGCGATGCTGAGCTTGTCCTCGTTGATCTCGCGGAGCGCGACCGAGAGGGGCTTGTCGTCGATCGACGACTCGACGAGCGGGCCGACGTTGTCGAACAGGCTGCCCTCGTGCAGGTCGGCGTAGTAGTCGTTGATCTGCCGCGCGCGCTTCGACGCGAAGATGACCAGGCCGTACTTCGAGTCGACCTTCGTCAGCAGCTCGTCGATGGGCGGGTCGATGATGCCCTTGTTCTCGGCCATGTGCGGTCTCCTTCGTGTGACGCGCATTCCGTTTTGAAGGAGTTCTTCGCGCGAAACGCCGAGAACTCCTTCAAAACGAACGCTGGGACGGGACCGCGCAGGGTCCCGAAGAGTTCGCCCGATCAGGCGGTCATCAAGTCTACGACCTCGCGGGCCGCTTCGGGCACGTCCGTGTTCACGACGGTCGCGTCGAACTCCTCCTGGGCCGCCAGCTCGACCTTCGCGGTCTCCAGCCGGCGCGCCTGCTCCTCCGGGCCCTCGGTGCCGCGGCCGACGAGCCGGCGCACGAGCTCGTCCCACGTGGGCGGCAGGAGGAAGACGAGCCGCGCCTCCGGGAACGCCTGCCGGACCTGCCGGGCGCCCTGGATGTCGATCTCGAGCAGCACGCTGCGGCCGGTCGCGAGGGCGTTCTCGATCGGGGCGCGCGGCGTGCCGTAGCGGTACGCGTTGTGGACGGTCGCCCACTCGAGGAACTGCCCGGCCTCGACCATCCGGTCGAACTGCTCGTCGGTGAGGAAGAAGTAGGTGACGCCGTCGATCTCGCCGGGGCGGGGCGGGCGCGTCGTCGCGCTCACCGACAGCTGCACGTCGGGGTAGTGCTCGCGGATGTAGCCCGCGACCGTGCCCTTGCCGACCGCGGTCGGCCCGGCGAGCACGACGAGCCGGCTGCCGGGGGTCTCCGGCTCCGCGGGGCGGCGGGGCGCCTGCCGGCGGACGAGGAACTCGTGGAGGCGCTGGTACTGGTGCACGCCGAGGCCGCCGAGCCGCTTGGAGGGCGAGATGCGCAGCTCCTGCATGATCTTCGCGGTCCTGGTCGGGCCGAGCCACGGGATCGCGCCGATCAGCTCGCTGACCCGCAGGGTCGCCTCCGGCTGCACGCCGTCGCGCGCGGCGGAGGACAGCACCTCGCTCGCGCTGCGCTCGCCGCTCGACACCTGGCGCTTCACCTCGGCGCGCGCGCGGCGCGCCGCGACCGCGGCCCGGGACCCGGCGAGCCGGTCGACCTCCGGCGGGTTCACCACGCCTGCCCCCGTCTCACGCGATCGCCTCGCCGAGCAGCTCGGACTGCCGCGCGATGGACTCGCCGAGGCCCGCGGGGCCGGAGGCGAGGATGCTGCGCGACGCGGTCACGATCGTCGTGCCCGCGGCGACGCCGAAGAGCCGCTTCACGTCCGCGAACTGCGCGCCCTGGTAGCCGAAGCCGGGCGCGAGGATCGGGACGGCAGGGCCCTCGGCGAGCTGCGCGAGGTCGATGCCGTAGTCGAGGAAGTCGACCGTCGCGCCGAGCACGACGCCGATCGAGCCGATCGCCTTGCCCTCGGAGTGCGTCCGGTTCCAGTTCACGGCCCGGCTGGCGAGGGCGCCGGCGAGCGTCTTGCCGCTCTGCGCCTCCCGCTTGATCTCGGCCGTCTGCACGGCGAGCGCCTCCGGGTTCGACGTCGCGGCGAGCACGAAGAGACCCTTGCCGTAGCGGGCGGCGAGGTCGAGCGGGCTCCGGAGGGCGCCGAAGCCCTGGAACGCGCTGATCGTCATCGCGTCGACCTCGAGCGGCGAGCCCGGCGTGAGCCAGGCCTGCGCGTACGCCTCGAGCGTCGAGCCGAGGTCGCCGCGCTTCACGTCGCCGACGACGATCAGCCCGGCGTCGCGCGCCTCCTTCAGCACGTCCTCGAGAACCTTGTACCCGATCGACCCGAACCGCTCGTAGAACGCCACCTGGGGCTTCACGATCCCGACCCGGCCCGCGCACGCCTCGACGACCCGCAGGCCGAACTCGTGGGCGCCGACGGCCGAGACCGGCAGCCCCCACTCGGCGAGCAGGTACTCGTGCGGGTCGATGCCCACGCAGAGGTGACCGTGGTCGCCGAAGGCCTTCGCGAGCCGGTCGCCGAAGGTGTCGACCATCAGCGCACCGCCTTCCCGCCGGCAGGGGTGCTGCGGCGTCGCTCGTACTCCTGGAGCGGAGTCACATCGAATCCTGCCCGAATCGCGTCCACGCTCGCCACCGCGGCCGTGAGCTGAGCCACCGTCGTGAACAGGGGTTTGTCGGCTGCGACCGCCGCGGCGCGGATCTCGTAGCCGTCCGCGCGGGCGCTGCGGCCGCTCGGCGTGTTGACGACGACGTCGATCTCGCCGCGGCGGATCAGCTCCACCACGTCCGGACCGACCTGCTCGGCGTCGCTCACCTTGCGGACCACCTCGGCGGGGATGCCGTTGCGGTGCAGCATCTCCGCGGTGCCCTCGGTGGCCAGCAGGTCGAAGCCGAGCTGGCTGAGCCGCAGCGCGGAGAGCACGACCGAGCGCTTGTCGCGGTCGGCGACCGACACGAACGCGCGGCCGCCCTCCGGCATCCCGCCGTAGGCGGCGTCCTGGCTCTTCGCGAACGCGCGCGGGAAGTCGCGGTCGATGCCCATGACCTCGCCCGTGGAGCGCATCTCGGGGCCGAGGAGGCTGTCGACGACCTGGCCGTCGCGGGTGCGGAACCGCTTGAACGGCAGCACCGCCTCCTTGACCGCGACCGGCGCGTCGGCGGGCACGTCGCTGCCGTCGCGCTCCGGCAGCAGCCCGGCCTCGATCAGCTCGCCGACCGAGGCGCCGGCCATCACCCGCGCGGCGGCCTTCGCGACCTGCACGCCGAGCGCCTTCGAGACGAACGGCACGGTGCGGGACGCGCGGGGGTTCGCCTCGAGCACGTAGAGCACGCCCGCGGCGACCGCGAACTGCACGTTGAGCAGGCCGCGCACGCCGACGCCCTCGGCGATCGCGAGGGTCGCGCGGCGCACTTGGTCGATCACCTCGCGGCCGAGCGTCACGGGCGGCAGGGTGCAGGAGGAGTCGCCGGAGTGGATCCCCGCCTCCTCGATGTGCTCCATCACGCCGCCGATCCAGAGCCGCTCGCCGTCGTAGATCGCGTCGACGTCGATCTCGATCGCGTCGTCGAGGAACCGGTCGACGAGCAGCGGGTGGTCGGGCCCGACGATCGCCTGCCCGGCGATCCGGTCGAAGTACGACACGAGGCTCGGCTCGTCGTAGACGATCTCCATGCCGCGGCCGCCGAGGACGAAGGAGGGGCGGACGAGCACGGGGAAGCCGATGCCGCGGGCGGCGGCGAGCGCCGTCTCCGCGTCGACCGCGGTGCCGTTCTTCGGCGCCTGCAGCCCCGCGTCCTCGAGGATCGACGCGAACAGGCCGCGCTCCTCCGCGAGGTCGATCGCGGCGGGCGAGGTGCCGAGGATCGGCACACCGGCCGCCTCCAGCCCCTTCGCGAGGCCGAGCGCGGTCTGGCCGCCGAGCTGCACGATGACGCCCGCGATCTCGCCCGACGCGGACTCGGCGTGCACGACCTCGAGCACGTCCTCGAGCGTCAGCGGCTCGAAGTACAGCCGGTCGGAGGTGTCGTAGTCGGTCGACACCGTCTCCGGGTTGCAGTTGATCATCACCGTCTCGTAGCCGGCGTCCTTCAGCGTGAAGGCCGCGTGCACGCACGAGTAGTCGAACTCGATGCCCTGGCCGATGCGGTTCGGGCCGCTGCCGAGGATGATCACCTTCCGCGCGTCGGAGGGCTCCACCTCCGTCTCGGCGTCGTAGGTCGAGTAGTGGTACGGCGTGAGCGCCGGGAACTCCCCCGCGCAGGTGTCGACGGTCTTGTAGACCGGCCGGACGCCGGCGGCGTGCCGGGCGGCGCGGACCTCGGCCTCCGTCGTGCCGCGCAGCTCCGCGAGCTGCGCGTCGGAGAAGCCCTCCTCCTTCGCGAGCCGCAGGAGGTCGTCGTCGAGCGCGTCCGCCGCGCGGATCTGCTCGGCGAGCTCGCCGATCGCGACGATCGCGTCGAGGAACCACGGGTCGATCGCGGTCGCCTCGAAGACCTCCTCGACGGTCGCACCGGCGCGGAACGCCTGCTGCACCTGCACGATGCGGCCGTCGGTGGGCGTGCGGATCTCCTCGAGCAGCGCCGCCCGGTCGCCGGGCTCGCCCTGCCAGTGGAAGGAGCTGCCGCGCTTCTCGAGCGAGCGCAGCGCCTTCTGCAGCGCGGCGCCGAAGGTGCGGCCGATCGCCATCGCCTCGCCGACCGACTTCATGGTCGTCGTGAGCTCCGGGTCGGCGGCCGGGAACTTCTCGAACGCGAACCGGGGCACCTTCACGACGACGTAGTCGAGCGTCGGCTCGAAGCTCGCGGGCGTCACCTTCGTGATGTCGTTCGGGATCTCGTCGAGGCGGTAGCCGATCGCGAGCTTCGCGGCGATCTTCGCGATCGGGAAGCCGGTGGCCTTCGACGCGAGCGCCGAGGAGCGGGAGACGCGCGGGTTCATCTCGATCACGATGATCCGGCCGGTGGTCGGCTCGACCGCGAACTGGATGTTGCAGCCGCCGGTGTCGACCCCGACGAGCCGGATGATGTCGATGCCGATGTCGCGCATCCGCTGGTACTCGCGGTCGGTGAGCGTCATCGCCGGCGCGACGGTGATCGAGTCGCCGGTGTGCACGCCGACCGGGTCGACGTTCTCGATCGAGCAGACGACGACCGTGTTGTCGGCCTGGTCGCGCATCAGCTCGAGCTCGTACTCCTTCCAGCCGAGGATCGACTCCTCGAGGAGCACCTCCCCGACCGTGGAGGCCGCGACGCCCTGGGAGACGAACCGCACGAGCTCCTCCGGGGTGTGCGCGAAGCCGGAGCCGAGGCCGCCCATCGTGAAGGAGGGGCGGACGACCATCGGGTACCCGAGGTCCTCCGCGTACGCGAGGGCCTCCTCGACGCTGCGGGCGATCGCGCTGCGGGCGACCTCCGCGCCGGCCTCGATGACGAGGTCCTTGAAGATCTGGCGGTCCTCGCCGCGGCGGATCGCGTCGACCTTCGCGCCGATCAGCTCGACGCCGTACTCGTCGAGGATCCCCGCCTCGGACAGCGCGATCGCCGCGTTCAGCGCCGTCTGGCCGCCGAGCGTCGGCAGCACCGCGTCCGGGCGCTCCTTCGCGATGATCGCCTCGAGCACCGGCGTCGTGATCGGCTCGATGTACGTCGCGTCGGCGAAGTCGGGGTCGGTCATGATCGTCGCCGGGTTCGAGTTCACCAGGATGACGCGCACGCCCTCCTCCCGCAGCACGCGGCAGGCCTGGGTGCCGGAGTAGTCGAACTCGGCCGCCTGGCCGATGACGATCGGCCCGGAGCCGATGACGAGGACGCTCCGGATGTCGTCGCGCTTGGGCATCAGGAGGCTCCGTTCGTCGGGGTCTGCTCGACGGCGATCGCCGCGGCCTCGCCGCGGTCGCGCTCCGCGATGACCATGTCGCGGAAGCGGTCGAAGAGGGCGTCGGCGTCGTGCGGGCCGGCCGCCGCCTCCGGGTGGTACTGGACCGAGAACGCCGGCAGGTCGAGGCAGGCGATGCCCTCGACGACGTCGTCGTTCAGGTCGACGTGGGTCACCTCCGCGCGGCCGTAGCCGGCGGGGGTCTCGACGGGGCCGCCGCGCGGGGCGTCGACGGCGAAGCCGTGGTTGTGCGCGGTGATGCCGATGCGGCCCGAGCGCAGGTCGACGACCGGCTGGTTGATGCCGCGGTGGCCGAACGGCAGCTTGTAGGTGTCGAAGCCGAGCGCGCGGCCGAGCAGCTGGTTGCCGAAGCAGATGCCGAAGAACGGCGTGCGGCGGTTCAGCACCTCCCGCAGCAGCCCGATGTGGTGCTCGCTCGCCTCCGGGTCGCCGGGGCCGTTCGAGTAGAAGACGGCGGAGGGCTCGAGCGCGTAGAGCGCCTCGATCGTCGTCGACTCGGGCACGACGTGGACGTCGAAGCCGCGACCCGCGAGCGCGTTGATCGTCGCCGCCTTGATGCCGAGGTCGAGGATCGCGACGGAGCCGATCCGCTCGCCGCGCGCGGGCACCGTGTAGGTCTCGGCGGTCGAGACCTCGGCGGAGAGGTTGCGGCCGCTCATCTCCAGGCTCTCCCGCACGAGCGCGAGCTGCTCCTCCGCGTCGAGCGCCGCGTCGGCGCCGGAGAAGATGCCGGAGCGCATCGCGCCCTTGTCGCGGAGGTGACGGGTGACGGCGCGGGTGTCGATGCCGGAGATCGAGACGATGCCGTCGCGCTCGAGGTCGCTGTCGAGCGTGCGCTGCGAGCGGTGGTTGGACGCGACGCGGCTCGGCGCGTGCGCGGCGTAGCCCGACACCCAGATGCGGCGCGACTCCGGGTCCTCGTCGTTCATGCCGGTGTTGCCGACGTGCGGCGCCGTCATGACGACGATCTGGCCCGCGTAGGACGGGTCGGTCAGCGTCTCCTGGTAGCCGGTCATGCCGGTCGTGAAGACGGCCTCGCCGAAGGTGCGGCCGCGGGCGCCCCAGGCGCGGCCGGGGAAGCGGCGGCCGTCCTCGAGCACGAGCACGGCGGGGTCAACTGTCGGCACGGGGCACCTCCTGGTCGGCGGGTCGGATGGTCGCGAGCAGGGCGGCCTGCGCGTCGGGGGTCAGGCGGAAGGCGGACTCGACGGGCACCTCGGCGCCGTCGGCGCCCTGCAGGGCCCAGGCGAGCACGGTGAGCCCGTCGCGCTCGACGCCCTTGTCGAGCGCCCAGCTCGCGGTCCCGGCGTCGCCGCCGGCGGGCACGAGGAACGGGTCGCCGCCGGCGCGCTCGACGAGCACGCCGCTGGCGGTCGGCGTCAGCGTCGCCGGGGCGCGGAAGCCGAGACCGGCCGCGACGACGCGGTCGAGCGGCCGGTCGACGAACGTGGTGGCGACGAGCAGGCCCCGGACCGCGGGGCCCGACGCCGCGAGCCCTGAGGGCACGGGCGGCAGGGCGAGGCCGCGCTGCGCCCGACGGCGGCGGCGCCAGCTCCACGCCATGCCGGCGAGCGCCAGCACGAGCAGCGCGACCACGATCGCCACGGACACGGGGTTCACCACGGCGCGCCCACCTCCTCCGGCTCGCGGAGGCGGCCGTCGAGCACGGTCGGGGCGCCGCGGAACACGGTCGCGACGACGCGGCCGGGCAGCTCCTGCCCGAGGTACGGCGAGTTCGTGCTGCGACCCGCGAGGTCGTCGACCGACAGGCGGCGGCGCGCGGCGGGGTCGAGCAGCACCAGGTCGGCCGAGCGGCCGACGGCGATCGGCCGGGCGGCGTCGACGAGCCCTCCGATCTCGGCGGGGCGCCTCGACATCGCGCGCTCCACCTCCGGCCAGCCGAGCAGGCCCGTCTCGACGACGGCCGCCTGCACCACGAGCACCGCGGTCTCGAGCCCGACCATGCCCATGGCGGCGGCGGACCACTCGCTGCGCTTCGCCTCCGCCGGGTGCGGGGCGTGGTCGGTGGCGACCGCGTCGATCGTACCGTCGGCCAGTGCGGCGCGGAGCGCCGTCACGTCCTCCTCGGTCCGCAGCGGCGGGTTCACCTTGAAGCGGGCGTCGTAGCCGCGCGCGGCCTCGTCCGTCAGCCACAGGTGGTGCGGGGTGACCTCCGCCGTGATGCGGATGCCGCGGGCCTTCGCCCAGCGGACCACCTCGACGCTGCCGGCCGTCGAGACGTGGCAGACGTGGAGGCGCGAGCCGGTCGACTCGGCGAGCAGGGCGTCGCGGGCGATGATCGCCTCCTCGGCGACGGCCGGCCAGCCCTGCAGCCCCAGGTCGGCGGCGACCGCGCCGTCGTGGAGCTGCGCGCCCGCGGTGAGCCGGGGCTCCTCCGCGTGCTGCGCGATGACGCCGTCGACGATGCGCGCGTACTCGAGCGCGCGGCGCATCAGCAGCGGGTCGGCGACGCACGAGCCGTCGTCGCTGAACACCCGCACGCGGGCGCGGGAGCGGGCCATGGCGACGAGCTCCGCGAGCTCCTCCCCCTGCCGCCCCTTCGACACCGCGCCGATCGGGCGCACATCGACGTAGCCGGCTTCCTCGCCGAGCGCCGCGACCTGCTCGACGACGCCGGGCCCGTCGGCGGCCGGCGTCGTGTTCGGCATGGCGTGGATCGTCGTGTAGCCGCCCGCGGCCGCGGCGCGTGAACCGGTGAGCACGGTCTCCGCGCCCTCCCCGCCGGGCTGGCGGAGGTGGGTGTGGAGGTCGACGAAGCCCGGCAGCAGCAGCAGGCCGTCGGCGTCGATCGTCCGCTCCCCCGCGGCGGGCGGGAGCGAGCCGAGCTCGACGATCGCGCCGCCGTCGACGCGGACGTCGGTGCAGGTGCCGTCGGCGAGCGCAGCGCCCCGGATGACGTAGGCGCTCATGCCGCCCGGTCCCCTGCGAGCACGTCGTAGAGGACGGCCATGCGCACCCCGATCCCGTTCTGCACCTGCTCGAGCACGGTCGACCGCGGCGAGTCCGCCACCGCGCCGGCGATCTCCAGCCCGCGGTTCATGGGCCCCGGGTGCATCACGAGGCTCGTCGCGGGCAGCCGGTCCGCGCGGGCGACCGACAGGCCGTAGAGGGAGGCGTACTCCTTCGCGGTCGGGAAGAACGCCTCGGTCATCCGCTCCCGCTGCACGCGCAGCATCATCACCGCGTCCGGGCCGTCGTCGACGGCGGCGTCGAGGTCGATGCCGGTCGTGACCGGCCAGCCCTCCGTGTGCGTGGGCAGCAGCGTCGGCGGCGCGACGAGGTGCACGGAGGCGCCGAGCGCGGTGAGCAGCCAGACGTTCGACCGGGCGACCCGGCTGTGCAGGATGTCGCCGACGATCACGACCCGCAGGCCGTCGAGGTCGCGGCCGCGGGAGTCGTCGCCGTGGCGGCGCTTGCGGATCGTGAACGCGTCGAGCAGCGCCTGCGTCGGGTGCTCGTGGGTGCCGTCCCCGGCGTTGACGACGCCCGCGCGGGTCCAGCCGCTGGTCGCGAGGGTGTGCGCGGCGCCGGAGGACGAGTGGCGGATGACGATGCCGTCCGCGCCCATCGCCTGCAGCGTCTGCGCCGTGTCCTGGAGGCTCTCCCCCTTCGACACCGACGACCCCTTCGCGCTGAAGGTGATCACGTCGGCGGAGAGGCGTTTCGCCGCGGCCTCGAACGAGATCCGGGTGCGCGTGGAGTCCTCGAAGAAGAGGTTGACGATCGTCGTCCCGCGCAGGGTCGGCAGCTTCTTCACCTGCCGGCGCTGCGTGTCGGCCATGTCCTCGGCGACGTCGAGCAGGGCGACCGCCCGGTCGCGCGTGAAGCCCTTCGTGGACAGCAGGTGGTCGCTCACTGCTCGCCCCCTTCGATCGTGACCGCGTCGTCGCCGTCGACCTCGGTGAGGGTGACGCGCACCCGCTCGGTCTTCGCGGACGGCAGGTTGCGCCCGACGGAGTCGGGCCGGATCGGCAGCTCGCGGTGGCCGCGGTCGACGAGCACCGCGAGGCGGACCACCGCGGGGCGGCCGAAGGCGGTGACCGCGTCGAGGGCGGCGCGGACCGTGCGGCCGGAGTAGAGGACGTCGTCGACGAGGACGACGGTCGCGCCGTCGAGGTCGACGGGGATCTCGGTGCGCCGTGTGGGGCGGGTCGGCTGCCCGGCGAGGTCGTCGCGGTACAGCGTCGTGTCGAGGACGCCCGCGGGCACCTCGCGCCCGGCGATGCGCGTCATCTGCGCGGCGAGCCGCTGGGCGAGGACGGCGCCCCGGGTCGGGATGCCGAGCAGCACGAGCCGCTCCGCGTCGGGGTCGTGCTCGACGAGCTCGTGGGCCATGCGCGTGATCGCGCGCCGGACGTCATCCGCCTGCAGCAGGGTGCGCAGCGTCATCCGACCTCCTTCCCCGCCTCACTGGACGGTCCGTTAAAGGTGATCGCGGCGAGCCTAGCGCGGGTCGCGGACGTCGTCCCCCGGCGCCGGAGCGAGGTCGTAGGTGACCCACGGCGTCGCGGTCGCGACCCGGTCGTAGACCGCCCGAGCGGTCGCGTTGTCGCTCGCCGTGATCCAGCGGACGACGCTCGCGCCCTCCTTCGCGGCGATCGTCGCAGCGGCGCGGAGCAGCGCGGTCGCGGCGCCGCTCCCCCTGGCCTCGGTCGCGGTGAACAGGTCGTCGAGGTACAGCCCGAGCGTCGCGGTCGACGGCCGGGCGAAGACGCGGAGGTTCGCGAGCGCGACGGGTCGGTCGGTCTCGTCGACGGCGACGAGCCCGCGCAGGCCGTGCCGCCCGTCCCGCACCCACGACCAGGTCGTCGCGACCGCCTGCGCGTCCTCCTGCAGGCGGTAGAACGCGCGGTACCCGGCGTACAGCTCGAGCCAGCGGGACTCGTCGTCGGCATGGATCGCGCGCACGCGGAGGGGCGGATTCACCGTCGCCGTCATCTGCAGGCGCCTCCCCCAACGGTCGAGGCCGATCCGGCCCTCCGTCTCGGCGAGGTCCCGGAGGTACGCGGTGTCCGGCTCGGACTCGACGAAGCCGAGCCGGGCGTAGAAGGGTGCGTTCCAGGGGACGTCGGCGTAGGTCCGCAGCGTGACGCGGCTGTGGCCGCGCCGGGCCGCTTCGGCGGCAGCGGCACGGACCAGGGCGGTGCCGATGCCGAGGCGGCCGTGCGATCGACGCACGGCGAGCTGCTCCAGGTGGGCGCCGTCCTCCTCGAGCACGTGCGCGAACCCGACCGGCTCGCCGTCATCCGTCTCCGCCGCGACGAGCAGGAACCCGGGCCGCTCGGCACGTGCGCGGCCGTTCGCGGCACGGTCCCACTCGTCCGGCCGCAGGTGTTCGACGAGCAGACGGTCGGCGTCGTCCTCGACGTCCGCCAGGCGGTCGAGGTCGCGGTCGCTGGCGAAGCGGATCACAGGCACGGGTCGATCCTCGCGGTTTGTCACGCATAGAGGTCGATCGGCGGGATGCGGCCGCCCGGCCGCCGGCGTCCGGTCGGGTCGATCCACGGCGGCGGGGTCCACCACCATCTGCCGTCCTCCCGCTCGACCTGCCAGCCGTGCACGTCGTGGAGGAGGTGGCACCGCCAGCAGAGGAGCAGGCCGTTGTCGCTCGAGGTCGGGCGGTAGCCGGCGGGGCGGAGGTGGGCGCCGTCGCACCAGGAGGGCGGGGCGTCGCAGAGCGGGCCGGCGCAGCCGCCGTCGCGGACCGCCATCGCCCGCCGCTGCGCCTCCGAGAAGTACTGGCGCCCCTGCCCCAGGTCGAGCGGCTGCGACTGCCCGCCGAGCACCACGGGGATGATCTCGGCGTCCGCCGCGAGCATGCGGGCGACGCCCGCCGAGATCTCGGTGCCGCAGTCCGGCAGCTGCGCGGCGCCGAGGCCGGTCCGCAGCGCCGTCTCGGTGATCGTCACCAGCATCGTGACGGCGGTGCCGCCGACCTGGCCGTCGTCGACGCGGACGGCCTTCTTCGCCAGGCGGTGGACGCCGTCGACGCGGCGCTGCGCGAGCGGGCGGCGGTCCTCCGCGTCCGGGTCGGCGGCCGGGTCGTCGGGCACGGCGATCACGGTCCGCTTCATCGCGGTGTTCGCGTCGATCGCGGTCTTCAGGAACCCGTCGGTGAGCGCGTCGAGGTCGAGCACCCGGCGGACCAGACCGTTGCGGAGCACCTTCCGCGTGACCGACGGCAGCGGGGCGGGCTCGGCGGTCGAGGGCGCGCCGCCCTCGGGGTGCGCCATGCCGGGGGCCTGCTTCAACCAGCCGATGACGTCGTCCGCGGCCCAGCCCTGCAGCGCGATCTCGAGGACCTGCCGCTCCAGCTCGTCCGCCTCGTCGGGAGCGAGACCGGGCGCCGCCTTCGCGAGCGCGCGACGCATCGCGGCCGCCACCTCGGGGTCGAGGAGGCCCGCGGCGAACGCCTCGGCGACCTGCGGGAACGCCGGGGGAAGCGCCTCCCCCGTCAGGCTCTCGCGGGACCGGAACGCCGTGCCGGACGCGACGGCGGTGCCCGCCTGCGCGCGGGTGGTCCCGGTGACCTCGGCCACGAGCGCCGCCGGCCCGGACGCGCCCATCCGCTTCGCGAGCGAGGACCCGTCGCGGGGTTCCGACCGACGCGCGATCTCGCCGGCGATGCGCGCCTGTTCGGCCTGCGCGAGCCGCACCAGCCGGGACGCCTCACCCGCCGCGCGGAGCAGCTCCTGATCGGACACGAGCCGGATCGCCCCCTCCGACGAGGCACCGTCGAACCGGCCGCCCGCGGCGACGCGATCGAACACGGACGCGTAGGCGCCCGCCTGCTCGATCAGCGCCTCGGCGTTCCGGTTCATGCCTGCATCCCACCACGGGCCACTGACACTGCTTCCCGACCAGGACCAGGTGTTTCCCGCTCAGTGGAAGGCGCGTCGAGCACGTCTGAGCCGCCGATACCGGCGTCGTCCGTAGGCTCCGACCGTGCTGTGGCCCGTGTCCGCGAAGGCGATCGTGATCCAGGACGGGGCCGTCCTGCTCGGCCGCAACGACCGCGACGAGTGGGAGCTGCCGGGCGGTCGGGTCGAGCGCGCCGAGGAGCCCGCGGCCGCGGTGGTGCGGGAGGTCGAGGAGGAGACCGGGCTGCACGTCGTCGTGACGACACTCCTCGGCGCGCGCAGGTTCGAGGTGCTGCCGGACCGGTACGTGCTCGTCCTCGGCTACGCCTGCGCGCTCGTGGAGCACGCGCCGCTCGTCGTGTCGGAGGAGCACGGTGCGCTCGCCTGGCACCGCCTCGACCGGCTCGACGAGATCGCGCTGCCCGAGGTCTACCGCGACCTCCTCGCGCCCGCAGCACGACGACGGGTGGTCCTCCTCGGGGACAGCCACCTCGCGAAGCTCGACCAGGCCGCGTCGGACCGCCTCCGCGAGACGCAGCCCGACCGTCCACTGATCGTGAACCGCGCCGTCGGCGGGTCCTCCGTCCTCGACGTGCTCAGCGGGGTCGAGCCGGATCCCGTGCTGCCGCGCGACGTCTCGGTGCTCAGCGTCGGCACGAACGACTACGCGCCATGGAAGCGCGTGCCGCTCGACAGGTTCACGCGCGCCGTCGGCGCAGTGCTCGACCGCCTGCGACTCGGGCGGGTGATCGTGCTGCTCCCACCCGAGGTCGACGAGGCGCGGCAGCGCTCCGCGGGTCGGACCCTCATCCGGACCTCTGTCGACCGCGCCCCCTACGCGGACGCGGTCCGTGCGGCGTCCGCTCGGGTCGGCGCGACCGTCGTCGAGATCCCGCGGGAAGCCACGGCGGGCGCGGACGGCGTGCACCTCGACGCCGACGGCTACGACGTCCTGCTCGATCTGCTCGCTCGCGCACTGGGGTGATCGCCCGACGCCGACCCGTGACGCCGCGTTGCGCGGCACCGGATGCGGAGACGGCCCCGGAGTGGTCTGCTGTCCTCATGCCAACGAAGATCGAGCTCATCGTCGACAACCAGGACGACAACGCCGCGCTGGACGCGGAGTGGCCGAGCCTGCTCGAGAAGGCGCGGGCCCTGCCCGGCCTCGAGCGCCTCGAGTCCGGGAAGGTCTGGCCGAAGGAGGACGGGTCGCCGACGCCGGCGCACCGCTCCCTGCTGCTGTACTTCCCCGGCTACGACGCGGCGTCGGCCGCGACGTCGTCCGCGGAGGGCGGCGAGTTCTTCCCCGCGTTCTTCGGCGCCGCGCACGGCAAGGTGACCGCGCTCTTCACCGACATCGAGTCCTGAGGCCCCCTGGCGGGGCGCTCCGCTGCTGATCCGGCGGAGCGCTCCGCCGTATCAGCAGCGGAGGGCCCCGGGAGGGGTCAGGCCTCGGCCTCGAGCAGGGCCGGGACGTCGGCGAGGCTCGCGAGCAGGTGCGTGTGCCGAGCGGCGCCGAGCTCGGCGACCGTGTGCGCTCCCGTGAGCACGCCGACGACGAAGCGGGCGCCGGCGCGCGTGCCCGCGGTGACGTCGTTCACGGTGTCGCCGGCGACGAGCACCTCCCGCACGTCGACGACGCCGGTCGCCTCCATCGTCCGGAAGACGAGGTACGGCGCGGGCCGGGAGGCGGTCACGTCCTCCGCCGTGACCAGGGCGTCGACGTCGGCGCCGACCCGCCAGCCGACCGCGTCGAGCAGGCCCTCCGCGACCTCGCGGCGGTAGCCGGTCTGCAGCGCGACGCGGACGCCGTCCGACCGCAGCTGCGCGACCGCCTCCCGCACCCCGGGCAGCAGGACCGGCGGGTCCGCCTCGTACGCGGCCGCGAGGTCGTCGGAGAACGCGGCGAAGACGGCGTCCGCCTGCCGCACGTCCTGGTGCAGCGCGACGAGCAGCCCGACGATCGCCTCGCGCTTGTCCGTGCCGCTCCACCGCGACAGCAGGTCGTCGGGCACGTCCTGGCCCGTCGCGCGCTCGACCGACTCGCGCAGCACCGCGTACACGGCGCCGCCCTCGTCGATCGTCGTACCGGCCATGTCGAGCGAGGCGAGGCGGATCGTCACGACGGAGGATCCTGTCGTCCCGCTCGCCCCGGTCTCCCCGGGAGCCCCTGCTGTTCACCCCGAGTTCGTCCGGCCCGCTCCCGGTGACCGGCAGGCGAACGGTCCGTGAGCACTGCTCGGAATCCGCCGTGAGGACCTCCGCGACACAGCACACTCACGGCTCGTGATGGAACGCAGCGCGGACCTGGTGGTCGTGGGAGCCGGCGTCGTCGGCCTCGCGCACGCCTGGCACGCCGTCCGCGCCGGGCTCCGCGTCGTCGTCGTCGAGCGCGACGAGCGGGCCGTCGGCGCGAGCGTCCGCAATTTCGGCCACGTGTGCACGACCGCGCAGGCGGGCGAGGTGCTCGAGCTCGCCCTCGTCGCGCGGGAGGAGTGGCTGCGGCTCGCGTCCGACGCGGAGCTGCGGGTCCAGCGCACGGGCACGGCCGTCGTCGCCCGCACCGACGCACAGGCCCGCGTCCTCGAGGAGTTCGCCGCCGAGCGCGGCGACGCGGTCCGGCCGCTCACCGCCGGCCGCGCGGAGGACCTGCTCGGCTTCGCCGTGCCGGGGCTCGTCGCGGCCGCCCACCTGCCCGCGGACCTCCGCGTCGACCCGACCACCGCCGTCGCGGTCGTCGCCGCGCACCTCGAGCGCCTCGGCGTCGAGTTCCTGTGGCGCACGAACGTGCTCGCGCTCGACCCCGGCGTCGTCCGCACCACCCGCGGCGTGCTCCGCGCCGCGAAGACGGTGCTCGCGGTCGGTCACGACGTCGACCGGTTCCTGCCCGACGTCGCCGACGTGCACGGGCTCGTCCGCTGCCGCCTCCGGATGATGGAGGTGGACTCGCCCGTCGGCGTCGTGCCGCCCGCGGTCCTCACCGGCAGCTCGATGCTCCGCTACGACGGGCTCGCGCAGCAGCCCTCGGCCGCCGCCGTGCGGGCCGAGCTCGCCGAGGCGTCGCCCGCGCTGCTCGAGCAGGGCGTCAACCTCATGCTCACGCAGCGGCCCGACGGCCGCCTCGTGATCGGCGACACCCATCACTCCGGCATCACGGAGGACCCGTTCGAGGACGAGCGGTCCGACGCCCTGATCCTCGACGAGGTGAGCCGGCTGATCGGCGCCCCGCTCACGGTCCGCCGGCGCTGGCGCGGCGTGTACGCGTCCAGCCCGAAGGCGCCCTTCCTCGTCGCGGAGCCGATGACGGACCTCCTCGTCGTCTCCGTCACCACCGGCATCGGCATGACCACCGCGCTCGGCCTCGCGCGCCGCACGGTCGCCGATCACGTGCTGAGCGCCGCCGCGCCCGCGCTCGTCACCACCTGACGCGCGCCCCTCGACCCGGCGCCGGCACCCGTCGACGCCGTCCCCCACCAGGAGGAACTCCCCACATGCACAGCACCATCACCCGCCGCGGCGTCGTGCGGGCCGCGTCGGCCCTCGCGCTGGCCGGCATCACCGCCGCGTCCCTCGCGGCCTGCTCCGGCAGCGCCTCGGGCGCCGCCGGCAGCGGCGCGCCGATCCCGAAGGCGTCGGCCGCGGCCGCGACCTCGGCGGAGGACTTCGGCGGCCTGAAGGGCCTCGAGGCCGCCGCGAACGCGGAGGGCCGCCTCAACGTCATCACCCTGCCGCCGTCGTGGGCGAACTACGGCAAGATCATCGCCGGCTTCGAGAAGAAGTACCCGAAGATCACGATCACCTCGCAGAACCCGAACGGGTCCTCCGCGGACGAGGTCGCCGCCATCAAGGCGCAGGGCACCGGCTCGAACGCTCCCGACGTCGTCGACATCGGCACGGCCGTGCTCGACGCGAACAAGGACCTGTTCACGCCCTACAAGGTGGCGAACTGGGCCGACATCCCCGCGGACTACAAGGACGCAGACGGCCTCTGGTACTACGACTACACGGGCCTGATGTCGATCGGCTACGACTCGTCCAAGGTGAAGGCGCCGACGTCCCTGCAGGACCTCCTCGGCTCCGAGTACAAGGGCAAGGTCGCGATCAAGGGCGACCCGACGCAGGCGAACGAGGCCGCCAGCGCCGTCTACCTCGCGGCGGCGCAGTCCGGCGGCAGCGCCGACGACGTGCAGCCGGGCATCGACTTCTTCGGCAAGCTGAAGAAGGCCGGCAACATGATCTCGGTCCTGCCGACGCAGGCCACCGTGAACTCGGGCCAGACCCCGGTCGTCATCCAGTGGTCGTTCAACAACGTCGCGTGGGGCGCCGCCGGCGGCTCGACGGGCAACCCGAACTGGAAGACCGTCGTCCTGCCCGGCACCGCGATCGGCAGCTACTACAACCAGTCGATCAACAAGAACGCGCCGAACCCGGCCGCGGCCCGGCTGTGGGAGGAGTACATCTACTCCCCCGAGGTGCAGAACCTGTACCTCGCCGCCGGCGCCTACCCCGCCACGCTGAAGGCGATGACGGACGCGAAGACCGTGGACGAGGCGACGCTCAAGTCGGTCGGCGAGCCGCCCGCCGAGCTCGTGCAGCTCACCGCGGACCAGGCCACGAAGGCCGCGTCGGTCCTCAAGGCCGGCTGGTCGAAGGCCATCGGCTGACCCGATGACCACGACCGCCAAGTCGCCCGCGGGTACGACGGCCTCCGCGGCAGCCGTGCCCGCGGGGACCGAGCGGCTCGGCACCCGCGGCGCCGGAGGGTCCACCCTCCGGCGCCGCGGCGTCGGCTGGCTCGGCTTCGCGCCGTTCGGCGTCTACGTCCTGCTCTTCCTCGCCGTCCCCGGCGTCGTCGCGATCACGAGCGGGTTCTTCGACGCGTCCGGCCGCCCCACGCTCGCGAACTTCGCCGCGCTCGGCGATCGGACGATCGCGTCGAACTTCTGGAGCTCGATCTGGCTCTCCGCGGTCTCCGCGGTGATCAGCGCGGTGCTCGGCGCGCTCGTCTGCTGGGCGCTGAGCGCCGCGCGGCCGGACGGCCTGGTCCGCGCCGTCGTCGACTCCGCGAGCAGCGTGTTCGCGCAGTTCGGCGGCGTCATGCTCGCCTTCGCCTTCATCGCCACGGTCGGCGCCCAGACGCTGGTCCAGGGTGTCGTGCAGCAGCTGACCGGATTCGACACGAGCACGTTCCTGTACTCGGTCGCCGGCCTGCTGCTGCCGTACACGTACTTCGGGGTGCCGCTGATGGTGCTGTCCTTCATGCCCGCCTTCGACGGCCTCAGGCCGCAGTGGGGCGAGGCCGTCGCGACCCTCGGCGGCACGCGGCTCGACTTCTGGCGCCGCGTCGGCGTGCCGGTGCTCGCGCCCGCGTTCTTCGGCAGCCTGATCCTGCTGTTCGCGAACGCGTTCTCCTCCTACGCGACCGCGGCCGCGCTGATCTCGCAGGGCGGCATCATCACCCTCGCGATCCGGCAGCAGCTCACGAGCGAGACGATCGTCGGCGTCGCGAACACGGCGGGCGTGCTCGCGCTCGGGATGGTCGTGATCATGGCCGTGCTCATGACGGCCTGCGCGGCCCTCGACCGGCGCACCCGGCGGTGGCAGCGATGACCGCGGCGAGCGGCGCCCCCGTCGCGGGCGTCTCCCCCACCGGGACGACGCCGCCCGTCCGCCGCGCGGCCCGGGGCCGGTACGGCGCGACGCCGGCGAAGGCGACCGGCGCGGCGGTGCTGATCGTCGTCGGGCTCCTCTTCGCGATCCCGCTGCTGTCGATGGGATGGTTCACGCTGCAGCGGGTCGGCTCGCCCGGCATCACGTTCGTGCACTGGCTCGCGCTGTTCGACCCGGCGCAGTCGTCGAACTACAGCGACCTCTTCGCCGGCGTCCAGAACTCGCTCGTCCTGGCCGTCATCGTGGTCGCGATCGTGCTCCTGCTGCTCCTACCCGCGATGCTCCTCGCGGAGCTGCGCCACCCGAAGGCGCACCGCGTGCTCGAGTTCGTCTGCCTCCTGCCGATCACGGTGCCCACGATCGTGCTCGTCGTCGGCTTCGTGCCCGTCTACCAGGTGCTGCAGCAGGTCGTCGGCAGCGACCCGTGGACGCTGTCCTTCGCCATCGGCGTGATCGTGCTGCCGTACGCGTACCGGCCGATCCAGGCGAACATCGGCACGCTGAACCTCACGACGCTGACGGAGGCGGCGCGCTCGCTCGGCGCGTCCTGGCCCGTCGCGGTGTGGCGGGTCGTGCTGCCGAACCTGCGCCGCGGGCTCATCTCCTCGTGCCTGCTGACGGTCTCCGTCGTGCTCGGCGAGTTCACCATCGCGAACGTGCTCTCGCAGAACACGTTCCAGACCGCGCTGCTGCTGCTGCAGCAGACCGACCCGTACGTCGGCGCCCTGCTCGCGCTCGCCGCGCTGCTGTTCGTCTTCGTGCTGCTCGTCGTCGTCTCGACGGCGGGCTCGATCACGCGGGGTCCCCGCCGGAGGAAGTCATGACCACCACCGTCCCCACGCCCGCGGACTCGCTCGTCGTCCGCGGCACGCCCGTCGAGCTCGTCGACGTCGTGAAGGACTACGGCTCGGGCGCACGCGCCCTGGACGGGATCAGCCTCGACATCCGCCCCGGCGAGTTCGTCGCCCTGCTCGGCCCGTCCGGCTGCGGCAAGACGACGGCCCTCCGCGCCATCAGCGGCCTCGAGACCATCGACGCCGGTCACGTGCGGATCGGCGGCCGCCAGATCGAGTCGGTGCCCGTGCACAAGCGCGACATCGGCATGGTCTTCCAGTCGTACTCGCTGTTCCCGCACATGACCGTGACGCAGAACACGGCGTTCGGCCTGCAGATGCGGAAGGTCGGCCGCGCCGAGCGCGACCGCCGGGTGCAGGAGGCGCTCGACCTCGTCGGGCTCGGACACCTCGGCGAGCGGTACGCGCACCAGCTCTCCGGCGGGCAGCAGCAGCGCGTCGCGCTCGCCCGCGCCCTCGTCACGCGCCCCCGCGTGCTGCTCCTCGACGAGCCGCTCTCCGCGCTCGACGCGAAGGTGCGCGTGCAGCTGCGCGACGAGATCCGGCGCATCCAGCAGGAGACCGGCATCACCGCGGTGTTCGTCACGCACGACCAGGAGGAGGCGCTCGCCGTCGCCGACCGCGTCGCCGTGATGAACGCGGGCTCGATCGAGCAGATCGGCACCCCCGAGGACCTCTACCTGCGACCCGCGACCGAGTTCGTCGCCGGCTTCGTCGGGCACAGCAACCGGGTCGAGGGCGTGCTCGAGCACGGCCGCGTGCAGGTCGCCGGGCAGGAGCTGCCGGCGCTGCCGGGCGCCACGCCCGACGGACCGGTCGTCGCGTTCGTGCGGCCGGAGGACGTGCACCTCGCGGCCGACGGCCTGCCCGGCATCGTCGTGTCGACGAGCTTCCTCGGTGCGGCCCGCCGGACCGTCGTGCGGCTCGAGACCGGCATCGCGCTCACGGTGCAGCACGCGGCCGCCGAGCACCCGGAGACCGGCGATCTCGTCCGCGTCGCCTTCGCCGGGCAGCCGGTCGCCGTCGCCGCGCGGTCCTGAGCAGGGGTCCCGGCGGCCGCGTCGCCGGCCGCCGGACCCGCCGGCACGTCGCCCCGCGCAGCCCGGGTGTCGCCGTCGCGCGGCGTCCCGCGCTTCGTACGCTGCTCCGTCGTGCATCCCCGTTCATCCGCGCGTCACCTCGTGATCGCGGTCCGTCCACGGCCGTGATCGACGCTCCGACGGTGGCTCCCTCGCCCCGTCCCGCCGGTCTGTCCTCGCTCCTCGTGCCCGGTCGCCCGATCGTGATCGGCCACCGCGGCGCTCCCGGCTACCGCCCCGAGCTGACCCGCTCGTCCCTCCTCCTCGCGGTCGCCCAGGGCGTCGACGCGCTGGAGATCGACGTCGTGCCGAGCCGCGACGGCGTGCTCGTCGTGCGGCACGACCGCGACCTGGCGGACACCACCGACGTCGCGCGCCGGCCCGACCTGCGCGACCGCCGACGGACCGGGCACGACGGCCGGCGGGCCTGGTACGCGGACGACCTCGACTGGGCCGAGCTCGCCACCCTGCGGGCGCGCGAGCGCATGCCGCGCGTGCGGCCGGAGAGCGCGGAACACGACGGCCGGGAGGGCGTCCTCCGGCTCGACGACGTGCTCGAGCTCGCGGCCGAGGCGGACGTGCTGCTCGTGATCGAGGTCAAGGAGCCGCTCGCGCTCGCAGCCCGCGGCCTGGACCCGGTCCCGCTGCTCCGCGCCGAGCTCGCCCGCGCCCCGCGGCTGCCGAGGATCGTGTTCGAGAGCTTCGAGAAGACCGCGCTGCTCGGCCTCGCCGACCTCCCGCACCCGATCGTCTACCTGCTCGAGCCGGTCGGCATGGCGCCCGACGAGGTGCGGGAGGGGCCGCTCGCCCGGACCTACCGGCAGGAGCTGGCGGACCCGGCGGCCCTCGCGGGCTTCGACGGCGTCAGCATCCCGAGCAGCCGCGTCACGGCCCGCCGGGTGGCCGCGCTGCACGCGCTCGGCCTCGCCGTCTGGACGTGGACGCTCCGGCCCGAGAACCGCTTCCTGCCCCGGCGGCACCGCACCGACGGGCCCCGCGCCGCGCTCGGCGACTGGGAGGCGTACTGGGCGTCGGTGCTGGACGCCGGGGTCGACGGCGTGTTCACGGACCACCCCGACCTGACGATCGCGGTCCGCGACCGTCTCGGCGTCGCCGCCGTCCGACCGGGACCCGCCCGGCGCCCCTGAGCAGCGCCTCGGGCGCCGCTCCGGCCGGGGCTGGCGCGGGCGGAGCGCGCGGAGCAGGATCGCCGCATGGGCGGTCCCGCCGCGGCGACCGAGGAGTCGGTGGCGGAGCTGCGCCTGCGGCTCTACCGCCCGGACCCGCCGCCGGGCGCCGTCGCCGCCTATCTCGAGGCGCTCGCCGTGCTGCCGCCCGCGCCGGAGCCGGTCCTGCCGCGCCTCCGACGGCCGCCGCGTCGACCGCCGTCGCTCCGAGCGATCGCCGTCGTCCTCGCCGTGGCCGCGGCAGCCGCCGGCGGCATCGCGCTGGCCGCGGACGGGAACCGCGCGGCGGTGGAGGCGGACCGGGCCGACCGCGCGGCGCAGGCGGTGCAGGCGGCCGCGATCCTGCTGCCGAACGCGGTCGGGACCCCGATCGGCGTGCTCGCCGGGAGCCGCGACGGCGCGGCGCGGTTCGTCGCCGACGGCCACCGCGTGGTGGTGAGCATCAACTGCACCGGCAGCGGCACCATCGCGCTGCGGATCGGCCCCGAGGACCCGGTCGTGCTGACCTGCGGCAACGGCGGGCCCGCGCTCGCGCTCATCCCCTCGACGGGCGCGCTCGACCGGTTCGTCGTCCGGGTCGAGCCCGATCCGGCCATGCCGTGGGCGCTCGCGGTCGGCGCGCTGCCCGAGGCGTGAACCGGGTCAGCTCGGCTGCCCGGCCTCCTTCACGACCGCGGTGAGCAGGCCGTTGACGAACTTCGGGCTGTCGTCGGTGGACAGCTCCTTCGCGAGCTCGACGGCCTCGTCGATCGCGACGCCGACCGGCACGTCCGGGTTCCAGCGGGCCTCCCAGATCGCGATCCGGAGGATGCCGCGGTCGACCGCGGGCATGCGCTCGATCGGCCAGGACGTGGAGTGCCCGGCGATCAGGCCGTCGATCTCCTCGGCGTGGTCGATGACGCCCTGCACGATCTCGCGCGCGTAGGGCCAGCTCGAGGCGCGCTCGGGCCGGGCCGCCGCGCGCAGCGACTCCGCCTCGAGCGACTGCTCCGGCGTCTCCCCGCGCACGTCCGCGGCGAACAGCACGTCGAGCGCGCGCTTGCGCGCCTTGCTCCGCGCGGACATCGGCTAGGAGACGCGGCCGAGGTAGTCGCCCGTGCGGGTGTCCACCTTGACCTTCGTGCCCGTCTCGAGGAACAGCGGCACCTGGATCTCCGCGCCGGTCTCGAGGGTCGCCGGCTTCGTGCCCGCGCTCGAGCGGTCGCCCTGCAGGCCCGGCTCGGTGTACGTGACCTCGAGCACGACGGAGGCGGGCAGCTCGACGTACAGCGGGTTGCCGTTGTTGACCGCGATCGTCGCCTGCTGGTTCTCGAGCAGGTAGTCGGCCGCGCCGCCGACGGTCGCCGCCGGGATGGGCAGCTGCTCGTAGGTCTCGCCGTCCATGAAGACGAAGTCGTCGCCGTCCTTGTACAGGAACTGGTAGTCGCGCCGGTCGACGTTCTCGATGTCGACCTTCGCGCCCGCGTTGTACGTGCGGTCGACGACCTTGCCGGTCACGACGTTCTTGAGCTTGGTGCGCACGAACGCGCCGCCCTTGCCCGGCTTGACGTGCTGGAACTCGACGACGTTCCAGAGCTGGCCGTCGATCGAGAGCACGACGCCGTTGCGGATGTCCGCGGTGCTCGCCATGGGTTACCTCCGTGAAGTCCTCGGCCCGTCCCGCCCCGTGCGGGGCTCCGGCCGACCCGGCAGTCTACCCGGCCGCGGTCAGGTGCTTCCCGACCCAGTCGAGCGCGAGCAGGTAGCCGTCGACGCCGAAGCCGGCGATGACGCCGGTCGCGACGGGCGACACGACCGACTCCCGGCGGAAGGCCCCCCGTGCCGCCGGGTTCGTCAGGTGCACCTCGACGACGGGCACGCCCGCGGTCGTCACCACGCGCACCGCGTCGTGCAGCGCGTACGAGTAGTGCGTGAAGGCGGCGGGGTTCAGCACGACCGGGGACCTCGAATCGGCGGCCTCGTGCAGCCAGCCGATCAGCTCGGCCTCGTCGTCGGTCTGCCGCACGTCGACCTCGACCCCGCCCGGGGCCGCCGCGGCGAGCGCGGACGCGACGTCGTCGAGCGACGCGGTGCCGTAGACGTCCGGCTCGCGGGTGCCGAGGCGCTGCAGGTTCGGGCCGTTCAGGACGAGCACGCGGGGCACCCGCGTCACGCTAGCGGGGGGCCGGGACCGCCTGCTGGTCGGCGGGCACCTCGAGCGGCGGGTCGCCCGGCCGGCTGAGCGTGAGGACCGCCTCCGCCACGTGCTCGTCCTGCTCCACCGTCCGGCCGATCGACGCGAGCAGCCCGGCGATCTCGTGCTCCGGGGCGTCGCCCGTGAGGTCGACCGCCGCGACGAGGTAGACGCGGGACGGCCCGACGTACTCGAGGTGGAGGTAGGACACCGTCGCCACGTGCTCGTGCGCCGCGAGCATGCGGAGCACCGCCGCCTGCACGCGCGGCGACGGCGACTGCCCGATGATGAAGCGCCGGTTGAGCTGGATCAGCACGATCGCGACGACGCCGAGCAGCACGCCGATGGCGATCGACCCGGCCGCGTCCCACACCGGGGAGCCGGTGATCTCGTGCAGGGCGATGCCGGCCGCCGCGAGCACGAGGCCGATGAGCGCGGCGGCGTCCTCGAAGAACACGGCCCGCACGGTCGGGTCGGAGGTCTTCAGCACGTGCTCGAGCACGTCCTGCCGGGCGGCGGCCGCGGTGCCCCGCAGCTGGTGCAGCGAGCGGAGGAAGGAGACGCCCTCGAGCACGAACGAGACGCCGACGACGAGGTACGCGATCAGCTGGTTCTCGTTCGGCTCGTCAGAGCCGAGCTCGCTGATGCCGTGCTGGATGGAGAGCACCGCGACGACCGTGAACAGCCCGACGGCGGCGAAGAGCGACCAGACGTAGGCGTCCCGGCCGTAGCCGTACGGGTGCGTCCGGTCGGGGCCGCGCGCGCCGCGGCGCTCGGCGATCAGCAGGAACACCTCGTTCCCCGAGTCCGCCCAGGAGTGCGCCGCCTCCGCCGTCATCGACGCCGAGCCGGTGAGCACCGCGGCGACGGACTTCGCGACGGCGATCGCGACGTTCGCGACGAGCGCCACCAGGACGGTGAGGAAGGAGCCGCCCCCGCTCCCCTGCTGCGCGGTGGGCTGCTGCGCGTCCGTCACGTCCACATCATGCTCCGGGTGGTCTCGAGGCTCGCTGCGCTCGCACCTCGACCAGCGGGGCGACACGGTGGTCGAGCCGGGCGCTCCGCGCCAGTGCCGAGACCACCCGCCCCGAGCGGCGGACGGGGCGGGGTCAGTCCGCGATCTCGCCGTAGGCGGTGAAGAGCAGGTGGTCCTCCGGCCCGTTCAGGATGCTCGTGCGGCCGATGCCGTCGAGCAGCACGAACCGGAGCAGCCCGGCGCGGGACTTCTTGTCCCGCCGCATCGCCGCGGTGAGCGCCTCCCACCGGCCGCCCGGGTAGGTGAGCGGCAGGGAGAGCGAGCCGAGCACGTCGCGGTGCAGCTGCACGCCGTCGTCGTCGAGCCGGCCGACGAGCCGGGCGAGCTCCGCGGCGAAGACCATGCCGACCGAGATCGCGCCGCCGTGCCGCCAGCGGTACCGCTCGGCGTACTCGATGGCGTGGCCGAGCGTGTGGCCGTAGTTGAGGATCTCGCGACGACCGGACTCTCGGAAGTCCTCGCTGACCACCTCCGCCTTCACGCGGATCGCCCGCTCGACGAGCTCGGCGAACACCGGCGAGGTCGGGTCGGTCGCGGTGTCGACGTCCGCGGTCAGCCGGTCGAGGATCGTCGTGTCGACGATGAAGCCGCACTTCGCGACCTCGGCGAAGCCGGAGAGCAGGTCGTTGCGGGGCAGCGTGTCGAGCACGTCGAGGTCCGCGATCACGGCGACCGGCGCGGTGAAGGTGCCGACGAGGTTCTTGCCCTCGGTCGTGTTGATGCCCGTCTTGCCGCCCACCGCGGCGTCCACCATGCCGAGGACGCTCGTCGGCAGGCTGACGAACGGCACGCCGCGCAGCCAGGTCGCCGCGACGAAGCCGGCGAGGTCGGTGACCGCGCCGCCGCCCAGCCCGATGACCGCGTCGGTCCGGGTGAAGTCCGCCTGCCCGAGGATGCCCCAGCAGAACGCGGCGACCTCGATGCGCTTCGCGTCCTCCGCGTCCGGCACCTCGGCGAGCAGCACCTCGACCCGGCCCGCGAGGCGCTCGCGGATCGCGTCCGCGCGACGCGCCTGCACGGGCTGGTGGATCAGCAGGGCCTTCTTCGCGCCGGCGGGGACCGCCTCGGCGACCACGTCGCCGAGGCCGCGGCCCAGGACGACGTCGTACTCCCCCGCGTTGCGGACCGGGATGCGGACGGGTGTCACGGTGCGACCTCCTGCAGCTGCGCCGCGAGCTCCGCGGCGATCGTCGTCATGGGTCGGCGGGACGTGTCGACGACCACGTCGGCGAGCGCCGCGTAGACCGGCTCCCGCTCGGCGGCGATCCGTCGCCACGACTCGAGGCCGTCGGTGAGCAGGGGGCGCCTCCCGTCGCCGATCCGCGCCGCGACGGCCTGCTCGGAGACGGTGAGCAGCACGACGGTGCAGCCCGCGAGCGCGGCGCGCGTGGTCGCATCGAGCACCGCGCCTCCGCCGAGGGCGACGACGCCGCCCGTGGCGAGCTCCCGCTGGACCACGTCGCGCTCGATCGCGCGGAACGCCGCCTCGCCGCGCTCGACGAACAGCTGCGGGATCGGCGCGTGCTCGGCGGCGATCACCGCGTCCGTGTCGACGAACCGGCGGCCGAGGTGCTTGGCGACGCGGCGGCCGACCGAGGTCTTGCCGGCGCCCATCGGCCCGATGAGCGCGACGGTGCGCGCGGTCACCGCGGGGCGCGCGTCGCGACGGTCCGCAGGGAGGCGGGGATCGCCGCGAGGTAGGCCTCGAGGTTCCGCCGGGTCTCCTCGACGGAGTCGCCGCCGAACTTCTCGACCACCGCGTCCGCGAGGACGAGCGCGACCATCGCCTCGGCGACGACGCCCGCGGCCGGCACGGCGCAGACGTCGGAGCGCTGGTGGTGCGCGGAGGCGGCCTCGCCGGTCGCGACGTCGATCGTGCGGAGGGCGCGCGGTACCGTCGAGATCGGCTTCATCGCCGCGCGGACGCGGAGCACGTCGCCGGTGGTCATGCCGCCCTCGAGGCCGCCCGCGCGGTCGGTGACGCGCTCGATCGCGCCGTCCGAGAGCACGAGCTCGTCGTGCGCGGCCGAGCCGCGGCGCGCGGCCGTGCGGAAGCCGTCGCCGACCTCCACGCCCTTCATCGCCTGGATGCCCATGAGCGCGCCGGCGAGCCGCGCGTCGAGACGGCGGTCCCAGTGCACGTAGGAGCCGAGCCCGGGCGGCAGGCCCTCCACGACGACCTCGACGACGCCGCCGAGCGTGTCGCCCGCGTGGTGGGCGTCGTCGATCTCCTCGACCATCCGCGCGCTCGTCGCCGGGTCGGCGCAGCGCACCGGGTCCGCGTCGATGCGGTCGACGTCGGCCGGGTGCGGCAGGGGCGCGTCCTCGGGCACCTGCACCGGACCGATCGCGACGACGTGGCTGACGAGCCCGACGCCGAGCTCCGCGAGGAAGGTGCGCGCGACCGCGCCGAGCGCGACGCGGGCCGCGGTCTCGCGGGCGCTCGCGCGCTCCAGCACCGGGCGGGCCTCGTCGAAGCCGTACTTCTGCATGCCCGTGAGGTCCGCGTGACCGGGGCGGGGCCGGGTGAGCGGTGCGCCGCGCCCGCGGGAGGCGTCCGTGAGCGGCACGTCCTCCGCGTTCATGACCTCCTGCCACTTCGGCCACTCGGTGTTGCCGATGGTCAGCGCGACCGGGCCGCCGATGGACCGGCCGTGCACGACGCCGCCGACGACGCCGAGCTCGTCCTGCTCGAACTTCTGGCGGGAGCCGCGGCCGACGCCGAGGCGGCGCCGCGCGAGGTCGCGGCGGATCGCGTCCCCGGTCACGGGCACGCCGGCGGGCAGCCCTTCGAGGATGGCGGTGAGGCTCGGGCCGTGCGACTCACCGGCGGTCAGCCAGCGCAACATCGCCCCGATCCTCCCATGCCCGCGGACCGCATGAACCCGTTGCTCGAGGAACGAGCGCCCGAACCCGCGTCACCAACCAGCCCTGTTGGTCGAGGTGCGAGCGCCAGCGAGCCTCGAGACCGTGCCGCTGCTGATCTCGAGGCTCGCTGCGCTCGCACCTCGATCAGCGGGGAGGCCGCGGAGCGGGACGGGGCCAAGGGCTGCGGTCAGCATCAGCGGCCGGGCGCAGGTGCCGCTCAGCGGCCGACGGCGGCGCGCATCGCGGCGCGCACCTCGGCCTCGCGCGGCAGCGGGACGTCGGGGTCGGCGTCGGTGAAGACCCTCACCTGGAGCACCGCCTGCTCGACCAGCATGTCGAGGCCGTGCAGGAGGCGCCCGCCCGCCCCGAGCCATCGCGCGCCGAGCGCGGTCGGCCAGGGGTCGTAGGCGACGTCGAGCAGCGGCGTGCCGGCTGCGACGGCGCCGGGCACGGGCACCTCCGCCTCCGCGTGCCCCGGCAGGGTCGACACGACGACGTCGGCGTCCGCGAGGTCGACGTCGTCGAGCGGCACGAAGGCGTCCGCGAGCCCGGCGAGGTCGCGCGCCGCCGCCTCCGGCCGTCGGGCCGCGACGACGCGCTCCTGCACGCCCAGCCGACCGAGCGCCTCCGCGGCGCTTGCGGCCGTCGCGCCGCCGCCGAGGACGACGGCGCGCCGCGCACCCGTGTGATCGCGGAGCACCGCCTCCACGCCGCCCACGTCCGTGTTCGCGAGCCGGGGCCGCTCCCCCAGCCGCAGGGTGTTCGCGAGCCCGAGCCGGTCGACGAGCGGCGCGTGCTCGCGCACGAGCGGGAGCACGGCGCGCTTCAGCGGCATCGTCAGGGACAGGCCGACCCACTCGGGGCCGAGCTCCGCCAGCAGCCCGGGCAGGGTCTCCTCCGTCGCCTCGATCCGGTCGTACCGCCAGTCGAGCCCGAGCACGTCCGCGGCCGCGGCGTGGAGCAGCGGCGACCGCGAGTGCGCGATCGGCGATCCGAGGACCGCGAGCCGCCCGGTCACTTCTTGTAGGAGGGGTGGGCGTCCAGCCAGCGGAGGAACTGGTCCGCGTTCCTCTGGTGCTCCGCGTACGTGTTCGCGAACTTCGTCTCGCCCGTCTGGAGGTTCACGGTGACGAAGTACAGCCACTTCCCCTTCTCCGGCGCGATCGCGGCCTTGATCGCGGCGTCGCCCGGGCTCGAGATCGGCCCGGCGGGCAGCCCGTCGCGGAGGTAGGTGTTGTACGGGTTCTTGTCCGCCTTCTCCTTCGCCGTCGGCACCACGGTGGTGCCGCCGGCGCCGTAGCTGACGGTGGCGTCGGACTGGAGGCGCATCCCCTGCGCGATGCGGTTGAGGAAGACGCGGGCGACCTTCGCGTCGTCCTCGCCGTTCCCCTCCTTCTGCACGAGGCCCGCGAGGGTGAGCACGCGCTCGCGCTTCGCCGCGGGAACGCCGGCCTCGTCGAGGGCCTGCTTCATGCGGTCGACCATCTGCTGCAGCATCTCGCGCCCGGTCGTGCCCGGCTGGAACGTGTAGGTCGCGGGGAACAGCCAGCCCTCGATGTTCGGCGCCGACTTCGGCACGCCGAGCGAGGAGTGGTCCTTCGCGATCTTCTTCAGCTCGGCGAGGTCCTGCCCAGTCGAGCGGGCCGTGATCGCGAGGATCTGCGACGACGTCGACCCCTCCGGGATCGCGACGATCGACTGCACGAGGTTCTTGGGGTCCTGCAGGGCGGCGAGGGCCGACGCGGCGCTCATCCGCTCCTTCAGGCGCCAGGTGCCCGGGTTCAGGGACGGCTCGGGCGAGGTGTTCACGAGCAGGTCGTAGAACGCCGACCGCGTCTTCGTGACGCCCTTCGCGACGAGCAGGTCGGCGACGTCGCCACCCGTGTCGCCGGGGCGCACCTCGACCTCGACGGTGCCCTCGCCGGAGCCCGTGTAGTCGTTGCTCCAGCCGAACAGCGACTTCACCTGCTCGGGGTAGGTCTGGTACGCGAACCAGCCGGCGCCGCCGACCGCGACGAGGAGGACGAGCAGCACGCCGAGCACCCACGGCCAGATGCCGCGCCGCTTGCGCCGCTCCCGACCGTGCCGCGAGGGCTCGCCGCCGTCGTCGCCTCCTCCGCCGCCGAGGAGTCGTTCGAACTCGTCGGCCGCGGACGCGCGCGCCTGCTGGGGTCCTGGGCTAGGGGCCACCTGTTCGCTTCCGCTTCGGTTCGAGGAGGGCGCCGGGCGCCTCGCCTCGGGCGCGCTCAGCGTCGAGGGCGTGCTGCAAAAGTATCACCGCGGCCACCTGGTCGATCACGTTCCGCGAGCCCCGCGTGTTCCGGCCGGAGGCGTGCAGCGCCGACTGGGCGCTGACCGTCGTCAGCCGCTCGTCCACCAGCCGCACCGGCACCGGACCCTCCGCCAGGCGGTCGGCGACCATGCGAGCGTCGCCGGTGGAGGGGGTGTCCCGGCCGGAGAGCGCGAGCGGCAGGCCGACGACGAGCTCGATCGCGTCGAGCTCCGCGGCGAGCGCCGCGATCCGGGCCAGCACCGGCTCGAGGTCGCCGCGGCGCTGCACGGTCTCGACGGGGGTCGCGAGCAGGCCGTCGCGGTCGCACCGGGCGACGCCGACGCGGGCCTTGCCCACGTCGACGCCGAGCCGGACGCCGCGGCGGAACCCGCCCTGCTCGTCGCTCAGGAGGAGAGCCCCTGCGCCACGGCGGCGAGCGCGTCCTCGATCGCCCCGGCGTCGCTGCCGCCGCCCTGCGCGATGTCGTCGCGGCCGCCTCCGCCGCCGCCGAGCACGCCCGCAGCGCGCTTCGCGAGCGGCCCCGCCTTCGCCCCGGCGTCGCGCGCCGCGGCGTTCGTCGCCACGATCACGACCGGCCGGTCCTGCACCGTCGCCGCGAGCCCGACGACCGCGGGCACGGCGCCGAGCCGGTCGCGGACGTCGATCACGAGGGCCCGGAGGTCGTCCGCGCCGCCGAGCGCGCCGACCTGCTCGAGCACGGCGGTGACGCCGCCGACGGACCTCGCCTGCGACGCGAGCGCGGGCACCCGCTGCGCGAGGGCCTGGCGCTCGAACTCGGCGATGCGCTTCTCGGCGGCCTTCAGGCTCGCCGCGAGGTCCTGCACCCGCGACACGATCTGGGCCTGCGGCACCTTGAGGTTCGCGCCGAGCTCGGTCACGAGCGCGCGCTCGGTCGCGAACTGCTTGAACGCCTCCGGGCCCACGAGGGACTCGATGCGGCGGCTGGTCGCCCCCACGCTCGACTCGCCGACCACGTTGATCAGGCCGATCTCGGAGGAGTGCCCGACGTGCGTGCCGCCGCAGAGCTCGCGGGACCACGGGCCGCCGATGTCGACCATGCGCACGACGTCGCCGTACTTCTCGCCGAACAGCGCCATCGCGCCCTGCGCCTTCGCCTCGTCCAGCGGCAGCACGCGGGTGACGACCTCGAGGTCCTCGTTCACGCGGAGGTTCGCGATGTCCTCGACCTCGCTGCGCGTGTCGGGGCTGAGGGGCGCGTTCCAGCTGAAGTCGAGCCGCATGTAGCCGGCCTTGTTGTAGGAGCCGGCCTGGTGCGCGTCCGGGCCGAGCACCTGGCGGAGCGCCGCGTGGATCAGGTGGGTGGCGGAGTGCGCCTGGGTCGCGCCGCGGCGGTACAGCGGGTCCACGATCGTCTGCGCCGGGTCGCCGACGGCGACCTCGCCCTCGACGACCTGGACTCGGTGGCTGACGAGCCCCGCGACCGGCCGCTGCACGTCGAGCACCTCGAGCCGGTAGCCCGGGCCGCGGATCTCGCCCTGGTCCGCGTCCTGGCCGCCGGACTCCGCGTAGAGCGTCGTCTCGGCGAGGATCACCTCGGCGATGTCGCCGAGCGCGATGGAGGAGACCGCGCGGCCGTCGCGGATCAGGCCGAGCACGCGGCTTTCCGCGACGAGCTCGCTGTAGCCGAGGAACGCCGTCTCGCCCTTCGCGCGGAAGTCCGAGTAGACCGAGAGGTCCGCGAGCGCGGTCTTCTTCGCCTTCGCGTCCGCCTTCGCGCGGGAGCGCTGCTCCTGCATCAGCCGGTCGAACGCGGCGCGGTCGACGGTGAGGCCCGCCTCCTCCGCGACCTCGAGCGTGAGGTCGATCGGGAACCCGTAGGTGTCGTGCAGGAGGAAGGCGGTGTCGCCCGCGACCTGCTCGGCGCCCGCCGCGCGGGTGCGCTCGATCGCCGTGTCGAGGATGGCGGTGCCCCCGACCAGCGTCTTCAGGAAGCTCTCCTCCTCCGCGTCGGCGAGGCGCTGGATGCGGCCGGACTCGGGCAGCAGCTCCGGGTACGCGGCGCTCATCGCGTCGCGGGAGACCGGGAACAGCTCGCCGAAGGTCGCGCCCTCGACGCCGAGCAGGCGCATCGCGCGGACGGAGCGGCGGAGGAGGCGGCGCAGCACGTAGCCGCGGCCCTCGTTCGACGGCGTCACCCCGTCGAGCATGAGCATCATCGCCGAGCGGATGTGGTCGCTCACGACCCGCATCCGCACGTCGTCCTCGGCGTTCGCGCCGTACGCCCGGCCGCTGAGGCGGGAGGCGGCGTCGATCACGGGGCGGATCTGGTCGATCTCGTAGATGTTCTCGACGCCCTGCTTGATGAAGGCGACGCGCTCGAGCCCCATGCCGGTGTCGACGTTCTTGTTCGGCAGCTCGCGGACGACGTCGAAGTCCTCCTTCGACCGGATGTTCGCGATCTCGTACTGCATGAACACGAGGTTCCAGATCTCGACGTACCGGTCGTCGCCGGTCGCCGGCCCCCCGTCCGCACCGTAGGCGGGACCGCGGTCGAAGAAGATCTCGGAGTCCGGGCCGGCGGGGCCGGGCTGACCGGTCATCCAGTAGTTGTCGGCGTAGCCGAGCCGCTGGATGCGGTCCGCGGGCAGGCCGACCTCGTCGCGCCAGATCGCCTCGGCCTCGTCGTCGTCCTGGAAGACGGTGACCCAGAGGTCCTTCGGGTCGAAGCCGAAGCCGCCGTCCGCCTCGCTCGTCGTGAGCAGCTCCCAGGCCCACCGGATGGCGTCCTGCTTGAAGTAGTCGCCGAACGACCAGTTGCCGAGCATCTGGAAGAAGGTGCCGTGCCGCGGCGTGCGGCCCACCTCCTCGATGTCGAGGGTGCGGATGCACTTCTGGCTGTCCACCGCGCGCGGGTACGGCGCGGGGACGGTGCCGTTCAGGTACGGGATGAACGGGACCATGCCCGCGACCGTGAACAGCAGGGAGGGGTCGGGCGAAACGAGCGAGGCGCTCGGCACGACGGTGTGGCCGCGGTCGGCGAAGAACTGCAGGTAGCGGCGGCGGATCTCGGCGGTCTCCACTTACTTCCCCTCCGCCAGGCGCGCGCGGTACGAGTCGGACACGGCGGCGGCGAACTCGTCCGTCACGCCGTTCACCACGGCGAACACGCGGGCGCCGGCGGGCGTCCGCGACGCGACGTGAGCGAGCGCCGCGCCTGCGAGCAGGCCGACGAGAAAGACGAGCACCTTGCCCATGGCTCCTCCAAGATCAGCGGTCCAGCCTACCCAGGCGCCGCGCGGGGCCTCCACGCCCGGGAACGACGGAGCGCCCGCCCTGCGAGGCAGGACGGGCGCTCCGGGAGCGGTGGCTCAGCGCGCGGCGTAGTACTCGACGACGAGCTGGACGTCGGCGGTCACCGGCACCTCGGCGCGCTTCGGACGACGCACGAGGCGCGCCTGCAGCTTGTCGAGCTCGACCTCGAGGTAGCCCGGGGTCTTCGGCAGCACGTCGGCGTGACCGCCGGCCGCGGCGACCTGGAACGGCTCGAGCTGCTCGCTCTTGCCCTTGACGTGGATGACCTGGCCCGGCTTCACGCGGAAGGAGGGGCGGTCGACGAGCTTGCCGTCCACGAGGATGTGGCGGTGCACGACGGCCTGGCGGGCCTGGGCGGTGGTGCGGGCGAAGCCGGCGCGGAGCACGAGGGCGTCGAGGCGCATCTCGAGCAGCTCGACCAGGTTCTCACCGGTCAGGCCCTGGGTGCGGCGGGCCTCGTTGAAGACGATGCGGAGCTGCTTCTCGCGCAGGCCGTACTGGGCGCGCAGACGCTGCTTCTCGCGGAGGCGGACGGCGTAGTCGCTGTCGGCCTTGCGCTTGGTGCGGCCGTGCTCCCCCGGCGCGTAGGGACGCTTCTCCAGGTAGCGGGCGGCCTTCGGGGTGAGCGCGACGCCGAGCGCGCGCGAGAGCTTGACCTTGCCGCGGGTGCGGGCCTTGGTGGACATGCGGTTCCTTCAGGATTCGGAATGGAGCCGGCCGCGCCGTGCAGCGCGGACGGAAGACATCTCGAGGGATTCGGCGTGCGAGGACCGGCCGGCTACAGGCTCGGGTCCTCTCGCGCACCCGGTGTCGCAGCCGCACGACGCTCGGGCCCGCTCCATGCCGCCGACAAGGATAGCAGCACGCGGTCCCCCGCGGACCGCCGCCGCTCAGTCCTCCGCAGCCGCCGGGTCGACACCGCGGACGCGCCTGCGGAGACGCTCGACGCGGGCCGCGGTCTCGCGCTCGAAGCCGTTGCCGGTCGGCACGTAGTAGTCCCGGCCGACCAGCTCGTCGGGCGGGTACTGCTGCTCGACCACACCGTGCTCGCCGTCGTGCGCGTAGCGGTAGCCCTTGCCGTGCCCGAGCCGCTTCGCGCCCGGGTAGTGGGCGTCGCGGAGGTGCATCGGCACCCGCCCGATCCGGCCGGCGCGCACGTCCGCGAGCGCCGCGTCGATCGCGGCGTAGGCGGCGTTCGACTTCGGCGCGAGGGCGAGGTAGACGACCGCCTCGGCGAGCGGGATCCGCCCCTCCGGCATCCCGATGAGCTGCACGGCGTCGGCCGCGGCGATCGCCATCGGCAGCGCCTGCGGGTCGGCCATGCCGATGTCCTCCGCGGCGAGCACGATGATCCGCCGCGCGATGAAGCGCGGGTCCTCCCCCGCCTCGATCATCCTGGCGAGGTAGTGCACGGCCGCGTCGACGTCGCTGCCCCGCACGCTCTTGATGAACGCGCTGATGACGTCGTAGTGCTCGTCGCCGTCGCGGTCGTACCGCAGCAGCGCCCGGTCGACCGCGGTCGCCACCAGCTCCTCGGTGATCAGGGGCGGCTCCTCCGCCGCGTCGTCGGTCTCCCCCGGCTCCGCCAGGGTGGCCGACGCCTCGAGCGCGGTCAGCGCGCGGCGGGCGTCGCCGGAGGCGAGCCGGACGAGCGCGGCCCGCGCCTCGGGCGCGAGCCGGAAGCGGCCGGCGAGCCCGCGGGGGTCCTCCACGGCGCGGTCGACCAGCACGCCGAGGTCCTCCTCGGTGAGCGGCTGCAGCGTGAGCAGGAGGGAGCGGGACAGCAGCGGCGCGATCACGGAGAACGACGGGTTCTCGGTCGTCGCCGCGATCAGCGTGACCCAGCCGTTCTCGACGCCCGGGAGGAGCGCGTCCTGCTGCGCCTTCGAGAACCGGTGGATCTCGTCGAGGAACAGCACGGTCGACAGCCCGTACAGGTCGGCCTGCTCCCGGGCCTTCTCCATGACCGCCCGGACGTCGCGGACGCCGGCCGTGACGGCGGACAGCTCGACGAACCGGCGCCCGGAGCTCGCCGCGACGGCCTGCGCCAGCGTGGTCTTCCCCGTGCCCGGCGGGCCCCACAGGATCACGGAGACGGCGCCGCTCGTGCCGTCCGGCGACGCGAGCCGACGCAGCGGCGAGCCGGGGCGCAGCAGGTGCGCCTGGCCCGCGACGTCGTCGAGCGACGTGGGGCGCATCCGCACGGCCAGCGGCACGGGGCCCTGGCGCAGCGCGGTCCGCACCTCCATGGGCAGAACCCTATGCAGCGCCTCGGACAGCGGCGTGCGGGGCGGGGCGGCCTCCCGCGCCTCTTCTACGATCGGAGCCGCTCGGAGGGCCGGGCGCGGAGGGAGCGGCGTGGCGAATCGGAGCGCGCGGGACCGCGAGGCGCGGGAGGCGCGTCGGCGGGCCCGCTCCTACTCGGTCCGGCAGGAGGTCCACGCGGAGCGCGGGCGCCGCCGCCGCAGGGACGACGTGATCGCCGCGATCGTCTTCGTGGTCGTCGTCGGCGTCGCCGCGGCGGCTCAGGTCGGCTACTTCACCACGGGCCCCGGCGCGGCGGCGCCGTCGAGGTCGGCGAGCGCGAGCGCCTCCCCCACCCCCGAGCCGACGCGCACGCTCCCGCGGAAGGCGGCCGCGGAGGACCGCACCTGGACCGGCACGATGACCCTGAACGCGACGAAGCTGACGATCTCGCTGGACGGGAAGAAGGCGCCGCAGGCGGTCGCGAACTTCGTCGGCCTGACGGACAGCGGCTTCTACGCCGGTCTCACCTGCCACCGGCTCACCACGAAGGGCCTCTACGTCCTCCAGTGCGGCGACCCGGACGGCGACGGCACCGGCGGCCCCGGCTACACGTTCGGCCCGCTCGAGAACGCGCCGAAGGCGACCGTCACGAAGGGCTCGACGGAGTACGGCGTCTACCCGGCCGGCACCATCGCGATGGCCCGCGGCACCGCGACGGACAGCCAGGGCAGCCAGTTCTTCATCGTCTACGGCGACAGCGAGCTGCCCGCCCCCGGCTACACCGTCTTCGGGAAGGTGACGGGCGGGCTGTCCGGCCTGAAGACGGCGATCACGTCGAAGGGCGTCTCGGGCGGCGGCACCGACGGGGCGCCGAAGGTGCCCGTGTCCCTCGGCGCCATCGAGGTGAGGTGACCGCGGGGTCGCCGGTCGAGTCCGTGCAGTACCCTCAGGCACCGAGGTGAGCGCTGTGACCACGCCCGAGACCGAGACGGCGGCCGAGGTGGCCGACGCTTCGACGACCCCCGCACCGACGCACCCCTGGGGCCGCGTCGACGAGCACGGCGTCGTGTTCGTCCGCGACCGCGACGAGGACCGCCAGGTCGGCGAGTACCCCGACGCGACGCCGGACGAGGCGATCGCCTACTACGAGCGGAAGTACCAGGACCTGGCGAGCCAGGTCGCCCTGCTGGAGCAGCGCGCCCGCCGCGGCGCGCCCCCGGCCGAGGTCGCGCGCGCCGTGCAGCGGCTCGCGACGACGCTCGAGGCGCCCGCCGCCGTCGGCGACCTGCAGGCGCTCCGCGACCGGGTCGCCGCGCTGTCCGGCACCGTCGAGGACCTCTCCGCCCAGCGCTCCGAGGAGCACAAGGCGCAGGTCGAGCAGGCCCGGGCGGACCGGGTCGCGATCGTCGAGGAGATCGAGGCGCTCGCGTCCCGCGACCCCGCCACCGTGCAGTGGAAGGCGACGAGCCAGTCCGTCGACGGCCTGTTCGCGCGCTGGCAGGACGCGCAGCGCACGGGCGCCCGGCTCCCGAAGACCGAGGCGAACGACCTCTGGAAGCGGTTCCGCGACGCCCGCTCCTCCATCGACGGGCAGCGCCGGGCGTACTTCTCCGAGCTCGAGGCGACGCAGGGCGCCGCGCGCGAGGAGAAGGAGCGGATCGTCGCCCGCGCCGAGGCCCTCGCGGGCGGCGGCGGCGACGCGATCGGCGCGTACCGCGGCCTGCTCGACGAGTGGAAGCGCGCGGGTCGGGCCGGCAAGCGGGTCGACGACGCGCTCTGGGCGCGGTTCCGCGCGGCCGGGGACGCGATCTACGCGGCGAAGGCCGAGGAGCAGGCGCAGCAGGACGCCGAGTACGGCGGCAACCTCGAGGCGAAGCTCGCCCTGCTGACGGAGGCCGAGCCGCTGCTCCAGGTCACCGACGCGCAGTCGGCCCGCAGCCGCCTGACGTCGATCCAGCGCCGCTGGGACGCCGCCGGCCGCGTGCCGCGCGACCAGGTGCGCCACGTCGAGGACCGGCTCCGCAAGGTCGAGCAGCACGTCGCGTCGCTCGAGCAGGAGCACTGGCGTCGGACCAACCCCGAGACGAAGGCCCGCTCCGAGGGCCTCGCGTCGCAGCTGAACGCGGCGATCGCGAAGCTCGAGGCCGAGCTCGAGGACGCGAGGGCGTCCGGCGACGCGAAGCGGGTCAAGGACGCGGAGGACGCCCTGAACGCGCGCCGCATCTGGCTCGACGCGATCGGCTGACGGCTCCTCCCCCGACCCGGTTCTCCACAGGACCCGGCCGCGGCGCCCGACACCGTCCGCGGCCGGGGAACACTCGTCGCGTGCGACTGGCCCCTGCCCTCGACCACGACGACTTCCCGGAGGCGGAGCGGTCGGTGCTGCTGCTCGACGGCGAGTGCCGCCCGCTCGGCCTGACCGTGGTGCCCGTGGACGAGCCCGACGGGCCCGGGATCCGCGCCGCCTCGCTCGCGGCCGCCACGGCGCGCTACGACCTCGTCGTGGAGCGCGAGGCCGCGGCCTGGGTGCACGGCGTCGTCCCGGACCTGCCCCGTCCCCTGACGCTCGCCGTCGACCTCGGGCGGTCCCGCCGCACGAAGCTCGTGACTCCCCCGCCCCGCGAGGCGCGGTTCCGGTCGGACGACCTCGTGCTGCTCGGCGGCGTCCGCGTCACGACGCCGCTGCGGACCGCGTTCGACCTGGTGCGGCTCGACCCGGGCGAGGAGGCCTCGTCGACCGCGGCGGCGCTGCTCGCGGTCGCCGGGCTCGCACCCGCGGTCGCCGCGGCGCTCGCCCAGCTGCACCCCGGCTCGCCGGGCAAGCAGCAGGCGATCGACCGCCTCGCCGCGCTCCCGACGGCTTGACCGGGCAGGGCTGCCGGGGCGGGACGGGTCAGCCCGCGGAGACCCGGTAGACGTCGTAGACGGCCTCGATGCGCCGCACCGCGTTCAGCACGCGGTCGAGGTGCGTGGTGTCGCCCATCTCGAACAGGAACCGGCTGAGCGCCAGGCGGTCGGAGGAGGTGGAGACCGTCGCGGACAGGATGTTCACGTGGTGCTCCGACAGCACGCGCGTCACGTCGGACAGCAGGCCGGACCGGTCGAGCGCCTCGACCTGGATCTGCACGAGGAACACGCTCTTCGAGGTCGGCGCCCACTCGACCTCGAGCATCCGCTCGGGCTCGCGCTTCAGCGACGTGATGTTGTTGCAGTCGGAACGGTGCACCGAGACGCCCGAGCCGCGGGTCACGAAGCCGAGGATGTCGTCGCCCGGCACCGGCGTGCAGCACTTCGCGAGCTTCACCAGGATGTCGGGCGCGCCGCGGACGAGGACGCCCGAGTCGCTCGACCGGATCGCGCGCTGGCGCCCGGTGGTCGGCGCCTCGAACTCCGGCTCGTCCGCCTCCTGCGTGTCCTGCACCTGCGCGAGCACGCGCTCGATGACGGACTGCGTCGAGACGTGGCCCTCGCCGATCGCCGCGTACAGCGCGGAGACGTCCTCGTAGCGCATCGACGTCGCGATGCCCACGAGCACGTCCTGGCTCATCAGCTTCGTGAGCGGCAGGTTCTGCTTCCGCATCGCGCGGGCGATGGCGTCCTTGCCCTGCTCGATCGCCTCGTCGCGGCGCTCCTTGGTGAACCACTGCCGGATCTTCGTCCGGGCGCGGGGGCTGCGGACGAACTGCAGCCAGTCCTTCGAGGGGCCGGAGTCCGGGTTCTTCGAGGTGAAGACCTCGACCACGTCGCCGGAGGCGAGCTGGGACTCGAGCGGCACGAGCCGGCCGTTCACCTTCGCGCCCATGGTGCGGTGGCCGACGTCGGTGTGCACGGCGTAGGCGAAGTCGACCGGGGTGGCGCCGGACGGCAGGCCGATCACCTTCCCCTTCGGGGTGAAGACGTAGACCTCCTTCGCCCCGATCTCGAAGCGCAGGCCCTCGAGGAACTCCTGCGGGTCGGCGGTCTCGCTCTCCCAGTCCGAGAGATGCGCGAGCCACGCCATGTCCTCGTCGCCCGTCGTCATCGGGCCGGTGGAGCGGCCCGCGACCTGCTCCTTGTACTTCCAGTGCGCGGCGACGCCGAACTCCGCCCGCTGGTGCATCTCGTGCGTGCGGATCTGGATCTCGACCGAGCGGCCCTCGGGACCCAGCACCGTCGTGTGGAGCGACTGGTACAGGTTGAACTTCGGGGTCGCGATGTAGTCCTTGAAGCGGCCCGGCACCGGGGTCCACCGCGCGTGGATGGAGCCGAGCACGGCGTAGCAGTCGCGCACCGAGTCGACGAGCACGCGGATGCCGGTGAGGTCGTAGATCTCGTCGAACTCGCGGCCGCGGACGATCATCTTCTGGTAGATCGAGTAGTACTGCTTCGGCCGGCCGACGACCTTGCCGCGGATGCGGGCGGCCTTCAGGTCGTCCGTCACCTGGTCGATGACCTGCGCGACGAACTCCTCGCGCTGCGGCGTGCGCCGGCGCACGAGCGACTCGATCTCGAGGTACAGCTTCGGGTACAGCACCGCGAAGGAGAGGTCCTCGAGCTCGAGCTTGATCGTCTGGATGCCGAGGCGGTGCGCGAGCGGCGCGTAGATCTCGAGCGTCTCCTTCGCCTTGCGCTGCGCGCTCTCCGCGGGCACGAAGCCCCAGGTACGCGCGTTGTGCAGGCGGTCGGCCAGCTTGATGATGAGGACCCGGAGGTCCTTCGACATCGCGATGACCATCTTCCGCACGGTCTCCGCCTGCGCGGAGTCGCCGTACTTCAGCTTGTCGAGCTTCGTGACGCCGTCGACGAGCAGCGCGACCTCGTCGCCGAAGTCCGCCCGCAGCTCGTCGAGCGTGTAGTCCGTGTCCTCGACCGTGTCGTGCAGCAGCGCGGCGGCGACGCCGCGCGGACCGATGCCGAGCTCGGCCAGGATCTGCGACACCGCGACGGGGTGCGTGATGTACGGCTCGCCGCTCTTCCGCTTCTGCCCGCGGTGCGCGCGCTCGGCGGCGGCGTAGGCCCGCTCGATGACCGCGGTGTCGGCCTTCGGGTGGTGCTGCCGGACCGTGCGGATCAGCGAGTCGACGGCGTCGACCGGCTGGGCGCGCGAGAACAGGCGCGGCACGCGTCGCCGCATCGACGCGGTGGTCGTCGCGGCGTCCCGCGTCTCCGTCACTCGCCACCTCCTGGTCCGTGGAGGCTAACAGCGCGCGGGGGCGCGGACTTCCCCCCGCTCAGGCCTGCGCCCTCGCGGTCAGGGCGCGCCGCGTCTGCAGCTTGATCGCCGGCTCGTTCGCGCGCAGGTCGGTGTAGAGCGGCGCGGCCACGAAGATCGTCGAGTACGTGCCGACGATGATGCCGATGAAGAGCGCGAGCGCGATGTCGCGCAGCGTCCCGGCACCGAGCAGCGTCGTGCCGATGAACAGGATCGACGCGATCGGTAGCAGGCCCACGATGGACGTGTTGATCGACCGCACGAGGGTCTGGTTCACCGCGAGGTTCACGGTCTCCGCGAACGTGCGGGACGACTTCTCGCTCATCGCCGCCGTGTTCTCGCGGATCTTGTCGAAGACCACGACCGTGTCGTACAGCGAGTACCCGAGGATCGTGAGGAAGCCGATGACCGCGGCGGGCGTGATCTCGAAGCCGATGATGCCGTAGATCCCCGCGGTGATGATCAGGTCGTGGCCGAGCGAGACGAGGCCCGCGACCGACATCTTCCAGGTGCGGAAGTACACCGCCATCACGACCGCGACCAGCACGAGGAAGATCACGAGGCCGCGGATCGCGCCCGCCGAGATGTCCGCGCCCCAGGTCGGGCCGACGAACGAGGACGAGACGCCGCGATCGGCGTCGCCGGGTACCGGCACGTCGTAGGCGCGGCCGAGCGCGGCGGCGACACGGTCGGTGTTCGCCGTTGAGCCCGCCTCGTCGAGCTGCGTCGTCTGCACGCGCAGCTGGTTCCCGCCGACGACCGCGACCTGCGGCTGAACCTCGGTCCCCGTGACGGACTGGACGGTGCGGATCGCGAGGTCCTGGTCCTGCACCTTCGACGAGCCGGACACCGTGAACTGCGAGCCGCCGGTGAACTCGATGCCGAACCGGAAGCCGTGCCCGACGATCGGCAGCACGAGCAGCGGCAGCACGAGTGACAGCACGACCGCGAGGCCCGAGACGAGGTACCAGACGCGGCGCCGCTTGATGAAGTCGATCGACCGCGCCCCGGTGTAGAGGTCGTTGCCGAACCGCGTGAGTCCTCCGCCGGCCATCAGTCGCCCTTCCGCTCGCGCTCGAGCTCCGCGGCCTTGCGCTCCGCGATGGTCTGCCGGCGCTGCGCCTCGCCGATGCTGCGCCCGGTGCGGCCCTCGGGCACCGGTGCGCGGAACTGGCCGCGGCCCCGGTACACGGCGCCGAGCGCGCGCGGGTCGAGGCCGGAGAACCGGTGGCCCTCGGCGAAGAACGGCCGGCGCGCGAGCAGCTGCAGGATCGGGTGGCTGAACAGCACCACGACCAGCACGTCGATGAGCGTCGAGAGGCCGAGCGTGAGCGCGAAGCCCTGCACGTCGCCGACCGCGAGCGCGAACAGCACCGCGGCGGCCAGGAAGTTCACCGCGTCGGACGCCAGCACGGTGCGCCGCGCACGCCGCCAGCCCTGCTCGACCGCGCCCTCGAGGCCGCGGCCCTCCCGCAGCTCGTCGCGGATGCGCTCGAAGTAGACGATGAACGAGTCGGCCGTGACGCCGATCGACACGATGATGCCGGTGACGCCCGCGAGCGAGAGGCGGTAGCCCTCCCGCCACGACAGGAAGTCGAGGACGATGAAGGTCAGCACGGCCGAGATGCCGAGGCTCGCGAGGATCACGGAGCCGAGCAGCCGGTACTGGTAGATCGCGTAGGCGAACACCAGGATCAGGCCGATGAGGCCGGCGAGCAGGCCCGCCTGCAGCTGCGACGAGCCGAGCGTGGCCGAGATCGTGTTCTGGCTCTGCACCGTGAAGTTGACCGGCAGGGCGCCGAACTTCAGCTGGTCGGCGAGCTGCTTGGCGCTCTGCTCGGTGAACGAGCCGGAGATCTGCGCCTTGCCGTTGGTGATCGCGGCGTTCATCGTCGGCGCCGAGATGACCTTGCCGTCGAGCAGGATCGCGAACTGGTTCTGCACGCCCTGGAGCGCGACGAGCCGCTCGGAGATCTGCGCGAACTGGCGCGTGCCCGTGCCGTTGAACGTGAGGTTGACCACCCACTCGCCGGTGGTGGCGCCCTGGCTCGTCTGGGCGAGCCCGGCGGTCGCACCGGAGATGTTCGTGCCGGGCACCTCGACCGGGCCGAGCAGGTACTTCTGCGTGTTCGTGTCGTCGCAGGTGACGAGCGGCACGGTCGCCTTCACCTTCGCCGGCTCGTTGTCCGCGGCGCAGCGGTAGTTCTCGAACTCGTTCGCCAGGAACGGCGTGACCTGCGCGAGGTCGCTGCCGTTGGACGGCTTCGCGCTCGGGGTGTTCGCGAGCGAGGCCGGCGGCGTGTACGGCGCGTCGGAGGAGCCGGCCGACTCGGTCGCCGCCGCGTCGGTGGTCAGCACGGGACGGAAGTCCATCCGCGCCGCCTCGCGCACGGCGTTGATCGTCGCCTGCGACGGGCGCCCGGGCAGCGAGACGTTGATGAAGCGGCCGCCCTGCGTCGAGATCTGCGCGTCTGGGCTGCCGCCCGCGGCGGCGCGCTGCCGGATGATCGTCACCGACTGCGCGAGCTGGTCGGACGTCGGGTTCCCGCCGCCCTCCGTGGTCGCGGCCAGGATGATCTGCGTCCCGCCCTCGAGGTCGAGGCCGAGCTTCGGCAGCAGGGACTGCGCCTTGACGGCGAACGTGTTCCCCGGTGCCGCGAGCACCCCCACGAAGTTCAGGGCGACGCCGGCGAGGATGATCACCACCAGGCCGATGAGCGCGCGCCGGGCATGGCGCTGCGGGGTCACGGTGCTCGGCACGGAGGCCTTTCGGGTCAGGGTGTGCTGCGGGCGCCGGGGACTCGGGTCCCCTGCGGCGCGGCCCGCTGCTCAGGGAACGCGGGCCGAGCCATGGTACGGGCTACTCGCCCGCACCCTTCGAGGCGCTCCCGCCGGTGCGTCGCGCGGTCTCGTCGGCGTCCGTCGTCGTCGACGGCTCCACCCGCTCGCCGAAGGCCGGGTCCGCAGCCGCGTCGTCGAGCACGACCGGCTCGCCGTTCAGCTCGGTGCCGTCCTCCGCGACGGGCGTCACGATGCGCCCGATCGCCTGGCGGTGGATCGTGAGGTGCGAGCCCGGGTGGGTCTCGATGACGACCTTGTTCTCCTCCTCGTCGAAGGAGACGATGCGGCCGAAGATGCCGGACGCCGTCATGATCTCCGCGCCCGGCTTGAGGCCCGTGTTCATGGCCGCTGCGTCGCGCTGACGCTTGCGGCCGTTGCGGAACATCAGCGCGATGATCACGATGATCACGACGCCGAAGAAGATCAGCTGCAGGTCCATGCGGAGGCCTTTCGGGGCGGAGCGCCCGGGTCGGTGCGGCTGCCGCGCACCCGCCTCGAGCGGGCCGGCACGGCGCCGCGACGGGGTCGATCCCCGCCCGATGCTCAGCCCGGGATCATACCGGCTCGTCGAACAGCGACGGCGCGCCCGGGGCGGCCGGCGCCTTGCCCGCGCGGCGCCAGGCGGCCGCGGTGGCGACCCGTCCGCGGGGCGTCCGCGACAGCAGCCCCATGCGCACGAGGAAGGGCTCGACGACCGACGCGATCGTGTCCTGCTCCTCCCCCACGCTCGCGGCGAGCGTGCTGAGGCCGACCGGGCCGCCGTCGAAGCGGTCGATGATCGCGTTCAGCACCGCGCGGTCGAGACGGTCGAGGCCGTCCTCATCGACGTCGTACAGGTCGAGGGCGGCCTGGACGGCGTCGTGGTCGGCGATCCCGCCGTGCACGAGCGCCCAGTCGCGCACGCGCCGCAGGAGGCGGTTCGCGATGCGCGGCGTGCCCCGGCTGCGGCCGGCGATCTCGCGGAGCGCCGGCGGCTGCACGGCCAGGTCGAGCATCGTCGCGGCCCGCAGCAGCACCTGCTCGAGCTCGTGCGTCTCGTAGAACTCGAGGTTCGCGGTGAAGCCGAACCGGTCGCGGAGGGGGTTCGGCAGCAGGCCGGACCGGGTCGTCGCGCCGACCAGGGTGAACGGCGAGAGGTCGAGCGGGATCGACGTCGCGCCGGCGCCCTTGCCGACCATGATGTCGATGCGGAAGTCCTCCATCGCGAGGTAGAGCATCTCCTCGGCGCTGCGGGCCATGCGGTGGATCTCGTCGATGAACAGGACCTCGCCCGGCGTGAGCGACGACAGCACCGCCGCGAGGTCGCCGGCGTGCTGGATCGCGGGCCCGCTCGACATGCGCAGCGGCCGGCCGGACTCCTCCGCGACGATCATCGCGAGGGTCGTCTTCCCGAGCCCGGGCGGCCCCGCGAGCAGGATGTGGTCCGGGGTGCGGTTCTGCATCGCGGCGGCCTGCAGCAGCACCTGCAGCTGCTTGCGCACGTTCGGCTGGCCGACGAACTCGCTCAGCGACTTCGGGCGGAGGGCGCCCTCGAAGGCGAGCTCCGCCTCCGACTGCGGCACCGGGTCGATCGCGCTCACCGGACGGCCTGCGGGCCGAGCGCGGCGAGCGCGGCGCGGAGGAGGACCGCGGTCTGCCGCTCGTCGGGGCGCTCCGCGAGCACGTCGTCGAGCGCGGCCTGCGCGGCGCGCTCCTGGTAGCCGAGCCCGACGAGCGCGATGAGCACGTCGGCGCCCCGGACCGCGGGCTTCGCGACCGGCGCGGCGGTGCGCACGGCGATGAGCTTGCCGGTCAGCGACACGACGATGAGCTTCGCGGTCTTGGGCCCGATGCCCGACACCCGACGGAATACCGCGTCGTCGTCGTTCGCGACCGCGGCCGCGATCTCCTCCGGCCCGAGCGCGGCGAGCACGCCCATCGCGGACTTCGGCCCCACGCCGGTGACGCCGCGCAGCAGGTCGAACACCCCGAGCCGCTCCCGGTCGGGGAAGCCGAAGAGGGACATGTCGTCCTCGCGCACCACCATCGCGGTGTGCACGAGCACCTCCTCGCCCGTCCGGACGGACAGCGCGTGGTCGGGGGTGACCGTCACGGCGTAGCCGACGCCGTGGACGTCGACGACGAGCGTCGTGCCGACCGCCTCGAGGACGGTGCCGCGGAGCGAGGCGATCATGCGGTCGAGGCTAGGCGAGGCCTCCGACGGCGACGCGCCGAACCGCGGGCGCCGCTCGAACACGGCTTCGAGCGGTGGGGGGCATCACGCGACGAGCGGCCAGCGCGTGCCGTTCTGCCGGCGGAGGGCCACCTCGAGGATCTCCGCGTGCGCCCCGGCGCTCTGCGCCGCGACCGGGGCGATCTGCTTGGCGATCTCGTCGTCGACGGCCTCGAAGCGGACCGTCGCCTCCGCGCGGCCCTGGCGCACGCCGACCGACTTCGCCTCGACCGTCGTCAGCGCGCCGACCGCGTTCGCGGCGGCGGGCAGCACGGCCTGCGCGTTCCCGCCGGGGTGGACGCGGCCCACCGTGAGGACGACCCGATACGACGGCATGACGAACACCTCCGAGAACGGCGCCCCGCGCGCCGTCCTCCCATTCTGCGACCGCACAATGGACGGGCTGTGCGGAGGGGGTCCGACATGAGCGGGATGTTCGACGACGGCCGACGGGAGGCCGGAGCGCGCGACGAGCGCGCTGCACGCGCCGTGCGCGCGGCGGCGGAGGTCGCCGACCAGGTGGCGGCGCTGCACGCGCGCGGCCGCGTCCACGGCGCGGTGCGGCCGGAGGCGGTCCTGACCGACGAGGACGGCCGTGCGCTGCTGATCGGCGCGGTCGAGCCGGCGGGCGGCCTCGCCGCGCCGTCGGCTCAGCGTCGCGCGGACCTCGACGGCGTCGGCCGCGTGCTGGCGACCGAGCTCGGCTGGGCGCCGGGAGCCCCGCTGCCGGACGCGGTGCGGTCAATCGTCGCGCGCGCCGCCGCCGACGAGGCGCCGGCGTCCGCCCTCGCGGACGCCCTGCACCGCCTCGTGCGGGACCCGGCGTCCGTCCCCGGCCTGCTGCCGCCCGAGCCGCCGCGCCCGCGGCCCGCCCTCGCGGCGCCCGGCCTGCTCGACTCGATCGTGCCGCGGGCCGACCGCCGCACCACCGGCGTCGCCGCCGGCCTCGTCGCGGCCGTCGCCGTGGTCGGCGCCGCGCTCCTGCTCGTCGGCACCCCGGGCAGCACCGTGCCGCCGCAGGCGGAGGCGGCGCCCGTCGCGCCGTCGGCCGCACCGCGTGAGGACCTCGCGGCGGCGCCGCCCGCCCTCGACGAGGCGGAACCGCCGGCCTCCGCGAAGCGGATCCTCCAGACCGACGCGGCGCGGACGAGCACGGTGAGCCTGCGGGTCGACACGGCGGGCGCCGGGGTGCAGCGCTCCGTGCAGGCCGCCCGACCGGTGACCGGCACGACCGCCCCGAGGGCGACCGGCACGCCCGCGCGCCCCGCGCCCCCGGCCACCTCGGCCCCGGCGGTGTCCTCGCCGCCCGCCTCCGCTTCCCCGAGCACGCCCGCGACGCCGCCGTCGAGCGAGCCGAGCGCGCCCGCCGAGCCGAGCAGCCCGGGGCAGCCGACCGCTCCCGCGCAGCCCAGTGCACCCGCCCAGCCGAGCGCACCGGCCCAGCCGAGCGCCCCCGCGCAGCCCAGTGCGCCCGCGCAGCCCGGTGCATCGGCGAAGCCCGGCACGACGACGAAGCCGGTCGGTCCGGCACAGGCCGGCGCGCCCGCCGCGGCGGCGGCGCAGGGCTAGGCGCAGGCGCCCGTCTGGTCGATGCGACCGGAGGCGCACGCGACGCGGTGCCAGCGCCCGTCCGCCGGGTCGGCGGTGGCGTCCTCGAAGATGAGGACGCCGCGGATGCCGGGACCGGCGCGGTAGTAGCGGACGACCGGGTCGCCCTCCGCGGTCGACGACTCGACGACGAGCTCGCGGCCCTCGTCACCCGCGCCGGCGAGGCACGCGATGCGAGCGGCGGGGATGGGGTCGTCCGCGCCGAGGACGACGTGCCCGCAGGAGGCGTACGGCGGGCGGTCGAGGAAGGAGCGGGGCGCGTCCTCGGCCGAGCCGGACCGCGCGTCGACGCTCGCGGAGCGGACCCCCTCCCCCGGCGCCGCGGCGGGCACGGCGAAGCGGACGACGGCGAAGGTCGCGCCGGCGACGATCGCGACGGCGACGACCAGACCGAGCGCGAGCAGCGCACGACGGACGACGGGCATCCGCGCAGCGTACGGCGTGTCCCCTGTTCAGAGCCAGTTTCGGGTCGACCGCGACCGGGTCAGCGGCGGCGGGCCGACGCCTCCGCCTCGCGCCACGCGCGCTGCGCGGCCGTCATCGCCCCGCCCCGCGCGGCTGCGGCGGGCGGCTGCCGCCAGGCGTGGCACACGGCGATCGCGATGGCGTCCGCGGCGTCCGCGGGCTTCGGCGCCTCGGCGAGACCGAGCAGCCGCGTCACCATCGTGGTGACCTGACGCTTGTCGGCGTTGCCGTAGCCGGTGACCGCGGCCTTCACCTCGCTCGGCGTGTGCAGCCCCACCGGCAGGCCGCGCTCGGCGGCGAGGTGGATGGCGATGCCGCTGATCTGCGCGACGCCCATCACGCTCTGCACGTTCTGCTGCGCGAACACCTGCTCGATCGCGAAGGCGTCCGGGCGGTGCTCCTCGAGCAGGCGCCGCAGCCCGCCGCCGATCCCGAGCAGCCGCAGCTCGAGCGCCTGGTCCGGCGGGGTGCGCAGCACCTCCACGTGCACGAGCCGCGCCGTGCGGTTCGGGGCGACGTCGACGACGCCGACCCCGCACCGCGTCAGTCCGGGGTCGACCCCCAGGACCCGCACGAGGGCGCTCAGTCCTCGTCGTCGAGCGCGGCGGCGACCTGGTCGGAGAAGTCGAAGTTCGCGAACACGTTCTGCACGTCGTCGCTGTCCTCGAGCGCGTCGACGAGCCGGACGATCTTCTTCGCGACCTCGACGTCGTCGATCTCGATCGTGACGCCGGGCACGAACTCGCTGTCGGCCGACTCGTAGTCGATGCCGGCGCCCTGCAGGGCCGTGCGGGCGGCGACGAGGTCGGTCGGCTCCGTCACGACCTCGAACTCCTCGCCGTGGTCCGCGACGTCCTCGACGCCCGCGTCGAGGACCGCGTCGAGCACGTCGTCCTCGGACACCCCGTCGGTCTTCGCGACGCGGATGACGCCCTTGCGGCTGAAGTTGTACGCGACCGAGCCCGGGTCGGCCATCGTGCCGCCGTTGCGGCTCATCGCCGTGCGGACCTCGGCGGCCGCGCGGTTGCGGTTGTCCGTGAGGCACTCGATCAGGAGGGCGACGCCGTTCGGCCCGTACCCCTCGTACATGATCGTGTCGTAGTTGATCGTCTCGCCGGTCAGGCCCGCGCCGCGCTTGATGGCGCGGTCGATGTTGTCGTTCGGGACCGAGGTCTTCTTGGCCTTCTGCACGGCGTCGACGAGCGTCGGGTTGCCGGAGAGGTCGGCGCCGCCCATCTTGGCGGCGACCTCGATGTTCTTGATCAGCTTCGCGAACGACTTCGCCCGCCGCTGGTCCTTGACCGCCTTCTGGTGCTTGGTGGTCGCCCACTTGGAGTGTCCGGACACGTGCGCCTCCTGCCGAAATGCCGCGACGATCCTACCGGCGGCCGATCACGCTTCCGGCAGGCGGACCCCGGAGGCCTTCAGCTCGAGGGCGGCGAGGCGCCGGACGACCTCCTGGTCGCCCCGGCGCCAGGCTCCGACGACGTCCTCGTCCACCCGGGCGACGACCCGCGCGGGGCGGGTGACGAGCGCGCGGAGGGCGAGCAGGTCGAGCGACGGCGAGGACGACGCGAGCCGGGCGACGGCCGCCCGCCGGACGGCGCCGACCAGCCGCGGCCGCACCCAGCCGACGAGCACCACGAGCACGACGAGGGCGGCGACCGTCCAGCCGACCAGCGTCGCGAGGCGCTCGACCCCCTCCTGCCAGTCCGTGCCGGCCCGGGCGAGCGTGCCGCCCGCGTCGCTGGCGCTGCCGAACGGGGCGCTGATGCCGCCGCCGATCAGGGGCACGCCGGAAAGGCGGTCGCCGATGTCGCGCATGGTCGAGGAGAAGTCGTTCCCGGACCGCGCGACGTCCCTGCCGATCCCGGTGAACGCCGCGATCGCGTCGTGGATCGCCACCGCGACGACGATCCCGGCCACGAGCACCGCGACCGCGACGACGTCCCCGAGCACCTGGTACACCCGGCGCCCGCCGAAGTCCGAGTAGAGCTTCACCGCCCCAGTGTCCCCGGACCCGGATCCGAGGCGCCCGCTCGCGCCGCCGCTCCCGCCGGTCGAGGTGCGAGCGCAGCGAGCCTCGAGATCGCTCCTGCTCCTACAGCAGCGACAGGAAGTGCTCGTGGAAGCGGGTCTCCCCCGTGATCTCCGGGTGGAAGGAGGTGCCGAGCAGGTTGCCCTGCCGCACCGCGACGACCCGGCCGTCCTCGAGCGCGGCGACGGTCTCGGCGCCGGGCCCGACGGCCTCGACGATCGGCGCGCGGATGAAGGCGGCGTGCACGGGCGGCCCGTCGAGCAGGTCGACGTCCAGATCTGTCTCGAACGAGTCGAGCTGGTTGCCGAACGCGTTCCGGCGCACCGTCACGTCGAGGCCGCCGAGCGTCTGCTGGTCCGGCAGCGCGTCGAGCACGCGGTCGCTCAGCATGATGAGCCCGGCGCAGGTGCCGTAGACCGGCATCCCGTCCGCGATCCGCTCGCGGAGCGGCTCGCGCAGCCCGAAGGCGCGCGAGAGCTTGTCCATGACCGTCGACTCCCCGCCGGGGATGACGAGGCCCTGCACCTGCTCCAGCTCGCGGGCGCGCCGGACCGGCACGGCCTCCGCCCCGAGCCCGGCGAGCACCGCGAGGTGCTCCCGGAAGTCGCCCTGGAGGGCGAGGACCCCGACCTTCGGCGTCACCAACCGCGGTCGGCGAGGCGGTGCGGCGCGGGCACGTCGGCGACGTTGATGCCGACCATCGCCTCGCCGAGCCCGCGGGACGCGTTCGCGATCTCCTCCGGGTCGTCGAAGAAGGTGGTGGCCTTCACGATCGCGGCGGCGCGCTTCGCCGGGTCGCCGGACTTGAAGATGCCGGAGCCGACGAACACGCCGTCCGCGCCGAGCTGCATCATCATCGCCGCGTCGGCGGGCGTCGCGACGCCGCCGGCGGTGAAGAGCACGACGGGGAGCTTGCCGAGGCGCGCGACCTCCGCGACCAGCTCGTACGGGGCCTGCAGCTCCTTGGCCGCGACGTACAGCTCGTCGGGGCTCTTCGCCTTGAGGGCGTTGATCTCGCCCTTGATGGTGCGGATGTGCTTCGTCGCCTCGGAGACGTCGCCGGTGCCGGCCTCGCCCTTCGAGCGGATCATCGCCGCGCCCTCGGTGATGCGGCGGAGCGCCTCGCCGAGGTTGGTGGCCCCGCAGACGAACGGCGCGGTGAACTTCCACTTGTCGATGTGGTTGACGTAGTCGGCGGGCGAGAGCACCTCGGACTCGTCGATGTAGTCGACGCCGAGGTGCTGCAGCACCTGCGCCTCGACGAAGTGGCCGATGCGGGCCTTCGCCATCACCGGGATCGAGACGGCGTCGACGATGCCGGCGATGAGGTCCGGGTCGCTCATGCGGGCGACGCCGCCCTGCGCACGGATGTCTGCGGGGACGCGCTCGAGCGCCATCACGGCGACGGCGCCGGCGTCCTCGGCGATCTTCGCCTGCTCGACGGTGACGACGTCCATGATCACGCCGCCCTTGAGCATCTCGGCGAGGCCGCGCTTGACGCGGGCGGTGCCGGTGCCGGGCCCGGAGGAGTCGGCGCTGCCGGAGGCGGTGGACGGGGCGAGGGTGTCGGTCATCTCGGGTTCCTGATCAGCGGTCGAAGTCGAACTTCAAGCGTACTGCGGGGTGCAACCGCCCGCGGCTCGCGCGCCTTCCTGCGACGCGCCGGTGCACGCGATCGGGGCGTCAGGCGGGCCAGGCGTCGTGGAGGGAGCGCCAGGTGTCGCCGAGCAGCACCGGCAGCGCCTTCGTCGACCCGATGATCGGGAAGAAGTTCGCGTCCGCCGCCCAGCGCGGCACGACGTGCTGGTGGAGGTGCGCGGCGACGCCGGCGCCCGCGATGACGCCCTGGTTCATGCCGATGTTGAAGCCGTCGCAGCGGGAGTCCTCGCGCAGCACGCGCATCGCGGTCTGCGTCAGCTCGGCGATCTCCGTCGTCTCCTCCGGCGTCGCCTCGTCGTACAGCGGCACGTGCCGGTACGGGCACACGAGCAGGTGGCCGGAGTTGTACGGGAACAGGTTGAGCAGCACGTAGGCGTGCTCGCCCCGGTGGACGATCAGCGCCTCCTCGTCGGTGCGCTTCGGCGCCTCGCAGAACGGGCAGGACCCGTCCGGTGACGAGCCCGCGTTCGGGCCCGTGTGGTTCGACGAGATGTAGGCCATGCGGTGCGGGACCCACAGGCGCTGATAGGCGTCCGGGATCCCGACCGCGGCGTCGACGGCCTCCGGCGCGTCGGTCACACCGCGCCCGCTGCCGCCGCGCCCGCGCCGCCCGCGGGCTCGAGGTCGTCGGCGGTGCCGACCTGCAGCTTCTGCGCGATCGCGCCGGTGATGAGGCCGATCGCCTCCTCGACGGGCACGCCGTTGCGGGTGGTGCCGTCGCGGAAGCGGAAGCTGATCGCGCCCGCGTCCCGGTCCTTCTCCCCCGCGATGAGCAGGAACGGCACGTGCTCGAGCGTGTGCGTGCGGATCTTCTTCTGCATCCGGTCGTCGGACGCGTCGAGCTCGACGCGCACGCCCGCGGCGCGGAGGCGGTCCAGCACGCCCGACAGGTAGTCCGCGTACTCGTCGGCGACGGGGATGCCGACGACCTGGACCGGCGACAGCCAGACGGGGAACGCGCCCGCGTAGTGCTCGAGCAGGATCGCGAAGAAGCGCTCGACGGACCCGAACAGCGCCCGGTGGATCATGACCGGCCGCTGCTTCGTGCCGTCCGCCGCCGTGTACTCGAGGCCGAACCGGTTCGGCTGGTCGAAGTCGAGCTGCACGGTCGACAGCTGCCACGTCCGCCCGATCGCGTCGCGCGCCTGGACGGAGATCTTCGGGCCGTAGAACGCGGCGCCGCCCGGGTCGGGCACGAGCTCGAGGCCCGTCTCGGCCGCGACCTCCGCGAGCGTCGCGGTCGCGGTCTCCCAGATCTCGTCGTTGCCGGCGAACTTGGGGCTGTCGTCGCGGGTGGAGAGCTCGAGGTAGAAGTCGTCGAGTCCGTAGTCGCGCAGCAGGTCGAAGACGAAGTTCAGGGTGCGGGTGAGCTCCTCCTTCACCTGGTCCTGCGCGACGTAGAGGTGCGCGTCGTCCTGCGTCATGCCGCGCACGCGGGTGAGGCCGGCGAGGGTGCCCGACTTCTCGTAGCGGTACACCGAGCCGAACTCGAAGAGCCGCAGCGGCAGCTCGCGGTAGCTGCGCCCGCGCGAGCGGTAGATCAGGTTGTGCATCGGGCAGTTCATGGGCTTCAGGTAGTAGTCCTGGCCCTGCCGGGTGACGTCGCCCTCCGCGTTGACCTCCTCGTCGAGGTGCATCGGCGGGAACATCCCGTCGGCGAACCACTGGAGGTGGCCGGAGGTCTGGAAGAGGTTCGCCTTCGTGATGTGCGGCGACCACACGAACGAGTACCCGCCGACCTCGTGGCGCTCGCGGGAGTAGTCCTCCATCTGCCGGCGGATGACGCCGCCCTTGGGGTGGAAGACGGCGAGGCCGGAGCCGATCTCGTCCGGGAAGCTGAACAGGTCGAGCTCCGCGCCGAGCTTGCGGTGGTCGCGCTTGGCGGCCTCCTCCACGCGGTGCTGGTACTCGCGCAGCTCGTCCTTCGACGGCCACGCGGTGCCGTAGATGCGCTGCAGCTGCGGGTTCTTCTCGGAGCCGCGCCAGTAGGCGGCGGCGACGCGGGTGAGCGCCCAGCCGTTCTTGATGACGCCGGTGTTCGGCAGGTGCGGGCCGCGGCAGAGGTCCTGCCAGATCACCTCGCCGGTCTGCCGGTCGACGTTCGCGTACACGGTGAGGTCCCCGGCGCCGACCTCGACGGCCTCGTCGGAGGACTCCGCGGCGCCGCCCTTCAGCCCGATGAGCTCGAGCTTGTAGGGCTCGGCGGCGAACAGCTCGCGCGCCTCCTCCTCGGTGACGACGCGGCGCTCGAAGCGCTGGCCGGCGCGCTGGATGCGCTCCATCTCCTTCGAGAGGGCCTTGAGGTCCTCCGGGGTGAAGGGCGAGGCGACGTCGAAGTCGTAGTAGAAGCCGTCGGTGACGGGCGGGCCGATGCCGAGCCGTGCCTCCGGGTTGATCCGCTGCACCGCCTGCGCGAGCACGTGCGCGGTCGAGTGCCGGAGGATCGACAGGCCGTCGGGCGACCCGATCGTCACCGGCTCGGCGTGCGCGCCCGCCGGGATCGGGCGGTCGAGGTCCCAGAGCGCGCCGTCGACGCGGGCGGCGACGACCTCGCGGTCCTCGCCGAAGAGCGTGCGCCCCGTCGTCACCTGCACGCCTTCGCCGGGCTGCGGGACGGTGGGATCGGTGGCGCTCACGGCGGCGTTCCTCCTGAGGATCGGACGGGCTCTCAGCCTACGGTCCACCCGCAGACCCCTCCGAACGCCCGCCCTGCCGGTCGGAATCGCCCCGCCCGCGAGGTGGTTTCGGCACGGGCGCGGAGCGCCCGGCTCAACCACCGTGCTCCCCGCTGGTCGAGGTGCGAGCGCAGCGAGCCGCGAGGCCACCCCGCAGGATCGAGCTCGGTCAGGCCGACAGGTTCACCGGTGGCACAGGCCCGCCCGGCCTGCGCCTGCCGCGTGGATCGACATGGGGCGGTGGGGTCCACCACCATCGCCCGTCCTCCCGGGTCACCTGCCATCCGTGCTCGTCGTGCAATCGGTGGCACCGCCAGCAGAGCAGGATCCCGTTCTCGATCGAGGTCGATCCGTACCCGGCAGGATCGATGTGGGCGGCGTCGCACCAGGAGAGCGGGGCGTCGCAGTTCGGGCCCGCGCAGCCCTGATCGCGGACGGCCATCGCGCGGCGCTGGGCCTCGGAGAAGAACCGACGTGCGGTCCCGAGGTCGAGGGGCTGGCTGTCACCGCCGAGCACGATCGGAATGATCTCCGCCTCAGCCGCGAGCATCCGCGCGGTGGCGGCCGAGATGGTCTCCATGCAGCCCGGCAGCAGCGCGTGGCCGACGCCGGTGCGCAGTGCCTCCTCGCTGATGGTCACGAGCATGGTCACCGCGGTGCCGGCGACGTGTCCGTCGTCGATCTTGAGGACCTTCTTCGCGATCCGCTGCACCCCGTCGACCCGCCTCTTGTTCAACGGACGGAGGTCCTTGTCGTCGAGCTTCGGAGCATCGTCAAGGACGAGCTGGAACCGCCGCTGCGACGTGTTGGCGTCGAGGGCGGTCTCGAAGAAGCCCGCTGTCAGCGGGTCGAGGTCGAGCACCCACCGGGTGAGACCGTTGTCGAGCTTGCGCTTCGACACGGTCGCCTGACCCGCGAGCTCGCCATCTTTCGGGCCGTTCCCTTCCGGGTGCGCGTAGGCGGGCACGAGGCGGAAGTGCTCGAGGAGTTCATCGGCGGTGTACCCCTCCTGCGTGCGCTCGACCAGCTGCCGCTCCAGCCCCTCCAGCTCGAGCTGGGTCAGGCCGTTCTCGACCTTCTTCAACGACCGCACGAGCGCGGCCGCGACCGACACGTCGAGGCAGCCGCCGTTCAGTGCTGCCGCGACGTGCGCCCGCTTGGCGGGCAGCGGCGTCCCGTCGATCGCCTCGCGCGGACGGACCGCTGTCGCGAGGGCCGTGATCGTGCCGGCCTCCTCGCGCGGGACGCCCGCGACCTGAGCGAGCAGCGCGGCGGGGCTCGCGGCACCCATGGTTCTTGCGAGGTTCGACTCGTCGCGGATCACGCTGCGCCGCGCGATCTCGCCCGCGAGCTTCGTCCGCTCCGCCGCCAGGAGCCGGATCGCGCGGCTCGCCGCGGCGGTCGCTTCCAGCAGCTCCCGATCGGACAGCAGCCGCACCGGACCGTCTGACGACGCGTCGTCGAAGCGGCCGCTCTCGGACACGCGATCGAACCCGCGGACGTACGCGTCGACCTGCTCCAGCAGGGCCTCCGCGTTCCGGTTCACGCCCGTATTCGACCACGCGGCACCGACACCGCATACCCGCTCGGGCCAGGGCTTTTCCGTTGAGCGGAACAGCGTGTCCTGATGCGGTGGCATCGGACGAATGCGGTGGAAACGGACCGACTTGCTCCGGATTCCTGCCGCTTCACCGGCGCCGGAGCGGCACGAATCCGGAGCAACTTCGAGGCGGTGGTCTCGAGGCTCGCGGCGCTCGCACCTCGACCAGCGGGGGCGGGGCGCGTGACGGGTCAGCGGAGGCGGTCGAGCAGGCGGCGCCACCGCGAGCGCCGGCGCGGTGTCACGGGCACCGCGATCGGCACCGCGTCGCCGCGGACCGCGGCCTCGAGGGCCGGCAGGTCGACGGTCGCGATGAGCCGCAGGCGCTCCCGCAGCCGGTCCTCGTCCTCGACCTGCGCGATCGGGTCGCCGGTCATGGCGCGGGTGAGCGCGGCGTCGACCTCCTCCTGCGCGTCCGCCCTGGCGGCCTCGAGCAGGGCGGCGACCTGCCCGGGGTCGTTCTCCCAGCTCAGGAGCCGCCGCGCGACGAGGCGGTAGACCCGGCGCCGCCGGTCGAGGTTGTCGGCGTCGGGCGCGCGGTAGTCGTGCTCGTGCACGGCGCTGCCGCCCGTCGCGCGGGCGACCGAGCCCTCCTGCTCCATCCGGCGCGCGGACACCTCCGCCTCGAGCCGCAGGCCGCCGAGGACGAGGCGCACCTCGTCCGCCCACGCCTCCGGGTCGATCGAGCCCTGCGCGGTCACCGTGTCGACGATGATCCGGTTCTTCACCCGCATGCGCGTCGCGTACTCCGCGAGCAGCAGGCCCTCGTCGGCCTCCTCCTCGATCGCCCGACGGACGCGGATCGGGCCGGTGACGTCGTCCGGGATGCGCTCGGCCATGGCTCCTCCCCTCACGGCATCAGGTGCCGTGCGAACCGGTCAGGAGCCCCGCGCCCACCGTCCGATTCGTCGCCTCGTCCACCAGGATGAACGATCCCGTCGTGCGGTTCTCCTGGTAGGGGTCGACGAACAGCGGGGACGTGGTCCGGAGGCGCACCCGCCCGATGTCGTTCATCGCGAGCGCGGAGGCGCCGGGATCGCGGTGGAGCGTCTCGACGTCGAGCCGGTACGCCACCTCCACCGCCTTCGCGCGCACCCACCGGGTCGTGTGCTTCAGGGCGTACACGCGGCCCTCGGTCAGCGAGGAGCCCGCGTCGAGCCAGCAGACCTGCGCGTCGAGGTCCTGCGTCGCGGTCGGCGCGTTGCCCGGGCGGCAGACCAGGTCGCCGCGCCCGACGTCGAGCTCGTCCGCCAGCCGCACCACGACCGCCATCGGCGGGTACGCCTCCTCGACGGGCCCCTCCGGCCCCTCGATCGCGGCGACCGTCGTCTCGAAGCCGCTCGGCAGCACCGCGACCCGGTCCCTCGGGCGGAGCACGCCCGACGCGACCGTGCCGGCGAGGCCCCGCGACGCGGAGCCGCCGGGCTGCGGCCGGATCACGGTCTGCACGGGGAACCGCAGGTCGACCAGGTTGCGGTCGGACGCGACGTGGAGGCGCTCGAGGTGCCCGAGGAGGGTGCCGCCGTCGTACCAGCCGAGGTGCTCGCCCCGCTCGACGACGCCGTCCCCGTGCAGGGCGGAGACGGGGATGAAGGCCAGGTCGTGCACCCGGAGGCGGGCGGCGAAGTCCGCGAACTCGTGCCGCACCGCCTCGAAGACGTCGCGGCTCCAGCCGACGAGGTCCATCTTGTTGACGACGAGCACGAGGTGCGGCACCCCGAGCAGGCTCGCGAGGAAGGCGTGGCGGCGGGTCTGCTCCGTCACGCCGCGCCGGGCGTCGACGAGGATCAGCGCGACGTCGGCGGTCGACGCGGCGGTGACCGCGTTCCGCGTGTACTGCACGTGCCCGGGCGCGTCGGCGAGCAGGAACCGCCGCTCGGGCGTCGAGAACGAGCGGTACGCGACGTCGATCGTGATGCCCTGCTCGCGCTCGGCCCGCAGGCCGTCCGTCAGCAGCGCGAGGTCCACGCGGTCGTCGCCGCGCTCGCGGCTGATCCGCTCGACGGTGGCGAGCTGGTCGTCGAGCAGGGACCGGGAGTCGTGGAGCAGGCGCCCCACGAGGGTGCTCTTCCCGTCGTCGACGCTGCCCGCGGTCGTGACGCGCACGAGGTCCGGCATCAGAAGTAGCCCTCCCGCTTCCGGTCCTCCATGGCGGTCTCGCTGCCGCGGTCGTCGCCCCGCGTCGCGCCGCGCTCGGTCACCCGCGCGGTCTCGAGCTCGGCCACGACCTCGGCGACGTCGCGGGCCCGCGACTCGACGGCCGCGGTGATGTCGGCGTCCCCCATCGTGCGGTAGCGGACCGACCGCGTGCCGCTGGTCTCGCCATCTCGGAGCGGGACGGACGCGCCGACGGCCCACAGCATGCCGTCGCGCTCCACCACCTCGCGCTCCGCCGCGAAGTAGAGCGGCGGCACCGCGATCCCCTCGGCGGCGATGTAGCGCCAGACGTCGAGCTCGGTCCAGTTCGAGAGCGGGAAGACGCGGAGGGACTCCCCCGGCCGGACCCGGGTGTTGAAGAGCGACCAGAGCTCCGGCCGCTGGTCCTTCGGGTCCCACTGGCCGAACTCGTCCCGGAAGGAGACGATCCGCTCCTTCGCGCGCGACTTCTCCTCGTCCCGGCGCGCTCCCCCGAACAGCGCGTCGAAGCCGTGCTCCGCGGCGGCGGCGAGCAGCACGGGCGTCTGGATCCGGTTCCGGGACCCGCCCGGCTCGTCGTGCACGAGCCCGCGCTCGATCGCCTCCGGCACGGACGCCACCACGAGGCGGAGCCCGTTCGCCGCGACCCACCGGTCGCGGAAGGCGAGCACCTCCGGGAAGTTGCGGCCGGTGTCGACGTGCAGCAGGGGGAACGGGACCGAGCCGGGCGCGAACGCCTTCCGCGCGAGGTGGGAGAGGACGATCGAGTCCTTGCCCCCGGAGAAGAGCAGGCAGGGCCGCCGCGCCTCCGCCGCGACCTCGCGGAGGACGCCGATGCTCTCCGCCTCGAGCGCGCGCAGCGTCGAGAGGGTGTAGCGCCCGCCGGTCATCGGCGCACCGCCGCGAGGGCGGCGACCACCGCGTCCGCGGCCTCGTCGACCGCGGCGACGGCCGCGTCCACGGTCACGTCGGCGTCGAGGGGCGCCTCGTACGGCGAGGACACGCCCGTGAAGTCCGGCAGGCGGCCCTCGCGGGCGGCGGCGTAGAGCCCCTTCCGGTCGCGCGCCTCGCAGACCGCCAGCGGCGTGGCGACGTGGACCAGCAGGAAGCGGGCGCCCGCCGCCTCCGCCCGGCGCCGCGCCTGCGCCCGGCCCGCGGCGAACGGCGCGATGGGCGCCGCGATCGCCGTGCCGCCGACGCGTGCGATCTCGGCCGCGACCCAGGCGATGCGGGCGACGTTGCGCGCGCGGTCCTCGGCGTCGAAGCCGAGACCGGCGGACAGCACCTGCCGCACCTCGTCGCCGTCGAGGACGCTGACGAGGTCGCCCTGCTCGAGCAGCCGTGCGGCGACGGCGCGGGCGATCGTGGACTTGCCCGCGCCGGAGAGCCCCGTGAACAGCACGACCGCGCCGCCGGCGGCGGTGCCGCGGTGGAACGGCAGGACCTCGGCCGGCAGCAGGGCGCGGGCGGCCCCCGCCGCGTCCGCCTCGAGCGAGGCGAGCACGCGGTGCTCCTCGCTCTCGCCGAGCACCACGACCTCCGCGGCGCCGAGGACGCCCGTGAGCCAGCGCGCGATCGCGTCGGCGCCGTCGAGCTCCGGAGGCAGCGGCAGGCGCGCGGTCCGCGCGGCGAGCGACCACGGCAGCGCCGCGACGAGCGCCCTCCGGCCGGTCCGCTCGGCCCAGGCGGTCGCGGCCGCGCGCACGGCGCCGAGCAGCGGCCCGGCCGCGGGCGCCGTGCGGTCGCGGCCGGTCAGCGCGATCCAGGCGACCGCGTCGCCGGGCAGGCCGTCCGCGACGGCGATCTGAGACCGGGAGGGCAGCGCGTCGAAGACCACCGCGGAGGACGCCCCGCGCAGCGCGGGATCCGCGAGCGGCAGCACGCCGTCCGTCGGGAGGTCGGGCCGCGGCGCGATCGGCCGCAGCGCGGTCACCGCGCCGTCGGCTGCGAGCTCGGCGACCGGGGTGCGTTCCGCGTCCTGCAGCACCGCGGCGAGCCCGGCGGCGAGGGCCGGACCTCCCACGGCGAGGTGCAGCTCGACGAGATCGAGGTCGGCGCCCGCCAGGGCGATCTCCGTCACGGACTCCTCCTCCGCCGCCGGGGCGTCCGACGTCCGGGTCGAGGTCGGGCTGCGCGTGCCGGCACGGCAACGCAACACGATCCGGTCGCCGCCCGCGTCCTCGACGCGCCGAGCGGCGCGGAAGACGGGTCGGGCCGAACGGGCCCGGACATGCGAGAAGCCCCGGGCGACCAGGGCTTCTTCTCGTGGGCGATACTGGGTTCGAACCAGTGACCTCTTCCGTGTCAGGGAAGCGCGCTACCACTGCGCCAATCGCCCGAGCGAGGCGGAGCCTCGTCGAGGTGGGGACGGGATTCGAACCCGCGTACACGGCTTTGCAGGCCGTTGCCTCGCCTCTCGGCCACCCCACCGTCGTGGGTGGACCGTTCGGCCCGCCGGGGTCCGGCTGGTCCCACCGAGCGGATGACGAGATTCGAACTCGCGACCCTCACCTTGGCAAGGTGATGCGCTACCACTGCGCCACATCCGCATCGCCCCTCGCGGGGCGTCCACGACTGTAGCCGATCCCGGGACGTGGTGCGAACCGGCGACACGCCCCGGGCACGTCGCCCCGCAGCTTTCGAGTCGGCGCTGCGGCTGTGGCAGGATGGGACGCCGCGGGCGATTGGCGCAGTTGGTAGCGCGCTTCGTTCACACCGAAGAGGTCGTCAGTTCGAGTCTGGCATCGCCCACCGCACGAAGGCCCTGCTCCCGTGGAGCAGGGCCTTCTCCCGTTCCGGGGCGGTGATCTCGACGCTCGCCGGTCTCCCTCCCCCGCTGGTCGAGGTGCGAGCGGAGCGAGCCTCGAGACCACGCGCCCGGGGACGCGGAAGGCCCGCTCCGCGGGTGCGGAGCGGGCCCTCGTGCGGAGGCGGAGCGTCAGCTGCGGACGATCTCCGCGTCCTCGAACACGTAGCTCTCCTCGCCGTGCACCGTGGTGTCGACGCCGGCGACCTCGTCCTCGCTGTTCACGCGGAAGCCGATCGTCTTCTGGATGATCCAGCCGATCGCGGCGGCGCTGAAGAACGAGAACACGGTCACCGCGGCGGCGCCCACGAACTGCTGGCCGAGCGAGGCCGGGCCGAAGCCGAAGAACAGGCCGCGGCCGTTGCCGAAGAGGCCGATGAACAGCGTGCCGATCCAGCCGCCGACGAAGTGGATGCCCACGACGTCGAGCGAGTCGTCGAAGCCGAGGCGCCACTTCAGGTCGATCGCCAGGGCGCAGACCGCACCGGTGACGAGGCCGAGGACCATGCCCCAGCCCGGCGCCAGGATGTTGCACGCGGGGGTGATCGCGACGAGGCCCGCGACCGCGCCGGAGGCGGCGCCGATCGAGGTCGGCTTGCCGTCCTTCAGCTTCTCCACGATCAGCCAGCCGAGCGTGGCCGCGGCGGGCGCCGCGAGCGTGTTGATCCAGGCGAGGGCGGCGATGCCGTCCACGGCGGCCTCGGAGCCGGCGTTGAAGCCGAACCAGCCGAACCACAGCAGCGCGGCGCCGAGCAGCGTCAGCGGCACGTTGTGCGGCTTGACCATGCCCTTCGCGAAGCCGACGCGGCGGCCGAGCACGATGGCGAGCGCGAGGCCCGCGGCGCCGGCGTTGATGTGCACCGCGGTGCCGCCCGCGAAGTCGTTCACGCCGAGCAGGTGGACGATCCAGCCGCCGTCCGTCGTGGTGCCGTCCTTGCCGAGGGTGAAGTTGAACACCCAGCTCGCGACGGGGAAGTAGACGAGCGTGACCCAGACGCCCGCGAAGACCATCCACGCGCCGAACTTGGCGCGGTCCGCGATGGCGCCGGAGATCAGCGCGACGGTGATGATCGCGAAGGTCGCCTGGAAGCCGGCGAACGCGAGCGCGTTCAGGTCCGGGCCGCCGTCCGACGCGGTCAGCTGCGGGATCATCAGGAAGTTCGTGAACGGGTTGCCGATCACGTGCGGGATGACCCAGTCGCTGCCCGAGGTGAACGAGAACGAGTAGCCGTACAGCACCCAGAGGACGGCGACGAGGGCGATGGCGCCGAAGCTCATCATCATCATGCTGATGACGCTCTTCGCCTTGACCATGCCGCCGTAGAAGAACGCCACACCGGGCGTCATCAGCAGGACGAGGGCTGCGGCGACCATCAGCCACAGCGAGTTCAAGTTGGTGGTGAGTTGCTCCATAGGAGAGCCGGGGACCTCTCTGTGCGTGCGGGAGGGAGGTTCCCGTGCCCGTTCCGCGGTGTGCCGGCCGAACCTGTTCCGCGCATGCACGGGAAGCCGATCAGAGTGTGGAGGGTCGACGTTTCACCGCCCGACGCGCCGTGTTTCCCGCCGGTTACGAAATGGGCCCCGGTGTGAACGTCGTGTTACGGCGCCCTCCGGAGGCGCCCTGAACGGCCCTCGAGGTCAGGCGGCGCCCGCGTGCGTCATCGCCACGAGGCGCGAGATCGCCCGCAGGTACTTCTTCCGGTAGCCGCCGGCGAGCATGTCCTCGCCGAACACCCGGTCGAGCGGCGTCCCGCCCGCGACGATGCGCACCTGCGCGTCGTAGAGGCGGTCGACGAGCGCGACGAAGCGCAGCGCCTCCGTCTGCCCGGGCAGCGGCGCCACGTCGAGCAGCCCCGCGGTGCGCAGCCCGTCGACGAGGCCGACGTAGCGCGCGGGGTGCACGGAGGAGAGGTGCTCGACGAGCGCGCCGAACTCGTCGACCGTGGTGCCCGGCTCCTCCGACAGGGCCAGGACGGCGTCGTCCCCGGCGACGAGCGCGGACTCGGCGGCGTCGCGGCGCCGGTAGTCGAGCCCGCCGATGCGGACGGTGGTGAACCGGTCGGAGAGCCCCTGGATCTCGCGGAGGAAGTCCGCGGCGGCGAAGCGCCCCTCCCCCAGGGCGTTCGGCGGCGTGTTCGAGGTCGCGCCGATCCGGGTGCCGCCCTGCACGAGCTCGCCGAGCAGCCGCGACATGAGCATCGTGTCGCCCGGGTCGTCCAGCTCGAACTCGTCGATCGCGATGAGGGTCGCGCCGGACAGCAGGCGCACCGCCTCCGCGTAGCCGAGCGCGCCGACGAGAGCCGTGTACTCGATGAAGGTGCCGAAGTACTTGCGGCCGGGCGCCAGGTGCCAGAGCGCCGCGAGCAGGTGCGTCTTGCCGACGCCGAACCCGCCGTCGAGGTAGAGGCCGGGCCGCTCGGGCGGCTTCGGCCCGCGGCGGAACAGGCCGCCGGTCCGGGGGCCCCAGCCGGCCGCGAAGACGCGGACCGACTCCACGGCCTCCGCCTGCGACGGGTGCTCCGGATCGGGCCGGTAGTTCTCGAGGCGCGCCTCCGCGAACTGCCGCGGCGGCACCAGCGAGGCGGCCATCCGGGCGGGGTCGACCTGCGGCACGAGGTCCGCGAGGCGCCGGTGGGCGGTCACGAGCGCCATGCGGCGTCACAGAAGCGGGCTCGCGGCACGGTCGTCACTCCTCGTGCATAGGGTCGGGACGTGCCGCTTCCACGGCGCAGGCAGCGTAGCGCCGGCGTCCCGAGCGGCCGGCGAGCACGAGGAGGACCCATGGCAGACGACGACGGCGCGCGCTTCGCGGAGTACGCCCACCCGGAACGGCTCGTGTCGACCGACTGGCTGGCCGAGCACCTCGGCGACGAGGGCCTCGTCGTCATCGAGTCCGACGAGGACGTGCTGCTGTACGAGACCGGCCACATCCCCGGCGCGGTCAAGGTCGACTGGCACACGGACCTCAACGACCCGGTGACCCGCGACTACGTCGACGGCGAGTCGTTCGCCGCGCTCTTCGGCCGGCTCGGCATCGGCCGCGACGACACGCTGGTCGTCTACGGCGACAAGAGCAACTGGTGGGCCGCCTACGCGCTCTGGGTCTTCACGCTCTTCGGCCACCGCGACGTGCGCCTCCTCGACGGCGGCCGGGCGAAGTGGATCGCGGAGGAGCGCCCGCTCACCCGCGACGCGACCGAGCGCCCCGCCACGGACTACCCGGTCGTCGAGCGCGACGACAGCGGCGTGCGCGCCTTCCGCGAGGACGTGCTCGAGCACTTCGGCTCGCCGCTCATCGACGTGCGCAGCCCCCTCGAGTACAGCGGCGAGCGCACGACCGCGCCCGAGTACCCGGAGGAGTCCGCGCTGCGCGCCGGCCACATCCCGACGGCGCAGAACGTGCCGTGGGCGAAGGCGGCGGCCGAGGACGGCACGTTCAAGGGCCGCGCCGACCTCGAGGCGATCTACCAGGACGGCGCGGGGCTCGCTCCGGGCGACGACGTGATCGCCTACTGCCGGATCGGCGAGCGCTCCAGCCACACCTGGTTCGTGCTGACCCACCTGCTCGGCTACGAGAAGGTGCGCAACTACGACGGCTCGTGGACCGAGTGGGGCAGCTCCGTGCGGGTCCCGATCGTCAGGGGCGAGCAGCCGGGCGGGGTACCGTCTCGGGCGTGAGCACCCCCGCAGGCCTCGAGGCCATCCGCGAGGAGTTCCTCGCCGTCGAGCCCCGCGACCGGCTCCTGCTGCTGCTCGAGTTCGCCGACGACCTGCCGCCGCTCCCGGAGCGGTACGGGGACGCGCCGGAGCTGCTCGAGCGCGTGCCGGAGTGCCAGGCGCCCGTCTTCGTGAAGGCGGAGGTCGCGGACGACGGCGTGCACGTGCACGCGACGGCGCCGGCGGAGGCGCCGACGACGCGCGGGTTCGCCTCCGTGCTCGCGCACGGGCTCGAAGGCCTCAGCCGCGAGGAGGCGCTCGCGGTGCCGGACGACTTCCCCGACACCCTGGGGCTGACCGCCGCGGTGTCGCCGCTGCGCCTGCGCGGGATGAGCGGCATGCTCGCCCGCATCAAGCGTCAGCTGCGCGAGGCGTAGGCGTGCCCGTCGTCGACGCGCTCCTCCCGGCGCCGACCGAGCGGGTCGACCTCGACCGCGAGGCGCTGCGCGCCTGGCTCGACGAGCGGTACGGCCTGGAGGGCGACGCGTGGGTCCGGGTGAACCTGGTGACCGCGCTCGGCGGGCAGACGACCGCCTCCGACGGCACCTCGGACGGGCTGACCGGCGGGATCGACCGGCTGCTGCTCGCCGTGCTGCGGCGCAGCGCCGACGTCGTGCTCGTGGGCGCGGGCACGCTGCGTGCAGAGCGCCTCGGCATGCCGCGGACCGCGGCCCTCGCCGTCGCGACGCGGCGGGGCGACCTCGACCCCGCGATCCTCCCGGAGCCGTCCGCCGACGGACGTCGCGCGCTCGTGGTGTGCCCGCACCGGGTGGCGCCCGCGCTGCGGGACCGCCTCGGCGACCGCGGCAGGGTGCTCGCCGTGAACGGCGACCCGAGCACGACGCCGGCGCTGCTCGTCGAGGCGCTCGCCTCGGAGGGGCTGCACCGGGTCGTCTGCGAGGGCGGGGCGGAGCTCGCGGGCCGGCTGGTCACCGCGGGGGTCGTCGACGAGCTCGACCTGACCTCGGCGCCGCTGCTCGCGGGCGGCGGTCCGTCGCTCAGAGCGCTGGGCGGGGCCTGGTCGCTCGTCGGCCTGCTGCACGACGAGACGGATCGGCTGTACGCGCGCTGGCGGGCTCCGGAGCGCTGAGCCGCTCGAGGCGGGGCCGGTCCCCGTCGAGCCAGGCGGCGAGCGCCCCCTCCCACCGGTCGGGGTCGAGGTTCCAGAGCCGGGTGTGCCGGGCGCCGACGAACGGCACGAGCCGCACGAGGTCGGGCCGGGCGGCCGCGAACCGGTGCGCGACCTCGGGCGGCGCGACGCCGTCGTCCTCGCTCTGCAGCACGAGCACCGGCACGGCCAGGTCCGCCGGGTCCGCGGCCTCCCCCGGCCGCACGTCGAGCCCGTCCGCGCCGAGCAGCCGGCCCATCGGACCGGTGAGCAGCGAGAGGGCGCCGCGGGCGACCGGCTCGGGCACGCCCTCCCCGCGGGCGAGCAGCGCGCGGGCGCCGTCGAGCACCGGCGAGTCGAGCACGACGCCCGTGATCACCTCCCGCACCCGCGAGCGCTGCGCCGTCGCGAGCACGATCGAGGCCCCGGAGGACCAGCCGACGAGCAGCACCTCGTTCGCGCCGGCTTCGAGCGCGTGGAGGATGGCCGACTCGACGTCGACCCACTCCGCGTCGGTCACCGCGTACCGGGCCGAGTCGCCGACCGGCGCCTCGCCGTCGCCGCGGTAGGCGGGCACGAGCACCGTCCGCCCCGCGGCGAGCAGCGCCGGCACGGCGCGGAGCGCCTCCTGCCGGACCGAGGACCGGCCGTGCACGAGCACCGCCCAGCGCGAGCCGTCGCCGCCGGGGACCACCCAGGCGGGCACGGCGCCCTGCGTCGTCTGCACGCGCTCCGAGCGGTACGGGACGCCGAACGACTCCGGGCTCAGCCACATCCACCCGTTGAAGCGGCCCTCCCGCGCCTCGGTGAGGTCGCCCGCGTCCACGCCGAGCAGCTCGCGCAGCACCCCGTCGTCGTCGACGCCGAGCACCGCGCCGACCCGCGCGTGCCCGCGGCCCTCCGCGAACCAGAAGCTGTACCGGCCGGGCAGCAGCGCGTCCCGGGTCGGCGCGAACCGGATCGTGCCCCCGGCGAGGTCCACGCCGAGCACCGCGGTCGCGCGCTGCTTCCTCGGCGACGCCATGCGGCGCGCCGTCCTGGCGGTGAGCGCCCCGGTGACGAGCGCGCCCGCGGCGAGCACCGCCGCCGCCGCGACCCCGCGGGCGGGGTCGACGCGTGCCGCCATCGCCCCTCCCGCCTCCGGACCCGTCAGCGCATCGTATTGGTGCGGAGTCCGGCCGTGCGCCGCGTGCCGACGGGCCTCGCGGGAGGGCCGTCGTACACTCCCCCCGTGCCCGGACCGAGCGGAACGTCGGCGCCGTTCGAGCAGGCGCGGGCCTCCGTCGCGGGCGCGCGGCTCCGGAACGACCTCGTCGTGACCGAGATCCCCTCGCCCACCCGCGTCGCGCCGTTCTCGCTCGCCCTCGCGGGCGACGTCCGCCAACGGATCCACGGCGAGGACTCCGAGCTCGGCACCGGCCGCTTCATCCTCCTCCACGACCCCGCGGGTCAGGAGGCGTGGGACGGCGACTTCCGCGTGGTCTGCTTCGCGCAGGCGCCGCTCGAGACCGACATCGGCACCGACCCGTTCCTCGCGGAGGTGACCTGGTCGTGGCTCACCGACGCGCTCGAGGTGCGCGGCGCCGAGTACACGGCCGCGTCCGGCACGGCCACCACGATCGTCTCCTCCGGCTTCGGCGAGCTGGCCGACCAGGGCACCGGCGCGAAGGTCGAGCTGCGCGCCTCCTGGACGCCGACCGACCTCGACCTCGGCAAGCATGTGGAAGGGTGGGGCGAGTTGCTGTGCATGCTCGCCGGCCTCCCGCCGGCGGCAGAGGGAGTGAGTGTGCTGTCCGCACGACGAGCAGGGCGTGACTGACGCCGCCGAGGGGCCCACGCTGCCGGACGCGAAGCCGGCCGAGCCGGTCCGGGTCGTCGACGACCCCGAAGGCTACGCGGACGCCGTGCGCCGCATCGCCGCCGGGACCGGTCCCATCGCCGTCGATGCGGAGCGCGCCAGCGGCTTCCGCTATTCGCAGCGCGCCTACCTGATCCAGCTCTTCCGCCGCGGCTCCGGCACGGTGCTGCTCGACCCGATCGCGTTCGACGACCTGTCCGAGCTCGCCGACGCGATGCGCGACGCCGAGTGGGTGCTGCACGCGGCGAGCCAGGACCTCCCCTGCCTCCGCGAGGTCGGCCTCGAGCCGGAGCGGATCTTCGACACGGAGCTCGGCGCGCGGCTCCTCGGCTTCGAGCGGGTCGGTCTCGGCGCGGTCGTCGAGCGCCTCCTCGGCCTCCACCTCGCCAAGGAGCACTCCGCCGCCGACTGGTCGACGCGGCCGCTGCCCACGCCCTGGCTCGTCTACGCCGCGCTCGACGTCGAGCTGCTGCTCGACGTCCGCGACGCGGAGGAGGAGCTGCTCGCGGCGGCCGGCAAGGCCGAGATCGCCGAGCAGGAGTTCGAGGCGGTCCGCACGAAGGAGGCGCGGCCCGCTCCCGCCGAGCCCTGGCGCCGCCTCTCCGGGCTGCACACCGTGCGCGGGGCCCGGAACCTCGCGGTCGCCCGCGCGCTCTGGCAGGCGCGGGACGCCTACGCGCGCGAGATCGACTCGGCCCCGGGTCGCCTCGTGCCGGACGCGTCGCTCGTCGCCGCGTCGAAGACGCCGCCCGCCAGCAAGCGGGAGCTCGCCGCGATGCGCAGCTTCAGCGGCCGCGCGAGCCGGTCGGAGATCGACCGCTGGTGGTCCGCCGTGGAGGCCGGGCTCGCGAGCGCCGACCTGCCCGCGACGCGCGTGCCGTCGGAGGCGCTGCCGCCGCCCCGGGCATGGGCGGACCGCAACCCGGAGGCGGATCGGCGGCTGAAGGCCGCGCGCCCGGCGGTCGCGGCCATCGCCGAGACCATGTCGCTGCCGGCCGAGAACCTCCTCCCGCCCGAGGCGCTGCGGCGCACCGCGTGGGAGCCGCCGGAGTCGTTCGACGCGCGCTCGATCGGCGACGCGCTCGCCGCGCACGGCGCCAGGCCCTGGCAGATCGTGGCGACGGCACAAGCGATCGGCGAAGCCTTTGTGGCAGCCGCACAAGAGGTCCCGGATCCCGCAGGATCGCCCTCGTAGGTGTCCTGCAGCCGATTCGGCCGCGCCGCGGCCGGACGGCAGGATCCTCCAGGCCCGTTTCCCGGGTCGGAGACGCGAGGAGTGCGAACAGCGTGACGGAGCGCAGCGAGGTCGTGTTCGTCGACGGGGTGCGGACCCCGTTCGGCCGGGCCGGCGAGAAGGGCATGTACTGGGGGACGCGGGCGGACGACCTCGTCGTGAAGGCGATGGTCGGGCTCCTCGACCGCAACCCGCAGCTGCCGAAGGACCGGGTGGACGACGTCGCGATCGCCGCGACCACGCAGCAGGGCGACCAGGGCCTCACCCTCGGCCGCACCACGGCGCTGCTGGCGGGCCTCCCCCGGACCGTGCCCGGCTACGCGATCGACCGCATGTGCGCGGGCGCGATGACGAGCGTCACCACGGTCGCCGGCGCCATCGCGTTCGGCGCCTACGACGTCGCGATCGCCGGCGGCGTCGAGCACATGGGCCACCACCCGATGGGCTTCGACGCCGACCCGAACCCGCGGTTCGTCAGCGAGCGCCTCGTCGGCTCCGACGCCCTCGTCATGGGCCGCACCGCGGAGCGCATCCACGACCGCTTCCCGCAGCTGACGAAGGAGCGCTCCGACCGGTTCGCGATGCGCTCGCAGCACAAGGCCGCCAAGGCCTACGAGGACGGGAACATCCAGCCCGACCTCGTGCCGGTCGCGACCCGCGGCCCCGAGGGCTGGGGCCTCGCCGTCCGGGACGAGCTGATGCGGCCCGAGACGACGATGGAGGGCCTCGCGGCGCTCCGGACCCCGTTCCGCCCGCACGGCAACGTGACCGCCGGCAACGCCTCCGGTCTCAACGACGGCGCGACCGCCTCCCTCATCGCGAGCGAGGAGGCCGCGAACGCGCTCGGGCTGCCCGTGAAGATGAAGCTCGTCAGCTTCGCGTTCGCGGGCGTGGAGCCCGAGATCATGGGCATCGGCCCCGTGCCGAGCACCGAGAAGGCGCTCGTCAAGGCCGGGCTCACGATCGACGACATCGGCCTGTTCGAGCTGAACGAGGCCTACGCGGTGCAGGTGCTGAGCCTGCTCGACCACTTCGGCATCGACGACGAGGACCCGCGCGTCAACCCGTGGGGCGGCGCGATCGCCTTCGGGCACCCGCTCGCCTCCTCCGGCGTGCGGCTGATGATCCAGCTCGCCCGCCAGTTCGAGCAGCACCCCGAGGTCCGCTACGGCCTCACCGCCATGTGCATCGGGCTCGGGCAGGGCGGCAGCGTCATCTGGGAGAACCCGCACTTCGACCGCAAGGCGGCCAAGAAGGCCGCGAAGGGGGCCGGCAAGTGACCGACGTCCAGGAGGCGCCCGTCGACCTCGTCGCCCTGTCGGCGGACGAGGTCGTGACCGAGGCCTACGCCCGCGACCTGCCGCTGCCGGACGGCGGCGTGCTCGTGCTCGTCACGCTCGACAACGGGCGCGACCACACGCGGCCGAACACGTTCGGGCCGAAGAGCCTCCTCGCGCTCGAGGCCGTGCTCGTCGCCCAGAAGGAGCGCGCGGCGCGCGGCGAGATCGCCGGCCTCGCCGTCACCGGCAAGCCGTTCATCCTCGCCGCCGGCGCGGACCTGAGCCAGGCGAGCCGGATCCCCTCCCGCGCCGCGGCGCTCGAGCTCGCGCGGCTCGGCCACCGGGCCCTCGGCCGCCTCGGCGAGTTCGCCGTGCCGACGTTCGTGTTCATCAACGGGCTCGCGCTCGGCGGCGGCCTGGAGCTGCCGCTGAACGCCGACTACCGCACGATCGACGCGAGCGCGCCGGCGGTCGCGTTCCCCGAGGTGTTCCTCGGCATCGTCCCCGGCTGGGGCGGGTCCACGATCCTCCCGAACCTCATCGGCATCGAGGCGGCCCTCAAGGTCATCGTCGAGAACCCGCTGAAGCAGAACCGGACGCTGACCGCCCAGCAGGCGTTCGACCTCGGCATCGCCGACGCGATCTTCCCGTCCGCGGTGTTCCTCGAGCGGTCCGTGGCGTGGGCCGCCGACGTGATCGCGGGGCGGACGAAGGTCGAGCGCCCGCACGCGCCCGGGCGCCTCGAGCGCGCGGTCAAGTGGGACGTGGCGATCCGCATCGCGCGGAAGAGCCTCGAGTCGAAGATCGGCACCGTCCCGAAGTCGCCGTACGCCGCGCTCGAGCTGCTCGCCGGCGCGAAGAAGGCGACGAACCGGGCCGGCGTGCTCGCGGGGTTCGCGGCCGAGGACGAGGCGCTCGCCGACCTCCTCGCCGGCGACCAGGCCGCCGCCTCCCTCTACGCGTTCGACCTCGTGCAGCGGCGCGCCAAGCGGCCCGCCGGGGCGCCCGACCGGTCGCTCGCGAAGAAGGTGACGAAGGTCGGCGTGATCGGCGCGGGCCTGATGGCGAGCCAGTTCGCCCTCCTGTTCGCCCGGCGGCTCAAGGTGCCCGTGCTCATCACGGACCTCGACCAGGCGCGGGTCGACGCGGGCGTCGCGCGCATCCACGGGGAGATCGCGAAGCTCGCGGAGCGCGGGCGCGTGAATCCGGACGAGGCGAACCGCCTCCGCGCGACCATCACCGGCACGACGGACCTCGCCGACTACGCGGACTGCGACTGGGTCATCGAGGCGGTCTTCGAGGACCTCGGCGTCAAGAAGCAGGTGTTCGCGAACGTCGAGCCGCACCTCTCCCCCGAGGCCGTGCTCGCCACGAACACGTCGTCGCTGTCGGTCGACGCGATCGGCGCGGACCTGGCGCACCCCGAGCGGCTCGTCGGCTTCCACTTCTTCAACCCGGTCGCGGTGATGCCGCTGATCGAGGTCGTGAAGGCGTCGAGGACGGACGACCCCTCGCTCGCCACCGCGATGTCGATCGCGAAGGACCTGAAGAAGAACGCGGTCATCACGAAGGACGCCCCGGGCTTCGTCGTGAACCGCGTGCTCGCGAAGGTGCTGGGCGAGGCCATGCACGCCGTCGACACGGGCACCCCGTTCGAGGTCGTCGACCACGCGCTCGACCCGTTCGGGCTGCCGATGACGCCGTTCGAGCTGCTCGACCTCGTCGGGCTGCAGGTCGGCGCGCACGTGCTCGACACGCACCACGCCGCCTTCCCGGACCGGTTCTTCGACTCCGCGAACCTGCACGCGCTCGCCGACGCGGGCGTGCTGCTGGAGAAGGACGACAAGGGCGAGGTGAAGGGCTTCGACAAGCGCGCCCTCGCGATCGTGAAGAAGTCGCTCCCGAAGCAGACCACCCCGATGACGGCGGAGGAGTTCCGCCGCCGGGTCGAGGACGGCCTCGCCGACGAGATCCACCGGATGCTCGAGGACGGCGTCGTGGCGGCGCCGGAGGACATCGACCTCTGCCTGATCCTCGGCGCGGGCTACCCCTTCCAGGCGGGCGGCATCACGCCGTACCTGGACCGGGTCGGCGCCTCGGAGCGCCTCTTCGGCGCGACCTTCCACACCCCGCGGATCGCAGGCCCCGCCTCCCGCTGATCGGTTCTGCCCAGATTCCGGTGGTCTGCCCTCTCGCGCGTCGGGGCAGACCACCGGGATCTGGTCACAGCCGCGTGACGCGGAACTCGGTGGAGTAGTCGGCGATGGTCACGCGACGAGCTTCGGGCACGACGCCGATCCGGGCGAGGATCGGCGCGAGCAGTCGCGGGCTGCGGGACTCCCGGTAGCCCCATCGGCCGAGCCGCGGCACCTCGAGCCGCACTCGGTCCTCCCGTCGCTTCTCCTTGATCACGGCGTCGGCAGCGCCGTTGGGCGCCATCGAGGCGTCGCGGTACTTCTGCTCGCCGTCGGTCTCTCCACCGGCGGGCACCCAGGGGTAGCCGAAGTCCAGGCGACCTGCCAGGCCGTTCCGGTCGAACACCCGCCATTGCAGGATCGGGCGACGGATGCCGATGCGCAGCATCGTGACCCTCGAGGTCGACTCGGCCGGCGACTCCGCGTCGCCGTCCGCGAACGCCACCACCGCCTGCGCACGCCTCCAACCCTTCCGAGACGTCGCTGCGGCGACCGCTCCCTCGAGTGCGACTCGCGGCACACCGAGATGCAGGGCGCCGTCGGCGGTCACGACGCCGCTCTCGAACGTCGAGATGCGCGCGATGTCGACCACCGTCCTCGCCGGCGTCGTGACCTGCAGCCCGCGCACCTCGGCTCGTTCGCCGGCGTCGACGGCGGCCACGCGCGCGGCCACACCGACGAGTCCTCGGTCCGAGGCGTCCTCGACGCTCACGTGCACGCGCTCGAGGTGCTCGCGGCCGAGTACCGGCAGCCCCAGCAGGACTGCCGCGGACCAGTGGGAGAAGAGCGGCGGCCGCGATGCGACCGCTGCGAGGGCTCGCATGGAGACCACGTGCCGCTGCTCCGGCGAGAGCGCGTCATGGACACCGCGCTCGACGTAGACACCGGGACGGACCCGGCGCAGCAGACCGCGCTGCACATCCTTCGCCAGCGTCCGGCGGTGGTCCTCGAACGCCTGCTCGCGCACGATGAGCAGCTCGACGATCCACGGGTCCACGCGGACAGGGTGCCCGCTCAGCGAGCCGTCGGCGCGGCGAGGCCGCGTCTGTGGAGCGATCCGGCCTGGGGAGGGGGATGTTGCGGTCCGCTGCGACTTCAAAGGACCGTCCTGACGAGATCCCGGTCGTCCGACCCCGCGCGCGCGTGGTCGGACGACCGGGATCTGGTCAGAAGGCGGAGGGGTCAGTCGGAGACGCGGGTGCGGGCCGGCTTCGCCGCGGGCTGCTTCGTGCCCGCGAGCTGGCCCACGATGTCGGCCGCGATCGCCGGGGCGGACAGGCCGCTCTCCGCGAGGATCTCGCCGCGCTCCGCGTGCGGGAGGAACGCGTCGGGCAGGCCGACCTCGTTCAGCGCCGTGTCGACGCCCGCCGCGCGCATGTCCTGGCGGAGGCGCGTGCCGACGCCGCCGACGCGCACGCCGTCCTCGATCGTGACGACGAGGCGGTGCTTCGCGGCGAGGTCGATGAGGCTCGGCGCGATCGGGACCGCCCACCGCGGGTCGACGACGGTGACGTGGATGCCCTCGTCCGCGAGCAGCCGCGCCACCTCGAGGCCCTGCGCCGCCATCACGCCGATCGCGACCACGAGCACGTCGGACTCCGAACCGCGAGCGAGCACGTCCACGCCGTCCTCGAGCCGCTCGAGCGCCGGGATGTCCGCCGGCACGGTGCCCTTCGGCAGGCGGAGCACGGTGGGCGCGTCCTGGACCGAGACGGCCTCCGCGAGCTCCTCCGCCAGCGTCGCGCCGTCGCGCGGCGACGCGAGCCGCATGCCCGGCACGATCTGCAGCATCGCCAGGTCCCACATGCCGTGATGGCTCGCGCCGTCCGGGCCCGTGATCCCCGCACGGTGGAGCACGAACGTGACGCCGGCCCGGTGCAGCGCGACGTCCATCAGCACCTGGTCGAGGGCGCGGCCGAGGAAGGTCGCGTAGACCGCGAACACCGGGTGCAGGCCGCCGAAGGCGAGCCCGGCGGCGGAGGTGACGGCGTGCTGCTCGGCGATGCCGACGTCGATCACCCGCTCGGGGTGCCGCCTCGCCAGCGGCTCGAGCCCGACGGGCCGCAGCATCGCCGCGGTCATCCCGATGATCCGGCGGTCGTCCTCCGCGAGCGCGACGAGGTCCTCGCCGAACGCGTCCGCCCAGTCGCGGGCGGGCGACGCCGGCGCGAGGGGCGCGCCGGTCTCCGGATCGATGACGCCGACGGCGTGGAACCGGTCCGCCTCGTCCGCGCGTGCGGGCGCGTAGCCGCGGCCCTTCTGCGTGATCACGTGGACGAGCACGGGCAGCTCGTAGTTCTTCGCCTGCTCGAGCGCGTTCTCGACGGCCACCTCGTCGTGCCCGTCGACCGGGCCGAGGTACTTGATGTCGAGGTTCGAGTACATCCGCTCGTAGTTGACGAAGCGGGCGAGGAAGCCGTGCAGCGCCCCGCGCGTGCCGCGGTAGACGGCGCGGCCGGGCGGGCCGAAGCGGTCGAACAGCCGCTGCGACCCCTTCTGCATGTCGCGGTACGTCCGCCGCGTCCGCACCTCGTTGAGGTAGCGCGCCATCCCGCCGATCGTGGGGGCGTAGGAGCGGCCGTTGTCGTTGACGACGATGACGAGGCGGCGGTTGTTGTCGTCGCTGATGTTGTTCAGCGCCTCCCACGTCATGCCGCCGGTGAGCGCGCCGTCGCCGACCACCGCGACGACGTGCCGGTCGGTCTCACCCCGCACCTGGAACGCGCGGGAGATGCCGTCCGCCCAGGAGAGGGAGCTCGAGGCGTGCGAGCTCTCGACGATGTCGTGCCTGCTCTCCGCCCGGTCCGGGTAGCCGGAGAGGCCGCCGCGCTTCCGGAGGCGGGAGAAGTCCTGCCTGCCCGTCAGCAGCTTGTGGACGTAGGTCTGGTGCCCCGTGTCCCACACGATGGCGTCGTGCGGCGAGTGGAAGACGCGGTGGATCGCGATCGTCAGCTCGACGACGCCGAGGTTCGGGCCGAGGTGACCGCCGGTCCGCGACACGTTCTCGATCAGGAACGCCCGGATCTCCGCGGCCAGCGTCGTGAGCTGGTCCTGGGTCAGCCGGTCGAGGTCCCGCGGGCTCCGGATGGTCTCGAGCACGCTCATCCGTTCACCTTATGAGCAGTGCTCCGAACTGCCTGACCACCTGCGGAGCATCGGAGGGACCGGGGGCTCCGGCCGTGCCGGAGCCCCCGGTCCGCACCCGTCATCGCGGTCAGGCGACGAGCGAGCGGAGGACGTACTGGAGGATGCCGCCGTTGCGGTAGTAGTCGGCCTCGCCCGGGGTGTCGATGCGGACGACCGCGTCGAACTCGATCGGCTGCTTCCCCTCCGGCGAGTGCGCGGTCGGGGTCGCGACCACGTGCACCGTCTTCGGCGTCGCGCCGTCGTTGAGGGCGGTGATGCCCGTCACCTCGAACGCCTCGGTGCCGTCGAGGCCGAGCGAGTCCGCGGTCTCCCCCGCGGGGAACTGCAGCGGGAGGACGCCCATGCCGATGAGGTTCGAGCGGTGGATGCGCTCGAAGCTCTCCGCGATGACGACCTTGACGCCGAGCAGGTTCGTGCCCTTCGCGGCCCAGTCGCGGCTCGAGCCGGAGCCGTACTCCTTGCCCGCGAGGATCACGAGCGGGGTGCCCTCGGCCTGGTAGCGCTCGCTCGCGTCGTAGATGAACGCCTGCGGGCCGTCGGGCTGCGTGAAGTCGCGCGTGTACCCGCCCTCGACCCCGTCGAGGAGGCGGTTGCGCAGCCGGATGTTCGCGAACGTGCCGCGGATCATCACCTCGTGGTTGCCGCGGCGGGAGCCGTAGGAGTTGAAGTCCTTCCGGTCGACGCCGTGCTCCGTCAGGTACCGGCCGGCGGGGCTGTCCGCCTTGATCGAGCCCGCGGGGCTGATGTGGTCGGTGGTCACGGAGTCGCCGAGCTTCGCGAGCACCCGCGCGCCGGCGACGTCGACGACCGGGCTGGTCTCGAGCGTCATGCCGTCGAAGTACGGGGGCTTGCGCACGTAGGTGGAGGACTCGCTCCACTCGAACGTCGCGCCGGTCGGGGTCGGCAGGTTCCGCCACCGCTCGTCGCCGTCGAAGACGCTCGCGTACTCGTGCTCGAACATGTCGGTCGAGATCGAGGAGTCGATCGTCGCCTGCACCTCGCCCGCGTCGGGCCAGATGTCCTTCAGGTAGACGTCGACGCCCTCCTCGTCCTTGCCGAGGGCGTCGTTCTCGAAGTCGAAGTTCATGCTGCCGGCCAGCGCGTACGCGATCACGAGCGGCGGGCTCGCCAGGTAGTTCATCTTCACGTCGGGGTTGATGCGCCCCTCGAAGTTGCGGTTGCCGGAGAGCACCGCGGTGACCGCGAGGTCGTTCTGCTGCACGGCCTCCGAGATCGGCTCCTCGAGCGGTCCCGAGTTGCCGATGCAGGTGGTGCAGCCGTAGCCGACGAGGTAGAAGCCGAGGTCCTCGAGCGGGCCCATCAGGCCGGCCTTCTCGTAGTAGTCGGTGACGACCTTCGAGCCCGGCGCGAGCGTGGTCTTGACCCACGGCTTCGCCTTCAGGCCCTTCTCGCTGGCCTTCTTCGCGAGCAGGCCGGCCGCGAGCATCACGGAAGGGTTCGAGGTGTTCGTGCAGGAGGTGATCGCGGCGATCGCGACGGCGCCGTGGTCGAGCGTGAACTCGCCCGCCGAGCCCTGCACCGTCACCGGGTTGGACGCGTGCTGCGGGGCGTGGCTGACGTGCGCGGCCTCGAACTGGCCGGGGAAGCTCGCGCCCGCCGGCTGCAGCTCGCGGTCCTCGGACTGGTCGTCGTCGCCCGGCGTGGACGCGACGGGGTCGGAGGCCGGGAAGGTGCCCTCGACGGCCACGTCGAGCAGCGTCGGCTTCTCGGCGTAGTCCGCGAGGTCGTGCTCGAACGTCGCCTTGGCGGCCGACAGCTCGATGCGGTCCTGCGGGCGCCGCGGCCCCGCGATCGACGGGACGACGGTGGAGAGGTCGAGCTCCATGTACTCGGAGTACCGCGCCTCGCTCGCCGGGTCGTGCCACAGGGACTGCCGCTTCGCGTACGCCTCGACGAGCGCGACCTGCTCCTCGGAGCGGCCGGTGAGGCGGAGGTAGTCGAGGGTGACGTCGTCGACGGGGAACATCGCGGCGGTCGAGCCGAACTCGGGGCTCATGTTGCCGATGGTCGCGCGGTTCGCGAGCGGGACCTCGCCGACGCCCTCGCCGTAGAACTCGACGAACTTGCCGACGACGCCGTGCTTGCGCAGCATCTGCGTGATGGTGAGGACGACGTCCGTCGCGGTGACGCCGGTGGGGATCGCACCCGTCAGCCTGAAGCCGACCACCTTCGGGATGAGCATCGAGACCGGCTGGCCGAGCATGGCCGCCTCGGCCTCGATGCCGCCGACGCCCCAGCCCAGCACGCCCAGGCCGTTCACCATGGTCGTGTGCGAGTCGGTGCCGACGAGCGTGTCGGGGTAGGCCTGCTCGACGCCGCCCACGACGCGCGTGTAGGTGACGCGGGCGAGGTGCTCGATGTTGACCTGGTGGACGATGCCGGTGCCGGGCGGGACGACCTTGAAGTCGTCGAAGGCCGTCTGGCCCCAGCGGAGGAACTGGTAGCGCTCGCCGTTGCGCTCGTACTCGATCTCGACGTTGCGCTCGAAGGCGTTCTCCGTGCCGAAGAGGTCGGCGATGACGGAGTGGTCGATCACGAGCTCCGCTGGCGCGAGCGGGTTGACCCGCTTCGGGTCGCCGCCGAGCTCGGCGACGGCCTCGCGCATCGTGGCGAGGTCGACGATGCAGGGCACGCCGGTGAAGTCCTGCATGACGACGCGGGCCGGCGTGAACTGGATCTCCGTGTCGGGCTCCGCCTCCGGCACCCAGGAGCCGAGCGCGCGGATCTGGTCCGCGGTGACGTTCGCGCCGTCCTCCGTGCGGAGGAGGTTCTCGAGCAGCACCTTCAGGCTGAACGGCAGCCGGTCGTACCCGTCGACGGCGTCGACGGCGAAGATCTCGAAGGTCTTCCCGCCCACCGTCAGGTCGGTCCTCGCGCCGAAACTGTCCACCGCGGCCATGTCGCTCCTCCACACCTCCAGGGCCGCGACGGTCGGCCGCGACGCCTCCAGCACGATACCGCCCGACGGCCGGGCGCCCCGGCCGTCAGGCGGCGTCGCGGCGCCGCAGCGCCTGCACCGCGAGCACGGTGACGATCAGCACGATCGAGTAGAGGGGCAGGCCGAGGACGATCCGCGCGATGCCGAGCTCGACGACCTTGTCGCCCGCCGCGTAGAGCGGCACCTCGACCGCGAGCCGGACCGCGAAGAGCAGCACCCAGAGCAGGCTGAGCCAGGTGGCGGCGCGGCGCCGGCGCGGCTCGCTCCCCCACGCCCGGTCCGAGGTGATGAGCCCCGTGACGACGCCCACGAGCGGGCGCCGCACCAGCACGGAGACGAGGAACGCCAGGCCGTAGGCGGCGTTGATGAAGAACCCGGGCAGGAAGTTCGTGTTCGCGTCGCCGGTGACGAGCACGAGCGCCGCCGACACCGCGACGAGCACCGCGCCGCTGATGGCGCCGCCCGCGCGCTGCCGCCGCACCAGGCGGATCAGCACGAAGAGCGCCGACAGCACCAGCGGGGCGACGACGATCGGGATCAGCGTCGGCCGGTCCACCGGCGTCGGCGCCTGCCGGATCGCGACGACCTGGTAGGCGACGACGAAGACGAGCGGCGGCAGGACGCTCTCGACGATCCCGAGCGGGCCGCCGATCGCCGCGACGACGCCCCGGCCGGTCAGCGGCGAGTCGTCGGCCGCGCGGGCGAGCCCGGACCGGGGCCGCTCCGGCTCCTGCGGGTCGCCGGTCACGCGCCGAGGCGCGGGCGCTGCGTCGCGTCCGGCTCCGCGCCCTGCGGCATGTGGAGCGGGATGAGGTCGCGGGGCGGCATCGGCGCGGAGCCGCGCACGACGACGACGCTGCGGAACAGCTCCTCCATCGCCGCGCCGACCTGCGGGTCGAGCGCGCCGTCGCCGGAGATGACGCCGCGGAGGAACCAGCGCGGGCCGTCGACCCCGATGAAGCGGGCGATGCGGTTCACCGTGGGCTGCCCCGGCGCCTGCTGCGCCGGGATCTGGGCGAGCAGCTCCGGGCCGAGCCGGCCGTCGACGACGCGCGTCGTGCCGCCCTGCGAGAGGATCTGCTGCTCGATCTGCTCGCGGATCTCGTGCCAGAGCCCGCTCGAGCGCGGCGCCGCGAACGGCTGCACCTGGAGGCTGGAGCTCGCGAAGTCGAGCCCGACGGCGACGACGCGGCCGGTGCCCTCCTCGACCTCGAGGCGGAGGCCGAGGCCCTCGCGCGGCGGGATCTTCACGCCTCCGAGGTCCACGTAGGGCCGGACGGCGTTCGCCTCCTGCACGTCGAGCGGACCGAGGACCTCCCGATCGGCCGGGGCCGACTTCGGCCTGGGCTCCGGGCCGTTCTCCTCGTCGGTCACGGCGCCTCCTCTCCTGGTGCCGGGACGTCGCCCGACCCGGTCGATCCGAATCCCCGCTCCGCGCGGTGGCTCCCGGGCAGACGGACGACGGGGACGAACGCGATCTCCGGCAGCGGCAGCACGAGCAGCTGCGCGATGCGGTCCCCGACCGCGACATCGTACGAGGTGGTGCTGTCCGTGTTCAGGAGCGTGACGCGGATCTCGCCGCGGTAGCCGGCGTCGACGAGGCCGGGGGCGTTCACGATCGTGATGCCGTGCTTCGCCGCGAGCCCGCTGCGCGGCAGCACCAGCGCGGCCGTGCCGGCCGGCAGGGCGATCCGCAGCCCGGTGCCGACGGTCGCGCGCTGCTGCGGCCCGAGCGTCACCGCCTCCGCGCTGCGGAGGTCGGCCGCCGCGTCGCCCGGCACCGCCCGCTCCGGCACGGGCCCGTCCACGAGCACCTCGATCACGAGGGGCGAGGCTACCGGCGCGCGTCCCGGCGGGCGCGGTGGTGGAATGGGGCCGTGCAGCGCTTCCGCGAACGCCTCGTGCCTGGTCCGGGCACGCTCATCGCGGTGCTCCTGCTCGTGCCCGCGATCTTCGTCGTCCTCCTCCCCCTGTCGCCGACGATCGGGATCATCGCCGCGATCGTGCTGACCGCCGCGGTCGAGCTGCTGCTCGTCGTGCTGTCGCCCGTCGTGGCGGTGCAGGACGGGATGCTGCACGCCGGCGCCGCCCGCATCCCGGTCGGCCTCACGGGCGAGACGGCGCTCTACCGGCGGGCGGACGCGACCCAGGCCCGCGGGCCGGGGCTCGACGCCCGCGCCTTCACGCTCTTCCGCGGCTGGGTCGACCCGGTCGTCCGCGTCGACGTCGAGGACCCGGACGACCCGGTGCCCTACTGGCTGATCTCCACCCGGCGGCCGGAGGAGCTGCGCGCGGCCCTCGCCGCCGAGCGGGGCGCGCGCACGTCCTGAGACGGGAACGGGCCCGCCGGCGGTTCGCCGGACGGGCCCGTGGTCGTCGATCGGGGCGGGCGCCCCGGTGCTCGGAGTGCGCGGCTCAGGCCTCGCACTCGCGGCAGATGGGGCCGAGCTTCGTCTCGTGGTCGAGCTGCGAGCGGTGCTTCACGAGGAAGCAGCTCACGCAGGTGAACTCGTCCGCCTGCGGCGGGAGCACGACCACGTCGAGGTCCAGGTCGGAGAGGTCCGCGCCGGGCAGCTCGAAGCCGCCCGGGTTGTCCGCGTCCTCCACGTCCACGACCCCGGACATCTTGTCCGGGACTCGCTCCTTCAGCGCTTCGATCGAGTCGGAGTCGTCGTCCGTCTTGCGGGGGGCGTCGTAATCGGTCGCCATGAAATCCGTGCCTCTCTCAAGCGTCGCGCGGGCTGTTCGCCCGGGGGTCTCGGGCGGAAAGCGGCGACAGTATGCACGAGGCGGAATGCGGATGCAAACGCCTCGCCGCGGCCGTCGTCCCGCGGTCGCAGGCGCATCAACATCCGGGACTCGCCCGGTATTTCCGGGGCGGGCGGCGTGGCGCGTGCGATCCTCGACGCGCCGGAGGGCAGGAGGTGGATCGGACGATGCAGACGCTGAGCGTGCTGACGGTCGAGGACGACGCGATCGTCGTCGCCACCCCGACCGGCGACCGCTTCCGCCTGCCGCTCGACGCGGCCCTCCGCGCGCGCATCGCGAGCACCTCCGGGCCCGCCTCGGAGAAGCGCCTGTCGCCGCGCGAGATCCAGGCGCACATCCGCGCCGGGCTGACGAGCGAGCAGGTCGCGGCCATGACCGGCGTCCCCGTCGCCTTCATCGAGCGCTTCACCGGCCCGGTGCTGGCCGAGCGCTCCTACATCGTCGAGTCCGCGCTCGCCGTGCGGCTGCCGCCGGAGACCGAGGGCGCCCGCTCCCGCACCTTCGGCGCGGTCATGGGCGAGCGCCTCGACGCCCTCGCGGCGAAGGACGTGCGCTGGACGAGCGCCAAGGAGCCGTCCGGCTGGGTGCTCGCCGTCGCCTTCACCGCCGACGACATCCAGCACGCCGCCAGCTGGCGGTTCGACCCGAAGCACATGCGGCTCGACCCGGACAACGTGGAGGCGTCGACGCTGTCGCAGCAGGGCGTGCCCGCCGCGCTGACCCCGCGCCTGCGCGCGATCGAGCCGACCGCGCCCGTGACGATCGTCCGGCCCGCCGAGCCGGACGCGGCCGCACCCGCGCCGGCGCCCGCCACCGGCCCCGGTCCGCGGCTCCCCCACGGGGCGCGGGTCGCCGCCGTGCCCGCGGAGGAGCCGGACCGCAGCCGCTTCGACAGCGCGGCCTTCCGCTTCCCGCCGATGGAGCGGGCGCCGAAGGAGGCGCAGCCCGCCGCGGAGACGGACACCGGCACGACCGCGACGCCGGAGCGGCCGAAGCCGCGGGACGTGCGTCGCGCCCCCGCCGACCGCCCGGCGCCGGGCCAGCGCGCGCAGCCCCGGCGCATCGACCGCACGGACCGGACCGACCGGCCGGAGCGGATCGACGAGCCCGAGCGGCGTCGCCCGACCGGGCGCCAGGAGCAGATCCAGGACACCGACGAGCTGCCGCCCACCGCGGCGATCGACGTGGTCGGCGACGTCTTCGCGCCGCGGCCCGCGGCCGATCGCGCCGCACCCGCGCCGCGCCGCGAGCCCGCTCCCGTGCACCGCCTGCCGGTCCGCGACGCCGCGACGCCCGTTCAGGAGCGCCCGACGGAGCCCATCCGGCGTCGCCGGGACCGGGGCCGCCCGGGCCTCGCCCCCGTCGAGCCGGCACCCGCGACGCCCGAGGACGCGGAGGAGCCCGCCGAGCGGCCGGCTCCCGCCGTCCGACCCCGGCGCGGCCGCACCTCGATGCCGAGCTGGGACGAGATCGTCTTCGGCCGCGACGAGCCCTGATCCCGCAGCGGATCGGGCCGACCGGGCGGCGCCCTCAGCCGTCGAGCCGGACCAGGGGCACGAACCGCTCCGCCGGCGTCCACGCGCCGTGCTGGCCGACCATGCCCCGCGCCGGCGCGTCCTCGGTCGCGTAGAACGCCGCGCCGCCGCGCGCAGCGACGAGCAGGTCCCCGATGCGCGGCAGCACCTCGGGGACCACGGCGCCGAAGCGTCCCGCGGCGACCGCCTCGTCGCGCGTCGCGACCTCGGCCGCGCCGCCCAGCGCCGCCGTCCAGCGGGCCGCGGCCTCCGCCGGGTCGACACCGGGTCGCAGGTGCACGTGCAGCAGGCGCGGCTCGCCCGCGAGGTGCCGCACGTCGTCGTCGAGCCCGAGGCCCTCCAGGATCACGTGCGCGGACGGCGACACGTCGACCATGCCGTGGTCGGCGGTCACGAGCAGCGTCTCGCCGCCGCGCGGCGCCGCGTCGCGCACGGCGCCGTCCACGCGCTCGAGCAGGCCCGTCCACTCCCCCGACCGCCAGCCCTCCCGGTGGGCGGCGACGTCGAGCTCCGGCACGTAGCAGTAGGCGATGCCGCGTCCCGCGCCGCGGAGGGCGGAGAACGCGGCCTCCAGGCGGTCCTCGATCGTCCGGGCGCCGACGTAGCGCGCACCCCTGAGCACCTCCCGCGTGAACCCGGAGGTCGCGTAGTGGCGCGGCCCGACCGCGAAGGCGGCCAGCCCCTCCGCGGTCGCCCGCTCGAAGACCGTCGTCGAGCGCTGCCATCCGGGCGGCAGGTCGGCGTCGAAGCCGCGGAGCTGGTTGACGACCCGATCCGTCGCCGGGTCGAGCGCCGCGTAGGCGACGACCCCGTGCACGCCGGGGTCGGTGCCGGTCGTGAGCGTCGTCAGCGCGGCTGCGGTGGTCGTCGGGCCCCCGGTCGCGATCCGCCGCCGCCCGGCGCCCGCGAGCGTGCGAGCGTGCCCGGCGCGCGCCGAGAGCGCCTCGTCGCCGAGCCCGTCGACCACGAGCACGACCACCCGGCGGCGCGATCCGAGCCGCAGGGCGTCCGGCCTCCCCTGCACCGCGTCGAGGGAGGCGGTGAGCACGTCGCGGAGCACGGGCGCGCCGCTCGCTACGATGGGGGCCACGATCAGGCAGTGTGCCATTCGGGCGCACGCGCGCCGCTCGTGCGGGAGCGGCTGAGCGGCTGACGTCTCCGCGCCGTCCGTGCGACGTCGACCGCGGCGGGCGTCGTCGCGGAGGGGACTTGTCGCATGAGCACCACCGAACCCAACCTGGCCGGCGAGCGCATCGAGGACGTCGACGTCTCGAGCGAGATGCAGGGCTCGTTCCTCGAGTACGCGTACTCCGTCATCTACTCCCGGGCCCTGCCCGACGCGCGCGACGGCCTGAAGCCGGTGCAGCGCCGGATCCTCTACCAGATGGCCGACATGGGCCTCCGGCCCGACCGCGGGCACGTGAAGTGCGCCCGCGTCGTCGGCGACGTGATGGGCAAGCTGCACCCCCACGGCGACGGCGCCATCTACGACGCGCTCGTGCGCATGGCGCAGCCGTTCTCGATGCGGCTGCCGCTGCTCGACGGGCACGGCAACTTCGGCTCGCTCGACGACGGGCCCGCCGCCTACCGGTACACCGAGGTCCGGCTCGCGCCCGCCGCGATGGCGATGGTCGCCGACCTCGACGAGGACGTCGTCGACTTCGTGCCGAACTTTGACGCGCAGCTCGACCAGCCCGAGGTGCTGCCCGCGAGCTTCCCGAACCTGCTCGTGAACGGCGCCTCCGGCATCGCGGTCGGGATGGCGACGAACATGGCGCCCCACAACCTGGTGGAGGTCGTCGCGGGCGTGCGGCACCTGATCGCCCACCCCGACGCGACGCTCGACGACGTCATGCGGTTCGTGCCGGGACCCGACCTGCCCTCCGGCGGCACGATCGTCGGTCTCGCCGGCGTGCGCGACGCCTACGCGACGGGCCGCGGCGCCTTCAAGACGCGCGCCAAGGTGCAGGTCGAGCCGGTCACGGCCCGAAAGGCCGGGCTCGTCGTGACCGAGCTGCCCTACCTCGTCGGCCCCGAGCGGGTGATCGAGAAGATCAAGGACGGCGTGCAGGCGAAGAAGCTCGCCGGCATCGCGAACGTCAGCGACCTCTCCGACCAGCACAACCAGCTCCGGCTCGTCATCGAGATCAAGACCGGCTTCGACCCGATGGCCGTGCTCGAGCAGCTCTACCGGTACACCCCGCTGGAGGAGTCCTTCAGCATCAACAACGTCGCGCTCGTCGACGGCGGCCCCCGCACGCTCGGCCTGCTCGAGCTGATGCAGGTCTACGTCGACCACCGCATCGACGTCGTCACGCGGCGGACGCGGTACCGGCTCGCCCGGCGCGAGGAGCGCCTGCACCTCGTCGAGGGCCTGCTCGTCGCGATCCTCGACATCGACCGCGTCATCGCGATCATCCGCGGCAGCGACGACACGGACGCGGCGCGCACGGGCCTGATGGACGCCTTCCGGCTGAGCCAGGCCCAGGCGGACTACATCCTCGAGCTGCGCCTCCGCCGCCTCACCCGGTTCTCGACCATCGAGCTCGAGACGGAGGCGCAGGAGCTGCGCGACGACATCGAGGCGCTGCGGGCGCTGCTCGCCGAGCCCGGACGCCTGCGGAAGGTCGTCTCCGACGAGCTCGGCCAGGCCGCCGAGCTGTTCGGCACGCCGCGCCGCACGCTGCTCACCGAGGCCGTGGCGGCGCCGCCGAAGTCGTCGAAGGCCCCCGCCCTCGAGATCCAGGACGTCGCCTGCCGCGTGCTGCTGTCGACCAGCGGCCGCGCGGTGCGCGTCGACCTGCCCGAGGGCGCCCGCATCGAGCCGCAGCGGCGCCGGTCGCGGCACGACGCGATCGCGTCGGAGGTCGACGGGACGAGCCGCGGGGAGCTCGGCGCCGTCACCAGCCGCGGCCGCCTCGTCCGGTTCACGCCGGTCGACCTGCCCGTCGTCCCGCCGGCGTCCGCGCAGCCGGCGGCGGGCACGCCGATCGGCGCCTACCTCGGCCTCGAGCCCGCGGAGCGCGTCCTCGCGCTCGTGCGCCTCGACGGCGACCCGATCGCCCTCGGCACCGCCTCCGGCGTCGTCAAGCGCGTCGCGACCGGGGCCTGGCCGAACAAGCCCGCCTTCGAGGTCATCGCGCTGAAGCCGGGCGACGAGGTCGTCGGCGCCGCCCAGGCCCCGGAGGAGGCGGCGCTCGTGTTCGTGGCCTCCGACGCGCAGCTGCTGCGCTTCCCCGCCTCCGCGGTCCGGCCGCAGGGCCTCGGCGCCGGCGGCATGGCCGGCATCTCGCTGAGCGGCGCGGCGAAGGTCGTCTCGTTCACGGCGGCCGACCCCGAGTCGGCCGTCGTCGCCACCGTCTCGGCGACCGACGGCACCATCGAGGGCCTCGAGGCGGGCCGCGGGAAGGTCACCCCCCTCGCCGACTTCCCCGCGAAGGGACGCGCCACCGGCGGCGTGCGTGCGCAGACGCTCGGCCGCGGCGAGACCGGGCTGCGGATCGCGTGGATCGGGACGGCGCCGGTGCTCGCCGCCGGCCCCGACGGCGTGACGCGCCCGTTCCCGGACGACGCGGTGCGCCGCGACGCGCCGGGACTTCCGCTCGAGGGCAAGGTGACCGCGTTCGGGACCGCGCCGCGCTGACGCGGCTGAGCGCGATCTCGGGGCCCGCTGGGAGCGGGCCGCAATCCAGGCTGGACACGCCGCCCGTGTGAACGGGCTGTTTCACTTCCTGAACCGAACATGACGGCGACTGCTGACACGCCCGAGGTCCTACGTAGGTTCGGCTGCGGCGCCACCCCCGACGCCGTGGATCAGTCAGGACGAACCGTGCCCACTCCATCCCGACGACGCGCACTCGAGCGCCGTCTCCTGTCCATCGGTGTCGGTCTCGCCACCGCGACCGCCCTCTCGCTCACCGCGACCGCGGCGCAGGCCGACACGCCGTCGACGCCCGTCCCCCACTCGAAGCCGACCTGGCTCTCGAAGGCGAAGCACCTCGGCGACGCGTCCTCCGGCGCGAAGACGACCGCCAAGGTCTACCTCGCCCCGAAGGGCGGGGTCGACGCGTTGAAGGCCGCCGCGCTCGCCGTCTCGACGCCCGGCTCCGCGAGCTACGGGAAGTTCCTCACGCCGGCGCAGTACCGCAGCCGCTTCGCGCCCTCCGCCCAGGCGGTGCGGACGGTCGAGCACTACCTGCGCGCCGCGGGGCTCACGGTCACGGGCGTCGAGTCCAGCAACCGGTACATCTCGGTCTCCGGCGACGTCGCCGCCGCGAAGAAGGCGTTCGCCGCCCCGATCGGCCGGTACACGCACGGCGGCCGGACGGTGCAGGCGCCGACCACGACGCTGAAGCTGCCCACCGGGATCGCCGGGCTCGTCTCCACGATCACCGGCCTCGACACCACGCCGAACCTCGCGCACCCCGCCGCGGCGACGCCGACGCCGCCGGACGCCGGCTTCCGGAACGCCCGCCCCGCCTCGACGGGCTACGGCTCGCTCGACGCGAAGTACGAGGCGGACTTCAAGACGCCGCTGCCGAAGTTCCAGGGCAAGACGCTGCCCTACGCGGTGTCCGGCTACACCGGTCCGCTCCTCCGCGCCGCCTACGAGGGCACCAAGAACACGCTCACCGGCTCCGGCGTCACGATCGGCATCGTGGACGCCTACGCCTCGCCCTACATCGCGCAGGACGCGTCGCGGTACGCGGCCGCGCACGGCGACGCGGCCTACCGCTCGGGCCAGCTCACGCAGGTGACCCCGGCCGCCTCCAAGTACGACCTGCTCGACGAGTGCGACGCGGGCGGCTGGTACGGCGAGGAGACGCTGGACGTCGAGATCGCGCACGCGATGGCGCCGGCGTCGAACATCCGCTACTACGGCGCCACCGACTGCGACCAGGGCCTGCTCGACTCCCTCGCGCAGGTGGTGGACCAGGACAAGGTCGACGTCGTGTCCAACAGCTGGGGCGAGCTCGGCGAGCAGGACTCCGCCGACGCCGTCGCGGCGTACGAGCAGGTGTTCCTGCAGGCCTCCCTCGAGGGCATCTCGTTCCTCTTCTCCTCCGGTGACGACGGCGACGACGTCGTGGCGAGCGGCCTGAAGCAGGTCGACTACCCGTCGAGCGACCCGTACGTCACGGCGGTCGGCGGCACCTCGGACGCCATCGACTCGAGCGGCGCGCTGCTCGGCCGCACCGGCTGGGGCACCGTCAAGGAGAGCCTGTCGACCGACGGCCGCTCCTGGACCTCCGTCGGCTTCACCTCCGGCGCGGGCGGCGGCTCCTCGTCGCTGTTCAACAAGCCCGCCTACCAGAACGGCACGGTCGGCGGCGGCGCCCGCCAGACGCCGGACGTCGGCGCCCTCGCGGACCCGACCACCGGCTTCCTCGTCGGCCAGACGCAGACGTTCACGGACGGCGTGTACTACGACGAGTACCGGATCGGCGGCACGAGCCTCGCGTCGCCGCTGTTCGCCGGCCTCACGGCCCTGTCGATCCAGAAGGCGAAGCACGACGTCGGTCTGCTGAACCCGACGATCTACGCGTCGAAGGGCGCCTTCACGGACGTCACGGCCAAGTTCCCCGACGCCGGCAACGTCCGAGCCGACTACGCGAACTCGGAGAACGCCGCCAAGGGCATCCTCTACTCCGTGCGGCTCTTCGACCAGGACAGCTCGCTGCCCGTGACCGCCGGCTACGACAACGTGACCGGCATCGGTGCGCCGAACACGGCCTGGTTCTCCGCGATCAAGTGACGCGCTGAACGCGAGGAGGGGGCCGGGTGGTGATCCACCCGGCCCCCTCTTCGTCGCCAGTGGGCGCGTCCGGCTCCCGCCGGCGCCCGCTCAGGCGTCGATGCGGTCGCGGTCCAGCGACGCCGAGTTCTGCGTGATGAAGTCCTTGCGGGGCGCCACGTCGTTGCCCATGAGCAGCTCGAACGTCCGCTCCGCGGCCGCGGCGTCCGTCACGCGGACCCGGCGCAGCGTGCGGTGCCGGCGGTCCATGGTGGTGCTGGACAGCTGGTCCGCGTCCATCTCGCCGAGGCCCTTGTAGCGCTGGATCGGCTCCTGCCAGCGCTTCCGCTCCTTCTTCAGCTGCGCGAGCACGCCCGTGAGCTCCTGCTCGCTGTAGGTGTAGATCGGCTCGTTCTTCCGGTTGCCCATCACGATCACCCGGTGCAGCGGCGGGACGGCCGCGAACACGCGCCCCTCCTCGACCATCGGCCGCATGTACCGGAAGAAGAGCGTCAGCAGCAGCGTGCGGATGTGGGCGCCGTCGACGTCGGCGTCGCTCATCAGGATGACCTTGCCGTAGCGCGTCGCCTCGAGGTCGAAGGTCCTGCCGGAGCCGCCGCCGAGCGCCGTGATGATCGCGGCGCACTCGGCGTTGCCGAGCATGTCGCTGATCGAGGCCTTCTGGACGTTCAGGATCTTGCCGCGGATCGGCATGAGGGCCTGGTACTCGGAGTTGCGGGCGAGCTTCGCGGTGCCGAGCGCCGAGTCGCCCTCGACGATGAACAGCTCGGTGTCGGCCACGTTCGTCGAGCGGCAGTCCTTGAGCTTCGCCGGCAGCGACGAGGACTCGAGCGCGTTCTTGCGCCGCTGCGTCTCCTTGTGCGCGCGGGCCGAGATGCGGGTCTTCATCTCGCTGACGACCTTCTCGAGCAGGACGCCGGTCTGGGCCTTGTCCTCGCGCTTCGGGGAGTCGAACCGCTCCGTGAGCGCCTTGCTCAGCACCTGCCGCACGATGGCGCGGACGGCGGGGGTGCCGAGCACCTCCTTCGTCTGGCCCTCGAACTGCGGCTCGGGGAGGCGCACGGTCAGGACCGCGGTGAGCCCCGCGAGCACGTCGTCCTTCTCGAGCTTCTCGTTGGCACCGACCTTGAGCCGGCGCGCGGCGGCCTCGACCTGGCCCTTCAGCACCGCGAACAGGCCGGCCTCGAAGCCCTGCGCGTGGGTGCCGCCCTTCGGGGTCGTGATGATGTTCACGAAGCTGCGGGTCGTGGTCTCGTACCCCGTGCCCCAGCGCAGGGCGATGTCGACCTCGCAGGTCCGCGCGACCTCGGTCGCCTCCATGTGCCCGTTGGCCTGCAGGACCGGGATCGTCTCGGTGAAGTCGCCGGAGCCCTGGATGCGCCACGTGTCCGTGAGCGGCGCGTCCGGGGCGAGGAAGTCGACGAACTCGGCGATGCCGCCGTCGTACTTGAACGACTCCACGACCGGCTCCCCCTCGCGGAGGTCCTCGACGGTGATGCCGAGCCCCGGCACGAGGAAGGCGGTCTGCCGGGCCCGCCCGGTGAGGTCCGCGAGCGAGAACGTCGCGTCGCGCACGAAGATCTGCCGGTCGGCCCAGTAGCGCACGCGGGTACCGGTGCTGCCCTTGGCCGCGCGGCCGACGACCCGCAGCGAGCTGCCCGAGACGAACGGCTCGAACGGCGCGTCGGGCGAGGGGTGCTTCGGGTCGGCGTCCTTGAACGTGCCGGGCTCGCCGCGGTGGAACGACATGGCCCAGGTCTTGCCGCCGCGGTCGACCTCGACGTCGAGCCGCTCGGACAGCGCGTTGACGACGGAGGCGCCGACGCCGTGCAGGCCGCCGGAGGCCGCGTACGAGCCGGACCCGAACTTGCCGCCGGCGTGCAGCTTCGTGAAGACGACCTCCACACCGGTCAGGCCGGTCTTCGGCTCGATGTCGACGGGGATGCCGCGGGCGCGGTCCCGCACCTCGACGCTCGAATCGGGGTGGAGCAGCACCTCGATGGTGTCGCCGTGACCGGCGAGGGCCTCGTCGACCGCGTTGTCGATGATCTCCCACAGGCAGTGCATGAGCCCGCGGGAATCCGTCGAGCCGATGTACATGCCCGGCCGCTTCCGCACCGCCTCCAGGCCCTCGAGGACGGAGAGATGCCGGGCGGAGTAGTCGTTCGCAGCCATGTCGCCCTCACGCTAGCCGCGGGCTGCGACACACCGGCGCGGCCCGCCGGGCGAGCGGCGAGCCCCTCGGAGCGGGGGTACGCGCACAGCGAACTCGGCGGGAGGACGGCGCACCGTTGAAACATCCCCGTGCGACCATGGTGTACCGGCACGGCAAGCCAAGAGGAGGTCATCATGACCCGCGCGAACGACCACAGCGGCCTCGACTCCCTGGAGTCGCAGTTCTCGCTCACCGCGCTGGACCGCTGCGACAGCTGCGGTGCTCAGGCGTACATCCGCGTGCAGCTCGACAGCGGCGAGCTGCTGTTCTGCGCCCACCACGGCAAGAAGTACGAGGAGAAGCTCTCGGGCATCGCCCAGAGCTGGCACGACGAGTCCAGCCGGCTCCTGCAGGAGTCGAAGGCCTGAGGCCTTCCCACCCGCTCCACGAAGGGCCCGGGACCGCGTTCGCGCGCCCGGGCCCTTCGCGTCCCCGCGATCAGGCGGAGGCGAGGAGCGCGGTGCGGATGCGCGCCGCGGCCGCGTCGGCGGCTGCGGCGGTCTCCCCGCGCACCGAGACCGTTCCGCCGAGGGCGCCGGCGAGGATCGCGTCCGCGAGCGCCGGGTTCTTCGCGAGCACCGGGCCGTGCATCCGCGTGCCGACGATGGAGCCGTGGCGCACGCCGTCCGCGCCCCGCCCGTCGCCGATCCCCCGCCACACGGCGCCGAGCGCCTCGACGCCCGCGTCGAGCACGAGCCCCCGCGAGTGGTTCTCGTAGCCGACGAGGTCGCCCTCCGCCGCCCGGACGACGAGGTCCCCCGCCGCACGGGAGGGCAGGGGCTCCGCGACCGCGGGCACCAGCCCGAGGCCGTCGAGCCGGCCCTCGGGCAGCACGATGCCGCGGCTCAGCGCCTCGAGGCCGGTCCCGACCGCGAGCACCGGCACGCCGTCCTCGATCCAGCCCTCGAGGTCGTCCTGCACCTCGCGCAGCGCCTCGAGGAGCCGCGGCAGCACCGGGTCGGTCGTCGAGCCGAGCACGACGGCGATCGGCGTCGAGGTCGGCGCCTCCCCCGCCGCGAGCCGCTCCACGGCGACGTCGAGGTGGCCGGCCCAGCCCGCCCGACGCGCGAGCACGAGCGCGTTCTGGGCGTCGCCGTTCACGTCGGTGAGCTCCGGGAAGAGCGCCAGCACCCCGCGCGGCCCCGAGGTCGTCGACGGGGTCATCCGGCGAGCCCCAGGTGGCTGCGGGTGCGGCGCATGGAATCGGCAGTGAACACGATCGTCTTGATCCCCCGGTCGGGCTCGGGCAGGGCGAGGAAGTCGTCGAGGGCGCGCCCGAGGTCGGGCTCGATCCGGTCGACCGCGACGCCCTGGTAGAGCAGCTGCAGGGCGACCTCGTCGGCCTTCGAGCCGGACACGATGCGGGCGCGACCGATCCGCGCGGTGTCGGCCGGCCAGAAGTAGGAGGGGTCCCGCACGTCGGACCCCATGGCGACGAGCACCTGGTCGAGCCCCTCGTCGAGCTCGTCGACGTTGAGCTGGAGGCTCGCGGTGTTCTGCACGAGCACGAACTCCACCTGCCGGCCCCGCACGGTGACGACCTCGCCGCGGCCGAACACGGGCGACATCGCGTCGAGCGCGGCGACGGCGGTCCGGGCGTCGAAGGCCGTGCCGAGCAGCTGCTCCGCCGCGGCGAGCGCGCCGGCGGCGTCGACCGCGTAGTGGACGCCCTTCGCGGGCAGCCGGACGGCCAGCGCCTCCCCGCGCACCTCGATCCGCGCCTGCCGGCCCCGGACGTCGACGACGCGGGTGCCGGTCTCGAGCCGCTCCGGCGCCGTCGCGGCGTAGCCGAGCCCGCGCGGCGCGGCCGCGAGGACGTCGACGCTCACGCCGAACGGCACCACCGCCGCCTTCGGCGCCAGCGCCGTCAGCAGCGCGTCGTCGCCGTTCAGCACCACCGCGTCCGAGGCGCGCGCCGCGATGCGAGCGAGCATCGCCTGCACCTGCTGCGCGTCGTGGAAGCGGTCGATCTGGTCCGTCATCACGTTGGTCAGGAGCACGAGGCGGGCGCGGAAGCGCTCGGCGAGGCGGGCGCCGTGGCCCTCGTCCATCTCGAGCACCGCGAGGTCCGCGTCGATGCGGCCGGTGATCGAGGCGCGCTCGAGCAGCGCGGACGTCAGCCCCTGGGTGATGTTCGCGGTCGACGGGTTCGTGAAGACCCGCTTCCCGTGCGCCGCGAGGATCGCGACGAGCATCTTCGTCGTCGTCGACTTGCCGGCCGACCCCGAGACGACGACGAGCCCCTCCGGGAAGGAGGAGAGCACGTCGCCGAGGAAGCCGGGCGCGACGCGGTTGACCACGAGGCCCGGCACCGCCGAGCCGCCGCCCGCCTTCCGCAGGCGGGCGGCAAGCCGAACGCCCCGGCCGAGGAGCACGGCCGGGGCGTAACGGGGAGAACTCACTCGAGGTAGTCGCGGAGCGACTGCGAGCGCGACGGGTGGCGCAGCTTCGCCATCGTCTTCGACTCGATCTGCCGGATCCGCTCGCGCGTCACGCCGAACGTGTCGCCGATCTGGTCGAGCGTCTTCGGCATGCCGTCGCCGAGGCCGAAGCGCATCCGGATCACGCCGGCCTCGCGCTCGGACAGGGAGTCGAGCAGGCTCTCGAGCTGCTTCTGCAGCATCGTGAAGCCCACCGCGTCCGCCGGCACGACGGCCTCGGTGTCCTCGATCAGGTCGCCGAACTCGCTGTCGCCGTCCTCGCCCAGCGGGGTGTGGAGGGAGATCGGCTCGCGGCCGTACTTCTGGACCTCGACGACCTTCTCCGGGGTCATGTCGAGCTCGCGGCTCAGCTCCTCCGGCGTGGGCTCGCGGCCCAGGTCCTGCAGCATCTGCCGCTGGACGCGGGCGAGCTTGTTGATGACCTCGACCATGTGCACCGGGATGCGGATGGTGCGGGCCTGGTCCGCCATCGCGCGGGTGATGGCCTGGCGGATCCACCACGTCGCGTACGTGGAGAACTTGAAGCCCTTGGTGTAGTCGAACTTCTCGACCGCGCGGATCAGACCGAGGTTGCCCTCCTGGATCAGGTCCAGGAACTGCATGCCGCGGCCCGTGTAGCGCTTGGCGAGCGAGACGACGAGGCGGAGGTTCGCGCCGAGCAGATGGCTCTTCGCGCGCTGGCCGTCGCGGGCGACCCACTTCAGCTCGCGGATCAGCTCCTTGTCGAGCTTGTCGCCCTCCGTGGAGAGCTTCTCCTCGGCGAACAGGCCCGCCTCGATGCGCATCGCGAGCTCGACCTCTTCGGCCGCGTTCAGCAGCGCGACCTTGCCGATCTGCTTCAGGTAGTCCTTGACCGGGTCTGCCGTGGCGCCGGTGATCGCCGTCGAGTAGACGGGGATCTCGTCCTCGTCGGACATCGACAGGACCAGCGCGCCCGTGGGCAGCGGCGCGTCCTTCTCGATCGGCGTCTCGTCGGCGACCTCCTCGGTCGCCGTCTCCTCGGTCGTCTCCTCGGAGTCCTCCGGGGTCTCCGCGGTCTCCTCGGAGTCGGTGGTCTCCTCCTCCTCGGCGTCGGCGGGGACCTCGACGTCCTCGTCGTCGACCTCGGTCTCCTCGGCGTCCTCGTCGGCGGCCTTGGTCTTCGCCTTCGTGGCCGCGGGCTTCGCGGCCTTCTTGGCCGCGGGCTTCGCAGCCGGCTTGCGGGCCGTCTTCTTCGCGGCGGGCGCGGTCGGCGTCTGCTCGATCTCCTCGTCCGCGACGATTGCGGTCGGTGTGCTCATGTGGCCCCCTCAGGACGGTGCGCCGGTGTCGGCGCCGGGCGGTGATGTTCGGGTTCGGGCCGCCCTCCCCGACGGGCGACAGCGTGCTCAACGGCGGCGGGACCACCGGCATTCCCGCTCGCGCCCCGGCAGACCTACAATTGTACACGCCTCACGGCGTGTCGGAGGAACCCGTCCCCGTCCTGCGCGCGGCGGACCTCGAGCGGACCGCCCGCCAGAGCGGGCCGACGCGCACGCCCTCGTCCCGCAGCAGGTCGCGGCGGGCCAGCCGACGGGTCAGCAGGAACGCGATCGTGCCGCCGCCGACGATCGCGTACTGCACCGAGAGCGCCGTCTTGAAGGCCGCGAGCGAGTAGAGCGGCGCCCCGGTGGAGCCGTGCTGGGCGTCGAGCAGCACCCCGATCAGGAACATCATCGTGAAGCTCGCGGTGAAGCCGCCGACGTTGACGAAGCCGCTCGCGCCGCCCAGGCCCTCGGGCGCGTTGTAGGTGCGGGCGTAGTCGAAGCCGATCTGCGACCCGGGGCCGCCGACGCCGAGCGCGACGACGAGCAGCACGAGCAGGACCAGCGGCGGGCGCCCCGGCCAGGCGAGCACGAGCGTCCAGGCGACGCCGAGCCCGAGCACGATCGTCAGCACGAGGTTCGAGCGGCGCAGGGGGAACCGGCCGGTCAGGCTGCCGAGCAGCGGCCCGATCAGGAAGCCGGCGAGCACCTGCACGGTCAGCAGCGCCGACGCCTCCTGCCGCGGCAGCCCGACCGCGGAGACGAGGAAGGGGTAGCCCCAGAGCAGCGCGAAGACGACGCCGCTCGACTGCGTCACGAAGTGCGCCCAGAACCCGAGGCGGGTGCCCCGCGTCCCGATCGCCGTACGCAGGCCGCGGAGCGCGCTCCGGAGGTCGACGGGGCCCACGCGCGCACCCGCGGGCGAGTCGACGAGGAGCACGAGCACGACGACGAGCGCCAGGCCGGAGAGGCCGGCGGCGCCGAGGAATGCGCCGGTCCAACCCGCGACGCCGAGGACGGCCGCGAAGGGCACGGCGGACAGCACCTGGCCGAGCTGCCCGAGGTTGCCGAGCCACTGGCTCAGCACGGGCACCCGGCGGGGCGGGAACCAGGCGTTGACGAGCCGCAGCGCGGCGACGAACGTCGTGGCGTCGCCCGCGCCGACGAGCATGCGGCCGAGGACCGCGGCCGGCAGCGTCGCCGACGCGGCGACGGTGAGCTGCCCGGCGATCATGAGCGCGGCGCCGACGGCGATCACCGCCTTCGGACCGAAGCGGTCGACGAGCACCCCGACGGGGATCTGCAGGAGCGCGTAGACGAGCAGCTGGACGACGCCGAGGCTCGACAGCGCCGCCGCGGAGACGTCGAAGCGGTCGGCGGCCGCGACGGCGGCGACGCCGAGGGTGCTCCGCTGCGTGACGGCGCAGAGGTACGCGAAGACCGCGCCCGCGAGGACGAGCCGGGCGCGACGGCCGGGTGCGGCCGCGCTCACGCCTCGTCGTCGTCGGCGCGCCGGATGGCGAGGAACTTCTCCAGCTCCGCGGCGAGCTCGTCCGCGGTGGGGACCTCGCCCTCGTCGTCCGTCAGCGGCGACCGCACGGGGTTGCCCTGCATGTAGGCGTCGTGCCGCTGCTCGAGCGTGCGCACGAGGTTCGCGAGCTCCTCGTTGCCGGCGACCTGCTCGTCGACCCGGGCGAGGAAGTCGCGCGCGCGGTCCCGCACCGGGTCGATCGGGAACAGCAGGCCGGTCGCCGCGGATACGGCCTCCAGCCCCTTCGAGACCGCGGTCGGCAGCTCGGTGTCCGCGAGGTAGTGGGGCACGAGGAGGACGAACTCCGCGACGTCGCGCCCGAGCTCCGCGAGGCGGAACTCGACGAGGTGCAGCACGTTCGATGGCGCCCGGGTCGTCGGCCGCCAGGCGCTCATCGTGTCGATGAGGTCCTGGCGCGTGCCGCCCACCGTGACCTGCATGGGCCGGGTGTGCGGCACCGGCATCGGGATGCCCTGCAGCCAGACGGTCGTCGTGACGCCGAAGCGGTCGATCAGGCCGAGGACCGCGGCCGCGAAGCGGTTCCACTGGAAGTCCGGCTCGTACCCGGTCAGCAGCAGGAACGGCCGCCCGATCTCGTCGCGGCAGAGGCTGAGCACGAGGGAGGCGGGCGTGTACGAGGCGATGTGGTCCTCGTGGAACTCGATGACCGGGCGGCGGGCGCGGTAGTCGAGCAGCTCGTCGTCGTCGAAGACCGCGACGGGGACCGGCGACACGGTGTCCGAGAAGTACTCCCCGAGCTGCTGCACGGCCGCCCCGGCGTCCGCGAAGCCGGTCAGCCCGGCGACGAGCGGCAGGCCCTGCGGCACGTCCGCCGCCTCCGGCGTGAGCTCGTACAGGTCCTCCGGCTCGCGCATCGGTCGATCCTACCGAGCCGGGGGGACGCCGCCGGGCGATGCCGACCCCCGCTCGACCGGCGTCCCGGCGGCCGCCGGTGCCAGGGTGTGCGGATGGTGCAGCACGCCGACGCGGCGGCCGTCGCGGGACGGCTCCGGCAGGCCTGGAGCCGATCCGGCGCCGTGACCGAGGGCTTCCGCTTCCGCGACGCCGAGGTCGAGGTCGACGGGGTGATCCGGGTCGCGTTCGACTGGCGCCGCGACCCGCAGCGCTACGCCGTGCGCATCCCCTTCCCCGGCTGGATCCGCGACGCGATCGGTGACGGGTTCACGGCGCGCGAGGCCGTCGACGAGCTCTCCCTCCGGCTGATGGAGGAGCTCGACACGGGCTTCGTGTCCCGGGCCGCGCGCACGCCCGACGGCGACGTCGTGCTGCTCGAGGACCGCGCCCCGCGACGCACCGGGTGGTGCGTCGGCGACGTGCCGCTCGAGCAGTCGGCCTCGGCACGGGAGCGCGCGCTCGAGCAGGCGCGTCGGACGGGCCGCTCGACCGTCGTCGTGGCCGGTCGCGACGCCGACGACCTCGAGCCGGTCGCGGACCCGGGTCGGCACCTCGACGACGACGGTCTCGACGGGAGCGCCGGTCGCGCGGCGGTGCGGGCCGGGGACCTGATCGCGTGGCTGCAGCTCGACCGCGGCGACCTCGCGTCGCGGTTCGTCGGGCAGGCGGTGGTGACGCGGCTCGACGGCTCGACGGCCCGCGTGGCGCTGCTGGAGCTGCGGACGTCGGACCCCGCAGCGGCCGAGGACCTCGCGATCGCGGCGTGCCGCCGCGCCGTCGAGGCGGGAGCGCAGCGCATCGAGGCGCCGCGCGACCTCGACCTGCTCCTCGACCTCGGCTTCCGCGCCGAGGGCGAGGTGCTCGCTGCCCGGTACGACGAGGTGCGCCCGCCGGAGCCGTGCGGGCGCTCGGGCGCGCCTGCCTAGGCTCCCCGCATGGCCTCCCCCGAACTCCTCGTCTCCGCCGCCGCGCCCGCCGACGCGGCGGCCGACGTCCTCGTCGTGCCGGTCCGCAGCGCGGAGGGCGGCGCCGAGACCGTCGGCGTCGACCTCGGGCTCGACCTCGCCGCGATCGGCGTGATGGGCGCCGTGGGCGACGCGGTGCGCCTGCCGGGCACCGGCGTCGCCGCCGGCTCGGTCCTGCTGATCGGCGTCGGCAAGGCCCTCGACGCCGACGGGCTCCGCGCCGCCGCCGCGAACGCGGTCCGTCGCCTCGCCGGGGTCGGGACCGTCGCGCTGGCCCTCCCGACCGAGGACGACGAGGGGCTCGCCGCGGTGCTCGAGGGCGCGGCCCTCGGCGCGTACGCCTACACCGCCTACCGCGAGAAGAGCCTCGCCGGCCAGAAGCCGCCGGTGGAGCGCGTGATCGTGCTCGGCGCCGCCGAGGCGGAGGCCGCCGTCCGCCGCGCGACCGTGCTGGCCGACGCCGTCGCGCTCGTCAAGGACCTCGTGAACGCGCCGCCGAACGACCAGCCGCCGGCCGTGCTCGCGGACCGCGCCGTGCAGGCCGCCGAGGAGGCCGGCGCGATCGCCCGGGTCTGGGACGAGGCCGCGCTGGAGGAGGGCGGCTTCGGCGGCATCCTCGGCGTCGGCGCCGGCTCGGTGCGCCCGCCGCGCCTGGTCCGCGTCGGGTGGGAGCCCGACTCCCCCGCCGCCTCGGTCGCGCTCGTCGGCAAGGGCATCACCTTCGACTCGGGCGGCCTGTCGCTGAAGCCCGGCGCGTCCATGGTCGGCATGAAGTACGACATGACCGGCGCCGCGACCGTGCTCGCCGTCGTGACCGCGGCCGCTCGCCTGCGCCTCCCGATCGCGGTGACGGCGTGGCTGTGCATCGCCGAGAACCTCCCGTCCGGCAGCGCGATCCGCCCGAACGACGTGCTGCGCATCCGCGGCGGCCGCACCGTCGAGGTGCTGAACACCGACGCGGAGGGGCGACTCGTCATGGCGGACGGTCTCGTGATCGCCGGCGAGGAGCACCCCGACGCGATCCTCGACGTCGCGACGCTCACCGGCGCCGTCATCAGCGCGCTCGGCACCCGGTACTCGGGGGCGATGGGCGACGACGACCTCGTCGCCCGCACCCGGGCCGCCGCCGAGCGCGCCGGCGAGCTGCTCTGGCACCTCCCGCTGCCCGAGGAGCTGCGGGCCGTCCTCAGCTCCGACGTCGCCGACATCGCGAACGTGAAGATCGGCAGCACCGCGGGCGGCGCGCTCGTCGCGGGTCAGTTCCTCAAGGAGTTCGTGCCCGAGCGCGAGGACGGCTCGCCCGTCCCGTGGGTGCACCTCGACATCGCCGGCACGGCCGAGAACAAGGGCGCCGCCTACGGCGCGACAGGCTCGGGCCCCACCGGCGTGATGGTCCGGACGCTGCTCGCGCTGCTCGAGGACATGGCCTCGACGGGGGCGGCGCCGAGCCTTCCCCGACGCGGCGGGGAGTAGGGTTCCAGGGGCGCTCCGGGCGGGGCTCCGCTGCCTCCGACACGATCGGCGGGGCGGTCCTGCGCGGTCGTCCGAACGACCAGAACGGGAGAACCGACGACGTGCCTGACCAGTCCTTCGACCTCGTCATCCTCGGCGGCGGGAGCGGCGGCTACGCCGCCGCGCTGCGGGCAGCGGAACTCGGCATGTCGGTCGCGGTGATCGAGAAGGACAAGGTCGGCGGGACCTGCCTCCACCGCGGCTGCATCCCGACCAAGGCCCTCCTCCACGCCGCGGAGGTCGCCGACGCGGCGCACGACGCCGAGCACTACGGCATCCGCGCGACCTTCGACTCCGTCGACATCGCGGGCGTCACCGCCTACCGCACCGGCATCGTCGCCAAGAAGTTCAAGGGCCTGCAGTCGCTGCTCAAGGCGCGCGGCGTGACCACGATCGACGGGTACGGCCACCTCGCCTCCGCGACGCAGGTGCACGTCGGCGACTCGACGATCACCGGCAAGAAGATCGTCCTCGCGACCGGGTCCTACTCCCGCTCCCTGCCGGGCCTCGAGCTCGGCGGCCGGGTCATCGACTCGGAGAAGGCGCTCGACCTCGACTTCGTGCCGAAGAAGGTCGCCGTGCTCGGCGGCGGCGTCATCGGCGTCGAGTTCGCGAGCGTCTGGAAGTCCTTCGGCGCCGACGTCACGATCATCGAGGCGCTGCCCCACCTCATCCCGAACGAGGAGGAGGTGCTGTCGAAGGCGCTCGAGCGCGCGTTCCGCCGCCGCGGCATCCAGTACTCCCTCGGCGTGCGGTTCCAGTCGGTCACGCAGAACGACTCCGGCGTCGTCGTGACGCTCGAGGACGGCAAGACGATCGAGGCCGAGCTGCTGCTCGTCGCCGTCGGCCGCGGCCCGGCCACGGCCGGCAACGGGTTCGAGGAGGCCGGCGTCGCGATCGACCGCGGCTTCGTCACCGTGAACGACCGGCTCGAGACCTCGCTGCCCGGCGTCTACGCGGTCGGCGACATCGTCTTCGGCCTGCAGCTCGCGCACCGCAGCTTCCAGCAGGGCATCTTCGTCGCGGAGGAGATCGCGGGCCTCAACCCGGCGATCGTCTCCGACGTGAACATCCCGCGCATCACGTACTCGGAGCCGGAGGTCGCGTCGGTCGGCCTCACCGAGGCGAAGGCGGTCGAGCAGTACGGCCGCGACGCGGTCGTCGCCTACGACTACAGCCTCGCCGGCAACGCCCGCAGCGAGATCATCGGCACCACGGGCTCGATCAAGGTCGTCCGCGTGAAGGACGGGCCCGTCGTCGGCGTGCACGGGATCGGCTCCCGCGTCGGCGAGCTGATCGGCGAGGCGCAGCTCGTCGTGAACTGGGAGGCGTACCCCGAGGACGTCGCGCCCTACCTCCACGGGCACCCGACGCAGTACGAGGCCCTCGGCGAGGCGTTCCTCGCGCTCGCCGGCAAGCCGCTCCACGCCCTCTGACCGCACGCACCACGTCCGACGGCACCGCCGCCGCCCGAAAGGAACCATCCGATGAGTGAGTCCGTCACCCTTCCGGCGCTCGGGGAGAGCGTCACCGAGGGCACGGTGACCCGCTGGCTGAAGCAGGTCGGCGACTCGGTCGAGGTCGACGAGCCCCTGCTCGAGGTCTCCACCGACAAGGTCGACACCGAGATCCCGTCGCCCATCGCGGGCGTGATCGAGGAGATCCTCGTCCAGGAGGACGAGACGGTGGAGGTCGGCGCCGCGCTCGTGCGCATCGGCGACGGCTCCGGTTCGGGGTCGACCGGCAGCGAGGCCGCGCCGGAGCCCGAGGAGGCCGACCAGGCCCCGATCGAGTCGAACCCCGCTCCCGCGCCCGTGCAGGTCTCGGACGCGCAGCCGGAGGAGGACGCCGACGCCGGCACCTCCTACACGGAGCCCACGCCGGAGCAGGAGGTGGCCCAGCCCGCCGCCTCGTCCGAGCCGGCCCCCTCCCAGCAGGCGAGCGGCTCGCAGCCGCCGCTCGCCCAGGAGGCGACGAGCTCCACGGACGTCGAGCCGGGCCGGGACGCCGCGCCCGCCGCCGCGCCGAGCGCGCCGCCGACGCCCGCCCAGCCCGCAGCCGCCCCGGCACCGAGCGCGCCGGCGCAGAGCGCGCCCGCCCCGACCCCGGCGCCGAGCGCTCCCGCCGCCGCGCCGAGCACCCCGGCGGAGACCGCGGGCGCCCACGCCGCCGCGCCCTACGTCACGCCGATCGTCCGCAAGCTCGCGAACGACCGCGGGGTCGACCTGTCGAAGCTCCAGGGCTCCGGGGTCGGCGGCCGCATCCGCAAGGAGGACGTGCTCGCCGCCGCCGAGGCGCAGGCCCCGGCCGCCGCCGAGTCGGCGCCCGCCGCGACTCCGGCGAAGCCCGTCGAGCCGTCGCCGCTGCGCGGCACGACCGTCAAGATGTCGCGGCTCCGCAAGGTCGTCGCCGAGCGCGCGGTCGTCTCGATGCAGTCGACGGCACAGCTCACGACGGTCGTGGAGGCCGACGTGACGGCGGTCGCCAGGCTCCGCGCCTCGGTGAAGGACGAGTTCCTCGCCAAGACCGGGCAGAAGCTGTCGTTCCTGCCGTTCTTCGCCCTCGCGGCGGTCGAGGCGCTGCAGCAGCACCCGATCATCAACGCGACCGTCGACGGCGACTCGATCGTCTACCCGGACACGGAGAACGTCTCGATCGCGGTCGACACCGAGCGCGGCCTGCTCACCCCGGTCATCCGGAACGCGGGCGGCCGCTCGATCGCCGACCTCGCGGGCCAGATCGCCGACCTCGCGAGCCGCACGCGCGACAACAAGCTGAAGCCGGACGAGCTGGCCGGCGGCACGTTCACGCTGACCAACACGGGGTCGCGCGGCGCGCTGTTCGACACCCCGCTCGTGTTCCTGCCGCAGGTCGCGATCCTCGGCACCGGCGCGGTCGTGAAGAAGCCGGCGATCGTCCCGACGGCCGACGGCGGCGAGTCGATCGCGATCCGCTCCACGGTCTACCTCGCGCTCAGCTACGACCACCGCATCGTGGACGGCGCCGACGCGGCCCGCTTCCTCACCGCGGTGAAGCAGCGCCTCGAGGGCGGCGACTTCCGGGGCTCGCTCGGCATCTGACCCGCACCCGGCCTCGGTCCGAGGTCACCCTGGAGGCTCCGCGACGACGTCGCGGAGCCTCCAGCCGTTCGGCAGCCGGACGGCCAGCGCGGTGCCGTCCCCGGACGTGCCGAGCGCCGTGCCGCCGCCCTCGGTCACCCGCAGCCCCCGCCGCTCGATCCGGGCGGCCGCGGTGCCCGCCCGCACCGCCGCGAGGTCGGCCGCGAGGACCGGCGAGCCCGGGGCGTCGACCGCGTCGAGGCACGCCTCGCTCCCCCGCGCCAGGCAGTCGTCGCGCGCGGCGAGCAGCCGGTCGAGCGCCGCGGCCGGCTCGACCTCGCGACCGACGTCGGCCGACCGCGGAGCGGCGGCGCGGGTCGTCCCGGCGCGGGGCGTCGCCGTCGGCCGGACCGCCGTGCCGGACGGCGCCGGACGCGCCGAGAGCGGGGACGACGCGGCCGGAGCAGCCGGCGCCGCACCCGCCGGCAGGAGGACCACCGCGACGACCAGCAGGACCGCGGCGCCGCCGAGCGCGAGCCAGGCCCTGGGGCGCACGGCCCCGAGCGCGCGACGGACGCGCAGGGCGGCGGACTCCCCCGGACCGCCCGGCGGATGCTGCCCGGGCGACGCCGGGACCAGCCGCGCGGGCAGCGCCGCACCGATCGGCAGGACCGGCTCGACGGGCCGCCGCAGCCGCACGGGCACCGCGGGCGCGAGGGCGTAGAGCGCTGCCGCGAGGGCGAGGAGGTCGTCCCCCTCCGGGAAGGGCGCACCCGTCGGGGCGAGCAGCGCCGTCCCGAGCAGCCGGAACGCGGCCACGTCGTCCCTGCGCCGTGCGGCGAACGCCTCCGGTCCGACGCGCCGCAGCAGCGCGGGCGCGAGCGGTGCGGACCAGGACGGGCTCCCCTCCGCGTCGAGCAGCACGGCGTCGGCCCGGACCCCGCCGTGCGCGACGCCGGCGCCGTGCAGGCGCGCGAGCGACTGGGCCAGCGGGACGAGGACCGTCACCGCCTCCCCCGTCGGCAGCCCGCCCGGGGCGGCGAGCAGCTCCGGCAGCCGCGCCGCCGGTGCCGGCACGAGCACGACGAGGTCGCCGTTCGGCGCGGTGCCGACGTCGAGGACCGGGGTCAGGTGCGCTCCGGCGCCCACGAGCAGCGCCTCGAGGCGGTCGGTGCGGTCGGGGCGGAGCCGGAGCTCGACGGCGGCGACGTCGGTCGCGGTGTCGGTCACGGCGGGGAGCATGCTCCTCCGCCACGCCCCTCCGCCCGCCTCGGCCTGGGGAGGAGCGGATACGCTGCTCTCATGGCCCGATCCACCGGTCGCCCGGCCCGGGAGCCGGGTCGAGTCCGACAGCTCCTCGACGTCTTCACGATGACCCGGAAGGTCGACCCCACCCTCGTCTGGTGGATGCTGCTCGCCTTCCTCGTGCCCGTCCTCGTCGGGATCGTGCTCGCGTTCGTCGCGGCCGGCTCGGTGCTCGGCGCGATCCTCTGGGTCGTCGTGGGCGTCGCCGCGGGCTTCCTCGCCGCGCTCATCGTGATGAACCGTCGCGCAGAGCGCGCCGCCTACGCCCGCATGGAGGGCCAGCAGGGCGCGGTGGGCGCGGTGCTGCGTGCCACGCTCCGCCGCGGCTGGCGCGGCAGCGAGATCCCCGTCGCGGTCAGCCCGCGGTCCCGCGACGCGGTCTACCGCGCGGTCGGCCGCCCCGGCGTCGTGCTGATCGCGGAGGGGCCGAAGGGCCGTACGCAGCGCCTCGTCGACGAGGAGCGCCGGAAGGTCCTCCGGGTCGCCCCGAACACGCCGATCTCCGTGCTCCGCGTCGGCGGCGACGAGGGGTCGATCCGTCTCGGGCAGATCAACCGCAGCCTCGCCCGCCTGAAGCCCAAGCTGACGCGCGCGGAGGTGCTGGCCGTCAGCAACCGGCTCGAGTCCCTCGCCGGCGGCGTGCCGGTGCCGAAGGGCATCGACCCGACGAGGACGCGCCCCGTCCGTCGGTGACCGCCGCCGGTCCCGCATCGCGCTCGGCGGCGGCCGAGCTGCTCGGCGTGCCGGAGGGCGCGTCGGCGCAGGAGGTGCAGCGCGCCTTCCTCCGCGCCGCACGACGCACCCATCCCGACCTGCAGGGCGAGGCCGACGAGGAGACCCGCCGCGCCGCCGGGGAGGCGTTCGCCGCGCTGACCGACGCGCGGGACGTGCTGCTCGCGGCGCTGCCGATGGACCCGCTCGAGCGCGCGGGGCTCGCCGCGCCGCCGCCCGGTGCCGTCGCGCCCGCCTCCTACCGGGCCCCCGCCCGCGGGCTCGGCGGGTCGCTCGTCGTGCTCGCGCTGCTCGGCTTCCTGCTGATCGGCATCGTCGCGGCCGAGTACGCGCTGCTCGGCCAGGGCGATCCCGGGGCGCCCGTCGACCCGTCGGTGACCCTCGCGCCCTGACGGACCGCGACCGCCGTAACGTCCGCGAAACGAACCGGTGACCTCGCCGAAACGACGCCCCCCGTAGGGTCGTCACCGACTGCATCTGCAGTCGCCTCCCCGGACCACGCGCAGGAGATCGACAGCCGCATGCCCACCCCCACGTTCACGGACTCGTCCGAGGTCATCAAGTTCATCAAGGACACGGACGTCAAGTTCCTCGACATCCGGTTCACCGACCTCCCGGGTGTGCAGCAGCACTTCAACATCCCGGCGTCGACCGTCGACGAGGAGTTCTTCTCGGTCGGCCAGCTGTTCGACGGCTCCTCCATCCGGGGCTTCGCGAACATCCACGAGTCGGACATGCAGCTGATTCCGGACATCTCGACGGCCTACGTCGACCCGTTCCGCGTCGAGCGCACGCTGATCCTCGTCTTCGACATCTACAACCCGCGCAACGGCGAGATCTACGCGAAGGACCCGCGCCAGATCGCGCACAAGGCCGAGAACTACCTCGCCACGACGGGCATCGCGGACACCGCCTTCTTCGCGCCCGAGGCCGAGTTCTACATCTTCGACGACGTGCGCTACGAGGTCTCGCAGGGCTCGAGCTTCTACAAGGTCGACTCGAGCGAGGCGGCCTGGAACTCCGGCCGCGAGGAGATCGGCGGCAACCTCGCGAACAAGACGCCCTACAAGGGCGGCTACTTCCCGGTGTCGCCGGTCGACCAGCACGCGGACCTCCGCGACGACATCTCGCTGAAGCTCATCGAGGCCGGCCTGATCCTCGAGCGCGCCCACCACGAGGTCGGCACCGCCGGCCAGGGCGAGATCAACTACCGCTTCGACACGCTCGTGCACGCGGCCGACGACATCCTGAAGTTCAAGTACATCGTCAAGAACACGGCCCGCCAGTGGGGCAAGACGGCGACCTTCATGCCGAAGCCGCTGTTCGGCGACAACGGCTCGGGCATGCACACCCACCAGTCGCTCTGGAACGGCGGCCAGCCGCTGTTCTACGACGAGGCCGGCTACGGCGGGCTCTCGGACATCGCGCGCTGGTACATCGGCGGCATCCTGAAGCACGCGCCGTCGCTGCTCGCCTTCACGAACCCGACGACGAACAGCTACCACCGCCTCGTCCCGGGCTACGAGGCCCCGGTGAACCTGGTGTACTCGGCCGGCAACCGCTCCGCCGCGATCCGCATCCCGATCACGGGCACGAACCCGAAGGCGAAGCGCATCGAGTTCCGCGCGCCCGACGCCTCCGGCAACCCGTACCTCGCGTTCGCCGCGCAGCTGATGGCGGGCATCGACGGCATCCAGAACCGCATCGAGCCGCACGAGCCGGTCGACAAGGACCTGTACGAGCTGCCCCCGGAGGAGGCGAAGCTCATCCCGCAGGTGCCGGGCTCGCTCGACCTGGTGCTCGATGCGCTCGAGGCCGACCACGACTACCTGACCGCGGGGAACGTGTTCACGCCCGAGGTCATCGAGACGTGGATCGACTACAAGCGGGAGAAGGAGATCAAGCCGCTCGCGGCCCGTCCGCACCCGTTCGAGTACGAGCTGTACTTCGGCGTCTGATCCGAGCCGCACGCACGCGAGGCCGTCGCCCTTCGGGGCGGCGGCCTCCGTCGTTCCCGGCCCTGGCGGGGCGCTCCGCTGCAATCCGCCTCGAGCGCTCGGCCGGATCTGCAGCGGAGGGCCCCACCACCGGCCGGGTCAGGTGAAGAGGCGCTCGAAGATCGTGCGGGCGCGGCGCGTGGCCTTCAGCAGGTCGTCCTCGAGCTGCGCGGCGGAGCCGGGCGGGTACTCGAGGATGCGGGCGATGCCCTCGAGGGCGCCGCGGTCGGTCGGCAGCAGGTCGGACGTGCGGTTCGTCCAGAGCGTGATCGCGCTGCGGAGGCGCGACGCGAGCACCCATGCGGCGCGGAGCTGCGCGGCGTCGTCCCGGTCGATCAGGCCGGCTCCGACGGCGGCGTCGAGCGCGTCCAGCGTGCTCTGCGTGCGGAGCCCCGGGACGGTCGCGCCGGCCTGGAGCTGCAGCAGCTGCACGATCCACTCGACGTCCGACAGGCCGCCGGGCCCGAGCTTCAGGTGGCGCTCCCGGTCGACGCCGCGCGGGAGGCGCTCGGTCTCCATCCGCGCCTTGATGCGGCGGATCTCCCGGACCGCGCCGTCGTCGAGCGACGCCGGGTAGCGCATGCGGTCCGCGAGGGCCTCGAAGTCCTCCACGAGCGTCCGGTCCCCCGCGACGCCGCGCGCGCGCAGCAGCGCCTGCGACTCCCACGTCAGCGACCAGCGGGCGTAGTACGCCTCGTAGGACCGGAACGAGCGGACGACCGGGCCGTTGCGGCCCTCGGGCCGCAGGTCGAAGTCGAGGTCGAGCGGCAGCCGCGGGTCGGTGGTGAGCCGCTTCACCTCGGCCACGAGCGTCGCCGCCTGCTTCTGCGCGACGTCGTCCGGCATCCCCGCGATCGGCCGGTAGACGGCGAGGACGTCGGCGTCGGAGCCGAACCCGAGCTCGGCTCCCCCGTACCGGCCCATCGCGATGATCGCGAACTCCGGCCACGGCCCGTCGTCACGGCGGACGGACCGGACGGCGCCCGCGAGCACCGCGGTGGTGACGTCGGCGAGCGCGGGCCCGAGCTCCTGGACGGAGATCGTGCCGAGCAGCGCTCCGAGGGCGAGCCGCAGCACCTCCCTCCGCCGCGCCTGACGCAGCGCCGCCGCCGCGTCGTCCCGGACCGGGTGCCGGAGGACGGTGGCCGTCGTCTCCGACCGCAGCGCGGACCGCGGGCGGGGCTTCAGGTCGGCGTCGCGCTCGAGCCAGACCGCGGCCTCCGGGTTCGTCTCGAGCAGGCCGACGACGAACCGCGACTCGGAGAGGACGGTCGCGAGGCGCCGCGCCGCGGTCGGCGAGTCGCGGAGCATCCGCAGGTACCAGGCGGTGTCGCCGAGGCGCTCGGAGAGGCGGCGGAACGCGAGCAGGCCCATGTCGGGCGCGGGCCCCTCCGCGAACCACTGGAGCAGGACGGGCAGCAGCGTGCGCTGGATCGACGCCCGCCGGGAGACGCCGGAGGTGAGCGCCGCGATGTGGGCGAGCGCGCCGCGCGCGTCGAGGAAGCCGATCCCCGCCAGGCGGTCGGTCGCGGCCTCCGGCGTGAGCATCAGCTCGTCCTCCGGCAGCCGGCTCACGGCGGTGAGCAGCGGCCGGTAGAAGAGCCGCTGGTGCAGCCCGCGCACCCGGCCGCGGACCCGCGCGATGCGCTCCACGAGGTCGGGCCCGTCGGGCGCGAGCCCGCTCGTCCGCGCGACGACGCGCAGCTCGGCGTCGTCCGTGGGCAGGAGGTGGGTGCGCTGCAGCCGCCGCAGCTGGATCCGGTGCTCGACGAGCCGGAGCACCCGGTAGTCCTCGCCGAACTCCGCCGCCTCGACCCGCCCGACGTACCCGCGCTCGGTGAGGGCCCGGAGCGCGGGCAGCGTCGCGCGCGCGTGCACCCGGTCGTCGGTCCGGCCGTGGACCAGCTGCAGCAGCTGCACGGTGAACTCGACGTCCCGGAGGCCGCCGGGGCCGAGCTTCAGCTGCCGGTCGGTCTGCCCGGCCGGGATGTGCTGCTCGACCCGCTGCCGCATCCGCTGCACGTCCTGCACGAAGTCGCCCCGGCCGGACGCCTGCCACACCTTCGGCCGCACCGCCTCGAGGTACCGGCGGCCGAGGTCGAGGTCGCCCGCGAGCGGCCACGCCTTCAGCAGCGCCTGGAACTCCCATCCCGACGCCCAGCGCTCGTAGTAGCCGACGTGGGAGGCGAGCGTGCGCACGAGGGCGCCGTTGCGGCCCTCCGGTCGGAGGTTCGCGTCCACCTGCCAGAGCGACGGCTCGACGTCCGTGTCGTCGATGACGCGCATCATCGCGATCGCGAGCCGGGTCGCGAGCGGCACCGGGTCGACGTCCGACTCGGGGTCGACCCGGTCGGTGACGAAGATCACGTCGACGTCGCTGACGTAGTTCAGCTCGCGGGCCCCCGCCTTGCCCATGCCGATCACCGCGAGCGGGACGGCGCGCACGCGGTCGGCGCCGCCGGTCGCGGCGACCTCCGCCCGGGCGACCGCGAGCGCCGCCTCCAGCGCCGCGGCCGCGAGGTCGGACAGCGCGGCGGCGACCCGCTCGAACACGGCCGTGCCGGAGCGCTGCTCGAGGTCCCACGCGGCGAGCCGGGTCAGCTCGCGCCGGTACGCGGCGCGGAGCGCGCGCCGCGCCTCGTGCGCGGTGACCGCCGCGACGCCGTCGACCGCGCCGACGGAGGCGAGCAGCGCCTCCCGCAGCGCCTCGGGCGCCTGCGGCCCGGGCACGGCCTGCTGCAGGACCTCGAGCGCGTCCGGCCGGCGGAGGAGGAAGTCGGCGATGCCGCTCGACGCCCCGAGCACCAGCGCGGTGCGGCGGGCGGCGGCGGGCTCGGCGAGCAGCGCGCCGACCGCCTCCGGGGCCTTCTCGACGAGGCGGTCGAGCGCCTGCAGCGCCTCGTCCGGTGCGCCGACCGGGCGGTCGAACGCGGCGAGGACGGTCGTCCGCGGCAGGCCGACGCGGTCCGCGAGGTCCTCGATCGCGGCCCGCGCGCAGGTCAGGTCGCTGAACCCCGCCCGGGCCAGGTCGGTCAGGCGGAGCTCGTCGCCGCCGATCGCGCGGCCGGTGCGGTCGCGGCGCGGCGGCGCCGCGTCAGAGGAGCTCGAGGTTGCTGGCGAGCTCATACGGGGTCACCTGCGCCCGGTACGCCTCCCACTCGCGCCGCTTGTTCGCGAGCACGTAGCGGAAGACGCGCTCGCCGAGCGTGTCGGCGACGAGCTCGGAGTCCTCCATCAGGCGGATCGCGGCGTCGAGGTTCGTCGGCAGCGGGTCGTAGCCGAGCGCGCGGCGCTCGCCGTCGGACAGCGACCAGACGTCGTCCTCCGCCTCCGGCGGCAGCTCGTAGCCCTCCTCGATGCCCTTCAGCCCGGCGGCGAGCATCAGGGCGTACGCGAGGTAGGGGTTCGCGGCGGAGTCGATGGCGCGGTACTCGACGCGGGACGACTGCCCCTTCGTCGGCTTGTACAGCGGCACGCGGACGAGCGCGGAGCGGTTGTTGTGGCCCCAGCAGACGTAGCTGGGCGCCTCGTCGCCGCCCCAGAGCCGCTTGTAGGAGTTCACGAACTGGTTCGTCACGGCGGTGATCTCCGGCGCGTGGCGGAGGAGGCCCGCGATGAAGCGGCGGCCGATCGTCGACAGGTGGTACTCGCCGCTCGCGGAGAAGAAGGCGTTCGCGTCCCCCTCGAACAGCGACATGTGCGTGTGCATGCCGCTGCCGGGCCGGCCGGAGAGGGGCTTCGGCATGAACGTCGCGTAGACGCCCTGCTCGATCGCCACCTCCTTGATGACCGTGCGGAAGGTCATGATGTTGTCCGCCGTCGTCAGCGCGTCGGCGTAGCGGAGGTCGATCTCGTTCTGGCCCGGGCCCGCCTCGTGGTGGCTGAACTCGACCGAGATGCCGAGGTCCTCCAGCATCCGCACGCTGCGGCGACGGAAGTCGTGCGCGGTCCCGCCGGGCACGTTGTCGAAGTAGCCCGCCGAGTCGACCGGCTCGGGCCCGTCCGGCCCGATCGCGCTCGACTTCAGCAGGTAGAACTCGATCTCGGGGTGCGTGTAGAAGGTGAAGCCGGCGTCGTTCGCCTTCGCGAGCGCCCGCTTCAGCACGTTGCGCGGATCGGCGGCGGCGGGCTGCCCGTCCGGCGTCAGGATGTCGCAGAACATGCGGGCGGTCGGGTCGATCTCCCCGCGCCAGGGCAGCACCTGGAACGTGCCCGGGTCCGGCATCGCGAGCACGTCCGCCTCGTAGGAGCGGGTGTAGCCCTCGATGGCGGAGCCGTCGAAGCCGATCCCCTCCGCGAAGGCGCCCTCCACCTCCGCCGGCGCGATGGCGACCGACTTCAGGGTGCCGACGACGTCGGTGAACCAGAGGCGGACGAACTTGATGCCGCGCTCCTCGATCGTGCGGAGCACGAAATCGCGCTGCTTGTCGACCACGGCGGGATGTCTCCTTCTGGACGGCGGCCCGGCCGGTGCCGACGGGGCTCCGCCTAAACTACCGACCGTGTCCGACCCCCGCAGCGCCACGGGCCGCTCGCCCGGCGCAGCGCCGGCGGGCGGGTGACCGACCTCGAGCTCGTGACCGTGCCGGGCGGCCTGCTCCGCTCCCCCGGCTCCGTCCGCCCCGTGGAGCTGGAGCCGTTCGAGCTCGCGCCGGTACCGGTCACCGAGGGCGTGCTCGCCGAGCTGCTCGGCCTGCCGGCGACGGTCCGCGACCGCCCGGCGACCGCGATCAGCTGGCTGCGCGCGATCCGCGCCTGCAACGCGGCGTCGGAGTGGGAGGGGCTCGAGCCCGCCTACCGGATGGACGGCGACGAGGTCGCCTGGGACGTCGAGTCCGACGGCTACCGGCTGCCCACGGAGGCGGAGTGGGAGCTCGCGTGCCGCGCCGGCACGACCGGGCCGACGTACGCCCCGCTCGGCGAGATCGCCTGGACCGCGGCCGACGGGCTGGCCGCGCCGCAGCCGGTCGGCCGGAAGCGGCCGAACGCGTTCGGCCTCCACGACCTGCTCGGCGGCGTCTGGGAGTGGTGCTGGGACCTCGCGGACCCGGAGGAGGACGACCGGTTCCGCGTGCTGCGCGGCGGGAGCTTCGCCGACGACCCGCGGGTCGTGCGCGCCACGGCGCGCCGTGCCGCCCCGCCGCGGCTGCAGCTCGAGGACGTCGGGTTCCGCTTCGCCCGCGGCGAGCTCGAGCCGGCGCGGGTCGTGCAGGGCGCCGCCGTCCGCGGCTGACCGGGCGCCTCGGCGGCGCGGTTACGCTCGCGGCCATGGCGGATCCTCGGGCGAAGGTACGGACGCGGCACTTCCTGGAGGCGAAGCAGCGCGGCATCCGCATCACCGGCCTCACCAGCTACGACACGAACACCGCCGCGATCTTCGACGAGGCGGGCATCGACTTCCTCCTCGTCGGCGACTCCGCCGGCAACACCGTGCTCGGCTACGACACGACGGTGCCGGTGACGACGGAGGAGCTGCTCCCCCTCGCCCGCGCCGTCGCGTCCTCCGTGCGACGCGCCTTCGTCGTCGCGGACCTGCCGTTCGGCTCCTACGAGATCGGCGCGGAGCAGGCGCTCGGCACCGCGATCCGGTTCATGAAGGAGACGGGCGCGCACGCCGTCAAGCTCGAGGGCGGCCGCCGCAGCGCGGCGCAGATCGCCCGCGTCGTGGAGGCGGGCATCCCCGTCATGGCCCACATCGGCTTCACGCCGCAGAGCGAGCACCGGCTCGGCGGCCACCGCGTGCAGGGGCGCGGCGCCGGGGCGGACGAGCTGCTCGCCGACGCGCTCGCCGTCGAGGACGCGGGCGCCTTCGCCGTCGTGCTCGAGATGGTGCCGTCGGAGGCCGCGCGCCGCGTCACCGAGGCGCTGACCATCCCCACGATCGGCGTGGGCGCCGGGCCGCACGTCGACGGGCAGCTGATGGTGTGGACCGACTTCGCCGGCCTCAGCGGCGGCCGGGTGCCGCGCTTCGTCAAGCAGTACGCGGACCTGCGCGGCGTGCTCGGCCGGGCGGTCGCCGACTTCCGCGCCGACGTGGAGTCCGGCGGCTACCCGGGCCCGGAGCACGAGTACCCCGAGTGACCGTGCAGCACATTCCGTTCTGAAGGAGTTCTCGCGCGGATCGCGCGAGAACTCCTTCAGAACGGAATCAGTAGTTCGCGTCCTCCTCGGCGATGCGCCGGCTGTTCTCCGCGATGCGGGCGGGCGCGCCCTCGGCCTCCTCGCGCGTCGCGTAGGGGCCCGCGCGGTCCGACCACGGCGACTGCGCGCCCTGCTCGACCTCGCCGGTCTTCGTGTTGAACCACCACTGCTCGTCGTCGGCCACGACGCCTCCTCTCGGGCAGCGGCGGGGCCGCCCCAGGGCCGATGCTAACGCGGGCGCTACTGTCGTCGTCGTGACGCAGGCGATCGGCATCGACATCGGCGGGACGGGCATCAAGGGCGGTCTGGTCGACCTCGAGACCGGAGAGCTGATCAGCGACCGCGTGAAGCGGCCGACCCCCGAGGGCGGCGAGCCCGACGACGTGGTGAAGGTCGTCAAGTCGATCCTCGCCGACCTCTCCGACGCGGAGGACACCGCGCCCATCGGCGTCTGCTTCCCCGCCGTGGTGCGGAACGGCCGGACCATGTCCGCGGCGAACGTGTCGAAGAAGTGGATCGGCCTCGCCGCCGAGCAGCTGTTCGAGCACTCCCTCGGGCACGACATCACGTTCGTCAACGACGCCGACGCCGCCGGCTACGCCGAGAGCGAGTACGGCGCCGCGAAGGACGTCGACGGCCTCGTCATCATGACGACCCTCGGCACCGGCATCGGCAGCGCGATCATCTACCGCAACCTGCTCGTGCCGAACGCCGAGCTCGGCCACATCGACATCGGTCCGCACCGCGACTACGAGAAGTACGCGTCCAACCTGATCCGCGAGAACAAGGAGCTCAGCTGGAAGCGCTGGGCCGAGCGGCTCCAGACCTACTACGCGACCCTCGAGAAGCTGTTCTCCCCCGACCTCTTCATCGTCGGCGGCGGCGTCAGCAAGCACAGCGACGAGTTCCTGCCCCTCCTCGAGCTCGACACCCCGATCGTCCCGGCGACCCTCCGCAACAACGCCGGCATCCTCGGCGCCGCCTCGCTCGCCGCGCACGGCTCCGGCGACCGGCCGAGCACCGGCGCCGAGCAGCTCGTCCGCGCCGCGAACGAGAACGCACCCGCCTGACCGGCCGGTAGGCTCGTCCGCGGGAACGGGCCGGCAGACGGTCGCGTCGCCGCTCCGCGAGGAGCGGCGCCGAGGAACGTCCGGGCTCCGCAGAGCAGGGCGGTGGGCAACACCCACCCGGGGAGACCCGAGAGCAAGTGCAACAGAGAGCAGACCGCCTCCGAGGACCTTCGGGGCCTCGGCGGTAAGGGTGAAACGGTGGTGTAAGAGACCACCAGGGGCCCGTGCGAGCGGGCTCGCTGGGTAAACCTCGCCCGGAGCAAGGTCGAACAGGGACCGATTCGGCTGCTCGCCGATGGTCCCGGGTGGACCGCTGGAGGGCCGTGGCAACACGTCCCCGAGACAGATGGCCGTCACCGGCGCCTCGGCGCCGGTACAGAACCCGGCGTATCGCCGGCCCGTTCTCCGCAGTGCTCATGGCTGCGCCGCCGCCTCTGCGGCGCAGCTGTGCGCTGCCGCAGCCCTGAACGGGCTGCGGGGTCGCGCCGGGTGGTGTCGTCCGTCGACCGGGGTGCGCGGGGTCAGCCGTGCCCGGCCCAGTGCTTCAGCACGGTCGGCCGCGGCTGTGTCCGATGCCGGCTGCGCTCGGCGACTCCTCCGGGCGGTGCCTTCGTCAGCCGAGGAGGGCGATCACCAGGTTGACCGTCGTCGCGATCACCACCGCGCCCAGCAGGTAGGCGATCAGGGACTGACGCAGCACCATCCGGCGGATCACGCCGTCGCTGATCGTCGTGTCCGACACCTGATACGTCATGCCGAGCGTGAACGCGACGTAGGCGAAGTCGAGGTACGCCGGCGGCTCCTGCTGGTTGAAGTCGATCCCGCCCGGCTTCCCCGAGTAGTAGGCCGCGGCGTAGCCGAGCGTGTAGACGGTGTGGATCGTCGTCCAGGAGGCGACGACGCTCAGCACCCCGAGCACGCCCGCCAGCAGGTCCTGGTGGTGGTTGCTCGCCACCATCAGCAGGGCGACGCCGACGAGGCTCGCGACCGCCGCGATGATGAGGACGAGGTGGGAGGTGCCCACCGTCGGGTCCTCCCGCGTGGCCCTGCGCCGCGTGGTCGCCGCGTCCATCGGGCCGATCGCGATCCACGTCCACGAGAGGTAGAGGACCGACCCGACCAGCCACGTCACCACCGGGCCGAACTGCCAGCCGAGCGGCACCGCGGCCAGCACGCCCGCCAGGAGCCCGAGCACGCCGGCGACGACGAGCCGGCGGCCCGCCAGCCCGTGGGGGTCGCGGGAGGCGCTCATCGGACCCGCGTCAGGCGCGGTCGACGCGGACGAGGATGCAGTTGCTCTCCGGGTCGAGAACGATCGCGTCGGCGGGCGCGGAACGGACCGCGGCGAGGTCGGCGCCCGTCAGCGCCATGTTGCTGCCCTCGGACACCGCCCCGACCAGCCGGGCCGCGCCGACGCCGTAGCGCGTCCGCTGGCGGTCGTAGAGCTCCACCAGATCGGCCGGCAGCTCGGCCACCAGCGCTGCGCGGCGCGCCTCCGCGTCCGCGCGCTGCTCGACGAGCCCGGCGAGGGCGTCGTCCCGGTCGGTGCGCAGCGCGGCGATCCGCTCGTCGACCGCTGCCAGCGCGGTCCCCACCTCGGCCGCGGCCGCCTCGACGGTCTCGACCTGCTCCATGAGCAGGAGCTCGTCGTCCTCCAGCGCCTCGCGCCGGCGGCGGAGGGACGCGATCTCCTGCTCCAGCCCGTGCGCGTCCTTCGGCGAGCTCGTGGACGCGAGGCGCTGGTGGTCGCGCGCGAGGCGCTGCTCGACCGTCGTCACGTCGGACTCGACGCGGCCGATTCGCACCCGCAGGTCCTCGAGCTCCCCGCGCCGGTCGGCGGCCGTGCGGCGGAGGGCGCTGCGCTGCCCCTCGGCGGCCGTGATGTCACCGGCCTGCTCGAGCCGACGGCGGTGCTGGGCGACACGGACGAGCTCGTCGTCGATGCGCTGCAGGTCGAGGAGCCGTGCCTGCACGGCTGGGGGCGCGGTGATGCCCGGGACGGTCATCCCTCCACCGTATCGGCGGGACCGGGGGCGGGCCGGGCGACCCCGTGCCCGGACCGGCCCGCGGCGAGGCCGGCGACCGCGCCGAGGACGAGCGCGACGAGGAGGCCGACGCCCGGGCCGCCCCGCAGCCCGGCTCCGGTCAGCCCGAGCGCCCCGAGCACCGGGCTGGTGGCACCGGGGACGAGCCCGTCGGACAGCAGCCAGCCGAGCAGGACCGCGACGCCGAGCACGGCGGCCGCGACCGCGGGCCGGCGGACGCGCGGGCCGACCGCGAGGAGGCCCGCCCAGGCCGCGACCGGGACGCCGAGGATCCCCGCCACCGCGAGCACCGCGCCCGTGGCGTCGACGCCGGAGGCGAGCACGCCGAGCGCGACGGCCAGGGCGAGCAGGCCCGCCGCGACCGCGCCGAGGCGGACCGGACGCCCCGCGCCGAGCAGGCGGGCAGCGGAGGCCCCGGCCGAGCGCAGCAGCAGGGCCGGGAGGGTGACGGAGGAGCCGAGCAGGATCACCAGCATCGGCGCCGCGAGCACGCTCGCGGAGGCGTCGGAGAGCGCGCCCGCGAAGTCGTCGACCGGGTCGCCCCCGCCCGTGAGGCGCGCGGCGATCAGCGTCGCCGCGCCGAGGAGGAGCGCGCCGCACACCGCGGCGACGACGCCGGCGACCGCGGTGGAGACCGGGTTCGCGAGGTCGGTGCGCCAGCGGGCGACGTCCGCGCCGCACAGCACGAGGACGAGCCCCACGCCGACGAGGCTCGCGACGCCACCGGCGACCGCGCCGCCGGGCGTCGCGGCGACGGCCGCGCCGCCGTTCGGCGCGAGCACCAGGGCGACGAGCACGGTGCCGATCGTGCCGAGCACCGCGGCCACGAGGGTCAGCACGGCGGTGGCGCGCAGCGGCAGGGCCGCGCAGAGCAGGGCGAGCAGCGCGACCGCGGTGCTGCCGAGCAGCGCGGCGTTCGAGGAGCCGAGCCCGAGGGCGCCGGTCCGGTCCGCCCACGCGCCGGCCACGGCGCCGGCGAGCAGCACCACGGCGGCGGCGGCGCCGATCCGGGCGACCAGCAGCACGACCGCCGCCGCCCGGCCCACGACGGGGCCGAGGACCGACGACTCCTGCATCGCGGCGTCGTCCGCGACGGACGCGGACCAGACGCCGCTGCGCACGATCGCGGGCACGGCGAGCAGCGCCCCGAGGAGGCCGACGGCCGCGGAGCCGGCGCCTCCGCCCGCTGCGGCGACCGCGAAGGCGAGCACGAGGGCGAAGGGCGAGGCGAAGGCGCCGAACCAGCGGCCGACGATCGCGGCGGCCCCGGTACCGGTCGGCGACGGCGGCACGGTCGGCAGCTGCAGGATCGCGGTGCGGACCCGTTCGATCAGGACCGGCGCGGTGCGCGGTCGCGGCTCGACCTGCGGGAGGTCGACGGCGCCCGTCGTCGCGGCGCTCACCTGCGGGTGGTCGACCGCGACCTCGTCGATGCCCTCGTCGTCGACGTCGGCGCCCGGCGAGCGGAACGCCTCGACGGGAGCGGTCGGGAGGGGCGCGGGCTCGAGCGCGGCGAACAGCGCCCCGTCCTGCGGACCCGTGACGAAGGGATCGTGCGGCCCCGTGGTGAACGCGTCGTACGGGCCCGTCGTGAACCCGTCCTGCTGCCACACGGGCGCGACCTCGTCCGTCTCCGACCAGGCGAGCGCGGTCGGCCGGGAGACCGGCGCGGTGTCGCCGGGCAGCGCGTCCGGCGGTCCGTCGGCGCGGCGGCGCCCGGACCGGCGCCGCTGCGGCGCCGCGTCCTCGGGGTCCGGCACGGGCAGCGCGTGGGCGCCCCGGTGCGTCGCGGGGTCCGCGGGCACGTCCGGTGCGGCGTCGACGGGCTCGGGCTCGGGCTCGACCCGCGGCGCGGCCGGGAGCGCGGTGCCGCCGGTCTGGACGGGGATCGCGACGGTGGGCAGGTCGGGGTCGCCGCCGGTGGGCACGACCTCGTCGTCCTGCTCCCACGGCGCTCGCGGGCGGCCGATCGCGCGGAGCGACTGCTCCCACTCCTCGTAGAGGCCGTCGGGCAGCCCGGCGGGGTCGCTGTGCCGGGGCGCGGTCGGCAGCGGGCCGGTCTGCGGCTCCGGCTCGACGACGGGCGCGGCGTGCCGCGCGTGCGGCGCCGTCGTCGGCAGGACGCCGACGGGGCCGGTGGCGTCGCTGATGATCGCGTCGAGCAGGCTCGCGGTCGCCTCGGGCAGCACCACCGGCCCGGTCGGCAGCACGCGGTCGAGCGGCTCGACCGGCGGCGCCTCGACCGCGCTGGGCGGCGGGCGGAAGCCGGAGCGGCGCTTCACGGGCAGGTCGTCGGCGGTCGGCAGCGGCGTCGGCTGCAGCACGGGCTCCGGCGGCTCGCGGCGAGCGGCGGGGCGGTCCCCGCGGCGGAAGGACTCGGGCGCCGGCTCGCCGCGCAGGTCGGGCGCCGCGCGCCGGATCGCGCGCTCGACCTCGGCCGCGCGGCGCGCGAAGGCGCTCTCCCGCGCCGCCTCGTCGGGCTCCGCCTCGGGCTGCGGCGCCGCCGTCGCGTCGATGCTCGGCACCGCCAGCGGGACGATCGGAGCCGCGTCCGCGGGCGCCGGCCGGGGCACCGTCGGGACGCTGCCCGTGGCGTAGCGCTCGAGCTCGGCGGCGAGGACCTCGGCGAGCTCGTCGTCGTCGTGGACGTCCTCACCGGCCGTCGCGGCACGCGTGTCCGACCGGTCGTCCGCCATGCCGACGATGCTAGCGACGGGTCGTCGGCCGCCCCGGTCGCCGCCCGGCGTGTGCGGGCGCGTCGTGCACCGCTCGTGCGACGCGGAGCGGCTCGTGCGACGGCGCGCGCCGTCGCAGCAGCCGCGGGGCGTCGCACGAGCGCCGTGCGGCCCGGAGGACCGCGGTGGGCCCTGCCGGGTTCGAACCGACGACATCCACGGTGTAAACGTGGCGCTCTACCAGCTGAGCTAAAGGCCCTGGCGGCGGTCAGCGTAGCGCTGCGGGTCCGCCGCGAAGGAGCGTCGCGCGAGCGGACGCTCCGCCCCCGCGGACTAGCATCGGAAGCCGCTCATCCTCGACCAGGAAGTGAGAGCGCACGGTGGCGGTCAACGATCAGAATCCCTACCTCGCAGGCACCCTCGACCGTGATCCGGCCGAGACCGCCGAGTGGGTGGAGTCCCTCGACACCCTCGTCAGCAGGCTCGGCCACGAGCGCGCCCGCGAGATCATGCTCAGCCTGCTGAGCCGGTCGCAGGAGCTGCACCTCGGCATCCCGATGGTGCCCACGACGGACTACATCAACACCATCGCGCCGGAGGACGAGCCCGCCTTCCCCGGCGACGAGGAGATCGAGCGCCGGTACCGCGCGTGGATCCGGTGGAACGCCGCGATCACGGTGCACCGCGCGCAGCGCCCCGGCATCGCGGTCGGCGGCCACATCTCCACCTACGCGTCGTCCGCGGCGCTGTACGAGGTCGGCTACAACCACTTCTTCCGCGGCCCCGACTTCCCGGGCGGCGGCGACCAGGTCTTCTTCCAGGGGCATGCGTCCCCCGGCATGTACGCCCGCGCCTTCCTCGAGGGCCGCCTCTCCGAGCAGGACCTCGACGGGTTCCGCCAGGAGAAGTCCCGCGCCCCGCACGGCCTCTCCTCCTACCCGCACCCGCGGCTCATGCCGGACTTCTGGCAGTTCCCGACGGTGTCGATGGGCATCGGCCCGATCAACGCGATCTACCAGGCGCAGGTCGGCAAGTACCTCACGAACCGCGGCCTCAAGGACGCGTCCGAGAGCCACGTGTGGGCGTTCCTCGGCGACGGCGAGATGGACGAGGTCGAGAGCCGCGGCCAGCTGCAGGTCGCGGCGAACGAGGGCCTCGACAACCTGACGTTCGTCATCAACTGCAACCTGCAGCGCCTCGACGGCCCGGTCCGCGGCAACGGCAAGATCATCCAGGAGCTCGAGAGCTTCTTCCGCGGCGCCGGCTGGAACGTCATCAAGGTCGTGTGGGGCCGCGAGTGGGACGACCTGCTCGCCCGGGACACCGAGGGCGCGCTGCTGCGCCTCATGAACAGCACGCCCGACGGCGACTTCCAGACGTTCAAGGCGGAGAGCGGCGCGTACGTCCGCGAGAACTTCTTCGGTCGCGACCCGCGCGCCCTGAAGCTCGTCGAGGACTACACCGACGACCAGATCTGGAACCTGAAGCGCGGCGGCCACGACTACCGCAAGGTCTTCGCCGCGTACCAGGCCGCCCTCGAGCACAAGGGCCAGCCGACGGTCATCCTCGCGAAGACCATCAAGGGCTACGGCCTCGGGCCGAACTTCGCGGGCCGCAACGCGACCCACCAGATGAAGAAGCTCACGCTCGACAACCTCAAGCAGTTCCGCGACGAGCTCCGCATCCCGATCACGGACGCGCAGCTCGAGGAGAACCCCTACCTGCCGCCGTACTACCACCCGGGGCAGGACGACGAGGCCGTGCAGTACCTGCAGGAGCGCCGCCGCGCCCTCGGCGGGTACGTGCCGCAGCGCCGGGTCGACCACGCGCCGGTGCCGCTGCCCGACGCGAAGGCGTACCAGGTCGTCAAGAAGGGCTCCGGCACGCAGCCGGTCGCCACGACGATGGCGTTCGTCCGCCTGCTGAAGGACCTGGTGCGCGCCAAGGACTTCGGCGCCCGCGTCGTGCCGATCATCCCCGACGAGGCCCGCACGTTCGGCATCGACGCCTTCTTCCCGACGGCGAAGATCTACAACCCGCGCGGCCAGCACTACACGTCGGTCGACCGCGAGCTGCTCCTCGCCTACAAGGAGAGCCCGCAGGGCCAGATCGTCCACGTCGGCATCAACGAGGCGGGCGCGCTCGCCGCGTTCACCGCCATCGGGACGTCGTACGCGACGCACGGCGAGCCGCTCATCCCGGTCTACGTCTTCTACTCGATGTTCGGCTTCCAGCGCACGGGCGACGCCCTGTGGGCGGCCGGCGACCAGATGACGCGCGGCTTCCTGATCGGCGCCACCGCGGGCCGCACCACGCTGACCGGCGAGGGCCTGCAGCACGCCGACGGGCACTCGCTCGTGCTCGCCGAGACGAACCCGGCCGTCGTCGCCTACGACCCGGCGTACGGGTACGAGATCGGCCACATCGTGGCCGCGGGCCTCGACCGCATGTACGGCGGCAACCACCCGGACCCGAACGTCATGTACTACCTGACGGTGTACAACGAGCCGATGCCGCAGCCGGCCGAGCCCGAGGGGCTCGACGTCGACGGCGTCGTCAAGGGCATCTACCGCCTGCACCGCTCGGAGGCGCAGGGGCCCCGGGTCCAGCTGCTCGCCTCCGGCGTCGGCGTGCCGTGGATCCTCGAGGCGCAGGAGCTGCTCGAGAAGGACTGGGGCGTCTCCGCGGACGTGTGGAGCGTCACCTCGTGGAGCGAGCTGCGCCGCGACGGCCTCCGCGCCGAGCAGGACGCGTTCCTCGAGCCGAACGCCGACCGGCGCACGCCGTTCGTGACGCAGCAGCTCGAGGGCACCGAGGGCCCGGTCCTCGCCGTCGGCGACTGGTCGCACGCCGTGCCGGACCAGATCCGCCAGTTCGTGCCGCGCACCTACATCACGCTCGGCGCCGACGACTTCGGGTTCTCGGACACCCGCGCCGCGGCGCGCCGGTTCTTCCACATCGACGGCCCGTCCGTCGTGGTGCGGGCGCTCGAGGCGCTCGCCGAGGAGGGCAAGGTCGACCCCTACGCCCCGGCGCAGGCGATCGAGCGCTACAAGCTGCACGACGTGAACGCGGGCACGAGCGGCGCGGCCGGCGGCGAGAGCTAGCCGGAACCGCGAGGTGGCGGCTCGTTCGAAGGCGGAGACGCTCGCGTGGCTCCGTCAGATCGCGGGCGAGCTCGCCACCGCGACGCTCAAGCGGCTCGAGGACACCCTCCCGTGGTACCGGGAGATGCCCCCGGGCCGCCGGAGCTCGGTGGGCCTGGTGGCGCAGGCGGGCATCCGCTCGTTCATCAGCTGGTACGACGACCCCGCGTCCACGCCGTGGATCGCGGCCGACGTGTTCGGCACCGCACCGCGCGAGCTGCTGCGCTCGGTCAGCCTGCAGCAGACGCTGCAGCTGATCCGCGCGACGGTCGAGGTCGTCGAGGAGCGGATCTCGAGCTCCACCGACCAGTCGCTGCGGGAGCCGATCCTGCTGTACTCCCGCGAGATCGCGTTCGCGGCGGCCGACGTCTACGCCCGGGCCGCGGAAGCGCGCGGGCTCTGGGACGCCCGCCTCGAGGCGCTCGTCGTCGACTCGATCCTCTCCGGGGAGGCCGACGACGCGCTGCCGAGCCGGATCGCGGCGCTCGGCTGGCACGGCCACGGCGAGGTCGCCGTGCTCGTCGGCACGACGCCGCGGCTGCTCGACGTCGACCAGCTGCGCCGCACCGCGCGGCACCTCGCCGCCGACGTGCTGATCGGGGTGCAGGGCGCGCGGCTCGTCCTCGTGATCGGCCGGTCCGAAGCGGTCACGGGTCCGGGCGTGGGCCCCAGGGCCGAGGACCCGCCGCTCGGCGGCCCGCCGGAGCAGCAGCCGCCGGCCCAGCCGCAGGCCGAGGAGGGCGGCTCGGCGCCGCAGCCGTCCTTCCTCGACATCGCCGAGAGCCTCGAGTCGGGCTTCGGCTCCGGCCCCGTGGTGCTCGGACCGACGGTGCCGGACCTCGTCGCCGCGTCCCGCAGCGCCCGCGCGGCGCTCGCGGGCTTCGCGGCGGCGCGCGCGGTGCGGAACGCCCCGCGGCCCATCGCGGCCGACGACCTGCTGCCCGAGCGCGCGCTCGCCGGCGACCCGCTCGCCCGCACCACGCTCGTGAACCGGATCCACGCCCCGCTCCGCGACCACCACAGCCCGGAGCTGCTCGCGACCCTCTGGGCCTACCTCGACAACGGGCGATCCCTCGAGGGCACGGCGCGGGAGCTCTACGTGCACCCGAACACCGTCCGGTACCGCCTGAAGCGGATCACCGAGCTGCTCGGCTGGGACCCGACGTCGCCGCGGGACGCGTTCGTGCTGCACGCGGCGCTCATCGTCGGCGCGATCAACGAGCCGGTGCAGGTGCGCCGCAAGCGCTGAACGACCCGGTCGAGTTGTAGGACCCGCACGACGATCGGCGCGATCCGTTGGCGATGCGCTCAGGATCCTGGGCCGTCGACGGGCCAGACTTGGACCTCGTGATCGTCGTCGTCGCACCCGGGCAGGGCTCTCAGACGCCCGGCTTCCTCGCTCCGTGGCTCGAGCTCGACGGCGTCCGAGAACGCCTCGACGCGTTCGGCGACGCCGCGCAGCTCGACCTCGTCTCGCTCGGCACCACCGCCGACGCGGACGCCATCCGCCGCACGGAGGTCGCGCAGCCGCTCATCGTCGCCGCCGGCCTCGTCGCCGCGGCGGCGCTCGACCGCCCCGTCACCGCGGTCGCGGGCCACTCGGTCGGCGAGGTGACCGCCGCGGTCGTGAGCGGCGTGCTCGGCGACGCGGACGGAATGCGCCTCGTCGCGACCCGCGGGCGCGCGATGGCCGAGGCCGCCGACGCCGTGCCCACGGGCATGAGCGCCGTGGTCGGCGGCGACGAGCAGGTCGTGGTGGCCCGGCTCGAGGAGCTGGGGCTCACCCCGGCGAACCGCAACGGCGGCGGCCAGATCGTCGCCGCGGGCGAGCTGCCCGCCCTCGACGCGCTCCGCACCGAGCCGCCCGCCGGCGCCCGCGTCATCCCGCTCCAGGTCGCCGGCGCGTTCCACACCCGGTACATGGCGCCGGCGGTCGAGACCCTCCGGGCGTTCGCCGGCGGGCTCTCCCCCACCGACCCGGGCGCCCGGCTCTGGACCAACCGCGACGGCTCGGAGGTCGCCTCCGGCGCCGCCTTCCTCGACCTGCTCGTGGGGCAGGTCGCCTCGCCGGTACGGTGGGACCGCTGCATGGAGTCGTTCGCGGACGCCGGGATCACCGGGCTCGTCGAGCTGGCCCCGGCCGGCACCCTCACCGGCCTCGCGAAGCGGGGCCTCAAGGGCGTGCCGACCGTCGCGGTGAAGACGCCGGCGGACCTCGCCGCGGCGCAGGCCCTGCTGGATGGAGTCGCATGACCGCCTTGAAGCAGTCCGCCGGGCACGCCGGCTCGCGGATCCTCGCCTACGGCGCGGCCCGCGGCGAGAACGTCGTCACGAACGACGACATCGTCGGGCCCATCAACTCGTCGGACGAGTGGATCCGCCAGCGCACCGGCCTCGTCGAGCGCCGCCGCGCCGGCGCGGACGTGCAGGCCGTGGACCTCGCCGAGCAGGCGGCGAAGGAGGCGATCGAGCGGGCCGGCATCCGACCCGACCAGATCGGCGCCGTGCTCGTCTCCACCATCTCGAACACCGTGCAGACGCCGTCGCTGGCGGCGCTGCTGACGGATCGCGTCGGCGCCTCCCCCGCGCCCGCCTACGACATCTCCGCCGCGTGCGCCGGGTTCACCTACGGCGTCGCCCAGGCCGACTCCTTCATCCGCTCCGGTCTCGCCGAGTACGTGCTCGTCGTCGGCGCCGAGAAGCTCTCCGACTACGCCAAGCCGACGGACCGGACGATCTCGTTCCTGCTCGGCGACGGCGCGGGCGCGGCGGTGCTCGGCCCCTCCGACGAGGCCGGCGTCTCCCCGACGGTCTGGGGCTCGGACGGCTCCAAGTGGGACGTCGTGGGCATGGACAGCACGCTCGGCGCGTACCGCGACGGCGCGGGCGAGGTCGACTGGCCGACGCTGCGGCAGGAGGGCCCCACGGTCTTCCGCTGGGCGGTCTGGGAGATGGCGAAGGTCGCGCAGCAGGCGATCGACGCGGCCGGGATCACCGCCGACGACCTGGCGGCCTTCATCCCGCACCAGGCCAACATCCGCATCATCGACGAGCTCGCGAAGCAGCTGAAGCTGCCCGAGCACGTCCTGATCGCCCGCGACATCGTCACGACCGGCAACACGTCGGCCGCCTCCATCCCGCTCGCCGCCCACGCGCTCCTCGCCGAGCACCCGGACCTGTCGGGCGGCCTCGCCCTGCAGATCGGCTTCGGCGCGGGCCTCGTGTTCGGCGCGCAGGTCGTCCGGCTCCCCTGAAGCCGCGACGCGCACCCCAATACACTGATCGCCGACCGGTTCCGCGCGCTGCGGAGCCCGTGAGACCAAGGAGAACGACCCCCACATGGCTCAGTCCACCGAAGAAGTCCTCGCCGGCCTCGCCGAGCTCATCAGCGACGAGACGGGCATCGCGACCGACACGGTCGAGATGGACAAGTCCTTCACCGACGACCTCGACATCGACTCCATCTCGATGATGACGATCGTCGTCAACGCGGAGGAGAAGTTCGACGTGAAGATCCCGGACGAAGAGGTCAAGAACCTGAAGACCGTGGGCGACGCGGTCAACTTCATCACCGCCGCCCAGTCCTGATCCCGTAGCGGAAGGCTCCACCCAGCTCCATGGCAGCTCCAGACGTCGTCGTCACCGGCATCGGCGCGTTCTCGCCCCTCGCGGCGAACGCGCAGGACACCTGGACGGCCCTGCTCGCCGGCGAGTCCGGCGCGCGGACCCTCCCCTACGCGTGGGCGGAGGAGCTGCAGCTGCCGGTGACGTTCGCCGCGACGACGAAGACGGACCCGACCGAGGTGCTGGACCGCATCGAGGCGAAGCGCCTCGACCGCGGTGCGCAGCTCGCGCTGCTCGCGGCGCGGGACGCCTGGGCCGATGCCGGCGCCCCGGACGTCGAGCCCGCGCGGCTCGGCGTCGACTGGGCGACCGGCATCGGCGGCGTCTGGACGCTGCTGTCGGCCTGGGACACGCTGAAGGAGAAGGGGCCGCGGCGCGTGCCGCCGCTCACGGTCCCCATGCTCATGCCGAACGCCGCCGCCGCGGCGATCGAGATGGAGTTCACCGCGCGCGCCGGCGCCCGCACCGTGGTGTCGGCGTGCGCGTCCAGCAACGAGGCGATCGGCAACGCCCTCGACCACCTGCGCCTCGGCTACGCCGACGTGATCATCGCCGGCGGCACGGAGGCGTGCGTGCACCCGCTGCCGCTCGCCGCGTTCGCGCAGATGCAGGCCCTGTCGAAGCGGAACGACGCCCCGGAGCTCGCTTCCCGGCCCTACGACGCGGGCCGCGACGGCTTCGTGCTCGGCGAGGGCGCGGCCGCGCTCGTGCTCGAGCGCGAGGACCACGCCCGCGCCCGCGGCGCCCGGATCTACGCCCGCCTGCTCGGCGGCGCGGTGACGAGCGACGCGCACCACATCAGCGCGCCCGACCCGAGCCCCGACGGCTCCGTGCCGCGCACCATGCGGCTCGCCCTCGAGGACGCCGGCGTCGACGTCGCGGACATCGTGCACATCAACGCCCATGCCACGAGCACCCCGGTCGGCGACATCGCCGAGTACAAGTCGATGCGGAACGTCTTCGGCGACCGCCTCGACGAGATCGTCGTGAGCGCGACCAAGTCCGCCACCGGGCACCTGCTCGGGGCGGCCGGCGCCATCGAGGCCGTGTTCACGGTCAAGGCGCTGCAGGAGCGGACCGCTCCCCCGACGATCAACCTGACGGACCCGGACCCGGAGATCCCGCTCGACGTGGCGACCTCGCCGCGGGCGCTGCCGGAGGGCGACCTCGTCGCCCTCAGCAACTCGTTCGGGTTCGGCGGCCACAACGCGGTGACGGTCTTCGCGACCGCCTGACCCGCACCGACGGCTCGAGGAGCGCGCGATGGACTTCCGGTCGATCCACGAGCACGGGTTCGCCCGGATCGCGGCCTGCACGGGCCTCACGACCGTCGGCGACCCGGCCGCGAACGCCGAGGACATCCTCGAGATGGCGGAGCGCTGCAGCGACGACGCCGTCGACGTCGCGGTCTTCACCGAGCTCGCCCTCTCCGGCTACTCCGTCGAGGACCTCGTGCTGCAGGACGCCCTGCTCGACGCGGTGGAGGCGGGCCTCGACCGCATCGTCACCGCGAGCCGCGACCTGCAGCCCGTGCTCGTCCTCGGCGCCCCGCTGCGGCGCGACGGCCGCGTCTTCAACTGCGCCGTGGTCGTGCACCGCGGCGCGGTCCTCGGCGTCGTGCCGAAGTCGTACCTGCCGACGTATCGCGAGTTCTACGAACGCCGCCAGCTGACCCCCGGCGACGACCGCCGCGGGCAGCGGATCCGCGTCGTCGGGGTCGACGCGCCCTTCGGGCCCGACCTGCTGTTCGAGGCGACGGACCTGCCCGGCCTCGTGCTGCACGTCGAGGTCTGCGAGGACATGTGGGTGCCGATCCCGCCGAGCGCCGAGGCGGCGCTCGCCGGCGCCACCGTGCTCGCGAACCTGTCGGGCAGCCCGATCACCGTCGGCCGGGCCGACGACCGCCGCCTGCTCGCGAAGTCGGCCTCGTCCCGCTGCCTCGCCGCCTACGTCTACGCGGCCGCCGGCCGCGGCGAGTCCACGACCGACCTGTCGTGGGACGGCCAGACGATGATCTACGAGAACGGCGTCCTCCTCGCCGAGACCGACCGCTTCCCCGACGACGACCGCATCGCGGTCGCGGACGTCGACCTCGACCTGCTGCGCCAGGAGCGCATGCGGATGGGCACGTTCGACGACAACCGCCGGACGCACGCCGCCCGGGTCGACGCGTTCCGCCGCATCCGCTTCGACCTGCAGCCGGTGCGCACGGACATCGGCTTCGAGCGGAGCGTCGCCCGCTTCCCGTTCGTCCCCGCCGACGCGGCCCGCCTCGCGCAGGACTGCTACGAGGCCTACAACATCCAGGTCGCCGGCCTCGTGCAGCGGCTCGAGGCGATCGGCCGACCCAAGGTCGTCATCGGCGTCTCGGGCGGCCTCGATTCGACCCAGGCCCTCCTCGTCGCCGCGCAGGCGATGAACCGGACGGGCCGGCCGCGCAGCGACGTGCTCGCCTTCTCGATGCCGGGCTTCGCGACGGGCGAGGAGACGAGCGGCAACGCGAAGGCGCTGATGGCGTCCCTCGGCGTCACCGCGGCGGAGATCGACATCCGGCCGACCGCCACGACGATGCTGAAGGAGATGGGCCACCCGTTCGGCTCCGGCGAGCCCGTCTACGACGTCACGTTCGAGAACGTGCAGGCCGGGCTCCGCACCGACTACCTGTTCCGGATCGCCAACCAGCGCGGCGGCATCGTGCTCGGCACGGGCGACCTGTCCGAGCTCGCGCTCGGCTGGTCGACCTACGGCGTCGGCGACCAGATGAGCCACTACAACGTCAACGGCGGCATCCCGAAGACGTTCATCCAGCACCTCATCCGCTGGGTGATCAGCACGGACCAGTTCGACGCCGACGTCGAGGCGACGCTCGGCCGGATCCTCGACACCGAGATCAGCCCCGAGCTCGTGCCCGGCGAGGAGCTGCAGTCGACGGAGTCGAAGGTCGGCCCGTACGCCCTGCAGGACTTCGCGCTCTTCCACGTGCTGCGCTACGGCTTCCGGCCGGGCCGGATCGCGTTCCTCGCCTGGCACGCCTGGCGGGACGCGGAGGAGGGCGGCTGGCCCCCGAACTTCCCGGACGAGAAGCGGGTCGCCTACGACCTGCCGACGATCCGGAGGTGGCTCGAGGTGTTCCTCCGCCGCTACTTCGGCTTCGCGCAGTTCAAGCGCTCCGCGATGCCGAACGGGCCGAAGGTGCTCGCCGGCGGCTCGCTGTCACCGCGCGGCGACTGGCGCGCCCCCTCCGACGGCTCAGCGACCACGTGGCTCGCCGACCTCGAGCGGTGGGACGCCGAGGGCGCGTTCGACGCCTGAGCGCCGGGGGCTACCGCTCCCCGAAGCCGTCGAGCACGTTGCCGCGCAGGTACTCGAGGTCCAGCTCGATCCCGAGGCCGGGCGCGGAGCCGAGCCGGAGGCGGCCGCCGGTGTTGTCGAGCGGCGCGGTGAGGAACCGGTCGTAGGAGCCGAGGTCGTACGCGCTCGTCTCGATCCGGTAGAAGTTCGGGACGGTGAGCATGACCTGCGCGCCGGCGACGAGGTTGATCGGTCCGCTCGCGTCGTGCGGCGTCATGGGGACGTAGTACGTCTCGGCCAGCGTCGAGATCTTCTTGAGCTCGGAGATGCCGCCGGTCCACGTCACGTCGGGCATGGCGTACTCCGTGAGCCCCTCGTGGAGGATCTCCGCGAAGTCCCACCGGGTGTGCAGCCGCTCCCCCACCGCGATCGGCACCGACACCTGCTCCTTGACCTGGCGGAGCGCGTGCCGGCTCTCCGGCGGCACCGGTTCCTCGAACCAGTCGATCGATCCCGCGGCCTGGAGCGCGGCGCACATCCGGATCGCGGTCGGCACGTCGAAGCGGGCGTGCGCGTCGATCAGCAGGTCCACGTCCGGCCCGACGACCTCGCGGACGACGGCGGTCAGCTCCACCGCGATCCGCTCCCCCTCCGCGCTCATCCGCCCGTCGAGGTAGCGGTCGTTCGCCGGCGACGCCCCGTCGAGGTGCGGGAACGGGTCGATCTTGATCGCGTCGTGGCCGGAGGCGAGGATCGCGCCCAGCTCCTGCTCGATCCCGTCGCGGCTCGTGAAGGCCGACTGGTCCGGGTGGGTGTAGATCGCGACGTCGTCGCGCACCCGGCCCCCGAGCAGGTCCGCGACGGGCACCCCGAGCACCTTGCCGCGGATGTCCCAGAGGGCGATGTCGATCGCGCTCGTCACGAGCGTGCCGGCGCCGCGGCTGCCCATGTAGGTGAAGGCCCGGAAGACCTTGTGCCAGGTGTCCTCGATGCGCGCCGGGTCGTCGCCGATGACGAGGTCGTTCAGCTGGCGGACCATCGCGGCGATCCCGCGGTCGGCCGTGCGCGTCGTCGTCGTGATCTCGCCCCAGCCGGACACCCCCTCGTCCGTCCGCACCTCGACGAAGAGGTACTCGCCCCAGAAGGTGCCGGGCGCCCGCACCAGCCACGGCACGACGCGCGTGATCCTCATCGCCGCTCCTCCCGCTGCTCGGCCCGCTGCGCCCCCTGCTGCTGCTCCGCGCGGCTCCGGCGCCACGCCTCGTACTCCGGGCGCGCCGCCTCGGTCAGCGGGTAGTACCGCCGCAGGTCGCCGCCCGCGGCCAGCCGGGTGCGCGAGAACTCCTCCCACTCGAGGTGCTCCTCGGCCCGCTCCGCGACGGCCTCCGCGAGGGCGATCGGCACGACCACCGCGCCGTCGTCGTCCGCGACGACGACGTCGCCCGGCACCACCGTCGTGCCGCCGCACGCCACGGGCACGTTCACGGCGTGCGGCATGAGCGCGGTCTGCGAATGGAAATTCGGCGTCGTGCCGCGGAGCCACAGCCCGATGCCGAGCCGGCTCGCGCTGCCGAAGTCGCGGATGCAGCCGTCGACCACCACGCCCACGCCGCCCTGCGCGGCGAAGTAGGTGAGCATCATCTCGCCGAAGATCCCGCTCTCGAGGTCGCCCCTGGCGTCGACGACCACGACGTCGCCCGGCCGCGCGTGGTAGAGCACGTGGCGGTGCAGCGAGCGCTCCGGGTCCGCGTACTCGTCGGCCAGCGCGAGGTCCTCCCGCTTCGGGAGGCACTGCAGCGTCAGCGCCGGCCCGGCGACCGTCGCTCCGGGCGTGCGGGGCACCGGCCCGGTGATCGCGGCGCTCCGCACGCCGAGCCGGTTCAGCTCCCCGCTGATCGTCGCCGTGCCGATGGCGCGGAGCCGCGCGACGACGCCGGGGTCCGGCCGGGTGATGCCCGGCGTGCTGATCCCCGGGGAGGTCTCCGCCGCGCCGGCCCGGCGTGCGCTGGTCCCGATCGCCTCGTCCGGCATGCGGCCTCCTCGCCGACGTGCGGGGCGCGCTCGCCGGTCCGGCGCGCATCCCCTGCCCGGATCGACGATAGGCGGCGCGACCGCGTCGCGCGAAACTGGCGCGACCACGAGCGAAACACGGCGTGCGTCACCGCCGGGCGATCGTCCGGCCGCGCCCGGGAAGGGGAAGAGCCCCCGTACCGGTACCCATCCGGACGGGGGCTCTTCTGCCGCGCGATGCTGAGGTTCGAGGGCCGCTACCCATACAGCCCGAACACTGAGAAGTCGCACCTGCGGACGTCTAGAAGGTACTGAATCGGAGGCCGATCAGCGGGGGTGACACGCCGATGAATTACATCTTCGTCATTCGATCGTGGCGTGTCGCCCGATCAGACGGCGGAGCGGTGCAGCCAGGTGACGGACGAGGAGCCGATGGCGTGCCGGAAGGGCTCCAGCTCGTCGTCCCAGGCCTGCCCGAGCGCGAGCCGGAGCTCGCGGTGCAGCTCGATCGCGCTGGTGCCGGCGGCGTCCATCGCGGCGCGGATCCGGTCCTCCGGCACGACGATGTTACCCGCCGCGTCGGTCTGCGCGTGGAAGATCCCGAGGTCGGGCGTGTGCAGCCAGCGGCTGCCGTCCACGCCGTCTCGCGGGTCCTCGGTGACCTCGAAGCGCAGGTGCTCCCACCCGCGCAGCTTCGAAGCGATCGCGGCGCCCGTTCCCGGTGCGCCCTCCCAGTAGAAATCGGTGCGCTGCGCACCGCGCAGCACGGGCTGATCCGTCCACTCGAAGCTCACGGGTCGACCGATCGCATGACCGGCCGCCCACTCGACGTGGGGGCAGAGTGCTCGCGGTGACGAGTGCACGTACAGCACGCCACGGGCGACTGAAGTGGCCATGTTTCGTCCTCCGTTCGAACAGATGCGTCTTCCCCAACGGATCTGTGGTGAACGGGAACCCCGATGCCACCTCTATGAAATTAGCGCGGGCCTATTCGGCACCCGGGAAGTATGCCGGACGACACGCCGGGAACTCAACCGGATCGGTTCGGCCTCGGCGCGCCGCGGGGCGCCCCCAGTTCTCGGGACGCCCCGCGGAGCTCACGGCAGCAGCGCGAGCTTGCCTCCCGGATGCCCCTCGGCGAGGAGCGCGAGGGCCTCGGAGGCCTGCTCCAGCGGGTACGTCCGGGCCATCGGGACCACCAGCTCGCCCCGCGCGGCGCGCGCGATGAGGTCGCCTCGAACGCTGTCGCGGAACGCCGCGCTCTCCGGGTCGCGGCCTCCCACTGCGCGGAAGCCCTCGCGCTGCGCGCGGGCGTGCGCCGCGATCGTGACGATGCGTTCCCTCGCCGCGAGGGCCAGGGACACGTCGACCGCCTCGTCGGTGCCGACGCAGTCGAGCGCGGCGTCGATCCCGTCGGGCGCGAGCGCGCGGACGCGGTCCTCGAGGCCGTCGCCGTAGGTCACCGGCTCGCCGCCGAAGCGGCGCACCTCGTCCGCGCGCCGCTCGCTCGCGGTGCCGATCACGCGCATGCCGCGCGCGACGGCGAGCTGCACGACCATCAGGCCGACCGCACCGGAGGCGCCGTGCACGAGCAGCACGTCCCCCTCGCGTGCGGCGACGACGCGCAGCATGTCCTCCGCGGTGCTGCCGGCGAGCAGGAGGTTCGCGGCCTCCGGGAAGCCGAGGCCCGCGGGCTTCGCGAACACGTCCTTCGCGGGCACGGTGAGCATCGACGCGTAGCCGCCCTGCACGCGGAACGCGAGGACCTCGTCGCCGACGGCGCCGCCGCCCGAGGCGAGCTCGGTGTCGGCACCGAGCGCGGTGACGACGCCCGCCACCTCGTACCCGGGGCGGAGCGGCAGGTCGGCGGGGTCCTTCGAGTAGCCCCCGGCCACCTGCTTGTAGTCGGCCGGGTTCACCCCGGCGGCACGGACCTCGATGGTCACCTGCCCGGGGCCCGCCTGCGTGAGCGGGACCTCGACGGTCTCGAGCACCTCGGGCCCGCCGTAGCGGGGCGCGATCACCTGTCGTGCGGTCGTGTTCGTCATGCCTCGATTCGACGCCGTCCGGCTGGGGACGGCGCTCAGTTCCAGCCCTAGGCCTCGGAGTAGCGGTCCACGACGGCGACGTCGAGGGGGAAGTCGATCGGGAAGTCGGCGAAGAGCAGCCGGCCGGCCGCCGCGGCGGAGGCGGCGACCGCCTCCGCCACCCGGTCCGCCAGGGCGGCCGGCGCGTGGACGATGACCTCGTCGTGCAGGAAGTAGACGAGGTGCGGCCGTGCGGTGATCGGCCCGTCGCCGAGCGCCCAGAGGCGGCCGCGCAGGTCCGCGAGCCAGCACAGCGCCCACTCGGCGGCGGTGCCCTGCACGACGAAGTTGCGGGTGAAGCGGCCGCGGTCCCGCGCCACCGCCCGGGCGCGCTGGAGCACCCGCTCGTCAGCGTCGAAGGCGGCGGCGTCCCGGTCGAGCGCGCGCTGGCGGTCCGAGACCGGCGGGGTCGAGCGGCCGAGGAGGGTCGACACGGTCCCGCCGCGCTCCCCCTCCCGTGCGGCCTGCTCGACGAGCGCGAGCGCCCGCGGGAACCGCTGCGCGAGCCGCGGGACGAGTCGGCCGCCCTCGCCGCCGGTCGCGCCGTAGAGAGCGCCGAGCATCCCGACCTTGGCGCTCTGCCGCGTGGCGACGGCGCCGCTCGCGACGATGCCGGCGTACAGGTCGCGGCCCCGGCCGGCGTCGGCCATGGCACGGTCGTGCGCGAGGCCGGCGAGCACGCGCGGCTCGAGCTGGGCGGCATCGGCGACGACGAGCTTCCAGCCGGGGTCGGCCGCGACGGCCGAGCGGATCTGCTTCGGCAGCTGGAGCGCGCCGCCGCCCCGGGCCGCCCAGCGCCCGGTCACGACGCCGCCGACCAGGTACTCCGGGTGGAACCGCTCGTCGCGGATCCACGCGTCCAGCCACGCCCAGCCGTTGGCGGCGTGGAGCCGGGCGAGCTTCTTGTACTCGAGCAGCGGCGCGACGGCGGGATGGTCGACGGCGCGGAGGTCGGCGGCCCGCGTGCTGTCGACCTGGATGCCGGCCGCCCGGAGGGCGCGCACGAGCTCGACGGGCGAGTCCGGGTTGAGGGTCGGCGCCGCGAGCGCGGCCCGGACGTCCGCGAGCAGGCGCTCGAGCGCCTCGGGGCGCCGGTCGGAGGGCACGCGGGGCCCGAGCACCTCCGCGAGGATGCGCTCGTGCTCCTCCCGCCGCCACGGGAGCCCGGCGAAGCGCATCTCGGCGGCGGCGAGCGCTCCGGCGGACTCCGCGGTGAGGAGCAGCCGGAGGGCCCCGGGACGGGTCGAGGAGGCGATCTCGTCGGCCTGACGGCGGTGCTCGGCGACGGGGTCGAGGTCGGCGGCGAGGTCGAGGGGCAGCGCGCCGTCGTCCGCGAGCGCGAGGTCGTCCCAGCCGTCGGCGGGGAGGCCGGCGACGGCGCCCCGCGTCCCCGCCGCGCGGCGGAGCAGGGCGCGGCCGAGCCGCAGGTCCCACGCGCGTGCGACGCGGACGCCGGCCGCGAGCAGGAGCGGGTACACGTCGGCCGTGTCCCACGCCCAGCGGGGCGAGTCGACCTCGAGCCGCGCGACCTCGGCGGCGAGGGCCTCGCGGGTGACGTCCTCCACGGCGCCGTCGCGCACGAGCGCGTAGCCGTCGGCGGTGCGGCGCACGACGATCAGGCGCTCGTGCGCCGCACCGGTCCGCTGCTCCACGGGGGGAACGCTAGAACACACCTCCGACGCGGCCTCCGCGCCGCAGCGTCACTCGTGCAGGAGCGACCCGTCCTTGCCGAGGACCTGCTTCTCGCCGGCCTCGATGCGGAACGGGAAGCGGTTCTGCTTCGGCGGCATCGGGCAGTTGAAGTTGTACGAGAACGCGCACGGCGGCAGGACCGCGTAGTTGAAGTCGAGCGTGATCGAGCCGTCCGGGTTCGGCGCGATGAAGAGGAAGCGGCCGACGCCGTAGGTGTCGACGTCGCTCGTCTCGTCGGCGAAGACCAGCTGGAGGCGACGCCCGTCCTTGAACGCCGCGAGCCGGTGCTCCTGGCCCTGGATCGTCACCGCGATGTCACCGGGCACCGGCAGCTCGCGCGTCGCGCCGTCGTCCTTGACGTGCGAGAACCCGACCGTCGTCCCTGCCGGGTTCGGCGTGAACGTGCCGGTGACGACCCACTCGTCGTCGTACGGGAAGGTGCTGATCGAGCCGAACTCCTCGATCGCCTCCGACTTCGCGTCCCACACGCGCAGGGCGTACTGCCCGTCCTCGCCCCGGATGACGGTGCCCGTGGTGTGGTCGTCGAACACGATCGAGGACGGCTGCGGGTCGTCCTTGCCGCGGACCACGACCGTGCCGTCGACCGGCTCGCCGTCGACCACGATGCCGTCCGCCGCGGTCGCCGTCACGAGCAGGCCGGACTCGCCGGCCTCGCGCGGCGCCCAGGTGCCGGGCACGCCCCAGATCGTCTGCTCCTCGCCGACCCACTGCGTGTTCGTCAGCGCGAGGAAGCCCTGCGCGGTCTGCACCGCCTGCTCGCGGGCGGCGTGGAACCGCTCCGCTCGCTCGGCGGCGGAGGGGGCGGGTGCGGTGGCGGTGTCGGTCACGGGGGTCCTTCCTCGGGGCGTTCGTGGGGTCGCAACGTACCGGGCGGCTCGGACCTTCCCGAGCGCCGCAGGTGATGTCGAAGCGTGATCTCGAGTCCCTCGCCCGGGAACACCGGACGTGGGGCCCATCGCTGCGCTCGCACCTCGATCAGCGGAGGGAGCGTGCCGGCGAGGCGGGAGTCGGGGGGACGAGGCCCGGTCAGCGCTCGAGGGGCAGGACGGGGACGCCGGGCGGGGTGAAGCCGAGCACCTGGCCGTAGAAGGACAGGGCGGCCTCCCGGGACGAGACCTGCGCCTCGCGGCCGCGGAAGCCGTGCCCCTCCCCCGGGTACTCGATGAGCGCGTGCGGGATGCCGCGCGCCGCGAGCGCGTCGCGGAAGCGCCGGGACTGCGCGGGCGGCACGACGCGGTCGTCGAGGCCCTGCAGCAGCAGGACGGGCGCGGAGAGCCCGTCGACGTGGTTGATCGGCGCGCGCTCGCGGTAGACGTCGGCGGCCTCCGGGTACGGCCCGATCAGCCGGTCGGTGTACCGCGCCTCGAAGTCGTGCGTGTCGGAGGCGATCGTCACCGCGTCCGCGACGCCGTAGCGGGAGACCCCGGCGGCGAACACGTCCGTCCGGGTGAGCGCGGCGAGCACGGTCCAGCCGCCGGCGGAGCCGCCCTCGATCGCGAGGCGGCGGCCGTCCGCGATGCCGCGCTCCGCGAGCCCGCGGACGACCGTCACGACGTCCGCGACGTCGACCACGCCCCACTGCCCGTCGAGCCGCTCGCGGTAGGCGCGGCCGTACCCGGTGGAGCCGCCGTAGTCGACGTCCACGACGCCGATCCCCCGGCTCGTGTAGTAGGCGTAGGCCGGGTAGGTGCGCACCCCGGCCTGCGCGGTCGGTCCCCCGTGCGCGAAGGCGACGAACGGCGGCAGCTCCCCCTCCGGCGCGACGAAGCCGGGGTTCCGGGGCCGGTAGACGACCGCGTGGACGCCGTCGACCTCGACGAGCTCCGCCTCCGGGAAGACCTCGAGCGGCAGGCCGTCGACGCCGCTGCGGACCAGCTCGAACGCGCCGTCCGCGACGTCGAGGGCCCACAGCGACTCGGGATCGCGCGCCGACTGGTCCACGAGCAGCGCCCGGCCGTCGCGCAGGTCCTCCCAGGAGGTGCGGGAGCGGTCGTCGCGGAGCACCGTCGTGCTCCCGTCCTCGGGGTCGAGCAGCAGCTGCCGGTCGCTGCCGAGGGTCGAGGTGAGCAGGATCCGCCCGTCGGGCAGCGGGAGGTACCAGCGGGTGCCGAGCACCCACAGCGGCCCGCCGGTCTCCCGGTCAGCGGCGAGCAGCGGCTCCGGCTCGCCGCCGGCCGGGTCGACGCGGTGGAGGTTCCACCAGCCGCTGCGGTCCGAGATGACGGCGAGGCGCCCGTCGGGCAGCCACTCGGGCTGCAGGACGGACTCGGCCGGGCCGCCGAGGAGCGTGCGCCAGGCGGCGACGCGACCGTCGACGAGGTCGCCGACGCGCAGCTCGGTGCCGTCCCAGGGCATGTTCGGGTGGTCCCAGGCGATCCACGCGATCCGGGAGCCGTCCGGACTGATCCGCGGCTGCGCGAGGAAGCGCGAGCCGCCCACCACGCCGAGGACCGCGGCGGGGTCGGCGGCGCCCGAGCCGTCGAGCGGCACGAGGACGAGGTCGCGCTCGACGTCGGACGGCCCGTCGCCGGTGTGCACCTCCCGCACGGCGAGGACGGCGCCGTCCGCGGGCACGAGGCCGCCGTAGGCGACGCCGGGCCGCTCGGGCGTCAGCGGGACGGGATCGAGGCCGGGTCCGTCGAGGCGGTGGAGGCGGCCGTCGCCGAACGCGGAGAACACGACCGTCGCGCCGACGGCCGTCCAGGCGCCCCCGCCGTACTCGTGCACGGCGCTGCGGACGTTCCAGGGTGCCGGCAGCACCGTCTCGACGCCGTCGGCGGTCCTGCGGCGCAGCGCCGTGCGCCGCTCCTCCGCGACCGGCTCGGCCCACCAGACCTCGTCGCCGACGAAGCGCGCCGAGTCGGGCGCGTGGCTGCCCGCGGCGACGGACTCGGCGTCGAGCGGCGAGCGCCACTCGCCGTGGGGCGCGGTGGTGACCATGCCCGACACGCTAGGGCGTGTCCGTCTTGCCGGTTCCCGGCCGGAGGGCGTACCGTGCGATTCTCGAACACGTGTTCGACTCCAGGAGGTGCGCATGGCCGTCGCGATCGGATCGCCGCAGGACGCCGACCTCGTCACGGGCAGCTCCGGCCGGCCGCGCCTGCTGCGCTGGCACGCGCGGACCTACCGCGTGACGGACGCGCCGACGCCGCTCGAGGACGCGCTCGCCTCGATGACCACCCACCCCCTCCCCGTGCACGGCTGGCGGTTCCAGGGCACGTGCACGCACGACGGCGAGACGCTCGTGTTCGACGTGGTCGCGCTCGGCGCCGGGTGGCGGGTCCTCAAGACCTACGCCTGACCTCGGCCTGACCTCGGCCTGACCGTCCCGGGCGGGGCGAGCCGGCCTCCGCGCGCCGCCCGGCCGCGACCGGGCGCGCGCCTACCCTGTGCGGATGCGGTCGGGGCGGCGGAGGGCGTCGGTCGCCGTGCTCGTCCTCGGGCTGGCCGTGCTCGGCGTGAACCTGGGCCCGACGGCGGCCCGGGCGGACGACCCGACGTGGGCCGAGGTGCAGGCGGCCAAGAACGACGTGAAGACGAAGGCCCGCGAGGTGCAGCGCATCCAGGCGGCGCTCGACGGGCTCGAGGACGAGGCCGCGCGGCTCGGCACGATCGCCCTGCAGAAGGCCGCCCTGGCCACTGCTGCGCAGAACCGGCTCCAAGCGGCGCAGCGCGTCACCGAGCGGCTCGAGGACCAGACCCGTGCCGCCGCGAAGCGGGCGACGGCGGCGCGCCGCACCGCGGCGACGGTCGCCACGCAGCTGTACCGCGGCGGCGACCCGGGCCTCTCCGTCTGGTTGTCCGGCCGCGGCTCCGGCTCCCTGCTCTACCGGCTGGGCGCGCTCTCGCAGATCGGCGACGCCTCGTCCGCGCTGCTCGGCCAGGCCGAGGTCGACCAGCGGGAGGCGGAGGCGCTCGGCGACCAGGCCGCCGCGCAGGCCGCGATCCGCGACGGGCTGGCGAAGCAGGCGCGGTCGGCGGCGGTCGCGGCGAAGGCCGCGGAGCAGGCGGCCGAGCAGCAGGTCGCGCGCACGCAGGCGCGACGCGCGACGCTGCAGAAGCAGCTCGCATCGCTGCAGGCGAGGTCGAGCTCGCTGCAGGCCTCCTACGCCGCCGCGCAGGCGGCGAAGGCCGCGGCGGCGCGCGCCGGCGCGACGAGCGGCGGCACCGGGCTCGGCGGGATCGCCGCCGGGCCGGGATCGTTGACGCCCGCCGCCGCGCAGGCGTACGCGGCCTCCCGCCTCGGCGCCTACGGCTGGGGCAGCGGCCAGATGCCGTGCCTCACCCGGCTCTGGAACATCGAGTCGGGCTGGCGCTGGAACGCCTACAACGCCTCGTCGGGCGCCTACGGGATCCCCCAGTCGCTGCCGGGCTCGAAGATGGCGACGGCGGGCGGCGACTGGACCACGAGCTCGCGCACGCAGATCGAGTGGGGCCTCGGCTACATCCGGGCGCGGTACTCGACGCCGTGCGGCGCGCTGAACTTCGAGACGAGCCACGTCCCGTACTGGTACTGATCGGCGCGACCGCCGGGTCGGGCGTCAGTCCGCGAGGGCGTGGTAGCCGCTGCGGTAGTAGACGAGCGGCGAGGCCGCGTCGAGGCCCGGCGCCTCGAGGGCGCGGACGCGGCCGACCACGATCACGTGGTCGCCGCCGTCGTGGACCGCGTCGATGTCGCACTCGACGTGCGCGAGGGCGCCGTCCAGCAGCGGGTTGCCGAGCGCGCCGGGCCGCCAGCCCTGGCCGGCGAACTTGTCGGCGCCGCTGACGGCGAACCGGTTGCTCACCTCCTGCTGGTCGGCGGCGAGCACGTTGACGGCGAACCGGCCGGTCGCGGCGATGCGGGGCCAGGTCGTCGAGGACCGGGCGGTGCTCAGCAGCACGAGCGGCGGGTCGAGGGAGAGGGAGGAGAACGACTGGCAGGTGAGCCCTGCGGGCCCGTCGGGCGTCGCACCCGTCACGACGACGACGCCGGTCGCGAATCGGGCGAGGACCTGCCGGAACGCGGCCTCGTCGAACGTCTCGGTCGGGGGGATCGCCACCGGAAGAGCCTAGGAGCCCTTCCGGTGGCGATGACTCCGCGTGTCAGGCGGGGAGCTGCAGCTTCTGGCCGACGTAGATCAGGTCGGGGTTCGCGACCTTCTGGTTCGCGGCCCACAGGCGGGTCCAGCCGCCCTTCACGTGGAGCTTCTTCGCGATCTTCGACAGCGAGTCGCCCGACTTGACGGCGTACGTCTTGCCCGAGGTCTTCACGGGCGCCGGACGCGACGGGGCCGCGACGGCCTTCGGGGCCTTCGCGACGCTCTCCGTGTTGCCGGAGACCGACGCGTGGTAGCTCCGCGTCGAGGACGACGACGAGTGCGACGACGACGAGGACGAGCGCGGCGAGGACGACGCGTGCGACGAGCCGCTCGAGGACGAGCCGGCGGAGCTCGACGAGCCGGTCGCGCCGGCCTTCACCGAGCAGACCGGCCAGGCGCCCCAGCCCTGCCCCGCGAGCACCTTCTCGGCGATCGCGATCTGGGTGGACTTGCTGGCGTTCGCCGGGTTGCCCGAGCCGCCGTAGCCGTGCCAGGTGGCGAGGCTGAACTGCAGGCCGCCGTAGTAGCCGTTGCCCGTGTTGATGTGCCAGTTGCCGCCGGACTCGCAGGCGGCGACGCGGTCCCACACGCTGGTGGGTGCGGCCTGCGCGGGTGCTGCGCCGAGGGCCAGGCCCGCGGTCGCGAGGCCCGCGACGGCGATGCCGGAGAGGACGGCACGGGTGTTGGTCAGGATCTTCATCGGTACGTGCTCCGTCGGGACCGCCTGCGCTCGTCCCATCCCTGGGATTCGGCGCGCCGCTGCCCACCCTGGTGTCGCGAAAGAGATGTCGAGCGGTGCGGTCTGGGGGCAGCGCGAGGCGTGGCCGCACCGGGCAGTAGCCCGAGGAGGAATTCGGTCACGGCGGTTCCTGGTCGCCGGCTCCCCCGAGGGCGCGACGAGATTGCCACGGTTCTCCAGGGCACTCCGCACGCGCGGCTCAGTCTTCCGGCCTACGGAAACCTCAGGCGGGGAGGCGCAGGCGCTGCCCGACCCGGAGCGCGTCCGGGTTCTTCAGGTGGTTCACGGCCGCGATCCGCTTCCAGCCGCCCTTCGCGTGCGTGCGGCTCGCGATGCGGACGAGCGTGTCGCCGGAGCGCACCACGACCGTGCGCGAGGACGCGGCGGGCCGGGCCGCTGATCGCTTCGCCGCGTGGTGCACGACGCGCTTCTTCGCGTGCTTCACGACGTGCTTCTTGCCGTGCTTCTTCGCGTGCGCCGCGGGCGTGCCGTGCAGCCCGAGCCGGCGGGAGCACGAGGGCCACGCGCCCCAGCCCTGGCTGCGGAGGACCTTCTCGGCGACGCGGATCTGCTTCGACTTGGTCGCGCGCGCAGGATTGCCGCTGCCGCCGTGGGCCCGCCAGGTGCCCATGCTGAACTGCAGGCCGCCGTAGTAGCCGTTGCCGGTGTCGATGTGCCAGTCGCCGCCGGCCTCGCACCTCGCGAGGCGGTCCCAGGTGCGGGTCGGCGCGGCTTCGGCCGGTGCGGCGGTGGCGACGAGGCCGCCGAGGACGAGGACGCCCGCGGCGAGCGAGGACACGAGGGCGCGGCGGAGGGACAGGAGGGGCATGGGTACGTGCTCCGGCGGGTCCGCCGCCGCTCGGCCCGTCCCCGGGTCTCAACACGCCGCTGCCCACCCTCACGGGTACGGAACTGTGGAGACGACGCGGTGTGGGGGCAGCGCAGGGCGTGGCCGCGTCGGGCAGGTATGCCGCGGAGGAGGGGTGTCCGGCGGTTCCTGATCGCCGGTTCCTTCGCGAGTGGTGTGAGAGTGCCATCAGTTCCATGGGCACGTCAAAGCCCGATCGCGCCTGCTTCCGCGTGCCGGAAGCGGGCTCCGGGGCCTTCCGCGGGACCGGGCCCGGTGCGACCCTGACCCCGTGGCCGACGATCCCGAGCTCGCGGAGCGGGTCCGCGCCCTGCTCAGGGCGGTGCCCGACGTGGTCGAGCGGCGCATGTTCGGCAGCCTCGGGTTCCTGGTCGGCGGTGTGCTCCGCGTCGGCGTCGGGCGCCACGCGGACCACGTGATGCTCGCGCGCGTGCCGCGCTCGGCCGAGGCGGCTGCGCTGGTCGAGCCGGGGGTCGGCCGCGCGATCATGCGCGGCCGGCCGGTGCGCGGGTGGCTCTTCCTGCAGGACGAGGCGGTCGCCTCCGACGACGCGCTGGCCCGCCGGGTGCGCCTCGCGCTCGACGCGGAGGCGTGAACCCAGGTCCGTCGGCGAGCATGCCGCGATGGTCTCCCCCGCGTCCCTGCCCGTGCCCGACCTGACCGGTCGCACCTTCGTCGTCACCGGCGCCGACAGCGGCATCGGCTTCGAGGCGGCGAAGCGGTTCGCCGCGGCGGGCGCGCGCGTCGTGCTGGCCTGCCGGAACCGGGAGAAGGCGGAGGACGCCGCCTCCCGCATCGACGGCGAGACGGTCGTGCGCCTGCTCGATACGAGCTCGCTGGAATCCGTGCGGGCGTTCGCCGCCGCGACGCCCGAGCGCGTCGACGTGCTCGTGAACAACGCCGGCGTCATGGCCTCCGACGAGACGCGGACCGTCGACGGCTTCGAGCTGCAGCTCGCCACGAACTACCTCGGCGGCTTCGCGCTGACCGCGCTGCTGCTCCCCCGGCTGGGCGACCGCGTCGTGATGACGTCGAGCCTCGCCCACTGGGGCGGTCGGATCGTGCTCGACGACCTGAACCGCACCCGCCGGCGCTACTCGCGCTGGGCGGCGTACGCCGACTCGAAGCTCGCGGACCTGATGTTCGCCTTCGACCTGCAGGCCCGCTTCTCCGCGGCGCGCTCGCCGCTCCGCGCGATGGCGGCCCACCCGGGCATGGCGGGCACGTCCCTCACCCGGGACCTGCACGTGCCCGCGCCGGTCGACGCGGTCTCCGAGGCGATCCTGCACGTCATCGGGCAGTCCGCGGCCGAGGGCGCCCTCCCGACCGTCTACGCGGCCACCGCGCCGGACCTCGCGGGCGGCACGTTCGTCGGGCCGAACGGGCTCGGCGGCCTGCGGGGCGCGCCGATCGCGGCGGCGTCGAGCCGGACGTCGCGGAACCGCGAGCTGCAGCGCCTCCTCACGGCCGAGTCGGAGCGGCTCACGGGCACTCGCATCGAGGTCCCCGCCGCCTGAACGAGCGACGCCCCGCCCTCCCGGGTGGGAGGACGGGGCGCCCGTCATGAGGAGTCCGCTCTACTCGTCCGGGCTCCGGATCCGCGGTCCATCGTTCATGTCCTCACGGTGCGCCGAGAAACCTGAGTTCCGGGTGTGGATCTCGAGGTCCGCCGCGCCCGCCGCCCTCAGGGGCACGACCTACAGTCGGAGGGTGCCCGAGGACGCCGAGCTCGCGCTGCTGCGGGACGCGTGGTTGACCGCGCAGGACGGCGAGACCGGCACCCGCTACGCGGAGGCGCTCGGGTCCGCCGGCGACGTCGAGGCGGCGCTCGCCGTCTGCCGCGAGGTCGAGGACCTCGGCTACTTCGCCGGCTGGTACACGGAGGCCTGGCTCGAGCACGACCGGGGCGACACCGTGCGCGCGATCGCGCTGATGCGCGAGGTCGCCGCCCTGCTCGACGACGACGAGGACCGGCGCTACCCGCTCGCCGTCGCGGCGCACTGGCGGTGGGACGAGGACGGCGACCTGACCGCCGAGGCCGACCTGCGGGCCGGTCTCGAGGCGTACCCGACCGCCGCCGCCGACCTCGCGCACCTGCTGATGGCGACCGACCGGCGGGAGGAAGGCGTCCGCGTGCTCGCCGACGGCGTGAAGGCGGGCTGGGTCGAGTGCATGCTGCCGCTCGCGAACATCCTCAGCGAGGGCGGCGAGAAGGCGGCCGCGGAGGACCTGTACCGGCGGGCCTACGAGCGGGGCGACGCCTACTCGGCCTGGAACCTCGCGATCCTGCTCTGGGAGACCGACCGCGGCACCGAGGCGCGGGAGTGGGTGTGGAAGGCGGCGGAGGGCGGCGACGACCTGGCGATCGCCTACCTCGCGGACGTGGACCCGCAGGACGCCGAGTAGTTCCGGGCACCGAGCGGTCGCCCGCCCAGCGCGCTGCCACCCCGGGGTGGCAGCGTGCGGGCATGAGGGGCGCGCGCCGGATCCTGCTGATCGCGACGCTGACCGCGGCGGTGACCGCCGGCGTCGCAGGATGCACGGCCGCACCGGACGGGACCGTCACGACGACCGTCACCGCGACCGCGTCCTCGGCGGTGCCCTCCTCCGCCGCCCCAGCCAGCGCGTCCGTCCCGACGGCCGCCGGCTCGAGCGGACCGACGGCGTCGGGCGGGCCGCGCGCCGACCCGGATGCGCCCGCCGGGCAGTGCTCCGACGCGGATCTCGCCGTCTCGGTGCAGGCCGACCCCGAGGGCGGCGCGGCCGGGCACGACGACTCGTTCGTCGTGTTCCGCAACACGGGGTCCGCCTCCTGCCGGCTCGAGGGCTTCCCGGGGCTCAGCGTCGTCGGGCACGGGAACGGCACGCAGCTCGGGCGCCCCGCGAGCCGGCCCGACGGTGCGGCGACGCCGCTCGTCGTCCTGCGGCCGGGCGGCACCGCGGTCGCCGAGACGGTCTACTCCGTGGTCGACGCGAAGGGCGGCGTGTACGACGAGGGCGGTGGGAAGGACCCGAGGTGCCGTGCGGAGCGCGGCGACGGCTACCGCGTGTACCCGCCGCACTCGACGCGCGCCTTCTTCGTCCGCGCCGCGGTGTACGCCTGCACCACGGGCATCGACTGGATCAGCGTGCAGCCCGTCAGGGACCACGTCACCGGGTTCACGCCGCGAACCTGATCAGGACGAGAACTCGCCCCGCAGCTCCCCCGCCGCGTCGACGGTGAGCACCGCCCGGTCCTTCGGCCAGTTCGTCAGCCGGACGGCGAGCACGATCAGCCAGAACCCGCCCGTGATCAGGACGAGCGCGATGTTGAGGAGGAAGTTCACGCGCTGCCGCTTCGCCACGACGGCCCGGGTGCCGGTGTTGTACTCGACCGCGTAGCCGTGCTCGACGTAGCGGGCGACCGCCCGCTCGAGGATCGCGCTCCGCTCGGCGTCGGACAGCTGCCCGCCGCGGGCGACGCCGCCGGGATCGACGAAGTGGTCGGTCCAGCGGGCGCCGTCCCACCAGCGCCGACGGCCGGACGCGTCGCTGTAGAAGCCGGGCGGCGGCGCGGTCGGGTCGGTCATGCTCGGACCCTAGCCGCGGCGGCCGCGGTTCCCGGCCCTGCGCGCCCGGTCGCGGCACGATGACGGGATGTCGTGGTCGTCGCCCGAGGAGCGCGAGCGCCGACTGCGCCGCGCCCGTCTCGCCAACCGGATCGCGATCGGCGCCTTCGCCGTCGCGCTCGTCGCGCTCGTCGTGCTGCTGGTCCTCGACGGCCCGTCGCCGATGCTGCTGCTCGCCGGTCTCCTCGTCGTCGTCTCGACGGTCCGCACCGCCCTCCGCCTCCGCGCGATCGGCCGGGCGCTCGCGGTACCGCCGGAGGGCTGAGCCTCAGCGCCGCGGCACCGGACGGTGCCGCGCGAGCAGCACGACGCCCGCGACCGCGACCGCGCCGGTGAGCGCGAAGACCCCGGGCGCCCAGGCGGGCGCCTGCGCCGCCTCCCCGAGCACGACGACCCCGAGCGTGACGCCCACCACGGGGTCGACGACCGTGAGGCCGGCGACGACGAGGGACGCGGGCCCGGACGCGTAGGCCGTCTGCACGAGCACGGCGCCGAGCCCGCCCGCGAGTCCCATCCCGATCACGCAGACCGCGGACGACCAGTCGGCGGCCGTGAAGCCGGTGCCGGTCGCCCAGATCGTGTGCAGGCGGTCGAGCACCACCTTCGTGAGGCTGCCGACGAAGCCGAAGAGCACGCCGGCGCCGAGCACGAGGGCGATCGGCGGAAGGCGGGTCCGCAGCAGCAGCACGACCGGCAGGGCGACGACGAGGACGACGGCGAGCACGGCGAGGACCGCGACCAGCTGCGTCTCCTGCACGGGGCGGGACGTCGTGGTCGCCGCCGCGACCGCGACGAAGAGCCCGATGCCGACGACGCAGAGGGCGACCGCGACGACGAGCGCCCGCTCGGGCCGGCGACCGCGGGCCCGCGCGTCGAGCAGGGTCGAGAGGACCAGCGCGGCCGCACCGAGCGGCTGGATCACCGTGAGGGGCGCGAGGAACAGGCTGAGCAGCTGGAACGGGATCGCGAGCGCGAGCAGTCCCGTGCCCATGAGCCAGACCGGACGGCGCAGGAGCGCGAGCAGCGCCCGCAGCCGCGGCACCGCCTCCCCCGCCGTGCCGGCACGGACGCCGCGGTGCTGCAGCTCCGCCCCGGCGGCGAGCAGCAGCGACCCGACGAGCGCGACGGGGATCCCGAGCGCCTGCAGCGGGGTCAGCGTGCCGACGTGCAGATGCGCCTCCCGGGTCTCGTCCGGCCCCTCGACCGGTGCGTCGCAGGCAGTCTGCCGGGTCGCGCGGTCAGTCGATGCGACGCCGCTCGCGGCGGAAGCGCGGGACGGCGACGGCCAGCATCGCGATCGATCCGGCGGTCAGCAGGACGCCCACGCCGAGCAGGTGCCCGAGGCCGAGCAGCGCCCCCGCGACCAGGTCGAGCGCGCCGACGGCGATGAGCATCCCGTACCGCGCGGGATCGCGCCGACCGACCACGGCTCGCACCCTACGTCCGCCTGCGAGGAGGAGGTGGGCGCTACCGGACGCCACGGGCGCGGTACAGACCGACCCCGACGACCCCGCAGGCGAGGATCACCAGGACGCCGGATGCGGGGCTGAAGCCGCCGTCCGGCTGCCGGAGGGCCACCGCGACCGCGAGCAGCACGCCGACGACGGCCAGGTACGGCACGAGTGCGACTAGGCGCGGGCTGCGCTTCACGGCGCCACGGTAGCGGGCGGCCGATCCGGACCGCGCAGCCGTTCGTAGGGCGGACGGGACTTGAACCCGTGACCGATGGATTATGAGTCCACTGCTCTGACCGGCTGAGCTACCGCCCCGCCGTCACGATAGCCGTCGCCTCCGCCGCCGACCCGCCCACGCCGGGTCGGCGTCGAGATCCGGCGGCCTATGGTCTGGACGGTGACCGACCAGACGTTCCCGGTGCCCGGCGCCGAGCTGTCCTACGAGGTGCACGAGGGGGCCGGGCCGACCGTCGTGCAGCTGCACGGGCTCTCCTCCTCCAGGGCCGGCGAGGCCGCCGCGGGATTCTTCGACTGGTCCCCGGTCGCCGCCGCCGGACGCCGCCTGGTCCGGTACGACGCGCGCGGGCACGGCCGCTCGACCGGCCGCGCGGAGCCCGCCGACTACGCGTGGTCCCACCTCGCGGAGGACCTCCTCGCCCTGCTCGACGCGGTCGCGCCGACGGAGGCGGTCGACGCGATCGGGGTGTCGATGGGCGTCGGCACGCTGCTGCACGCGGCGGTGATCGCGCCGCAGCGCTTCCGGCGACTCGTGCTCGTGATCCCGCCGACCGCGTGGGCGACGCGGACCGCGCAGGGCGACGCGTACCGGCAGATGGCGGACCTCGCCGAGCAGCACGGGGTCGATGCGCTCCTGCGCGCCATGAGCGCCTACCCGCCGCTGCCGATCCTCGCCGAGGGCGGGTGGACCACCGCGCCGGCGCCGGACATCGCGGCGGACCTCGTCCCCACCGTGTTCCGCGGCGCCGCCGCCACCGACTTCCCCGCGCCCGAGGCCGTCGCGTCGATCCGGCAGCCGGTGCTGCTGAAGCCGTGGGTCGGCGACCCCGGCCACCCGGTCTCGACGTCGGAGCGGCTGGAGGAGCTGCTGCCCGACGCGCTGCTCGAGCCGATGGCCCGGCCGGACGACATCCGCGCCCTCGGCGGCCGCATCGCCGACTTCCTCCGCTGAGGCGCGGGCTCGCCACTTCCGGCAGGCGACACCCCGCCCGGGGTGCCGAAAGCGGCGAGTGTGCGCGTCGGGGAGGTGGTCTCGAGGCTCGCTGCGATCGCACCTCGATCGGCGGGGGCGGGTGGAGGAGCTCGACGGCGGGCGCGTGAGGTGGGTGCGGTCTCGAGGCTCGCTGCGCTCGCACCTCGACCAGCGGGGGGGGGCGAGGGCGGGGCGGGGCGGGGCACGGCGAAGCTCAGTCGGCCAGGCGGAGGCGGGCCGCCACCACGCGCTCCGCGGCCGCCGTCAGCTGCGCCGAGAACGCCGGGTCGTCGGCCGCCTCCTGCACGAGGGCGCCGTGCATCGCCCCGAGATCCCCCGGCTGGATGTCGAGCAGGAGGTCGCCGCCCGCCCGGACGAACTTCACCGCGCGCTGCGCCGGCGTCCACGCTCTCACCGCCGCCGCTCCCCCGACGTCGTCCGACATCACGACGCCGTCGAAGCCGAGCCGGTCGCGCAGCAGCCGCTGGACGATCCGCGACGAGAACAGCGCGGGCGTGCCGGGGTCGATCCGGGCGTACTCGGCGCTCGACACCATCACGAACGTCGTCCCCGCGTCGATCCCGGCGGTGAAGGCGGCGATCCGGAGCGAGTCGGCCGTCGTCTCCCGGTCCACGACGTGCGCCGCGGTGTCCGTGTTCGCCGTCACGCAGCCGAGGCCCGGGAAGTGCTTCACCGCGGTGTCCACGCCGGCCGCGCGCATGCCCGCGACGAACGCGGCGACGTGCCGCCCGGCCGTCGATGGGTCGGAGGAGAACTGCCGCCGCAGTGCGGCGATCGGCGGGTTGTTCCCGACCGTGTCGGCGCACGGCACGTCGGCGACGGGCGCGAGGTCGAGCCGGACGTCGGCGGCCGCGAGCTGCCGGCCCCAGCGCTCCGCGTCGGCCCGGGTCGCGTCCGCCGAACCAGCGCCCTGCCGCACGGCGCTCGGGATCGCGGAGAAGCCGGGCCCGCTCAGCACCTGGACGGTGCCGCCCTCCTGGTCGGTCGCCGTGATCAGCGGCAGCCCGGTCGGCGCGGCCGCGCGCACCGGCCCGAACGCCGCCGCGACGGCCTCCGTGCCCGCGGCGCTGCGCCCGCGGACCATCACGCCGGCCAGGTGGTACCGGCCGACGGCGCCCGCGAGGCCCGGCAGCTGCGGCACGGTGCCCGCGGTCATCAGCACCTGCCCGGCCCGCTCCTCGGCCGACATCCCGGCGACGAGGGCGGCGGCGCGCTGCTCGAGGGTCGGCGTGGGCGTGACGCTCGGCGTCGGGCGCGGCGCGGTCACCGTCACGGTCACCACCGGCGCCGGGTGGGCCGGACCCGCGCAGCCGCTCAGCGCGACGCCGAGCGCCGCGACGAGCGGCAGGACCAGCGCGCGCCTCAATCCGAGATCGCGCTCCGGGCCCGCCGTGCGAGCGAGCGGAACTGCTCCCGCACCTTCGCGGGCAGCGGCGGCACCTCCGTCACCGGATCGGTGACCTCCTCGCCGCGGTAGAGCCGCTCGAAGATGGTGATCGTCGTGTCGATGTCGTGCGGCTCGAGCAGGCGGAGGGACGCGCGCTGCATCACCTCGTACTCGTCGTGCGGCATGCGCAGCACCCGCTCGAGGCGCTCCGCGAGCGCTGCGACGTCGCGGGGCGGGAACAGGTAGCCGTTCTCGCCGTCGCGGACGAGGTGCGGCAGCGCCATCGCGTCGGCGGCGACGACGGGCAGCCCGCTCGCCATCCCCTCCATGGTCGCGATCGACTGCAGCTCCGCCGTCGACGGCATCGCGAAGACGGTGGCGCGGGACAGGATGGCCCGCAGGTCCTCGTCGCTGACCCGGCCCGGGAAGTGGACGCGGTCCGCGATGCCGAGGCGCTGCGCCTGCTGCTCCAGCGCCTTGCGGATGTCGCCCTCGCCGACGAGGTCGAGGTGCGCGTCGAGCTCGCGCGGGATGCGGGCGACCGCCTCCACGAGGTCGGGCAGCATCTTCTCGCCCGTGATCCGGCCGACGAAGACGATGCGGTTGCCGGTCTTCTCCTCGAAGTCGGGCGTGTAGTCGCTCATGCGGATGCCGCAGGAGATCGCGTGCACGTGCTGCAGGCCCGTGCGGGACTCGAGGTAGGCGGCGGCCCGCTTCGTCGGCGTCGTCAGCGCGGCGGCCTTCCGGTAGAGCCGGGTGCAGTCCTTCCACGCGAGCCAGGTGATGAGCGGCCAGGTGGACTTCGGGAAGGGCGTGTGCTCGATCAGGTTCTCGGGCATGAAGTGGTTCGTCGCCACCACCCGGATCCCGCGCTTGTGCGACTCGGTCGTGAGGCCGCGGCCGATCAGCATGTGCGACTGCATGTGCGCGACGTCGGGCCGGACCTGGTCGATGACCTTCGCCGCGTTGTGGTGGATGCGCCACGGGTAGACGGCGCGGAGCCAGTCGTGCAGCGGCCAGCGGAAGCTGTTGAGCCGGTGCACCGTGAGCATCTGCCCGAGGTGCTCCTCGCGGTACGCGCCCTGCTTCTCGCCGTGGCTCTGGGCGAGGATGTGCACGTCGTGGCCGCGGGACGCGATGCCGGCGGCGAGGCGGACCGAGAAGCTCGCGGCGCCGTTCACGTCGGGCGCGAACGTGTCGCCGCCCATGAGGACGGTCAGCCGCGGCTTGGCGGCGTCCTCCGTCGAGTCGCTGATGGCGTTCTCCTCCGGGGGATGGTGCCCCGTACACGGGGGGCCTGGGCGTTTGCGACGCTAGCGCATGGCCGCGGAGGGGGCGGTCGCGGCCGCGGCGCGCCTCATCGGGACCTCGCGGCCTCCCGGTCGGCCACCTCGGGGTGGTGCCGCGACAGCTGGAACACCCCGAACACCGCGATGGCGCCCGAGACGAGGAAGGCCGGGCCGGCCCACCAGGGCGCGTTCTGCGCCTCCCCGAGCACGAGCACGCCGATGCCGACGGCGACGATCGGGTCGACGACCGTGAGGCCTGCGATCACGAGATCGGGCGGCCCGACGGCGTAGGCGGTCTGCACGAGGTAGAGCCCCGCCGCGCCGGCGGCGAGCAGCCCCACGCCGCACAGCACCGTGAACCAGTCGAACTGGCCCGCGATCAGGCGGTTGATGACGGTCTTCGCCATCGTCGCGACGAAGCCGTAGAGGATGCCGGCCCCGACGATGTAGGCGACGGGGGTCATCCGCGCCCGGTAGATCGCATAGAGCGTGCCGAGCACGACGAGCACCACCGCGAGCAGCACGAGGATCGTGCGGAGGTCGTCGTCGGAGATCGCGCTGTCGGTCGCGCTCGGCGCGGCGATCGAGACGAAGATCGCGACGCCCCCGACGCAGAGGACGATCGCGCGGACCACCTTGCGGCTCAGGTGGATGTGGTTCATCCGCGCGTTGAGGATCGCGGTCACCACGAGCGCGATCGCGCCGATCGGCTGCACGACGATCAGGGCGGCGAAGCGGAGGCTCGTCAGCTGGAGCACGATCGCGAGCCCGAGCATCACGGTGCCCATCAGCCAGGACCGGGTGCGGATCAGGCGCAGCAGCTCCGAGCCGCCGAGCTCCGTGCCGGCGGTCGCGCGCCGCGCCTCCACCTGCTTCACCCCGCGCGACTGGAACTGCGCGCCGAAGCTCAGGAACACGGCGCCGACCAGGGCGATCGGGATGCCGACCGCCTGCGCCGTGTTGAGCACCTGGGGGCCGAGGTGCAGTTCGAGGACGGGCGGCACGGCGGCACCCTAGCGGGCGGGGCGGGAGCAGCGACGGCGCTACGCTGATGAGGCGCCTGTTTCGCGAGTGACCCGGAGGTTCGACAGGGTGAGCGTGCTGCCGATCCGGATCACCGGCGACCCCGTGCTGCACACGCCGGCCGCGCCGGTCGTGACGTTCGACGACGAGCTGCGGACGCTCGTCGCCGACATGTTCGAGACGATGGACGCGGCGCCCGGCGTCGGCCTCGCCGGCCCGCAGGTCGGGGTGCCCCTGCGGCTCTTCGTCTACTCCTACGAGCACGACCCCGACGGGCCGCAGCGCGGCGTCGCGATCAACCCGACGCTCTGGATCACCCCGACGCCCGTCGGCGAGGCCGACGAGGACGCCGAGAGCGAGGGCTGCCTCTCCGTGCCCGGCGAGCGCTTCCCCCTCCGCCGCTCCCCGCGGGCGCGGCTCGAGGCCGTGGACCTCGACGGGAAGCCCTTCACCCTCGACGCCCGCGGCTGGTTCGCGCGCATCCTGCAGCACGAGACGGACCACCTCGACGGCGTGCTCTACGTCGACCGCCTCGACTTCCTGCACCAGCGCCGCGCGAAGAAGGCGATCAGCGGCAACCGGTGGGGGCGGCCCGGCAACAGCTGGACGCCGGGGGTCGACGACCTGGAGGCGTGACCATGGAGTTCGAGCACGAGGCGGACCGCCGCCGGTACCTCGGTCGCATCGACGGCGAGGTCGTCTGCTCGCTCGACTACGCCGACGACGGCGCGGTCGTCTCGATGACCCGCACCTTCACCGGGCCGCCGTACCGCGGCCGCGGCTACGCGGCGCAGATCACCGAGCACGCCGTCGACGAGGCGGAGCGGGCCGGCCGCCGGGTCCGGCCGATGTGCTGGTACGTCGCGCAGTGGTTCGACGAGCACCCGGAGCGCGCGGGCCTGCTCGCGTAGGCGTTCCTTCCCACATCCGGGGATGTGGGCGTGCGGGCGCCGGTTCCCCGGACGTGGGAAGAAAGAAGCGGATCGGGCTAGGGAGCGACGCGGCGGAGGGCGGCCGCCGCGCGGATCGCGGCGAGCAGGTCGTCGGGCGGCGCGTCCTTGTAGAGCAGCGCGTCGGCGCCCGCCTCCCGGCCGGGACCCGCGTGCCGGTCGAGGTCCGTCGCCGTCACGAGCACGACGCGCGTCACGGGCGCGCCCTGGGTCAGCCGGATCCGCGCGTCGGAGCCGATCGTCTCCGTGACCTGCACGCCGCCGAGGCGCGGCATCCGCACGTCGACGACCGCGACGTCGACGGGAACGCGGCGCAGCACCGCGAGCGCCTGCACGCCGTCGGGCGCCTCCGCGACGACCTGCAGGTCGGGCTGCGCGTCGACGACGAGGCGCCAGCCCTCCCGCTGCAGCGGGTCGGCGTCCGCGAGCAGCACGCGGATGGGCTCAGCGCTCACCGGTGCGACAGGTCGACGCCGTGCACCCCGTTGTGGAACCGGATGGAGGGGAAGGTCGCGCTGATCGAGAACCCGACGCCGGGCGTCTCCGAGGCCGTCAGCGTGCCGCCGAACAGCTCCGTGCGGGCCCGCATCTCCTGGATGCCCGGGCCGGTCAGCTCCTGGGTCAGCGACCGGAGGTCCTCCTCGACCCCGTAGGACAGCTCCGCGGCGGCCTCGTCCGCCGACAGCCCGCGGCGAAGCACCGCGTTGCGGAACCCGTCGTCGTCGACCTTCACCGCGAGCCCGGACGCGGTCCACGTGAAGGCCACGCGCACCTCCGTGCCGTCCCCGCCGTACTTCAGCGAGTTCGACAGCGCCTCCTGCAGGATCCGGTAGACGGCGAGCTCGGCACCGGCGTTCAGGTCGTAGGGCTCGCCGTGCTCCTCGACGAGCACGCTGAGGCCCGCGTTCCGCATCGTCGTGAACAGCTCCCGCGTCGACCTCAGCCGCGGCTGCGGCCCGGCCTCCGCCTCGCTCTCGCGCACGAGCGTCATGACGCGGCGCATGTCGGCGAGCGTCTCCCGGCCGGTCTCGGCGATCGTCTGCGCCGCGCGGACGGCCGCGGTCGGGTCGGTCGCGCCGGCGTACCGGGCGCCGTCGGCCTGCGCGACCATCGCGGAGACGCGGTGGACGGCGACGTCGTGCAGCTCGCGGATGATCCGGAGGCGCCCGCTCTGGTCGGCGACGGAGACCTGGAGCCGCGCGGTGTAGCGGTCGTCCTCGGCCGCCTCGCGCCGCTCGGCGCGGAGCCGCCGCGCGGTGACGAGCAGCAGCACGAGCAGCACGATCGCGACGACGAGCAGGCCGCCGCTGACGGCGAGCCAGACGGGCTGCGGGAGGCTCGGCATGGGAGCCGAGTCTATGGACGGTGCCGCCGGATGCCGCGGAGGCGCGGGCGCCGCGCTCCCCTCCTTCCACAACTATCGCCGCACCCCCGTCTTGCGGCAAGACCCCCCTCCCGCGGCAGCATGCCGAGCCCGTCGCGCGCGGTGCGCGACGGGCGGAGGGGACGGCGATGACGGAGCGGTTCTTCGAGCTCGCGGAACGGGCGGCGCACAAGGGCGCGCCGCGGCTGATCGGCGGGGACGAGCGGGCGTTCGCCCGCATCGCGGCGACGCTCGCGGCGGAGGTCGACCGCACCCGGCGGGCGCTGGACGAGGCCCGCCGCGTCCGGGCGTCGTGGGGGCAGGCGGCGGTGCAGCGGGACGCGGAGGTGCGCCGGTTGGAGGCTCACCTCCGCGTGCTGCGGCGGGTGCGCGCCGACCTCGCGCTCGGCCGGATGGACGTCGCAGGAATCGGCAGCAGGACGTGGATCGGCCGCATCGGGCTCGCGGACGAGGACGGCGAGCGGGTGCTCGTCGACTGGCGCACGCCCGCCGCGACCGCCTTCTTCGCGGCGACGCCGGCGACGCCGCTCGGGCTCGCCCGGCGCCGCCGCTACCGGTGGGCCCACGGGCGCGTGATCGACTACTGGGACGAGGCCCTCGATCCGGGCGTCGACGCCGACGACCTCGTGCTGGAGGCGGACTCCGCGTTCCTCCGCAGCCTCGGCGAGCACCGCTCGGGCCGGATGCGCGACGTGCTGGCCACGATCCAGGCCGACCAGGACGCGATCGTCCGCGCCGACGCGCACGGCGCGCTCGTCGTCGACGGCGGACCGGGCACCGGCAAGACCGTCGTCGCGCTGCACCGCGCGGCGTACCTGCTCGCGGCCGAGGAGCGGATCCGGGAGGGCGGGCTGCTGTTCGTCGGGCCGCACGAGCCGTACCTCGCGTACGTGGCCGACGTGCTGCCGGGGCTCGGCGAGGAGGGCGTCGTCACCTGCACCCTCCGCGACCTCGTGCCGGAGGGCGCCGGGGCTCAGCCGGAGACCGACCGGGCGGTCGCCGCTCTGAAGGCGTCGCCGCGCATGCTCGACGCGGTCCGCCGCGCCGTCGCCGCATGGGAGCGCCCGCCCGAGGAGCCCCTCGAGGTCGGCACGCCCTGGGGCGGGGCGGTGGCGGACGCCGCGGCCTGGGCGGAGGCGTTCGCCGCCGCCGACCCGGCGTCGACCCACGACGACGCGCGGGACGAGGTCTGGGCGGCGCTCCTCGAGGTGCTCGCCGAGCAGATCGACGAGGAGGAGGCGCGGCCGGAGGCGGTGCGCCGGGCGCTCGCCCGCGACGAGGCGCTCCGGAGCGCGTTCGGCCGCGCCTGGCCCGTGCTCGACCCCGCGGGGCTCGTCGCGGACCTCTGGTCGCACCCCGCGCTGCTGCGGCGGTGCGCGCCGTGGCTGGCCGAGGACGACGTCCTCCGGCTGCAGCGAACGGATCCGCGGGCGTGGACCGAGTCGGACCTGGCGATCCTCGACGCGATGCGGGCGCTGACGGGCGAGCCGGAGGCGGTCCGCCAGCGGCGCCGGCGCGAGGCCGCGGTCGCCGCGGAGCGGGCGGGTCGGAACCGCGTCGTCGACGAGCTGATCGCCGGCGACGACGGCGAGGGGCTCGTCGCCCTACTGCGCGGCGCCGACGCCCAGCGCTCGCTCCTCGACGAGGCGGCCCTGCCCGCGCCGACCCCGGACGCGCTGCGGGGCCCCTTCGCGCACGTCGTCGTCGACGAGGCGCAGGAGCTCACGCCGATGCAGTGGGCGGCGGTGCTGCGTCGCTGCCCGAGCGGCAGCCTCACGGTCGTCGGCGATCGCGCGCAGGCCCGCGCCGGCTTCGCCGAGTCGTGGGAGGAGCGGCTGCGGACCGTCGGGGTCCGCTCCGTGCGGCGACGGACGCTCGGCGTGAACTATCGGACGCCGGAGGAGGTGATGGCCGAGGCCGAGCCGGTGATCCGCGCGGCGCTGCCCGACGCGGCCGTGCCGGTGGCGGTCCGCACCTCCGGGGTGCCGGTGCACCACGGCTCCCCCGACGAGCTCGCGGCCGTGCTGACGGCGTGGCTCGAGCGGGAGCAGGAGGGGGTCGCGTGCGTGATCGGCGCACCGAGCCCGGTGGCCGATCCGCGGGTGCGGGCGCTCGACCCCGTCGCCGCGAAGGGGCTCGAGTTCGACCTCGTCGTCCTCGTGGACCCGGCAGGGTTCGGCGGCGGCGTGCGCGGCGCGGTCGATCGGTACGTCGCGATGACCCGGGCGACGGAGCGCCTCGTCGTGCTCGGCAGGTGAGGCCGAAGGGCGCGCCGGGGCGCCCGCCGCCTGGTCGCGACCTGCACCCCGCGGGCGCCCGCCTCCCCGTGGCGGTCCGCGTGCTGCACGATGAGCGGGTGACCGCGCACCGCCCGCCGCTCCTCGTCGTCGAGGACGACCCGCGGATCGGCCCGATGGTCGTCGCCATGCTCGCCGGCGACTACGACCCCCTGCTGACCGCGAGCGCCGCGACCGCGCTCCGTCTGGCGGAGGAGCGGGACTTCGCCGCCGTCGTGCTCGACCGCCGCCTGCCCGACGGCGACGGCCTCGACGTCGTGCGGCGGCTCCGGGCGCGGGGAGACGGGGTGCCGATCATCCTGCTCACCGCGCTCGGGTCCATCGAGGACCGGGTCGGCGGGCTCGACGCGGGCGCGGACGACTACCTCGTGAAGCCGTTCGCCTCCGCCGAGCTCCTCGCGCGGCTGCGCGCGATCACGCGCGAGCACTCGGACCGCGACAGCGCCCTGATGATCGGCGACTGGGAGTTCCGGCCGGCGACGCGCATCATCAACTCCCCCTACGCCGGCCGGATCGTGCTGAGCCGCTCGGAGGCGGAGCTGCTGCACCTCCTCGCCCGCCACCCCGACCAGACGCTCTCGCGCGAGCGGATCCTGCGCGAGGTGTTCTCCCCCGAGGACACGCCGGGGACGGTGGACACCTACGTCCACCACCTCCGGCGCAAGACGGACCGCGACATCGTCACGACCGTGCGCGGGCTCGGCTACCGCGTGGGCGCGCCCTGACCCGCGCCCCTCGAGCCGTCCAGGAGCTCCCTATGAGCCGACCATGAGAACTGATGCCGCGCGGGTCGACGCCCGTTCCTGACGGGTTTCTGACGGTTCCGGCCGAAGCATCGGCATCCGGAGGTCCTCATGCCCAGCTGGTTGTCGTCGGTGCCGATCGAGACGATGCGCACCCTCGCGATCGTCTACGCGATCGCGGTCGTGCTGCTGATCGCGCTCGTGCTGCCGTTCGGCGTCGTCGCCCGCCGCCGCGCCCGCTGGTACGCCGCCCTCGGACTCGCCGCCCTGGCCGGCGCGGGCATCGGGTGGGGGCTCGTCTGGCTGCTCGGCGACGTCGACGACCTCTTCGGCGTGCAGCTGACGACCGTCGTGCACCTCGCCGGCGCCGGCCTGTTCGCCGGGCTCGCGGTCGCCGTCGTGAACCTCGTGCGCACCCGCTGGTGGCGGAAGGCGATCGCGGTCGTCGCGATCCCGGCGGTCCTGCTCGGCGCCGGCGTGATGATCAACGAGGACTTCGCCTACTACCCGACGCTCGGCGACGTGGTCGGGGACACCGGCGTCGGCGCGCTCGTCGCCGGGAGCATCCGCGCCTCCGCCGAGCCGCTCTCCCGGTGGCGCCCGCCCGCCGACATGCCGACCGAGGGCTCCCTCGGCACGGTCCGCATCCCCGGCACGGTCTCGCACTTCGCGGCCCGCGACGCGTGGGTGTGGCTGCCGCCCGCCGCCCTCGTGAAGGACCCGCCGCGCCTCCCGGTCGTCGTCGGGCTCTCCGGCCAGCCCGGGCAGCCGTCGGACCTCTTCCTCGCCGGGCACCTCGACACGGCGCTCGACGCGGTCGCCCGCGCCCACCACGGCGTCGCCCCGATCCTCGTCGTGCCCGACCAGCTCGGCTCCCCGTCGAGCAACCCGATGTGCGTCAACTCGCGGCTCGGGAACGTGCGGACCTACCTGACGGTCGACGTGCGGCACTGGATCCTCGCCCACGAGCCGGTGTCCGTGAACCGCCGCGACTGGACGATCGCGGGCTTCTCCGAGGGCGGCACGTGCGCCATCCAGCTCGGCGCCGGGTACCCGGCGATGTTCGGCGGGATCGTCGACGTCTCGGGCGAGCTGGCGCCGCGGAACGGCACGGTCGCGCAGACGATCGCGCGAGGGTTCCACCACTCGAAGGCCGCCTACCGCGCCGCCGCGCCGCTCCACCTGCTCGCCACGCACCGGTACCCCCGGACGACCGCGGCCTTCGCCGTGGGCGGGGACGACCAGCGGTACCGTCCGATCATGGTGCGGATGTCCGCCGCCGCGGCCGCCGCCGGCATGACGGTGCAGCGCTGGGCGGTGCCCGGCACCGCGCACGACTGGCACACCGCCTCCCAGGGCCTCGCCTGGGGCATCGGTCGGCTCGTACCGCTGTGGGGGCTGCCGAGGTGACGCGGGCGATCCGCCGCCGGGCCGTCTCCGTCGGCTTCGCGGCGCTCCTCCTCGTGCTCGCCGTCGCGACGCGGTCCCTGCTCGGGCCCTCGCCCGCGCTGCGCGAGACCGTTGGCACCGGCCTCGACCGCGTCGTCGTCGGCCACGACCTGCTGTCCTTCCTCACCGCGGTGCTCTTCGCGCCCGACCCGGCCGCGCTCGTCGTCGCGATCGTCGCGATCGTCGTCGTGATGGGCTCCGCCGAGCTGCTGCTCGGCCACCGGCGCACGCTGCTCGTCGCGGTCGCCTCCTCCGTGCTCGGCATCGCGATCGGCATCGGCCTGCAGGCCGCAGGCATCCTCGTGCGCGGCGTCTGGACGCAGGCGCCGCTCGACACGATCGTGCTCGACCCGCTGATCCCGGTCGCCGGCACGGCGATGGCGGCGAGCGCCTTCGCCGGTCCCCTCTGGCGACGGCGCATCCGCGTGCTCGGCGCCACCGGGCTGATCGTCGTGCTGCTCTACTCCGGGTCGCCCTCGGACGCGGACCGGCTCGCGGCCGGCGCGGTCGGCCTCGTCCTCGGAGAGCTGCTCGCGCGCCGCCTCCCCCGGTTCCGCTGGCGCCGCAGCAGCCACCACGAGGTCCGCAGCCTGCTGTCGGCCGTCGTCGGCGTCACCGCCGCCGGGCCCGTCGTCGCGATCCTGTCGCGGTCCGGCTACGGTCCCCTGCGCCCGCTCGGGCTGCTCTTCCGCGACTCGCTGCCGGGCGCCGGCTTCCTCGCCGACCCCTGCGACCGCATCCCCGACCGCGTCGTCTGCTCGCAGCACATCCTGCTCGCGCACGCGAACGGTCCGGGCGTCGCGGTGATGCCGGTGCTCGTGCTCGCCGCCCTCCTCGCCGCCGCGTGGGGCATGTGGCACGGCCGCCGGGCCTCCGCCGTGCTGGCGATCGCGCTCGACGCCGTCATCGCGGGGCTGACCGCCTTCTTCTTCGGCGTGCTGCCGGCGCTCCGCGACCCGGCGTCGCTGCTCAGCACCGCGGTCGGCACGGCGCCGACGCTGCAGACCGCCCTCGCCGCGCTCGTCCCCGCCGCCGTCGCGGTCGTCGTCGCGATCAACATCCGGCACTTCGACGTCGCGCCGCGGCGCCGCACCGCGCTGCTGATCGGCGCCGCCGCGCTGGTCGCGCTCCTCGCCGGCGCGACCGCGTACGTGGCGACGGCCGCGCTGCTGCCCGGCGAGTTCCGCCCCCGCGGCAGCGCCGCGCGGGCGCTCGCGGACCTGCCCGAGCGCTACGTGCCGATCGGCTTCCTCCACGAGCGGCACCTCGGCCTCGTGCCGATCGGCCAGCCCGCGCACCTCGTGCACGACTGGATCGGCGCGCTGCTCTGGGCGGTCGTGCTCGTCGGCGCGCTCGTGCTCCGCTTCGACCTCGCGGACACGTCGGTCGCGGACGGGCGACGGCTGCGGGCCCTGCTGCGGACCGGGGCCGGCGGCTCCATCTCCTACATGGCGACCTGGACCTCGAACCGCACCTGGTTCTCCCCGGACGGTCGGCACGCGGTCGCCCACCGCGAGGTCGGCGGCATCGCCCTCGCGCTCGGCGAACCGGTCGGGCCGGCGGAGGGTCGGGAGGAGGCAGCGCGCGGGTTCGCCGTGGACTGCGACGACCGCGGGCTCACGCCGGTCTTCTACGCCGCCTCCCCCGCCTTCGTCCGGCGCCTGTCCGACCAGCGGCGCTGGGCGAGCGTCACCGTGGGCGAGGACACCGTGGTCGACGTGCGCACCTTCGCCATGACGGGCAAGCGCTGGCAGGACGTGCGCACCTCGATCAATCGGGCCCACCGGAACGGCGTCTCGACGTTCTGGACGACCTGGGAGGGCTGCTCCGCGGCGCAGCGCGCGCAGATCACGTCGATCTCGGAGGACTGGGTCGCCGACCGCGGGCTGCCGGAGCTCGGCTTCACGCTGGGCGGCCTCGACGAGCTGCAGGACCCGGACGTCGCGCTGATGCTCGCGCTCGACGAGCAGGGCCGCGTGCTGGCCGCGACGAGCTGGCTGCCGACGTGGCGCGACGGCGAGCTCGTCGGCTGGACGCTCGACTTCATGCGCCGCAGCGCGGACACGATGAACGGGCTGATGGAGTTCGTCATCGCGACGGTGCTGCAGCTCGCCCAGGAGCGCGGCCTCGAGTGGGTCAGCCTCTCCGCCTCCCCCCTGTCGATCCCGGAGGAGCAGGCGGACGACGGCGCCCTCGAGCGGCTGCTCGGCGTGCTCGCGCGCGTGCTCGAGCCGGCGTACGGGTTCTCGTCGCTTGCGGCGTTCAAGAACAAGTTCCAGCCCGCGCTCGCCCCGATCGTGCTCGCCTACCCGGACTCCCTCGCGCTGCCGGCGACGGGCGTCGCGCTGACCCGGGCCTACCTGCCGCACCTCACGCCGCGCGCCGCGCTGCGCCTCGTCTCCGCCTTCCGCTGACGTGCACCGGGGATGACCGCCGCCGCTGACGACCGGGCGGGTCGCACGGTCCCGGTCTGACACTGAGCCGGTGCGGTTCCGAGGGATGACGCGGCGCGGGGCGCTGCTGGCCGGTGCGACGTCGATCGCGGCGATCGGCGGCGCGGGCGTCGTGAGCCGCGAGCTGTTCGTGCTCGGCGACTCATGGGCCGCGGGCCTGTACGCGGACCCTGCCGCGGCACTCGGGCAGATCGCCTCCGCGCGGCTCGGCTGGGACGCCGCGGTGGACGCGGTGTCGGGCACGGGCTACGTCAACGGGGCGGCGACGAAGGCGGCCTACCCCGACCGGGCCCGCGCGCTGCCGCTCGACGTGCGGGCGACGATCGCGGTCGTGCAGGGCGGCAGCAACGACAAGGCCTCCACCGCCCGGGACGTCGCCGACGGCGCGCACGAGACGCTCGCCGTGCTCCGGGAGCGGCTGCCCGCGGCGCGGCTCGTCCTGCTCGGGCCGGGGCCGGACCCGCTGCCCGTCACGGCGGACCAGCGCGCCGTCGACCGGGTGCTGCACCGCGTCGCCGGCCAGGAGGGCGTGCCGTACGTCTCGATCCTGCGGCAGCGGTGGATCGCGCCCGAGCGCGCCGACCTCCTCCTCGACCCGGGCACCCACCACCCGACCGTCGTCGGCCAGGCCTATCTCGGCCACCGGCTCGCGGCCGCGCTCCGCCGGCTGTACCCGCGGCTGACCGCCTGACGCGGGGTCAGCGCAGCCGGCGCGCGCGGGCGAGCGCCGCGCCGAAGACCGCGTGCGCGACCGCCATCGTGATCGCCCGGCCCCGGAGGTCGCGGTGCGCGGGCGGCAGCACGCCCGCCGCGGGTACCCAGCCCTCGTAGCTCAGGACCCAGACGAGCAGGCCGAACGGGACGCCGCGGGTCAGCGCCCGGCTCGCCCGGCGGCGCACGAGCACGGCGAAGACCGCGCCCGCGCCGGCGCCGTAGGCCGCGTGCGCGACGAGGGCGACCCGGTCGGCCGCGGCGTCGTCGAGCGAGGGCAGCGCCCGATCGACGAGCATCCGCGGCGGCTGCCCCTGCATGATCCCCGCCCGCTCGGCCGCGACCAGCACGCCGGTCATCGCCGCGGTGCCGGCGAGTCCGGCCGCAGCCCCGACCAGTGCGCGCGCGAGCATGCCGCCATCCTGCGCCGAGCGGTTGCGAGCGCCCCGCGCGGACGGTCCCGGTCCGCGCGCCCCGATCGTCCCTACCGCCGCACGGTCGAGTCGAGCACGCGCAGCAGCGGCGCGACGGCCGGCAGCACCTCGGCCACCCGCCCGTCCCCGGGGCGGACCTCGAGCGCGCCGCCGTCGGTGACGGCCCACAGCACGGGCGAGCCGGCGGCGTCGTCGACGCGGTAGACCCGCGCGCCCGCCACGTCGTCGAGGCGACGGGCGCCGGCGTCCGCGAGCGCGGCCTCGACCGCCGCTTCCGCGCCCCGGAAGGCGTGGACCTCGACCTCGAAGGGGGTCTCGGAGTCGGTGTCCGCCTCGCCGATGCAGTTCGCCGCGGTGATCCGCCGGATCGCCGCGCCCTGGCCGGGCGTGACCATGTCGCCGTTGCCGTCCGAGATCGTGAGGCCCGGGCGCCCGAGCGCGTCGGCGAGGTCGGCGCTGCGGGCCAGCGCGGCGCACGGGACCGGCGCCCACCAGCCGGCGGCGTCGAGCGGCGTGCTCGCCTCCGCGGCGGGGAGGGCGCGCAGGACCGTGATCAGGCGCGTCCTCGCGGCGCGGCTCTGCGTCTCGGTGCCGCCGGTCCGGCCGGTGACCGTGCCCGTGATCCAGCGGCCGCCGCTGCGGGTGTCGACGGTGCAGGTGTGCTGGAGGTCCGCGCCGTCGTTCTCGCCGTAGCAGCGGTCGTCGGCCTTCGAGGGCTCCGGCCGCTGCGCGACCGGCAGGACGGTCAGCACGACGCCGACGGCGTCGACGCCGGAGCGGTCGCCGCTCCAGGCGCAGTGCAGACCGCCGACCGCCGGCACCGCGAGCGCCTCGGCGGAGTCGAGCGGCGACGGCGCGGGCCGGAGGGAGAGCGGCGCCCCGACGATCCCGGTCGCCTGCCGGGAGGTCAGGATCGCGGCGCAGTCGCCGCCGAACGGGAGGACGGCGGGCGCGCTGCTGCGGGTCTGCGAGGCGACGCCGAGACCGATCGCGATCGCGACGATCGTGACGGCGGCGACCCCGAAGGCGAGCACCGGCTGCCACACCGGGCGTCGACGGGGCCGGGTCCGCGGGTCGGCGGCGGGCGACGCCGCGTCGCCGCGGACCTCGCCGAGGAGGGCCGTGCGGAGCGCCTCGCTGAAGCGGGGCCCGAGCCGGTCGTCCATCAGCGACCTCCTTCGTTCTCGATGTGCGCGCGCACACGGCGGCGGATGCGGGTGAGGCGGGTCCGCGCCGCCTCGTGCCGGATGCCGATCGCCTCCGCCGCCCGCGCGGTCGTCCAGCCCTCGACCGCGGTCAGGACCAGCAGGGCGGCGTCGTCGCCGGACAGCCCGGCGATGGCGCGGTGCAGCCGGGCCGACTCCGCGTCGCGGTCGATCCGGTCGCCGGCGGTCGCGGCGGGGTCGACGCCGACGTCGTCGCGCGGGAACCCGGCGAGCATCGCCCGGTAGCGCCGCGTGCCCCGCCGCGCGTTCCGGCAGAGGTTCGTCGCCGTGACGAGCAGCCAGGGCAGCACGGAGCCGTCGACCACCCGGACCGCGTCGCGTCGGCGCCAGAGCTCGAAGAACGCGGCCGCCGTGACGTCCTCCGCCTCCGACCGGTGCTCCACGAGGCGCAGCGCGTGCCGGAAGACCCGGTCGCGGTGCCGGTCGAACAGCGCGCCGAAGGCCCGTTCGTCGTGGGAGCACGCGGCGGACCACAGCGCGGTCTCGTCATCGGTCACAGGCAGCACGATCGGACATGTCCGGTCGGCCGGATGTGTGACAGGGCCGCGGCGACCCGGACGCGTCGCCGCCCTCCCTTCCCGGGGCCGCCAGCGCGACACGCCGTGCGGATCGACATACTGGCTGCATGATCCCCGGTTTCGGTACCGCCCTCGTCGTCGTCGCGGTCGTCGTGGTGGTGCTGCTGATCCTCCTGATCACCCTGCTGCGCGGCATCAAGGTCGCGAAGCCGGACGAGGCGATCATCGTGACCTCGCGGCAGCGCGGCGCCCGGACGGGCTCGGAGGAGGACGAGAACGCCGGCCAGCGGGTCGTCTTCGGCTCGCGGGTGTTCGTGAAGCCGATCGTCGAGGCCTACTTCAAGCTGAGCCTCCGCAGCCGGCAGCTCAACGTGCAGGCCACCGCGCAGACGCGGGACGCCATCACGATCCGGGTGAACGCGGTCGCGGTGGTCAAGGTCGGCGGCTCCGAGCAGATGGTCCGGGCCGCCGCGCAGCGCTTCCTGAATCAGCAGGACCAGATCGAGTCCTCCACCGAGGAGGTGCTGTCCGGCTCCGTCCGCTCCATCGTCGGCCAGCTGACGGTCACGGAGATCATCACGAACCGGCAGGCGCTGCAGGGCCAGGTGCTCGAGGCGGTGCGGGAGTCCCTCGACGTCCAGGGCCTGCAGATCGACACCCTGCAGATCAAGGAGATCGACGACGACAACGGCTACATCCGCGACCTCGGCCGCGCCGAGGCCGCGCGCGTGAAGCAGGTCGCGGAGATCGCCGAGTCGGTGGCGCGGCAGGCCTCCGAGGAGGCGCGCATCGGCGCGGACCAGGCCGTCGCGGAGCAGCAGCGGAAGCTCGACCTCCGCCGCGCGGAGATCCGCAAGGAGACCGACCGGGCCGGTGCGGAGGCCGCGGCGGCCGCGCCGCTCGCCGAGGCGATCGCGCAGCAGGAGGTCGTCGCCCAGCAGGAGCTGACCGCCGGCAAGCGCGTCGGCCTGCGCAAGCAGGAGCTCGAGGCGGAGGTCCGCGCGGTCGCGGACGCCGACGCGTACGCGGTGTCGACCCGCGCGCAGGCGGAGGCGAAGGCCGAGCGGGACCGCCGCATCGCGGCCGCCGAGGCCGTCCGCGCGGAGGGCGAGGCGGAGGCCGAGCGCATCCGGGCGACCGGTGCGGCGCAGGCGGAGTCGAGCCGCGCGCAGGCCGAGGCGCTGCAGGAGCGCGCCGCGGCGCTGCTGCAGCAGCAGCTGATCGAGCAGCTGCCCGCGATCGTGCGCGCGGCGGCCGAGCCGCTGTCCGGCATCGGGGCCATGACGATCATCGCCTCCGACGGCGACCCGACGGGGCCGCTCGGCCAGAGCGTCGCCGGTCAGCTCGCGACGTCCACGAAGCTCATCAAGGACCTCGTCGGCATCGACATCGCCGAGATCGTGAACGGCCGGGCCGCGGGCGCCGCAGCCGGCGAGGCCGCGGGCGCCCAGCTCGCGAAGCGCCGCTCCCCCGCCGCCGAGACCGACGGCGTCGGCCTCTAGCGGCGGACGACGCCGGCCGGGCCGCGGGGCGCCGAGCGGGGCGGCGGACCGCCGCGCCCATACCATTGCCGCGGAATGGCTTCGTGGACGGCGTTCGTCGCGCGACGAGGGGCGCGGCAGCACCGGTCCCTCGTCCTGCTCGTGCTGCTCGTCCAGATCGCGGCGGTCGCGCTCGCGGCCGCCTTCCCCGCCCTGCTCGCCGAGGCGGAGCAGAGCGGGGTGCGGCGCAGCCTGACGACGACCGACGGCACCGCCGTCACGATCATCGCCGACCGCCCGACCGGCTCGGTCCAGCGGACCGTCCGCGGTGCGGTGCGGGCCGTCGACCGGCTGCTCGGCGACGCGGCGCGCTCGAGCGCCCCCGCGGTGTCGAGCTCATCCGTGCTCGGCGAGGGCGCCGGACCGCGTGCGCGGGTTCACCCGTACCTGGGCGAGGTCCCCGCGGGGTCGATCAGGATCACCTCCGGCGCCTGGCCCGCCGCCCCCTCCGACGACGACGCCGTCCCCGTCGCCGTCCCGCGGGCGGGAGCCGCGGCCCTCGGCGCCTCGATCGGCTCCACGATCCCGCTCGAGCTGCAGGGCGTGACCGTCCGGGCGCGGGTCGCGGCGCTCTACGACGCCGTCGACCGCGACGGCACGACGTGGTCCGCCGACCTGCTGAGCGGCGCCGGCGAGGACCCGGCGCACGTCGATCCGAGGAAGCCCTACGGGGCCCTGATCGACGTGGTCGGCCCGCTCGTCGCCGCGCCCGGCGCCCTCGACCGGACCGGGGTGCGACCGAGCCGCGTGACCTCCTCGTTCACGCCCGACTTCGCCCGCACCACGGTGCCCGGGCTCGAGTCGCTCGCCGAGCGGATGCGCTCGATCGACCAGATCGTCGCCGTCGACGCCGGCAGCGCGGCCGAGAGCGCCACCGCGCAGACGCGGGTGGACGACGCGGTCGCCGGCGTGCTCGCCCAGCTGCGCATCACCCGCACCGTCGCCGCGGTCGCCGGGCTGCTCCTCGTCGTGCTGGCCGTGGCGGTGCTGGCGCAGGCCGCGCTGCTGCTGGACGCCGCGCGCACCGACGAGCGCGCGCTGCTCGCGGCGCGCGGCGCGACCCGTGCGCAGCTCGTCGGGCTCGCCGCCTGGGAGGCCGTGGCCGGAGCGGTCGTCGCGCTCGTGCTCGGCGTCCCGCTCGGCGCGCTGCTCGCGTGCGCGGTGCGCGGGGCGCCGGCCCTGCCGGTCGCCGGCTCGTGGACCGCCGGGGCCGCGATCGCGCTCGTGGCCGTCACCGTGCGGCTGCTGCCGCGGCTGCGCCCCGCGGAGCGCGCACCGGGGCGGCGTCCTCGCGCCTCCGGTCTCCTGCGGACGGGCGCGGACCTCGTGCTCGTCGTGCTCGCCGCCGTGCTCGGCTGGCAGCTGGTCGTGCGGCGGGTCGATCCGACGGCCGGGGTCGACCCGGTCGTCGTCGCCGCCCCCGCTGCGCTCGTGCTCGCCGGCGCCCTCGTCGCCCTCCGGCTGATCCCGCTCGCCGGCCGCCTCGGCGAGCTCCTCGCGGCTCGGGCGCGCGGGGCGGCGACCGGCCTGGCGGGCTGGGAGGTGAGCAGGCGGTCCGCCCGCGCCGCCGCCGCGGTGCTGCTCGTCGTGCTGGCGGTCTCGAGCGCCGCGTTCGGCGCGATCAGCGAGGCGACCTGGGTCCGCTCGCAGACCGACCAGGCCGCGCTCGCCGTCGGCGCCCCGGTCCGGGTGCCCGCCGACCCGGCGGCCGCCGCCGCGCAGGGCGCGCTGCTCGCCGCCGACGGGTCCGGGCCGCCGCAGCCGTCGCTCCGCCGCCCCGCGGACGTCGCGGCCGCCGGCCAGACCGGGGCCGACGCCACCGAGCCGCTCACGGACGCGACCGTGCTGGGCCTCACCCCCGCAGCGCGCGCGATGCTCGACCGGGGACGCCTCCGCGAGGCCGGCGGCGCGGCGATCGCGCGGCTGCGCGACCGCGGCGCCGCGACGACGGGCGTCGCGCTGCCGGCGCGTGCGGGCACGCTGCGCGCCGTCGTCCGCGCGGGCGACGCCGCCTCGCCGATCCCGGGAGCGGTCGTCGAGGTCCGAGCCGTGCTCGACGGCCCGGACGACCTCCTCACGACCGCGCCGCTCGGCACCGTGCCCGTGGACGGCCGGGACCACGCGCTCCGCGGGCGCACGCCGGCGGCCGGGCTCCGCCTCGTCGGGCTGCAGCTCCACCTGCTCGTCGCGGACCCGACCCGGTACCGCGGCAACGACCCCGGTCTCCTCCGCCTCCGCGTGCTGCGGGTCGACGCCGGCGGCGCGGTGCTGCGCATCCCCTCCGGCTGGACCGCGATCACGGCGACGGGCGACGCGGACCGGGGCTACGACCTCCCCCTCGACGCCGATCTGCTGCAGAACCCGGTGACCGCGGCCGTCGTCGGCTGGAAGCCGGTGCAGGGCGTCCGCAGCGTGTGGACGCGGAGCCTCGCCGCCCCGACGCAGGCGACCCCGGGCGGGCGCTACGCGCTGGTGCTCGCCGGCGTGCTCGTGCCCTGCGAGGTCGTCGGCGTCGTCCCCCGCGCGGCCGGCAGCGGCGCCGCCCCCGCGAGCGCCCCGGACGCGTCCGTCGCGGTCGTCGACCAGCGGACCCTGACGCAGTTCCTGGTCCAGTCCGGCGACGCGGAGCCGCTGACCGACCAGTGGTGGGTGGACGTCCCGCCCGCGCAGGCGTCCGCCTACCTCGCGGCGCACCGCCGGTCCGGCGGCGCCGGCGCGGACGGAGCCGTTCCGCTGGCGGAGCGGCTCACGGAGGGGCCGCTCCGGGTGGCGACGACGCAGGCGCTGCACCTGCTGCTGCTCGGCGCCGCCGCGCTCGGCCTGGTGGGCCTCGGCGTGGACGTCGTCGCCTCGCTCGCCGCCCGGCGGCGCGAGATGGCGCAGCTGCGCGCGATCGGGCTGCGACGGAGCGCGCTCGAGCGCCTCCTCGCCCTGGAGACGACGACCCGCGTCGCGTTCGGCGCGCTGCTCGGGACCGCGCTCGGCGTCCTGCTCGGTTCGCTCGCCGCTCCCGCACTGGTGGTCGGACCCGACGGGGGCCGCCCGGTGCCGTCCCCGGTCGTCGTCGTGCCGGTCCTCGCGCTCGCGGGCTCGGCCGCGGGCGCGGTCGTCGCCGCGGCGCTCATCGCGCTCGCCGTCGTCCGGACGTACCGCGGCCTCGACCCGGCCCGCATCCTGCGGGAGGGCGACGGATGACGGCGCCCCGGTTCGCGCTGCTCCTGCAGCGGCGGCTGTCGCGACGCGACACCCCGCTGCTGCTCGTCCTCGCGCTGCTCACGGCGCTCGCCCTGGTCGCCGCGCTCGCCGGACCGCGCCTCCTCGCCGACGAGCTCGATCGCGCCGTCCGCCACGCCGTCGCGGCCGAGGGCGAGGACGCCGACCTGGTCGTCCGCACCGCGGTCGGCGTGACCACCCCGGGCGGTCCGGCCCTCGTGTCGCCGGAGCGGGTCGACCAGCGGGAGGAGGCGCTGCGGCGCCTGCTGCCGCCGGCGCTGCGGCGGGTGACCGCCGCGCCCGTCACGGCGGTGGTCGGCCCCGACCTGCGCCTCACCCCCGGCGACACCGTCCCGGCGCTGCGGAACGGACCCGTCGGCGTGCGGATCGCCCTGCTCCCCCGCGCCGACGCGATCCGTCTCCGCTCCGGTGCGCTCCCCGACGACCGCGCGGGGTCGCGGACCGTCGACGTCGTGCTCTCGCAGGCGGCCGCCGACGCGACCTCCCTCCGGACCGGCAGCGTCGTGGACGTGCCGCCCTCGAGCGACGGCGCCGCCCTGCGGCTGCGGGTGACCGGGATCGTCGACCGGGCCGCCGGAACCGGGCCGTCGCCGTGGACCGACTTCGGCCCGCTCTGGACGCCGCGGAAGAACCGCAACGGCACCGCCGCACCGCTGCAGATCACGGTGCTCACCGACGCGGACGGGATCGGCCGGGCGACGGAGGCGCTGGGGCCGTTCCCCGCCCTCCTGCGCTCCCGGCTCCTGCCGGACCGGTTGACCGCCGCGGTCGCGCAGCAGGCGGCCCGCTCCGTCACGGGCCTGCAGGCCCGCCCGGACGTGCTGCAGGTCGACGGCGGCGAGCAGCTCGCCGTCCGGTCGTCCCTGCCCGACGTCGTCGCGCAGGCCGGGCGCGAGGCCGGGTCGGCGCGGGCGCAGTTCCTGCTGCTCTCCGCCGGGGTGCTGGGGACCGCGGCCGTCGCGCTCGTGCTGCTCGGCGGCCTCGTCGCCGCCCGCCGCCGCGGCGCCGTCGAGCTGCAGCGCGCCCGGGGCGCCACCGCTGCGGCGATCGCCGTGCCCGCCCTCGCGGAGTCCGCGGCGGTCGTCCTCGCGGCGGCCGTCGCCGCCGCGCTCGTGGCCGGGCCGGCGGCCCCGCCCGGCGCGGTCGCGATCGCCCTGGTCGCCCTGCTCGCGACGCCCCTCCAGCTGGCGCTCGCCGCCCGACGGGGCGCGGTGCGTCGCGTGCCCGCGAACCGCTCCGACCGGGCGCGGCTGGTGCGCCTGCGCCGGAGCCGGCGGCTGGCGGCGGAGGCGGGCCTCGTCGCGCTGGCCGTCGTGGCGCTGGCGGTGCTCGACGCCGGCGGCGGGCTGAGCGGTGCCCGGGCGAACCCGCTCCTGCTCGTCGCGCCGCTGGTCGTCGCGGCCGCCGCGACCGTGCTCGTGCTCCGCCTCGTCCCCGTCGCGACCCGCGGCCCGGCGCGGCTCACGCGGCGGTCCCGCGGCCTCGCCGGGGTCCTCGTCGCGGCCCGCGCAGGCCGCGCCGGCGCGCTGCTCCCGGTGCTCGCGCTCAGCATCGCCACGGGTCTCGCGCTGAACGACGGCCTGCTCGCCGCGTCGGTCGCCTCCGGCCAGGAGGCGGCCGCCTGGGACCGGGTCGGGGCCGACGCCCGCGTCCGCGGCGCCGTGGACGTCGCGCCGGTGCGGGCGAGCGCGGGCGTGCGGGCCGCCTCCGCCGTCGCCGAGCTGCGCGGGACGAGCGTCGACCTCGCCACGACGAGCACGATCGTGACGCTGCTCGCGGTCGACGCCGACTACCCCGCGGTCGCCGCGGCACCGCCCGGCGCCCCGGCGGGACCGGCCCGGACGCTGCGGCGCCTGACCGAGCGCGGCGGCGCCCTCCCGGTCGTCGTCGACGAGACGGTCGCGCGGAGCATGGTGGGCCGCACCCTGCGGCTGCAGCTGGACTCCGGCGAGGTGGAGGCGCGCGCCGTCGGCACCGTGCCGGACGGACCGAGCGGGTGGTCGCGCGGGCCGTACGTCTTCGTGGACCTCGACGCCCTCCGCGCCCGCGCCCCGGCGATCCGGACCACCGCAGCGCTCGTGGACGGACCGGGCGCGGCCGCGGCGCTGCAGCGCGCCGGGGCGCCCGCACGGGACGTCCTCACCCGCACGGCATGGCTGCAGGCCCGGCGCGACGCGCCGCTGGTGGCCGGCACCCGGACGGCGACCGTCCTGGCCGCCGCGCTGCTCGCGCTGCTCGCCGCCTTCGCCTCGGCGGCCGCGGTGCTGGCGGGCGCACCCGACCGGCGGCGGACGCTCGGCCTGCTCCGGACCCTCGGGACGCGGCGGACGGCCGGCTGGTGGCTGCTGCTCGCCGACCTGCTGCCGCTGGTGGTCGGCGGCATCGCCGGCGGCGCGGTGGTCGGGATCGTCTGCGCCGCCGTCGTCGACCCGGCGCTGGCGCTCGCCGCGCTGACCGGTGGACGGGCGGACCCGCCGATCGTGCTCTCGGGCCCGGTCCTCGCGACCGTGCTCGCCGGCCTCGTCGCCGTCCTGGCGGTCGCGGTCGGGACGGAGGCCGTGTCCTGGCGGCGCGACCGGTTCACCGAGGTGCTCAGAGTGGGAGGACGCGGATGACCGCGCCGGAGTACGGCGCCGAGGCGCTGATCGTGTGCGACAGCCTGGTGCGGATCTACCAGACCGACGACGTCGAGGTGCAGGCGCTGCAGGGCCTCGACCTGCTCGTCGACGAGGGCGAGCTGGTCGCGATCGTCGGTGCGTCCGGGTCCGGCAAGTCGACGCTGCTCGGCGTCCTGTCCGGGCTCGACGCGCCGACCGCCGGGCGGGCCCGCGTGGCCGACTGGGACCTGCTCGCGATGACGCCGAAGCAGCGGCTGCGCTACCGCCGCAGCACGGTCGGGTTCGTGTGGCAGCAGACCGCGCGCAACCTGCTGCCCTTCCTCACCGCGGTCGAGAACGTCGAGCTGCCGATGGCCTTCGTCGGCGCGCGTCGGAGCGACCGGAGGCGGCGGGCGCTGGAGCTGCTCGACTCCCTCGGGCTCGCTGACCGCGCCGATCGGCGGCCCGCCGAGCTGTCCGGCGGCGAGCAGCAGCGGGTGGCGATCGCGACCGCGCTGGCGAACGGCCCGAAGGTGCTGTTCGCCGACGAGCCGACCGGCGAGCTCGACCGGGCGACCGGCGACGAGGTGTTCGCCGCGCTCCGCGAGGCGAACACGGCCCTCGGCACGACGGTCGTGATCGTCACGCACGACGCCGGCGTCTCCTCGCAGGTCCGCCGGACGGTGTCGATCCGTGACGGCCGCACGTCGACCGAGGTCCTGCGCCGCGACGCCGGCGGGCCCGCGCAGGAGTTCGCGCTGATCGACCGCGTCGGCCGCATGCAGGTGCCCGCGGCCTACCGGCGGGCGCTCGGCCTGCACGAGCGCGTCCGGCTGGAGCTCGAGGCGGACCACCTCGGCGTCTGGCCGGACGACCACGGCGCCGACGACGACCACGAGGAGGAGCGGCGATGAGCGTGATCGAGGCGGCCGGTGTGAGCCGCACCTTCCGCTCGCCGTCCGGCGAGGTGCACGCGCTGCGGGACGTCGGATTCGAGATCCGGGCCGGGGAGTTCGTCGCCCTGATCGGGCGGTCCGGCTCGGGCAAGACCACCCTCCTGAACTGCCTCGGCGGGCTCGACCGGCCGACCGCCGGGCGGATCGTCATCGCGGGCCGGGACCTCGCGGGGCTGGACGACGACGGGCGGACCGACCTCCGCCGCGACACCGTCGCCTTCGTGTTCCAGACGTTCGGGCTCGTGCCCGTGCTCTCCGCGGAGGAGAACGTCGAGCTGCCCCTCCGGCTGCGCCGCACGCCCGCGCCGCAGCGCCGCGCACGGGTCGCGGAGATGCTCGAGCTGGTCGGGCTCGCCGGCCACGGCCGGCAGCGGCCGGGCGAGCTCTCCGGCGGCCAGCAGCAGCGCGTCGCGATCGCCCGCGCGCTCGCCGGCGCGCCCGCGGTGCTGATCGCGGACGAGCCGACCGGGCAGCTCGACGCGGAGACCGGCGCGCAGATCCTCGGCCTCCTCCGCGACCTGTCGCGGTCGACCGGGATGACGATGCTCGTCTCCACGCACGACCCGAGCGTCCGCGACCGGGCGGACCGGGTGCTCGTGCTGCAGGACGGACGCCTGCTGCCCGAGGGGTGAGCCCGCGGCCCGAGGACCGCGGGCTCGCGCTCAGAAGACGGGCATCCCGCCGGCGACCGCGATCGTCGAGCCGGTCTGGTAGCTCGACTCGGGGCTCACGAGGTGCACGTAGGCCGCGGCCAGCTCGGCGGGCTGACCGGGGCGCCCCATCGGCGAGTCCTCGCCGAACGACGAGACCGTCTCGGCGTCGTCCGACCCGGGCTGCAGCGGCGTCCACACGGGGCCCGGCGCGACCGAGTTCACCCGGATGCCCTTCGGGGCCAGCTGCTGGGCGACGGCCTGGGTGAAGAGCTTGATGGCGCCCTTGGAGACCGCGTAGTCGATCTTGTCGGGCGACGGCGACGACGCCTGCGTCGACCCCGTCGTGACGATGGTCGATCCCGGCTCCAGGTGCGGCACCGCGGCCTTCGTCAGCCAGAAGAGCGAGTAGATGTTCGTCTTGAACGTCGAGTCGATCGCCGCGGTCTCGAGGGTCAGGATGTCGTCGTTGCTGTCCATCCGGCCGGCGACCATGACGAGGGTGTCGAGGCCGCCGAGCTCGTCGACCGCCTTCTGCACGAGGTCCTTGCAGTACTGCTCGTCGCTGATGTCGCCGGGGAAGAGCACCGCGCGGCGCCCCTCGCCCTCGAGTAGGTCGCGCACCGCCTCCGCGTCCTCCTGCTCGTCGGGGAGGTAGGAGAGCACCAGGTCGGCGCCCTCGCGGGACAGGCCGATCGCGGCGGCGCGGCCGATGCCGGAGTCGGCGCCGGTGACGATGCCGCGGTAGCCCTTCAGCCGCTCCGTGCCGACGTAGCTCTGCTCGCCGTGGTCCGGGCGGGGGTCCATCTTCCAGGCGGCGCCCGGCAGGGACTGCTCCTGCTTCGGGAACGGCGGCGCCGGGTAGAGCGACCTCGGGTCGTGCTTGTCGTACTGGCTCATGCGCCGATCCTGCTCCCCGCCGTCTGAGCGCCCGCGGCCGGGCGCCCGTCCGCAACCGGTCGCTTCCGGCAGGCCTCGCGGGTTCCCGCAGCCGTTCCGGCCCGATACGGGCTGCCGGAACCGACCGGGTGCTGCCGGAACCGACGGACCGACCGACCCGAGCGCTCGGTGCGATCCGTACGCCGCGGATCGGCTCGGACCCCGCCCGTAGGGTGAGGCGATGGTGAGCGTGAGTCACGAGACCCCCGACGAGACCCGGACCCGGCTGCGGGGCGTGCTCGGCCTCGCCGAGATGGTCGTGCTCCCGGGCACCTGGTCGTTCTTCGAGTCGCCGAGGGATCGGCCGCCGGTCCTCGACGAGGACCTCCTCGCCGTCGTCCGCGACGAGACCAGCTGGAGCGTGCTCCGGCCCGCCGACGAGGACGGCGAGGACGGGCGCGAGCGCTTCGGCGTCTTCTCGTTCCACTTCCCCGACGGGGTCGACAACAGCGGCTTCGTCGGCTGGCTCGCGAGTGCGCTCAAGGAGGAGCTCGGCACCGGGGTCTTCGTCGTCTGCGGCAGCAACGGCGACCGGGGCGGCGTGTACGACTACTGGGGCTGCCCGCGCGAGCTGCTCGACGACGCGGTGAGCGCCGTGCACCGGCTCGCGATCGCCTGACGACGGAGGCGCGTCCTCCCCGGGTCCCCGGTCAGCGGCCCACGAGCGTCCGGGGCCGGCCGGCCGGGTCGCTGACGGCGACCAGGTGCCGCTGCGTCGAGGTCGCGACGACCAGCTTCCCGAACGCCGTCACCGGCTCCTGGAACCGCGAGTAGCGGCGCGTCGAGACGGTCAGCCTCCCGGAGGTCGTCCGCTGCTCCAGGCGACCGGGTCGGCACCCGTGCGTGCTCGTGACGTCGACCCAGGCGATCGCGGAGGTGCGGACGGCCGGGCGGATCGCGCACGCGTCCTTCGAGACGGTCGACCCGGAGCCGCCGAGCGGGATCACCCGGGCGACGGCGTCCTCGTCCATGCCGGTGATGCAGTGCACCAGGGTGCGCGAGCTGCTGCCGCAGCCGATCGGGGCGCCGATCGTCGGCGCCGTGCCCTTCGCCGGGTACACCCGCTCGAAGACGCCGGGCTCGGACCACCGCATGAGCTGCAGCGTCCCCGCGGCCGCGGTGTCGCCGCCGTCGGTCGGGTCGGAGATCAGCAGCCCGGACGGGGAGGCGCCCGCGGTGAAGGTCTCGCCGTCGGGTCGCGGGACGCCGAGGTCGACCGTCCGGCCGTCGGTCGTGACGCGCCGCAGCGCGTACGCCTGGCGCCCGTCGGTGCCGCCCTCGACCGCCGTCTCGATGATCCAGCCGTTCGGCGCCGGCGCGATGATCGAGGAGCCCTCGGGCAGGCTCCATCGGCCCGAGGTGCCCCGCTCGGGTCGGATCCACAGCACGTCCGTGACGCCGTCCTGCGGCACGACGACCTCCTTGCGGAACAGCGGCTCGTCCCCGACGAGGCAGGCGTCGTACCCCTTCGGCACCGTGGTCCGGTGCTTCCGGGCGTCGAGGACGTACCGGCTGCCGGAGGAGCCGTCGAAGGCCTTCGCGGTCCGCTTCGCCGCGTCGAGCAGGTGCGAGCCCGACCCCTGGAGCGCGAAATACCTCGTGACCGTCTTCGGTGCGGCGCTCGGCGCCGCGACCGCCAACGCGCCCGCGCCCGCCGCGAGCGCGAGCGCAGCAGTCGTCGCCAGCAGCGCGATCCGAAGCCGTCGCACGACGATCCCCTCCCCCACCGACCCGCCGCACCGCGGATCGTGAGGGGGCGACGCCAGGTCGCTGCACCGCGCGGCACAAGGACGTGCCCCGGCCGCCCAGGGCACGCGGGCCGCGGTCCGACGAGGACGATCCGCCGCTGCGAGGCGCAGATGGACGAGGTCCGGGAGGAACGAGAACGGCCCGGTCGACCAGGGGTTCCCTGGCCGACCGGGCCCTCGGCTCCCCGACTTGGACTCGAACCAAGAACCTGCCGGTTAACAGCCGGCTGCTCTGCCAATTGAGCTATCGAGGATCAGCGGTGGCGACCACCGCGGCCCGTCGAGTGTAGCCCAACCGGCGGCCGCCGTTCGGACGTCGGCGCGCGGGCGGGGTGTCAGTTCAGGGCGCGCGTCCCCGGCGGCAGGACCCCGCCGCCCACGACGTCGGCCGCCGCGTCCTGCAGCGCGGTCAGCGCGACGCGCTGCGTGAAGGGGCCGGTCGAGACGCGGGCGACGCCGAGCGACTCGAGCTCGCGGGCGGGCAGCGCGACGCCCGGCGGGCTGATGACGGTCAGCCTCCGCTCGCCCAGCGCGGCGGCCACGCGGCGGATCTCGTCGCGGTCGACCAGGCCGGGCACGAAGACCACCGGGGCGCCGGCCTCGAGGAACGCCCGGCCCCGGCGGATCGCCTCGTCGAGCACCGCCGCGCGGTCGGCACCCTGCTCGGCGCGGAGCACGGCGTCGGTCCGCGCGTTCAGGACGAAGTCGATCCCCGCGCTGCGGCCGGCGTCGAGCACCGCGCGCACGGCGGCGACCGCGTCGTCGAGCGGGCGCATCGCGTCCTCCAGGTTGCCGCCGACGGCGCCGACCGCGATGGCCTTCGCCGCGGTCGCGCCGGGGTCCCCGTAGCCGGCCTCGAAGTCCATCGACACGGGCAGGTCCACGGCTTCGACGATCCTGCGGACCATGTCGAGGTGCAGCTCGAGCGGGATGTTCTCGCCGTCCGGGTAGCCGAAGGTCGCGGCGATCGAGTGGCTCGCGGTCGCGAGCGCCCGCACGCCGGGGACGGCGCTCACGACCCGCGCCGAGACGACGTCCCAGACGTTCGGCAGCACGAGGATCTCGGGGGCGGTGTGGAGGTCGAGCAGCGCGTCGGCGCGCTCCGCGAGGTCGGTCATGCGCAGCACGGTAGGGCGCGACCCGGTGGCGCCGCCTGGGATCGCGGACCTCAGCCGGTGCGCAGCCGCCCGGACTCGACATGGAGGACGACGTCCGCTCGCGCGGCGAGCGCCCGGTCGTGCGTGGCGACGACGAGCGCCGTGCCGCGCGCCGGCAGCGCGAACAGGAGGTCGGCGACGTGCTCGCGGTTCTCGGCGTCGAGCGCGGCGGTCGGCTCGTCCGCGAGCAGCAGGTCGGGCTCGGTGACGAGCGCGCGGGCCACGGCGACCCGCTGCTGCTGCCCGCCGGACAGCGCCTCGACGAGGTGGTCGGCGACGGCGTCGAGGCCGACCCCGGCGAGCGCCGCCGTCGCGCGTCGGCGCACCTCGGCGCGGGCGAGCCGCGGCCGCTCGGGCGCCTGCAGCGGGACCGCCGCGTTCTCCTCCGCGGTCAGCAGGCTGACGAGGCCGTGCCCCTGCAGCACGAGCCCGATCCGCTCCTCCGGCAGCTCGCGCACGACGCGGCCGCGGTCCGGGCGCGCGAGGCCGCCGAGCAGCTCGAGCAGCGTCGACTTGCCGGATCCGGAGGGCCCGACGAGCGCGACCGACCGGCCGGCCCCGATCGCGAGGTCGACGTCCTGCAGCACGTCGCGCCCCGCGCGGCGGACCGAGACGCCCTGGAGCTCGACCAGCGGCCCCGTCACGGTCGCACCACCCGTCCGCCCTCGAGCGTGACCACGCCGCCGATCCGGTCGGCGACGACCTGGTCGTGCGTGATCGCGATCAGCGTCGCACCGGACTCCGACGCCACCCGGTCGAGCAGGTCGAGCACGTCGTCGCGGGACCGGGCGTCGAGCGCGCTCGTCGGCTCGTCGACGAGCAGCACGGCCGGGTCGAGCGCGAGCCCGGCCGCGATCGCGACCCGCTGCCGCTCGCCGCCGGACAGCCGGTCGACGCGGTCGTGCGCGAGAGCGGCGAGGCCGAGGGCCGACAGCAGCTCGAGCGGATCGCGCAGCGCACCCCGACGACGGGCGCGACGGCCGGCCGGGCGCTGCGCGAAGCGGATGTTGTCGACGGGGGTGCCGTAGGGCAGCAGGTTGCGGCGCGGGTCCTGGACCACCACGGCGAGCGCCCGACGCCGGAGCGCCGCGACCTCCCGCTCCCGCATCGCGGTGAGGTCGGCCTCCCCCACGAGCACCCGACCGTGGGTCGGGCGCTGGAGGCCGGCGAGCACGGTCAGCACGGTGGACTTGCCGGAGCCGGACGGCCCGACGACCGTGCAGCGCGCGCCGGCGGCGACGTCGAACGAGACGTTTTCGAGCGCGCGGACCCGCTCGCCGTCGGCGTCGTAGTCGTGGGTGAGGTGGCGGACCTGCACCGGCAGCCCCGCGCTCACTCCTCCGCCTCCCGCAGCCGGGAGCTGGACGCCGCGCGGACGACGCGGGACGCGGAGACGAGGACCGTCGCCCCGACGAGCAGGACCAGCACCGCGGCGCAGAGCACGATCGGCGCGGGCGACGGCAGCAGCGCGAGCGGGACGGGCGACGCCTCGTTCGACTGCGGCACCGCCGGCAGGGCGAGCACCAGCGCGAGGATGCCGGCGGGCACCCCGACCACCACGGCGGACCCGAGCAGGAGCAGCTGCTCGACGAGCGCGGCGCCGTACAGCTGGCGGCGGCGGATGCCGACCGTGCCGAGCGCGGCCGCCTCGTAGGAGCGCCGCCGGACGGCGGCGCCGATGGAGACCGCGGTGCCGCCCATCGCGAGCAGCGCCCCGGCGACCGCGCACACCGCGAGCAGCAGGAGGGCGAGCGCCGGGCCCTCGCGCGACAGCTCGGCCCGGCGGTCGGCGAGCGTCGTGCCGCCGTCGAGCACGAGGCCGGCCCGCTGCAGCCGCTGCAGCGCGTCCGGCGGCGCGTGCGGACCGAGCCAGACGGACCAGACCGCGTCGAACCCGAAGCCCGGCAGCGCCGCGGAGAACGAGCGGAGGTCGACCAGGACGCCGTCGTCGAGGACCACGGGCAGCACCCCGGTGTCGGACTGGACTCGGAGCCGTGTCGTCGCGCCGTCGACGGACGCCACGGTCAGCGCGTCGCCGACGCCCGTCCGACGCGCGCCGTCCCCGGCCACCACGGCGGGCACCGGGTCGACCACGTCGCCCTGCGTGATGCCGCCGGTGCCGCCGTCGTCGGAGCGGAACCGGTCCTCGAGCCCGTCGGACGTCACCCGGAGCCGGTCCGACGCGGTGCCCTGCGGCACGGCGGCGTGCCAGCCGCGCCGGTCGCGGAACCCGGCGTCGACGGCGCGCCCGTCGACCTCGATCCCGTGCAGCACCGCGGTCCCCGCGACCACGCCCTCCGCGTAGACGCTGCGGCTCAGGCCGATCCCGGTCAGCGAGCAGCCGTCCGCGCACGGGATCGTCGCCCGGTAGTCGTGCGTGCCCGTGCGGAGGCTCGAGGAGGGCACCTCCACGGGTCGACCGCCCGGGGCGCGGACCTCCAGGACGACGTGCGGCAGCGGACCGCCGGTGGTCCCGGAGACCGTCGCCCGGAGCACGAGGGTCCGGCCGCGCACCACGAGGGGGTCCACCGTGCCGGTGCGGGTGAGCGCGGCGAGCCGCGCCGGCGGCACGACCCCGGCGGCGGGCGCCTCCGCCGCCGCCAGCCGGCGGGCGTCCACCGCGATCACCGTGCCCAGCACGTCCTGCCCGCCCGACGGCAGCCAGGTCGCGGCGGCGGCCGCCCAGCGCCCCGCCGGATCCGCGGCGGCGACCTTCCCGAGCACGTCCTCCCCCGGCGCGACCTGCAGCCGCTCGACGCGGGTCGCGCCGACCTCGGCCGCGGCGCGCGCCTGCCGGTTGTCCGCCGCGACCGCCTGCCCGCCGACGCCGAAGACGGCGAGCCCCGTCGCGACGGTGAGCAGGGCGACGAGCCGGAGCCCGGCCGGCCGGCGGACGACCTGGCGGACGGCGAGGAAGAGCGGGATCCGACGGGAGGCCACCGTGGCCGGGACGGCCGGGCGGAGCACGAGCGGCAGGAGGCGCGCGCCGGTGAAGCCCGCGGCGGCGACGAGCAGCCCGGGCCCGAGCAGCGTGAGCGGCCCCGCCGCGGGCCCGACCAGGCGGAGGACGACGAACGCGGCGACGGCGAGGACGGCGACGGCGGCGTCCGCGAGCAGGCCGGCCCGGGAGCCGCGCGGCGCGCTGCGCGTCCGGCGCCACTGCTCGAGCACGGGTCGGCGCAGCGCGGTCCACGCGCTCTGCACGACGGCGGCGACGCCGCCCGCGACGGCCGCGGCGAGCGCCAGCCACGCCTGCCAGGGGAACACGACCGGGGTGCCGGGGAGCAGCGCGGCCCGGGTCAGCGCCGTCGCGGCGGCGAACGCGACGGCCGCGCCGGCGGGCACGGCGAGCAGCAGCAGCGCGATCGGCTCCCCGAGCCCGAAGCGCACGAGCGCGCCCCGACCGAACCCGCGCAGCTTCGCGAGGGCGATGTCCGCGCTGCGCGCCTCCACCGCGTCGACGAGGACGCGGTGGAGCACGAGCCAGCCGAGCACGCAGAGCTGCAGGACGACGAGCGCGGTCGCGACGTCGATCCGCGCATGTACCGCGTCCGCGCGGCGCAGCACCCCGGCGAGCTCCGTGGAGGCGTTGAGCCCGACGTCGCGTGCCGCGGGTCGCAGGGCGGCGACCTGGGCGCGCAGCGCCGGGAGGTCGGCGAGGCGGACCGAGGCCGCGTCGAGCGGCAGGTCGACGGCCTGCTCGACGAGCGCGTCCTTCGGCAGCGACTCGAACACGGCCCGCGTGGTGAAGACGGCGTCGGTGAACGGCGTGCCGTACGAGTCGATGCCGCTCTGGAAGAAGATCTGGCCGGACCAGGCCGGCGACGCGGTGGAGATCGGCCGGTACACGCCGACGATGCGCACGACCGCCGCGGTGCCGTCGGTCGCCGTCATGGTCAGGCGGGCGCCCGGCTTCCACCCGACGTCGCGGTAGGAGGCGGCGCGCTCGCTGACCATCGCCTCGTCGGCCCCGGTCGGGCAGCGCCCGGCGACGAGCCGGACCTGCGCGCAGACGCCGTCCCGCCAGACCAGCCGGCTGTGCATCACCTGCGGGCCCGCGTCCCCGTTGGCGATCACGAGCAGGGAGCGGACCGCACGCGGCCGGTGCGCGAGCGGGAGCAGCCGGGCGGCCGCGTCGAACCGCTCGTCCGCCTCCGGCATCGTGACGCGGGTCGCCCCGCCCGTCTCCTGGCCCGTCGAGCCCATGAGCCGCACGCTCGTCGCGGCGCCGGCGTCTCGCAGCACGTCCTGCAGGCCGCTCTCCGCGGCGGCGAGGGCGAACACCGGTCCCAGCGCGGCGCCGGCGCAGACCACGACCGCGCAGACCCAGACGGTGACCGAGAGGGCGGCTCGCCAGCGCAGTCCGCGCAGGACGAGTCCGAGCACCGGCCGACCGCCCCTCCGGGCGAGCGCCCGGTCCGAGCCTATTGGTTCGCGGCGGTCCGGCTCAGCGCCCCGCGGGCACGCTGATCGCGCCCGTGCGGAGGAAGTAGTCGTCCCGGAGACCGCGCACGTAGGGGTGGATCGGGTCGGCGAGCACGGACTCCGCGGTGCCGGCCGCGATCATCACGCCGCGGTGCAGCACCACGACGCGATGCGTCGTGCGGTGCATGACGGCGGCGTCGTGGCTGACGATGACGGCGGAGAACACGCGCTCCGCGTGCAGCTCGAGCAGGGTGTCGAGCACCGGGCCGCGCGTCGCGACGTCGACGCTCGAGGTCGGCTCGTCCGCGATCCAGAGGTTCGGCCGCAGGACCAGCGAGCGGGCGATGGCGACCCGCTGCCGCTGCCCGGCGGAGAGCTCCCACGGGTAGCGGGACAGGATGCCGAGCGGCAGCTGCACCGCGTCGACGAGCTCCGCGGCGCGGGCGCCCGCCTCCCGCCGGTCGAAGCGGCGGTCGTGCTCGAACAGCGGCTGCGTGACGTTCTCCGCCACGGTGAGGCCGGGGGTCAGGGTGCGGCCGGCGTGCTGCGGGAGGTAGCCGACCTGCGTGCCGAGGACGCGGGACGCGGCGCGGCCCGGCCGCTCCGCCCTGAGCCCGAGCACCGAGACCGAGCCGCCGACGACGCGGGGCCCGCGCTCCCCCGCCTTCCGCGCGGCGCGTCCGGCGAGGACGCGCGCGAGGGTCGACTTGCCCGCGCCGGTCTCGCCGACGACGCCGACGAGCTCGCCGGGCCGGACGACGAGGTCGAGGCCGCGGACGGCGTCGAAGCGGACCGGGCCGGGATAGCCGACGGTGAGGTCCCGCGTGACGATCGCGGCGTCGCTGTCGAGCATGGTGGGACCCCCTCCGGTGGCTCGACGATAGGTCCGCGACGCGCCGGCGGACCGGCGACACCCCCGAACTGGGCGGACCCGGCGCGCCCGGATCCCCGCGGACTGGGGGCGCTCAGACCGCGCGGAGGGTGCGGCGGTCGGCCTCGACGACGACCAGCTGCTGCCGGAGCTCGCGGAAGCGGTCCGCGTCGGCGCCCTCCGTCCGCTGCAGCTGCCGCACGAGGTCCGCCTTCCGGCGCAGCAGGTGCCGGTCGACGAGCGCCGCCACGGTCGACTTCGCGGTGCGCGCGAGCTGCTCCTCCCCGCCCGTGCGCACCGGCAGCGGGAGGAACGCGAGCTCCTGCACGATCGGTGCGATCGGCTCCGGCACCTCCGCCGTCAGCCGCTCGAGCCAGCCGGCGCCGCCGAGCGCGCCGAGCTGCGACGCGATCGCGTCGCGCACGACGGCGAGCGTGCCGTTGTGGAACCCGGCCTCCGTCGAGCGCCGGATCAGGTCGCCGCCGACCAGGTGCGGCACCTGCACGATCATCATCAGCGCCTCGCGCTCGAGCCGCGTCGCCGGGTCGTCGGGCAGGGAGCGGAGGGAGGCGGGCGGCCGCTGCGGCTGCGCGGGTGCCTCGTCCTGCCGACCGGCGCGGCCGCGGTCCGACCCGCGCCGGTCGGCGTCGCGCGCAGCGCCCCGGCCGCGCTTGACCGCGCGGTCGACGTCGGCGAGGTCCATGCCGAGCCAGCGGGCGAGCTCGCGCACGTAGCCGGGTCGCACCGCCTGGTCGCGGATGTCGGCGACGATCGGCGCCGCCTCCCGCAGCGCCGCCGCCCGCCCCTCGACCGAGTCGAGGTCGTAGGAGTCGAGCACCCGGCGGATCATGTACTCGAACATCGGCCGCTTCGCCTCGAGCATCGCCCGGACGGCGCCGTCGCCGCGCTGCACGCGGAGGTCGTTCGGGTCGAGGCCGTCGGCACCCACGGCCACGAAGGTGCGCGCGGAGAAGCGCTGCTCCTCCGCGAAGGCGCGGACCGCCGCCTTCTGCCCGGCCGCGTCGGGGTCGAACGTGAAGACGACCTCGCCGTGCGCGCCCGTCTCGTCGCCGAGCACGCGGCGCAGCACCTTGATGTGGTCGACGCCGAACGCGGTGCCGCAGGTCGCGATCGCCGTGGGGACGCCCGCGAGGTGGCAGGCCATGACGTCGGTGTACCCCTCGACGATCACCGCGCGCCCGGTCTTCGAGATCTCCCGCTTCGCGAGGTCGAGCCCGTAGAGCACCTGCGACTTGTGGTAGATCGGCGTCTCGGGGGTGTTCAGGTACTTCGGGCCCTGGTCGTCCTCGAGCAGGCGCCGGGCGCCGAACCCGACGACCGCGCCGGTGAGGTCGCGGATCGGCCACACGAGCCGGCCCCGGAACCGGTCGTAGACGCCGCGGTCGCCGCTCGACACGAGCCCGGCGGCGGACAGCTCGGCGTCCTGGAAGCCCTTGCCCCGGAGGTGCTTCGTGAGCGCGTCCCACGACTTCGGCGCCCAGCCGACGCCGAAGTGCGCGGCTGCGGCCTGGTCGAACCCGCGCTCCGTGAGGAACTGCTGCCCGGGGGCGGCGGCCTGGGAGCCGAGCTCGCCGACGAAGAACTCGGCCGCGAGGCGGTTCGCCTCGAGCAGCCGCACCCGGTTCGCGGAGTCCTGCTGCGGCTGGCCGTCCTCGTAGGTGAGCGTGAAGTTCAGCCGGTTCGCGAGCGACTCGACGGCGTCCGTGAACGAGAGGTGGTCGAGCTCCATCAGGAAGCTGATCACGTCGCCGTCGACGCCGCAGCCGAAGCAGTGGTACCGGCCGACGGCGGGCCGGACGGTGAAGCTGGGGCTGCGCTCGTCGTGGAAGGGGCAGAGGCCCTTCAGCGAGCCGACGCCGGCGGGCTTGAGCGCCACCTGCTCGCCGACGACCGCCGCGATGTCGGTGCGGCTGCGGACCTCGTCGACATCGCTGCGACGGATCCGGCCTGGCACAGGTCGGATTCTAGGTTCGCCCGGCGACCGCCCCGGCCCGCCCTCCACACCCCGGGCGTCGTCACCCGCCGGTCGAGGTGCGAGCGGAGCGAGCCTCGACACCATCCGGGGCGCTCGTGATCTCGACGCGGGCCGGCGCTCGCACCTGATCGACGGGGTCGGCAGCCCAGCCGCCCGCGTCAGTCGGTGGAGTCGACGCCCTCGCGGAGCTGCGCGATCGCGTCGGCGCGGTCGAGGCCGCGCTCCGCCAGCAGCTCGAGCGCGCGGTGCAGGAGCAGCGCGCTCGGGCCGATCAGGTCGGAGACGTCCACGCTCACGCTGATCTCGTCGTCGGCCTCGTCCTCGGACTCGGCGATCTCGACGTCGACCCGGACGGCGTCGAGCTCGAGCAGCCGCTCGACGGCGAGGTTCGCGGTCTCGAAGTTCTGCTCGTCGCTCGCGTCGGCGTCCCAGGCGCTCGCGACGTCGAGCAGGACGTGACCGGCGGCGCGGCCCGCCTCGGGGATCGGCATGCGGCGATCGTAGGCCCGCGCGCCGTCGGCCGGCTCGGCGGGCGCTCAGCCCGCGGCGCGGCGAGCGACGGCGAGGATGCGGCGCGCGGGCAGCCGCCGCAGGCCGGGCGGCAGCAGCCGGACGAGCGGCGCGAGCCGGCGTGCGAGCGGCAGCAGGTCCGGCGTGCCCGGCGGAACGAGCGGCAGGAGCTCGGCCCGCAGCGCGGGCAGGGTGCCGAGCGTGGCGAGCAGGTAGGCGGGCATGATCCGGCGCAGCCACCACGGCGTGCCGCGCGCGGCGACCAGCGCGCGGACGACGGGCAGCGTCGCGCCGTCTAACCGCAGCACGGCCGCGTCCGCCGCGACGGCCCGGTCGAAGGCGTCCCGACCGACCGGCCACTCCCCCTCCGGCAGGCCGAGCGCGGTCGCGAGCCGCCCCATCCGCGCGAGCAGCTCGTCGGCGAGCGCGGGCGGCAGCGGGCCCCAGGTCGCGTCCGCGATCCGGAGCGCCGTGTCGGCGATGGTCGCCGCGACCCACCGCTGCAGCGCGGGGTCGCGGGCGTCGTAGCCGACCGCCGCGCCCGGACCGCTGACGACGGGGCGGTGGGCTCGGCCGACGGCGCGGGCGGACCGCCGGACCAGGTCCTCGTCCCCGGCGGCGACGACGTACACGTAGCGGAGCGTGCTCCACAGCCGACCGAGCGGGTCCGCCTCGAACGCGCTGTGCGCCGCGACGCCGTGCCCGACGGCCGGGTGCGCGAGCTGCAGGAGCAGCGCGCGGAGGCCGCCCGCGAGCAGCACGCCCTCGAGCTGCAGCTGCGGCGCGGGCGGGATGCGGCGGGCCCGCCGCGTCACCGCACGAGCCGCCCGTGCCAGGCGAGGGCGGACTGGTCGGTGAGGCTCGCGACCTGGTCGACGACCACGCGCTTGCGGGCGCGGTCGTCCTCCGCGGTCCGCCAGTCCGCGCCGAAGGCCGTGTCGAGGTGCTGCGGGGCGGCGTGCAGGGCGTCGGCGAGCTCCTGCAGCAGCTCGCGCTGCTGCACGTAGACCGGGCGGCGGTCGTCGTTGGCCATCACGAACGCGGCGACGATGCCCTTGAGGGCCGCGATCTCGGCCTGGATGCCGCGCGGCACGACGACGTCGGCGCGGAACCGGACGAGGTCGCCGCTCGGGTGCGCCCGCCGGGTCGCGGTGGTCGCGGCGCCGGCGAAGCGGCCGATCAGCTGGCTGGTCAGGTTCTTCAGCGCCGCGTGCGCGCGCCGGGACCCGTCCCACTCGACGATCCAGGCGTCGGTCGCCCGGAGGCGGTGCAGCGCCTCGACGAGCTCGTCCTGGTCGAACGCGCCGCCGATCCACGCGTGCATCGCGCCGACGACGTCGCGCTGCGCCGCGTTCGAGCGGAGCGCGGCGAGGTCGACGGAGCCGCCGACGACGGCGTCCTCGAAGTCGTGCACGGAGTACGCGATGTCGTCGGACAGGTCCATCACCTGCGCCTCGATGCACGGCCGGCGGTCCGGGGCGCCGTCGCGCAGCCAGGTGAACGCCGCCGCGTCCTCCGGGTAGTAGCCGAACTTGGCGCGGCCGCTGGGGTCGCCCACGGGCGCGTCGAGGCCCCAGGGGTACTTGACGGAGGCGTCGAGGCTCGCGCGGGTGAGGTTCAGCCCGTAGGGCCGGTCGTCCGGCCCGAACACCTTCGGCTCGAGCCGGGTGAGGAGGCGGAGCGACTGCGCGTTGCCCTCGAAGCCGCCGATGTCGGTGCTCCACTCGTTGAGCGCGCGCTCGCCGTTGTGCCCGAACGGCGGATGCCCGAGGTCGTGCGCGAGGCAGGCCGTGTCGACGACGTCGGGAGCCAGCCCGAGGCTGCCCGCGAGCTCCCGGCCGACCTGCGCGACCTCGAGCGAGTGCGTCAGGCGGGTCCGGGCGAAGTCGAGGCCGAGGGTCGGCGACAGCACCTGCGTCTTCGCGGCCAGGCGCCGGAGCGCGCCGGAGTGGAGCAGGCGGGCGCGGTCGCGGGCGAAGTCGCTGCGGCGGGAGGAGTGCTCCTCCGGCAGCCACCGGTCGCGGTCGGCCTCGCCGTAGCCGAGGTCGGCGTCCTTCGCGTCACCCACCGGAGGAGTCCAGCTCCGCGCCGGCGACGACGGCCCGGTCGGCCGCGTCGAGGGTGCGGGACTCGAGCCACCGGTCGGGCAGCGCGGGCGACTTCGGCGTGCCGGCGCGGCCGCGCTGGCCCTCCGCGGGCTCGCCCGGGTACGGCTGGTCGCGCTCGAGCCGCCCGAGCAGCTCGTCGAGGTGCGCCAGCGACTCGACCTGCGCCAGCTGCGCGCGCAGCTGGCCGCCGACGCCGTAGCCCTTGAAGTACCAGGCGACGTGCTTGCGGATGTCGCGGCAGCCGCGGTGCTCGCCGCCGTCCGCGTCGTCGCCGAAGAACTCGACGAGCAGCTCCGCGTGCCGCTTGAAGGCGTCGGCGACCTGGCCGAGGCTCGGCGGCTCGGGCGCGACGCCGCGGCCGAACGCGGCGGCGAGGTCGCCGAAGAGCCACGGCTTGCCGAGGCAGCCGCGCCCGACGACGACGCCGTCGCAGCCGGTCTCGGCCATCATCCGCAGCGCGTCGTCGGCGCTCCAGATGTCGCCGTTGCCGAGGACCGGCACGTCGGTGACCGTCTCCTTGAGCTTCGTGATCGCGGACCAGTCCGCGTGGCCCGAGTAGAACTCGGAGGCCGTGCGCGCGTGCAGGGCGATGGACGAGACGCCCGCGCCCTCCGCGATCCGGCCGGCCTCGAGGTACGTCAGGTGGTCGGCGTCGATGCCCTTGCGCATCTTCACCGTGAGCGGCAGCGGGCCCGCCGCGCGGACGGCGCGCTCGACGATGTCGCGGAACAGGTCGAGCTTCCACGGCAGCGCGGAGCCGCCGCCCTTGCGCGTCACCTTCGGCACCGGGCAGCCGAAGTTGAGGTCGACGTGGTCGGCCCGGTCCTCCTCGCGGAGCATCGTCACCGCGGCCTCCACGGTGGCCGGGTCGACGCCGTACAGCTGCACGGAGCGCGTCGTCTCGGACTCGTGGAAGCGGATGAGCCGCATGGACTCCTTGGTCCGCTCCACGAGCGCGCGGCTCGTGATCATCTCGCTGACGTAGAGCCCGGCGCCGTACTCGGCGCAGAGGCGCCGGTAGGCCGTGTTCGTGATCCCGGCCATCGGCGCGAGCACGACCGGCACGTCGAGGCCGAGCGGGCCGATGCGGAGCGCGGGCGAAGGCGCGAGTGCCGTGGTCACGCCCCCATTCTCGCCGACCCGGCCGACAGCGGCGGCCGCGTGCGCCTCGGCGCTCAGGAGTCGGCGGGCGCGGGCTCCGCGACGTCGACGGCCGGCAGGCAGTCGTCGCCCTCGCAGGCGGGCCCGGCGCCGGGCAGCATCGTGAAGGGGGTGATGGCGCTCATCGGGCCGCCGCCTGCTCGGCCGCGACCTGCGCGAGCGCCCCGGCGAAGACCTCCGGCGCCTGCGCGCCCGAGACGCCGTACCGCCCGTCGATCACGAAGAAGGGCACGCCGCGGATCCCGTACGCGACGGCCTGCGCGAGGTCCGCCTGCACGTCGCCGGCGAAGCGGTGGTCCTCGAGGGCGGCGCGCGCCTCGGCGCCGTCGAGCCCGACCGACTCGGCGAGCGCGACGAGGTCGTCGACGTGCCCGACGTGGCGGCCGTCGACGAAGTAGGCCTTGAACAGCGCCTCCGCGGTCTCGAGCTGCCGGCCCCGCGACTTCGCGAGGTGGAGCAGCTCGTGCGCGAGCAGCGTCTTCGTGTGGCGGATGTCGTCGTAGTGGTAGTCGAGCCCGACCTCGGCGGCGATCGCCGACACCTGGTCGGTCATCGCCTTCGCCTGCTCGACGGGGATGCCCTTGTGCCCGGACAGGAACTCGATCGCGCTGCCCTCGAAGTCGACGGGCGTGTCGGGCGAGAGCTCGAAGGAGTGGTACTCGACCTCGACGGGCACCCCGGACGCGGCGGCTCCGGCCTCGAACTTGCGCTTGCCGATGTAGCACCACGGGCACGCGACGTCCGACCAGACGTCGATCTTCACTGCGTCGGTCATACGGGCTGCGTCGGTCACACGGGGGCGAACCCGACCTCCCCGCGCCGCATTCCCGCCGGGTGCCGGAGCGGCCGGCGCGATCACACCGCGGGGGCCGGGGGCTCCGGGCGGATCGCCGCCTCCACCGCGCCGCTCCCCCGCGGCAGGCGGCGGACGGCGGGGACCGCGACCACCGCGAAGGCGACGAGCAGCCCCGCGGCGCCGAGCACGAGGATCGCCGCGCCCGGTCCCGCGAGGGCCGACAGGGCCCCGGCCGCCACGGAGCCGAGCGGGATCGCCCCGGTGCTCGTCAGGTAGTCGTAGCTCGCGACCCGGGAGAGCTCCGCGTCGGGGACGTGCTCCTGCAGGCTCGTCTCCCACAGGGAGAAGTAGACGGTCACGCAGACCCCGGCGAGCACCTCCAGGGCGGCGACCGGGAGCGTGCCGAGCCCGCTGCCGATGATCAGGCCCTGGCAGGACGCGCCGATGAGCGCGAGCGCCGACGCCCGCAGGGCGAACCGGGGTCGCCAGCGCAGCAGCAGGAGGTCGCCCGCGAGGGACCCGACGCCGAACGCGGCGGTGATGACCGCCCAGCCGGTGGCGCCGCCGAACCGCTCGCCGGAGAGCACCGGACCGAGCACGAAGATCGCGGGCAGCACGAGCACCGTGTAGGCGCTCCCGGCGGCGAGGAACGCGACCACCCACGGCCGCGACCGCACGCTCGCCGCTCCCGCCGCGAGGTCGGCGAAGAAGTGCTGCCGCTCGGCCGCCGGGGCGTCCTGCGCCGCCCGGGGCAGGCGGAGCAGCAGGAGGGTGACGGCCGAGACCGCGAAGGTGAGGGCGTCGAACAGGAACGACCCGCCCGGCCCGACCAGCGCGATGAGCACGCCGCCGATCGCGGGCCCCGCGATCGAGCCGATCGAGAACGTGAGCCCGCGCAGCGCGTTGGCGGGCTGCAGGCCGGCGGGGCTCACGGTCGCCGGTACGAGGCCGGTGATGGCGGGCTGGAAGAACGCGTCGGCCGCGCCGAAGACGACCGCCAGCACGACCAGCACGGGGACGCCGGCGTGACCGGTCAGCAGCAGCGCACCCGCGACCAGCTGCACGACGAACCGCACCGCGTCCGACGCGACCATGATCCGGCGCCGGTCGAGCCGGTCGGCGAGCACGCCGGCGGGCAGCGCGAGGACCACGAACGGCACGAACTGCGCGACCGAGACCAGGACGACGCCCGCGGGCCCCCCTCCGACGCTCAGCACCGCGAACGGCAGGACGAGCATCGTGACCCGGTCGCCGAGCACGGAGAGGAGCTGCCCGGTGAACAGCAGGCGGAACGCCGGCTCCTCCCGGAGCACGGCGGGCACGACGGACCTCACGGCGCGGGAGCCTATTGGGACGGACGCGGGACCGCCGCGACCCCGGCCGCTGCTGCGCGGCTCCTCCGCACTAGCGTGACGGCGTGGGCAGCGAACGAGTCACCGAGGCGGCGCGGACCCTGGGGATCGAGGTCGAGCTCGTCGAGCGGCCCGCGGCGGACTCCCTCGAGGGGGCCGCGGCGCTGCTCGGGCTCGAGCCGTCGTCGATCGTCAAGTCGCTCGTCGTCGGCCGCAGCGACGGCACCTTCCTCTTCGCGCTCGTCCCCGGAGACCGGCAGATCGCGTGGGCGAAGCTGCGCGCGGCCGTCGGCGTGAACAAGCTGCGGCTCCCGAGCGCCGAGGAGGCCCTGGCGGCGACCGGGTACGAGCGCGGCACGATCACCCCGCTCGGCAGCTCGACCGCCTGGCCCGTGTTCGCGGACGAGCGCATCACCGGCCGGATCGCGATGGGCGCCGGCGCGCACGGGTTCAGCGCCTTCGTCGACGCGGCGGCCCTCCTCCCCGCGCTGCACGCGACCGTGGCCGACATCACGGGCTGACGCGCGCCCGCGACCGCTGTCGCACCCCGCTCGTAGCGTGCTCCTGCCCGTGCCGGGTGAGGAAGACATGGACGCGTTCGCGCTCGTCGCGATCGAGGGGTTCTGCGAGCCGGGCCGGGAGTGCCTCGTCGGCGAGCTGCTCGTACCGAGGGCCTGGTGCGGCCGCAACGGGTGCAGCTGCGGCGAGGAGCTCCGCGGCGCGACGAGCCGCGGCGTCGCGTCGCTCGGCCGCGTGCGGCGCCTCGCCGGGGTGAGCCCGGGGCTGCTGCTGTCGACGGTCGCCGACGCGACGTCCGACGGCGACGTGCTCGACCGCCGCGCTGCGGCGAAGGCGTTCCTCGACGAGGTGCGCTCGATCGAGGAGGGGCGCCTCGTCCGGCGCGAGGAGGGCGTGCTGCTGCCCTTCCCGAAGGCGGCGCGGATCGTGGGCCGGCACCGGGTCGAGTACCGGCTGACCGACGAGCCGTGACGCGGCCTCAGCGGTGGAGGATCCGCAGCCCGGCCTCGCCGCGGCTGAAGCGGACGAAGCGGCGGGCGCCCGCGCCGGTCCTGGTGACCAGCAGGTGCACCAGCCACGGCGCGCGCTCGAACACCCGGAGCAGCCGGGCGCCCGCCCGCTGCTCCGGCTCCAGCTCGCGGGCGACGTACCGCTCGTACCCGTCGAGGTCGCCGTCGGCCGCCGCGACGCCGGCCGCGGTGCCGGAGCGCAGCGCGAAGGAGATCCCCTCCCGCGTCCAGGGCTCCAGGAGACCGGCGGCGTCACCGGCGACGAGGACGCGCCCGCGGCGGACGGGCGAGCCGGGCTCCCGCCAGCGGGTCAGGTGGCCCGAGTCGTGGAGTCGCTCGCGGTCCGCGAGGCCGAGTCCGTCGAGGAGCCGCGCGAGGTACGCCCGGGTCGCGGCGCCCTCGCCCTTGCGCTGGATCACGCCGACGGTCAACCGGTCGCCCTTCGGGAACACCCAGCCGTACGCGCCCGGGTCGCGGCCCCAGTCGAGGTGGACGCGCTCGGCCCAGTCCGCCTTCGTGCCGGCGAGCTCGACCTCGAGGCCGAGGTCGCTGCGCGCGATCCGCACGCCCACGTGGCGCCCGACCACGCCGGAGGACCCGTCGGCCCCGACGACCGCGCCGGCCACGAGCTCGACGCCGCCGGCGACCACGAGCACGCCGTCCGCCGTGTCCTCGAGCCGGGTGACGCGCACGTGGTCGCGGAACTCCGCGCCCGCGGCGACCGCGGCGTCCACGAGGGCCTGGTCCAGCACCTCGCGGCGCGCGAGGGCGAGGAACGGTCGGGTCGCCCGCACGCGGCGAGCGCGGCCGCCGCGCAGCGCGAAGGACGCGGTCGTCACGCGGGTCTCGACCGCGCCGAGCGCCGACGGCGGCAGGGCGTCGAGCGAGGTGCCGATGAGACCGCCCCCGCAGGTCTTGTACCGCGGGAAGCGGGCGGCGTCGACGAGCAGCGCGCGCCCGCCGCGCTCGGCCGCCGCCCGGGCGGCGCTCGATCCCGCGGGGCCGGCGCCGACCACGACGACGTCCCAGCGCTCGGCGCCGGTCACGGCACGGGCGCGGAGAACCGCGTGCTCACGCCCGGGGAGACCAGCACCGAGTCGGGCGCGCGGTCGGCGAGCCCGGGGAACCCCGCGTCCGCGAGCAGCTCGTCGCGCAGCTCGAGCAGCTCGCCGCGGAACAGCGGCCAGGGCTCGTGCTCGTTGCGCCAGTACCGCGTCCCGCCGGAACGCGCGACGTGCATCGCCCAGCGGGCGGTGAGGAAGTCGGCGACCGGGTCGCCCTCCACCCGCTCCGCCGAGCGGCGGACCGCGATGCGAGTGCGGGGCCGCGTCGCGCCCTCGATGCGCTCCGACGCGTACCGCAGCACGGGCCCGAGCCGCTCGCCCCGCATCCGCGCCCACCGGTACGGCAGGCCGAGCCCGATCCGGGCGGCCAGCACGGGCAGCAGGTGCTGCGCGTCGAGGCTGCGGAACACCACGCTCCGTCGGCCCCGCTCGTCGACGGCGTAGAGGCGGACGTTCGTCTCGAGGAACGTGCCGAGCCACGGCACCGGCGGCAGCGGCGGGAACGCCGACCGCTCCAGCCGGAACGGGATCAGCCCGACCCACGAGGCGCCGTCCGGCGTCGTGTCGGGCCGCGTGCCCTGCGGGAGCCACGGCGCGACCTCGGCGGGGTCGACCCGCCAGTGCAGGAACACGGCGTCCGCCCAGTGCTGCCGGATGACGGCGCGCCCCGGGAGCGGCGGCGAGACGTGCGCCACCGCCTCCGGGGTCATGGCAGTGCTCGTCGCAGCCGGGTCAGGCGCCGACGAGGGCCGACGCGAGGAAGCCGTGCAGCCTGTCGAGGCTCACCCGGTCCTGCTGCATCGTGTCCCGGCCGCGCACCGTGACCGACTGGTCGTCGAGGGAGTCGAAGTCGACCGTGATGCAGAACGGCGTGCCGATCTCGTCCTGCCGGCGGTAGCGGCGGCCGATCGCGCCGGCGTCGTCGAACTCGACGTTCCAGTCCTGCCGGAGGTCCGCCGCGACCTGCTTCGCGAGCGGCGACAGCCGCTCGTTGCGGCTGAGCGGCAGCACGGCGGCCTTGACCGGCGCGAGGCGCGGGTCGAGCCGGAGCACGGTGCGCTTGTCGACGCCGCCCTTCGTGTTCGGCGCCTCGTCCTCCGAGTACGCGTCGACGAGGAACGCCATCAGCGACCGCGTGACGCCCGCCGCGGGCTCGATGACGTACGGCGTCCACCGCTCCCCCGCGCCCTGGTCGAAGAAGCTGAGGTCCGTGCCGGACGCCTTCGAGTGGGTGCTGAGGTCGTAGTCGGTGCGGTTCGCGATGCCCTCGAGCTCGCCCCACTCGCCACCGGTGAAGCCGAACCGGTACTCGATGTCGACGGTCCGCTTCGAGTAGTGGGAGAGCTTCTCCTTCGCGTGCTCGTAGAGGCGGAGGTTCTCCGGCTTGATCCCGAGGTCGGTGTACCAGCGGTGCCGCTCGCCGATCCAGTACTCGTGCCACTCCTCGTCGGTGCCGGGCTGGACGAAGAACTCCATCTCCATCTGCTCGAACTCGCGGGTGCGGAAGATGAAGTTCCCGGGCGTGATCTCGTTGCGGAAGCTCTTGCCGATCTGGCCGATGCCGAACGGCGGCTTCATGCGGGCGGACTGCAGCACGTTCGCGAAGTTCACGAAGATGCCCTGCGCGGTCTCGGGCCGCAGGTAGTGCAGCCCGGCCTCGTCGTCGACGGGGCCGAGGAACGTCTTCATGAGGCCGGAGAAGGCGCGCGGCTCCGTCCAGGCGCCGGGCTGGCCGGTCTCGGGGTCGCGGATGTCCGCGAGGCCGTTCTCCGGCGGGTGGCCGTGCTTCGCCTCGTACGCCTCGATGAGGTGGTCGGCGCGGTAGCGCTTGTGCGTGTGGAGGCTCTCGACGAGCGGGTCCGAGAACACCTCGACGTGGCCGGACGCCTCCCACACCCGCCGCGGCAGGATCACGGATGAGTCGATGCCGACGACGTCCTCGCGGCCGCGGACCATCGTGCGCCACCACTGGCGCTTGATGTTCTCCTTCAGCTCCGCACCGAGGGGGCCGTAGTCCCAGGCGGAGCGGGAGCCGCCGTAGATCTCACCCGCCTGGAAGACGAAGCCCCGCCGCTTGGCGAGGGCGATGACGCTGTCGAGCGAGGTGGCTGCCACGGTTCTCCCGTCCGGGGCCTCGCCGGCTGCGGGGCCCTCATGTCGAACCGGAAGCCTATCGAGCCGCGGAGGCCGCCACCCCCGGACCGGGGCGGCGCAGTGCTACGCCCCGTGACCGCTGCCGTGGTGCGCCCGCTCCGGCCCACCTACCGTGACGGGACCGCCGGGCGGTCCGGCGATTCAGGAGTGGACGATGTCGCACCGCACGCACCCGCAGCAGGCCGTCGAGGCGTGCGAGCAGGGCGCGATGTGCATCGACGACCGCCCGGGTCACGCCGTCACGCTGCTCCACCTCCGGCTCGCCCACCTCCACCCGGAGGGCTGGTCGGACGCGGTCGTCGAGCGGTCCCGGCACGACGGCGCGATCGAGCTCCGCCGCTGGTCCGACGGCTCCGCGCTGCGGCTCTGGCACCACGTCGACCGCCGGGACCTCCTCGTCCCCGGGTCGCTGGTGTCGGTGCACGAGCGCTACGGCGTGCTCGCGGCCGGCGAGCACCGGCTGAACGTCGCCGCGCGCTGACGCCTCAGGCGGCGTCCGCCGTCATCGACGCGAGCAGCGCGCTGCACGCGGCGTCGCACGCCTCGCAGGCGTCGGCGCACATCGCGCACGTGGCGCTGCTCTCGGCGTGCATCCGGCACTCGGCCATGCACGCCGCGCACATCGCGATGCAGGCCTCGAGCATCGCGACCATCGCCGTGCGGTCCATGCCGGCAGGCCGCATCATCATGCGCATCGTCGTCGTGCAGACGTCGGCGCAGGTCGCGCAGCGCGAGGCGCAGGTGTCCATGCCCGCCATGCCGCCCATCGCGTCCGAGCACATCGTGCAGGCCTGCATGCACATCGAGCAGGCGTCGATCGCCTCCTGCAGCAGGCGCATGTCCATGCCCGTGTCGGTCGGCACGACCATGTCGTGCATCATCCGCGTCGTCGTCTCCATCACGAGCCCGTCCCCGTCCCCGCGCCGACGTGCCGCCCGGGCGGGCGGCTGGGTCCCGCCGGCCGCGATGCGCGTCACGGTAGGGACGACGCCTCGGAATCCGCTGCGGGCGGGCGTCGGAGGAGGATGGGCGGGTGCGGGCTCGTCGGATCCTCGTCGCGGGCCCCTCGGGGTCCGGCAAGACGACGCTGGCCCGGCGGATCGCGGTCGCGGCGGGCGTGACCCACACCGAGCTCGACGCGCTGCACTGGCACGCGGGGTGGACGCCGAACCCCGGCTTCGACGACGAGGTCGCGGCGCTCGTGGCTGGGGACGCCTGGGTCACGGAGTTCCAGTACGCGCGCGTGCGGCCGCTGCTCGCGTCGCGCGCGGACCTGCTCGTGTGGCTGCGCCCGCCGGCCGCCGTCGTGCTGCAGCGGGTCGTGCGGCGCACGGTGCTGCGGCGGCTGCGGCGGGAGGCGCTCTGGAACGGGAACGTCGAGGCGTCGCTGCTGACCTTCTTCACCGATCCGGACCACATCGTCCGCTGGTCGATCAAGACCCTCCGCGACGCGGAGGGCTGGGTGCGCGGCGCGAAGGCGGTCAACCCGGCGCTGCCCGTGGTGCAGGTGCGCTCGCGCCGGGACGCCGAGCGCCTGCTCGCCCTCCTGCGGCGCGACGCGCGGTAGCCCTGGCGCCGCGCGGTCGGCGTGCGGACCGCGCGACGCCGCGGCGACCGCGCGAGCCCGCGCGAGCCCGTGCGACCCGCGGTCAGGCGGAGGGCGCGTCGACCGCGCCCCCGAAGCGGCGGTCGCGGGCGTTGTACTGCGCGATCGCGTCCCACAGGTGGGTCCGGCGGTAGTCCGGCCAGAGCGTGTCCTGGAACACCATCTCGGCGTAGGCGGACTGCCAGAGCAGGAAGTTCGAGGTCCGCTGCTCCCCCGACGACCGCACGAACAGGTCGACGTCGGGCATGTCGGGCAGGTACAGGTGCCGGGCGATCGTCTTCTCGGTGATCGCGCTCGGCTTGAGCCGCCCCGCGGCGACCTCCTGCGCCACCTGCCGCACCGCGTCCTGGATCTCGACGCGGCCGCCGTAGTTGATGCACATCGTCAGCGTGAGCGTGCGGTTGTCGCGGGTCAGGTCCTCGGCGGCGCGGAGGTCGCCGATCACGGTGCGCCAGAGCCGCGGCGTGCGGCCGGCCCAGCGGATCCGCACGCCCCACTCGTTCAGCTGCTCGCGGCGGCGGCGCAGCACCTCGCGGTTGAAGCCGAGGATGAACCGCACCTCGTCGGGCGAGCGCGTCCAGTTCTCGGTGGAGAAGGCGTACGCGGAGAGGTGCTTCACGCCCGCCTGCAGCGCACCCGCCACGACGTCGAGCAGGGCGGCCTCGCCCGCGCGGTGGCCCTCGATGCGCGGGAGCCCGCGCCGGTTGGCCCACCGGCCGTTGCCGTCCATGACGACCGCGACGTGCTCCGGCACCTTCGCGAACGGCTCCGGGTACTCGTGCGTCCAGTCGACGGGTCGGATCGGGTCGAGCTGCACCCGCGCCATCAGGCGCCGACCCCGAGGCCCGCCGCGCTCGCACCCCGGGCGGCAGGGGCGGTGACGGCCCGGTCGAGGTGGTTCAGGGACTTCAGCCCGCGCTCCAGGTGCCACTGCACGTACGCCGCGATGACGCCGGACGCCTGCCCCCGCGTGGACGTGCCGGCCGCGTCCGCCAGGGCCCAGTTCCCGGTCAGGAGGGCGCCGAGCAGCTCGATCGTGTCCTCGGTGAGCCGCGGGGCGCCGGGCGGGGCGACCTCGTCCGCGACGACGCCGCCGAGCTGCGCGACGAACGCGGTGTGCGGCCCGGGGGCGCCCGTGACGGCGCAGTCGCCGAAGGTCGGCGCCCACCCCGCGATGGACAGCGCCCGGAGGAGGTAGGAGTCGAGGATGAGCGACGCCCCGTGCTCCGCTCGGGACAGCGCCCGCAGCGCCCCCACGAGCAGCAGGTACTGCTGCAGCGACGGCTCGTCGGTGAGCCGGTCCGCGGTCTCCACGATCACGTTCGCGGCCGTGAAGCTCGCGTAGTCGGCGGCGATCGACGCGCCGTACGTGCCGAGGGACTCCGCCTGCTGGATCACGTCGAGGCTGCGGCCCTCGTAGCACTGCAGGTCGACGACCATGAACGGCTCGACGTGCGATCCGAAGCGGCTCGAGGTGCGCCGCACGCCCTTCGCGACCGCACGGATCTTGCCGCGGTTCCTGCCGAGCATCGTGATGATGCGGTCCGCCTCCCCCAGCTGATGGGTGCGGAGCACGACGGCTTCGTCACGGTAGGTCGGCATCGGTCGATTCTCGCAGCCCCCACCGACGCACGGATGCGGACTCCCAGCCGCGCGCGGTAGCCAGGAGTCCCGACGACGAGGAGGACCCGATGGCAGGGCTGTTCGACCAGGCGAAGAAGTTCCTGAACAGCGAGCAGGGCGAGAAGGTCAGCGACCAGGTGCTCGACGCCGCGGCCGGCGCCGCCGACAAGGCGACGGGCGGCAAGCACACGGACAAGATCCGGAAGGCGCGCGACGCCGCGGACGACCGCGTCGGCACGCAGGACGCCGACCGGCCCCGCACGACCGACCCGACCGCGAGCCGCGACCGCTTCTGAGGCGTCGGCCGGGGCGCAGCCGCGCTGCTGCGCCCCGGCCGGCCGCGGATCAGGCCGCTGCGGCGAGCGGGAAGGCGCGCGCCTCCTCCAGGGACGCGAAGCGGTGGATGCTCGAGATCGAGCCCTCCCGCAGGCCGAAGGTCGAGTACACGGTCAGCGGCGTGCGCGTCGCGTCGCTGTTCCAGGTCGCGTCCTGGGCGACGACGATGCCGCCCGGGACGTCGTAGCAGTCGCGCGGCATCAGCCGCACCCCCGCCGTCTCCACCCATCTGATCATCTCGTCGCGACCGGTGGACTCGCCCTTGGGCCCCGCGACCACGACGTCCTCGGTGCATGCGGCGGCCGCTGTCGCGCCGTCCCCGTTGTTCACCGCGACGTGCCAGATGACGATGACGGAATCGAGGGTCGAAGTCGTGAGCGTCATGCGGCAAGGGTGCCGCACGGGGTCACGGCACGCCAGGAGCGTTCACGGAATGTTTCCTACGAGAAGGCCTCGGTTCGCCGATAACGAACAGATCACGGCGATGTTCCGCGGAATTCCCCGGGAAAGCAATGGCACCCGTCCGCATTCGCGGCCCACGAGGACGTGACGGCCGCCCTCCGGTGCCGCAGCACGGGAGGACGGCCGTCGTCGACGGGCCCGATCAGGCGAGGGCGAGCTGCTCCACCTCGGCCCGCACGGCGCGGTTGACGGAGGAGACGATGGCCTTCAGCGACGCGGTCGCGATGTCCGCGTCGATGCCGACGCCCCACAGGCGCACGCCGTTGACCTCCAGGTCGACGTAGGCGGCCGCCTTCGCGTCGCCGCCGGCGCTGAGCGCGTGCTCGACGTAGTCGTAGAGGGAGATGCGGAAGCCCTGCTCCCCCATCACGCGCAGGAAGGCGTCGATCGGGCCGTTGCCGCGGGCGGTCACGTCCTGCACGTCCTCGGCGATCCGCAGGCGCACGCCGAGGTCCACCTCCCCGTCGAGCTCGCTCGACGTGCGGGTGCGCAGCACCTCGAAGCGGCCCCACTTCTCGGACGGGTCGGGGTGCGGCAGGTACTCGTCCTGGAACGCGGTCCAGATCTCCTCGCTGGTGACCTCGCCGCCCTCCGCGTCGGTCTTCGCCTGCACGACGCCCGAGAACTCGATCTGCAGCTTGCGGGGCAGGTCGAGCGCGTGGTCGTTCTTCAGCAGATAGGCGACGCCGCCCTTGCCGGACTGCGAGTTGACGCGGATGACCGCCTCGTAGCTGCGGCCGAGGTCCTTCGGGTCGACGGGCAGGTACGGGACCGCCCACTCGAGCTCCTCGACGGGCCGGCCGGTGCGCTCGGCCTCCGCGGCCATCGCCTCGAAGCCCTTCTTGATCGCGTCCTGGTGGCTGCCGGAGAACGCCGTGTAGACGAGGTCGCCGGCCCACGGGCTGCGCTCGTGCACCCGCAGCTGGTTGCAGTGCTCCGCGGTCGCGCGGATGCGGTCGAGGTCGGAGAAGTCGATCTGCGGGTCGATGCCCTGCGTGAACAGGTTGATCCCGAGCGCGACCAGGTCGACGTTGCCGGTCCGCTCCCCGTTGCCGAAGAGGCAGCCCTCGATGCGGTCCGCGCCGGCCAGGTAGCCGAGCTCGGCCGCCGCGATCGCGGTGCCGCGGTCGTTGTGCGGGTGCAGGGAGAGGATCACGTGCTCGCGGTGCTCGAGGTGCCGGTTCATCCACTCGATCGAGTCGGCGTAGACGTTCGGCGTCGCCATCTCGACGGTGGCGGGCAGGTTGATGATGACGTTCCGCTCCGCGGTCGGGACGAAGACCTCCATCACCCGGTTGCAGACCTCGGCGGCGAACTCGACCTCGGTGCCCGTGTAGGACTCCGGCGAGTACTCGTAGTAGACGGTCGTCTCCGGCACCGTCTCCTCGTACCGCTTGCAGAGCCGCGCGCCCTCCACGGCGATGTCGATGATCCCCTGGCGGTCCGTGCGGAACACGACGTCGCGCTGCAGCACGCTCGTCGAGTTGTAGAGGTGCACGATCGCCTGCCTGGCGCCCCGGATCGACTCGTAGGTGCGGGCGATCAGGTGCTCGCGAGCCTGCGTCAGCACCTGGATCGTGACGTCGTCCGGGATCGCGCCCTCGTCGATCAGGCTGCGGACGAAGTCGAAGTCGGTCTGGCTCGCGGAGGGGAAGCCGACCTCGATCTCCTTGTAGCCCATCTGCACGAGGAGGTCGAACATGATGCGCTTGCGCTCGGGGCTCATCGGGTCGATGAGCGCCTGGTTGCCGTCGCGCAGGTCGACGGCGCACCAGCGCGGCGCGGTCGTGATCCGCTTCGTCGGCCAGGTGCGGTCGGGCAGGTCGACCCGGAACTGGTCGAGGTAGGGGCGGTACCGGTGGATCGGCATCGGGGACGGCTGCTGCCGGTTCTGCATGGTGGGCGATTCCTTCTGCTCGTCTGGGGCGGCCAACGCGAGGACTCCGCGACGAGGAGGGCCTGGAGGGTTAGGCCTCGTCGCGGCAGCGAAGGAGGAGGAGCGCCGTCAGCACGCGGTCACGGTACCACCCGGTCCCCGACGCGCCCCGGGGAGTCTCGCGGATCCGCATTTCGCTCGCGGATCCGCAGTTCCTGCCCGACACGCCGCTTGATGAAGCCCTCGGGGCGGCGTGTCGCGGAGTTCTTGCGGATCCGCGAAGGGGTCAGCCGGCGTGCCAGTGCACGACGAGCTGCACGCGGTCGCGGAGCCCCAGCTTGGCCAGGATGCGGGAGACGTGCGTCTTCACGGTCGCCTCGCTGACGTACTCGTGCGCCGCGATCTCCGCGTTCGAGAGCCCCTTGCCGGCGAGGTCGTAGATCTCCCGCTCGCGCGGGCTCAGCACGGCGAGCTCGTCGTCGCGCCGGACCCGGCCGCTGCCGAACGTGTCGAGGAGGTGGCCGATCGCGGCGGGTGCGATGACCGCGGCGCCGGCGTGCACCGTCCGCACCGCGGCGAGCAGGAACTCCGGCTTCGCGTCCTTCAGCACGAAGCCGGAGGCGCCGGCGCGCAGCGCCCGTGCGGCCGCCTCGTCGAGGTCGAACGTCGTGAGCACGAGCACCTTCGGCCGGACGCCGCGCTCCGCGAGCCGCTCGGTCGCGGTGACGCCGTCGACCCGGGGCATGCGGATGTCCATGAGCACGACGTCCGGGTCGAGCGCCGCCGCCGCGGCGACCCCCTCCTCGCCGTCGGCGGCCTCCCCCACGACCTCCAGGTCGTCCTGGCTGTCGAGCAGCATGCGGAGACCGGAGCGGAAGAGCGCCTGGTCGTCGACCAGGAGGATCCGGACGGGGCCGGCGTCAGGCACGGGCCATGAGCGCGGTCGGCGCGTCGGGAGCCGGCGAGGCGGGCAGGCTCGCGCGGACCCGGAACATGCCGCGGGTGCCGATGCCGACGGTGAAGTCGCCGCCCGCGAGCGCGGCCCGCTCGCGCATGCCGGGGATCCCGTGGCCCGGTCCCTCGACCTGCGGCACGCCGTCCTCGACGAGGGCGTTCGTCACGACCACCGCGACCGCGTGGTCGCCCCAGTCGAAGTCGACCGTCACGGGCTCCCCGGTGTCGCCGTGCCGCAGGGCGTTCGTCAACGACTCCTGCACCACGCGGTACACGGCGAGCTCGGTCGCGTCGCCGAGCGCGCGCTGGTGCCCGTAGTGCGCGACCTCCACCGCGAGCCCCAGCTGCCGGAACCCCTCGATCAGCGCGTCCAGATCGCTCGTCCCCGGTGCCGGCGTCGCCCGCTGCGTGTGCCGCAGCTCGTGCAGCAGCGTGCGCACCTCACCGAGCGCGTCCCGCGCGGTGTCCGCGATCGCCTCGAGCGCGGGTCCCACCGTGGTCGGGTCCTTCTCGGCCGCGTACCGGGCGCCGTCCGCCTGGGCGATCACGACCGCGAGCGAGTGGGCGACGACATCGTGCACGTCCCGGGCGACGCGGTTGCGCTCCTGCTCGATCACGACGTCCCGCTCGACCGCCCGCTCGCGCTCCTCCGACTCCGCGAGACCGGTCCGAAGGCGATCCGCCGAACGCCGCTGCCGGAGGACCCAGCCGAGCAGCAGGGCGCCCCCGCCCAGGAGCAGCACGATGATGAGGCTGGGGAACCCGTTGTTGGCTCCGGACAGGACGGTGTCCACCGCCACCAACAGGCCGCCCGCCCAGTGGAGCCGAGGATCGCCGGAGGACGCCGCACCGAGCACCGCGAACCACGCGGTCGCGCAGGCGAGCACGCCGCCCTCGTTGACGGCGGTGCCGTTGACGGCGCCGGAGAGCACGAGAAGCAGCACGAGCGCCGAGAGCCCCATGGCGAGCCAAGGGCGGGTCCACCAGCACAGGAGCACCAGGACCGCCGGGACGCCGTACACGAAGGCCAGGCCGCCGTTGCGGCCGAGCTCCGGAGTCCAGAGGGCGAAGAACCACACGACGGCAGCACCGGCTGCGACGGCCAGTCGTACGGCGCTGCTCTGCACGAGGCGCTCGAAGACGTCGGTCGGCTGCACGGCGTCAGGCTAGGGCGAGGGCCGCGCGCGACCGAGCCCTCCGCGCGCGAATCATCCCCGGGGATGACCGCGGTCAGCCGCTGGACGACGGTCCGCGACGGCGGCGCACCGGTTGCCTGCGGCCATGCGGATCGCGATCGTCCTCGACTACTCCCTCGACCTCGTCGGCGGTGCGCAGCGCGCCGCGCTGAACGAGGCGGCCGCCCTGGTCGCCGCGGGGCACGGCGTGCTGGTCGTCGCACCGCGTCCCCGCGGCCGGGCCGTGCTGCCGCCGGGCGTCGACGCGCTGTGGACCGAGGGGCGGCGCCTGCCGCTGCTGGACTTCCCCCTCGTCCGCGACGACGACGCGCTGCGCGACCGGCTGCACCGGCACCTGCGCTCGGCCGGGATCGAGGCGGTGCACCTCCACTCGGAGTTCGGGCACGCCCGCGCCGCGCTCGCGGCCGCTCGGCGGCTCGGGCTGCCCGTGACCCACACGGTGCACACCGCCTACTGGCCGGGCCTCCCCGCGCCGGTCCGTCCGGCGGCGCGCGCCCTGCTCGCCTCGGTCGCCGGTCCGGTGCCGCGCCGGTCGCCGAACCCCCTGCTCGACCACACGCTCGCGGTCGCCGTCGCGGCCGACGTCGTCGTCTCGCCGTCCGCGCACCAGGCCGCCGACCTCGCCGGCCTCGGGGTGCCCGCCCCGGTCGTGCTGCCGAACTGCGACGACGGCTCCGGCACCCCGACGCCGCTGCCGGAGGTCGACCACCTCCGGGTCGCGTGGATCGGGCGGTGCGTGCCGGAGAAGCGGCCGCTGACCTTCCTCGCCGGCGTCCGCCTCGCGCAGCGCCGGCTGCCACCGGATCGGCTGCGCGTCGCGATAGCGGGGAACGGGCTGCTGCTGCCGGTCGCGCGCCGGGCCGCGGAGGACGTGCCCGGCACGGTGCTGCTCGGGCGCCTCGACCGCAGCGGGGTGCAGCGCCTCATCGCGGACTCGCACCTGACCGCCCTCACCTCGCAGGGCTTCGACAACCAGCCCATGACGGTGGTGGAGTCGGTGCGCGCGGGCCGCGGGGTGCTCCACACCGACCCGCGGCTCACGGAGGGGCTGGACCGGGCGGGCCTGCTCACCGCCGGTGCCGACGCCGAGGCGATCGCCGACCGGCTGGTCGAGCTGGCCCTCGACCTCGAGCCGGTCCGACGGGCCGCCGAGGGCGCGCGGGCGAGCGCGGACCTGTTCGCTCCCGAGACCCACGTCCGGCGCCTGCTCCCCCTCCTCGCCGGGCAGCACGCGCGCGCCTGATCCGTTCGCGGATCCGCAGTTCTCGGGCGACACGCCGCTGCGCGACCCCTCGGTCCCGGCGTGTCGTCGGGTTCTTGCGGATCCGCGTAAGGACTGCGGATCCGCGAAGGGCGGGAGGGTCAGAAGCCGAGGCGGCCCAGCTGCTTCGGGTCGCGCTGCCACTCCTTGGCCACCTTGACGTGGAGGGAGAGGAAGACCTTCGTGCCGACCAGGGGCTCGATCTGCGCGCGGGCGGCGGTGCCGACCTCCTTGAGGCGGGCGCCCTTGCGGCCGATCATGATGATCCGCTGGCTGTCGCGCTCGACCCAGACGTTGGCGAAGATCCGGGTGAGCCCGTCCTCCTCCTCGACGTCGTCGACCGTGACCGCGAGGGAGTGCGGCAGCTCCTCGCGGGCGCCCTCGAGGGCGGCCTCGCGGATGAGCTCGGCGATCCGCTGCTCGAGCGACTCGTCGGTCACCGCCTCCTCGCCGTAGAGCGCGGGGCCCTCCGGCATCAGCTTCAGCGCCTCCTGCACGAGCACGTCGAGCTGGATGCCGTCCTGCGCGGAGACGGGGATCACGCTGTCCCACTCCCCCAGCGCGCTGACCGCGAGCAGCTGCTCGCCCACGCGGTCCCGGGGCACCGCGTCGATCTTCGTGACGATCGCGATCCGCTTCGCGCGAGGCGCGTCGTCGAGGCGGCCGTGCAGGAACCGGTCGCCCGGCCCGATCGGCTCGCCGGCGGGCACGCAGAAGCCGACCACGTCGACGTCGGCGAGCGTCGCCGCGACGACGTCGTTCAGCCGTTCGCCGAGCAGGGTGCGGGGCCGGTGCATGCCCGGCGTGTCCACGACGACGAGCTGCCCCTCCGGCCGGGTCACGATGCCGCGGATCGCGCGCCGCGTCGTCTGCGGCTTCGGCGACGTGATGGCGACCTTCTCGCCGACGAGCGCGTTCATGAGCGTCGACTTGCCGACGTTCGGCCGCCCGACGAAGGTCAGGAACCCCGACCGGTAGCCCTCGCTCATGCGCCCATCACCTTCGCGTCCTCCTCGGCCTCCGCGTCCGGGTCCCGGAGGCGCTCGACGGTCACGCGGGTGAGCCCGCGGCGCCGTCCCTCGATGCGCTCGGCGGTGAGCCGCACGCCGTCGACCTCGACCCGGTCCCCCAGCATCGGGAGGCGGTCCAGCCGCTTCGTGAGCAGCCCGCCGACCGAGTCGACGTCCTCGTCCTCCACCTCGAACCCGAGGAGGTCGGAGAGCTCGTCGAGCTGCATGCGCGCCGAGACCAGCCAGCGGCCGTCGCCGATCTGCGTGCTGTCCGACGTCTCGCGGTCGGACTCGTCGGTGATGTCGCCGACGAGCTCCTCGATCAGGTCCTCGAGCGTGACGAGGCCGGCGATGCCGCCGTACTCGTCGACCACCATCGCGAGGTGGTTCGACGCCTGCTGCATCTGCCGCAGCGTCTCGTCCGCCTTCTTCGAGTCGGGCACGAACAGCACGGGCCGCGCGAGCTCCGCGGCGGTCGGCAGCTCGTCGCGCTTCTTCGGCCGCTCCGTGAGCACGCGGGCGACGTCGCGGAGGTGGAGGACGCCGACGATGTCGTCCGCGTCCTTCGCCCGCACCGGCACGCGCGACAGCGCGCGGTTCAGCAGCAGGCGCATCGCCGCGTCCGCCTCGGCCGTCGCCTCGATGGTCACCATGTCGGTGCGCGGCACCATCACCTCGCGCACGGCGGTGTCGCCCCACTCGAAGATCGAGTGGATCAGCTCGCGGTCGTCCTGCTCGAGCACGTCGAGCTCGGTCGCCTCGTCGACCATGGAGAGCAGCTGCTCCTCCGACGTGAACGTCGCGGCCCCGCGGGCGCGACCGGGCGTCACCACGTTGCCCAGCCAGACGAGCGCCCCGGCCAGCGGGCCGATCACGAGGCGGGACGCGCGGATCACGGGCGCGGCGGTGCGCAGCAGCCCGCGCGGGTGCGTCCGGCCGACGCTGCGCGGGCTCGCGCCGACGAGCACGAACGAGACCGCGGTCATCACGACCGCGGAGATCAGCAGCACGAGCCACGGGTTCTCGACCACGGCCGCGAACGCCAGCGTCACGAGCACCGCGGCGCTGGTCTCCGCCAGCACCCGGAGGAAGTTCACCGCGTTGATGTGCGCACCGGTGTCGGCGGCGATCCCGAGCAGCGAGCGCCGGAAGCGCGCGCGGATCGCGGCCTCCTGCAGCTCCGCCCGCGACAGCGTGACCATCGCCGCGTCGCAGGCCGCGAGGAGGCCGCCGAACACGACGAGGACCGCGGCGGCGACGAGGAAGAGGGCCGTCATGCCCGTCTCTGCTGCTTCTCCTGCACCGCGAAGCCGACCAGGACGTCCCGCTGGACCCCGAACATCTCCCGCTCGTCCTCCGGCTCCGCGTGGTCGAAGCCGAGGAGGTGCAGCAGCCCGTGCGCGGTCAGCAGCTCGATCTCCTCGAGCACCGAGTGGCCGGCGGTCTTCGCCTGCGCCTCCGCCACCTGCGGGCACACGACGATGTCGCCGAGCAGCCCGGCGGGCGTCGGGGCGTCGTCGGTGCCGGGCCGCAGCTCGTCCATCGGGAAGCTGAGCACGTCGGTCGGCCCGGGCTCGTCCATCCACTGCACGTGGAGCTGCTCCATGGCGGCCTCGTCGACGAAGAGGATCGCGACGTCGGCGTCCGGGTGCACGTGCAGCAGGTCGAGCGCGAAGGTGACGAGCCGCTGGATCGCGGCCTCGTCGACCGGGACGCCGGACTCGTTGTTGAGCTCGACGCTCATCGGTGCCGGCCCTGCTCCCGCTCGCCCGCCCGGCGCTCGGCCCGGTTCTGCGGCGGCCGGTAGTCGGTCGGCGGCCGCGTGCGGCCGGGCTCGTCGCTGCTCGCGCGCTCCGGACGGCGGGCCGCCGCGGCCGCGAGGCGCTCCTCGTCGTAGCGGCTGTAGGCGTCCACGATCCGGCCGACGAGGGAGTGGCGCACGACGTCCTCGCTGCCGAGCCGCGAGAAGTGGATGTCGTCGATCCCCTCGACGATCCGCTGCACGGTCCGGAGGCCGGAGACGTTGCCGGGCAGGTCGACCTGCGTGATGTCGCCGGTGACGACCATCTTCGAGTTGAAGCCGAGCCGGGTGAGGAACATCTTCATCTGCTCGGGCGTCGTGTTCTGCGCCTCGTCGAGCACGACGAACGAGTCGTTCAGGGTGCGGCCGCGCATGTAGGCGAGGGGCGCGACCTCGATCGTCGACGTCGCCATGAGCTTCGGGACCAGCTCCGGGTCCATCATCTCGTTCAGCGCGTCGTAGAGCGGGCGGAGGTACGGGTCGATCTTGTCCGTCAGGGTGCCCGGCAGGTAGCCGAGCCGCTCCCCCGCCTCCACCGCGGGCCGCGTCAGGATGATGCGGCTCACCTGCTTGCGGGTGAGCGCCTGCACGGCCTTCGCCATGGCGAGGTACGTCTTGCCGGTGCCGGCGGGGCCGATGCCGAACGTGATCGTGTTGTGGTCGATCGCCTCGACGTAGGCCTTCTGGCCGAGCGTCTTCGGGCGGATCGCCCGGCCGCGGGCGGTGAGGATCGCCTGCCCGAGCAGCTCGGACGGGTGCGAGTCGCGGTCGGCCTCGAGGATGCGGGCGGAGGAGTTCACGTCCACCGGCCCGAGCTCGTGGCCGTTGCGGACCATCTGCAGCAGCTCCTCGATGAGGCGCTGCGCGGCGGCGACCTGCTGGGGCTCGCCGTCGAGCGTGACCTCGTTGCCGCGCACGAGCACCTCGACCAGCGGGAACTGCTGCTCGATCTGACCGAGCAGGCGGTCCTGCGGGCCGAGGAGACGGACCATCGCGATGCCGTCGACCGACATCGTCCGGGTCTCGGAGGCGGCCGCCGGGTAGCGGCGGGTCACGGACGACGCCGTGCGCCCCGCGGTCGGACGGAGGTCGTCGGAGTCGGTCAAGCTTCCTCTCCATCGGGCATGCCGCCCGTCATCGTGCCCTCGTCGAGCCCCTGCGGAGCGGCCAGGACGTGGGCGTGCACGTGGAAGACGGTCTGCCCCGCGCCGGCGCCCGTGTTGAAGATCAGGCGGAAGTCGCTCGCGCCGGCCCGCTGCGCCGCGACCTTCGCGGCCTCGACCATCGAGGCGAGCAGCTTCGGGTCCCCGGCCGCCAGCGCGGTGACGTCCGCGTAGGCGTCGGTCTTCGGGATCACGAGCAGGTGGACGGGCGCCTGCGGGGCGATGTCGCGGATCACGAACACGTCGTCGGTCTGCAGCACCATCTCGCTCGGGATCTCCCCGCGCAGGATGCGCGTGAACACCGAGGGCTCCGTGCCGACGCGCTCCGTCATGGCCGCCGATCCTACCGGCGGCGCCTGCACGCGAGCGGCCCGATCCGCGTCCGTCCGCGCTCGGCGGAACGGCGCTCCGGCCGACGGAGGGCGGCCGCACCACCGTTCCCTCCTCCGCCGGCCGGGCGCGGGCCCGGGCGGCGGTCAGGCCGCCAGGCGGATCGGCCGCAGGGCGCGGCCGTGCTCGCGGGCGGCGGCCTCCGCCTGCTCGCGCAGGTCGTCGGCGATCGCCGTGAACCGGTCGAGGGCCGGGTTCACGCCCACGAGCGTGAGCTCGCGCTCGACGACGCGGAGGTCCAGGCCCCACAGGTCGCCGAGGATGCGGCGCATCCACGCCGTCGCGTGGTCCCAGCCCTCGCGGGGCGCGCCCGCGGCGTAGTTCCCGCCCCGCACGGTGGCGAGCACGGCGGGCTTGCCCGCGAGCAGCGTGGAGCCCGGGGCCATCCGCGGGTCGGCGATCACGAGGTCGACGTACGTCTTGAAGTGCTGCGAGACGCCGTAGTTGTAGAGGGGCACGGCGAAGAGCAGGGCGTCCGCGTCGTCGAGCTCGTCGACGAGCGCGGTCGCGAGCGCCGTCGCCGCCGACTGCTCGGCCGTGCGCTGGGACTCGGGCAGCGCGGAGCCGGAGACCGCGTCCGCCCAGGCCGTGGCCGGGATCGGCTCGACGCCGATGTGGCGGCTGACGACCTCGGCGCCCGGGTCGCCGGCGCGCCACTCCTCCTCGACGATGTCGGCGATCTCGCGGCTCGCGGAGCCGTCGATCCGGATGCTGGCGTCCAGACGGAACAGGGACACGGGCCCACCTCCCAGTCGTTTCGTAGTCGCTTGTTTTTTCCTAGCGACAGCGGAAACCGTAGCAGCACCGGAGTACGATCGCGGTGTGACCGAGCACGAGGTGCGCGCCTGCGACGCCGCGATGGTCCGCGCCTTCGAGGTGCTCGGGAAGCGCTGGAACGGGATGATCCTGAGCGTGCTCGCCCAGGGCCCCGCCGCCTTCAGCGAGCTGCGCCGGGCGCTCGGCACGATCAGCGACTCGATGCTGTCGGACCGGCTCAGCGAGCTCGCCTCCGCCGGGCTGATCGAGCGCAGCGTCGACCCGGGGCCGCCGGTCGCGGTCTCGTACGGGCTCACCGCGTCGGGCCGCGGCCTCGCGCCCGCCTTCGACCTCCTCGCCGGCTGGGCGCGCCAGAGCCTCGGCGGGGCGGCCCCCGCGGCCGCCGAGCGCTGAACCCTCCCGCCGCGGCACGGTAGTTTCGGCACTCGTGTCGAAGATCCTCTCGGACCTGCCCGTCGGCGAGCGCGTCGGCATCGCCTTCTCCGGAGGGCTCGACACCTCCGTCGCGGTGGCGTGGATGCGCGAGCACGGCGCGATCCCGTTCGCCTACACCGCCGACCTCGGGCAGTACGACGAGCCCGACCTGGCCTCCGTGCCCGGCCGCGCGAAGGAGTACGGCGCCGAGGGCGCCCGCCTCGTGGACTGCCGCGCCGCGCTGGTCGAGGAGGGCCTCGCCGCCCTCGCCTGCGGCGCCTTCCACATCCGCGCCGGCGGCACCCCCTACTTCAACACCACACCGCTCGGCCGCGCGGTCACCGGCACGATGCTCGTGAAGGCGATGGAGGCGGACGGCGTCTCGATCTGGGGCGACGGGTCGACCTTCAAGGGCAACGACATCGAGCGCTTCTACCGCTACGGCCTGCTCGCCAACCCCGACCTGCGGATCTACAAGCCGTGGCTCGACCGGGCGTTCGTCGGCGAGCTCGGCGGTCGCGCGGAGATGTCGGCGTGGCTGACCGAGCGCGGCCTCCCCTACCGCGCGTCGGCGGAGAAGGCCTACTCGACGGACGCGAACATCTGGGGCGCGACGCACGAGGCGAAGAAGCTCGAGGAGCTCGACAGCTCCATCGAGCTCGTCGAGCCGATCATGGGCGTGAAGGCCTGGGACCCGGCGACGACCGTGGAGCCGGAGGACGTGACGATCGGCTTCGAGCAGGGCCGCCCCGTCTCCGTGAACGGCCGCCGCTACGACGACGCCGTCGCGCTCGTGCAGGAGGTCAACGCGATCGGCGGCCGCCACGGCCTCGGCATGACCGACCAGATCGAGAACCGCATCATCGAGGCGAAGAGCCGCGGCATCTACGAGGCGCCCGGCATGGCGCTGCTGTTCGTCGTCTACGAGCGCCTCGTCTCCGCGATCCACAACGAGGACGTCCTCGCCTCCTACATGACCGAGGGCCGCCGCCTCGGCCGGCTGCTCTACGAGGGCCGCTGGCTCGAGCCGCAGTCGCTGATGCTGCGCCAGTCGCTCACCCGCTGGGTGGGCGCGCCGATCACCGGCGAGGTCGCGCTCCGCCTGCGCCGCGGCAACGACTGGACGATCCTGAACACGGTCTCGCCGAACGCGAGCTACCAGCCGGAGCGGCTCTCGATGGAGCGCACCGAGGACGCGGCGTTCGACCCGAACGACCGCATCGGGCAGCTCACGATGCGCAACCTCGACCTCGCCGACTCCCGCGCGAAGCTCGAGTTCTTCGACGGGCTCGGCGTCTTCGGCAGCACCGTGCACGCCCTCGTCGGCGAGCTTGAGCCGGGTCGCGCGAACCGCATCGCCTCCTCCGGGCACGACGACAGCGCCGAGGACCTGCTCGACGCCGCCGCGATGGAGTCCGGCACCGACTGACCCCGACTCCGTTTTGAAGGAGTTCTCGCGGGATGGCGCGAAGAACTCCTTCAAAACGGAAATGGCGGGGGGCGGTCTCGAGGCTGCGCTCGCACCTCGACCAGCGGGGGCAGCGGGGCGAGCGGGCGGAGGCGCTAGCGCCAGAGGTCGAGGCGGGCCGCCAGGGCCGCGAGCGCCGCAGGGCCCGCCGTCGAGGTGCGCAGCACGAGCGGGCCGAGGCGCACCGCCGTCGCGCCCGCCGACTCGAGGCGCTCGCGCTCCTCGGGCGCGATGCCGCCCTCGGGGCCGACGACGAGCACGATCGCGCGGTCGGCCGGGAGGCCCGCCTCGAGCAGCGGCAGCTCCGCTGCCGGTTCGAGCAGCAGCACGCTCGCATCGGCGGCGAGGCGCTCGAGGTCCGCGGTCGTCGCGAGCGGCCGCACCGCCGCGGCCCAGGGGCGCATCGACTGCTTGCCCGCCTCGCGCACGATCGACGCCCAGCGCTCGACGCCCGTGACGGCCTTCGGGCCGGTCCACCGGCTGACGCTGCGGGCCGCCTGCCACGGCACGACCGCGGCGACGCCGAGCTCCGTCGCCGCCTGGATCGCCGCCTCGTCGCGGCCGCCCTTCGCGAGCGCCTGCACGAGCACGATCCGCGGCGACGGCTCGGGCTCCTCGCGGAGCGCGTGCACGTCGAGCAGGACCCGGTCGCGCGCGACCGACACCGCCTCGGCGTCCGCGACCCGGCCGCGGCCGTCGCCGACCACGACCCGCTCACCGGCGCGGAGGCGCGCGACCTGCGCCGCGTGCCGCGCCTCCTCCCCCGTCAGCTCCGCCGACGCGTCGTCGAGGGAGGCGGCGAGGTAGAAGTGCGCCACTAGACGCCGAGGAAGCGGTCGCGCAGCTTCGCGAAGAGGCCCTGCTGGAAGTGCGCGAACTGCGGCGGCTTCTGCTTGCTGCGGCCCGCGAGCTGGCGGACGAGCTCGGTCGCCTTCGCGTCGAGCTTCGTCGGGGTCACGACCTGGACGCCGATGCGCAGGTCGCCCCGCCCGGTGCCGCGGAGGCGGGTGATGCCGCGGCCGGGCACGGTGATGACCTCGGCGCTCTGCACGCCGGCGTGGACCTCGATCTCGACCTCGCCGTCGAGCGCGGCGAGCTTCGCGGTCGTGCCGAGCACGGCGTCGGTCATCTGGACCTCGAGCGTCGCCAGCAGGTCGTCGCCCGACCGGCTGAACACGTCGTGGTGGCGCACCTTGACCTCGAGGTACAGGTCGCCGGCGGGGCCGCCGGCCTGCCCGACCTCGCCCATGCCCGCGAGCTGGAGGCGGAGGCCCGTCTCGACGCCGCCCGGGATGTCGACCGGGATCGTCGTGCGGGCGCGCACGCGGCCCTGGCCGGCGCAGTTCGTGCAGGGGAAGGGGATGACGGTGCCGTAGCCGCGGCACACGGTGCAGGGCGTCGAGGTCATGACGTTGCCGAGCAGCGAGCGGACCGCGCGCTGGATCTGGCCGGAGCCGTGGCAGATGTCGCACGTCGCGAGGGAGGTGCCGGGCTGGGTGCACGCGCCGTGGCAGACGTCGCAGAGCACGGCGGTGTCGATCTCGAGGTCGCGGTGCGTGCCGAAGACGACGTCCTCGAGGTCGACCTCGACGCGGAGCAGCGCGTCCTGGCCGCGCTCCTGCCGCGACTTCGGGCCGCCGCGCATGCCGCCGCCGAAGAACGACTCGAAGATGTCGCCGAAGCCGAAGGCCTGGCCCCCCTGGCCGCCCATGTCGTACTCCTGCCGCTGCCGCGGGTCGGAGAGCACGTCGTAGGCGTGGGTGACGTCCTTGAACTTCTCGGCCGCGTCCGCGCCCGGGTTCACGTCCGGGTGCAGCTGGCGCGCGAGCCGGCGGTACGCCTTCTTGATGTCGTCGGCGGAGGCGTCGCGGGAGACGCCCAGCACCTCGTAATGGTCAGCCACGGAGGCCCTCCTCGTCGCCGCGGCCCTGCGCGGCGGCACGTCGTGGCCGCGGTGCGGCCGTGCGGATCACTCCTCGCCGAGGAGCTTCGACAGGTAGCGGGCCACCGCGCGCACCGCGGCGATGTTGCCCGAGTAGTCCATGCGGGTCGGCCCGAGCACCCCGATGCGCGCGACCTCGCCTGCGGAGGAACGGTAGCCCCCCGCGAGGATGGAGGTCTCCGCGAGGCCGACGAGCGGGTTCTCCCGGCCGATCGAGACGGAGACGCCCCGATCATCGAGCTCCATCTCGCGGAACAGGCGCATGAGCACGACTTGCTCCTCGATGGTCTCGAGCACCGGGAGGATGCTGCCCGGGAAGTCGCGCTCGGTGCGGGCGAGGTTCGCGGTGCCGGCGAGCAGCAGGCGGTCCTGCCGGCGGTCGTCGACCGTCGCCGCGAGCGCCGCGGCGATCCGCTCGACGACGACCCGCCGGGCGGGCGGCAGCTCCTCCGCGAGCGCGTCGAGCTCCGGTGCGACGTCGGCGATGAGCCGCCCGACCAGCCGCGCGTTGACGCGCGTGCGGACCTCGGCGAGCACCGCGTCGTCGACCGCGTGCTGCTCCTGGTCCGCGTGCGGCAGCTCGACCACGCGCTGGTCGACACGGCCCGCGTCGGTGATCAGGACCACGAGCAGCCGGGTCGGCGACAGGAGCACGAGCTCGACGTGCCGCACGTAGGAGCGCGGCACGACCGGGATCTGCACCAGCGCGACCTGGTTCGTCAGCTGCGCCAGCATGCGGACGGTGCGGGCGAGCACGTCGTCGAGGTCCGCGCCCTCCTCGAGGAAGGTGCGGATCGCGAGCCGCTGCGCGGTGGTGAGGGCGCGCACCTCCGCGAGGTGGTCGACGAACATGCGGTAGCCCTTGTCGGTCGGGATCCGACCGGACGAGGTGTGGGGCGCGGCGATGAGGCCGTCCTCCTCGAGCGCCGCCATGTCGTTCCGGATCGTCGCGGCGGAGACGCCGAACGAGTAGCGGTCGACGATCGTCTTCGAACCGACGGGCTCCCGCGACGCGACGTAGTCCTGCACGATCGCGCGCAGCACGTCGAGACCGCGTTCCGAGACCACCGCGCTCACCTCCGACTGGCACTCACTCGTCGTGACTGCCAATTCTACCGCGCGCCGTCGGAGGGTCTGGTGTTGCACACCGGCCTGTCGATACCCTGAACGCCGACCGGCGGCGCACCGAGAGCGCTGCGAGAGCTCAGGAGCGCCCGCGATGACGGAGTCCCAGCCCGCTACCCCCGCCCCGCCGCTGTCGCCGGCCGACGAGAAGCTCTGGGCCACGCTCGCGCACGTGGGCAACATCATCGGCCCGGTGCCGTCCCTGCTGATCCTCCTCATCCTCGGTCCGCGCAGCGCGCGGGTCCGCGACGAGTCGAAGGAGGCGCTCAACTTCTCCGTCACGGCGGTGATCGTCTGGGTCGCGCTCTGGATCGTCGGCGCCGTCGTCGACGCGCTCTACCGGGCGACGCCGACCGGGCTCGACCTCGTGTTCCTCCTGCTCGGCCTGCTGATCGGCTTCGTCCGCTTCGCCGTGTGGGCGGTCGTCGTCGTCTTCTCGATCATCGCCGCGGTGCGGGTCAACAACGGCGGGTCCTACCGCTACCCGCTGTCGCTCCGCCTCATCAAGTAACGGAAGGACCCCACCATGACCAACGACCAGCCCCCGGCCTACGCGCCGGCAGCGCCGCTGAGCCCCAGCGACGAGCGCCTCTGGGCGACGCTGATCCACATCGGCGGCATCGTCATCGGCTTCATCGCGCCGCTGCTCGGCTACCTGCTGCTGAAGGACCGCAGCCCGTTCGTCCGGGACAACTCCCGCAACGCGCTGAACTTCCAGATCACGGTGGCGATCGCGGCGGTCGTCGCCTACATCCTGACGATCGTGACGCTCGGCCTGCTGTTCTTCCTGCCGCTCGCCGTCGCGATCGTGAACGTCGTCTTCTGCATCATCGCGGCCGTGGCCGCGAACCGCGGCGAGGTCTACAGGTACCCGCTCACGATCGCGTTCATCAAGTAGCGGCACCATCGACGGGCGGGCGCTGTCGCGCCCGCCCGTCCCGCATCTCCGCGACCGAGAGGCACCCGTGACCGACCCGTACGCCCCCGGACCCGCGCCGGTCCGACCGCTGTCGCCCGGCGAGGAGCGGACATGGGCGATGCTCACCCACCTCAGCGCCCTCATCGGGATCGTCGTCGGCGTCGGCTCGATCGGCTGGCTCGGGCCGCTGATCATCCTGCTCGTGCTGCGGGACCGCAGCGCCTTCGTCGCGGACCACGCCCGCACGACCCTGAACTTCCAGATCACGATGCTGATCGCGAACGTCGTCGCGGCGGTCCTCTGGCTCGTGGCGATCGGCGTCCTGCTCACGGTGGCGATCGCCGTGCTGGTCGTCGTGCTGTCGATCATCGCCGCCGTCGCCGCGAGCCGCGGCGAGCGCTACGAGTACCCGCTGTCGATCCGCTTCCTGCGCTGAGTCAGGCCTCCGGCGGCAGCAGGCGGCGCACCACGGCGTCCGCGAGCAGCCGGCCCGACCGGGTCAGCACCACGCGGCCCGCGAAGGCCGGCCCCGGCTCGACGAGGCCGTCCGCGATGAGCCCGGCGATCGCGCGCCGGCCGTCGCGGTCGAGCCGGTCGACGGGCATCCCGTCCGCGAGCCGGGTCTCGAGCAGCACCCGCTCGACGCCGCGCGTGGCCTCGTCGAGCGTCTCCCGCCCGGCTGCGGGCGAGACGCCGGCCGCGAGCCGCTGCGCGTACGCCGCGGGGTGCTTGACGTTCCACCAGCGGACGCCGCCGACGTGGCTGTGGGCGCCCGGCCCGACGCCCCACCAGTCGCCGCCGGTCCAGTACGCGAGGTTGTGCCGGGACCGCGCGTCGTCCCGCCGCGCCCAGTTGCTCACCTCGTACCAGCCGTAGCCGGCCTCGGCGAGGCGGTCGTCAGCGAGCTCGTACATGTCGGCCTGCACGTCGTCGTCGGGCTGCGCGACCTCCCCCGACCGGATGCGCCGGGCGAGCGCCGTGCCCTCCTCGACGATGAGGGCGTAGGCGGAGAGGTGGTCGGGCTCGAGCGCGAGGGCGGCGTCGAGGCTGCGCCGCCAGTCGTCGAGCGTCTCGCCGGGCGCGCCGTAGATGAGATCGAGGCTGACGTCGAGGCCCGCGTCACGCGCCCAGCCGACGACGAGCGGCACCCGCTCGGGGTCGTGGGTGCGGTCGAGCGCGCGGAGCACGGACGGCACCGCGGACTGCATCCCGAAGGACACGCGGGTGAACCCGCCCGCCGCGAGCGCCGCGAGCCCGGCCGCGTCGACGGAGTCCGGGTTCGCCTCGGTCGTGACCTCGGCGCCGGGCGCCAGCCCGACCGCGTCGCGCACGGCGCCGAGCATGTGCACGAGGTCGGCCGGGGGCAGGAGGGTCGGGGTGCCGCCGCCGAAGAACACCGTGCTCGCCGGTCGCGCGGGCAGCCCCGCGGCGTCGAGCACGCCGGCCGCGAACGCGACCTCCTCCGCCGCCTGCCCCGCGAAGTCGCCCCGCCGGGCGCCGCGCAGCTGGTCGGACGTGTAGGTGTTGAAGTCGCAGTACCCGCAGCGCACCCGGCAGAACGGCACGTGGAGGTAGAAGCCGAGCGTGCGGTCCTCCGCGCCGGCCCGCACGGAGTCCGGCAGCAGCCCGTCCGCGGGCGCGGGGTCGGCGATGGGCAGGGCGGAGGGCACGGTCCCCCATTCTCGGCTCCGGGAGACTGGTCCCGTGCGCACTCCGCCTCTTCCGACCGTGCCGTCCAGGACCGTGCTGTGGGACGTCGACGGGACCCTGCTGCTCAACTCGACGAAGGCGGGGACCTTCTACCACGACGCGATCCGCGAGGTCGCTGGCGTCGGCCCGGCGCCCGACGAGCCGCACGCCGTCGAGCACGGCAAGACGGACGCGCAGATCATCACCGAGCGCCTCGAGCGCTGGGGCGGCGATCCCGCGCTGTTCGGCGCGGTGTCGGCGCGGATGGACGAGCTCTCCGACGCCTACCTGACCGACGCCGCGCGGCGGGTGGCGGCGCCCGGCGTCGACGACGCCCTGCACGCGGTCGCGGGCGCCGGGTGGACGAACGGGCTGCTGACCGGCAACTCGCGGCACCGGGCGCGGGTCAAGCTCGCCGGGGCGGGGCTCGACGTCGACGCCTTCGACTGGGACCGCTCGTACTTCGGCGACCGCTTCGTCCGGCGCAGCGACCTCACCGCGGCGGCCCGCGACGACCTGGACGGCGCGACCGCGGTGATCCTCGGCGACACCCCCGCGGACGGCGAGGCCGCCGACGCGGTCGGGTTCCCGTTCGTCGCCGTGGCGACCGGCGTCTACTCGGTGGAGGACCTTCGCGCGACGTCCGCGGTCGTCGTCGTGCCGGACCTGGTGGAGGGCCTCCCCCTGGTGCTGGAAGCCCTCGGGCGCCTCTGAGCGTATCTTCCCTACAGGAGCGCGGAGAGGTAGCGGTCGCTGAAGCGGCGCTGCAGCGCCGCCCCGACGGGCGCGGCGAGCGAGTACGGGAAGGCGGGGCGGGAGAGCGCCCGCAGCTCGAACACCGTCTCCGGGCCGGCGCGGCGGACGAGGAACGCCTCCTCGCCCGACTCCGGGTGCCCGGGCAGGGTGCCGTAGGCGAAGCCCACGACGTCGTCCTCCCGCAGCACGCGCGTGACGCGCACCGGCGCCGTGACCGTCCGGCCGAGGATCGGCACGACGACCGCGCCCTCGAGCCCCTCCGACACCGGCGGCGCCTCGGAGCCGCTGACGGCGAGCACCCGGATGCCGCTGCGGCGCTGCACCTGCCAGTCGAGCACGGCGGCCGCGGCGGCGTCGAACGTCGCCGCGGTGCCGATCACCGACCGGCGGAGCAGGCGCCGGTGCCCGCCGGGCGTCGCGTCCTCGAGCACGGAGCCGGGCAGGAAGTCGAAGGTGAACGGCCGCAGCACGGCCTCATCCTCCCGGACGGCCGGAGGCGGGTCGCTCAGCCGGCGTTGGAGGGGTGGAGCGCCCGCACGATGCGCTCGTCCACCTTGCGCTGCAGCACGTCGGCCGAGTTCCGCGCGAAGCGGCCGAGCCGCGACGGGGACGCCTCCCAGAGCGAGCGCATCGTCACGAAGACGCCGTCGTCCGGGTCGTGCTCGACGACGAGGAACCGCTCCGCGCACTCGGTGTGCCCGCTCATGGAGCCGTAGACGAAGCCGATCCGGCCCGGCTCGTCGACGATCGACAGCACCTTGACGCGACCGCTCGCCGCGACGGGCTCGGTCGTGGAGACGGACGCCGTCATCCCCGGTGTGATCCACGGCGTGCCGTCCTCGAGGAACAGCGGGCCGGCGCCGCGCGGGGACGAGGTCACCGGCTCGGCGCGGACGTCCTCCACCCGCCAGCCGGCGGACCGGAGCGCGCCCCAGGTCATCAGCGCGCGCCCCGCCAGGTCGAAGCGGCGGGCGCCGCTGCCGATGCGGTGGCGGTACTCCGCGGAGCGGAAGCCCGCGGGCGGGAAGGAGACGACGTCGGGGCGGGCCGTGACGCCGATCGCGGCGTAGTTCATGCCGGTGTCGGCGGCGACCGCGCCGCCGCGGCGCAGCGGTCCACCGACCGCGCGGACCGCGCTCACTTCTTCGAAGCCTCTGTGTCGCCGGAGAGCGCTGCGATGAACGCCTCCTGGGGGACGTCGACGCGACCGATGGTCTTCATGCGCTTCTTGCCCTCCTTCTGCTTCTCGAGCAGCTTCCGCTTGCGGGTGATGTCACCCCCGTAGCACTTTGCTAACACGTCCTTCCGCATGGCCCTGATCGACTCGCGGGCGATGATGCGGGCTCCGATCGCGGCCTGGATCGGGACCTCGAACTGCTGCCGCGGGATGAGCTTCTTCAGGCGCTCCGTCATGAGCGTCCCGTAGGCGTAGGCCTTGTCCCGGTGGACGATCGCGCTGAACGCGTCGACCCGCTCGCCCTGCAGCAGGATGTCGACCTTCACGAGGTCCGCGACCTGCTCGCCGACGGGCTCGTAGTCGAGCGAGGCGTACCCCGCGGTGCGGCTCTTCAGCTGGTCGAAGAAGTCGAAGACGATCTCGCCGAGCGGGATCGTGTACGAGATCTCGACGCGCTCCTCCGACAGGTACTCCATGCCGATCAGCGAGCCGCGGCGGCTCTGGCACAGCTCCATCACGGTGCCGACGTAGTCCTTCGGCGCGAGGATCGCGGCCTTGACCATCGGCTCGCGGACCTCGGCGACCTTGCCGACCGGGTACTCGCTCGGGTTCGTGACGGTGACCTGCTTGCCGTCGTCGGTGGCGACCTCGTAGATCACCGACGGCGCGGTGGCGATCAGGTCGAGCCCGAACTCGCGCTCGAGGCGCTCGGTGACGATCTCGAGGTGGAGCAGGCCGAGGAAGCCGCAGCGGAACCCGAAGCCGAGGGCGACGGAGGTCTCCGGCTCGTAGACGAGCGCCGCGTCCGACAGCTTCAGCTTGTCGAGGGCCTCGCGCAGCTCCGGGTAGTCGGAGGCGTCGATCGGGTAGAGCCCGGAGAACACCATCGGCTTCGGCTCCGTGTAGCCGGCGAGCGGCTCGGCGGCGGGCTTCGCGGCGGCCGTGACGGTGTCGCCGACCTTCGACTGGCGCACGTCCTTCACGCCCGTGATCAGGTAGCCGACCTCGCCGACGCCGAGGCCCTTCGTCGGCGTCGGCTCCGGGGACGAGACGCCGATCTCGAGGATGTCGTGGGAGGCGCGGGTCGACATCATCTGGATCCGCTCGCGCGGGTTCAGCTTGCCGTCGACCATCCGGACGTAGGTGATCACGCCGCGGTACGCGTCGTAGACCGAGTCGAAGATCGCCGCGCGTGCCGGCGCGTCCGGGTTCCCGACCGGGGCGGGGATGCGCTCGACGACGCGGTCGAGCAGCGCCTCCACGCCCATCCCGGTCTTGCCGGAGACGCGCAGCACGTCGGCGGGGTCGCCGCCGATCAGGTTCGCGAGCTCGGCGGCGTACTTCTCCGGGTCGGCTGCGGGCAGGTCGATCTTGTTCAGCACCGGGATGATCTCGAGGTCGTTCTCGAGCGCGAGGTAGAGGTTCGCGAGCGTCTGCGCCTCGATGCCCTGCGCGGCGTCGACGAGCAGGATCGCGCCCTCGCAGGCCGCGAGGGAGCGGGACACCTCGTACGTGAAGTCGACGTGGCCCGGGGTGTCGATCATGTTCAGCGCGAACGTCTCGTCGCCGACCTGCCAGGGCATGCGGACCGCCTGGCTCTTGATCGTGATGCCGCGCTCGCGCTCGATGTCCATCCGGTCGAGGTACTGGGCGCGGGCGTCGCGGTCGGAGACGATCCCGGTGATCCCGAGCATCCGGTCCGCCAGCGTCGACTTCCCGTGGTCGATGTGGGCGATGATGCAGAAGTTCCGGATGCGCGCCGGGTCCGTCGCGGCGGGCTGGAGGGGCGTGAGGGCGCGGGGCATGGCGCCGACAGTCTCCCCCATGCGGCGGCCGACTAGCGTCGGGCCGTGCCGACGCCCGACTTCATCCTGCAGCTCCGCGACCGGATCGGGCACACGCCGCTCTGGCTCGTCGGCACCACCGCGGTGGTCGTCGACCCTTCGACGAGCTCAGGACACCGCGGGGACCGGCTGCTGCTCGTGAAGCGCGCCGACACCGGCGAGTGGACCCCCGTCGCCGGCATCGTCGAGCCCGGCGAGCACTCCGCCGACGCCGCCGAGCGCGAGGTGTGGGAGGAGGCGCGCGTGCGCGCCGTCGTCGAGAAGCTCGCCGCCGTCGGGGTGACGCGCGAGTACGAGTACCCGAACGGCGACCGGACCCGGTTCACGGACCACACGTACCGCCTGCGCTACGTGTCGGGCGAGCCGTCGGTCGGCGACGACGAGTCGACGGACGTCGGGTGGTTCCCCCTCGACGCGCTGCCGGAGATCCCGGAGCGCTACCTCGACCGCATCCGCCGCGCGCTCGCGCCGGGCACCGAGACGATCCTCGTCCGCGACGCCGAGGGCTGATTCCGTTTTGAAGGAGTTCCTCGCGCCGGCCGCGAAGAACTCCTTCAAAACGGAATCGGGCGAGGGGATGTCACCGGGGGCTGGCACCCTCCCGGGGTGACCGACAGCGCGACCGAGACCGCGACCGACACCCGGGCCGACGCCCTCGCCGTGCTCCGCACGCTCGTCGGGCGGCCCGACGCCGACTTCCACGAGGGCCAGTACGACGCGATCGCCGCCATCGTCGACGGCTCGCGCCGGGCGCTCGTCGTGCAGCGGACCGGATGGGGCAAGTCCGCCGTCTACTTCGTCGCGACGAGGCTGCTGCGCGACCGCGGAGCCGGCCCGACCCTGCTCGTCTCGCCCCTGCTCGCGCTGATGCGCGACCAGGTGGCGGCCGCCGCTCGGGCGGGGGTGCGGGCCGCCTCCATCGACTCCGCGAACGCGCACCTGTGGGACGAGGTGCGCGAGCGCCTCGCCGCGGACGAGATCGACGTGCTGCTCGTCTCCCCCGAGCGCCTCAACAACCCGGACTTCCGCGACACCCAGCTGCCACAGCTCGTCGAGCGGACCGGCCTGATCGTGATCGACGAGGCGCACTGCATCTCCGACTGGGGCCACGACTTCCGCCCGGACTACCGGCGGCTGCGGGAGCTCGTCGCGACCGCGGGGAGCACCCCGGTGCTCGCCACCACGGCGACCGCGAACGGCCGGGTCGTGGAGGACGTCGTCGCGCAGCTCGGCGGCGCGGAGGACGTGCTGACGATCCGCGGGCCGCTCGCGCGCGCCTCCCTCCGGCTCGGCGTGCTGCGCACGCGCGACCAGGCGACGCGGCTCGGCTGGCTGATCGAGCACATGCGCGACCTGGAGGGCTCGGGCATCGTCTACGCGCTGACGGTCTCCGCGGCGGAGGACACCGCGCGGCTGCTGCGCGAGGCCGGGTACGACGTGCTCGCCTACACCGGCAGGACCGAGAACGCGGAGCGGGAGGCGGCGGAGCAGGCGCTCAAGGAGAACCGCGTGAAGGCGCTCGTCGCCACCAGCGCGCTCGGGATGGGGTTCGACAAGCCCGACCTCGGCTTCGTCGTGCACCTCGGCGCGCCCTCGTCCCCCGTCGCGTACTACCAGCAGGTCGGGCGCGCCGGCCGCGCCACCGCGTCCGCCGACGTGCTGCTGCTGCCCGGCAGCGAGGACGAGGCGATCTGGTCGTACTTCGCGACCGCGAGCATGCCGACCCAGGAGCGGGCGGAGGCGGTGCTGCGCGAGCTCGACCCGGAGCGGCCGACCTCCACCCCGGCGCTCGAGTCGCTCGTGGACGTGAAGCGCAGCCGGCTCGAGCTGCTGCTCAAGGTGCTCGACGTGGACGGCGCGGTGCAGCGCGTGCGCGGCGGGTGGGTCTCCACGGGGCGGGAGTGGACCTACGACGCGGAGCGGTACGAGCGGATCGCCGCCGCGCGCCGCGTCGAGCAGCAGCACATGCTCGACTACGAGGCCCTGCCCGCCGGCGAGGAGGGCTGCCGGATGGAGTACCTGCAGCGCGTCCTCGACGACCCGACGGCCGCGCCGTGCGGGCGCTGCGACTCCTGCGCGGGCGTCTGGTTCCCGACCGACGTCTCCGGCGACTCCTCGGGGACGGCGGGCGCCGCGCTGCACCGGGTCGGCGTCGCCGTGGAGGCCCGCAAGCAGTGGCCGACGGGGGCCGACTCCCGCGGCCTCCCCGTCAAGGGGAACATCGCCCCGGGCGAGCGGCCCGAGGAGGGCCGGGCGATCGCCCGCCTCACGGACCTGGGCTGGGGCGGCACCCTGCGCCAGCTGCTCGCCTCGGGCGCGCCGGACCAGGAGGCGCCCCGACCCGTCGTCGACGCCGCGGTCGCCGTCCTGCGCGAGTGGGGCTGGGCCGAGCGGCCGGTCGGCGTCGTCGCGATGCCGTCGACCCGTCGGCCGCTGCTCGTCGGCTCGACCGCCCGCGCGCTCGCGGAGATCGGCCGGCTCCCCCTGCTCGGCGCGCTCGAGCCGACGACGGGGGCGGTGCCCGGCGGCAGCGGCGGCGCGAGCCTCGCTCGGCTGGCGGGGGTCTGGTCGGCGTTCCGCGTGCCCGACGACCTGCGGGAGCGGCTCGCCGAGGCGGCCGGCCCCGTGCTGCTCGTCGACGACGCGGCGGACAGCCGGTGGACCCTCACCGTCGCGTCGCGGCTGCTCCGCCAGGCGGGCGCTCCCGGGGTGCTGCCCTTCGTGCTCGCCCTGCAGGCCTGACCTCCGTCTCGGAGGCAGGTTCTCCCTGCAGGACGGAGGAGGCCCCGGAGCGGGTCAGGCGGGGCTCGGGAGGCGTCGGAGGCCCTCGAGCAGGTCCTCGCGGCTCGCGGCGGCGCAGACGCGGATCCAGCCCTCTCCCGCGGCGCCGAACGCGCTGCCGGGCGCGACCGAGACGCGGCGCTCGAGCAGGAAGCGCTCGGCCCAGCCCGTGACGTCGCCGCCGGTCGCGTACGAGAGGTCGATCCAGAGGTAGAAGGCGCCGTCGGGCTCCCGGTAGCGGATGCCGCGCTCGTCGAGGAGGGCCGTCGCGGCGCGCAGGTTCTCCCGGTAGTGCGCCGCTGCCGCGGTGACGGCGTCCTGCGGACCCTGGAGCGCGGCGACCGCCGCGCGCTGCGCCGGGGAGTTCACGCAGGAGATCAGCGCCTCCTGGAAGCTGCGGAGCAGGCTCGCGGGCGTCGGCGGCGTCACGAGGTACCCGACGCGTCCGCCGGTCAGCGCGTAGGTCTTCGAGAACGACTGCACGGTGAGCACCCGGCTCGGGTCGATCGACGCGGGGCTCACGTGCGGCAGCCCGTAGGTGAACGCCTCGTAGACCTCGTCGCTCACGATCCACAGGTCGTGCCGCTGCGCGAAGCCGACCAGCTCGCGCACGACCTCCTCCGGGAACACGACCCCGAGGGGGTTGGACGGCGAGTTGAGGATGATCGCCCGCGTGCGGGGCGTGACGAGGGCGTCGAGGTCGGCCGCGCGCGGGAGGAAGGCGTGCTCCGCGTCGAGCCGGTACGGCACCGGGACCGCGAACTGCATCCGCGGCGCCATCGTGAAGGTCGTGTAGCCGGGGTCCGGGATCAGCACCTCGTCGCCGGGCGCGAGGATCAGCCCGAGCGCGAGGTAGAGCGCCTCCGTCGCACCCGGCGTGACCCACACCTGGTCGGCGCCGACGTCGACGCCGTTGTCCCGCCGCAGCTTCGTCGCGATCGCCGACCGCAGCTCAGGGATGCCGCCGTTGCCCGTGTACCGGGTGTCGTCCGCGAGCCACGCGGCGCTGCCGGCCTCCAGCACGTGCGGGGCGACGGGCAGGTCGGGCTCCCCCACGGCGAGCGCGATGATGTCGTCGAGGGTCAGCGCGATCTCGAGGATCCGGCGGATGCCGCTCTCGGGGACGGCCAGGGCGTTCGGGGTGTAGGACGGCATCGGAGCCATTGAACCGCCGTCGCGCCGTCGCCGCCGTGCTGATAGGCTGCCGGTCGGCTTTCGGGCACCGCGCGCCCTCCGCGCCGCCCGTCGAGGCTCCTCCCCCACTGGAGCGGCCTCCCACCGATTCTCGAACAGCAGGAGCATCCGCATGGCCAACATCAAGAGCCAGATCAAGCGCATCGCCACGAACAAGAAGGCGACCGAGCGCAACAAGGCCGTCAAGAGCGAGCTGAAGACGCACGTCCGCAACGTCCGCGCCGCGGTCGCCGCCGGGGACAAGGAGAAGGCCACCGCGGCCCTCGGCCTCGCGGCGAAGAAGCTGGACAAGGCCGCCTCGAAGGGCGTCATCCACAAGAACCAGGCGGCGAACCGCAAGTCGGCCATCGCCAAGCAGGTCGCCTCGCTCTGAGCCGACCTCCGAAGGGGCCGTCCACCGAGGTGGGCGGCCCCTTCCGCGTCTCCGGGAACGGTCAGCGGCCGCGCCTGCGGGTGCCGAAGATGCCGTTCAGCACGTCGCCGAGCATGCGCTGGGTCGACCGGTTGCCGAGCACCTTCGTGACGACCGAGACGCCCTGCTGCAGCGCGCGGTCCCGGGCCGCGGCCTGCCGCTGCTGCTCGCGGCGGGCCGTCGCGAGCTCCCGGTCGGCCTCGCGGCGGTCGGCCGCGTCCTTGCGCGCCTCGGCGGCCGCGGCCTTCTTCGCCGCGGCCTCCTGCTTCGCCTGCGCTTTCGCGTCCTTCGCCGCCCGGTCAGCGGCCGCGGCGGCGTTCATCTTCGCGGTGAGCACCTCGAACGCGGTCTCCCGGTCGAGGGCGGTGCCGTAGACGGCCTGCAGGGGCGACGCCGCGACCGCGGCCCGCATCGCGTCCGGCGCGCTCGGCGCCATGGACGCCTGCGGCGCCCGGAGGCGCGTCCAGGCCACAGGGGTCGGCGCGCCGTTCTCGTTCATCACCGTGACGACGGCCTCGCCGATGCCGAGCGTGGTGAGCACCTCCTCGAGGTCGTAGGCCGACCGCGGATAGGTCTGCACCGTCGCCCGCAGCGCCTTCGCGTCGTCCGGCGTGAATGCCCGGAGCTGGTGCTGCACCCGTGAGCCGAGCTGGCCGAGCACGTCGCCCGGCACGTCCTTCGGCGTCTGCGTGACGAAGACGATGCCGACGCCCTTGGAGCGGATGAGGCGCACGGTCCGGACGACCTGGTCGAGGAAGTCCTTCGACGCGTCGGCGAACAGCAGGTGCGCCTCGTCGAAGAAGAACACGAGCTTCGGCTTCTCCGCGTCGCCGACCTCGGGCAGGTCGTTGAACAGGTCGGCGAGCAGCCACATGAGGAACGTCGAGTAGAGCGCGGGCCGGTCGGCGACGCCCGGCACCTCGAGCAGGCTCACGATCCCCCGGCCGTCCGGCGCGGTCCGCAGGAACTCCTTCGTGTCGATCTCCGGCTCCCCGAAGAAGCCCTCGGCGCCGGCGTCGGCGAACGCGACGAGCTCGCGGAGGATGACGCCGACGGTGGCGGGCGAGATGCCGCCGAGGCCGGCGAGGTCGGCCTTCCCCTCGTCGCCCGTCAGCCACTGCAGGACGGCCCGGAGGTCCTCGAGCTCCGCGAGCGCCAGCCCGTGGTCCTCGGCGTAGTGGAAGACGAGCGCGAGGCTCGACTCCTGCGTCTCGTTCAGCCCGAGCACCTTCGACAGCAGGAGCGGCCCGAAGCCGGACACGGTCGCCCGGATCGGGACCCCGGTGCCGCTGCCGCCGAGGGAGAAGTACTCGACGGGGAAGGCCGCGGGCGACCAGTCCTGGCCGATCGCCGCGGTGCGGGCGGCGAGCTTGGGGTTCGCGGTGCCGGGCACCGCGACGCCGGACAGGTCGCCCTTGATGTCGGCCGCGAACACGGGCACCCCGTGCGCGGACAGCTGCTCGGTGAGCGCCTGCAGCGTGCGGGTCTTGCCGGTGCCCGTCGCGCCCGCGATCAGGCCGTGGCGGTTCAGCATCCCGAGCGGCACGCGGACCTGCGCGTCCGGCACGGGAGCGCCGTTCAGCAGGGCGCCGAGCTCGAGCGCCGGCCCCTCGAACGCGTACCCGCGCCGGATCGCGTCGACCTGCTCGTCGTCGAGCGGGCCGGCGGGCGCGGGGCCGGAGGCCGCCGGAGCGGTCGGCGGTGCCGCGGTCGCGGCCCGGGCCGCTGCCGCCGCCGCCGCCGCGGCCGCCGCCTCCTGGGCCCGCGCGATCGCCGCCTGCGCCTCGGCCTGCAGCCGCGCCGCCTCCGCCGCCGCGGCCTCCGCCGCCGCCTTCGCCTGCTCGACCGTCGGATCACTCATGGGGCGATCCTGGCATCGCTCGGGAGCGCGCGGCAGGGAGGTCGCCGGTCAGGCGGTCTCGCCCCGCCGGGCGATGAGGCGCACCAGCCGCTCGACGGCGAACTCGGGGTCGCGGGCGCCGCTCTTGACCCGCTCGTCGGTCTCCGCGGTGAAGACGATCGCCCGGCCGAGCCCGGCGGCCTCCCAGCCGGCCGCGTCGCGCCGGGCCCGGTCGACCTGCCACGGCGCCATGCCGTGCTCGGCGGCGATCTTGGCGGCCTGCCCGCGCGCGTCGAGCACCTTCGCCATCGCCCGCAGCTTCGCGGCCAGCGCCGCGATGATCGGCACCGGGTCCGCACCGCTGTCGATCGCGTGGCGCAGGAGCACCAGCGCCTCTCCCCCGCGTCCGGCGAGCGCCGCGTCCGCGACGGCGAAGGCGTCGGTCTCCATCCGGCCGGCGTAGTAGGTCTGCACGGTGCCCTCGCCGATGTCGCCGGCGGTGTCGGCGATCAGCTGCTGGCAGGCGCTCGCCAGCTCGCCGAGGTCGCCCTGGAACGCGGAGACGAGCACGCGGAGCGCGCCCGGGCTGACCCGCCGGCCGGCGGCCCGGAACTCCGCCGCGGCGAAGGAGGACCGGTCCGCGTCCCGCTTCACCTCGGCGCAGGCGATCTCGATGCCGCCTCCCGCGCCGCCGCGCACGGCGTCGAGCAGCTTCTTGCCCCGCACGCCGCCGCCGTGCCGGAGCACGAGCGTCGCGCCCTCGTCCGGCGCCTCGAGGTAGCGGAGCGCCTCGTTCAGGAACGCCTCCGAGAGGCGCTCGACGGCGGCGACGCGGATGAGGCGCGGCTCGCCGAACAGCGACGGGCTCGCCAGCGTCGTCAGGTCGCCGGGCACCGCCGAGGAGGCGTCGAGGTCGCTCACCTCGAGGCTCGGGTCCGCGGCCGCGAGGGTCTCGCGGATCCGCCGGATCGCCCGTTCGGCGAGCAGCTCCTCCGGGCCGGAGACGAGCACGACCGGAGCGGGCCGGGCCTCGTTCCACGCGACCTGCGGGATCCGCGCGGCGGATCGCGTCGCGGCCCGGGCTGCCATGCCCTCGAACCTACTCGGCCGGGGTCCACACGGCGGCCGTCACCGGCCGCTCGGTCCACACGACCGCCCGCCCCTGCCGCCGGGCGACGAGCACGAGGCCGTCCTGGTCGGTGCGGACCGGCTGCATGCCGGTGCTCCGGAGGATCCCGAGCAGGCGCCGCGTGGGATGGCCGTAGTCGTTGCCGGCCCCGACGGAGACGACGCCGATCGGGGCTGCCGCCGCGGCGTAGAGGGCCGGGCTCTGGTCGGCCGAGCCGTGGTGCGCGACCTTCACGACGTCGACGTGGGGCACGGGTCCGGCGGCGAGCAGGGCGTCCTGCGCGGCCTCCCCGAGGTCGCCGGTCAGCAGGGCGGAGGCGCCGCGGCCGGTCACGTGCAGGGTCACGCTCGCCGGGTTCCCCGGCTCGATCCCGTCGAGCGGGTCCGGCGGCCAGAGCACGTCGAGCCGGAGGTCGTCGAGCCGTGCGGTCTCGCCGCGGTGCACCTGCTGCACGGCGGCGCCGGCGCGCTGCAGGTCGCGGCGGAGGGCGTCGCCCTCGGGGCCGTCGCTCGGCCCGACGAACGCCGTGCCGACCCGGCCGGCGAGCGCGCGGGCGGCGCCGACGTGGTCCGCGTCCCAGTGGGTGAGGACGAGCAGGTCGATGCGGTCGACGCCGAGCCGGTCGAGGCAGGCCGTGATCGGCGGCGCGTCGCGGCCGGTGTCGACGACCGCGAACCGGCCGTGCCCGCCGTTCAGCACCAGGCCGTCCCCCTGCCCGACGTCGCACGCCGCCAGGATCCAGTCGTGCGGGGTGCCGGTGAGCCGCCCGACCGCGGCACCGGCGACGCCGCCGACGACCGCGAGCAGGCCGACCGCCGCGACGACCCCGCCGAGCAGGCGCACGCGGCCGGGCGCGCGGCGGGCGAGCAGCAGGACCCCCGCGACGAGCAGCGCTCCGGCGAGCGCGGCGCCCAGCGCCCCCGCCGGCCAGCCGAGCTGCGGCAGCCGGGCGGTCGTCCTGGCGACGAGCCCGATCCAGGCGGCCGGCAGCCAGGCGAGCAGCGCGGCCGCCGAGGCCAGCGGCGGTGCGATCGGGCCGAGCAGGCACGCGAGCAGCCCGAGCACGGTCGCCACGGGCGCAGCGGGCTCGGCGAGGAGGTTCGCCACGACGCCGAAGACGGGCACGCCGGGCTGGAGGAGGACGAGCACGGGCTGGCACGCCGCCTGCGCGGCGACCGGCACCGCCAGCACGAGGGCGAGCCGGCGCGGCAGCACGCGGCCGAGGCGCTCCGCGAGCGGCGGGGCGAGGAGCAGCAGGCCGGCGGTGGCCGCCGCGCTCAGCACGAAGCCCGGGCTCCAGGCGAGCCAGGGGTCGACGAGGAGCAGCGCGAGCACGGCCACCGCGAGCGCCGGGACCCCGGCGGCGCGCCCGCCGCGGAGCGCGCAGAGCAGCGCCACGGCGGCCATCGCCGCGGCCCGCTGCACCGACGGCTGGGGCGTGACCAGGACGACGAACCCGGCGAGCGCCGCGCCCGCGAGCACCACCCGCGCCGTGCGCGGCAGCCGGAGGAGCCCGGCGAGCGCGAAGACCGCGACGGTGACGACCGCGCAGTTCGCCCCGGAGACGGCGGTGAGGTGCGTGAGCGAGGAGTCCCGCATCGCCTGCTCCAGGTCCGCCCCGACCCGGCCGGTGTCGCCGACCGCGAGGCCGGGCAGCAGCGCCGCGCCGTCGCCGGGCAGGGCGCTCGTCCGCTCGACGAGCCCGGCCCGCAGGGCCGTCGCCGCGAGCTGGAGCGGCGGCGGTGACCGGACGACCCGCACGGGGCCGAGCACCGAGCCGATCGCGGCCGCGCCGTCGGTCGGGGCGGCCGGCCGCAGAACGACCCGCGCTCGCACCGAGGCCCCCGGGCGCACCGCCGCGCCCGCGCCGTCGGCGAAGAGCAGGACCGGTACGTCGACGTCGTGGGCCGCGACCCGCGTCACCGCTCCGCGGAGCATCGTGCGGGCGCGCAACGCGCCGGCCGCGCTCGCCCCGGTCGTCGCGCTCCGCTCGTCGATGCGCACCGTGGCGACGACGGGACGTCCGAGCGGCAGCTCCGGCGGATGCCGCCGCGCGTCCCCGGCTGCGACGGCCGCCAGGACCAGGGCGGCGAGCAGCGCACCGACGACGAGCAGCGCGGCGCCGCGCGTCCGCAGCCGGGTCGCGAGGACGGCCGCGGCGGCCACGAGCGAGGCGACGATCCCGACGGGTGCCGCCGCGGGCGCGGCGACGCCGACGAGCGCGACGAGCCAGACGGCGGCGGCCGGCAGCAGGAGGCCGGACCGGACGAGGCGCCCGCTCACGGCGTCACGAGGTCGCGCAGCCCCGCGATGGTCTTCGGGCCGATGCCGCCGACCTGCGCGAGGTCGCCCACGGCGCCGAACGGCCCGTGCGCCTCCCGGTAGGCGACGATCCGCGCGGCCAGCGCCGGACCGATCTGGGGCAGGGCGTCGAGCTGCTCCGCCGTCGCGGTGCTGAGACTCACCGGCGCCGCGCTGCCGCCCGCGGCCGCGGGCGGGGCGGACGAGCGCGGCGCACCGCGCTCCGGGACCGCGACCTGCTGCCCGTCCACGACGCGGGCCGCCAGGTTGACGGCGCCGAGGTCGGCCGACGGACGGGGGCCGCCCGCCGCGGTCACGGCGTCGATCAGCCGCGCACCGGTCGGCAGCGCGACGAGGCCCGGGCGGCGCACCGCCCCCGTGACGTGCACGAGCACCGGGGTCTGCGCGGGGCTCGGCTCCGCGTGCCGGACGGCGACGGGTGACGGCTCCGTCGTGCTGCCCGCGGCCTGCCCCGCGGCGACGAGCACGGCCGCGACGAGCACGAGCAGCGCCGCGCCGGCTGCGAGCGCCAGGGGCAGCCGCCGCTCCCGCGGCAGGGCGGCCAGTCGCTCCCGGAGTCGATCCACGCGGGGACGCTAGAGCCCGCTGCGACCGCGGGGGCGGTCCGCTCCCTCCCCGGCCCGGATCCGGGCTGGGGAGGGGGCGATGGTCACTCGGTGGCGATGCTGACGACCTTCGGCGCCCGCACGACGACGCGCGCGATGCGGCGCGAGCCGACGGACCGCTGCACGAGGTCCGACGCGGTGGCGAGGCGCTCGAGGTCCTCCGCCGTGATCTTCGGCGAGACCTCGAGGCGGTCGCGGACCTTGCCGTCGACCTGCACGATCGCGGTGACGGACTCCTCGATCAGGAGGGTCGGGTCGGGCTTGCGGAAGCCGGCGAGGGCGACCGACGGCGGGTAGCCGAGCCGCTCCCACATCTCCTCCGCCGTGTACGGCGCGAAGAGGCTGAGGGCGACCGCGATCGTCTCGACCGCCTCGCGCACGGCGCCGTCGGCCCCGCCGGGGCCGCTGTCGATCGCCTTCCGCGTGACGTTGACCAGCTCCATGATCCGCGCGATCACCACGTTGAACTTGAACGTCTCCGCGAGGACCGGCAGATCGGCCAGGAAGCGGTGGGTGTGGCGCCGCAGCGACTCGTCGCCGCTCGACCAGACCACGTCCGGCGCGCTCGTGACGTCCATCGCGAGCCGGAGGGCGCGGTTCAGGAACTTCACCTGGCCGCCGGGGCGCACGTCCTCCCAGTCGATGGTGTCCTCGGGAGGGCCGGCGAACGCCATCGTGAGGCGGATCGCGTCGACGCCGAAGCGCCCGAGCTCGTCGGAGAGGCTGACGCCGCCGCGGCTCTTCGACATCTTCGCGCCGCCCGCGAGCACCATGCCCTGGTTCAGCAGCGCGCTGAACGGCTCGGTGAAGTGGACGTAGCCGAGGTCGAACAGCACCTTCGTGATGAACCGCGCGTAGAGCAGGTGCAGGATCGCGTGCTCGACGCCGCCGACGTACTGGTCGACCGGCGCCCACTTGTCCGCCTCGGCGGGGTCGAAGGCCTTCGTGTCGTCGTTCGCGGACAGGAACCGGAGGAAGTACCAGGAGCTGTCGACGAACGTGTCCATGGTGTCGGCGTCGCGCTTCGCGGGCGTGCCGTCGATCGGGTTCGGCACGTTCACCCAGTCGGTGGCCGCGCCGAGCGGCGAGGTGCCCTTCGGCTTCAGGTCGAGGCCCTCGGTCGACGGCAGGACGACCGGCAGCTGGTCCTCCGGCACCGGGATCTCGGTGCCGTCGGCGGCGTGGATGATCGGGATCGGCGTGCCCCAGAAGCGCTGCCGGGAGATCAGCCAGTCGCGCAGGCGGTAGCTCTTCGCCGCGCGGCCGGTTCCGGCGGCCTCCAGCTCCTTGATCGCCTGCTCGATCGCGCGGGTCTTCGACAGGCCGTTCAGGCTGCCGGAGTTCACCAGGCGCCCCTCGCCGGTCAGCGCGACGCCGGTGACCGCGGGGTCGACCGACTCGATGTCGGGCAGCTCGCCGTCCGGCGGGATCACCGGGATCACGCCGGTCACGGGCTGGAACGTGTCCACCACGACTTTGACCGGCAGGTCGAAGGCGCGGGCGAAGTCGAGGTCGCGCTGGTCGTGCGCGGGCACGGCCATGATCGCGCCGGTGCCGTAGTCGCTCAGCACGTAGTCGGCGGCCCAGATCGGCAGCCGGTCCCCCGACACCGGGTTGATCGCCCAGCGGCCGAGAAAGACGCCCGTCTTGGTCCGGTCCGTGCTGAGCCGCTCGACCTCGGTCGTCGACTGCACGCGCGCCAGGTACGCGGCGAACGGCTCGGCGATCTCGGCGGGCTGGCCCTCGACCAGCTCGGCGGCCAGGTCGGAGTCGGGCGCGACGACCATGTAGGTCGCGCCGTGGATCGTGTCGGGCCGGGTCGTGAAGACGGTGACCGGCTCGTCGCGGCCCTCGATGCGGAAGTCGATCCGGGCGCCGTTGCTGCGCCCGATCCAGTTCCGCTGCATCGCGATGACCTTCGCGGGCCAGGTGCCCTCGAGCTGCTTCAGGTCGTCGAGCAGCCGGTCCGCGTAGGCCGTGATGCGGAAGTACCACTGCGTGAGCTTCTTCTTCTCGACGACCGCGCCGGAGCGGTCGCTCGTGCCGTCGGGCAGCACCTGCTCGTTGGCGAGCACCGTCTGGTCCACCGGGTCCCAGTTGACCCAGCTGTCCTTCCGGTACGCGAGCCCCTTCTCGTACAGCTTCAGGAACAGCCACTGGTTCCACCTGTAGTACTCGGGGTCGGAGGTGTGGAGCTCGCGGCTCCAGTCGAAGCTGACGCCGTAGCGCTCGAACGACGCCTTCTGCTGCGCGATGTTCGAGTAGGTCCACTCGCGCGGGTCGGAGCCGCGCTTGATCGCCGCGTTCTCCGCGGGCAGGCCGAACGAGTCCCACCCGATCGGGTGAAGCACGTTGAAGCCGCGCTGCCGCCAGTAGCGCGCGGTGATGTCCCCGAACGCGAACGCCTCGGCGTGACCCATGTGCAGATCGCCCGAGGGGTACGGGAACATGTCGAGGATGTACTTGCGCGGGCGCTTGTCCTCGGGGTCGTCGGTGCGGAAGAAGCCGCCGTCCCGCCAGATCGGCTGCCACTTCTCCTGCAGCTGCGCGAACGCGGGCAGCTCGTCGGGCGTCGTCTCGGGCATCGCGGTCCTTCGTGTTTCAGGCGTGTTTCAGGCGCGGGACAGCTTTCAACTGTAGAGGTCGCTGCAGGTGCGCCCGTCCGCGTACGGGCTGCCGAGCGGGCGGACGGCGCCGTACGCTGGCCGCGACGACGAAGGAGCGCCACTGGACGCCTGGCTGACGATGCTGCTGGAGCATCTGGCGGAACTCGGCGGATGGCGGTACGTCGTCGCCTTCATCGGCATGTTCTGCGAGACCAGCCTCTTCGTCGGGCTCGTCATCCCGGGCGACACGATCGTGCTGTTCACCGCGACGGCCGGCCGCGGGTTCGGCGAGTGGCTCGCGCTCGTCACCGCCGTCGTCTCCGGCTCCCTGGCCGGCGAGACGGTCGGCTTCGTGATCGGCCGGTTCTTCGGGCCGCGCCTCATGAGCAGCCGGCTCGGCAGGCGGATCGGGCAGAAGCACGTGCTCCGCGCGGAGCGCTGGCTGGACCGCCGCGGCGGCGTCGCGATCCTGGTCAGCCGGTTCCTGCCCGTGATGCACGCGCTGATCCCGGTCACCGTCGGCGCGAGCCACTACCCCTACCGCCGATTCCTCGCGTGGACCGCGCCCGCCTGCGTCCTGTGGGCGGCCCTCTACGTGTCCGTCGGGCAGGCCGCCGGGTCCAGCTACCGCGCCCTGGCGCAGGAGCTCCACTTCGCGGGCTGGCTCGTGCTCGGCGGCGTGGTGGTCTTCCTCCTCATCGCCTGGTTCGGCAAGCGGCTGCTGCACCGCCTCGAGCGGCCCTGACCGACCGCCGGCACGGCGGAGGGCCGGCACCCCTCGCGGAGTGCCGGCCCTCGTCGGAGTACGGGTCAGAAGCCCTTCTCGGACAGCCAGGCCTTCGCGAGCGCCTGGTAGTCGGGCTTGTCGCTGCCCGACGCCTTCGTGTTCAGGTCGAGCAGGTCCTCGGTCGTCAGCTTCGCGGAGACGCCGTCGACGATCGACTCGAGGTCGCTGGTGGCCTTGCTCGTCGAGACGATCGGCACGACCTGCTGGGACGCGAAGAGGTTCTTCGGGTCGGTCAGCGTGACCAGCTTGTTCTGCTTGATGGACGGGGTCGTCGAGTAGATGTCGGCCACCTGCACCTGGTCGTTCAGCAGCGCCTTCAGGGTCGTCGGGCCACCGCCGTCGTTGATCGCCTTGAACTTGACGTCCTTCAGGCCGTAGACGGACTGCAGCCCCTTGATGCCGTCGGGCCGCGTCGCGAACTCGGGGTTCGCGGCGATGGTGACGGTGCCCGCCTTCGACAGGTCGGCGATCGAGGTCAGTCCCTTCTCCTTCGCGAAGGAGGAGGTGACGTTCAGCGAGTCGGAGTCGGCCGCCTCCGCGAAGTCGAGCGCCTTCGCGTTCAGCGTGCCGATCTTCGCGTCGATGCCCGACTTCACGGCGTCGCCCGACTTCGCGTTCGCCGTCTTGTCCAGGTAGGACAGCAGCGAGCCCGCGTACTCCGGGACCAGGTTGATCTCGCCGTTCTGCAGCGCGGGCAGGTACGCCGCGCGCGCGCCGATGGCGGGCTTGTACGAGACGCTGTAGCCCTTGTTCGCGAGCGCGCCGCCGTAGATGTAGCCGAGGATCTCGTTCTCGCCGAAGTTCGCCGAGCCGACGACGATCGACTTCGCGTCGCCGGAGGCGGTCGCGCCGCCCGATGCCGCGGCGCTGCTGCTGCTCCCGCCGCCGATGCTGCTCGAGTTCGCGCATCCCGCGAGCCCGAGGGTGAGCGCCGCGGCGACCGCCGCGGTGCCGAGGAGGCCTCGTCGTGTGATGGACATGGTGCTAGTTCCCTTCCGAAACAGGTGTCCCGGTCGGGACCGACAGGCGTCGGCCCCGTGCTGTGGTGGTCCCGCGGCCGCGGGACACCCCGCGCGGCGCGGCGAAGCGCTGGACGACGGCCAGCAGGCCGTCGACGAGCAGGGCGAGCACGGTCACGAGGATCGCGCCGGCCGTCATCTGCACGTAGTCGTTGGCGGCGAGGCCGCCGAGGATGAAGTCACCGAGGCTGTTGATGCCGAAGTTCGACACCAGGGTCACCGACGCGATGATCTGCAGCGTCGCGCCCCGGAGCCCGCCGAGGATGAGCGGCGCCGCGAGCGGCAGCTCGACGCGCCGGAGGATCTGCCACTCGGTCATGCCCATCGCGCGGGACGCGTCGATCGTCTGCCGGTCGACGGCCTCGAGCCCGGCGTACGCGCCGGCGAGCAGCGGCGGGACGCCGAGGAGGACGAACACGAACACGGCGGGCGGCAGGGCGAGCGACACCAGCAGCAGCACGGACAGCAGCCCCAGCGTCGGCACCGCGCGCACGACGTTCGCGACGACGATCGCGAAGCCGCGGCCCCGCCCGGTGTGCCCGATGTAGAGCCCGACGGGCAGCGCGACGGCGGCCGTGAACACGAGCGCGAGGAACGAGAGCCAGAGGTGGGCGCCGAGCTCCTCGGCGATGCCCGCCTGGAAGTTCACCGCGGCCCAGTGCTCGGGGTCGAGGATCCACTGGATCGCCTGGAGGAAGAGCATCAGAGGTTCGCCCCCACGCCGCCGGGAACGGCCGTCGCGAGCGTCTTCGCCGCTCGGGAGGTCAGGCGGCGCCCGCGGTTCCACGGCATGAGGGCCCGGCCGATCAGGCCGATGACGACGTCGAAGACCGCGGCGAGGACGAGCACGGCGACGAGCCCGGTGACGACCTCGGTCGCGAAGCTGCGCTGGAACCCGTCGGTGAAGAAGCCGCCGAGGCTCGGGATGCCGACGAGGGCGGCGACGGTGGCGAGGCTGATCGTGCTGACCGAGACGACGCGGATCCCCGCGAGGAGCACCGGGCCGGCGAGCGGCAGCTCGACGCGCCAGAACAGCTGGGGGCCCGAGAAGCCCTGGGCGCGGGCGGATCCGCGCACGTCGGCGTCGACGCTCGCGAAGGCGTCGGCCGCGGAGCGGACCATGATCGCGACCGCATAGATCAGGAGCGCGATCGTCACGTTGAGCGGGTTGAGGATGGGCAGCCCGAGCACGACCGGGACGAGCACCACGAGCGCGATGCCGGGGATCGTGTAGAGGACGTTGCCGAGGGTCAGCAGCACGCCGCGGGCGGCGGTCGAGCGGGAGGCCCAGTAGCCGAGGGGCACGGAGACCACGAACCCGAGGACGATCGCCGGCACGCAGAGCGCGACGTGCGCCAGGGTCGACGACCAGATCAGGTCGAGGTGGCTCCACACCCAGTCCATCAGGCGTCGCCCGCCTGGTCCGTCTTGTTCGAGACGCTGCGGGACTTCGGGCCGGCGCCCGCGGCGAGCGCGTCCGCGAGCTCCAGGCGGCCGCCCGGCGCGGCGATGAGGCCCGCCGGGTAGCCGGCGGCGTCGACGAGCAGCACGTCGTCGCCGGCGCCCCGCTCCTCCGCGGTGAGGCGGCGCTTGCCGCGCTTCGCGCCGACGAAGTCCGCGACGAAGTCGTCGGCGGGGTTCGCGAGGATCTCGGCCGGGGTCCCGATCTGGGCGACGACGCCGCCGCGCTTCAGGATGACCACCTGCGTGCCGAGCAGGAAGGCCTCGTCGATGTCGTGGGTGACGAACACGGTCGTCTTGCCGAGCTCGCGCTGCAGCCGGAGCAGCTCCTGCTGCAGCTCGTCGCGCACGATCGGGTCGACCGCGCCGAAGGGCTCGTCCATCAGCAGGATGTTCGGGTCGGCGGCGAGCCCGCGTGCGACGCCGACGCGCTGCTGCTGGCCGCCGGAGAGCTGGCCCGGGTAGCGGTTCGCGAGCGCGCGGTCGAGGCCGACGCGGTCGAGCAGCCCCAGCGCGTCCTGCCGCGCCTTCGCCTTCGGCGTGCCGGTCAGGATCGGCACCGTCGCGACGTTGTCGATCACGGTGCGGTGCGGCAGCAGCCCGGAGTTCTGCATGACGTAGCCGATGCGGCGGCGCAGCGCGACGGGCTCGACGCGCGAGACGTCCTCCTCGTCGATGAGGATCTGCCCGTCGCTCGGGTCGACCATCCGGTTGATCATGCGCAGGAGCGTGGTCTTGCCGCAGCCGGACGACCCGACGAAGACGGTCGTGGAGTGCGACGGGACGACGAGGGAGAAGTCCTCGACCGCCGTGGTGCCGTCGGGGTAGGTCTTGCGCACGTGTCGGAACTCGATGCTCATGTCAAGCCCCTTCCGGTCCGCGTGAGCCCGCTCAATATACGGACCGCTCCGGACATCCAAGCGCGCCCCCGGCCGTCGTGCAGGTTTGTGACGCCCCGTGAGCACGGGAACCGTCTGGAAGACTCGCGTCGTGGCCCCATCGACGCGTCGCCCGTTCCGCCGGCGCACGCCGCCTCCCACGGTCGAGCAGGCGATCGGCCGCGCGATGCGGATCGACAGCGCGGTCCGGGAGTTCCGGGAGCAGCGCGCCCGCCGCCGGGGTCGCGTCCCGCTCGTCGTGCCGTACACCGGCTACGGCTCGACCTCGTGGGTCCGCGTGCTCGGCCGGGTGCTCATCACGACGCAGCTGCCGTCCGAGTCGCCGCAGGAGTCGTTCCGCGGCTGGCGCAGCTTCACCGGCATCCCGATCGACGGCGCGCCCGTCCGCGTGGAGATCGGCGACACCGTGCACCACGTCGTCGCGGACTCCGGCGGCGTCATCGACGTGCGGGTGGCCGTGGAGCTGACGCCCGGCTGGCACCGCATCGTGCTGCGGACCGAGGGCGCCGGCGCCGAGTCGGCCCCGGTCGAGGCCCCGGTGTTCGTGCTCGACCCCGCCGCGCCGTTCGGCGTCGTGTCCGACATCGACGACACGGTGATGGTCACCGCGCTCCCCCGCCCGCTGCTGGCGGCCTGGAACACGTTCGTGCTGAACGAGCACGCGCGCACGCCGACGCCGGGCATGGCCGTGCTCTACGACCGCATCCGCAGGACGCACCCCGCGGCGCCCTTCCTCTACCTGTCGACAGGCGCCTGGAACGTCGCGCCGACGCTCCGGCGCTTCCTCGGCCGGAACCTGTACCCGCCGGGGCCCCTGCTGCTGACCGACTGGGGCCCCACGCCGGACCGCGTGTTCCGCTCGGGGCGGGCGCACAAGATCGAGCAGCTCGAGCGCCTGTCGGAGGAGTTCCCCGACATGCGGTGGCTGCTGATCGGCGACGACGGGCAGCACGACGAGGAGACCTACAGCGGGTTCGCCGCCGAGCACCCCGAGAACGTCGCCGCCATCTGCATCCGGCAGCTGTCCGCGGGCGAGGCGGTGCTCGCCGGCGGTCGCTCGAAGGAGGACCGGCGCGAGGAGACGACCTCGGTCTCGTGGGCCTACGCCCCGGACGGCGGCGGCTTCGCCGTCGCCCTCGAGGAGATGGGCCTGCTCTGAGCCGGCGGCCGGCGGGCGGCCGTCAGCTCCAGGAGGCCGGGCCGCTGCTGCCCGCCGCGTAGTCCTCCAGCGGCACCTCGCCCGCCTTCCAGGCGTCGAGGACGGGCTGGACGATGTTCCAGCACTGCACCGCGACGTCGCCGCGGATCGACAGGGTCGGGTCGTCGCCGAGCACGCCCCGGATCACCTCACCGTACTCGGTGACGGCGCTCTTCGGCAGGCGGCCGCTCACCTCGACCGGCTCGAGCTGGAAGGGCATCTCGCCGCCGCCCGAGGTGAACTGGAACTCGATGCGCGGCGGCTTGAAGCCGAACCGCAGCACCTCGGCGTGGCCGTCGCCGGTCTGGCCCTCGGGGCGGAACCGCACCGGGCGGTAGGTGACGCGGATCTCGTTGGCCGGGTCGCCGATCGCCTTGCCCGAGCGGAGGACGAAGGGCACGCCGCCCCAGCGGGCGTTGTCGACCTCGAGGGCGATCTCGGCGAGGGTCTCCGTCTCGTTCGCCGGGTCGACGCCCTCCTCGGCGACGTAGTCCGGCAGCCGCTTCCCGTCGACCTCGCCCGCGGTGTAGCGGCCGCGCCGCGACGGGGCGTCGGTGTTCGGGAAGACCTTGCCGCCGGTCCACACGTGGGTCACGGACAGCACCGCGGCGAGGCTGTTCCGGAGGTGCTCGGGATCGAGGTCGGAGGGCGCCTCGCAGGTGGTGACGGCGAGCACCTGCAGCAGGTGCGACTGCAGCATGTCGCGGAGGGCGCCCGCGGTGTCGTAGTACCCCGCTCGTCCTTCGAGGCCGAGCTTCTCGTCGTAGACGATCTCGACGCGCTCGATCTGGTCGGCGTTCCAGGACGACTCGAGCAGGCGGTTGTTGAAGCGCGTCGCGAGCATCGCGAGCGCCGCGCGCTGGCCGAGGAAGTGGTCCACGCGATGGATCCGCTCCTCCGGCACCACCTTGCGGAGCGCCTCGTTCAGCGCGACCGCGCTGTCGGCGTCGTCGCCGAAGGGCTTCTCCACCGCGAGCACGGTGTGCTCCGGCAGGTCCAGGTCGGCGAGCACCGCGGCGACCTTCGAGACGATCGCCGGCGGGAGCGCGAAGTAGACGACGAGGTCGCCCTCGACCTCGCCGAGCAGGCTCCCCCAGTCCTCCTCCGACGTCGGGTCCGCCTGCACGTAGCGGGTGGAGGACAGGATCGCGTCGACCGCGTCGCCCGTCGCGCCCACCTGTTCGAAGGCGCCGGAGATCGTCTCGCGCCACTCGTCGGCGCGGTCCGAGCGGCCGCTGCCGACCACCTTCAGGCCGTCGACGAGCCGCAGGTCGGACTCGTCGCCGCCCGCGATCAGGCTGCCGATGCCGGGCAGGAGCAGCCGCTTCGTGAGGTCGCCGCTCGCGCCGAGGATGATCATCGTGGTGGAGGTCACGCCGGGAGCGTAATGAGCAGCCGCTGGGCGTGGGGTGCGACCCGGCCGGGCGTCCGCGGTCCGTCCGCCGCGCGGCCGCTCGCGCGGGCGCGCGTAGCGTTGCGGCGTGCCCACCCCCGCCCTCGCCGACGACCTCCTGCAGCGCGTCGCGTCCCGCGCCGCCGCGCACGACCGCGACGGCTCCTTCCCGCACGACGACCTCGCCGAGCTCCGGGCGGCCGGCTACCTCGCCGCGCTGGTCCCCGCCGACCTCGGCGGGTGGGGCCTGACCCTCGAGCAGCTGACGCGCGAGCAGTCCCGGCTCGCCGCCGCGGCGCCGGCGACGGCCCTCGCGGTGGGCATGCACCTCGTGTGGACCGCGGTCGCCAAGACGCTGCACGACCGCGGGGACGCCTCGCTCGACTTCCTGCTGCGCGAGGCGGCCGCCGGCGAGGTGTTCGCGTTCGGCGTCAGCGAACCGGGCAACGACCTCGTGCTGTTCGGCTCCACGGTGGAGGCGGTGACCCGCGAGGACGGCTCGGTGGCCTACACGGGCGTGAAGACCCCCGTGTCGCTCTCCCCCGTGTGGACGCGGCTCGGCACCTTCGGCCTCGACGCCGGAGGCGACGAGGGCCCCCGCATCGTCTGGGCGTTCCTCGACCGCGACGCCCCGGGCATCGAGATCGACGAGACCTGGGACACGCTCGGGCAGCGGGCGACCCGCAGCGACACGACGCGGCTGCACGGCGCGGTCGCGCGCGCGGACCGGGTGGTCCGGCGCCTGCCGCCCGGCCCGAACCCCGACCCGCTGATCTTCGGCGTCTTCGTGAACTTCGAGATCCTGCTCGCGAGCGTCTACGCGGGGATCGCGCACCGCGCGGTCGAGCTGGCCGCGGAGGCGGCGAAGCGCCGCACGTCGCTGAAGCTCGGCGGCGCGCCCCGGTCCGACGACCCGGACGTCCGGCGCCGCGTCGCGACGGCGGCCCTGCTCGACGACGGCCTCGACGCGCAGATCCGCTCGCTCGCCCGCGACGTCGACGAGCGGGCCGACCACGGCGGGCGCTGGTTCGCCAAGGCCTCGGGCCTCAAGGTCCGCGTGACCGAGCAGGCGAAGGCGGTCGTGGACCAGGCGGTCCTCGTGGGAGGTGGCAGCGGCTACGCCGCGTCCTCCGAGCTCTCCCGCCTCTACCGGGACGTGCTGGCGGGCGCCTTCAACCCGTCCACGCAGGACTCGGCGCTCGGCACGATCGCCACCGCGGTGCTCGGCCCGGTGTCGCCCGCCTGACCCTCCGCCCGACCCCCTCCGCTGGACGTCGTCCGCGCCCCCAGGCGCGGGTTCCTACGCTGCCGCGGTGACCGACGAACCCCCGGCCCGGCAGCGGCACCCGAAGCTGATCCTCGCGATCTGCTGCCTCAGCCTCTTCATCGTCACGCTCGACGCGACCGTGACGAACGTGGCCCTCCCGACGATCGGGAAGGAGCTGCACGCCGGCGTCACGAGCCTGCAGTGGACGCTCGACGCCTACACGCTGACCCTCGCCGCGCTGCTCGTGCTCGCGGGCTCGAGCGCGGACCGGTTCGGGCGGAAGCGGGTGTTCCGCATCGGTCTCGTCGTGTTCGGGCTCGGGTCGCTCGCCTGCAGCGCCGCGCCCTCCGACGGCGCGCTGATCGCGGCCCGGGTGCTGCAGGCGCTCGGCGGCACGATGCTGAACCCCGTCTCGCTCTCGATCATCACGAACGCGTTCCAGGACCGGAAGGCGCGGGCCGGCGCGCTCGGCGTGTGGGGCGCGATCAGCGGGGTCTCGCTCGGCTTCGGCCCGCTCGTCGGCGGGCTGCTCGTCGAGACGGTCGGCTGGCGGGCGATCTTCTGGGTCAACGTGCCCGTCGTCGTGGCCGCGCTCGTGCTGACGACGCTGTTCGTGCCGGAGTCCCGAGCGCCGAGGCGCCGCCGGTTCGACCCGGTCGGCCAGGTGCTCGTCGTCGTGCTCCTCGCCGGCACGGTGTTCGGGATCATCGAGGGCCCCGAGCTCGGGTGGGCGTCGCCGGCGACCCTCGGGGCGTTCGCGGTCTCCGCCGTCGCCCTCGCGCTGTTCGTGCCCGCGGAGCTGCGGCGGCAGGAGCCGCTCATCGACCCCCGGTTCTTCACGAGCATCCCGTTCTCCGGCGCCGTCGTGGCCGCCGTGCTGGCGTTCGGCTCGTGGAGCGCGTTCCTGTTCTCGAACACCCTCCTCCTGCAGGACGTGAAGGGCTTCTCGCCGATCCTCACCGGCCTGCTGTTCATGCCCGCGGGGATCGCGATCCTCGTCGCGTCGCCGGTCTCGGGGCGGCTCGTCGGCTCGCTCGGCACCCGGCTGCCGATGTCGCTGGCGGGCCTGCTCATCGCCGCGGCGGCCGTCGCGCTCGCCCTCACGACCTCGTCGGCACCGGTCGCGCTGCTCGCCGTCGTCTTCGCGGTGTTCGGGCTCGGGTTCGGGCTCGTGAACGCGCCGATCACGAACACGGCGGTGTCCGGCATGCCGAACGACCAGGCGGGGGCGGCGTCCGCGATCGCGTCCACCGGCCGCCAGGTCGGCACGTCGCTCGGCATCGCCCTCGCCGGTTCCATCACCGGCGCCTCCGGCGCGGGCGGGCGGGTGCCGCGCTCGTTCGCGACCGACGCGCACCCGCTGTGGTGGACGGTCGCGGGCGCGGCGCTGGCGATCGTGGCCATCGGCTCGCTCAGCAGCTCGAAGGCGGCGGAGCGGTCGAGCGAGCGGCTCGGGGAGCTGGTCGGCGGTCGCTCCGCGGTATGACGCGCGAACCGGGTGATCGGCGCGGCCCGGCGTCGGTGTACACTCGACAGGCCGCTCCGGCGGCATGTGAGGGTCTGTGGCGCAGCTGGTAGCGCACCTGCATGGCATGCAGGGGGTCAGGGGTTCGAGTCCCCTCAGATCCACCATCGCGAAGGCCCCGTCCACGAGGACGGGGCCTTCGTCGTCCTTGATCTCGAGGCTCGCTGCGCTCGCACCTCGATCAGCGGTGTGCGGCGCTACTCCCCCGCCGCGCGATCGGCAAGCCCTCGACACCCGGGCGGTGCGCGCGGAGGATGCGAGCCCATCGAGGGAGGACGCATGACGCTGCACGGCGCGATGCCGCCCTTCACGGCTCCCTCGTCGATCGACGCGGACGGCGCGCTGCCCCGGCCGCTGATCGACCGCCAGCGGTTCGCCGGCCCCGCGGGGATGCGATCGATGCCGGTCGAGGGGCGGTTCGAGAGCCGGGACGCGGAGGGCTTCGAGGCCGAGCTCGCGCGCGTCCAGCTCGGGCCGCTCGTCCTGCGCCGGACGCGGATGACCCCGCACCGCGCCATCGTCGACGGGAGCGACCCCGAGGCGGACGGCGACATCCTCCGGCTCCTGACCGTGCGGAGCGGAACCGTCCACGCGGCGCCGCCGGGCGGCCGCCCCCAGCGGCTCGGCACGGGCGACGCGATCTTCACCAGCCGCACGAGGACGTACGCCTACCAGGCGGACGAGCCCGTCGTCGTGGTCACGGCGACGCTGCCCGTGTCGAGCCTGCCGGCCGTCGTGCAGCACCTGGAGGGCCTGCCGATCGGCCCGCTCCCCCACACGCCGCTCGTCGACGCGGTCGTCGAGCTGCTCTGGCACCTGTCCGCACGGCTCGACGAGGCGTGGACGTTCGACGCGGAGCTCGCCGCGCGCGGGCTCATCGACCTCCAGGCCGCGATCCTCACGGAGCTCATCCCCGCGCAGACCCCGCCGCCCGGGCCCGGGCGCGTCCACCGTGCGGCGGTGGAGTACATCGAGCGGCACCTCGCGGACGCCGACCTGCGGCCGCCGCAGATCGCCGCCGCGCTGGGCGTGAGCCTCCGCTACCTGCACCGGGCGTTCGACGACCGGGACCTCACCGTCGCGCGGTTCATCCGCGAGCGACGGCTCGAACGGGTCGCCGCGGCGCTGCGCGCGGCGGAGCGGCGCCCAGACCTCAGGGCGCTCGCCCTCCGGCACGGCTTCGCCGACCAGGAGCAGCTCGCCCGCGCGTTCCACCGCCGGTACGGCACGTCGATGACGGCTTACCGGGCGGCCGACCGCTGAGGGTCAGGACGCGGCGGCGCGCTCCTCGATCGGGATGACCGGGCAGTCGCGCCACAGCCGCTCGAGGGCGTAGTACGCGCGGTCCTCCTCGAGGAAGACGTGCACGACGACGTCGCCGAAGTCGAGCAGCTCCCAGTGACCGGAGCCGCGTCCCTCCCGCCGCTTGAGGGTGATGCCGCTCGCGCCGAGCCGTTCGTCGACCGCGTCGGCGATCGCGCTCACGTTCCGCTCGCTGCTGCCGGACGCGATGAGGAACGCGTCCGTGAGCGGGAGACGGCCGGAGACGTCGAGCGCCACCAGGTCCGTCGCGTTCCTCGAGAGGGCGGCTTCCGCCGCCTCCTGCACCTGGGACCTGATCTGCTGCTCCATCTGGAGGATCAGAATAGCTTGAGCACCCAGCTGCCGACGAGCAGAGTCACCACTCCCACAGCCATCGCACCGGCGACGATCGCGAGGACCGTCGGGAGGATGTTCCCGCCGCGGTGCGGCTTGGTCGAGAAGCCGCGCTCGTGCGGGGCCCCGCTGACCGCCTTCTTCGCGCTCACGGGGGCGACGCCGGCCGACGGCTCGTCCTGCGACGCCTCGTACAGGCGGTCGATGTCGGGCGAGTCGTAGAGGTCGCTGTGCGCGCCGGTCGTCGACAGACTGCGCGGCAGGTTCATCGAGCCGGTGATGAAGATGTCGCCGTTGGCGCTGACCGCCTGGGTGAGGTCCGGCTGCGGGTCGTTCGGCAGGATCAGCGCGTTCGACGAGCCGTGCGAGCCCTGGACCGAGCGGCTCAGGAGGCCGGTGAACCCCTCCTGCACCTCCTCCTCGTCCGCCCACGCGAGGGCGGGGCCGGCGGGGGCCTGCTCCTGCGGCTGGGGCTGCTGGCGCGCCTTGCGGATCAGCGCCTCGAACCCGGCGAGGTCGGTGACCTCGCTGGGCGGGCCGATCTGGTCGCTCTGGAACTGGGGCGCCTGGAACGGCGACTGCGCGGCGGCGAAGGGCTGCGCAGGGGTCGGGCCGGGAGCGGAGGACCGCGGCTCGTAGGCCTGCGGCTCCCAGTCGTCCTCGTCGTCGTCCCAGCCCTGGTCCTCGGCGCTCCACGCCTGGGCGGGCTGGATGAAGGCGGGGTCGACCCGGGCCGTCGGCCACTGGTCGCGCGGATCCGCGGGCGTCACCGGCACGGGGCTCGAGAAGGTGATCGCGTCGTCCCCGACGGGCTCGCTGAACGCCTGCGGGAGGCTGATCGGGTTCGTCGTGCTGGACGGCTGCTCGAGGTCGACCGGCTGCCGCGGGATCGCGACGGTCGGCTCGGGCGTGTACGGCTCGTCGTAGTAACCGTCGTCCTCGTAGTCGTAGCCCTCGAAGCCGGCGGGCTGCGGCGCGGGCGCGGCGCTGCGCGGGTCGGCGAAGAGCTCGACGGGCAGGCCGTCCTCGCGCACGTCGGCGCTCTCCTGCTCGCGGCGCTGCCGGCGGGTCAGCCCGGACGGGGCGTCGAGCACGGGCGGCTGGCCGAACGCCGCCGGCTGCTGCGGCGCGGCGGGCTGCTGCGGCTGCTCGGGGCGGCCGCCCAGCGGCGCCTCGCGGCGGAGCACCGCGTCCCGGACGCGGTCGAGCAGGTCCCCGTTGATGCCGGCGGCGTCCTGGCGCGGCGCGCTCGGGGTCTCCGGCACGCCGGAGCGGAACGCGTCGAGATCGGGCGCGGGCGGCGTCTGCGGCTGCTGGCCGCGGGTCAGCGCGGCCCAGATGTCCTGCGTGTCGCCGACGTCGAACCCCTGGTCAGGGGCGAACTGCGGGTTGTACTCGCCGGGCTCGAAGTCGACCACGCCGCTCGGGTGCGGCTGCTTCTCCGCGAGCGCCTCCGCCGCGCGCCGCTCGGCCTCGCGCGCGGCGCGGCGGCTCAGCGGGGCCCCGGAGGAAGCGTCGACGCCGCCACCCGCGCCCCCGCGCGTCTGCTGGTCCTGCCAAGACGTCATGCTTCGCTCCTGTACAGCCGGTGCTTGCTGATGTACTGAACCACACCGTCCGGGACGAGGTACCAAACCGGTGCGCCGTGTCGCACACGCGCTCGGCAATCCGTCGACGAGATGGCCAGCGCGGGCACCTCGAGCACGCTGACGTCGCCCTGCGGGAGCCCGGAGACCGACAGCTGGTGCCCAGGCCGCGTCACCGCGACGAAGTGGGCGAGCTCCCACAGCTCGTCGAGGTCCTTCCACGTCACGATCTGCGCGATCGCGTCCGCGCCGGAGATGAAGAAGAGGTCCGCGTCCGGGTGCTGCGTCTTGAGGTCGCGCAGCGTGTCGACCGTGTAGGTGACGCCGCCGCGGTCGATGTCGACGCGCGACACGGTGAAGCCCGGGTTGGAGGCCGTCGCGATGACGGTCATCAGGTACCGGTGCTCGGCCTCGGTGACGGGCGTCTTGTGCCACGGCTGCCCCGTGGGCACGAACACGACCTCGTCGAGGTCGAAGACCCGCTGGACCTCGCTGGCGGCGACCAGGTGGCCGTGGTGGACGGGATCGAAGGTGCCGCCCATCACGCCGATGCGGCGGCGGGTGCTCCCCGGAGGGCGGGCGGCGGTCAGCGCGCTGACGACGACCCCTACTTGTGGCCCTGCGGAGAGCCGGAGCCCGCCTTGCCCTGCACCCGGTTGCCCGCGTCGCGGTAGGACCAGGTGACGGCGGCGAGCAGCGCGAAGACGCCGATCGCGACGATGGGGAACACGACGCTCGGGACGGGGAGCGCCTGCTCCTCGTACACGGCGGCGAGCACGGCCGAAGCGACGACGGACATCGGTTCCTCCTTCACGCGCCCGGACGGGCTGTCCGAGTGTAGAGCCCGATGCCGGGCCGGCCCGCCGCTAGCCGCGCGTCTGGCCGGTCCCGCGGACGTGCCACTTCGTGCTCGTCAGCTCCGCGAGGCCCATCGGGCCGCGGGCGTGCATCTTCTGCGTGGAGATCCCGACCTCGGCGCCGAACCCGAACTCGCCGCCGTCCGTGAAGCGGGTGGAGGCGTTCACCATCACGACGGCGGAGTCCACCTCCGCGAGGAACCGCTCCGCGTTGCGGTAGGACTCCGTGACGATCGACTCGGTGTGATGCGTCGACCAGGCCGCGATGTGGTCCATCGCCGCGTCGAGGTCGTCGACGACCGCGACGGCGAGGTCCATCGAGTAGTACTCGGCCGCCCAGTCCTCGTCCGTCGCGGGCACCGCGTCGGGCACGACGGCGCGGGTGCGGTCGTCGGCGTGCAGCGTCACGCCGGCCTCCCGCAGCCGACCGAGCACCGGCGGGAGCAGGCGCTCGGCCGCCGCCGCGTGCACGAGCAGCGTCTCCGCCGCGTTGCAGACGGCGACGCGCTGCGTCTTCGCGTTCAGCACGATCGAGGTCGCGAGGTCGACGTCCGCGCTCTCGTCGAGGAACACGTGCACCACGCCGGCCCCGGTCTCGATCACGGGGACCGTGGACTCCTCGACGACCGTCTTGATCAGCCCGGCGCTGCCGCGCGGGATCAGGAGGTCGACGAGGCCGCGAGCCCGCATCAGGGCGGTCGCGCCCTCCCGGCCGAACTCGTCGACGGTCTGCACCGCGTCCGCCGGCAGCCCGACCGACGCGAGCGCGTCCTGCACGACCGCGACGAGCGCCGCGTTCGAGTGCTGCGCCGCGGTGCCGCCCCGCAGCACGACCGCGTTGCCGCTCTTGATCGCGATGGCGGTGATGTCGACCGTGACGTTGGGGCGGGCCTCGTAGATCGCGCCGACGACGCCGAACGGCACGCGCACCTGGGTCAGCTGCAGGCCGTTCGGCAGCGTGCTGCCGCGGACGACGTCGCCGACGGGGTCCGCGAGGCGGGCGATCGCGAGCACGGCGTCGGCGAGCGCCGCGACGCGCCGCTCGTCGAGCGTGAGGCGGTCGACGAGGCCGGCCGAGAGCCCGTTCTCGTCGGCGGCGGCGAGGTCGCGCCGGTTCGCCTCGATGACCTCAGCGGTGCGGGCGAGCAGCGCGTCGGCGATCGCCTCGAGCGCCCGGTTCTTCTCGGCCGTCGTCGCGGTGGCGAGGCCCGTCGACGCGGCCTTCGCCGCCCGGAACCGCGCCTCGGCGGTGTCGAGGCCGCGGCTCTCCAGCACGTCCGTCATGCGGCGAGTGTAGGCCCGGCCCTGCTCTCCCCGGATCCGGGATCCGGGGCGCGTCAGCGGGTCGGGGCGGCGGCCCGGGCGGGCTCGAACCAGGTGCCGACCCGCTCGCCCGCGAGCGCCGGCTCGACGCGCTCGGTCGCCGTCAGCAGCACCGCGATGCCGTCCTCCGCCGCCATCCGCGCCGCGGCGAGCTTCGTCGCGGCTCCCCCGGTGCCCACGCCGGTGTTCGTCTCGGTGACGAGCACGTCCGTCAGCGGGTCGCCCGCCGCGACGAACGGGATGCGCTCGGCGCCCGGCTCGCCGGGGGGCCGCGTGTAGAGCGCGTCGACGTCGGAGAGGAGCACGAGCAGGTCCGCGCGCAGCAGACGCGCGACGAGCGCCGCGAGCCGGTCGTTGTCGCCGAACCGGATCTCGTGCGTCGCGACGGTGTCGTTCTCGTTCACGATCGGCAGGATCCGCAGCGACAGCAGGGTCTCGAGCGCGCGCTCCGCGTTGCCGCGATGGGTCGGGTCGGCGATGTCGCTCGCGGTGAGCAGGACCTGGCCCGCGGTGATGCCGAACCGGTCGAGCCGCTCCTGGTACCGCTTGATGAGGAGGCTCTGCCCGACCGCCGCAGCGGCCTGCTGCACGGCGAGGTCCGTCGGGCGCTCCTGCAGCTGCAGGAACGGCATCCCCGTCGCGATCGCGCCGGAGGAGACGAGGACGACGTCCGCGCCGCGCGCATGCGCGCCGGCGAGGGCGTCCACGAGCGGCCCGAGCTGCCCCGCCCGCTCGCCGCTGATGGAGGACGAGCCCACCTTCACGACGATGCGCCCGGCGGTCTCGATCGACTCCGGCGTCGCGGGCGCGGTCATCGCGCCTCCTCCTCGCGGACGGCGCGCTCGGCGAGGCGCTCCTCCTCGAGGTCGGCGCGCGCGGCGGCCTTCGCGTCCATCCGCTCGCGGTACTCCTCGCGGCGCCCGCGCGTGGTCCGGCGGTCGGAGCCGTTGATGCGCTCGTCGGTGCCGCGGGGGCCCGTGACCAGCTCGGCCATCGAGGTGAGCGTGGGCTCCCAGTCGAACAGGATGCCGTCGCCCGGCCCGATCACGACCGCGGAGCCGGGGCGGGCCCCGGCCTCGAACAGCGCCTCCTCGACGCCCAGCTTCGCGAGCCGGTCCGCGAGGTAGCCGACGGCCTCGTCGTTCGTGAAGTCGGTCTGCTGCACCCACCGCTGCGGCTTCGCGCCGAGGACCCGGTAGACCGTCTCGGTACCGCCCTCCACCCGCACGGTGAACGGCGTCTCGTCGACCGGCTTCGGTCGCACGACGATGCGGGGCCGGAGGGCCTCGTCCGCCGCGCGCTCGGCGCGGTCGGTCTCGATGACGGCCGCGAGGGCGAAGGAGAGCGCGGAGAGGCCCTCGTGGCTCGCGGCGGACACCTCGAACACCCGGTAGCCGCGGGCCTCGAGGTACGGGCGCACCAGCTCGGCGAGGTCGCGGGCGTCGGGCGAGTCGATCTTGTTCAGCGCGACGACCTGCGGCCGGTCGAGCAGCGGGCGCGCGCCGGCCGGGACCGGGTAGGCGGCGAGCTCGCCGAGCACCACCTCGAGGTCCGTGATCGGGTCGCGGCCCGGGTCGACGGTCGCGCAGTCGATCACGTGCACGATGACGCTGCAGCGCTCGATGTGCTTGAGGAAGTCGAGGCCGAGGCCGCGGCCCTCGCTCGCGCCCTCGATGAGGCCCGGCACGTCCGCGATCGTGTACCGGACGCTGCCGGCCTCGACGACGCCGAGGTTCGGCTGCAGCGTGGTGAAGGGGTAGTCGGCGATCTTCGGCCGCGCGGCCGACATCGCCGCGATGAGGCTCGACTTGCCGGCGGAGGGGAAGCCGACGAGGGCGGCGTCCGCGATCGTCTTGAGCTCGAGGCGCACGTCGACGACGTCGCCCTCGGTGCCGAGCAGGGCGAAGCCGGGCGCCTTGCGCTTCGGGTTCGCGATCGCCGCGTTGCCGAGGCCGCCCCGGCCGCCCGCGGCCGCGAGGTAGCGCATGCCGGGCTCGGCGAGGTCGGCGATCGGCTCGCCCGACTCGTCGGTCACGACGGTGCCGACGGGCACCGGCAGCTCCACGGGCTCGCCGTTCGCGCCGTCGCGGTTGTCGCCGGCGCCCGGCCGGCCGTTCGCGGACGAGCGGTGCGGCGACCGGTGGTAGCCGAGGAGGGTCGTCACCTGCGGGTCCGCGACGAGGACGATGTCCCCGCCGTCACCGCCGTTGCCGCCGTCCGGGCCCGCGAGGGGCTTGAACTTCTCGCGCCGGATCGACACGCAGCCGTTGCCGCCGTGCCCCGCGCTGAGGTGCAGCGTCACCGCGTCGACGAACGTCGCCATGGATCCCCTCCTCGTCTTCCTGCCGATATGCGGAACGGGCGGGTCCCGAAGGAGCCCGCCCGTTGCCGATGAATGCGTCGCGTCAGGCGCCGGCGGTCTCCAGGACTGCCTCCGCCGGGACGACGATGTTGACGACGCGACGGCCGCCCTTCGCGCCGAACTCGACCGAGCCGGCCTCGAGGGCGAACAGCGTGTCGTCGCCGCCGCGGCCGACGTTCGCGCCGGGGTGGAAGTGCGTGCCGCGCTGGCGGACGATGATCTCGCCGGCCTTGACGACCTGACCGCCGAAGCGCTTCACGCCGAGCCGCTGCGCGTTGGAGTCACGACCGTTGCGGGTCGAGCTCGCGCCCTTCTTGTGTGCCATGGTCTGCTCCTCAGCCGATCGCGGTGACGCGGACGCGGCTGAGCTCCTGACGGTGGCCCTGACGCTTCCGGTAGCCGGTCTTGTTCTTGAACTTCTGGATGATGATCTTCTTGCCGCGCGTGTCCTCGATGAGCTCGGCGGTGACCGAGATCTTCGCGAGGTCGGCCGCGGCGTGCGTGACCTTCTCGCCGTCGACGAGCAGCACGGGCGCGAACGTCAGCTTCCCGTCCTCGCCGGCCTTCTGGCGGTCGACGGTCAGGACGGTGCCGACCTCGACCTTCTCCTGACGCCCACCGGCGCGCACAATCGCATAAACCACTTCGAGCCCCAACTCTTCGTTCACTGGTTGCCGCTCCGCTCGCAGCACTCCACGAGGGGGTGCCGCGCAGCAGGGCCGACCAAGTCGGATCGGTGCTCGTCGGGCCCACACGCACGGGCGGCCCACGCACCGACCGTCGATCGTACCGCATGGGCGCGGCGCCCTCCACCCGGGTCCGAGGGGCGCGGTGGGACGATGACGACGTGGCAGTGCTCGTGGACGTCCCGATGTGGCCGGCGCACGGGAGGCTGTGGGCCCACCTCGTGAGCGACGCGTCGCTCGAGGAGCTCCACGCCTTCGCGGAGCGGGCGGGCCTGCCGCCGCGCAGCTTCGACCAGGACCACTACGACGTGCCGGAGGAGCGCATCCCGGAGCTCGCCGCGCTCGGCGCGGAGCGCGTCTCGGCGCACGAGCTCACCCGCCGCCTCATCGCCTCCGGGCTCCGCGTGCGCGCGAAGGACCGCTGACGATCCACCGGACCTGATCTCGGGGCTCGCTCCGCTCGCACCCCGATCAGCGGAGGGGCACGGCACCCCGATGGTCGAGGTGCGAGCGCCGGCGAGCCTCGAGACCGCCGTGGCGACGATCCCGAGGCTCGATCGAGGACGAGCGGGCTCAGTCCTCGCCGGCGGTGAGGGTCGGCGTGGAGACGCGGCGGCTGCGGCGGCGCCCCTGGCCGGCGGCCTTCGGTGCGGGCAGCGCCTCGAGGACGGCGTCGAGCAGCCCCTCGGCCTCGCGCTTCGCCGGACGTTGGGGCTCGCGGTGCTCGGCGGGCAGGTCGAGGACGATCGCCGGCTGCTCCGGCGCCTGCTCGGGCGCCCGCTGCTCGGGCGCCCCGCGCTCCGGGGCCTTCCGCTCCGGCGCCCTCCGCTCGCGAGCCCGCTGCTCGGCGGTCCGCTGCTCCGCGGCCGGCTCGGCCGGCTGCTCCTCGTGCTGCTGGTCGTGGTGCTCGCCGTGCTCGGCGAGCTTCGTCAGCGTGGCGCCGGCGATCTGCGCGAGCGCGGTCTTCGCGCCCTCGGTGATCGCGTGCGTCGCGGGCTGCTTCTGCTGCTGGGGCTGCACCTGCTGCTGCTGCTGGCCGCTGTTGCCGTTGCCGTTGCCGCCGCGCCCGCGGCGCCGACCCTGCTGCTGCTGCTGCTCCTGCTTCTCGAGGCTGGAGTTGCCGTCGCCGATCGACTCCGCGAGCCCGACGCCGAGGCGCTTGCGCGTCATCTGCACGAGCCCGAGGGAGGTGACCTCCGCGACCTGGTGCTTGGTGCGGTCGCGCGACAGGCACTCGACGAGCCGGCGCTGGACCAGGTCCCGGTTGCTCTCGAGGACCATGTCGATGAAGTCGATGACGATGATGCCGCCGATGTCGCGCAGGCGGAGCTGCCGGACGATCTCCTCCGCGGCCTCGAGGTTGTTCTTGGTGACGGTCTCCTCGAGGTTGCCGCCGGAGCCGACGAACTTGCCCGTGTTGACGTCGATGACCGTCATCGCCTCGGTGCGGTCGATGACGAGCGATCCGCCGGACGGCAGCCAGACCTTGCGGTCGAGCGCCTTCTCGATCTGCTCGTGCACGCGGTGCGCGCTGAAGACGTCGGTGCCGCCCTCCCAGCGCTCGAGGCGGTCGAGCAGGTCGGGGGCGACCTGCTGCAGGTACCGCTCGATCGTGGCGCGCGGCTCCTCGCCGTCGACGATCAGCTTGGAGAAGTCCTCGTTGAAGACGTCGCGGACGATCTTCACCAGCAGGTCGGGCTCGCCGTGGAGCATCGTCGGCGCCTGCGCGGTCTCGACGAGGTGCTCGATCTCGGCCCACTGGTTCGCGAGCCGCTGCACGTCGATCGTGAGCTGCTCCTCCGTCGCGCCCTCGGCGGCGGTGCGGACGATCACGCCGGCCGAGTCGGGCAGCGCGTCCTTCAGGATCTTCTTGAGGCGCGCCCGCTCCGTGTCCGGCAGCTTGCGGGAGATGCCCGACATGGAGCCGTTCGGCACGTAGACGAGGTAGCGGCCCGGCAGGGAGATCGCGGAGGTGAGCCGCGCGCCCTTGTGGCCGATGGGGTCCTTCGTGACCTGCACGAGCACCTGGTCGCCGGACTTCAGCGCCAGCTCGATGCGGCGGGCCTGGGAGCCCTTGTCGCCGAGCCGGTCGCTCGCCGCCTCCCAGTCGACCTCGCCCGAGTAGAGCACGGCGTTGCGGCCGCGGCCGATGTCGACGAACGCCGCCTCCATCGACGGCAGCACGTTTTGCACGCGGCCGAGGTAGACGTTGCCGATCAGGGAGAGGTTCTGGCTCTTCGCGACGTAGTGCTCGGCGAGGATCCCGTCCTCGAGCACGCCGATCTCGACCCGGTCGCCGTTCGTGCGGACCAGCATGACCCGGTCGACGGCCTCGCGGCGGGCGAGGAACTCGGCCTCCGTCACGACGGTGCGTCGGCGGACGGCGTCGCGGCCGTCGCGGCGGCGCTGGCGCTTCGCCTCGAGCCGGGTGGAGCCCTTCAGCTTCTGCGGCTCGGTGATCGGCTCGCGGACCGGCTTGGCGCGGGTGACGACCTCGGTCGCGGCACCGCTGCCGGCGCTCGCGGGCGCGTCGGTCTCGCTCGAGCCGCGGCGGCGGGTGCGGCGACGGCGGCGCGAGCCGGCGGCCCCGTCCTCGTCGTCGCCCTGCTCGTCCGCGTCGTCCTCGGCGGGCTGCTCGACGTAGCGGGGCAGCGCCGGCGGCGCCTGGAACAGCACGGCCAGCTGCGGCCGCGCGGGCGCCGCGGCGGTCGGCTGCTCGTCGGTCGCCTGCTCGTCGGAGGGCTCGGTCGACTCGGGGCCGGCGGGCACGATCACGTCCTGCTCGCCCTGCTCGTCGGCGGCATCGTGCGCGCCGTCGCCGTCCGCGTCGTCCTCGACCGGCACCGCCTGCGGCACGGCGGGCGGCGGCAGGACCTCCTCCGGGGCCGCGACGTCGTCGCCGGACCCGGTCGTGCCGTCGGCCGCGCCGCTGCCCTCGAGGCCGCCGGCGACGCCGTCGCCCTCGGTGCCGATCGGCTGCGGCGCGTCGGCGTCGCTCAGCGGCATCGGCTGGAAGGTCGCTCGGCGCCGACGTCGCGGCGCCCGCTCCTGGCCGGCCTCGTCCTGCTCCGTGTCGTTCTCGTGGTACTCCACCATCGCTGGTGCACTCCTCACGCGGCTGCGGCTTCCGCCGCCACCGTGTTCACCTCGGTCCGCGACGCCCTGGGGCCGCCGGTCCGGGAACTCTCGATGTCGTGGCGCACCGGGGCGGTACGCCGGTGGCGGGACAAGCGCCGCCCCGCCCGGTGCATCGGCACCGCGGGGCTCGGTCCGAGGACCTGTCCAAGCGTTCGGCTCCGGGTCACCGGAACCTCCCTCGAGTATCGCACGAAGGCCGCGTCGACGCGGCAGGCCCCATACCCGGTGCGATACTGCCAGCCGTGATCGAGCGGATGAGCCGACCTTCCCTGCCGCTCGCGATCCTCCTGATCGTGGGCGGGGTCGTGGGCCTGATCGCCGCGTTCGCGCTGACGCTCGACAAGTTCGACGCCCTGGCGCACCCGGGCATCAAGGCGTCCTGCGACTTCTCGGTCCTCGTGCAGTGCACGAAGAACCTGAACTCCCCGGTCGGCTCGGCGTTCGGGTTCCCGAACCCGCTGCTCGGCCTGACGATGTTCCCCGCGCCGATCATCGTCGGCGTGGCGTCCCTCGCGGGCGTGCGGTTCCCGCGCTGGTTCTGGGCGCTGTTCAACGTCGGCATGGCGTTCGCGATCGGCTTCGTGATCTACCTGATCTCGAACAGCATCTTCAACTTCGACCTGCGGACGCTCTGCCCGTGGTGCATGGGGGTCTGGTCGGTCGTCATCCCGATGTCCCTCGCGACGACGCTCTACAACCTGCGGGAGCAGAACCTCCCGCTCGGGTCCCGCGTCGCCCGGGTCGCCGGCGGCCTCTACAGCTGGACGCCGATCATCACGCTCGTCTGCTACGTGATCTTCGCCGTCGTCGCGCAGGTCAACCTGGACGTCCTGAACCGCCTCTTCTGACGGCGGCGGGCCGCTCCCCCGGGCCGACGGGGCTGCGCCGCGGACGCGGCGCAGCCGTGCGGGTCAGCCGAACCAGAGGGCGAGCTCGCGCTCGGCGGACTCGGGCGAGTCGCTGCCGTGCACGAGGTTCTGCTGCACGCGCAGGCCCCAGTCGCGGCCGAAGTCGCCGCGGATCGTGCCCGGGGCCGCAGTGGTCGGGTCCGTGGCGCCCGCGAGGGAGCGGAAGCCCCCGATCACGCGCTGCCCGGCGACGCGGACGGCGACGATCGGGCCGGACTCCATGAACTCGACGAGCGGCTCGTAGAACGGCTTGCCGACGTGCTCCTCGTAGTGGCGCTCGAGCAGCGCCCGGTCGGCCTCGACCATGCGCAGGTCCGTGATCGAGTAGCCCTTGGCCTCGATGCGACGGAGGATCTCGCCGGTCAGGTTGCGCGCCACGCCGTCCGGCTTGACGAGGACGAGGGTCTCCTGGATCGCTTCGGACATGCTGCTCCTCGGTTCGGGTGGGTCAGGCGGTGCGACGGTCGATCCGCGCGCCGACAATCATGCTGTAGGTCCAGATGGCGGCGAAGACGAGGCCGACGAGGCCGACCGGGATGCTGACGGCGAAGGTCGCGATCAGGACGACCTGCACGATCCAGCCGAGGACGATGCCGGCGCGGCGCCGGGCGAGGGCCGCCGCGATCGCGATCAGCACGATGAGCGCGCCGCCGCCGCCGAGCGCGACGGGTGCCGGCAGGTCCCGGAGGCCGAGCAGGGCGAGCGCGGCGAGCAGCACCACGACGAGCTCGGTCGCGAGCAGCATCGCCGCGAGCGTCGCGACGACGCTGCGCGGCCTCCTCGCGCGGGGCGCCCGGCCCCGCGGCGGCTGCTCGCTCACGGCCACCCGTGCTCGCGGACCCGCTCGAGCACGGCCGCGATGAGCGTGATCGAGCCGAACACGACGACGCCCGGCTGCACCGGGTCGTCCGGCGCCCCGGCGTGGTCGGCCGCGAGCTCCTTCGCCGTCTCGAGCGCCCGCTCGAGGTCCGGCTCCACGACGACGCGCTCCGCGCCGACGACGCCGACCGCGGTCGCGGCGAGCGCGTCCGGGTCCGTCGTGCGGTCCGAGGGCGCCGTCGTGACGACGAACTCGTCGACGAGGTCGGCGGCGGCGCGGATCATCCCGGTCGCGTCCTTGTCGGCGAGCACCGCGAGGACGGCGACGACGTGGCCGAGGCGGAACGACTCCCGCAGCCCGGCGACCATGGCCGCGACGCCGTGCGGGTTGTGCGCCGCGTCCACGACGAGCAGCGGGTCGGAGCCCGCGACCTGCAGGCGGCCGGGCGAGGTCGCCCCGGAGAGCCCCTCCTGCAGCACGTCGCCGGTGAGCGGCTGCTCGCCGCCGCCGAGGAACGTCTCGACGGCCGCGATCGCGACGGCCGTGTTCTGCGCCTGGTGCGCGCCGAGCAGCGGCACGAAGAGCCCCTCGTAGCGGCCGGCGCGGCCCTGCACGTCGACGAGCTGACCGCCGACCGCGGGGGTGCGGGACAGGACGCGGAAGTCGCGGCCCTCGAGCGCGACGTCGGCCTCGGAGAGCTCGGCGGCACGGTCGAGCTCCGCGAGCGCCTCCGGCCGCTGCGCCGCGGAGACGACGGAGCGGCCGGGCTTGATGATCCCCGACTTGGTCCGCGCGATCTCGGCGACGGTGCGGCCGAGCCGCTCGGTGTGGTCGAGGTCGATCGGCGTGAAGACCGCGACCTGCCCGTCGGCGACGTTCGTCGAGTCCCACTCGCCGCCCATCCCGACCTCGATCACCCCGACGTCGATCGGGGCGTCGGAGAAGACGGCGTACGCGAGCACGGTGAGCGCCTCGAAGAAGGTGATCGGGGGCTCCCCCGCCGCAGCGAGCTCCGCGTCCGCGAGCTCGAGGAACGGCTTCGTCTGCCGCCACGCCTCGACGAGGTCCTCCTCCCCGATCGGCCCGCCGTCGACGACGATCCGCTGCCCGAGGTAGCCGAGGTCCGGGCTGGTGAAGAGGCCGGTGCGCAGGCCGTGCGCCCGCAGCACGCTCTCGATGATCCGGGACGTGGAGGTCTTCCCGTTCGTGCCGGTGATGTGCACGATCGGATAGTTCCGGTGCGGGTCGCCCATGAGCTCGAGCGCCTTGCGCGTCGCGGAGAGGCGCGGCTGCGGCGCGACCTCGCCGACGCGGCCGTAGATCTCGTCGAGCATGGTGTCGAGCGGTGAGTCAGGCATCGAGCACCGATCCTCCCGCGCGGCGCAGCTCGAAGCGCGCGCCCTCGGCCGCTCCCCAGCTGCCCGGAGCGAGCCGGGTGAGGTGGCCGTCCGCCCAGCGCAGCACGCGGTCGGTCGTGCCGGCGTCGGCCCGGGCGACGTCGAGCGTCGTCGCGAGCGTCTCGGACCGCACGAGGTCGCCGTGCGCGGCGAGCATCGCGAGCAGCTCGTCGTCGCCCTCGACGGCCAGGTCGACGCGGTCGGTGACCTCGAGACCGGCCGCGCGCCGGGCCTGCTGGACGTCGCGGATGAAGTCGCGGGCGTGGCCCTCGAGCTCGAGCTCCGGCGTCGTGGCCGTGTCGAGCAGCACGAAGCCGCCGCCCGGCAGCAGCCCGAGCGCCGTGCCCTCGGTCGCGCCGGAGCGCTCGAGCACGAGCTCGTACTCGCCGTCGAGCAGCGGCACGCCGCCGGCGACGACGCCCTCGCCCTCCTGCGCCCAGTCGCCGGCCTTCGCCGCCCTGATGACGGTCTGGACCTGCTTGCCGAGGCGGGGGCCGAGCGCGCGGGCGTTCACCGCGAGCCGCTGCGCGACCCCGTACCTCGCGCCGCTGCCGGCGTCCTCCTCGACCAGGTCGACGGCCTTCACGTTCAGCTCGTCCTGCAGGATCGCGGCGCCCGAGCCGAGGTCGGCGGCGTCCGCCGCGACCACCGTGAGCCGTGCGAGCGGCAGGCGCACCCGCAGGCCCGCCTCCTTCCGCAGCGCGAGGGCGGAGGAGACGATCTGCCGCAGCCGGCCCATGCGGGCGACGAGCGCGGGGTCGCTCGGGAACGCCGTCGCGTCCGGCCAGTCCGTCAGGTGCACGCTGCGCCCGCCGGTCAGGCCCTTCCAGACCTTCTCGGCGACGAGCGGCAGCAGCGGCGCCGCCACGCGCGTCATCGTCTCGAGCACCGTGTACAGGGTGTCGAACGCGTCGCGGCTGTCCTGCGACAGCCCGCCCGCCCCGGCGCGCACCGCCCAGAACCGCTCCCGCGACAGGCGCACGTACCAGTTCGTGAGCAGGTCGGCGAAGTCGCGGAGGCGCTGGGTCGCGCCCGTCGTGTCGTACCCGTCGAGGTCCGCCTCGAGGCCGCGGACGAGGTCGCCCGTCGCCGCGAGCACGTACCGGTCGAGCGGGTGGGTCGAGTCCGTGCGCCGCTGCGCGTCGTAGTCCTCCGCGCCGGCGTAGAGCGAGAAGAAGTAGTAGGTGCTCCAGAGCGGCAGCAGCACCTGGCGCACGCCCTCCCGGATCCCCTCCTCCGTCACGATCAGGTTGCCGCCGCGCAGCACCGGGGAGGCGAGCAGGAACCAGCGCATGGCGTCGGAGCCGTCGCGGTCGAACACCTCGGACACGTCCGGGTAGTTCCGCAGCGACTTCGACATCTTCTGGCCGTCGTTGCCGAGCACGATGCCGTGGCTGACGACGTTCTTGAACGCGGGCCGGTCGAACAGCGGCGTCGTCAGCGCGTGCATGACGTAGAACCAGCCGCGGGTCTGCCCGATGTACTCGACGATGAAGTCGGCCGGGTGGTGCGAGGAGAACCAGTCCGCGTTCTCGAACGGGTAGTGGACCTGCGCGTACGGCATCGAGCCGGAGTCGAACCACACGTCGAAGACGTCCTCGATGCGGCGCATCGTGGAGGCGCCGGTCGGGTCGTCCGGGTTCGGCCGGGTCAGCTCGTCGATGAACGGGCGGTGCAGGTCGACCTCGCCGTCCTCGTTCCGCGGCAGCCGGCCGAAGTCGCGCTCGAGCTCCTCGAGGGACCCGTACACGTCGGTGCGCGGGTGCGCCGGATCGTCGCTGCGCCACACCGGGATCGGGCTGCCCCAGTACCGGTTGCGGCTCACCGACCAGTCGCGGGCGCCCGCGACCCACTTGCCGAACTGGCCGTCCTTGACGTTGTCCGGCACCCAGTTGATGCGCTGGTTCAGCTCGCCCATGCGGTCGCGGTACTCCGTCACCCGGATGAACCAGCTCGACACGGCCTTGTAGATGAGCGGGCGGCGGCAGCGCCAGCAGTGCGGGTAGCTGTGCTCGTAGGAGCGCTCCTGCAGCAGCCGGCCCTTCGCCCGCAGGGCGCGGATGAGCGGCCGGTTCGCCTCGAAGACCTGCAGGCCGACGACCTCCGCGAGGTCGGTGCCCTCGAACATCGGGAGGAAGCGGGCCTTCTCGTCGACCGAGATGATCGTCGGGATGCCGGCCGCGGTGCCGATGAGCTGGTCGTCCTCGCCGTAGGCGGGCGCCTGGTGGACGACGCCCGTGCCCTCCTCCGTGGAGACGTAGTCGGCGACGAGCACCCGCCAGGCCTGCTCGGTGCCCCACGTCGCGGCGTCCGCGTAGACGTCCCAGAGCCGGTCGTACTGCACGTCCTGCAGCTCGCGGCCGAGCAGGGTGCGGGTGACCGCCTCCCGCGCCGCGGCGGCGGAGGCGTAGCCGAGCTCCTTGAAGTAGTCGCCGACCCGGGCGAGCGCGACGAGGTAGTCGGCGACGAGCACCTCGGCCGCGAGCGTCGTCGTGCCGCTCGGCGAACCGGTCGAGTCCGGCGCCTCGGAGTCGGAGGAGCCGTTCGGGCCGGCGGGCACGACCGCGTACTCGATCTCGGGGCCGACCGCGAGCGCGAAGTTCGTCGGGAGCGTCCACGGGGTGGTCGTCCAGGCGAGCGCCCGGACGCCGGTGAGGTCGAGCGCCTCCGCCTTCTCGCCGACGAGCGGGAACGTGACGGTGACCGACGGGTCCTGGCGGCGCTGGTAGACGTCGTCGTCCATCCGCAGCTCGTGGTTCGACAGCGGGGTCTCGTCGTTCCAGCAGTAGGGCAGCACGCGGAAGCCCTCGTAGGCGAGGCCGCGGTCGTGCAGCGTCTTGAACGCCCAGAGGACGCTCTCCATGAACTCCGGCTCGAGCGTCTTGTAGTCGTTGTCGAAGTCGACCCAGCGGGCCTGGCGGGTGACGTAGTCGCGCCACTCCCCCGTGTACTTCAGCACCGAGGCGCGGGCTGCGGCGTTGAAGGCGCCGACGCCCATCTGCTCGATCTCGTCCTTGGTGGTGATGCCGAGCTGGCGCATCGCCTCGAGCTCGGCGGGCAGGCCGTGGGTGTCCCAGCCGAAGCGGCGGTGCACCTGCTTGCCGCGCATCGTCTGGTAGCGCGGGAAGACGTCCTTCGCGTAGCCGGTCAGGAGGTGGCCGTAGTGCGGCAGGCCGTTCGCGAACGGCGGCCCGTCGTAGAAGACCCACTCGGGCGCGCCCTCGCGGCGGTCGATGGAGGCCTGGAAGGTGCCGTCCTCGGCCCAGAACGCGAGCACGTCGCGCTCGACGTCGGGGAACCTGGGGCTCGGGCTGACCGCCTCGCCGCTGTCCTTGGGGTACGCCATCCCATCCTCCGTGCACGTCTCCGGTGAACGCTGTGCACGGGGACGCCTGCCGGCGCGGTACCACCCCGCTTGGCGCTCGCGCGCCCTCTCTTGCCGCGGCTGTGACGGGCCGGCCCGCCCGGTTCTACCCCCGCCTCGCGGCGGGCTCTTCCGGGGACTCCCCGGTGATGGCCGGATCAGCGTCGCTGCGGCGATCCTACGGGCTCGGCCCGCGAGTTGCGCAGCACGACCGCGAGGCAGATCGCGCAGACCAGCGCGAGGAGCAGCAGCAGGAGCGGCTCGGGCGCGACGGCCGTGAGCGCGGCGAGCAGGACCGGCACGAGGAAGCCGACGTAGGTGGCGCTGTAGTAGACGGCGGTCAGGGCCGCGAGGTCCTCGGGCGGCGCCGTCCGCTGCACCTCCGTCAGGCCGGAGACGAGGCAGATCCCGTAGGCGGCGCCGAGGACGGCGGCGACGGGGACGCCGAGCAGGGGCTGCTGCAGCAGCGCGACGAGGGCGGCGCCGAGCACCCCGACGACGGCGACGGCGAGGCCGACCGCGAGCTGCCGACCGCCGGTCGCGCGCCCGATCCGGGCTGCGAACGGCTGCACACCGGCGCCGAAGGCGAGCGCGACGACCGCGAGCAGCGTGGCGTAGCCGATCGCGCCGCCGCCGAGCCGCCCGGCGATCGCCGCGGGCACGACGGCGAAGGCGACGCTCGCGCACCCGAACACCCAGGGCGCGGCCGGCGCGACGACCCCCAGGAAGCGGCCGCGCACGGCGCGGGGGACGCGCACGAGCAGCACGCCCGCCTCCCGGGTCTCCGGCGCGGCGAGCAGCACCGCCGCGCAGACCAGCGTGAGGACGACGTGGATCGCGTAGGGCAGCTCGGTCGGCGCCGGTCCCCACTGTGCGATCACGCCGGAGACCGCGGGCCCGAGGCCGAAGCCCGCGGTGAGGGTGAGGGACGCGCGGCGCGCCGCGACCGGCGCGGGCAGCGCCGTCGACAGCTCCTTGATCCAGCTGCTGCCGACGACCATCGCCGCGGCGACGCTCGCGCCGGAGACGAGGCGCCCGACGGCCAGCGCGGGGATCGACGCCGCGCCGAGGCCAAGGACGACGCTCGCCACGACGCCGAGGGCCGCGCCGACGAGCAGCACGGGCTTGCGGCCGAAGCGGTCCGACATCGGACCGGCGATCAGGAAGCCGGGGATGATCCCGACGATGTAGGCCGCGAACAGCAGGTCGACCTCGACCTGCGTGTAGCCCTCCTGCTGCCGGTAGAGCAGCAGCAGCGGGCTGAAGTGGTTGCCGCCCCAGGCGAGCGCGAAGACGGCGGGAGCGACCCGCCACCACGCCCGAGCCCGCACGGCGCCACGCTACGGCCTGCGCGGATCCGCAGTTCCTCCGCGACACGCCGAGCCGAGCACCTGCCGACGCGGCGTGTCGCCCGAGAACTGCGGATCGGCGGAGGATCTGCGGATCCGCGAAGGCTCGGTACGCTGGAGGTCCGCCCGACCGGGCGGACATCTGAGGCACCTGCGACACGGTGCCGCCCACACCGCGAACCGAGGTCCCGCCGTGCCCATCCCCGACAAGCCCGCGCTCGAGGGCCTCGAGCAGAAGTTCGCCGCGGCGTGGGAGCAGGAGGGCGTCTACCGCTTCCCCGGCACGGAGGGCGGCCGCGAGGGCGTCTACTCGATCGACACCCCGCCGCCCACCGCCTCCGGCTCGCTGCACATCGGGCACGTGTTCTCCTACACGCACACCGACCTGACCGCGCGGTTCCAGCGCATGCGCGGCAAGCGCGTCTTCTACCCGATGGGCTGGGACGACAACGGCCTGCCGACCGAGCGCCGCGTGCAGAACTACTACGGCGTGCGCTGCGACCCGTCGCTCCCCTACGACCCCGACTTCACGCCGCCGGCCGAGGGCACGGCGAAGTCCACCCGCGCGGGCGACCAGGTGCCGATCTCCCGCCGCAACTTCATCGAGCTCTGCGAGCGGCTCACCGTCGAGGACGAGCAGCAGTTCGAGGAGGTCTTCCGCACGGTCGGCCTCTCCGTCGACTTCACGCAGTCGTACCGGACCATCGGCGACGAGGCGCGGGCGATCAGCCAGCGCGCCTTCCTCGACAACCTCGCCCGCGGCGAGGCCTACCAGGCGGAGGCGCCGAGCCTCTGGGACGTGACGTTCCGCACCGCGGTCGCGCAGGCCGAGCTCGAGGACCGCGAGCAGCCCGGCGCGTACCACACCGTCGCGTTCGACGGCCCCGAGAGCCAGGTGGTCATCGAGACCACGCGCCCGGAGCTGCTGCCGGCCTGCGTCGCCCTCGTCGCGCATCCGGACGACGAGCGGTACGCGCCGCTCGTCGGGAGGACCGTGCGCTCCCCCGTCTTCGGCGTCGAGGTGCCCGTGGTGACGCACCACCTCGCGCAGCCCGACAAGGGCACCGGCATCGCGATGGTGTGCACCTTCGGCGACCTGAACGACGTCACCTGGTGGCGCGACCTGCACCTGCCGAACCGCGCGGTGATCGGGTTCGACGGCCGCTTCGCGAGCGAGCCGCCCGCCGCGATCGAGTCGCCGGAGGGCCGGGAGGCCTACGCCGAGCTCGCGGGCAAGACGGTGTTCTCCGCGCGCGCCGCGATGGTCGAGCTGCTCCGCGACCGCGGTGCGCTGCTCGCCGACCCGCGGCCGATCACGCACCCCGTCAAGTTCTTCGAGAAGGGCGACCGGCCGCTCGAGATCGTGTCGACCCGGCAGTGGTACCTCACCAACGGCGCGCGGCAGCCGGAGCTGAAGCAGCGCCTGCTCGACGCGGGCGAGCGGCTCGACTTCCTGCCCGACTTCATGCGGGTGCGCTACGACAACTGGGTCGGCGGGCTCACCGGCGACTGGCTGGTCTCGCGCCAGCGGTTCTTCGGCGTGCCGCTGCCGGTCTGGTACCGCCTCGACGGCGACGGCAACCCGCTGTTCGACGAGGTGCTCGTGCCCGAGGCCGACGCGCTGCCGGTCGACCCCTCCACCGACGTGCCGCCGGGCTTCACGGAGGACCAGCGCGGCGCGGCCGGCGGCTTCGTCGGCGAGGTCGACGTGATGGACACCTGGGCGACCTCGTCCCTCACCCCGCAGCTCGCGGGCGGCTGGCTGCGCGACCCCGAGCTGTGGGAGGCGGTGTTCCCGTTCGACCTCCGCCCGCAGGGGCAGGACATCATCCGCACGTGGCTCTTCTCGACGCTGCTGCGCAGCGAGCTCGCGTTCGGCGAGCTGCCGTGGAAGGCCGCCGCGATCAGCGGGTTCATCGTGGACCCCGACCGCAAGAAGATGTCGAAGTCGAAGGGCAACGTCGTCACCCCGGCGGACATCCTCGCCCAGCACGGGTCCGACGCGGTCCGCTACTGGGCCGCCTCCAGCCGACTCGGCACGGACGCCGCGCTCGACGTGACGAACCCGACGCAGATGCGGAAGGGCCGCCGCCTCGCGATCAAGGTGCTGAACGCCGCGAAGTTCATCCTCGCCTTCGACGGCGAGGCGGACCCGGCGCTCGTGACCGCGCCGCTCGACCTCGCGGTGCTGGCGGAGCTCGACCACGTGCTCGAGCAGGCGACCGCGGCCTTCGAGGCCTCCGACCACGCCCGGGCGCTCGAGATCGTCGAGCCGTTCTTCTGGACGTTCTGCGACGACCACCTCGAGCTCGTCAAGGAGCGCGCCTACGCGGGCGACGGAGCCGGCGGCGCGTCGGCGGTCGCCGCGCTGAAGCTCGCTCTGGACGCCCTGCTGAAGCTGCTCGCACCGGTGCTGCCGTTCGCGACGGAGGAGACCTGGCGGTGGACCCACAGCGGGTCGGTCCACGCCCAGGCCTGGCCGTCGACGCTCGGTCTCGACGGCGACCGGACGCTGCTCACGACCGCGGGAACCGCGCTGATCGGGATCCGCCGCGCGAAGACGGATGCCAAGGCGTCGCAGAAGTCGCCGGTAGCATCTCTGGTCATCAGCGGTCCCGAGTCCGTGCTGAAGGGCATCGAGCTCGTGGCCGACGATCTGAAGGCGGCGGGTCGGATCGCGCAGGCGGAGCTCCGGGTGGACGACTCGGTCGACGCGGTGGAGGTCTCCGACGTCGTGCTCGTGGACGACGCGCAGTAGGGGGAAGCACGGATGACGATCACGATCTCAGGGCTGACGGAGCGCGAGTTCTTCGCCTGGTACGGCCTGTTCTCAGAGTACGCGGCCGGGGCCGGCGTCGCGGTGACGGACGAGCACGTCATGCGCGTCTGGACGGCGATCCAGGCGCCCGGCGCGCACGCCGCGGTCGCGCACGACGAGTCCGGCGAGGTCGTCGGCTTCGTGCACGCCCTGCCGTTCGAGCGCCTGCTGCAGGGGGACGGCGGCCTTCAGATCGAGGACCTCTTCGTCGCGCAGGCGCAGCGGAACGGCGGCGTCGCGACGGCGCTGGTCGAGCACGTCCGCAGCAGCGCCGAGGCGCAGCAGCGGGGGCTCCTGCGCTGGGCCGTGCAGGCGGACGACGCCGCGGCCAAGGCGCTGCAGGAGAAGTTCGCGGACGCGTCCGGCGGCTGGGTGCTGCAGACCGTCCCGGTCGGCTGACGTGCAGCTCGGCACGCGCTGGCCGGTCGGCGCCGAGGCGCCCGGCCGCATCCCCGCGCCGATCCGGGCCGCGGTCCGGACGGTCGAGGCGGAGCTCGCGGACGCGGAGCAGCCCACGGCCGGCTGGGCCTGGACGCTCACGTACCTCGAGGGGAGGCCGATCGTCGACCTCGACGACGGCACCCGCATCCGGATGATCGACGACGAGGTGGCCCTGGTCACCTCGATCGAGCTCGACGAGTCCGACGAGGACGAGGACTAGCCGCCGCACCTCCGGCGGAACGACGAAGGGGACCTGCACGCCTCGCGTGCGGGTCCCCTTCGCCGTGCTGGAGCCGGGTTCACCATGTCGGGCCGGCCCAGGCGCGCTGCTCGAACGCGTCGCGCGACGCGGTCGCGGCCTCCGCCTGCGCGGCGGCGGCGCGGTCGGCACGGACGGCGCGGTCGGCACGGTGCCGGCGGTGCCGCTCGCTCCACAGGATCAGCTGCGCGCCGAGGGCGACGGCGAGGCGATCGGTCGTGGACAGCGCGGGCAGCTCGTGCAGCTCGGGCTCGACGGGCCGCACCTCGCGGGCACGGGTCGTGGTCGTGGTCATCGGTTCTCCTCCTCTCGGTCTCTCGGGGTCACCACGTCGGGCCGGCGTGGGAACGGTGCTCGAAGGCGGCGTCGCGGTCGTGGGCCGCGCGCTCGTCGGCGCGGGTGCGCCGGGAGGCCTCGGCCCGGGCCTCGGCGAGCCGGTGGGACGCGTCGTGCCGCTGACCCCAGAGGATCAGGGCGAGCCCGAGGCGCAGGGCGACGCGGTCGGCGGTGCCGAGCGGGGGCAGCTCCCCCTCCCAGCGCGCCGGTTCGAGCGCTCGGGCGCTCGGCAGGGTCCGGATCTCGGACATGGTGGTTCCTCTTCTGGTTCCGGGCGCGCGGGAGCGCACCGAGGGCCCGCCGGGCACGGCGGACGGGAGCCCGACATCGGGCGGGCGCCCGGCGAGGCCGGGCGAGAGGCGCTCAGCGATGGAGCGCGAGCGTCGTCAGGACGACGACGGGCGGTGGCGCCGGAGGCGGTCTACGGTCTCGGGAGTCCCGAGTCGGACACGACGCTCAGCAGGCGACGAGGACGCCGGCGCGGAACGTGGCCGGCGCATCGATGGAGTTCATCGGGATCATTCGGCTCACGCTCCTTTCACGATCGGCGTTCGAGCACCGTACCGGTGCGGCTCAGGCGAGCACAACCCCGTCTTCGGCGCGTCGTCACGATCCCTCCTCCCTTGATCCGGGAACGGCCTCGGCAGCACCCTCCGCGCCGACCACCGGGAACCCCCGGAACTGCAGGTCGACCCGACGCGCGCCCTCCGCCGGCTCCCGCTGCCGCCAGCGCTCGAACACGGCCCAGACCTCGGCACCGAGCTCCTCGAGCTCGGCGGGCGTCAGCCGCAGGGCCGCGGAGCCGGTCTGGGCCGCGCGGACCCACTCCTCCGGCTGGCTCGACCGTGCCGCCCAGTAGGCGGCGAACCGGCGGTTCTCGTTGTCGATGAACTCCCGCTCGACGAGGTCCCCCGCCTCGCGAGCGCCGGGCGCGGCGTCGAACACGGCGTCGGCCAGCTCGATGGGACCGGGCACGCGCTCCCACCACCGGTCGCGACCGTTGCCCCGCTCCGGGTCCTCGCGCACGTAGCCGTGCTTCTCGAGCTGCCGCAGGTGGTAGCTGGTGGAGCCGCTCGACTCCCCCAGCCGCGCGGCGAGCGCGCTCGCGGTGGCGGGACCGAGGCTCGTCAGCTCGCTGAAGATGCGCACGCGCAGCGGGTGGGCGAGCGCCTTGAGCGCCTCCACCCCGATCCGACGAGCCACCTCGGCCATGCGTCGATGATAGGACTCCGAAGACCTCTTTGCAAACGCCTCTTTGCAAACAGGTGTTCGCAGTCCGGCTGCCTAGGATCGCGGCGTGAGCGACAACCCGTTCCTCGTCCGCAGCACCCTGCCGGCCGCCCTGCCGGACTTCGCCGCGATCCGTGAGGAGCACTACGAGCCGGCGTTCGAGATCGGGATGCGGGAGCAGCGCGAGGCGGTCGCGCGCATCACGGGCGATCCCGCTCCCCCGACCTTCGCCAACACGCTCGAGGCGCTCGAGCTGAGCGGCCCGGTGCTCGACCGGGTCGCCGCGGCCTTCTTCACCCTCGCCTCCGCGCACGCGACGCCGTTCGTCCGCGACCTCGAGGGGCGGATCGCGCCGCGGCTCGCGGCGCACGCCGATGCGATCCGGCTCGACGGCGCCCTCTTCGCGCGGGTGGACGCCGTGTGGCGGGACCGCGACGGGCTCGAGCCGGAGCAGCGGCGCCTCGTCGAGCGGACGCGGACGGAGCTCCGGCTCGCCGGCGCCGCGCTCGACGAGGCCGCCAAGGCCGAGCTCCGCGTTCTGAACGAGCGCCTGTCGACCCTGTCCACGAAGTTCGACGCCGAGCTCGTCGCGGACACGAACGACCTCGCCGTCCACGTCGAGGACGAGGCCGAGCTGGCAGGGCTCGCCGCGGACACCGTGTCCGCGGCGCGCCAGGCCGCCGCGGGCCGCGGACTGGACGGGTGGCTGCTGACGCTCGTGCTGCCCACCGGCCAGCCCGTGCTCGCGGACCTGCAGCACCCCGGCCTGCGCGAGCGCGTGCTCGCCGCCTCTCGAGCGCGCGGTACCCGCGGCGGCGAGCACGACACGCGTCAGGTCCTGCTCGAGATCGTCCGGCTGCGCGCGCGCCGGGCACGGCTCCTCGGCTTCCCCCACCACGCCGCGCTCGTCGCCGTCGACGAGACCGCAGGGTCGTCGGAGGCGGTCGCGGCCCTGCTCGACCGGCTCGTCCCCGCGGCGATCCGGAACGCGCGGCGCGAGCAGCAGGAGCTCGGCGGGGACGTCTCGGCGGCGGACTGGGCCTTCCGCGCCGAGCAGCGGCGGCGCGAGGCGTACGACGTGGACCTCGCCGCGCTCCGTCCGTTCTTCGAGGCCGAGCGGGTGCTCCGGGACGGCGTCTTCGCCACCGCGGAGCGCCTCTACGGCGTCCGGTTCACCGAGCGACCGGACCTGCCCGGCTACCACCCGGACGTGCGGGTGTTCGAGGTCGCGGACGACGACGGCCCGCTGGGGCTCTACCTGCTCGACCTCTACACCCGGGACGAGAAGCGCGGCGGCGCGTGGATGAACTCGCTCGTGGACCGCGCCGCGCTCGTCGACGAGCCGCTGGCCGTCGTGATCAACAACCTCAACGTGCCGAAGCCCGACGCGGGGACGCCGACGCTGCTGCCGCTCGACAGCGTGGAGACGCTCTTCCACGAGTTCGGCCACGCGCTGCACGGGCTCTTCGCGACGGTCCGGTACCCGAAGCTGGCGGGGACGAACGTGCCCCGGGACTTCGTGGAGTTCCCGAGCCAGGTGAACGAGATGTGGGTGCTCCACCCCGACGTGCTGCCCGGCTACGCGCGGCACGTGGAGACGGGCGAGCCGCTGCCCGCCGACGTCGCGGAGCGGCTGCGGGCGACCTCGGCGTACGGGCAGGGCTTCGCGACGACCGAGTACCTCGCGGCGGCGGTGCTGGACCAGGCGTGGCACCGGCTGACCCCGGAGGAGGCGGACGCCGTGTCGGACGTCGGCCGGTTCGAGGCGGACGCGCTCGCCGCGGCGGGCTTCGACCTGCCCGCCGTCCCGCCCCGGTACGCCTCCACGTACTTCGCCCACGTCTTCGCGGGCGGGTACAGCGCGGCCTACTACGCCTACATCTGGAGCGAGGTGCTCGACGCCGACACGGTCGCCTGGTTCGAGGAGCACGGCGGGCTGCGGCGGGAGAACGGCGACCGCTTCCGGCACCTGGTGCTCGCCCGCGGCAACGCCGAGGACCCGCTCGCGGCGTACCGGGCGTTCCGCGGCCGCGACGCCGCGATCGAGCCCCTGCTCGCCCGCCGCGGGCTGGATCAGTCCGCGTAGTCCTCGCGCAGCCGCTGCAGCGTGCGACGGCTGCCGGGGTCCGGCAGGGTGATCAGCGCCTTCCAGAGCGCCCAGCCCGCCGCCCGGGTCCAGGTGTCCTCGTCGAGGACGGTGGCCTCGCGGAAGACGGCCGCGGTCGCGGCGTCGAACGAGACCCAGGCGATCACGAGATCGGAGGCCGGGTCGCCGACGGCGCAGCCGCCGAAGTCGATCACCGCGGAGAGCCGGTCCGCGTCGACCAGGAGGTTGCCCGTCGCGACGTCGCCGTGCACCCAGACCGGCGGCCGCTCCCACCGGGTCGCGAGCGCGCGGTCCAGCAGCCGGGTCGCCCAGCGGGCCTCCTCGGCGTCGGGCAGGGCGCCGATGGCCGCCTCCGCCTCGTCGCGGTAGACCGCGAGGTCGGCGCCGCGGAAGAAGTTGTGGGCGCCCGCGGCCGGCGCGCCGGTCGTACCGGCCGCCCGCAGCGCGGTGAGGAAGGCGGCGAGGTCCCGCGCGAAGCGCGCCGCGTCCACCGGCGGTGCGGCGAGCGCGGTCTCCCCCGTGATCCAGCGGTTCACGGACCACGGCCACGGGAAGCCCGCTGCGGGCCGCCCGAGCGCGACGGGCGCGGGGATCGGCAGCGGCAGGACCGACGCGAGCACGGGCAGCCAGCGCTGCTCCCGATCGACGGCGGGCACGTAGCGGACGGCGCTCGGCAGCCGGACGGCGAGCGCGTCGCCGAGCCGGAACGTCCGGTTGTCGTGCCCGCCCGGGACGACGGCCCGCACGGGCAGGTCCGCCCACGCCGGGAAGCACTCGCGGACCATCGCCGCGACGAGCGCGTCGTCGATCGTCATTGTGGCGGTCTCGAGGCTCGCTCCGCTCGCACCTCGACCGGCGGGGGCGGGGCTACGCGGACTTCTCCGCGGGGCGCACGCGACCCCGCGGCACGATCGTCGGCGCCGCGTTCTTCTCGACCGCGTCGCGGGTGATGACCACCCGGGCGACCTCGTTCGACGACGGCACCTCGAACATCACCGGCCCGAGCACCTCCTCGAGGATCGCGCGGAGGCCGCGGGCGCCCGTCTGGCGCAGCACGGCGAGGTCGGCGATGGCCTCGAGCGCGCCGTGGTCGAACTCCAGGTCGACGCCGTCGAGCTCGAACATGCGCTGGTACTGCTTCACGAGGGCGTTCTTCGGCTCCGTGAGGATCTCCATCAGGGCCTCGCGGTCGAGCGGCAGCACCGTCGTGACGACGGGGAGCCGGCCGATGAACTCCGGGATCAGGCCGAACTTGTGGAGGTCCTCGGGCAGCACGTCGCTGAAGAGCGTCTTCTCGTCCACGCGGGAGCCGAGCTGGGCGCCGAAGCCGATGCCCTTCTTGCCCACCCGCTGGCCGATGATCTGCTCGAGCCCCGCGAAGGCGCCCGCCACGATGAACAGCACGTTCGTCGTGTCGATCTGGATGAACTCCTGGTGCGGGTGCTTGCGGCCGCCCTGCGGGGGCACCGACGCCGTCGTGCCCTCGAGGATCTTCAGCAGCGCCTGCTGCACGCCCTCGCCGGACACGTCGCGGGTGATCGACGGGTTCTCCGCCTTCCTCGCGATCTTGTCGACCTCGTCGATGTAGACGATGCCGGTCTCGGCCCGCTTGACGTCGTAGTCCGCGGCCTGGATCAGCTTCAGCAGGATGTTCTCGACGTCCTCGCCGACGTAGCCCGCCTCGGTCAGCGCCGTGGCGTCCGCGACGGCGAACGGCACGTTGAGTCGCTTCGCGAGGGTCTGCGCGAGGTAGGTCTTGCCGCAGCCCGTCGGGCCGATCAGCAGGATGTTCGACTTCGCGATCTCGATGTCGTCCTTGATCGAGTCGGCGGCGGTCAGCGCGCCCTTCGCGCGGACGCGCTTGTAGTGGTTGTAGACCGCGACGGAGAGCGCCTTCTTGGCCGCGTCCTGGCCGATCACGTACTCCTCGAGGAAGGCGAAGATCTCCTTCGGCTTCGGGAGGTCGAACTCACCGGGGCTCTCCTCGGCGGCCTCCGCCAGGCGCTCCTCGATGATCTCGTTGCAGAGCTCGACGCACTCGTCGCAGATGTACACGCCGGGACCGGCGATCAGCTGCTGGACCTGCTTCTGACTCTTGCCGCAGAACGAGCATTTCAGCAGGTCGGCGCTTTCGCCCATACGAGCCATGGAGCGTCTTCTCCCCCGGGTGTCGATCGATTGGCGATGAGCCTAACCCGCGTCCCGACAGGCGGACGCGGTGCGTCGTGGCGGGTCGCAGCCCCCGTTCGCGGCCCGCGGAACGGGCGGGGCGGATGTGGCCCGTGTGACGGGAGTGGCGGCGCGTCGACCGCGGCTGCGCCGGCGGACGCGGAAGAACCCCGGACCCTGCCGGGTCCGGGGCGCTTCCGTGGAGCGGGCTCGATCAGGCCGGTGCGAGCGCCGGCGTCGCCGGGACCTGCTTGCGGCTCGAGAGCACCTGGTCGATCAGGCCGTACTCGAGCGCGTCCTGACCGTTCAGGATCTTGTCGCGCTCGATGTCGCGGTTGACCTGCTCGATGGAGCGCTTCGAGTGCTTCGCCAGCGTCTCCTCGAGCCAGGTGCGCATGCGCAGCACCTCGGCCGCCTGGATCTCGATGTCGCTGGCCTGGCCGCCCGACCCGCCGGAGGTGGCGGGCTGGTGGATCAGGATCCGCGCGTTCGGCAGCGCGAGGCGCATGCCGGGCGTGCCGGCGGCGGCGATGACCGCGGCGGCCGAGGCGGCCTGACCCAGCACGACCGTCGAGATCGGCGGCCGGATGTACTGCATCGTGTCGTAGATCGCCGTCATGGCGGTGAAGGAGCCGCCGGGCGAGTTGATGTACATGCGGATCACCTGGTCCGGGTCCTGGCTCTCGAGCACGAGGAGCTGGGCCATGATGTCGTCCGCCGACGCGTCGTCGACCTGCACGCCGAGGAACACGACGCGGTCCTCGAACAGCTTCGCGTACGGGTCCTGCCGCTTGTAGCCGTAGGCCGTGCGCTCCTCGAAGCTCGGCAGGATGTAACGGCTCGAGGGCGAGGCGGCGGTGCCGCCCGGCTCGGCCGAGTTGATCCAAGTCATTCTCTGTGTCTCCCCGGTGTTCAGAGGTCTGCGGCGCTGACGGAGGTCTTGGCGTCGGTGCCGCCGCCACCCGTGACGTCGGCGGCGGAAGCGCGGATGTGGTCGACGAAGCCGTACTCGAGCGCCTCGTCCGCGTTGAACCAGCGGTCGCGGTCGCCGTCGGCGTTCACCTGGTCGACGGTCTTTCCCGTCGCCTCCGCGGTGATCTGCGCGAGCCGGTTCTTCATGTCGATGATGAGCTGCGCCTGCGTCTGGATGTCCGACGAGGTGCCGCCGAAGCCGCCGTGCGGCTGGTGCAGCAGCACTCGCGCGTTCGGCGTGATGTAGCGCTTGCCCTTGGTGCCGGCGGTGAGCAGCAGCTGCCCCATCGAGGCGGCCATGCCGATGCCGACCGTGACGATGTCGTTCGGGACGAACTGCATCGTGTCGTAGATCGCCATGCCGGCCGTGATCGAGCCGCCGGGCGAGTTGATGTAGAGGTAGATGTCCTTCTCGCTGTCCTCGGCGGCGAGCAGGAGCAGCTTGGCGGCGATCTCGTTCGCGTTCTCGTCGCGAACCTCGCTGCCGAGCCAGATGATCCGATCGCGCAGCAGGCGGTCGAAGACGCTGGGCGTCGGGCTGAAGTCGGCCATTCGCAGCCTTCCATTCGTATGGTCTCGAGGCCTCGTCTCCTCCAGGAGCCGGGGCGTGGTGACCACGGTAGTGACCGCCTCCCCGGCGGACGGTCCTGTTCGCCGTCGGCGTTGCCGTGCTGCCCTGGGCTGCACGGGCGCTCCTTCATGGCGGACTCATGCCCGCCTCCGGGTCGCCGCCGACGCTGGTCCGGGTAGCCTCGAAGCAGCCGGTCGGTCAGCCGACGGGAGTCCGACGCCCGCCCGCCTCGACAGACGGGAGCACGCCGTGTTCATGCTGCTCACGCTGTTCGGGCTCACCGCCGCGGTGCTGCCGCTCATCACCCCGCGGCTCGGGACGAAGGCCTTCCTCGTCGGCGCGGTGCCGCCGACCGCCGCGTTCGTCGCGACGCTCGCGCAGACCGCCCAGGCGCAGGGGCCGGGCGTCCGCGAGCGGTTCGGCTGGCTGCCGCAGCTCGGCTTCGCGCTCGATCTGCGCCTCGACGCGCTGTCGTGGACGCTCGCGCTCGTCGTCACCGGGGTCGGCGCGCTCGTCCTGCTGTACTGCGTCTCCTACTTCCGCGACGACGAGCCGGGCCTCGGCCGCTTCGCCGCGACGCTCACGGCGTTCGCCGGCGCGATGTACGGGCTCGTCATCGCCGACGACGTCTACCTGCTCTTCACCTTCTGGGAGCTGACGAGCGTCCTCTCCTACCTGCTGATCGGGCACTACTCGGACCGCCGCGCCAGCCGGGGCGCCGCGCTGCAGGCGCTGCTCGTCACGACGCTCGGCGGGCTCGCGATGCTCGTCGGCCTGGTGCTGCTGCAGGACGCGGCCGGGCGGACGACGCTGTCGGGCCTGGTCGCCGCGCCGCCGGTGCTCACCGACCCGCGGGCGATCGCGGGGATCGCGCTCGTGCTCGCGGGCGCGGTGACGAAGTCGGCGATCTGGCCGTTCCACTTCTGGCTCCCCGGCGCGATGGCCGCGCCGACGCCGGTCTCCGCCTACCTGCACGCCGCCGCGATGGTGAAGGCGGGCGTGTACCTCGTCCTCCGCCTCGCCCCCGCGTTCGCGGCCGCCCCCGGCTGGAGGGAGACGCTCGTCTCCCTCGGCGTCGTCACGATGCTCGTCGGCGGCGTGCGGGCGCTGCGGGAGCACGACCTGAAGCTCGTGCTCGCGGGCGGCACGGTCGCGCAGCTCGGGTTCCTCATGATCGTGTCGAGCCTCGGCACCGCCGGCAGCGAGGTCGCCGGCGTCGCGCTGCTCGTCGCCCACGCCCTGTTCAAGTCGACCCTCTTCCTCGTCACCGGCATCGTCGACCACGCGGTCGGCACCCGCGACCTGCGCCGCATCTCGGGCCTCGGCAGGCGGCTGCCGGTGCTCGCGGGCACCGCCGTGCTCGCCGCCGCGTCGATGGCGGGCATCCCGCCCCTGCTCGGCTTCGTCACGAAGGAGGCCGCCCTCATCGCGCTGGGGCACGGCCCGCAGCCGTGGGGCGCGATCGGCCTGGCCGGCGTCGTCGTCGGCTCCGTCCTCACCGTCGCCTACGCCCTCCGGTTCGTGTGGGGCGCGTTCGCGACGAAGCGCGGCGTCGTGCAGACCGAGGTCAGCCCGGAGCGGCCCGCGTTCCTCGCGCCGCCCGCGGCCCTCGCGCTGGCGTCGCTCGTGCTCGGTCCCCTGGCGGGCCTCGTCGTCGAGCCCGCGGCCGTCCGCGCGGCGGCGGGGCTGCCCGGGGAGGCCGAGCACCTGGCCCTCTGGCACGGGCCGACGCTCGAGCTGCTCCTGTCGACCATCACCGTCGCCGGCGGCGTCGCGCTCTTCCTGCTCCGGGTGCCGGTCGCCCGGCTCCAGCAGCGGGTGCGCCTCGGCTTCACCGGGGAGGACGCCTACCGGCGCACCCTCCGCACCCTCGACATCACCGCGACGCGGGCGACCGCGACCATCCAGACCGGCTCGCTGCCCTTCTACCTCGCGATCATCCTCACCGTCTTCGTCGGCGCCACCGCAGCGGTGCTGCTCTCCACCGGGATCCTCGCCGCGCCGCCGCTGTTCGCGACGGCCGCGCAGAGCGTCACCGCGGTGCTGATGGTCGTCGCCGCGCTCGCCGCGACCGCCGCCGGGAAGCGGTTCCAGGCGGTGGTGCTGACCGGCGTGACCGGGCTCGGCATGGCCGTGCTCTTCGGGCTGCAGGGCGCGCCGGACCTCGCCCTCACCCAGGTGCTCGTCGACCTCGTCACGCTCATCGCCTTCGTGCTCGTGCTCCGGCGGCTGCCCGCCCGGCTCGGCGTCGCGCACGACACGGGCAGCCGCCCGGCGGTGCGGATCCTGCTCGGCGTCGCGGTCGCCGCGGTCATGGTCGCGGTCGTGCTGACGACGCTCGCCGCCCGCACCGCGACGCCGATCTCCGAGGCGTTCGAGCGGCTCGCGGTCGAGATCGGGCACGGCGACAACGTCGTCAACGTGACGCTCGTCGACATCCGCGGCTGGGACACCTTCGGCGAGATCACCGTGCTGGTCGCGGCGGCCACCGGCGTCGCCAGCCTCGTCTTCGTCGGCGGCCGCAGCGACCGCCTCCCGTCGCTCGGGCGCGGGAAGCGCGCGGGCCTCCTCGGCCGCCGCCGCTCCGTCGACCCGGAGGTGACGAGCGGCACCTGGCTGCTCGCCGGTCGGACGCTGCGGCCGGAGTACCGCTCGATCCTGCTCGAGGTGGCGGTGCGGCTGACCTTCCACGCCACGATCGTCGTCTCCGTGTACCTGCTGTTCGCGGGGCACGACCTGCCGGGCGGCGGGTTCGCGGGCGGCCTCGTCGCGGGCCTCGCCCTCACCGGCCGCTACCTCGCGGCCGGCCGCTTCGAGCTCGGCCTCGCGGCGCCGCTGAACGCGGGCGTGCTGCTCGGGCTCGGGCTCGTGCTGGCCGCGGGCACGGCGGTCGTGCCGCTGCTGCTCGGCTCCCCCGCGCTCACCTCGCACTACGTCGGCGCCGACCTCGGCTGGTTCGGGAAGGTGTCGTTCAGCACCTCCTCGATCTTCGACATCGGCGTCTACCTGATCGTGGTCGGCGTCGTGCTCGACGTGCTGCGCTCGCTCGGCGGCGAGGTCGACCGCGCCTACGAGGAGGCGGACGAGTCCCGGGAGGCGGTGCCGCGATGAGCGTCTCGATCGCGCTGCTCGGCGCCATGGCCGTGCTGTACGCGTGCGGCGTCTACCTGCTGCTCGACAAGAGCGTGACGCGCATCATCATCGGCGTCCTGCTCATCGGGAACGCGACGAACCTGCTGCTGCTCTCGCTGGCGGGCCCGCCCGGCGCGCCGCCGATCGCGGGGTCGGGCACGTCCTCCGACCCGCTCCCCCAGGCGCTGATCCTCACGGCGATCGTCATCACGTTCGCGGTGTCCGCGTTCCTGATGGCGCTCGTCTACCGCTCGTGGCGCCTGGCCCAGGAGGACCGGGTCGAGCGGGACGCGGCCGACGTCGCGATCGGCCAGGGCGACGCGCCGGAGCCGGAGGAGGCGTCCGCGGACGAGGAGAGCGAGTTCGACCGGCCGGGGGCCGAGCAGTGACCGCGCTCGTCCCCCTCGTCGTCATCCTGCCGATCCTCGGCGCGGCCGGCGCGCTCGTCGCCTCCGGCCGCCCGCGCCTGCAGCGCACGATCGCGGCCGTCACGCTGACCGCGGTGCTCGGCATCGGGATCGCGCTGATCGCCGCGGTCGCGGACGGCGGCATGCTCGTGATGCCCGTCGGCGGCTGGCCGGTGCCGTTCGGCATCGTGCTCGTCGTCGACCGGCTGTCCGCCCTGCTGCTGACGGTCTCGGCGGCGGTGCTGCTCGCCGTGCTCGTCTTCTCCATCGGACAGGGCATCGCGGACGGCGACGACCGGGAGGCGCCGGTCTCGATCTTCTACCCGACCTACCTCGTGCTCGCCGCCGGCGTCTTCGACGCCTTCATCGCGGGCGACCTCTTCAACCTCTACGTCGGGTTCGAGATCCTGCTCGTGTCGAGCTACGTGCTCATCACCGTCGGCGGGACGGAGCCGCGCATCCGCGCGGGGACGACCTACATCGTGGTCAGCCTCGTCTCCTCCACGCTGTTCCTCGCGGCGGTCGGCGCCGTCTACGCGGCGACCGGCACGGTCAACATGGCGCAGATCGCCGAACGCGTGCAGGCCCTGCCGCCCGGGGTGCAGGTGCTGCTGCACGTCATGCTGCTCACCGCGTTCGGCATCAAGGCCGCCGTGTTCCCGCTCTCGTTCTGGCTGCCGGACTCCTACCCCACGGCGATCGCGCCCGTCACGGCGGTGTTCGCGGGCCTGCTGACGAAGGTCGGCGTCTACGCGATCCTGCGGACCGAGACGACGCTCTTCCCGGGCCCGGAGCTGAACCCCGTGCTCCTCGTCGTCGCGGGGCTCACGATGCTCGTCGGCGTGCTCGGCGCGATCGCGCAGGCCGACATCAAGCGCATGCTCTCGTTCACCCTCGTCAGCCACATCGGGTACCTGATCATGGGCGTCGGGCTCGGGACGGCGGCGGGGACGGCCGCCGCGATCTTCTACACGGTGCACCACATCGTGGTGCAGACGACCCTGTTCCTCACCGCGGGTCTGATCGAGCGGCGGGCGGGTACGACCACCATCACCCGGCTCGGCGGCCTGCTCGCCGCGTCGCCGCTCCTCGGCGTGCTCTACCTGGTGCCCGCGCTCAACCTCGGCGGCATCCCGCCGTTCTCCGGCTTCCTCGGCAAGCTCGGCCTGCTCGAGGCCGGAGCGGCGGCGAACGACCCGCTCACCTACGCCGTCGTCGGGATCGCGGTGCTCACCTCCCTGCTCACGCTCTACCCGCTCGTGCGGGTCTGGAACGTGTCGTTCTGGCGGCCCGCCGCGCAGGTGGCCGAGGGGTCGCGCCTGACCGACGAGCTGCACGAGGACCCGTTCCGGCCTGCGACCGTCGACACCCGGTCGCTGGCCGCCCCGATGGTGCTCGCGACCGCCGGCATGGTGCTGCTCGGCGTCGGGATCACCGTCTTCGCGGGCCCGCTGTACCAGTACGCGAGCGACGCCGGCGCGACGCTGCAGGACTGGCCGGTGTACGTGCGAGGGGTGCTGGGCCGATGAGCGAGCGGAAGCGGACCACCCGCTGGACCACCGGACCGCCCCTCGTCGTCGGGCTGGTCGTGCTGTGGCTGCTGCTGTGGCGCTCGGTCGCGCCGCTGACGATCGTGACCGGTGTCGTCACCGCCCTCCTCGTCGTGCGGGTCTTCGAGCTGCCCCCGGTGCCGCACATCGGCCGGTTCCGACCCGTCGCGTCCGTCGCGCTGCTCGGGTGGTTCCTGTGGTCGGTGGTCGTGGCGTCCGTGCAGGTCGCCGTGCAGGCGTTCGCCGCGCTGCGCCCGGCCTCGCGACCGCGGTCCGGGGTGATCGCCGCGCAGCTGCGCACCCGCGACGACCTGGTCCTCACCCTCACCGGCATCATCACCTCCCTGATCCCGGGCACCGTCATCGTCGAGGTGGACCGCACCGAGTCGGTGCTCTACCTCCACGTCCTGCGCGGCGGCACGCCGCAGCAGCTCGAGGCGGCGCGACGCGGCGTCCTCGACGCGGAGCGCCGGCTGGTCCGCGCGATCGGCTCCCCCGGCGAGCAGGAGGTCGTCGCATGACCCCGCACGACGTGCTCGTCGCCGTCGTCGGCGTGCTCTTCGCCGCGGGCGCCGCGCTGACCGTGCTCCGCGTCGTCCAGGGCCCGACGATCCTCGACCGGATGATCGCGTCGGACGTGCTGCTGACCACGATGACGCTGGTGCTCGGCGCGTTCATGGCGCTCGAGCGGCGCACCGACCTGATCCCGGTGCTCCTCGTGCTCGCCGGGTCGTCGGCGTTCGCGACGATCGCGGTCGCCCGGTCCGTCTCGAAGCACGACCGACCCGAGCCGGAGCGCACGGAGGGCGACCCGCTCGCGACGGTCGGCCACGCGGAGGCGGTGCTGGAGCGGACCAAGCAGCAGGTCGCGGACCTCGACGACGAGGGGCTCGACCGCGACGACCTCCGCCCGACGGGAGGGACCGACCGATGACCATCGTGACCGACCTGCTCCTGCTCGCCGCCGCGCTGCTGACCCTCGCCGCCGGCGTGGGCCTCGTCCGCTTCGGCGACGCGCTCGCGCGGCTGCACGCGGCGACCAAGCCGCAGGTGCTCGGCCTGCTCTGCGTGCTCGCGGCCGTCGCCGTGGGCAACGGCCGCTGGGACCTCGTGCCCGCCCTGATCCCGGTGATGGGGCTGCAGCTGGTGACGATCCCCGTGTCGGCCCACATGGTCGCGCGCGCCGCGTACCGCACGGGCAACTACCGCGACGACCTGCTCACGGCCGACGAGCTGGCGCCCGCCGTGGAGCGGGCCGGCGAGCGCGAGGCCGACGCCTCCTGATCCCTCCGTTTCTTAGGCAGGACCTGCCTACGAAACGACGTTGGGGTCAGGACGGCGCGGGCCAGCGGAGGAGCAGGTCCGGCGCGCCCTCGTCGTTGTCGCCGTCGGTGCGGCCGGCGACGACGAAGCCGTGAAGGGCGTAGAAGGCGCGGGCGGGCGCGTTGCTGACGAAGACCCACAGCCGCAGGCCCGACGGGCGCAGCCGCTTCGCGTGCCCGAGGAGGGCCGTGCCCACGCCCCGGCCCTGCGCCGGCGGCGCGACGTACAGGTCGGCGAGCAGGTCGCCCTCCAGCACGAGGAAGCCCGCGGTCTCGCCATCGAGCCGCGCGAGCCGGACCTCCGCGTGCGGCAGCACGTCCGCGAGCAGGTGCGGGAGGTAGTCCTCATCGGGGTGCACCGCGGGCGGGAACGCGTCCCCCGCGGCCGCCCGCGCGGCGAGGTGGATGCGCGCGAGGGCGGGCGCGTCGTCCGCGCCCGCCCTCGTCAGCTCGATCATCGCGTCGAGGCTCAGGCCTCCGTCGCGGGCTCCACGTCCGCCTTCTTGCGGCTGCGGCGCTTCGGGGCCGGCTTCTCGGCCTCGGCCTCGGCGTCCGCGGCGTCGTCGGCGATCTGCTCGGCCTCGACGACCGTGTCCAGCTCGGCGGACGGCACGGTCTCGACGGGCTCGTCGGTCTCCTCGTCCACGACGTCGGCGACGTCGTCGGCGACGACGAAGTCGCTGAGGTCGACCGCGGCGCCGTTCGTGTCGACGACCTCGACCTTGCCGAGCAGGACGCTGATCGCCTTGCTCCGCGCGACCTCGCCGAACATCGACTGCAGCTGGTTGTTCTGCTGCAGGACCTCGATGAACTCCTGCGGCTGCATGCCGTACTGCTGCGCGGACTGCACGACGTACTGCGCGAACTCGTCCTGCGAGACGCCGATGTTCTCCTGCTCGGCGACCTTGTCGAAGAGCAGCTGCGAGCGGAACGCCTTCTCGCTCGCCTCCTTCACCTCGGCACGGTGCACGTCGTCCTCGAGCCGGCCCTCGCTCTCGAGGTGGCGGTGCACCTCGTCCTCGATGAGGGAGGCGGGGACGGGCACGTCGACCTGCGCGAGGAGCGCGTCGGCGACCTTGTCGCGGGCCTGCGAGACCTGCTCGAGGCGCTTCTGCTGCTCGACCTGGCGGACGACGTCCGCGCGCAGCTCGTCGAGCGTGTCGAACTCGCTCGCCATCTGGGCGAAGTCGTCGTCGAGCTCGGGCAGCTCGCGCTCCTTGACGGCGAGGACCGTGACGGCGATCTCCGCCTCCTCGCCCTCGTGGTCGCCGCCGAGCAGCGTGGACTTGAAGGTGGTCGACTCGCCGGCGGTGAGCGACTCGAGGGCCTCGTCGATGCCCTCGATCAGCTCGCCGGAGCCGATCTCGTAGGAGATCGCGTTGGCGCTGTCGACCTGCTCGGCCCCGATGGTGGCGGTGAGGTCGATCTGCACGAAGTCGCCGGACTTCGCGGGCCGCTCGACCGTGCTCAGCGTGCCGAACCGGCCGCGCAGCTCGTCGATCTGCTGCGCGACGTCGGCGTCGGACACCTCGATCGGGTCGACGATGACGGTCAGCTTCTCCAGCGACGGCAGCTCGATCTCGGGCCGCACGTCGACCTCGACGGTGACCTCGAGGTCGCCCGAGAAGTCCTTGGCGTCCGGCCACGCGGTGATGTCCGCCTCCGGCCGGCCGAGCGGCTGGATGTCGTTCGCGGTGACGGCCTCGCGGAAGAACTTGTCGAGGCCCTCGTTGACCGCGTGCTCGAGCACCGCGGGGCGGCCGACGCGCTGGTCGATGATGGGCGGCGGCACCTTGCCCTTGCGGAAGCCGGGGATCTGCACGTCCTCGGCGATGTGGCTGTAGGCGTGCGCGATGCTCGGCCTGAGCTCCTCCGGGGTCACGGAGATGGCGAGCTTCACCCGCGTCGGGCTCAGCTTCTCGACGGTCGTGGTGACCATGGGGGTGTTCCTCGATCCTTGTCGTGGTCTGAAGTGGTCGCGCGTCCGGGACGCGTCCCGCTGTCGGTCGGGGCGACAGGATTCGAACCTGCGGCCTCCCGCTCCCAAAGCGGGTGCTCTACCAAGCTGAGCTACGCCCCGCGGATCGACCTCCGCGAGGAGCGCCGCGGTGGAACCGGAAACGACCGGCGGCGAGTCTAGCGAGTCCCGCCCGACCTGCGGCCGGACAGGGGAAGGGGCCGCCCCGGAGCTCGTCCGGTGCGGCCCCTCGGCCCGGGATGCGGCTCAGTCGGTCGCGAGGTGCGCGGAGAGGAACCAGCGGTCCTCGACGAGCCCGCGCTCGATCTCGATGGCGACGTCCTGGCTGCTGAGGTCGATGTCGTCGAGGCCCTCGACGGCGTCGCGCACGACCTTCACCGCGGCGTCGATGTCGGCGACGACCTGCTCGATGATCTGGCCGTAGTTCTGGAAGCCGTCCTTCATGGGCGGGAGCGGGTTCTTCGCCGCGATGGTCTCGACGCGGGCGTCGATCGGCAGCCCCAGGGCGACCGTGCGCTCGGCGGCGAGGTCCGCGTACTCGCGGGCGTGGTCCACGACCTTGTCGAGCAGCTTGTGGACGGCGATGAAGTTCTCGCCGCGCACGTGCCAGTGCGCCTGCTTGCCGTTCAGGGCGAGGGCCTGCATCGCGATCACGACGGGGGCGAGGAACTGCGCGGTGCCGTTCACGTCCTCGGCGCTGGCCTGGGTCTGGTCGAGGACGGGCTCCGCCTTGGCCTCGACGTTGGTGGGCGATTCGACGTTCGTCACGTGACTGTCCTTCCGTTCGTCTCCGGGAAGTCTCCCGAGTGCATCTGGGCACCGCCCGAATGCACGCTGTGCGCCGTTCAGGAGGCGGGGGCGGAGCTGCTCTCGTCCTCGAGCGTCGTGTCCGCCGGCTTCGCGCGCTTCGCGTACTCGGTGACGGCGAAGGAGCCCGCGACACCGGCGGCGATGGCGAAGAGCCCCGCGCCCGCGCCCCACTTCGACTTCCCGAAGAGCGCGTCGAACGAGATCTTCCCGGGGCCGTCGGCAGCGATCGCGGCGGCGGCCGCGGCGAGCACGGCGTTGAACTCCCAGCCGCCCGCGCTGTTCCAGACGCCGTTCTGCAGGTGCACCTTCCGCACGGCGGTGGTCATCACCGCGATGAGCGCCGCGGAGGCCGCCGGCGTCGCGGCGCCGAGCGCGAGGGCGGCACCGCCGAACGTCTCCGCCGAGGCCGACGCGATCGCGTTCTGCCGGGGCGGGTGGATGTCGAGCGACTGCATGAAGCCCGTCGCGCCCTCGATGCCGGGGCCGTCGAAGGCGCCGGTGAGCTTCTGCAGGCCGTGGCCCACGAACAGGCCGCCGACGGTGAGGCGGAGGATCAGAGTGCCGAGCGCCATGGAGGGGTCCTCTCTCGAAGTGCCGCAGTGGGAGCGACGCTAGGAGGCCCTCCTTGTGACGAACCTCCGAGACGACGCCCCTGCGGGCTACGACCCGGTCGCCGGCGAGGGCGTCGCGTCCGCCCGGTCGAGCAGCACCGAGCCGTTGACCGCGTCGATGCGCACGTCGTGGCGCACCCCGTCCGCGTCGAGCACGTCGCCCTGCCAGGCGACCCGGTCGCCGTCCTCGTCGAGCTCGATCGCGGTGACGCGGCCCCCGGGCACGGCGGCGAGCATGCGGCCGTGCGCCGAACTCAGCCGCACCGACGCGGCGGCGACGAGCGCGCGGTTCGCGGACTGCTCGTCCGCGTCGGTCGTGTCGTCGCTCGGACCGGCGAGCACCGTGCCGTCGGCGGCGAGGTGCAGCTCCCGCACCGAGCCGTCGGCGAGCACGATCCGGACGTCCCACTCGGTCCCGTCGGACTCGTCCTCCACCTCGACGACGGTCCCCTCCCCCGCGTCCCGCTGCGCGAGGGTGGCGATCGCCGCGACGCTCGGGCCCCGCGTCGAGGTGGGGGTCGGCGACGGCGAGGCGGTGCGTGTCGGGATGCCGAGCACGGGCTGCCCCGGCGTGCACGCGGCGAGCGCGCCGACGGTGAGCGGGATCACGGCCGCGAGCGTCAGGATGCGGATGGGTGTTCGCACGGCGTTCTCCTCGATGGGTGCTCCACATCGAACCGGTATCGGCCGAACGCCGGCTGCGAGCCCGCTCAGGACTGGGGCAGGAGCGCCGAGGCGGGTGCGAGCGGCACCACGCCCTCCGCGAGCCGGAGCAGCCCGGGCTCGAGCGCGACGAGCGCGTCGGCCTGGAGCCGGGTGACGGCGAGGTAGGTCGCGGGCACCGGGTCGTCGAGCCCGAGGTCGGCGGCGATGCGCCAGGCGGTCCGCAGGGAGACCTTGTCGCCGAGCACGCGCATCGGTGTGCCCGCGATGGTGCGGAGCAGCTCGAGCGCGTCCCGCTCCTCACGCCTCCCGGTCCGCACCTCGTCGTAGAGGATCCGGAGGGCGTCGGAGCGCATCGCCGCCGGCGCGACGAGCTGGTCGCCGTCCGGGGCGCCGCGGCCCGCCTCCGCGAGCCGGACCGCGACGAGCGCGTCGATGCCGTAGCGGGTCATGCGCGGGCCTCCTCGTCCGACGGGCAGCCGTCCGCGCCGACGCTACTCCCGGCCCGTGTTGCCACTTCTGGCAACCTGAGGAGGCCTTGAGGTCGCGAGAAGTGGCAACGCCCTGCCCTCCCTGCCTCGCCGTCTCCCCGGACTGGGGATCGTGCTGCGCCCCGAGGCCGCCGACCCTGGTGCCGCGCACCCGCGCGCGGGAGGGACGGCACGATGAGCCTCAGCACTGCTGCGGGAGGAAGCGCACCCGCTCGGCTGCTCCCCCTCGCCGTGGCGGCCGTCGGCGTCGCCGGTCTGGCCGTCGAGGCCGGCCGGGTCGGCCTGCTGCTGCTCGTCGAGGGCGCGGATCTGCTCGTTCCCGCTGCCGCGGCCGTCGCCGCCCTGAGCGCCGGCGTCGCACTGCTCCTGCACCGACGTTCGGCGATGTGGGGCGGCCTGCTCGTCCTCGGTGGAGCGGCGATCTGGGCCGGAGCGGGCCTCCTCGCTCCCCTCCTCGCGGGCGGGACGACGGGCGAGTACGTGCCCTATCGCGCCGCGGGCGACCCGGTCGCGTGGTCGCTGCTGTGGTCGACCGTCGTGGTGCCGACGCTGGCAGCCGCGGGTGCGACCTTCGCCCTGCTGGGTGCCGCCGCCGCGATGCTGCGACTGGTCGGCCGTCTCACCCGCGCCGCCCGAGGGCAGGGCTGACGCCGCTCAGTCGGCGTCGGGCCTCGCGCGGCGCTGGCCGCGGAGCCGCAGCAGGAAGATCACGGCGCCGACCACGGCCAGCACGATCCCGAAGAGCATGAACGGCTGCCCGGGGTAGAGCACGATCAGGATGATCCCCATCCCGAGCTCGACCAGACCGCCGAGGCCGAACAGGCCGTAGCGCACGGGCTTCCGCTGTTCGGTCATGCCTCGACGGTACCCGCCGGTGATCGCGCCGCCTGCCCCCGGGCGGAGCCGCGGACGGCCTGCTTCATCCGAGCAGCAGCGTCAGGCCGATGAGCACGAACACCGCGCCCATCGCCAGGACGCCGAGCAGCAGGCCCGTGGCGAGCCGGCTGCGGCTCCCTCGTCGTGCTCTCGGCAGCATCGGCACGCTCGCGACGATCATGGCCGCGCCCAGCAGGAGGACGACGGAGGCGCCGTCATCCACGGGAGTCGTCGTGGACGCGCCGACTCACTCGCAGACGATGCCGTCGTGATCGCGGTCCTGGTACCAGGCGTACTCCGGGTCCACGCCGCGGACGTACGGCGCGTGGTTCGGGTGCCGCTTCAGCTCGGTGCACGTGCCGTACTGGGGATCGGTGCCGTGCGGCTTCGTCACCACGTGGTGCGCGGCGGGCTTCGCCTTCGGCTTCGGCTTGCCCACCAGCGCCGTCAGGTTCGGCTTGCCCGGCTTCGCCACGAACGGGTTCGCGCAGTAGGTCGCGAGGTCCGTGGTGAGGGCGGTCCGCTCCTTCGCGTCGACGGACAGCCCCCATCGGGACTTCACCGCGATCCAGTCCTTCACGTACGCGCAGCGGTAGGACGCCGCCGAGGGCAGGTAGGCGGTGGGCTCCTTCGAGCCCTTCGCCCGGTGCGCCTGCGGCGAGATCGCGACGAGCGCGGGACCGTAGCCGAGGTCGTTCGCGAACGCGGTGCGCTTCTTCGTCGACCAGCCGGCGGCGCCGCTCGTCCAGGCCTCCTGCAGCGGGACGAGGTGGTCGACGACGACCTTCTTCGGGCTGCGGACGACCCGCCCGTCGTACGGCGAGCGCCAGCGGCCGGACCGCACCGTGTCGCGGTGCACGGTCGCGCGCTTCGTCGACTCGGTCTTCAGCACCTCGGTCCGGGTCGTCTCGCCGTCGCGGTTCGCGTCCACCCGCTGCGGGAACCGCTTGGCGGAGTAGGAGGCGCCGCGCGTCTCCGCGCCGACACGGAGTTTTCCGAGCAGCGCGCTCGCCGCGACCTGCCCTTTCTTCGCCTTCACGACGTGCTGCCGGACGGTGGCGGTGAACCAGGTGGTCGGGTAGACGTCGTAATAGGAGCCGCGCTCGATGTCCGACTCCGTCGTGACCTCGACGTGCGCCGGGCCGGCGGCGGCCGCTCGGTGGACGCTGACGACGCGGTCGCGGAAGCCGCCGATCTCCGGAGCGTCGACGAGCACGCCGTCGATGCGGAGCTCGCTGGTCCAGTCGCTCGTCCCCTGCAGGAACGGTCCCGCGGAGGAGTAGACGACGGTGAGCGTGCCGTTCACCCAGCGCACGGTCGTCTTCGGGATGACCGGGCCGGGCACCAGCGCCGGCGGCGCCGGCAGGACGGGGCGCGTCGGCGCGGGCGTCGCCGAGTCGGTCGGCGCGGGCGTCGCGGAGTCGGTCGGCGCGGGGACGTCGGCGAGGGCTGCGGTCGGGGCGAGCACGACGGCTCCCGACAGCAGGACGGCGGCGGCGGACAGGACGGCGAGGGGTCGCTTCATCACGGCTCCTTAGGAGAGGTCGAGCGGGCACACCGTAACGACGCACCGCCCGATCCGGGAGGGCGCCACGGCGCATCTGACCCAGTCCCCCTGGGTTCTCCGGGCATGCCCGAGGGGTCCGCTAGCCGACGCCCGTGGACCGCTTCAGCCGTTCGACTAGCTCGGCGCGCTCCCGCAGGAGCGCCGCGCGGTCGGCGTCGGCCCGGTCCTCGCCGAGCCTCGCCATCGGTCCCCCGCCGCGGAGGCCGCGCTGCACCATCTCGCGCGTCTGCCGCTCCAGCTCGTCGAGGTCGCGGTCGATCGTGCGGATGCGGCTGATGAGCACGGCCTCGTCGCCGGTGATCCGGATCTCGTCCATGCGGCCTCCGCGTCAGTCCGTCGTCCGTGCCGCGAGGGCGGCGCGTTCCACGGCACGGGTTCGAAGGCGGTCGCGCCGGAGTCGGAGCGCCGCCGCTACCGCGGTGAACGCGGCGAGGGCGAGCAGCCCGTCCGCGATCGTCGCCCACGGATCTCCGAGGTCCGGGTCGAACACCACCAGCGCGACGAGGGGCGGCACGGCGACGCACGTCGCGATCAGGGCCTGCACCACGCGGCGGTGGTGGACGGCTTCGAGGATCGCCTCGACCTCGTCATCGTCCATGCGCGCAGTATCTGGGATCGGAACCCGCGGGCCGGGACGCGTCGCGATCTGCAGCGGGTACTCAGTGCACTCGCCGTCATCGATCAGTGCGCAGGCGGACCATTTCCGCATGACACCCGAGGAGACGCAGCGGCTGCTCGCGGATGTCGAGGCGGACCGCGTCGAGCCGGAGCACTACTCGCGCCGCTCGCGCGGCCGGTTCGTCGTGCCGATCGCGGTCGCCGCGGCCGTGGTCGTCGTGGCGCTCGTCGCGGCGGTCGCCCTGACCCGCTGAGCGGAGCCTGTCGCGCGGTCTCGCCGGGCGTGCTCAGCGGGAGCGGTTGACCACCGAGCACGTCTGCTGCGCGGCGGTCCGCCCGCGCAGCCCCGAGATGGTGCGCTTGTCCGGCGCAGCCTTCGTCACGGAGGGACTGCTCCTCGGGCTCGGTCGCGCGCCCACCTGCACGGCGCCGACGCCCAGGGCGTCGGCGTCGAGGACCACGGGTCGGTCCCGCTGGACCCGCTTCACGAGCCGGTCCGCGAGCACCGGGTCGGGGACGACCTTGTCGGGGTTCGCCGGGTCGGGCACGGTCGGGTACTGGACGAACACCATCCGGTCGAGGTCGACGGACTTCAGCGCCACGGCCATCCGCACGAGCGTGCCCACGTCCGCGAGGGAGGTGGAGAGCGTCACCGTGTCGGCCGTCGTGGTGGCGAGCGAGTACAGCTTCGCCGGGTCTGCGAGCGTCCCCGCCGACGTCATCTTGCGCAGCAGCGCCGACATGTAGGCCTGCTGCGACTGGATCCGCGCGAGGTCGCTGCCGTCGCCGATGCGGTGCCGGGCGCGGAGGTAGGCGAGCGCGGTCCGGCCGCGGATCGTGGAGACGCCCTTCGGCAGCCGCAGGCCCGACTTCGGATCGTTCACGGCCGTCGTCACGCAGACCGGGACGCCGCCGACCGCGTCCGCCATCTTCACGGTGCCCTCGAACGTGAACAGCCCGGCGTACGGGATGTCGACGCCGGTGAGGGACTCGACGGTCGTGACCACGCAGCCGAGACCGCCCCGCGAGTACGCGACGTTGAGCTGCTGGGCGGACATCGCGGAGTAGGTCTGCCCCGTCTTCGCGTCGACGCACTTTGGGTGCGCGATGACGAGGTCGCGGGGCAGGCTCACGACCGTGCCGCTCGTGTGGTCGGCGGAGACGTGGACGAGGATGTTCACGTCGTTCAGGGCGGCCTCGCGGGCCTTGCCGAAGCCGTGCTGACCGGCCGCGTTGTCGGCCCCGACGAGCAGCACGTTGAAGGCGCCGTCGATGGCGGTGGGCGGCGGCACCGTCTCCTCCGGGCTGAGCGGCACGGCGCCGTCGCCGGCCCGCTTCGCGACCCGCCAGAGCGCGAAGCCGGTGAGCGAGACACTGCTGATCGCGAGCACCGCGACCCCGACGAGCAGCGCCCGAGCGACGGCCGGCCAGATCGACCGCGTGGCGCGGGCGCCGTGCCGCACCACGGCGGTCGGCTTGAAGACCATTCGCGTCACCTCCGCACCCCGGGTCGACGGCGGACCGGGAGCGTGGCCCGGATGCTCCCAGCAGACCGATCCCGCGAGGCGGCGACAAGCCGGTGCTGCGCGATCGGAGCCCGGTCCGTGCTCCTCGACGGCGTGCTCTCCCTCATGCACCGGGATGTCCGCTCGGACGGCCTCCGTCACATCCCCGATCGCCGTGAGCAGCGCCTCCGCAGCGGGTCAGTGGTCGAGCAGCAGGATCAGGACGATGCCCATCGCGAAGCCCGCGACGGCGCCCGGCAGCAGCGAGAGCACGCGTCGAGCGTCCGGCGAGCGCTGCTGCCACCTCGGCGAGCCGCGCTTGGCCCGGACGACGAGCGGCCGGGCGGCGTACCCGACGCCGTAGGTGAGCTCGATGCTCACGAGGAACCAGGGGAAGCCCACGAGGTGATCCTGCACCCCTGCGGATCGACGTCCCAGCGGAGGGGATGACGGGAATCGAACCCGCACCACCAGTTTGGAAGACCTTCGACCGCACACCCGAGTTCACCGTGCGCCGCCGTGCGGTGCCGTGAGAAGTGCTGGTGAACCGTGCAATTGCATTTCCGCAAGCACGGTGTCGCACGGCACCGCACGGTGAAGAACGGCACGTCGCCATGGCGCGCTGGAGTGCTTCCGGAGTGGAGAAACCGGCTCAATCGATCGACAGGAGGCCGCCCACCGTCGACGCGAAGGTCGACAGCACAAGGAGTGCAACCGGCCCGCGGAGGGCGCCGACCTGGTCCTTCAGGACAGCCAGCGCAGCGCGCTCCTGCATCAGCTCGGGGTACTGCTGCGACGACCTCGGGCGCCCGAGCGCCTTCTCCTCTTCAGCGACGAAGTGGGCGCTTAGCGCTTCGCCGTTCGCGTTGTTGTCGTCGGGCACCCACTTGAAGACACCACGGTCGTGCTCCTCGATCGCGGCCGACCATGCCTGCTCAGCGGCGATGTACCCGTCGATCCGCGCCAGTACCCGAGCGCGCCCTCGCACTGCCGCGATGGCACCCCACACCAACGACCCGAGCTCACCGAGTCCGCCGAGGATCGTGAGGACGTAGGCCAGTGCGTGCACGAGGTGAAGGTAGAGGGCCGGGGCGACAGCGTTCCGCCGTGTCAGTACTGCCCGCAACGATCGGTGTCGTGGACATCGCCAACGTCATCGCGCTCGGCGCCTTCCTCTTGTCAGCCGTAGGTGCGTCGGTCGCTCTGTGGCAGGCCGGGATCGCGAGCCGTGCGCGCGCTGACGCGCAAGCTGCGAACGCTGCTGCCGCCGACCACGAGGCCGCGGCACTTCGCGCTGCTCAAGAGGCGGCTTCCGCAGCGAACCGGTCGGCCGAGGAGGCGAAGCGGTCGGCGGACGCGTTGGAGGAGGCGAACGAGCTCGCTCGTGCCGCGATGCCGAAGGACCGCTGGAAGCTGACCCACGTCGGCGGCGTCCGCTACTCGGTGCAGAACGTCAGCGGCGGCCTACTGATGGGCGTGGTGGTTGTCGGCCTCCGGTCGGAGGATGACGCCCGGGTCACGATGGACGGCGAGCGCTCTCGCGATGTCGTAGACGGTGAGTCCGTGACGTTCACCGTCTTCACGGCGTCGTCAATGGGGCCGGCGACGGTGGTCGTAGGGTCCGTGGACGTCAACGGTGTGCGAGACCGCTTCACGCGCACCATCAGCTGAGCCGGATCGAGGTCCTACGCTCCCCGGACGACCGACGAGCCGATCGGCCTCATCGCCTGTCCTCGCTGCCTCACGCCAAAGCAGGACGTGGGTGAGGATCTCGAGGGGCGCGAAGCGCGGTTAGAGTGCCCGGCCTGCGGCTACGTCGCCCTCTCCGCGTAAGCAGTGTCGAACCTGAGTTCTACGGTGTGCCCATGGACACCGAGACGAGGCAGGAGTGCGCGCGGTGCGGCGCCGCTCAACTCGTCGTAGTGATGATCCCCGGGCATGCTGACGTGGAGGCCGTCGTCTGCCTCGCGTGTGGTGCGACTCAGCCGGATTAGAAGGAAGGCACAGCCCCGGGGTTAGACGAGAGGACTCCGAGCTCGCGGATGACATAGTCACGAGCCTTCCGCCGGTCACGTTGCCACTGCGTCACGACTGCGCCCTTATCGGCTGCACGATGCGCTCGCTCCCCGGGACCCGACGCGTCGGCGAGAGCAGTGATCTTGTAGTTGAGCCAGTCCCACAGCACCATCTCGCGCCGACCGAGAACAGCAACGAGGGCGTTCGTGGCGAAGGTCACGGAGATGTCGGTTCGCCGACGCGAACCGCCGCGGCTGGTCCCTCGTCGTACTCGACAACGCCCTCGTCCTCACTACGCCCGGTGGACGTGCGATGGCGAACGTGCTCAACACCTTCGCCGAGTTCGAGCGGGACCTGATCTCCACCCGCACCAAGGAGACGCTCGCTGCGCGGAGAGCTGAACGGGCGTCGCACGGCGATCCCTGCCGGGCTGCTCCGTCGCACCGTCGTCAGCCGCGACGGTGGTGCCTCCTTCGGCGCGATCGCCGCCGAGCTCACCGACGAGCGGGTGCTGTCGCCGACCGGCCTGCCGACCTGGCACGAGTCGACCGTCCGCCGCGCCTACGCGACCGCGACCCGGACGGCGGTGCCGGCATGACGCTCGCGACGGACCTGATGACGCGCACCGTCGCAGAGGTCGTCGCGGCGTCGCTAGCGGCCAGTAAGCCGCGTATGAAGGCGAGCACATACTCCGGGTACGAGCAGCTGTACGCGACGCGGATCCTGCCCGTGTTCGGCCACCAGCGCATCACGGCCTTGACGAGTGAGGCAGTGGAGGCGTGGCTGGCGGACCTGGTCGCGTCCGGCCGGGAGGCGAGCACGGTGCGGAACCACTACGTCGCCCTGCACAAGGTGTTCCGGTACGCCCTCCGCCACCGGATCGTCGCCCACGACCCGTGCGCCGCGGTCGAGGTCCCCCGCGCGGGTAACCGGGACGACTTCGCGCCGGTCTTCCTCACCCCGGCCCAGCTCGAGACGATCGCGGCGGACCTCGACGCACACGACCCCTACGGCGCCGTCGTCCGATTCGGCGCCTGGACGGGCCTCCGGGCGGCCGAGATCGCCGGGCTGCGGGTACGCGACGTGAACCTCGCTGCCGGCCACGTCGAGGTGCGGCAGACGATCCGCAAGGTGAACGGCGCCTGGCACACGGATACCCCAAAGTCCGCCCGATCACGCGGAACGTGCCGATCCTGTCTCGGGCGCTCACGGCGGAGCTGCGGCGGTACCTACTGACGCACCCGACCTCGGGCGACCCGGACGCGCTGTTCTGGCCCGGCCGGGCGAACGGCAGCAGGCGGCTGGACTGGTCGCGGCCGATGGACGTCGGCGGGCTCCGCCGGTACTACCTGGTCCCCGCGGCGGAGCGGGCGGGGCTTCCCCACATGCGCCTCCACGACCTCCGCCACACCTTCGCATCGCTGACGCTGGGCGCAGGGTTCACGGCGTTCGAGGTCAGCCGGTGGATGGGCCACGCCTCGACGTCCACGACGACGGACGTCTACGGCCACCTCATCCCGACGGATCGCTCCGCTCAGATCGACCGGTTCGAGCGGTTCGTCGGAGGCATTTAGGGGCGCTGTCGCACGTGCAGCGGAATGCTTTCCAAGCCTTCTTCGGCGAATTTGGCTAGTGCAGGCCGCGCGTACTCACTTGAAACATGCAGATGCAACTTCGGCTGCGCGGTCTGCGCCTGGTAATTAAAGTGCTCTGCCGCCTGCAAAAGGGCCGACTGGTAACTTCCCCGGTGTTCCCAGCCAGTCATATCCGCGAAACCAGGGTCTACGACATAGAGGCTCCTGGGCGCCGAGCTGTTGAGCCAGCGCGATAGAGCCACATTCACATGGTCGTCGCGGAACGAGTAACCGATAACTAAGACCCGCTCCGCCGTGCGGAGAAGATCGTCGAACGCCCTAAGCATGGCAAGAAATGGCCCACGCGCACGAACTTTGCCCCGCGCACCGAAAACTACTCCCGGCCCACCCGATCCGGAGAATTCGAAGTTTTCAATGGGGCCCTGCCGAATGGTCACGAAGGGCTCCGACACGCCTCCTGGGCCATCGCGCTCAAGGAGCAACCAGTCGATCGATCCGTGCAACTTCAGCAGCCGCACAAAAGCACCTGCATCCCAATCCCAGTCCTGGGCGCCTGCCCAGGTTGTGATTCCCGTATCGCAGACCTTGCCCGCGGCCTCCGCCGCCAGCTCGATAGAACGGTCGTAGTTGAGCGTGACAATGTCGACCGGCGCTCCGCCGTTTATGTCTAAGAGCGGCTGCAGATAGTCAACTTCGGAGGGCTGAACTTCCACGAGATCCACGAGAGCGACGAGCATCTGCTTCTCGAGCTCCTTGAACGTTCGCTCGCTATCCTTAGTTCCGGTCACAGCGTGAACAAGCTGTTCAATTAGTTTCCCGGCGTCATTGAATCCGCGCGTCTGCTGCAGGGCCTTCTTCAGATTCTTGTCGAAGAACGGAGGAATACGCGCTGGTGCTCCGATGGCTTGCAATGCGGAGGACCACTCAACGAACGGCGCCACTTCGAGCGCTTCTTTCTCGCTCAACATCTGGACAGCACTGAAAAGCTGCTCGATGTCGATCCCGTCGTAGGGGTTCGCGCCCGAGGCCGACCTGTGAGCAATCATCGCTCCGACGGCATAGTTGAACGCATGCACGACGCCGCGGTGCACATTCATCGGGCTCGCCCCAAGAATAGCGCCGATCTTCTCGCTCATCGAGTTCGAAGCGGGAACACCCGCATCAACGCTCGCTCCGGCGCCAAGCAGAACCAACGTCTTCACGCGCATCACGCTAGCGACGACCGCCGACAGCGCGAGTGCTTTTAGAGTGGGTCGTGTTCGACCACGGGAGAAGCATTCTTAAGAACTCTGCTCTCACCAAGGCTCTCAGCGGAGGGGATGACGGGAATCGAACCCGCACCACCAGTTTGGAAGACTGGAGCTCTGCCATTGAGCTACATCCCCGCTGCGCCGGCGCACGGCCGACGACGGCGCCCATCGTAGCCGGGCGGCTCGCCGGAGCGGATGCTCCGCGCCGCTCCCGCCGCAGCTACACCCGGTCGGCCGGACGCCACTGGTTCGCCCGGCGTCCTCCCGCCGCCTCCGACACGATCGCGGCGATCCGGCGCTCGCGGGTCGGCGCCGTCTTCGCCGTCGACAGCCACTCGAGCAGCGCGTGGCGGGCGGACCTCGGGAAGCCGTCCCACGCCGCCCTCGCGGCCGGGACCGCGTCGAGCCCGGCGGTGAGGTCGGCCGGCTCGATGCCCTGCTCCACCTCGTCCAGCGCGGTCCAGCGGCCGCTCGCCACCGCGGCGTCGATGACCGCCTGCCCGGCGGGTCGCATCAGGCCCGCGGCGAGCAGCCGCTCCACCCGCTCCTTGTTCGGGCGCGACCAGGCGCTGGTCGGCTTCCGCGGCGCGACGTACTGCAGGGAGCGCTGCTCGTCGAACGACCTGCCTTGACCGTCGATCCAGCCGAAGCAGAGCAGCTCCTCGACGATCTCCGCGTAGTCGATTGTGCGGTCGGGTCCCTTCGGCACGACCAGCCAGACGCCGCTGCTCGTCGCCGCGTGCTGCTCGAGCCACCGGCGCAGCTCGGCGCGGTCGCGCACGGGCACCTGGGGCGCGTTCCTCCCGGTCGCCGCGGACCTCGGCCGCTCCGCCGTCGCCATGCGGCGATTCTGCTGTGAGGCGCCGACACGCGGAAGGCGCTCCGCCACGCGGTAGCCCGACCGCTGCGCGTGGGTGGACCTACCGCGCGGAGGTCGCGCCACCGCGCGTCGAGGTGCGAGCACCGCGCGAGACGCGCGAGCCCGCCCTCAGTCGAGGTCGAGGCTCAGCAGCCAGGTCTCGTCCGCGGCGCGGGCGGCGAGCACGAGGGCGAGCCGGATCTCCTCCGCCCTGGCGAGCAGCGCGGCGGCCTCGTCGGTGACCGCGTCGAGCGCCTCCGAGTCCGTCTCGGCGCCCATCCGCGTCACGGCCACCGCGAGCGCGGCCGTGACCGCCGCCTGCTCCTCGAAGAGCGCCTCGCCCGTCCCGGCGGCCGACGCGGCGCCCGGAGCCGGGAACCACGCGCGCAAGGCGTCGGCGGCGGAGCGCATCTCGGTCTCCGCGGTGCTGAGCATCGTCATGCCGGGATGGTGGCCACGACCCGCGTCCGCCGCGTGGCCCAGCTGTGAACTCGCGGTGAACGCGGGCGCGTCAGAGCGCCTGGTGCGCGATCCGGCCCCCGACGAGCGTCATCGCGACCGCGTCCGGATCGAGCTCCTCCACCGGCAGGTCGAGCGCGATGAGGTCCGCGGCGTCCCCGACCCGCGGCTGCGCGCGACCGCGGGCGGAGGCGTCGAGCGCCTCGGCGAGGTCGATCCGCTGCTCGGGGTGCCAGACCGGCTCCCCCGGCAGCGCTCGGTCGACGGCGGCGCGGATCGCGCGCCACGGATCGAGCGGCGCGACCGGGGCGTCGGAACCGAACGCGAGCGTCGCGCCCGCGTCGAGCAGCGCGCGGAACGGGTAGGCACGCCCGGTGCGGCCGGGCCAGTGCTCCGCGGCGACCTCGCGGTCGTCGAGCAGGTGCGCCGGCTGCACGCTCGCGGTCACGCCCAGCGCGGCGAAGCGCGGCAGGTCCGCCTCGGCGACGAGCTGCGCGTGCTCCATGCGGCCGCCGAGCCGCGCCGCCGCGAAGGCGTCGAGCGCGACGCTCACGGCGGCGTCGCCGATCGCGTGCACCGCGGGGACGAACCCGGTCTCCTTCGCGCGCCGGAGGAGGTCCAGCAGCTCCGCCTCCGGCACCGTGAGCAGCCCGCGGCCGCCGTCCGGGTACGGGTGCGCGCAGAAGGCGGTGCGGGTGTTGAGCGCGCCGTCGATGAGCGTCTTCAGCGGCCCGACCGTGAGCAGTCCGTCCGCGCCGAGCACGGTGCCCGTGCGGAACCCGAGCCCCGCGGCGAGCTCCAGGTCCGGCGGGTACACGCCGGCCTCGATGCGCGGCCCGGTCCAGCCGTCCGCGACGCGGGCGAGCCACGGGTCCAGGTTCCAGGTCATCTCGAGGTCCACGACCCCGACGACGCCGCGGCGCACCGCCGCGTCGAGCAGCTGCGCGACCGCCTCCGCCGAGCGGCCCGACGCGAGCGCGTTGACCTCGCGACCGACCGCGAACGCGGGCTCCTCGCGCAGGATCCCGTCCGGCCCGGGCTCGACGCCGAACCGGCGGGCGGCGAGCGTGTTCAGCCAGACCGCGTGCACGTCGTGGCTGATCAGCACGAGCGCGCGGTCCCCGCCGACCCGATCGATCGCCTCCCGGGTCGGCCCATCCGGCCACAGCCCGTCCTGGAACCCGATGCCGACGATCGGCACCTCCGGGTCCGGCCACGCGGCGAGCAGCACCGGCAGCGCGGCCTCGACCCGGCCGAGCGCGTCGGCCGCCGTCGGGGCGCCGCCGAGCGCGATCCACTGCGCGGCGAGCGCGGCCTGGGTCACGTGGACGTGCTCGTCCCACAGCCCGCGGAGCAGGACGCGGCCGTCGAGGTCGAGGGTTGGTGCGGCGCCCGCGTCGAGGTCGGGCGCCAACGCGGCGATGCGGCCGTCGCGGACGTGCACGTCGAGGACCGCGCCGTCGACCCGGGCGCGGCGGAGGAGCAGCTCCGTCACGCGTCGGGCTTCGTCTGCCAGCCGGGCGCCCAGTACAGGTTGCGGCCGCCCATGTCCTCCATCACGACCGTGCCGCGCCCGCGCGGGCTCTTCTGACCCGTCCGCTTGTAGACGTAGTGGCGCTCGTCGCGGCTCGCCATCGCACGGCGGTAGTCCTCCTCCGTCTTCAGGTCGTCGCGGGTCATCATCTGCCCCGTCTCGACGCCGACGGCGAGCAGGTGCGCCCAGTCCTTCCAGAGCTTCCGCAGCGCCGCCTCCGGGATCGACTTCCCCGGCGCGTGCGGGTTCAGGCGGGCGCGGAACAGCAGCTCGGCGCGGTAGACGTTGCCGATCCCGGCCACGACGGACTGGTCCATCAGCTGCAGCCCGATCGGCGTCGCGGACTTCCGCACGCGGGCGACGAAGCGGTCCTCCGCGCCCTTGCCGGAGTCGTGCATCGGGTCCGGGCCGAGCTTCGCGAGCAGCTTCTCGACCTGCTGCGGGTCGAACACCTCGCAGGCGGTCGGGCCGCGGAGGTCGGCGACGGCGGTCTCGGTGAGCAGCCGGAGGCGCACCTGACCGATCGGCGGGGGCGGGAACTCGCCCTCCTCCGGCTCGACCTCGCGCTCCGACTCCGACATGCGGAGGCGGGTCAGGCGCGGTGCGCCGATGGAGGCGAGGGACGACTCCGGCAGGGCGTCGACCTTGAGGTTGCGCTCGGCCGGGCCCTCCTCGGCGACGGCGAGCAGCGCGGCGGGCGCCTCCTCCAGCGCGCCCTCGCGGAGCCCGGTCGTGTCCTCGACCATCGTCCCGCGCTGGTTCGTCTGCCCCATCCGGCCGTTCGCGGAGGTGAAGGTCGGGTCGGCGGTCACCTGGCCCGCGAAGTCCCACGCGCCGTAGAGGCCGAGGTGCACGTGGAGCGTGCGCTCCCCCTCGAACTCCAGCAGCAGGTGCTTGCCGACGGCGCTCGACGCGAGGATCTCACGGCCGTCCAGCTCCTCGGCTCCGGCCGCGAAGCGCCCCTGCGGGCTGGACGCGGCGACGCGCTGCCCGACGAAGTTGCGGCGGAACTGCAGCGCGATCCGGTGGATCGAGTGGCCCTCGGGCACGTCAGGCCTGCAGGGAGTCGACCTGGTGCCCGGCGATGGCGCCGGTCGCCTCGTACTCCGCGAGCTGGGCGATGCGGCGCGCGTGCCGCTCCTCGCCGGAGAACGGCTCGGCGAGGAACAGGTCGATCAGGTGCACCGCCTCCTCCAGCGTGTGCTGGCGGGCGCCGATCGCGCAGACGTTGGCGTCGTTGTGCTGCCGCGCGAGCAGCGCCGTGGACTCGTTCCAGATGAGGGCGGCGCGGATGCCGCGCACCTTGTTCGCCGCGATCTGCTCGCCGTTGCCGGAGCCGCCGAACACGACGCCGAGCGCGTCGACGCCCTTCGCCCGGTCGTTCAGCACGCCGACCGCGGCGTTGATGCAGAACGACGGGTAGTCGTCGAGGGGCTCGTAGGTCTCCGGGCCGTGGTTCACGACCTCGTGCCCCTGGGACTCCAGGTGGTCCTTCAGATGCTTCGTGAAGTCGAGTCCGGCGTGGTCCGTGCCGAGGTGCACCCGCATGCTCCCGATCCTATGGCGGCGCGTTCCCCCTCCCTCCTGTGCGCGGATCCGCAGATCCGTCGCGACACGCCGTGCCGGAGCGCACTCCGATCGGCGTGTCGGAGCAGAAGTGCGGATCGGCGGAAGGAATGCGGATCCGCGAATCGGGCAGGCGGCCGGGCTGCGTAGGGTTGTCGGCCGAGAACGCGACGCGGATCGAGGAGTCACCATGCCCGGAGAGAACCTGACCAGGGTCGAGGCGGAGGAACGGGCCGCGATCGTGCAGCCCTCGGCGTACGAGGTCGAGCTCGACCTCACCAAGGGCCCCGAGGTGTTCGGGTCGAGGACGACCGTGCACTTCACCGCGACGCCCGGCGCCTCCACCTTCATCGACGCGATCACCCGCGACGTGCGCTCGGTGACGCTGAACGGCACGGCGCTCGACCCGGCCGAGGTGAGCGACGGCGTGCGCATCCAGCTGCCCGACCTGCAGGCGGAGAACGTGCTCGTCGTCGACGCGGACGGCGTCTACACGAACACCGGCGAGGGCCTGCACCGCTTCGTCGACCCCGTGGACGACGAGGTCTACCTCTACACGCAGTTCGAGGTCCCCGACTCCCGGCGGATGTACGCGGTCTTCGAGCAGCCGGACCTCAAGGCGACGTTCCGGTTCACCGTCACCGCGCCGGCGCGCTGGTCCGTCACCTCCAACCAGGCGACCCCGGAGCCCGAGCCCGCCGGCGACGGCGTCGCGACCTGGCGGTTCGAGCCGACCCCGGTGATCTCCTCGTACATCACCGCCCTCATCGCCGGGCCCTACCTCTCGGTGACCGACGAGCTGACCAGCGCCGACGGCCGCACGATCGCGCTCGGCGCCTTCGCCCGCGCCTCCCTGTTCGACCACCTCGACGCGGACTACGTGTTCGAGAAGACGAAGCAGGGCTTCGAGTTCTACGAGCGGATCTTCGGCGTGCCGTACCCGTTCGACAAGTACGACCAGCTCTTCGTGCCGGAGTACAACGCGGGCGCCATGGAGAACGCGGGCGCCGTCACCTTCACCGAGACCTACGTCTTCCGCTCGAAGGTCACGGACGCCACCCGCGAGCGCCGCGTCATCACGATCCTCCACGAGCTCGCCCACATGTGGTTCGGCGACCTCGTGACGATGCAGTGGTGGAACGACCTCTGGCTGAACGAGTCGTTCGCCGAGTTCATCTCCACGCTCGCGACCGCGGAGGCGACGGAGTGGAAGGAGGCGTGGACGACCTTCAACATCCTCGAGAAGAACTGGGCGTACACGCAGGACCAGCTGCCGTCGACCCACCCGATCGTCGCGGAGATCCGCGACCTCGAGGACGTGCAGGTCAACTTCGACGGCATCACCTACGCCAAGGGCGCGTCCGTGCTGAAGCAGCTCGTCGCCTACGTCGGCCGCGAGCCGTTCCTCGCCGGCGTGCACGAGTACTTCGTGAAGCACGGCTTCGGCAACACGACGCTGAAGGACCTGCTCGTCGAGCTCGAGGCGACGAGCGGCCGCGACCTCACCGCCTGGAGCGAGGCGTGGCTCGAGACCGCCGGCGTGAACACGCTGACCCCGGAGATCGAGACGGACGAGGGCGGCTGGATCACCTCCTTCACGATCAACCAGTCCGGTGCGGAGGGGTACCTGGCCTCGCGGCCGCACCGCCTGGCGGTCGGCTTCTACGAGCTGGTCCCCTCGCACGGCCCGGACACCGCTTCGCGGCGCCCGGGAACCGGCGGAGGGGGCCCAGGCGAGCGGCTCGTCCGCACCGAGCGGTTCGAGCTCGACGTGGACGGCGCCTCGACCGACGTGCCGGAGCTCGTCGGCAAGCGCCGGCCCGCGCTGGTGCTCGTGAACGACGACGACCTCGCCTACGCGAAGATCCGCCTCGACGAGGAGAGCCTCGAGACGGCGATCGACCATCTCGCGGCCATCGAGTCCCCGCTCGCCCGCTCGCTCGTCTGGAGCGCGGTGTGGGACGCGACCCGGGACGCGGAGGCGCGCCCGCGCGACTTCGTGCGCCTGGTGCTGAACAACGTCGGCAGCGAGACGGAGTCGACCACGGTGCGGCAGGTGCTGCAGCAGGCGCTGCTCGTCGCCTCCGGCTACGTGGCGCCGGCGGTGCGCGAGGAGACGCTCGTCGCGCTCGGCGACGGCCTGCAGCGGCTCGCCTTCGCCGCGGAGGCGGGCTCGGACGCGCAGTTCCAATTCGTGCGCGCCCTCGCCTCCGTCGCCCGCACGCCCGAGCAGCTCGGCGCGGTGCGCGGCCTGCTCTCGGGGAGGACGCCGCTGCCCGGCCTCGACGTCGACACCGACCTGCGCTGGGAGCTGCTGATCGCGCTCGTCGCCGGCGGCCAGGCCGACGGCCCCGAGATCACGGCGACGCTCGCCGCGGACGACACCGCCACCGGCCGCGAGTCCGCCGCGCACGCCCGCGCCGTCATCCCGACCGCGGAGGGGAAGGCGGCGGCGTGGGCGTCGGTCGTCGACTCGGCCGCGCTGCCGAACGCGACCGTGCGCGCGACGACGCTCGGCTTCCGCCGCGCGATCGACCTCGGCCTGCTCGAGCCGTACGTGGAGCGGTACTTCGCGACCGTCGAGCAGCTGTGGGAGGACCGCAGCTACGCGATCGCCGAGACCCTCGCCCGCGGCCTCTACCCGTCGCCGCTCGCCTCCCGCGCGCTCGTCGACGCGTCGCAGCAGTGGCTCGACGCGCACCCCGACGCCGCGCCGGCCCTCCGCCGCGTCGTCGTCGAGAACACGGCGTCGGTGCAGCGCGCCCTCGCCGCCCAGGAGCGTGATGCGCGTGAGTGACCTGCTGCTGCGGATCCCCACCGTGTCGAGCCTCTGGTCCGACCTGTTCGCGGTCGACGACGGCGACTGGGGCAGCACCTGGTGGGGCAAGGTCGTCCAGGTCGTCGTCATCCTGCTGATCGCCGGGATCGTCCGACTGGTCTCGCACCGCGTGATCCAGATGGTCGTCAACCGCATCGTGAGCGGGGCCAAGCGCCGCCGGGGCGCGCAGGACACGCAGGCGCTGCTGAACTCCCCGGTGAGCGCAGCGCGCGTCGTGCAGCGCACCCGCACGCTCGGATCGGTGCTGAACAACGTGCTGGCGGTCGTGATCATCGTCGTGGCGCTGATCTCGATCGTGACGGTGATCAACTCCAACATCACGAGCGCGTTCTCCCTGATCACGGCGGCACTCGGCGCCGGGCTCGGCTTCGGTGCGCAGAACCTCGTCAAGGACGTGCTGACCGGCCTGTTCATCGTCTCCGACGACCAGCTCGGCGTGGGCGACATCGTCGACACCGACCTGGCGACCGGCATCGTCGAGAACGTCGGCATCCGCGTGACGCAGATCCGCGACGTCAACGGCGTGCTCTGGTACGTCCGCAACGGCGAGCTCACGCGCATCGGCAACCGGTCGCAGGGCTGGTCCCGCGCGATCGTCGACGTCACCGTGCCGAACACGGCGGACGTCGAGCAGCTGCAGCACCGCCTGCTCGACGCCGCGAAGGCCGCGGTCGCGATGCCGGAGTACCGCGGCAGCGTGACGGAGACGCCCGAGCTGTGGGGCCTCGAGTCGGTGACCGCCGACGGCGTCGTGCTCCGCATCGTCGCCCGGACCACGGCGAACCAGCGCGACGACGTGGCCTGGGCGATCCGCACGCACCTCCGCGAGGCGCTGGAGGACGCGGGGATCAGCGACGTGCGGCTGTCGAGCGACCGGCTCGCGGAGTTCGAGTACGCGGGCGCCCTGCGAGGCGTCCGGCCTCCGCGCACCGGGTCGACCCCGATCCCCCGCCGTCGCACGACGCGGCGAGCGTCGCCGTCGATCGAGCCGACGCCGTCCGGCTCCGTGCCGCCGCAGCGTCCTCGGACGACGGCGCGCGGCACGAACGGCGCGTCGGGCGCCTCGGGCGCGACCGGGAGGACGGGTCCGAAGGCGTCGGACGACGGGTCCGATGGCTGAGGAGGCGGGCAGCTTCTACGCGGCGGTCGGCGGGCGGCCGACCTTCGAGCGGCTCGTGCGCCGGTTCTACGCCGGCGTCGCGAGCGACCCGGAGCTGCTCGCCCTCTACCCGGAGGAGGACCTGGAGCCGGCGATCCAGCGGTTGACGGGCTTCCTCGAGCAGTACTGGGGCGGTCCGACGACCTACAGCGAGCAGCGGGGGCATCCGCGGCTCCGGATGCGGCACATGCCGTTCAAGGTGAACCCCGCGCAGCGCGACCGGTGGCTGCACCACATGCGCGACGCGGTCGACGACCTGGACCTGCCGCCGCTGTACGAGGCGGAGCTCTGGGGCTACCTCGAGCGCGCGGCGCACGCGATGGTCAACACCTTCGAGGACTGACCCGGGCGGCCTCAGGCGCGGAGGAAGAGCAGCAGCCCCTGCGCGGCGGACAGCGCGAGCACGAGCACGGGCAGCAGCAGGTGCACGAGGGCGGTCGTGACCTGCTCGGCGGAGCCCGGCGCCGCGAGCAGCACCGGCGGCAGCGCCCAGACCGCGACGGCGGCCAGCAGCGCGACCTGCACGACCGCCCACGGTGCTCCGACGCTCCTCCCGCCGCGCTCCAGCGCGGAGGCGACCGCGGCGAGCGAGGTCGCCCAGACGAGCCAGATCCCGAGCACGACCCAGTTGCCGATCGCGTCGTCGACGAGCACCCGCGCGGCCGGGCCGCGCGCGCCGAGCGGCACGAGCCAGAGCAGCGCGACGGCGAGCACCCCGGCGGGCAGCAGCCACGACAGCACCACGGTGCGCCGGGCCGCCGCCGTCATGCCAGGACGAGCCGCAGGACGACGATGCCGATCGCGAGCGCCGCGACCGTCGCGACCACCACGCCGAGCAGGGCGACGAGGCCGATCAGACGGCCGGCGGCCCGGGCGACCCCGAGCGCGAGCAGGCCGGTCAGGAGCACGACCAGCGGCGAGCGCGTCGTCGCCTCGGTGTCCGTGCTCACGGTCGCACGGTACGCCCGGTCCTGGGGAGCGAGCAGCCCCTCTTCGGGCGGCCGTCCGGCGCCCGCGCGGCCCCGGCGCTACCCGGCCGGGGTGCCCACCCGCGCCTCCTCGAGCGCGCTGCGGAGCCGGGCGAGCACCCGCGCGGTCGCCGCCAGGTCCGCCGCGTCCGCCGCGGGCTCGACGAGCTCGGCGAGGAGCGCCCCGAAGGTCTCCTCCGCCTGCTCGAGGACCGAGGAGCCCGCGGCGGTCAGGACGAGCACCGAGGACCGGCGGTCGCGCGGGTGCTGCTCGCGCGCGATCCAGCCCGCCCGCTCGAGCCGGTCCATCCCTTTGCTGATGGCGCCGAAGCCGGCGGCGAAGTTGGTCGCGACGTCGGCGACGCGCGCCTCCGCGTGCCCGCGCAGGTAGCGCAGGAACTCGAACTGCGAAGCCGCCAGCCCGTGCGCGGCGCGGAGCCGTTGGTCTGCGGCGTTGTACAGCCGCGTCTCGCACCGCACGAGGTCGTCGAACAGGTCGGCCGAGGTCGATGCCATGGCATGTAGTCTACTCTCCATGCCGTGGAATGGATCAGCGGCGAGGAAGAGGCGGGGACCGATGAGCAGATCGCAGCGCGAGCACCTGGACGCACTCCTGCGGAGCGCGCCCGGAGCACCGGCCGACGAGAGCGTGGAGGGGATGCGCCGCGCCTTCGCGGCACTCATGGCCGGGTTCCCGGCGTCGCCGGAGGTCGGTCGCTCGGAGACCGTGCTGGGCGGTCGACCCGCGCTGCGGCTCGACCCCGCGAGCCCCTCGATCGACGGGGTGCTGCTCGCCTTCCACGGCGGCTCGTACGTGCTCGGATCACCGGCCACCGCCGCCGGCCTGACCTCGGAGCTCGTGCGGCGCAGCGGAGCACCCGCGATCTCCCTCGACTACCGGCTCGCCCCGGAGCACCCCTTCCCCGCGGCGATCGAGGACGGGGTCGCCGCGTACCGGGAGCTGCTGCACTCGGGCGTGCAGCCGGGCGCGATCCTCCTCGTCGGCGATTCCGCCGGCGGCGGCCTGGCGGTCACGACGTGCTTGGCGGCCCGTTCCGCGGGTCTGCCGATGCCGGCCGGGATCCTGGCGTTCTCGCCCGGGCTCGACCAGACGCGGAGCGGCGAGAGCATGCGCACGAAGGCCGAGCGGGATCCCCTCCTGAGCCTCGACGGGATCGAGCGGACCGGTCGGCTCTACCGCGGCGGCCACGACGCGACGGATCCGCTGCTCTCCCCCGCGGTCTCCGCGGACCTGCACGGGCTGCCGCCGATGCTGCTGCAGGTCGGCACGAACGAGCTGCTGCTCGACGACTCGGTGCGGCTCGCCGAGCGGGCGCGGGACGCAGGGGTGGACGTGGTGCTCGACGTCGTCGCGGACGTGCCGCACGTGTTCCCGGCGTTCTTCGCCGCCCTCGAGGAGGCGGACAAGGCGCTGGACCGCGCCGTGCTCTTCGTGCAGCAGCGGCTCCGACGTCGACCCTGAGGTCCGCGGCCGGCTCAGCCCTGCAGCGACCACCCGCGGCGCTTGACGAGCACGTGGCCGCGGAGCGCCGACAGGCGGGTCCACGGACCAGTCTCGAAGACCGGGATCTCCTCGTCGGCCTCGCCGAGGAACCCGAGGCTGTGCGCGGCGAACGCGGCGCCGGCGGGCACGTGCTCCACGGACGGGATCGGGCGACCCCAGACCTCGGCGCGGACACGGCGCACGATCGCCTCGCCGGCATCGGCCGGCAGCAGCTCGGCGACCTCGACGATGCCCGCCTTGGCGACGTCCTGCAGGGTGCCCGCGTCGGCGCTGTCCACCGGCTGCCATCCGGCCCGCGGCGGCGCGACGCCCGCCCAGGTCACCGTCGCGACCTCGGCCGGGATGCCGATCAGGACCGTGCCGTCCTCCGGGTCCGGCACGGCCGAGTCGAGCCGCGCGACGAGCGACGCGATCGGGACGACGGCGTCGAGCACCTGGTCGACGCGGATGCGGACCGTGCGCAGGCCGAGCACCGTCGGTGTCTCGTCGAGCAGCCCGCCGGGGTGCAGCACCGCGGTGTAGACGGCGAGCACGCCGCCGCCGGCGATGAGCCGGACCGAGGCGCGGTCGATGCGGTCCGCGCGGGCGAGGTAGGTGCGCAGGTCCGCGAGCGCCGTGGCGTCGGGCAGCATGAGGAAGCGGTCCATCGGGCTCACTAGACTACCCAGGGCACTGGAGGTGGGGATCCTGGAACCGCTGCCCGCGATGCTCGCCGCGTTGAACCTCGTCGACACGGGTGCGCGGACGAACGAGGACATCTTCACCGGCCCGTCGCAGTGGAGCCCGCAGGGCCGCGTGTTCGGCGGCCAGGTGCTCGCCCAGTCGGTCGTCGCCGCGTCGCGCACCGTCGGCGAGGAGCGGCCGATCCACTCGATGCACGGGTACTTCCTGCGCCCGGGCGACCTCGAGGTGCCGATCACGTTCGCGGTCGACCGCATCCACGACGGCCGGTCGTTCTCCACCCGGCGCACCCAGGCGTACCAGCACGGGCTGCCGATCCTGTCGATGATCGCGTCGTTCCAGACGGTGGACGAGGGGCTGGACCACCAGACGCCGCTGCCGGAGGGGCTGCCGGACCCGGAGTCGCTGCCGGACGAGCGCGAGCAGCTCGCCGCCATCGACCACCCCATGGCGCGGTTCTGGGCGAACGGGCGCCCGTTCGAGCTGCGGCACGTCGACGGGCCGATCTACGTGGAGCCCGGCGACGAGCGGACCGCGCAGCAGGCCGTGTGGTTCCGCTCGCGCGGGCGCATGCCGGACGACCCCGCCGTGCACCGCGCCTCCCTCGCCTACGCCAGCGACTACACGATCCTCGAGCCGATCTGGCGGCGTCACGGCGTCGCCTGGGCGACGCCCGGGCTGAAGGCGGCGAGCCTCGACCACGCGATGTGGTGGCACCGCCCGGCCCGCGTGGACGAGTGGCTCGTGTACGTGCAGGAGTCGACGAGCGCGAGCGGCGGCCGCGGCCTCTCGCACGGCCGCATCTACACGCGCGACGGCGCGCTCGTGGCATCGGTCGCCCAGGAGGGCATGACCCGCGTCCCTGCCTCCGCCTAGCCGCGAGGAACCGCGCGAGCGGCGGCCGGCTCCCCGGGTGCGGGAGGGACGGCGCCCCCGGGACGCAGGCGAATCAGCGGCGGGCGCTGAAGACGACCGGCGGTTCGAGGTAGGGCGACCACGCCTCCCGCTCCCCCGCGGTGATGCGGCGCGGCTTCTGCGTCGCGGCGTCGACGAGCACGAGCGTCGACGCCGCACGCGTGGTCAGCTCGCGCGGCTCCACGCCCTCCGGGCTCCAGACCTCGTAGTTCACGTCCAGGCTGGCGCCGCCGAGCCGCGCGATCCACACCTCGCAGTCGAGCGGCTGCCGCCCGTACGGGATCGGCCGCAGGTACTCGATCTCCTGGTGCGCGATCAGGCTCAGCGTGTCCGACCCCGGGCGCCCGTCGAGGATCGCGGGGCCCGGGTCGTCGGCGGCGTCCGACGCGGCCCAGAAGGCCTGGATCCGCACCTCCTCGAGCAGCCCGAGCATCGCCGCGTTGTTGACGTGCGCGTAGGCGTCGATGTCGCTCCAGCGGAGCCGGATCGGGACGTGCAGCCGCATCGGTCGCCGCCGCGCGTCAGGCGCGCGTCAGCTTGCGGTACGCGCCGCGGCCGACGCCGACCGACTCGGGCCCGAGCCGCTCCGCCTTGTTCTCCTCGTAGGCCTGGAAGTTGCCCTCGAACCAGTACCAGTTGCCCGGCTGCTCCTGGGTGCCCTCGTAGGCGAGGATGTGCGTCGCGATCCGGTCGAGGAACCACCGGTCGTGGGTGATGACCACCGCGCAGCCGGGGTACTCGAGCAGCGCGTTCTCAAGGCTGCCGAGCGTCTCGGTGTCGAGGTCGTTCGTCGGTTCGTCGAGCAGCAGCAGGTTGCCGCCCTGCTTGAGCGTCAGCGCGAGGTTCAGGCGGTTGCGCTCACCGCCGGAGAGGACGCCGGCCGGCTTCTGCTGGTCGGGGCCCTTGAACCCGAACGTGGAGACGTAGGCCCGGGACGGGATCTCCTGGTTGCCCACCTGGATGTAGTCGAGCCCGTCGGAGACGACCTGCCAGAGCGTCTTCTTCGGGTCGATGCCGCCGCGGTTCTGGTCGACGTAGGAGATGTCGACCGTGCTGCCGATGGTGAGGTCGCCGCCGTCGAGCGGCTCGAGCCCGACGATCGTCTTGAACAGGGTCGTCTTGCCGACGCCGTTCGGGCCGATGACGCCGACGATGCCGTTGCGCGGCAGCGTGAACGTCAGACCGTCGATGAGCACCCGGCCGTCGAAGCCCTTCTGGAGCTTCTTCGCGTCGATCACCTGCGAGCCGAGGCGCGGGCCGACCGGGATCTGGATCTCCTCGAAGTCCAGCTTCCGCGTGCGCTCCGCCTCCGCGACCATCTCCTCGTAGCGCGCGAGCCGGGCCTTCGACTTTGCCTGCCGGCCCTTCGCGTTCGACCGCACCCAGTCGAGCTCGTCGGCGAGCCGCTTGGCGAGCTTCGCGTCCTTCTTGCCCTGCACCTGGAGGCGCTCGCGCTTCTTCTCGAGGTAGGTCGAGTAGTTGCCCTCGTAGGGGTAGAGACGACCGCGGTCGACCTCGGCGATCCACTGGGCGACGTTGTCGAGGAAGTACCGGTCGTGGGTGACGGCGAGCACGGCGCCCGGGTACTTCTGCAGGTGCTGCTCGAGCCAGAGCACGCTCTCGGCGTCGAGGTGGTTGGTGGGCTCGTCGAGCAGCAGCAGGTCCGGCTGCTGGAGCAGCAGCTTGCAGAGCGCGACGCGGCGCTTCTCACCGCCGGAGAGGAACTCGACCTGCGCGTCGCCCGGCGGCGTGCGGAGGGCGTCCATCGCCTGCTCGAGCTGCGAGTCGAGGTCCCAGCCGTTCGCCGCCTCGATCTCGTCCTGCAGCTTCGCCATCTCGTCGCCGAGCTTCTCGTAGTCGGCGTCGGGCTCGCCCATCTCGAGCCCGATGGCGTCGAAGCGCGCGAGCTTCGCCCGCAGCTCCGCGACGCCGTCCTGGACGTTCTCGAGCACGGTCTTCGACTCGTCGAGCTCCGGCTCCTGCATGAGGATGCCGACGGTGTAGCCCGGCGTCAGCTTGGCCTCGCCGTTCGACGGGGTGTCGAGGCCCGCCATGATCTTGAGGATCGTGGACTTGCCCGCACCGTTCGGTCCGACGACGCCGATCTTCGCGCCGGGGAAGAAGGACATGGTCACGTCGTCGAGGATCAGCTTGTCGCCGTGCGCCTTGCGGGCGCGGACCATCTGATAGATGTACTCCGCCATGCCTCGATCCTAACTTTCGCAGGAGGCCGGGCCTCGCGGGTCGTCCGCGGGGCCGGGGTCAGAAGGGGGTGTCGTCGGCGGGCCAGTCCCCCGCCGGAGCGTTCGGACCGACCGGAACCGGCTCGCGCCGCGGCGGCTCCGCCTCCGGGCGAGCGCCCCAGTCGCCGGCGCTCACGCCGTCCGAGCCGACCGGCCCGGACGGGCTCGGGCCCTGCACGGTCCCGGCGGAGGGCGACTCCGTCGCTCGACGCCTGCCGCCGTCCGTGTAGCTGCTCGTCCCCCACCGGAGGTCGTGCCCGAGCGCCGTCGCCCGCAGCTCGGCGTTCCGGGACCGGCCGCCGCCCTCGACCGGGAACTCGTGCACCGTGAGCACGCCCCGGACGATCACCTGCTGGCCGCGATGCAGGGAGGCGTGCGCGTTCCGCGCCAGGTCGTGCCAGGCGGCGACCCGGAACCAGCTCGTCGTCCCGTCGGACCAGGAGCCGTCGGGTCCGCGGCGACGCTCGGTCGTCGCCAGCGTGAAGTTGAGCACGTCGCCCTTCGCCGTCGCGTGGAGCTCCGGCTCCTGGCCGATCCGCCCGACCAGGGTGATCGTGTTGTCGTTGTCCGCCATCGCGGCCCCTCCTCGATCCGTCCAATGGGTGCGCGGCCCCGGGGAGCCCGTGCCGTGGACGTGTCCGGGGCCGCGCGGGACCGATGGTGGAGCACCCGGAGGGCCGGCGACGGGACGCCGCAGGCCGGATCCCGCCTCTCGGGAGGATCCGGCCTGGGGAGGAGCGGACGGCGGGCCCTAGGCCAGCAGGGCGAGCGAGTCCTCGGTCCTCGCGGTCCTCGTGAGGCCCGTGTACGACGAGTACATGACCTGGTAGCCGTCGGCCGGGTCGAAGCCGTAGACGATGAAGTCGTCGGGGCTCGCGCCGTCCTGGTAGGCGTCGGCCCGGTACAGGCGGATCAGCACCCGGTCGTAGCCGAAGAAGCCGTCGCTCTTCACGGCGACGTCCTTCGCGCTCCCGATCCCCTCGGCGCCGCCGTGCGCCGCGACCCAGGCCTTCGCCTCCGGGATCGTCGCCGCGACGTCCCCGCGCTGGATGCGGTGCCGGTACTCGACCGTGAAGGCGTCGACCCGCTTCTTGGCGTACGCGGCGCTGAACGACGTGACCTTCTTCAGATAGGTCGCCATCGAGTAGTCGCGGACCACGTCGACGGAGACGGTCTTGATCCGGAGGTACGCGGTCCGGGAGTACCCGAGCACGGCCGAGTACACGACCGTGTCGGAGCGCTTCCCCGGCTTGATCATCCGCACGCGGTACGTGGCCGGCACCGAGTGCCCGTACCGGACCACCTTCTTCGCGCCCGGCGTCGCCGCGATGCTGAGCCGGTAGTCGGCCCGGTTGTAGGTCACCAGGTCGCCGCGGGTGAGCGGGTCGCGGTACGCCGACGCGTGCGCCGGTGCGCCCGCGAGGAGCGTCGCAGCGACGCCGATCGCGGCGAGCATGCTGAGGACTGATCTGCGCACGGGACCTCCTGGAGCCGCTTCCCTGCAACGAGCCTGAACGGGGACCGTATCCCCGGTCCGAGCCGCGAGGGAAGCGGCGCGCGGGTCAGGCGGCCTTGACGTACCGGGCGTACGAGCGGCGGACCTTGTTCACCTTGGGCAGCGCCACCGCGAGGCAGTAGCCCTGGTTCGGGTTCTTGGCGAAGAAGTCCTGGTGGTACTCCTCCGCGCGGTACCAGTCGCCGAGCGGGGCGAGCTGCGTGACGATGCGGCCGTCCCAGATGTCCGCGGCGCGCTCGATCGCGGCCTGGAACAGCGCCTTCTGCTCGTCGTCGGCGTAGAACATCGCCGAGCGGTACTGGGTGCCGACGTCGTTGCCCTGGCGGTTCAGCTGGCGCGGGTCGTGCAGGGTGAAGAAGACGTCGAGGATCACGTCGCGCGGGATGACGTCGGGGTCGAAGGTCACCGCGACCGCCTCGGCGTGGCCGGTCAGGCCCGTGCAGACCGTCTCGTAGTCGGGGTTCTTGAACGAGCCGCCCGTGTACCCGGACACGACGTCCGAGACGCCGTCGAGCGAGCGGTAGACGGCATCGAGGCACCAGAAGCAGCCGCCGGCGAGCACGAAGGTCTCCATGACCATCCCTTCGGAGTTGTTCGTTCCTGACAACCCGCCGGGACTCGGGGGCATTCCACCGCGCCTCCCGTCGGGGTCGTCCCCCTTCTGTACCATCCGCGGCATGTGGCAGGACGTCCTCGCCTGGTTCCAGTCCCCGGGCGGCGCCCGGGTCCTGCAGACCGCGATCATCCCCGCGCTCGCGATCCTCGTCGCCGGGCTGCTCGCCGCGGCGATCGCGCGGTCCGCCGTGCGTGCGCTCATCCGCCGGTCGGAGCGCACTGAGGCGTCCGCCGCGATCGGCGCGCTCGTCGCCGCCGGACGCGCCGCCGCCGGCCCTGACGCAGAGCGGAGCACCGATCGTCGGGCCGCGCGACTGCGCGCGGAGGCCGACGTGCGAGTGCGGCTGCTGCCGCTCGCCGGGTCCGACGTCGCCGCGGACTGGGCGTCCGCACGGCTCGACGCGCTGCAGCAGCGACCGGCGGACGCGTCGACCGCTGCCGCGCTCGACGAGCTGCGCGACCGGCTCGTGGAGTGGGCGGGCCGTCCCGCGCGTGCCAAGCGCGTCTTCGCCGTCTCCCCCGTGCCCGCGCGGGACGCCGAGCAGGCGGCCGCGCCGACGCCTCGGACCGAGCAGGCGGCGCCCGCGCCGGCACCCGCAGAGCGACCCGCTCCCCTGCCGGAGACGGCGCGCGCCGAACCCGGACCGCGTGAGGAGCCCGCCACCCGCGAGCGGTTCACCCGCCCGGCCGAGCCGACCGCGACCGGGGCGGAGCCCGCTCCTGCAGCGTCCGCTCCCGCCGCTGCCCCGGCGCAGCCCGACCACGAGCCCGCGGTCGCCGTCGCGTCGACCACCGTCCCCGCCTGGCGGCGGACCCGGGCCGGTGAACGCCTGCAGCAGGAGCACGACCGCGCCCGCACGCCCGAACCGGCCGCTCCGGCGCCGGCCGCTGCTCAGGCCCCCGCCGCGGCTCCGGCTCCTGCCGCGGAGGAGGAGCCCGAGCAGCTCGGCACCGCGCCCGTCCAGGTGCCGCAGGCCCACCGCGCGCACGGCACGCCGTCGAGCGACGCGAACGACGCCGTCCGGCTCGAGGCCCACCAGCAGGCCCGTCACGCGCGCCCGACGGACGAGGCGCCCGCCGCCACCGGCGTCGTGCCGACGCCGGTCGCCGACCCCGCTCCGGCGTGGCTCGACACGTACGACGACGAGGCGCAGGTCACGCAGAACCTCGACCTGAAGACGCCGCCTCCGGTCGCCGCGTCCGCGGTCCGCGACCGGGGCGGCCCCGGCGAGGACCTCGTCCCCCGGTCCTGACCCGGGCGCTACCGTGCAGCCGTGACCTCCGAGCAGCGGTGGCCGATCGGCCGCCCCACACCGGACGTCGGGCTCTGGACCGGCGCGGCCGCGATCGCCGTCGCCGTCCTCACCGGCGTCGAGTTCGCGATCCGCCAGCTGGCCGTCGGTCCTCGCCCGCCGCTCGACGACGTCGCCGGGCTGGTCGCCTTCAACCAGCGCACGAGCGCGGGCACGCTCGGCGTGATCCTCACGGACACCGTGCTGATGGCCGTGATCCTCGTGTTCCTCAGCGGCTTCCGGCAGCTCATCGTGCAGACCCGGCGCGACGTGCAGTGGATCGCGGACATCGCGTTCGCCGCCGGGATCGCCTACGTGGTCGTGACGCTGATCGGCGACGGCCTGGAGGGCGGCGCGGCGCTCGACGCCTCGGTCGACGGCGGGAACGGCACCGTGATCCGCGCGCTGACCGTCGGCCACGCGCTGTTCTTCGGCTCGATCGGCTGCGTGCTGACCGCGGTGGTGTCCTTCGCCTCGGGCTACATCACCCTGATCTCCGGCGCGCTGCCCCGGTGGACCGGGCGCCTCGCCGTCGTGGTCGCGGTGCCGAACCTCGTGCTCGTCGCGACGGCCTTCGGCGGCACGGACGACACCTCGTTCCGCGCCGCGGGCGGCTGGGGCTCGGTCGCGCTGGGCACCGTGCCGTGGCTCGTGTGGATCGTCTCCGTCGGCGTCGTCGTCATCCGGGAGCGGGAGCACCACCTCGAACGGGCGAAGGTCGCCCGGGATCGCACGACCGCCGCGCCGACCGCCCGCGGCTGATCCGGTCGGCCGGTCCCCGGGACGAGCGGCGACCGCTCCGAGAGCGCAGGTCTGCTCGATGATGACGACATGGGCTCTCCGGTCATGCTCGTCCTCGCCGCGGTGCTCGTGCTCGTCGCGATCGCCCTCTCGGCGATCGCGATCCGTCGGAACGGCTGGCGCGGTTCGCCGGCGACGGTGCGCGAGCGCCTGCTCGTCTACGTCCCCATCGGGCTCTGCGTCTTCTTCGCCGGCCTGCTGCTGCTCGGCACGCCGTGAGGGGGCGAGCGGACGGGCCAGCTCGCCGAGCGGATCAGTGCGCGGTCCGCTCGAGCGTGTCGAACCAGGCGCGGGTCACCTCGCGCCAGGCCGCGAGGGGCTGCAGCCGGACGATCCCGCGCGCGTCGTGGTCCCACTCCTGCAGGCCCGCCTCGTGCTCCATCTCGTACCGCCTCGCGATCGCGTCTGCGTCGATCACGACGACGGGCTCCGGCACCCGTCCACGGAAGCTGCGCGGGTAGGGCTTCAGCTGCTCGGCGATGGAGGTGACCCCTGACGTGCCCTCCGCGTAGCGGACCGGGAACCGGATCGCGGCCAGCGTCGCCGGATCGGCCCCCGGATGGTCGCGGACGAACGCTCGGTACTCCCACACGGGCAGGTCCGGCCGATCCGGCGACGCGGGGCCGGCGAGCTCGCCCATGAGGAGGTTCTCGAGATCGAGGTCCGGATGGTCCCGGAGCAGCTCCTGCCGCAGGGCTTCGCGCTCCTCGTCATCCATCACGGGGTCCCACCACGGCACGGCTCGACTGTCGCACGACCCGCCCGGGATCGACCGCGGATGTGAAGGACGGGGCCCGATCTCTGAAGCGCCAGGATCCGTTTTGAAGGAGTTCTCGGCGGCGAGGCGCGAGAACTCCTTCAGAACGGAAGGGGCGGAGCGAGCGCGCCCCGAGCAGGACTCGAACCTGCAACCTACGGATTAGAAGGCCGTTGCTCTATCCATTGAGCTATCGGGGCCGGTGGGCCGGACCGAGTGTAGGGCGCGTGTCCGCGGCCGAGTGCGGCTCCGGCGTGCGCGCCGCCGCGACGACCGGCCGCTCGACGAGACGGTGCTCTCGTTCGACGGTGGACGGGGACCGCATGCGCACCGGGCCCGAGCCCCGCTCCCCCTGGCCGCAGCGCACCACGTCTCGGCCGTGACGCTGCTGGCGGGACTCGCCTTCCTGCTGCGGGGACGGACGGCGGCGGTGAAGCACCGCGCCCGCGTCATCCACGACGCGTGGTGAGCCCTCCCGAGCGGATGACGAGGTCGTCGACCCGGAAGAGCTCCCGGTCGCGCCGGACGATCGCCCGGTTCGCCGGCGTCAGCCCGAACACGTCGCCGCGGACGAGCAGGTAGGCGTCCGCCGACCGGAGGTAGCGCATCGCGCTGCGCTGCCACACGGGGTTCCGGGGCCGGAACACCGCCTTGCCGCCCGGCGGCGTGAGCACGTAGCCGTACCCGCTCGGGTCGGAGCGGAACACGCAGCCGTCGCGGAGGTCCGGCGTCAGCCTGTTCATGAGGATCAGGATCGTCGGGTCGTCCGTGACGATGCAGCCGTCGATGCGGTCCGCGGCGGCGGTGAGGGCGGCGAGCGGCGCGACCTTCTGGTTCGAGCGCTCCACGACCTGCCGCAGGTCGACGCTCACCGCGAGGAGCAGCGCGGCGACGACGGACACGGCGAGCACGATCCTGCGCCCCCGCCGGACCCGGTCGGCGATCCACACCGTCCCGACCCCGCCGATGAGCGCCAGCGGCGCCGCCGTGAGCACCGCGTAGTGCTGGAAGTAGGAGGGCGAGAGCAGCAGCACGGCACCGGTCGCGACGAGCAGTGCGACGAACCGTCGCGCCCCGGGCGTCGCGAGCGCGAGCAGGGCGAGCACGACGACGAGCCCGACCAGCCACGGCGTCAGCTCCGGGCCCCACAGGGACGGGATGCCGCTCGTGCCGTCCTTCGACGCGATGCCGAGCATCGACCCGAGCCGCTGGTCGAGCGGCGTCCCGGTCGACTTCGGCCGACCGAGCTGCGCGAGCACCACCTGGCCCCACATCCGGGACGGAGCCGCGGCGAAGAAGGGCACGTAGCCGGCGATGCCGGCGACGGCCGTCCCGAGCACGAACCAGCCGATCCGGCGCCCGGCGAGCAGCGCCAGGACGACGAAGGGCACGACGTACCAGATCTTGAAGTCGATCGACACGCCGGCGGCGACGCCCGCGAGCAGCACCCAGCGGCGGGCGGACCGACGCGAGGCGACGTCCAGCAGGACGAGCGAGGCGAGGATCCCGGTCGTGCCGATCACCTCGAGGGTGATGGTCCGCTCGTCGTACGCGGCGGCGAAGGAGAGCGCGTAGAGCGTGCCCCCGACGAGCATCGCGGCCGGCCCCCAGCGCCGCAGCGCGACGGCGACGAGCACCCCGTTGAGCGCGCCGACGAGGGCGAAGACGGTCCGTCCGATCGCGAAGGCGGTCGCGTCGCCCGTGAGGTTCGCGAGCAGCGCGAACGGGGCGGAGGCGACCACGACGCCGGGCGGCTGCAGGAAGAGGACGTCGCGGTAGAGCAGGTTGCCGTGCACGAGGTTCAGGGCCGCGCTGAAGTGCACGCCGTCGTCGTACGTGCCGTAGAACAGCGGGCTCGGGTCGAACAGCATGTGGAGGCGCCCGATCGCCCCGATCGCGCCGACCACGAGCAGGACGACGACGGCCGGCCACCGTCGCCGTCTCGACACGGCGAGCGGCGGCATGCGAGCCATTGTGTCGGAGGCTCCGACTCGCGGCGCAGCGGCCCACGGGCCGCAGGGGATTCGACCGAGCGGTCGGTCGCGACCTAGCCGCGGACCGATCCGGCCATCTCGCGCGGGCGCTCGCCCTCGCGCTCGCGGGCGTCCCGTCCCTCCGCGGCGCCTGATGCGGCCGGCGCCGTCGCCCCGGGCCGGCGCCGGAAGAGCGCCAGGCTGGCGGGCTCGACCGCCCAGCGGGTCGCCGCGCGGACCGCGGGCGTCGCGAGGAGGAAGGCCAGCGCGACCGCGCCGACCGTGATCGCGAGCGCGCCGATCCCGCCCAGCCCGATGAGGTAGTCGTGCACGCCGGCGCTCTGCGCGACGCGGACGACGAGCCCGTGCAGCAGGAACGGGTACATCGTGAACGCCCCGAGCGCCGTCAGCCAGCTGCGCCGGCGCGGGACGAGCGCCAGGGCGGCGACGACCATGACGGCCGTCACGAGGTCGATGCCCGCGGCGAGGACGAGGTCGACGGGGAGGGACACGCCGAGCTCCGCCGCGTCCCACTGCCGGTCGAGCCAACGGACGTCGAACGCCGGCGCGAGGAACCACGCCACGACCCCCGCCGTCACGAGCACGGCGCCGGCCGCGAGGCGCACGCCGCGGGCCCGGAGCGCAGCGATGTGCTCGGGCTTCAGCGAGAGCCCGATGACGAACCACGGCAGCAGCTGCAGCACGCGTGCCAGCGCGAACCCGGTGTCCGTGATCGTCACGGTGGCGACGAGCGAGACGGCCGTCGACAGCAGGATCGGGCGCGGCAGGCTGCGCAGCAACGGCGCGCTCGCGCGCCAGACGAACAGCGCGAGCAGGAACCAGGTCACGTAGATCGGGCCCGAGAAGTGCAGCTGGAACGGCTTGTCCGCCGCCCACGACGACACCGCGGCGTACGCCGTCTGGAAGACCAGGTAGGGCACGAGGACGGTGAGCACCAGCTTCCGCCACTGGTCCGGCCGGCCCTCGAAGCCGCGCGAGAAGTAGCCGCTGAGCAGCACGAACGCGGGCACGTGGAAGGCGTACACGACCATGTAGAGGGCCTTGACGGCCTGGAAGTCGTCGATGGCCGGGTACCAGTCGTGGCCGATCACGACGAGGACGATCAGCAGGAACTTCGCGTTGTCGAGGAACGGGTCCCGAACGGTCCGGTTCGCGGCGCGTGCGGAGGCACGCGCGATGTTCCGCACCGCCGTCATGGCGACGATGCTCTCGACGAGCGCTGAACGCCGCCTTGGTGGCACCTGAAGAGCCGCCCTGCCCTTGTCCTCCTCCGCGTCAGCGGCAGCGGCAGCCCGCACCGGTCGGGCGGAAGCCGCACACGCGGTGGACGTCGCCGTGCGTCGGCTCGCGGTCGAGGCGGGGCGGTCAATGGGGGCGCGGATCCGCGTGCGCGGGCGACCTCCGGAAATGGTCGCGGCAGTGACGTCCCGCGCGTGCCGGTCCCGATGGACGGCGACGCCGCTGCTACCTTCGCGCCCATTCCGACGACCTCCGGCGAAGCAGGTGCACGATGCGAACGGTGACGGCGGCCCTGATGGCCGCGACGCTGCTGCCGGGCGGCGCGCTGCAGAAGCAGGTGGGGAGGATCGCCTACCACCGGCGCCGCCCGGTCGTCGCCCAGCGGGCGTTCGCGGGCGCGCTGCGCACCCGGCCGGACCGCGAGACCTGGCTCTACGCGGCGTCGACCGAGGAGCGGCTGAAGCGCCCCGACCGCCGCGACGCCGACGTCGCGATCGCGAACGAGCGGTTCCCGGCACCGGACTACGACGCGCGTGCGGCCTTCGCGGTCTCCACCGCACGGCCCTGGGAGCGGGACGCCGTCGCGCGGTTCGCCGCGGAGCACGCCGACCGGCTCGCCGCCGCCGCGCTCGAGCTGCGCGAGTCGGCGCGCGACACGGGCCGGGGCCGCTTCGCGTTCGTCTACTGGAACAGCCTCGACCGCCCGGACGTCGTGCAGCACTGCATCGCCTCGATGCGGGCCCACCTCCCCGCGGACCTGACCCTCGTCGAGCTGCACGACGGCAACCTCGCCGACTGGGTCGACATCGACCGCCGGATCCTCGACCTCGTCGACATCCCCGCGCACCGGGCGGACCTCATCCGGCTGCACCTGCTGTCCACCTGGGGCGGGATGTGGCTCGACGCGAGCTGCCTGCTGAACCCGGACTTCCCCGCCTTCGCCGGCACGATCCGCGACGAGGACCTCTTCCTCTTCACCTACCGCGGCTCCCGCACCGGCAACTGGTTCATCTGGGGCACGCCGGAGTCGTACCGCCTCCAGCTGCTGCGGAGCACGCTCGACGCCTGGTTCCTCGACGGCCGCCGGTGGACCAACTACTTCATGTTCCACGACGTGGTCGAGATGCTCTACTGGACCGACCCCCGCTACCGCGCCGAGTGGGACGCCGGCATGCACCTCCGGCCGGACCGCGCCTTCGACTGCCACAAGACGCTCGGCCGCTCGGTGACGGACGAGGAGTGGCGCGCGGTGCGGCGCCGCAGCCCGATCAACAAGCTCAGCTGGCGCAAGTACAACGCGCCCGAGCTGCGCGCGGACCCGACCTCCGGCATCGCGCGGCTGATGGCCGAGCCGCTGCCGGCGGGGCTGGTGTCCGCCTGATCAGGACGGTCGGCAGGCGCCCGTCCGGTCGGTGAGCAGCGCGCCGGTCTCCCGGAGGAACGCCGGGATCCATCCGCCGGGCGGCGTCTCGTCGACCGTCGACACGGTCGTCTCGAGCGCGGGGGTGCAGCGGCCGAGCACGAGCCGCGCGTCGAGCAGCGCAGAGCGGTCCGTGACGACGAGGACGCGGTACCAGCCCTGGCGCCCGGCGAGGCGGGCGATGAGCCGGGCGTCGGATCGCGCGTGCTGCTCCGCGGCGATCTCGCAGTAGACGCCCCGGTCCGGTCGGCAGATCCTGAAGTGCCGGTTCTCGTCCGTGCCCCACTCGCGCGCGCGCTCCGGGATCGACAGGAGGACGGCGGACGCCCGCCTCTCGGCGAGCATGCGGAGGGCGACCGCCTCCTTCGCCGCCGTCACGGGCGCAGGCACGAAGACGGCGTCGACCTCGTCGGGAGCGGGATCCCCGCCGGGCACGACGAACAGGAGCGCGCAGGCGAGCGCGTAGAGGCCGGCGCCGAGCAGGGCGATCGCCCCGATGACGCGGAGGCGACGGTGCACCGCGCGGCGCGCAGCGCTCCGTCGCGCCGTGAGGCGGGCGACCGCCTCCCCCGGTACGACGGGCCCGGTCACGACGCCTTCGCGCCCGCCCAGCCGCCGAGGTAGGTCAGCAGTCGTGCGGTGACGAAGCCGGCCTCGTACCCGCCGAGCGCCTGGAACCGCTCCAGCGGGCTGCCGTCCTGGGTCAGACCGGCTGCCTCGTAGTTCGCGACGGCGATCACCGGCGGCGCCTTCCGTCCGCGGAGCCCGTCGATCTCGGCGCCGAGCTGATCGCGCGCGAGATCGGTCGCGTGCCCGAGCGCGCCGTCGAACTGGATGTCGGTGATCTGGAAGTTCCGATCGAGGACCGCGTTGTTGTAGTACTTCTCGACGAGCAGCTGGTTCCGCACGTAGTTGTTCAGGCCGTAGGCCATCGCGGCGTAGGCCCCGTTGTCCGAACCGCTCTCGATGTACTTCTGCAGCGCCGGCTGGACCGCCTTCTGCTGCGCGGCGATCGCCACGTCGATGTCCGCGTTCGCGATGCCGTTCACGACGACCTCGGTCGACAGCCCGCGGGAGTCGGCGATCTCGCTGACGACCCCGGACGTGGTGAAGGCGGCGTAGTTCGCGTCGGCACCGCGCCGGAAGAAGTCGCCGACCTGGTCGAGGTCCACCTTGGTCGCGAGCTTCCCGCCGGGGTTGTCGCGGCCGACCTCGAAGACCGCCTTGGCCGACTCGATCTGCGCCTTCGCGAGCTCGAGGTAGAGCACGGCGGTGATGAAGTCGGTCAGGGTGGCCTCGAGCTGGTCGCCCGACTGCGACTTCAGCCGCTTCCCGGCCGACTCGATGCGGGCGCTCGCGAAGTCCAGGAGGCTGTACGCGTCGAAGGCACCGGCGTACGCGTTCACGAGGCCCTCGACGTCCGAGGTGCTGCGCGGCCGATAGGTGCCGAGGCTGTCGAGGTAGGAGGAGAAGGCCGCCTCCGTCGCGCTCGTGTCCGTCGCGCGGTCGACGATCGCGTTCAGACCCGAGAGTCCCTGCGTCTGCAGCGGGGTGAGCAGCTCCGCCCCCGCCGCGACCGTCTCCATCAGCGCGGCGGCCTGCTGGGCCTCCACGAACGCGCCTGCGACGAGCCCCTGCTTGCGGAGGTCGGCCGCCTGATCGGCGGCGGTCTTCGCCTGCTTCGGCACCCCGCTGGAGTCGAGGCTGCTCCGGACGGCGGCGCTGACGTCGCCGTAGTCCTGCACCGCCGCGCGGTAGCGCCCGAGCGCCGCGGTCACCTGCGCGTCGACCTTGTCGTACGACCGGTCGTCGAGCCGGGGATCGCCGTCCGCGTCCGGCACCGCGAGCCGCTTCCCCGTGAGCTCCCGGTAGGCCTCGTAGACGTCGCCGACCTCGACGACGTCGACGCCGAGCTGCCGTCCCTCGCGCACGACGTCGACCTGAGCGCCCTTCTCGTCCGGGCTGTTGCGCTGTCCGAGCGGGATGAGGACCTTCGTGTACTTCGCCTCGGCGGCGCCCTTGACCTTCTCCGGGATCCCGCCGACCGGCCCGATCGTCCCCGTCGAGTTGATGGTCCCGGTCATGGTGACCTTCGGCTTCAGCTTCTCGCCGCGCTCGAGCGCGAGCAGTCCGACGGTCTTGAGCGCGCCCGCGCTCGGCCCGTCGATCGCGCCGGTGATGCGGAAGCCGTACCGCCCCTCGAGCGGCTGCCCCGTGAGCAGCGTCGAGGTGATCGCGGCTCCCCAGGACGCGGCGCGGGAGGAGTCGCCGAGCCCGCCGACCTCGTCCTCGGAGAACTCGAGCCGGAAGCTGTGGTCCGCGGACGGGCGGCGCGAGATGACCTCGGTCCCGACGCCGCCGCTGTCGCCCTGGACGAAGAGCGGGTGGATCGTGATCGATCCGCTCGTGACCGCCTTGCTCTCCTCGGGGTCGGGAGCGGTGGTGCACCCGGCGAGGAGCAGCATCCCCAGGCCCAGCGCGGTCGCAGCGGTCCTCTTCGAAGCAGTGCGCACGGTGCGGCTCCATCGTCGATCCGGATGCCCGCGCCTCGGCGACCGGACGGGCTACACCACTGAACCGGTTCAATACATGAACGTCAACCCCGGACGGGTGACGCCTGCCAACAGGACGGGTCAGTGCCGGCCCGGGCCGCGCCCCGGCGTGCCCGCAGGCCCGCCCTTGCCCTTGCCCTTGCCGCCACCGCCGCCCTTGCCCTTCGAGGCGCCGGCGACCTTCCCCCCGCCGTTCGCCGCGACGGGCTTCTCCTTCGCGTGCTCCTGCCCGGACTGCTGGGCGGGGCCCCTCGGTCCGGAGCCCGCTCCGGGTGTCGAGGCGGACCCGCTCGAGACCGCGACCGACGCTCGCGAGCCCGCCGCGCGCTGCGGGCGCTGCCCGGACCCCCCGCCGTCGCTGCTGGCGGCCGATGCCCGGACGGCCGCGACGGCGTCGATCGTGACCGACCGCGTCGACGCGGCTCCGACGTCGAGGGTCTGCGGCGCGCGGTCCGCGGGCTGCACGGCCGCCGTCGTCACCGCGTCACCCGCGGACGGCACCGCCGTCATCGCGACGCCGGCGGTCGCAGCGACCAGGACGAGGGCGGCGAGCACGCCGGTCGACCCCTGCAGCGCGGCCTCCAGCCGACGCGGTCGCGGCGGTGCGATCACCGCGATGGGCACGGTGTCGATCGCCTCCGTCGGGTCGGGGTCCGCGTGCGCGGCGCCCACGGCGCCGAGCGACCGCAGCCGCGCGGCGACCTCGGCAGCGGAGGGGCGCGCGTCCGGGTCGCGTCGCGTCATCGCGGTGAGCAGCGACCGCCAGCCGTAGCCGAGCCGGCTCGGCACGTCGGGGTCGCGCAGCAGCCGCGCGGAGAGGGACTCCACCGCGGGCCCGGGGAAGGCGGCCTCCCCCGTCGCGGCCTCGAGGAGGGCCAGCCCGAGCGAGTAGACGTCCGAGGCGGCGCCGACGGTGCGGCCGTACGCCTGCTCCGGGCTGAGGTACCGCGCCGTGCCGAGCAGCAGGCCGGCGGTCCGCGTCGAGGCCGACTCGAGCAGCTTCGCGAGGCCGAAGTCGGTCAGCTTCGCGCGGGTGCGCCCGCCGTCGTCGCCGGCGAGGAGCACGTTGCCCGGCTTGACGTCGCGGTGCACGATCCCGAGGGCGTGGAGGTGCACGAGGCCGTCCGCGACGTCGACCGCGACGTCGGCGAGCTCGGCCGGCGGGACCGGGCCGCCGGCCATGCGCTGCTGCAGCGTGCCGCCCTCGACGAGCTCCATCACGAGCCAGGTGCTCTCGCTCGTCACGACCACGTCGTGCAGGGCGACGAGCGCCGGGTGGTCGGCCATCGCGAGCAGCTGCGCCTCGCGACGACGGCGGTGCTCCGCGATCTCGTCGGGCTCGGCGGGAAGGACCTTGACGGCCACCCAGCGCTCGAGCGCGGCGTCCCAGGCGCGGTGGACCGCGGCGTTGCCGCCGCGCCCGATCACCTCGTCGAGCCGGTACCGCGAGGTGGCGTCCGCCGAGACGTCGGGCCGGGCCGATCCAGCCGGGTCGGCGGGGTCGGCGGGGTCGCTGACGATCGTCACTGCTGCCTCCGTGGCGCGGGGCGCCGAGTCGTTGCGGCCGACGGTGCGGGCCGGCCCGGACGCTGGAGGCCTACAGGCCGTCGGAGTCGACGGTGCGGGAGGTGCGCTGGTCCACGACGGGCGTCGAGGAGCCCGCGGCCGTGCGGGAGGTGGTCACGGTGCGGCGGCCGCGCAGCGTCAGCGCGAGGCCGACGAGGAACACCACGAGACCCGCGACCATGAGGATGTAGCCCGCGGTGTTCAGGCTGATGAGGGAGGTCTGCACCTTGACCGCGAAGGCGAGGATCGCGCCGATCACGAAGAGGACGACGCCGGTTCCCATGGTCATGAGGACTTCCGATCTGCGGGTGTCGATCGATGGGCGGGAGGCGACCGAGGGTCCGATCGCCCGGGATGCGGACGCCGTGCGGGTGGCGCCTGCTGATGAGCGGTCGATAGAACTACCGGAGAATGCTGAATACCTGCCGAGTAGACCCTTCGGGCCTTCGAACCCGGGATGCGACGTCAGGTGCGCTTGGTGCTCGTGGACCGGGCGAGCCGCCCGTCCTCCATGGTGACGATCAGCCCCCGCGAGCTCTGCGCGGACTCCGTGAGCTGCTTGATCCACTCCGGGTCGATCTCGGGCACCCGCGAGCCGTTGAACCGGAAGTACAGGTCGCCTTCGGGGTGCAGCCAGATCGAGCTGCGGCCGCTGCCGGCCTCGATGCCGTCGATCCAGGACATCGAGAACCGCTCCTGGTTCCGGAGCCGCTGCACGATGACCAGCTGCAGATGCGCCAGCAGCCGATCGTCGAACTCGACCGTCCAGTTGCCGTAGGTCATCGTGCCCAAGGTCCTGCTCGTCCCCCACCCTCGATCCGGCGTCCGCCGCCACCGCACCGTCAGCCGGGCAGGCCGATCCGACCGTAGGAGGCGCCGGCTCGGGCGAACGGGGGCTTGACGCGAGCGGTCGTTCAGCGATATATCGCCACCCCTCCCCCTTGATCTGGGTACAGGGGACGGTGAGGCCGCGCACGTCGGATCGTGCAGCGCGTCGCGTCAGCCCCTGCACGACCGCGCCCGGCGTCGAGCCTGATGTCCGCCCCGCGCGACCACCGCGGAACCCGAACAGGAGCCGGACCGATGACCTCCCCGACCGCGCAGCGACGCCGCCGCCGTCGCCTCCTCGCCCTCGCCTCGGCCGGGCTCGCCCTCTGCATCGGCGTGAGCGTCACCTCGCTCGCAGCCTGGCAGCAGTCCGTGAACATCGCCGGCGATCGTGGCGCCGGTGTCGGCTCCTCGCTGCTCGACATCGAGCTGAGCCTCGACGGCGGAGGTCACTGGACATCGGTGACGGCGACCTCGACCGGGAGCCTCCGGTTCGACACCGATGCGTCGCTGCTCACCCCGGGAGACACGGTGTACGCGTCCGTCCTGCTCCGCGCCGCGGTGAACTCGCGGGGAGCGAAGGTGAAGCTGAACGGCGGCAGCCTGACGTCCGCGACGCTCCTCACCGTCCTGCGCTACGCGGCGAAGCTGAACATCGGCTCGGCGGACTGCAAGCGGACGACCTTCCCGTCCGTGGGCGACGTCCTCGTCGGAGCGGACTCGCTGCTGTCGACGAGCGCGTCGGCCGCCTTCGACGTCCCCGCTCCGACCGTCGTCGGCGACCCGGGTCAACCGGTCGGACTGTGCCTCGCCGTGTCGCTGCCGGACACCGTCTCGACGGTCTACGGCGGTCTGAAGGCCACTCCTGTCTGGCGACTCGATGCGACGTCGATCTGACCGGAGCGCTGCGAGCGCGGCTTCGCGGCTGACGGACGGCCTGCTGCTCTGCTGCGGTGTCGCCGGTCTCGTCTGCGTCGCCTGGTGGGCGCTGTCGCTCGGCCTCGGCCTCGGCCTCGTCTCGTTCGCGACCGGTTCGATGTCGCCGCGCTACCCGACCGGTTCGATCGCCGTCACCGCGCCGGTCGCCCTCGACCGGGTGCAGGTCGGCGACGTGGTCACGGTGCAGCGCGGCGGCGGTCTGCCGCCCATCACGCACCGCGTGGTGTCCGTCCGGCTCGCACCGGGCGGCGGCCGCGCCGTCGTGGCGCTGAAGGGCGACGCGAACCGCGTGGAGGACCCGGCGCCCTACACGGTCACCGCCCTTCGCAAGGTGGTGCTCCCGCTGCCGCCGGTCGCGGACGTGCTGCGGTACACCGCCTCCCCGGCGGCGGTGATCGGGATCGGCGCCGTGATCGCGGGCTGCCTGGCTTCGGCCTTCTGGCCGGAGCGGATCCGGCCGCGGCACCGTGGGGACGTCCCGCCGCGGCGAGTCGTACCGGTGCCGGCCGGACGGCGCGACGCATGACGCAGCGGCGTCAGCGGCTGCGGGCCGCGCATCGTGTCGCAGCGGGGCTGGCGGCGTTCTCGGCCGTCGCGCTCGTGCTCACCGTCGGCGTGCACCCGACGTACGCCTCCTGGGTGTCCACGACGACGCTGGGACCCTCGGTCGGCACCGCCTCGTCGTCCTGCACCACGCCGGGCGTGTACCGCACGACCGCGACGAGCCGCTACCTCGCCGGCAGCGTCGCGGGGACGCCGATCGGCGGCAGCGCGCTCGCGCCGATGACGGCCGACAACCCCGCCTCGGCCGTCGTGCTGCCCTCGAGCGCCGTCCCGCGCGGCACCGACGCGGGCACGACCGCGGTGAGCGCTGCAGCGGTCGCCTCGGCCGTCCCCGCCCTCGCGTCGGCGACGGGCGCGCAGACCCAGTACGCCGGCGCGACGAGCTCGGGACGCTCCGACGCGGCGAGCGGCGCCGTCACCGGCAGCGGCGCGGTGGACGCGAGCGCGATCGCTGCCGGCACCGCCCCGGCGGTCGGCGCGATCGACGTCAGCGGGCTGCTGGCCGGTGTCGCCGGCGGGAGCGCGGCCGCGAGGCAGCTCACGCGGCTTCGGCTGACGACCGGCCCCGCGGCGGCGACCGCCGCGCTGAACGAGTGCGCGCGGCGCTGGGGCGCCCCGCTCTCGAGCGCGCTCACGCGCTCCGCGACGGCGCCCTCGCTCGTCCTCCGGGCCCGCGCGGGCGCGGTGAAGGACCTCGTCGACTCGGCCGCGGACCGCTCGGCCGTGAGCACCGTCGTCGCCTCCGTCACGGCGGGCTCTGGCACGAGCAGCGCCGAGTCCGCCATCGGCGCCGCGGCGGGCAACGACCTCGTGGGCGCGCTGCGATCCGCCCTCGGACTGCTCGCCTCCCTCGTCGGCACGCCGTCGACGACCGTCAGCGTGACCACCGACCTCAGCGGGGTGACGACCGCGGCGCAGCGCGGCGTCGACGCGCCCGCCGGCGGGCTCCGCCTCGACGGCGCCACCGGCGACCTCACCGCCGACCTCGCGGCGCTGAGCGGCAGCGCCGCCGCCGCACCGAACACGACCGTCGTCTCCACCGCGACGACGAGCGCGATCACGTCGCGGCTGTCCGGCGCGAGCGGCGTGCTCGTCGACGGCGTCGACGCCGCCTGGGACGCGGCGCTCGCCGGGACGAGCGTCACCGTGGACGTCGCGGTGCCGCTGACCGGCGTCGGCACGGTGACCGCGCGGCTCACGGGCACCGCGGCGCAGTTCGCGGCCGGGACGGAGACCGTGACCGGACCGGCGGTGACGCTGCTGCCGAGCACCGCCCTCCCGGTCGGCCTCGACCTCTCGGCGATCACCTCGATCGCGCCGGCGCTGCTCACGCCGTCGTCGAAGGCCCCCGTCTCGACGCTCGTCGTCGCGCCGCTCACGAGCGCCGTCGCAACGGCGAAGTCGGGCCTCGACGGGACCCTGTCGACCACGCGGTCCCTGCTCGCGGGTCAGCTCGCCGTGCTGCCGACCCTGCTGTCGGTGACCGTGAACGAGCAGCCGGACGTCACGCCCTTCCCGTCCCCCGTCCCCGGCCTGGGCAGCGGGTACCAGGTGACCGCGCTGCGGGTGAAGGTGCTCGGCGGCAGCGCGCTGGACCTCGCGGTCGCCGCCGCGTCGGTCGGTCCCGACCGCACCGTGAACGAGTGAGGCGGCCGGTTCAGAAGGCGTAGCGGACGCGGCAGAACGGCAGCTCCTCGGCGAGGATCGCGAGCAGCTGCTGGAGGTGGACGCGCTTCTCGGAAACGCGGTACCGCACGTTGATCGCGCCGTTCTCGCTCCGCTTCGGCTCCTGCAGACCGGGCTGCCAGAGCACCTCCTCGGCCTTCGGGTGCCAGCCGAGGTTGACCTCGTGCAGGGCCGCGTTGTGCGTGAGCATGATCACCTCGCACGCGAGCTGCGCCTTCGCCGCCGGGCCGATGCCGTCCGCGAGCTGCCGGAACAGCTGCCGCCACTCCTCCTGCCAGCCCGGGGCGACGATGACCGGCGAGAAGTTCACGTGCACCTCGTACCCGGCCGCCACGAAGTCGTCGATCGCGGCGATCCGCTCCGGCACCGGCGTCGTGCGGATGTCGGTGAGCTTCGCCATCGCGGCGGGCATCAGCGAGAAGCGGATCCGGGTGCGCCCCTGCGGCTCCCAGTCGAGCAGCTCGCGGTTCACGTACTTCGTCGCGAAGGACGCCTTCGCCGTGTCCAGCGTCGTGAACACGTCGACGAGGTCGTGCACGTTGTCGCTGACGAGCGCGTCCGCCGAGCAGTCGCTGTTCTCGCCGATGTCGTAGACCCAGTCGTGCGGGTCGCACTGGTTCGGCTCGGGCTTCCGGCCCTGCTTGCCGACGTGGCGGTGGAGCGCGCCGGCGATGCGGTCGATGTTCGTGAAGACCGTGATCGGGTTGCTGTACCCCTTGCGGCGCGGGACGTAGCAGTAGGCGCACGCCATGGCGCAGCCGTTCGCGGTGGAGGGCGCGATGAAGTCCGCGCTGCGGCCGTTCGGGCGCACCGTCAGCGTCTTCTTCACGCCGAGCACGAGCGCCTCGCGCTTGATCCGCACCCAGCGGCGCACGTTCGCCTCGTCGCCGTGCAGCTCGGGAATCCGCCAGTGGCTCTCCACGGGCACGATCTCGGCGTCCGGCCACCGCGCCGCGATCTCGCGCCCGCGCGGCAGGTCGAGCGCCGCCGGCTCCGCGTAGATGCGCGAGACGTCGATCAGGGGCGCGGTGGTCGCGCTCGCGACGGGCGCGGCGGTGGTGGTCATCGGATCAGCGTGCGTCCGGGCACCGACACCGGCCGGGTGCCCGCTGCCGGGCGCCGGCCCCGCGTCCGCCGGAGGCGACCGGTGCGGCGGCTGAGCGCGGCCTCCGCACGGACCGGTTCCCGGCGGCGGGTGGCACCATCGGCGTCGTGAAGCAGCTCGACCTCCCCCAGACCGACCTCACCGCATCCGACGTCGTCCTCGGACTCATGCGGATCCCGGACATGAGCGACGAGGAGATCCGCACCCTCGTGCGATCCGCGCTCCACGCGGGGGTGACGATGTTCGACCACGCCGACGTGTACGGCGGCGACCACCTCTGCGAGCGCCGGTTCGGCGAGGCGATGGCCTTCTCGCCCGCCGAGCGCGAGCAGGTCGTCCTCCAGTCGAAGGTCGGCATCCGCGACGGGTACTTCGACTTCTCGACGGAGCACATCCTCGCCTCGGTCGACGAGTCGCTCGCGGCGCTGCGCACGGACCACCTCGACGTGCTCCTCCTCCACCGGCCCGACGCGCTGGTCGAGCCGGACGAGGTGGCGGCCGCCTTCGACGCGCTCGAGTCGGCCGGGAAGGTGCGGCACTTCGGCGTCAGCAACCACACGCCGTACCAGGTGGAGCTGCTGAAGCGGTCGGTCCGCCAGCCGCTGGCGTTCAACCAGGTGCAGCTGAGCGTCACCCACGCGAACCTGATCGCGGCGGGCGTGGCCTCGAACATGGCCGACCTCGACCAGTCGATCGACCGCGACAACGGGATCCTCGACTACGCGCGGATCAACGGCATCACGCTGCAGGCGTGGTCGCCGTACCAGGCGGGCTTCTTCACCGGGACCTTCATCGGCGACCGCGAGCACTACGCGGAGCTGAACGACGTGCTGGACGAGCTCGCGCAGCGGTACGACGTGACCCCGACCGGCATCGCGACGGCGTGGATCACCCGCCACCCCGCGCAGATGCAGGTGATCCTCGGCACGACGAAGCCGGAGCGCGTCCGTCAGGCCGCCGCGGGCTCCGACGTGCGCCTCTCCCGCCCCGACTGGTACCGCCTCTTCACGGCCGCGGGGCACACCGTCCCCTGAGGCGCCTCCCCCTGCGTCCCCGGGGGCCTGCTCGCGAGCACGACGGCAGGACGCAGACGCTCGCTCCGTCTTGTCGACGTCGCCGGGTCCTGCCGTCGTGCCCCCGCGAGCGATCCGGCAGGACCTGCTCACTTCAGCAGGACGAGACGCGGCCTCAGGTCCTGCTGGAGTGAGCAGGTCCTGCTCGATCGCTCTCCTGCGCCGATCGGGGGCGGGAGGCGGGTCAGCCGCGGGCGTCGAGGTACGTGCGGACGAAGTGGGTGTAGTTGTCGGCGACCTGCTTGCGGGCGGTCGCCTCGTCGATCCGCTCGGCGAGCCGGGCCTCGAGGGCGTCCCACCAGTTCGACCGGCCGATGGCGAACCCGACGAAGCCCTCCACGGGCGCGGCGACGCGCAGCCACTCGTCGAGCTGTTCGGTCGGCGCGTGCCGGCCGAGCACGATGCAGCGGCCGTCGCGCCCGTCGCGCCGCGCGGCCGCGGCGATCCGCTCCGCGTCCTCCCGCTGCGCGAGGCCCTCGATCTTCCAGATCGCCGGCTCGACGCCGTGGTCCTGGAGGAACTCGATCGCCGACACGGTCAGGCCCGGCCGCAGCTCCCGGTCGTAGCGGTCCGTGTCGCCGTCGACCTTCGCGCTGTCCTCGTCGGTCGCCGGCACGAGCAGCTCGACGATGAGGTCGAGCCCGGCGCGGCGGGCCCAGGAGGAGATCGTCGCGACCTTGTCCGCCTGCGCGGCGCGCTGCTGCGGGTCGAGGCCCGGGTTGTCGCGGATCAGCACCTTCGGGTGCTTCGAGCCGAAGAACTCGGCGTGCGTGCGCCAGTCGTGGCCGTAGGCGAAGTCGAACCACTCCTGCCCGCTCGCCTCGATCGGCATCGCCAGGCTGACTCGGTCGTCGGCCTGCGCGAGCACCGCGGGCGAGGCGCCGTACTGCTCGTCGACGAGGAACCCGGGGCGGGCGCCCTCCGGCAGGCCCGGCACGGCGTCGAGCAGGCCCCGGTAGACGAGCAGCTTGTTCGCCGCGATGCTCGCCGCCTGCTCCGGCGTCGGCGCGGACTCGAGCTCGTACAGCTTCTGCTCGATGCTGTCGCGCTGGTCCATGGCGAGGATGAAGAGGAGCGGTTCGGTCACCACAGCATGCTGCGCCCGTCCCGCTGCGCGTCGCGTGCGAGCGGCGGCGCACGACCAGGTGGCCGTCGGGGCCCTCGTTAGGATCGAGCCCATGCCTTCCGGTGACCGTCTCGTGTGGATCGACTGCGAGATGACCGGGCTCGACCTGGCGGTCGACGAGCTCGTCGAGGTCGCGGTCGTCGTGACCGACTTCGAGCTGAAGGTCCTCGACCCCGGCTTCGACGTCGTGATCAAGCCGTCGGAGGCCGCGAAGGCGCAGATGGGCGACTTCGTCACGAAGATGCACACCACCTCTGGGCTGCTCGAGGCGATGGAGCAGGGCGTGAGCCTCGAGGAGGCGCAGCGGCAGGTGCTCGAGTACCTGCAGCGCTTCGTGCCGCAGGCGGACACCGCGCCGCTCGCCGGCAACACGATCGGCACCGACCGCGGCTTCCTCGCGAAGTACATGCCGGACGTCGACCACTTCCTGCACTACCGCAGCATCGACGTCTCCTCGATCAAGGAGCTCGCCCGCCGCTGGTACCCGAAGGTGTACTACGCGGCGCCCGCGAAGCACGGCGGCCACCGCGCGCTCGCCGACATCCTCGAGTCGGTGCGCGAGCTCGACTACTACCGAGCGACGCTGTTCGTGCCGCAGCCGGGGCCGACCTCCGAGGACGCCCAGGCGTCCGCGACGCGCATCAGCGAGGCCTTCACGGCGTGAGCCGCGGCTCCGCCGCTCCGGTACACTTCTCGAGGTCCCGCGGCGACGCGGGCGCGTGGTGGGCGTAGCTCAGTTGGTAGAGCGCTGGCTTGTGGTGCCGGAAGTCGCGGGTTCGAGTCCCGTCGTCCACCCCATCCCCTCCCGGTCCCGGACCGGTTCTCGACTCGGCCGCGCCGGTCACTCCTCGCGGTCGTCGTCGCCGCCCCGGTCGCGGCGCCGCCGGTCCTCGTAGGCCGGCAGCAGCAGGACGAGCGCGAGCAGGCCGAGCGAGCCGCCGATGAACGGCAGCGCGTCCAGGTCCTGGCCGCGGGACAGCTGGATGGAGATCCTCGCCGCCGAGGAGATGATCAGCCAGAGGGCCATCGCGGCGTAGACGAAGGTGATCGTCGTCCTCATGCGCACCAGCCTGCGGTACACCGGATGGACGTCTTCCGCACGCCGCCCCTGCCGCGTGCGCGATCGGGCTACCGCTCAGGCCCGGCCTCCGCGTCCGCCGCGGCCTCCGCCTCCCGGTGCCGGGTGAGGCGCCGGTCCTCGTACGCCGGCAGGAGGAGCACGAGGCCGACGAGGCCGATCCCGCCGCTGATGAACGGCAGCGCGTCGACCTCCTGCCCCGCGCCGAGCTGGATCGCGATGCGCGCGCCCGCGGCGATCAGCAGCCAGAACGCCATGAGGACGTAGACCACGAGCAGGAGCGACCGCATGGTCCCAGGATGGCGCACCGCACCGAGGGCCCCGGCCGGATGCGCGCGACGCCGTGCCCGTGCTGCGCACCGCGCGCCGGACCGCGCCCGGCTAGCGTCGGAGGATGCCCGTGCAGCTCCCCGCCGACGAGTTCGAGCGCCTCGTGGAGGCGGAGCTCGACGCGCTGCCGGCGGACATGCTCGAGGGGCTCGAGAACATCGCGTTCGTGATCGAGGACGAGCCGGACGACGACGAGGACCTCTTCGGGCGCTACGAGGGGGTCGACCTCACGCAGCGCGGCCAGTACGGCTTCGGCGAGCTGCCCGACCGGATCGTGCTGTTCCGGCTCCCCCACCTCGACGCGGCGGAGTCGCTGCAGGAGCTCCGCGACGAGGTGCGCACGACGCTCGTGCACGAGATCGGCCACTTCTACGGCCTCGACGACGACCGGCTCCACGAGCTCGGCTGGGCCTGACTCCCGGCGCCCTGCGACCGCCGCCCGGATGCACGACGCGCTCCGCGTCGTCGCGCCGGGGGCGGGACGACGGGGAGCGCGTCGCGGCGGGAGCCGGGATCAGAGGTGCTCGGACTCCTCGTTCGGGTCGGCCTGGCCCTGCAGGTTGTCGCTGTCCTTCGCGTCGAACGAGTAGCGGACGTACTGCTCGCCGTTCAGCTCGCGGGTCTCGCCCGCGGCGTACTCGAACATCGCGTCGGTGCCGTCGACGAGCGCGTACTGGGTGATCCGGGGCTCCGGGGCGCCGTCCTGGAGGAACCGGTGCTCGGTGGTGCCCTCCAGCGGACCGTCGAGGTACTCCGCGACGTACTTGGCGGGTTCGGAGGAGGTGTCGCTCATGGCCGACGAGGATAGTGAACGTCTCCGGTGCGCGCGCCGAACAGCGCCTGCGCGAACCGTCGGCCGTCGACGACGAGATCCGCGGAGCGCACCGGGTCCTCGCGGGCGATGAAGGCGCGCTCCTGGCGCGCCCACCGCTCCCAGTGCGGCGCATAGCCCTCCCCGTCGCGGTCGAGGGCGCGGGCCCGCCGCTCGGGCGACGCCAGCTCGACCCAGATCCGCAGGTCCGCGAACGCCGCCGCGCGGCGCGAGAGCGCGCCGCAGCCCTCGACCACGAGCGGCCCGGGCGGCAGGCGGAGGGCTTCTGCGGGGCGGTCCGCCGCCCAGTCCCAGCGTCGGAGCCCGGTCGGCGCGCCGGCCGCCCGCGGCACGAGCGCCCGGTCGACGAGGGCGTCGGCGGCGGCGGTCAGGCCGTCCCAGCCCGGGTACGCGTCGTCGAGCCGGAGCAGCGCTCCGTGCCGGGCGAGCGCGGCCGCGAAGGTCGTCTTGCCGGACCCGCTGCGGCCGTCGACGAGCACGACCGCGTCCGGCCGGCCGCGTAGCGCGCGCTCCGCCGCCGCGAGCGCGAGCGCGGGGTCGATCCCGGTCACTGGAGGAGCACGAAGCGGTAGGTGCCCGCGATCAGGCCCGCGGCCACCGCGCCCCCGGCGACGACGAGCCCCGCGAGCAGCACCGCGAGGTCCGGGCGGCCGAACCGGGACGGGCGCGACCACGTCCGCGGCCCCGGCGCACCGAGCCCGCGCGCCTCCATCGCCGTCGCGAGCGCGACCGCACGCCGCAGGGCCACGACGAGCAGCGCGAACGCCTGCCCGGGCAGCCGGCGCACGCGACCCCGGTCGCCCACGCCGCGGGCGCGGCGGGCGAGCGCGATGGTCCGCCAGTCCTCGCCGAGCACCTCGAAGAGCCGCACGCCGGCGAGTCCCGCGAGCACGAACCGGTCGGGCAGGTGCAGCCGCTGGCCGAGCGCGTCGGCGAGCCGCGTCGCGTCGAGGTCGGTGAGCAGCACGACCGCGGGCAGCGCGACGGCGAGCAGCCGCAGGCCGGTCGCGATCGCGAGCGCGATGGAGCCGTCGCTGACGGCCACGAGCCCGATCCGCAGGTGCACGGTCCCGCTCTCCCGGCCGTACAGCAGCACCGTGAGCGCGACGAGCACCGAGGCGACGGCGACCGCGGCGGTACGCGGAGCGAGGCGCCCCAGGGGCACGCGCGCGAGCGGTGCGAACAGGGCGACGAGCACGACGGCCGCCGTCGCGGTCACCGCGTCGAGGCTGAGCAGCAGGACCAGGTCGATGAGCAGCACGACCCCGATCGCGGTGAGCGGGTTCACGGCCGCGACGCGGGTCACGCCGACACCTCCGCGGCCCGCCCGACCGGCACGACGCGGTGCGCGGCAGCGGCGAGCAGCGGGTCGTGCGTGACGGCGAGCACGCCGGTGCCGTCCGCGACGACGTCCGCGAGCAGCCGGACCAGGGCGGCCCAGGTCGTCGCGTCCTGCCCGAACGTCGGCTCGTCGAGCACGACGAGCCGCGGCGCCGCGGCGAGCGCGCTGCCGACCGAGAGCCGCCGCTGCTGGCCGCCGGAGAGGGTGAAGGGGTTCGCCTCGGCCAGCGGGGCGAGCCCGAGCCGGTCGAGCAGGTCGTCGACGCGGGCCCGCCGGCGCGCCTCCGGGACCTTGAGCGCCCGCAGGCCGACGCCGAGCTCCTCGCGCACGGTGCCGGTCAGGAACTGGTGCTGCGGGGACTGGAAGACGACCGCGATGCGCGTCAGGAGGTCGCGGGACCGCCACCGCTCCGGCTCGCCGCGGAGGCCGGCCGCGAGCGCCGCGGTCGGTCCGACGCGCCCCGAGACGGGCGGGAGGAGCCCGCCGAGCGTGAGCCCGAGCGTCGTCTTCCCGGCGCCGTTCGGTCCCACGACGGCGGTCAGCCGACCGCCGTCCAGGCCGAGGTCGCCGATGCGCGCCACCGGTCGGCCGCGTCCGACGACGAGGCCCTCCGCGCGGATCAGGCCCTCGCCGGGCGCCGCCGGCACCGGCACGACGGGACTCAGGCCCGGCACCCACACGCCCGCGGCGGCGAGCGCGGGACCGTGGGCCGCGAGCACCGCGCGCGACGGCCCGTCGGCCAGCACGCCCTCGCGGCCGAGCACGACGACGCGGTCGACGGCGTCCTGCCACGTGGCGACGCGGTGCTCGACCACCACGAGGGTCGCGCCGGACGCCGCGACGCCGCGCGCGACGGCGTCGCGCACCTCCTCCACGCCCTCGGGGTCGAGGTTCGCGGTCGGCTCGTCGAGCAGCACGAGGCCCGGCGCCATCGCGAGCACGCCGGCGAGCGCGAGGCGCTGCTTCTGGCCGCCGGACAGGGCCGTCGCCGACGCGTCGCCGGGCACGGCGAGGCCGACCTCGGCGAGCGCGGCGGGCACCCGCCGCCGGATCTCCTCGATCGGCACCCCGAGGTTCTCCGGGCCGAACGCGACGTCGTCGGCGACCCGGGGCAGGATCACCTGCGACTCGGGGTCCTGCAGCACGAAGCCGGCCCGGCCGGGCGCCGGGCGGCGGCCGTCGATCAACAGCTCGCCCCGCGCCTCCCCCTGGTCGTCGCCGAGCACGCCGGCGAGCGCCGCCAGCAGCGTCGACTTGCCGCTGCCGGAGGCGCCGAGCAGCAGGACACGCTCCCCCGGCTCGACGACGAGGTCGAGCCCGTCGACCGCCCAGGCGAGGCGGCCGCCGTGGCGCCAGCCCCAGCCGCGCGCCTCGATGCGGGCGGCCGTCACACCGCGCGTCGGGCGGCGCGTCCGCTCGCGAACCGGTCGAGCACGCCCGTCGCCGCGATCGCGCGCACGAGCGGCGAGCAGACCAGGCCGACGACCGCACCGGACACGACCGTCGAGACGGCGTAGACGACGGCGAAGGCGGGCGTGGACCCCGCGTAGTAGAGCGGGAGGTCGACGAGGCACTCCCCGATCCCGGCGCCGGCACCGGCGAGCAGCGCCGCGACCGGGCCGAACGAGCGGTACAGCAGGATCGCGAAGACGATCTCGGCGCCGAGACCCTGCACGAGGCCCGACAGCAGCACGACCGCGCCGTAGTAGGGGAAGACGAGCAGCTCGAGCGCCGCGGCGACGAACTCCGCGTACAGCGCCGCGCCGGGCTTGCGGACGATGAGGCCGGCGAGCGGGCCCGCGATCAGCCACGGCCCGTTCAGGACGCCCTGCAGGCCGGGGAGCAGCGGCTTCAGCGCCTCGCCCGGCCCGGTGGAGAGCGCGATCCACGCGATGAAGATCACCGCGCACGCGACGGCGACGACGCTGGCGACGACGATGTCGACGACGCGCCAGCGGAGGGTGCGACCGGTGGTGGTCGCGGTGGATGACGTGATGGTCATGGTGCCCGCCTCGGAAGGATCGAGCACGGGCGGTGTGAAGAGTCCTCCCTGCGCCGGCATGATCCGGATCAGGTCTGGGGCACGGCCGTCGGCCGCGCCCCACGGTCGGAGCTTGGAGCAGCTCCCTCTCAGCCCGGCTCACCGGACTCCCGTGTCACGCCGATCCTAGGCCCTTCGTTCTGCAGGCACCCGTCGCCCAGACAGCTCGCACGGATCGAGGCCGCGCTGGTGGCCCTCTCCGTCTCGGAGGCGTGACGTGCCTACGAAACGAAGTCGTTGGTCAGGTGATCGCGACCCGGACCGTGTGCAGCCCGGTCGCGCCGTCCGGCACCTCGCCCTGCACCTTCGCCGTCTGGACGAGCCCGTCGGCGTCCGTCGCCCGCACCCGGAGCACGTGGTCGCCGGGCGTCGCCGTCCACCGGTACCGCCACTGCCGCCAGACGTCGACGGACCAGTCCCCCGCGAGCTCGCAGTCGCGCCACGGCCCGTCGTCGACCTGGAGCTGCACCCGGGCGATCCCGGTGTGCTGCGCCCAGGCCACCCCGGCGACGGTCACGACGCCGGCCCGCGTGGCCGAGCGCGGCCGGTCGATCCGGCTCGACACCTTCACCGGCGCCTGCGCGCTGTAGCCGCGCGTGGTCCAGTAGGCGGTCGACCGGTCGAAGCGGGTGACCTCGAGCCGCGTGAGCCACTTCGTCGCGGAGACGTACCCGTACAGGCCGGGCACGACCATGCGCACCGGGAACCCGTGCAGCTGCGGCAGCGGCTCCCCGTTCATCCCGATCGCGAGGATCGAGTCCCGGTCCGGGTCCTGCAGCACGGACAGCGGCGTGCTGGCGGAGAAGCCGTCGGCGCCGGAGGAGAGCACCATGTCCGCGCCGGCCTTCGGCGTCGCGCGGGCGAGCAGGTCGCGGATGCTCGTGCCGAGCCAGACGGCGGTGCCGTTCAGGGTGCCGCCGACCTCGTTCGAGACGCACATCAGCGTCGTCGGCGACTCGTGCATCGGCAGCCGGGACAGCTCCTCGTAGCCGATGGAGAAGGGGTGCTCGACCTCGCCGGCCACCTCGAGCCGCCAGGACGCCGGGTCGATCGCGGGCGGGGCGAGCGCGATGTCGATGCGGTAGAAGTCCGCGTTCGGCGTCACGAGCGGCGTGAGCCCGGGCACGTCGAACGAGTCGCCCGCGGCGGGAGGCGCGGCGGTGCGCGAGGGCGTCGGCAGCGTCACGGCGGCGATCGCCCGCTGCGTCCCGCGCTGCCCCGCCGTCACGGCGCGGGCGACCGCGCCGGCCGCGATGCCGACCGCGGTGGAGACGATCGCGCCGCGGAGGAAGTCGCGTCGACCGCGCTCGGCGCCTCGGGTGACGAGCGCCGACAGAGAGGCGCCGCCGACGACCGCCGCGACGATCGACGGCGCCGCGTCGGGCAGGCTCGCGCCGGTCCGGGTGACCGCGGCTCCGGCCGCGACCACGCCGATCAGGGCCACCGCGACCGCGCCGAGCGGGCGCCGGCGGCGCTGCAGCAGCCCGGCCAGGGCACCGAGGCCGAGCACCACGACGAGCAGCACCGCGATGAGGAACGGCTTGTCGCCGGTGCCGAACGCCGCGATCACCGCGCTCTTCAGGAACCCCGGCGTGAGGTCGATCACGAGCGAGCCGACGGACAGGACCGGGCTCGCCGCGGCGCTGAACACCGCGGCCGTCAGCTCGCCCGCCCCGAGCGCGAGGGAGGCCGCCGCGACGCCCGCCAGCGCGGCGAGCGCGCTCGACGGCCGCTCGGCCGAGGGCTCCTCGACCGGTCGCTCGAGCAGCGGCGCGGGCTCCGTCACCTACTTCTTCAGCGCCTTCACGACGCGCGCGAGCGCCTTGCCCGAGACCCACACGAGCGGGATCGCCACGGCGGCGAGCGCCACCGGGTTCGCCTGGAACCGCACCCCGAGGCTGTCGCCGACGTAGGCGCCGACCGGCACGGCGTAGGCGCCGCCGCCTCCGCCGCCCTCCTCCTCCGGGCCGCCGCCGCCGAAGCCGTACGCGACGAGGGCGACCGGCACGAACGTCGTGCCCTCGATCTCGCGCTCCTCGCCGTAGGCGACCTGGGCACCGAACTGCTTCAGCGTGTCCGCGATGCGGACCGGCAGGGAACTCATGGGGCGACGGTAGACCCCTTCTCCACGGGCCGCGCTCTCCAAGGGCGGCGCCGATACCCTCGTCGCCGTCCACGCCCCCGTCACCTTGGAGCCGCCGTGCAGCCCTGGCCCGGAACCGCCTACCCCCTCGGAGCGACCTTCGACGGGACGGGCACGAACTTCGCCCTCTTCTCGGAGGTCGCGGAGCGGGTCGAGCTCTGCCTGTTCGACGAGGACGGCACCGAGACGCGCGTCGACCTCGTCGACGTCGACGCCTACGTCTGGCACGGCTACCTCCCGCAGATCCAGCCGGGCCAGCGCTACGGGTTCCGCGTCCACGGGCCGTACGACCCGGCGAACGGCCTGCGCTGCAACCCGAGCAAGGTGCTGCTCGACCCGTACGCGAAGGCCACGGTCGGCGCGTACGACTGGGACCAGTCGCTGTTCTCCTACACGTTCGGCGACCCCGACTCGACGAACGACGACGACTCGGCGGGCAAGGTCATGCTCTCCGTCGTCGTCAACCCGTTCTTCGACTGGGCCGGGGACCGGCCGCCGAAGACGCCCTACAACGAGACCCTCGTCTACGAGGCGCACGTGAAGGGCCTCACCTACCGGCACCCCGACGTGCCGGAGGCGGAGCGCGGCACGTACGCCGGCCTCACCAACCCGCACGTCATCGAGCACCTGCAGAAGCTCGGCGTCACCGCGATCGAGCTGATGCCGGTGCACCAGTTCGTGCAGGACTCGACGCTGCTCGAGAAGGGCCTCCGCAACTACTGGGGCTACAACACGATCGCGTTCTTCGCGCCGCACAACGAGTACGCCTCCGCCGGGCAGCTCGGGCAGCAGGTGCAGGAGTTCAAGTCGATGGTGAAGGCCATGCACGACGCCGGCATCGAGGTGATCCTCGACGTGGTCTACAACCACACCGCGGAGGGCAACCACCTCGGCCCGACCCTGTCGATGCGCGGCATCGACAACGCCGCCTACTACCGCCTCGTCGACGACGACAAGCGGTTCTACATGGACTACACCGGCACGGGGAACTCGCTGAACGTGCGGCACCCGCACGCGCTGCAGCTGATCATGGACTCCCTGCGCTACTGGGTCACCGAGATGCACGTCGACGGCTTCCGCTTCGACCTCGCCGCGACGCTCGCCCGCGAGTTCTACGAGGTCGACCGGCTGTCGACCTTCTTCGAGCTCGTGCAGCAGGACCCGATCGTCAGCCAGGTGAAGCTGATCGCCGAGCCGTGGGACATCGGCCCCGGCGGCTACCAGGTCGGCAACTTCCCGCCCCAGTGGACGGAGTGGAACGGCAAGTACCGCGACACCGTCCGCGACTTCTGGCGCGGCGAGCCCTCCACGCTCGGTGAGTTCGCGGCGCGGCTCACCGGTTCCGCCGACCTCTACGAGAACGACGGGCGGCGCCCGGTCGCCTCGATCAACTTCGTCACCGCGCACGACGGCTTCACGATCCGGGACCTCGTCTCGTACAACGAGAAGCACAACGACGCGAACGGCGAGGGCGGCAACGACGGCGAGTCGCACAACCGCTCCTGGAACAGCGGGGTGGAGGGCGAGACCGACGACCGCGAGGTGCTGACGACCCGCGCGAAGCAGCAGCGCAACTTCATCGCGACCCTGCTGCTCAGCCAGGGCGTGCCGATGCTGCTGCACGGCGACGAGCTCGGGCGCACGCAGGGCGGCAACAACAACACCTACGCGCAGGACAGCGACATCGCGTACGTGCACTGGGACCAGGCGGACGCGCCCCTGATCGAGTTCACGGCCGCCGTGTCCCGCCTCCGCAAGGACCACCCCGTCTTCCGTCGGGCGCGGTTCTTCGACGGCCGCCCGCAGCGCCGGGAGGAGGGGGCGCCGAAGCCGGACATCGAGTGGCTGCGCCCGGACGGCTCCCCCATGCAGCCCGAGGACTGGGACAGCGGCTTCGGCCGCGCCGTCGGCGTGTTCCTGAACGGCGAGGGGCTGCGCGACCGCGACGCCCGCGGCGAGCGCGTGACGGACGTCGACTTCCTCCTCTACTTCAACGCCGACCCCGACGTCGTGAAGTGCAAGCTCCCTGCGAGGACGTACGGAGCCTCCTGGGACGTCGTCGTGGACACGAGCGGCCGCAACACCGATCGTGGTCCACTTCGTGCGGGCAACCAGCTCCCCCTCGACGGGCGCTCGCTGGTGGTGCTCCAGGCCCATCAGGACCTCGAGACCGAGCCCGACCACTCGGTGGCGGCGTCGCTCGCCGTGCTCGCCAACGCCCAGGCGACCGGGCAGGCCGCCGCGCAGGTCGCCTCCGATCTCAAGCCCGACAAGAACTAGGACCCCCGTGACCGATCCCCGGCCCGCTCCCGTCTCCACCTACCGCGTCCAGGTCCGCGCCGCGTTCGACCTCCACTCGGTCGCCGAGCTCACCGACTACCTCGCCGACCTCGGGGCGGACTGGGTCTACCTGTCCCCGCTGCTCGAGGCGGAGCCGGGCTCCGACCACGGGTACGACGTGATCTCCCACGAGCGGGTCGACCCCGCGCGCGGCGGCGACGAGGGCCTGGTCGAGGCCGCGAACGCCGCGCACGGCAAGGGCCTCGGCGTGCTCGTCGACATCGTGCCGAACCACATGGGCGTCGCGACGCCCGCGAAGAACGCGTGGTGGTGGGACGTGCTGACGCACGGCCGCGACTCGCGGTACGCCGACGCGTTCGACGTCGACTGGGACTTCGGCGGCGGGAGGCTCCGCATCCCGGTGCTCGGCAGCGCCGACGACGTCGACGCGTTGAAGATCGAGGGCGACGAGCTCGTCTACTACGACAACCGCTACCCGATCGCGCCGGGCACGGCCGACGACGGCGCGGACGCGCGGACGGTCCACGAGCGGCAGCACTACGAGCTCGTCGACTGGCGGCGGGCGGACTACGACCTGAACTACCGCCGGTTCTTCGCCGTCAACACCCTCGCGGGCATCCGGGTCGAGCTGCCGGAGGTCTTCGACGCCTCCCACCGCACGATCGTGTCCTGGATCCGCGACGGCCTCGTCGACGGGCTCCGCATCGACCACCCGGACGGGCTCGCCGACCCGAAGCGCTACCTCGACGACCTCGCCGAGGCCACCGCCGGCCGCTACGTCCTCGTCGAGAAGATCCTCGAGGGCGACGAGCCGCTGCCGGAGGACTGGGCCACGGCCGGCACGACCGGCTACGACGCGCTCGGCGACGTCGACCGCGTGCTGATCGACCCCGCCGGCGAGGAGCCGCTCACCGCGCTCGCCGCGCGGCTCGGAGGCCCGACGGACTGGAAGGCGCTGATCCACGACACCAAGCGCGAGGTCGCCGACGGCATCCTCCGCTCCGAGGTGCTGCGGCTCGTCCGCACGGCGGCCGACCTGACGGACGGCTGGGCCCCCTCCGCCGGTTCCGACGCGTCGCGAAGCGACGGGGCGGCCGTGCGAGGGGACGACCCCGAGCGCCTCGCCGACGCGGTCGGCGAGCTGCTCACCTGCTTCCCCGTCTACCGGTCCTACCTCCCCCGCGGCGTCGAGCAGCTCGACGCGGCGGTCGAGGACGCGAAGCGGCACCGGCCCGACCTCGCCGCGGAGCTCGACGTCGCCTCCCGCCTGCTGCGGGACCCGTCGACCGCGGTGGCGCAGCGCTTCCAGCAGACGAGCGGCATGGTCATGGCGAAGGGCGTGGAGGACAGCGCGTTCTACCGCTTCACCCGCCTCGGCAGCCTGACCGAGGTCGGCGGCGAGCCCGACGACTTCGCCGAGACCGTGGAGCGCTTCCACGAGCGGCAGGCGCGGCGCCAGGCCGACTGGCCCGGCGCGATGACGACGCTGTCGACGCACGACACGAAGCGCGGCGAGGACGTCCGCGCCCGCATCGACGTCCTGTCCGAGACGCCCGAGGAGTGGGCCGAGACCCTCGACGCGCTCGAGCGGCTCGTCGGCTTCGGCGACCCGACGTTCGCGAACCTGCTCTGGCAGGCGACGGTCGGCGCCTGGCCGATCGAGCGGGACCGCCTCCAGGCCTACGCCGAGAAGGCGTCGAAGGAGGCCGGCGTCTCGACGACGTGGACCGCGCCGGACGAGGCGTTCGGGAAGCGGCTCACGGCCGCGGTCGACGCCGTCTACGACGACGAGACCGTCGCGACCCTGATCGAACGGGTGTCGGCCGGGCTGGACGCGCCCGGCTGGTCGAACGGGCTGTCGATGAAGCTGCTGCAGCTCGCCGCGCCCGGCGTCCCCGACGTCTACCAGGGCAGCGAGCTCTGGGAGCAGAGCCTCGTCGACCCGGACAACCGGCGCCCGGTGGACTTCGCGCTGCGGCGCGAGCTCCTCGCGGAGATCGACCAGGGCGCCCTCCCGGCGCTCGACGAGGTCGGCGCCGCGAAGCTGCTCGTCGTCGCGAAGACCCTCCGCCTGAAGCGCGACCGCCCGGAGCTGTTCACCGGCTACACGCCGCTGACCGCCTCCGGCGAGGCCGCGGACCACCTCGTCGCCTTCGACCGCGGAGGCGCGATCGCCCTCGCCACCCGCCTGCCGGTCGGCCTCGCCGAGCGCGGCGGCTGGGGCGACACGGTCGTCGACGTCGGCAGCGCGCCCGTCGTCGACGTGTTCACGGACCGCGAGTACCAGGGCGGCGAGCTGCGCGTCGCCGATCTGCTGGAGCACTACCCCGTCGCGCTGCTCGTCGAGGTCGGAGGAAAGCCGTGACCGTCCCCGTTCGCCACCCCCTCGCCGTCTGGGCGCCGAAGCCCGAGCGGCTCCGCCTCCGGCTCGGCGAGCAGACCCTCCCGATGACCCGCGCGGACGACGGCTGGTGGACGCCGGAGGGCGTCGACGACGTGCCGGCCGACGCGCGGTACGGGTACCTGATCGACGACGAGCGGACGCCGCGGCCGGACCCGCGCTCCCGCCGGCAGCCCGACGGCGTGCACGAGCTGTCGCAGCGCTTCGACCCGGCCGCATTCGGCTGGACCGACGCCGCGTGGACCGGTCGCCCCCTCGCGGGCGGCGTGATCTACGAGCTGCACATCGGCACGTTCACGCCCGACGGCACGCTCGACTCGGCGATCGACCGGCTCGACCACCTCGTCGACCTCGGGATCACGCACGTCGAGGTCCTGCCGGTGAACGCGTTCAACGGCCGCTGGAACTGGGGCTACGACGGGGTCCTCTGGTACGCCGTGCAGGAGACGTACGGCGGTCCGGAGGCGTACCAGCGGTTCGTCGACGCCTGCCACGCCCGCGGGCTCGCGGTGATCCAGGACGTCGTCTACAACCACCTCGGCCCTTCGGGGAACTACCTTCCGGAGTTCGGGCCCTACTTCTCCGAGGGCGGCGCGAACACGTGGGGCACGTCGATGAACCTCGACGGCCCCGAGTCGGACGAGGTGCGGCGCTACATCATCGACAACGCGCTGATGTGGCTGTCGGACATGCACGTCGACGGGCTCCGGCTCGACGCGGTGCACGCCCTGGTCGACAGCCGCGCGCAGCACCTCCTCGAGCAGCTCGCCGAGGAGACGGCGGTGCTGTCCGCGCACCAGGGCCGGCCGCTCACGCTGATCGCCGAGTCGGACATGAACGATCCGACCTTGATCACCTCGCGGGAGGCGCACGGCTACGGCCTCGACGCGCAATGGAGCGACGACTACCACCACGCGCTCCACGTGGCGCTGACCGGCGAGACCACGGGCTACTACTCGGACTTCGAGGGCCTCTCCGTGCTCGCCCGGGTGCTGACGCACGGGTTCGTGCACGACGGGACCTACTCCTCGTTCCGGGAGCGCCACCACGGCCGCCCGATCGACCGGCTGACGATGCCGACGAACCGGCTCGTCACGTTCGCGCAGGACCACGACCAGATCGGCAACCGCGCGGAGGGCGACCGGCTGTCGCAGTCCCTCTCCCCGCAGCGCCTCGCCGTCGGTGCGGTGCTGAACGTGATGACGCCGTTCACGCCGATGCTGTTCATGGGCGAGGAGTGGGGCGCCACGACCCCGTGGCAGTTCTTCACCTCCCACCCGGAGCACGACCTCGGCGAGGCGACGGCGAAGGGCCGCATCGACGAGTTCGCGAAGATGGGCTGGGACCCGGACGTCGTGCCGGACCCGCAGGACCCGGCGACGTTCCAGCGGTCGAAGCTCGACTGGTCGGAGCCGGAGTCCGGCCACCACGCGGGCCTGCTCGACCTGCACAAGCGGCTGATCCTGCTGCGCCGCCGGCTGTCGGACCTCACCGACCCCCGCTTCACCACGACGGAGGCCGCGGCGGACGACGAGGCCGGCGTGATCGTGCTGCAGCGCGGCGGCGTGACCGTCGCGGCGAACCTCGGCGCCGAGGAGGCGGGCGTCGCGGTGGACGGCGCGCTCGTGCTGAAGACCGCGGAGGCGGTGGCGGTCGAGGACGGCACGCTCACCCTCCCGCCCGACAGCGCGGCGATCCTCGTCGCCTAGCCCCGCGCTTCCCGCGTGCGGTCCGGTCGACCGGGCCGCCCGCGGGGCGCAGGGGGACGCTCTCGGGGCTCAGGCCCCGGCTGGGCGCGGCGGGCGCCTGCGGTCGGCGACCACGAGCGCGGCCGCAGCGCCCGCAGCCAGGGCGGCGGCCGCGCCGTCGGCGAGGTCGACCCCCGTCACGCCGGCGAGCACCACGAGCGCGGCGACGCCGAGCGCCGTGCCGAGCTGCGCCGCCGTGTTGACCGCGCCCGTCGACCCGCCGACGAGCGCCGCGGGCACGTCCGTGGCGATCGCGGTCGCCGGAATCGAGGCGATCCCGAGCCCGATCCCCACGACGGTGGTGACCGTCGCCGTGCCGAGGACGGACGGCGGGGTGAGCCCGAAGGCCGAGTCGCCGATCGCGATCCCGACGAGGCCGACCGCCGCGGCGCTGCGGGGCCGCAGCGCCGCGCCCAGCCGGGGTGCGACGAGCGCGCCGACGACGGCCCCGATGCTGGTCGGCAGCAGCGCGAGCCCGGCGACGAGCGGCGACACGTGCAGCTCCTCCTGCAGCTCGACGGTGGCCAGCACGGCGACGGGGCTGGTCGTCGCCGTGTTCACGAAGGACGCGAGCACGCCCGTCCGGAGGTTCGCGTCGCGCAGGCCGCCGGCGGGCAGCAGGGGCGTCGACGTCCTCCGCTGCTGGCCCACGAGCAGCCCGGCGAGCACGAGGCCCGCGACCAGGAGCGCGACGCCGCCGGGCCTGGTGGCCGGCTGCTCGGCGAACGACGCCCCGAGCACCAGGGAGCCGACCGCCGCGACGAGCAGCAGCCCGCCCGCCGCGCCGAGGCGCAGGACCGGGTCCCGATCCGACCGGACGGCCGCGGTGAGCGGCGTCAGGGCGAGCAGCAGCACGGCCGCGACCGGTCCCGCGATCCAGAGGACGGCGGGCCAGCCCGCGACCTGCGTGAGCAGCCCGCCGACGAGGAAGCCGCACGCCCCGGCGGTCGCACCCGCCGCCGTCCACCCGCCGAGCGCCCGTCGCCGCGCCGCAGGGTCCGGCGCTGCGGCGAGGAGCAGCCGGAGCGCGGAGGGCACCGACACGGCGGCGGCGCAGCCCTGGAGCGCCCGCGCCGCCGCGACGGTCCCGACGCCCGGCGCCAGCGCCCCGAGCACGCCGATCACGCCGAACGCGGCGACGCCGCCGAGGAGCAGGCGCCGGTGGCCGAAGCGCTCCCCCGCCCGCGCGCCGAGCACGAGGAACGCGCCGAAGGCCGTCGGGTAGGCGCTCGCGAGGACCGCGGCCGCGGACGGCGGCGCCGACAGGTCCGCCGTGATCGACGGGATCGCGGTCGTGCCCGACGTCACGCCGAGCACGTCCACGAACTGCACGAGGCAGAGCGCGAGGACGAGGGGACGGCGCATCCCGGCACGCTACGGGCGGCCGGCGACAGGGCCCCGGGCGACCCGGATCACCTTCGAAATGCACTCAGCGGGTGGTGCTTGAGTGCACTCGTGACCCGATACGAGTACGTCATCGTCGGCGGCGGCATGATCGCGGACGCCGCGGCGAAGGGCATCCGCGAGCTCGACCCCGACAGCGCGATCCTGGTGCTCGGCGACGACCCCGACGAGCCCTACACCCGGCCCGCCCTGTCGAAGCTGCTCTGGATCGACCCCTCGTTCACCGAGGACCAGGTGCCGCTCGGCACCGGCGCCAGCGGCGCCGAGGTCCGCACCGGGGTGATGGTGGAGTCGATCGACCCCGAGGCGAAGACCGTGACGGTGTCCGGCGCCGCCGACGGCCGGGACGAGACCCTCGAGTACGGCGCCCTGCTGCTCGCCACCGGCGGGTCGCCGATCGAGCTCGACGTGCCGGCCGGCGACCGCGTGATCTACTTCCGCACCTTCGCCGACTACCGGCACCTGCGCCGCCTCGCGGAGGACCGGCCGCACGTCGCGGTCGTCGGCGGCAGCTACATCGGCACGGAGATCGCCGCCGCGCTCGTGCAGAACGAGTGCCGCGTGACCCTCGTGACGCCGGACTCGGTGCTGCGCGAGAAGGTCCTGCCCGGGGACCTCGCCCGGCGCTTCCAGGGCTGGTTCGAGGACGCGGGCGTCGAGATCGTGCCCGACACCCGCATCGCCTCGGGCGAGGCGACCGAGGACGGCGTCGTCCTGACCACCGAGGACGGCGGCTCGATCGAGGCGGACGTGGTCGTCCTCGGGCTCGGGATCACCCCGAACACGGCGCTCGCGGAGGCGGCCGGGCTCGATGTCGAGGACGGGATCGTCGTCGACGAGCACCTGCGCACCTCGAACCCGTCGATCTACGCCGCGGGCGACGTCGCGAGCTACCCGGACGCGCTGCTCGGCCGCCGCCGCATCGAGCACGTCGACCTCGCCCGCAAGCAGGGCCGGGCGGCGGGGCGCGCGATGGTCGGCGACGAGACCCCGTTCACCTACACGCCGTACTTCTACTCGATGGTGTTCGGCCACCGGTACGAGGCCGTCGGCACGCTCGACTCGTCGCTCGACACCGTCGCCGCCTGGGCGGAGCCGCTGGACAAGGGCTCCGTGTACTACCTCGACGGCGACGCCGTGCAGGGCGTGCTGCTGTGGGGCAACTCCTCCGACGCCGAGCCGGACGCGCGGGACGGCGCGAAGGAGGCGCTGGCGGAGCCGACGCGGTTCTCCCGCGAGGAGCTGGCGGGCCGCACGCTCGCCTGAGCCGTCAGGCCCGCAGGGTGGCGTACAGCACGAGGTTGTCCGTGTAGCTGTGCGCCATCGGGTCGAAGGGCTCGCTGCAGGTGATGAGGCGCAGCTGCGCGTCCGGCGTCGGGCCGTAGACGGCGTCGCTCGGGAAGAGCGCCTTCTTCACCACGTGGCTGCCGTCGACCGAGAACCGCACGGTCCGGCCGTCGGACATCCGCACCTCCACGAGATCGCCGGGGCGCAGCTGCTTCAGCCGCACGAACACGGCGGGGCCGAGGATCGTGTCGAGGTGGCCGACGATCACCGCCGCGCCGACGTCGCCCGGCACGACGCCCTTCGCCCACCAGCCGGCGGTGTCCGCGAGCTCCGGCGCGACGAGCACGCCGCGGGAGTCCTGGTGCAGCCGCTCGAGCCCGGAGTCCACCCCGATCTTCGGGATGACCAGCCGCACCGGCGTCGCCGTGCTCCGCGTCGGCGCCTGCGAGACCATCGGGTCCTGGAACCGGCCGGTGCCGCCGCGGGCCTTCCGGCGCTCCGCGGCCGTCATCGACGCGAGGCGCTCCTGCTCGGCGCGCACCTGCTCCGCCGCCGCGCGCTGATCGGTCGCGTGGCGCCACGCGACCGCCGCGCCCCCGCCCATCGCGAGGATGAGGACGAGGAGCGCGCCGAGGACGCGGAGCCGCGCGGTCAGGAGTGCTGCACCTCGCTCCGCCGCCGCGCCATCGCGCCGAAGGCGGCGACGCCGCCGGTCGCGGCCAGCGCGGCGAGCAGCAGCGCCAGCGGGGCCTGGTCGCCGGCGAGGCCGCCGCCGCCCGCGGCGAGGGATCCGACGGGCGTCTCGGTCGCCGCGGCGCTGTCGAGCGCCGGGGAGACCGTCAGGTCCCCCTTCGCGTCGTCGATGACGAAGAACGTGTGCGCGCTGCCCGCGGTCACCTTCTGGGAGACGGTCTGCGTGTCGGAGCCCGCCTTCAGCTCGAGCGAGGCGGTGCCCGCCGGCACGGTGGCGTACTTCGTGACGTCGCCGAAGCCCGCGCCGCTCGCGACGGTGGTGGAACCGGCCGTGACGTCGACGTCCTTGTGCGTGACGGACGCCTGCACGACGCGGACGCGGGCGTCGCCGCCGTTCACCGCGTCGAGGTCGTCGCTGAACACGGTGGTCTTCAGGTCCGCGTTCTTGCCGATCGCCGCGAGCGTCTCGGCCTTGCCCGCCGTGATGTCGACCTTGCCGCTCACCACGGGCGTCGCGTTCGGGTCGTTCTCGCCGGCGGGGACCATCGCGAGCGCGTAGGTGCCCTGCGGCAGCCGCATGTACTTCGAGACGGCGCCGTAGCCGACGTTCTGCAGGCGGAACAGCGTCACGTCGCCGTTCAGGCTCGACAGCGTGATGTTCACGGCGGCCGTGTCGGGCGACATGTGCGCGAGCCGGACCCAGCCGTCGCGGGAGGCGGCGGAGGCGGGTGCGGCGGGCAGCGCGACGGCGACGAGCGCTGCGGCCAGCACGGCGAACAGGGGGCGACGCATGCTTCTCACGGGGAGCAGAGTATGGCCGCGCCGCCTTGGCGTCCCCCGAGCGTTCTGCCGATCACCCGTTCGGGACGAGGTCCGGATCGGGCGCGAAGACGGCGGTGATGCCGTCGTCGGTCGCGTCGATGGACCGGGTGGCGAAGTCGCCGCGGAGGTCGGAGAGGAACCGCAGCAGCACGCCCGTCTTCGTGCCGTCGCCGGGCACGCGCCGGCCGTCGATCTCGCTGACCGTGACCGCGGTGCGGACGCCCGAGTCGTCGCCGGGGACCGTGCCGAAGCCGCTGATCGTGATCGAGTGGGCGGTCACGAACTGCGCGAGCACGAGCGCGATCCGGGTGTCCACCTGGCCCTGCAGCAGCCGGGCGCGGTCCTGCCCCGCGACCTCGACGCGCGGGTTCCCGGCGAGCTGCGCGCCGACCGTCCGGCGGATGCGCGCGGCCTCCCGGCCCGCCGCCGTCGTCGGCTGCGGCGGGGCGGCCTCCTCCGCGGGCGCGCGGACGGCGCGGACGGCGAGTCGCGTGGCCCCGGTGCCGAAGGAGGCCGCCTCCGCGGAGCGGTCGAGCGCCGCGGCGGCCGCGCCGGTCGGCCGATCGGCGAGCGCGGCGTCGACGACCACGTAGTCGGCGCGCCGCCACGACGGGGAGCTGGGCACGCCGTCGGGCAGCGCGGCGTACCACCCGACGTCCGCGCGGCCGGAGGCGGCGAGGTCCGGCCATGCGCCGAGCGGCACCAGCACGGTCTGCCCGGCCGGGACGCTCGTCCGGATCCAGCGCTCGGCCCGGGCGAGCGGCTGGTCGGGCCCCCGCACGAGCCCGGTCAGGCCGACCAGCCAGACCACGACCGCGGTGACGAGGACCGCGCCGACCGCGGTGAGCCACGCCGAGCCGAGCACGCTGCGGACGAACATCGGGTGGCCGAGCGCGGCGACGCCGACGTCCGCCGCTCGCGCCGTCGCCGCCGCGACGACCGGCAGCAGGAGCACGAGCGGCACCGCGGCGTCGCCCCCGAGGGGCCAGAAGGCGGCGAGGGCGAGCACGGCGGCGACGACCGCGACGCCGCGGTCGCGCGCCCCGACGACGGCGAGCACGACGGCGGCCAGGGCGACGACGAGCGACACCGGGTCGACCCGGAGCCAGAGGGCACCGGCCGCCGCGCCGAACCCGGCCCCCGGCGGCTCGGCCGACGTGAGCGCGTCGAGCCGCGCTGTCGCGGCCGTGGCCGGCAGGGCGGCGACCGCCGCCATGCCGCCGGCGAGCAGGACCGCGCCCGCGCCGAACCCCGCGCCCGCGGCGACGAGCGGGTGCCGGGCCTCCCCCGTCCGGCCGCGCAGCCGCAGCACGAGCAGCACGGCCAGCGGCGCGACGGCGAGCAGGACGACGGGCGCGGACGCCGCCGCGACCGCCGCGGACACGCCCGCCGCGACGAGCGCCGGGACGGTTCGGCCGAGGGCGAGCCCGACGGCGAGGAGCAGCCACACGGCGGCGACCGCGACGGCGGACACCGTCGCGTGCGCCTCGACCGCGATCGAGGCGACGCCGAACACGGCGGTCGCCAGCCCGGCGGCGACCCCGCCGGCGCCGAGGCGACGCAGGACCCACCAGACCAGCACGGCCTGGGCGACGGCGAGCAGCAGCATCGCCCCGTGGGCGGCCGCGAGCACGCCCTGCACCGTGCCGCCCTGCAGCAGGTGGAGCAGGCCGCCGAGCTGCAGCCGACCGAGCGTCGGTGCCGGCAGCCACGACGTCGTGCCGGCGAGCGCGCCGGGCGCCGACGCGAGCCAGGCGCCCGCGAGGTCGAACCGCGCCGCGCCCGTCGGCACCCGCTGCGCGACCGGGCTCAGCGACTGCACGACGACGAGCAGGACGACCGCGGGCAGCAGGGACAGCACCGGGGTGAGCACGGCGGCCGCACGGCCGACGGGCCGGGGCAGCGCGAAGCGCGACGGCGACCGGTGCCGCGAGGTCTCCCGCCGCCTGCCCTGCGCCTCCACCCGCCTCAGCCCTCGCTGTCGGCGAGGCGCTCGCGGTCCGCGGGCCGGTCGAGCAGCGCCGCAGGCATGACGGCCCCCCGGCCGAAGCGGAGGGCGGCGCGGTCGGCGGCGTGCTCCACCCCGCGCCACTGCTCCTGGTCGCTCCAGAGGCCGAGCAGCTCGTCCTCGGCGCGCACGAGCTGCTCGCCCCGGGTGCCGAGCAGGCGGACCGCTCGGCCGCGCAGGTCGGCGGCGTCGAGCAGGGCGACCGTCTCCTCGTGGATGCGGCGCGCGAGGTCGGTCGCCTCCGGGACGGTGTGCGAGCGGGTGATGGTGGTGAAGTCGGAGAAGCGCACCTTGAGCGAGATCGTGCGGGCCCGCCAGCCGCCCTTCCGCAGCCGCACCGCGACGCGGTCGGCCTGGTCGAGCAGCTCCCGCTTCAGCGCGGCGACGTCGCTGATGTCGGTCGAGAACGTGTTCTCGTGCCCGATGCTCTTGTCCGCGCGGCTCGTCGTGACGCGACGGGCGTCGCGGCCCCACGCCAGGTCGTGCAGCTTGCCGCCGGCCGCGGCGCCGACCCATCCTTCGAGCACGTGCCGGGGCGTGTCGGCGAGGTCCTGGACCGTGCGGATCCCGCGGCGCTCGAGCGACTCCCGCGTGGCAGGACCGACGCCCCAGATCGCGCCGATCGGCAGCGGCCGGAGGAAGTCGAGGGCGCCCTCGGGCGGCACGACGAGCAGCCCGTCGGGCTTCGAGCGGGTGGAGGCGAGCTTCGCGATGAACTTCGTCGCGCCCGCTCCGACGCTGCAGGTCAGCCCGGTCTCGCGGCGCACCCGGGCGCGCAGGTCGGCGGCGATCTGCGCGGGCGGCCCGAACAGGCGGACCGCCCCGGCGACGTCGAGGAACGCCTCGTCGATCGACAGCGGCTCCACGACCGGGGTCACGTCGTGGAAGATCCGCATCACCCGGGCGGACGCGTCGCGGTACTTCTCGTAGTGCGGGTGCAGCACGACCGCGTTCGGGCAGAGCCGCAGGGCGCGCCCGACGGGCATCGCGGAGCGGACGCCGTAGCGGCGGGCCGCGTAGTTCGCCGAGCTGACGATGCCCCGCCCGCCCTCGTGGCCGATGATCACCGGCCGGTCCACGAGCTCGGGGTGGTCCAGCAGCTCGACCGATGCGAAGAACGCGTCCATGTCGACGTGCAGCACGGTGGCGCGCGAGCTGTCGACGTCGGCCGCGGAGACCTGCCGCTCGCCCTCGCCGCCCTTCGCCGTCACGGGCTCATTCTCCCGGTTCCCACCGACCTTCCGGGCCGATGGTCTCGAGGCTCGCTTCGCTCGCACCTCGACCAGCGAAGACTGCCGACTGGACGACGTCGACGCAGGGCGCGGCCCGTTCAGGGCCGCGGGGCGTCACGGCTGCGCCGCAGGGGCGGCGGCGCAGCCATCAGCTCTGCCGCAGGGGCTTGACCATCTCGAGCTCGAGGGAGGGCGGGTCGAGGGGGTACGGGGTCGTCCTGCCGGTCATCACGAAGCCGCGGCGGCGGTAGGCCTCGACCGCGCGCGGGTTCAGCTCGTTCACCTCGAGGCGCAGCTGGTCGCCGTGCTGCAGCGCCCAGCGCTCGACGGCGCCGAGCAGCGCGTCGGTGACGCCGGCCGCCGCCCCGCGCACGTCCGGCGCGACGTAGACCGCGACGAGGGTGGGGGTGCCCTCGGCGATGATCCCGGACATCGTGCCGAGCCAGCGCCCGTCCTCCTGCTCGGCGACGAGCCTGACGCCCGTGGGGCGCCCGCGCGCCTGCCGCTGCCAGTGCGACACCGGGTGCCGCTCCGCGGTCGCGAGCGTCTCGAGGTAGGCGATCGGCGTGTCCGCCAGCATCTCGAGCCGGAGGGCGCGCAGCCGCACCCAGTCGCGCTCCTCCACCTCGCGGACGCGGAAGGCGGTCATCGCACCGGCTCCGCGAGCGCCTGCCGCAGCGCCCGCTCCTCGGCGGGGATGCGGAACCCGAGCAGCAGCACGGCGTTCAGCACGGTGAAGACCACCGCGGTGAGCCAGGCCGTCGCGATGAGGGGCAGCACGACGCCCTCCAGGACGACGGCGACGTAGTTGGGGTGCGGGATCAGCCGGTACGGCCCGCGACGCACGAGCGGCAGGCCGGGCACGACGATGACCCGCGTGTTCCAGCGCGGTCCGAGGGTCCTGATGCACCACCAGCGCAGCGCCTGCGACCCGAGCGCGAGCACCGCCATCGGCACGGCGAGCGCCGTGATGAACGGCCGGCCGGCGAGCAGCGGCTCCAGGGCGCACGCGAGGATCAGCGCGGTGTGCAGGGCGACCATCGGCGGGAAGTGCCCGCGGCCGGACTCCCGGCCGCCGCGCTCGAACGCCCACCGCGCGTTGCGGGCGGAGACGCCGAGCTCGAGGAAGCGCTCGACCGAGGTCCCGGCGAGCAGCAGGAGGTACGCGGTGTACGCCGCCCACCACCCGGCGGTGCCGGCGAGCAGCGCTCCGCTCACGCCGCGACCAGCGCCGCGGCGGCCCTGGGCCACCGCAGCAGGACGAACTCGGCGCTGACGCCGGGGCCGAGCGCGAACAGCAGCCCGTGCTCGTCGCCCGCGTGCGGCTGCCGGAGCTCGTCCGCCAGCACGAAGAGCACGCTCGACGAGGAGAGGTTGCCGACCGCGGCCATGGAGGCCCAGCTGCGGTCGAGGGCGCCGTCGGGCAGGCGCAGCCCCCGCTGGAAGGCGTCCAGCACCTTCGGGCCGCCGGGGTGGGCGATCCAGGTGCCCACGTCGGGCACGGCGAGCCCCTGGTCGTCGAGGAAGGCGGTGGCGTCGTCCGCGAAGTTCGCGTCGATCACGTCCACCACGCCCGCGGTGAGGATGACGCGGAACCCGGTCTCGCTCGGGCGGAAGCCGATCACGCCGCCGCTGCCCGGGTAGAGCCGGCTGCGCGTGGCGACGACGTCCGGCCCGGTCACGCCGTCCCGGACGGCCCGGTGCGCGCCGACGAGCACGACGGCCGCTCCCCCGTCGCCGAACAGGCCGCTCGCGACGAGGTTGTCGGTCGAGTCGTCGTCGCGCTGCACGGTGAGGGAGCAGAGCTCGACGGAGACGAGCAGGGCGACGCCGTCCGGGTGCCCCTCCAGGTAGTCGTGCACCCGGGCGATGCCGCTGGCGCCCGCGACGCAGCCGAGGCCGAACATCGGCATCCGCTTGACGTCCTCCCGCATCCCGAGTCGCGGCACGAGGAGCGCGTCGACGCTCGGCGCGGAGACGCCGGTGACGGAGGTGAAGACGATCAGGTCGACCTCGTCGGCCCGCACGCCGGCCCGCAGCAGCGCGGTGCTGGCGGCGGCCTCGGCGAGCCGGGTCGCCTCCTCCACGAACCGGTCGTTCGTCTGGCCGAAGGTGAGGGCGTCGCGGTACTGCTCGAGCGGCAGCACGAGGTGCCGCGTGGCCACGCGCGTCGACGCGTGCATGCGGCGCATCAGCGCCTGCCGGGCGGGGTCGTGCGCGACCATCGGCGCGAGCACGTCGGTGATCGCCTGCTGCGGGTACGCGTGCTCGGGCAGGGCCGTCGCGACGCCGGCGATGCGGGACACCCGCCGAACGGTACCCCGGCATCCCGTGGGCCCGGCGTGCACGGAGCGGACGCCCGCCGTCACTAGTCTCCGCAGGTGCCGATCATCGACAACGCGGTGTACGTCGACGGGAAGCGGACGCCCGATCCGAGCAGCCTGTCCGAGACGTGCGACCTCGTGCGCGCCCGGCACGGCTTCGGGTGGATCGGCCTGTACCGGCCCGACCCCTTCGAGCTGCAGTCCGTCGCGGACGAGTTCGCGCTCCACCCGCTCGCGGTCGAGGACGCGCAGGAGGGGCACCAGCGCCCGAAGATCGAGCGCTACGGCGGCGACCGCTTCGTCGTGCTCCGGCCGGCGCGCTACATGGACGAGCAGGAGCGCGTCGACTTCGGCGAGGTCGACCTGTTCCTCGGCCCCGACTTCGTCGTCGCCGTGCGGCACGCGGAGGCGCCGGACCTGAAGGCGGTCCGGGCGCGGCTCGAGGCGGAGCCGAAGCTGCTCGCCGCCGGCCCGCTCGCGGTGCTGTACGCGGTCGCCGACCGCGTCGTCGACGACTACGGCCCGGTCGTGAACGGCCTCGAGAACGACATCGACGAGATCGAGGACCAGCTGTTCGCGGGCGACTCGGCCGTCTCGCAGCGCATCTACGAGCTCACCCGCGAGGTCATCACGTTCCAGCGGGCGATCGCGCCGCTCTCCGGGGTCCTGTCGCAGGTCCGCACGGAGATCGACGGCCAGGAGGACCTGATCGAGGTGCGCCGCGGCCTGCGGGACGTGCTCGACCACGTCGTGCGGATCCAGGAGCGCGTGGAGGGGTTCCGCGTCCTGCTGCAGAACGCGCTGACCGTGAACGCGACCCTCGTCGGGCAGCGGCAGAACGACCAGATCGAGAAGCTCACCCGCGACTCGTTCGAGCAGGGGAACCAGGTCAAGAAGGTGTCGTCCTGGGCGGCGATCGGCTTCTTCCCGGCGACGCTCGCGTCGATCTGGGGCATGAACTTCGAGGACATGCCCGAGCTGCACTGGAGGTACGGCTACCCGGTCGCGCTCCTCGCGATGCTCACGCTCGGCGTCGTGCTCTACCTCAGCTTCAAGCGCCGCAACTGGCTGTGACGGCAGGAGCGGGGCCGGTCGCGCGACCGGCCCCGCTCCCGCACGGCGGCGCTACTCGACGAGCGAGGCGCGCAGCTCGATGTCGACGCCCGTGAGGGCCTTGCTGACCGGGCAGCCGGCCTTGGCCGCCTCGGCGGCGCGCTGGAAGCCGGCCGCGTCGAGCCCCTCCACCTCGCCCTTGACGGTGAGGACGATGCCGGTCAGCTTGAAGCCGCCGGCGGCCGTGTCCGGGCCGAGCGAGACGTCGGCCGTGACCTCGAGGCTGTGCGGCGTGCCGCCCTCCTCGGCGACGTCGGCGGACAGCTGCATCGCGAAGCAGGCGGAGTGCGCCGCGGCGATGAGCTCCTCGGGGCTCGTGTACCCGTCCGCGCTGTCGGCGGCGCGGCGGGGGAACGAGACGTCGTACGTGCCGACGCCCGAGCTGCTCAGCTCGACCTGACCGGAGCCGTCCTGCAGGCCGCCGTCCCAGGCGGTGCGTGCGGTGCGAGTGGGCATGGTGATCCTTCCCGTGCGGTGCGGGCCGGTTCCGGCCCGTCGAGCAACGCTAGGCAGCAGAGCCTGAGCGTCGGGCCGCGTCGCGCTCCTCGAGCGCCCGGAGGCGGATCCGGGCCTGACCGGGCGCCGCGGCCTCGCCGAGCAGCCGGGCGGTGGAGCGGAGCACGAGCCGCGTCGCCGTCTCCTCGACCGGCAGCACGGGCCGCTGCCGGAGCATCGTCCGCGCCCAGTCCGGCAGGGTCGCGACGGCGCCGCGGTAGAGCGGCGGGTAGGTCGGCCGCAGCGCGCGCGGCAGCGGCGGCCGCCGGATGAAGCGGACCGCCTCGTGCACGCGGTCGTCCGCGCGGAGCAGCCCGGCGTCGCGGATCGCGGCGAGGCGCTGCTCGAGGCCCGCGACGCTCCGGGGCGGGTCGGGCACCCCCATCAGCTCGCCGGCGATCGCCCAGTCGCGGACGTACGCGTCCGCACCGCCGGGGATCGGTCGGTCCGAGTACCGCTGGAAGGCCCGGAGGAAGGAGTCCGCGAAGGCGATGTGCACCCACGACACGAGGTCCGCGTCCTGCGCGGCGTAGTCGACCTCTCGGCCGTCCCCGGTCGTGTAGCGGCCGCGCACGCGCTCGTGGAGGTGCCGCACCCACGTGCTCGCCCCCTCCGCCTGCGCGCGGGAGCCGTAGGTGACCGTCGTGATCCAGCGGATCGTGCCGTTCAGCCGGCCGAGCGGGTCCTCCCGGTAGCGCGAGTGGTCGTGCACGCCGGCCATGGCACCGGGGTGCAGCGCCTGCATGAGCAGCGCCCGGGGGCCCGCGACGAGGGTCGCGATGCTGCGGTGCACCTCCCACACCGCGCTCCCCTCCGCGAAGTACCCGGCGTCGTCGCCGCGCGACAGCTCCTGCACGTACGGCGGCACGCCGGAGGGCTGCCCGGAGAGCACCTGGAGCACACGGGCCTTCAGCGGATCGGTCAGCACCCCCGCATCCTCCGCCGCGCCGCCCTAGAAGTCGCCGCCGAAGTCGCCGCCGCCGAAGTCGCCCCCGCCGCCGAAGTCCCCGCCCCCGAAGCCGTCGAAGGCGCCGCCCGCGTCCTGCGCGAAGTCGCCCGCGCCATCGGCGAAGTCGTTCACGCCGTCGCCCACGTCGGAGGCGAAGTCGCCGATGCCCGGCATCACCATGTCCGCGATCGCGGAGCCGATCACCACGCCCGCGACCGTGCCGAGCAGGGAGCCGCCGATCATGGTGCCGAGCCCCGGGCCCCGGCCGCCGCCCATCGCGCCGCCGCCGCCGAGCGTGCGCTCGAGGAAGCCCGGCTGCCGCAGCTCGGACCGCGTGGCGCTGCGCGCGAGCGTGCGGGGGTCGTCGGTCGCGGGCCGGTCCGCGGCCGCCGCGTTCTGCGACAGCTCCTCGAACACGAGCCGGCGCTGCTGCGGCGTCAGCCGCGCGAACGCCTCCGCGTGCACCTCCTCCACCGCGTCCGGCGGCGCGGTGCGCAGCAGGTAGCGGTAGCGGTCGACCGCGATCTCGTCCTCGCTCCGCGCCGTACGCGCGGGCCCGCGGCCCTGCGGCGCCGACCCGTACCCGGACCAGCCGCGGCGCTGGCCGCTCTGCCCCTCGTCGTTCAGATAGCTCTTGAGACGGTCCAGCAGACCCATCGTCGTCGTCCCCTCCTCAGGCCGTCCGAGCACGCTACGGGCCCGCGTTTCGAGCGACGGCCGAAGACCCTGTGGATCGCCTATGACGCCGCGCACCGGGTTCCCCCAGCGGGCATGCGGCGGACCATCACGGAGCCGTTCGTACGCTCGGCCGCGACCGACAGAGGAGGGACCCCATGACGCGGTTCGGCTACACGTTGATGACGGAGCAGAGCGGCCCGAAGCAGATCGTGCGCTACGGCATCCAGGCCGAGGAGGTCGGATTCGACTTCGCGGTGTCGAGCGACCACTACTCGCCGTGGCTGACCGAGCAGGGGCACGCGGGCTACGCGTGGTCGATGCTCGGCGCGATCGCCCACGCGACCGAGCGGATGGAGCTGATGACGTACGTCACCTGCCCGACCGTCCGCTACCACCCGGCGGTCGTCGCGCAGAAGTCGGCGACGCTGCAGATCCTCGCCGACGGCCGGTTCACCCTCGGGCTCGGCTCCGGCGAGAACCTCAACGAGCACATCACGGGCGAGGGCTGGCCGCCGGTCGCGCAGCGCCAGGACATGCTCGAGGAGGCCGTGCAGATCATCCGCGCGCTGCACACCGGCGAGCTCACCACGTGGGAGGGCGACTACTTCCGCGTCGACTCCGCCCGGATCTGGGACACCCCGGACGGCGGCGTGCCGATCGGCCTCGCGGTCGGCGGCGAGAAGGCCGTCGACCGGTTCGCGCCGCTCGGCGACCACCTCATCGCGACGGACCCGGAGCCGGAGCTGCTGCAGGGCTGGGACGCCGCGAAGGGCGACCCCTCGTCGCGGAAGATCGGCCAGATCCCGATCTGCTGGGCGCCGAGCAAGGACCAGGCGATCGACATCGCGCACGAGCAGTTCCGCTGGTTCGCCGGCGGGTGGGCGGTGAACGCCGATCTGCCGACGCCCCACGGCTTCGCGGGCGCCAGCCAGTTCGTCCGCAAGGAGGACGTCGCCGAGCAGATCGCGTGCGGCCCCGACCTCGACGAGCTGGTCGAGGGCGTCAAGCCGCTGTGGGAGGCGGGCTTCACCGACGTCGCGGTCGTCCAGGTCGGCGACGTGCTGCAGCAGCGGTTCCTCGACGAGGTCGCCGGCCCCCTGCTGGAGAAGCTGCGCGCGGCGGCGCCGAAGGACTGAGCGTCCGTTCGTCACGACGAAGGGGCTCCGGCGATGCCGGAGCCCCTTCGTCGTGCGTGCGGGATCAGGAGTCGGAGCCCTGTCCTCGACCGGTCTCCTCCTGCAGGCGCTCGATCGTCTCGGACGCCTCCGCCTTCGTGATGTCGGCGGGGATCTGCTCCCCCGCCTGGCGGGCGAGGGTGTCGATGTAGCTCTTCTGCGCGCCGGTGGCCGGCTCGTCGCCCGTCACCCAGTCGCTCGGGTCCTTCTCGGTGCTGCTGTGCTCGGGGCCGCCGAGCATCTCCGTGGAGTCGTCGCTCATGGCCGAGAGGTTAGAACACGTGTCCGACAGGCGGCTGAGGACCGGGCCCGGCGCGCGCGATCAGTCGCGGTAGAGCGGGCTGCGGTCGAGCCCGGCCAGCAGCGCCGCCACGTCGTCGTAGACCGCGACGGCGCCCGCGTCGCGCAGCTCCGCCGCCCCGTAGCCGCCGGAGAGCACGCCGATGCAGCGGACGCCCGCGTTGACGGAGGACTCGGCGTCCCAGGCCGCGTCCCCGACCATCACGGCGTCCTCCGCCCGCACCCCCGCCTTCTCCAGCGCCACCCGGATGACGTCCGGCGCGGGCTTCGCGGCCTCCACGTCCTCCGAGGTGGTGACCTCGGAGACGGTGTCGCCCGGGTCGAGCACCTCGATGATCATGTCGAACTCCTCCTGCGGCGCCGAGGTCGCGAGCACGACCTGCAGCCCGCGGTCCGCCAGCTCCCGCAGCAGCTCCTGCGACCCGGCGAAGCGCCGCATCCGCTGCCGCTGCGCCGCGTAGTGCACCGCGTGCCGCTCCTTGACCGCGTCGCCGAGGCGCTCCGCGTCGTCGTCGAGCAGCGTGTCGAGCAGCGTCGACGAGTCCATGCCGATCGCCCGGTGCACCCGCCAGGCGTCGACGGGGTGCCCGACGTCCGCGCACGCCCGGAGCCATGCGTCGACGTGCAGGAAGTTCGTGTCGACCAGGGTGCCGTCGATGTCGAGCAGGACGGCCGTGCAGGTGGCGGTGGGCATCCGCCGATCCCATCAGCCGAGGATGGGAGCGTGCCCACCAGGTTCCTCGTGCTCGCCGACACCCACCTGCCGAAGCGCGCCAAGCGCCTGCCGGACGCGGTGCTCGCGGCCCTCGACAGCGCGGACGGCGTGGTGCACGCGGGCGACTGGGTCGACGAGGCGACCCTCGACCTGCTCGAGTCGCGGTCGCCGCGCGTGATCGGGGTCGCCGGCAACAACGACGGCCCGGGCCTGCACGCGCGGCTGCCGGAGGTGGCGCGCGCCGAGGTCGAGGGCGTGCGGCTCGCGGTCGTGCACGAGACCGGTGCCGCGACCGGGCGCGAGCGCCGGATGGACGAGCGGTTCCCGGACGTCGACGTGCTCGTCTTCGGCCACAGCCACATCCCCTGGGACACCACGACGCCGCGCGGGCTGCGGCTGCTCAACCCCGGCTCGCCGACGGACCGCCGACGGCAGCCGCGGTGCACCTACGCGCTGCTCGCGCTCGACGCGGGCGCGGCGTCCTGGGAGCTGCTCGCCGTCTGACCGTCCCACCACCGCAGCACGCGGAGCGCCCGGAGGGTGATCCAGCGGCTCGGCGCGCCCTCCTCCTCGCCCTCCATCTCGAACAGCACCGGGCCCATCCGGTGCTGCTCCATCCGCCAGAGGCCGCTCGGCAGCCGCTTCGCGCGGAGCAGCTCGACGGCCTCGGCGCACCGCTCGTCCCGCTGGGTGCGGGCGCGCCGGAGGTGGTCGAGGGCCCGGAGCACGTCGTAGTACCAGCGCGTGGGGAACGCGGGCATCGCGAAGCGGGGGTCGATGACCGCGCCCGTCGAGCGGCGCCGGAGGAGGTGCCGCTCGAGCAGGTGCTCCTCCCCCGCGAGCCGGGCCGCGTGCGCCTCGGCGGAGACGCCGCCGGCCTCCTCCCACGCGAGCAGCCCCTCGAGCACGCAGATCGTGGAGTGGAACGAGGACGGCGTGGCCGGTCCCTCGGCCCAGCAGTTCCAGCCCCCGTCGTCGAGCCGCCGCCCGAGCAGCTTCGCGACGATCGCGTCGCCGCCCTGGCCGAAGTACGCGGCGCTCGCCAGGGCCGTGCCGTTGACGCAGGGCTCGGTCTCGCCGTCGAAATAGGGCGGCACGTCCCCCTTGTCCCATCGGACCCCGTCCCGCACCCGCTCGACCGCGACGCGCACCGGCTCGGAGGAGGGGTCGGCGCCGAGGTCGCGGAGCAGCTCGAGCGAGAAGTGCGTGGCCGACCAGGCGTCGAAGAACGGGCGCGACTCGTCGACCCAGCCCGGCCGGTAGACGCCGCCGTCCCAGAGCCCGTCCTCGGCCTGCTCGGCGAGCAGCCGGGCGCCCCAGCCCTCCGTCGCGACCCTCGCGCGCTCGGCGGCGACCTGCTCCGCCGACGCGTCGGTCAGGTCCCGCAGCGCCTGCCAGCGCACCGCCGGGTCGCCGGCGAGCAGGTGCTGCAGCGCGTCGTCGCTCATCGCGCGACCGTAGCCCCGTGGGCCGACGCGCGGTACCCGTGGCCTCGCGCGGTCCGCATGCCGACCGCGCGACGCCGCAGGGACCGCGCGACGGGCGATCAGGCGGTGACGAAGTCGATCAGCTGCTCGACGCGGCCGAGCAGCGCGGGCTCGAGGTGGCCGAAGTGGTCGACGCGGCCGAGGATCCGCTGCCAGGCCCGGGCGATGTCCGCCTGGTCCTCGTGCGGCCAGCCGAGCGCCTCGCAGATGCCGTGCTTCCACTCGGTACCGCGCGGGATGACCGGCCACGCCTTCAGGCCGAGCCGCTCCGGCTTCACGGCCTGCCAGATGTCGATGTAGGGGTGCCCGACCACGAGCACGGTGTCGCCCCACGGCCGGACCGCCGCCTCGGTGAGGCGGGTCTCCTTGCTGCCCTTGACGAGGTGGTCGACGAGCACGCCGACCCTCCGGTCGGGCTCCGGCTTGAAGACCCCGAGGACCTCCTCGAGGTGGTCGACGCCCTGCAGGTACTCGACCGCGACGCCCTCGATGCGGAGGTCGTGGCCCCACACCTTCTCGATCAGGTCGGCGTCGTGGCGGCCCTCGACGAAGATCCGGCTGCCGCGGGCGACCCGCGCCTTGGCACCCTCGACGGCGAAGGACCCGGAGGCGCTGCGCAGCGGCCCGGTCGACTTGGGCTGCGCCTTCGGCACCCGCAGCGCCACCGCCTCGCCGTCGATCAGGAAGCCGGGGCCGATCGGGAAGACGCGCACCTTGCCGCGGCGGTCCTCGAGCTTGACCATGCGGCCCTCGATGCCGACGACGGCGCCCACGAAGCCGCTCGCGACCTCCTCGACGACGACGCCGCGCAGCGCCTCCACGACCTTGGGCGGCGGCGCCTTGCGCTTCCAGCCGTTGTCGGCGAGGACGTCGGTTCCGTAGCGGTCGAAGGTCACCCGACGACGGTAGGCGGCGGTCGCGGACGGGCGCGGAGGACGGTCGCGTGTCCTTCCACCCGTCTCCTCCCGCATCCGGGGATCCGGCGTCGACGTGACCGGATCCCCGGATGCGGGGAGAAACCGGGCTCTAGCGTGGGCGCGTGGCCGAGATCCTGATCACCGGCGCCGCGGGCTCGATCGGCACCGCGACGACGCCCCTCCTCCGCGCGGCCGGGCACCGCCTCCGCCTGCTCGACGTGCAGCGGCCGTCGGCGGCGACCGACGCCGACGACGTCCGCATCGCCTCCGCCGTCGACGACGACGCGATGCGGGCGGCGGCAGCGGGCACCGACCTCGTCGTGCACCTGGCGAGCTTCGCCTCCGAGCGGCCGTGGCGCGACATCGTCGACGTGAACGTCGAGTCGACGCGCGTCGCGCTCGACGCGGCCCGGGACGCGGGTGCCGCGATCCTGCTCGCGAGCTCCGTCCACGCCGCGGGCTTCGTGCCCTCCGACGAGGCGGGACCGGGCATGCCGCGCACCCGACCCGACACCTACTACGGCTTCTCGAAGGTCGTCGCGGAGGCGCTCGGCGACCTGTACGCCGACCGGTTCGGCATGCGCATCGTCTCCGCGCGCATCATGACGTTCGGCGACCGGCCGCACACCGCGCGGTCGCGGTCGACCTGGCTCTCCCCCGGCGACTTCGCACGGCTCGTGGAGGCGGCGATCGCCGTACCGCCCGGGAACCACGTGGTGTGGGGCGTCTCCGCGAACGCGCGGCGCACGGTCGACCTCGAGCCCGGTCGGGCGATCGGCTACGAGCCGCAGGACGACGCGGAGACGCACGTCGAGGCGCTCGCCGCCGAGCTCGGCCTCGCCTCCCCGGACGGGATCCGACCGGTCGGCTCCGATCCGCTCGGCGACGCCTTCACGACGAACCCGCTCGGCGAGGCCTGGTAGCCCGTTCGCGGATCCGCAGTTCCTCGACGACACGCCGCGTCGGGGCCGCCCGGAGCGGCGTGTCGCTCAGGAGCTGCGGATCGGCGGGAGATCTGCGGATCCGCGAACCGCTCAGGTCACTCCTCGCCGATGTCCTCGTTCCAGAGCGTCGGGTTCGCCGCGATGAAGTCGCCCATCATCGCGATGAGCGCGGGGTCGTTCACGACGGTGACGTGGGCGCCGTGCTCCGCGATCCAGTCCTGGCCGCCCGTGAAGCTCACGTCCTCGCCGACGATCACGCGGCCGATGCCGAACTGGCGGACGAGGCCGGAGCAGTACCAGCACGGCGACAGGGTCGTCGCCATGGTGGCGCGGCGGTAGGAGCGCTGGCGCCCCGCGGCCCGGAAGGCGTCCGTCTCGCCGTGGACGGAGGCGTCGTCGTGCTGCACCCGCCGGTTCCGCCCCGCGCCGAGCAGCCGGTCGTCCTCGTCGAAGAGCGCGGCGCCGATGGGGATGCCGCCCTCCTCCAGCCCGATGCGGGCCTGCTCCGCGGCGACCGCGAGCTTGTCCGCGTCGGTCGGGTAGCGCCGCTCGTCGCTCATGCCTCACTCGCGTCGACGTGGGCGGGCTCCTCGTAGCCGCCGGCCGGCAGGGCCGCGCCGCGGAGGGGCTTGAAGACGGGCACGAGCGCGAAGTAGAGCACGACGGCGAGGACGAAGCCGACGAGCGGCGTGAGGTCGCCGACGCCGTAGTCCGTCACGAAGCCGCCGCTGATCCGCTCGGTCGGCGCGACGAGGACGCCGGTGTAGATCGTCTGGTTCGCGAACAGCCAGATCGACAGGACGATCGCGACGACCATCGCGATCACGCCCGCCGGGTTCCGGTAGCGCGCGTCGTCGGCGAGGAACGCGGCGATGCGGGTGCCGCGCCGGTAGTACCGGTCCGCGAGCACCACGCCGAGCCAGGGCGCGATCCAGTAGGCGATGACGAGCAGGAAGTTCTCGTACGAGTTCTTCGGGTCGGTGCTGGCGATCAGGGCGATGACGAAGCCGAGCACGCCGAAGGCGCCGGCGACGATCGCGCGGCGCAGCGCGAGCGGGATGCGGATGCCCACGGCGAGGAAGCTCATCGCGCCCGAGTAGATGTTCAGCGCGTTCGCGGAGATCGCGCCGAAGAAGATCGCGAGCAGCGTGAGCTTGCCGATCACGGCCGGCATCACGGCGCCGGAGGTGAAGAGGTCGGTGGGGTTCCCCTCCCCGAAGCCGACCGCGGTCGCGGCGGCGGCGCCCGCCGCCATGAGCACGGTGCAGGAGACGAAGTTGCCGAGGCCCGCGGCGAGGCCGATCCTGACCGGCGAGGTCGTCGGCGGGAGGTAGCGCGTGTAGTCGGCGGCGTACGGGTTCCAGCCCGCCGCGTAGCCGAAGGCCGCGGACAGCGCGACCGTGAAGCCGCCGAACCCGGCGGTCAGGCCCGCGGGGCCGCCGTTCGACCCGGCGCCGAGGTGCCCGTTCACGAGCGCCGCGACGGCGGCCAGCAGGAAGACGATCCCGAGCACGACGGCCGCGTACCGCTCGAAGCGCTGCACGAAGTCGTGCCCGATGACGGCGACGCCGACCTGCACGACCACGATGACGACCAGCGCGAGCCAGATCGGCATGCCGGTGAGGGTCGCGAGCGCGAAGGCCCCGCTGACGGAGTTCGTGGCGAACCAGCCGAGCCCCGCCATCACGGTGTTGAGGCCTGCGGGCAGGATGTTGCCGCGCGTGCCGAAGGCGACCCGGCCGAGCACCATCTGCGCGACGCCGTCGCGCGGCCCCCACGCGGAGAGCAGGCCGTGGGTCAGCGCGCCGAGCGCGTTGCCGATCACGAGCGCGAGCATCGCCTGCGGGAAGCCGAGGCCGAAGAACGCGACCGCGATGATTCCGACGTAGATCGTCGCGAACTCGAGGTTCGGCGCGGTCCAGGTGGCGAGCAGCTGCCACGGCGACCCGTGGCGGCGCGCGAGCGGGATCGCCTCGATCCCGCCCTGCTCGACGAACGACTGCTGGGCTGCCGGCGGGGCCGTGGTCACGCCCCGCAGGCTACGTCCCCCGCTGCGCGCGCCACGAATCCGTCACGAGGCCGAAACACGATCGGCCCTGCACCGGATCGGCCCTGCTCGCGCTCAGCCCTGCGCGCGCTCCGACAGGGGCTGCCACTGCTCCCAGGTCTCGATCCGCTTCGCGTAGTCCGCCTTCGCGATGCCGAGCGGCGAGCGGCCGAAGAACACGCGCAGCGGCGGCTCGGCCGCGTCCACGAGCTCCAGGATCGGGCCGCGCGTCGCCGCGGGGTCGCCCGGCTCCGCGTTCCGCTGCGAGCGCTGCTCCATGACCTGCTGCCGCACGTCCGCGTACGCGGGCAGCTCCGCCGAGCGCTTCGCCGAGGGACCGGCCCAGTCGGTCGCGAAACCGCCGGGCTCGATCAGCGTCACCTTGACGCCGAACGGCGCCACCTCCTGGGCCAGCGACTGCGAGATGCCCTCGAGCGCCCACTTCGACGCGTGGTACGCGCCGACGATCGGGAACGCGCTGATGCCGCCGATCGACGACACCTGGATGATGTGACCGGATCCCCGCTCGCGCATGCCCGGCAGCACGGCCTGGGTGACCCACACCGCGCCGAACAGGTTCGTCTCGAGCTGGGCGCGCAGCTCCTCCTCCGAGACCTCCTCGACGAAGCCGAAGTGGCCGTACCCGGCGTTGTTGATCGCGACGTCGATGCGGCCGAACCGCTCCTGCGCCTGCCGGACCGCCTGCTCGACGGCGGCCTTGTCCGTCACGTCGAGCGCGAGCGGGAGGATCGCGTCCCCGTACCGCTCGACGAGGTCGGACAGGGAGCCCGTGTCGCGCGCCGTGGCCGCGACGCGGTCGCCCCGGTCGAGCGCCGCGACGGCCCACTCCCGGCCGAAGCCGCGCGAGGTGCCCGTGATGAACCAGACCTTCTCCGCCATGCGGACCAGTCTTCTCCCGGCCGGCTGAGCCTTCCGCGCACGCTGCCCGGCCGTCGCCGGCGCGGCGGGCCGTCAGGGCGCGAGGCTCGGCGGGGTGCGCACGCCGAACTCGCGCTGGAGCAGGGACCGCGCCGCGAGGTACCCGCCCTGACCGTGCACGCCCGGACCGGGTGCGGCCGCGGCCGAGCAGAGGTAGAGCCCGTCGGCGAGGTGCCAGGGATCGGCGGTGGGAAGCGGCCGCGCGAGCAGCTGCCGCAGGGTGACCGCGCCCGCGGCGAGGTCGCCTCCGGCGAGGTTGCGGTCCCACGCACCGATGTCGCGGGCGCTGCTCGCGGTCGACGCGAGCACGAGGTCGCGGAACCCGGGCGCGACGCGCTCGATCTCCGCGGTGATCAGCTCGGTGGGGTCGAGGGTCGAGCCGTTCGGCAGGTGCGTGTACGTCCACAGCACGTGCTTGCCGGCCGGCGCGCGGCTCGGGTCGAGCACGGAGGGCTGCGCGACGAGCACGTAGGGGCGGTCGGGCACCCGGCCCGCCGCGACCGCGCGCTCGGCGGCGGCGATCTCCGCCCGCGTGCCGCCGAGGTGCACGGTCGCGGTCGTCCGCGTCGCCTGGTCGCGCCAGGGCACGGGCCCGTCGAGGGCGTAGTCGACCTTCCCGATGCCGGCCCCGAACCGGAAGGTGCGCAGCCACGCGCGGACGGCGCCGGGGAGGCGCGCGCCCGCGAGCCGGAGCACGGCCGGCACGCTCGTGTCGAGCACGACGGCCCGGGCGGGCGGCAGCTCGGCGAGGTCCTCGACCGCCCGGCCGGTCTCGATCCGGCCGCCGTGCGCGACGAGGTCGGCGACGAGCGCGTCCACGATCGCCTGCGTGCCCCCGACCGGGACCGGCCAGCCGCCGGCGTGCCCCTGCACCGCGAGCGCGAGCCCCGCGGCGGCGGGCGGCAGGGTCGGCATCGGCCGGACCGTGTGGGCCATGGCGCCGGTCAGCAGCGCGGGCGCGTCCCGCCCGCGCCAGCGCCGCTGCCACAACGGGCCGCCCTGGTCGAGCGCGGCGAGACCGAAGCGCACGGCGACCAGGGGGTCCGGCGGCACCCGCAGCACGGGTCCCAACGTGAAGCGGGCGATCGCGCGGGCGTGCGCGACGGACGGGCCGAGCAGCCGCGCGTAGGCGGGTCCGTCGGGCCCGAGCCCGGCGGCGGTGCGGCCGAGGTCGCGCCAGGCGAGCGCCGCCGTCCCGTCCTCGAACGGATGCGCCCAGGACAGCTCGGGGGTGCGCAGCGTCACGCGGTCGCCGAGGCCGAAGCGGCGGAAGAACGGGGAGGCGACCGCCATCGGGTGCACGGCGGCGCCGAGGTCGTGCCGGAAGCCGGGCAGGGTGGTCGCCTCGGTGCGCGCCGCCCCGCCGGGCCGGTCCGCGGCCTCGACGACGAGCACGGAAAGGCCCGCCCTGGCCGCGGTCACCGCGGCGGCGAGCCCGTTCGGGCCGGACCCGACGACGACGACGTCCGGATCGGTCACGCGCCGATCCTCCCCCATCCGGCCGTGCGCGCCCCCGGTTGCCCGGGCGTCCCGGGCGCGTGCAGGATGACCGCATGACCGAGATCTCCGTCGAGCACGACGCCGAGCACGACCGCTACGTGGCACTGCTCGAGGGCGAGCCGATCGGCGAGCTCGTGTACCGGGACACCGCGGAGGGGCGCGTCTTCACGCACAGCGGCATCGTCCCGGAGCACGAGCACCACGGCTACGGCACGCAGATGGTGCGGGCCGGGCTCGACGACACCCGGCAGGCCGGCATCCGGCCGATCGGCCAGTGCCCGATGGTGCGCAACTTCCTGGCGGAGCACCCGGACTACGCGCGACCCCTCGAGCGCTGACGCCTACCCTGAAGGGGATGCAGCCGCTCACCGAGGACCAGATCCGCGAATCCTTCGTCAACACCACGAGGGGCGAGGCCGAACGGGTCCCGATGCCGGGTCTGCACGAGATGCTCTGGAACGACCGCGAGTACCTCGGCTGGCACGACGCGAAGGCGCCGCAGCGCGCGTACCTGACCGTCTGGCAGGGCGATCGACCGGTGTCGTTCGCGCTCCGCGCGGCGGAGCGGCGGATCCGCGGCGGCATCAGCGCCATGTGCTCCCTCTGCCACACCGCGCAGCCCGGCGACCAGGTCACCCTGTTCGCGGCGCCCCGCTCCGGCGAGGCGGGCCGCAAGGGCGACACCGTCGGCACCTACATCTGCGCCGACCTCGGCTGCAGCGCGATCATCCGCATCGCGCCCCCGGCCGCGCCGATGCAGCTGCCGCCCGAGGAGATCGTGCAGCGCCGCATCGACGGGCTGAAGGAGCGTCTCGACTCGTTCGCCCAGACGGTGCTCGCCGGCTAGTCCCGCGACCCGCGGGCGAGCTCCTCGACGAGGGTCGGCCGGGTCGGCGTCCAGCCGCCGATCGTCCGCGCCTTCGTGCCGGAGGCCTGCTGGTCGAGCAGGAGCGCGGCCGCGAAGGGGGCGCCGAGCCGCTCCTCCGTCGCCGACGGGTCCTCCGTCGCGATGCCCGCGTCGCCGGCGACGGCCGCGGACAGCTCCGCGACGGTCGGGTTCACGCCGCCGACCCCGAGCACCGGGCCGAAGCCCTCCCCCGCCGCGACGACGACGGCGTAGAGGCGCGCGAGGTCGTCGACGTGGATCGTCGTCCAGTGCTGCTCGCCCGAGCCCAGCGTCGTCAGGCGGCCGTCGTCGGTGCGCGGCTGCTGCGCGAGCAGCTGCGGGATGCCCGTGCCGCCGTCCCCGTAGACGATGCCCGGGTGGATCACGGTGAGCGCGACGTCCGCGCCCTCCAGCGCCTCGATGATCCCGGTCCGCCAGGCCGTGAGGGCGGGCGGGTCGACGGGGTCCGTCTCGGTGAGGTCGTCGCCGGCACCGTAGACCCAGACGCCGCCCGTGTGGACGTAGGGCCGGCCGGTGCCGCCGAGGGCCCGCACCGCGGCGGCGGCCACCCTGCGGTCGAACCCCTCCGCGTCGTCGCCGGCGGCCGCGAGGTGGATCACGCCGTCGGCCTGTGCGAACGCGGCGGCGATCGCGTCGGCGTCGCCGAAGTCGATCGCGACGGCGGCGGCGCCGGCCCGCTCGACGGCGAGCGCGGCGTCCTCGCTGCGGACGAGGGCGGTGACGCGATCGCCCCGCTCGAGCAGGCGCGGGAGGACGGCGGATCCGATGAGGCCGGTGGCCCCGGTCATGACGACGTGCATGGAGCCAGGCTCGCACCCGCCTCCTGAGCGCTCGACGGCCGGGCGGCGCACGCCGGGCCGGGAGCCGGCGGCGCGTCAGCCGAGGGCCAGGAAGCCCTCGAACCAGAGCTCGCGGACCACCGGCAGCACCGCGGCGCGCGTGTCGTCCGGGTCGGCGTCGAGCAGGCGTGCGACCGCGTCCGCGATCGCCCCCACCGGCAGCTCCCCGTCGCAGGCGCCGACGACGGCCGCGGCGACCGTGTCGACGCGGCGGACCCGGGCGAACCCCGTGCCCTGCCGCAGCTCGATCACGGTCGGGTCGGCGTCGCCCGGCCAGTAGTGGCGGTGCTCGGTCACGTCGGGCGCGACGACGAGCACGGTGTCCGCGAGCGCGTCGTCGGGCAGCGCCCGCTGCAGGTCGTGCGCGGCGAGGCCCGCCTCGATCGCGGCGCCGATCCCGCTGCCGACCGCGCCGTCGAGGTGCTCGAACCGGCGCAGCGTCGCCGTGCCGCGGGGCGCGCGGAGGGTGACGTACCCCGCGCCGATCGCCGTGACGCCGCGCGCCGCGAAGTCCTCGAGCCAGGCGCGCACGAGCGACCGGTACCGCGCGGTGCCGGGCTGCGCCCCGCCGTCCCGCACCCACGTCTCCGCGTACTGCGCCGGGTCGAGCAGGTCGCGCTCGACCACCCAGACGTCGAGCGGGCCCGCCCAGTCGAGCACCCGCTGCCGGGCGGCATCCAGGTCGCCGCGCACCTCCCAGTTGCCGAGCAGCTGGGCGACGCCGCCCGGCGCGAGGTGGTCGGCCGCGCCCCGGACGAGCGCCTCCACGAGCCCGTCGCCGGCGAACCCGCCGTCGCGGTACGTGTAGGCCGGCACGCCGTCCGCGCCCCGCGGCGTGATGACGAAGGGCGGGTTCGTGACGATGCGGTCGAAGCGCTCCCCCGCGACCGGCTCGTAGAGCGACCCCTCGCGGAGGTCGAGCGCGACGCCGTTCAGCGCGGCGTTGAGCCGGGCGAACTCGAGCGCCCGCGCGGAGACGTCCGTCGCGACGACGCGCGACGCGCTGCGCGCGGCGATCAGCCCCTGCACCCCGCTGCCGGTGCCGAGGTCGAGCACCGACCCCGTCCCGGTGCCGACCAGGATCTGCGCGAGGGTGCCGGATGCGGCGCCGGCGCCGAGCACGTGCTCCTCCGGCAGCTCGCCGCCGAGCGCCATCTCGCCGGGGTCGGAGGCGATCCACCACGCCGCGACCCCGGACTCGTCGGCCAGCGCGTAGGGGCGGAGGTCGACCAGGGCCCGCGCGACGCCGTCGGCCAGGCGGATCAGCCCGAGCCGCTCGGCGCCCACCGTGCCCGTGCCCGGCAGGGCGCGGTCCACCTGGTCGGCCGGGCGGTCGGCGCCGAGCACGAAGAGCGCGCCGAGGACCCCGGCGGGCGACGGCTCGCGGCGGGCGAGCTCGAGCAGGGCGGGCACCGGGTCGTCCCGGCCCAGCGCCTCGGCGGCGACGGGACCCCACGCGGCCTCGAGCCCCTCGACCGTGTACCGGGCCGCATCGAGGTCGGCGCGGAGCGAGGCGAGCAGGTCCGGGTCGGCTCCGAGAGGCACCGCGCCATTCTGCCGGACGCGCGCGAGCGGCGATCCGCTGGTCAGCGGGCGGTTCGGCGGGATGCGCGACGTGATCGGCTACGGCTCACGCGCCGCGCATCCCGCGGTACGGCGGCGCTGCGGCCGCTCGTGGTCGCCGCGGGCTGCGAGTGAAGAGAGAACAGGTGCCGCGGCGTCCGGGTCGAGGCTACGGGCCCGCCGGGCGCCGCGCGGACCGCTGCGTGCGCCCCGTTCCGGGGGTGGTCGATCACGATTCGGTACGGATCGGGCCCCGGGTCCGGGTGCGGACGGACCACCCGTCGGCGCGTCGCAGAATTGGTGCGTGCCCATCCGCCTCCCTCGTCGCGCGCTCGCGGCGATCGGGGCACTGCTCGTGACGGCCGCGATGGCGGGCTGCGCCGCGTCCTCCACCGAGGTCCCCGGGGCGCGACCCGTCGTCGCGGCGACGCCCGTCGCGGAGCCCGCCGACCTCCGTGCCGCCGGCGCCCGGCTGGTCGACGACGCGCGGTCCGCCTCCCTCGTGATCGTGCCGAAGCGGCCGAACGGCGGCCTCGTCGTCTTCCTCCACGGCTGGGGGCAGACGCGCTGGTCGCTGCTGAGCCGGCGCGAGGAGGCCGGCGTCGCGCACGCGGTCAGCGAGGCGGGGTTCACGATCCTCGCCGCCGACGGGCTCGGGAAGGCCTGGGGCGACCCCGCGAGCCTCGACGACTACCAGGACCTCATCACCCGCACGAAGAGCACCTACCGCCTGCGCGACGTGTTCCTCATGGGCGAGTCGATGGGCGGTCTCGCCACCATGCAGCTCGCGCGCCGGCTGCCCGACGTGCGGGCCGCGACGGCGTGGTTCCCCGTGTGCGACCTCCGCACCATGCACCAGCCGCGGTTCCAGGAGTCGATCCGCGACGCGTGGCGGGGACGCAGCCGTGCCGCCGTCTCGCCGGTGCGGGTCGGGGACACGCCCCTGCTCGTCTGGGCGTCGCCCGCCGACACCGTCGTGAACGCGACCACGAACGCGGCGGTGTGCGTCGCCGAGGCGAAGGCGGCCGGCGCCGACGTCACCTACTTCCGCACCACCGGCGAGCACGGCGACCCGTCGAACTACCAGCCGACGACGGTCGTCACCTTCTTCGAGAAGTACCGCACCCCGGGCGCCTGACCCGCGCCTCGTCAGAGGTGCCGGAGGAAGGCTCGCGGCGCGGCGAGGAAGGCGCGCCACTGCTGCACGAGGTCGGTGTCCTCCCACCGGGTCCGTCGGAGGCCGTGCTCCCCGACCTCGAGCACGTCCGCGCCGGGCAGCCCAGCGAGCAGCGGCGAGTGGGTCGACAGCAGCACCTGGTTCCGGTCGTCCTCGAGCAGGTCGACGAGGTGCGCGAGCAGCGCCATGCAGCCGGAGAAGGACAGCGCGCTCTCCGGCTCGTCGAGCACCCAGAGGCCGGTTCCGGCGAACCGGCTCCGGAGCAGGGCGAGGAACGACTCGCCGTGGCTGATCTCGTGGAAGCGGGGGTCGGGCGGACCGTACGGGCTCGACCCGACCTGCTCGAGGTACGTGAAGACGCCGTGCATCGTCTCGGCGCGGAGGAAGTAGCCGAAGCGCCCCGAGCCGCCGTTCCGGACGAGGGTCAGGTGCTCGTGGAGCTGGGACTCGCTCGGCCTGGTCGCGTGCAGCGTGTTCGGCGAGCCGCCCTCCGGCGACAGCCCGTAGGCGATCGCGACCGCCTCGACGAGCGTCGACTTCCCCGCCCCGTTCTCACCGACGAGCACGGTCGCGCGTCCGAGGTCGAGGCCCTCGCTCAGCAGCTGCTGCACGGCGGGGATGGTCGCGGGCCACGCTCGCCGGTCGATCGGAACCGCGTTCGCCTCGACGCGGCGGACGGGGAACCGCAGGAAGGCGGTCATCGCAGCAGGCGGCCGTAGAGGCTGGTGTCGGCGTCGAGGTCGTGCTGCAGCTCGATCCAGCCGAGCCGCTCGTAGAGCCGGCGGGCCGGGCTCGGGCGTCGTCCGGTGCCGAGCAGCGCGCACGGCTCCGGTCGGTCGGCGACGAGCGCCGTCATCAGGGCCGCGCCGATCCCCCGCCCGCGCGCCTCCGGCAGCACCGCGAGCTCGACGACCTCGAGGTGGCCGCCGAGCCAGGTGTCGGCGAGCTCCGACGAGACCCGTTCGGCCACGTGCTCGTGCCACCACTGCCCGCGGTCCCCGGTGTACGCGTACGCGAACCCGACGAGCCGGCCCGCCTCCGCCGCGCCGACGAGGGTGAAGCCCTTCCGCGCGCGATGCATCGCGAGCTGCTCCTCGCGGAACCGCGGGTTCACCCCGAGCCCGTCCGCCGCGAACGCGGCCCGGTACACGGCGTCGACCGCGTCGTCCTCCGCGTCCGTCACCAGCTCGAACGTGCTCGGCATCGCCCACCTCCGCTCGCGACGCCACCCTAGGAGCGGGCCGGCCGGTCCGCACGCTCGAGCTGCGCGCTGCAGTCGCAGCTGTGCGGGAGCGCTCGCGCGCAACTGGGACCGCAGCGCGCAGAGGAGGCCGCGGCGCGAGGATGGCGCGATGACGACGATGGTCCGCGAGGTCCTCGAGCCGGACGTCGACGCGCTGCAGGAGCTGCTCGAGGCCTGCACCGACCACACGCAGCAGGTGACCGGCTACCCGACCGGCCCGTCCGACGCCCTCAGCACGCTGCTGCAGGTTCCGGAGGGCGCCGCGGCCGATGCCAAGCGCGTGCTCGGAGCCTGGTGTGGTGGACGGCTCCTCGGCGTGGTCGACATCGTCCTCGCGCACCCCGACGCGCGGACGGCGACGATCGGGCTCCTCCTCGTGCACCCCGAGGCGCGCCGGGCGGGCCTCGGCGGCGCGCTGCAGTCCGGAGCCGCCCGCGTGGCGAGCACGGCCGGGCTCGACCGTCTGCGCGTCGGGGTGGTCGACACGGCAGCGCCCGGAGCAGCGGGGTTCCTCGAACGGTCCGGGTGGATGCCCGAGGGCGATGCCGTGCCCTACCGGTACGACCGGCTGACCAGCATCGCGAGGCACTGGAGCGTGCCGGTCCGCGAGGATGGCGTGATGACGTCCGAGCAGGGGTACGGCGACGACCACGAGTCCGGCTGGTCGTTCGGGCTGCACCACGTGCTGCTCGCGATCCCGGCCGGCTCCGAGGACGCGCTCCGCGCCTTCTACCTCGGTGTGCTCGGCATGGCGGAGGTGGCCAAGCCGCCCGCGCTCGCCGCGCGCGGCGGCCTCTGGGTGCGGGCGGACCGGCTCGAGCTGCACCTCGGCGTCGAGGCGGACTTCCGGCCGGCGAAGAAGGCGCACCCGGGCATCCGCGTGCGGGACCTCGACGCGCTGGTGCGGCACCTCGAGGCGAACGGCGTCGCCGTCGAGCGGGACGAGTCGCTGTTCCCCGGCCACCGCCGGTGCTACGCGGCCGATCCGGTCGGCAACCGCCTGGAGTTCATCGAGCGCGACGGCACCGTCCCCTCCTGGTGATCCCGTTTCGAAGGAGACCTCGCGCCGACCAGCCGAGGACTCCTTCAAAACGGAATGGAGCGGAGCGGACGCGGCGCTCAGCCGTGCGAAGCCGCGAGCGCGACCGCGCAGCCGAGGGCGAGGACGGACCAGACGCCGTAGGCCGTCCACGACAGCGCGCGGGTCCGTCGGACGCGGCGGCCTCCCGACGTCTCCGCGTCGATGGCCGCGGCCTCCCGACGCAGCGCGGCTCGGTCCACCGCGAGCTGGGTGGTCAGGGCGGCCGCGGGGATCACGGCGATCAGCGCCTGGACCGCCATCCCGAACGCGATCTGCCACACGACGGCCGACAGGGCGCTGAACGGGGTCGCTTCGTCGGACGCGATGCCGGCTCCGACGAGCACGGTCTCCGTCGCCCGGGCGAGGCCGAGCGAGCCCGCGATCGTGAGGAGGACGATCGCCAGCCACCGGTCCGCCCGCCGGAGCGGGGTCTCGACCAGCGCGGCACCGGCTCCCGGCACGACCGGGGCGGAGGCGGCACCGCGCTGCCTCGCGAGGAGCACCGCTCGGACGACGACGCCGTACGCGAAGCCGACCGGCACGAGGAGCAGGGCGCCAGGAGCACGAGGGGCGCGAGCAGCATCGCCAGGCCGCCGAGCAGCCAGGACGCGACGACCCATCCGACGACGACCGCATCGGCGATCAGCGCCCGGCGACCGTCGCGCCGGGGCGCACGGACCGGGAGCGGCGCGATCGCGGTCATGGCCGGAGGCTAGCCGACGCCCGGGCAGCCGCGAGCAGACGTCCGGACGGCACCGAGCCCGCGCTCGGGCGCCGTTCGACCCCTCGCCTTGCCGAATCGTTTTGAAGGAGTTCTCGCCTCGATCGCGCGAGAACTCCTTCAGAACGGAAGGCGGGTCAGGCCTGTGCCCGCTCCAGCACGAGCTCGCGGACGCGGGCGGCGTCGGCCTGGCCGCGCATCGCCTTCATGACCGCGCCGATCACGGCGCCGGCCGCCTGGACCTTGCCGTCCTTGATCTTCTGCAGGACGTCGGGCTGGCTCGCGAGCGCCTCGTCGATCGCGGCGATCAGCGCCGAGTCGTCGGAGACGACCTTCAAGCCGCGCGCCTGCACGACCTCCTCCGGCGAGCCCTCACCGGCGACGACGAGCTCGAGCACCTGGCGGGCCAGGCGGTCGGTCAGGTCGCCGTTCTCGGTGAGCGCGATCAGCTCGGAGACGTGCAGCGGCGAGACGAGCGTGCCCGGCTCGACGCCGCGCTGGTTCGCGATGCGGAGGATCTCCCCCAACCACCACTTGCGCGCCTGCGCGGGGGCGGCGCCCTTCGACACCGTCTCCTCGAGCTCGGCGAGCACGCCGGCGTTGAGGATGTCGCGGAACTCGCCGTCCGTGAACCCGTAGTCGGCCTGGAGGCGGCGACGGAACGCGGCGGGCGACTCGGGCAGCGCGGCGCGCAGCTCCTCGATGAGCGCGAGCGACGGCTCGACCGGCAGCAGGTCCGGCTCCGGGAAGTACCGGTAGTCGTCCGCGTCGGACTTCGGGCGGCCCGCGCTCGTCGAGCCGGTGTCCTCGTGCCAGTGCCGGGTCTCCTGCACGATCGTGCCGCCCGCGGCGAGGATCGCGGCCTGCCGCTGGATCTCGTAGCGGACCGCGCGCTCGACGGAGCGGAGGCTGTTCACGTTCTTCGTCTCGGTGCGGGTGCCGAGCCTCTCCTGGCCCCGCGGGCGGAGGGAGACGTTCGCGTCGCAGCGCAGGTTCCCGCGCTCCATGCGCGCCTCGGAGATGCCGAGCGAGCGGACGATGTCGCGGATCGTCGCGACGTACGCCTTCGCGATCTCCGGCGCGCGGTGCTCGGCGCCGAAGATCGGCTTGGTGACGATCTCGACGAGCGGGACACCGGCGCGGTTGTAGTCGACGAGCGAGTGGTCCGCGCCCTGGATGCGGCCGGTGGCGCCGCCGACGTGCGTCAGCTTGCCGGCGTCCTCCTCCATGTGGGCGCGCTCGATCGGCACCGTCCAGAGCGTGCCGTCCTCGAGCTCGACCTCGACGGTGCCCTCGAACGCGATCGGCTCGTCGTACTGGCTGATCTGGTAGTTCTTCCCGAGGTCCGGGTAGAAGTAGTTCTTCCGCGCGAACCGGCTCGTCGGCGCGATCGAGCATCCGAGCGCGAGCCCGAGCGAGATCGAGTACCGCACCGCCTCCGCGTTCACCACCGGCAGCGCGCCGGGCAGGCCCATGTCGACGGGCGCCACGAGGCTGTTCGGCACCGAGGAGTCGACGCCGGGCGCCGCCGGGTTCGGGGCGGGCGAGAACATCTTGGTCGCCGTGGAGAGCTCCACGTGGACCTCGAAGCCGAGGACCGGCTCGAAGCGCTCCAGCGCCTCGTCGAAGTCCATCAGCACGTCCGTCGCGCCAGTCGCCATCAGCGGGTGCCTCCGTCCGGTTCGGTGCCGAACCCGGGCGGCGGCACGGGTCGGCCGAGCTTCGGCGCGCGGGACAGCAGCGGCGCGCCCCACTCCGCCTCGAGCAGCGCCTCCACGGTCGCGCCCACCCGGTACAGGCGGGCGTCCTCGCGGGCGGGCGCCATGAGCTGCAGCCCGACGGGCAGGCCGTCCTCCGGCGCGAGGCCGATCGGGAGGCTCATGCCCGGGATGCCCGCGAGGTTCGCGGGGATCGTCGTCACGTCGTTCAGGTACATCGCCAGCGGGTCGTCGACCTTCTCGCCGAGCGGGAAGGCGGTCGTCGGCGCGGACGGCGACACGAGCACGTCGGCCTGCTCGAACGCCGCGGTGAAGTCGCGCTGCACGAGCGTCCGCACCTGCTGCGCGCTGCCGTAGTAGGCGTCGTAGTAGCCGGCCGAGAGCGCGTAGGTGCCGAGGATGACGCGGCGCTTCACCTCCGGCCCGAAGCCCGCCTCGCGGCTGAGCGCCATGACCTGCTCGGTGGTCGAGCGGCCCGGGTCGACGCGGAGGCCGAATCGGACCGAGTCGTACTTCGCGAGGTTGCTCGACGCCTCCGCCGGGAGGATCAGGTAGTAGGCGCTGATCGCGTACTCGAAGTGCGGCGCCTGGACCTCGACGATCTCCGCGCCCGCCTCGGCCATGCGCTTCAGCGCCTCGCCGAATCGCTGCCGCACGCCGCCCTGGAAGCCGGAGCCGTCGAGCTGGTGCACGACGCCGACGCGGACGCCCGCGAGCGAGCCCTCCGCCTTCCCGCGCCGCGCGGCGGCGGCCATCGACGGCCACTCGTCGGTGAGGCTCGTGGCGTCGTGCGGGTCGTGCCCGCCGATCACGTCGTGGATCAGCGCGGCGTCGAGCACCGTGCGGCTGACGGGCCCGACCTGGTCGAGGCTCGACGCGAGCGCGATGGAGCCGTACCGGCTCACGCCGCCGTAGGTGGGCTTGACGCCGACCGTGCCGGTGACGGCCGCGGGCTGGCGGATCGAGCCGCCGGTGTCCGAGCCGAGCGCGACGGGCGCCTCGAACGCGGCCACCGCGGCGGCGGACCCGCCGCCGGAGCCCCCGGGGATGCGGCTGAGGTCCCACGGGTTGTGGGTCGCGCCGTACGCGGAGTACTCGGTGGAGGAGCCCATCGCGAACTCGTCCATGTTCGTCTTGCCGAGCGGCACGAGCCCGGCGGCGCGGAGGCGCGCGACCGGGGTCGCGTCGTACGGCGGCACCCAGCCCTCGAGGATCTTCGAGCCCGCCGTGGAGGGCATGTCGAGCGTGCAGAGCACGTCCTTGATCGCGACCGGCACGCCGGCGAGCGCGGACGGCGCGCGGCCCTCGGCGCGGAGCCGGTCGATCTCCTCCGCCCGCGTCAGCGCGGCCGGGCCGGCGACGTGGAGGAAGGCGTGCACGTCGGGCTCGACCTCGGCGATCCGGTCGAGGTGCGCGCGGGTCGCCTCGACGCTCGAGACGTCGCCGGCGTCGAGGTGCTCGGCCAGCTCGGCCGCGGTCCACCGGGTCAGCTCGCTCATCACTGCTCCTCGCCGAGGATGGCCGGCACGCGGAAGCGGCCGTCGGCCGCGTCAGGGGCGCCGGAGAGCACCTGCTGCTGCGTCAGCACCTCGCCGACGACGTCGGCGCGCAGCACGTTGACGAGCGGGATCGGGTGGCTGGTCGCGGGCACGTCCGGCGTCGCGACCTCCTGCACCTTCTTCACCGAGTCCACGATCTGGTTCAGCTCGCCGGCGAGATGCTCGATCTCGGCCGGTTCGAGGGCGATGCGGGCGAGACCCGCGAGGTGCTGGACGTCGGCGACGGAGATCACCGGGGTGGCGTCGGGCATGGATTCGATCCTATCGAGGCCCGCCGTGCGCCCCTCCCGCCGTCGCGCGGTCCCTGCGGCGACGCGCGGTCGGCATGCGGACCGCGGGACGCCGCGGCTACCGCGCGACGGGCGGGGCCGCGAGCCAGGCGAGCAGCGGCTCGGTGACGAGCGCGGCGAGGAGGGCGTAGCCGGCGGCGTCCGGGTGGAAGCCGTCGCCCGAGTGCACGGGGCGCCGCCAGACGTCCGCCTCCGCCGTGGCGGCGAGGACGGGGACGAACGGGACGCCGAGCGCCGCGGCCTCCGCGGCGAGCGCCGCCTCGAGGAGGCGGAGGCGCTCGTTCTGCTCGTCGTCGTCGACCGCGGGCGGCCCGACGAGCAGGAGCGGGACGGGTGCGAGCCGCCGCTGCGCCTCGCGGAGGGCGTCGACCGCTGCGGCGGGCGGCAGCCCGACGTCGGGATGCGTGTCGTTCGCGCCGAACGACAGGACGACGCGCGGGTCCTCGGCGGCCGTCAGGCGGGGCCGCGCCTCGATGGCGAGCCGCCGGACCGTCTGCACGGACGTCGCGCCGCGCACGCCGAGGTTGTAGGCGGTCAGGTCCATGCCCCGCGCGATCCCGGCGGCCGCGACCCGGCCGACCCAGCCGAGCGCGGCCTCGTCCCCGGTGCCGGCCACGAGGGAGTCGCCCGCGAAGCAGACGCGCACGTCCCGCACGGTCACGCCAGGTCCTTCGCGAAGTACAGCCCCTCCGCGATCACCCCGGCGTACGGCGCGTACGCCGGGACGGGCCGGTAGCCGAGGCGGCGGTACAGGCCGATCGCCTCGGGCTGCCGGTCGCCGGTCTGCAGGATCACGCGGGTGGCGCCGGCCGCGGCGGCGTCCGCCTCGATCGCGCGGACGAGGAGCGCGCCGACGCCCCTCCCCCGGGCGGCGGGAACGGTGATCAGCCGCTTGAGCTCCCACTCGACGGACGGACCGTGCTGGAGCCGTCGGAGCGCCGCGTGCCCGAGGACGCCTCCGTCGGCGTCGATCGCGAGCCGCACGGACGTCATCGTGGCCGGGTCGATCGCGAACGCGCGAGCCCGCGCCGCCTGCTCCTCCGGGGTCGCGGACCGGCCGACGTGCGCGTAGCGGTCGCCCATCTCGGCGTCCAGGGCGTCGCGGAGGGCAGCCGCTCGCGGGTCGGCCCAGTCCACCTGCTCGAGCCGGACGGTCACGCCTCCTCGTCGCCCGCGCTCGCGGGTGCGACCGCGTCGGGGCCGCCCTCGAGCAGGCGGCGGAAGCCGTCCGCGTCGAGCTGCGGCGTGCCGAGCGCCTCCGCCTTCGTCAGCTTGCTCGCGCCCGGATTCGCCCCGATCACCACGAACGCGGTCTTCTTCGAGACGCTCGAGGCCGCCTTGCCCCCGGCGGCGAGGATCGCCTCCTCCGCCTCCTCCCGCGTGAAGCCCTCGACGGTGCCGGTGACGACGACGGAGAGGCCGGCGAGCGGACCGGCCGGTGCCGACTCGACCGCCTGCGGACCGGGGTGACCGGGGATCTCGAGCCGGACGCCCGCCGCGGCCCACCGGTCGACGATCTCGGCGTGCCAGTCGACGCCGAACCAGTCGATGAGGGCGTCGGCGATGATCGGCCCGACGCCGTCGACGGCGGCGAGCTCGTCGCGGGACGCGGCCCGGATCGCCGCGAGCGAGCCGAAGTGCTGCGCGAGCGCCCGTGCCGCGACGGGGCCGACGTGCCGGATCGACAGCGACACCAGGTAGCGCCACAGGTCGCGGGTCTTCGCGATCTCGAGGTTCGCGAGCAGGTCGACCGCCTGCTTCGACGGGAAGCGCGCGTCCGCGTCGAGCGGGGCGCCCGCCTCGCGGGCCGCCCGCCGCTCGTCGGCGTTCGCGTTCCGCTGGAACGGCGCGAGCCGCTTCTCCGTGCCGTCCTCGTTCAGGCGCGGCATCCCGGTATCGGGGTCGCGCGGCACGACGCGGATCGGCAGCAGGTCGTCCATCGAGAGGTCGAACAGCCCGGCCTCCGTGACGAGCGGCGGGGTCTCCGGGATCGACGGCTGCGTCAGCGCCGCCGCGGTCACCTCGCCGAGCGCCTCGATGTCGAGCGCGCCGCGCGAGCCGATGTGCTCGACGCGCCCGCGGACCTGGGCCGGGCAGCTGCGGGCGTTCGGGCAGCGGAGGTCGACGTCGCCCTCCTTCGCCGGCTTCAGCGGCGTGCCGCACTCCGGGCACCGCTCCGGCATCACGAACTCGCGCTCGGTGCCGTCGCGCAGCTCGACCACCGGCCCGAGCACCTCGGGGATCACGTCGCCCGCCTTGCGCAGCACGACGGTGTCCCCGATCAGGACGCCCTTCTCCTTGACGACGTCCTGGTTGTGCAGGGTCGCCTGGCGCACCTCGGAGCCCGCGACGAGCGCCTTCTCCATCACCGCGAACGGCGTGGCCCGGCCCGTGCGGCCGATCGAGACGACGATGTCGAGCAGCTTCGTGTGCACCTCCTCCGGCGGGTACTTGAACGCGGTCGCCCAGCGCGGCGAGTGGCTGGTCGCGCCGAGCGCGACGTGCAGGTCGAGGTCGTCGACCTTGATGACGATGCCGTCGATCTGGTGCTCGACCGAGGCCCGCTGCGCCCGGTACTGCTCGATGAAGCCCCACACCTCCTCGACCGTGTCGAAGACCCGGTAGTGGGTGGAGGTGGGCAGGCCCCACTCGGCGAGCAGGTCGTACACCTGGCTCTGCGCGGTCACCGGGGTGTCCCGCTCGATCTGCTCGACGGGCCAGGCGCCGATCCCGTGCACCAGCATCCGGAGGCCGCGGATGCGCGCCTCCATCAGCGCGAGCTTCTCCGGCGATTTGCCCTCGGACTTCTGCCGCAGCGACCCCGACGCGGCGTTCCGCGGGTTGGCGAACAGCCGCTCCCCCGCCTCCGCCTGCCGGGCGTTCAGCGCGTCGAAGTTCTCGACGGGGAAGAAGATCTCGCCGCGGACCTCGACGAGGTCGGGGTGCCCGCTGCCCTTCAGCCGGAGCGGGATCGTGCCCATGATGCGGACGTTCGGCGTCACGTCCTCGCCGGTGATCCCGTCGCCGCGGGTGGCCGCGGAGCTGAGCACGCCCCGCTCGTAGCGGAGGTTGATCGCGAGGCCGTCGATCTTCAGCTCGCTGAGCCAGCGCACCGGCGCCTCGGGCAGCGCCTTCGCCGCGTCCCGCTGCACCTTCTCCGTCCACGCCTCGAGCTCGCCGCGGCTGAAGACGTTGTCGAGCGAGAGCATCGGCTCGCGGTGCACGACGGGCGCGAACAGCGTCGTCTCGGGCGCGCCGCCGACGGTCCGCGTCGGGCTGTCCGGCCGGAGTAGCTCGGGGTGCTCCTCCTCGAGCGCCTGGAGGCGGCGGACCAGGGCGTCGTAGTCCTGGTCGGACGCGGTCGACTGGTCGCCCTCGTAGTACTCGTGCCGGAGCCGGTTGATGCGCGCGGTGAGGTCGGCGACCTCACCGGCCGCGTCGACGGAGGCCGGGGTCGCCGTGTCGCTCATGCGGCGAGCATAGGGGCGCCCACCGACAGCTCCCGGAGCGACGAAACGCGGCTCCGATCAGGTAGCGGGCACCGCGGCGACCGTGCGGTCGACCGTGATCTGACCGAGCACGCGCGTGCCGTCGTAGAGCACCGCGCTCTGCCCCGGGGCGAGCCCGAGGATCGGCTCGTCCGGCCGCACGACGAGCTCGGCGCCCTCGAAGGCCGCCGTCGCCGGCACCGGTTCGGCGTGCGCGCGCACCTGCACGTCGCAGCGGAACATGTCCGCGCCGGGCCGCGGACCGGCCCACGACATCCGCGCCCCGGCGAGCGCGCCGACCGCGAGCGCCTCCTTCGGCCCGACCACCACGGTGTTCGACGCGGGCTTCACCTCGAGCACGAACCGCGGGCGACCGTCGGGCGCCGGTCGCGTCAGGGAGAGCCCCCGGCGCTGGCCCACCGTGTAGGCGAGCGCGCCGTCGTGCCGGCCGACCTCCGCGCCCGTCTCGTCGACCACCGGGCCGGCCTCGCTGCCGAGCCGGCCGGCGAGCCAGCCGCGGGTGTCGCCGTCGGGGATGAAGCAGATGTCGTGGCTGTCCGGCTTCGACGCCACGCGGAAGCCGCGCTCCGCCGCCTCCGAGCGCACGACCGCCTTCGACGGCGTCTCCCCCAGCGGGAACATCGCGTGCGCGAGCTGCTCGGCGGTCAGCACGCCGAGCACGTACGACTGGTCCTTCGCCTCGTCGGAGGCGCGGTGCAGCTCGCGCCGGCCGTCCGGCCCGGTGCGCACGACGGCGTAGTGCCCGGTGCAGACGGCGTCGAAGCCGAGCGCGACGGCGCGGTCGAGCAGCGCGGCGAACTTGATGCGCTCGTTGCAGCGCAGGCAGGGGTTCGGGGTGCGACCGGCGGCGTACTCGGCGACGAAGTCGTCGACGACCTCCTCCGCGAACCGCGCGCTGAAGTCCCAGACGTAGAACGGGATGCCGATCCGGTCGGCGACGCGGCGGGCGTCCATCGCGTCCTCGATCGTGCAGCAGCCGCGCGCGCCGGTGCGGAGCGTGCCCGCGTTCCGGTTCAGCGCGAGGTGCACGCCGGTCACGTCGTGCCCCGCCTCGACGGCGCGCGCCGCGGCGACCGCGGAGTCGACGCCGCCGCTCATCGCCGCGAGCACCTTCATGCCGACCAGGCTCGCACGGTTCGGGCCCGCCCCGGCGCCGACCTCCGTCTCGCAGGCAGGACGTGCCGACGAGACGGAGGCGACGACGTCAGAGGCGGCCGAGGGCGACGAGCGCCGCCGGGGTCAGCTCCCCGAGCCCGGTCGGCAGGTCGTAGCCCCGCCGCGCTGCGAGCGAGGAGTCCCGGTCGAGGGTGACGAGCAGCGTCGGCGAGTGCCGCATGGTGGAGGTGACGGCGACCGCCCGTCGGGTCGCGCTCGGCGCGACGTCGCGGAACACGGCCGGGGTCGAACGGCCGAGGGCGTAGAGCGCCGGGTTCGCGAAGCCGATGCGCCGGCCCGTGGCCTGCTGGGCGAGCGCCATCTGCGCCGCGACGATCGGGGTCGCGAGCGAGGTGCCGCCGGCCGCGGTGGTCGTGTAGCGGCCGGACGGGCCGCTCGGGCGGAACCCGACCTGGAAGCCGGTGGTCGAGGCGGCGAGGGCCGCGACGTCGGTCGAGGTCCGCATGCCGCCCGCGAGGCCGGCCGGGACGACGCCCCGCTGGTAGCCGGGCGCGGCGAAGAGGCTGCTCGCACCGCCGCCCGCGCCGGCGGCGAAGTCGCCGGGCAGCTTCGGGGACCACTTCGCGTGCGGCTTCCCGGACAGGACCGAGACGTTCTCGCCCCAGACGGTGGTGAAGACGCGCTTCCCCTTCTTGTCGACGCCGACCGCCGTGCCGCCCACGGCGGTGACGAACGGCGACGACGCCGGGAAGTCGACGGCGGGGGTGCCGAGCAGCGCGCTGTCGTCGCCGAGGTCGCCGCTCGCGAAGTAGAGGCCGACGCCCTGACCCGCGGCCTGCAGCTGCTGGTGCAGCATCACGACCATGCTCTGCTTCGTCGCCGGGTCGGCGGAGGAGTCCGCAAGGGTGTCGAGGCCCGTCGCGCCCCAGCTGTTCGAGACGATCGACGCGAGGCCGCCGTCGAGCACGCGGGACATCGCGACGTCGAAGCCGGAGCCGCAGTCGCCGGCGCCGACGAACACGAGCCGGGCCTTCGGCGCGACCGCGTGGATCGCCTCGAGGTCGAGCGCCTGCTCCGGCTGCCAGTCCGCGGCGGAGCAGCCGAACGACTCCTCCGTCGCCGCGGGACGGATCTCGGTGTAGGCGGCGGCGGGCAGGCCGTTGCGCGTCGAGTAGGTGGCGAGGTCGCGCCGCATGGACGGCGAGCCGAACGCGCCGACGACCGCGACGGTCTGGCCGGCACCGTCGAGGCGGGACCCCTTCAGCCCGTACATCGCGCGGAGCTGGGCGGCGCTGTAGCCGCAGAGCGGGGTGCTCGCGGTGCGGGCGCCGTAGGCCTTCCGCGGGAGCTTCACGACGTGCTGGCGCCAGTAGGCGGAGCAGGGCGAGACCGTCGGCCGCTTCGTCGCCTTCGCCGCGGGCCCCGCGGTGAACCGCGGGTGGGCGAACGTGACGGCGGCCACGGAGCGCGCGACCGGCTGCGGCAGCGTCGCGGCGCGGACCGGCGCGACGCGCTGCTCGCCGTCGACGTCGAACACGTGGAGGCGGGTGGCGAAGAACGCGTCGACCTGTGCGGCGGAGCCCTTGAGCAGGAGGAAGAGCCGGCTCGACGGCACGGTCTCGACGGTGAGGCCCGCGGCGCGGACGGCGTCGGCGACCGTGTCGACGGTCGCCTGCGTCGGGGCGAAGCGCGCGGTCCACTCCTCGGGCGACAGCACCTGCCGGTACTGCGGCGAGCCCGGGGTCGAGACGGCGAGCGCGAAGGCGCGGGCGGCGGGCTCGTCGGGCAGCTGGAGGGCGAGCTCGAGCTCGACGTCGGTGGACGCGGCCACGGCGCCGCTGTCGGCGGTCGCGGACGCCCAGGCGGGGCGGGCTGCGGGCACGGCGACGCGGCGGGTGTCGGCCTGCGCGGGCGAGGCCGCGAGCAGGGAGGCGGCCGTGACGGCGGCGGCGAGGAGGACGGCGGTTCCGCGGGCGTGCGGGAACGGACGGGGCACGGGGAGGACCTCTGGGGCGAGGAGGCGGGCGCTGGGTGGGCGCCGGCTCCGGACGGGTCACCCGGAGCGGGGCGACTCTACGGTCGGGCGCCGACGCCGGACAGGCCCCCGAGCGAGGGGTCGGCTGCGCTCGGGATCAGCGGGCGACGGCGGGCGCGAGCGCCGGCAGCGCGGCGAGGAGGGCGTCCACGTCCGCCTCGCTCGACGAGTGGCCGAAGGTGATCCGCAGGGCGCCCAGGGCGGCCTCCTCCGGCAGGCCCATGGCGAGGAGCACGGGCGAGATCCGCGTGACGCCGGCGAGGCAGGCGGACCCCGTGCTCACGGAGATGCCGGCGGCGTCGAGGAGGAGCAGGAGCGACTCCCCCTCCGCGCCCTCGACCGTCACGTGGAGGTTGCCCGGCAGGCGGTCCTGGCCAGGGTCGGCGCCGCGCAGGACCGCGCCGGGCAGCTCCGCGAGCAGCCCGGCGAGCGCCCGGTCGCGGAGCGCCGCGACGCGGGCCGACTCGGCGGCGAGCCCGGCGACCGCCTCCTCCGCCGCGACGGCGAAGGCGAGGGCCAGGGCCGCCGAGGGCGTGCCGGAGCGGAGGCCGCGCTCCTGGCCGCCGCCGTGCAGGATCGGCGCGAGCGGGGCCGCGCGCCCGGCGAGCAGGGCGCCGACGCCGGCAGGTCCTCCGACCTTGACGGAGGAGAGGCTCATCAGGTCGGCGCCGCTGTCGTCGAACCGCGTGGGCACGGCACCGAACGCCGCGATCGCGTCGACGTGGACGGGTACGCCCGCGGCGTGCGCCACGGCGACGAGCCCGGGGACGTCGTTGACGGAGCCGACCTCGTTGTTCGCCGCGAGCACCGTGACGACCGCTGCGTCGGGCGCCGCCGCGAGCGCGTCCGCGAGCACCGCGGGCACGAGCCGCGCGGTCGCGTCGACCGGGACCTCGACGAGCCGGGCGCCCTCGCGCCCGAGCGCCTCCGCGGTCTCGACGGTGGCGGCGTGCTCCCCGCCGGGCACGAGCACCGCTCCCCCGCCGCGGGCGCGCCAGGCGCCCGTGATCGCGAGGTTCACCGCCTCCGTGCCGCCCGAGGTGAAGAGGACCTCGACCGGCTCGCACCCCGCTGCCGTGGCGAGCCGCTCCCGCGCCTCCTCGAGCAGCGCGCGGGCCGCCTGCCCGTGCCGGTGCACGGACGACGGGTTCCCGACCGTGCCGAGGGCCTCGGCGAGCGCGAGCGCGGCCGCGGGGCGCAGCACCGTGCCCGCCGCGTGATCGAGGTAGACGGACATCGCGTCATTAGGGTAAGCGCGTGCAGGCCGCCGAGACCGCCGTGATCGACCGGTACCGGGACCTCGGGGTCCGCCAGGGTCCCGACGGCGGCGTGCTCCGCGTGGCGAGCGCCACGGCGACCGGCATGGAGCTGTGCCTGCTGAGCGAACGGGACCCCTCCTGGGTCGAGCGCCGCGTGCGGATGCAGCGCGGCGACGACGGGATCTGGACCGGCGGGTCCGCCCTGCTGACGCCCGGGCGGCGGTACGCGATCCGCGCCGCCGGGCCCGCGGGCCCGCGCGACGCGTTCGACCGCTCGCGGCAGCTGCTCGACCCGTACGCGCGCGGCATCGTCCGCATCGACCAGGACTCCTGGCGCAGCGTCGTCGTCGACGACCGCTTCGACTGGGGCGACGTCCGCAAGCCGCGCACCCCGCTCGCCGAGTCCGTCGTCTACGAGGCGCACCTGAAGGGGCTCACGAAGCAGCTCCGGAGCGTGCCGCGAGCGCTGCGCGGCACCTACGCGGGCCTCGCCCACGAGTCGACGATCGCCTACCTCAAGGACCTCGGGATCACGGCCGTCGAGCTGCTGCCCGTGCACCAGTCCGCGAGCGAGCAGCGGCTGCAGAAGCAGGGCCTCGTGAACTACTGGGGCTACAACACCGTCGGCTACTTCGCGCCGCACGCGCAGTACGCCTCCCTCGCCGCGCAGTCCGCCGGCCCCCAGCAGGTGCTCGACGAGTTCAAGGGCATGGTGAAGCACCTCCACGCGGCCGGCATCGAGGTGTGGCTCGACGTCGTCTACAACCACACCGCCGAGGAGGGCCCGGCTGGGCCGGTGCAGAGCTTCCGCGGGCTCGACAACAGCACGTACTACCGGCAGGACGAGGGCCGGTACATCGACACGACGGGCTGCGGCAACAGCCTCGACTGCTCGCACGAGCAGACCCGCCGCCTCGTGCACGACTCCGTCCGGTACTGGGCGGAGGAGATGCAGATCGACGGCTTCCGGTTCGACCTCGCGGTCACGCTCGGGCGCGACGAGCACGTCACCTTCACGCCGCACGCGCCGCTGCTGCAGGACCTGCTCGCCGACCCCGCCCTCGCCGACGTGAAGCTGATCGCCGAGCCGTGGGACGTGGGGCTCGGCGGCTGGCAGACCGGCGGCTTCCCGAAGGGCTGGTCGGAGTGGAACGACCGCTACCGCGACACCGTCCGCGACTTCTGGCTGACCGACACGGTCGTGACGCGCAACGGCGGCCTCGCCCGGACCGGGATCGGCGCGCTCGCGAACGAGCTCTCCGGCTCCTCCTGGCACTTCTCCGCCGACCGCGGCCCGCTCGCGAGCGTCAACTTCGTGACGGCGCACGACGGGTTCACGCTCGCGGACCTCACCGCGTACAACGCGAAGCACAACCTCGGCAACGGCGAGTCGAACCGCGACGGCACCGACAACAACCGCTCGTTCAACTTCGGGATCGAGGGCGCGACGCGGGTCGAGCGCGTGCTCGCGGACCGGCGGCGGGCGATGCGGAACCTGCTCGGCACGCTCCTGCTGTCCGCGGGCGTGCCGATGCTGCTCGCGGGCGACGAGCTCGGCCGCACGCAGCGGGGCAACAACAACGCCTACTGCCAGGACGCGCCGGTGAACTGGGTCGCCTGGAACCTCGCGGACTGGCAGACGGAGCTGCACGACGTGGTGCGGCGGCTGATCCGCATCCGCCGCGAGCACCCCGCCCTGAGGCCGGCGGAGCACGCCGACGCGACGAGCGCGAACCGCATGTCCTGGTTCAACGCCGACGGCCTGACGATGGACGAGGCGGCGTGGAACACGCCGGAGAACCGCACGCTGCAGTACCTCGCGCAGACGGAGGGCGACGCGACCCTGCTCGTCGTCCACGGCGACGAGACGACGATGCGCGCGGCGCTGCCCGAGGTCGAGGGCGTCGAGGACTACGAGCTGCTGTGGACGAGTGCGGACGACACCGCGTTCGGCCTGCACTCGGCGCCGGGCGAGCACATCGCGATCAGCGGCCCCACCCTCCTCCTGTACGCCGCCCGCTGAGGCCGAGCCCGCACCCCGCGTCGAGCGATCCAGCAGGACCTCGTCGCTCCAGCAGGACCAGGAGGGCCCGCACGTCCTGCTGGACCGCGGATGTCCTGCTCGATCGCTCTCACACCCGCGCAGGAGCCCGCGGCAGAGCCCGGGGGTCCCTCCGTCCTGCCGGCGCGGCTCGGTCCTGCTGAGGCGCTCGACCCCGGGCCGCGTCGAGCGATCCAGCAGGACCTCGTCGCTCCAGCAGGGCCAGGAGGGCCCGCACGTCCTGCTGGACCGCGGATGTCCTGCTCGATCGCTCCCCCACCCGTGCAGGAGCAGGGCGGCAGGACCCGGCTACGACGGCAGGACCCGGAGGCGCCCCGGTCCTGCTGACGCTCCTGGGTCCTGCTGTCGTGCGCCGGGCCCGTCAGTGGGCGACGGAGACGAGGCCCATCTCGGCCGGGTTGGCCAGGTACTCGTTCTTCGGGACGACGCGCACGTTGTAGCCGAAGGAGCCCGGCCGCGAGAGCGTGACGGTGCCCGCGAAGGTGTGCGAGCCGTCGAGCACGATCGCGCCGGTCGTCGTCGCGACCGCGTCGTCCTCGAGGGGCGCCAGCTCCACCGTCGCGGTGTTCACCAGGTCGTCGCCCTCGCGGGAGGTGCCGTAGACGACCTCGACCGCCACGTCCTCCGGCTTCAGGGACCCGAGCTGCACCTGCGCGCGCACGTGCAGCCGGTCGCCGACCTGCGGCACGCGGGCGAGGCCGCCGGACTCCACGTGCACGACCGAGACGCCGCTCCAGGCGCCGGACACGACGCCCTTCCACGCGGCGAGCTCACGGCCGCCCGCGTAGTCGCCTGCGGTGATCGCCTCCGCGGCCTTCGCCGCCGGGGTGTAGAGCCGCGTGACGTACTCGCGGACCATGCGGTCGGCGGACAGCTCCGGCGACAGCGACGCGAGGGTGTGCCGCACGTTCGCCATCCACCGGGTCGGCACACCGTTGCTGTCGCGGCGGTAGAAGCGCGGCGCGATCTGGTTCTCGATCAGGTCGTACATCGCCTCGGCCTCGAGCTTGTCGCGCTCGGCCGCGTCGCCGGCGGCGTCGGCCGACGGGATCGCCCAGCCGTCCTCGCCGTCGTAGTACTCGTTCCACCAGCCGTCGAGGATCGACAGGTTCAGCACGCCGTTCAGCGCCGCCTTCATGCCCGACGTGCCGCACGCCTCGAGCGGACGGAGGGGGTTGTTCAGCCAGACGTCGGTGCCCGGGTAGAGCACCTGCGCCATCGCGATGTCGTAGTTCGGGAGGAAGACGATGCGCCGCCGGACCTCCGGGTCCTGCGTGAAGCGCACCAGCTTCTGGATGAGGCGCTTGCCCTCCTCGTCGGCCGGGTGCGACTTGCCCGCGATCACGATCTGGATCGGCCGCTTCTTGTGCGTGAGGAGCGCGGTGAGCCGCGCCTCGTCCTCGAGCATCAGCGTCAGCCGCTTGTAGGTCGGCACGCGGCGGGCGAAGCCGATCGTCAGCACCTCGGGGTCGAGCAGCTCGTCGAACCACGCGGGTGCGGAGGCGCCCGGGTTCTCCTCGTGCCACGCCGCGGTCACCCGGCGGCGGGCGTCCGCCACGAGGTTCGCGCGCATCCGGTTCCGGACCGCCCACAGCTCGGCGTCGCTCACGCCCGGCCCCGCCCAGTCCGCCGCGGTCGTGTCGGAGGTGCCGAGCTTCCGCTGCGACAGCTCGAGCAGCTGCGGGTCGGTCCAGGTCGGCGCGTGCACGCCGTTCGTGACGGACGTGATCGGCACGTCGGAGGAGTCGAAGCCCGGCCAGAGACCGTTGAACATCCCGCGGCTCACCTCGCCGTGCAGCTGGGAGACGCCGTTGGCGTGCTGGCCGAGCCGGAGACCCATGACGGCCATGTTGAACACGTCGTCGGAGCCGCCCGGGTAGTTCTCGGTGCCGAGCGCGAGCACCTCCCACACGTCGACGCCGGGCAGCAGCTCGCCGGAGAAGTACTGCTGCACGAGACCCTTGTCGAACCGGTCGATGCCGGCGGGCACGGGCGTGTGCGTCGTGAAGACCGTGCCGGCGCGGACGACCTGCAGCGCCTCCGCGAAGGTGAGCCCGTCGTGGATGAGCGTCGAGATGCGCTCGAGGCCCTGGAAGCCCGCGTGGCCCTCGTTGGTGTGGAACACCTCGGCCTCGGGGCGCCCGGTCAGCTCGGTCCAGATGCGGAGGGCGCGCACGCCGCCGATGCCGAGCAGCACCTCCTGCAGCAGGCGGTGCTCGCCGCCGCCGCCGTAGAGGCGGTCGGTGACGTCGCGGAGGGCGTCCTCGTTCTCCGGGATGTCCGTGTCGAGCAGCAGCAGGGTGACCCGGCCGACCACGACCTGCCAGATGCGCGCGTGCAGCGTGCGCCCGTGCGGCAGCGCGAGCGAGACGAGCGCCGGGGCGCCGTCCGCGTGGCGCGTGAGGGTGAGCGGCAGGCCGTCCGGGTCGAGGACCGGATACGCCTCCTGCTGCCAGCCGTCCGCGGAGATCGACTGCTTGAAGTAGCCCGACCGGTAGAAGAGGCCGATGCCGGTCAGCGGCAGCCCGAGGTCGGACGCGCTCTTCAGGTGGTCGCCGGCGAGGATGCCGAGCCCGCCCGAGTACTGCGGCAGGGCCGCGGCGATGCCGAACTCCGGCGAGAAGTAGGCGATGTGCGCGGGCGCGTCGGAGAGCGACTGGTACCACCGCGGCTCGCTGCTGTACGTCGCCAGGTCGTCGCGGAGCGCGTTCGCTCGCGCGACGAAGTCGGCGTCGCCCGCGAGCGCCTCGAGCCGCGCGGGGCTGACGGCGCCGAGCAGCGCCACCGGGTCGCCGGCGATCGACTGCCAGATCTGCGGATCGATCTCCGCGAAGAGCCGCCGCGTCGGCTCGTGCCACGACCACCGGAGGTTCGCAGCGAGCTCGTCCAGCGCCGACAGCGACGCGGGCAGCACGGTTCGGACGGTGAAGCGACGGATTGCTTTCACGGGGCGTTGGCTCCTCGACGTCGGCTGGCTCCGTCACCCTAGAGCGTCCCGGTGACGCCGATGGAAGCGCTTGCATCCGCGTCGTGCGGCGCCCATGCGGCTTTCAATCGGTTCTCCTATGGTGTGCGCGTGGCTGACACCCAGGCAGCGGAAGGCGGACCGGCGACGACGCGGTCGCGGAGCACCGGCGTGCGCTCGGCGCAGGCGCGGCGCACGTCGAAGAAGGCGGAGGCCTGGACCCCGGTCCTCGGCCGCATCCCGATCCTCGACCTCTCCCCCCAGCAGCCCGACGACCTCTGGCCGGCGAAGGCGTTCGACGGCGAGGTGGTGCCGTTCGGGGCGACGGTGTTCAAGGAGGGCCATGACGTCATCGGCGCCGGGCTCGTGCTCACCTCGCCGACCGGCCGCATCGTGCGCCGCCCGATGGTGCAGGTGAACCCGGGGCTCGGCCGGTGGGCCGCCTCCGCGAAGGTCGACGAGGTCGGCCCGTGGACGTGGCGGGTCGAGGCGTGGCTCGACGACTGGGGCACCTGGCTGCACGACGCCGGCATCAAGATCCCCGCCGGGATCGACGTCGAGCTCATGTTCGAGGAGGGCGCGCGGCTGCTCGAGCGCGCCGCCGAGGAGGGCACGCGCGGCGAGGACGCGCCGGCGCTGTTTCGCGACACCGCGGGCGCGCTGCGCGACGCCGGGACGGACCCGCAGACGCGCTGGGGCATCGTCACCGAGGGCCGCGTCGCCGACACGATCGCGCTGGCGCCGATCGCGAGCCTGCTGACCCACGGCCCGGTCCGCACGCTGCGCGTCGAGCGCCTCCGCGCGGGCTACGGCGCCTGGTACGAGTTCTTCCCGCGCTCCGAGGGCGCGATCCGGCACGACGACGGGTCCTGGACCTCCGGCACCTTCCGCACGGCGGCGCTGCGGCTGCCCGCCGTCGCGGAGATGGGCTTCGACGTCGTCTACGTGCCCCCGGTGAACCCGATCGGCCGCACCAACCGGAAGGGCCCGAACAACACGCTCACGGCGGGCCCGAACGACCCGGGCTCCCCCTACGGGATCGGGTCGGAGGCCGGCGGGCACGACGCGATCCACCCGGACCTCGGCACCGAGCAGGACTTCCTCGACTTCCTCGACGCGGCGAAGCGCCTGAACCTGGAGGTCGCGCTCGACATCGCCCTGCAGGCGTCGCCCGACCACCCGTGGGTGCAGGAGCACCCGGAGTTCTTCACGACGCTCGCCGACGGCTCCATCGCCTACGCCGAGAACCCGCCGAAGAAGTACCAGGACATCTACCCGCTGAACTTCGACAACGACCCCGAGGGGTCGTACGCGGAGATGCGCCGGGTCTTCCAGGTGTGGATCGACCGGGGCGTGCGGATCTTCCGGATCGACAACCCGCACACGAAGCCGCTCGCCTTCTGGGAGCGTCTGCTGCACGACGTGAACGCCGCGCACCCGGACGTGATCTTCCTCGCGGAAGCCTTCACGCGCCCGCCGATGATGCGCGGGCTCGCGAAGGTCGGGTTCCAGCAGAGCTACACCTACTTCACCTGGCGGAACACGAAGGAGGAGCTGACCGAGTACCTGGTCGAGCTCTCCCAGGAGACGGCCGACTACATGCGGCCGAACTTCTTCGTGAACACGCACGACATCCTCACGCCGTACCTCCAGTTCGGCGGCTGGGCGGCCTACAAGATCCGGGCCGCGCTCGCCGCGACCTCGGTGCCCGTCTGGGGCGTCTACTCGGGCTACGAGCTGGTCGAGAACGTCGCCCGGCCGGGGGCCGAGGAGAACATCGACAACGAGAAGTACGAGTACCGGCCGCGCGACTGGGCGAAGGCGGCGATGCTCGGCACGACGCTCGCGCCCTACATCGCGCGGCTCAACGGCATCCGCCGCAGCCACCCGGCGCTCGGGCAGCTGCGGAACATCCACTTCCACTGGACCGAGTCGGACGCGGTGATCGCGTACTCGAAGCACCTCGACGCCGAGTTCACCGGCACGGGGCGCCCGGACACGATCATCGTCGTCGCGAACCTCGACCCGCACGGCGTCCGCGAGACGGTCGTCCACCTCGACCCGACGGCGTTCGGGCGGCTCCCGGGCGACTCGTTCGTCGTCCGCGACCTGATCACCGGCGCCCGCTGGCAGTGGGGCGCCGACGACTACGTCCGCCTCGATCCGTTCACCGAACCCGTCCACGTCCTCGTCGTCGAGGACGACCAGGACCACTGATCGTCCTCGCCGTCCTGGACGCCTGTCCTGACGGCCACCCGGGAGGCCACCATGCCGAAGAAGACCGACGTCGCCGCCGATCTCACGACCACCGACGCGCCCGCCGACGCGGGCCCCATCGCGCCGATCCCCGCGGACGACGAGCTCGCGCGGCTCGCGGACGGGACGCACTCCGGGCCGCACGCCGTGCTCGGGCAGCACCCGATCGAGGGCACGGAGGCCGTCGTGATCCGCGCGCTGCGCCCGCTCGCCGTGCAGGTGGTGGCCGTGCTCGAGAACGGCGCGCGCATCGAGCTCGGGCACGTCGGCTCGGGCGTGTGGCAGGGTGTCTCCGTCGCCGGCTTCCAGGACTACGTCCTCGAGACGACCTACGAGGGCGACGCGGTCTGGACCGCGGACGACCCCTACCGGTTCCTGCCGAGCGTCGGCGAGGTCGACCTGTTCCTCTTCGGCGAGGGCCGCCACGAGCGCCTCTGGGAGATGCTCGGCGCGCACCACCGCGAGCTGCAGGGCGTGTGGGGCACCTCGTTCTCGGTCTGGGCGCCGCACGCGCAGGCCGTGCGCGTCGTCGGCGACTTCAACTCGTGGGACGGCCGGCTGTACCCGATGCGCCGACTCGACGAGACCGGCGTCTGGGAGCTGTTCATCCCGGCGCTCGACCCGTACAACGCCTACAAGTTCGAGATCCTCACCCGGGCCGGCGAGTGGATCGAGAAGGCCGACCCGATGGCCCGCCACGCGGAGCGCCCGCCCGCCACGGCGAGCGTCGTCACGGAGAGCTCGTACCGCTGGAGCGACTCCGCCTGGATGAGCGCGCGCGCCGCCTCGAACCCGGTCGAGCAGCCGATCAGCGTCTACGAGATGCACTTCGGCTCGTGGCGGAAGGACCTCGGCTACCGGGAGGCGGCCGACCAGCTGATCGACTACCTGCACGAGACGGGCTACACCCACGTCGAGTTCCTGCCGCTCGCGGAGCACCCGTACGAGCCCTCCTGGGGCTACCAGGTCACCGGCTACTACGCGCCCACCTCCCGCTTCGGGCACCCCGACGACCTGAAGTACCTGATCGACCGCCTGCACCAGGCGCGCATCGGCGTCTACATGGACTGGGTGCCGGGGCACTTCCCGAAGGACGCGTTCGCGCTCGCGAAGTTCGACGGGGAGCCGCTGTACGAGCACAGCGACCCGCGGCTCGGCGAGCACATGGACTGGGGCACGCTGATCCCGAACTTCGGCGACAGCCAGGTGCGGAACTTCCTCGTCGCCAACGCCCTGTACTGGCTGGACGAGTTCCACGTCGACGGCCTCCGCGTCGACGCGGTCGCGTCGATGCTCTACCTCGACTACTCCCGCAACGAGGGCGAGTGGGTGCCGAACAGGTACGGCGGCCGCGAGAACCTCGAGGCGATCGGGTTCCTGCAGGAGACCACCGCGACCGCGTACAAGCTGCACCCCGGCATCGTGATGATGGCGGAGGAGTCGACGAGCTGGGGCGGCGTCACGCACCCCACCTCGGGCGGCGGCCTCGGGTTCGGCCTGAAGTGGAACATGGGCTGGATGAACGACTCGCTGCGGTACGTCGCGAACGACCCGATGTGGCGCAGCTACCACCAGAACGAGCTGACCTTCTCGTTCGTCTACGCGTTCAGCGAGAACTTCATCCTGCCGATCAGCCACGACGAGGTCGTGCACGGCAAGGGCTCCCTCATCGGCAAGATGCCGGGCGACCCGTGGCAGCAGATCGCGAACGTCCGCGCGTACCTCGCGTTCCAGTGGGCCCACCCCGGCAAGCAGCTGCTGTTCATGGGCCAGGAGTTCGGCCAGCGCAGCGAGTGGAGCGAGGAGCGCGGCCTCGACTGGTGGATGCTCGACCAGCCCGCCCACCGTGCCCTGCTCGGCTACGTCGGCCAGCTGAACCGGGTCTACCGCGAGAACGCGCCGTTCTGGCAGCAGGACGTCTCCGCGGCCGGGTTCAGCTGGATCGACGGCTCGGACGCGGGCAACAGCGTCGTCGCCTTCCTCCGCTGGGACCGCGACGGCAACCCGATCGCCTGCGTCTTCAACTTCTCCGGCCGCCCGATCGGCGACTACCGCATCGGGCTGCCGTTCGCCGGCACCTGGGAGGAGCTGCTGAACAGCGACGCGGAGGAGTTCGGCGGGTCCGGCGTGGGCAACTACGGCTCCGTGGTGGCCGAGGCGGAGCCGTCGCACGGCCAGCCCGCGTCGGTCGTGCTGACCCTCCCGCCGCTCGGCGCCCTCTTCCTGCGCCCCCGCGCCCGGAAGTAGCGCCCCGCGCGCTCCCCCGAGCCTCGAGACCGCCGTCGCGGAGGTCTCGAGGCTCGCGCGCGCTCGCCCCGCGCCCGACGGTGCGGAACCCCGGGACCGGGGTTCCGTGCACGGCTCCCCCGAAGTGGGGTCCGCAGAAATGGGGACACCGCTTGTCCGCACAGCGGCACCGGTAATAGCGTCTGATCACCCCCGAGCGGCGGTCCCCGTTCCCCAGACGAGGAGCCGCCCAGCCCCGAAGCGGAGGCGTCCCCACGCCCCCGCCCCGGACCGACGTGCGCCCGAAACGCCGCCGGCCCCGGTCCGATCACCCGAAGGACCATGACCGCCTCCCCCATCACCCTCCCCGCGACCCCCGCGCGGACCGCGACCGGCCGACGCTGGTCGCAGCGCCTCGCGATGCGGCTCGCCGCCACCGACGCCCTCGTCGTCGCGCTCACCGTCCTCGTGGCGCACCTCGCGGCGTTCGGCGCCGCCGGTCGCGCCGCGACGACGAGCCGGTACGCCGCCGACCTCCCGTACGCCGTGATCTCGCTCGGCCTCGCCGTGCTGTGGCTGACCGCCCTGTGGGTGGTCGACTCGCGCGACGAGGACGAGATCGGCACCGGCACGACCGAGTACCGCCGCGTCATCCGCGCCGGCGTCGCGACGCTCGTCATCACGATCGTCGTCGGCTTCTTCCTCGGCATCGACCTCTCCCGCGTCTGGGCGAGCGCCGTCGTGCCCGCGGGCACCGCCCTGCTGCTCGCCGGGCGCTGGGGCTGGCGCCGCCACCTCATGCGCCGCCGGGCGCTCGGCCTCGACTCGCACCGCGTGGTCCTGCTCGGCTCGACCTCCACGGTCGTCAGCACGGCGCTCGACCTCGCCCGCCAGCCGGGCCACGGCTACCGCGTCGTCGGCGTCGCGCTGACCGACGGCCCGTCCGAGGGCACGGTCGCCGACCTCCGCATCGTCGGCGCGGTCGACGACGTGCCGAACGCGCTCCGCGCGCTGGAGGCCGACACCGTGATCGCCACGAGCAGCGAGCACCTCTCCGCCGAGCGCCTCCGCGACCTGGCCTGGCACCTCGACCCGCAGCAGCACCACCTCGTCGTCGCGCCGAGCATCACCGACGTCGGCGGGTCGCGCATCCACCTCCGCCCGGTCGCCGGCCTGCCCCTCATCCACGTCGAGACGCCGCACCAGGCGGGCCTGGGCCGCGCCATGAAGCGGGTGTTCGACGTCGTGGTCGCGTCGATCGCGCTCGTGATCCTGGCGCCCGTGCTGCTGGTCGTCTCGGTGCTCGTCCACCGCGACAGCCCCGGCGGGGTGCTGTACCGGCAGGAGCGCATCGGCCGCGACGGCGAGCCGTTCTCGATCCTGAAGTTCCGGTCGATGACCGCGGACGCGGACGTCCGCCGTACGGAGCTGACCGCGGGCCTCGGCAAGGGCCTGTTCAAGATGGCGGACGACCCGCGCATCACCCGCGTCGGCCGCGTCCTGCGCCGCTACTCCCTCGACGAGCTGCCGCAGCTCATCAACGTGCTGCGCGGCGAGATGAGCCTCGTCGGCCCGCGCCCGGCGCTGCCCTCGGAGGTGTCGGAGTACGACCGCCGCGAGCTGCGCCGCCTGGCGGTCACGCCCGGGCTCTCCGGCCTCTGGCAGGTGAGCGGCCGCTCGGACCTGGAGTGGGCCGACGGCATCCGCCTCGACCTCTACTACGTCGAGAACTGGTCGATGACGCAGGACCTGCAGATCCTCTGGCGCACGGCCCGCGCGGTCGTCACCTCCTCCGGCGCCTACTGACGGGTCGGCGACGACCCGGGGTCGCCCGTGCAGGCCGATGTCGGCGATGCAGGCCGGATCGGCCGGATCCGGCCTGCAGGAGCGACATCGGCCTCCAAGCCCGACCCCTGTCGGACCCACGACGCCGGACCACTCGAACCACCCGCCCGCCGACGCGCGGATCGCCCGTCCCGCGCCGCCTCAGTACAGCAGCGTCGCGAGCCGCCGGCGGGCCGCGACGACGCGCGGGTCGTCCGTGCCGGTGAGGTTGAAGTAGTCGAGCAGGCGCGTGCGGATCGCGGTGCGGTCGTCGCCGGAGGCGGTGGCGAAGGCGTCGAGCAGCCGGTCGAACGCGTCCTCGACATGGCCGCCGGCGACGTCGAGGTCCGCCACGGCGAGGGCGGCCGCGACGTCCTTCGGGTCGTCCGCCGCCGCGGTGCGGGCCTCGGCCGGCACGGTGCGGAGGCGGTCGAGCAGCTCGACCTGGGCGAGCGCGGCGGGGGCCGCGGCGTCCCGCGGGTCCTGGGCGATCGCGGTGCGGAACAGGCGCGCGGCCTCCGCGTAGTCCTGCCGATCGATGGCCGCGTAGGCCTCCTGGTGCAGCGGCGGGAGCGGCTCGGGCTCCGGCTCCGCCGCGGGAGCGCCCTCCTGGTCGGCGCCGGCGACGCCGGGCACCGTGCCGGTCACGCCGTTCTGCGCGGCCAGCTCGAGCACCTGGTCGAACAGCGGCCCCATGCGCTCCTCCGGCAGCACGCCCGCGAACAGCGGGACGGGGCTGCCGGCGACCACGGCGACCACCGTGGGGATCGACTGGGCCTGGAACGCCTGGGCGATCTGCGGGCTCGCGTCCGCGTCGACGATCGCGAGGAGGAGCCGACCCGCGGCCGACTCGACCACGCGGCGCAGCGAGACGGCGAGGTCCTGCGACGGCGTGCTCCACGTCGCGACCAGCGCCACGACGACCGGGACGGTGCGCGACAGCTCGACGAGCTGCGGGAACTCGGCGTCGCCGACCTCGACGACCACGTCCGACGGCGGCGCCTGCTGGCCGTCGGGGGCCGGACCGCGCGCGGACTGCGCCGCCTGCTGGTTCTGCCGGGCGACGAGCGGGGAGAGGTCGATCGCCCCTCGGAGCCCGCCGGGGGGCGGGGCTGGAACAGCGGCCACGGTCCTCACAACTCCTTCGCGGAAACCAGCCCCTGATCGTAGCCGAGCAGCGTCACCGGCTCCTTCGAGCCGGCGGAGGGCACCGAGAAGAGCAGCTGGTACCCGTACACGGAGCGGATGCCCTTCCCGGTCGAGTCCGTCTTCGACAGGATCTTCGTCCCGCCGCTCGGGCGGACCGTGACGCCGCTGCGCTTCGGCTTGACCGTCCACTGCTCGTCGAGCTGCACGGCCACGAGGGCGCCCGCGCCCGCGGTGGTCAGGGCGACGACCGACTGCGGATCCGAGGGCAGGTCCTTGAAGGTGATCCCGGCGGTCGAGCCGAGCTTCTTCGCGATGGCCTTCTTCGCCTTCTCGCCGACCGCGCCGAGCAGCGGGTCGTCCGTCGTCGCGAAGGCCTTCGCGGCGTCGGCCTGCGCGTCCTGCAGCACCGCGCCGTACTCCCCCGCCAGCTCGGCCGGCTCGACCGCCAGCACGGGCGTCGTCGGCACGAGGCGCTTCGCGCCCTCGAGCGCGGAGGGGAGGCTGAGCGCCTTCTTGCTGTTCACGAGGGCCATCGAGTACTGCACCTTGTAGTCGGCGCGGGGATCCTGCTGCACGAGCGCGAGGGCGACGGGGGCGATCTTCTTCGACTTCGTGTCCGCGACCGTCACGAACAGCGTGCGGGGCCAGGTCGCGGTCGCCTCGGGGAGGATCAGCTTCAGGTCCGCGCGCTTCGTCGGCGCGAGGGCGGGCGGGAGCGCCGCCTTCTTGTCCTTCTTCCGGATCTTGTACGCCGCGGTGCGGAGGGCCAGCGCGGGGCCGGTGAACCGCTCCGCGAGCGCCTCGGCGTCGCGGTCGGCGTCCGCGGCGGCCTCGACGGCCGTCACGCGCTGCACGATGCGCGTCGCCTGCGCCTCCGTCATGGAGGCGGCGGGCGCGGCCGCCGCGGTCGCGGGGCCGGCGGCCGGGGCGAGCAGCGCGGCGACGACCGCCGCCGCGAGCCCGCCGCCGCCGAGCGCCACCCGGCTGCGGACGCTGCGGCGCCCGCGGCCCGGCACCGGCGCCGCGGAGGCGGGGCGCTGCGGGCGGTACTTCGGCGGCTGGGGACGCCGCGGCATCTTGGCCGGCGGCTTGCGGCGCGGGCCGCGCGACCGGCGCACGTGGATGAGCGCCCAGAGGTAGAGGAGCAGCCCGACGACGGCGAGCGCGCCGCCGGCGACGATCAGCGGCACGGCGAGCGGCGTCGCGGTGCGCATCGGCCAGGTGAGGCGGACGTCGGAGGGGGCGGCGGAGGCGCCGTCCGCGGCGACGAGCACGGACATGTTCGCCGGCACGTTCACCGTCCAGCCGAGGTCGCCCTGCGCGCGGCGCTGGTCCACCCAGAGGTCGGAGCCGTCCGGGTCGGGGGTGCCGCCGCGCAGGCCGCCGACGACGGGGGCCGTGCGCACGGCGGGCTTCTGCATCGCGCCGGCGTCGTCGACGCGCAGCTCGGCGTAGCGCTGGCCGGACAGCCACGCGGTGACGTCGCCCGTGCGGCCGTACGCCGCGAACGCGACCTTCGAGCCCGCGAGCCGGAGGCGCTGCTGGCCTTCGTGCGACCGCAGCACCGACCCGGGCACGACGACGTAGTGCACGCCGGAGGGGACGTCCGCGCTGACGCTGACGTGGTCGGCGGGCTTCAGCACGGTGCGCTGGGCGACGCCGGCGGCGACGAGCACTCCGGCGATGAGCAGGGTGACCAGCGCGATCGCGAAGCGCACACCGTCTCCTCTCGTCCGGCGGGATCGGCGAAGTCGGCGACAGGTCGCGCCCGTGGCGTCGACCGGCCTCGGAGCGGCGTGTCCCGCGATGCGCGGCCCCCAGAACGCGGGTCAGCATAACCGGCGGCCCCCGCGGGGCGACGCATGTCGGCGGGCGCGCCGGAAGCGCCGGACCTACACTCGTCCACACCGTGCGGCGCTGCCGTCCGCGCGACGAACCCACTGCTGACGAGGAGCGACACGTGTCCGACGAGTCCGGCTTCACCACGGCGATGCGCGGCTACAACCGCGACGAGGTCGATCGTGCGATGCAGGAGCTGCGGCGCGAGCTGATCAAGGCGAACTCCTCGCTCGCCGAGGCGCAGCGCGAGGTGAAGCGCCTGGGGCAGCGCGTCGAGGAGCTCGACGGGGAGCTCGAGGAGGTCGGCAGCCCGACGTACTCCGGCCTCGGCCACCGCCTGGAGAGCCTGCTGCGCCTCGCCGAGGAGCAGTCCACCCGCGTGATCGCGCAGGCCGACATCGACTCCGAGCGGCTGCGGGCCGCGACCCAGGCCGACGTGGACCGCATGCGGGTCGAGGCCGCGGAGCTCGCCGAGCGGCTGCTCGGCGACGCCCGCGAGCAGTCCGAGGCGATGCTCGCCTCCGCCCGGGCGGAGGCGGACCAGCTGGTCGAGCGCGCCGAGCTGCACGCGGAGACGACGACGCAGGACGCGACGCGGGAGGCCGCCGCGATCCGCGGCGCCGTCGCGACGGAGGCCGCCGAGCTGCGCGGCACCGCGAAGCGGGAGGCCTCCGCGGTCCGCAGCGCCGCCGAGCGGGAGGCCGCGGAGCTGCGGGTCGTCGTCGAGCGGGAGACCGCCGCGGCGAAGGAGGACGCGCAGCGGATGACGCGCGAGACCGAGTTCGCCCGCGCCGAGCTCGACCGCGAGCTCGCGGCCCTGCGCGCCGACGTCGAGGCCGAGGTCGAGCGGACCCGGACCGAGCTGCGGCTCGAGGTCGAGCGCGCCCACGCCGACCTGTCGCGCAAGGCGGAGCTCGCCCGGGCGGACGTCGCCCGCGAGACGGAGACCGCCCGGCTCGCCGCGGCCCGCGAGGCGGAGGCCGCGCGCGCCGAGCTGCTCGAGGAGCTCGAGGGCATGCGGCGCGCGCAGCAGCGCGAGCACGAGGCGACGCGCAACGCGCTCGCCGCGGACCTCGCCGAGCTGCGGGACGCGACCGAGCAGGAGATCGAGCAGGCCCGCCTGGACCTCGACGTCGAGCTGAAGGCGCGGCGCGACGAGGCCGAGCAGGACTACCTCGCGCGGCACCAGGAGGCGGTCGCCTCCACGCAGCGCTACCTCGACGACGCGAACGCGCAGCTGTCGGACGCCATCCGCCGGGCCGCCGACAAGCGGCTCGAGGCCGACGCCCTGCAGATGCAGATCGAGGTCGACGGGCGCCGATCCCGCGAGGCCGCGCAGGCCGAGGCGGCGGAGCTCGTCGCGACGGCCCGCGACACGGCCCACGCGATCGTCACCGAGGCCGAGCAGCGCTCGGCGCAGCTGGTGCGCGACGCGGAGGACCGGCTCGCGGAGCTCCGCGAGGAGCGCGACGGCATCGCCCACTACTTCGAGTCGCTCCGCGGCGCGCTGGGCAGCGCGCAGCCGGTCGACGTCGAGTCCTGATCGGCGCGCGGACCGCATGAAGGTCCAGAACCCGTTCCGGACCGGCCTGGTCGGCACCCTCGGCGTCCTGCTGGCGCTCGCGATCGGCGCCGCCGTGCTCCAGCTCGCGACGATCCTCACCTACGTCGTCGCGGCCGCCTTCCTGGCGCTCGGCCTCGACCCGCTCGTGAGCCAGCTCGAGCGGCTCCGGATGCCGCGCTGGCTCGCGATGCTGATCGCGGTCGTCGTCGTGATCGGCGTCTTCGTCGCGATCGCGTTCCTCATCGTCCCGGTGATCGTCACGCAGATCGGCAGCCTCGTGAAGGGCATCGCCGACTTCGCCAGCCAGTACCAGGGCTGGAACGACTTCGTGAACCAGGTCCAGACCGCCGTGGGCAGCTCGATCAAGGTCAGGGACCTGATCGACCAGGCGGTCGCCTACCTGCAGGACAACGCGGGGACCATCACCGGCGGCGTGCTGTCGGTCGGCGTCGGCATCATCGGCGGCATCGGCGGCGCCGTGATCGTCGTGATCCTGACGCTGTACTTCACGGCGTCGATGCGGGAGTTCAAGGGCGCGCTGTACCGGATGGTGCCGATGTCGCGCCGCGCCCGCTTCGCCTCGATCGCGGAGCAGATCTTCTCATCGGTCGGCCGCTACGTGATCGGGCAGGTCGGCCTGGCGCTCGTCAACGGGGTGCTCAGCTTCATCTTCCTGTCGCTGATCGGTGCGCAGCTGCCGGCGGTGTTCGCCTTCATCGCCTTCCTCGGCAGCCTCATCCCGCTCGTCGGCACCGTCTCCGCGGCCGTGCTGATCGTGCTCGGCCAGCTCGTGCTCGCGCTCCCGGTGCACACCGGCGGCGGGCTGCCGATCTGGCTGTGGGTCGCGATCTACTACCTCGTCTACATGCAGCTCGAGGCGTACGTGCTCAGCCCGAACATCATGAACCGCGCGGTGAAGGTGCCGGGCGTCGTCGTCGTGATCGCGGCGCTGGTCGGCGGCACGCTGCTCGGCATCCTCGGCGCGCTCATCGCGATCCCGGTCGCCGCCGCGGTGCTGCTCATCATCGACCAGGTGATCGTCCCGCAGCAGGCGGAGGCCTAGCCCGGCCCCGCTTCGTTCCCCGCTGGTCGGGGTGCGATCGCAGCGAGCCTCGAGACCACCCCGCGGCTCCGGATGGTTTCGACACGGGCGCGGAGCGCCCGGCTCAACCACCGTGCGGAGCGCGCGCAGCGAGCGCAGCCGCTGGTCGGGGTGCGAGCGCAGCGAGCCTCGAGACCACCCCGCGGCACCGGGTGGTTCCGACACGGGCGCAGAGCGCCCGGCTCGACCACCGTGCGCAGCGCGCAGCGAGCCCACCCGCTGATCGAGGTGCGAGCGCAGCGAGCCTCGAGACCACCCCGCGGCTCCGGGTGGTCTCGACCACCGTGCGGAGCGCGCGCAGCGCGCCCACCCCCGCCCTTGCGGTCAGTCGACGACGAGGGCGGCGGGGACCGTCGTGGGGAGCGGGGACGCGGCCGGGTTGACCACGCGGACGATCTCGTCGAGCGCGCGGCGCACCTGCGGCTCCCCCACCCACAGGTGCTTGGCCCCGTCGACGGCGATCAGCTCCGCCTCCGGCACCACCGCGAACCGCTCGCGCGCCTCGGCCGGGCGGAGGAAGTCGTCGAGCTCCGGTACCAGCGCGACGAGCGGACGGCCGCTGCCGTGCCACCGGGCCAGCTCGCTCTCGGAGGTCCGGTGCAGCGGCGGCGACAGCAGGATCGCGCCCTCGACGTCCTCCGCGAGGCCGTACTTCAGCGCGAGCTCGGTGCCGAACGACCAGCCCACCAGCCAGGGGTGCGGCAGGCCGCGCCCGGTCGCGAACGCGACCGCGGCGGCGACGTCGTAGCGCTCCGCGACACCGCCGTCGTACTCCCCCTCGCTGGCGCCGCGCGGGCTCGACGTGCCGCGGGTGTTGAACCGCAGCACCGCGAGGTCCGCGAGCGCGGGCAGCCGGTTCGCGGCCTTCCGCAGCACGTGCGAGTCCATGAAGCCGCCGTGCGTCGGCAGCGGGTGGAGGGTGACGAGCGTCGCGACGGGCTCGCGGTCGACCGGTACGGCGAGCTCGCCGACGAGGGTCAGACCGTCCGCGGTGTCGAACGCGACGTCCTCGCGCCGCGCGGCGAGCACCGTGCCGCTGCGGACCTCGACCTGCTCGCTCACGCCGCACGCCAGCAGTGGGCGTGCCAGTGCCGCCGGGCCTCGAGGTCGGCCTGGTCGCCGAGCACGCCGTCCGCGCGCCACACGACCACGTGGGCCACGCCCTCCTCCACGACCCCGCCGCACCCGGGGCAGCGGTACTCCTTCAGCGCCTGGGCGGCCGAGATCGGCTGCACGTGCCACGACCGGCCGCGCCGCTCCTCGACGCGCGCGGCACCGGCGAGGCGCAGCGGCGGCGGCTCGTCGTTCGAGCGGAACCGGTTGCGGCGCGGCACGATCAGTACCAGTTGACGGCCTGCGAGTGGGCCCACGCCCCGCACGGGCTGCCGTAGGAGCCGGCGATGTAGCCGAGCCCCCACGTGATCTGCGTCTGCGCGCTGTTCTGCCAGTCGCCGCCGGCGGTCGCCATCTTGCTGCCGGGCAGGGCCTGCGGGATGCCGTAGGCGCCGCTCGGGTTCGCGGCGTGCGTGTTCCAGCCGGATTCCTTGTTCCAGAGCTTCACGAGGCAGCTGAACTCGCTCGGCGCCCACCCGCGCGCCGCGACCGCCTTCGCGGCGAACGTCTGCGCCGTGCCGACCGGGGTCGTGTAGCTCGCGACGCCGCTCGAGCCGCTGCCGGCCTTGGCGCCCGTGCCGCCCCCGCCGATCACCTGCACCTCCGCCTCGGCCTTCGGCGCGTCGACCGCCTTGAACCCGTCGCGCTTCACGTCGACGAGCACGTAGCCGCCGTCGATCTCGTACCGCTGCACGCCCGACGCCTTCACGAGGGCGGGCTGCTGGTAGAACGGCGCCGCGGTCGCCCCGGCGTACGGGTCGGTCACGGTCACGAGCGCGATGCCGGCGCTCGCGAGCATCGCGAACAGGCCGAGCACGAGACGCCCCCGGGACCTCGGTCGCACGGGTGCTGCGGTCGACGTCGGGGGGACGGTGGTTCCAGGTGCTGCCACGATCGGAAGAGCGTACCCGAGGGCCTCGGCGGCCCTCCCTCCGCCACCCCGCGCGATCAGGCCGCGGTCATCGCACCGCGAGCATCGCCTCCACGAGGCCGTCGATCAGCACGTCGACCTGCGCCTCGCTGTACCCGCCCCGCTTCGGGCGGAACGCGATCGATCGAACCCGCTCCACGGGCACGTTCGAGCCGTCCTCGAAGTACGACCGCGCCTCCTCGGCGAACCGGTCGACGTCGGCGACCGAGTAGCCGATGTGCGCGAAGCCGACACGGGTGAACCGCCTGCCCGCCGGCCGTTCCAGCCGGGCGATGATCTCCTTCGCGAGCTGCCGCGTGCTCGCGTAGTACGCGCGCTCGCCGCCGGACCGCACCGCCGCGTCCCGCTCCCGCACCGCGAACGCGTCCTCGAGGCGCTCGAGCGCCGCGTCGACCGCGGGGGTGGCGTAGCCGCCGCGCCGCATGGTGAACGCGGTGCGACGGATGTCCGCGGCGCGCAGCGACCCAGGACCCGCGTCGAACTCGGCGCGCGCGACCGAGATGAACCGGTCGACCTCCTCCGGGTCGTACCCGAGTCGGCGGTGTCGTTCGCGCGGGAAGGTCGACGGCATGGCCGACATGATGCCGGAGCGCGGGCCGCGCGGCCCCCGTTCGCGGGGTCCGGCGTGTCCGCGGTCAGGCCGTGGCGAGGAAGAGCGCGAGGGCGACGGCCGCCGACGGCAGCACCGAGTCGAGCCGGTCGAGCAGGCCGCCGTGGCCGGGCAGCCACGACGACATGTCCTTGACGCCGATGTCGCGCTTGATCATCGACTCGCCGAGGTCGCCGAGCGTGCCCGTGGCGAGGATCACGACGCCGAAGACCGCGCCGAACCAGATCGGGCGGTCGAGCAGCAGCGGCGCGAGCACGGCGCCGAGCACGATCGTCGCGACCGCGGCGCCGGCCAGCCCCTCCCACGTCTTCTTCGGGCTGATCCGCGGCGCCATCGGGTGCTTGCCGAAGCGCAGGCCGGTGACGTAGGCGAACACGTCGCTCGCGACGACGACCGCGAGGAACGCGAGCGTCCACCACTGGCCGCCCCGCTGCGCGAGCAGCACCACGGCGGACGTGCCGAGGCCGGTGACGTACAGCTGGACGAACGCCGTCACGAGCAGGTCGCGCCCGAGCAGCCGACCGGCGACGGGCCGGGCGGGCTGCTGCAGCAGCCGCCACAGCACGGCGACGACCACCGCGAACACGACCGCCGCGAGCCAGCCGCCCGGGACCAGCGGCGTCGGCAGGCGGCCGGCGCCGGTCTGGTCGGGCGCGGGCAGCACCGACACGTAGGCGGCGGGCACGGCGAGCACGCCCGCGACCGCGGCGCCGACGCGCGGCACCCGGATGCCCGCGTGCCGCACGGCGACCGCGAGCTCCGAGGTGCCGAACCCCACGAGCGCCATCGCGAGCAGCACGAAGATCGGCTTCCAGATGACGAGGCTGACGATGACGAGCGCCCCCAGGCCGACGCCGAGGCCGATCGCGCCGACCAGGTTGCGGCCGCTGCGCGCGGTCAGGCGCGCGTTGGCCTCGTCGAAGTGGGCGCGGGTCTGCCGCACCTGGTCGCGGATCTCACCGCGGGTCGCGCGGATCTGCTCCTGCAGCTCGGCGGAGTTCCGCGGCCGCCGGGACCGCCCCGTGCCGGGCCCCCCGTCCGTCACCGCTCAGACCTCGAGCAGTTCGGCCTCTTTGCGCTTCAGCGCCTCGTCGATCTGATCGACGTGGCGCTTCGTCAGCGCCTCCAGCTCCTTCTCGCCGCGCGAGATCTCGTCGTCGCTGACCTCGCCGGTGAGGGCGTCCAGGTCGTCCTTCGCGCGACGGCGGATGTTGCGCACGGAGACCTTCGCGTTCTCGCCCTTGTCGCGGACGATCTTCACGAACTCCTTGCGGCGGTCCTGCGTCAGCTCCGGCATCACCACGCGGATGATCGAGCCGTCGTTCGACGGCGTCGCACCGAGGTTCGGCGCCGTCGCGATCGCCTTCTCCATCTCCTTCAGCGCGCCCTTGTCGTAGGGCGTGATGACGAGCATGCGCGCCTCCGGCTGCTGCAGGCTCGCGAGCTGGCCGAGCGGCGTCGGGGTGCCGTAGTAGTCGACCGGGATGCGCTGGAACAGCGCCGGGTTGGCGCGGCCGGTCCGGACGGTGTTGAAGTCGTCCTTGGCCACCTCGACCGCCTTGGTCATGCGGTCGCCCGCCTCCTGCAGCACGTCGGCGATCACCGGCGACCCCTCTCCTCGAACAACCCTGGAAGCCTACCGGCGTCAGGCTGAGACGACCGTGCCGACCTCGGCCCCGCGGATCGCGTCGGCGATCGAGCCGTCGCCCTCGATGCCGAAGACGCGCATCGCCATGCCGTTGTCCATGCAGAGGCTGAAGGCGGTGGAGTCCACGACCTTGAGGCCCTTCTGCAGCGCCTCCGAGTACGTGACGCTCTCGAGCTTCACCGCGTCGGGGTCGAGGCGCGGGTCGGCGGAGTAGACGCCGTCGACGCCGTTCTTCGCGACGAGGACCTCGTCCGCGTGGATCTCGAGCGCGCGCTGCGCGGCGACCGTGTCGGTCGAGAAGAACGGCAGGCCGGCGCCGGCGCCGAAGATGACGATGCGGCCCTTCTCGAGGTGCCGGATCGCGCGGCGCGGGATGTAGGGCTCCGCGACCTGCGTCATCGAGATCGCGGACTGCACGCGGGTCTGCACCCCGGTCTGCTCCAGGAAGTCCTGCAGCGCGAGGGCGTTCATCACCGTGCCGAGCATGCCCATGTAGTCGGCCCGCGTACGGTCCATGCCGGCCTGGCTCAGCTCGGCGCCCCGGAAGAAGTTGCCGCCGCCGACCACGACGGCGACCTGGACCTCGGTGGAGGCCGCGGCGATCTGCTCGGCGATCGACCGCACCACGTCCGGCGCGACGCCGAACGTGCCGCCTCCGAGCGCCTCGCCCGACAGCTTCAGGACCACACGACGCATCCGCTCCCCCTCACGTTCCGGACGAGGCTAGTGGACGCGCGGCGGCCATCCTCAAGCGCGGGCACCGAGCGGGACGGCGAAGACCGGCCAGGCGTGGTGGCCGCCCGGGCCCGTGGTGACGCCGAGGATCAGCGCCGCCGAGCCGTCCGGGGAGCGCAGCACCGAGCACCCCTCGGGCTCATACGCGCCGCCCGGCCAGGCCCCGTCCACCTGCCCGAGCGTCGGGAACGGCGTGATCGCCGTGCGGACCCCGGACACCCAGTCGAACTGCTCGAGCGCCATCGGGTCGCTCGGCACCGGGGCGCCGGAGCCGCCGTTGCCGAGGCCGACCCAGCGGAACAGCGTGCTGTCCACGGTGGCGAAGCCCTGCAGCGTGGGCGCGTTCACGGGCAGGGTCATGCGTCCGCAGGGCGCGTCGACGCCCTGGACGAGGTCGCTGATCCGGCGGCGGGTGTACCGCTCCTGCCGGCCGGTCGTGAAGTCGAACATCCGCTCCACGGCGAAGCCGCGGTCCCAGTCGAAGGCGTAGACGGCCTCCTGCGGCGCGCCGGCGTCGTTCGGGAACTGCGGGAGCCAGGTCACGCCGCCAGGGATCCCGTCGATCGCCCAGGTGCCCGGCGTGTACGCGAACCGGGCCAGGCGGCCGCCGTTCGGGTCGCTCTGCGGCACGGGGCCCTGCAGGCTCATCCACACGTCGTGCCCGCCGTCGGGGCGCGGCTCGACGTGCAGGCCCAGCCCGTGGCCGCCGTCGACCACGACCATCGCGTCGAGCTCGGGGTTGGCGGTGGCGGAGGTCGCGGGGCCGGTGCTGCGCGCGATGACGGTCGTGTACCGGCCCTCCGCGGTGCCCTCGCGGGACTGCGTGGTGAACAGCTCGCCGGTGCGGCAGACCTCCACCTGCTGCAGCACAGCGCCGGACGTGCGCGGGACGAGCGAGGCGACCTGCGCGGGCGGGCCGAGCATGACCGGCGGCGGAGGCGGCGGAGGCGCCGTCGGTGCGGCCGTCGGTGACGGCGGCGGCGGTGCGGCGGGCGACGGCGTCGGGCGCGCGGTCTCCACCGTCGCCTGCGACGCGCGGGCGCCGAACGCGGCCACGGCGACGGCCGCCGAGCCGACGCCGACCGCGCCGCCGACGAGCAGGGCGCGTCGCGAGTACTCGATCATCTCCCCGCGCCCCTCGACCTGGACCGGCCACGCTACGCCGCTGCGCGGTCCGACCGGCCGCGACGACCCGGTCCCGCGGCGATCCGCCCCCGGACGCGCGAAGCGCCCCGCGACCGGTCGGCCGCGGGGCGCTTCGACGGGGTGGGACTAGGCGCCGACCTTGATGCGGGCGAAGCCGGAGACCTCGAGGCCCGCGTCCTTCAGCACCTTGCCGGTCGCGACCTTGCTGTCGCGCGCGTACGGCTGGTCGACCAGGACGACCTCCTTGAAGAAGCCGGTGAGCTTGCCCTCGACGATCTTCGGGAGCGCCGCCTCGGGCTTGCCCTCGTTGCGGGTCGCCTCGGTGAGGACCTGGCGCTCGTGCTCGACAGCCTCGGCCGGGACGTCCTCGCGGGTCGCGTACTTCGGGTCGTAGACCGCGATGTGCTGCGCGACGGAACGGGCCGTCTCCGCGTCGGTGCCCGAGTAGCCGAGCACGACGCCGACCTGCGGCGGCAGGTCCTTGCTCGTCTTGTGCAGGTAGATGGCGAAGTCGTCGCCCTTCACCTGCGCGACCGAGCGGAGCTCGACCTTCTCGCCGAGCAGCGCGGCCTCGTCGTCGATGTAGGACTGGACGGTCTTGCCGTTCAGCGGGGCTGCGTTCGCCGACGCGACGTCGGTCGCACCGGCGGCGGCCACGGCGCCGAGGACCTCGGCGGCGAGGGAGGTGAAGCGGTCGTTCTTCGCGACGAAGTCGGTCTCGCTCGCGAGCTCGATCAGGGTCGCGACGCCGTTCTCGGCGACGGCGGTGACGAGGCCCGCGGTGGTCGAGCGGCCGGAGCGCTTCTCGACGCCCTTCAGGCCCTTGACCCGCAGGATCTCGATCGCCTTCTCGATGTCGCCGTCGGCCTCGACCAGGGCGTTCTTGCTGTCGAGCATGCCCGCGCCGAGGCGGTCACGCAGGGTCTTCACGTCAGCGGCGCTGAATGCGGCCATGGCTGACTCCTTTCGTGTTCTGGCGAACGGCCGGGCCGCCCGGGCGGCGAGGGTGTCGCTGCTCGGACGGCCGGCCGGAGGTGGTGGAGGGGCTCAGGCGGAGGGCTCGGGGTCCTCGGTCGCGGCCGGGTCGGTGACCTTCGCCGGGCGGCGCTGGGCCGGGGTCGACTTCGCGAGCTCCTCGGCCTCGACGTCGGCCTCGGTCTGCGGCGCGTGCTCCGGCACGAGGCCCTCGACGGTCTCCGCGGCGAGGTCGGCGTCCGCCTGCGCGTCCGCGTCGTTCTCCTCGGTCGGCTCGGCGGGCGCGACGTCGGCCGTCGCAGCCGCGACGCCGGCGCTCGCGTCGGCCTGGTCCGCGACGACGGTGTCGATGCGGTCCTGCGTGTCGGCGGTCTGGCCGGTGACCCGGTCGTCGACCTGCTCGACCTGCAGCGACAGCGCCTCCGGGTTCTCGGTCGCCTGGAGGAGCTCCTGCTCCCACTCGGCGAGCGGCTCGGCGTCGGCCTGGTTCGTGCCCTGGTGGCGCTGGATCAGGCCCTCGGCCGCCGCGTCCGCGATGATCCGCGTGAGCAGGGCGACGGAGCGGATCGCGTCGTCGTTGCCCGGGATCGGGTAGGCGAGCTCGTCCGGGTCGGCGTTCGTGTCGAGGATGCCGATCACGGGGATGCCGAGCTTCTTCGCCTCGTCGACGGCGAGGTGCTCGCGCTTGCTGTCGATGACCCACATCGCGCTCGGGGTCTTCGTCAGGTTCCGGATGCCGCCCAGGGTCTTCTCGAGCTTGTCGCGCTCGCGACGCTGGATCAGCAGCTCCTTCTTCGTGTAGCCCTTCGACGTGTCGTCGAAGTCGACGAGGTCGAGCTCCTTGAGGCGGTTCAGACGCTTGGCGACCGTCTGGAAGTTGGTGAGCAGACCGCCGAGCCAGCGCTGGTTCACGTAGGGCTGGCCGACGCGCGTCGCCTGCTCGGCGATCGACTCCTGCGCCTGCTTCTTCGTGCCGACGAAGAGGACGGTGCCGCCGCGGGCGACGGTCTCCTTGACGAAGTCGTACGCGCGGTCGATGTAGGTCAGCGACTGCTGCAGGTCGATGATGTGGATGCCCGAGCGCTCCGTGAGGATGAAGCGCTTCACCTTCGGGTTCCAGCGACGCGTCTGGTGCCCGAAGTGGACGCCGCTGTCGAGCAGCTGGCGGATGGTGACGACGGCCACGGCCGCATCTCCTGTTCTGCGCCCGTGCGGGCGCGTTCTCGGTTGTCCGCCGGACGCACGGGATCGTGCGCCGGCCCTGGCGCCCTGCGGCCCGGCCGCCCCAGGTGCTGGGGACCGATGGCCGGTGCTGCGCATGTGCGGGCGCGCGAAGTCATCTCGCGAGCGAGATGCGCCCAGAAGTCTACCAGCCGCGCTCCCCCGCGCCGACGCCGTCCCCGAGCCCCCGCAGCGAGCACGACAGCAGGAGGAACGGCGTCCTTCGGCAGGAAGAACCGGCTGCAGCAGGAAGGACGGGAGCGTTCCTCCCTGCTGCAGCGGATTCTTCCTGCTGTCGTGCTCACGTGGATGCGAGGCGGGTCGCGCGGCGGCCAGGCGTCGTCCCCTCCCCAGGGCCGTGAGGTGCGGAGGCGGGGTGCGGCGGGGAGCATGCGCGGATGCTCCGGCTCGGCGCGCTCCTCCTGCTGCTCGCGGCGGCCGCGCCCCCGGCGTCGCCGCCGGCCTGGTCCTGGCCCACCGCGTCGCACGCGGTGGTGCGCGGGTTCGAGGCCCCGGCGACCGTCTACGCGGCCGGGCACCGCGGCGTCGACGTGCGAGCCGCCCCGGGCGAGCCCGTCCGGGCGGTGGCGGACGGGACCGTCGCCTTCGCCGGCCCCGTCGTCGACCGCGGCGTCGTCGCGATCGACCACGCCGGCGTGCGCTCGAGCGTGGAGCCGGTGACGCCCGCGGTGCACGCGGGCGACGCGGTCCGCCGGGGCGAGGTGATCGGTCGGATGTCGACGGGAGGGCCGCATCCGGCGGGCGTGCTGCACCTCGGCGCGCGGGTCCGGGCGGGCGACGGCTGGGTCTACGTCTCGCCGCTGCTCTGGCTCGGCGGCGCGCGCCGGGCGGTGCTCCTGCCGGACAGCGCCTGGTGAGTCAGCTGCGCGGGTGCGCCAGCCGGTAGCTCTCCGCGAGCCGCTCCATCGACACGTGCGTGTAGATCTGCGTCGTGCCGAGGCTCGCGTGGCCGAGCATCGCCTGCACCGCGCGCAGGTCGGCCCCGCCGTCGAGCAGGTGCGTCGCTGCGGAGTGGCGGAGCGCGTGCGGGCCGGAGGGGCCGGACCCGGGCACCGCCTCCAGCAGCCGCGAGGTCAACCGGTGCACGCTGCGCGGCCCGAGCCGGCCGCCCCGGTCGCCGAGGAAGAGCGCGGCGCCGGCCGCTCCCCCGCCGCGCTCGGCGAGCACGGGGCGCCCCCGGTCCCGGTAGGCGGTGATCGCGCGGGCCGCGGGGACGCCGAACGGCACGACGCGGTCCTTCGCGCCCTTGCCGGTGACGCGGACGGTCAGCGCGGACAGGTCGACGTCGTCGAGGTCGACGCCGCACGCCTCCGAGACGCGCAGCGCCGAGCCGTAGATCAGCTCGATCAGGGCGAGGTCGCGGAGCGCGGAGGGGTCGCCCTCAGCGGCGCGGGCCTCGAGGCCGGCGAACAGTTCCCGGACCTGGTCGCTGCCGACGACGCGCGGCAGGCGGCCCTGCGCCTTCGGCGCCCGCAGCCGCGCGCCGGCGTCGATGGCCGTGCGGCCGGTGCGGTGCAGCCAGGCGGTCAGGCTGCGAGCGGCCGCCGCACGCCGGGCGATCGTCGCCCGCGCGAGCTTCCGCTCCGTCGCCTGCCAGAGCCAGTCGCGGAGCAGCTCGAGGTCGACCCCGTCGACGTCCTCCACCTGCTGCGTCGCGGCGAACGCGACGAGGTCGGCGAGGTCGGCCCCGTAGGCGTCGATCGTGTTCGGCGAGTAGGCGCGCTCGCGCTCGAGGTGGTCGCGGTGCGCCGCCACCGCCTCCGTCAACCGCATGCCCTCAGCGTGCGCCACCGCGGGCGAGGTCTCCGCGCGACCCTCCGACGTCCGTGCTCGACGGGATCAGTGCTCGACGGGATCAGTGCTCGACGTCGACGCCCATGGTGGAGAAGACCTCCTCGGGCGTGCTGTCGAGCACGTGGTGCGGATCGGCGGGCAGCGACGAGTAGCCGACGCGGCCGTCGTCGTAGAGCGAGAGGACGCCGGCGGCCCGCGCGCCGTCCACCGCGATCACGCCGCCGCCCGGCCGCGTGAGCCGGATCGTGTACGCGGTCGCCGGCGCGACGTGGACCGGGACGCCGGCGAACACGGCGCTGGTCGCGTAGTGGAGGTGGCCGCCGAGGATCGCGCGGACGTCGGAGCCCTGCAGGGCGGCCTCGAGGCGGTCCTGGCCGGTGAGGTGCAGCCGCGCCATGGCGGTGACCTCGACGGGGACCGGCGGGTGGTGCAGCGCGAGGACGGTGCCGTGCTCGGCCGGCTCGGCGAGGACGCTGCGCAGCCAGTCGGCCTGCTCCGCGTCGACGCCGCCCTCCACGTGGCCGGGGATGGAGGTGTCGAGGGCGACGACGCGCAGCCCGCGAACCTCGATGACGCGGTCGAGCGGGGCGTCCGACGCGGGCTCGCCGAGCAGCCCGGTCGCCATCGCGGCGCGGACGTCGTGGTTGCCGGCCGCCCAGACGACCGGCCATCCCGTGCGCTGCGTCGTCTCCCGGGTCACGGTCGACGCGGCGAGGTAGGCGTCCGCCTCCCCCGCGTCCGCGACGTCGCCGGTGTGCACCAGCGCGTCGATCGGGATGCCGCTGCCCTCGAGCGCGGCGAGCGCGCCCGAGTAGGTCGCGGCGACCCGGACCCGGCCGTGCAGCACCCCGGAGGAGGTGAAGTGGCTGTCGCTGACGTGGCCGACCCGATGGGTGGCGAGGGGCTCCCTGGTCACACCCGGACGCTACCGACCTCCCCTGACGCTCCGTCCCGTCGGAGAGCGGGACCAGCCCGTCGCGCTCTGCACGGCCGCGCCGGCGAGCGACAGCATGCCGAGCGCGGCGGTCGTGTCCGTGACGCCGAGCCCCGCCCGCGCCGCGAGGTCGCGCGCGGTGCGCGGACGCGTGGTGAGGACCTCGAGCACCCGGGTCTCGGTCGGATCCGGGTCCGGCAGGTGCTCGAGGCCGTCGAGGACGACGGCCTCGTCGGGGTCCCGCGCCAGCTCGGCCATGTCGGCGGCGTCGCGGACGAGCACGGCCGCGTACTCGCGCAGCAGCCGGTGGGTCCCGACGGAGGTCGCCGAGTAGACGGAGCCCGGCACCGCGCCGAGCGGCCGCCCGAGCTCCGCGGCGTGCCCGGCGGTGTTCATCGCCCCGGACCGCGCGCCCGCCTCCACGACGACGGTCGCGCGCGCCAGCGCGGCGATCACCCGGTTCCGCTTGAGGAACCGCTCGCGCATCGGCCGGGCGCCGGGCGGCATCTCCGCGAGGACCACGCCCTCACGGGCGATGCGCGCGAGGAGGTCCGCGTGCTGCGCGGGGTAGAAGCGGTCGAGGCCGCCCGCGAGCACCGCGACCGTGAGCCCGCCGCTCGCGAGCGCGGACCGGTGCGCGACGCCGTCGATCCCCATCGCGGCGCCGGAGACGATCACGAAGCCGCGATCCGCGAGCCCGCACGTCGCGTCGGTCGTCACGCGCTCGCCGTAGGCGCTCGCGGACCGGGAGCCGACCACGGCGACGGAGCGACCGAGCGGCGGGACGGGCCCGGCCGGTGCCAGCGCCCAGAGCGCGAGCGGCGCGTGGACGCCCAGGTCGGCGAGGCCGCCGGGCCAGTCGGGGTCGCCCGGCAGCAGCAGCCGCGCCCCGATCCGCGCCGCGTTCCGCAGCGCGCGCACGAAGGCGTCCTCGTCGACGCGCGGCGCCCAGCGCTCGAACGCACGGCGCAGCTCCGGGTTCGGCGTGGGCGGGGCGTCCCGCCGCAGCGCGTCGAGCGCGTCGGCGGCGCCGTACGTCTGCACGAGGGCCCCGGCCGCCCCGTCGCCCGGTTCGACGACGGAGGTCCAGGCCGCCGCGGCGAGCACGCCCTCGGGGTCCGTGTCCGCGCGGCCCGGACGGACGGCCGGCAGCAGGTCGAGGACGGCGCTCATGCGTCCGGGCTCCGGAGGGCGAGCGCGAGCGAGATCTCCCGGCGCCCCGGGCGGTCGTTCCCGGCGAGGTCGGCCAGCGTCCAGGCGATCCGCAGCACGCGGTCGTGGCCGCGGAGCGAGAGCGTGTTGCGCTGCAGCGCCGCGAGGAGCGGCGCCCGCGCCTCGTCGGCGACCGCGTGGTCCGGGTGACGCAGCCAGGAGCCCGGCACCTCCGCGTTGATCGACCACTTCGTGCCGGCGAGGCGGCGGGCGGCGCGCCGCCGCGCCTCCAGCACGCGCGACCGCGCCGTCGCGGTGGTCGTGGCGGGCATGCCGACGCGCACCTGCGCCTCGGTGACACGGTCGAGCCGCACCTGGATGTCGATGCGGTCGAGCAGCGGACCGGACAGCCGGTGCGCGTACCGGTCGCGGACCGTCGGCGTGCAGGTGCACTCGCGGTCGGTCGAGCCCCACTGCCCGCACGGGCAGGGGTTCCGGGCGAGGACGAGCTGGAACCGCGCCGGGAAGTCGGCCCGCGCGGCCGCGCGGTGCACCGACACCCGGCCGGACTCGAGCGGCTGCCGCAGCGAGTCGAGGACCGCGCTCGGGAACTCGGGCGCCTCGTCGAGGAACAGGACGCCGCCGGAGGCGCGGGTGACGGCGCCGGGGTGGATCCGGCCCGTGCCGCCGCCGATGATCGAGGCGGCGGAGGCGGTGTGGTGCGGCGCCTGCCACGGCGGACGTCGCCGCAGCCGGTCGATGCCGTGGCCGGCGAGCGAGGCGATGCTCGTCGCGTCGAGCGCGGCGTCGCCGGTCAGGTCGGGCAGGAGCCCCGGGAGGCGGTTCGCGAGCATCGTCTTGCCGGCGCCGGGCGGCCCGGTCATCAGCAGGTGGTGCCCGCCGGCGGCCGCGACGACCAGCGCCTCGACGGCCTCCGCGTTGCCGATCACCTCGCCGAGGTCGAGCGGCGAGGTCCGCTCGGGCTGCACGGGCGGCCCCGGGATCGGCTCGACGTCGACGGGCTCGAGGTCCGCACCGCACCGGATCGCGAGCGCACGCAGGCTCGGCACCGCGACCACCTCGATGCCGTCCACCAGCGACGCCTCGGCCTCGCTCGCGGTCGGGACGACGATCCGCGACCGGCCGGCGCGGCGGGCCGCCCGGACCGCCGGCAGCACGCCGGGCACGGGGCGCAGGCGCCCGTCGAGCCCGAGCTCGCCGAGGTAGACGGTGTCGCCCACGGCCTCCCGGTCGACGACGCCGGTCGTGCCGAGCACCGCGACGGCGATGCCGAGGTCGAACCCGGAGCCCTGCTTCGGCACCGCGGCCGGCGACAGGTTCACCGTGAGGTGGCGCGACGGCATCTCGAAGCCCGAGTGCTCGACCGCGCTGCGGACGCGCGCCTGCGCCTCCCGCAGCGCCGTGTCCGGCAGCCCCACGAGCCGGAGGCCCGGGGTCTGGTTCGTCAGCGCGGCCTCGATTTCCACGATCCGGCCGGTGAGCCCCTCGAGAGCGACCGCCGCCGCGTGGGCGGTCGCGGCCGGCACGGCGGGCACCGCCGGGGACACCGCGGCGCTCACGCCGCGGCCCGCAGGTGGTCGATCGACGCCGCCGCGTGCCGGGGCAGGAGGACGCCGATCAGGTCGATGCGCGTCGTCCGGGCGCCGACGCCGCGGTGGGCCCGCCGCCAGGCGCCCGCGAGCACGCAGAGCCGGGTGAGCTTCTCGGGCACCACCGCCTCGAGCGGATCGCCGTAGCGGACGCTCGACCGCGTCTTCACCTCCACGATCACGAGCTCGCGTCCGTCGAGCGCGACGATGTCGACCTCGCCCGACGCGCACCGCCAGTTCCGGTCCAGGATCCGCCACCCGAGGGCGGTCAGGTACGCCGCCGCCTCGTCCTCGCCGCGTCTGCCCACGTCGTCCTTCTGCGCCATGGCGAGGAGGCTGGCCCGCGCCCTGCGCCGGTGGGCCCGGATCGGCGCGGGCGGCGCGAGGACGCGCCGGATCCGGCCTGGGGAGGAGACGAACCCGGCGTCAGTCGCAGCGGCGGAGGCGGATCAGCGGGATGACGCGGTCGCCGGCGCGCTCCTGCTGGTCCGCGAAGAACGGGAAGCCGGCGACGAGCTCCGCCCACGTCTGCTGCCGCTCGGCGCCGGTCAGCTCCTCCGCCACGGCGCGGTCTCGCCGGCCGTCCGGGGTCTCCACATGCGCGTGCGGATCGGCCCGGAGGTTCTGCACCCAGTCCGGGTCGACCGCGGCGCCGTCGTTGCTGCCGACCACGAGCGGGTCGCCGTCGAAGTCGACGAACATCATCGGCGCCGTGCGCGGCTCACCGCTGCGACGCCCGGTCGTGGTGAGCAGCACGAGGCGGTCGCGGTGCAGCCCCTCGATCTCCTCGCCGGCGCGGAAGCGGCGGATCACCTCGGCGTTGAAGGCCCCCATGTCCATGCGGGCACTCTGCTCCGGAACGTCCCTCCGCGGAAGACGCGCGGATCCGCAAGAACTCCCCGACACACCGTCTTCAGGACGGTCTGCAGCGGCGTGTCGGCCCAGAACTGCGGATCCGCGGAGGAAGTGCGGATCCGCGAAGCGCCGTGAGCGGCTACTCGTCGAGGGCGAGCTCCTGCGGCAGCTCGAGCTCCTTCGCGGAGAGCTCCTCGACGTTGACGTCCTTGAACGTCAGCACGCGCACGCTCTTCACGAAGCGGTCGGCCCGGTAGACGTCCCAGACCCACACGTCGTGCATCTGCAGCTCGAAGTAGAAGTCGTGCTCGGTGTCCCTGCGGGTCAGCTCGACCTCGTTCGCCAGGTAGAACCGTCGTTCCGTCTCGACGACGTACTTGAACTGGCTCACCACGTCGCGGTACTCGCGGTAGAGCTGGAGCTCGACCTCCCGGTCGTAGTCCTCGATCTCGTCGTCGTCCATGGTCGGACGATTCTACGTTTCGTCCGCGGCTTCGACGGCGGTTCCCGGGAGAGCGTGCAGCCAGGTGCGCCGATGCCAGTCGCAGGGGCCGTGCTCGTCGATCGCGGCGTAGTGCGCCTTGGAGGCGTAGCCCTTGTTGCTGCGCCAGCCGTAGACGGGGTGCGTCTCGTGCCGCTCGATCATCAGGGAGTCGCGGTGCACCTTCGCCACGACGGAGGCGGCCGACACGGCGGCGCAGTCCCGGTCGGCCTTGATGCGGGTGACGACCTGCGGCAGCAGCGGCAGCCCCGCGGCGATCAGGCCGGGCGTCAGCCAGTCCCAGTTGCCGTCGAGGAGGACGACGGCGCCGCTCAGGCCCACGCCGAGCGCGACCAGGCCGCCGATCGCGCGGGCGCCCGCGAGGCCGAGGGAGCGGGAGATCCCGTCCCCATCGATCTCGTCGTTGCCGGCGAGCCCGACCGCGCTGGCCGCCGACCAGGCGCGGACGCGGGGCTCGAGCGCGACGCGGTCCGCCTCCGGCAGCAGCTTCGAGTCGCGGAGGCCGTTCGGGATGCGCTTCCGGTCGGGGTCGAGCACCGCGACGCCGACGCCGACGGGACCCGCGATGGCGCCACGACCGACCTCGTCGCAGCCGATCACGACGGTGGCGCCGGCGGCGAGCAGCGCTCGTTCGACGGACAGGCCGGGAGGACGCCCGGCGGTCACGTGCCGGGGGCGGGCACGCCGCCGAAGGTGTCCGGGTAGTCGGAGAGCCAGCTCCAGTGCGAGACCGGCCAGGACAGGACGAACGCGCGGCCGACGACGTCCTCGACCGGCACGAACCCCTTCGAGGGCGTGTCGCCGTTGAAGCGGGAGTCCTTCGAGTTGAAGCGGTTGTCGCCCATGACCCAGAGGCGGTCCTTCGGCACCGTGATGTCGAAGGAGACGCCGGAGACCGCGCGGCTGCCGGGCTGCAGCACGACGTACGGCTCGTCGAGGGGCGCGCCGTTGACGCTCATCTGCCCGAGGGCGTTGCAGCAGACGACGTGGTCGCCGGGCAGGCCGATCACGCGTTTGACCAGGTGGTTGTTCGCGTCCTGGTTCGACAGGCCGACGAGCGAGAGGATCCAGTCCCCCGCCGCCTCCACCGGGTTCGACGGCGCGGCGACCTGCTCGCCCTCGAGCCAGCCGCCCGGGTCCTTGAAGACGACGACGTCGCCGCGCTGCAGCGGCACGAGGCCGGGCACGAGCTCGTTGACGAGGATCCGGTCGCCCACCTGCAGCGTGTTCTGCATCGACACGGAGGGGATGTAGAAGGACCGGATCAGGAACGTCTTGATGAGGAATGAGGCCAGCACGGCCACAACCACGATGACGACGAGGTCCCGCAGGAACGCAGCGGCCCCCCTGCTGGGACGGCGCCCGGTGCGTTCCGGTGCGTTCCGAGGGGGGCTCTGGACCATGTCGGTGACGACCTCCCCCGCCTGGCGCGCGCAGGCCGACGACCTGCGCGCGCCAGTGTACGGGGGCGGATCAGCAGGGGCGTCAGCCCTCGCGCTTCTCCTTGATCTTGGCCTTCTTGCCGCGCAGCTCGCGCAGGTAGTACAGCTTCGCGCGGCGCACGTCGCCACGGGTGACGACCTCGATGTGGTCGATCACCGGCGAGTGCACCGGGAAGGTGCGCTCGACGCCCACCTGGAAGCTGACCTTGCGGACCGTGAAGGTCTCGCGGACGCCGGCGCCGGAGCGGCGGATGACGGCGCCCTGGAAGACCTGGATGCGGCTGCGGTTGCCCTCGACGATGTTCACGTGCACGCGAACGGTGTCGCCGGGACGGAAGTCGGGGACGTCGGAACGGAGGCTGGCGGCATCGACCGCGTCGAGCAACTGGCTCATGTGTGGACTGCTTCCCTGGGCGCGCCGCCGGTCGGCCCGGTTCGGGGCGCTGCGTTCAGCGCCGGGCGAGACGGTGCCGCAGGCTTGGAAGAGTCCCCCAGCGGCAGGAACGGCCGCGGCACGATCGACCATTCTGGCACACGGCGGGCGCGACCGGCTCGCGGGCGGGGCTCAGGCCTCCTGCACCAGCTGCACGAGGTGCCCGTCCGGGTCCGCGACCCACGCGATCAGGAGCCGTCCGAGCCACGGCGAGGCCCGTCGCAGGACCGGGACGCCCGCCTGCTCGAGGCGCGCGAGCTCCCCCGGCACGTCGTCCGTCCAGACGACGACGGCCGCCCGGCCGTCGCCCGGGGCCGCCGGCAGCCCGTGGTCGTCGCGGACGGAGGCGCTGGTCGCGAGGCCCAGCCGCATCCCGTCGAGCGCGACGTCGACATGGATCGGGGCACCCACCGCGGGCGTGCGGAACGCCTCCTCGAATCCGAGCCGGGCGTAGAACGCCGCGGCGCGCTCGGCGTCCTCGACGAGGAGGACGACCTGCGGCGACCGGAAGCGCGCCACCGGCCTCAGCGGGTCGAGGGCTTGATCACGACGTACTCGCCCGCGTCGAGCGGCGGACGCTGCGGCGTCTGCGGCGGGCGGCCGAAGGCGGACATCGTCTGCTGCACGCGGGCCCGCACGTCGCGGGCGAGGAGCGTGCCGCCGAGCCAGAACCCGCCGATCGCGGCCGCCGCCGCGAGCAGGCCGAACCAGGCGGTGGCGGGCCCGAAGAAGCCGACGCCGATCACGCCGAGCTGGAAGGCGGCGAGCACCCCGATCGCGGGCCCGTCGAGGGCGCGGGCGCGCCGCACGGCGGAGCGCGCGGAGAACAGGAGAGCCAGCCCGAGCTCGGCGACGAGCACGATCGGGGCGAGGAGCACGACGCTGAGGAACCCGCCGACGCCGGCGCCCCAGACCGCGTAGCCGAGCAGCAGCCAGAGGGGCAGGACGGCCGCGGCCGCGAACTGCCAGGCGAAGAAGGCCCGTCGAAGTGCCATGGCGCGATGCTAGGCGCGTCCGGGTGGCCCGGAGCGGTCGTTCGCCCAAGGCATAGGAAGCGCTGAGCATCGCCCGTGGACGGCGGTGCCGGACGGCCCGGTTAGGGTCGTCCGGACACCTGAGGAGGCATCGTGATCGAGTTGCGCACCCCCGCCGAGATCGAGGCGATGCGCCCCGCGGGCCGCTTCGTCGCCTCCGTGCTCGAACGGCTGGCCGCGGAGGCCGCCGTCGGCGTGAACCTGCTCGAGCTCGACCGCATCGCGCACGACATGATCCGCGAGCGCGGCGCCGAGAGCTGCTACATCGACTACCACCCCTCGTTCGGCGCGAGCCCGTTCGGGAAGGTGCTCTGCACCTCGGTCAACGACGCCGTGCTGCACGGCCTCCCCCACGACTACGCCCTGCAGGACGGCGACGTCGTGAGCCTCGACTTCGCCGCGAGCGTCGACGGCTGGGTCGCCGACAGCGCGGTCACCGTGATCGTCGGCACGCCGCGGCCGCAGGACGAGAAGCTGATCGAGACCACGCAGCGCGCCCTCGAGGCGGCGATCGCCCAGGCGCGGCCCGGGTTCAAGCTCGGCGACGTCTCCGCGGCGATCGGCGACGTGTGCCGCGCGGCCGGCTACTCGGTGAACCTCGAGTTCGGCGGGCACGGCGTGGGGCGCACGATGCACGGCGACCCGCACGTGGCGAACGACGGGCGCCCGCACCGCGGGCTGAAGCTGCGCCCCGGGCTGGTCATCGCGATCGAGCCGTGGCTGCTCGAGACGACGGACCGCATCTTCACGGACCCGGACGGCTGGACGCTCCGCAGCCAGGACGGCTCCCGCGGCGCGCACTCCGAGCACACCGTCGCGATCACCGAGGGCGACCCGATCGTCCTGACCGCGCGCGGCTGACCGCGCAGGCGCCCCGCGCGGTCGCCCGGCGAGGCGGGCGACCCTCAGCCGGGCGGGAGGAGGTCCGGGCGGACGCGGCGCGTGCGCTCGAGGGACTGCTCGCGGCGCCAGCGCGCGACGGCGCCGTGGTCGCCGGAGCGCAGCACCGGCGGCACCTCCCGGCCGCGCCAGACGGCGGGCTTCGTGTAGGAGGGGTACTCGAGGAGGCCGTCCTCGTGGCTCTCCTCGGTGAGGCTCTCCGGGTTGCCGATCACGCCGGGCAGCAGCCGGCCGACCGCCTCCACGATCGCGAGCACGGCGACCTCGCCGCCGTTCAGCACGAAGTCGCCGAGGCTGATCTCCGCCACCCGGGCGCGCGAGGCGGTGTCCTCCACGACGCGCTGGTCGATGCCCTCGTAGCGGCCGCAGCAGAAGACGAGCCGCCGCTCCCCCGCGAGGCGCTTCGCCGCCGCCTGGTCGAAGGGCGTGCCTGCGGGGGTCGGGAAGACGACGAGCGGGTCGTCGCCGTCGGCGAGCAGGCCGTCGAGCACCTCGCCCCACGGCTCCGGCTTCATCACCATGCCGGCGCCGCCGCCGTACGGGGTGTCGTCGACGGTGCGGTGCCGGTCGTGCGTCGCGTCCCGGAGGTCGTGCACGTGCACGTCGAGCAGCCCGGACGTCCGCGCCTTCCCGAGCAGCGAGACGTCGAGCGCGGCGAAGAGGTCCGGGAAGATCGTGACGACGTCGAGCCGCACGTCAGTCCTGCTCGGCGCGCGCCGGTCGGTCGTCCTCGTCGGCGCCGGGCTCGAAGAGGCCGTCCGGCGGCGTGACGACGACGCGGCCGCCCTCCACGTCGACCTCGGGCACGAGGGCGCGCACGAACGGCACGAGCACCTCGCGGTCCGCCCCTCCTGAGCCCGTCGAAGGGCCGAGCCGCACCACGAGCAGGTCCTGCGCGGGGAGGTGCTCGAGCCGGTCGATCACGCCGACGGTCTCGCCCTCGCGGACGACGTCGAGGCCGACGAGCTGATGGTCGTACCAGGCGTCCGGCTCCGCGGCCTCGTCCGGGTCCTGGTCGATCCAGAGGATCGCCTTGACCAGGCTCTCGGCGGCGGAGCGGTCCGTGACGTCGACGAAGAAGCCGACGGGCTGGCCGTTGTACCAGCGGAGCTCCGCGAGCTCGATGCGCCTGCCGTGCCAGGGCGACGACTCCGGCACCTGCAGCGAGAAGGAGGCGCCGGGCGTGAAGCGCCGGTCGGGGTCGTCGGTGAAGAGCTCGAGCTTGAGCCCGCCCTTCAGACCGTGGGCCTTCGTCAGCCGCCCGACGCGGAGCTGGGTCTGCGCGGAGTGGTTGTGCCCGGGCGCCGCCATCAGCGGTCGACGTCGACGACGTCGACGCGGACCCGGCGGCCGTCGGCCAGCGCGCTGATGACGGTGCGGAGCGCCTTCGCGGTGCGGCCGGAGCGGCCGATCACGCGGCCGAGGTCGGCCGGCGCGACCCGCACCTCCAGCACCTCGCCGCGGGGCGACGAGTGCGACTCGACGCGGACGTCGTCCGGCGCGTCGACGATCCCCTTGACGAGGTGCAGGAGGGCGGATTCGAGCATCAGGAGTTCTGGACCTGCTCGGGCGTCTCGTGCTCGACGGTCGACGACGCGTCGATCTCGTCCGCACGCTCGGCGTCGGCAGCGGCATCGGCGTCGACGGCCGCCTCGGCGTCCTTCAGGGACTCCTTGGAGCGGACGACGGAGCCCTTCTTGGCGTCCGGCGTGAAGGCGACCTTCTCGCCCTTGACCTCGACGGTGCTCTTCGCGTCCTTGTCGCCCTTGAAGCGACCCCAGTCGCCCGTGAGCTTCAGCAGCGCCGCGACCTGCTCGGTCGGCTGCGCGCCGACGCCGAGCCAGTACTGCGCGCGCGCGCTGTCGACCTCGATGACCGAGGGGTGCTCGGTCGGGTGGTACTTGCCGATCTCCTCGATCACACGACCGTCGCGCTTGGTGCGCGAGTCGGCGACGACGATGCGGTAGTAGGGGGCCCGGATCTTGCCGAGCCGCTTCAGGCGGATCTTGACAGCCACAGTTCGTGGTTCCTCACGTGAGTCGATGCGTTGACGATCCGCTGCCGAGGGCGTGGGGCACACTCGGCGTTCGGACCAAGAAGTCCATCCGCCAGCCTGATAGAGGGTCGAGGCTCGCGGACCCGGCGGATCATTCTGCCAGACCGCGGCGCTTCCCGCTCCCGGCTCCGCGTGTCACCCGGCGGCGTGGTGCTCGGCGAGGCGGCGGAGGCCCTCGGTCACGCCGACCTCGGGCCTCCAGCCGAGGTCGCGGCGGGTGCGGCGCAGGTCGAACCAGTGTGCGGTCGAGAGCTGCTCGGCGAGGAACCGGGTCATCGGCGGCTCGTCCTGCCCCGGGCGGACGCGCCACACCGCCTCCACGACCGAGCCGGCGGCCTTCGCGGCGCCCGCCGGCACCCGGCGGGCCGGCGGGGCGATGCCGGCCGCCGCGCAGAAGCCGCCGATCAGCTCGGCGATCGGGCGCGGCTCCCCGGAGGTGAGGACGTAGGCGTTCCCGTGCACCCGGTCTGCGGCGTCGAGGGCCGCGCGGATGCCGGAGACCGCGTCGTCGAGATAGGTGCTGTCGACGAGCGCAGCGCCCGACCCCACCAGGGGCAGTCGACCGGCGGCGGCCCGCTCCTGGATCCGCGCGACCAGCTGCGGGTCGCCGGGTCCCCAGACGATGTGCGGGCGGACCGCCACGACGGCGAAGCCGGGCGCGTCGGCCCCGAGGGCGACGAGCTCCGCGGCGGCCTTCGTGCGGGCGTAGGCGCCGTGGGCGCGCTCCGGCTGGGCGGGCGGCGCGTCCTCCCCCATGATCGCCGCGCCCGTGTGGGCGACGGAGGGCGACGAGACGAAGACGAAGCGCCGCGCACCCGCCCGCTTCGCGGCGCGGACGAGCGCGCGGGTGCCCTCGATGTTCACGGCGACGAAGTCCGCCTCGTCACCGGCGAACGAGACCTTCGCCGCGAGGTGCACGACGCCCTCGACGCCCTCGACGGCCCGCTCGACGCTCGACCGCTCCATGACGGACCCGAGCACGTCCTCCGCGCCGTCGACGCCGCTCGGCCGGCGCTGCAGCGTCCGGACCTCGTACCCGGCGGCCACGAGGTCGCGCGCGACCGCGGCGCCGAGCCAGCCGCTCGCACCGGTGACGAGCACCCGGCTCACGGCGTCGTCACCGGCCCGCCCTCGAGCACGCCCGTCGCCCAGCGGGCCATCCGGGCGCGGTCGATCTTCGCGTTGTGGCGGATGTCGGTCGGCAGCTCCGGCACGGCGAGCACGGCGGCGACGGGCCGGTCGACCTCGAGTCGCACCGCCGCGGCGAGCGCGGGGTCGGCGAGCGGCCCCGCCTGCCCCTCCACGATGACGACGAGCTGCTGCGTGCCGCGCGGGCCGACGCCGACCGCGGCGGCCCGGGAGGCGCCAGCGCGCTGCGCCGCGAGCTCCACGCCGACCGGCGTGACGACGCCGTCGGCGGTCGTGACGACGTGCGGCAGCCGTCCCTCGACCCACAGGCGCCCCTGCGCGTCGAGGTGGCCGACGTCGCCGGTGCGGTGCCACTCCTCGTGCGGGGTGCCGGCCTTCGCCGCGGCGTCCGTGCGCCACAGCCGGTCGTACCCGGCGAGCATGTGGGGCGCGTGCACCTGGATCTCGCCGGTGACGTCGGCGTCGGTGGTCGTGGCCGCCCCGGGGCGGCCGTCGTCGTCGAGCGGGGCGATGCGCACCTGCGCCCGCGCGGTCGGCGGCCCGACGCAGACGCCGTCGCCCTCCCCCGCCTCGTGGATCGCCTCGCGCGTGACGTCCGCGACGAGCAGGGTCTCGGTCATGCCGTACGGGGTGCGGAGGGAGGCGTTCCGGAGCACCTCCTGCGCACGGTCGAGCAGGGGTGCCGCGACGGGCGCGCCGACGGTGAGCAGCAGCCGGACCCCGTCGAACTCGGCCGGGTCCGGGTCGGTCGCGAGCACGTTCGTCAGCGCGGCCGGCGACAGGAACACGGCGTCCGCGTCGATGGCCGCGACGGCACGGGCGAGCCCGGCCGCGGTGAGCGTCGCGGGTCGCGTCACGTCCATGTCGGGCACGGCGGTGCGGCAGCCGAGGGTCGGGCCGAGCAGGGCGAACGGCGCGAAGCCGGCGACGAGGCCGGTGCCGCGGTCGATGCCGTACTGGGCGACGAGCGCGTCGCGGACCCCGGCGAGCCGGGCATGGGTGTAGCGGACACCCTTCGCCGGCCCGGTCGAGCCGGAGGTGAACAGCACGGCGGCGAGCGTCTCGGGCGCGGGCTCCGGCGGCAGCGCGCGCCCGCTGCCGAGGCGCGCGAGCTCGGGCAGCGTGTGCTCCACGCCGAGCGCCGCGCGGGCGAGCCGGGAGAGACCGGTCGGTGCGATGCGGGTGCCGGGCCAGCCGAGCGACCGGGCGGCGGCCAGCGCGGTCGGGATGCCGATGATCCAGCTCGGGCGGGCGCCCTTCACGGCGCGGGTGAGGCCCTGCACGCCGAGGCCGGCGTCAGCCACGACGACCACGGCGCCGATCCGGAGGCACGCGTAGAGCGCGGCGGTGAGGTCGGCGCCGGGCGGCACGAGCAGGGAGACGCGGTCGCCCCGCTGCACCCCGATCGCGTGGAGGCCGGCCGCCAGCTCGTGCACCCGCCGGGCGAGCAGGCGCCAGGAGATCGTGCGGGTGTCGTCGCCGTGCAGCTCGACGAGCGCCGGTGCGTCGTCGTCGGCCCGGGCGTCGAGCTCGGCCCACATCGCCCGGGTCTCCACCGCCGGGACGACGGCGCCGGGCGCGGAGCGCGCGGGCGTCGGCGCGACGACCCAGTCGAGCACCGCGCCGGCGACGTCGGCGTCCTCGGGCAGCAGGTGGCCGGCGCCCTCGAAGCGGTGCACCGCGGCGTGCGGGAGGCGCCGCATCAGGTCGTGGAGGTACCGCTCCTGGAACACGGGGTCACGGGGTCCCCAGAGCAGCAGGGCGGGCGCGGCGAGCGCGGCGAGCCCTGCCGCGATCCGGTCGACCGCCTCCCGGCTCGGGTGCGCGTCGGTCGAGGGGATGTCCGCGACGAACTCGCGAATCCCCTGCCGCCGCGCCGCGCCGCGGTACGGCGAGCGGAAGGCGCGGCGCACCGCCGGGTCGAGGCGGGGATGCGCGATCGCGAGCGTGGTGTCGAGGAACGCGGTGGTGTGCTCGGTGCCGACGGAGGAGGCGGCGAGGGCCGCCTTGAGCGCGGCGGGCAGCGCCGCGTGGCCGTCGACGGCGGTGTTGGTCAGCACGAGGCCGGCGAGGAGGTCCGGGTGCTCGAGCGCCCAGCCGGACACGATCACGCCGCCCCAGTCGTGGCCGAGCGCGACGACGGGGCCCTCGAGGCCGAGCGCCTCGGTCAGCGCGCCGAGGTCGCGGACGCGGTCGGCGACGCGGCGCACCGCGTCGGTGCGCTCCGACCAGCCCATCTCGAGCTGGTCGACCGCGACGACCCGCCACGCCGGCGCGCCGGCTCGGGCGCGCTCGATCGACTCGTCCGCCAGAGCCCGCCAGAGGTAGCTCCAGGTCGGGTTGCCGTGCACCGCCAGGATCGTGCCGACCGGCTCCGCGCCGGCGGCGACGAGGGCGCCCTCCGTGTCGAGCACGTGGTGCACGACCTCGCGGCCGAGCACCGCGTCGTGGACCCGCACGAGGCGGGACCAGGCGGGGTCGAGACCGGGCAGCGCGGGCGGCAGCGTCGCTGCCGCGGTCACCAGGCCAGTTCGAGCATCGAGGTGTTGATGCCGCTGCCGACGCCGCAGAGCAGCACCCGCTCGCCCTTCTGGAGCTTCTCCGACTCCTGGGCCAGCGTGATCGGGATGGAGGCCGACCCGACGTTGCCGAGGCTCGGGTAGGTCACCGGGACGCGGCCCGGGTCGATGTCCGCGGCCTTCACGAACGCGGCCGTGTGGGCGCTGGACACCTGATGCATGATGTAGCGGTCCATGTCGGACCAGTTCCAGTCGCGCTTCGCCTCGTTCCAGGCGGCGGTGACGAGCTCCATGCCGCGCTTCAGCAGCGACTTCGTGTCGGTCGTCATGCCGTCCATCGAGCCGATGCAGAGCTCGTTCCACTCCGTGCCGGCGCGGGTCACGCCGCCGACGAGGCGGTGGCCCTCCGGGTGCTGGTCGGCGCGGCCGAGCACCGCCGCGGCGGCGCCGGAGCCGAGGGTCAGGCTCGCGAACTCGTTCATGAAGGCCTGGCGGTCGAGCGCCTCCGACTGGGCGAGGCGCTCGATGGTCGTGCGCTGCATCCGGTCGATGTCCTCGCCGTCGATGACCATCGCGTAGTCGACCTGGCCCGCGTCGATGAGGCCCGCGGCGAGGCTCATGCCGTTGACGAAGCCGAGGCAGGCGTTCGAGACGTCGAAGTTGATGGCCGAGGTCGGCAGGCCGAGCCCGTGGTGGAGCCGCGTCGCGACGGAGGGCTCGAGGTGCTCCTTCGTGATCGACGTGTTGATGAGCAGACCGACGGAACCGGCCGGGACGCCCGCCTCGCGCAGCGCACGCTCGCCCGCCTGCACCGCGGCCTCGTGGGAGGAGAGGCCCGGACCCCAGTTGCGGCGCTCGATCACCCCGGCGACGCGCTCCAGCAGCCCGACGGGGAGGCGGAGGCGCTTCAGGATCGGGTCGAGCTTGCGTTCGATCTCGACGGAGGTCGTCACGAGCGGGCCGAGCACGCTCGACACGGAGAGGAGGGCGACGTTGCGGTACGTCGAGGTGGCGTTGCCGTTCACACGGGCTCCTGGCTGCGAGATCCGGCGCGCCGAGACGGGCGCGTTGGTGCCCCCATTCTGCCTGCTCCTCCTGACCGCGGCGGTCGGCGGCGGCGACCCCTCGGGCTCTCGATGGCGGTCTGCCAGGATGACGCGCATGGCGATCGACTTCGCGCGGTCCGACCGCTCGACGCTCGGGATCGAGTGGGAGCTGGCGCTGGTCGACCGGTCCACCGGTGATCTCGTGCCCGCCGCGCCCGAGGTGCTGGCGACGACCGAGGTGGTCTCGGAGGACGGCGCGGAGCGCCTCACGAGCGAGCTGCTCACCAACACGGTCGAGGTCGTGACCGGGGTGAACCGCACGGTCGCGGAGGGGATCGCGGACCTCGAGCGGACGATCGAGCAGGTCCGGCGCACCACCGATCCGATGGGGCTCGAGCTGATCTGCTCGGGCACCCACCCGTTCGCCCGCTGGCAGGACCAGCAGGTGACCGACAAGGAGCGGTACGTCACGCTGCTCGACCGCACCGGCGTCTGGGGTCGCCAGCTGCTGATCTGGGGCGTGCACATGCACGTGGGTCTCGACGACCCCGCGAAGGCGCTGCCGGTGCTCGAGGCGATGCTCGTCTACTACCCGCACCTGCAGGCGCTGTCCGCCTCCTCCCCCTTCGTCTTCGGCGAGGCCGCCGGGTACGCGTCGAGCCGGGCGATGCTGTTCCAGCAGCTGCCGACCGCCGGGCTGCCGCCGCAGCTCGCCTCCTGGCGCCAGTACGAGTCGATCGTCGAGGACCTGACGAAGGTCGGCGTGATCGACCACTGGGACGAGATCCGGTGGGACGTCCGACCGTCGGCGAAGTGGGGCACGCTCGAGACGCGCGTCTGCGACGGGCTGCCGACGACGTTCGAGGTCGGCGCGACGACCGCCCTCGTCCAGTGCATCGTCGACGACTTCTCCGAGCGCCTCGACGCCGGGGAGGAGCTGCCGACGCTGCAGCCCTGGTTCGTGCGCGAGAACAAGTGGCGCGCGGCCCGGTACGGCCTCGAGGCGAGCATCATCGTCGACCGCGACGGCGAGCAGCGGCAGGTCGAGGACGAGATCCGCGCCCTCGTCGCCCGGCTCGAGCCCGCCGCCGAGCGCCTCGGCTGCGTCCAGGAGCTGCAGGACGTGCTCACGATCCTCGACGTCGGCGCCTCCTACCAGCGGCAGCAGCTCGCCTCCGCCCGCGCCGGCGGGGACCTGCGCGCCGTCGTCACCTCCCTGATCCGCGAGATGCGGGAGGGCGTGCCCCAGCGCTGAGCGCTCCCTCCGTCTCGCAGGCACGGCGTACCTGCGAGACGGAGGGGGCCAGGCCGATCAGCCGTTCTTCGCGTCGCGCCAGCGGACCCAGCGCTCGACCGGGGCCCAGTCGATCTCGGGCCCGCTCACGCCGATCGTGAACAGGCGCACGCCGGCGTCGAACAGCGCCGCGGCCTTCGCGTCGTCCGCTCCGCGCAGCTCGTTGCCGATCTCGATGTCGGCGACGTCGCGACCGACCGTCTCCGCGTGGCGCTGGAGCACGTCGAGCTTGCGGCCGAGCTCGTCCGGCGCGACGAAGGAGTGCCAGATGTCGGCGTGCTCGGCGACGATGCGGAGGGTCTTCTGCTCCCCCGCGCCGCCGATGAGGATCGGGATGCGGCGGACGGGCGCCGGGTTGAGCCGCGTCCAGCGGTCGCGGACGATCGGCAGGTCGTGCGCGAGGGCGTCGAGCCGGCTGCCGACGGTACCGAACGGGTAGCCGTACTCGTCGTAGTCGCGCTGCGCCCAGCCGGAGCCGGTGCCGAACACGAAGCGGCCGCCCGAGATGTGGTCGACGGTGCGGGCCATGTCGGCCTGCAGGTTCGGGTTCCGGTATGAGTTGCAGTTCACGAGCGGGCCGAGCTCGACGCGCTCCGTGGCCTCCGCCCACTGCGCGAGCTGCGTCCACGCCTCGAAGTGGAGCCCGTCGGGATCGCCCGACAGCGGGTAGAAGTGGTCCCAGTTCATGACCATGTCGACGCCGAGGTCCTCGGCGTGCACGGCGGCGTCGCGGAGCTCCGCGATCGGGAGGTGCTGCGGGGCGATCTGGACCGAGATGCGGACGGGACGGTCGCCCGCGCGGAAGGCTTCGCTGCTCATGGGCTCAGGCTAGGACGGGCCGCCCGGACACGCGGCGGACGAGCAGCTCGGGCGCATGCACGTACGGCGCCGTCGAAGCGGTCCTCGAGCACGCGGCGGTGGTCGCGCCGGCCTCGGACATCCTCCAGCCTCTGCGGAGCGGCCGCCCAGGCTCCGTCCCTCCGCGTCGCGTAGGCATGCAGGGCCCGCAGCTCGCGGTGCACGGCACGACGAAGGAGCCCACCCATGACTGAAGCCGACGACCGCGCGAAGACCAACCTCGAGGCGCAGGGCCGGATGGGCGAGATCGTCGCCGCCGGCGAGTACGACCGGCTCACCGAGGTGCTCGCCGACGGCCTCGTCGACCACGACCCGGCGCCGGACCAGGCACCCGGACCCCGCGGCATCGGCGAGTTCTGGACGACGTTCAAGGAGGCGTTCCCGGACGTCGCGCTCGAGCCCGTCCAGGTGATCGCGACCGAGGACTTCGTGACCGCCGTCCTCGAGGTCAGCGGGACGCACCGCGGCGAGTTCCTCGGCCACGAGGCGACCGGGAAGTCCTTCCGGGTCCGCGGGATCCAGGTCGGCAAGTTCGAGGACGGGAAGATGACCGACCGCTGGGGCGCGACCGACACCCTCGGGATCCTCCAGCAGCTCGGCCTCGCCTGACTCCTGCGATCTGCGTTCACGGATCAGGGAATCGCGAAGCGATTCCCTGATCCGTGAACGGTTCAGCGCCGGGTCAGGCGCCGGCGCCGCCGAACTCGCCCGTGCCGACGAGGATCGCGCGGCCGAGCGTGTGGAAGTGCAGGTTGAAGCCGAGCACCGCCGGCGTGATGTCGGGGTCGACGCCGAGCGACTCGACGTCGGCGGCGTGGACGACGACGAAGTAGCGGTGGACCCCGGTGCCCTGCGGCGGGGTCGCGCCCGTGAAGGCGGCCTGGCGCAGCTCGTTCTTCAGCAGCACGGCGCCCTCCGGCAGCGGGCCGCCGGCGGGGAGGGACGTGACGTCGGCGGGGATGTCGGCGACCGCCCAGTGCCAGAAGCCGGAACCGGTCGGGGCGTCGGGGTCGTAGACCGTGACCGCGAAGCTCTTCGTGCCGGCGGGCGGGTCGGACCAGGTGAGCTGCGGCGAGCGGTCCTCGCCGCCGGCGTCCGCGCCGTACAGCGCGGCGGGCAGCGGCTGGCCGTCCGTGATGTCCTCGCTCGTCAGCGGGAACGAGGGCACCGGGTCGAGGCGGGCGTAGGGGTCGTAGTCGCGATCGCTCATGGGGCGAAAGTAGGACCGGCCGCCTGGGGACGCGCTCGGCCGGCTCCCGGCCGAGCTACGGCCGCCGCAGGATCGAGCGCAGGGTCTCGCCGAGGTCGGTGTGTTGGAACGTGAAGCCGGCCGCGAGCAGCCGCTCCGGCACGACCCACCGGCTCTTCAGCACGAGCTCCGTCTCCGTCCGGATCGCGAGGCTGCCGAGCTCGAGCATCCACCGCGAGGCCGGCAGCCCGACCGGGACGCCGAGCGCGCGCCGGAGCTCGGCCATCAGCTCCCGGTTCGTGCTCGCCTCCGGGGCCGCGAGGTTCAGGACGCCGTCGAGGTCCTCCCGCCGCCGGACGAAGTCGATCGCGCGGACGGCGTCGTCGAGGTGCACCCACGAGAACCGCTGCCGGCCGCCCGACGAGGTCGGCCGGTAGCGGTGGTGCACGCCCGCGGCGATGCGCGCCGGGGTCCCGGGCCAGGGGCCGTCGAGCTGCGGACCGCCGAGCCCGACCCGCGTGAGCCGGGTCAGCGGCACCATGACGCTGCCGCGCCCGAGGACGATCGCGGTGCGCAGCGCCACCCGCCGCACGCCGGGCAGGTCGGGGGCGAGGAACGCGCGCTCCCACGCCTTCGCGACCTCGACCGAGAAGCCCTCGCCGAGCTCGCCTCCGCCCTCGGTCTGCGGACGGTCGTCCGCGTGGCGGTAGATCGTGGCGGTGCTCGAGTTGATCCAGAGCGGCGGCGGGCTCGCCGCGGCCGCCGCGGCCCGGCCGAGCTCCTCCGTGGTCTCCGTGCGGGACCGGAGGATCTCCGCCCGGTTCGACGCCGTGTAGCGGCAGTTCACGCTCCGCCCGGCGAGGTTCACGAGCAGGTCCGCGCCGTCGAGCAGCCGGGTGATCGCCGCCGTGTCGCCCCAGGCCGCGTCCGCGCCCAATCGGCCGATGGTGCGGACCTCCTCCCCCGCCCGTCGGCGCTCAGCGGCCAGGCGGCGGCCCATGAAGCCGGATGCGCCGGCGATCACGACGGTCATGCGTCCTCCCGCGGCCGGATCGCGTAGGTGAAGGCGCCGGCGTACTCGTAGATCCTGCCGACGATCGGGGCGTCGACGGTGAGCGCGACGCGCTGGCGATCCGCGACGGGATCGAAGCGCTCGGTCAGCGTCACGCGGGGCGAGAGCGGACCGAGCGGCAGGCGAAGGGGGCCGAGTCGAAGGCGGACCGCGATCGAGTCGAGGCGGAGCCCGCCGTCGACCACGGCGGGACGGAACGCGGCCTCGATGCGGACGGGGTCGCCGATCCGGTCGACGACGACGCCGGGACCGGTCGCGACGGTCTCGTCGCGCATGATTAACCGGCGACCGTCGACCCGGATCCGCCGCACGGCCGCGACGCCGGCGCCCTCCGGCGTCGCACGGTTGCGGACGTCGAACGGCACGTCGGTCGCCCGCACCGGGAACAGCGACGGGCCGCCCAGCAGCCGCAGGACGGGTCGCAGCCAGCGACGGGGCGTGCCGACGACGTCGAAGACGCCCTCCCCGACCCCCTCCGCGTCGGGCGGGACGGCGGCGAAGTAGGCGCGCAGCTCGGGCCGCAGCCCCCTGATCGCGTCGCCGAGGGCGACCTCCCAGGGCGACGGCACGGATCAGCCGCGCGGGCTCGAGACGCGGCGCGGGGCGATGCGGAGCAGCACGCGCTGCCCGCCGCCGCCGAACTGCGGGTACGGCTTGCCCAGGTACTTCTGCGACAGCTCGTCGATGTGCTCGCGGGCGCCGTCGGTCGTGACCTCGCGGACCTCGCCGCGGATCTGCACGTAGTCGGTCGGACGCGCCGGGTCGGACAGCGTGAGGGCCACGCGCGGGTCGCGCCGCACGTTGCGCAGCTTCTGGTGCCCCTCGACCGTGTTGATCAGGACGTCCTCGCCGTCGGTGTCGACCCACACCTGCGTCACCTGCGGCGACCCGTCGGGCATCGTCGTGGCGAGGTAGCAGATGCTCGCGGAGCGGAGGAGGTCGAGGACCGGCGCGGGGAGTTCCATCGGCCCGACCCTACGGAGCCCCTCCTGTGTGACTTTGCTCACGCTTCTGGACGCCGAGTCGGCGACTCGGCGTCCAGAAGCGTGAGCAAAGTGAGGGTGAGAGCGGCTCAGCGGCCGAGGAGCTTCTGGAGCTTCTCCAGGTCCTCCGCGCTCGGCTGGCCGTCGCCGCCGGCCGCCGCGCCGCCACCGAGGCCGAACCCCGCTCCCCCGGCGCTCTGCGGCTTGAGCGAGCGCCCCTCGGCGAGCGCCGCGTTCTCCGCGGCGCGCTTCGCGGGGTTGCCCGACTTCGAGCCCTTCTTCTTCTGCTGCACCTGCTTGCGGCCGCCGCCGCCGTAGCCCACGGGGCCCATGCCCGGGATCTGCGGGACGCCGCCGCGCGCGACGGTCTTCATCATCTTCGCGGCCTGGTCGAACCGCTGGACGAGCTGGTTCACGTCCGTCACGGTCATGCCCGAACCGCGGGCGATGCGGAGGCGGCGGGAGCCATTCAGCAGCTTCGGGTTCTGCCGCTCGGCGGGCGTCATCGACTGGATGATCGCCTCGGTCCGGACGATCTCGCGCTCGTCGAACTGGTCGAGCTGCTCCCGCATCTGCCGGGCGCCCGGCAGCATGCCGATCATCTTCATCAGGCCGCCGCGGTTGCGCAGCTGCTGCATCTGCTTGAGGAAGTCGTCGAGCGTGAACTGGGAGGTCGCGATCTTCTCCGCGAGCTCCATCGCCTCCTGCTCGTCGAACGTGGCCTGCGCCTGCTCGATGAGCGTGAGGATGTCGCCGAGGTCGAGGATGCGGCTCGCCATGCGATCGGGGTGGAACGGCTCGAAGTCCTCGAGCTTCTCGCCCGTCGACGCGAAGACGATCGGCCGGCCCGTGACGGAAGCGACCGACAGCGCCGCGCCGCCGCGGGCGTCGCCGTCGAGCTTCGTCAGGACGACGCCGGTGAAGTCGACGCCCTCCTGGAAGGCCTTCGCCGTCGCGACCGCGTCCTGACCGATCATCGCGTCGATGACGAACAGGACCTCGTCCGGGTCCGTCGCCTTCCGGATGTTCGCGGCCTGCTTCATCAGCTCCTGGTCGACGCCGAGGCGACCGGCCGTGTCGATGATGACGACGTCGTGCTGCTTGTCGCGGGCGAAGCGGACGGCGTCCTTCGCGACGCGGACCGGGTCGCCGACGCCGTTGCCGGGCTCCGGCGCGAAGACGGTCGCGCCGGCCTGCTCGCCGACGACCTGCAGCTGCTGCACCGCATTCGGGCGCTGGAGGTCGGCCGCGACGAGCAGCGGGGTGTGGCCGTCGTTCTCGAGCCACTTCGCGAGCTTGCCCGCGAGCGTCGTCTTGCCGGCGCCCTGGAGGCCCGCGAGCATGATCACGGTCGGGGGCTGCTTGGCGAACTCGAGCCGCCGCTGCTCCCCGCCGAGGATGCCGATGAGCTCGTCGTTGACGATCTGCACGACCTGCTGGGCCGGGTTGAGGGCCTTGTTGATGTCGGCGCCGAGGGCGCGTTCGCGCACGTTCGCGGTGAACTGCTTCACCACGTCGAGGTTCACGTCGGCGTCGAGCAGCGCCCGGCGGATCTCGCGGACCGTGCCGTCGACGTCGCTCGCCGTGAGCACGCCCTTGCTGCGCAGGTTGGCGAGCGCGGCGGTGAGTCGATCCGACAGGGATCCGAAGGTGGCCATGGGTCCAGGATTCTACCGGCGGCGCCGCAGCCCGGGCGCGGCGGATGCGGGATCATGAGCGCGTGACGGAGCTCTTCGCGGGGCGCTACGCCTTCGTCGACCTGCTGGGCTCCGGCGGCATGGGCACGGTGTGGCGCGTCTGGGACGCGAAGCGGCGGGAGTACGCCGCCGCGAAGCTGCTGAGCCGCTCGGACAGCACCTCCCTCCTCCGGTTCATCCGCGAGTCCTCGTGGCGGGTCGAGCACGACCACGTGGTCACGCCCACCGGGTGGGCCGCGGAGGACGACCGGGTGCTGTTCACGATGCCGCTGGTGCGCGGCGGCACGGTCGCGGACCTCGTCCGCGACTTCGGGGCGCTGCCGCTCGGGCTCGTGCTCGACCTCCTCGACCAGCTGCTCGCCGCCCTGACCGCGGTGCACGCGGCCGGCCTCGTGCACCGGGACGTCAAGCCGTCGAACCTCCTGCTGGAGCCGCCGGGGTCCGACCGGCCGCGGCTGCGGCTGTCCGACTTCGGCATCGCCGCCCACGTGGACGACCCCCGCTTGACGCGGATCGGCGAGGCGGTCGGCACGCGGGGCTACGCCGCGCCGGAGGTGCTGCGCGGCGCGGACCCCGACCCCGCTCAGGACGTCTACGCGGTCGGGGTGCTGGCGGCGGAGCTGGTGACGGGTCGCCGGCCCGGCGCCGGCGCGTCGGGACTCGGGGACCATCCGCTCGCCGCGCTCGTCGCCGCGATGACGGAGGACGACCCCGGACGGCGGCCCACGGCAGGAGGGGCGCGCCGCACCGTCGCCGGACTGACCGCCGCCCCCGGGCCCGAGCGGGGCGGGGACCCGGTCGAGGTGTTCGACCACGTGCCCGAGCTGCCGGACGGCTGGGCGCCGGACGGCCCCGTCCCCCTCGACGACGCGGGGACGCCGGTCCCGGTCCCGGCACCTGCATCCGAGGCCCGACCGGAGCCGGAGCCGGAGCCGGCGGCCGTGCAGGCCGCGACGCGCCCGGCGCCCACGAGGCCGGCCGCGACGCGCATCCTCCAGGAGCCGGGGCCGGACACCGAGCCGCTGCCGCCGGCGATGCGGCCGGTGCCGCGCCGCCGCGGCACCGGCTGGCTGCCGCTCGCCGTCGTGCTGCTGCTGGTCGGCGCCGTGAGCCTGATCGGCGGCGCGGTCCTCCTGCTGCGGTAGGTCGGCTCACCCGGCCCGACGGCGCAGCCGGAACAGGATCAGGGCGACGATCCCGCCCGCCAGCGCGAGGACGCCGAGCGCGATCGCCGCGACCCCGACGACACGTCGGACGGGCTCGAACGCGTCGGGAGCGGCGGCCCGGCTCCGCGAGCCGTCCGCGGCCGGCCCCGAGCGGGATGCCGACGGCGCGCTCGAGGGCGCCGAGGTCGCCGTCCCGACGGTGCCGTCCCGGGATGCGGCGACCGCGTACGCGGGCGATCCGGCGGCGGAACCGCGGACCGCGGTGCTCATCGTGAAGGGCACCGCGTAGTCGCGGTCGTCCCCACCCGGCGTGAGGAGGGACACGAGCACCAGGTACCGTCCGGCCTCGCTGGCGGCGCGCGCCGTGCTCTCGATCTGGAAGCGGTTCCGGTAGGCGACCGCGTTCGTGTACTGGTAGACGCTCACGCCCTCCGATCCGGCGTACAGCGCCGTGTTGGAGCGGCGGGAGCCGGGGTCGCCGGCGTAGGCGACGTTCCCCTGCGCGTCCGCGCGGGACGGCGAGAGGATCGAGACGGCGAGCACCGGGGGCCGACCCGAGCCCAGGCGGCTGCCGAGCCCTGCGGAGATGGTCGGTCGCACCTGGGCGGCGAGCGACTGGCCCCAGTCCACGTCGACGGAGAACGCCTGCAGCTCGCCGGGCACGATCGTGCCGGAGATCGCACCGGGGTCGATCGGGGTCGCCGCGGCGAGGGAGGACCCGCCGACCACCTGCTTCGCCTGCTCCGACAGGTCGAGGGCCGTGAACGCGGGGGTGGAGGCGGTCTCCGGCAGCGACCCGACGTCGCGGACCGGTGCCTCCTCCCGCACCCGCAGCTCGAGCGGGACGTCGATCGCCGCGCCGAGCGAGGACTGGCCCTGCGCGCCGTGCGTCACCTGCACGACGTAGTCGCCGGCCTTGAGGCACCGCTGCTGGGACTGGTCCAGCGAGCTCGGGATGGCGAGCGACGCCGTGATGAGCGGGGTGAAGCCCGTCCCGACGTTGAGACCGGACCGCTGACCGCACGAGTAGCCCTCGGGACCGAGGACCACCAGGTCGATCACGTCACCGCTCACCCGGGCGCGGGAGTCGACGGAGACGTGCAGCGTGGAGCCCTCCACGGTCCGGCGCACCCGGTAGTAGAGCGTCTTCCGGTCCCCCGTGCTGCTGCCGAGCGTGTCCAGCCAGTCGCCGTTGCCGAGCAGCGGCGATCCCTGCTGCGCGACGGTGCCGCGCACGGGCGTGCCCGTCTCGCGGAAGGGCTGGGCGGCGCGGGTCGCTGTCGTGTCGAGCGCGTTCGACAGGTCGTCGGCGCTGTCCGCGTCGTAGTACTCGCCCTGCCCCTTGTCCGCGATGCACTGCAGGGCGTCGCGCGCCTTGCCCGACACGTCGAGCCCCACGACGTCGATGCGGAGCGAGATCCCGTCCTTCGCGAGGGACGCGGCGACCGGGCACGGGTCGGGCGCGCAGGTCGGCTCCCCGTCGGAGACCAGCACGATGGTGCGCTGCCCGGTGGCGCCGAGGTCCTTCCCGGCCTGCTGGAGCGCGTAGCCGATCGGCGTCTCGCCGAAGGGCTTCACGCGGTCCACGGCCGCGTCGAGCGCCGGGCGGTTGCCGGTGCCGAGGTCGGCGATGCGCTGCGAGTCGGTGCAGGCGCGCCCCGACGCCTTCGACTGCGTCGCGCCGAAGGTGCGCATCCCGACCCGCTGCGCGTCGGGCAGGCCGTCGACGACGTCGTGCAGCGCCTCCTTCGCGGCGGCGATCTTCGTGCCGCCCTCGGGCAGGCGCTCCGCCATCGAGCCTGAGGCGTCGAGGACGAGCATCATGCTCCCCGGGTCCTCGGCGGGTGCCGCCGATGCCGGCCGCGCGACGGCGCCGCCGGCGAGCAGCAGCGCGACGCCGACCAGGGCGGGTGCAGTGAAGCGGTGCATGTCCCCTCCTCCAGAAGTTTCCGATAGCAAATCACAGCGTGTTCACGATCGCAAACATTCCTGGCAGACTCGGACCGGGAGGACGAGATGACGGACGACGACGACATCGCGCGCAACCGTGAGGCCCAGGCGCGGCTCTACGGCCTGCCCGTCGGCGACCTGCTGCGGCGCTACAGCGACGCGCTCGGCGTGACGCAGGGCCGGCTCGCCGACCTGCTCGGCGTCTCCGCCCCGATGCTGTCACAGCTCGCGAACGGGCGGCGCGTCCGGTTCGGCAACCCGGTCTCGGTGCAGCGCCTGCAGGCGCTGCACGCCGCCGTGCTCGAGGTCGAGGCCGGGCGCCTCGCCCGCGAAGGCGCGATCGAGCGGGTCGAGGCGAACCGGGCCGCCGACGTCTTCACCGCCACCGCGCCGGCCGAGCCGGACCCCGTCGAGGCGGTGCAGCGGCTGTTCGCCCTCGCCGGCGCGCCCGAGGAGCACCGAGCGGCCGCCGCGCTGCTCGACCCCGCGCACCCCGGGATCGCCCGGCTGCTGCGCGCCGCCGGTGCCGGCGGGGCCGAAGACCTGCGCGCCCTCCTCGCCGCCGCTCGCGCGGCCGACTAGGCGGGTCGGCCCGCAAGGAGGCGGAGGAGGCCGCGCTCCTCGTCGTCGGTCAGCCCGGCGCCGTGCGGGTGCTCCGCCTGCGTCTCCTCCCACGCCAGCACGTCCCGCAGGGTCTCGTCGAGCGGGCGGTGGGTCAGGCCCGCCGCCCTCGCCTTCGCGCCGCTGCGCGCGGTGAAGCCCTGCCAGTCCGGGTCCGCGAGCCAGAGCGGGAGGCTGCGCGGGCCCGCCCACTCGGCGACACCCTGCTCGGCCAGCCACGCCTCCGGCGCCGCGGCGACCTCGGCCGTGGAGCGCGCCGCCCGGTGCGCGGCCGCGAGGTGCTCCGCGAGCGGCACCTCGGGGCCGACCGCGTCGAACACCCCGCCCGTCCCGTCCTCGGCGCAGCGCACGAGCCACGCGGCGAGGTCGCGCACGTCGATCAGCTCGGTCGACCGCTGCGGCGCGTCCGGCACCACCACCGCGTCACCGACGGGGTGGGCGAAGCGCCACGGCCAGTACCCGGAGCGGCCGGAACCGTCGCCCGGGCCGCCGATCAGCCCGGCGCGGGCGATCATCGCGCGGTCGCAGAAGCCGGCGAGCACCGCCGCTTCGCAGGCGACCTTCGCCGACCCGTAGTCCTCCATCGACGCCATCCGGTCGGCCTCGAGCGGCGGCAGGAGCGGGAGGGACTCGTCGCCGTGGCGGGTGGTCGTGTCCGCGTACACGTTGCCGGTCGAGACGAACAGGTACCGCTCGGCGTCGAGCGCGGCGACCGCGCCGCGGACGTGGCCGGGGTGGCGGGCGACGTCGACCACCGCGTCCCACCGACCCTCGGCCGCGGCGTACGCGTCGGGCCGGTCGCGGTTCGCGCGGATCAGGCGCGCGCCCTCCGGGACGTCGCCGGACTCGCCGCGGGCGAGGCACGCCACCTCGTGGCCGCGTGCGAGCGCCTCCGCCGCGATCGTGCCGCCGAGCCAGGCCGTGCCGCCGAGGACGAGGATCCGCATGGCGCGATCCTGCCGCGGCCGCACCGGCGACGCCTCCGGGATCCGCTCAGGGCAGCGCCGGCGCGTCCGGTCCCGGCGGGTACAGGCGCTCCCACTGCAGCCACTTGGCGTCCATCGCCGCCTCGACGTCGACGCCGTGGCGCCGGGCGAGGAGGAGGACATGGCCGAGCACGTCCGCGACCTCCTCGGTCAGACGGCGCTCGACCTCCTCCGCGTCCCGTCCGCGGTCCTTGCCGCGGCCGGTGCGCGCGAGCTGCACCTGCGTCAGCTCTCCCAGCTCCTCGACGAGCTTGAGGACGAACCAGTCGTCGTCCCGCGTGAAGCCCTCCCGGACGGCGTACCCCGCCGAGATCCGTTCGAGCCGGTCCGAGAGCGAGGCGAGGTCCACGGGCGCAGTCGAACGGCGGCCACCGACGCCGCCGAGCCCCCGCTGGTCGAGGTGCGAGCGCAGCGAGCCTCGAGACCGCACCCGCCCCCGCTACCGTCGCTCGGATGCGCACCACTCCCGTCGCCGGGCTCGACCTGACCGCCCTCACCATGGGCTCCGCACCGCTGCCGACCCCGGTCGCGCGGGCGGTCGACCTGCTCGACGAGGGCTGGGAGGCGGGCATCCGCGCTCTCGACGCCGCCGACGGCACGGGGGGCGCGGAGTCGGCCGCCGGACGCTGGCTCGAGGAGCGGCAGCCGGAGGGCGTCGTCGTGCTCTCGGGCCTCGGCACCGTGGTCGGGCAGGGGCGCGGTGCGGACCTCTCCCCCGCGCGGATCGACGGGCACGTCGCCGCCGCCGTCCGCCGGCTCGGCCGCGTGGACCTCGGCTGGCTGCGCGGCGCGGACGCGGAGACCCCGCTCGAGGACACCCTCCAGGCGCTCGCGGGCGCGATCGAGGGCGGGCGACTCCGCGCCTGGGGCGCGGGCGACGTCGATGCCTGGGCGCTCGAGGGGCTGCTGGCCGAGGCCGACCGCACCGCGCTCCCTCGGCCCGCCTTCGTCCGGGTGCGCCTCAACCTGCTCGAACGTGGCGCGCTCCAGGACCTCGCCCCGCTCGCCGCGGGCGAGGGCGTCGTCCTGCTCGCGGGCGCGCCGCTCGGCGGGGGCCGTCTGACGGGGCGGCACGTCGCCGCCGAGGAGAGCGCGGCGGAGGCGATCCGCTTCGGCGCTCCGCGCGACACCCCGATCGACCCCGCCCTCGACGCACTGGTGGCGCTGCGGGACCTGGCGCGCGACCTCGAGCTGTCGCTCGAGGGCCTGGCGCTCGCCTGGCTGCTCGCCACCGACCCGGTGGCCTCGACGATCGCGACGCCGCGGGCGAAGGCCGACTGGGATCCGGTGCACGAGGCGCTCGAGCGCCCGCTCGACGCGGAGACGGTCGAGCGGCTCGAGCACCTCCTCCCCCAGCCCTGATCCGTTTTGAAGGAGTTCTCGGGCTTTCGCGCCGACATCTCCTTCAGAACGGAATCAGCGGAGGTGCTCGAGCGGGTTGCGGGCGAGCTTGTCGCGCAGCCCGCCGGCGAGCAGGCGCGCGGCGTGCGAGGTCGGCTTGCGCTCGGCCTGCTCGGCGACGCGGTCGCCGAAGTCGGCGGCGAGCGCGCCGCGCGGGTAGGCCTCCAACACCTCGAGCAGGTACTCGCGGGGCAGGGCGTCGGGCCGGGCGCCGGAGATGTCGAGCCCGGTCGCGATCTCGAGGAGGTGCCCCTCCACGTCGAGGTCCGGGTCGACCTCGGGCCAGTTGTGCCGCTCGATCACCTCGACCAGGCGCTGCTGCTGATCCCGGGTCCAGTCCGCGCCCGCGCCGAGCACCGCGGCGACGTGGCCGCCCGCGATCTCGTACGGCGTCCGGACCGCGTCGAACTCCTCCGCGAGGCCCAGGTCGTGCAGGAGCGCGGCGACCGCGAGCAGCTCCCGGTCGGGCCGCAGCCCGAGCACCTCCGCGAAGCCCGCGGCCCAGTACCAGCTGCGGACGCCGTGCGCCGCGAGGGCCGGCGTCAGGTAGCGCGCGGCCAGGTCGAGCGCCGCACGGACGGTCGGGGTCTCGGGCGGGCGGAGGTCGTCGATGCGCACCTCCGTCATCCTGCCGGAGGCGTCCGCGACCCGACGTAGGGTTGCGACCGTGATCGACGTCGCGTTCACGCGCCTCGCGCCGGACCTGCTCGACTACCACGAGGGCTGGGCGCTGCAGCGTTCGGTCCACGCGGAGGTCGTCGCCGGCACGCGGCCCGACTCCCTGATCCTGTGCGAGCACGAGGCGGTCTACACGGCCGGCAAACGGACGGCGCCCGACGAACGCCCCGTCGACAGCACCCCGGTGGTCGACGTCGACCGCGGCGGCAAGATCACCTGGCACGGACCGGGCCAGCTGACCGGCTACCCGATCCTCCGCCTGCCCGACCGGCACGAGGTCGTCGCGTTCGTCCGCGACCTCGAGGCGATGATGATCGACGTCGCGGCCCGCTTCGGCGTGACCGGCGAGCGGGTCGAGGGCCGCAGCGGCGTCTGGGTCCGGAACGGCGGCGGCTGGGACAAGATCGGCGCCATCGGCCTCCGGGTCGAGCAGGGCGTCACCATGCACGGCTTCGCCCTGAACTGCAGCAACGAGCTGACGGCGTACGACCGGATCGTCGCCTGCGGCATCCGCGACGCGGGCGTCACGACCCTCTCGGCCCTGACCGGCCGCACGATCACGCCCGCCGACGCGGCGCCGATCGTCCTCCAGCACTTCCGCGACGGCGTCCTCGGCCTCGCGCACCGCACCGACAGCACGAAGGTGGCCGCATGACCGACCTCGCGACGCCCAAGGTCGTCCGACTCCCCTCCACCGGCCTCAGCCCCGAGCAGGAGGCCGCGCAGGCCGGCCACCGCCGCATGCTGCGCCTCGAGGCCCGCAACGCGGAGACCCCGATCGAGCGCAAGCCCGAATGGATCCGCACCACTCTGAAGCAGGGCCCGGAGTTCCAGGCGCTGCGGAACCTCGTCAAGGACGAGGGCCTGCACACCGTGTGCCAGGAGGCCGGCTGCCCGAACATCTCCGAGTGCTGGGAGGACCGCGAGGCCACCTTCCTCATCGGCGGCTCGCAGTGCACGCGGCGCTGCGACTTCTGCCAGATCGACACCGGCAAGCCCGCGGACTACGACCGCGACGAACCGCGCCGCGTCGCCGAGTCGGTCGCGCAGATGCGCCTCCGCTACGCCACCGTGACCGGCGTCGCGCGCGACGACCTGCCCGACGAGGGCGCCTGGCTGCACGCCGAGACCGTGCGGGAGATCCACCGGCAGAACCCGGGCACGGGCGTCGAGATCCTCGCGACCGACTTCTCCGGCAACCCGGACCTGCTGGCCGACGTGTTCTCCTCCCGCCCCGAGGTGTTCGCGCACAACGTCGAGACCGTGCCGCGCATCTTCAAGCGCATCCGCCCGGCGTTCCGGTACGAGCGCTCGCTCGGCGTGCTGACGCAGGCGCGCGACGCGGGCCTCGTCACGAAGTCGAACCTGATCCTCGGCATGGGCGAGACGGCCGACGAGGTGCTGCAGGCGCTGGAGGATCTCCACTCGGCCGGCACCGACATCATCACGCTGACGCAGTACCTGCGCCCGACGCCCCGGCACCTGCCGGTCGCACGCTGGGTCACCCCCGCGGAGTTCGAGGACTTCAAGGTCGCGGCGGAGGAGATCGGGTTCCTCGGCGTGCTCGCCGGGCCGCTGGTGCGTTCGTCGTACCGCGCCGGCCGGCTCTACGCGCAGTCGATGGCCGCCAAGGGCCGCGCGCTGCCCGAGGGTCTGCAGCACCTCGCCGACCCGACGCTCGGCTTCGCGCAGGCGGTCGGCTGACCCGTCCCCCGTCACCCGGCCGCTGCGGCGGTCGGCGGGGCATGCTGGCCGGATGGCGACGATCCTGCCCTTCGAGGGCGTGCTGCCCCGTGTCCACCCCTCCGCGTACCTCGCCCCGACCGCGACGCTGATCGGCGACGTGGTCGTGGAGGCGGACGCCGTCGTCATGTTCGGCGCCGTGCTCCGCGCCGACCGGGACCGGATCGTCCTCGGCCGCGGCAGCAACCTGCAGGACAACGTCGTCGTGCACGGCGACCCGGGCTCGCCCGCGCTGCTCGGCGCCGGGATGAGCGTCGGCCACGGCGCGGTCGTGCACGGCTGCACGATCGGCGACGACTGCCTCATCGGGATGAACGCGACCGTGCTGAACGGCGCCGAGATCGGCGCGGGCTCCCTCGTCGCCGGCGGCGCGGTCGTGCTCGAGGGCACGCGGCTGCCGGCCCGGACGCTCGCCGCGGGCGTGCCGGCGAAGCCGCGGCGGGAGACCACGGACGAGGAGGTCGACCGGATCCGGCGGAACGCGCGGACCTACCGGGACCTCGCCGCCGCCTACCGGCGCGGGTGACGGTTCGCGGATCCGCAGAATTCGGGCGACACGCCGGTCGCGAGTGCTCGGTCGGCGGCGTGTCGGGCAGGAACTGCGGATCCGCGGAGGAAGTGCGGATCCGCGAATCAGCCGACGAGGCCCTGCGCGAAGACGTTCGGGGTGAAGCCGGTCAGGTCCTGGATGCGCTCGCCCTGGCCGATCAGCTTGATCGGGATGCCGGTCTCGTCCTGCACGCGGAGCACGAAGCCGCCCTTCGCGGAGCCGTCGAGCTTCGTGATCACGAGGCCGGTCACGCCCGCCGACTCGATGAAGGCCTGCGCCTGCATCACGCCGTTCTGACCCGTCGTCGCGTCGAGCACGAGCAGCACCTCGGCGATCGGCGCGAGCTTCTCGACGACGCGCTTCACCTTGCCGAGCTCGTCCATCAGGCCGCCCTTGGTGTGGAGGCGGCCGGCGGTGTCGATCAGCACGATCTCGGTGCCGGTCCGCTGAGCGTACTCGACGGTCTGGTACGCGACGGAGGCGGGGTCCTGGCCCGGGTGCTGCGGCCGCACGACCGCGGCGCCGGCGCGCTCGGCCCACGTCGCGACCTGCTCGACCGCGGCGGCGCGGAAGGTGTCGGCCGCCCCGACGACGACCGAGCGGCCGTAGTTGCCGACGAACTTCGCGAACTTGCCGATCGTCGTCGTCTTGCCGACCCCGTTCACGCCGACGATGAGCACCACGGCGGGCCGGTCGGTCAGCTTCAGCGTCGGGTCGAAGCCGGCGAGCCGCTCCTCCACGTCCTCCCGCAGCATCCGCTGCAGGTCGCGCGAGTCCGTCGTGCTGTACCGGTCGACCTTCTCGCGGAGGTCGGCGAGCATCGACTCGGTGATGTCGGGGCCGAAGTCGGCGCCGATCATCGCCGCCTCGAGGTCGTCCCAGGTGTCCTCGTCGATCGTCCGCACGGTCCCGAAGAGGTTCCGCAGCCGCGCACCGAATCCCGCCACGGGAGCCAAGGCTATGGGCTGCCCGCTCCCTGCCCGCACCCATCCGGCCGGGGCTACCGTCGCCCCGCTCGTTCGAGGAGAGGACCGCCATGCCGTACACCCCGAAGACCGCCCTGCTCGGCACCGGGACCATGGGCGTCGGGATGGCCCACTCGCTCCTCCGCGCCGGGCTGCCCGTCACGGTGTGGAACCGCCACCCGGAGAAGGCGGCCTCGCTCGCCGACGACGGCGCGACGGTCGCGGAGAGCCTCGAGGAGGCGCTCCGCGGCGCCGAGGTCGTGGTGACGATGCTCTTCGACGCGGACTCGGTCGCCGAGGTGATGGAGCAGGCGCTGCCCGCCTTCGAGCCGGGCACGGTCTGGGTGCAGACCACGACGGTCGGCCGCGACGGGATCGCGCGCCTCGCCGAGCTCGCCAAGACCCACGGCGTGCCCTTCTACGACGCCCCGGTCGTCGGTACCAAGCAGCCGGCGGAGGACGGGAAGCTGACCGTGCTCGCCGCGGGCCCCGAGGCGACGCGCGACGCGGTGCAGCCGGTGCTCGACGCGATCGGCGCGAAGACCGTGTGGCTCGGCGAGGAGGCGGGACCCGCGAGCGCTCTCAAGCTCGTCGCGAACTCGTGGGTCGCCACGATCACCGCCGGCACCGCCTTCGGCATCGCGCAGACGCGGGCGTTCGGGCTCGACCCGGCGCGCTTCCTCGAGACGATCTCGGGCGGCGCCGCGGACAGCCCCTACCTGCAGACGAAGGGCCGCGCGATCGTCGAGGACCGCACCGACGACCCGCAGTTCGCCCTCGACGGCCTCCGCAAGGACCTCGGCCTGATCCGGGACGCGGACGAGGCGGCGGGCGTGCCGACGGTGCTCGTCGACGCGCTGCTCGCCGCCTACGGCACGGCCGCGGACCGGGGCCGCGGCGGCTCCGACGTCGCCGCGGTGGTCGCGGCCTTCGAGGCCGACCGCGATGCTTGAGCGGTGCTGAACAAGGACACCTCCGTCTGCATCTCGCTCGCCGGGCGGCCGAGCAACCTCGGCACCCGCTTCCACAACCGGCTCTACGGGGAGCTCGGGCTCGACTTCGTCTACAAGGCGTTCACGACGAGCGACCTGGAGGGCGCGATCCGCGGCGTGCGGGCGCTCGGCATCCGCGGCTGCTCCGTGTCGATGCCGTTCAAGACCGCGGTCGTCCCGCTGCTCGACCGCCTCGAGGCGTCTGCGGCGGACATCGACGCGGTGAACACGATCGTCAACGACGCGGGCGTGCTCACCGGCTCGAACACCGACGTGGAGGCGGTCGCCGCGCTGCTCGCGGAGCGGGACCTCGACCGGGCGAGCCGCGTCGTGGTCCGCGGCAGCGGGTCGATGGCCTCGGCGGTGTCGGCGGCGTTCGCCCGCGCGGGATTCGGCCACGTGACCCTCTGGGCGCGGAACGCGGCGGCCGGCGCCGCCATCGCGGAGCGCGACGGCCACCGCTTCACCGACGCCGACCCGGACGACGCGGACGTGCTCGTCAACGTCACCCCGCTCGGCATGGCGGGCGGGGAGGAGGGCGTGCTCGCGTTCGACCCGGACCTGATCCGCGGCGCCCGCGCGGTGTTCGACGTCGTCGCGCTGCCCGTCGAGACGCCGTTGATCCGTGCGGCTCGAGCGGCCGGTCTGCCCGTGATCTCGGGGGCGGAGGTGCACGCCCTGCAGGCCGCGCTGCAGTTCGAGCGGTACACCGGCGTGCGCCTCTCCCGCGACCAGGTCGAGCGCGCGCACGCCTTCGCCCGCGCCTGACCGCTCCTCCATTTCGAAGGCGATTCGGCCGGCCGAATCACTCTCGAAATGCACCACAAGAGGGGATATGGCGTTATCGGGAATCGGAATAGATTTCCTGTACAGCCGCTACCCGAGTGGGAGCGACCGCCAGGTCAGTTCCCGCAACAGCTCGAACGACTGCTCGCCGCGGCCGCCGTCGCAGCGCTGGGCCACCCCGCAACGGCCCCGCGCGACGGCGGGCGCGGTGGGAACCGCCGCCCTCAGGACCGCGCCGCGAGCCGCTGGCCGATGACGTTCGAGACGCCGTCCTGCCGCATCGAGACGCCGTAGAGCGCGTCCGCGATCTCCATCGTCCGCTTCTGGTGGGTGATGAGGATCAGCTGCGACGCATCGCGGAGGGACGAGATCACCTCGAGCAGCCGGCCGAGGTTCGCGTCGTCGAGCGCCGCCTCGACCTCGTCGAGGATGTAGAACGGGCTCGGCCGCGCGGTGAAGATCGCGAGCAGGAACGCGACCGCTGCGAGCGACCGCTCGCCGCCGGAGAGCAGCGACAGGCGCTCGATCTTCTTCCCGGCGGGTCGGACGGCCACGTCGATGCCCGGCTCCTCCCCGCCCTCCGTGAGGCTCAGCCGACCGCTGCCGCCCGGGAAGAGCACCGGGAAGATGCGCTCGAAGGCCGCCTCGGTGTCGGCGTAGGCGGCGCTGAAGATGTCGTGCATCCGGCGGTCGAGGTCCTCGACGATCTTCAGCAGGTCGGCCCGCGTGCGGTGCAGGTCGGCGAGCTGCTCGCCGAGGTGCGCGTGCCGCTGCTCGAGCGCCGCGAACTCCTCGAGCGCGAGCGGGTTGACGCGGCCGAGGCGGGCGAGACGCCGCTCGGCGGTCGCGAGGCGCCGCTCCTCCTCCTGCCGGTCGAGCCCGTCGATCGCGGCCGCCGCGAGGGCGTCGGCGTCGAGCCCGAGGTCGGCCATCCCCTTGTCGCGCACGGACTGGAGGGAGACCTGCTGCTCGTAGAGCCGCATGTCGAGGTCGCGGGCCCGACGGTCGAGCTCGCCGACGTCGGTGCGCGCGGCGGCGAGCCGGGCACGGGCCTCCCGCAGCTCGGCGCTCATCGCCGCCCGCTCCCGCTCGGCGAGCGCCAGCCGGCTGCGCGCGTCGACGAGGGAGGCGTCGACGGAGGCCTGCCAGGCGGGCACCTCGGTCAGCACGGCCTCAGCGGCCTCCCGCTGCAGCGCGCGCTCGGCCGCACGGCGCGCGGCGCGCTCGGCGGCGGCTTCGGCGGCGCGGGCCCGCTCGTCGAGGGAGCGCACCCGCGCCCGCTCCGCGTTCAGCCGCTCCTGCAGCGTCCTGCCCTCGAGGCGTGCCGCGACGGCGGCCTCCCGGGCCGCGTCGACCGCGGCGGCGAGCGGGACGCGCGCTCCGCCGTCGACGACCGGTCGCTCGGCGGCGCGGGCGGTCTCGAGCGCTGCCGACGCCGCGTCGCGCGCGGCGAGGGCGTCCTGCCGCCGCGCCGCCGCCTCCGCGGCCTGGGCGGTCGCTCGGGTCACCTCGGCGGTCGCCGCATCGGCTGCCGCGACGAGGGCGGCGCGGCGGCGCTCCTCGGACCGGGCGGCGTCGGTGCGCTCCCGCTCGCGCCGCTGCGCGGCCTCCGAGGCGGCGCGAGCGGTCTGCTGTGCGCTGCGCGCGGTCCGGAGCCGGTCCCGTGCGTCGGCGACGCGGCCGGCGAGGTCCTCCGCAGCGGCGGCCGCGGCGTCGCGATCGGCGGTGAGCTCGAGCCCCGACGCGCCGGCGCCGGCGGTGCGGAGGCGGGCGGCCGTCACGAGCTCCCCCGCCGCGGTGGCGGCGACCAGCTCGGTGCCCTCGACCGCGGCCCGCGCGGCAGGGAGGTCGAGGACGAGGACGACGCCGCGGAGGAGGGCGAGCACGCCGCTCGGGGCGCGGACGACGTCGATCGCGGGGGTCCCGGCGGTCGGCCGCTGCTCCGGCGCGACGGCGGCTGCGGCGACGAGGTCGACGGCCCCGAGCGGCGCGACGGCCGGTGCGGAGGCGGCGGGGTCATCGACCACGGCGGCGTCGAGCAGCGGCCCGAGCACCGCGCCGACCGCGGTGCGCCAGGCGGGGTCGATGTCGACCAGGTCCTGGAGGCGCCGGGCGCCGGGCAGCGCGCCGAGCACCTGGGCGACGGAGGGCGGCGCCGCGGTCGCCGCGGTGAGCGCCGCGAGCCGGGCGTCGACCGCGCTCTGCTCGCGCTCGAGCGCGTGCAGCGCTGAGCGGGCGGCGTCGACCTCCGCGGACGCCGCCACGAGCGCCTCGTGCACCGCGGCGTCGTCGCCGGTCGGCCCCTCCGCGGTCGGCTCGGGCAGCTCGGCGAGCGCGGCGGCAGCGGCCTCCGCTCGCGTGCGCGCGGCCGCGAGGGCGCCGGCCCGCCGCTCCCCCTCCGCGTCCGCAGCGGCGGCGCGCGAGCCCGCGGCGGCCGCGTCCCGCTCGAGCGCGGCGACGGCGCGGTCGTGCTCGGCGACCCGGGCCGCGTCGGCAGCGATGCGCCGGTCGACCTCGTCGAGCGCCGCCTGCGCGGCGGCGAGGTCGACCTGCGCCGCCTCCGCGGCGGACTGCACGGCGCCGACCCGGGCCTCGAGCGACGCGACGAGGGCGACCGCATCCGCCCGCTCCACGCTCGACGGACCCGCCGCGGCTGCTGGCGCCTCCTCCGGCGCGAGCAGCGCGACCCGCGTCGCTGCGGACTGCGCGAGCACGCGGAAGCGCTGCTGCACGCCCTCCAGGTCGATCGCGGTGCGGCGCAGGCCGTCGAGGCCGTCGTCGGCGGCCTCCCGCTCGAGCACGGCGGCGCGGGCCTCGAGCCGCTGCTCGCCGTCGGCGGCCACGTCCCGCGCGGTCGCGAGCTCCTCCTGCTCGGCGGTGAGCGCGGCGACGGAGGCGGCGAGCCGGGCGGCGTCGTGGGCGAGGAGGCGGGTCCGCGCGTCGCGGACCGCGGCCTGGATGTCGCCCGCCTCGCGCGCGATCTCCGCCTGCGCCCCGAGCGGCTTGAGCTGGCGCTGCAGCTCGTCCTTCAGGTCCGTCAGGCGGGTCAGGTTCGCCTGCATCGAGTCGAGCTTGCGCAGCGTGCGCTCGCGGCGGCGGCGGTGCTTCAGGATCCCGGCGGCCTCCTCGATGAAGCCGCGGCGCTCCTCCGGTGTCGCGCGGAGCACCGCGTCGAGCTGCCCCTGACCGACGATGACGTGCATCTCGCGGCCGAGCCCGGAGTCGGAGAGCAGCTCCTGCACGTCGAGCAGGCGGACGGAGTCGCCGTTGATCGCGTACTCGCTACGGCCGTCGCGGAACAGCGTGCGGCTGATCGCGACCTCGCTGTACTCGATCGGCAGCGCGCCGTCCGCGTTGTCGATCGTCAGCACGACCTCCGCGCGGCCGAGCGGCCCGCGGGTGGCCGTGCCAGCGAAGATCACGTCGGCCATCGAGCCGCCGCGGAGGTTCTTCGCGCCCTGCTCCCCCATCACCCACGCGAGCGCGTCGACGACGTTCGACTTGCCGGAGCCGTTCGGGCCGACGATGCAGGTGACGCCCGGCTCGAAGACGAAGGTCGTGGGCTGGGCGAAGGACTTGAAGCCCTTGAGCGTCAGGCTCTTCAGGTGCACGCTCGCGCTCCCTCCGCCCGCCGGGCCCGCGCCCGGCTCGAGGGTAGCGAGTCGGTCGGACACGCCGGGAGGCGGGTCCGGCGGCGGTCAGGCGCCGAGCCGCTCCTGCAGCGCGGCGCGGATGGCGGGGCGCATGCCGAACCCGAGCAGGAAGTGCGCCTCGCGGAGGAGGCGGTCGGCGCGCGAGCCGCGGATGACGCTGCGTCCGCCATCGTGCACGGCCAGCGCCGCTGCCGCGCGGACCGCGAGCGCCGAGCAGGCCGCGCGCGCGGCGGGCAGCCCGGCGACGTCGGCCGCGAGCAGGGCGTCCCGCGTCCCGGCGACCTCCGCGAGCAGCGGCTCCGACTCCGCCCAGGTCGCGGCGCGGGCGGCGACGCCGAGCGCGAGGGCGCCGTTCCCGGCGAGCCCGGCGGCGTCCGCGACCGCCCACTCCTCGGGCGTCACGCGGCCGAGCAGGCGGTCCTCCGGCACCGGCACCCCGTCGAAGGCGAGCGTCACGGTCGCGGAGGCGTTCGCCGCGACGAGCGGCGCCAGGTCCGCGCGCATGCCCGGGCCGACGTCGACGAGCGCCGTCGCGATCGCGCCCTCGTCGTCGACCGCGGCGACGCGGAGCACCTGCGCGACGCCCCACCCCGTGACCCAGAGCGCGCTGCCGTCGAGGCGCCGCGCTCCCGGCCGACCGCTGAGCCGCAGGGGCTGCGGGCCGCGGACGGCGGTGATCACGACGCCCGCGCGGAGCCGCCCGGTGGCGAGGTCGGGCGCGAACGCGGCGACCGGGCCGGAGGCGGTCGCGACGGGGCCGAGCGCGCCCTGGTGCTGCAGCCACACGAACGCCGTCGCGAGGCAGCCGCCCGCGAGCGCCGCGGCGACGTCGACGCGGTCGTCCAGGCTCGGCCCAACCGCGGCGAGCCCCGTGAGCCCGGCCTCGTCGAGCGCGCGCAGGTGCGCCTCCGGCACCCGGTCCGCCGCGTCGACCGCCTCCGCGTCCGGCAGCAGCACCTCCTCCGCGACCCGACGGGCGGTCTCGACGACGCTCTGCACCACGGCGCCATGCTTCCACCCGCCGCTGCGGGGGCGGTCTCGAGGCTCGCTGCGCTCGCACCTCGACCAGCGGGGTCGGCTCGCTTCGCTCGCACCTCGACCAGCGGGCAGGGGCGGCCACACGATGGTTGAGCCGGGCGCTCCGCGCCCGGGCCGAAACCACCCCGGAGCCGCAAGATCGGCGGTCGAGGTACGAGCGGAGCGGGAGGGCTAGGAGCCCTGCTTCGCCTCGCACTTCGCCTGGAAGCGCGCCTGCACGGTCTTCACGTTCTGCTGGATCGTCGGGCCGTAGTCGCCGGCGAGCGCCTTCTGCTCGATCTTCTCCGCCTCGGCCTTCCGCTCGTCGGTCTTCGCCTTCAGGCCGTGCAGCGTCTTCAGGTCGGCGCGGAGGGACGCGGGCAGCGCGGCGGCGAGGGCCCGCTCAGCGGCCTTCCCGCCGCCCACGACGCGGGCGATCTCGCCGGCGCGTGCGCCGTAGCCGCCGGCGAGCGCCCTCTGCCGGATCGCCTTCCGCTCGGCCGCGCGGTCAGCGCCCTTCGGCTCGCTGCGGAGCTTCTTCAGGTCGGTCTTCAGCTGCCCGGGCATCGCGCCGCGCAGCTCCGCGCGCAGGTGCACGCCGCAGGCGGCGGGGGTGGTGGAGGCGCTCGGCGTGCCGTCGCCGGTCGCGGCGAGCGCCGCGGTCGTGCCGCCGCCGACGGCGAGCAGCACGGCGGCGCCGGAGGCGACCAGCACGGCCGTGCGGCGGGTGGAGCGGAGGGGTTTGATCATGTCGTCCTCGTCGGTCGGGGTTCGGGCCGTCGCGCGGGGCAGCGGTGGGAGCAGTGTGCGAGCCCCGGGCTCGGCGCGCGTTCGGGGAATGTTCGAGGCGTGTAAAGCGGGCCGAGGCCGAGCGGTTCGACCCCGCCGGGAGCCGCTTGAATTGCGCTCGTGGACGCCAGAGGGCTCGTGCTGATCGCGGAGGACGAGCCCGCGATCGCCGACCTCGAGCGCCTCTACCTGGCGGACGCGGGGTTCGGCGTGCACGTCGAGCGGACCGGCGACGCGGCCCTGGCCGCCGTCGACCGGCTGCGGCCCGTCGCGATCGTGCTCGACGTGGGGCTGCCCGGGCGGGACGGCCTCGACGTCTGCCGGACGCTCCGGGCCCGCGGCGACTGGACGCCGGTCGTGTTCGTCACGGCCCGCGACGACGAGGTCGACCGGCTGCTCGGCCTCGAGCTCGGCGGGGACGACTACCTGACGAAACCGTTCTCGCCGCGGGAGCTCGTCGCGCGCGTGCGGGGTCTGCTGCGCCGCGCCGCCCTCCCGGCGACCGCCGCACCGGTCGTCGTGGGCGGCGTGGAGCTCGATGCCGAGCGGCGGACCGTGACGGCCGCGGGGCGCCGCGTGGACCTGACCGCGACCGAGTTCGACCTGCTCGCGAAGCTGATGAGCGCGCCGGGCCGGGTGTTCACCCGCGAGCAGCTGCTCTCGAGCGTCTGGGGCCAGGCCGACTACGGCGGCGGCCGCACGGTCGACGTGCATGTGGCGCAGCTGCGGGCGAAGCTCGGGGACGCCTCCCCCATCCGCACGTCGCGCGGCGTCGGCTACGCCGCGGACGTCGGCTGATGCGCGGGCTGTCGCTCCGCATCCTCGCCCTGTCCGTCGGCCTGGTGCTCGCGACCACGCTCGCCGCCGGGCTCGCGACCGTCCAGCTCGCCCGGGGGGCCGCGGCGAGCGAGCAGCGCAGCGAGCTCGTCGCGCAGGCGTCCCTGATCACGATCCAGTCCGCCCGGCTGGCCACGCCCCGCTTCCTCCGCCGGATCGGCACCGGGCTGGACGGCTCGGTGCTCGTCGTCGTCGACGCGGACGGCGCCGTCTCCACCTCGACCGCGCCGGGCAGGAAGCAGCTGATCGCCGCCGTGACGGGGGCGGGGCGGGAGGCGGCGACGTCACGCGGCCGGGTGTCCACGACCGTCGACCTGCGCGGGCGGACGCAGCTCGTCGAGGCGCGGCCGATCCAGGACGGCGGCGCGATCGTGCTGTCGCGGCCGCAGAGCGCGCTCAGCCGGACCACGCGCGACCTCGTCGGCCGCATCCTCCTGGTGCTGCTCGTCGCGCTCGCGGTCGCCGCGGTCGCCGCCGTGTGGCTGTCGCGGCGGCTGGCCCGCCCGCTGCGGGCGACCGCCCGGGCCGCGCAGCGGCTGGCGCACGGCGAGCGCGGCGTCGCGGTGCCGGAGGACGGGCCGGGCGAGGTCGGCGACGTCGCGCAGGCGCTCCGCGCCCTCGACACCGCGCTCGCGCAGAGCGAGGGCCGTCAGCGGGAGTTCCTCCTGTCCGTCTCCCACGAGCTGCGCACCCCGCTGACCGCGCTGCGCGGCTACGGGGAGGCCCTCGCGGACGGGCTCGTGCCGCCCGGCAGCACGCAGGAGGTCGGCCGGACGCTCGTGCGCGAGACCGAGCGCGTCGAGCGGTTCACCGCCGACCTCCTCGAGCTGGCGCGGCTCGAGGCCGACGACTTCTCGATCGAGCCCGCCGCCGTCGACCTCGGCGGCGTCGCGGAGGAGGCGCTCGTCGCGTGGCGGGCGCGGGCCGACGCGGAGGGGGTCGAGCTGCGCACCGAGGGGTTCGAGCGGCCGGTGCTCGCCCGGGCGGACCCGAGGCGGACCCGGCAGGTGCTCGACGGGCTCGTCGAGAACGCCCTGCGCGCGACGCCGGCCGGCGGCGAGGTCGTGCTCGTCGCCGTGCGCGGGCAGGACGCCTCCGGCATCGCGGTGGAGGACTCGGGGCCGGGGCTCTCGGACGAGGACCTCGCCGACGCCTTCACCCGCGGCCTGCTGCGCGAGCGTTACCGGGAGACGCGCGCGGTGGGCACGGGGCTCGGGCTCTCGATCGCGACGCGCCTCGCGGCGCGCATGGGCGGCCGGGTGCGCGCCGAGCACGCGCGCGAGCGCTCGGGCGCCCGCTTCGTGCTCGAGCTTCCGGAGGCGGTCGCGGACCCGCGATAGCGCGGTGCGCGGTCTCGAGGCTCGCTCCGCTCGCACCTCGACCAGCGGGGAGGAGAGGTGACCCCCGGTGGTTGAGCCGGGCGCTCCGCGCGGGAGGGGCGGCGACACGATGGTTGAGCCGGGCGCTCCGCGCCCGTGCCGAAACCATCTCGAAGCGCGATAGCGCGGTGCATGGTCTCGAGGCTCGCTGCGCTCGCACCTCGACCAGCGGAGAGGGCGAGCGGAGCGTACGGCGGCGGATGTGGCGGGTCGGCAGCGAGCGGGTCAGCTCAGGAGGGAGACCCCGCGGGCGATCACGAGGGCCAGGATCACGAAGGCGACGAACGCCTCGAGGCCCATCGCGATCTTCGCGCGAGTGGTCAGCGGCATCACGTCGGTCGGCGAGAACGCCATCGAGTTCGTCAGCGAGAAGTAGAGGTAGTCGATGAAGGCGGCGACCCAGCCGCTCTTCTCCGACGAGCCCGAAGCGACCTCGCGCACGGCGTCCGCGTCCTCGTCCTGCGGGAACCGGAAGTCCGCGTGGGGCAGCCGATTCCGGGGCTGGACGGTCCGGGCGACCGGGCCGCCGCGGTCGATCTCCCAGTACGCGAGCCCGTAGGCGATCACGTTCGTGACCCACACCTGCAGCGTCGCGAGCAGGATGACCGGCCCGTCCGACGGCTTCGCGGTCAGCAGGGCGTGGATGACGAACGCGAGCGCCGCGTGGTTCGCGACGAGCAGCAGCAGTACCTGGGCGGTCGACAGCCCGCGCGACCACCGGGTCTCCCGGTCCACCCGCCTCGGGTTCAGCAGGACCACCGGCACGATCAGGACCACGCCGAGGACCACGACGACCGCCCGCAGGACGACGGGCACGTCGCTCGGCAGCGTCGCGTACAGCGCGAGCGCGACGACGATCGCTAGGACCGGCGGCCACCGGTACTCGGCGGCCGAGCGACGCTGCTGCGCCATCGGCGGCTAGCCCTCCTTCGAGCCGAGGTGGAGGGCGCCCTTCACGCGCTCGATCCCCTCCGACACGATGCCCTCGGCGGAGTCGACGAGCACCTGCGGCGCGAGCGGGTCGCCCTTCGCGAACGCCTTGACCGTGTTGTTCCGGTACTCGCTCGTGATCTTCGGCGGCAGGGGCGGCGCGTTGCGGGTGACGACGTCGTCGATGACGGTGACGCCCCGGTGCGCGAGGGCGGCCTCGACCGCGGCGGCGGCGTCCTCGTCCTTCGTGACCGTGATCCCGTTGAACCCGAGCAGCCGCGCCCAGCCGGCGTAGTCGACGCTCTCCACGTCCTGCGAGGTGCGCCAGACCGGGTTGCCGTCCTCGGTCCGCATCTCCCACGAGACCTGCGCGAGGTCGTCGTTGTGCATGACGATCACGACGAACGTCGGGTCGTCCCAGGCGGCGAGGTGCTTCTTGATCGTGATCAGCTCGTTCATGCCGAGCATCTGGAAGGCGCCGTCACCGATCGTGCAGATCACGGTGCGGTCGGAGTGGGCGAACTTCGCGGCGATCGCGTAGGGCATCGCCCCGTTCATGCTCGCGAGGCGTCCCGACAGGTCGCCCTGCATCCCGCGGCGGAGGCGGATGTGGTGGCCGTACCAGTCGGCCGTCGTGCCGGCGTCGCAGGTGACGATCGCGCCCTCCGGCAGGCGGCGGTTCAGCTCGTGGAAGATGCGCCGCGGGTTGCCGCCGTCGGGGAAGGTCAGCATCGCCTGCCGCTCCATCTCCTGCTCCCAGTCGTGGAACTCGGCGGCGATCTTCTCCTGCCAGGAGCGGTCCTCCTTCTGCTCGAGCAGCGGGAGGAGGGCGTCGAGCGTCGACCTCACGTCGCCCCACAGGTTGACCTCGGTCGGGTACCGCACGCCGAGCTGCTCGGGCTTCAGGTCGACCTGCACGCCCCGCGCCTGCCCGCTCTTCGGCAGGAACTCGCCGTACGGGTAGTTCGTGCCGAGCAGCACGATCGTGTCGCAGTCCTGGATCTGGTGGAGGCTCGGCAGGGAGCCGAGCAGCCCGACCTGCTGCGAGTGGTACGGCACGTCGGCGGGGATCACGTCCTTGCCGCGCAGCGCCGTGATGATGCCCGCGCCGGTACGGTCGGCTGCGGCGAGCACCTCGTCGGTGGCGCCGCGGGCGCCCGCGCCGACGAGGAAGGTGACCCGCTCCCCCGCGTTGATCACCTCGGCCGCGCGGCGCAGCTCGTCCTGCGGCGGCGTGATGCGCGTGGAGGCGGCGACGGCGCTCGAGCGGGACACCCAGTGCTCGGCGCCGAGCTCGCCCACGTCCATCCCCTGCACGTCGTGCGGGAACACGATGACCGCCGGCTGGAGGCGCGCGATCGCCGTGCGGAAGGCGGTGTCGACGACCGCGAGCGCCTGGTCGGGCGTCGTGATCGTCTGCACGTAGCAGGCGACGTCGGCGAAGACCCGCTCGAGGTTGTCCTCCTGCTGCGTGAACGTGCCGATGGAGGCGAGGCCCTGCTGCCCGACGATGGCGACCACGGGCACGTTGTCGCTCTTCGCGTCGTACAGCCCCGTGATCATGTGGAAGGCGCCGGGGCTGGAGGTCGCGATGCAGACGCCGACCTCGCCGGTGAACTTCGCGTGCGCCGTCGCCATGAAGGCGGACATCTCCTCGTGGGTCGGGCGGATGTACTCGAAGCCCTCGCCCTTCCGCTCCGCCTTCCCGAGCGCGCCGTCGAACTCGCCGATGCCGTCGCCGGGGTACCCGTAGACGCGGTGGACGCCCCACTCGTGCATCCGCCGGATCACCGCTTCGCTGACCGTCTGACCCATGTCCGCTCCCGTCCGCGCCTCGTGGAGGCGACCCCGGGAACCGTATGACCGCTGATCGGGAGGCGGCAGAGCGCGGGCTGAGCGGCTAGGCGGTGCGGGCGATCCGGGCCCGGATCAGGGCGTACAGCCCGGCGAGGATCCAGCCGACCCCGACCGCGATGAGCAGCACCTGGCCGAACGGGCTGCCCGAGAAGCCCGCGAGCGCGGCGTCGAGGCCGCCGACCCGCTCGGCGTCGACGGTCCACGCGGCGAACAGGAGGGTGCCGCCGACGAGCAGGATCGTCACGCCCTGGGCCACGTACGCGACGGAGCCGAGCGCGAGGACGGACCAGCGCTGCCCCTCCTCCTCCGGCAGCCGGATCGTCTTCACGAACCGCTGGGAGATCCCGAGCCAGATCATGCTCGCGCCGATCACGACCACGACGACCCCGCCGAGCGCGAGCACGAGCTGCCCGCCCGGCACGTCGAAGAGCGTGCGGCTCGCGGCGGCCCGGTCCGCGTCGTCGAGCGCGTGGGCGCCGAACGCGAAGCGCGCGGCTGTGAGGCCGATGACGGCGTAGACGGAGCCCCGGCCCCAGAAGACGAGCCGCTGCCGCCACCGCTCGAGCGGCTTCGGGTCCTGGTACAGCGCGCCTTGGACGACGAGCCAGAGGAACAGGGCGGCGTTGCCCGCGGCGACGAGGCCGAGCAGCACGACGCCGCCGGGCACCGCGCGGATCGCGCCGAACGCGCCCTGCGCACCGGGGTGCGCACCGTCGACGTGCGCGGCGAGCAGCAGGGCGAGGACGCCGATCATGCCCCGCAGCAGGGCGGAGGCGGCGTAGCCGGACCGGGCGACGGCGCGGACCCACGGGGTCCCGCTCGCGGTGCGGGCGAAGCGCTCGGCGTCGTCGAGCCGCTCCTCGAACCCGGTCACGGGGTCCACGGGCGCTCGACGCCGCCCGCCGCCGCCCGCCCGCTCCGCACCCGTCGAGGCTAGGCGACCCGCGCTCCGGTACCGCGGAACGCCTGGGGATTCCACCCGCGCGGAGGATCCGCCTTCCCCGTACCGTGCGGCGGGTGTGCCGCCCGCTGCCCTCCCGGACCCGCCTGTGACCGCCGTCGAGCCCGACCAGCGCACCGACTCCAAGCTGAAGCAGGTCGTCACCGGTCCCCTGCTCTTCCTCTTCATCCTCGGCGACGTGCTCGGTGCGGGCATCTACGCGCTGATGGGCGTGCTGGCAACGGAGGTCGGCGGCGTCCTGTGGCTGCCGCTCGTCGTCGCCCTGCTGCTCGCGCTGCTCACCGCGGGCTCCTACGCGGAGCTCGTGACGAAGTACCCGCGGGCCGGCGGCGCCGCCGTCTTCGCGGAGCGCGCCTTCGGCAAGCCGCTGCTGTCGTTCCTCGTCGGCTTCTGCATGCTCGCCGCGGGCGTCGTCAGCGCCGCGGGCCTCGCGCTCGCGTTCGCCGGCGACTACCTCGCGACGTTCCTCCCGGTGCCGCCGATCCCCGCGGCGATCGTCTTCCTCGCCCTCGTCGCGCTCGTGAACGCGCGGGGCATCCAGGAGTCGACGCGCGGCAACGTCGTCATGACGGTGATCGAGGTCAGCGGCCTCGTCATCGTGATCGTCTGCGTCGCGGTGATGCTCGGCGGCGGAGGCGGCGACCCGTCCCGCGTCACCGCGTTCCCGGACGGCGCGAACCCCGCGCTCGCCACGCTCGGCGCCGCGATCATCGCCTACTACTCGTTCGTCGGCTTCGAGACCTCCGCGAACATCGCGGAGGAGGTCCGGGAGCCCTCCCGCGTCTACCCGAAGGCGCTGTTCGGCGCGCTGATCACCGCCGGCGTCGTCTACGTGCTGGTCGGGCTCGCGAGCTCGATCGCGCTGCCGCCGGAGCAGCTGAGCAAGAGCTCCGGCCCGCTGCTCACCGTCGTCTCCGCCTCCGGCGTCCCGGTGCCCGAGTTCGTGTTCAGCCTGATCGCCCTCGTCGCCGTCGCGAACGGCGCGCTGCTGACGATGATCATGGCGAGCCGGGTGACCTTCGGCATGGCGGAGCAGCACCTGCTGCCGAGCGTGCTCGGCCGCACCCTGGCGAAGCGCCGCACGCCGTGGGTCGCGATCGTCGTGACCACGGTGGTCGCGATGGCGCTCACCCTGGTCGGCGACCTGTCGCTGCTCGCCTCGACCGTGGTGCTCCTGCTGCTGTTCGTGTTCATCGCGGTGAACGTGTCGGTGCTGGTGCTGCGGCGGCAGCGGGTCGACCACGCGCACTTCCGCGTGTGGACGGCCGTGCCGGTGCTCGGCGTCGCGTCGTGCGTGCTGCTGCTCACGCAGCAGGAGGGCCGGGTCTGGCTGGTGGGCGCGATCGCCCTCGTCGTCGGCGCGGTGCTCTACTTCGCGGCCAAGCTGGTGCCCTCGCGGGGCTGACGCGCGGCGCGCGGGCGGCGCTGGCAGCTCGGGCAGAGGTGGCTCGACCGGTTCATGAAGGCCTCGCGCACGATCGGCCGGCCGCACCGCGCGCACGGCCTGCCCTGCTGCCCGTAGGCGTTGAGGCGCTGCGAGAAGTAGCCGGAGGCGCCGTTCACGTTCACGTACTGGGCGTCGAAGCTCGTGCCGCCGTCCGCGAGGGCGCGCTCGAGCACGAGGCGCACCTCGGCGAGCAGGCGGCGGACCGCGGGGCGCTTCAGCGACGCCGTCGGCGCCTCGTAGTGGAGGCGGGCGGCCCAGAGCGCCTCGTCCGCGTAGATGTTGCCGATCCCGGACACGAGGGTCTGGTCGAGCAGCGCGCGCTTCAGCCCGGTGCGGCGCGCGAGGAGGCGCTCGACGAAGCGGTCGTCGTCGAACGCGGGGTCGAGCGGGTCGCGGGCGATGTGGGCGACGTGCTCTGGCACGAGCGGCTCGGTGCTGCCGAGGCCGCCGGGCGCGCCGTCCGCGGTCGGCACGAGGGGGTCGAGCGCGAGCGACCCGAAGATGCGCTGATCGGCGAAGGCGACGACGAGATCGCCGTGCTCGGGGTGCTCGAGCGAGATCCGGACGCGCAGCTGCCGGTCGGCCGCCGCGTCGGGCGTGCGGAGGAGCAGCTGCCCGCTCATGCCGAGGTGGCCGAGCACCGCGACGGGCGCCTCCTCCCCCTCCGGCTCGACCGGCAGCCAGAGGAACTTGCCGCGCCGGACCGCGCCCGCGAGGCGGCGGCCGACGAGGCGGCGCTCGAAGTCGGCGACGCCGCCGAGGTGACGGCGGAGGGAGCGCGGCTCGACGACCTCCACGCCCGTGACGAGCGCGCCGGCGACGGCCGGCTCGAGCCCCGCGCGGACGACCTCGACCTCGGGCAGCTCAGGCATGGAGCGACCGGTAGGCCTCCCAGGCCGCGGCGACCTCGGCCTGCTTCTTGCTGGTCCCCGTGCCCGTCGCCGTCACCAGGTCGCCGACCGTCACGGTCGCGGTGAAGACCCGGGCGTGCTCGGGGCCCTCACCGTCGACCGAGTAGACGGGCGGGGTCGCGCCGCGTGCGGCGGCGGCCTCCTGCAGCGCGGTCTTCGGGTCGGTGACCGCGCCCGTGGAGGCGGGGTCGTCGGCGAGCGGCTGGACGAGCCGGAGCACGAGCGCCTCCGCGTCCTCGCTGCCGGCGGACAGGAACGTCGCGCCGATCAGGGCCTCGACGGCGTCGGCGAGGATCGACGGCTTCTCGGCGCCGCGGGTCAGCACCTCGCCGCGGCCGAGCAGCAGGTGCTCGCCGAGGCGGAGGGTGCGCGCGATCGACGCGAGCGCGACGGTCGAGACGAGGCCCGCGCGACGCTTCGCGAGGGCGCCCTCGTCGTCGTCCGGGTACCGCTCGAACAGCATCATCGTGACGGCGCGCTGGAGCACGCTGTCGCCGAGGAACTCGAACCGCTCGTTGTCGGCGGTGCCGTGCTCGTAGGCGTACGAGCGGTGCGTCAGCGCCGTCTCGAGGAGAGCGGGCTCGATCTCGACGCCGAGCGCCGAGACGAGGGATGCGCGGTCGGGCGCTGCGGCGCCCGCCCGATCAGGCGTCGGCGACCCGGCGACCCTTGTACTCGAGGTACAGGGGCACGCCGTCCGAGCCCTCGACCACCTTGGCGCGGTGGGGCAGGGAGTACACGACCTTGCCGTTCTCGATGGTCTTGACCAGGGTCGGCACCTCGGCCTTCCACTGCGACCGGCGCGACCGGGTGTTGGAACGCGACTGCTTCCGCTTGGGAACCGCCATGGCTATCTCTCTTCCGTCTTGTCCTGGTCCTGCACGAGGCCCTGCAGCGCGGCCCAGCGGCCGTCCACGGGCTTCTCGCGCTCGGCATCGGCCGTGATCAGGCTGATGCCGGGACCGAGATCGAGGTCCTCGCAACCGTCGACGCACTCGGGCTGGAAGGGCAGTGACAGCACCACCGCGTCCCGCACCACCGGCTCGAGATCGAGCAGGTCGCCATCGAGCTGGTGGTCGAACGGTTCGTCAGCAGGGTACCCGAAGAGCTCGGCGAACTCGACCTGCACGGGCAGGGACACCGGAGCGAGGCACCGGGCGCACTCGCCGTCGGCCGTCCCGGTCACGCTTCCGGAGGCGAGGACGCCCTCGTGGAGCGACTCGAGCTTCAGGTCGATGTCGAGGTGCGACCCCTCCTGCACCGCGACGAGGCCCTCGCCGAGGTGCTCGGGCACCGCGATGTCGAGGTGCCGTTCGCGCATCTCACCGGGGTGACGGACGAGGTCGCGCACGTTCTGGATGTAGGGGCTGCGCGCGTTCACGACCGAGAAGCGTACGCGCGCCCCTCCGCTCCCCCGCGCGGGTTCGCCGCCGGCGCACGCCGCGTCAGGGCAGGACGGCGTCGTAGATCGCGATCGCGCGGGCGACCTGCTCGTCGGTGACGATGCAGGGCGGCACGACGTGGATGCGGTTGTCCTGCACGAACGGGAGCAGGCCTGCGGCGACGAGCTGCGCCTTGAGCCGCGCCGTCTCGGCGGCGGGCAGGGGCGCGCGGGTCGCCGGGTCCTCCACGAGGTCGAGCGCCCAGAAGACGCCGAGGCCGCGGACCTCGCCGATCACCGGGTGCCGCTCGGCGAGCGTGCGCAGGGCGGGGCCGAGCACGTCGGCGCCGATGCGGCGGGCGTTCTCGACGATCCCCTCCTCCCGCATCGCGTCGATCGTCGCGACGATCGACGCCATCGCGAGCGGGTGCCCGGAGTAGGTGAGGCCGCCCGGGAAGACGCGGGTGTCGAACTCGGCCGCCAGCGCCGGCGGGATGATCACGCCGCCCGCGGGCACGTACCCGGAGTTCACGCCCTTCGCGAAGGTGATCACGTCGGGCACGATCCCGTCGGGGTTCAGCGTCGGGTTCTGGAACGCGAACCAGTCGCCGGTCCGGCCGAAGCCGGCCATGACCTCGTCGAAGATCAGCACGATCCCCCACCGGTCGCAGATCGCGCGGAGGCCCGCGAGCCAGCCGGGCGGCGGCACGATGACGCCCGCGGTGCCGGGCACGGTCTCGACGAGCAGCGCCGCGATCGACCCGGGCCCCTCCGCCTCGATGATCCGCTCGAGGGCGCGCAGGGCGCGCTCGGCCTCCTGCTCCGGCGTCGCGGACCAGAACTCGCTGCGGTACGGGAACGGGCCCCAGAAGTGCACGTGCCCGCGGCTGTACTCGTTCGGCACCCGCCGCCAGTCGCCGGTCGCGACGATGGCCGCGCCGGTGTTGCCGTGGTACGAGCGGTAGGCGGACAGCACCTTGTCGCGGCCGGTCGCGAGCCGCGCGAGGCGGATCGCGTTCTCGTTCGCGTCGGCGCCGCCGTTCGTGAAGAACACCTTCGAGAAGGGCTCCCCCGCGACCGCGAGGATCCGCTCGGCGGCGAGCCCGCGCGTGCGGTTCGCGTGCGCGGGCGCGACGGTCGGCAGGATCGCCGCCTGCTCCTGGATCGCCGCGACGACCTTCGGGTGCGTGTGCCCGATGTTCGTGTTGACGAGCTGGCTGGAGAAGTCGAGGAGGCGCGTGCCCTCCTCGTCCCACACCTCGGCGCCCGAGCCGCCCGCGATGACGAGCGGCTTCAGCGCGCCCTGCGCGCTCCAGGAGTGGAAGACGTGCCGGTCGAGCTCGAGGGTGGTCGCCTCGGCGACGTCCTGCTGCAGCGTCATCGCGTCCTCCTGCTCAACGCCCGTCGCCGCCGGGGCGCACCGCGGCGTCGTCGCGCACGGTCACCTTCCGCACGCCGGGCTCGCTCGTGTCGACGTCCACGCGCGGCGCGGCGTCCTCCTCCGTCGCCGCCGGAGCGGTCGTGAGCTGGTCGCGGCGAGCGTCCTGGTCGGTCACGTCCCCGACTCTAGGGGCGGCCCGGGCGCGCCGGCCCGGGGATACTCGAACGGCGAGCGCCGCGCGGAGCGGCCGGGACGGGGCGGGAGGAGCCGGCGGATGTCGCTGCTGCTGCCCGAGGGCGCTCGCCTGCTCCACATCGGCCCGGCGAAGACCGGGACGACGAGCCTGCAGAACGCCTTCCACGTCAACCGCGACGCGCTGGCGGCGCACGGCGTGCACTACGCGGGCCGGGGCAAGCAGCCGCGGTCCGCCGCGGCCGCCGCGGTGCTGGGGCGCCGGCTCGCCGGGCACACGCCGGGGCTCGAGGCGTGGCCGCAGCTCGTCGCGGAGGTCGCCGCCTCGACCGCGAAGCGCGTCGTGATCTCGAGCGAGACCTTCGCCCGCGCGGAGGACGACGGCGCCGCCCGGGTGATCGAGGCGTTCGGGGCCGAGCGCACCCACGTCGTGATCACGATGCGGCCGCTCGCGGACATGCTCCCCTCCTCCTGGCAGCAGTACGTGCAGACCGGGTCGCGGCGGTCGTGGGCGGAGTGGCTCGACGAGATGCTGCGGTCCGGCGACACGCTGCACGGCGAGCAGCCGGAGTTCTGGCGGAAGACCCGCATCGACGCGCTCGCCCGCCGCTGGGGGGCGCTCGTCGGGCCGGAGCGGGTCACCGTCGTCTCCCTCGCCGCGGCGCCGCGCGACTTCGTGCTCCGCACCTTCGAGCAGCTGACCGGGCTGCCGACCGGCGTGCTCGTGCCGCACGCCGCGGCCGACAACGGCTCGCTCCCGCACGCGGTCGTGGAGGTGCTGCGGCGCTTCAACACGGCCTACGGCGACCTGCCCGGCGCGACAGCCGACGTGCAGGCGGGGCTGATCGAGTTCGGGGCCGTGAAGCGCCTCCGGCGCCACCCCGAGCTGCTCGAGGCCGACGACCGCATCGAGGTCCCGCGATGGGCGGCCGACCGTGCGGCCGAGATCGTCGACGAGATGCTCGCCGGGGTCCGGGCCGCGGGCGTGCGGACGGTGGGCGATCTCGACGCCCTCCGGATCCCGTCGCGGCCGCCGGTCGAGGCCGTCACCGAGCCGAGCGCGGTGAGCACCGCGGCGGCCGCGGAGCTGCTCGTCGGGATGATGCTCGCGGCCGGGCACGGCGTGCCGACGTTCGACCACATCCAGGGCCGGGTGCCGGTGCCGAAGGCCGACCTCGACGGCGTCGCGACCCGGCGCCTCGTCGGCTACGCCGCGCGCCGCGTGCTGCGCAGCACCCGCCGCCGCCTGCGCCGCGGCTAGCCCCCTCCCGCCACTTCCGTTTTGAAGGAGTTCTCGCGCGATCCGCCCGAGAACTCCTTCAAAAGGGAACTAGCGGCGGAGGCGGCGGAGGGCGCGGCCCGCGAGGCGGCGGGCGGCCGGGATCGCACCGCGGCGCTCGGCGCGGAGCAGGAGGCGGCCCTTCGCATCGACCGCGAGCGCCACGCGCAGGGGGCCGATCGACACGGGAGGCGCGGCGACCGGTGCGCGCACGAGCGGCGCGGCCGGCGAGCGGCCGGTGAGCGCGGTCCGCAGCCGCCACGCACCCCCGTCGAGGGCGCCGGAGGCGAGGTCGACGGCGGCGGTGCCGGTGAGCACGCCGTCGGCGGCCTCGGTCGTCGTCGTGGCGCGCACGAGCACGCCGTCGCCGCGGCGCAGGTCGGCCTCGAGCGCCGCGTCGGCCGGGAGGTCGCCCAGGTGCTCCAGCTCGGCGAGCGCGGGGAAGTCGGGCGGCAGCGCCTGCAGCGCGTCCGGCAGCGGCGCGCTCCACCCGGGCTCCGCGCGGAGCGACACCCGCAGCCGGTCGCCCGCGATCTCGGCGTCGGTGACGGCGACGACCGGCGTGAGCGCCGCCTCCCACTCGGCGAAGGCGACGACGTCCGCCTCCCGCCCCTCGAGCAGCAGCCGGCCGACGAGCCGGTCGGGCGCGGGCAGCCGGTCGATCTCCGCCGTCGGGTAGCGCGCCCGCACGAACGCGCCCGCCGCGGCGAGCAGCCCGTCGCGGTCGCCCGTCCCGAGCAGGCGCCGGCCGCGGAGCCGGCTGAGCGCCTCCGTCCGCAGCCACCGCGAGCGCATGACCACGCGCCGCTCCTCGTCCGGCACCTCCGCGTCGACGACCGCGACGCTCTCCGCCGCGTTCGCGTAGTAGCCCGCCCACTCGATCGGACGGCGGGAGGCGTTGCCGCCGTCGTCGCGCAGCACGAACCAGTAGACGATCGAGTCCGCGTAGACGCTCACCCGCCGGGCTCGCACGTACGCGGTCGTGACGAAGACGTGGTCCTCGAGCCGCCTCGGGCCCTCCGGGAACCGGATCCCGTGCTCGTTCAGGAACGCCCGCCGGTACAGCTTCTGCGGCGTCAACGAGGTCATCAGCAGGCCCGGGTCCTCCTGCGCGTCGACGAGGGTGCGGGCGAAGATCCGGGTCGGCGCCGGCCGGTCCACGCCGACGATCCGCCCGATGACGACGTCGGAGCCGCGCTCGTCCGCGAAGTCGACCAGCCGCTCGAGGGCGTCGGGCGCGAGCCGGTCGTCGTGGTCCGCGAGGAACACGTAGTCGCCCCGCGCGGCGTCGATCCCGAGGTTCCGCGGGCGCCCCGGCCAGCCGGAGGCGGGCGTGCGGATCACGCGGAAGTGCGGCGACTCGGCCGCGGCCGCGTCGAGCAGGTCGGGTGTGCCGTCGGTCGAGCCGTCGTCGACGAAGACGACCTCGAAATCGGCCGGGTCGAGCGTCTGCGCGCGCAGCGAGTCGAGGAGATCCGTGATCCACCGCCCGGGGTCGTGCACCGGCACGACGACGCTGACCCGCACGGCGCGATTCTTCCGCACGAGCGGGTTCGAGCGGAGGTCGGACCGCTCACTAGGTTTGAGGCGATGGCCACCGACCGCATCGTCGTCCTGGCGGGAGGGGTCGGCGGCGCGAAGTTCGTCCGCGGCCTCCGCGCCCTCGTGCGACGCGACCTCCCCTCCGCCTCGATCACCGTCGTCGCGAACACCGGCGACGACCTGTGGCTCGCGGGCCTGCGGGTCACGCCGGACCTCGACAGCCTCATGTACGCGCTCGCCGGGGTGAACGACGAGCAGCGCGGCTGGGGCCGCGCGGGCGAGACCGAGCGGGTCAGCGCCGAGCTCACCGCCTACGGCGTCGGCTGGCCGTGGTTCACGCTCGGCGACCTCGACCTCGGCACCCACATCGCCCGGTCGTCGATGCTGCGCGACGGGCTGCCGCTCTCCGCGGTCGTCGAGCGGCTCAGTGCACGGTGGCCGCTCGGCGTCCGCCTGCTGCCGGCGACGGACCAGGAGGTGGAGACCCACGTCGTGACCGACGAGGGCGAGCTGCACTTCGAGGAGTGGTGGGTCCGCACCCGCGCCGCCCTGCCCGCGCGCGGCTTCGTGCAGCACGGCGTCGAGCACGCGACCGCGGCGCCGGGCGTCGCGGAGGCGATCCGCGACGCGGACGTCGTGCTGCTCGCGCCCTCCAACCCCGTCGTGTCGATCGGCACGGTGCTCGGCATCCCCGGCATCCGGGAGGCGGTCCGCGCGACCGCGGCGCCGGTGATCGGGCTCTCCCCCGTCATCGGCGGCTCGGTCGTGCGCGGGATGGCGGACGCCTGCCTGGCCGCGATCGGCGTCGCGACGGATGCGGCGGCGATCGCGCGGCATTACGGCGCGCGCTCCACGGAGGGCGTGCTGGACGGCTGGCTCGTCGACGAGGCCGACGCGGGCGCCGTCGAGGCGCTGGAGGCGGACGGGATCCGCGCTGAGGCCGTGCCGCTCTGGATGACCGACGACGACGCGACCGGGGCGATGGCCGCCGCCGCGCTGCGGCTGGCCGGGCGGTGAACCGCGGGTCGGTGGTGCAGCCGGCGCTTGCGGGCGTCGTCGGCACGGTCACCGGCTTCTTCGGGTCCGTCGCCGTGCTGCTCGCCGGCCTCACCGCGGCGGGCGCCTCCGCAGCGCAGGCGGCGTCGGGGCTCGCCGCGCTCTGCGTCGTCATCGGGTTGCTGTCGATCGCGGCGTCCCTCCGCCTTCGGATCCCGATGTGCTTCGCGTGGTCGACGCCCGGCGCCGCGCTGCTCGTCGCCGCGCACCCCGGCTCGTTCGGCACCGCGGTCGGCGCCTTCGTGCTCGCGGCCGCGCTCGGGATCGTCACCGGGGCCGTGCCCGCCCTCTCGCGCGCGATCGACCGCATCCCGGCCGCGCTGACCGGCGGGCTGCTCGCGGGCGTGCTGCTGCCGTTCTGCCTCGCGCCGGTCCGGGAGGCGGTCGCGACCCCGTGGACGGTCCTGCCGATCGTCGTCGTGTGGTTCGTGCTCTCGCGGTTCGTGCCGCGCGCGGCCGGACCCGTCGTGATCCTCGCGGCGCTCGTGATCACGGTGCTGCAGGGGTCGGCGGGTCGGGTGCTGCCGCCCGCGCCGGTCTTCACGGCGCCGTCGACCGATCTCGTCGGCATCGTCGCGGTCGGCGTCCCGCTCTACCTCGTGACGATGGCGGGGCAGCAGCTGCCCGGGCTCGCGGTGCTGCGGGCGAACGACTACCCGCCGCCGACCCGGTTCGCGCTGGTCGCCTCCGGGCTCGGCAGCGCGGTCGCGGCGCCGTTCGGCGGCGTGCAGCTGAACCTCGCCGCGATCACGGGCGCGATAATGATCGGCCCGGACGCGGGCGAGGACCGGTCTCGGCGCTTCGTCTCCGGCGTCGCCTCCGGGTGCACCTACCTCGTGCTCGCGGGTATTGCCGGTGTCGTCGCGGGCCTCGTCGGCGAGCGCCCGCCCGCGCTCGTGGAGGCGGCCGCCGGGCTCGCCCTGATCGGCGCGTTCGTGAACGCGATCTCCTCCGCGCTCCAGCGCCCGGACACCCGGGTGCCCGCCGCGATCACCTTCCTCGTGGTCGGCTCCGGCATCGCGGTCGCGGGCGTCGGCAGCGCCTTCTGGGGCCTGGCCGCGGGCGGCCTCGCTCTCGCGATCCTGACCCCCCGCCGACCGGCCTGACCGCCCCTCCGCCGGTCGAGGTGCGAGCGCAGCGAGCCTCCCAACCATCCCGGGGTCGCCGTGGTTTCGACACGGGCGCGGAGCGCCCGGCTCGACCATCGAGATCCGCGCCGGTCGAGGCGCGAGCGCAGCGAGCCTCGAGACCACCCCGAATTCCGTTTTGAAGGAGTTCTCGCGCCTCGCGCGCGGGAACTCCTTCAAAACGGAATCCGTAGCGCGGACGTAACACGACGATCGATACGCTCGCTCGAGCCCGTCTGCACCGACGGGATCCGCAGCCCGGAGGCCCGCATGCCGCAGACCGTGTTCGACCGGCCGGTCGACTCCCGACTCGTCGACGCGGCCCTCGCGGACACCCGCCCGGGCAGCTTCTGGCTCGACCGCACGCCCGGCGAGCGCCATCCGGCGCTGACCGCGGACCTCGACTGCGACCTGCTCGTGGTCGGCGGCGGCTACACCGGTCTCTGGACCGCGCTGCAGGCGAAGCGCCGCTCCCCCGCCTCCCGCGTCGTCGTGCTGGAGGCGCGCACGAACGGCTGGGCCGCCTCCGGCCGCAACGGCGGCTTCGCGGAGGCGAGCCTCACCCATGGGGAGTCGAACGGCCGCACCCGCTTCGCCTCCGACTACGACGCGCTCGACGCGGACGGCCTCGCGAACCTCGACGCGATGGAGGCCGACGTGCTCGGCTTCGCCCGCAACGCGAACTGGGAGCGCACCGGCGTCTACGGCGTCGCCACCGAGCCGCACCAGGTCCCGTGGATGGAGGAGGACGCGGACGGCGACCGCGGCTTCTACCTCGACGGCCCCGCGATGCGCGCTGCGGTCGCCTCCCCCACCTACCTCGCCGGCGTCGAACGCCCCCGCGACGCCGCCCTCGTCGACCCGGCCCGCCTCGTCGACGCGCTCGCGAACGCCTGCGCGACCGCCGGTGTCGAGCTGTTCGAGCACTCCCCCGTGCTCGGCATCGAGCGCGCCGACCGCGGCGTCGTCGCCCGCACCGCCGCCGCCCGGGTCCGCGCCGACCGGGTCGCGCTCGCGACGAACGCGTTCCCGACCCTGCTGAAGCGCCTCCGCCTCTTCACCGTGCCGGTCTACGACTACGTGCTGATGACGGAGCCGCTCTCCGCCGCCGACCGCGCCGCGATCGGGTGGGAGGGTCGGCAGGGCGTCGCGGACAGCGCGAACCAGTTCCACTACTACCGGCTGACCGACGACGACCGGATCCTCTGGGGCGGCTACGACGCGATCTACCACTACGGCGGCCGCATCCGCCCCGAGTACGAGGAGCGCCCAGAGACGTTCCGCAAGCTCGCCGGGCACTTCCAGACGACGTTCCCGCAGCTCGAGCACGTGCGCTTCACCCATCGGTGGGCGGGCGCGATCGACACCTGCAGCCGGTTCTGCGCCTTCTTCGGCACCGCCTGGGGCGGGCGGGTCACCTACGCGCTCGGCTTCACCGGTCTCGGCGTCGCGGCGACGCACTACGCGGCCGACGTGATGCTCGACCTGCTGGAGGGAAAGGAGACGCGGGCGACGACCAACGAGATGGTCCGCTCGACGCCGCTGCCCTTCCCGCCCGAGCCGGCGACGTGGCCGGCCGTGCAGGCGACCCGCTTCGCGCTGGATCGCGCGGACCACCGGGAGGGGCGTCGCGGCGCGTTCCTCCGGACGCTCGACGCCGTGGGACTGGGGTTCGACTCGTGACCGGAGACCTGCTCGTGGCCGACGGCCGCCTCTTCACCCCGACCGGCCTCGTGGAGGCGCCGCTGCTCGTGCAGGGCGGCGTCATCACCGCGATCGGCACGGACGCCCGGGAGCGCGCGACGCCGGGCACCCCGGAGCTCGACGCCCGCGGCGGCCTCGTCGTGCCGGGCTTCCAGGACAGCCACGTGCACCCGTACCACGCGGGCATCGACCTCCTCCGGCTCGACCTGTCGGAGGCGCGGGACGCGGAGGACGCGCTCGCCCGCATCGCGACGTACAGCGCGGCGAACCCGGACCTCGAGTGGGTCCGCGGCGGCGGCTGGTCGATGGAGTGGTTCCCGGGCGGCGTCCCGACCGCGGCCGCGCTCGACGCCGTGACCGGCGGCCGCCCCGCCTACCTCTCGAACCGCGACGGGCACGGCGCGTGGGTGAGCACCGCGGCGCTCGAGCGCGCCGGGGTCACCGCGACGACGCCCGACCCGACCGACGGCCGCATCGAGCGCGACGCCGCCGGGAACCCGGTCGGGATGCTGCAGGAGGGGGCGATGGACCTCGTCTCCGACCTCCTGCCGCCGACCACCGAGGACGAGATCGACGAGGCGTTCCGCATCGCGCAGCGCCGCCTGCTCGCGTGGGGCGTGACCGGCTGGCAGGACGCGATGATCGGCGTCGTCCACGGCCTGCCGGACCTGCTCGCCTCCTCCCTCCGCCTCGCCGACCGCGGCGAGATCGTCGCCCACGTCGTCGGCGCGCTGTGGTGGGAGCGGGACCGGGGCCTCGAGCAGGTCCCGGAGCTGATCGAGCGCCGCGCCCTCGCCGCCGGCCGCGAGCGCTTCCGGGCGACGAGCGTGAAGATCATGCAGGACGGCGTCGCCGAGAACTTCACCGCGGCGATGCTGCGGAACTACCTCGACCACGACGGCCACGACTCCGGCAACGCCGGCAAGAGCTTCGTCGACCCCGAGCTGCTCACGCGAGCCGTGACGGCGCTCGACGCGGAGGGGTTCCAGGTCCACCTCCACACGCTCGGCGACCGAGCGGTGCGGGAGGCGCTCGACGCGATCGAGACCGCCCGCACCCTGAACGGACCGCGCGACGCCCGGCACCACCTCGCGCACCTGCAGGTGGTGCACCCGGACGACGTGCCGCGGTTCGCGGCGCTCGGTGCGGTCGCGAACGCCCAGCCGCTGTGGGCTGCGCACGAGCCGCAGATGGACGAGCTGACGATCCCGTTCCTCGGCCCGGAGGCGGCCCGCTGGCAGTACCCGTTCGGCTCGCTCGCCCGCGCGGGCGCTCGGATCGCGTTCGGCAGCGACTGGTCGGTGACGACGGCGAACCCGCTCGAGATCCTCCACGTCGCGGTGAACCGGGCGGCCTACGGCGCGGAGCGGCAGGACCCGCTGTACGGCGAGCAGGGGCTCTCCCTCGGCGACGCCCTGACCGCGGCGACGGCGGGCAGCGCGTACGTGAACCACGACGAGCAGCGCGCCGGCCGCCTCGTGCCGGGCCTCGCGGGCGACCTCGCGATCCTCGACCGCGACATCACCGCGGCCCCGGTGAACGAGATCGGCGCGGCCCGCGTCGTCGCGACAGCGGTGGGAGGCGAGGTGGTGGCGGAGGGCTGACCCTCCCCGCCCCGCGCCCGGCCGCCCCCGCCCCGCTCCGCGCGACCCCCGCTGGTCGAGGTGCGAGCGAAGCGAGCCTCGAGACCACCCCGCCCTCTTCCGCGCTGCGCACCCCGCCACGTCCGCCCCCGCTGGTCGAGGTGCGAGCGAAGCGAGCCTCGAGACCACGCACGTGCACCGCGCGCAGGGCCGCATCGCGGCCGTAGGACGCGTCGGCCCTTCCGCACCTACACCCGCTCCTCGGTCCTACGCCCGCACACCGCACCCGACGTCCGACGCCGCTCCCCCGCCAGCGTCCGCGCCTCGGCTCCCGCTCGCCTCCGCTGGTCGAGGTGCGGGCGCAGCGAGCCTCGAGCGATGTCCTGAGGCTCTCGAAGGGACCACCCCCGCACGATTCGCAGGCCGTTGTCGCGGACGCAGGCCGGATTCGCCCGATCCGTCCTGCACATCCAGCGAAGTCCTGCACACGCCGCGCCGCGAGACCACCCCGCCCCCGAGATGCTTTCGGCACGGGCGCGGAGCGCCCGGCTCGACCACCGTGTCCCGCGGGTCGCGCCCGCGCGCACGCCCTCGGAATTGGTGCGCACCCCTCCCTTCCCGATACTGGGCGCATGTCCGACGCGCGCAGCACGCCGCCCCTGTGGGCCCCCGACTACTCCGCCGACTTCACGGGCTCCATCGCCCGGTTCTGGAAGAAGTACGTGCAGTTCAGCGGCCGCGCGAGCCGCCGCGAGTACTGGTGGACCTACCTCTTCGTCGGATTGGTCTACGTCCTCTCCCTGACGCTGCTGTACGGGGGCCTGGGCCTCTGGTACGCGACGTCGGACGGCGAGGGCGTGCCGCCCGTGATCTTCCCGATCGGGGTCGCGCTCACCGTCGGCTGGTTCTTCGCGACGGCGATCCCGTGGCTCGCGCTGGAGGCCCGCCGCCTCCACGACGCGAACATGTCCGGCTTCCTGCTCTTCATCCACCTCGCGTCCGGGCCGGGCGCGCTGGTCGTCTTCATCCTCTGCCAGCTGAGCCCGAACCCGCTCGGCCGCCGCTTCGACGCCCCTCCCGGGGAGGCGCCCCGGTACGCCCGCGTCGGTGATTGGCCGGCCGCGCCGGGCGAGCCGGACACCCCGTACGCCGTCGGCTACTACGGCGCGCCGGGCACCCAGGCGCCGCAGGCGCCCGCGCCGCGCATCGAGGAGTAGGCGCCCGCGCATACTCGGACCATGGAGTGCCCGCCGACCCGCGCCGAGGCCTGGCTCGAGGAGCACGAGGGCGACCTGGCCGGGCTGCCGACCGCGGACGCGATCGCGCTGATCGAGTCGGCGGGGCTGCGGGTGCGGGTCCTCGACCGCGGCGCCCGGCTGCTGTCGCCGGAGACGTGGGACGACCGCGTGAACCTCCGCGTGACGGACGACGCGGTGGTCGGCGCCGTCTCCGCCGGCTGACCCCGGCAGTCGGGGGTCCCGGGTCCGATCGGTGCCGAGCGGCAACTAGCCTCGGCGGGTGCGCCGACGCGACGGGGAGGACGGAGCGCCTCCGGCCCGCCGCCGCGCCACCGGCCGCTGGGTGCTCCCGGTCGTGCTCGCGGGCGCCGCGGTCGTCGTCCTGAGCACGGCCCTCGAGGGCCCCGCCCGCGTCGTTCCGTTCTTCGGTCCCGGCGGCGGGAAGCGGTTCGACGTGCCGCCGCCCGTTCCGCCGAAGAACCGGGTGCCGCCGCTGCAGCCCGGGAACTTCGAGCTGAACGCCGTGATCGGCACGATCCTGCTGGTGCTCGCGGCGCTCATCGGGCTCGCGATCGCGGTCGTGCTGATCCGGCTCATCCTCTCCGCGCTCCGCGGTCGCAAGCGGCGGCTCGGCCTGCGCGGCACGGCGGCGCTCGACGCCGAGCCGCAGCTGGCCGACGCCCCGACCGTGCTCCGCGGGATCGCCGCCGCGATCGACGCCCTGCAGGAGGACCGGGAGCCGGGCGACGCGGTCGTCCGCGCCTGGCTGGGTCTGCAGCAGGCGGCGGAGGACGCCGGGTTCGCCCGCTCCCCCGCCGAGACCCCGACCGAGTTCACCGGCCGCGTGCTGAGCCGCACCGGCGCCGACCGCGCCGCGCTGCGCACCCTCCTCGGCCTCTACCTCCGGGCGCGCTTCGGCGACGACGTGATCAGCGCCGCCGACGCGGCCGCCGCCCGGCAGGCGCTGCGGGCGCTCGAGACGTCGTGGGAGCGGGTGGAGGCGTGAGCGTCGGGGTCGTCGTCCGCGTCGCGGTCATCGCGCTGTTCGTCGCGGGGCTGGTCGGCGGCGCCGCACGGGTGCTCGGGCTCGACGGCCCGCACGCGCTCACCGTCGGCTGCGGCGTCTTCGCGCTCGTGCTGATCCTCCTGACGCAGCGCAGCGTCGTGCCGCCCGCGGACCTCGAACCGCAGCAGGCCGACGCGTCGACCGGCGGCCGCCGCGACCTCGAGCAGCTCGCCTGGTCGATGGTCGAGCACCGCACCCACATCCGGGGCATCGTCATCAGCCGCGTCCGGGCGATCGCCGCGCACCGGCTCGCCGAGCACGGCCTCGACCTCCGGCGCCCGGAGGACGACGCCACGATCAGCGCCCTCCTCGGCGCCGACGCGTTCGCGGTCCTCCGCCCGGACCGCGAGAAGCCCGTCTCGCCCCGCGCCTTCGACGCGGCACTTCGTGCCGTCGAACGCCTCCCGCCGCCCGAACCGCTCGGCCCCGCCCGCGCGATCCCCGAAGACAGGACGACCCGTGCCGACTGACCCGCAGCTCTCCATCCCCGACGTCGCCGCGATCGGCCGGGAGGTGCTCGACCGCGTCGGCACCGTCGTCGTCGGGATGCGCGACGGCCTCGAGCTCGCCCTCGGCACCGTGCTCGCGGGCGGGCACGTGCTGTTCGAGGACGCGCCGGGCCTCGGCAAGACCCTCGCGGCGCGCAGCCTCGCGACCGCGCTCGGGCTCGACTTCCGCCGCCTCCAGTGCACCCCGGACCTGCTGCCCTCCGACATCACTGGCTCGTTCGTCTACGCGCCCGCGACCCGCGAGTTCGAGTTCCGCCCCGGCCCGGTCTTCACGGGCCTGTTCCTCGCGGACGAGATCAACCGCACCTCGCCGAAGACGCAGTCCGCGCTGCTCGAGGCGATGGCGGAGGGGCAGGTCACGATCGAGGGCCGCAGCCTGCCGCTCCCCCGCCCCTTCCACGTCGTCGCGACCTCGAACCCCATCGAGTACGAGGGCACGTACGCGCTGCCGGAGGCGCAGCTCGACCGGTTCCTCGTGCGGCTGTCCGTCGGCTACCCGGACCGCGGCGGGGAGGCGCAGGTGCTGCGGAACCGCGTGCAGCGGCGGCACGAGGCGGCGCCGATCTCGCCCGTCATCGACGCCCGCACGCTGCTCGCGATGCAGGCCGCGGTCGAGGCGGTGTTCGTCGACGACGACGTGATCACCTACTGCGTCGACCTCGCCGCGGCGACGCGGAACGTCGCGCAGGTGCAGGTCGGCGCCTCACCGCGCGGCTCGCAGGGGCTGCTGCTGCTCGGGCGGGCGCTCGCGGTGCTCGACGGCCGCGACTTCGTGACGCCGGAGGACGTGAAGCGCTGCGCCGTCCCCGTGCTCGCGCACCGGCTGACGCTCACCGCGCAGGCGTGGGCGTCGGGCGTCGACCCCGCCGCGGTCGTGCAGCACGCGGTCGCGGAGGTGCCCGGTCCCCCGGTCGTCGGCCGCGCCGGGGTCCGGTGAGCGCACCGACGCAGCAGCGCTGGCACCGCCGCGGCGGCGGGGCCGCGCTCGGGATGCTCGCGATCGTGATCCTCGGCGTCGGGCTGGGCTTCGGCCGCGCGGACGTCGCCCTGCTCGGGCTGCCGCTCGCCGCCACCGCGGCCGTCACCCTCCGCCGACCCGTCGGCGCCGCCTCCGCCGCGATCGCGGTGTCGGTCGAGGACGACGAGGTCGTCGCCCGCGTGCAGGTGGAGGGCGCCGCGGGCGTCGACTTCGTCGTGCTCTCGGCCGGCGCCTACGAGGAGCCGCCGACCACGGTCGTCGTGAGCCCGAGGCGCGCCGAGGACCTGGAGGCGCGCCTCCCCGTCCTGCACAGCGGCCCGCAGGAGGTGCTCCGCGTGAGCGGCCAGGTGTTCGCGGCCGGCGCCGACCAGGTGCAGCACCTCGACCCGAAGGTCGCCCGCGCGACGATCGCGCCGAAGCGGAAGCGGGTGACCTCCCTGCTTCTGCCGCACCGCCTGACGAACCGCCCCGGCGGCCACGCCGCGCGCCGGCTCGGCGACGGCCTCGACTTCCGCGACCTCGCCCCCTTCACACCGGGCGACCGGCTGCGTCGCATCGACTGGCGCGCGACCGCCCGTTCGCCGCGCCCGGAGTCGGACCTGATCGTGCGGCGGATGGACGCGACCGCGGAGGCGGCCGCGGTGATCGTGCTCGACAGCCGCGACGACGTCGGCCCGGCGGTCGTCGAGTGGGGCAGCAACCGCCCGGCCCGCAAGGGCACGGCGTCGCTCGACCTCGCCCGCCCGGCGGTCGCGGCGATCGCCGCGAGCTACCTGGAGGCGGGCGACCGCGTCGCCTTCCACGACCTCGTCCGCACCGGCGCGAGCGCGCGCAGCGGCGGCGGGAGGCGCAAGCTGGAGCAGGTCCGCGCGGTCGTGACGCAGACCGTCCCGCGCCCGGGCGGCTCGTTGAAGGCGCCGGTGCTGCCGACCGCCGCGGTCGTCTACCTGGTGTCGACGTTCCTCGACGAGGACGTCGCGGGCCTCGCAGTGCTGTGGCGCAACGCGGGCCACCGCGTCGTCGCGATCGACGTGCTGCCCGCGCCGAGCCTGGAAGGCGCCGACGAGGAGCACCGCCTCGCGCACCGCATCCTGCAGCTGGAACGCACCGACCGCCTCGACCGCCTCCGCCGCCTCGACGTCACCGTCGTGCCGTGGCAGGACGCCGACCGCGACGTCCTCCTCCGTCAGGCCGAGCGCTACCGGGGGCCGCGATGAGCGCCTCCACGCGCCCCAAGGTGCGCGCGGTCTTCCCGATCGGCCCGTGGGTGCCGGGCGTCGCGCTGCCGATCGCGGTCGCGCTGGTCGGGATCCTCGCCTCGCTGCTCGTGCTGCAGGAGCTGCTGCTCGTCGTCGGGGTCGTGCTGTCGGTCGTCGCCGCGTTCCGCGTCCGGACCCCGGCGCCGTGGCTGCTCGTCGCGCTGCTCGTCGTCGGACAGCTGCTGCGTGACCCGGCCGGCCTCGACGCGTCGCTCGCTGGCATCGTCCTCGCGCTGCACCTGCTCGTGGTTCTCGTGCTGCTGGCGCGGGCGGTACCGGTGCGGTCACGATTGCAGCTGGCCGCACTCGGTCCCGCCGCGCTGATGACCGGGCTGATCCAGGTCGTAGCGCAGGTGCTCGTCGCCATGCTTCTCGCGGCGCAGGACGTACTCAACGTGCTGCCGACGGCCTCGACCATAGGCGGGGCGCTCCTTACTGCAATCGCCGGTCTGCTGGTCCTGACGCGGACCGTCGAGCGCGACGCGTGAGCGCCTTCGCAGACCGCTCGGAATCGCCGCAACGGCGCGGTGAGTGCGGCGAACGAGGCGACGGCGGGATCGAGGAACACCATGCGATTGGGTTGGGAACGGTGGGTGGAAGGTCCCGCTACGCCGGGCACACCGCGGTGACGCGATCGTCGGACTCGGCACGACCTCGCCCGATCAGACATACATAGCGCGGACATGTGCTGGGCTCAGTACGTGGCGCGTTTTACGATCGCGTCACGCTCGTTCCCTCCGAGGCGTGTTCGCCAAGTCGGTGATCATGCCGCGACCGAGACAGCCCGGTTCGGAGAAGCGCAGTGCGGCACTCCTGCCGACCTGATCGCGTGCCAGGCGCAAGTACCGCGTGCGGGCCAGAGGGCGTCCGCACTGCCGCAGATCAGTCCGATTCCACTGCCAGACGGGGGCCGATCGCAGCTCGCCCGCGGCCGCTCCCTTCGTGTCGTTCAGCTCCGGCGGACCTCGAACCGTCACCGACTACCACCAGTGTCGCGCGCTGGATGACCGACCCCGCTTGTAGCGTGTGCACATGAAGCCCACCGCCCCCCGTGTCCTATGACGGCAGCTTCTGAATCGGTCATCAACACCCTCGCACAGGAGAGCCGCGGGTTCACGGCGGCCGAGTGGAACCAGTTGAACGCTCTGACTGATTCGAACTTCACCTCATCCGTCCTACGCCAACAGTTCTCACTCGAGGGATTACGACGGTCCGGAACGTTCTTCACCGGCGCCGCCTGGAGCGACAGGTTGTGGACGCTTGTCCGGCCGACGCTGGGCTCGCACGCTGTTGTCGTCGACCCAGCTTGTGGCGCGGGCGACCTCCTAACGCCGGGCATTGCACTCCTCCAGAGGGATCATGTGGAAGCGACATTTCACGTCAACGACCTGCAAAGGGAGTGGGCCAGCATCGCGTCTTCGCGTTTGAGGATCGCGAGCGGCGGTGCGATTACCGTTCGCGAATCCAACGGGGACTTCCTTTCAGATAGCGACAGCGTCGCACACGCGACACACGTGCTTTTGAATCCACCATACGTACCCGTCCTGGCACAAACTTCGTGGGCGCAAGGACGCGTGAACGCTGCAGCACTTTTCGTGCACCGCGCTCTCGGGGCCATGCCTGAGGCTTCACACCTCTTCGCGATCTTGCCGGACGTCCTCCGATCGGGTTCCCGCTATGCCAAGTGGCGTCGCGAAGTCGAGCTGCTCGGCGGCACACAGGCCGTCATCCCTTTAGGTCAATTCGATGCCGACACCGACGTGCACGTCTTTTTACTTCACGTCGTAGTCGGAGCGCCCTCGAGCGTCGCTTGGACTCCCGCTTTCGAGATGCAATCGCAACGCCGGACAGTCGGCGAGATGTGCGACGTGCGCGTCGGCCCTGTGGTTCCACACCGAACACCTGAGACGGGTCCAGAGGTGCCATACGTGACCGCCCGATCCCTTACATCAGGTACATCACTTGTTCGGCGATTCGACGGCAGAACACACCTCGGACCCCTAGTCCTACTCAATCGAACATCCAGGCCCGGACAGCGTCCCCGTTTACGAGCGCGCTTGTATACCTCCTCAACACCACTGGCCGTAGAGAATCACCTGATCGTCCTCACACCACGAGATCAAACTCTCTCAGCCTGCGAGGAATTACTGGAGATTCTCGACTCGCGTACCTCCTGCGAATACATCGACAGTCAAATCGCCTGCCGACACCTCACGGTCGGTTCGGTCAAAGGAATCCCTTGGACGACGTAGAGGACAGCACACCCCGCATTCGGTTCGCGCCTAGCATTCTTAAGAGGCTTGGCGAGGAACTGAATCCCAATATTGATCAGGGATTGCTGGAGCTTGTAAAGAATGCGTACGACGCAGACGCTCTCCACTGCACCATTGAACTAAACCCTGACGGCACCGATTGCATCATCATCCAGGATGACGGTCGAGGCATGAGCGCCGACGAGATCATCAATGGATGGCTTATACTCGGTGCGTCAGCTAAGCGCTCCTCCGAACGCACTCATCTAGGCCGCGTGCCGGCGGGAAACAAGGGATTGGGCCGACTAGCCGCCCTCCGCATTGGCCATCGAGCCGTCATGACATCGGCAACGGCCACCGGCCCCGCTTTCACCGTGAATCTCGACTGGGATCTATTCGACAAAGCTTCAACCGTCGATGAGGTGTCCGTCGACGTTCAGCAGTCCCGCGCGACAGGAACTCCCGGGACGCGCATAGAAATACACAACTTGCGACATCCGATCGGACGGATCGAGGCCCGACGATTGGCGAGAGCCCTCGTTCTTCTCGCGGACCCGTTTTCTGATACGCCGAACTCCTTCCAGCCAACGCTCCTGAGCGCCGAATATGCCGACCTCGCCGAGCAAGTCGCGCATCGATACTTCGATCAAGCAGACTTCCACCTATCTGCAGAAGTCAAAGATGGTCGCGCCCGCGCAACAATCTCCGACTGGCGAGGCAACGTTCTTTGGACTGCCGAACACGAGGAAATCCTCCGAGCGAGACCTCGATCGGAGACAGAACCAGCTCAAGCGACGACGTACCAGATACCAAATACCTTCTTCGACTTCTGGGTTTTCATCCTCTCCCAGGAGACCTTCTCCAGCAGGCCCGTGCAGTTATCTGCGGTGCGCGAATGGCTGCAGTCCTTTGGCGGCGTGCACGTCTATGTGAACGATCTGCGTGTTGCCCCATATGGAAACGCGGGAAACGACTGGCTGGACCTAAACCTCTCGCGCGCGCGTAGCCCGGAGGACCGGCCGAGCACAAACACCGCAATAGGTCGACTAAGGGTCGAGGACGACAAAGACGCACTGCCTCAGAAGACAGACCGGACCGGATTCATAGAAACCGGCGCGTTCGACGACCTACGACGCTTTGCGACGGATGCTCTCGACTGGCTGGCACGTAAACGCAGAGAACTTTCAGAAGCGAGGCGCCAGCAAAAGCGCGAGGACGCCGCACGAAACGCCAGAGCCAGCAGCGAAGCCGTCCGGAACCAGATCAGGAATATAGCGGACGAGGGTAAGCGTCTCGAGGTCGAAAAAGCGTTTGATTCCTATGAACGATCGCGAGATCAAGAGAATGAAACGCTACGCCGTGAGATTCAACTATATCGCACTTTGTCGACCGCAGGCATAACGGCAGCAACGTTCGCTCACGAATCAACGGGCAACTCTCTCAAGCGCATCAGCATACTGAGCAACGCAATGAAGGGCATGTTGGAGCGCGACGTGCCTGAGTTGTACCAGAGCAAGTACGCCTCCGTTATCAGCCGCGTTGGGTCAGCCGTTGAGTCGCTCAACGTCCTCACCTCTGCCACGACTTCGCTTATAAATCAGGACAAGCGGCGCATCGGCCGAGTTATACCCGACCAGATTGTGCTGAACATCATTGACGTGTTCGAGCCGTTCTTGCGCGGACGTGATGTACTTGTTGCCTCCGAGATACCAACCACAAGAAGGCCGTTCCTGCGGGGGTCCGAAGCCGCTTTGGAATCGATAGTCACGAATCTCTTGAATAACAGTCTTAGTTCGTTCGAGCGCACCTCTGGTGTGGAACGAAAGATCCAACTGCGGACAGCCTCAGAGAACGGCAACTGGATCTTGCATGTCGACGACAGCGGTCCAGGAATCACCGACATTGATCCGGAGGAAATTTGGCAGGCGGGAGTAACCCAGCGCCCTGGAGGAACTGGACTCGGTCTGACCATCGTTCGAGACACAGTGCTCGACCTGAACGGCACCGTCGAGGTGCAGCCGCACGGCGAACTAGGCGGCGCACAGTTCACAGTATCCCTTCCAGCACTAGGAGTAGTCAATGATTGACGTGTTGCCTCCGATTTCACGAATCAAGGTCATCGACGACAATCCAGATGTGCGTCAGGACATTGCACTGCAAGTCGAGTTGCTGAATAGATCTGTCGTCGAGGAAACTGGTCCCCTAGGAAGTCTCGACGACTATCTCTCCAGACCTCAGAACGCTGACGCGGCGATAAGCGACCATCAACTTAAGCCTTCCGGGTACGCGTCATTCGATGGTGCCGACCTTGTCGCTTCATGGTATCGCGTAGGCTTCCCCGCAATTCTGTGCACCAGTTACGAACGAGCCTCGGTCGATCGCTTGCGCAGCCTAAGACGATGGCTACCGGTTGTGTTGGGCCCCAACGACCTAGATCCCGACGGGCTCCTTGAGGGCATTCGGCTTGTGCAGCGCGAGATTCACGGTCGCTTCACGCCGCAGCGCAAGCCACGCCGAGCGTTAATTCGGTTCACCGAATATCTCCCAGACACAAACGTCATTCTCGCCAAGGTGCCAGGATGGTCGGCTGAAGCAGTCGACATTAGGGTGATTGAGTTGCCCGAGCAGTGGCGAACAGATCCGCGCCGCCTCGAAGGTAGACGCGTCTTCGCCACTGCAAACTTGGAAGCGCAGCGGTTTGAAGATCTGTATGTGACGGGTTGGAATTCATGACAACGGCGACTAGCGGCTTGGGCGATCTGCTCAACGTCGACATTCTTGATGTCGGTCATGGGAGTTGTGTGGTTGTACGAGCTGCGGACTCGGTTGTTTTGATTGACACGGGTCCGAACGGTGCAATTCTGGAGTACTTAGATCGTGAGGGCATAACCGAGGTTGACTGCGTAGTAATCTCGCATGCCGACGCCGACCATGTTCGTGGACTTTCGGCGATGCTTTCTGACGGGCGTGTTGTCCGACGCATTTACTGGAACGGCGATTCTGGGAAGGACTCGGACCTTTGGGAAGACATCGTGTGGCAACTCGACGATCTCGACGCTCAAGGGATTTTGCAGGCGCAGGACGAGGCCGGCAGAGGCGGAGTGATCTCAACTGGGGTGCCCACCGTTGAAGTCGCATTACTCGCGCCAGGCCTTGGCTTCCGTCGAAGGGGCGCGGGATCCACGGATCGCGCTGGTCGACAAATCACGTCCAACTCGATCAGCGTTGTAGCGCAAGTCAGAGTTGACGGAAGAGGTCTGCTTCTCATCCCAGGCGACCTCGACACGGTCGGGTTTGAGAACCTCGACGTTGCCCCGACGCAGTTGAAGTCGCAGTACCTCGTCCTGCCCCATCATGGCGGCCTGGGAGGAACGGGCCGCGCCACATACGAACTAGTCCGCTCCTTGGTCACCGCCGTCGAGCCCGAGCTCGTATTTGTCTCCAACGGAAGGCTGGTGAAAGCAAATCCGCGCGCAGAGGTCGTGGCAGCGGTCGCATCTGCGGTTCCAACCACATCGATTGCCTGCACGCAATTATCAAGCCGCTGCCATCCAACTGCCGTAGCCAGAGCAGGCGACAGCCGGCCCTATTCGGGCGGTTGGGGCAGAGGACGCTCGTGCGCCGGAACCATCCGACTCACGAGAACGAACGGAATTGACGCTCCTTTAGATCGCAGTGCACACCTCGCGTTCATTTCGACTGAGGTCGCCACCCCCCAGTGCGGCGTTCTCGGCACGGTAGCAAGGAGCACCGCGCCAGAGGCCGAGGTCGAGGTCGAACCGACGTCTGGTGCTCAGGTCACGGTGTAAGAGGGAGCCAGGAAACCGACACCCCTCAAGCGCGACAGCGAGAGCAGCACTCGGAGGTCGCCCAAGTTGTGCTGTTGAATTGGTGTCCGAGACTGCGTGACGGTCTCGAATTAAACTTTGTTGCCTGTGAAGGCTGACATGTAACTCCGAAGCACGCGGCCCGACGACGCGGCGCATTCGAGGGGTGCTGTCAGCCCCTCCCTCGCCTCAGCCGCGGGTCCTAGCGTCGAGGACATGGACACCCGAGTCGAGATCCGCGAATTCCTCACCTCGCGGCGTGCTCGCCTGACGCCGCAGGCGGCCGGGCTGCCCGCGTTCGGCGGCAACCGCCGGGTGCAGGGGCTGCGGCGTGAGGAGGTCGCGATGCTCGCCGGGGTCAGCGTCGACTACTACACGCAGCTCGAGCGCGGGCGGCTCACCGGCGTCTCCGACACCGTGATCGAGGCGCTCGTGCGGGCGCTGCGGCTCGACGAGGCGGAGCGGGAGCACCTGTTCGACCTCGCCCGCGCCGCGAACGACTCCCCCGTTGCACCGCACGCCCGCCGGACGGCGGAGGCGGTGCGGCCCACGATCCAGCGGATGCTCGACGCGATCACCGAGGCGCCCGCGTGGGTGCGGAACGAGCGCTTCGACCTGCTCGCCGGGAACGCGCTAGGGCGGGCGCTCTACTCCCCCGTCTTCACGATGCCCGGCCGGGTCAACACCGCCCGCTTCGCGTTCCTCGACCCCGCCGCGAAGACGTTCTTCCGCGACTGGGAGCACACCGCCGACGACACCGTCGCCACCCTTCACGGCGTCGCCGGCCGCAACCCCTACGACAAGCGCCTCACCGACCTGATCGGCGAGCTCTCCACCCGCAGCGAGGCGTTCCGGCGCCGCTGGGCCGCCCATGACGTGCGGTTCCACCGGACCGGCCTCAAGCGCCTGCACCACCCCGTCGTCGGCGACCTCGACCTCACCTTCGAGGCGCTCGAGCTGCCCGCCGACCCCGGCCTGCTCATGCTCGTCTACGGCGCCGAGCCGGGCACCCCGTCCAGCGACGGGCTCCGGCTGCTCGCCACGCTGCAGGCGACCGAGCGGGCCGCGGCCACCGCCGACGACTGACCCGCCTCCGCAGGCGACCAGCACGTCCGTCCGAACCCGGACGGTTCCCCGAAACACGGAAGGAGCATCCGCATGCTCACGCTCAACAACGGCGTTCAACTGCCGGAGATCGGCTTCGGCGTCTTCCAGAGCGCCCCCGACGAGACGACGGAGGCGGTCCGCCTCGCCCTCGAGACCGGCTACCGCCACATCGACACCGCCGCGGTCTACGGCAACGAGCGGGAGGTCGGTGAAGGCATCCGCGCCTCCGGCCTCGACCGCGACGAGGTCGTCGTCGAGACGAAGGTCTGGGTCTCCGACTACGGGTACGACCAGACGTTGCACGCGTTCGAGAAGGCGATCGGCAAGCTCGGCTTCGACACGATCGACGTGCTGATCCTCCACCAGCCCGCGCCGGACCGCTTCGAGAAGACCCTCGACGCCTACCGGGCCCTCGAGCGCCTCCTCGCCGACGGCCGGGTGCGGGCGATCGGCGTCAGCAACTTCATGCCGCACCACCTCGAGCGGCTGCTCGCCGAGACCGAGGTCGTGCCGGCGCTGAACCAGATCGAGCTGCACCCGTACTTCCAGCAGCGGGACGTGCAGGAGGCGGACCGCGCCGCCGGGATCCTCGACCAGGCGTGGTCGCCGATCGGCGGGATCACCTTCTACCCCGGCTTCCGCGAGGGCCGCCGCAGTGTGCTGGAGGACCCGACGATCGTGGCGATCGCCGAGGAGCACGGGAGGACGCCGGCGCAGGTCATGCTCCGCTGGCACGTGCAGCAGGGGCGCAACGCGATCCCGAAGTCGACGAACCCGGGCCGGATCCGCGAGAACTTCGCCGTGTTCGACTTCGCGCTGACCGACGCGCAGATGGCGGCGCTCGACGCGCTCGACACCGGCTTCCGCAACGGCCCCGACCCCGACGGCGCGGACACGAGTCGCTTCGAACGGGTGATCCCGGAGGCCTAGAGCCCCTGTCGGATCGAGCAGCACCTCGTCGGTTCCGGCAGCCGCTTCGGGCTCCGGAGGCTGCCGGAATCGACGGATGCTGCCGGAGCCGACGCGGGGGCAGGCTCAGTGCGACGGCGCTTCCGCCTCGGCCTGCTCGACCGCCCGTTGCCCGCGCCGGGGGCCGGCGAGCGCGACGATGCGACCGCCGGACACGATCCGGCTGAACCCGCGCCGGTCCTTGGTCGCGATGGCGGCGATGAGCGTGACGACGACGAAGACGCCCTGCAGCACGCCGATCAGGCCGAGCAGGCAGTAGCCGACCACGCCGAACAGCGCCTGGCGCCAGCGGCCGCCCGCGGGGGCTCCCGGGGTGATGAGCACGAGCGCCTCCCCCGCCGATCGACCCGTCCGCAGGACCAGGACCAGCTCGAGCACCGCGGGGACGCCCCACGTCACCAGCTGCTGCACGACCGGCAGATCGGCGGCGTCCGGTCCGCCGCCGAACGCGGTCCACACGCCCCACAGCGCGGACAGCACGAACTGGACGAAGCCGATCACGACGGCGTCCGCGAACAGCCCGAGCAGCCGGCGGCCGAGGCGCACCGGCACGGGGTGGAGGGCGACCGGCTGCGCCCGCCGTGGCCGCGCGAGCCGGGCGACGGCGAGGCAGCCGACCACCGCGCCCGTCGTGTTCGCGATGAGGTCGTCGACGTCGAACAGGCGGTACGCGCACGAGTAGATGCCGTAGATGCCGGTCAGCTGCGTGACCTCGATGAGGAGGGAGCCGAGGAACCCGAGCACGAGCGCGACGAGCACGCCGCGATGCAGGAGCAGGCGCACGCCGAGCCCGAGCGGCACGAACAGCGCGATGTTGAGCACCACCTGCAGCAGCGCGGGGTTGTGCAGCAGCGCGCTCGGCGATCCGACGCCGAAGTGGAGGACGTCGCCCACGAAGGCGAAGGGGTGCAGCTGCGGCGCCGCGCAGCGGGTCAGCTCGCGCGCGGGAGGCGTCGGCAGCAGCGTGTAGGCCCACAGCGCGCAGAAGTAGACCGCGCCGGCGAGGAGCTGCGTGACCGCGAGCGGTGCGAGACGCCCCTCCCGGCGGTAGAGCACCGCGGCGACCGGCACGAGCAGGAGGACCGAGAGCGGGACGCCGAGGATCAGGGCGATGACGGCGTTCCGGAGCACGGGGCCCGATCCTTCCAGCCCCTGGTCGTCGGCGTTCTTCGCGGGGAACGAATCGCACTGCGCGACGCGACCTCACATCACGCCCGCGCATCTCGTCATTCGAGTGACAGGACGAGGAGCGAGGTGCCGGATGCAGGAGATCCTGATCGTCGGTGGCGGGTACGCCGGGTTCTACGCCGCGTGGCGGCTCGAGAAGCGGCTGCGCCCCGGTGAGGCGCACGTCACCCTGGTCGATCCCCGCCCGTACATGACCTACCAGCCGTTCCTCCCCGAGGTGACCGCGGGGTCGGTCGAGGCACGGCACGCCGCCGTGTCGCACCGGCGCCACCTGCGGCGCACCCGGCTGGTCTCGGGCTCGGTCACGCGGATCGATCACGCGCGCCGACGGGTCACCGTCGAACCGCTGGACGGCGCCGCCTTCACGCTGCCGTACGACACCGTCGTCGTCACTGCGGGCGCGGTGACGCGGAAGTTCCCGGTGCCCGGTCTGGACGAGCAGGCGATCGGCATGAAGCACGTCGAGGAGGCGGTCGCGATCCGCGACGCGATCCTCACCGGCTTCGACCGTGCGTCGGTCCTGCCGCGCGGGCCGGAGCGGCAGAAGCTGCTCACGGTCACCTTCGTCGGCGGCGGCTTTTCCGGCATCGAGGGCTTCGGGGAGACGCTGTCGCTCGCCACCGCCCTGCTCCGCCGCTACCCGGAGATCGCGGCGGACGAGCTGTCGTTCCACCTCGTCGAGACGCGCGGGCGCGTGCTGCCGGAGGTGAGCGAGGGGCCGGGCCGGTGGGTCGTGCGCCATCTCGAGCGGCGCGGCGGCCGGATCCACCTGGACACGCAGCTGCTGTCCGCCGTCGACGGTCACCTCGTGCTCTCCACCGGGGAGGAGTTCGACACCGGCCTGCTCGTCTGGGTCGCGGGCAACGCGGCGAACCCGGTCGTGACCTCGCGCACGGACCTGCCGCTGACGGCGATCGGGCTCGTCCGGGTGCGGGCCACCCTGCAGGTGGAGGGCGAGGACGGCGTGGTCCCGGGAGCATGGGCCGCCGGTGACGACGCCGCGGTGCCGGACCTCACGTCACCCCGCCCGGGAGCGACGACGGTGCCGAACGCGCAGCACGCGGTGCGGCAGGGCAAGCGCCTCGCCGCGAACCTCATCGCCACCCTCCGCGGCCGCGCGCCCCGCCCCTATGTCCACCACGGGCTCGGCGTCGTCGCGACGCTCGGGCTCGGCCACGGCATCTTCCAGTACAAGCGGCTGGTCGTGACCGGGCCGGTCGCCTGGCTCATGCACCGCGGCTACCACGTGCTCGCGGTCCCGACGTGGGAGCGCAAGCTCCGGGTGCTGCTGATCTGGGTGAGCGCGGTGTTCGGCGGGCGCGACATCGTGTCGCTGGCCGCTCTCGCGGAGCCCCGCCGCGCGTTCGTCAGCGGCGAGGCGCCGACAAGGGCGTGAGCAGGCCAGGGTGGAGGCACGGAGGGCCGATGGACCAGGAGCCGCTTGACGCGACCGTCGACGAGCTGATGCGGGAACGCCGTCGGCTCCTCGCCCTCGGCTACCGGATGCTCGGCACCCTCGCGGAGGCGGAGGACGCCGTGCAGGACACCTACGCACGGTGGTACCGGATGACGGACGCCGAGCGCGCAGCGGTCCGGAACCCGCAGGGCTGGCTCACCCGGACGATGAGCCGGATCTGCCTCGACGTGCTCGGCTCCGCGCGGCGCCGCCGCGAGCGCTACGTCGGCGAGTGGCTGCCGGAGCCCGTGCCCGCCGACCTGTTCGCCGGGACCGCGCCGCAGCCCGCCGCGGTCGGGGCCGATCCGCTCGACCGCGCCACCATCGACGACGAGGTGAGCACCGCGCTCCTGATCGTCATGGAGGCGATGACGCCGGCCGAACGCGTCGCCTTCGTGCTGCACGACGTGTTCGCGGTTCCGTTCGAGGAGATCGGCGCGATCGTCGGGCGCAGCACGGCCGCGGTCCGCCAGCTCGCGACCTCCGCACGTCGCCGCGTGCGCGACCACGACCTGCGGACACCCGATCGGACCGAACACGACGCGGTCGCCGCCGCCTTCGCCCGGGCCTGCGCCACGGGCGACCTCCAGGCGCTGACCGCGCTGCTGGACCCGTCCGTGACGCTGGTCTCCGACGGCGGCGGCGTCGTCAGCGCTGCTCGCCGTCCGGTGCTCGGCGTCTCCAACGTGGCGCGCTTCATGCTCGGGGTCATGGTCAAGCAGCCGACGCTGCGGCTCGAGCCTCGTCGGACGGGCGACGGGCTCGCCTTCACGGCCATCGCGCCGGACGGGTCGGTCCGCTCGCTCGTCAACCTGGGGGTTCGGAACGGGCGGGTCACGGACGTCTGGATGCAGGTCAACCCGCAGAAGCTCGGAGCCTGGATCGCGCCGCCCGCCTGACCTCACGGATCGACGCCCGACGTCGTCATCTTCTCGAGGCCGCGCAGCGCGGCCGGGAAGGACGACCGGGTCATGAGGATCTTCATCGCAGGCGGCCGCGGGCACGTCGGCGGGCGGCTCGCCGAACGGCTCCGCCGGGACGGGCACGAGGTGGTGGCGGGGTCGCGATCGAACGGGATCGACGTCGTCACCGGCGAGGGGCTCGGCGCCGCGCTCGTCGGCGTCGACGCCGTGGTCGACGTACTCAACGCGCAGGTGATGGAGGCGGAGGCGTCCATCGAGTTCTTCCGCGGCACGACCCTCCGGCTCCTCGCCGCGGAGCTGACGACCGGTGTCCGGCACCACGTGCTGCTCTCCGTCGTTGGCGCCGACCGCGCGACCGGGAACGGCTACTACGCCGGGAAGGTCGCGCAGGAGGACGCCGTCCGCGACGAGGAGGTGCCGTTCACCGTCGTCCGCGCGACGCAGTTCCACGACTTCGTGCCGACGATCGCCGACTGGCTGACGGTCGACGGCGTCGTGCAGGCGCCGCCGACGCTGCTGCAGCCCGTCGACGTGGACGACGTCGTCGACCTGCTCGCCGAGATCGCGACCGGTGGACCGCTCGGCGAGGTCGTCGACATCGCGGGCCCCGACCGCTTCCACCTCGACGACCTGATCCGTTCTGCGCTCGCGAAGGAGGGCGACGCGAGAACCGTGCGGACCGTCGACGGCGACGCGCTCGGCGCGACCGACGCGCACTCCCTCGTCCCGCTCGGCGCGCATCGGACCGGCGCGCGCCGCTTCCCCGGCGCCAACGGCGTCCCGCCGGTGCGCGCATGAGCGCGATCAAGCGCATCGCGCTCGCGATCTCCGCCGCCCTCGGCCTCTTCGTCGGCGGGTGGGCGACCATCACGCCACGCGGGTTCTACGAGGCGTTCCCCGGCGTGCTCGGGCACTGGATCGACCTCGACGGCCCGTACAACGAGCACCTCATCCGCGACGTGGGCGGCCTGTACCTCGCGCTGGCCGCAGCGAGCGTCGTCGTGCTGGTCCTGCGCAGCGCGTGGGCACCGCTCGGGGCCGCTTGGACGGTCTTCGGCGCGCTGCACCTCGCGTACCACGCGACGCACCTCGACGGGTTCTCCACGGCCGACGCGGTGGGCGCGATCGTGTCGCTCGCGGTCAGCCTCGGGCTCGGGGTCGTCCTGCTCGTGCCGACCCGGCGACGGGCCGAGGCGGTGACCCGATGAGGCTCGCGGTCGCCGGTGCGACCGGGACCGTCGGGCGGCACGTCGTCGCGGCCGCCGAGCGGGCGGGCCACGACGTCGTCCCGCTGTCGCGGAGCGCCGGGACGGACCTGCTCGCCGACGTCGGCGTGGCGGCCGCGCTCGCCGCCGCGGACGCGGTCGTCGACGTGACGAGCACGGCCGCGCTCGGGCGCCGGCGGTCGGTCGCCTTCTTCACGCGGGTGACCGAAGTGCTCCTGCGCGCCGAACGACTCGCCGAGGTTCCGCACCACCTCGCCCTGTCCGTCGTCGGGATCGACCGGATCGACGCCGGCTACTACGCGGGCAAGCTCCGCCAGGAGGCGCTCATCGCCGCGTCGCCCCAGCCCTCGACGGTGCTCCGGGCCGCGCAGTTCCACGAGTTCGCAGGCCAGGTCGCGGGCCTCGCTCGACTCGGTCGCTGGACCGCGGTACCCCGGGCGCTCGTGCGACCGATGGCCGCCGAGGAGGTGGGCGCTCGCCTGGTGGAGCTCGCCGCAGCTCCCCCGTCGGGTCGAGCCCCCGACCTCGTCGGCCCCCGCGACGAGGTGCTCGCCTCCATGGTCCGGCGCCTGCTCGATGCTCGGGGCGACCGGTCCCGCGTCGTCGAGCTCGCGCTCCCCGGCCGGTACTGGCGCGGCCTCGCGTCCGGCGCGCTCCGCGGCGACTCCGCTGCGACCCGCGGGACGCTGACGTTCGACAACTGGCTCGCGATGTCCCGTTGGTGAACGGAGCCGTGCTCGTCAGTCGTCCATTGCCGACGATGTGACCTCCACGGCGAGCGCCGAGATGCGGTCCTCCCGCTCCTCCTCATGACCCGTGATCGTCACGACGGCGTCGCCGTGCACGATCACGAACTGCCCGTACCTGCCCTCGAACCGCCAGGCGTCGCCCGGGCCCGCCCAGGTGGCGATGCCGTAGCGGTCCATCGGCGCCTCCCGCCCGGTCTCGAACCAGTCGGCGTGCATCGCGTCGACGAACGCGGCGCTGACGAGCTGGCGGTCCGCCCACCGGCCGCGGTCGAGCAGGAGATCGCCGATGCGCGCGAGCTCCTCGGTGCGCAGCTCCAGCCCGGTACCGCCGACGATGAAGCCGAGCGGGCAGCGGTGCCACTGCGGGTTGTCGATCCCGAGCGGCCCGAACAGCCGGGGCAGCAGCCAGTCGCGCACGTCGCCGACGACGGAGGCGAGCATGCGCATCGCGACGTAGGTGCTCGCGTCCGAGTACTGGAAGACGCGACCGCGCGACGGGAGGACCAGCATCGCCGCGGCGAGGTCCGGCTGCGGGAACGGCTGGTGCCCGAACCAGCGGAAGTCGATCCCGCTCGTCATCGTCAGCAGGTGCCGCAGCGTCACCGCCGCGACACCGTCGTCGAGCGGCAGGTCGCCGAAGACCTCGCCGACGGTCAGGTCGAGGGTGAGCAGCCCTTCGTCGACGGCGATTCCCGCGGCGAGCGCGGAGACGCCCTTCGACACCGAGTACAGGTTCTCGCGGTCGTCGCTGCGCCAGCGATGGGAGGCGAGCTCCGACCCGACGCGGATCTGCACGCCGTAGACGCCGAGCCGCTCGCGGTCGACGGCGGCGACGAAGGACTCGAGGGCATCGGCGGCGCTGACCATGTCGGCAGCGTAGGGAGGGCGTCGGACGATCCGCCCGGGCGCGGGGTCGTCGGCTAGCGGAGCGCCTCCACGACCGCGCCCCAGCCGGGCGCCAGCTCGGCGGCGCGCTCGCAGGCGAGCAGCATGCTGGCGTCGCTCGCGACGCCGGTGCCGGCGATGTCGAACGCGGTGCCGTGGTCGACCGACACCCGCACGGCAGGCAGCCCGACGGTGATGTTCACGCCGTCGTCGCCGTACATCGACTTGAACGGCGCGTGGCCCTGGTCGTGGTAGCAGGCGATGAGGATCTTCCACCGCCCCCGGCGCATCGCGGCCGGGAACAGCGCGTCGGCCGGGATCGGGCCGTCGACTGGGATCCCTTCCGCGACGGCCGCGGCGACCGCGGGCGCGAGGACGTCGGCGTCCTCGTCGCCGAAGAGGCGGTTCTCCCCCGCGTGCGGGTTCAGGCCGGCCAGCCCGATCCGCTCGTCCGGACGGCCGAGCGCCCGGCCGAAACCGTGCGCGAGGCGGAGCACCTGGCCGGTGCGGGCGACGGTGACGTCGTCGATGGCCTGCCGCAGCGAGACGTGGGTCGTCAGGTGGAACACGTAGAGGTCGCCGGCCGACAGCACGAGGCTGAAGTCCTCCACGCCGAACTCGTGCGCGAGCAGCTCGGTGTGCCCGGCGAAGCGGTGGCCGGCCGCGTGCATCGCGGCCTTGTTGAGCGGCGCGGTCACGATCGCGTCGGCGCGGCCCGCCTTCACGAGGTCGCAGGCCGCCACGACGAAGCGGTAGGCCGCATCGCCGGCCACGGGGTCGAGCGATCCGAAGGCGACGCCGTCGAGCGAGGGCCCGGTCTGGATCAGCTCGATCGTCTTCGGGTCGTTCGTGGCCGCCCGCGGATCGTCGAGGAGGACGAGGGCGTCCTGGGCGAGACCGACCGCGGCGATGCCGCGCCGCATCGAGGCTTCATCGCCGATCACGACGGGCCGTGCGCGCCGGCGCAGATCGTCGTGGAGCAGCAGCGTCTTCGCGACGACCTCCGGGCCGATCCCGGCGACGTCGCCCAGGGTCACGGCGAGGGTGGGTGCGGGCATCTACGGTCCCTTCGTCAACGTGGTGATCACGCGGTCGAGCGTCTCCGGGTCGCCGAACCCGCCGGACTTGGTCGCGATCAGCAACCCGTCGCGGGAGCCGCCCCGCACCCGGCCCCACGGGACCCCGTGCGCCAAGGATCCCAGCAGGCGCACCCCGGACGCGCCCAGCGCACGCAGCAGCGCGTCCGCGCCGTCGCCGCCCACGACGACGACGGCCTCGGCGTCGTCGTGGAGGCGGTCCGCGGCGGCGTCCGCGGTGCTCCGCGCCGTCGCGAGGGCGGTGTCGTGATCGACGCGGTCGCCGTCCAGGGGCGGCGGCGCGACGACCGGCCAGCGGTCCCCCGCGGCCGCCACTTGTCGCCGGGCGAGCGGATGCGCGGAGGTGACGAGCACGAGACCTCGGGCTGCCCGGGGCACCTCGGGCGCAGGGAGCTCTTCGCCGTCGCGGTGCTGCAGTCGGCCCAGCGCTGCGGCGAGTCCGGACGAGCCCACCAGCAGCACGCGCTGTCCGAGGGGCTCGACAACGCGGGCGAGCGAATCGAGGTCCTCCTCCGTAAACGCGTCGACGACCACGGTGTCGCGGGTCCCGACGATGGCGGGCACGTCGTCCACGGCTACCAGCGGGGCGTCGAACAGCGCGGTGAGCCGGTCCTCCCGGGCCGGCGCGACCGCGTCCCGACCTGCCACCGCCCGCATCGCGGGCTCGCCGTGCACGAGCACCCGGCCGCCCTCGACGGTGCGCCCGAGGACGGGGGCAGCCGGGCAGACGACCGCGGTCACCGGGTGTGGAAGGGCGTGCCGGACGGCCTCGACGTGCTCGGCCGGCCAACCCCGGAGCGTCGAGTCGACCTTCGCGAACACCCGGACCGAGGACCCCTCCGCGGCGGCCTCGACGGCTCGCCGCACGCCCGGCCCATCGTGGACGGCGAGCGCGCGGGAGCCGGTCGAGACCGCAACGACGTCCGCATCGGCCGGCGCATCCGCTCCGGCCACCCGGTACTCGACCGCGCCGACGCCGAGAAACCCGAGCGCGGCGTCCAGCGCCCCGGTCGTGTCGTCGGCGACGACCAGCCACCTCGGTGCTCGCGCCCCGCTCGGCACGGCCGCCTCCGACTCCCGAGCCCGGCGGCCGTCGTCAGTCGACGTTGATGTCGTCGGGGTCGGCGGCGAGCCGCGTGTTCTCGTCGAGCGCGTCGATCGCGGCCATCTCCTCCGCGGTCAGCTCGAACTTCGCGATGTCGAGGTTCTCCCGCATGCGCTCCTTCGAGCTCGACTTCGGCAGCGCGATGACGCCCGTCTGCAGGTGCCACCGCAGCACGACCTGCGCGGGCGTGACGTCGTGCGCCTCTGCCGCGGCCTTGATCGGCGCCAGGTTGAAGATGTCGTAGCGGCCCTGGCCGAGCGGCGCCCACGCCTCGGTCTCGATGCCGTGCTGCGCCTGGAAGGCGCGCAGCTCCCGCTGCTGGAAGGTCGGGTGCAGCTCCACCTGATTGACCGCCGGCGTCACCCCGGTCTCCGCGATGATGCGCTCGAGGTGCGGGATCGTGAAGTTGCTCACGCCGATGCTCCGCGCCCGGCCGTCGGCGCTGAAGCCGGTGAAGGTGCGCCAGGTCTCGGCGTAGCGGTCGTTCTTCGGCATCGGCCAGTGGATCAGGTACAGGTCGATGTACCCGAGGTCGAGCGCCTCGAGGCTGCGCTCGAACGCGCCCTCGACGTCGCCGGCCGCGTGGTGGTCGTTGCGCAGCTTGGTGGTCACGAAGACGTCCTCGCGCGAGATCCCGGAGGCGCGCACCGCGGCGCCGACCTCGGCCTCGTTGCCGTAGCCGGTCGCGGTGTCGATGTGGCGGTAGCCGACCTCGAGCGCGTCCTCGACGGCCTGCTGCGTGACCTCCGGCTTGATCAGGAAGACGCCGAACCCGATCTGCGGGATCTGCGCGCCGGAGTTGAGCGGGAGGGACGGGACGGAGAGGACCATGCCGCCAGCGTACGAGGGGGCTCCTGCGCGGCCCCGGCGGCATCGACGCGGACGCTAACCGTCAGCGGGCCCCTCCGCGAGGGCGCCGCTCCCCCGCGATCGCCCGGCGACGGCCAGCGCGATCGCGAGCACGAAGAAGGCGCTCATCCCGATCGCCATCACGAGCACGGTCTGCGCGCCGAGCAGCCCGGTCAGCGGCGTGGTGAGCGCGCCGGCGAGGAAGGGCAGGCCGCCGCTCAGGGCTGAGGCGGTGCCCGCGTACCGGCGGCCCTCGCGCTGCGCGATCGCGGAGTTCGACGGCAGGTAGCCGCCGAGGCCGAACGTCATGACGGCGAGGCAGATCCAGACGGCGGGCAGCGGCGCGACCCGCGGAGCGGCGAGCAGCGCGACCGCGAGGAGGGCGAGCACCGCGACGCTCGCGATCGTGAAGGCGATGCGACGCAGCACCTCCGGGCCCAGCCGCATCACGAACGCCCGGTACAGCAGGCTGCCGCCGATCATCGTCGCCGCGTCCGTCGCGAACACGACGGTGTAGGCGGCGGGCGTCAGGCGCAGGTCCGTCTGCAGCACGATCGACGAGCCGCCGATGTAGATGAAGAACCCGCAGGTGACCAGGCACTGCACCGCGACCGGCGTGATGAAGGGGCGGTGCCGGAGCAGCTCCCCGGACCGGGCGAGCAGCTGCCGGAGGCCTCCCGGGCGCCTCCGGTCCGCCGGCAGGGTCTCCGGGATGCCGGCGAGCGCCGCGACCGTCATCAGCACGCCGACGACGGCGAGGAACCAGAAGATCGCGCGCCAGCCGCCGAACGGCAGCAGCAGGCCGCCGATGGCCGGGCCGGCCACCGGGCCGATGAGGCTCACCGCGGTGAGCGTGCCGAACTTCGCAGCCGCGCGCCTGCCCTCGAACGTGTCCGTCACGACCGCCCGGCCGACGGAGGCGCCCGCGCCCGCCGCGAAGCCCTGCGCGAGGCGCGCCACGATCATCAGCACGACGGAGGTCGACAGCGCGCAGACGACCCCGGCGATCGTGAAGGCGATCGTCGCCGCCACGATGATGCGGCGCCGGCCGCGCGCGTCGCTGATCGGGCCGACGACCAGCTGCCCGAGCGCGAGCCCGCCGATGCAGGCCGTCAGCGTGAGCTGGACCAGCGTGTCCGAGGTCTGCAGCGAGTCCCGCATCGCGGGCAGCGCGGCGATGTAGGTGTCGGTCGCGAGCGCGGAGGTGCCGGTGACCGCGATCAGCGCGAGCGTCGAGGGCGCGAGGCGGCGGCCGCCGGCGGAGGCGGCACCGGCCGAGTCGGAGGACTCGGACGACGACGGCACGCGTCGAGTGTGCGACCGGGCGCCTGTGCGCCCGGCCTCACCTCAGGCCTTCGCGCCCTCGAGCTGCTCGCGGAGCAGGCCCGCGCCCGCCGCGAGCGCGCTCAGCTTCTGCTGCGCGACGTCGCGGGGCAGCGGCGCCATCCCGCAGTTCGTGCTCGGGATCAGCTTGTCCGCGTCGACGAAGGCGAGCGCCTTGCGGAGCACGTCGGCGACCTCCTCCGGCGTCTCGACCTGCTCGCTCGCCACGTCGATCGCGCCGAGCATGACGTTCTTGCCGCGGATCAGCTCGATCAGGTCCACCGGCACGTGCGAGTGCTGGCTCTCCAGCGACACGGTGTCGATCGACGACTGCTGCAGCAGCGGGAAGGACTGCTCGTACTGCCGCCACTCGGCGCCGAGCGTCGCCTTCCAGTCGTTGTTCGCCTTGATCCCGTAGCCGTAGCAGATGTGCACGACGGTCTCCGCGCGGAGGCCCTCCGCGGCGCGCTCGAGCGTCTCGACGCCCCACGCGCGCACCTCGTCGTGGAAGACATTGAAGGCGGGCTCGTCGAACTGGATCACGTCGACGCCCGCGGCCTCGAGCTCCCGCGCCTCCTGGTTGAGGATCGTCGCGAACTCCCGCGCCAGCTTCTCGCGGCTGCCGTAGTGGCGGTCGGCGAGGGTGTCGACCATCGTCAACGGCCCCGGGAGGGCCCACTTGATCGGCCGGTCGGTGAGGCTGCGGAGGAAGGCCGCGTCCTCGACGAAGACGGGGTGGTCGCGGCGCACGTCGCCGACCACGGTCGGCACGCTCGCGTCGTACCGGTCGCGGATGCGCACCGTCTCCCGGTGCTCGAAGTCGACGCCGCTGAGGTGCTCGATGAACGTCGTGACGAAGTGCTGTCGGGTCTGCTCCCCGTCGGCGAGCACGTCGATGCCGCGGCGCTGCTGCTCCTGGACGACGGCGCGCAGGGCGTCCTGCTTGCCCTCGACGAGCGCCTCCCCCTCCAGCTTCCACGGCGACCAGAGCTGCTCCGGCTCCGCGAGCCAGGACGGCTTCGGCAGGCTGCCGACGATCGCGGTCGGCAGCAGCGAGGGCACGAGGGGCGAGTCGAAGGCGCTCATCGGGCGATCGCCGGCTGGGCGGCGGCCCACTGCTCGAGGACGTCGCGGTGCGGGTTCATGAAGTGCTCCTCGGTGAATCGGCCCTGCGTGATCGCGAGGCGGCTGCGCTCCTCGCGGTCGTAGTCGATCAGCGTCCGGGAGAAGTCCTGCTCCTCCAGGCTCGGCCTGTAGACGGCGCCCGCGGCGGCGTTCGCGTTGTAGACCTCCGGCCGGTAGATCTTCTGGAACGCCTCCATCGTGCTGATCAGGCCGACCAGCTGCAGGTCCGTGTAGTCGTTCAGCAGGTCGCCGCGGAAGTAGAAGGCGAGCGGCGCGACGGCGCCGCGCGGCATGAAGTACCGGACCCGCAGGCCCATCTTCGCGAAGTACTCGTCCGTCAGCGAGTAGTCGTCCTGCTGGTACTCGACCCCGAGGACCGGGTGGCGGTTGTCCGTGCGGCGGTACGTCTTGCTGGTGGAGACGCTGATGCAGATCACCGGCGGCTGCGAGAAGCGCTCCGCGTAGGCGTCCGAGTCGAGGAAGGCCTGGAACAGCTTCCCGTGCAGGTCGCCGAAGTCCTCCGGGATGTTCGGGCCGGCCGGTCCCTTGCCGGCCGCGGGCAGGCGCACGCTGAAGTCGTAGTCCCGGACGTAGGAGGAGAAGTTGTTGCCGACGATCCCGTGACGGCGCGCGCCGGTCCGTCCGTCGACGATCGTGACGTCGAGCACCTCGAGCAGCGGGAACTCCCGGTCGGCCTCCCCCGCGGTGAACTCCAGCTCGACGGAGACGATGTCGAGCTCGAGCCCGTAGCGGTCGCCGCCCGGGTTGTCCCAGTCCGCGAGGTCGTTGAACCGGTTCCGGATCATCGTCAGCGCACGGCGGAGGTTCTGCTGCCGCCCCTCGCCGCGGGCCAGGTTGGCGAAGTTCGTGGTGACGCGGGAGCTGGTCGAGGGCGTGTAGTCCTCGTCGAACCGGGTGGTCGTGATGCGGAAGCCGAAGTCGTTCGCCATGCGCGGCCAATCCAGTGCCTGATCGGCCGGGGCGGCCTGTCGGAAGTCGTCCCCGTCATCATGCAGGTCGCCGAAGGTCATCGGGTAATCGGACGCCGCGATGCGCTCCTATAGTCGGCGGCTATGGCCCGACGGACGAGCGGCGTGACGCTGCAGCAGCTCCAGTACTTCATCGAGGTCGCTGCGGAGGGGTCCATCTCGGCGGCCGCCGACCTGCTCTACGTCGCGCAACCCACCCTCTCCGCCGCGATGCGGGACCTCGAGACCCGGGTCGGGCGGGACCTCCTCGTCCGCTCCGCGCGCGGGGTCGCGCTCACCACCGACGGCACCGAGTTCCTCGGCTACGCGAAGCAGGTCGTGGAGCAGGTCGCGCTGCTCGAGCAGCGCTACCTCGGCCGGCCGCCGTCGCGCCGCCTGCTCGGGGTGTCGACGCAGCACTACTCGTTCGCCGTCGACGCCTTCGTGCGGATGGTGAAGCGCACGGAGGGGGCCGAGTACGAGTTCTCCCTGCGGGAGACCCGGACCTGGGACATCATCGAGGACGTCCGGACCCTCCGCAGCGAGCTCGGGATCGTCTACCGGAACGACTTCAACCGGGACGTCATCGACAAGCTGCTGCGCGACTCGGGGCTCGTCTTCCACCCGCTGTTCCTCGCCGAGCCGCACATATTCATCTCGCGGAAGAACCCGCTCGCGTCGCGGGGCCGGGCGACGCTCGCCGATCTCGCCGACCTGCCGCGGCTCACGTTCGACCAGGGCGCGAACAACTCCTTCTACTTCGCGGAGGAGATCCTCTCGACGCTGTCCAGCAAGCGGGAGATCCGCGTCTCCGACCGGGCGACGATCTTCAACCTGATGATCGGGCTCGACGGGTACACGATCTCGACGGGCATCATCAGCGACGACCTCGACCCGGAGATCATCGCGGTGCCGCTCGACGTCGACGAGCGCATCGAGATCGGCTGGATCGGCCACGCCTCCATCCCGCTCACCGAGCTCGCGCAGCGCTACCTCGAGGAGGTGCGGGCCGTCGTCGCCGAGTTCGGGGTGACGCTACTCGGCTGAGTGCGCGTCCGGAGCGATCGGGCTCAGGCCCCCGAGCTCTGGGACGCCGCGCTCGCGGCGAGCGCGAAGATCCAGAACAGGGTGACGGACGCGCCGATGGCGAGGGTCAGACCGCCGGTGACGAGACCGGTGATCGCCGCGCCGCGACCGACGGCGATGCGCGAGGCCTGTCGGAGGCCGAGCACACCGAACACGACGCCGAGCACGGCCGGCACGAAGCTGATGAAGGCGAAGAAGAGGCCGACGAACGGGATGACCATCCAGACGCCGAGGACGATCGCGACGATGCCGAGTACGAGCGCTGCGGTGGCGATGCCGTTGGACGGCGCGCGGACGACCTGCTGGTAGATCACCTGCGAGGAGCCGACGTTCGAGGCCGGACCGGGTGCATAGGACATGATCGGACCGTATTGGTTTGCGTTGACGACCTACAACGACCCCGAAGAGGGGTTCTCCGCCCGGCAGGTGAAGAAGCGCCCTTACTCCGGAGCCTAAGATTTGGTCCTCGTCTCCCCCGGCCTGCCTGGGCGCATCGGGAGCATCATCCCCCGCCCCGGTGGCACCCGGCCTGGGCGTGGCGAGCGGACGGCGCGTCCGGGATCGTTCATCGATCCGCTCGGGAACGACGCGGACGGGGCCGCGCGCCTCGCTGACGCAGTGCCGATGCTCTCGGTGGGCATCGGCCCATACGGATGGACCGCACCACTTGACCGACCTCCTCGCTGGACCGGACGCCGCGACCGAAGCGGTGCGGACCGCGGTCATCGAGGCCGCGATCGCGCTGTTCCGCGAGCAGCCCCTCCATCACGTCGCGCTCGATGAGGTCGCCGCGGCGGCCGGCATCTCGACGGCCGAGCTGACCGCGATCCACCCCACGGTCGACGACCTCGTCATCGCCGTCATCCGCGCCTGGAACCAGCGCCGCACCGCGCCGCTCATGCCGATCGCGGAGGGGCACGGCGCCGTCGCGTTCCTGCGAGCGATCGTGCTCGCGAACGCCGCCGACCCGGCCCTGATGCGGCTGCTCACCTCCGCCGCCACGATCGCGGCGACCCCGACCCTGCCGCAGGCCGAGCAGCTCCAGGCGTCGTGGATCCACTTCCACGCGATCGTGCAGCGCGCGCTCACGCAGGACGTCGCCGTCGGCCGCGAGCCCGCGACGATGGAGCCCGCTCGCGGCGCGGAGCAGCTCATCGCGCTCTACGAGGGCCTGCAGCTGCAGTCGATGGTGCGACCGCACATGGACGTCGTCGAGGCGTACGACCGTGCGGTCACCCGCCTCCGCGACGGCTGGTCGCGGGACTACCCGCCGTCCGTCTGGGAGATCTGACCCGAGCCGCTCGGCTCAGGAGTCGCGGCCCACGGCGGGTTCGCCGACGAACTGGTGCGCCTCCGTCGCGAGCTCCAGCCAGTCGTCCGTGTCCTGGACCGAGACCCAGCGGCCCTTCGCCGGCTTCGGGGCCTCCACCGCCTGCGCGACGCCGCGCTCGACCAGGTCGGTCGCGCGCTGCTCGGGCAGGTCGACGACGAGCGACCCCTCCGATTCGTAGGCGAACAGCGCGCCCTTCACGAGGAGCCCGTCAGGGCCGTCGGTGACGTCGTCGTCGACGTCCGCGAGCAGCTCGCCCTTCACCGCGTCGAACTCGGGGGTCCCGAAGGCGCTCATCGCCGTCCTCTCCGTGAGCGAGCCGGTCCGGCTCGGTCGATCTCAGCACGATCGGCGCACCCGTCGCCACCGGTGCTCGCGCTCAACCGCTCCAGAGCTGATCGCCGTCGCGCGGGCGGGCGCCGTCGGTCGCGCGGATGATCGTGAGCAGCAGGGCATTGAGCCGATCGCTCTCGTCGGGCGAGAGCCCGACGTCGCTGAGGTCGTTCGCGCCGAGCGCGATGCTGCGCACCCCATCGAGCGCCCGGCCGCCCTCCTCCGTGAGCCGGACCGGGTTGGGCCGACCGCGGGCCCGGTCGCCCGCACGGGCGATGAGCCCGCGCTGCTCGAGGCCGTCGAGCAGCGGCGCGATGGACTGCGGGCGGACCAGCACCGCCCGGGCGAGCGCCGCCTGCGTCATCTCCTCCTCCACGGCGAGGTGCGCGAGGACGCCGAACTGCACCGGGTTCAGCCCGTGCTCCGCGAGGCGGTCGGTCAGCCGCTGCCCGACGAGGCGGGCGACGCGGACGATGCTCCAGGTCAGGTTGGCGTCGAGCTCGTCGGCCGACATCCGGGCGCTTGCCATCCCTCGCACACCTCCTCGTCAGGGTCCGACCCTACCGTCGAAGAAACAGATTCCTGTTAGAGAGAGAGAGAGAGAGGGACGATCCATGAGCGACTCCACGACCGACGACCGCAAGCACGTCGCCGACCTGGTGAAGAACGCCCGCGTGGCGATGCTGACGACGATGACCGAGGACGGCAAGCACCTGAGCCGTCCGATGGGCCTGCAGGAGGTCGAGTTCGACGGCGACCTGTGGTTCTTCGCCTACGACGACTCCGCCAAGGTCGCGCAGATCCGCGCGATGCCGTCCGTGAACGTGTCCTTCACGGACGACAAGGGCCACTCCTGGACCTCGATCGCCGGCGAGGCGCAGATCGTCCACGACCGCGCGAAGGCGGAGCAGCTGTGGACGCCCGTACTGAAGGCCTGGTTCCCGGACGAGCTCGAGACGCCGGGCCTCACCCTCATCAAGGTCGAGGCCGACAGCGCCGAGTACTGGGAGGGTCCGACCAGCACGGTCGCCTTCGCCGCGAAGAACCTCCGCGCGGCCGTGACGGGCGACCCGAAGAGCGACGCCATCACGAACGACACCGTCGAGCTCTGAGCCCGCTCGAGCCCCGGCGCAGGAGGTCCTGATGAGCGACGACCCGGCCCGCAGCCCCGCCGCACCCCGGCGGGTCCTCGTCCTCGGCGCGAACGGACCGTCCGGGCGCCGCACCGTGCAGCAGGCGCTCGACCGCGGACTCGCGGTCGTGGCGCTCACCCGGCACCCGGAGGCGTTCCCGATCCGGCACGAGCGACTCGAGGTGATCGGCGGTGACGCGACGGATCCGTCGACGATGGACTCGGCCGTCTCGCGCAGCGACGCGGTGATCTCGGTCATCGGGGTGGCCTACACGTGGTCGCCGGTGGACGTGTACTCCGGCGCCGCGCGGCTCGCGCTCGAGTCGATGCGGCGGCACGGCCTGCGCCGGATCGTCGTGGTCACGTCGATGGGCGTCCCGCGCAAGGTCGAGGAGGGCGGGCCCGTGCGGCGCGTGCTGCTGCAGGCGTTCCGGTCGACCTTCACGAAGACGCTCTACGACGACATGCTCCGGATGGAGGACATGGTCTCGACGAGCGGGCTCGACTGGACGATCGTGCGCCCACCCGGGCTCTCGGACGACCCCGCGCGCGGCTACGAGATCGCGGGGTCCCGCCTGGACTCGCCGGCCATGTCGCGCGACGACCTGGCGGCGAGCCTGCTCGACCTCCTGGACGACGACGAGTGGGTGGGCCGCATCGCGAACGTCGCGACGCCGGGCCTCCGCCTCGAGCTCATCCCGACGATCCGCAAGGAGGTCCTGAAGCGCTGAGCGTCTCCGTCTCTGTTCGCGGATCCGCAGAAACGAGGCGACACGCCGCGATCGAGAGGTCGATCGCGGCGTGTCGCCCCGGAATTGCGGATCCGCGCATCGGCTATGCGGCGGAGCGCTGCGCTTCCGGACGGCGGCGCAGGGCGGGGTCGCCCACCTCCGGGCCGCGGTAGACCATGTCCATCGCGCCGATGCTCTCGCCCGGCGGGACGATCGCGTCGATCCGGTCGAGCACCTCGTCGGAGAGGCGCACGTCAACGCCGGCCAGGGTGTCCTCGAGCTGCGCCATCGTGCGCGGCCCGGCGATCGCGGAGGTGACCCCCGGGTGGCTGAGCACGAATCCCATCGCGAGGTGGGTCAGCGGGATGCCGACCTCCTCGCTCAGCGCGATGAGCTGCTCGACGGCGGCGAGGCGGCGCTCGTCGCGGAAGTGGCGCATCCCGGAGAAGTTCGAGCGGAACTCGCCGTTCTCCTGCCCCGCGCGGTAGCGACCCGTGAGGGTGCCGCCGGCGAGCGGGCTGTAGACGAGCGTGCCCATGCCGTATCGCTGCGCGACCGGCAGGATCTCGCGCTCGATCTCACGGTCGAGAATCGAGTAGTTCGGCTGCTCGGTGCGGAACCGCTCGAAGCCGCGGCGGTCCGAGACCCACTGCGCCTCCACGATCTCGGAGCCGCGCATGGAGGAGGTGCCGATCGCGCGCACCTTGCCCTGGCGGACGAGGTCGGTGAGCGCGGAGAGGGTCTCGTCGACGTCCGTGTCCGGGTCCGGGCGGTGCAGCTGGTACAGGTCGATGTAGTCGGTCCTGAGGTTGCGGAGCGAGCGCTCCACCGCCTGCATGATCCAGCGGCGGGAGGCGCCGCGGTGGTTCACGTCGTCGTCGACCGGGCCCCAGAACTTGGTGGCGAGCACGACCTCGTCGCGCCGGCCGGCGAGCGCCTCGCCGACGACCTCCTCCGAGTCCCCGTAGCGGTCGGCGGTGTCGATGAAGTTGATGCCGGCGTCGAGCGCGCGGTGGATGATGGCGATCCCCTGCTCGCGATCGGGGTTGCCGATCGAGCCGAGCATCATCGCGCCGAGCGCGTAGGGGGTGACCTTGATGCCGGTGCGGCCGAGCGTGCGGTACTGCATTGCGGACTCCTCGTTCCCGCCGCCCCGATCGGGCGGCGTCGTGGTTCTGGATCGGGAGCGCGGTCACGGCTATGCTCGAGTCGTATCCGGAACAGCGTTCCTGCTACTGACGACCATAACCGGAACATTGTTCCGGATGCAAGCGAGGACCCGCATGTCTTCCAGCCCGACCACCGAGACCGCCGCCCCGGCGCGGCGGAAGCGCGCCGACGCGCTGCAGAACCTCGATGCCCTGCTCGAGGCGGCGAAGGCGGTGTTCGCGGAGGCGGGCGTCGACGCGCCCGTGCGCACGATCGCCGAGCGCGCCGGGGTCGGCGTCGGCACCGTCTACCGACACTTCCCGCTCCGGTCCGACCTGATCTCCGCGGTGTTCCGCCGGGAGATGGACGCCTGCGTCGACGCGGCCGACGAGCTGGAGGCGGCGTACCCGCCGGGCGAGGCGCTCGACCGGTGGGTGCTGCGCTACACGGAGTTCGTCGCCGCGAAGCAGGGCCTCGCGGCCGCGCTGCACTCCGGCGACGCGGCCTACGAGCCGCTCGCGGAGTACTTCTCGACCCGGCTCGCCCCGACCCTCGCGCGCCTGCTCGCCGCCGCACGGGCCGCCGGCGCGGTCGAGCAGGAGGTCGATCCGACCGAGTTCCTCGGCGCCGTCGCGAATCTCTGCCACGGCACCGGGCCGAGCACCCGCGGCCGCGAGCACGCCGAGCGCATGGTGCGCCTCCTGCTCGCCGGCCTCCGCGCCTCCTGACCCGGGACTTCGCTCACGCTTCTGGACGCCGAGACGTCGCTTCGGCGTCCAGAAGCGTGAGCAAAGTGGAGGTCAGCGGTCGCTGAAGCGGCCCGCGCGCCCGGTCCCGGTCGGGCACGGGGTCGGAGACGAGCTGCACACGTCGTCCTGCTCCGTTCGCGGATTCGGAGAACTCGACCGACGCGCCGCGCCGACTCGGTCGTCGGCGGCCTGTCGCCCCGGCACTGCGGATCCGCGAACGCTCAGCGGAGGGCGATGTCCGCCACCTGCTGCGCGACCTCGGCCGGGGTGAGCCGGGAGGTGTCGACGACCTCCGCCTCCGCCGCGAGCCACCCGTCGTAGGCGGCCAGGTACTCCTCGACGTACCGGTGCCGGAACGCCGACGGCCCCATCACCGCATCGCCGTCGATCCGGGCGCGCAGCGTCGCCTCGTCCGCGTGGAGGAGCACGTGGCGCACCGGGACGCCGTACCCGTCGAGGCCGTCGCGGATCTCCCGCCAGTACGCCTCCACGAGCACCGTCATCGGCATCACCAGCACCCCGCCCGTGTACTCGAGGAGGCGCCGGGCGGTCTCCACGACGAGCGGCCGCCACGGCGGCCAGTGCTGGAAGTTCGCGAGGTCGGGTAGCGCGGGCCGAACGTCCATCAGGGTCTCGCCGACCTTCTCGGCGTCGAGGATGCGGGAGCCCGGGATCCGCTGCTGCACGAGGGCGCTCGTCGTCGTCTTCCCGACGCCGTGCGTGCCGTTGATCCAGACGATCACCGCGCCTCCCCTCCGCCCGCGTCCCGCACGAACCAGAGGGAGTCGCCGCGCTCGGGGTCCGCGTCCACCCGTCCGGAGGCGTGGAAGCCGACCTTCTCGGCGACGCGGCGGGAGGGCGCGTTCCACGCGCGGATCGTGGCCCAGAGCCGCCGCCACCCGGCGGCGTCCGCTGCAGCGACGACGGCGCGGGCCGCTTCGGTCGCGAACCCGCGCCCGTGAGCGCCGCGGAGCAGCTCGTACGCGAGCTCGGGCTCGTCCTCGCTCGCCTGCCCGACGATCAGCCCGCAGTAGCCGACGAAGCCGGGCTGCGCGCGCCGCTCGATCACGAGGAGCGCGAGCCCGGTGCGCTCGGTGCCGCGCAGGCCCTCGCGGATCTGCTCCTCCAGCTCCGCGACCGTCGGGTGCCCGTCAGGCGTGATGCGACGCCGCGCGCGGGAGTCGCGCTCGGCCCAGAGGCCGCGCAGCGCCGTCGCGTCCGTCTCCCGCCACGGGCGGAGCAGGAGCCACTCGGTCTCGAGGCGGGTCGGCACGGCGCGGAGGGACGTCATCGAGCGGCGAGCTCGTGCTGCGAGAGCGACCGGCTCGGGCTCGGTGTCGCCGACGCGTCGGGCAGGTACGGGTTCGGCAGGCCGGGATCGTTCGGCTTCGGCACCGTGAAGTCCGGCGACAGGTCGCGAGTGACCGCGTTCAGCCCGAGGTAGCCGACGGCGGGCGACCAGATCACGTCCATGTGGAGGTAGCGCCCCCGGATCTCCTCGCCGACGCAGGTCCAGTGCGAGAAGGCGTCGAGCCCGGCGGGGTCCGAATCGGAGGGCGTGCCGGGCAGCCGCTCCGTGCACCTCGGATGCTCGACGCCGCTGTAGGCCCGCGTCCGCAGGAGGGCGTCGATCGACTGCTCCACGTAGACGCGTGACGGCGGGTCGTGGACGGGCACGCAGCTGCTCTGCGGTCCGCCGTATGCCCGGGTGACGCACGTCGAGGGCGATGCCGGCCCGGGATCGATCGGCCGGCCGTCCGCGTCCCGCGGCGCGTCCGCCGGCACGGCCGTCGACGACGTCGCGCAGGCGCTGAGGGCGACCAGCGCGAGCAGCGGGATCGCGAGGACGCCGACGAGGCCGGAGGCCCGTCGCGGCCGCAGGCTCGACCGGATCATGGCGAGGAGTCAACGGCATCGTGCGGCTCGACGCATCCCCCGAGCGACGGATGCGCCGAGCGCGATCCCCTGCCGAGGAGGAGTGACCTCGCCGCGTCTGTCGACGCCGTCGGGCAGGCTCCACGCACCTCGACGAGCTGTGCGGGCGCTCGCATGCCTACCCGAGCACGCGGGGCCTGCCCAAGGCTCGACCGCGGTCACGGGCCGGCAACGATCGACTCAGGTCGCTTGAGCGGATCTCCCTGCGGCCGGACAGTACGGAGCGTGTGGAGGAGCGTCGTCCAAGCGGTGACAGCGGGAGCCGTGTGCCTCGCCGCGCTCGTGCTCCCCGGATGCGCGTCGTCGAGCTCGGGCGGGGGCGCAGAGGGCTGCTCCCCCGCCCGTCCGCACGTCTCCGCCGACGTCCTGCGTCCGGGCGACCTGGTGACCGTGAGCGTCAGCGCGGTCGCCTGCCGTCCGACGTTGACGGATGGAGGGCGGGTCACTCTGGACTGGCGGGACGGCGCGGGCGGCAGCACCCGCATCGGCACGACGACGGCGCACCCGTCCGGCGCGTTCGACCAGGAGGTCAGGCTCCCCCGATCCTCCGCGATCGGCGGTGGCGAGATCACGATCTCGGGCGTCGAGGCGCCCTGCGCGGACACGGGGTCCTGCGCCGCCTACGGAGCCTTCGTGACCGTCGTCGACCCGGAGCCGGACTTCGCCGCCGACGATCGCGCCAACCACGTCGCGGCGGACATCGCCGACCGCATGCAGGCGGCCATCGAGCACCGGGCCTCGTTCTTCGAGATCAGCATCGTGCCGGACGGGCTCGAGGTCGTCCTCCACACGTCGAGGTTCGACCGCGAGCGCGCAGCGGCGGAGCGCGCGTTCGAGGCGGCCCGCGCGGTCGTCCCGGCGGCGGACCGCGCTATCGCGGACGGCGCGCACCTGCATGTGCTGCTCGTGCAGCACGACCGGGCCGCGCTCGAACGCCTGACGACGCGCATCGCGCACGACGGGGCCTGGCAGCGGCGGAACAGGATCCAGCTGAGCCAGTGGGGTCCGGACAGCGCGACCGACTCGGTCCGCATCGCCGTCGTCCACTACAGCGACGCCGCAGCGATCCGGCTGCTCGAGCGGTACGGCGATGCGATCAGCGTCTCGACGCTCAACGCCCCGCTCGGGAGCCCGTCGTAACCGGGCCCGGGTTCAGGCCCGGCTCACGAGCGGACGGACCGCCTCCGGCGTGATGGCCGGGCGCTCCCAGAAGAACGGAACGTCGCGCATCGCGACCGCGCTGTCGAGCACCGCCGAGCCCTCGGGCAGCGCGTCGAAGAACGAGGAGCGGATGCCCAGCACCTCGGCGGGCTCCACCGCCCACTCCGTCGACGTCAGCGCGATCGGCTCCACGCCACCGCCGCGCTTCGGCGACCAGCCGACCGCGCCGTCCTCGTGGAAGGCGGACGCCGCCTCGACGGTCGGGAAGAGCGTGCTCGACCAGGTGCCGCCGAGCCGGACATCCACGTCGACCGACGTCTCCCGCGACGTCATCGCGACGCGGAACCGGTCCTCGGTCTCGTCGAGATCGAAGCGCGCCGGCTTCTGCACGCCGGGGAACAGCCGGCCGCCGGCGAGCACGGGCAGCAGCGCGGAGCTGTGGCGCTCGACGATGTAGACGCCGGTGCGGACCCGGTCGCCCTCCTGCCACTCCACCGCGACGCGGTGGGCGACGTTCTCGGAGCGGAACCCGGCGCGGGGGCGCAGCCAGCCGGGCCGGATCGACTGGAGGCCGATCATGCAGACGCCGGCGACGGCGCTGCCGTCGACGAGCTGCGGGCGGAACGGCTCGGGCAGCAGGGTCTGCGCGACCTCCGGGTCGACCCGGTAGCTGATCAGCAGACGTCGCCGCACCTGCGCGCGGAGCGTCGCGAGGCCGGTCATGCGATCGCCTCCCCGGCCTCGGTCGCCTTGGCGCCCCTGCCCTTGCGGACCTGCCGGAGCACGATCTGCTCGGGGCACACGGCGGAGAGGAAGTCGCCCACGGACAGCGCGAGCCGGTCGCTCGCGAGCGAGTACAGGATGCGGTTCGCGTCGCGCCGCTCGGTGACGAGGCCGGCGTTGCGGAGCACGCCGAGGTGCCGCGAGATGGTCGGCCCGGAGGCGCTGAACCGGGCGGCGATCGCACCGGCTGCGAGCTCGCCGTCCTTCAGGTCCTGCAGGATCTGACGCCGCGTCGGATGGGCGAGCGCCTCGAAGACGTCGGTCGCACTGTCGGTCATGTTCGCAATATAGCCATGGTGCTAGATACGCAGCAAGCTCACCTGCGCAGAGCCTCGCGTTCCATCATCGGTCGCGAGGCTTGAACGGGATGGGCGGCCGCGGCTCCGGCGGTGCTGCGTCCGGGCTCCACGCGGCCACGACGCCCTGGAACTCCTGGAACCGCGCCTCGTCGGCGCGGAGCAGAGCGGGCACGGTGCCGCCGACCCCGAGGTGACGCCGCCGATCGTCCAGGAGCTCGACGACGCCCGGCCGCATCTCCGTCAGCTCCTCCCGCTCGGAGACGATGGCCAGGCCGTTCGTCCTGTTGACCCAGACGCACTCGGGGAACCGAGCGGTGAGCGTGTTCCCGAGGAAGACGATCGCGGCGTGCAGCAGGTCCTCGTCCGACTCCAGGGCCTCACGGTGGGCGCGGACGAAGTGGGCGAACGTCCACAGGTCGACGAGCGCGCGGGGGTCGGTCCCGAACGTCTCGGCGAGGTCGACGAACGGCCGGTATCCGATCGCGTGCCGCACGGGCGGCGGCTTCGGCGGGTCCGCGGAGGTCACCACCCACGTCGAGCCCGACTGCGGCGGCAGGGGTCGGGGCTCCCCCGGGAACAGCGGACCGTCCATCCCGCGACGCTAGCGACCCGGCCCTTCCGCCGGGCCCTCGATCCCGGAGGCGGCGCCATGCGGCGAGCAGGACCCGCGGCGTAGCGTCGCCGCGACGAGGGGGTGCGGATGCGGCGAGCGGCTTCAGCGCTGGTCATCGCGACCGCAGCGGTGCTGCTCGCCGGGTGCACTTCCCCCGGGCCGAGTCCGGCGCCGTCCACCGCGACCGTCACGGTGACGCCGACCGCGACGCCGTCGGGTGCGACGCCCAGCGCGAGCGCCTCGGCCGCTCCGACCTCCGCGCCGAGCCCGGTCTCCTCCCAGCAGGGCGGTGGGAAGGGCTGCTCGCAGAACGGCGTGCCCATCCCGTCGGGTGCGGCCACCGCGACGATCGCGGACGTCGACGAGACCGACTCGGACGCGACCGAGTTCTACGCGGAGCAGCCGCACGAGTTCGGGGTGCACACGAAGTCCGGCGCGACGGTCGCGTTCCGCGACGACCTCGTCGGCGGAGGCACGCACAGCGGCTGGACGGCGCGCCTCGACCTCGCGGTCGTCGCGGTGCTCGACGACGGACGCGCAGCGGACCTGTACTCGTTCGTGAACTGCCGGTTCGTGCAGCCGAAGGGCGTCGACGGCAAGCCGTACACCTTCCTGCTCGCCGGCTTCGGCACCGCGGGGACCGGCGTCGGCTGCTCCTCGTACGTCGACGGTGCGCGGAAGCTCGTCGGGCTGAACGCGGTGAAGCTCGCGAACGGGCGGTACCGCATCGACTCGACCGAGGTGAGGGTCGCCGCGAATGGGCTGACCGCGACGAACGGCGCGACCACGAGGGGCACGACCACCTACGCCGCGGACAGCCCGCAGGTCCGCGCGGCGAACACCTCGACATGCGGGGACGTGCCGAAGGCAGGCTCGAGGGGCGAGTGACCTAGCGGTCCTGCTCCCGGAGGAACGACTCGACCTCGCGGACGAACCCGGCGGGGTCCTCGATCTGCGCCGCGTGCCCCACGCCCGGCAGCGTCCGGGTGCGCGCGTGGGGCAGCGCGGCGGCCGCGGCCCGGAGCTGCTTCACCGGCAGCACCGCGTCCCGTTCGCCCCACAGCACGAGGGTCGGCGTGCGGCGCTCGACGAGCGGTCGGAGCGCCTCCGCCCGCCACCGGCGTCGCACGCCCAGCCAGCCGCCGAGCTCGTGCACGACCTGGAAGTAGGCGCGGCGCTTGTCGCGTCGACTCACCCGCTCCAGCCCCTCCGCGATGAGCCGCCTCGTCGCGAACGCCTTGTCCGCGAAGAGCATCCGCGTCTGGATCCGGGCGGCGACCCGGCGGAACGCGAGCAGCGCAGGGCCGACCCCGTGCACCGCCATCAGGCGCAGCCCGATCGTCCCGCCCGAGGCGAAACCCGGCGACGAGGAGAGCACGAGCGCGGACACCGCGGCCGGGTCGTCCGCGTGCAGGCGCAGCGCGACGGCACCGCCCATCGAGTTGGCGACCGCGACGACCGGCTCGCGGACTCCGAGCGCCGCGAGCGTGCGGCGCACGACCTCGGTCATGGAGCGGAGCGTGACCCGCTCCGACCAGGCCTCCGAGTCGCCGCACCCCTCCAGGTCGATCGCGATGACCCGCCGATCCGCGGCGAGGGCGGGCACGACCTCCGACCAGTCGCGGCGGTCGCGGCCGACGCCGTGCAGGAGGAGCAGCGGATCGCCGTTGCCCGCGACCGTGACGCCGACCCGGTGCCCGTCGACGAGGCGGGTCGCCCGCCACTCCGGCCCGCGCTCCGACATCGCTGCTCGCACGGCATCGCCTCCCCCGCCCCAGCGTGCGCCGCTCCGCCTGAACGGGACCGGCGCGGCCCCTGGGCGGGCTGCGAGCGCGTCGGCAGGCTCCGAGCACGTCGGCAGGTCAGGAGGAGGCGTTCAAGCCTGGCGAAGCGCGCAGGGCCTGCCGAGGCGGCGCACCGGAGCCGCTTGGATGGAGGCACTCCTCCCACCGCGATCCCGAACGGAGCCGCATGGCGCGCACCGCGGTCGTGCTCCAGCACGCCCCGACCATCCACCTCGGCAACATCCGGCCGGTGCTCGAGGAGCACGGCTACGACGTCCGCGTCGTCGACGTGACGACCGAGGACGTCGCGGCGATCGATCCGGCCGACGCCGACCTCGTCGTCGTGCTCGGCGGCGAGATGGGCGCGTACGAGGTCGAGGCGTACCCGTTCCTCGAGGAGGAGCAGCGCCTGCTGCGCGAGCGGCTCGCGGCGGAGCGGCCGACGCTCGGCATCTGCCTCGGCGCGCAGCTGATGGCGCGGTCGCTCGGCGAGCGCGTCTACCCGGGCGGCACGCGGGCGATCGGCTACCGCCCCGTCGAGCCGACGCCGGCCGGGGCGGACTCCCCCATCCGGCACTTCGCCGGCGTCCCCGTCGCGCAGTGGCACGGCGACACGTTCGAGCTGCCCGCGGAGGCGACGCTGCTCGCCTCCTCCGCCGACTACCGGAACGAGGCCTTCGCGATCGGCCGGCACGCGCTGGCCGTGCAGTTCCACCCGGAGCTCACGCCCGAGATGCACGAGCAGTGGATCGCGGACAGCCCGGACGAGCTCGCCGAGCACGCGATCGACCCCGAGGCGCTCCGCCGCGAGCGGGAGCGCTACTCGGCCCGGATGCAGCAGGCCTCCCGCGCCGCCTTCTCCGAGTGGCTCGCCGGCCTGGACGGCTGACGCCTCCGTCGCGGATCCGCAGAAATCGGCCGACACGCCGCGCGGGCAGCCTCCGCACGCGGCGTGTCGGGCGAGAACTGCGGATCCGCGCAAGAAATGCGGATCCGCGAAGGGGTCAGCCGCCGGCGAGGGTGCTCGCGAGGCTCATTCCCTCGCCCGTGCGGCGCCGGGCGGTGACCAGCACGATCGCCACCAGCGCCAGCGCGACCAGCGTGAGCAGCAGCATCAGCGTCGACATCGCGGCGATCGACGGCCGCAGCGCCGAACGGATCGACGCGAACACGTAGACCGGGAACGGCGTCGCGTCGGCGGTCGACACGAAGCTCGAGAGCACCGTGTTGTCGAGGCTCAGCGTGAACGACAGCAGCGCGCCCGAGATCACCGCGGGCCGCATCAGCGGGAACGTGATGTCGAGGAAGCGCCGGAGCGGTGGAGCGCCGAGGTCGGCCGCGGCCTCCTCCAGCGACTCCGACAGGCCCGCCATCCGCGCCCGCACGATGAACGTCACGACCGCGCACGAGAACAGCGAGTGCGCGATGATCAGCCGCACGATGCCCGCGTTCAGCGGCGTCAGCCCCCACTCCGTGCCGAGCGTCACGAACCACGGCAGGAGGGAGACGGCGTTCACGATCTCCGGCGTCACCATCACGAGGCCGAGCAGCGCGGTGAGCCAGCCGATCCAGCGCGCGCCGGCCCGGCGCGCGACCGCGACGCCGGCGAGCGAGCCGAGCACCGCGGAGAGCAGCGCGGAGAAGACGCCGACGTAGATCGACACCTGCACGCCGCTCGTGATCGCCGAGTTCGTCAGGGCGTCCGCGTAGGCACCGAGCCCGAAGCCCTGGTACGACTGCAGCAACCGACCCTCGTTGAACGAGTAGGCGACGATCACGAGCACGGGGAAGAAGAGGAACAGGAACCCGAGCACGCCCCAGACCCCGAGCAGCACGGTCGCGGCGTCCGGGCGGCGCTTCCGCGCCTGCGGGGTGCCGGAGGCGAGCGCGGTCACGCCTCCGCCTCCACGATCGCGACGCGCTCGTGCCGGTCGACGAGCGCCTTCACGAGCCGGAACAGCAGCGCGAACACCACTACGACGGCGAGGATCGCGATCATCAGCACGATCGCCATCGCGCTGCCGAGCGCCCAGTTCTGCGCGACGTTGAACTGCGTCGCGACCTGCTGGCCGACCATGCTGCCCGCCGCTCCGCCGAGCACGCTCGGGGTGATGTAGTCGCCCATCAGCGGCACGAAGACGAGCAGCAGCCCCGCCGCGATGCCCGGCATCACGATCGGGAGGGTGACCCGCCGGAAGGTCTCGAGCGCGTTCGCGCCGAGGTCCCGGCTCGCCTCCAGCAGCCGGTGGTCGAGCCGCTCGAGCGTCACGTACAGCGGCAGGATCATGAGCGGCAGGTAGTTGTAGACGACGCCGAGCTGCACGGCGCCCGGCGTGTACAGCAGCTGCGGTGTGCCGAGGCCGAGGCCGCGGGAGATGTCCGCGACGAACGACGTCGGGCTGAGCACGATCTGCCAGCCGATCGTCCGGACGAGGAAGTTCGTCCAGTACGGCACGAGGACGAGCGCGAGCGCGATGCCCTGCAGCCGCGCCGGCAGCTTCACCGCCATCCAGTACGCCATCGGGAACGCGATGACGAGGCAGAGCAGCGTGCCGATCAGCGAGATCTGCAGGGTGCGCCCGAACACCGCGAGGAACGTCGGGTTCAGCGCCTCCACGTACCGGTCGAGCGACAGCACGTCGTTCGCGTGCGTGACGTAGAGGCTCGGCTTGCGGCCGAACGAGTACCAGAGGATGACGAGGAACGGCGCGACGAAGAAGAACAGCAGCCAGACCGTGATCGGGGCGGCGAGCACCCCGATGCTCCAGCGGAGGCGCCGGCCCGCGGTGCGCGGGGCCGGCAGGGCGAGCGCGGTCACGAACCCGCCGCCGCCTGGATGTCGTTGAAGATCTTCACGCGCTGCTCCTGCGACTTCGGCACGATGTTGAACTCGAGCTTCTTCGACTCCTCGGACGTGTAGAAGATCAGGTCCGGCCGCTCGACGTCCGCGGACTTCGTCTGGTCCTCGATGCCCGTGGTCAGGGTGTCGTAGCCGATGTACTCGAGCTCCTTCAGCGACACGTCCGGCTTCAGCACGTAGTCGATGAAGGCGTGCGCGGCGTCGACGCTGTCCGCGCCCTTCGGGATCGACCAGTTGTCCTGGAAGCGGCTCGCGCCCTCCGTCGGCTTGACGAAGCGGTAGCGCTCCTTGTCGTCGTTCTCGATGATCCCGAGGCGGGCGTCGCCGTTCCACGCGTGGGCGAGCACGCGCCCGCTCTGCGCGATCGTGTTCGACACGTACGACTCGAACTGCTGCACGTGCGGCGCGATGTTCTTCACGAGCCAGTCGCGCGCCTCGTCGAGCGTCGCGCTGTCGTTCGTGTTGATGTCCTCCCCGATCGAGAAGAAGTAGGCCCAGAGGATCTCGTTCGGGTCGCCGAGCAGGCTCGTCTTGCCCGCCGCCTCCTTCTGCGCGGCGTCGAAGAAGTCCTTCCAGGTCGTCAGGTCGCGCTTGATGACGGTGGTGTCGTAGACGTAGCCGGTGACGCCGGCGGCCTTCGGCACGCTGTACCTGTTGCCCTTGTCGAACTCGGTGTCGAGCGCCTCGGCGCGCACGTTCTTCAGGTTCGGGAGCTTGTCGTGGTCGAGCTCCTCGAGCAGGCCGAGCTCCACCATCTGCGGCACGAAGCCGAGCGTCGGGACCACGAGGTCGTACCCGCTCGTGCCCTTCGCGGCGGAGAGCTTCGCGATCATCTCCTCGTTCGAGTCGTAGCTGCCGAGCTTGACGGAGGCGCCGCCGCTGGTCTTCGCGAACGACTTGAGCACGGCCGGGTCGTCGTACTCGCCCCACGTGTAGAGGTTGAGCGTGCCGGAGCCGCCGCCGGCCGCACCGCCGCCACCGCCGCCCGTCGAGGGCGCGCACGCGGCGAGGGCCGCGGCGGCGCCGGCACCGACCACGCCGCTGAGGAACAGCCGGCGCGAGAGGTCCTTCCGGATCACGGAGGGGACGAGGACGTTCAGCGGGCGGTCCGGCACGGCGTGCTCCTTGCGGTTCGGGGTCGTCGGGGAGGACGGGGTCAGGCGGGGTAGACCATCGGGGCGTCCGCGGGCCACCGGCAGGTGACGGTCGCGCCGATCGTCGCGGGGATCTCGACGCCCCACGGCACGCGGGCCATGACCTTCTGCCCGCTCGCGGTGATGGTCACGACCTGCAGGTAGGAGCCGAGCCGGCTGACGCTCATGAGCGTCGCGGTGACCGCGTTCGGCTCGTCGGGCGCCGGCCCGTCGGCGACCGCGATCGACTCGGGCCGGACCGCGACGACGGCTGCGGCACCCGGTGCGACGTCGCCGCCGCGGGTCGCGTGGACGGCCCCGTCGGCGACCTGCACCGCGACCGCCGTCGAGTCGGCGCCGGTGACGGTGCCCTCGAAGAAGTTCTGCTGGCCGATGAACCCGGCGACATAGGCGGAGGAGGGCCGGTCGTACACCTCGGCGGGCGACCCGATCTGCTCGATCCGACCGCCGTTCATCACGGCGATCCGGTCGCTCATCGTCATCGCCTCCTCCTGGTCGTGCGTGACGAACACGAAGGTGGTGCCGAGCTGCTGCTGCAGCAGCTTCAGCTCGATCTGCATCTCCTCGCGCAGCTTCCGGTCGAGCGCCGACATCGGCTCGTCGAGCAGCAGGACCGCGGGCCGGTTCACGAGCGCGCGGGCCAGCGCGATGCGCTGCTGCTGGCCGCCGGAGAGCTGCGCGGGCATGCGCGACGCGAGGTGCTGCATCCGCACCATCCCGAGCGCGTCGGCCACGCGATCGGCGATGTCCGCCTTCGGCACCTTCGCGTACTTCAGCCCGTACGCGACGTTCTTCGCCACGGACATGTGCGGGAAGAGCGCGTAGCTCTGGAAGACGGTGTTGACCGGCCGGCGGTAGGGCGGGGTGGTGCCCATCGCGGTGCCGCCGATGGTGATCTCGCCCTCGTCCGGCAGCTCGAAGCCGCCGATCATCCGCAGCGTCGTCGTCTTGCCGCAGCCGGACGGGCCGAGCAGGGAGATGAACTCCCCCGCTGCGATCTCGAGGTCGAGCGACTTGACCGCCCAGTTCTTCGCGTAGAGCTTCGAGACGCCCGCGAGCACCACGCGACCCGCACCGGGGTCGTCCGCCACGAGGTCGGCTGGCGGGGCGGCGATCGCGGTGTCGGTCATCGGATCGGGGGCTCCTTCGGTGCTGCGGCGCGGCGGCCGGGCACCGCTTCGCTGACCTGAACGTAGGGTGCACGGAACGACGAGGACAACCTCAGCACGCGACCGGAACCGACCTTTTACACGATCGAAACGGGCGCCAGCAGCGGGAACCGCACTCGAACGCCCCCATGGCGACGGAATTCGTCGGTGGCGCCCACAAAGGCACTCGCGGTCAACGGGCGTGCACGACGCGTCCCGCGCTCACCGTCGCGGCGGTGCGCACCGCGTGCAGCGCCTCCGCCGGCTGGAGGAACGGGTCGCGGTCGGCGACGGCGACGTCGGCCCGTCGCCCGACCTCGAGCAGCCCGGCCTCGTCGTGGTGCGCGACCCGCGCGGAGCCGGCCGTGTAGGCCGTGAGCGCCTGCTCGAGCGTCAGCGCCTCGTGCGGCCCGAGGGGCTCCCGCAACGAGCCGGCCTCGATGCGGGTCACCGCGACCGCAATCGCCTGCCACGGGTCCGGCGTCGACACGGGCCAGTCCGAGCCCATCGCGAGCGGCACGCCGGCCGCGGCCATGGACGCGAACGCGTACTGCTGCTCGAACCGCTCCCGGCCGACGAGCGGCAGGTTCAGGTCGACCATCTGGTCGCTCCGGCACGCCCAGAACGCCTGGAGGTTCGCGGTCGCACCGCTGCGGGCCATCCCGGGGACGTCCGCGAGGTCGACCTGCTGCAGGTGCGCGAGGTGGTGGCGCAGGCGCCCGCCGTCGGCGACGCGGTTCGCGAGCTCGATCGCGTGCAGCGCATCGGCCACCGCGCGGTCGCCGATCGCGTGGATGTGCAGCTGGAACCCGGCCGCGGCGAGCGCGGGGGCGACGGCGTCGAGCACCTCGGGCGCGAAGTGCGTCGAGCCGGTCTCCGCGGTCGGGCGGCCGTCGGCGTCGAGGTAGGGCGCCTTCATCGCGGCGGTGCGGCTCTCCGGCACCCCGTCGAGCATGATCTTCACGCTCGTCGCGCGGAAGCGGCCGCCGGCGGACCCCCGGCGGTCGCCGATCCGGTCCCGCGCCGCGACCAGCCCGGCGACGACCCGGTCGACGTCCGCGACGCCGATGCCGCGCTCGAGCCACAGCGCGCCGGAGACGAGCACGGACAGCCGGCCGGCGTCGATCGCGGCGAGATAGGCGTCGGTGGGGTCCCGGACACCGGAGTAGGCGCCGATGATCGCGTCCTGCCAGCCGGTCACCCCGAAGCCCGTCAGGTACCGCTGCGCCTCGTCGAGCGCCGCGACGTGCTCCGCGTCGGTCGGCACGGGCAGCAGGTCCGCGAGCAGCTCCATCGCCCCCTCCTGCAGCGTCCCGGAGGGGGCGCCGTCGGGGTCGCGGTCGATGTGCCCGTCGGCGGGGTCGGCGCGGTCCCCGTCGATGCCCGCGGCGGCGAGCGCGGCCGGCGAGACCCACGCGCCGTGGTGGTCCGCGTTGACGAGGTAGACCTTGCGCCCGGGCACGACCCGCTCGAGTGCGTCCGCGCGGGGCAGCCCGCGCTCGAAGTCCGCCATGTGCCAGCCGCCGCCGACGATCCACTCGTCGTCGGGATGCGCGTCGGCGTAGGCGCGGATGCGGGCGAGCGTGTCCTCGGCGCCCACGGCGTCGGTGAGGTCGCACCGGAGCCGCTCCCCGCCGCCCTGCGCGGGGTGCACGTGCGCGTCGACGAACCCGGGGCCGACGAGCCCTCCCGGCACGTCGAGCACCTCGGCTCCGGGGCCCGCCGCCTCCCGCGCCTCGGCGAGACCGCCGATCGCGACGATCCGGCCGTCCCGGACGGCCACCGCGGACGCGGACGGGTGGAGGGCGCGGCCGGTGAACAGGCGTGCGCCCGCGACGACGAGCGGTCGGGTCATGCCCCCGCACGCTAGCGGGCGGCGACACGGCCCGTCCGCGTCAGGCCCTTCCAAGCCGGTACCGGGAGGATCGCGGCATGGACCACATCCTGGGCGCGCTCCTCGGCATCGGCCTGCTCGTCGCGAGCATCGTCTGCTTCCCGCTCGGGTTCGCGCTCGAGGCGGTCAACCCGTTCTTCCTGCCGGCGTTCTTCGTGCTCGGGATCCTGCTGCTCTCCGCGACGCTGCCGGTGCCGATCTTCATCCTCGACCGGCTCGACGGCCGGAACTGAGCGGGGCGCGCGCACCGCACTCGCGGGCGCCACACCCCGGGCCTCCAGGGTCGCGACCTAGCGTCGCCGGACCGGACGAGGAGGACCTCATGAGCACTGCGCCCGACCGACGCGACCTGCCGCTGCCCGACTACGACCCTCCCCGTCGCACGGCCTGACCGCCGCTTCGCGTCGCCCAGGAACCGGCTCCGTGGGCCCATTCCCTTAGGGACCCTGCCGAGCCGCATCTCGGCGCTCGACGCCGACGGCGTGCAGCAGCTGCTCGAGTACGAGGAGGCGCACGGCTCGCGCCTCCCGGTCGTCGAGGTGCTCCGCCACCGGATCGAGGCGCTCGAGCAGGGCGCGCAGCCGAGCGGCGCGGTCGAGCAGTCGATGCCGGAGGTGTCGAGCACGCAGGGCGGCTCCCCGGTGTCGCCAGCGACGGCCGGCCCGGTGATCAACCCGCCGTCGCACGGCGACCCGACCAACCCGGCGCAGCCGCGCTGAGCCCGGGCGCCCGCGAAAGGGTGCACCCTCGCGCGGTACTCCTGCCGCCGCGCGGTCGGCATGCGTACCGCGCGGCGGCACGGGTACCGCGCGGCGGCACGGGTACCGCGCGACGGCACGGGTACCGCGCGACGAGCGGGGCGCCGCGGTCAGCGACCGGCGGGACCCCGGCGGTCGCGGCCGATGTAGCGGCTCTGCCCGATCCCGCGGACCGGGGTCGCGACGGCGCCGGCCGACGCCTCGAGCCCGATGCCGGAGGCGTCGAGCACCGCGCGGGTGTGCTCGCCGACTCCGAGGCGGATCGCGGCCGCGAGGTCGTCGATCGTGTCGACGTCCCGGCGGAGGCGCTCGGTGCCGCGGATCAGCCGGTGGCCGAGGTCGCGGTGGCGCGACGCCGAGCCGACGCCGAAGGCGGGCAGCAGCGGCACGCCCGGCTGACCGGTGAGCATCACCGTGCCGGTGCTCTGCGCGTCCGCGACGACGCCGAGCGGGATCTCCTCCGCGATTTCGAACGTGCGCTCGAGGTCCTCGGGCTGCAGCGCGGGCAGGTCGCCCGCGAGCACGGCCTGGCCCCAGTCCGGCCACCGGTCGTTCGCGACGCGAAGGCCCGCGGCGATCGCGTTGTTCAGGCCGGGGGCGCCCTGCGTGACGACGGTCACGGCGACGGGCAGCGACAGGTCGTCGACGAGGTGCGGGTCGTCCGTCGTCACGAGCAGCATCCGCACGTGCGGTGCCGCCGCGACCGCGTCGAGCGTGTCGCGCGCGAACGCCTCGGCGAGCGCCGCACGGTCCGGCCGGTCGCCGAGCCGGCGCTTGCCCTCGCTGAACCGCTTGATCGGGACGATCACGACCCAGTCGATCACCACGCACCTCCATCGACCGGCGCGTCCGCGACGTCGCCGGTCTCCTTCGTCGCTTCCGAGTACCCGTCGGAGTAGCCGTCGGCGTAGGCCTCCGCGCTCCCCTGCCGGAACATGTCGCTCTCCCCGAGCCGCACGATCGAGCGCGCGCCGGGGCCGTCGATGTCGAGCACGTGGTGCCCGAGGCCGCGGACCACCGCGACCGGCCGGTTCTCCGCCTTGCCCTTCACGAGGTCCGCCATCGAGGCGATCTCGTCCGCCACGGCGACGATCGTGACGCCCATCGGGCGGCCCGTCGAATCCGGCTGCCCCCGCAGGTCGTCCACCGGCGCGACGCCCGCTACGCCGATCGCGATGTCCGTCTGCCCGTGCCGCCACGGCCGACCGAGCGTGTCCGTGACGACGACGCCGACCGGCACCCCGGCGGCGAGCATGAGCGCGGTCCGCAGCCGGGCCGCGGAGGCGTCGGGGTCGAGCGGGAGCAGCAGCACCGTGCCCGGCGCGACGTTGCTCGCGTCGACGCCCGCCGCGGCGCCGACGATGCCGAGCCGGTTCTCCACGATCCGGGTGATGCCGCCGCCCGGCTGCTCGCGCACCGCGACGACGCGGACCGTCTCGTCCGTGATCGCCTGCTCGCGGTCCTCCGCGACGACCTGGCGGCCCTCCGCCTTCGACACGACCTTGCTCGACACGACGACGATGTCGCCCGCCTCGAGGTCGCCGACCGCGGCGACGAGCAGCGCGGCGAGGTCGTCGTCCTCGTGCACCTCCGGGATGCCGTCCGGCGCCCAGACGCGGACCTCCGCGGCCGTCATCGATGCAGCTTCGGCAGGACGTCGCGCGAGAACACGTCGATCCACTCGCGCTGGTTCCTGCCGACGTTGTGGAGGTAGATCCGGTCGAACCCGAGGTCCGCGTAGCGCTGCAGCGCGCGCAGGTGCTCGTCGGGATCGGCGGAGATCACCATGCGGCCCTCGAAATCCTCGGGCCGGACCATCTTCGCCATCTGCTCGAACTCGAACGGACTGCGGATGTCGCCCTTCGGGAACTTCATGCCGCCGTTCGGCCACTCGCGGATCGCGTTCGCGAGCGCCTCCTCGTCGGTCGGCGCCCAGGACAGGTGCACCTGGAGGACCTTCGGCGCCTTCGCCGGGTCCTTGCCCGCCTCCCGCTGCCCGGCGTCGAAGCGCTCGAACAGCCCGGAGATCTTCTCGAGCGGCGCACCGACGGTGATCAGGCCGTCGACGGCCTTGCCGGCGCGCTTCGCCGTGATCGGCCCGGCCGTCGCGACGAGGATCGGCGGGCGCTCGTCCATCGTCCACAGCCGCGTGGATTCGAGCTTGAAGTACCTGCCGTCGTGCTTGACGTCCTTGCCCGCCTGCGAACCCGTGAAGAGCTTGTCGATGATCTCGATCGCCTCGAACATGCGGTTGATCCGCTCGGGCGCCTCCGGCCAGTAGCCGCCGACGACGTGCTCGTTCAGCGCCTCCCCGGACCCGAGGCCCAGCCAGTGCCGTCCCGGGTACATCGCGGCGAGCGTCGCCGACGCCTGCGCGACCATCGCGGGGTGCCACCGGAAGATCGGCGCGGTGACGCCGGGGCCGAAGTCGCCCGTCGTCCGCTCGCCCACGGCGGTCAGCACGTTCCAGACGAAGGCGCTGTTGCCCTGCGCGGGCACCCACGGCTGGAAGTGGTCCGCGGCCATCACCCCGGTGAAGCCCTTCGACTCCGCGTAGGCGGAGAGCTCGACGGCCTCGGACGGGTGGAACTGCTCGAGCATCGCGGCGTAGCCGATCTGGAGCGCTGACACCCCGTCATCCTTCCACCTGCCGCTGAGCCGTCGACCGCCCGTGCTCGGCGGGCGCGCGGCCCTCAGTCCTCGGCGACGGGCGGGATCACGGCGGGGCGGACGTGCTCGTAGACGACGCTCGTGCGCACGTCGGCGACCTCCGCCCGCTCCGTCAGGCGGTCGATGACGAAGGCGTAGAGCGCGTCGTTGTCGCGGACGGCGACGTGCAGGAGGAAGTCCTCGGACCCGGAGACGACGAAGACCCCGACCACCTCCGGCAGCTCGATCGCCCAGGTGCGGAAGCCGTCGATGTTCGGGCGGCTCGGCGGGCGGATGCGGACGGCGATGAGGGCCTGCACGCCGCGGCCGATCGACGGGAGGTCGACCTCCAGCCGCGCGCCGCGGATGATCCCGCGGCGGATGAGCCCGCGCACCCGGTCGAGCGCGGTCGTGGGTGCGACGCCGACCGCCGCGGCGACGGCGCGGTTCGTCTGCCGCGCATCGCGCTGGAGCTCGGCGAGGATCGCCGTATCGAGTTCGTCCATGCGCGCCATTCCAGCACCTCGGCCGTACGTCGTACGAGCAGCGCCGCCTCCCGGCGCCGGCGCCTCCTACGATCCCGTCGCATGACGGACGAGGCACGGACCGGCCCCGTGGGCTTCGAGCCCGGGGAGATCGACCAGAGCGCGTCGACCCGCGACGCCCGGCTCAAGTGGGTGATCGCGGTCGACGCCGATCAGCCCGAGGGGCGACGGGCGAACGCGATCGCGTGCGTCGCGGCGGCGTTCGGCGCCCGCGTGCCCGGGCTGCTCGGCACGGACGGGATCGACGCGGACGGCGTCGCGCACCCGGGGCTGCCGTGGGCGGGCTGCAGCCTGCTCGCGGCGGACGCCGAGCGCCTCGTGGCGCTGCGCGGCAGGGCCGCCGAGGAGGAGGGCGTCCTCGTGATCGGGATGCCCGCCGCGGCCCAGGAGTCCCGGGTCTACGACGAGTACCTCGCGAACCTGGCGGGGACCCCCTCCGCGGACCTCCGCGAGATCGCGATCGGGCTGATCGGGCCGAGGAAGGCCGTCGAGCGGCTGACGAAGAAGCTGCGCCTGCTCGGCTGAGCCCCGGTCCCCCGTCGCGCGGTGCTCGTGCCGTCGCGCGGTCGGCACACCGACCGCGCGACGGCACGGCTACCGCGCGAGGTTCAGGCGGTGAGGTCGAAGCGGAGGAGCGGGAGCATGCGGCCGGCACGGGTGTCGCTCTCCACCTCGCCGATCCGCTCGGCACCGACCGCGCGGTAGAACCCCTCCGCGTTCGGGTCCGCGCCGATCGTCAGCGAGCGGTATCCCGCCTCCCGCGCGCGGACGAGGAGCGCCTCGAGCAGGGCGCGGCCGATGCCCTCGCCGTGCCGGGACGGGTCGACGAACACGGCCCACAGCCGGCCGTCCGGCGGGGCGCCGAGCACCGCCGTCGCGCCGACCAGCACGTCGCCCTCCGCCTGGACGAGCGGACCGAAGCGCTCGACCTCCTCCGGGCTCCACGTGAGCTCGTGCCGGCACGCCTCGAGGAACGCCGCGTCGTAGCTCCACGACGCCTTCGCGCGCATCGCGAGCGCCGACAGCGCGGCCGCCTCGCTCGGCCGCGCGACCCGGATGCTCATGCCCTCGCGAGCGCCTTCGCGATGTAGCGGTGCACGTCGTCCTGCAGGCGGATCGCGCCGGCGGCCTCCGCGTCGAGCAGCGCCTGCGCCGCGGCCGGGTCCTGCCGCGTGAACCAGCCGCCGATCGTGACGCCGTGGTCCGGTCGCTCGACGACCTCGATCCCGTCGCCCGCCTGCACGTCGCCGGCGCGGATCACGCGGAAGTAGGCGCCGGGCGCGCCGTACGCGCGGAACCGGTCCTGCCAGCCCTTCACGCCCATCCGCCGCTCGAAGACGCCGCACGGCGTGCGCGGGCTCGTCACCTCGAGCACGGCGCCGCCGACGCGCCACCGCTCGCCGATGACCGCGCCGGTGACCTCGACGCCGCGGGTGCGCAGGTTCTCCCCGAACGTTCCCGGCGGGATCTCGCGGCCGAGCTCGCGGGCGAAGTGCTCCGCGTCCTCCTCCGCGTACGCGTAGACGGCCTGGTCCTCGCCGCCGTGGTACTTGCGGTCGGCCTGCACGTCCGCGTGCAGACCGAGCTTCCGGATCCGGATCGGCTTCGCCGACGGCCGCTTGTCGATGGCGGTCGTGCCCACGCCGCCGCGGTCCGGCAGCAGCTGGTGGACGACGCACACCGCGACGAGCTCAGCCACGGACGGGTCCCTCCGGCTGCAGCGCCGCCGCGACCGCGCGCGGCACGTAGGGCGCGATGTCCCCGCCGAGCGCCGCGACCTGGCGGATCAGCGAGCTGGAGACGTGGCTCGTCGCGGGCTGCGCGACCAGGAACAGGGTCTCGACACCCGCGAGGTCGCGATTCACCATCGCCATCGGCGTCTCGTAGGCCGCGTCCGTCGACGAGCGGAGCCCCTTCACGAGCGCCTCCGCCCCGACCTTGCGGCAGTAGTCGACGAGCAGGCCGCTCGACAGCGAGTCGACCTCGACGCCGTCGACGCCGGCCTCCGCCAGCGACTCGCGGATGAGCCGCACCCGCTCGTCCACCTCGAGCAGCGCCTGCTTGCCCGGGTTGTGGGTCACCAGCACGTGGACCCGGTCGAAGAGCCGGGCGGTCCGCCCGATCACGTCGAGGTGTCCGAGGGTGACCGGGTCGAAGGAGCCCGGGACGACGGCGATCCGCACGGCCCCATCCTCCCGGATCGCCCCGCCGATCCGCACCGCCTTCGTTCCGTAGGCGACGGCTGCCTACAAGACGAAGGGGTGGGTCAGTTCTTGTCGAGGAAGGCGCGCGACTCCTCGTCGCTCGTCCGCTCGATCGCGGCGCGGAGCGCCGAGTAGGCGTCGAGGGCCGGGTCCTCGGCGAGCAGCGCCGCGGCGGTCGCGCGCGCCTGCTCGATGATCTCTCCGTCGCGCGTGACGCGCAGGAGCTTCAGCTGCGATCGGCCGCCGGACTGGGAGGCGCCGAGCACGTCACCCTCGCGCCGCAGCTCGAGGTCGGTCTGCGCGAGGGCGAACCCGTCCGTGGTCGCGGCGACCGCCTCCACGCGCTCGAGGGCGGGCGTGCCCTCCTCCGCGTGGGTGACGAGCAGGCAGAGCCCGGGCAGACCACCTCGACCGACGCGGCCGCGCAGCTGGTGCAGCTGCGAGACGCCGAACCGGTCCGCGTCGAGCACGACCATGAACGTCGCGTTCGCGACGTCGACGCCGACCTCGACGACCGTGGTGGCGACGAGCAGGTCGATCCGGCCGTCGGCGAAGGCGGTCATCACGGCCTCCTTCTCCTCCCCGGACATGCGCCCGGTGAGCGCCTCGATGCGGCGGCCCGCGAGCGCCGGCTGCGTGCGCAGGTCCGCGAGCACGCCGGCGACCGTCGCGCGGGGCGGCGCCCCGTCCTCCACGGCGAGCAGGTCGCCCTCGTCGTCGTCCGCGCCGATCGCCGGGCAGATGACGTACCCCTGCCGGCCCTGCTCGATCTCCTCCCCCGCCCGGCGCCACACGTTCGGCAGCCAGCGCGGCTTCGCCGCCAGCGGCACGACGTGGGAGGTGATGGGGGCGCGCCCGGCGGGCAGGCCGCGGATCGTCGAGGTCTCGAGGTCGCCGAACACCGTCATCGCGACGGTGCGAGGGATCGGCGTCGCCGTCATCACGAGGGTGTGCGGCGCGCTGCCCTTGCGGCGCAGGATCTCCCGCTGCTCGACGCCGAAGCGGTGCTGCTCGTCGACGACGACGAGGCCGAGGTCCTCGAACTCGGTCGAGTCCGACAGCAGCGCGTGGGTGCCGACGACGATCTTCGCCCGCCCGGTGATGATCTGCAGCGCCGCCTTCCGCCGCGCGGCGACGCCCATCTGCCCAGTGACGAGCGTCGGCATCAGCTCCGCGGAGAGGTCCGGCCCGAGGATCTTCGCGATCGAGCGGAGGTGCTGCGCGGCGAGCACCTCCGTCGGCGCGAGCAGCGCGGCCTGGCCGCCGGTCTCGGCGACGACGAGCATCGCGCGCAGGGCGACGAGCGTCTTGCCGGACGCGACCTCCCCCTGCAGCAGCCGGTGCATCGGCACCTCGCCCGCGAGGTCGCCGAGGATCTCCGCGCCGACCGCCTTCTGGTCGTCCGTCAGCTCGAACGGCAGCGCCGCGTCGAACCGCGCGAGGTAGCCGCCCGGGCTCGGCACGCGGGGCGTGGCCGCGAACATCGCGCGCACCGCCCGGCGCTGCAGCAGCGCGGTCTGCAGCAGGAACGCCTCGTGGAAGCGGAGGGTGCGCTTCGCCTGGATCCAGTCGCCGTCGTGGGCGGGCCGGTGGATGCGTCGCAGCGCCGCCTCGAAGCCCATCAGGTGCGCGGTGCGGCAGACCTCGAGCGGCATCGGGTCGTCGATCCCGGTGATCGCGCCGAGCGCGAGCTCGATCGCCTTCTCGATCTTCCAGGTGGTCAGGGAGGCGGTCGCCGGGTAGATCGGCAGCGGGGTCTCCTCCCACCGCCTCGCCCCCTCCGGGTCCTTCTCCGGATCCGGCGGCTCCTGCCCCTCCTCCGTGAACATCTGGTGCTGCGGGTGCGCGAGCTGCCGCATGCCCTTGTAGAGCTTGACCTTGCCGCTGAAGAGGCCGCGACGCCCGGGCACGAGCGCGTTCGCGTTCTTCTCGTCGGTGATGAAGGGCTGGTTGAAGAAGACGAGGGAGAGCGTGCCGGTGCCGTCGGAGATCAGCACCTCCTGCATCGAGCCGCGGCGGTTGCGCAGGCCCCGGCTCGTGGCGCGCAGCACCTCCGCGACGATCGTGACGTCGGTCTCGAGCGGGAGGGCGTCCAGGCGGCTGAGCTCGCCGCGCTTCACGTAGCGGCGCGGGTAGTGCGCGAGGAGGTCGCCGACGGTGCGGAGGTCGAGCTGCTTGTCGAGCAGCTTCGCGGTGCGATCGCCCACGACGGCGGCGAGTCGCTGATCGAGCGGCCCCGCCATGCCTCCCATGCTACGGAGCCGCGCCGACACCCGGCGGCCGCGCCTCCCGATTCCCGCCGGCGCCGCGGGTGCGGGAGGGTGGAGGGGTGAGGATCGTCGCGGGGTGGGCCGGGTCGCTGCAGCTCGCGGTGCCGCCGGAGGGGACGCGGCCGACCAGCGACCGCACCCGTGAGGCGCTGTTCTCCATGCTCGAGTCCCGCGACGCGATCGGCGGGGCGCGGGTGCTCGACCTCTACGCCGGGTCGGGCGCGTTCGGGCTCGAGTCGCTGAGCCGGGGCGCCGCCTCCGCGGTCCTCGTCGACAAGGCGCCGAGGGCCGTGCGGGTGCTGCGGGAGAACGCGGCGCGGCTGCGGAAGGCCGCACGCGGCCCGCTCGAGGTGAACGTCGTGCAGCAGTCGGTGCACCCGTTCCTCGCGAGCGCGGCGTCCGGCGTCGGCCTCGCGTTCCTCGACCCGCCCTACGACCTGTCCGACGAGCACGTCGCCGCGGACCTGGTCGCGCTCGCGCCGCTGCTCACCCCCGAGGCGGTCGTGCTGGTCGAGCGCTCGTCCCGCTCCCCCGAGCCGGCGCTCCCCGCCTCCCTCGTCCTCGAGCGCACCCGCACGTACGGCGACACCGCGGTCCACGTCATCGCCCCCGCCTGATTCCGTTTTGAAGGAGTTCTCGACGCGAGCGCGCGAGAACTCCTTCAAAACGGAAGCGGACTTGTCACCAGGCGGCCTTCTCGGCGCCCGCGGAGGGCGTGTCGTGACGAGTCCGCGCCCCGCTGCGGGTCAGGAGGCGCTGAACGAGTCCCAGCCCGCCGCGTCGACCGGGGCGCCGTCGATCGCGACGCCCGGGCCGCCCTCGCGGACCCGGCCCAGGCGGCGGAAGCCGGCGGGCGGCTCGCCCGGGAAGCAGGCGAGGAGCCCGTGGTCCTCGCCGCCGCCGAGCACGAGCGAGAACGCCTCGTTGCGGCCCGGCGGCTCGGCGGCGCCGTCGACGCCGTCCGCTCCGGCCGCGGTGATCACCGCGTCGCCCTCGGCCTCGATCGCGGTGCGGTCCAGATCGAGCAGCACGTCGCTCGCCTCCGCGATTCTTGTCGCGTCGAGCAGGAGGCCGTCGGACACGTCGAGCATCGCGGTCGCCCCGCCCTCCGCGGCGCGCACCCCGTCCGCGACGGGCGGCCGCGGCGCGAGCTGCTCGGCGAGCAGCGGCCCGTGCCGGCGCCGGAGCGCGGCGATCGCGTCGGCATCCTCCTCCCCCGTTGCGAACAGGAGGCGCAGCCCTGCGGCGGCGAGACCGAGCCGCCCCGAGTAGGCGACCACGTCGCCGGGTCGCGCGCCGGACCGCAGCACGGGCTCTCGGCCGTCGAGCGAGCCGGTCACCGTGACCGACAGCGCGAGCACGGGCGACCGGGTGAGGTCGCCGCCGACGACGCCGACGCCCGGCGCGAGCTCGGCGCAGGCGGCGGCGAGCCCGTCGGCGATGCCCTCGAGGTCCTCGACCGGCGTCTCCCCCGGCGCCGCGAGCGCGACGAGCAGGCCGGTGGGTCGGCCGCCCATCGCGGCGACGTCGATCAGGTTCGTCGCCGCGGCCTTCCAGCCGAGCTCGAACGGCGTCGACCAGGCGCGGCGGAAGTCCGGTCCCTGCACCATCGCATCGGTGCTGAGGAGGACGAGGCCGTCAGGCGCCGCGAGCAGGGCCGCGTCGTCGCCGGGGCCGAGCAGCGCCTCCGCCCGTGCCAGCCGAGGGATGATCCGCGCCAGTGCCGCCCGTTCGCCGACGGTCGCGAGGTCGTCGGTCACGAGGAGGTGTCCGAGTCGGCGAGGCACTTCCTGCCGTCGCGCTGCGTCGCCGCGGCGATCGGGTCCGAGAGCGTCTCGAGCACCGTGATCGCCTGCACGGCCTTCGGGTCCAGCACGACCTGCGTGCCGGGCTGGCGGCCGAAGGTGGTGAGCACCTGCCGGTCGGCCCCGGCGATGCGCTCCTCCTCCAGCAGCCAGTCGACGCCGCCGACCGTCTGGCACGGGATGCCGCTCGCCTCCGCGGTCAGCACCCCGCAGGTGAGCGTGACGGCGGCCGGGTTCCCCCACGCGCCGGTGCCCTGCGCGTCCGTCTCGCGGCGGTCGAGCGTGCCGATGCGGTCCGGCAGCCGGACGACGACGCCGGCGCAGCGCGTGCTCGTGGCCTGCGGCGCCGGCGTCAGCGACACCGTCGGCGCACAGCCGGCGAGGAGAAGGGTCACGGCGACGAGCGGCAGGGCGAGGGCCCGCCTCATCGGGCGAGCTCGACCAGCTCCGCGATCAGGTCCGGGTAGGACAGGCCGGACTCCTGCCAGCACCGCGGGAACATGGAGATCGGCGTGAAGCCGGGCATCGTGTTGATCTCGTTCACCACGAACCCCTCCTCGGTGAGGAAGAGGTCGATCCGCGCGAGCCCGCGACCGTCGATCGCCTCGAAGGCGCGCTGCGCGGTGCGCTCGAGGTCCATCTGCTCCCCGTCGCCGAGGCGCGCGGGGCAGATCAGGTCCACGCCGGGAGCGTCGAGGTACTTCGCCTCGAAGTCGTAGAACTCGCGGCCGGTCACGACGATCTCGCCGACGGCGGAGACGCGGGGCTCGCCGCCGGTGCGGCTGCCGAGCATGCCGATCTCGAGCTCGCGGCCGACGAGGCCGCGCTCGACGAGGACCTTCGAGTCCTCCGCGAACGCGCGGTCGAGCGCGTGGTCGAGCTCCTCCGGCCCCTCCACCTTGGACACCCCGACGGACGAGCCGGCACGGGCCGGCTTCACGAACACCGGGTAGCCGAGCGCGGCGACGCGACGGCGGAGGAACGCGGTGTCGCCCGCGCGGTCGGAGGGGTGCAGCGTCACCCACGGCGCGACGGGCACCCCGGCCGCCTGCAGGACGGTCTTGGTGAAGTGCTTGTCCATGCCCATCGCCGACGCGAGCACGCCGTTGCCGACGTAGGGCAGGCCGATCAGCTCGAAGAGGCCCTGGATCGTGCCGTCCTCGCCCCACGGCCCGTGGAGGATCGGGAACGCGACGTCGATGTGGCCGAGCGACTCCTCGGAGCCGTCCGGGCGGCGGACCTTCAGCTCGCGCGTCGTCGTCGACTCGGGCCAGAGCACGCGGGAGCCGTCGTCGCGCACCTCCGGCAGGTGGTCCGGGTCGAGCGCGAACGCGGACGGGTCGTCCCGCTCGAGCACGAAGGCGCCGTCGCGGGTGATGCCGACCGGCACGACCTCGTACCGCTCCCGGTCGATCGCGCCCAGCACGCCGCCCGCGGTCGCGCAGGAGATGCTGTGCTCGCTCGACCGTCCGCCGAAGACGAGCGCGATCCGGGTCTTCTCCGCCACGAGGCGAGGCTATCGACTCCGCCTCACAGGCGGTGGGGCCGCGGGCCTGAGGCCGCGGACGACCACCGGGCCAAATGCGGTCGGAGCGCGGCGGCGAGGCCTGGCAAGCCGGCACGGTTCATGAGTCCGCGCTCGCCCACGATGTCCCAGTGGTCCATGGACTTCCACTGCTCGAGCGCTTCGCGCTGCGCCTCGGCAAACTCCGGAACCTTCTCTCGAGCCACGAACGCCGGGCCAACCATCTTGGGCTTCCGGCCGAGCCACACGTACCCGATTGGACGCACCTCCTCCTCCGCGGAGTCCGCGAGCCAGCAGCCGTTCACGTAGCAGATGACCTGACTGCTGTAGCGGTCGCCGGACTCCTCGAGGATGTGCTCACCGGCGGGACAGTAGTCGAAAGCACTATTGACCATCGCGCCAAACTTCGCTTCGATCCCGACAACGGGGAGCCATTCGGATTGGCCGTTCGCGAGCCGCACACCGCGCTGCGCCACGAAGAGGTCGGGCACGATCCTTGTCGAGCGTCCGTCTCGCATCCGAAGTCGCGCCGGGATGTCGTGCGCTCCGACCAGCCGAAGCTCTCGCGAACTTCCCGTCCCCACCTCAGCTCGCTCGATGAGGTCCGGCTCCGCGCCGGTAAGGCGAAGAAGGTGTACGACGAGAGCACCTTCGAAGACTCCGTCTGCCGCGCAGAGCAGGTCCGTGTAGGCCCGCTCCCGAAGCGGCAGACCGTGTTCTGCTTTTGTCAACGCAGAGACGAAGGCGTTGATAACGCCACTGCCGTGATCCTGTTGGAAATGCTTCGGCGACTTCAATTCGGCCAGAGCTCGGTGCAGCGACATCTATCGAATCAACCAGAACCAGCAACGTCAGACAACAACCAGTTCGCGGGACGAAGTCACCAACGGAAACGGAAGAGTCCGAGTTCCTCCCTTCGCGGATCCGCAATTCCTTCGCAACACGCCGCGGTTCGGGTCCCTTACATTGGCGTGTCGCCCCGGAACTGCGGATCCGCGGAGGAAATGCGGATCCGCGAAGAGGGGCGACTACTCGCCGACCGGGAGGGGGTCCGCGGCGACGTGCGGGGCGATGTCGCGCGGGTCGAGGGTGCCGGCGATGACCTGCGAGACCTGGGTGCAGATCGGCATCTCGACGCCCTTCGCGGCAGCGAGGGCGAGGACCGGCTCGAGAGAGGCGAGCCCCTCCGCCACCTGGTCCATCGTGCGGAGCACGTCGTCCTTCGTGTAGCCCTGCCCGAGGAGGCGGCCGGCGCGGTTGTTGCGGGAGCGCGGCGACTCGCTCGTCGCGATCAGGTCGCCCATGCCCGCGAGGCCCGCGAGGGTGTCCGGCTGCGCGCCGAACGCGCTCGCGAAGGCGCTCATCTCCGCGAGGCCGCGGGTCAGGATCGAGGCCTTCGTGTTGTCGCCGTACCCGACGCCGACGACGATGCCGACCGCGAGCGCGATCAGGTTCTTCAGGACCCCGCCGAACTCCGTACCGATCACATCGGTGTTGACGAAGGTGCCGAAGTAGCGGTTCGCGCAGACCGCGGCGACCCGCATCGCGGTGTCGAGGCTGGAGGCCGCCACGACCGCGGCGGTCGGCTCCTCGCGGGCGATCTCGAGCGCGAGGTTCGGGCCGGAGACGACCGCGATCCGATCGTCGTCGAGGCCGAGCCCCTCCCGGATCACCTCGCTCATCCGCAGCCCGGTGCCCTCCTCGACGCCCTTCATCAGGCTGACGACGACCGCGCCGGGCGCGAGCGCGGGGCCGACGTCGCGGAGCAGGCCGCGGAGGGACTGGCTCGGCACGGAGAGGAAGACGATCTCGGCGCCGCGGAGGGCGCGGCGGAGGTCGCTCGTCGCCTCGATCTCGTCCGGCAGCGCGATGCCGGGCAGGTAGTCGTCGTTGCGGCGGCGGTGCTCGATCGCCCGTGCGACCGCGTCGCGCCGGGCCCACAGCTCCACATCGTTGCCGGCGTCGGCGAGCACCTTCGCGAAGACGGTGCCCCAGCTGCCCGCACCGAGGACCGCGACCCTCATCGGGCCGCCCAGGTGCGGGGTGGTCTCGAGGCTCGCTCGGGCGCGGTTCCTGAGGCTCTCGAAGGGCGCGCCTCGACCAGCGGAGCCAGCGGCAGGGACGGGAGGAGGGCCGACGGGCGGGCGAGCAGCGGGGCACCGGACATCAGAAGGTGCCCGTCTCCGTCTGGCCGTGCTTGACCGGGTCCCAGCGCTCGGTCGGCGCGGTCTCGCCGCGGAGCTCCTCGAGCAGCCCGGTGATCGCCGTCATGATGCGGTCGGTCGCGGCGTTGAGTGCAGCGCGGTCGGCGACGCGGCCGAGGTCGGAGAGGTCGACCGGGTCGCCGAACACCACCTCGATGTGCGCGCGGGGCCGCACCCGCAGCTTCGTGGTGTTGACCGGCATGAGCCCCTGCGAGCCCCAGTGGGCGGCGGGGATCACCGGCAGCCCGAGCTGGAGGGCGAGCCGCGCGGCGCCGGTCTTGCCGCGCATCGGCCACAGGTCCGGGTCGCGGGTCAGCGAGCCCTCGGGGTAGACGATGACGCCCTGCCCCTCGGCGATGATCCGCTTCGCGGCCGCGAGCGGGATCGCGCCGCGGGCGGCACCGCCCCGCTCCACCGGGATCTGCCCGACGGCCCGGAACGCGGCGCCGACCACGGGGATCGTGAACAGCGACGCCTTCGCGAGGAAGCGGGGCGCGCGACCGAGCCGCCAGACCGCGACCGCGACCACGACGGGGTCGATGTTCGAGACGTGGTTCGGCGCGAGGATGAACGGCCCGGTCGCGGGCAGCTTCTCCCGGTTCCGCACGCGGATCGTCGTGACGGCGCGCATGAACGGCACGATCGGCGCGGCGAGCAGCCACCACGCCGACGGCCGTCGCTTCTCCGCGTACGGCTTCGCCGGCCTCGTCCGGACATCCGCGAGGGCGGGCTCGCCCGCCTCCCGTTCGACCATCGCAGCGGCCTCAGCCGTCGACGCTGAAGCGCGCCCCCAGGGCCTTCAGCTTCTCGCCGAAGTTCTCGTACCCGCGGCTGATGATCCCGACGTTGCGCACGGTGCTCGTGCCCTCCGCGGTCAGCGCCGCGATCAGGTGCGAGAAGCCGCCGCGCAGGTCCGGCACCTCGATGTCCGCGCCGTGCAGCGGCGTCGGGCCGGTGATGACGGCGGCCTGCTCGAGCTCGCGGCGCGGGACGCGACGGTTCGGCGCCGCGAAGCCGCGCGGGTGCACGCGGATGTCCGCGCCCATCTTCTGCAGCGCGTCGGTGAAGCCGAAGCGGTTCTCGTAGACCGTCTCGTGCACGGTGGAGACGCCGTCGGCCTGCGTCAGCGCGACGATCAGCGGCTGCTGCCAGTCGGTCATGAAGCCGGGGTGCACGTCGGTCTCGATGACGACGGGCTTCAGCGCGCCGCCCGGGTGCCAGAAGCGGATGCCGTCCTCGAGCACGTCGAACGCGCCGCCGACCTTCCTGAACACGTTCAGGAAGGTCATCATGTGCTCCTGCACCGCGCCCTTGACGAACACGTCGCCCTTGGTCGCGAGCGCCGCGGACGCCCAGGAGGCGGCCTCGTTGCGGTCGAAGATCGCCCGGTGCGCGTAGCCCTTGAGCTCGCTCACGCCCTCGATCAGGATGACGCGGTTCGGCTCGACCGAGATGATCGCGCCCATCTTCTGCAGGATCGCGATCAGGTCCATGATCTCGGGCTCGATCGCGGCGTTCCGCAGCTCCGTCGTGCCGCGAGCGCGCACCGCGGTGAGCAGCACCTGCTCGGTGGCGCCGACGCTCGGGTACGGCAGGTGGATGTGCGCGCCGTGCAGGCCGTTCGGGGCCGACAGCCGGATGCCGGCCGGCAGCTTGTCGACGATCGCGCCGAACTTGCGCAGCGCGTCGAGGTGGAAGTCGATCGGGCGGTCGCCGATCCGGCAGCCGCCGAGGTCGGGGATGAAGGCCTCGCCGAGCTGGTGCAGCAGCGGTCCGCAGAACAGGATCGGGATGCGGCTGGAGCCGGCGTGCGCGTCGATCTCCTTGACGTGCGCGCGGCGGACGTTGCGGGTGTCGAGCAGCAGCTCGCCGGGCTGCACGCCCTGCGTCACGGAGACGCCGTGGATCTCGAGCAGGCCGCGGACGACGCGGACGTCGCTGAGGTCCGGCACGTCGCGCAGCACGCTGATGTCCTCGGACAGCAGCGACGCGACCATCGCCTTCGTGACGAGGTTCTTCGCCCCGCGCACGTCGACCGTGCCGCGGAGCGGCTTGCCGCCCTCGATCGTCAGCCGGTCGAAGGTCAGGCCGACGCTGGCGCCCGCGCGGGCGGCGTCGGAGGTGACCGCGATCTGAGCGGTGTTGGGCGCGGGGCTGAAGGCAGTACTCAAGATTCCCTAACCGGCAAGGTCCGGGGTCGCCACGCTGCGCGGCCCTGTTCGAACTGGGTGATGAGCGCCTCGTCGCGCAGCGTGAGACCGATGTCGTCGAGGCCCTCCAGGAGCCTCCAGCGAGTGTAGGCATCGATCTCGAACGGGTACGTCTCCCCCGAAAGGGTGACGGTGCCCGCCTGGAGGTCGACGGTAGCCGCCGCCCCCGGGTCCGCTTCGATCGCGGCCCAGCATGTCGCGATCACGTCCTCGGGCAGCACCCCGGTCAGCAGGCCCTGCTTGCCGGAGTTGCCGCGGAAGATGTCGCCGAACCGCGGCGCGAACACCGCGCGGAAGCCGTAGTCGCGCAGCGCCCAGACGGCGTGCTCGCGGCTCGACCCGGTGCCGAAGTCCGGCCCGGCGAAGAGCACCGACCCCTGCGCGTACGCCGGGTCGTTCAGCACGAAGGACGGCTCCTGGCGGAGGTTCGCGAACAGGGCGTCGTCGTAGCCGGTCTTCGTCACCCGCTTCAGGTAGACGGCCGGGATGATCTGGTCGGTGTCGACCGCGGACCGCTTCAGCGGGACGGCGACGCCGGTGTGCGTGGTGAACGGCTCCATCAGGCGAACACCTCCTCGATGACGTCGGAGGGGGCGGAGAGCGTGCCGCGGATCGCGGTCGCGGCGGCGACGAGCGGCGACACGAGGTGCGTGCGGCCGCCCTTGCCCTGCCGGCCCTCGAAGTTGCGGTTCGAGGTGGAGGCGCAGCGCTCCCCCGGGGCCAGCTGGTCCGGGTTCATGCCGAGGCACATCGAGCAGCCCGCGAAGCGCCACTCGGCGCCGAACTCCTCGAAGACCTTGTCGAGGCCCTCGGCCTCCGCCTCCAGCCGCACGCGGGCCGAGCCCGGCACGACCATGACGCGGACGCCGTCGGCCTTCTTCCGCCCCTTGACGATCGACGCGAAGGCGCGCAGGTCCTCAATCCGGCTGTTCGTGCAGGAGCCCATGAAGACCGCGTCGACCGGGATCTGCTTGAGCGGGGTGCCGGGTGCGAGGTCCATGTACTGCAGCGCCCGCTCGGCGGCGGCCCGCTCCTGCGGGTCGGCGATCGCGGCCGGGTCCGGCACCTCGCCGGCGAGGGTCGTGCCCTGGCCCGGGTTGGTGCCCCAGGTGACGAACGGCTCGAGCTCGTCGGCGTCGAGGAAGACCTCCGCGTCGAACACGGCGTCGTCGTCGGACGGCAGGGTCTTCCAATACTCGACCGCGGCGTCCCAGTCGGCGCCCTTCGGCGCGTGGGGCCGGCCCTCGAGGTAGTCGAAGGTCGTCTGGTCGGGTGCGACCATGCCGGCGCGCGCGCCCGCCTCGATCGACATGTTGCAGATCGTCATCCGGCCCTCCATGGAGAGCGATCGGATGGCGGACCCGCGGTATTCCAGGACGTAGCCCTGACCGCCGTTGGCGCCGATCTTCGCGATGACGGCCAGGATGATGTCCTTCGCCGTCACGCCGGGCCTCAGCGTGCCCTCGACGGTGATCGCCATGGTCTTGAACGGCTTCAGCGGCAGCGTCTGCGTGGCGAGCACGTGCTCGACCTCGCTCGTGCCGATGCCGAACGCCATCGCGCCGAACGCGCCGTGCGTGGAGGTGTGGGAGTCGCCGCAGACGACCGTGATGCCCGGCATGGTCAGCCCGAGCTGCGGGCCGACGACGTGCACGATGCCCTGCTCGGCGTCGCCGAGGGAGTGCAGGCGGACGCCGAACTCCTGCGCGTTGCGGCGCAGCGTCTCGATCTGCGTGCGGCTCGTGATGTCCGCGATCGGCTTGTCGATCTGCAGCGTCGGGGTGTTGTGGTCCTCCGTCGCGATCGTGAGGTCGAGGCGGCGGACCGGGCGGCCCTCGGCCCGGAGGCCGTCGAAGGCCTGCGGGCTGGTGACCTCGTGCACGAGGTGCAGGTCGATGTAGATGAGGTCGGGGGCGCCGTCCTCACCGCGCTTGACGAGGTGGTCGGCCCAGACCTTCTCGGCCAGGGTGCGGGCGCCGTCGCGATGCGGGCGCTGAGGTGCGGGAGCGGTCTCGACCGCGTTCGATTCCGTCATGGGGAAGTCCTCCAGAGAAGAGATGTTCCCGGCAGGTCGAGACCTCCGCGACGAGGGAGCCGGTGGGTTCAGACCTCGTCGCGGCACGGAAGGAGGAGCGTGCCGCGGAGCATGGAGTGCACGTTACCACCGTGTTACGGCGGAGCGCGGGTGCGGTGCTGCGTCGTGCGCTGCAGCGGATCGTCGACGGGGAGGCGCTCCGCGAGCAGCCGCTCGAGCAGCGCGAGCCGCCCTTCCTCCTCCCGCCTCTCGGACGATCGGTCGCAGCCGTGGAGCGGATCCCCGTGGCGGAGCCGTGCGCGCACGGCGGCCCTCGCCCGGGCTGCGGCGCAGCAGGGCGCGGCAGGATGGCGGCGTGACGACGGGCGAGGCGCGACCGCATCCGCTCGTCGACGGCATCGACGGCGACGAGATCGTCAGCCGGAGCGACCGGGAGGTCGTCGCGCTCACGCCGCTCCGCGCCGATCTGCTCGTCGCGGCCCACGCGGCTCGGCGCCGCGTGCGCCTCGTCACGCCCGCGACCTCGCGGCTGACCGATCCGCTCCGCGACGCGCTCGTCTCAGCGGGCGGGTCCTGGGTCGTGGAGGACGGTGCGGGCGCCGCGTGGGACGGGCTGCTCGGTCTGGCGACCGACGGCACCGGCGTCGCGCCGTCGTTCCTGCGTCCGGTCGAGGCAGAAGCCCTGCAGCTGGTCGTGACCGCATCGTTGCGGCACCGCGCGGAGGCCGCCACGCGCATCGGTGCCGCGCTCGAGCTCGTCGCCGGCCTCGGTCGAGGCGGCCCGACCGGCTGGGGCCCGCACGAGCCGGTCGAGTTCCCGTGGGATCCGGCCGCCGTGACCCGGCACCTCGCGGCTCGCGCGCCGGAGGAGTCCCGCGTGGTCGTCGCCGGCTCCTCGATGATCGGCAGCACCCTCGTCCAGCGGACCGACAAGGGGGTCGAGGAGGTGCTGCAGGCGCTCGTCGCGCTCGGACCCGTCGGGGCGTCGTCGACCGACGCCGCCCTCGAGCAGGTCCCGGCCCGCCTGCGGATGCTCGCGGAGGACGCGCTGCCGCTCTTCGCCTCCGTCTTCGCGCGCCCCGGCCGGGCGGATCTCACGACCGCGCCGCACCTGCAGGCGCCGCCCGTGCCGGTCGCGGTGCTGATCGGCGCCCCGGGCGTGCGCGACCTCGCGCTCGACGTGCCGCAGCTGGTCGACCGCTTCGGCGCGCTCGTCGTCGGCCGCCCGCGGATCCCCGGCGTCGTCGTGCCGTTCGGCGGCGCGGACGGCGGCTGGGCCGCGCTCGAGCGCTTCATCGACGTGGTGGGGCGCGAGCGCGTGCGCGCCGTCCTTCGCGGCATGCCGGCGCCGGGTCGGACGGAGGTCTGACATGCCGCACGAGCGCACCCTCCTGACGGCGACGCCGCCGACGCCCGAGACCTGGCTCGCCGCGCTGCGCACGGTCGTCCCCGCCGGGGTCGTGCAGGTGCTGCCGGGTGCCGCCGCGCAACTGGTCGACCCGGCCGGCGAGGTGCTCGCGACGGTGACGCTCCCCCGCGCGATGTCGTCGCCGCCGGAGGCGCGTCGCCTGCTCGGCGTCGATGCCGAGGGAGGTGCGTGGTGGAGCGACGTCGTCGCGCCGCAGGTCGACGCGACGCTGACGGCCGTGCTCCGCGAGGTCGCGGACCGGTGCGGCGGGAAGGTGGCCTGAGCGAGCCTCAGGCGTCGAGCGGGACGTCGGGCGCTTCCCACGACGCCTGCTCGCGGTCGACCGGGTAGGTCAGCCGCTCCGTCTCCAGCCAGAAGGTCGAGCACCTCGGGCAGCGGCGCGGAGCTCATCCGAGATCACGCGCCCTCCCGAGGCGCGGCCCCTGTCGGCCGCTGCGGCGAGGCCTGTCCGCACCTCGTCCGTCATGCGCGGTCTGCGCCCTCCGGCTCCCGCTCAGGGATGGGGTCGAAGCTCGACTCCGCGAGGAACGTCGTGACTCCCTCGAGCGCCCGGGACGCCTCCCACGGCGGATCCAGCACGGCGAGCGCACCGCCTCCGAGGGCCGTCACCCGGTACTCGGCCGGCAGCCGGAGGTCGGGCACCAGTTCGCTGGAGAAGTACGTGGCGTAGCCCGGCCAGGGCGTGCGCGGCGGGAGCCTCGGAAGCCCTCGCGTGACGTCGCGGTCGTAGGTCGCCGCTCGCGCGGGCTCCCACGCCTCCGCGAGCACGCGGACCAGCTCGACCCGGTCCTGCTCCGTCGCGGCGTCCATCCAGCCCGCGGAGGCCGACACCTTCACCGTGTTCGCCGGCATCCGCGGACCCCCGACGACGACCCCCGCCATCACCGCGATCGTGACGAACGGCAGCGACTCGTCCGCTGCGGGCCCGTCGACGCCCTGCGCGACGTCGAGCGTGAAGCCGGCGAGCGGCTGGACGGCTCCGTCCGACCCGCGCTCACGGTGACGCTCGACCCAGTCGACCAGCGCCTCGTGCTCCGAGGCGACGGGCGTCCGGTCGTGCAGGTCGAACCAGTCCCGCCGCTCCAGGCCCTGCGGCACGGGGACGCCCGCGAGCATCCGCGAGACGGCCTCCGCGACCCGGTCGACGCCGGCGGCGCGGCCGCCCCACTCCGCGACCGCCACGAGCTTCAGCACGGCGCCATCCTCCCGCACCCCACGGTCAGCGCGTCTTCGGCGTGTAGTAGACGTCGACGGGGATGCCCTGCTCCTCGAAGAAGTCCCGCACGTGCTCGGCCGCGACCGGGTTGGAGAAGTGCCACTCGACCACCGCGTCGGCGGGCACCACCGAGAGCTGCCGCTCCGCCTGAGCGGCGAGCTTGGCGAGCTGGCCGTTCTGGATGGTCAAGGACGCGTCCGGCTTGAACGGGACCCAGTAGCCGTACTTGGCGTCGAGGTAGACCTGGTGCGGCGGGTCTCCCCGGAGCACGAACCCGTCGAAGTCGACCGAGCGGGCCGGGCCCTCGACCTTGTACTCGTACAGCCCTCCGCTGCCGAGGCGGTCGGTCCCGGAGATCTGGGCCTGGTAGTCCGCCCACGCGGTCCCGCTCCGGTGCCGCTCGACCCACTCCCCCGGGCCGCCGGCGTGGTCGCCCACGGTCACCGGCGAGTGAGCGGGCAGGCCGGGATGCGCGGGATCGCCCGATCCGTACGAGTCGGCGGGCCCGCGGAGCTCCGGGTGGGTGATCGTCGGACCGTCGACCGGTGCGCCGGCTCCGGCGTCGACCGGTCCGGTCGCGGAGGGCTCGTGCAGCCCCGAGGACGCGCCGTCACCCGCGGTCGGCGCAGGGGCGTCCGCGCCGGGCTCGTGGACCGCGGGCGGCTCATGCACCACCGGCGGCTCATGCACCACCGGCGGCTCATGCACCACCGGCGGCTCATGCACCACCGGCGGCTCATGCACCACCGGCGGCTCGTGGACCGCGGGCGGCTCGTGGATCGTCAGGTCGTCGAGCTTCAGCCCCGACAGCGCGCCCGCGTCGAACTCCGGCTTCGCCAGCTCGGCCGCGAGCTTTGCCGCATCGGCGTCCGACAGGCCCTTGATCGTCGCCTTCAGCGCGTCGGCGGAGAGGCCGCGCAGCGTGCCGATCGAGCCATCGGCGAGCATGTCGGCGACGCGGGTGCCCTCGGCGACCTTCGCCGCGTCACCGGCGATGCCCGCGGCCTTGGCCTCGCCGGCCCCGGGGATGAAGAAGCTGGCGATGTTCGCGACGGAGTTGCCCGCGGCGCCGCCGGGGTTCTCCGTCCAGTTCTTGAACACCTGGTCGGCCTTGTAGGCCTTCGGATCCCACCATTTCTGCGGCAGGGTCAGGCCGACGAAGCCGGCGACCGTGCCGTACAGGGCGGTGCCGTCCGCGGCGGTCCAGTCCTCGGCGCCCTGGCGCACGTCGGGCGGCAGCCAGTCGAAGGCGCCGGACTGCAGCAGCTGCATCCGCAGCGCGGGGTTCACCGGGATGGCGATCGAGCTGACGAGATGCGTCAGACCGAGCCACGCCTGACCCGTCGCGTCGAGGTCCTCCTTGCCGGCCTCGACGACCTGGTCCCAGTCGCCGTGGAGGATCCCGTCGCCCGCCTTCCACACGGCGTCGGGGTTCAGCCCGCTCAGCGTGTTCAGCGACTTGATCGTGCCCCAGCCGAACCCGACGATCACGCCGTCCCACAGGAAGTGGGTCGGGAAGGTCGTCGCCTTCTCGGAGCACGACTCCTTGCGGTCCGAGGTCGAGCCCCAGGGCGTCTGCTGCAGGTCGTCGCTGCGGAGCTGCTCCGCGGCCGCCCGCTCCTCGGCCGCGCCCTTCGCGCCCAGACCGACGGCCGCACGGATCGCGGTCGCGCAGCGCTGCTGCGCGTCGAGCCAGTCCGCCTCGGCCTGGGCGACCTGCCGGATCAGGGAGTTGTTCTCGTCGTTGAGGTCGGGATCCTGGTCCCAGGAGTCGATCTGCTGCGGGTGCGGGATGCCGAGCGTGTAGCCGCTCGACACCCACTCCGTGCGGGAGTGGAACGAGTTCGTCTTCGCGACGAACGAGGTCGCCTGCGAGCGGAGGGAGTCGAGGCGCGCCTTGATCGGCTCGACCTCCGACGCGTACGCGGACAGGGCGCGCGCGATGCCGTCCAGGGAGTCGCCGATCGCGGTCGTGGTCGTGCCGACGGGCGTCATCGCGGTGTAGAGCGACTCGGTGCCGGTGGCCTCGAAGACCCCCGGCATGCGCTGCCAGTCGCGGACGATCTCGGCGCCCTGGTCGCGGACCACGCCGCCGTTCCGGCCGATGCCCGTGGCGCCGGTGCGGACCGCCTCGAGGTCGAGATCGGCGCCGGGGATGCCGGAGGGGTCGATCTTCGTCATCGCGGCACCGCCCCGCCGCGCGCCATGGAGCGGAGCACCTGCGTCTCGGTGAGCGCGCCGGTCGCGAGCCCGACGATCTGCTGCGCCATCGTCTCGTCGCCCTCCAGCACCGCCTTCCCCGCGTCCGCGGCGCCGTGCAGCACGGCGGGGACGCGCGAGCGCACCTCCTGCAGCTGCGCGCCGAGCGTCTGGAACGCGTCCTGCAGAGCACCGCCGACGATCGCGGAGGACGCACCCGTCGCGGCCGACGACACGTGCCCTTCCAGCGCGGTGACGGCCTTGTCGATCGGCTGCGCCGACTTGACGACGGCGCCGATGACGGCGTTGACCCCTGCGGGGTCGACCCGGTACCCGGTCACGACCGGGTCAGCCGATCGCGTCGACCGCGCTCTTGGCCTTGGCGAGCGTCTGGTGCGCGGTCTGGTCCGTGGTGGAGAGCGAGCTGCGCAGCGTCGAGATGATGTTCCGCACCTCGGCCGCCGCCGCCTTCCAGCGCAGCTCCTTGCCGTGGTACTCGTCCGACACCCCGTCGGCCTGGTAGTCGGCCATCGCCGCGCGGACGTCCGCGTCACGCTGGTCGATGAGCGCCTCGAGCTGCGCGGCGACGGCGTTGAAGTTGTCCTGGGCGCTCTGCGACGCGGCGACGTCGTAGTCGCGGCGGTCCATCTGGTTCGGCACGGGGATCTCCTCCTGTCCGTCGTTCAGCGGCTCGAGAACCGGGCCGCGTCGAACGACACCGAGCCCATGGCGCTGGTCGCGTCGTCCGCCATCTGCTCGTCGCCCGCGTGGAACGTCGTGTCCATGCCGCGGATGCCGCCGAGCACGGCGGCGAGCGACTGGTCCAGCTCCGCCGCCACCTGGTCCGACTCGCCCTTGAAGCGGTCGAACGCGGCGCGGCCCGCGCCGTTGAAGCGGTACTCGATCGGCTCGGCGGCGTGGAGCAGCGCCTTCACCTGCGCGCCGAGGTCGCCCGACGCCGACGAGGTGCGCTTGCCCAGCTGGGCGAGCGTGTCGGCTCCCATCGCGAACTTCATGACGTGACCATCCTTCGATCAGGGGTTCTTCTCGCAGCGTGCCGAGCGCACCTGGGCGGGTGCTGAGCGGCGCGAGCCGGGGTGGGGGCTCACGTCCCATGCTGCGCCGATCGTGGCCCCGTGTCCACCACCACCCCCGGATCCGCGGGGTCGCGACCCTTCGGCGGCCCGGTCGGTTCGACATGAAAGGCCTGATGGCCTGAGAATTGGGGGTCCGCGGTCGCCCGCCGTGGAACCAGAGTGGACTTCCCCATCCCGAACGGACCCGTCCCATGCCCAACGCGCTGCTGCCCGCCGCGACCTGCGGCCGATGCGCGGCCTCCGTCGCGCCGGGAGCCGCGCGCTGCGCGGTCTGCGGCGTCCGGCTCGAGGGCGTGGCGCCGGGCAGCGCGCTCGCCGGAGGCGGTCCGCTCGACGGCGTGCTCGCCGCGTCGGGCGCCCGGCGGCGGACCGCGGTGCTCGTCGACCTGGTCGTCGCGCTCGCCGCGGGCGCCGTCGTCGCCGCGCTGGTCGAGCTGGCGTCCCGCGCCCTCGCCCGCGATGCGCTGCTCGCCGCGGGCGCCGGCGTCCTCGCCGCGCTGGTCGTGCTCGCCGCGCTCGTCGGCGCGCTCCGCGCCGCGGGGCGGTCGCCCGGCCGCGCGCTGCTCGGGCTGCGCACGGTCGACGCGCTGAGCGGCCTCCCGACCCGGGAGGCGGGCGCCGCCTCCGCCGCCGTGCTCACGGGCCGCAGCAGGTCGCTCGTGACCGCGGACCTCCGGCACGGCCGGGACCCCGTCGCGCCGCGGATCGTGCCCGTCGCGCTCGCCGCCGACGCGCTGCCGGAGGCGCCCGTGCCGACCGCCGCGGCCGCCCCGACGCCGGTCGACGCCGTGGCGGCCCGGCTCGTGCTCGATTCGGGCGACGAGCTCGTCGTCGACGGGCCCGTGCTGCTCGGACGGGCGCCGGAGCCGAGGCCCGGTGTACGACGCGTGCACGCGCTCCCCGACCTGAGCCGCGGCATCGCCCGCACCCACCTCCTCGTCGACTGGACGGAGGGGCTGCTCTGGGTCACGGACCTCGGCTCCCCCGGCGGCACGAGCGTCCGCTCGGACGCCGGCGCGTTCCGCCCGCTGGTGCCGGAGGTGCGGACCGCGGTCGCGCCGGGCTGGCGGATCCGGCTCGGCGGCCGCGAGCTCACCGTGCGGTCGGTGGCCGTGGAGGAAGGGGTCACCCGTGGCTGACGAGACCGACGCCGTCCTGCTCGAGGCGGTGCGCACGCACCGCGGTCGCCTGCGCGGCGCGTTCCTGCTCGGCGAGCTCGCCGAGCGCCGCGCGGTCGAGGACAACGTGAAGCGGGTCGTCGGCAGCCTCGTGCTCGCGGCGGTCGTGTGCGCCGGCTGCGTCGGCACCTCGCTCGTGCTGCACGCCCTCGCGGAGCAGGAGGCGGCCGCCGCCGCGGCGTCGACGGGAGCGGCACGATGAGCGACTTCACCCGCATCACCGTGGTCGGCTCCCAGCGCCGCGCCGTCGTGGTCGTGCCGAACGACGAGACGGTCGGGACGCTCGTGCCGCAGCTGATGGACCTCCTCGGGGAGCCGGCGGCCCGGGTTGCGCGGCCCCTCACCCTGACCCGCCTGACCGGGGAGCAGCTCGACCCGGACCGCTCCCCCGCGGAGCTCGCGGTCGCCGACGGCGAGCTGCTCCGCCTCGTCCGGCTCGACGAGGCGCCGCCGCCGCCCGAGGTCAGCGACGTGACGGACGCGGTGAGCGACTCGCTCGCCGACCGACACGACCGCTGGGACGCGCCGACCCGCGTCGTCGCCGGAGCCGTCGGCATCGGTCTCGCCGCCGCGGGCGCCGGGCTGTCCGCCCTCGCCGCGCCTGCGCCCGCGCCGCTGCTGCCGGCGGCTGCCTGGGCGCTCGCGCTGCTCGCTGCGCTGGCGCTGGGCCTCGGCCGCCTCCGCCGCGCCCAGGGCGTCGCGCTCGCCGTCGCGCTCGGTCTCGTGCCGGCCGTCGCGCTCCCGGCGGCCGCCCTGCTGAGCGGCCGCGGGCCCGTTGCGACCGCGATCGCGGTCGGCGTGCTCCTCGCGCTGCTCTGGACGACGCTGCTCCTCGGCCACGGCGTCGCGTCGCGCAGCCGCGCCGCGACGCTCGGCGCGCTGCTCGGCCTCGGCGGTGCCGTCCTCCCGCTCGTCCTGCTGGCCGTCGGACTGCCGCTCGGCCGGGTCGGCGCCGTGACCGCGGTCGTCGCCGTCGTCGCCGTCGGGCTCCTGCCCGCCGCGGCGATGAGCGCGTCCGGGCTCGCGGCGCTGGACGACCGGGTCATCGCGGGACGGCTCACCCGGCGCGACGAGGTGCGGACCACGCTCGCGTCGGCCTACCGGACCCTGACCTGGTCGACCGCGGCCCTGGCGGCGACGCTCGCCGCCGCGCTTACCGCGACCGTGCTGGGCCCGGACCCGTGGCTGCTCGGCACCGCGGGCGCGGTCGCGCTGGTCGTCGCGCTGCGCACCCGCGCCTTCCCGCTCCGCTGGCAGGTGCTCGCGCTCTGGGCGGCGGTCGCGGTGCCCGCGGCCGTCGCGATCGCGGGGCTGCTCGTCCCCGCGGCCGCCGCCGGGACGTTCGCCCTCGTCGCCGTCGTGGTCGGGGTGCTCGCGGGGGTCTCACCCGCACCGCACCGCCGCGCCGGGCTGCGGCGCGTCGGCACCGTGCTCGAGGCGGTCGCGGTCGTCGCGCTCGTCCCCCTCGTCATCGGCGCGTTCGGCGTCTACGCGGAGCTGCTCGGAGCGTTCCGGTGAGCCTCGCGGCGGCGGCGATCGCCCCCGCGCTGCTCGGCGGCGCGGCGGACCGGCAGGCGGAGCTCGAGGCCGCCGACCGAGCCATCCGCGCGCCCCTCGCCCTCAGCCGCCGGATCGGCTTCGCGCAGCTCGCCGGCGGGGTCGGCGCCTCGACCACGGTCGCGGCGGTGGCCGCGCTCATCGCGGTGCGTCGCCGGAGCCCGGTGCTCGCGGTCGACGCGGCCGCCGGCCCGCGATCGCTCCGCTGGCAGGCGGGGCTCGGCACCACTGCGCCCGCCCCGGTCGACGCGCGCCGCACCCGCCCGCAGTCGCAGGCCGACGCCCTCGCCGGCCTCCCGCTGACCGACACCGGCGTGGCCGTCCTCGACGTGCACGGCGACGACGACCGGGCCGCCACCGAGACCGCGTGGGCGGAGCACGTCGCCCCGCTCGCCCGCTTCTGCCCCGTCGTCTGCACGGACTGGGGCGTCCGCGGCGCCGGCGCCGACCTCGGCGGGATCGCCGCCGCGTCGAGCACGGTCTGCGTCGTGACGCGGGCGGACCGGGGCGCCCTGGAGCGCGCCCTCGCCGCCGCCGGAGCCGTGCGCACGCTGCCGAACCGCCCCGACGTCGTGGTCGCCGCGGTCGACGTCGGCCGCACCGGCGGGCGCCTGCCCCGCGGCTTCGGCGCGGGCGTCGGCGTCCCGGTCGTCCGCGTGCCGTTCGAGCCGGCCCGCCGCGCCGCCGAGCCCGTACGCGGCGCCGACTGCTCCGCGGCCACCCGCGCCGCGCTGATCCGGCTCGCCGCCGCCGTCATGGCCCCGGCCGGAGGCGTCCGATGAGCCTCCGCATCGTGCACCGGCCGGCGCGCATCACCCGACCGGTCGCCCCGCCCGACCCCGACGTCCTCGCCCCGCCGCCCGCGCTCGGCGACGGGCCGCTCTCGGGCATCCCGATCCAGACGCTGCTGCCGGTCGTCGGCTCGCTCTCGTCGATCGTGATGATCGTGGTGCTCCGCAACGCGAACCCGGTGTTCATGGTCGTCGGCGCCGTGATCCTCGTCGTCGCGCTCGTCGGCGGCGTCGGCGCGGCCCTCTCCTCCCGCGGACAGGCGGCGCGGCAGCGGCGGCTGCAGCGCGGCCGCTACCTGGACTTCCTCGAGCGCACGCGCACCGAGCTGCGGCGCCGGGCGCAGGAGGTGCGCGCGCGGGCGTCGATGCTCGACCCCGAGCCGGGCGCGCTGCTCGACCTGATCCGCGACCCCGCACGGCTCTGGGAGCGCCGCCGCGGCGACGCGGACTTCCTCCGCGCCCGGATCGGCGCCGGCGAGGTGCCCTGGTTCCGGCTCGCGCTGCCCCGCGACGAGAACCCGGTGCAGCCGTTCGACCCGATCATGCGGGCCGAGGCGCAGCTCGTCGTCGACCAGTACTCCGCGATCGCGGGGATGCCCGTCGCCGTCGACCTGGAGCGCGCGGGCCACGTCTCGATCGTCGGCGACCCGGAGGAGGTGCTCGGCGTCGCGCGGTCGCTCGTCGCGCAGCTCGCCGCCCTGCACTCGCCGGAGGACCTGCACCTCGCCGCCGCGTTCCCCGAGTCGGCCGCAGCGGACTGGACGGGGTTCGACGCGCTGCCGCACGCGGTGGACGCGACGCTCTTCGACGGCCCGGTTCCGGCGCGGCGGGTCGCGCCCGACGCCGCCTCCCTCTCGAGCGTGCTCGGCGGCGACCTCGCCGACCGCGCGCAGGTCGCGGCGACGGCGAAGCGCAGCACCGGCGACACGGGCACGACCGGGCTCGCCCGCCTCGTGGTGCTCCTCGACGACCGCGGGCACGTGGCGTCGACGCTCCCGGTGCCCGACGCCGACCTCGTGCTCGCGGACCTCCAGGTGACCGCGGTGCACCTGCTCACCGACCGCCTCCACGAGCCCTCCGACGTCACCGTGCGGATCACCGTCGCGGACGGCGACGCCGTGGTCACCGACGTGCGGCGGGTCGATGACGGCCAGGTCGAGGAGCGCGTCGCGCGCCTCGACGCCACCCCGGCGCCGCTGTTCCGCGCCGTCGCCACGGCGCTCGCGCCCCTCCGGCTCAGCCTCACCGCCGTCGACGAGGCGGAGTCGGCGGAGGGCGTGAGCATCGCGGAGCTGCTCGGCATCGGCGACGTCACCGGGGTGTCGCCGGAGACGGCCTGGACCCCGAGGAGCCCGCGCGACTTCCTCCGGGTGCCGATCGGGCTCGACGACCTGGGCGCTCCGGTCCTGCTCGACCTGAAGGAGTCCGCCGAGCTCGGCATGGGGCCGCACGGCCTCTGCGTGGGCGCGACCGGGTCCGGCAAGAGCGAGATGCTGCGCACCCTCGTGCTCGGGCTGGCGCTCTCCCACTCCCCGGACGACCTCGCGATGGTCCTCGTCGACTTCAAGGGCGGCGCGGCCTTCGCCTCCTTCGCGGGCCTGCCGCACGTCGCCGGCATCATCGACAACCTGCAGGACGACGCGCAGCTCACGGAGCGCGCTCGGGCCTCCATCGCGGGCGAGGTCGTGCGGCGGCAGAAGGTGCTCCGCGACGCCGGGAACCTCGCCTCCGTGTCGCACTACGCGGAGCTGCGTCGCGAGCGGCCCGACCTGCCGCCGCTGCCGCACCTGCTGCTCGTCATCGACGAGTTCGGCGAGCTGCTCACGGCCGAGCCGGAGTTCATCGAGCTGCTGATCACGATCGGCCGCATCGGCCGGTCGATCGGCGTGCACCTGCTGCTGTCGAGCCAGCGCATCGAGGCCGGGAAGCTGCGCGGCCTCGACACCTACCTCTCGTACCGGATCGGCCTCCGCACGTTCTCGGAGGCGGAGTCGACGACGATCATCGACCGGCCGGACGCCTTCCACCTGCCGGCGATCCCGGGCTACGCGTACCTCAAGGTCGACACGACGGTGTTCCGCCGGTTCCGCGCGGGCTACGTCTCGGGCCCGCTGGAGGCGGTCTCGGCGCCCGCCCCGATCGCGGCGCCGCGCGCGATGCTGCTGCCCGTCCACAACGGGCTCGCGGCGGCCGAGCCGGGCGACGAGCCGGAGCTGCAGCGCCCCCGGGTGGGGCGCGCGCTCGTGGACGAGGCCGTCGACCGGCTGGCGGACGCCGAGCGCGCCGTCGCGCCGGTCTGGGTGCCGCCGCTGCCCGCCCGGCTCGCGCTCTCCCGGGTCGTCGCCCCGGAGCGGCGGGGCGCCGCGCCGATGCGGGTGCCGCTCGGCCTGCTCGACGACCCGGCGGGGCAGCGCCAGGAGCCGTGGCTGCTCGACCTCGCCGCGGCCGGCGGCCACGCGGCCGTCATCGGCGCGCCCGGCTCCGGGCGCAGCACCGTGCTCCGCACGATCGCCGCCGCGACCGCGCTCTCCACCGAGCCGGGCCAGGTCGCCGTCTACGGCATCGACCTGTCCGGCGGCGGCCTCGCGGCGCTCGAGGCGTTCCCGCACGTCGGCGGCGTCGCGACGCGCGCCGACCCGGCGACGGTGCAGCGGCTGCTGGAGGAGGTCCAGCTCATGCTCGCGGAGCGGGAGCGCGTGCTCCGCGAGCGCCGCATCGACTCCCCCGCCGAGCTGCGCCGCCGTCACGCGGCGGGCGAGGTGCCGGAGCTGCGCGCGGCGGACGTCGTGCTGCTCGTCGACGGCTACGGCGCGGTCCGCGGCGAGTTCGAGCGGTTCGACGAGGCCCTCGCCGACCTCCTCCAGCGCGGCAGCGGCTTCGGCGTGCACCTCGTGCTCGGGCTCACGCGCTGGAACGAGCTGCGGATGAGCCTGCAGCCCCTCGTCGGCACCCGCATGGAGCTGCGGCTGAACGATCCGGCGGACTCGCTCATCGACCGCCGCCTGATGCGCACGATCCGACCGGACCAGCCCGGCCGCGTGCTGACCGAGGGCCGGCTCTTCGCCCAGGTCGCCCTCCCCGTGCTCGACGACGTCGCGGACGCCGACCTGCCGACCGCGCTCGAGGAGCTCGCGGCGAGCACCGTCGCGGGCTGGGCCGGGCCGGCCGCCGCGCCGATCCGCCTGCTGCCGACCTCCCTCGACCCGGCGGAGCTGCCCGACCCGTTCGACGAGCCGGACCGCGTGCCGATCGGGCTGCGGCAGGACACGATGACGCCCGTCGCGCTCGACCTCGAGCGGACGGACCAGCACCTGCTCGTGTTCGGCGACGTCGGGTCCGGCAAGACGACCGTGCTCCGCGGCGCGATCACCGGGCTGGTCGACCGGTACACGGCGGACGAGCTGGTCGTCGCCGTCATGGACACCCGCGGCGGGCTCCGCGACGTGTGCCCCGACGAGTACCTGGGCGGCTCGGCGGCCAGCAGCAGCGAGGCCCGGCAGCTCGCCGCGGCGATCGCGGTGGAGCTGGACAAGCGGCAGGCGGACCGCGCGTCGGGGCCGCGGATCGTGGTCGTCGTCGACGACTTCGACATCCTCTCGTCGGGCGGCACGAGCCCGCTCGAGCCCCTGCTCCCCTTCCTCCCGAGCGCGCGCGACCTGCGCCTGCACGTGCTGCTCACGCGGCCCGTCGCCGGTCTGCAGCGGGCGCTGTTCGACCGGTCGCTGCAGGCGCTCCGCGAGACCGGCGGCACGACGCTGCTGATGTCGGGCGACCGCGCGGAGGGCCAGATCCTGCCGCGGGTCTACGCGGAGCCGATGGTGCCGGGTCGCGGGCGCCTGCTGCGCCGCGGCGACTCGGGCGTCGTCGTGCAGGTCGCCGCCTTCCAGGGCGCCGTCGAGGCCCGCCGATGACCGATCCGGAGGAGCGGAAGGAGGGCGGCGTCCGCGTCGTCGTCGCGGGCACGGGCGGCGGCGTCGGCGTCACGACCGTCACCGCCCTGCTCTTCGAGGGCATGCGGTCGCGGCCGCTCGGCGCCCCGCGACTGCTCGACCACGCGGGCGGCGACGTCGGCGACCGCCTCCCGAGCGGCGACGAGGTCGCCCGCATCGACCCGCTGGTCCGGCTGCAGGACGCGGGCCGGCACGCGGCGCGGATCGGCCTCGACGTGCTCGCGCGACCGCACGACCTGCTCGTGGTCGTCGCGCCGCGCACCCCGCTCGGCGTCGCCGACGCGCGCGCCCTGCTGGCGGAGGTCGATGCGCGCACGGGCCTGCAGGGCCGGCGCCGCACCGTGCTCGCGCTCGATGCCCCGTTCGGCCCGGTTCGGGACGCCGACGACCTGGAGGCGCTCCGGAGCGACTTCGAGCGGCGGAGCGTCCACGCGATCCCGCCCGACCCGGCGCTCGCGGTCGGCGGACGGATCGCGATGCCGCGGCTCGCCCGACCCGCGCGCCGAGCGGCCCACGAGCTCGCGGCACACGTCGCGGATCTCGTCGCGCGCCACCGCGCCGGCGGCCGCTCCGCCTGACGCGCAGGACCTCGCGCCGGGCCGGCGAGCGATCCAGCAGGACCCTGGAGCTCCAGCAGGACGCAGCGGCCCTCCTGGTCCTGCTGGAGTGCTCAGGTCCTGCTAGATCGCTCAGGTCCTGCTCGATCGCTCAGGTCCTGCTGGATCGCTCAGGTCCTGCTGGATCGCTCCGGGTCAGAGCTGCACGGCCGACGGCAGCGGGAGGAGCAGCTCCGCGTTGCGGTCCGTGCGCGCGCCGCGGTAGTGCAGCGCCGTCGCCCGCGGCCGGTCCCAGCGGTCCGGGTCGTTCGCGGCGATGTCGCGCGAGAGCGACGCGAGCTCCAGCGGCGTGCCGAGGCCGCCGTGCCAGGCCGCCTCGGCGGCCGAGTCGACGAGGGTGACGAAGACCGACACCGTCCCGTCGCGGTTGTCGGCGAGCTCCACGACCCGCGACTGCTGCGGCCAGTCGATGTGGCTCGCCGTCGTGACCTCCCAGAAACCGCCGGACCGGCCGGTCGCGCGGTGCGCGACGACGACGTCGCGGTGCACGTGCCCGTTCACCCACAGCAGCACCTGCGGGTGCGCGAGCAGGAGGCGGACGAGCTCGCGGCCCTGCACGCGCGGCTCGGGCGCGCGGCGCTGGCCGCCGAGCACGTTCCCGAGCGTCCCGGAGGTGTGGTGGCTGCAGATCACGGTGGCGCGGTCCGGCTCGGCCTCCAGCTCCCGCTGCAGCCACGCGAACTGCTCCAGGTCGAGCGACCCGTCGCCGTCCCCGTGCTCGTTCACGGTGTCGAGGACGATCAGCCGGAGCGGCCTCCCGGACCCGCCGGCGGCGAGGGGCGCGTCGGCCGTGTAGTACGCGGTGCCCTCCCGCAGGTTCTCGTCCGTCAGCCCGTACCCGACCGGGGTGCCGGTCGTGCGGAAGTGCTCCGCGACGACCTCCTTCCGGCTCAGGAGGCGGCGCGCCGGGTCGGCCGTGACGTGCCGGCGGTCGAGGTGCGCGAGCACGCGCGCGTCGCCGCGCATCAGCCGATCGACGAACGCCTGCGGGGCGAGCCCCTTCGGCAGTGCCACCGGCTTGCTGCTGCCGACCGCGAGCTCCGCGAGGGCGTCCGAGACCGCGAAGCCGCCCCGGACGAGCCCGTCGTGGTTCCCGTGCGCGGTGAACCAGGGCATGTCGAGCCCGGTCGCACGGAAGGGCCGGATCGCGGCGGCGAAGAAGCCGTGCGCGTGCGGGAACCCGTAGTGCTGCGTGTACCGGTCGCGCTTGCCGCCCTCCGGGCGCCAGTAGGTCGTGGACGAGTGGTCGAAGGACCGGCTGCCGACGCCCTCGTAGACCCCGCGGCGCCCGCTGTCGGGCACGATCCGCCCGCCGTCGAGCAGGTCGATCGACCAGCGCAGCTCGTTGTACTGGCAGCTGTCCGCGGCGTCCCCGGTGCTGATCGCGAAGGCGGGCCGCAGGCCGGTCGCCGGCGCCGCCCTGACCGCGTTCACCGCGCGCACCATGCTCTCCGCGACCTGCGTGGCGAGCGCGTCGTTCGGCCGGTGGACGCCGCCGTACTTCGGGCCGGAGCGGTCGCGGAACCGGTCGAGGAACTCGATGCGGCCGGGCGACTGCGCGTCCTGCACGTGGATGTCCGTGAGGTGGACGAACGCCGCGACCGGCACGCGCCGCCCCTTCCGCGACGCGGAGGCGTGCGCGAGGTCGTCGCGGACGAGGTGCCCCTCCCCGGCTCGGACGACGTGGTGCCGCCACCCGTGCGCGTTCGGCGCGCTGCGCACGACGGTGCGGTCGACCGTCGTGGTGTCGGGAGACGCCGCCGACGGCAGCGGCTGCGCCTCGGCCGGTGCCTCCGCGACCGCGACCGCGACGCCCGCTCCGGCGCCCAGCGCGAGCGCCGCCCTCCTCGTGACCGCCCCGATCGACCCGGTCCGCTCGTCCATCCCGTCGCTCCCCTCGGGCGGCGGGTGGGAGGCCGACCGGGCCGAGCGTCCCGAGCAGCGGTGGCGGCGCCGTGAACGGCCGGCGTCGCCGGCTCTCCGCGCCGGTGGCACGGAGCGGACCGTCGCCCGAATCGCGCGTGACGCGTCGGTGGCCGGGAGGAACGGCGGGTGGCGAGGAGTGGTCTCGAGGCTCGCTTCGCTCGCACCTCGACCAGCGGAATCCAGCGGTCGCGCCTCCGGGCACGGGAGGATCGGGGCGTGGACGTCGAGGTCATCGGGGCGCCGACGAGCGCCGGAGCGCATCACGCCGGGCAGGAGCTGGCGCCCGCGGCGCTGCGCCGGCACGGCCTGCTCGACCGGCTGCGGGAGGGCGGCCTCGTCGTGCACGACGCCGGCGACGTCGACGGGTCCGTGTTCCGGCGCGATCCCCGCCGCACGGTCGCCCGGAACCTCGACGAGGTCGTGCGGGTGGCGACCGCGGTCGCCGACGAGGTCGAGCGCGCCACGGCCTCCGGGCGGTTCGCGCTCGTGCTCGGCGGCGACTGCACGATCGAGCTCGGCGTCGTGGCCGGCGTGCAGCGCGCCCTCGGCGGCGCACGGCTGCTCTACCTCGACGGCGACGCCGACCTCTCCTCCGAGCGCCATCCCGGCAGCGGGATCCTGGACGCCTCCGGCGTCGCCCACCTGCTCGGCGTCGCCGACGACGCGCTCGCCCGGCTCGGCCCGCGCTTCCCGATGCTGCAGGACCGCGACCTGGCGCTGCTCGGCTACGACCCGGACGACGTGGACGCGGTCGACCCGGAGGCGTTCGAGCAGCACCAGGGCCTGCTGCACGTCGACCACCGCTCGCTCGCCGCGCACCCGAACGGCGCCGTGCTCCGGGTCGCGGAGGCGATGGTCGAGGACGGCGTGACGCTCGTCGTGCACTTCGACGTCGACGCGGTCGACTCGGCGGACCTGCCGCTCGCGAACTACCCGCACTACGGCGCGGGCGTGCCCCTCACGACGGCCGCGGAGGTGCTGGAGGGGCTGCTCGCCCTCCCCGGCGCGCGGGCGCTCACCCTGACCGAGGTGAACCCGACGCACGACCCGGGCGGCGCGGAGCTCGAGCGGTACGTGCACGCCGTCGCCGACGCGCTCCTCACGGCGCTCGCGCCGGACGGCGGCGGCGCGACGCACCGCCACGACCGACCGCGGCTCAGTCCCGGTTCTCGCTGAGCCGCGCCGCGACCACCTGCGGCATCAGGGCGGCGAGGTCGGTCTGCACGTGCAGCGCCGCCTCCACCTCGTCGGCCTCCGACAGCGGCTCCCCCACCAGCAGCTCGTGGAAGCCCTCCGGCCAGGGCGTGCCGGTCACGGCCGCCCAGGTCCGCCAGGCGACGAACGCCTCCGACAGCGGCTGCGCGGAGACGACGTCCTCCACCTCGTGCGCGACCGTCTCGACCATCTCGCCGACCGACAGCCGCTCGCCGCGGTGCGCCCGGATCCGCTGGTCCGTCAGCTGCGCGATCGGCCGCCACGCGGGGGTGCCGAGCAGCTGCGACGGCTGCCGCGGCAGCCGCACGATGGCCGGCGGCGGGATGACGCCCGGGCCGATCACGTGGTGCTCGGGCGCGCGGCGATGCCAGATCGCGGATCGTCGGATCCGCCCGAACATGCCGCCCAGCACGAGGCGATCGTAGGCGCCCCTCGCCGGGAGCGCACCGGTCAGTCGTGGTGCTGGGCGCGCTCCTCCTCCTCGGCCTGGCGCTCCCGCTCCGCGGCGATGTGCGACGGCTTCAGGTCCGCGAGGGAGGCCTCCGGGTTCCGCTTGATGCTGATGAGGCTCGCGATCGTCGCGACCGCCATCGCCGCGACGATCACGCCGAGCGAGAGACCGGTGCCGATCTCGGGGACCGCGGTGATGTGCTCGCCGCCGTTCAGGAACGGCAGCTCGTTCTCGTGGAGCGCGTGGAGGATCAGCTTCACGCCGATGAAGGCGAGGATGAACGCGATCCCGTACTTCAGGTACTTCAGGCGCTCGACCAGGTCGCCGAGCAGGAAGTAGAGCTGGCGGAGCCCCATCAGGGCGAAGATGTTCGCGGTGTAGACGATGAACGGGCTGTCCGTGATGCCGAAGATCGCCGGGATCGAGTCGAGCGCGAACAGCACGTCGGTGGCGCCGATCGCGATCAGCACGATGAGGATCGGCGTGAACATGCGCTTGCCGTTCACGGTCGTGCGCAGCTTGCCGCCGTCGTACTCGTCGGTCACCGACAGGTGGCGCTTCGCGAAGCGGATCAGCGCGGTGTCGGTCTGGTCGCCGTGCTCGTTCCCGAAGGCCTGCGTGATGGCGGTGTAGATGAGGAACGCGCCGAAGATGTAGAAGATCCAGCTGAAGTTCTCGATCAGCTGCGCGCCGATCAGGATGAAGATCCCGCGGAAGATCAGCGCCAGGATGATGCCGATCATCAGCACCTCCTGCTGCCGCTTCTTCGGCACGGCGAAGCCCGCCATGATCACGATGAAGACGAACAGGTTGTCGATCGACAGCGAGTACTCGGTCAGCCAGCCGGCGACGAACTCGGTGGCGTGGTCCGGGCCGTCGACGACGAGCAGGACGCCCGCGAAGATCAGCGCGAGCACGACGTAGAAGACGACCCACAGGGTCGACTCCCTCGTGGTCGGGACGTGCGGCCGCCGGTAGGCGAGCACGATGTCCGCGATCAGGATCAGGACGATGACGGCGAGCGAGACGATCTCGAACGCGACGGGCACGGCGGGCACTGGGACTCCTCGAGGGCAGGGAACGGCCTCGAACGTCTCTCCCCGCCCTCGTGAGGGCGCCGCGCTCCCGGATCCGCCGGCGATGCGGATCGTGCTGACGAGAGGCGCGATGACGGGATACTCCCCTTCGCGCCCCGAACCCTACCGGGTCGCGGACCCGCTCCGCTGCCCCCGCACCACCGTGTCCCGGCGACCTCGCGCCAGCAGCACGGCGAGGCCGAGGGCGGCGGCGCCCCAGACGAACCCGGCGAGGTCGAGGCCGAGCTCCATGGCCCAGAAGGGCGGCACGACCGCGAGCACGCCCGCGACGACGAGCACGGGCGTCGAGGGGGTGGGGCCGACGCGCTTCGGGCCGCGCTCGAAGCGCGCGAGGCCGAGCGAGAGCACGAACAGCATGACGAGCACGGACAGGTCGCCCGGGATGCGCGCGAGCCACCACGCCGTGGTGCCGACCGCCGGCACGACCCCGGGCGCGACGAGCACGAGCGCGGCGACCGCGATGACGAGCAGCAGGTGCCACAGGTAGACGGTCATGAGCCGCGTGCCCGCGACCGCGACGAAGGCCTGCGCCGGCCGCGTGCGCATCAGCGCGTCGAGCGCCGGCTTCGCGAGCACGAAGAGGGCCGTCTGCCCGACGCCGATCAGCACGAGCGGCAGGGTCGGCGGGTTCAGGTCGTCGAGCATGTCGGGCGAGTAGAGCCCGGAGGAGCCGAGCACGCCGACGGAGGCGAAGGCGAGCGCCGCGAGGCCGAGGAGGGCCGGACGGCCCAGACGACCGAGCGTGCCGTCGGCGAGGAGGAAGCCGATCTGCTGGACGAGCGGCCAGACGAGCAGGAGGTTCAGCAGGCCGACCTCCTGCACCCCGGTGGCGCCGCGGAGCGCGTCCACCGCGACGACGCCGGCGGCGAGGGCGGCGAAGGTCACGACCGGACGGGTCTCGTGCAGGCGGATCATCAGCGGCACGAGGGCCTGGCACACCAGGTAGGCGGCGAGGAACCAGAGGGGCATCCCGAGCCCGTGGGCGAGCAGCTGCGCCATCGGGACGGGCAGGCGCGCCGCGGTCGCGAGCAGCACGAGCGCGCCGACGAGGACGTACCAGGCGGCGGCGGGCGTGCCGAGGCGCAGCAGGCGCGCGCGGAAGAAGTCCGCGCCGTCGCCGCCCTTGCGCTGCGTCGAGCGCCAGCCCTGCCACGAGGCGAACCCGCCGACGACGAAGAACAGCGGCATCAGCTGGCCGAACCAGCTCGCGACGGGGAACCACGGCTGGTCCTGGACGATGTTGCGCCAGCCGACCCCGCCGTCCGGCCGCACCTCGAGGCCGAGCATCAGCGAGTGCAGCACGACGACGAGCAGCACGCAGGTCACGCGCACGAGGTCGACGGACAGGTCGCGCTTCGCGAGCAGCGCCTGCCGCTCGTCGGACGTCAGCGGGGCGGACACCGGGTCTCCGTTCCTGCCCGTCCGCGAGCCGGAGGGGCAGGACGATCGTGGGGTCCGCACCGCGGATCGCCGAGACCGTTGTGGCGGGTCGACAAGATCCGCGGCCGGTGCTCGGCCCGCGACCGGCGTCGGGAGCACACGGTGCCCGGGGTTCCCGGGGGGCGTGCCCTCGCGCGATAGCCCACTCCCCTGACAGGGAGGCTCGGCGGACGTGCACCGGACGCGGACCTCGCACCGTGCCCGGGCCCAGGCACGTCGCGCACGGTGGCCCGCACGGACGAAGGAGGACACATGTCTGAACGGAACACCCTCGTGCACTCGTTGCACGACCTCGGACTGGCGGCCTGGTTCGGCGGCGGGCTCATGGGCGTCGTCGGCCTGAACGGCGCGGCGTCGAAGGCGAAGGACCCGACGGAGCGCCTGCGGCTCTCCTCGATCGGCTGGGGCAGGTGGGCCCCGGTCCAGTTCGCCGCGATCGCGGTGCACGGCATCGGCGGCATCGGCCTGATCCTGGGCAACAAGGGTCGGCTCGCGAGCCAGGGCGAGGCGCGCTCGAACACGGCGGTCAAGCTGATCGTCACCGGCCTCGCGGGCGCCGCGAGCGTCGCGGCCGGGCTGGCCGGCACGCAGATCGCGAAGCACTCGGACGAGGGCGCCGTCAGCGTCACCGAGCCGAGCGGCGGCGCGTCCGACGAGCTGAAGACCGCGCAGCGCAACGAGAAGTGGCTGCAGTGGTCGATCCCGGTGCTGACCGGCGTGCTGCTGGTGCTCGGCGCCCAGCAGAGCGAGCAGTACCGCCCCGCGGCGGGCTTCGGCGAGAGCGTCCTGAAGAAGGCGAAGGGCGTCGTCGGCCGCTGACGATCCCGATGGTCCCACCTCGCTGATCGAGGTGCGGAGCGCAGCGGAGCCTGGAGATCACCATGGTCTCGAGGTCCGCTGCGCTCGCACCTCGACCGGCGGAGCGGTGACGGGTGTTCGGGGGCTGGGCTAGCGGTCGCGCTGCGGACGGCGCGGGCGGTCGCCCGTACCGCCGGCGCGACGCAGGGGGCCGCCATCGCGGCGCAGCTTGATCAGCTGGCCGCTGATCCGCGTGCCGGACAGCTTGTCGAGCACGTCGCCGGACAGGTCGACGGGCAGCTCGATCAGCGAGAAGTCCTGGCGGATGTCGATCCCGCCGAAGTCGTCGCGGGTGAGCCCGCCCTCGTTCGCGAGGGCGCCGATGATCTGGCGGGGCTCGACGCGCTGACGCCGACCCACGTCGAGGCGGTAGGTCGTCCGCGGGCCGGACGACGACGACCGGCTGCGCCGCTCGGACGTGCTGCCGCGGTCCGGGCGGTCGACATCGAAGCGCTCGAAGCGCTCCTTGCGGTCGTCCTCCGGCGAGAGCAGCAGCGGGGTGTCGCCCTGCGCGACGACCGCGAGCGCGGCGGCGACGTCCGCCTCCGGCACGTCGTGGTGCTCCACGTAGTGGGCGATGATGTCGCGGAACCGGGCGATGCGGTCGGTCTGCTCGAGCGCGGCGGTGATGCCGTCGTCGAAGCGGCCGAGGCGGGTCGCGTTCACGTCCTCCGCCGTCGGCAGCTGCATCTGCGTGAGCGGCTGGTGCGTCGCCCGCTCGATCGAGGTGAGCATCCGCCGCTCGCGCGGCGTGACGAAGCTGATCGCCTCGCCGGACCGGCCCGCGCGGCCCGTGCGGCCGATGCGGTGCACGTACGACTCGGTGTCGATCGGCAGGTCGTAGTTCACGACGTGGCTGATCCGCTCGACGTCGAGCCCGCGGGCGGCGACGTCGGTGGCGACGAGGATGTCGAGCTTCCCGGACCGCAGCTGGTTGACCGTCTTCTCCCGCTGCGCCTGCGCGACGTCGCCGGAGATCGCGGCCGCGGTGTAGCCGCGGGCGCGGAGCTTCTCCGCGAGCGTCTCGGTCTCGTTCTTCGTGCGGACGAAGACGATGACGCCCTCGAAGTTCTCGACCTCGAGGATGCGGGTGAGCGCGTCGATCTTCTGCGGGTAGGAGACGACGAGGTAGCGCTGCGTGATCGTGGCGGAGGTCGTGGTCGTCGTCGCGACCGTGATCTCCTCCGGGTCGTGCAGGTACTGCTGCGAGATGCGGCGGATCTGCGACGGCATCGTCGCGGAGAAGAGCGCGACCTGCTTCGTGTCCGGGGTGTCCGCGAGGATCGTCGCGACGTCCTCCGCGAAGCCCATCTTCAGCATCTCGTCGGCCTCGTCGAGCACGAGGTACTTCAGCTCGGAGAGGTCGAGGGTGCCCTTCTCCAGGTGGTCCATGATCCGGCCGGGGGTGCCGACCACGATGTGGACGCCGCGGCGCAGCGCGGACAGCTGCTGCCCGTACCCCTGGCCGCCGTACACGGGCAGGATGCTGACGCCCTTCAGGTGCGCGGCGTAGCTCTCGAACGCCTCGCACACCTGCAGGGCGAGCTCGCGAGTGGGGGCGAGCACGAGGGCCTGCGGCGCGCTCTGCGCGAGGTCGAGGCGGGAGAGGATCGGCAGGGCGAACGCGGCCGTCTTGCCGGTGCCGGTCTGGGCGCGGCCGACGACGTCGCGCCCCGCGAGGAGCGTCGGGATCGTGGCGGCCTGGATCGCGGACGGCGTCTCGTAGCCGACGTCCTTCAGGGCCTTGAGGACGGGCGCGGCGAGACCGAGGTCGGCGAACGAGGGCACGGCGGGAGCAGGATCGGTCACGTCCTGCTCGATCGAGTCAGGAGCGGGCATCCGAGAAGGGTACCGGGCGCCGGTGCGCCCCACTTGCTCACGCTTCTGGACGCCGCGTCCTCGGATCGGCGTCCAGAAGCGTGAGCACTTCGGTCAGGGGGCGCGGAGGGCGGCGACGAGCGCCGTGCGGGTCTGCGCCGCGATCGGCGCGCTGGAGCTGAAGGACAGCCGCGTGACGAGGCCGCCGAAGCGGCGCCGCAGCTCGGCGGCGACCTGGTCGGCCGTGCCGACGGCCGCGAACGCCTCGAGCACGTCGTCGTCGACCAGGTCCGGCATCGCGTCCCACTCGCCGCGCCGCGACGCCGCGTGGAGGCGGTCGTGCAGGTCCTCCCAGCCGTGCGCCGCGAGCACCGGCAGGTAGGCGGGCGTGCTGCCGTAGAAGGCGATCTGCCCCTTCGTCGCCCGGATCGCCGCGTCGAGGGCGGGTCCGTCGTCCCCGATGGCGACGAGCGCGGGCAGCGCGACGCCGATGCCCGCGGCGTCGCGGCCCGCGGTCTCGGCGCCGCGCCGGAGCGCCGGGAGGCTCACCTCCGCCAGGTAGCGGGCGGTCGTGAAGCTGTGGGCGTGGAGGCCGTCGCCGACCTCGCCCGCGACCTCCGTCATCCGCTCCCCGACCGCGGCGATCCACACGGGCGGCGGCCCGCCGGGCAGCGGCCGCGGGCTGAAGAACGGGGTCATGAGCGTGTGCGTGTAGAACTCGCCCTGGAAGCGCAGCGGCTCCCCGGTCTGCCAGGTCGCCCAGATCGCGCGCACCGCCCGGACGAACTCGGCCATCCGCGCGGCCGGCTTCGACCACGGCATCGAGAACCGCCGCTCGATGTGCGGGCGCACCTGCGAGCCGAGGCCGAGCAGGAAGCGGCCGCCGGAGATCGCCTGCAGGTCGAAGGCGCTCTGCGCGACGGTCATCGGCGTGCGGGCGAACGCGACGGCGATCGTGCTGAGCAGCTCGATGCGGCTCGTCTCGCGGGCCGCGAGCGCGAGGGAGAGGAACGGGTCGTGGCTCGTCTCGGCGGCGCCGACGCCGTCGAAGCCGGCGGCCTCGGCCTCGGCCGCCCGCTCGGCGAGGGCGAGCGGCTCGATGCCCGGGTCGCCGCCGACGTCGAGCTTGAAGGGGCGCTCGACGCTCACGCGCGCAGGTCCAGCCACGCGACCTGCTCCGGCGCGAGCTCGACCGACAGGCCCCGCATCGACGAGCGGGCCTCGGTGATCGACCGCGGGCCGAACAGCGGGAACGTCGGGAAGGGCTGCGCGAGGACGTACGCGAGGGCGACCGCGGTGGCGGGCACGCCGAGCTCCTCCCCCAGCTGCTGCGCCCGGCGCAGCCGCTCGAAGTTGTCGTCGCTGTAGTAGCAGCGGACGAGCTCCTCGTCCTCGAGGAAGTCCGGCCGCGCGCGGGCGAAGAAGCCGCGCGCCTGCGACGACCAGGGCAGCAGCGGCACCTGCCGCTCCTCCAGCCACCGCTTCGACGCCGGGTCCGTCGCGTGCCGGCAGCCGGCCCACGGCACGTCGTACGCCTCGGCGAGGCCGAAGTGGTTGCTGAGCACCGCGAGCGGCTCCCGCCCGTTCGCCGCCGCCCAGGCGTTCGCCTCGTCGAACCGCTCCAGGCGCCAGTTCGAGACGCCGTAGACGCGGATGCGGCCCGCGCGGCGGTGCTCGTCGAGCACGTCGACGAACTCCCCGACCGGCACGCTCTCGTCGTCCCGGTGCATCAGGTAGACGTCCGCGTAGTCGGTGCCCTGCCGCTCGAGGCTCTCGAGCAGCTGCCGGCTGAGCGACTCGGGGTCGCAGTGCGGCGTGTGGGCGCCCTTCGTGATGACGACGACGTCCTCGCGGATCCCGCGGTTCTGGATCCACCTCCCGAGCCGGCGCTCGAGGGCGCCGTCGCCGTAGATCCACGCGGTGTCGAAGGCGTTCCCGCCGCGCTCGACGAAGTGGTCGAAGAGGGCGGAGGCGTGCGCGAGGTCCGGCTGGTTGTCGACGCCGAGGACCAGGCGCGACATGCGCTTGCCGACGCCGGGGATCTCGCCGTAGCGCATGGGGTTGTCGGGCTCGACGCGCAGCGGGCGCCGCGAGACGGTCGGGATGTCGGCGTCCTCCGCCTCGAACGGGTAGCGCAGGCCGATGGCGGCCCGCCAGCGGTCGAGCGTGTGCGCGGCCGCGAGGGTCTCGTCGAGCGTCATCTCCGCGGCCTCGACCTCGCCGGCGGCCGCGACGCGGGCGGTCGCCTCCGCCTCGAGCGAGTAGGGGCGGTCGACGGGGAAGGACAGGGAGCGCGGCTCCTCGTCGGCGACCTCGATCTCGACGCGCGGGTCCTCGCCGACCGCCCACGGCAGCGGCAGGTGGATGCGGCCCTTCGAGCCGAACACGGTGAGGTCGTTGCGGTCCTGCACGCGCACGCCGCTGCGGATGGAGGCGGTCACGCCGCCGCGGTACACGAGGTCGGCGACCGCCCACTCGTCGACGCCGGTCGGTCCGATGCTGCCGGAGGCGGTGAGCTCGACGGGCTCCGCGACGGGCACCCCGGTGGCGGTCGCGGCGATGAGCGCGGCGTACGTGAGCGGGTAGCAGCCGACGTCGAGGATGCCGCCGCCCGCCGTCGCCTGCTCGTACAGCCGGCCGGTGCGGTCCGGGTTGCGGAACGCGAAGGACGCGTCGATGTGCTGCACGGTGCCGATCGCGCCGCTGCGGATCAGGTCGAGCACCGCGGCGGTCTGCGGGTGGAACCGGTACACGAACGCCTCGACGAGCGGCACGCCCGCGGTGCGCGCCGCGTCCACCATCGCCATCGCCTCGCCGTGGTTCACGCCGAGGGGCTTCTCGCAGAGCACGGGCTTGCCCGCGGCGATCGCGTCGAGCACGAGCTGCGCGTGGCCCGGGTGCACGGTCGCGACGTAGACGGCGTCGACGCGCGGGTCGGCGAGCGCCTCCGCGTACGTGCCGGCGCTCGCGTCGCCGAAGCCGAGGTCGGCGGCCCACTCGACGAAGGAGGCGGACCGGGCCGGGTCGCTGCTGCCGACCGCGACGAGCGCGCCGGTGCTGCCGACGAGGTCCGTGACGAAGGTCCGCGCGATGCCGCCGGGGCCGAGCACCGCCCAGCCCGTCGTCGCGCCGCTCCCGGTCGTCCCCGCTGCTGACATCGTCGTCCTCCCGCCGGCGCCGTGTCCGTCCACGGCCGCCGCTCGACGCTACGCAGGGGGTTCGCGGATCCGCAATTCCGGGGCGACGCGCCGCGTGAGACGGGTCCCGGACCGGCGTGTCGGCTCGGATCTGCGGATCCGCGCAAGATCTGCGGATCCGCGAGTCAGCGGGGAGGTCAGAGGGTCGAGCGGATCTCGCTGCGCCAGAGGGTCGGCGGAGCGGCGAGCAGGTCGCCGAGGCCCGACGCGCCCTCGGGCGTCGCCCGCCAGGCGCGGTAGGCGTCGTCGCGCTCGACCGACGTCCAGCGCTCGACGACCGTCACGTGCGCCGGGTCGGCGACGTCGTGCAGCACCTCGATGCCCTCGTTGCCGTCGAACGCGCGGGTGTCCGCGAGGATCGCGTCGAGCGCGGCGGGCGCGCCGTCGAGCACGTCGTCGCGGAGGCGCAGTTCGAGGATCGAGATGACGGCCACGGGGTTCCTCCTGATTCGGGTCGGTCCCGCGATCGTAGGTCGGGCCGACCGGGAGGATCCGGGTCAGCCCGCCCGGCGGGCCCGCCGTTCGCGGCGTCGCTCCCGCCACGTCATCGCGGCGAGCCGGGCGGCCTCGCGGGCCCGCTCCTCCTCCGCGGCGCGCTCCCGCGCGGCCCGGCGCTCGGCCGCGCGCACGCGCCACGCCGCGACCTCCGCGTCCACGTCCCGCGGGCGCGTGATCACGGGGGGCCCGCCGAGCAGCTGGCGCCGCGCCTCCTTGACGCGCCGGTTGAAGTCGTCGAGCGCCTCGCGGACGGCGGTCTCGGTCGGCAGCGCGTCGAGGCGCTCGAGCATCCCGGCGTCCTCGGTGCGGAGCGTCAGCGCGGGCGGACCGAGGCCGGTCAGCTGCTCCCGCTCGATCTTGCGACGGATCCACCAGTCCGGGTCGCGCACCCCGCCGAGGTCCTGCAGCGGCTTGCCGGCGCCGGGGAGGCCGTCGAAGTCGCCGCGCCGCATCGCCTGCTGGATCGCGATCTCGACGGCCTGGGCCCGCTCGTCCATCGTCGGCTGCCCGCGGTCCGACGGGTCGTCGGGCTCCTCGGCGCTCCGCGCATCGCGGTCCAGCCGGTAGCGGGCCGTGCTCAGGCGCGGGTCGTTCGGGCGTGGTCTCGTCATCAGCAGGAGGACTCCTCCTCCCACGGTAACCGCCGCGCCTGGACCGCCCGCGTCAGTGCGCGTCGTCCTGGCCCATGAGGTGCACCGAGCGGCCGTGGCAGCCGGCCGTGCGCCAGTCGTACGGCTGGTCGGTCTGCGGTCCGTAGTAGGCGTCCGAGAAGGCGGCCTTCTGGGCGGCCGTCATCCCGGCCGTGGCGATCCCGTGGGCGTGCTCGTAGACCGGGTCGTACAGGAACCCCTTGCCGGCCATGCAGTGCATGTCGAGGACGGCCTCCTCGCCCCAGATCTCGCCGAACCCGATCGACGCCGTCCAGGAGCGGATCTCCGCGTCCGTGCGGACCCGAGCGCCGGTCGGGCCGACGAGCCCGGAGGCGCTGCCCGCGCCGGAGGTCGGCGGCGGGGTCGCAGGGGTGGTCGGCGTCGCCGGCGGCGTCGACACCGGTGCCGTCGGCGGGGCGGTGGTCGCCGGGGGCGGACTCGTCGGCGGCGTGGTCGCCGTCGCGCTCGGCGACGGGGAGTCGAGGGGCGACGCGGTCGGAGGCGCGTCGGCGGTCGGCGAGGTGATCCCCGCGGGAACCTCGTCGGGCGCGGAGGTCGGCCGCAGCACGGTCACCCCGACGGCGGCCGCGGCGACCAGCGCGGTCACCCCGGCGACGGCGGCGAGCTCCATGGTCCACGACCGGCGGGAGCGCGGCGCTCCCCCGCCGGCACCGGCGCCGACGGGCCGGGCGAGGCGCACGCGGCGCTCGAGCTCGGCCTGCGCGGCCGCGGCGAAGACGGGGTCGGGCGTCGAGCGGATCATGAGGCGGACTCCTTGACGAGGCGGGCCGAGGCCCGCGGCACGGGGGCGTCGTGCTCGAGCAGCACCCGGAGGCGGGTGCGGGCCCGGACGAGCCGCATGCGGGCGGCGCCCGGGTTCAGGCCGACGGCCGCGCCGGCCTCGGCGGTGGTGAGGCCGTCGATGACGGTGAGGGTGACGAGCGCGGCGTCCGTCGCCGACATGCGGCGCAGCGCGGCGCCGATCTCACGGCGCAGCTCGCGGCGCTCCAGCGCGTCGGTCGCGGTCTCGGCCGCGTCCTCCGCCTCCTCCCGCGGCAGCTGCGCGAGCACCCGCTGGTAGCGGATCGCGCCGCGGACGCGGTTGCGGCTCAGCAGCGTCGCCGTGGCGAGCAGCCAGGGCAGCACCGACCCGTCGACGAGGTGGACGTCGGCGCGGCGCCGCCACAGCTCGAAGAACGCGGAGGCCATGACCTCGTCGGCGTCGGCGGGGAGGACGACGAGCCGGAGCGCGTGGCGGAAGACCCGGCGGTGGTGCCGCTGGAACAGCTCGCCGAACGCCCGCTCGTCCGCGACGAGGGCGCGCGACCACTCGACCTCATCGCTCTGGAGCACCGTCACACCCGGGTATGTCCGGACCGCGCCGGAGTGTCACACGCGGTTCCTCCGTCCGACCGATCAGTCGTCGAGCGAGAGGGCGCGGCGCACCGCGCGGCGCAGGCCGAGGTCCGCGACGAGGAGCGCCGCGGTGTCCTCGAGCGCCGCGCGGGCGGCGTCGTCCCAGGCCCGCGGGGCGCGGTCGAGCAGCACCAGCGAGCCGGCGACCGTGCGGTCCGCGTTCTGCAGCGGCACCGCGGCGACGGCCCGCACCCCGCCGCCGAGCACGAGGGGGTGCGCGCGGAGGTCGCGGTCCTGCCACGCGTCCTCGACGAGGACGGCGCCGGACCGGGCGGCCCGCAGGACCGGCAGCCCCTCCGGCGACGCGGTCGCGGCGCCGGCGCGGGCGGCGACGGTCTGCCCGGCCGCGGGGTCGCCGAGCAGGGCGATCGCGGCCGTCGCGCCGGACGCGCCGAGCAGCAGCCGGAGGGCGGCGTCGAACGCGGCGCTCGCCTGCTGCGGCGGCCCGTCGACGACGGGCGGCTCGGCGGCGGGTGCGGCGCCGCCCGGCCGCAGCTCCAGCAGCATGTCGACGAGGATCTGCTGCAGCTCGACCGCGAGGTCGTACAGCCCGACCCGGTCCGCCGGGCGTCGGGCGGTCATCCGGCGCAGCAGGTCCGCGAGCCGGGGCGGGATCCCCTCCGGGATCTCCGGGTCGCGGTCGAGCCGCGCGAACGCGCTCCTCGTCACCGATCCCGGGAAGACCACGCGGCCCGTGATCGCCTCGATCATCACGAGGCCGAGCGAGTACACGTCGCTCGCGGGCTCGGCGTCGAGCCCCTCCACCTGCTCGGGGCTCAGATACGCCGCCGTGCCGGTGGTGAACTCGCTGAGGTCCGGCTCCCCCACCCGTGCGGCGATGCCGAAGTCGGTCAGCTTCGCGACGACGGGTCGCGCGCTGCGCAGGCCGGAGATGAGGATGTTGCTCGGCTTCACGTCGCGGTGCAGGAAGCCGACCTGGTGCATGTGGTCGAGGCCCTCGGCGATGTCGAACCCGAGCCAGCAGGCGTCCGCCGGCGTCATCGGGCCGCGCCGGAGCCGCTCGTTCAGCGCCTCGCCCGGCACGTACTCCATGACGAGGTAGAGCTGCCGCCCCTCCGGGCCCTCGTCGATGCCCGCGTCGAGCAGCGTGGTGAGGGCGTAGTGGTTCAACGACGCGCTCACGCGGGCCTCGACGCGTTCGAGGCTGCCCGCGTCGGGCGGGGCGACGCGACTGTGGAAGACCTTGACGGCGACCTCGCGGCCGAGCAGGCCGTCGTGCGCGGCGTACACGTTGGCCTCGCCGCCGGAGCCGAGCACGCGGCGCAGCTCGTAGCGCCCGGCCAGCACGATCGGCGCGGTGGTCGCCGGTGCGAGCGGCTCGGAGGCCCGGACGTCCGCGGCCTGGACGGCCGGATCGGCGCTGCGACGCCGGAAACCGAGCGCGCGTGCGGCGCCGCGGGGTCGGCGGAGCGGCGGCACCTCTGCCGTCACGGCGTCCTCCTCACCTGCCCCGTCGCACGGAGCGCCGTCGTGCGAACCATACGCCCGCACGCAGACATCGGGCGCGGGCGGCCGTCCGGCCGCCCGCGCCCGATGGGTCGTGATCAGCGGAACGCGTCCTTCACGTCCTCGCCGACCTTCTTGGCCTGCGCCTTGGTCTGGTCGGCGCGACCCTCGGCCTCGAGGGACTCGTTGTCCGTCGCCTTGCCGACGGCCTCCTTGCCCTTGCCGACCAGGTTCTCGGCCGCGTTCTTGATCTTGTCGTCGAGCGCCATGCGCTGCTCCTCTCTCGTTCTTCCTCTGGGGATCGCCGATGGATGCGGCGACGTCTTACCGGACGCGCGCGGGCTCGGCCTTCGCGTCGTCCTCGCCGGGCACGTCGATGTCGGCGATCGTGATGTTCACCTCGGTGACCTCGAGGCCCGTGAGCTGCTCCACCGCGTCGATCACGGCGCTGCGGACGTCGTCCGCGAGGCCGTGCAGCGGCACCGGGTACTCGGCGATCACGACCAGGTCGACCGCGGCCTGCTTCTCGCCGACCTCGACGGACACGCCCTGCCCGCGGTCCTGGCCGCCCACGCGGGAGCGGAGGGCGCCGATCGCCCGGGCCGCGCCGCCGCCGAGGTCGTGCACGCCGGCGACGGAGCGCGCAGCGATGCCGGCGATCTTCTCGACGACCGAGTCGTCGATCGTCGTGGTGCCGATCGTGGTCGCCTCGGTCGTCGCGCCCGTGGGCTGCGCGGGGGTGCGCTTCGCCGCAGGGCTCGCCGCCGTGGTGGTCGTCGCGCCGGTCGTGGTCGGGGTCGTGTTCGACATCCGGTTCGGTCCTCCTTCTCGTGCGGGACCTGCTCGGTCCCGCCTCGTTCTCGTGCGTCATGAGGAAGGAGGCGACCGATGCGGGGATCCTCACATCGTCCAGCGGACTCCCAGAAAAAAGCGTGCACTCGGCCGCATCCTCTCTGCATGGAATCCACCGGCGCGAGCGGGGACCTCCTCGCGCTGGCGGGAGACGGCCTCCTCGCCGGCCGCGCCGCGGACGGCGACAGCCGCGCGTTCGGCATCCTGATCAGGCGGCACGCGCCCGTGCTCCGCGCGTACGTGAACCGCATCACGCGGCGCCCGTCCGACACCGACGACGTGCTGCAGGAGGTCGCGCTGGCGGCGTGGCAGGCGCTGCCGCAGCTGCAGAACCCGGACGCGGTGAAGGGCTGGCTCTTCCGCATCGCGGAGCGGCAGGCGTTCGCGATGCTGAGGAAGCAACCCCAGACCGCGGAGATCGACGAGGAGCTACCGTCCGCAGACGACTCCCTCGCCCGCTTCGACGACCGCGACCTGCTCCGCGGGGCGCTCTCCCGGCTGCCCGCGCAGCAGGCGCGGGTGTGGGTGCTCCGCGAGGTGGGCGGCCTGTCCTACGACGAGATCGCGGAGGAGCTCGACGTGCCGGTGAGCACCGTCCGCGGCGCCCTCGTGCTGGCCAGGAAGAAGCTCCTCGACGTGATGGGAGGAACAGCATGACCGATGCACGACCGCCCAGCGGCCCCTTCGAGGACCTCGACGGGCACACGCTCGACGAGCTCGTCGACTACCTCGATCGCGGGCGCACGCCCCTCGACCCGGGCATCGAGGCCTCCCCGGCCTGCCGGATCGCGCTCGCCGGGCTCGAACGCCTGCGCCTGATGGCCGGCGGCCTGCTCGAGGAGGACGCCGCCCTCGAGCGGACCCACCCGGACTGCTGGATGACCACGGTGCTGGACCGCATCTCCCTCGAGGCGCGACCCGGCCGCCGCTTCCCGGTGCCCGGCCTGCCCCCGGGCACCGAGGCGACCGTGACGGAGGGCGCGCTGCGCGGCCTCGTCCGTGCGGTCGGCGACTCCGTCCCGGGCCTGCTCACCGGCCGGGTGCGGATCGAGCCGCAGGAGCCGGGCGACCGGATGGACCTCGACATCGAGGTGTCGATGTTCTACGGCTTCCCGATCGAGGACACCGTCGCCGAGTTCCGGCGCCGGGTCGTCGAGATCCTGCCGCGGCAGGCGCCCTTCACCGTCGGCCGCCTCGACGTGCGGGTCGCGGACGTCGTCGAGCTGCCGGGAGCGGGAGCGCCGTGACCGACCAGCTCGAACCCGCGGCGAAGGACGCGGTGACGGTCGCCGTCTCCGCCGTGCCGGGCGTCCGCGTGCTGTACCCCCTGTCCGGCCTGCCGGGCTCGGCCGTGGTCCGCCTCCGCGACCACGAGGACGCCCTCACCTGCGAGCTCCGGCTGGCCACCGACGCCGCGGTGCCCGCGCGGGAGGTCGTGCAGGGCGCCGCGGGCGCCGCCCGTCGTGCGCTCGGGCGCGAGGACGTCGTCGTGCGGCTGGAGATCGCCTCCATCGAGTGAGGTCGGCCCGCGCTCATGCGATGCGCACCGGCGCGGGGCCGGCGGGCGCGAAGCGCCGCCGGAACTCCTCGTCGTCGAGCACGACCGCGCCGCGCGGTCCGACCGCCGCGCCCACCACGAGCCAGTCGCCCGCCATGAGCTGCCGTTCGATCCCTCGGACCTCGAGCTCGAGGTGACCGGCGCGGTCGCCCCATCCGCGGTACTCGATCCGGCGCCGCACGACGAGCGGCGGCTCCAGGGCGTCCGCCCAGTCCGCCATCGCCGACGCCGAGGCCGCCGTCCCGTCGAACCGGTGCGCCTCGACCCGGAGCGGTCGCAGTCGGAACCGACCCACCGCACTCCCCTCCTCCGCGGACCGTCGGTCGGTCCACCGGGAGAAGGAGTCGCGGAACGGCCCGATCGTCACGCCGCGTCGAGAATTCTCACGATCCCGCGGTCGCCGCGCGGTGGCCGACCATGGAGAGCAGCTGCAGCTTGTCCGCGTCCTCCGAGCCCGGCTCCGCGGTGAGCACCAGCAGCGTCTGGTTCTGCTCGAGGTCGGAGAGCACCTGGCACTGCAGGGTCATGACCCCGACCTCGGGGTGCTGCAGGCGCTTGTCCTGCGGCGGCCGCGCGCCGACCTCGTGGACCGCCCAGAGCCGCGCGAACTCCGGGCTGCCGGACAGCATCGCGTCGACGATCTCCGCAGCCGGGGAGCCGGGCCCCAGCTTCGCGAGCGCCGCCCGGGTGTCCGCGACGAAGAGGCGGGAGGTCGCGGCGTGGTCCTCCTCCGGGTACACGTCGCGCGAGGACGGGTCCATGAACCAGCGGTAGGCGATGCTCCGCATCGGGCCGCGGAACCGGGTCTCATCGCCGAACAGGGCCCGCGCGGGCCCGGTCTGCACGAGGGTCTCCCCCATCTCCCCCATCACCTGCGCAGGCGTGTCGGCGAGGCGGTCGAGCACGCGCATGAGGCCGGGCGTCACGTGCTGGCTGCGCATCCGGCGGGCCGGCGCGGTGTGGCCCGCGAGACGGAACAGGTGGTCGCGCTCGTCGAGGGTGAGGCGGAGCCCGCGCGCCATCGCGGCGAGCATCTGCACCGACGGCTGCGGCCCCCGCGCCTGCTCGAGCCGGCTGTAGTAGTCGACGGACATGTCGCACAGCGCCGCGACCTCCTCGCGGCGGAGCCCCTCCGCGCGCCGCCGCGCGGAGCGGCCGAGACCGACGTCCTCCGGCTGCAGCGCCTGCCGTCGACGCCGGAGGAAGTCGGCCAGCTGCGCCCGGTCCATCACGTGCCTCCTGCTCCTGGGACGGCGTCCGCCGCCCCTCGATGCTCGCGCGGAACCGGGCGGACGGTCCAGGGACCGCCGATCCCCCGCTCGTCAGCGGGGCGCGCGGACCCCGGTCAGGCGCTCCGACTCCGCCCAGATGCGCTTCGCATCCTCCTCGCTGCGGAGCCGCGAGTAGAGCCGCTGCTCCGCGGGCGCGCCGCCGAGGTGCAGCGGTCCGCCCGGACCGAAGAAGCGGCCCCCGTCCTCGCCCGGGCGCGTGGCCGCGAGCACCGCGGGCAGCGCCGCGGACTCCGCGGTGCCGAGCAGGATCCCGCGCCGCGACAGGCCGCGGATCACGCGGAGCGCCGCGGTGTCCCGCTCGCGCCCCATTCCGGGCTGCGCCGCGAGGAGGTTCGTGGGCGTGACGCCGGGGTGCGCGAGGTCGCTGCGGATCCCCCACCCCGCCGCCGTGCTCCGACGCTGCAGCTCGAGGCCGAACAGCCCGAACGCGATCTTCGAGGAGCTGTACGCGCGGCCCGGGTGGTACGAGCGCTCCTGGTTCAGGTCGTCCCAGAGGACCGCGCCGGAGTTCGCCGCGACGCTGATCTGCGAGACGACGCGGGCTCGGCCCGCCTGCAGCAGCGGCAGGAGGCGCAGGACCAGCGCCGCGTGGCCGAGGTGGTTCGTGCCGAGCTGGAGCTCGAAGCCGTCCGCCGTCGCCCGGCGCGTCGGCGGGGTCATCAGGCCGGCGTTGCCGACCAGCATCTGCAGCGGCCGCCCCTCCGCGAGCAGCGCGTCCGCGAGCGCCTCGACGGACGCGAGCGAGGCGAGGTCGAGCGGGCGGACCTCGATCCGCGCGCCGGGGACGGCGGACCGGATCCGATCGGCGGCGGCCGCGCCCTTCGCGGCGGAGCGGACGGGCAGCAGCACCTCCGCGCCCGCGCGGGCCAGCCGGCTCGCGATGTGGAACCCGATGCCGTCGCTGCCGCCGGTCACGAGCGCGGTGCGTCCCGTCTGGTCGGGCACGGCGATGTCGATGCTCCGGGGCATCCCGGTCTCCCTCCTCCCGGCGGCGGTCGCCGCCGGACGTCGACCAGGCTGCCGCGGCTCCGCGCCCGCGGGCAGGCCGGGCTCGTCCGCGGATCGGCGATCCCTCCTTCGCGCGGCGCGGGGGCGGGGTGGCAGGTCGGCGGGACGGCGGACGTCGACGGCTCCCTACGATGAGCGCGTGAGCGACGACACGGCCGACGGCGAGGCAGCACGGAGCCAGACCGACGTGGTCGTCGAGGGCGTGAAGGCGATGATCGTCTCGGGCGAGCTGCGCCCCGGCGACCGGCTGCCCGTCGAGAAGGACCTGGCGGCGCGGCTCCGCGTCTCCCGGGGCTCGCTGCGCGAGGGCGTGCGGGCGCTGGCGACCCTCGGCGTGCTGCACACGCGGCAGGGCGCGGGCACCTACGTCACGTCGCTCGACGCCGCGGCGCTGCTCGGCCCGATGGGGCTCTTCGCGGAGCTCCGCGGCGAGGAGCAGGCGCACGACCTGCTCGGCGTCCGCCGCGTGCTCGAGGCGGAGAGCGCCGCCCGTGCGGCCCGCCTGCGGACCGAGGAGGACCTCGCCGAGCTGCGCGCGATCCTCGACGGCGTCGACGAGCTGCTGCGGGCGGGCGGCGAGCTGGACGCCCAGGCGTTCATCGACGCGGACACGCGCTTCCACACGACGATCGCGCGAGCGAGCGGCAGCCCGACCCTCGCCGCGCTCATCGACGGGCTCGTCGGGCGGACGCTGCGGGCGCGCCTGTGGCGGGCGATCACCGAGCAGCACGCGAACGCCGAGACGCAGCGGGAGCACCGCGCGGTGCTCGCCGAGCTCGAGGCGGGCGAGCCCGAGCGGGCCCGGGTCCGCATGTCCGTCCACGTGCTCGGCGTCGAGGAGTACGCGGACAGCCACGACGCGGAGGGCTACCCGCCGGCCGGAGCGGCATGAGCGCGAGGTGATCTCGAGTCCCTCGGTCGGGAACACCGCCCGTGGGGCCCATCGCTCCGCTCGCACCTCGGTCAGGGGAGGGGCGTCGGCGCGTCCGTAGGATCGCACTGGCCGACGGCGGCCGGGGACGGAGCGGACATGGGCGAGTTCGACGGGCTCAGGGCGGTCGTGACGGGCGGCGCGTCCGGGATCGGCCTCGCCACCGCGCTGGCCCTCCGAGAGGCGGGCGCGGCGGTCGCCGTGCTCGACCGCTCCACCGACGTCCCGGACGGGCTGCACGCCGTCGAGGCCGACGTCGCCGATCGCGCCGGCGTCGAGTCGGCCGTCGCGGCCGCGGCGGAGGCGCTCGGCGGCATCGACGTGCTCGTCAACAACGCGGGGATCTCCGCCGTCGGCACCGTCGAGGACAACGACGACGCCGAGTGGGCGCGGGTGCTCGACGTGAACGTGACCGGGATGGCCCGCGTCACCGCGGCCGCCCTGCCCTGGCTGCGCCGCTCGTCGCGCGCCTCGGTCGTCAACCTCTGCTCCCTGGCCGCGCTGCACGGCCTGCCGCAGCGCGCGCTCTACGCCGCGAGCAAGGGCGCGGTGCTCGCGCTGACCTACGCGATGGCGACGGACCACGTGTCGGAGGGCATCCGCGTGAACTGCGTGCGCCCGGGCACGGTCGCGACGCCGTTCGTGGACCGGATGCTGCAGCGCTTCCCCGACCCGGCGAAGGAGCGCGCGGCGCTCGACGCGCGGCAGGCCACCGGGCGCATGGTCACGCCGGAGGAGGTCGCCGGCGCGATCCTGTACCTCGCGAGCCCGCGGTCGGGCTCGACCACGGGCACCGCGCTCGACGTGGACGGCGGCGCCTCCCACCTCCACCCGCGCCCGGTGCAGGCGACGCAGGACTGAGGCGGGGCCGAGCCCGCCCGCTCAGCGGGACGACCAGTACGACCCGCTCGGGTAGACGTACTCCGCGACCGACGCGTCGAGCATGCGCGCGCTGTAGCCCGGCTGCGACGGCAGCACGTACTTGCCGTCGATCACGACGCACGGGTCCGTGTAGTGCTCGTGCAGGTGGTCGACGAACTCCGTCACGCGACCCTCGAGGCTGCCGGAGACCGCGACGTAGTCGAAGACGGAGAGGTGCTGCACGAGCTCGCACAGCCCGACGCCGCCCGCGTGCGGGCAGACCGGGACGCCGAACTTCTTCGCCAGCAGGTAGACGGCGATGATCTCGTTCGGCCCCGCGAGCCGCGCCGAGTCGAGCTGGCAGAAGTCGATCGCCTCCGCCTGGAAGAGCTGCTTGAAGAGCACGCGGTTCATGCCGTGCTCGCCGGTCGCGACGCCGACGGGCGCGACCGCCCGCCGGATCGCGGCGTGGCCGAGCACGTCGTCCGGGCTCGTCGGCTCCTCGATCCAGAGCGGGCGGAACTCCGCGAGCCGCTCCATCCAGGCGATCGCCTGCGGCACGTCCCACACCTGGTTCGCGTCGATCATGAGGTCGACGTCCCAGCCCACGACCTCCCGCGCGATCGTGAGCCGCCGCACGTCCTCCTCGAGGTCGGCGCCGACCTTGAGCTTCAGGTGGTGGTAGCCCGCGTCGACCGCCTCCTGCAGCAGACGCCGCAGCTTGTCGTCGCTGTAGCCGAGCCAGCCCGCGCTCGTCGTGTAGCAGGGGTAGCCGCCCGCCGCCTCGAGCTCGGCGATCCGCTCGGCCCGCGTCGGCGCGAGCTCCTCGAGCATCGCCACCGCCTCGTCGCGCGTGAGGGCGTCGGAGAGGTAGCGGAGGTCCGCCGCGTCGACCAGCTGCTCCGGCGTCATGTCGACGAGGAGCCGCCACAGCGGCTTCCCCGCGCGCCGGGCGGCGAGGTCCCACACCGCGTTCATCACGGCGGCCATGCCGAGGTGCTCGACGCCCTTCTCCGGGCCCAGCCAGCGCAGCTGGCTGTCCGACGAGAGCTCCCGGTAGATGCCCCCGAGGTCGCCGACGACCTCGTCGACGTCGCGGCCGATCAGGGGCGCGGCGCGCTGCTCCGCGGCGGCGCAGCAGAGGTCGTTCCCGCGCCCGATGGTGAAGGTGAAGCCGTACCCGGCGACGTCGGGGTCGTCGGTCTCGAGCACGAGGTACGCGGCGGAGTAGTCGCCGTCCTTGTTCATCGCGTCGGAGCCGTCCTGCGACAGCGAGGTCGGGAAGCGGACGTCGTAGGTGCGGGCGGCGGTGATCGTCGGCATGTCAGGACTCCGGTGTCGTGGCGGTTCTGCGGAGGAGACCGGCGGCCTCGAGGTCCGTCCAGACAGCATCGGGCACGACGGTCGCGGCGCGCGCGACGCCCTCGGCCACCTGCCCCGGGTCGCGGAGGCCGAGGAGCGTCGAGACGACCGCCGGGTGCCGCTGCGGGAACACCGTGGCGACCTCCGGCAGCGTCACGCCGTGCGCCTCGCAGACGTCGGCGATGCGGTTCGCGCGCGCGACGACCTCGGGCGGCGCCGCGGCGTAGTCGTACTGCGCGTCGGCGGGCGGGCGGCGCGTGCTGAGCAGCCCGGAGTTGTAGACGCCGCCGACGACGACGCCCACGCCCCGCTCGAGCGCGGCGGGCAGGAGGTCGTCCTCCGCGCCCTGCTCGAGCAGCGTGTACCGGCCCGCGCAGAGCACGAGGTCGACGTCGGTCTCGCGGACGAAGCGCGTGAGCATGGCCGACCGGTTCATCCCCGCGCCGATCGCACGGACCACGCCCTGGTCCCGCAGCTCGACGAGCGCGGCGACACCGGTCGTGGACGCCTCCGCCCAGTGCGCGTCGGGGTCGTGGAGGTAGACGACGTCGACGCGGTCGACGCCGAGCCGCTCGAGGCTCTGCTCGAGCGACCGCAGCACGCCGTCGCGGCTGAAGTCCCAGCGCCGCACCGTGGTCGCCTCGACGGCGAAGCCCTGGTCGTCCTGCCGCCCGGCGCCGCCCGGGTCGGGCACGAGCAGCCGCCCGACCTTGGTCGAGAGCACGTACTCGTCGCGCGGCCGACCGGCGAGAGCGGCGCCGAGCCGGCGCTCCGCGAGGCCCACGCCGTAGTGCGGGGCGGTGTCGAAGTACCGGACGCCGGCGGCCCAGGCCGCGTCGACGGTCGCCGCGGCCTCCTCGTCCGTGGTCGCGGTGTAGAGGTTGCCGAACGGCGCGGTGCCGAGCCCGAGCGTCGGGAGCCCCGGCGAGGGCCTCGTCGTGTCCTGCGTCATGTCGCCGTTTCCGATCCGAGACATCGGATCACTTCGTCGGGATCTGGCTGCTTTGGCCGGTGTTCGACCGCCGCCGAGCATAATAGGTCGGGTGTTTCCCGTCAGGGGATCGAGAACGGAGCGTCGATGCTGACCGCGCAGTACGTCGGGGACCGGACCGTCGAGACCAGGGAGGCGGAGCCCGTCGCCCCCGGGCCGGGCGACGTGCGGATCCGTGTCGCCTACACCGGACTCTGCGGCACGGACCTCCACGTCTTCCACGGGAGCATGGACGCCCGCGTGACCACGCCGCTCCCGTTCGGCCACGAGATGAGCGGCACGGTGGAGTCCGTCGGCGCCGACGTCACCTCAGTCGCGCCCGGCGACGCCGTCACCGTGATGCCGCTCGACTGGGACGGCACCTGCCCCGCCTGCCTGGCCGGCAACCAGCACGTCTGCCAGAACCTCGACTTCATCGGGATCGACTCCCCCGGCTCCCTCCAGGAGCTGTGGACCGTGCCCGAGCGCGTCGTCGTGCCGATGCCCGCCGGGGTCCGCCTCGACCACGCCGCCCTCGTCGAACCGGTCGCGGTCGCGGTGCACGACGTGCGCCGCTCCGGCCTCGTCGAGGGCGAGAAGGCCGTCGTCATCGGCGGCGGCCCGATCGGGCTGCTCATCGCCACCGTCGCGCGGCGCTTCGGCGGCGACGTCGTCGTCGCCGAGGTCGACGCGAACCGCCGTGCGCAGGTGGAGGCGCTCGGCTTCACCACGCTCGACCCGCGCGCGGTCGATCAGGTCGCACGGGTCGAGGAGTGGACCGGCGGCGCCGGCGCCGACGTCGTGTTCGAGGTGTCCGGAGCGGCGAAGGCCGTGCTCGGGGCGACCTCGCTCGCGAAGGTCCGCGGCCGCCTCGTCGTCGTCGCGATCCACCCCACGCCTCGGGAGATCGACCTGCAGCGCCTGTTCTGGCGCGAGCTCACGATCATCGGCGCGCGCGTCTACGAGCGGCAGGACTTCGAGACCGCCGTGCGCCTCGTGGCCGACGGCGACGTCCCTGCGGACGTGCTGATCACGAAGATCGTGCCGATCACCGAGGTGCAGGAGGCGTTCGGCCTGCTCGAGCAGGGCGCCGCGATGAAGGTGCTCGTCGACGTGCAGTCCGGCGCCGGCGCATGAGCGGCCCCTTCGACCTGACCGGTCGGCTCGCGGTCGTCACCGGCGCGAAGCGCGGCATCGGCCGCGCGTTCGCGGAGGCCCTCGCGGCAGCGGGCGCCGACGTGATCGGCGTCAGCGCCACGATCGAGCCGGAGGGCAGCGCGGTCGGCGCCGCGGTCGAGGCGCTCGGCCGACGGTTCGAGGCGCGCGCGGTCGACTTCGCGGACCGCGCCGCGGTGGTCGCGCTCGGCGAGGAGCTCGCCGAGCGCCGGGTCGACGTGCTCGTCAACAACGCCGGGACGATCGAGCGGGCACCGGCCGCCGAGCACCCCCTCGAGCTGTGGGACCGGGTCCTCGAGGTCGACCTCTCCAGCCAGTTCGTGCTCACCCAGCTCGTCGCCCGCGGCATGCTCGCGCGCGGCGAGGGCCGCGTGATCTTCACGGCGAGCCTGCTCAGCTTCCAGGGCGGCATCAACGTGCCCGGCTACACCGCGGCGAAGTCGGGCGTTGCGGGCCTCGTCCGGGCGCTCTCGAACGAGTGGGCGGCGCGCGGCGTGACGGTCAACGGCATCGCGCCGGGCTACATCGCGACCGACAACACGGCCGCGCTGCAGGCGGACGCGGACCGGTCGCGGCAGATCCTCGAGCGCATCCCCGCCGGCCGCTGGGGCCGCGCGGACGATCTCGGCGGCGCCGTCGTGTTCCTCGCCTCCCCCGCCGCCGCGTACGTGACCGGCGCCGTCCTGCCCGTCGACGGCGGCTGGCTCGGCCGATGAGCGCCGCGACCGCCGTCCTCGGACGGGTCCGGGTCCTGCCGGTCGTCTCCCTGACGGACGCCGCGCTCGCACGACCGCTCGCCGAAGCCCTCCTCGCGGGCGGGCTGCCGATCGCCGAGATCACGCTCCGCACCCCGGCCGGGCTCGCCGCGATCGCGGCGGCGGCCGCCGTGCCGGGCTTCACGGTCGCCGCGGGCACGGTGCTGACCGCGGAGCAGGTCGACGCCTGCGTCGACGCGGGCGCCGGGATGATCGTCTCCCCCGGCCTCGACGACGCGGTCGTCGCCCGCGCGCAGGAGCGCGGGGCGGCGGCGGTGCCCGGCGTCGCGACGGCGACGGAGGTCCAGCGGGCGCTCGCGGCGGGCTGCACCGACCTGAAGCTGTTCCCCGCCGGCCTGCTCGGCGGACCGGACCTGATCCGCGCGCTCGGCGCACCGTTCCCGCAGGTCCGCTTCGTCCCGAGCGGCGGGGTGTCGGCGGCGACCGCGCCGGACTACGCGGCGCTCCCGAACGTGCTCGCCGTGAGCGGCAGCTGGATGGTGCCGGCGGACGCCGTCGCGTCGGACCCCGCCCGCATCACCGCGCTCGCCCGTGAGGCCGTCGCCGCCGTGTCCGCGCTCGTGCCATGAGCGTCCTGACCCTCGGCGAGGCGCTCGGCGTGCTCCACACGGGCGAGTCGATCGCGCACGCCTCGCACCTGCGGATCGGCACGGGCGGGTCGGAGGCGAACGTCGCCATCGGCCTCGCCCGGCTCGGGGCGCCGGTCGCGTGGCTCGGCCGCACGGGCGACGACGGGCTCGGCCGCCGCGTCGTCCGCGAGCTGCGGGCCGAGGGCGTCGACGTGCGCGCCGTGGTCGATCCCGCCGCGCCGACGGGCCTGCTGCTGAAGGAGACCGACGGCGCGGGCCGCACGGAGGTCGTCTACCACCGCCGCGGGAGCGCGGGCGGCCGGCTGGCGCCCGAGGACCTCGCCGCCGCGGACGGCGTCCCCGTCGAGCACCTCCACGTGACGGGCATCACCCCGGCGCTGTCGGCGAGCGCGGCGGCGACGGTCGACGCGGCGCTCGACCGGTGGTCGGGCGTCCCGGTCTCCTTCGACGTGAACCACCGCTCCCGCCTCTGGTCCGGCGAGACGGCCGCCCCCGCCTACCGCGCGCTCGCGGCCCGTGCGGACGTCGTCTTCGCCGGCTTCGACGAGGCGCTGCTGCTCGCGCCCGACGCGGCGGACCCCGAGGACGCGGCCCGCCGGATCGCGGCGCTCGGCCCCGCCGAGGTCGTCGTCAAGCTCGGGGAGGACGGGGCGCTCGCGCTGGTCGACGGCGAGGTGCTCCGGATGCCGGCCGTGCCCGTCCGGGTCGTCGACACCGTCGGGGCCGGCGACGCCTTCGTGGCCGGCTGGCTGGCCGAGCGCGTGCTCGGCCGCCCGGTCGAGGAGCGCCTCCGCACCGCCGTCCGCGCCGGCGCCGCCGCGTGCACGCACGCGGGCGACTGGGAGGGCTTGCCCTTCCGCCGCGACCTGGAGGCGCCGGTCGCCCTCGAGCCCGTCCGCCGGTGAGGGCGGGCCCGCCCCGAGCCGGGCGGGCCGCCGTGGCTCAGCCCTCGGGCGAGAGGTGCCAGACCTCGGTGAGGTCGCGCCACGGGCCGCCGGGCGCGCCCGGCTCCGGGTCGACCTGGCAGGGGCCGGTGAACGTCCACCACCGCTGCGTCTCGGGGTCCTCCCCGATGAAGGCGAGCGCGGCGTCGAGGTCGTCGCCGCGGTACTCGTAGTAGCCGATCAGCAGGTCGTCGCGCACGAAGATCGTGTAGTTCTCGAACCCCGCCTCGCGGAGGCGCTGCTCGACCGCGGGCCACACGTGGGCGTGCAGCTCGAGGTACTCCTCGCGCTTCTCCGGCGCGAGCCGCGTCATCTGGCAGACGCGGCGGACCGGGCGCTCCGCGGCGGTCATCGCCGGGCCTCGAGCGTCTCGACCACGGCGGGCGCGGAGTCCTCGGGCACGAGCCGGAGCCCGGCCCGGGCGGGGCGCACGTGCGGGCCGCTCGCCCGGGTCCACCCGGCCGCGGGCGTCAGGCCGAGGATCAGGGCCTCGTCGAGCACGATGCCCGCGCCCGGCTCGTCGCCGAGCACGATGCCGCCGTCCTCGATCCGCTGGTCGAGCGTCACGCCCAGCGGCTGGCCCAGGTCCTGGACCTCGGAGGTGAGGTGGTTGGGCATCGCGGTGGCCGCGGCGGCCGTCACGGAGGTGAGGCCGACGGGGCTGACGGGCAGGTCCTGCGCGTGCGCGATGGTCGAGACGCGCAGCGCGTGCGTGATGCCCCACGAGCCGTTGAACTGCACGACGTCGACCGCGTCGGCGGCGAGCAGCGGCCGGTACTGCTCCAGGCCGGTGAGGTTCTCCCCGGTCGCGACGCCGGCGTCGACGCTGCGGCGCACGTCGGCGAGGCCCGCCGCGTCCCAGCGCCGCAGCGGCTCCTCCACCCAGGTCAGGTCGACCGCCGCCTCGATCCGCCGGATGTGCCGCACCGCCTGCGAGCGGTGCCACGACTCGTTCGCGTCGAACATGAGCGCCGGGTCCGCGGAGTTGCGGCGCATCACGTCCTGCGCGATCCGCAGCCGGCGGATGTCGTCGGCGACGTTCCGGCCGCCCTTGATCTTCGCCTGCGAGAAGCCGGCGTCCGCGAACGCGGCGTAGAGGTCGTGGAGCTCGTCGTCGGTGAGGCCGAACTCGAGCCCGGACGCGTAGCCCGGCACGAAGCGGGACCGGCCGCCGAGCAGCCGCCACAGCGGCTCCCCCGCCGCCTTCGCCTTCAGGTCCCAGAGCGCCTGGTCGATCGCGCCGATCGCGGCGAAGACGAGGCCGTTGTGCCCGGTCTTGAACGCGAAGGCGAGCATCCGGTCGTAGAGCCCGGTGACGCTGCGCGGGTCCTCGCCGTCGACCGCCGGGAAGACCCGGTCGACGTCGGCGAGGGAGGAGGCGCTGAGCCCGATCCCCTCCACGCCCTCGTCGGTCGTCAGGACGAGCGCGTGGAGCGCGGTGCGCGTGCCCTCGCTGACCCCGTTCACGTCGCCGACGGGCCGGTGCCACTCGTGCTGCGTGGTCAGGATGCGGTAGCCGGTGATCTTCATGCGGTGGTCCTCGCGTCGATGCGGTGCGTCATTCCTTCGTCCCGCCCGCGGTCATGCCCTCGACGAGGAAGCGCTGGGAGAAGAGGAACACGATCAGGATGGGGAGCACCGACACCACGGTGCCGAGCGCCAGGGTGGGCAGCTGCACGGACTCCGAGCCCGCCGAGCTCGGGTTGAACGCCGGCGTCGACGACAGCAGCGTCGACAGGCCGACCTGCAGCGGGTAGCTGTCGCTCGAGGGCAGCATCACGAAGGGCAGGAAGTAGTTGTTCCAGTTCTGCGTGAAGGAGAAGAACCCGACGAGCGCGACGACGGGCGCCGCGAGCGGCAGCGCGACGCGGAAGAAGACCTGCAGCTCGTTCGCGCCGTCGAGCCGCGCCGCGGCGAGCAGCGAGTCCGGGATCGACGTCGAGAAGTAGATGAAGGCGAGGTACACGCCGAACGGGTAGAACGAGAACGGCAGGATCACGCTGAGCGCGGTCCCGACGAGGCCCAGCGCGTTCATCTCGAGGAACACGGGCAGCACGAGCGCCGTGCTCGGCATGAGCATGACGACGAGCGTGAGCACGAGCAGCACCCGCCGCCCGCGGAACTCGGTGAGCGCGAGCGCGTAGCCCGCCGGGATCGAGATCACGAGCGTGAGCACGAGCGCCCCGAGGGCGTAGAGCACCGAGTTGCCGAACCACGTGTAGACGGCGCCGTCCTGGAACGAGAACAGCTGGTCCCAGTTCGCGGCGAACGACCCGAACGAGCCGACCGTGAACGGTCCCTGCCGGATCAGCTCGCCGCCGGTCTTCGTCACCGCGAAGAGCACCCACACGATCGGGACGACGAAGAAGAGCGCGAAGACGACGAGCACGACGCCCGCGATGCCGCGGCCGCTCCAGCCCGCGACGCCGAGGCCCGTCGAGCGGCGACGGGCCGGGGCCGAGGTCGACCCCGAGGTCGAAGCCGTGGTCGTCATGCGTCCTCCGTCGAGAAGAGCCCGCCGCGCCACACGAAGAGGGCGGACAGCGCGATCGACACGATCAGCAGCAGCACCGCGATCGCGGAGGCGCCGTTGAAGTCGTTCTGCGCGAAGGCGTACTGGTAGGCGAGCTGGTTGAGCGAGTAGTCGTTCGGCACGACCGCGTTGCTCGCCTGCGACAGCAGCGTCGGCTCGACGAAGAGCTGGGTGCCGGCCGCGAGCGAGAGCACGGACATGTAGGCGATCCACTTCCGCATCAGCGGCAGCTGGATGCGCGTCGCGATCTGCACCGCGTTCGCGCCGTCGAGCCGGGCCGCCTCCATCACGTCGACCGAGATGTTGTTCAGCGCGCCGAAGAGCACGACGATCCAGCCGCCCGCGCCGGTCCAGAACGCGATGATCGCGAAGATCGCGGGCAGGTTCGCCGGCGCGATCGTCTGGTTGAAGCTCTGGAACCCGAGGGCGTGGAGCAGCGGGGCGACCGGGCTCGCGGAGGGGTCGAGCACGAACAGCCAGAGCAGCACGCTCGACGCCCCGGCCAGCGCGCCGGGGATGTAGTAGAGGAGGCGGAACACGGCGCTGACCCGGCGCGACCGGATCCCGTGCACGAGCAGGGCCAGCAGCACGACGAGCACGAGCAGGCTCACGAGCCAGATCACGAGGTAGAGGGCGACGTGGCCGACGTCCGCGAAGAAGCGGTAGTCCCCGATCACCTTCGCGAAGTTCGCGATCCCGACGAAGGCGCCGTCCGCGTCGGTGAAGGCGAGCACGAGGGCGTAGACGGCGGGGGCCAGCCCGAAGGCGAGCGTGAAGAGGACGTAGGGCGCGATGAACACGGGCCCGATGGACCGGGCGCGCGTGCGCCGGCCGGCTCGCCGCCGGCCCGTGAGGGCCGGGCCGGCGGCGAGCGGTGCAGCTGCGGGGGTCGTCACTTGACGGTGTACCCGTTGACCTGCGCCTGGTTCTTGATCTCCGTGCCCCAGGCGGCGAGGCCGTCGGCGGTCGGCTTGCCGCTCGTGATCAGCGGCTGCATGACCTTCGCCCAGATCGCCTCCTGCGAGAAGGAGCCGTAGCCCCAGCCGGACCACACCTGCGACGCGGCCGTCGTGATCGGGTCGAGGCTCGTGGCGTAGTAGCCGCTCGACGCCTGCTTCGCGAGCCACTTCGCCGCGGCCGGCGCGTACGCCGGGTAGCCCGGGGCCTGGTCGACCTGGTAGCCGTCCTGCGTGGTGACGTACTGCGCGAACTTCGTCGCCGCGGCGAGGTTCTTCGAGTGGCTCGAGATGAACCAGGTGCCGCCGCCGACGTCGCCGGTCACGGGCTGCTCGCCGTTCCACGCCAGCGGGTCGGCGACGCCGAGCTCGCCCTTCGGCAGGTTCAGGGAGTCCTTGTTGTTGAAGATCGCGCCGGCGAACCAGGCCGGCCCGGGCATGAGCAGGACCTTGCCGGAGTACTTCTTGACGAAGTCGGGGCTGAAGACGCTGAGCGTCGACAGCGACTTGTTCGCCACCCCCGCGTCGATCAGGCCGGCGGCGCGCGTGCACTCCTTCGACGTCGTGTTCACCGTGACCTCACGGGCGCCGGTGATGTCGTTCGCCTGGCACTTGCTGCTCCACATGAAGATCTCGGGCCACGGGTCGCCGACCGAGCCGGTGATGTACCCGGGGTGGTCCTTCGCGACCTTCGCGGAGAGCTGCTGGTACTCCTCCCACGTCTTCGGGAGGGAGTAGCCGAACTTGTCGAGCAGGGTCTTGTCGTACCAGAGCACGTTCTGCGCGAGGTCGTTGCGGAGGCAGTAGACCGTGCCGTCGACGGTGCAGGGGTCGAGCGAGCCCTTGGCGAAGTCGCCGAGCACGGAGCTCGGCACGAGGCCCTTGTCGAGCACGGCGGCGTAGGGCTGCTTGCCCGCGGTCTTCTGGCTCGCCCACGCGGCGTCGTTGTTCTGCGTCGAGAACACGACGTCGGGCCAGCCGCTACCGGAGCGGTCGAACAGCGCCATCTTCGTCTTGAACGAGTTCGAGCCGTTGGCGGAGCCGTCGTAGGTGACGGTCTTGACCTTGACGGACGGGTTCGCGTCCTCGAACGCCTTGACGGCGGGAGCCCGGGTGGCGTCCACCCAGACCGTGATCGTGCTGCTCTTCGACTGCTGGGCCTCGTCGAAGCCGTACTGGCCGCTCGAGCCGCCCTGCGCCTTCGAGCACCCGGTGAGGGTGGCAACGAGGGCGGCGGTGGCGATCCCGACGATGCCGATGCGCCGGCCGATGCGGCGCGCGGAGGAGGGGTTCATCGGTTCCTTCATCTGTCGACGTCCTTGACGACTGCGCGTTCGCGCGGTGAGTCGTAGCAGATCATACATATGACCTTTGCGCCAGGCAGACGTCGGCCTGTTGCGCGATCGTGATCCGACCGCAGTGCGCCGTCAGTGCTCGGGGCGGCTCCGCCGCCGCCACGCCTCGACGATGTGGTCGTTCATCGCCGTCCTCGCCGTGCCGCCGTCGTGCGCGACGATCGCGCGGAGCACCGCCTCGTGCTCGTCGAGCGTGCGCTGCGTCGCGTCCGCCGGCGGGTGCCCCTCGAAGCGGGAGAACTCGCGGGCGCGGCTGTAGAGCGTGTCGGCGATGTTGCCGGCGAGGAAGTTGCCGGAGAGCCGCATGACGGTCCGGTGGAACTCGGCGTCCGCGTCGCGGAACCGCGCGTAGTCGTGCTCCGCGTCGCGCATCAGCCGCATGGCCTCCTGCACCTCCGCCACGCCGTGCTCGTCGGCCCGGTCGGCCGCCTGGCCCGCCATGACGGCCTCGAGCGCGCCGCGCACGAGCGTCAGCTCGTCGAGCGTGTGCAGCTCCTCGTCGTGCGCGATGACCGCCGACAGCACCAGCGGGTCGAGCACGTTCCAGTGCGCGTGGGGGCGCACCTGCGTGCCGCGGCCCTGCTGGATCGTGACGAGCCCCTTCTCCTCGAGCCGCTTCATCGACTCCCGGATGATCGTGCGGCTCACGCGGAAGTAGGCCGCGAGCGCGGCCTCGGGCGGCAGCAGCTCGTCCGCCGCGTAGCGCCCGGCGACGATGGAGTCCGCGATCTCCCGCATGAAGGTGTCCGCCGGACGCGCCTGGCTCTCCGGGGCGGTGAGCCCCCGGAGCTCGAGCGGTGCACTCATCGGATCCGATCCCATCTCCCCGGCCGTCGCCGATGCCGCCGCGGGTCGGCACCAGTGTCGCCCCTCGGGCGCCGGGAGCACGACCGCCGACCCAGCGCGCGGCGCGAGCGCGAGCATTCATCTGATGACTCGTGGCAGGATCCTGCACGCGGCCCGGCACGACCGGTCGCAGGCAGGAGAGCACGGTGGCTCAGGAGAACCCGTTCGTCGACGCGCACGTCCACTTCTGGGACCGGTCCCGCCTCACGTACCCCTGGCTCGAGGAGGCGGGCGACGCGCTGCCCGCGCGGTTCCTGCCCGAGGACCTCGACGCGCTGGACGCCGTCGCGGAGGCGGTCGTGTTCGTGCAGGCCGACTGCGTCCCCGAGCAGGGCGTCGCCGAGGCCGCGTGGGCCGCGGAGCTCGTCCGGGCCCGCGGCGGGCGCGGCGGGGTGGTCGCGTTCGCCCCGGTCGAGGACGCCGCGGCGCTGCCCGGCGCCGTCGACGCGCTCCGCGCGATCGACGGCGTGGTCGGCGTGCGCCGGCTGCTGCAGGACGAGCCGGAGGACCTCATCCGGTCCGACGCCCTCGCGGCGGGGCTGCGCGGGCTCGCGGCCGCCGGGCTGACGTTCGACGCGTGCGTGCGGCACCACCAGCTCGATGCACTCCTCGCCCTGCGCCGCGCTGCGCCCGACGCGGCGATCGTGCTCGACCACCTCGGGAAGCCTCCGGTCCGCGAGGGCTGGGGCGCCCCCGCCGCGAAGCGCTGGCACGCCGCGATCCGCGCCCTCGCGGCCGAGCCCGGCACGACGGTCAAGCTGTCCGGTCTCGCTCCCGAGGCGGGTCCGGGGCCCGTGGCGGCGCAGGTGCGGCCCTTCCTCGAGGCCGCGCTCGAGGCGTTCGGCGCGGACCGATGCATGGCCGGCAGCGACTTCCCCGTCTCCGCGGCGCCCGCCGACGCGCCCTCGTACGGTGCCTGGTTCGACCTCGTGGCGGAGCTCGCCGGCTCCCCCGCGGAGCAGGACGCCGTGCTCGCCGGCACCGCCCGCCGCGTGTACGGACTCGGCTGACCGGTCACCCCCCTGCTGCGGCTCCGCGCCGCGTCGTGCGGCTGAAGCGCGCGACTGCGGCGCTGCGCCGGACCCCAGTCGCGCGCTCCCACCGCACGTGCGCCGCTGACGCCGCTACTCCGACGGGAGGAGCGGCGGTTGCTCCCCGGGCCGGACGCCTCCGCGGCGCAGTCGCGGGAGCGTGGGGCCGCGCCCGCTCGGGGCGCCCAGAAGGAGGAACCCCATGACCTCGGCCGCCCTGCCCGCCGCCAACCCGATCGGGCGCATCGCCCTCGCCGCCGTGCTCGCGGCCGTGCTCACGAGCGCCGTGAACGTCGGCATCGCGCTCAGCGCGGTCGCCCTCGGCGTGCCGCAGACCCCCGCCCTCACGCCGCCCGCCGACATCACGCTGTCCGTCGTCGCGGGCGTCGGCGGTGCGATCGGCTGGGCGGTCGTGCGCCGCCACGCGGCGGACCCGCGGCGGGTGCTCCGCCGCCTCGTCCCCGCCGTGCTCCTGATCTCGTTCGTCCCCGACGCGGTGCTCGCGCTCCTGACCGTCGCGGACACGGGGACCGCGCCGATCCTCGCGCTGATGCTGATGCACGTCGCGACCATCGCGATCGCCGTCGCAGTCTACGCCCGGACGCTGCCGGTCGCGGCCGCTCAGCCGAGCGCGACCCGCGGGTCGATCAGGCTGTAGACGACGTCGACGACGAAGTTCGCGGCGGTGATGAGGAACGCCGCGAACAGCGTCACCCCGACGACGGTCTGCAGGTCCGTGGTGCCGACCGCGCTGATCAGCAGCGAGCCGAGGCCCTGCATCGAGAACACGCGCTCCGTGATCACCGCGCCGCCGAGCAGCCCGCCGAGGTCGAGCCCGAACACCGTGACGACCGGGATTAGCGCGTTCCGCAGCCCGTGCCGCACCACGACCGCGCGCTCGGTGAGGCCGATGGCCCGAGCGGTGCGGATGTGGTCCTGCCCCAGCTGGTCGATCACCTCCGACCGCGTCAGGCGGGCGTAGATCGCCGCCTGGAGGAAGGCGAGGGCGCTCCACGGCAGCAGCAGGTGGACGAACCAGCCGACCGGGTCCTCGGTGAAGGGCTCGTACCCGCCCGTCGGCAGCCAGCCGAGCGTGAAGCCGAACAGGAGGATCGCGAGCAGGCCGACGAGGTAGGCGGGCGCGGAGACGCCCGCGATCGCCACGGTCATGATCGCTCGGTCGAGCGCCCTCCCCCGCCGCACCGCGGCGAGCGTGCCGCCGAGCACCCCGGCGACGAACCAGAGCACGGCGGCGCCGATCGCGATCGATGCGGTGACGGGCAGGCGGGTGAGGATCAGCTCCGTGACCGGGGTGCTCAGCTGGAACGAGTAGCCGAAGCAGGGCGCCGGGCAGTCGACCACGCCGGTGCCGGAGCCGAAGCGCCGGCCCGTGACGATGCCGGAGAGGTAGTTCCAGAGCTGCCCGTACCAGGGCGCGTCGAGGCCGAGGTAGCGCTGCGCCGCCGCGTAGTTCTCCGGCGTGCACGGCTTGCCGCAGGACAGCCGGGCGGGGTCCGCGGGCAGCAGGTAGAAGACGAGGTAGGTCGCGAGCGCGACGAGCAGCAGCACGAGCACGATGCCCGCGAGCCGGTACGCCAGGAAGCGGACGGCCGTCATCGGTTCGGCACCACCCGGTCGTCCACGACCGGCGTCGCCGCCGAGCGCCGCCCGCGGCTCACCCGCGGGTCGAGCGCGTCGCGCAGCCCGTCGCCGAACGCGTTGAAGGCGAGCGTGAGCAGGAACAGCGCGCCTCCCGGGAACACGAGGTACGCGGGATCGACCCGGAACCAGGCGACGGCGTCGCCGATCGACCGGCCCCAGGAGGGCGTGGGAGGCGGCACCCCGACGCCGAGGAACGACAGCGCCGCCTCCGTGCCGATCGAGGCCGGGATGAGGATCGTCGCGTAGACGATGATCGACGCCCCGACATTCGGCAGCAGCAGGCGGGCGAGCACGTGCCCCGCGGGTGCGCCCATCGCCTCCGCCGCGGTGGCGAAGGTGCGCGACCTCAGCGACAGCACCTGCCCGCGGATGACGCGGGCGACCGAGGGCCAGCCGAAGAAGCCGATGATCAGGACGATCAGCAGCGGCTTCGGGAACGAGGCCGCGACGACCGCAGTCAGCGAGATCATGAAGACGAGGCTCGGGAACCCGAGCATCACGTCGACCACGCGGCTGACGACGCGGTCGACCCACCCGCCGAAGTACCCGGCGACGAGGCCGACGGCGACGCCGACGAGCACGGACGCGGCCGAGGCCCCGACGCCGACGAGGATCGAAGTGCGGGCGCCGTAGACCACGATCGCGAAGAGGTCGCGTCCGGACAGCGGCTCGACGCCGAACCAGTGCTGCGCCGAGATCCCGCCGCCGAACCCGCGGGGCGCGCCCGAGTCGTCCAGCGCATCGAGGTGGTAGCGGTACGGGTCCTGGCCCGGGATCGCCGTGAGCAGCGGCGCGAGCACCGCGGCGAGCACGAAGAGCAGCACGACGATCCCGCCGGCCAGCGCCCACGGGTCGTGCCGGAGGTGGCGGAGCACGGTCACGGCTGCACCTCCAGGGCGCGCCGCTCCTCGCGGCGCGCGGCCTGCAGCCCCGGGTCCGCGACCGGCACCGCGGCGAGCAGCCGCCGCGTGTACGGGTCGGCGGGCTCGCTCAGTACCCGGGCGGTCGGCCCGCGCTCGACGACGCGGCCGTCGCGGAGCACGACGACGGTGTCGGCGAGCCGCCGCACGACGGCGAGGTCGTGGCTGATCAGGAGGCAGGCGAAGCCGAGCCGCGCCTGCAGGTCCGCGAGCAGGTCGAGTACCGCCGCCTGCACCGACACGTCGAGGGCACTCGTCGGCTCGTCGGCGATGAGCAGCGCGGGGTCGAGCGCGAGCGCACGGGCGATCGCGACGCGCTGCCGCTGCCCGCCGGACAGCTCGTGCGGATAGCGCCGCGCGAAGTCGCGGGGCAGCCGCACGGCGTCGAGCAGCTCGGCGACGCGCTCCTCCCGCTGGTCGCCCGACCGGTCCGTGTGGAGCAGCAGCGGCTCGGCGATGCTCCAGCCGACCGTGGTCCGCGGGTTGAGCGAGGAGGCCGGGTCCTGGAAGACGGTGCCGATGCGGGCGCGCACCTCGCGGCGCGCGCGGCGACCGGCACGGCGGAGGTTCACCCCCTCGACGCTCGCGCCGCCGTCGGCGAGCGGCGCGAGGCCGAGCAGCGCGCGGCCGGCGGTCGACTTGCCGGAGCCCGACTCCCCCACGAGGCCGACGACCTCGCCCGCGCGCACCTCGAGGTCGACGCCGTCGAGGGCGCGGAGCGTCCGCCCCCGCCGCGAGTAGGACACGACCGCCTGCTCGAGCACCGCGACCGGGCGCCCGGCCGGGGCGCTCGCGGGCACGTCGCCGCCGACCAGCGTCGGCACGGACGCGAGCAGCTCGCGGGTGTACGGGTGCTCCGGCTCGAGGAGCACCCGGCGCACCGGCCCGCGCTCGACCGTCTCGCCCCGGCGCAGGACGAGCACGTCGTCCGCGAGGTCGGCGACCACGCCCATGTCGTGCGTGATCAGGAGGATCGCGGTGCCGCGCTCGGCGGCGAGCGCCCGGAGCAGGTCGAGGATGCCCGCCTGCACGGTCACGTCGAGCGCGGTCGTCGGCTCGTCCGCGATCAGGGCGACCGGATCGTTGCTGATCGCCATCGCGATCATCGCCCGCTGCAGCTGCCCGCCGGACAGCTGGTGCGGGAAGGACGCGGCGATCCGTCGCGGGTCCGGGAGCCCGACGGCGGCGAGCAGCTCCGCGACCCGCGCGCGCAGGGCGGCGCGACGGCCGCCCCGGTGCACCCGGATCGCCTCCGCGACCTGGTCGCCGACCCGGTACACCGGGTCGAACGCGCTCATCGGCTCCTGGAACACGGTCCCGACGCGGCCGCCGCGCACGCGGCGCAGCGCGCCGCGGTCCGCACCCAGCAGCTCCTCCCCCTCGAGCCGGATGCTGCCCGAGACCGACGCGGTCGGCGGCAGCAGCCCGAGCACGCTCATCGCGGTCAGGCTCTTGCCCGAGCCGGACTCGCCGACGAGCGCGAGCACGCGGCCCGGGTGCAGGTCGAAGCCGACCGAGTCCACGACTCGGCCGGCTCCGCCCGGGAACGCGACGACGAGGTCGCGGACCGCGAGGACCGGGCTCCCTGCCCCCTCCGTCACTGCTCGATCGTGAGGGTCATGTAGTCCGGGTAGGCCGGGAACGACGGGATGAAGAAGTTGCCGACGCCGGAGCCGTGCAGGAACGAGTTCTTGGCGTAGGTGAGCGGCACGATCGGGGCGTCCTGCATGATCCGCTTGTCGATCGCGGCCCACTGGGCCTGCGCCTTCGTCTGGTCGACCTCGGCCTGCGCCGCCGCGATCGCGGTGTCGACGTCCTTGTTCGCGTACTGCGAGAGGTTGAAGTTGCCGTTGCCGATCTGGCTGGAGTCGAACAGGGGCGAGATGTTCGCGTTCGCGGACGGGAAGTCGGGCTGCCAGCTCGACAGCGCGAGGTCGAAGTCCGGGTTCGACTTCGCGACGTCCGTGGAGAAGGAGTCGACGTCCTCGGTCTTCAACGTGACGGTGATGCCGGCGCGCTTCAGGCCCTGCTGGATCGCCTGCGCCTCGGCGAGCGAGGCGGCGTCGTTCTGGGTGAGCAGGGTGAGCTTCAGGCCGGTCACGCCCGCGGACGAGAGCAGGCTCTTCGCCTTCGCGACGTCGCCCGACTCGGGCGCCGGGTAGAGGTCGTAGTCCTGGCGGCCGGCGATGCCCGGCGTGATCAGCGTCGAGGCGTAGGCGCCGGCGTTCGACCCGCCCGAGGCGACCAGGTAGGCCTTCTTGTCGACCGCGTACTCGAGCGCCTGCCGCACCTTCAGCTGCTGCAGGTCGCCGCGCCTCGTGTTGATCGCGAGGTACTGGATCGGGCCGGCCTGGGAGGTCGCGAGGCGGGACTTCGCCGACGGGTTGCCGTTCACGGCCGCGAGGTCGGAGGCGCCGAGGTACTGCGCGCCGAAGGCCGTCTTGAAGGAGCCCGTGTCGTTCACGAGGTTCTGCACGACCGTGTTCTGGTTCTGGCTCTCCTGGAACACGACCTGGTCCGCCTCGGCCGTGCGGACGGAGTCCGTCGCCTTCGACCAGTACTTGTTGCGCACCAGCGTGACCGACGTGCCGTCCTTGATCGACTGCACCTTGTACGGGCCGGAGGTGATCGGCGCCTTCTTGTAGGTCGCGGGGTTGCCGTTCGACTCCTTGACCGGCGAGAACGCGGGCATGGAGGCGATCCACGGCCAGTCGCCGAAGGCCTTGTTCAGGTGGAACACGATCGTCTTCGCGTCCGGCGTCTCGATCGAGTCGAGCGACTCGCCGTCGAACGGGCCCTTGTAGTCGCTGCCGCCCTCGAGCAGCGTCTTGTGGTAGCTGAGGCCGCCCTGCAGCTGGTCGCTGAAGGAGCGCTCGATGCCGTACTTGATCGACTCGCTCGTGATCGGGCTGCCGTCGGAGAACTTCAGCCCGTCCTTCAGCGTGTAGGTCCAGGTCTTCCCGTCGTCGCCGGCCGTGCCGGTGCTCGTCGCGAGGTCGGGCACGACCTTCGCGTCCTGCCCCTTCTTCACGTCCCAGGTCGTGAGACGGCGGTCGAGGAAGCTGAGGGACGTCGTCGCGAGGTTCTGGCTCGAGGCCGGGTCGATCAGGAACGTGCTGGAGGGCGTGAGGACCGTCAGCGTCGACTTCTGGTCGGCGCCCGACGAGCCGCCGCCGGTGCAGCCGGTGAGCACGAGGGCGGACGCGGCGAGCAGGGCGACGAGTGGAGCGGTGGTGCGCATCCCTCAAGCCTGAACGACGCAGCCCGGGAGCCCGCGCCGTGTGACGCTCCGTTGCAGCGCGCCCCGGCTCCTCGCGAGATGCGCGCCGCAGTCGCAGTTGCACTCGAGCGCTCCGGCGCAACTGCGACCAGGACGCGCAACTCGGTCTCGAGGCGCCTTCGGCGCACCTCGACCGGCGGGGCGCTCCCCCGTTCCGCTGGTCGAGGTGCGAGCGCAGCGAGCCTCGAGACCACCTGCAGCGCAGTATTGCTCCGTGACCGAGACCGTCCGCTTCGTCGCCCTGCTCTTCCCCGACGTCACCCAGCTCGACCTGACCGGGCCGGTGCAGCTGTTCTCCCGCCTGCCGGGCGCGGAGGTGCACCTCGCGTGGCACGACACGGCGCCGGTGGCGACGGACGCCGGGTTCTCGATCGTGCCGACGACGACGTTCGCGGACGCGCCGCAGGCGGACGTGCTGCTGGTCCCCGGCGGTCAGGGCGCCTTCGACCTGCTGGCCGACGACGTCGCGCTCGACTTCGTGCGCGAGCAGGCGCGTGGTGCCCGCTACGTCACGAGCGTCTGCACCGGCGCGTTCGTGCTCGGCGCCGCCGGCCTGCTCGAGGGGCGACGGGCGACGACGCACTGGGCGTCGCACCCGATGCTCGACCTCGTCGGCGCCGTGCCGACGCACGCGCACGTGGTCCGCGACGGGAACGTGCTCACGGGCGGCGGCGTGACGAGCGGTCTCGACTTCGCGCTCACCCTGATCGCCGAGCTCGCGGGCGACGACGCGGCCCGGCGCGTGCAGCTCACGATGGAGTACGACCCGCGGCCGCCCTTCGACGCAGGGGCGCCGGGCCGGCCGGAGGCGGACCCGGAGCAGGTGCGCCGCGCGACGGCGGATGCCCGGGCACGGCGCGAGCCGCTCGTCCGGGCCGCGGTGGAGCGCCGGGCCTCCTGACCGGGAGGTGGGGCGGAGCCGCGACCGGCTCCGCCCCGCCTCGGGGATCAGCGCGGGTCGGTCGCGCCGGGCAGCAGCCCGAACCGCGGCTCGATGCCCGCGGCCTTGATGACCGCGCGGGCGTCGGCCGGCCAGTCCGTGCCGCTCACCTTGGTGTTGTCCCGCACCGTGATGCGGTGGGTGTCGGCGTTCGGCGTCTGCACGACGCCGTCGTTGTACCAGTTCTGCTCGATGACGTCGTCGAGCGTGTCGTTGTCCGCGTAGGAGTTCGTGAAGATGAACACCCCGCTGTCCTGCACGACGTTCTTCCGCATCGTGACGTACCGCGAGCCCTCGTCCAGGTAGAGCCCGACGGTGTGCAGGTTGTCGTAGATGTAGTTGCCGCTGTACACCGCGCCCGGGTTCGCCGAGAGGTTGTAGAGGCTGCCGCCGTCGTGGAAGACCTTCTTCGTCCCGTGGATGAGGTTGTCCTTCTCGACGGTGTCCTTCAGCGTCGTCGGCGTCGTGTAGACGGGCTGGTAGGCGTAGAGGCCGCGGGTCCGGTAGTCGTTGCTGCCGCCCGGGTCGTTGGCGCCCCAGCCCCATCCGACGTCGATCCCGTCATAGGCGAGGTTCGACACCTCGTTGTGCGCGATGACCGCATGGGTGACGTAGGTGGAGAGGATGCCGGACATCTCCTTGTAGTCCTTGGCCACATCGGTCACGAGGTTGTTGTCGAGTATCACGTCCCGCACGATCATGCGGCGGTCGCTCGGGTGGTGCGCGTCGGGCGAGATGCCGCCGACCACGACACCGGCGCCGCCGAGGTCCGTGAACAGGTTGTGGTGCACCGTGATGCTGCTCGCGCCGAGCCCGGTGCCGCGGCCGTTCGCGTTCGCGTCGTTGCCGATCCCCAGCCCGACCTGGCCGAGGTGCGTGAAGGCGTCGTCGGAGAACCGGATGCGCGTCGACGCGGCGACCTGCACGGCGGCCGGCATCTGGTGCCAGCCGTTGCGCGCGCCCTCGAACTCCGTGCAGCCGGACTGGCAGGAGGTCAGGTAGTCCGCGGGCTGCGGGTACGCCTTCGGGATGAAGGCGCCGTTCTGCTGGTCGGCGTACCCGATCGACGTGCTCGGCGAGAGCCAGGTCGAGTGGGAGAACGCGATGCCGGAGAAGGCGAGGTCGTGGACCGGCCGCGCCCGTGTTCCGCTGATCCGGACGAGCGACTGCAGCTGCGGCAGCACGAACGACGACGTTGAGGGCCGCTCGCCCGCCTTCGCCCGGTAGTAGAGCCTCCCGTGCCCGGGGTCGAGGTACCACTGACCCGGCTGGAGGAAGGACTTCGAGTTCTCGAGCAGCAGCGTGCCGCCGGCGAACGGCTTCGCGAGGGTGTCGTAGCCCCAGTTGTTCATCCGCCAGGCGGGCTGCTGCATCGTGACCGTCGTGCCGCTGATAGCGGCGACGGGCGCGTAGCGGTCGGTGAAGGAGTCCTGGCTCTCCACCTCGATCCGGCGCTGGTCCGGCAGGCCGTCGAGCGCGGCGGCGAGCGCGGGGTCCGTGATCGTGAACCCGGTGTCGGTGACCGAGATCGCGCTCCGCTGGATCTGCATCGCGGCGCGGGGGGCTTCGGCGCCGTCCTTGTACAGCTGGCGGCTGTCGTGCCCCTTCGGCACGGACGCGACCCACACGTCCTTCGCGCTGTCGGCGGTGCGCCAGCCGCGCACGGCGACGCCTCCGGAGATCACCGGGTGCTGCCCGGGCGCCGCGGTCCAGGTGACGGGCGCGCCCTTCCGGCCCGAGTCGCCGGGCGCGAAGTCGAGCGGCTCGGTCAGGGCGTAGGTGCCGCCGCGCAGCTGCACCGTGACGCGATCGCCCGTGGCGACGGCGGCGCGCGCCTTCCGCTGCGCCGCCTGCAGGGTGCGCAGCGGATGCCGCGAGGACCCGCCGGCGCGGTCGCTGCCGTGGGGCGACACCGTGATGATCCGGACGTGCGCTCCGTGCGCTCCGTGCGCTCCGTGCGCTCCGGTCGTCGGCGCGGCGATCGCCGCACCGCCGGGTGATCCGATCGCCGCGAACGCGGCCGCCGCCACGACGGCGAGCGCCGCCCCGGCTCCTCTGACTGCTCTCATCGAGTCCTGCTCCTTTGCGGGTGGCTTATGGATGTCATTCATCCCGGCCAAGAACGACATTCATCTGACGACTCGAGGAAGTCAACAGCCGACACGGGGCGTGCAGTTACAGTCAGGGTTCTGCCAGGAAGGCGCCGCTGCGAGGAGGACCGTGCCCGCTTCCTCCGGATACCGCCCCGGCTACGAGGTGGCCGTCGACCGCCTGCTGCTCTACATCGCCGAACGCGGCCTCCACGCGGGAGACCGCCTGCCGACGGAGGCGGAGCTCGCCGGCGAGCTCGCGCTCGGGCATCGCACGGTGCGCGAGGCGGTCAAGATGCTGTCGGCGATCGGCCGGGTCCGCGCGGAGCGCGGGCGCGGGCTGTTCGTCGGCGATGAGACCAGCGGGCTCGCCGGTCCGCACGCGACCGTCTTCCGGCCCACCGACGTCGAGCACATCGCGATGCTGTTCGAGTTCCGCGTCGTGCAGGAGGAGGCCGCCGCTCGCCTCGCGGCCTCGCGCGCGCGCCCCGAGGCGCTCGAGCCGCTGCAGGCGGCGATCAGCGCGGGCGAGCGGGCCGCCGCGGCGGGAGATCTGGCCGCCTTCGCCGAGGCGGACGACGCCTTCCACGTGGCGCTCGCGGAGGCCGGACGCAACGTCTTCTTCATCGACGCGGTCAGCCGGGTCCGCGCCCTGCAGGACCAGGTGAGCTTCCTGGAGCTCGACCAGCGGGTCCCCGATGCGGCGCGCTCCCTCGAGGAGCACCGCGCCGTGCTCGCCGCGGTGGTGTCGGGGGACGTCGACGACGCGGCACGGCTCGCCGCCTCGCACGTGCGGCAGGCGCTGGCCGACTACCGAGCGGCGATCGCCGCGAAGCTGGGCTGAGGCCGGTCAGCCCTCGGCGGTCCGACGGCGGCGCGGGGCGGCCGAGCGCGGCGGGACGGCCCGCACGTGGTCGCGGACCGGCGCGAGCAGGCCGGCGAGCGCCTCGATCTGCTCCGCCGTCAGCGGCGCGAGCAGGAGCCGCTGGATCACCTCGACGTGACCCGGGAACACGGCCGCGAGCCGCTCGCGACCCGCGTCGGTCAGGGTCACGACGACGCTGCGCTCGTCGTCCTCCGCCGGGGCACGGGTGACGAGCCCGGCCTGCTCGAGCAGCCCGGCCTGGTAGGTCAGGCCGCTCCGGCTGTAGACCACGCCGTCGGCCAGCTCGGTCATCCGGCGGCTGCCCGAGGGCGCGTCCCCGAGGGTCGCGAGCAGCTGGAACTGCACATAGCTGAGGTCGCCCGCCTCCTTCAGCTGCTGCTCGACCGCGTGCCGGAGCAGGCTGCTCACCTCGATCAGCGAGAAGTACGCGCCCAGCTGCACCGGGTCGAGCGTCGGTTCGTCCGCCATGCCCGCATCCTAGGTGCTACGAATTCGAAGCGCGAGGAGCGGGCTCTGGCCGTGCGCGGCCTCGAGGCTCGCTCCGCTCGCACCTCGACCAGCGGGGACCAGAGCGGCGAGGGCGGCGACCGGGCGTGGTCTCGAGATCTGCTCTGCTCGCACCTCGATCAGCGGAGACCGGAGCGGCGAGGGCGGCGGATGCGCGGCTGCGGCCGCCGACCCGGACCCCGTCGGCGAGGCTGGACCGGTGGACCTGGGCGCGCGGAGACGGACGGGTGCCTGCGGGCGGGCGGCCCGGGCGGTCGTCGCGAGCGCCCTCGTCGCGGCTGCGCTGGCGGGCTGCTCGAGCGGCTCCGCGACGTCGTCGCCGTCCGCTCCCCCGTCGACCGCGTCTCCCTCCTCCTCCGACGCCGCGGCGGAGCAGGCGCTGCAGCGGGAGCTCGACGACCTCGAGGCGCGGTACGGCGCCCGGCTCGGCGTCACCGCGATCGACACGGGCACCGGTCGCCGGCTGACCCACCGGGCGGACGAGCGCTTCGCCTTCGCCTCGACGAACAAGGCGTTCATCGCCGCCGCGACGCTGCGGTCCGCGTCGGCCGCGGACCTCGACGCGGTGGTCCGCTACGCCCGGAGCGACCTGCTCGCCTCCGCGCCGATCACGTCTCGCCACGTGGACACCGGCATGACGGTGCGGGCGCTGCTCGACGCGGCCGTGCGGTACAGCGACAACACCGCCGCGAACCTCCTCGTGCGACGGCTCGGCGGCACGGCCGCGGTCGAGCGCTTCCTCCGGTCGATCGGCGACCGGACGACGTCCGTCGACCGCCTCGAGCCCGACCTGAACACGGCGACGCCGGGCGACGAGCGGGACACGACGACGCCCGCCGCCTCCGCCCGCGACGTCGAAGCGGTGCTGCTCGGCTCCGCGCTGCCGCGCGAACGGCGCGCGGTCCTCGACGACCTGATGACGCGCAGCTCCACCGGGGGCCTGTACATCCGGGCGGGCGTGCCCGCCGGCTGGGCCATCGCCGACAAGACCGGCAGCGGCGCACACGGCACGCGGAACGACATCGCGGTCCTGCGACCGCCGGGGCGCGCGCCCATCGTCCTCGTCCTGCTGTCGCGCAGGGTCGCGGAGGACGCGGCCTCGGACGACGCGCTCCTCGCGGACGCGACCGCGGCCGTCGTCCGGGCGCTCGACCGCGCCTGATCGCTCGTGCGACGCGCAGCGGCTGATGCGACGCCGCGCGCGACCGCACGAGCCGCTCGGCGTCGCACGAGCGCGGGTCAGCCGAGCAGGCGGGACCGGAGGAAGCGACCGTCGGGGTCGGCGGCGTCCGCGATCCGCCGTGCTCGGTCCCGCACCGCGTCCGGCAGGGCGTCGGGCACGGCGGCCGCGCCCTCGATCCACGACCCGGGCGTGCGGCCGGTGTCGGCCACGGACCAGACGGCGCGGGCGCGAGCGAAGCCCTCCTCGATCGCGTCACGCGGCGCCCGGCCGAGCGCGCCCACCGCGTGGAAGACGAACGCGCCCGGCGGGGTGACCATGGCGCCGTCCCTCCGCGTCGGGGCCCCGGCGACGTGCCGGAGCTCCAGCATCACGATCGGCGAGCCGGGCTCCGCCGCGGTCGAGAGCAGGTCGGCCGCGAGCGCGGGCGTGCCGGCGTCGAGCCAGCGCGCGTCGCCGATAGCGGGCACCGGGTCCGGCGGATCGAGGTGGATGCGCGTGAGCTCCGCGGCGTCGGTCGGCCCCCACCCGTCGACGACGGGCGTCGCGGCACGCCGCATCGCGTCCAGCAGCGGCGCGGCGCCGTCCGGGCCGTTCGGGTCGGCGATCGCGAGGTGGACGGCGACGCGGCCGCGCAGCGCCTCCGGGAACCGGGGCGCAGGCGGCAGGTGCAGCACGGAGAGGCTCGTGGAGACGGAGGGCCCGACGCCGTCGATCGCGGCCGTCCAGGCGCCGACCACCTCCGGCAGGGCCGCGACGGGCCAGAGCAGCGCGCCGGCGTGCAGCGCGGGGACCGGGACGAGGTCGAGCTCGAGCGCGGTGGCGACGCCCGCGCCGCCCGCCCCGCGGAACGCCCAGATCGCGTCGCGGTCCACCGCCTCGTCGGCGTCGTCGGCGGCGATGCGCGCCCGGCCGGCGGCGTCGAGCCAGTGGACGCGGCGGAGGGAGCCGCTCGCCATGCCGTCGCGCCGGACGAGCCAGCCGATCCCGCCGCCCGCCGTGTAGCCGGTGACGGCGACGGTCGCCGCGGAGCCCGCGAGCCCCATCAGGCCGTGCCGCTCCGCCGCGCCGTTGACGGCCGACCACGTCGCGCCGGCGCCGACCACCGCGGTGCGCCGCTCGGCGTCGATCGCGACCTCCGCGAGCCGGGAGGTGTCGAGCAGCACGACGTCGTCACCGAGCGCCGCGCCCGCGCCGTGCCCGGTGGCCTGGACGGCGACGCGGAGCGGACGGCCGAGGTCGCGTTCGAGGGCCGCGACCTCGGCGAGCGCTTCGGGAACGTCGGCGGCCGTGCGGATCGTCGCGACGCGGAGCGGGTGCTGCTCGGTCGCGGCGTTGTGCGGGCGGGTGGCGGAGGCGTAGTCGGCCGAGCCGGCGTCGAGGAGCACAGCCCGACGCTACTCCGAAAGCGGAAGAATCCGTCCGCTTCTTCTCGTGGCCTGCACCGGCCGGCCCGCTCAGCGCGGCGGCGCGAACGCCCGCCGCAGCCCGGCGGTCAGCTCCTCGAGCGCCTGCGGTGCGCTGCGGCTGAGCCTCGGGAAGGCGAGGAACCCGTGGGGCATGCCGGGGTAGAGGGTGCTGCGCACGGGGACGCCCGCCCGCTCGAGCGCGGCGGCGTAGCGGAGCCCGTCGTCGCGCAGCGGGTCGTGCTCGGCCACCTGGATCAGCGCGGGCGGCAGCCCGGTGAGGTCGGCGGCGAGCAGCGGCGAGACGAGCGGGTCGGCGGGGTCGTGGCCGGCGAGGTAGTGGGCGCGGAACGCGAGCGCGTCCGCCTTCGTGAGGACGGGGGCGTGCGCGTTCTCATCGAGCGACGCGCTGCCCAGCGTGAGATCGGTGGCGGGATAGATCAGGCCCTGGAACGCCAGGCGGGGGCCGGACCGGTCGCGGGCGAGCTGCGCGACGACGGCCGCGAGGTTGCCGCCGGCGCTGTCGCCGACGACGGCGATCCGCTCGGCGTCCGCGCCGAGCCGGTGTGCGCGCTCGACCACGCCGAGCAGCGCCGACCAGCAGTCATCAACGGCGGCCGGGAACGGGTGCAGCGGCGCCAGCCGGTAGTCGACGGAGGCGACGACGGCGCCGGCGCCCTGCGCGATGCTGCCGGCGAGCCAGTCGTAGCCGTTCAGCGAGCCGCCCGCCCACCCGCCGCCGTGGAGGAGCAGGACGAGCGGGAGCCGGCCGGGCACCCGCGGCCGGTACAGGCGCACCGGGACGTCGCCCGCCTCCCCCGGCACGGTCTCGTCGCGCCAGCGGACCCCGCGGACGCGGCCGCCGAGCAGCGCGTCGAGCAGGAGGTCGTGCGGCGTCGGGCGCTGCGCCCGCACGATCTGCTCCGGCGTCCGGTGCGAGACGGAGAGCGCTCCGAGCGCCCGCCCGACGAGGCGCAGCCGCAGTCCCATCCGTGCCATGCGGCTCCCCTCCGTCGCGCGGGACCGAGTCTCCCCGCGCCGCCACGCCGGGCCTGCGAGCTGACTGAGCGCGCTCAGGCGAAGGCGATGCCGAGGCCCGCGTGCGGCTCGTGGAGGACCCGGCCGCCCGCGACCCGGACGGGCGACGGGCCGGCGAGCACGCCGAGGTGGGCGAGCTCGGCGCCGTCGACCACCTCCACCGGCGTGGGATGCCGCAGGGCGGGAGCGACCTGGGCGCTCAGCTCGGGCAGCAGGTGCAGGGCGACGTCGACCCCCGCTTCCGCGCACACGGCGTCGATCGCGGCGAGCGGCGTGATCCCGCCGATGCGGACCTGGTTCGGCTGCAGCGTGCGGACGGCGCCGGACCGGGCGAACTCGGCGAATCGATGCCGGGTGCCGAGGTTCTCGCCGCACGCGATCGGGACCGGGGTGCGCGCCGCGAGCGCGACGTGCCCGGCCAGGTCGTCGGCGCGCAGCGGCTCCTCGATCCAGGCCGGGTCGAACGCGGCGAGGGCGTCGAGGGCGGCGGTCGCGCGGTCGAGGTTCCAGCGCTGGTTCGCGTCGATCATGAGCGGCCGGTCGCCGACGACCTCGCGGACGGCCGCGACGCGCTCGAGGTCGCGGGCGAGGTCCGGCGACCCGACCTTGATCTTCACGGCCGGGAAGCCGCGGTCGACCCACGACCGGGCCTGCTCGACGAGCGCCTCGAGGTCGACGTGGAGGTTCACGCCGCTGCCGTACACGGGCGAGGAGGGGGCGACGGGTGCGCCGAGCAGCGCGGCCAGCGGGCGGTCCGCCCGACGACCGGCGAGGTCCCAGAGCGCGAGGTCGAGCCCGGCCATGGCGATCGTGGTGACGCCGCTCGAGCCCGCCTCGTGCAGGTGCCGCCAGAGCGGCTCCCACAGCGCGACCGGGTCGACGCCGCGGCCGAGCGCGAAGGCGCGGACGTCGTGCCGCAGCATCGCGGCGACGCTGGCCGCGCCGATCGACGGCGTCCACGCGAACCCGGTGCCGGTCGCGCCGTCGCTGTCCGTGACGGTGGTCTCGAGGTAGGTGACGGCGGGCACGTCGGACCCCCACGAGCGGGCCAGCGGCACGACGACCGGCCGGACGGCGAGGTCCGCGATCGTCGCCGACGAGTCGGTCGGCGACGCCCAGGCGGCGGTCACGCGAGCTCGGCGGCGAGCTCGCGGCCGCGCGCGAGGATCTGCGCCAGCTGCTCCTCCTGTCGCGGGTCGGGGTCGACGAGGGGCGGCCGGACCGCGCCGACGGGCACGCCCTGCAGCCGCAGGCCCGCCTTCACGAGCGAGACGCCGAAGCCCGGCGTCTCGTCGCGGAGCGCGACGAGCGGCAGGTAGAACTCGCGGAGCACGCGCAGCCGCCGCTCCTCGTCCTCCGCGACGTACGCGTCGTAGTACGCCGTCGCGATCTCGGGCGCCATCGCGAACGCCGCGGACGAGTAGAGCGGGACGCCGATGCCGCGGTACGCCGCCTGGCTCGCCTCCGCGGTGAGGAGCCCGTTGAAGAAGGCGAAGTCGTCGCGGACCTCGCGGACGACGGCGACGATCTCCTGGACCCGCGCGACGTCCCCGGCGCCGTCCTTGAAGCCGATGATCCGCGGGTCCGCGGCGAGGCGGCGCATGAGGGCCGGCGGGTACAGGGCGGTGCCGCGGTTGTAGACGACGACGGGCAGCGGGCTCGCACCGGCGACGGCCTCGACGTAGCGCTCCAGCCCGCTCGCCGGGCCGGTGACGAGGGAGGGCGGCAGCAGCAGGACGGCGTCCGCGCCCTCGTCCGCGGCCCGGGCGGCGAGCCGCGCGGCCTGGGTCACCGAGCCGCCGACGCCGGTCACGACGGGGACCGCGCCGCCCGCCGCCTCGACCGCGATCCGCGTGACGGCGACGCACTCCTCGAGCGTCAGCGCGTGGAACTCCCCCGTGCCGCAGCCGGCGAAGACGCCGCCGGCGCCGTGCGCGACGCCCGCCGCGACGTGCTCCCGCAGCACGGCGGGCGCGACCTCGCCGTCGTCGCCGAACGGGGTGACCGGGAAGAACAGGACGCCGTCGAACCGCAGGGTCATGCCTCCAGCCTGGCCCGCCGGCGAACGGCGTCGCTGAGCGCCGCACCTCCGCCGGTACGGACAGGATCGAGCCATGGTCCTCCACGTCGAGCGCTACGACGCCCGCGAGCGCTCCGAAGCCTTCCGGCGCGCGATCGGCGAGGAGGCGTTCCCGCCGTGGCTGATCCACGGCGATCCCGACTCGGACGTCTGGTGGGACCGGGTGCGCCGCTGGTTCCCCGAGCTCCACGTCGTCCTCGAGGACGACGACGGACCGGTCGCGTCCGCATGGGGCGTGCCGCTGGCGTGGTCCGGCGCGGTGGACGACCTGCCGTCCGGGTACACCGAGTCGCTCCGTCGGGCGGTGGAGGGTCACGAGCAGGGCGCCCGACCGACGGCGCTCGTCGTCTGCGCGGCCGTGGTCCTTCCCGAGCGAGCGCGCAGCGGCCTGGCGGGGCGGCTGCTCGAGGCGATGCGGGACCTCCCGGCCGCGGCGCACCTCGCCCACGTGCTGGTCCCCGTGCGACCGACGCTGAAGGGGCGGTACCCGCTCGCCGACATCGACGCCTTCACGCGGTGGGCACGTCCCGACGGCCTGCCCCTCGACCCCTGGCTCCGCACCCACGTGCGCATCGGCGGTCGGATCATCGCGACGGCACCGGCGTCGCAGACGCTCCGCGCGTCGGTCGCCGACTGGGAGGCATGGAGCGGGCTCGCGCTGCCCGCTTCCGGGCCGTACGTCGTTCCGGACGCGCCCGCGCCGCTCGTGGTGGACCGGGACGCGGACGTCGGGGTGCTCGTCGAGCCGAACGTGTGGGTGCAGCACCGCTGACCTCCCCGTCGGCTCCGGCAGCCTCCGTCCGTCCCGGCAGCCGGATCCGCGCGGATCGGGTGCCGGAACCGACGGACCGGTGCGGGGACCGACACCGCCCGGGCGGCGTTCACACGCCTGCAACACGTGCTCGGTAGCGTCGAGGCGCCGAGTTCAACGGACAGCGAGGCCCTCCGGGGTCGGGAAAGCGGACACCTCCGGCGATCAGTCCCGATCGACCCGCAAGGAGACCCCATGACCGAGTTCACCGTTCCCGTCGTCGACATCAGCGCGTACGTGCGCGACGGCGTCGAGGCCGACCGCGCCGCCGTCGCCGCCGCGATGGACGCCGCGTGCAGCGCCTTCGGCTTCGTCCAGATCGTCGGCCACGGCGTCCCGGGCGCGACCGCCGACGGGCTCGCCTCCGCCGTCGACGACCTGTTCGGGCTGCCGCTCGAGTCGAAGAAGCGGTGGCGCCGCCCGGCGGGCGAGAACCGCGGGTACACGCCGCCGAAGTCGGAGAGCCTCGCGCTCAGCCTCGGCGTGCAGTCCGAGACGCGCATGAAGGACTTCTTCGAGGCCTTCAACGTCGGCGCGGAGGCCGCCGACCACCCCGGCGAGGCGCTGCTGGCCGAGCACTACGCCGCGAACACGTGGCCGGAGGTCGCGGGCTTCCAGGAGCGCATCGACGCATGGCGGACCGAGGCCGCGCGCGTCGCCCGCACGATGTGCCGCATCTTCGAGGACGCCCTCCGCCTGCCCGCCGGCCTCCTCGCCCGGCAGGCGACGCACCCGATCGAGGTGCTCCGCATGAACAACTACGCCCTGCCCGAGGGGACCGCGGTCCAGCTCGACGAGGACATGATCGGCATGGGCGAGCACACCGACTACGGGATCGTCACGATCCTCTGGGCGGACCGGGTCAAGGGCCTGCAGGTGCTGCACGACGGCGTCTGGAACGACGTGATCCCGGTGGAGGGCGCCCTGCTCGTCAACCTCGGCGACCTCACGACCCGGCTCACGAACGAGCGATGGCCGTCCACCCTGCACCGCGTGAAGCCGCCGATCGTGGGCGGGACGATCCAGCGCCGCCGCTCCGCCGCGTTCTTCTTCGACGGCGACCCGGAGGCGCTGTTCGGCCCGCTCGACCCGTTCGTCGACGAGTCGCACCCGGCGCTCTACTCCCCCGTCACCGGCGACGAGCACTTCCGCGCGAAGCTCGCGGGCTCGCGCGCCGGGGTGCTGAACACGAAGGCGGAGCGCGAGTCGCAGCGCGTCGTCGCCGTCGGCTGACGCCGCAGGAGGGGCGGGCGACGCGCCGCTGCGGACGTCGGCCGCCCCTCCTAGCCTGCTCGCGTGAGCGATCCCGTCTCCGCCTCCCCGCCCGCCGTCACGGACGCCGCGATCGCCGACCTGCGCGACCGGCTCGCACGGTTCCGGCAGGTCGAGACCGCCCGCGGGCACGACCTCGACGGCACTGCGCCGGAGTGGATCGCGCGGCTCGTGCAGCGCTGGCGGGACGACTACGACTGGCGTGCGCACGAGCAGCGCGTCCGCGACCTGCCGTGGCGCCTCGTCGAGACGTCCCGCGGCCCGATCCGCGTCGTGCACCACCGCGTCCCCGGTGCCCCGACGGTCGTGCTGCTGCACGGCTGGCCCGACTCCGTGCTCCGGTTCGACCGCGTCGCACCGCTGCTGCGGGACCTCGACGTCATCGTCCCCGCCCTGCCCGGCTTCCCCTTCGCGGCGCCGGTGCCCTCCGGGGGCGTCGGCGCCGCGGAGGCGGGCGCGCTGCTCGCCGAGGCCCTGGCCGAGCTCGCGCCCGAGGGCGCGGTCCTCTCCGCCGGCGACGTCGGCACCGACGTCGCCGAGGGCGTCCTGCTGCACGACCGCAGCCGGGTGGCGGCGCTGCACTTCACGGACGTGTCGCAGTACCACTTCCTCCACGGGCTGCCCGAGGACCTCACGGCGGAGGAGCGCGCGTACGTCGAGCGCGGGCACGCGTGGCAGGCGGCGGAGGGCGCCTACATGCATGAGCAGTCGACGCGGCCGCTCACGCTCGCGGTCGGGCTCGGCGACTCCCCCGCCGGGCTGCTGGCCTGGATCGGCGAGAAGCTCGACCGGTGGACGGACCACGGCGGCGACCTCGCTGCGGTGTTCTCGGACGACGAGCTGCTGACGTGGATCTCCGCCTACTGGTTCACCGGCAGCATCGGCACCGCGATCACCCCGTACGCCGTGCCGAGCAGGAAGCCGGAGGACCGCGTCGCGATCCCGACCGTCTTCACGGTCTTCCCGCGCGACCTCGTGAACGCGCCGCGGTCGTTCGCGGAGCGGCTGTTCGACGTGCGCGGGTGGACGGAGCACGCGCACGGCGGCCACTTCGCCGCGTGGGAGCAGCCGGAGGCCTACGCGAGCGGCGTCCGCGCCGCGGTGGCTGCTCGCCGGCCGCTCCGGTAGCCCGCTTCAGCTCGCCCGGCGCCGCGCCGGAGGCTCGTCCCACTCGTTGAACGCCGGGTGCCCCGTCAGGCGCTCGAAGGCGCCCGCGTACCAGCTGGCCGCGTGCTTCGGCACCGAGTAGGTGATCGACAGGTCGTGCAGCTCGCACGGGACGCCCAGCTCGAGGTAGATCTTCTTCGCGTCCGTGACCAGATGGAGCCGGTCGTCGTACCGGATGCCGACGTTCCGGTGCTCGGGCGGACGGGCGGTCACCAGATCGGCGATGTTCACGGCTCGTGAGCTCCTTGCTCGTACCGCGAGGCCGTGCGCGCTCACGACCCCGCTCCTGCACCTCCGCCCCGGCCGTCGCGGACCTGCCGCGCGGGAGGCGAGGGATCGAGTCTCACCCGCGATGCCGAGAGCGTCGTGTGTGCGCACCCGGTGCGTCTCCGCCGCGCACCGGGCTCACCCGAGGGCGGGATCGAGCACGAAGCGGCCGAACAGGTCTCCGGCGTCCATCCGCCGGTGCGCCTCCGCGGCGGACCCGAGCGGGAGCACCGCCTCCACGACCGGGGTCGGCGCACCGCCCCGACCGGCCGCGGCGAGCTGCTCGGCGCGGACCCGGTCGCGATCCGCGACGGGCACCGTCGCGAGGCTGAAGCTCGCGAAGGACCGCGACCGCTGGAAGTCCCGCAGCAGCGCCGCGCCGAAGTCCGGCGGCGGGTACCCGCCGACCGCGCCGACGAGCACGAGCCGGCCGTTCGACGCGAGACGCTCGAGGAAGGCGGGCATCGCGGCCCCGCCGACGACGTCGATCACGACGTCGAACTCGGCGGGGGCGGAGGGATCCCCGGACCCGTCCCGGTCGAGCACGTGCGTCGCGCCGTGGGCCCGGAGCCGCGCCCCGCGCGCCGCCGACGACGTCGTCACGGCGACCGCGCTCGCGCCGCCGTGCACGGCGAGCTCGACGGTCGCGACGCCGATGCTGCCCGCCGCGCCGCGGACGAGCACCGACTCCCCCGCGGTGAACCGGGCGTGCGCGAGCGCGAAGTGCGCGACCACGCCCGCGCTGCCGAGCGCGACCGCATCGGCCGAGCCGGTCTCCGCGGGCAGGGCGACGACGTCGGCCACACCCGCGACCGCGAGCTCGGCGTAGCCGCCGCTCGTGCCCGTGAACGCCCACACCCGCCGGCCGATCCAGCCCAGGTCGACGCCCGCGCCGACGGTCTCCACGGCGCCGGCGACCTCGCTGCCGGGCACCATCCCCTGCGGGTACGCGGAGCCGAGCATGCCGCGGCGGATCATCGCGTCCACGCCGCCGACGCCGATCGCCTCGGTCCGGATCACGACCTGCCCGGGTCCGGCGACCGGATCCGGCACCTCCCGCACGACCAGCCCGTCCGGGTCGCCGAACCGCTCGATCACCGCTGCGCGCACTGCGCCACCTCCGTCTGGTCGATACTGCGGGGACGGTAGTGGACGCCTGCGTCCGCTTGACGGAAGTGGGAGCGATGGCCGCGACGGTGCCTCGGATGCGGTCCGACGCGCGCGAGAACCGGGACCGGATCGTCGCAGCAACCCGCGCGCTGTTCGGGGAGCGCGGGCTCGAGGTCGGGATGCGGGAGGTCGCGCGGCGGGCGGAGGTGGGCCCCGCGACCCTCTACCGGCGGTTCCCGACCCGGGACGCGCTCGTCGACGAGGCGTTCGCGGCCGAGATGCTCGCCTGCCGCCGGATCGTCGAGGACGGCTGCGGCGATCCCGACGCGTGGCGCGGGCTCACCACGACGATCCGCGCGCTGGTCGCCCTGTCCGTCCGCAACCGCGGCTTCGTCGATGCGCTGCTCGCGTCGGCGCCTCCGCCGCCGGGGCTGCTCGCGCACCGCCGGGAGCTGCTCGGGCTCCTCGACGGCCTGGCGGTCCGGGCGAAACGGGAGGGCGCGCTCCGCTCCGACGTCGCCGTCGGCGATCTCGTCCTCCTGCTGCAGGCCGGCCGGGGTCTCCCCGCCGGCCCGGCGGCGCGGGTCGACCGGGCGGCTCGTCGGTTCGCCGACCTGACGATCGACGCGCTCCGCACCCGGCCGGCGGGCCGCTGAACCCGCGCCGGCTCGCGCTCGCGCCTCACTCGGCGGCCCGGCGCGGGACCAGGACCACGAGTGCGAGCGCGGCGAGCAGCAGGAGCATCCCGAGCAGCGCGACCGGGGCGAGGCGCTCGCCGAGGACGGCGACGCCGAGCACCGCGGCGAGAGCGGGCTCCGCGAGGCTGAGCGTGCCGACCGCGGACGCGCTCGAGCGCCGCAGCCCGAAGACGAACGCGGCGTAGGCGGCGGCGGTCCCCGCGAGCCCGGTCCACGCGATCTGCAGCACCGTCGGCCCGTCGAGCAGCCCGTCGGGGTGCGCGACGAGCAGCGGCGACAGGAGGACGCCGGCCACGAGCAGGCTCGCGGCGGTCGCGGGCAGGGCCGGCGCCCCCGCGTCGAGGAACCGCTTCGCGGCGACCGTGTAGACGCCGTAGCAGGCGCCGGCGACGAGCGCGACGAGCACCCCGGCCGTCGAGGCGCTGCGCGGCCCGGCGGGGACGAGGACGAGCGCGCTGCCGGCGATCGCCGCCGCGGTCGCGAGCACCCAGCCGACGGCGATGCGCTCCCCCGTCCAGAGCCGCGCGCACAGCCCCGTCGCGACGGGGGCGACGCCGAGCGCGATCGCCGTGCCGAGCGCTGCGCCGAGCTCGTGCACCGCGTGGGCGAACGCCACCTGGTAGACCCCCGTCGCGATCGCGGCGAGCGCCACCCAGCCGCGCACGCCGCGACGGAGCAGCACGCCCCAGCCGCCCGTGCGGAGGCCGAGGAGCGCCAGGACCGCGCCGCCCACCAGGAGCCGGCCGACGCCGAGCGCGCCCGGATCGGCGGCGGGCCCCGCGAGCACCTGCGCCGGCCCGACCGTCCCCCACAGCGCCGCCGCGAGCAGCACGGCCGCCGGTCCGACGAGGCGGTGCCCGCTCCGTGCCCCGGCGACGGACCCCGATCGGTCCCGCGCACGCCGCGCCGTGATCGCTCCCACGCCGTGACCGTACGCACCCGTCGGGAGCGTCCCGTCCCGCGCCGTACGCCGTACGGCGGCAGGCCCGCTCCGCCGATCGCGGCCGTTCCCTCGCGGCGCGTCGCGCCCCTCCGCCGGATCCTGTGCGCCTGCCCCGGATCCGGCAGCGCTACCGTGCGCCCGTGCCCGTCGAGCCGCAGGACCAGCCGGACGCGCTGGAGGCGGCGCGACGGGCCCTGTACCGGCCCGGCGCGGGCGCCGAGGAGGTCGCCGCGTTCCAGCGGATGCGCACCGGGGCCCCGGCCGGCGGCGCGCACCCGGGGATGGACGCGGGCGCGCGGCCGCGCACGGTCCCGCGCCACCCGCTGCCGCTGCTGGGCGGCCTCGGTCTCGTCGTCCTGCTGGCGACGGGAGCCCTCACCGCGGTGCTCGCGCGGCAGGCACCGCCCGCGACGCAGCCGTCGGCCACGGCGCGGCCGCTCGCGACGGCCGCCGCAGCGGCCGTGCCGTCGGCGACCGCAACCGCGCCGACCGGGTCCGCCCTCCCGCCCGACTGGAAGGGCGCGCGGGTCGTGGCCGCCGCAGGACCCGCTCGCGGATCGCAGTACCTCCCGACCGGCGTCCCGGCGGAGGCGTTCCTCCTGCTCGTCGACTGCCCGACCGGGGACGGGACCTGGCGCGCGGCGTGGGACGGCCTCGTCACCCTCAGCGCACCGTGCGGGCGCCCGAGCGCCGTGCCGCTGACGCCGACGGGCGGCACCCTGCGGGTGAGCGTGGACGGCCTCGAGCCGTTCTCGGTGTCCCTGCTCGCACGCTGAACGGCGCGGCCGGGCGCCGCGCGGAGGCGCCGGGCCGGGCCAGACTCGGACGGTCCGCCGCGGACGTCGAAGGAGGACCGTGCCCGTTCCCGCCGCCATCCCCAGCCCGCCGACGGCGTGGGCGGAGCTGCACCTCGGCCCGCTGACCGTCCACACGTACGCGCTCTGCATCCTCGCCGGCATCGTCGCGGCGATCCTCGTGACGCAGCAGCGCCTCGCGCGGCGCGGCGTGCCGCGCGGGATCGTGCTCGACGTGGCGATCTGGGTCGTGCCCCTCGGGATCTTCGTCGCCCGGATCTACCACGTGCTCACGCACACCGGCGACTACTTCTTCGCGGGCGCGGACCTGTGGAACGTGCTCGCGATCTGGGACGGCGGGAACGCGATCTACGGCTCGATGCTCGGCGGCGCGCTCGGCATCTGGATCGGGTGCCGTCGCGCCGGGCTGCGGTTCTGGGCGTTCGTCGACGCGATGGCGCCGGGCATGCTGCTCGCGCAGGCGATCGGGCGGCTCGGCAACTGGTTCAACCACGAGCTCTTCGGGCTGCCGACGACCCTGCCGTGGGGCCTCGAGATCCCCGCCGGCGACCCGCACCTGCCGGCCGGCGTCGCGCCGGGAACCCTGTTCCACCCGCTGTTCCTCTACGAGATCGTCTGGAACCTGATCGGGATCGGCATCATCCTGCTGCTGGAGCGGCGCTTCCGACTCCAGCGGGGCCGGGCGATCGGCGTCTACCTCGTCTGGTACGGCCTCGGCCGCAGCTGGCTCGAGGCGATCCGCATCGACCCGACCAGCGACGCCTTCCTCGGCGTGCCCGCCAACGACTGGGCGTCGTTCGCGGCCGTCGCGATCGGCGTCGTCGTCCTCGTCGTGAAGGGCCGCCGGCACCGCGACCCCGAGCCCTCCCCCTGGCTGCCCGGGCGCGAGCCGATCGTGCAGGACACGACTGCTGCGGAGGTCGTGGCCGCTCAGCGCTGAGCGACCACCGCCTGGAGCAGGCGGATCGCGGCACCGAGATCGCCGGAGGCGAGCAGCCCGGGCCCGAGCGGGCCGGACGGGTCGTCGCCGAGACGCGGGAGGCGCGCGAGCGCCGTGCGCACGGCGGCCGTCATCGCGGCCGCCTGCCGCTGCACCTCGCGGTCCCGCGCTTCCGCGTCGTGCGGGTGGGCGAGCGCGGCAGCCCGCGACGCGTACGCGGCGGCGCCGAGCGCGTGCGCGCCCATGTGGGCGACGGCGGCGGCCTGCGCGGCGGCGCGCGCGGCCGCGGCGCCCGCCGGCGTCGTCGCCCGGTGCGCGGCGCGGCCGGCGACGAACCGGCGGCGGATCTCCCCGGCGGCGTCGAGCTCGCCGCGGGCGAAGGCCCGCGCGCGCTCGATCGCCTCGCGCGGCACCCCCACGCCCGGCGCCTCCGCCTCGAACACGGGCAGGACCCGCTCCGCGCAGTCCGCGGCCCACGCGGCGACCGTGCGCCGGTCCTCCTCCGTCAGCGTCTGCGCCGACACCGTCCCGGCCGTCATCGGGCGCCTCCAGCGGGGCGCGCCGCCGTCGCCTCGATCTCGACGAGCTGGTCCGCGTAGCCGAGCACGGTCACGCCGACCAGGGTCGCGGGCACCTCGAGGTCGCCGAGGCGCTCCCGCACGACCGCCCACGCGGCGCCGAGGTCGTCCCGCCGGCTCGAGGCGACGAGGATCCGGAGGAACGCGAGGTCGGTCCGCGCCGCCTCGCACGCCGCGAGCACCCGATCGAGGTTCTCGAGCGCGCGCCGCGTCTGCGCGACGAGGTCGCCCGGCGCCGTCGTCGTCCCGTCGTCCTCGAGCGGGCAGACCCCGGCGAGCAGCAGCAGCTCGCTCCCCTCCGCGACGGCCGCGGCGTCGGCGTACTCGGCGTGCCGCAGGTCGGTCGAGCGGAGGAGACGGACGGCGGGGGTCACACGGGAACCGTAGGCGGGCCCTCGCGATCCGGCCACCGAGGTGCGACCCTGAGGGCCCGACCGCCGAGGGAGGCCGCCGTGACGCCGCTGCACGAATTCCTGCGCTCCTGGGAGCGGGCGTGCGACCGGCGGGACCTGCCGAAGCTCGTCGCGGAGGTCGCCGTGCCGGAGGGGGCGCAGTCGCCGGCGGCGCGGATGGGCCGTGAGCACCTGCTCGCCTGCGCGCTCGACCCGCACGAGGCGGATGCGGTGCTCAGCGAGATCGCCCTGCTGACGCTGACCGACGACGGCGCCGAGACCTGGCGGCTCCGCCGCCTGAGCGGGCAGCAGGCCGCCTTCATCACCGGCGGCCGCCTGTCGGCGCACTTCGCGCGGTCGTTCGTGCTCGCGACGGCCGTGGTCCCCGCCTCGGCGTCGAGGCCGCGCCGAGCGCGCGAGGACGCGGCCGACGGCGGCCGCTGACGGGCGCTCCGACCCGCTCCGCTGAGCAGCCGCTCAGGCCCCGCCCGCGACCGCCTGCGGACCGGACCGGCGGAGTGGCAGGGCGACGAGGAGCGCGAGCGCGGCCAGCACGCCTCCCGCTGCCGCCCCGACCGCGTTGCTCCAGAGGTCGTCGGTGTCGCACGCGCGTCCGAGCGGCACCACGGCGCCCTGCACCACCTCGATGCTCGCGGAGAGGGCGACGGCACCGAGGACGACGAGCAGCGGACGCCGCGTCGCGAGGCCGCCGAAGTACGCGAGCGGGACGAACAGGACCATGTTCGCAAGGCCCGTCACCCCGGGCGAGAACGGTTCCCACTGGATCGCGCAGAACGCGGGCGCCGGCTCCGCGGAGGACGGCGTGAGCGTCAGCGCGAGCACCGCGACCCCGCCGAGCACGGCGAGCACCTGGAGCGCCCGGCGAGCCCGGTCCCCCGCCCGGACCAGGAGCAGGCCGGCGCCGACGCACGCCAGCACGAACCCCGCGAACAGCGCCGGCACGAAGGCGTGCAGCATCACCAGCGCCGTCGAGACCACCGCTGCACAGTACGGGCGCCCCGGTCGGCGGACCGCGCCGCACCGCCGCTCAGGCGAGCAGCCAGCCGCGCTCCGCGGCGATGCGGACCGCCTCCGCCGCGTTGCGGGCGCCCGTCTTGCCGATGCCGGCGGAGAGGTGGTTGCGCACCGTGCCCTCGGAGAGGTGCAGGCGCCCGGCCACCGCGAGCGCCGTGCCGTCGTCGCGGAAGGCGAGCAGCACGTCCCGCTCGCGCGGGCTGAGGGGCGAGGGACCGACGGCGAGCGACTCCGCGGCGAGGTCCGGGTCGACGACCCGCTCCCCCGCGGCGACGCGGCGGACGACCGCGGCGAGCCGGGCGGAGGGCGTGTCCTTCACCACGAAGCCGGAGGCGCCCGCCTCGAGCGCGAGCCGCAGGTAGCCCGGGCGGCCGAACGTCGTGACGATGAGGCTGCGGCAGGCCGGGTGCCGCGCCGCGAGCTCGCGCGCCGCGGCGATGCCGTCGAGCCCCGGCATCTCGACGTCGAGCAGCGCGACGTCGGCCCGGGCCGCTCGCGCCGCGTCGACGACCTCGTCGCCGCGACCGACCTGCGCGACGACCTCGAGGTCCTCCTCCAGGTCGAGCAGCGTCGCGAGCGCCCCGCGGACGAGCGCCTGGTCGTCCGCGACCAGCAGGCGGATCACCGCTGCACCCGCAGCTCGAACCCGCCGCCGGGTCGCGCCCCCGCGTCGAGTCGGGCGCCGACCGCGGCAGCGCGCTCGGCGAGGCCCCGCAGCCCCGACCCGCCCGCCGTCGCCGCCGCCGCCGGGGCCGCCCCGTCGTCGCGGATGCGCACGCCGTTCCGCGACAGGGCGATCGTGCACGTCGTGGCGGAGGCGTGCCGCAGCACGTTGGTGACGCCCTCCCGCACCGCCCACGCGGCGACGGACCGCAGCTCGGGCCGCACGACCGAGGCGGGCGACGGGACGTCGAGCGCGACGCCGCCGGCCGCGAGCGCCGTGCCGGCGACCGCGAGCTCGCCCTCGAGCGTCACGGAGCGGAACCCGGCGACCGCCTGCCGCAGATCCGCGAGCGCCTCCCGCGCGAGGCGCTCGACGTCCGCCATCTCGGCGTGCGCGGCGGCGGGGTCGCGCTCGGCGAGCTTGCCCGCCAGCTCCGACTTCACCGCGACGACCGTGAGCGAGTGGCCGAGCGAGTCGTGGAGGTCGCGGGCGAAGCGGGCCCGCTCCTCGTCGACCGCGAGCCGGGCGATCTCGTCGTTCGCCGCCCGCAGCCGCACGGTCTGCCGGACCTGGTGCCCGAAGGCGACCATGAGGGTGCCGACGCTCGCGGTGATCCACCACGTCGCGCCGATCGAGTCCGGGAACCCGAGGAGGGCGGCGAGACCGAGGGCCAGCGCGGTGACGACCCCGACGAGCACGAGCCCGGCCGCCTGCGACGACCAGGTGAACGCCGCGACGGAGAGCACCAGGATCCAGGTCCACATCGCCGCCTCGCCGACGAAGGGGAACAGCGCCGCCGAGAGGGCGAGCAGGCCGAGCGTCGCACCGACGCGCACCTCCTCCCGCTCCGGCCAGACCAGCGGCGGGACGAGCAGGTAGCAGGCGTAGTAGACGGCCAGCGCGACCGTCGCGACCACGCGCTCCCGCGTCGAGGCGCCTGGCGCGGACCAGACGCCGACGACCTCGAACACCTGGTAGATCAGGCCCACCGAGCCGCCGGCGTACCAGCGCCAGGCGCCGCGGTGGACCAGCCGGTCGAGCAGGCCCAGGTCGCCCCTCGCCGCGCCCATCAGCGGCGCCGTGCGCGTCACGTCCGTCACGAGCGTCACCGTAGCGACGGTCAGGCGCGGGCCGCGTCGCGCCGGTACCGCCACGTGATGAGGGCGGCGAGCACCACGGTCCAGGCCGCCAGCACCGCGATCGGCGCGAGCACGTCCCACGACCCGGCCGCGCCGAGCTGACCCAGCCGGTTGAGCCAGTACGAGGGCATCGCGCGGGCCACGTCCGACATCCAGGCGGGCAGGATCGAGAGCGGCACCCACAGGCCGCCGAGGATCGACAGGCCGAGGAACGTCACCATGAACAGCGGCTGCGCGAAGTCCGGGGGCGCGAACTGGCCGATCAGGATCGCGATGAGCGCGAAGGGCACGATGCCGATCCACAGCCCCGCCCCCGCCGCGAACCAGGCGGCCGCACCGAGGTGCGCGTGGAGGGCGAGCACGGACACGAGCACCACCGCGGTGATCGCGACGGCCGCGATCAGCAGCGCGGCGACGATCTTCGAGGCGAGGTAGACGAGCCCGGTGAGCGGGGTGAGGCGCAGCTGGCGGTTCCAGCCGATCGCGCGCTCGTTGACGATCGCGAAGGCCTGGGACAGCCCGGCCATCATCGCGCCGTACCCGCCCATCTGGACGGTCGTCTCGACGACCCACGGCAGGCGGAGCGCGTGGTCGATCGCACCGTTCGCGCCGTACGCGGTGCCGAAGATCAGCAGCATCGCGATCGGCACCACGAAGGTGAAGACGAGCGAGCGCACGTTGCGCAGCTGGCGGCCCGCTTCGAGCAGGACGTAGCGGGGGTTCATCGGGACTCCTCGGCGGGTGCGGTGGTCAGGGCGAGGAACGCGTCGTCCATCGTGCGGGCGGCGACCTCGACGTCGTGGGCGTCGGCCCGCTCCGCGAGCACGAGCCGGAGCACGGCGTCGGAATCGGTGGTCGCGATGCGCAGCCGGTCGGCGCGGGCGTCGACGAGCTGCACGGCGGGCAGCGCCCGGAGGCGGTCGTCGAAGCCGTCGACCGGCCGGCGGAGCGCGAAGGCGAGGGTCCGGCCCGCCACGACGGCCTTCACCTCGGCGGGGGTGCCGTCGGCGACGACCCGGCCGCGACGCATCATGACGACCCGGTCGGCGGAGGCGTCGGCCTCCTCGAGGTAGTGGGTCGCGAAGACGACGGTGCGGCCGGTTCCGGTGAGCTCCCGCATCGAGGCCCAGAAGGCGCGACGCCCCTCCACGTCCATCGCGGCGGTCGGCTCGTCGAGGATCAGCAGCTCCGGGTCGGAGACGATCGCGACCGCGAACCGGGCCCGCTGCAGCTGGCCGCCGGAGAGCCGGCCGACCTTCTGCTTCGCGAAGGCGGTGACGCCGGCGCGCTCGAGGGCCTCGGCGACCGGCAGGGGGTGGCGGTGCGCCGCGGCGACGAGCGCGACGCTCTCCGCGACCGTGGTGGTGGGCAGGAGCGCACCGCCCTGCAGCATCGCGCCGACGCGGCCGGCGACGACCGCGTCGCGCGGGGCGCCGCCGAACAGCTCCGCGGTGCCGCCGGAGGGGCGGGCGAGGCCGAGCGCGAGGTCGATCGACGTCGACTTGCCGGCGCCGTTCGGGCCGAGCAGGGCGACCACCTCGCCGCGCTCGATGGTGAGGTCGACGCCGTCGACGGCGGTGAGCGGCCCGAAGCGCTTGACGAGCCCGGTGAGCCGGATGGGCGGTGCAGCGGTCATGGCTCGAGGTTCCCGCGCGAGCGCCGCCGGTGCCTCGGCCCGCTGTCACGACCGTGCCATGACATTCCTCACGGGTCGATCTCGCGGATCCGCAGTTCCGACCCGACACGCCGGTCGCGTCATACGCGCGCACGGCGTGTCGGGCTGGATCTGCGGATCCGCGAAGGAAGTGCGGATCCGCGAAGTCGAGCGCATGAGCGTTCGGAGGGGCCGCTGCTCGATCCTCAGCCGGACCCGCCAGGATGCGGGAGTGTCCGCGCCGTCGCCCGCTCCCGTCGGGGAGCTCCGGGAGGTGCGCCGCGGCGGCTTCACCATCAGCCGGCTGCACCGCACGGGGCCGGACCCGTTCCGCGCGCTGCTCATCGGCGGCCGTGCCGTGGTCGGGCCGACCCGGCCGGAGTCGGACGCGCGCTGGTTCGCGGAGCACCTCGCGGACCGCACCTGGCTGCGGCTGCGCCGCGGGATCGACCTCGACGTGCTGTGGGAGCTGCGGCCCGTGCTGCAGGCGATCCGCGGCTCCGCGACCTCCTGGCGGCTGTGGCGGTACGACGCGGTGGTCATCATGCTCGCCGCGGCCGCCGGCGGCTCGGGGTCCCGCGTACGCCTCACCGGCGTGCCCCGCCTCGTCGCGGCGGTGCTCGAGCGCATCGCCGCGCTCAGCCGAGTGCTCGTGGTCACCTTCGACCCGGCCACGGGCCGCCCGTCGGTCCGGCGCGGCGGCGAGGACCCGGCCTCGGTGGAGCGCATCACCGTGCCGCGCGACGCCAGGGACGGGGCGGACCGGCTCGCCGCCACCTTCGCCGCGGCGGCCGTCGCCACCGACCGGCCCCGGCCACCGAGCCCGCGGCCGACCGACGAACCCGGCCGGCTGAAGGCGCTGCGGGAGCTGGATCTGCTCGACCGGGCCGTCTCCCCCGAGCTGCTCCGGCTCGTCCGCGGCGCGCAGCAGGCGTTCGACACCGACCTGGTCTCGATCAACGTGCTCGAGGACGAGCGCGCGGTCGCGCTCGCGGTCTCCGGCGGGGTGCGGGCGATGGAGCTGCCGCGCCGCCTCGCGCTCTGCAACCTCGCGATCGCCTCGCGGGACGCCGTGGTCGTGGAGGACGCCTGGGCGCACCCGGAGCTCGCCGAGAACCCGCTGCTGCACGGCACCCGGCCCATCCGCTTCTTCGCGGCGTACCCGATCGAGTCGGTCGACGGCCACCGGATCGGCGCCTTCTGCCTCTACGACGCCGAGCCGCGGTCCGCGGACGAGGTCGACGTCGGCCTGCTGCGCGACCTCGCCCTGCTCGCCGAGGTGGAGATCGCGCAGCTGGGCCGCTAGCGCCGGGGGCCGCCGCGGTCGTCGAGCATCCGCTGGAGGTGCCGCACGACCTCGCCGCCGCTCGCGCGGATGCCGTCGTGCTCCCACTCGTCCGTGACCCAGGTCGTCAGGTTCGCGATCTCGCCCGCCGTCTGCAGCTGCAGGTCCGCGTCCACGTAGAGGTCGTCGAAGTAGACGGCGGCGACGACCGGCACCTCGTTGGCCGCGAGGCGCGCGTGGTCGTACCGCGCGGGCCAGTCGGCGCGCTCCTGCAGCACGTGGACGGCGGGACCGAACGGCCGCAGCAGGCGGATCTCCTCGAACATCCACGGGTAGAACATCTCGCCGGTGAACCGCAGCGGCCGCGCGGTCTCCGCGAACTCGGGGTGCCGCTCGTGCTCGGTCCGCACCGCCCAGCGGGTGGCGCCGGAGGTGTCGTCCGTGTACTCCGCCGCCTCCTGCAGGGCCGCCCAGAGCGGGTTCTCCGCGAACGACGTCGCGGTCTGCACCGCCTCGAGGAAGGCGTCGGAGAGCCGGCCGCCGCTCCCGAACGCCGTGTCGAGCAGCCAGTGCAGCTCCTCGAACCCGTGCTGCATCCCGAACCGGGCGCCGCCCGCGAACTGCAGCCGCCGCACGGTGAGGCGGTCGCCGTCGGGCAGGCGGACGTCCTCCGCGGCGAGGAGGTCCGCGATGCGGGCGATCACCGCGGCGTCGCCCGGGTAGCGCTGCTCGAACCGCCGGTTCTTCGCGAGCGCGCGCGGGTACGTGCGGCGGTACAGGTCGGCGGCGTCGGGGTGCAACGACGGCAGGCCGCCCGTGATCATCGACGCCGCGAGGCCCTCGGGCGCCGCGGACAGGTACTCGAGCGTGATCCAGCCGCCGTAGCTCTGGCCGAACGTCGTCCACCGCCGACCGCCGTACACGGTCTTCCGGAGGTGCTCCGCGTCCCGGACGATCGAGTCCGCGCGGAACCGGGCGAGGAAGTCCGCGCCCTCCTCCGCGCTGCCGAAGCCCGCCATGCGCGCCGCGTCCACCCGTGAGCTGCGTCCGGTCCCCCGCTGGTCGAGCAGCACGACCCGGTGGCGCTCGAGCAGCACGCCGATCCAGCTCGACGCGTCGACGGGGCGCGGCGAGGCGCCGCCGGGCCCGCCCTGGAGGAAGAGGACGAGCGGCAGGTCCTCGTGCGAGCGGTGCGCGGCCGTCAGCTCCCGCGCGAAGAGGGTGATCGACGGGCCGTCGTCGGGAGCGGACCAGTCGAGCGGCACCGCGACCTCGTGGTCGGTCACGTGCAGGCCGGGCATCGTGTACTCCGCGGTGATCACGCGACGATCCTGCCCCGGGGTTCCGACGGCTCGCCGCCGAGCAGCGGCCGTCGCCGGAGTCCCGAGCCGTGAGCACGCCCGCACCCGCCTCGACCGGGTCCGACCGCCGCCGCCGAGCGATCGGCCTCGTCGTCGCCCTGCTGGCCGCGCTGACGACGGGTGCCGCGGGCGACGACCCGGTGGTCGCGCTCACGGTGCGGATCACGACGGCCGGCGGCGCCGTCGTCACGCGCACGACCCGGTCCGTCGTGCCGAGGACGGCGGTCCCCCGCGTCGGTGACCAGGTGCGGGTGCGGTTCGACCCGGCGGACCCGGCCGAGGTGCTGCTCGACCTGCGGCGCCGACGTCCACGCTCCGCGCGCTGTCGGCCGGGCGCGCGAGACTGCCGGAGGCGGAGGGGGCGCATGAGCGGGTCGTCGCATCTCGTGATCACCGGACGCGCGGTCGTGGTCGGCAAGGAGCCCGACGGCGACTCCGTGCGGTTCGCGCCCGACGACCCCGCGCTCCTGCGGCTGCTGGACCACGGCGACCGGGCGCGGGTGTCCGCGGACGGCAGCGTGCAGCTGCGCTTCGACGGCGTCGACGCTCCCGAGCTGCACTACCAGGACGCTGCGCAGCCGCTCGGCGCGGCAGCGCGCGACCGGCTGCTCGAGCGCCTCGGCTTCACGGCCGTCGAGGTCGCCGCCGACGGCACGACGATCGCCGCCGCGACGCCCGAGCAGGTGCGGATCGCGGTCCTCGCCCGGCTCGTCGAGATCAACGGGCGCCCTGTCGCCGTGGTGCTCGCGGGCGGGGCCGCGGACGCGCTGGCGCCCTCGGCCGGGCGGTGGATCGAGCTGACGCCCGCGCTGCTGGCGTCGTCCGTGAACGCCTGGGCCGCCTCGACCGGGACGGCGTACCCGATGCTCTACAGCTCGACGGACACCGCCCTCCGCGACGCGTTCCGGGAAGCCGCCCGGACGGCCCGTGCCGCCCGGCTCGGCGTCTGGGCGCGGGACTCGTCGGCGTCGTTCTCCGTCGCCGACGCGGCGGCGATCGGCCCGGACGGCGCGCTCGTCTGGCCGAAGCTCTTCCGCCGCGCCGCCGACTTCGTCCGCCTCCGTCGGCCCGGCGACACCCTGCCGGCCTGGCTGGCCGCGACACCGCTGCAGGACGACGACGTCCTCGTCGGGCCGGGCCCGGGCGGCACGGCCGCCGTCCCGCTCCACACCCTGCTCGAGCAGGACGGCGAGCGGGTCGTCTTCTCGGCGGACCCGGTCGACCTCACCGTCGTGGAGCGGTGACACGGGCGGAACGCCCAGGGCCCGCCCGTAGCGTCGCCCCATGAGCGATGCGACCGAGGACCAGCCGACCCAGGACGGCCCGATCATGGACGGCGCCGAGGATGCGACGAAGGACGAGCAGCTCTCGGGGCTCATCGAGCAGGTCGTGAACGACCACGAGGACGAGGGCGCGAGCGGCATGGCCGACCGCCTCCGCGACCGGCTGCCCGCCACGGAGGCGGCGCCGGAGGACCCGGGCGACACGGTCGAGTGACCCCGGACCGAGCGCCCGGCCCGGCCGTCCGCTGGCTGCTGCTCGACGTCGGCGGCGTGCTCGAGCTCGTCGACGACGCCGCGTGGCCGCTGCGCTTCCGGGCGCGCTGGGCCGAGCGCCTCGGGCTGACCGAGCAGGAGTACGACCGGCGGCTCGAGTCCGCGAACCTGCCGGACACGCGCGTCGCGACGGGCGTCGCGGACCGGTTCTGGTCCGGCTACGGCGCGGCGCTCGGCGCGACGCCGGCGCAGACCGCCGAGCTGGTCGGGGACTTCTGGGACGAGTACTGCGGCGTCGTGAACGCGGAGCTGCTCGCGGCGCTGCGCTCGCTGCGCGGCGCGGTCGGGCTGGCGATCCTCTCCAACTCGGGCGACGGCGCCCGCGAGGAGGAGGAGCGGCGGTTCGGCTTCGCGAGCCTGTTCGACCCGATCCTGTACAGCCACGAGATCGGCGTGAGCAAGCCGGATGGGCGGGCGTTCGCGATCGCGCTCGCGCAGATGGACGCCCGGCCGCACGAGGTGCTGTTCATCGACGACGTCGACGAGAACGTCGAGTCGGCGCGACGGCTGGGCCTGCACGCGCACCTCCACGAGGACACCGCGGGCACGCTCGCGGTGATCGCGCAGGCGGTCGGATCAGCCGCCCGCTGACCGGGGCGCCGAGCAGAACGCCGTCGTGCTGGTCCTGGTGATCCGCTGCTCCCAGCGGCTGCCGGCCCGGCTCGCCCCGAACTCGTCCAGCCCGCCGGACAGCACCTGCTCGGCCCGACGCGCCTGCTCGAGCGACGACGGCTCGCCGCCTGCCGACGGCACGTCGGCGGTCCAGTCGTGCGTGCGGACGAAGGCCTCGAGCCGGGCGAGCTGCGCCAGGCCGGCCGGGGTGGGGTGCGCGAGGGCGACGAAGAACTCGAGGTGACAGCCCGCCGGATCCCCTGGGACCGTGAGCCGCGCCTCCACCGCGCGCGGCTCCGCGGACGGGCTCGGCGCCGCGGTCGTCGGCGCGGGGCCGCTGCGCGCAGCGACGATGCCGACGCCCAGGGCGGCGAGGGCGAGGCCGCCGACGAGCAGCGGGACGAGGAGCCGTCCGCGCCGACGAGGGCGCGACGGGATCGCGACGGCCGGCTCCGGATCCGGCGCGATCGACCGGTCCTCCTGCGCCGCCTCGGCCGTCAGCGCGGCGATCACCGCCGGGTCCGGGTTCCGCCCGTACACGCGGGCGAGGCGGTCGCGGCGGTCCTCGAGCCCGGAGGACGACCGCTCGTGCACGCCGCGAGTGTGCCGCTCCCGCGGGGCCGCGGCAACCGGTCGTCCCCGGGGCCGGGGGCGCCGCGGATGTCGGACGCCGCTGCTCGGATGCTCGACATGACCCCCGAGGAGCAGCCCGAGCGCGCCGGTCTCGAGGCCGTGCAGCGTGCGTACGGGTCGTGGTCGGCCGCCTACATCGACCTGTTCGACGGCGCGGGCAAGGCGTCCCAGGAGGACCGCGACCGCATCACCCGGTGGGCCCGGTCGGTGACGGGGCCCGTCCTCGACGCGGGGTGCGGACCCGGGCACTGGTCGGCGCACCTGCACGGGCTCGGCGTCGAGGTCGAGGGCGTCGACGCGACCCCGGCCTTCGTCGAGCACGCGCGGCGGGCGCATCCGGAGGTCGCGTTCCGGCAGGGCGACCTCCGCCGCCTCGACCTCGCCCCGGCGTCGCTCGGCGGGGTGCTCGCCTGGTTCTCCCTCATCCACACGGAGCCGGACGAGGTCCGCGGAGCCCTCGCATCGTTCGCGGCCGCGCTCCGGCCGGGCGGCTCGCTGCTCATCGGCTTCTTCAGCGGTGCGGCGCTCGCGCCGTTCGAGCACCGCGTGGTGACGGCGTGGGCGTGGCCGCCTGACGACCTCGCGCACGCCGTCGAGGACGCGGGTCTCGAGGTGGTGGACCGGGACGAGCAGGTGCAGCCCTCCGGACGGGTCTTCGCGAGCATGCGCGCGCGCCGACGCTGAGGCCCGCGCTGCGGGGGCGGTCCGCTGCTGGTGCGCGGGCGCGCTCGGCGGGATCTGCAGCGGCGGGCCCCGTCAGCCGGCGCGGGTCAGACCCAGACGCTGGGCGCCGCCGACCGCGTGGACGGCAGCGCGACCGCCGCCGCCCAGTCCTGCAGCCAGGGGTCGGGCGGGGCGGTCGCGGTGTCGACGCCGAGCAGCTCCCCCAGCTCCGCGGTGCGGACCACGCCTCCGGAGCGGCGGAGGAACACCCCGCGCACGACGCCGCGGGCGAAGACCTCGCCGTCGACGGTGAAGCGCTGCTCCATGAACACGGAGCGCTCGTCGTAGCCCGTGATCCGGGACTCGAGCACGAACCGCTGCCCGAGCCGGAGCGACTTGCGGTAGGTCATCGTGGACGACGACACCACCGGGTACAGGCCCTGCTCGACCATCCGCCGCCAGAGCCCGGTGCGCAGCAGCAGGTCCCAGCGCCCGATGTCCATCAGCGACAGGTACTTGCCGTTGTTGACGTGCCCGAAGACGTCGATGTCGGTCGGCAGGGCCCGCATGCCGAGCCGCCCGACGTCGCCGACGGCGAGCCGCGACCGGCGGCGCCAGGTCCGCCGCACGAGCAGGGTCCGGAACCACATGTGCACGGCGGGACGGTAGCCATCCCACGGCCATCGGCGCCGATCGTTGGAGGAGCCGGACAACCCGGCCTCCCTCCCCCGCGACGCGGACTTGTCACCTCCTGCCCTCTCGACGACGTCGGAAGGGCGTTTGGTGACAAGTCCGCGCCTTGACGGTGCGGATCGTCAGAGGTTCTGGCCGCCCGAGACCTCGATGCGGGCGCCGTCGACCCAGCGGAAGTCGTCCGACAGGATCGCGGCGACGGCGGAGCCGATCTCGTCCGCCTCGCCCGCACGGCCGAGCGCGACCTGGTGGGCGACCGCCTCCGCCACCTGGGGCACGTCGCGCACGGCGCCCCCGCCGAAGTCGGTGGCGATGGCGCCCGGGGCGACGACGTTGACGCGGATGCCGCGCGCCGCCAGCTCCTGCGCCTGGTAGCGGGTGAGCACCTCGACGGCGCCCTTCGTGGCGGCGTAGGCGCTGTAGCCGGGGCCGGTGAAGCGGGCGAGCCCGGAGGACACGTTCAGCACGCGGCCGCCGTCGGCGAGCACGGGCAGCAGCCGCTGCGTGAGGAAGAACGGCGCCTTCAGGTTGGTCAGCAGCACGCGGTCGAACTGCTCCTCCGTGGTGTCCGCGAAGAGGGCGAGCTCGCCGATGCCCGCGTTGTTCACGAGGGCGTCGAGCCGCTCGGCCCCGAACCCGTCGCGCAGCGCCTGCTGCACCTCGTCGACCAGCGTCCCGATCGACCCGGGCTCGGCCGCGTCGAACCGCAGCATGCGCGCGGTCCCGCCCGCGGCGGCGATGCCCGCAGCGACCTCGTCGGCCGCCTGCCGGTTGCTGCTGTACGTCCCGATGACGCCCCAGCCCGCGCGAGCCAGGTGCTCGGCCATGCTGCGGCCCAGGCCGCGGCTCGCTCCGGTGATCAGCACGATCCTGCTCATGAGCACTCCTCCTCGTCGTCCGCGGCGTCCGCCGCTGGATCCACCGTGCCGCCGCCGGCGGCGCGTTCCCCCGCCGCGCTCATCCCCGGATCGACGGTCCGGGGATGCGACGCGGCAGGCGCAGCACACTGGAGGCGTGGATCGACAGCAGCTCGGCGAGTTCCTCCGCAGCCGACGGGAACGCCTCCGCCCGGAGGACGTGGGCCTGATCGGCGGCGGCCGCCGGCGCACGCCCGGCCTGCGCCGCGACGAGGTCGCGCTGCTCGCGAACATGTCCACGGACTACTACGAGCGCATCGAGCAGGGTCGCGGGCCGCAGCCGTCGGAGGCGATGCTCGGCGGCATCGCCCGCGCCCTGCGGCTCACCCTCGAGGAGCGGGACCACCTCTACCTCCTCGGCGGCCGGCAGGCGCCGCCCGCGCACGTGCCCTCCTCCTGGGCCGACCCCGGCCTGATGACGATCCTCGACGCGCTCGCGCCGACCGTGCCGGCGCTGATCACCGGCGAGCTGAGCGCCGTCGTCGCGCAGAACACGATGAACGTCGCCCTCCTCGGCCCGCTGGCGGACCGCGGCGGGCAGGAGGGCAACTTCCTCTGGCACTGGTTCACCGACCCCGCCTACTCGGTGCTCTACGCGGAGAACGACCGCCGGGCGCTCGGCCGCACGTACGTCGCGGAGCTGCGCGCCGGGACGGCGCGCCGGCAGGGCGACCGGGCCGCGCTCGCCCTGGTGGACCGCCTGCTCGCGGCGAGCGAGGAGTTCCGGGAGCTCTGGGCGCTGCAGGAGGTGGCCGCGGCGAACCGGTCGACGCGGAAGGTGCTGCAGCATCCCGTCGTCGGCCGGCTCGACTGCCTCTGCGACGTGGTCGTCAGCCCGCCTTCGGGGCAGCGACTCGTGCTGTTCCGCGGCTCGCCCGGCACGGACGCGGCGGAGAAGCTCGCGCTGCTGTCCGTGATCGGCAGCCAGGACCTCGCGGCGGAGGCGTCCCGGGCGCAGCAGGGCTCGTAGCGGCTAGGACCGCAGCGCGCCCCGCACGATCGAGTCGCCGGAGTGCGCCGGGTTCCCGTCCCGCGGCTCGTCGGAGACGTCGACGAGGCGGAACCGGTCGAGGTCGAGCCCCGCGGGCACCGCGAACGTGCCGCGCTCGCCGTGCAGCATCCCGAGGCTGACGAGCCGCTTCGCGCCGTCGGTCATCAACCACACCTCGTGGTCGCTGGTCGAGGCCGCCCGCACGTCGGTCCGCACCTCGAGCACCCGCTTCCCGTCCGGCAGCGCCTCCACCACGGCGGTGCCGCTGCTGCCGGGCCACCCCGGGAACGCGTCCAGCGAGGCGGCGGCGATCCGCTGCGGCTGCTGCCGCAGCGCGAGCAGGCCGGCGGCCGTGCCGCCGACGACGAGCACGGCGGCCGCCGCGGCGACCACGGCGACGATGCGCCGCCGCCGGTTCCGCGGCCGCAGCGGCACGACCACGGCGGGCTCCCGATCGGCCGGCGCCCCGGCGAGCGCGGGGTCGAGGCCGAGCTCGTCGACGATGCCGGCCCAGACGCGCGGGCTCGGCTCCTCGAGCACCGGCTCGTCGCGGCGGGCGGCGCGCACCGGCCGGGCGTAGCGGTCCACCTCGGCGGCGCAGTCCGCACATCCGGCGACGTGCAGCCGGTCGCTCGCGGGCACGGCGTGCTCCTCGCCGAGGGCGAGCAGCGCCAGGAGGTCGGCGTCAGGATGCGGCATCGGCCACCTCCAGGCGCAGCCGCATCCGCTCGAGGCTGCGGCGGATCAGGCTCTTGACCGTGCCGAGCGGCATGCCGAGCCGCTCCCCGATCTGCTGGTGCGTCAGGTCGTCGTAGAACGCGAGGCGCACCACCTGCTGCGCCCGCGGCGGGAGCCGGGCGAGCTCGTCCTCGACGAGCACCCGGTCGGCGAGGTCGACCGTGGTCGCCGGCTCGTCGTCCCACTCATCCGGCAGCTGCGACGCCGCCGTGCGGGCGCGGGCGCTCAGAGCGTCGGCGATCTGGTTCCGGGTGATCCCCACGAGCCAGGCGGACAGCGCCGCGCGGTCGGGGTCGAACGTCTCGCGGCGCCGCCAGGCGGCGACGAAGACCCGCTGCACGACGTCCTCCGCATCCTGAACGTGGCCGAGGCCGCGGAGCGCGAGCGTGTAGACGAGGGCGCTCCAGCTCCGGTACGCGGCCGCGAGCGCCGCTTCGTCGCCGGCGCGGAAGGAGGCGCCGAGGACGCGCACGTCCTCGTGCACCGGTTCGTCCTCGATCGCGCTGATGCCGCAGGGTACCGCGACGTCCGCGACGGCGGGCCGCTCGCCGATCAGCGCTCGACCCGCCGTCACGGTCCCGTCAGCGGTTGGTCTTGACGGTCTGCACCGCGACGGTCAGGTTCCCCTGAGCCGCGCTGCCCCACGCGTAGACGATCGTGTCGGTGTACCGCTTGACCTTCACGTCCGCGGGTCCGATGACCGGCTTGGTGGTGCCCGCGAGCGCGACGGCGATCGAGTACGTGCCGGCCGGCACGTTCGCCTTCGACTGCTTCGGGTTGCGCAGGTTCTTCATCGACGCCGTGCCGTTCGCGAACACGTCCACCGCGGGCGCCGCGGCGATGTGCCGGACGATCAGCCGGCCGTCGCCCTTCGGCGTCTTCTTGAGCGTGTTCAGGTAGAGCGTCGCCGTCGGCTTGCCGGAGGCGGTCAGGTGCGCCGCGACCGTGTAGTTCCGGTGCGCGTGCAGCTTGATCTTCTTCGGGCCGATGATCGGGTGCTTGTCGTTCTTCGCCGTCGCGGCCGTGATGCGGACCGTGTAGGTGCCCGCCTTCACCGTGAGCGGGCCGGCGAGCGTGCCCGGCTTGAAGTCGTTCAGGACCCGCTTGTGGTTCAGGTAGACGTCGACCGGGGTGTTCGGCACGGCGTGGAGCACCGACAGCTTCGTCGTCGGAGCGGGGCGGTGGGCGGGCGCGGCCTGGGCGGGGGCGGCCAGGCCGACGGTGAGCAGTGCTGCGGCGGCGATGCCGCTGATCAGTGCCTTGCGCACGATCGGACTCCTTCATGGGATGTCGTGGGCCGCCGGCGGCGCCCCATCACTCCCACTACGGCTGCGAGGCCACCGGCGGATGCGGCCGAACCTGGGAATCCGCTGTCGACCGCATCCGCTGCTCGTCGCCACCGGGTTCAGTCGCCGGAGCCCTCCCCGAAGGCGCGGAGCGCCAGGGGCTGCCACCGCCGCCAGGTCGCGAGCCGCTCGTCGTAGATCGCCGCGATCTCGTCGAAGGACCTCCCGAGCAGGACGCGGTGCGGGGGCTCGGCGGCGTCGACGATCTCGAGGATCGCCGCGCGCGTCGCCCGCGGGTCGCCCGCCTCGAAGCCGGGCGCGGCGGCACGGACGCCGTCGTACGCCGCGATCGCCGCGCTCCGCCGCGACCCGCGGCTGAGCCAGTGCGTCGCGTAGGGGCCGGGCTCGACGTTCGTCACCCGCACCCCGAGCGGCTCGACCTCCTGCCACAGCGACTCCGACAGCCCCTCCAGCGCCCACTTCGACGCGTGGTACGCGCCGATGCCCGGGAAGGCCCGGACGCCGCCCTCGCTCGTGACCTGCAGCAGGTGCCCGCGGCCCTGCTCGCGCAGCACCGGCAGCACCGCCTGCGTCACCCAGACCGCGCCGAAGAAGTTCGTCTCGAGCTGCTCGCGCAGCTCCCGCTCCGTGAGCTCCTCCACCATCCCGAACTGGCCGTAGCCCGCGTTGTTGACGACCACGTCGATCCGGCCGAAGCGCCCGCGCGCCTCCTGGACCGCGGCGAACACCGCCTCGCGGTCGGTGACGTCCAGCGCCAGCGCGAGCGCCGCGTCGCCGAAGCGCTCGGGGTAGTCGGCGATGCTCTCGGGCCGGCGCGCGGTCGCGACGACGCGGTCGCCGCGCTCGAGTGCGGCCTCGGTCCACTCGCGGCCGAAGCCCGTGGACGCGCCGGTGATGAACCAGGTCCTGGTCGTGCCGTTCGTCATGCCCTCCACCCTGCGCTTGTGCAAGACCTTCCACCAGCGAATACTGGGATACCTCGACATGCCGGATCGGAATGGGAGGCGGTGGGTGCCCGACCTCGACACGGCCCTCCTCCGCGTGCTGCGCGCCGTGCTGGACACCGGTTCCTTCACCACCGCGGCGGCCGAGCTCGGCTTCACGCAGTCCGCCGTCTCGAAGCAGATGCGGACGCTCGAGTCCCTGGTCGGCGCACCGCTGTTCGTGCGCGGCGCACGCGGCGTGCAGGCGACGCCGACCGGCCTGCTCGTCGCGGACCGGGGCGCACGGGTGCTGGAGCAGCTCGCGCTGCTCGACCGCGAGCTGTTCGAGCTGCGCTCCCCGCTCGCCGGGCACGTGGTGCTCGGCGGGTTCGCCACCGCCGCCGTCCGGCTGGTGCCCGCGACGATCGCGCGGGTGCAGCGCGACCATCCCGGGGTCGCGCTCGAGTTCGAGGAGGGGTCGACGCCGCAGCAGATCCGCCGCCTCCGCTCGGGTCGGCTCGACCTCGCCCTGCTCGCGGTCGGCGAGGGGCTGCCGGACTACGACCTGCAGGGCGTCGCCCGGGAGGACCTGCCCAGCGGGCCGCTGCTGGTCGCGGTGCCGGAGCGGCACCGCTTCGCCGCACGCGGCACCGTGAGCGTGGACGAGCTGGCCGAGGAGCGCTGGATCGGCGGCCGCACCCCGCGCGGCGATCCGCACTTCGGCGCCTGGCCGAGCCTCTCGACGCCCCGGGTCGTCACGGAGATCGGCGACTGGTCGATGCGCCTCGGCTTCGTCGCCGCAGGGATCGGCATCACGACGATCCCGGGCCTGGCGGTCGGCGCCCTGCCGCACGGCGTCGTCGCCGTGCGGGTGGACGACCCCGGCTGGCGGGGGCGGCGGCTCCTGCTCGCCTGGATCGGCGAGCTCTCCCCCGCCGGGCGGGTCGTCCGCGCGGCCGTCCGCGCGGAGGCGGCCGTGCTGAGCGCGGAGGCCGGCGGCGGCCCGGACGGCGCCGCCGGGCCACGGGCCGCGGATCGGCCCGTGGACGCAGCGGTGCCGGGCCGAGAGGATCCGGCATGACCACCGCGACGGCCGCGCTCCCGATCCGCAGCTCCCGTCCGACCCGCGCGACCGCGGGCACGGTGGGCGCCGACGCGCTCCGCGCCCTGCCGTCGACGCTGCTCCGCGAGACGACCGACGCCCTCGGCCCGCAGGTCGCGCTGCGCGAGTTCGTCGATCCCCTCCGGACCGCCTTCGTGCTCCCGCCGAGCGACGCCCTCGCCGTGATCGTCGTCACGCGCGGCCACTACGTGCTGCAGACCGGGCCGGCCCGGGCACGGGCGCACGCGCTGATGTCGCCGGGCGCCTCCTCCGTCACGCGGCCGGGTCGCGAGATCCACGCCGCCTGGCGGACGAGCGCACCGGTCGACCTGCGCTCCCTGCACCTCCACGTCTCCCGCGCGCTGCTCGACCGGACCGCGGAGGAGCTCGGGTCGCCGAGCACGGAGGGACCCGACTGGCTGCGGCGCGGCGATCCCTTCGTGAGCACCGTGCTGCGCCAGCTCGCCGCCGACGTGCGGGCGGCCGCGCCCCGCCTGCACCTCGACACCCTCGTCCAGGCGCTGCTCCACCACCTCATCGCCCAGGACCGCCCGGATCCGCGCGCAACCCCGCCGCTCGGCGCCCGGGCGCTCGCCGAGGTCGTCGACCTCATGCAGGCGCACGCCGAGGACCCGCTGACGCTCGAGCGGCTCGCCGAGGTCGCGCACCTCAGCCCGCAGCACTTCCTGCGACGGTTCGCCGCGGCGACCGGCAGCACCCCCGTCCGGTACCTCACCCGGATCCGCATGGAGCGCGCGGCCGAGCTGCTCCTCGACGACGCTCTGGCGGTGCAGGACGTCGCGCTGCGGTGCGGGTACGCCGACCACTCCGCGTTCAGCGCCGCCTTCCGGCGCTTCTGGGGCCGCTCCCCCAGCGAGCACCGCCGCGGCGCCGGATCCTGAGCAGGACCGCCACAGCCCGCGGTCGTCCCGCCACCGTCCGGCCGCCCCTCGCGGGCGAGCCTGGCACCGGGAGCCCTCCGAGCGGGAGGCTCCGGGAAGGCGGACCCATGACGAGGACAGTGCTGGTGTCCGGAGCCTCGAGCGGCTTCGGCGCGATGACGGTGCGGGAGCTCGCGCTCGCCGGCGACCGCGTGTACGCGGGCATGCGGGCGGTGGACGATCGCAACCGCCCGGCCGCGGACGACGCGCGGGCGTTCGCCGCCGAGCACGGCGTCGACCTGCGGCCGATCGAGCTCGACGTGAGCGACCAGGGCTCGGTCGACCGGGCGGTCGCCCGGGTGATCGAGGAGAGCGGGCGCATCGACGTGCTCGTCCACAACGCCGGGCACATGGTGCTCGGCCCGACGGAGGCGTTCACGGTCGAGCAGATCGCCGAGGTCTACGACACCAACGTGCTGTCGACGCAACGCCTCAACATCGCCGTCCTGCCGCACATGCGCGAGCAGCGGGACGGCCTGCTCGTCTGGGTCGGCTCCTCGAGCGCCCGCGGCGGCACGCCGCCCTACCTGACGCCCTACTTCGCGGCGAAGGCGGCCGAGGACTCCCTCGCCGTCGGCTACGCGGTCGAGCTCGCCCGGTTCGGCATCGACACGGTGATCGTCGTGCCCGGCTCGTTCACGACGGGTACGAACCACTTCGCGCACGCGGGGCACGCGGCGCGCGACGACGTCGCGGCGGCCTACGAGGAGCGGTATCCGGACCTGCTCGAGAGCGTGGGCGAGCGGCTCGCGGACCTCGCGCCGGCGGACCAGGACCCGCACCAGGTGGCCGTGCGGATCCGGGAGGTCGTCGCGCAGGAGAAGGGGACGCGGCCGTTCCGCGTCGTGGTCGACCCCGCGGACGACGGCGCGGGCCGCGTGTACGAGGTCGGCGACCGCGTCCGCCGCGAGTTCTACGAGCGGATCGGCCTGACCGACCTCCTCACCCCCGCGGTGGACGCCCCGGCCACGACGGGCGCGGACCGGTGACGGGCCCGGAGACGAGCCGTCGGGTCGCCCTGGTCACGGGCGGCTCGGGCGGCATCGGCCGCGCGGTGGTGGACCGGCTCGCCCGCGACGGCTACGACGTCGCCGTGCACTACGCGGGCAACGAGGCGCGGGCGCAGGAGGCGGTGGCCGCCGTCCGGCAGCAGGGCGGCCGCGCCCTCGCGGTCGGCGGCGACGTGGCCGACGAGGTCGCGATGGGGACGCTGTTCGACACCGTCGAGCAGGCCCTCGGCGGCATCGACGTCGTCGTGAACACGGCCGGGATCATGGTCCTCGGGCCGGTCGTCGGCTTCGACCTCGCGGACCTCGACCGCATGCACCGGACGAACATCCGGGGCGCGTTCGTGGTGTCGCAGCTCGCGGCCGCGCGCCTCCGCGCGGGCGGCGCGCTGATCAACTTCTCGACGTCGGTGACGCGGCTGCAGTTCCCGACCTACGCGGCGTACGTCGCGTCGAAGGCGGCGGTCGAGGGGCTGACGCTGATCCTCGCGCGGGAGCTGCGCGGACGGGACGTCACCGTGAACGCGGTGGCGCCCGGCCCGACCGCGACGCCGCTGTTCCTCGACGGAAAGAGCGAGGAGGAGGTCGGCCGGCTGCGGTCGGCGGCGCCGCTCGAGCGGCTGGGGCAGCCGGACGACGTCGCGGAGGCGGTCGCCTTCCTCGCCGGCCCGGCCCGATGGGTGAACGGGCAGGTGCTGTTCGTCAACGGCGGCATCGGCTGATCGGCGCCGCGCCGCGGTCGGGTCCGCGCGGTCAGGAGTAGAGCGACCGCACGTCGTGCGGGTCGTGCTCCTCCGCGCCGGGCTCCCGCGGCGCGCTGCGCCGGACCGTCGCGAGGGCGCGGGCGAGCTGCTGCAGCCCGTCCGCGGCACGGAGCAGGTCGGCGACGACGAGGTGCTCGGGCAGCCGTTCGGCCGCCTCCTGCGCCCGCGCCCGGTCCTCGAGGTCGATGAGGCCCTGCACGGCGGACACCAGTTCGTCGCTCGTCACCACGACATGGTCGTCGCTCGCGGTTGCGAGAACGGCGGGCGCGGTTCAGCCCGCGGGGGCGAGCGCGCGCTGCCAGACCTCGTAGGCGCACGGCTCGGCGAGCGCGTCGGCGAGCTCCGGGTGGTCCTCCGTGATCGACCCCTCGCCGACGCGGCGGTAGCCGAGGCGGGAGTACCAGGCGCGCAGCCGCTCCTTCGAGGGCTGCTCCCGACCGATCGGCACGAGCAGCTCGAGCTGCATCGTCGTGGCGCCGGCCGCCCCGACGTGCGCCTCCGCGGCCCCGACGAGCGCGGCGCCGAGGTGCCCGCCCTGCGCCGCCGGGTCGACGGCCAGCATGCCGAACCCCCAGCGGTCCGGGCCGAGCGCCTGCACCCGCACGACGCCGACGAGGCCGTCCGCCGCGCGGGCGACGAGCAGCCGCCCGGCACGCAGGTCCTCCCGCAGCTGCGCCGCGTCGACGCGCGGCGTGCCCGGCCGCCACATGCCCGCCTCCCCGATCGCGTACGCCGCGTTCACCACGGACGCGAGCCGCGCGACCAGCGCCTCGTCGTCGGCCGCGGTCGGATCCGGCACGGCGATCGTCGGGGCGGGAGCGGGTCCGGTCACGGCCGACCATCTTCGCCGTCGTCGGCCGGGAGCCCGGTCATCGAGCGACGGCCTGCTCACCGGGAGTCGACGACGGTCCCCCGCTCGTCGTACCGCAGCCAGTGCCCGTCGCCGACGACCTCGGGCTCGGCGCCGGGGTCGCGCACGAGCAGCGCGGAGGCGTCGTCGAGGAACCACACCGGCGCACCGAGCGCCGCGGCGCCCGCGGCGGCCCAGGCCGTCGCGTCCTCCGGCAGGAACGGGGCGCCGAGGTGGCAGAGGACGGTCCAGTCGAGCAGCGGCACGGCGGCCGCGACGTCGTCGCCGAGCTCGAGCATCGCCACCTCCTCGTGGTCGTCGAACGCGTCGACCGCGTCCGCGTGCCGCGTCGAGAAGATCATCGAGCCGGCGGACATGCCGACGTAGACCCCCCGCTCGAGCACCTCCTCGAGCACGGGCACGAGCCCGGTCGCCCGCCACGCGTGCGCGAGCCAGTGGTTGCTGCCGCCGTACCCGAACACGACGTCGGCGCCCCGGAGCCGCGACTCGAGCAGCGCGCGGGGCCCGCCGAACAGCGACACGACGTCGAGCTCGGCCCAGCCCAGCGAGTGGAGCTGCTGCAGGTGCCGCAGCAGCATCGAGCTGTCGCCCGGGAACGGGAGGATCGCGTCGATCACGACGGCGACGCGCGATTCGGCCACCGGCTTCCCGGTCAGGGCGACGAGCGCGTCCAGGATCGGTCCCGGCGTGATGCCGCCGGAGGTGAGGAGCATGCGCACGGGCGGCAGCCTGGCACCGCGACCGGCGGCGCGGAAGCCCTCGCCCCGCGGCAGCGGTAGCGTGCGGCGACGTGAGCGACCCTGCGGCGACCCTCGTCCGCGCGCTGCGCCGCACCGGGCTCCACCGCGTCGGCACGAGGCCCGACCGCTGGATCGACGATCACGGCGCCGCGGTCGTCGACCCGGTCGTGCTCGCGCGGCTGTCGGCGCTCGCGCTGCCGCCGGCCTGGTCGGACGTCTGGGCCTCGTCCGACGCCGGGGCGCGGGTGCAGGCGACCGGCGTCGACGCGCGCGGACGCACGCAGTACCGCTACTCGGCGGAGGCGCTGGACCTCGCGGCGAGGGACAAGTTCCACCACGTGCTCGACTTCGGGGCCGGGCTGCCGGAGCTGCGGGCGCACGTGCAGGCGCACCTCGATCCGGAGGACGGCGACCGCCCCTCCGTCCGCCGCGCGACCGCGGCGATCGTGCGGATCCTCGACCGCGGGCTGCTCCGGGTCGGGAACGGGCGCTACGCCCGGGACAACCACACCTACGGCCTGACGACGCTGGCGGCGGAGCACGTCGCCGTGCACGGCCCGGCGATCGAGTTCGCCTTCGTCGGCAAGGAGCACCGTCCTTGGCACGTGGTGCTCGAGGACGAGCCGGTCGCCGCGGTGATCGGCGAGCTGCTCGCGCACGCGGAGACGCCGTCCGCCCCGCTGTTCGCCGTCGGCCCGCCGGGCCGGCGGCAGGAGGTCACGAGCGCCGCGGTGAACGCGTACATCCACGGCCTCACCCGCGTGGCCGCGTCCGCGAAGACGTTCCGCACCTGGGGCGGCACCGCGATCGCGGCGGCGGTGGCCGCCGGTGCGACGGCGGACGGGATCGCGCACTCCCGGCGTGCCGACCTCGCGCCCGTCGACGTCGCGGCCGCGATGCTCGGCAACACCCGCGCGGTCGCCCGGGCCTCCTACGTCCATCCGGCCGCGATCGAGGCGGGCCGGAGCCCGGAGGTCGTCGCCGCCGTCGACGCCGCGGCCGACCGGGTCGGCAGCCGCGACGTCCATGCGGTCCTCGACGACCCCGCGGTCGTGCGCGCGGTCGCCGGGCGGCTCGGGGTCGCGGACGCGTCGGCCGCGGCCTGACCCGCGCGCCGATCCGCCGCGGATCGTGCCGCTCGACCACCCCGTCGGGCCGCCGGGACCGGAGCGCCTCCGCGCCCGGCCCGGCGGTCCGACGCGGTCAGCCCCGCACGGAGACGACGCCGGCCTCGATCGGTGCGCTCTCGCCGTACTGCGCGCCTGTGATGACGAAGACGAGGCCCCGGTTCCCGGGCGCCCCGGGCCCGTCGAGCGGGATCGTCTGCCGGCTGTAGCCGGCGGGGATGGGCGTCGCGAGCCGCGTCCACCGCCGCGGGTCGCCGAGGCGGTGGTTGATGAAGAGGTCCTGGTCGTCGTTGCCGGTGACGATGATCACGCCGTCGCGGGTGCCGTCGTCCGCCCATGACACGACCGGGGCACCGTTCGGCGCACCGCCGTTCTCGTCGAGCAGCGGCGTGTCCTTCGCGAATCGGAATTCCTCCGGATCCTTCGCGATCCGATAATGCACGTGGTACGAGTACTCGTCCTGATCCGGGTTCGCCGGGTCGTCCGGCTCGCCGAATTCATAGGTCATGATCCAGCGGTCGCCGCGAATTCGCGCGATCGTCGTCATGCCGGGTCGCTCGGCATAGGCGGTGCCGGTCGCATCGTCCACGACGGGACCCCAGGTGCGCAGGTCCCGGCTCGTCTGGTGCGCGAGCTTCTGCCCGAACTTCGGATCCCGCTGGTCGGAGTAGTAGCAGATCAGCCTCCCCTCGTGCAGGAGCAGGAAGGGCTCCCACACCGGGGTGGCGCCGTTCGTCGTGTCGGGCCTCCCGCCGCGGGCGACGGTGCTGAGGAACGTCCACGTCAGGCCGCGGTCGGTGCTCGCGTAGAGCTGGATCTCGGTGCTCGTGAACGTGCCGAAGTTGTTGCAGGCGAAGAGCAGCGCGCCCTTCGGCAGGCCCGCGAACGCCCGCGGCAGCTCGTAGAGGTAGGGCTGCAGGGCGACGCCGGTGACCGGGATCGTGCTGTACTTCGACCAGGTGCGCCCCTGGTCGTCGCTGCGGTAGAGCGGGAAGCCGGCGGTGCCGAACGCCTGGTAGGTCGCCAGCAGCGTCTTCGACCTCCCGGCCGCGCCGGACGTCAGCCGGACCGCCCGGGCGTAGGACCCGTTGACGGAGGCGTCGGTCACGAGCACGGGGCCGAAGGGCGCGAGGCCGCCGGAGCCTCTCGGCGCGGTCGCGGCGAAGGCCGGGCCACCGGCACCGACGGCGGCGCCGACGGCGACGGCCGCGCCGCCGCCGAGGAACATCCGGCGGGAGAGCGATGAATTGCGCAATTGCGCAATTCCGTTTCCGAGCGCGTCGGAATCGGACATGGAGACCTCCTCATCGAGTTCCCCCGCGGTGGCGCACTCCCCTGTGCGCGACCCGAATTCGGGGGCCACATCCGCAGGCTACGTCCGCATTCTTCGCGAATGCAAGAGCAATTCCCGGCGACGATGGGCCCGGGAATTCGACACGCCGAGCGCGCGAGCACGGAAGGCCGAGTCGCTCACGCACCCGCCGCCGGACGCGGGCAGGCCGGTCTCAGTGCTGGGCGAGCGAGGCGTCCACCCAGGTCTGCAGCGCCGGCCAGTGCTCGTGCGCGACCTCCCGCTGGTCATCGGTCCTCGCCGCGACGACGTAGCCGGACGCGTCCAGCCGGAGGAAGACGTGCCCGAGCCCCAGCCCGGGCGGGACGCCGTCGAAGGTCTCCGGGGACTCCGTCATGGACCCGAGCGTCGCAGCAGCGGTCGCGAGCCCGGCGCGGAGACGCTGGCGATCCGCTGAGCGTCCTGCGCCCGGAGGCGAGGAAGCGGCCCCGGAGGCGCACCGAGCTCTCCAGGGCCGCTCCCCCGGATCTCACGCCGCGAGGACGATCACCTTGCCGGCGACGGGGCCGGCGGCCGCCTCGGCGTGCAGGGCCGGCAGCTCGGCGAGCGGGATGCGGCGGGTGACCTCGACGGTCAGCCCGCCCTCGTCCACCAGCGCTGCGAGCCGCGCGAGGCGCTCGCGGTTCGGCAGCACGAAGACCACCTTGGAGCCGATGCCGCGCGCTGCGTCGTCCGGCGCGGGCATCCAGGCGGTCGTGCTGACGACCACGCCGCCGTCCCGCACGAGCGCGACGAGCGCGGTGAACCGCTCCGGCTCGATCGGCGCCAGGTTGAGCAGCACGTCGACCTGCTCGGGGACGCTCTCGAGCAGGTCGGCGGTCGTGCGGTCGACGACCTCGTCCGCGCCAGCGGCCCGGACCGCGTCGATGCTGCGCGGGCTCGCCGTGGCGATCACGTGCGCACCGGCGCGCTTCGCCAGCCGGATCGCGTACTTGCCGACGACGCCGCCCGCGCCGACGATCAGCACGCGCCGGCCCGCCTGCAGGTCCGCGTCGTCGAACAGCGCCTGCCACGCCGTCAGCGCGACGGAGGGCAGGGCGGCGGCGTCGGCCAGGGGGATGCTCGTCGGCGCCGGGACGACCGCCTCGGCCGGGGCGACCACGTACTCGGCGGCGCCGCCGTCGCGCTCCATCGGGAGGAAGCCGAAGACGGCGTCTCCCACCGCGAGCCCTTCGACGCCCTCGCCGACCGCGTCGATCGTGCCCGACACGTCGTAGCCCGGCACGTGGGGCAGGACGACCGGGATCGGGAGGAACCCGGCCCGCATGCCGTTGTCCGCCGCGTTGAAGGCGGAGGCCGCGACCCGCAGCCGCACCTGGCCCGCCGCGGGGACGGGCGTCTCGATCTCCTCGACGCGGAGCACCTCGGGACCGCCGACCTCGTGGAACCGCACTGCCTTCATGATCCGATCCTCTCCTCATCTGCTTCGGATTCGAAGCAATGGGAAGACCGTAGCACCGCTTCGAACTCGAAGCAATTATCGGTCGCCGCGCGGGGACGGCGCTCGCCGGACGACGGAGGACGACCCCGTAGCGTTGCCGCGTGAGCGGTGCTGCGACGGGTAAGGCGCCAGCGCTGAACCGCCCGCTCGCCGTCCTCGTCGCCGGTGCGTTCTTCCTCGAGAACCTCGACGGGACGATCATCCAGACCGCCGTCCCGGCCATCGGCCGCGACTTCGGGCTGCGGGCCGTGGACGTGAACGCGGCGATCACGGCCTACCTGCTCGCGGTCGCCATCGGGGTGCCGCTCGGCGGCTGGCTCGCGGACCGGCTCGGCGTGCGGCCCGTGTTCCTGAGCGCGATCGCGCTGTTCACGCTCGCCTCGATCGGGTGCGCGTTCAGCACCGGGATCGTGGCGCTGTGCGTGCTGCGGGCGATCCAGGGCGTCGCGGGGGCGCTGATGGTTCCGGTGGGCCGGCTCGCCGTCCTCCGCGCCACCCGCACCCGCGACCTGATCACCGCGATCGCGTACCTGACCTGGCCCGGTCTGCTCGCCCCGGTGATCGCGCCCGCGATCGGCGGCCTGCTCACCGACACCGTCGGCTGGCCGTGGGTGTTCCTGATCAACGGGCCGCTCGGCGTCGCGCTGCTGATCGCCGGTCTGCGTCTCGTGCCGCGCAGCGACGTGCGCGAGCGCCGCGGCTTCGACGTCGTCGGCTTCGCGCTGCTCGGCACCGGGCTGGTCGCGCTGCTCCTCACGCTCGAGGGCCTGGGCGATCCCGCTTCGGGTCGCACGGGGCTCGTCGTGCTCGGCGCGGTCGCCGTGCTGGCGCTCGTCGCCGCGGTCGGCTGGATGCGCCGCGTCGAGCACCCGCTGCTCTCCTTCCGCTCCCTCGGCATCCCGACGTTCCGGGCGAGCAACCTCGGCGGCGGCGTCTACCGGCTCGTGGTCTCCGCCCTGCCGTTCCTCTACACGCTGCTCTTCCAGGTGGGCTTCGGCTGGTCGGCGGCGCTCGCCGGCGTCGTGGTCGTCGCGGTGTTCGTCGGCAACCTCGCGATCAAGCCGTTCACGACGCCGATCATCCGGCGGTTCGGGTTCCGGACGACGATCATCGGCAGCAGCGTCGCCGGCGCCGCGCTGTCCGCCGCGTTCGTGCTCGTCGGGCCGTCGACCCCGATCCCGCTGCTGGTCGCCGCGCTGCTCGTCGCCGGCGCGTTCCGCTCGATCGGCTTCACCGCCTACAACTCGATCCAGTTCGGCGACGTGCCGCCGGAGCTCACCTCGGGCGCGAACACGCTCGCGGCCACAGTGCAGCAGATCGCGATCGGGTTCGGCATCGCGGTCGCCGCGCTCGCCGTCCGGGCGATGCTCGCGCTGGCGTCCGTCGTCGCACCGGGCGAGCAGGACCTCGGGTACCGCTGGGCCTTCGGCGTCGTCGCGGTGGCGCTGCTCATCCCGGTGATCGAGACCGCGCTGCTCCCCCGCCATGTCGGCGCGGCGGTGGCCGCGCGCTGACCCGCGCGCACCTGCGGCCTCGGACCGGACGCACCGGCTCGCGCCGTGCGGCACAATTGGTCCGAGCCAGACCAATCGGCTCGCTCCACGGCTCCGAACGTCCCGTGTCGCTGCCGATGCGTTCTGCAGCGCACCGGAGGACGTCCCGGTGCAGCCCCGGTTCGCAGAGGTGGTCCGAGTGTCGATCAGGAGCACCGACGACGGCGTCGACGCCGGGCTGGTCCGCCGAGCCCGCGCCGGTGACGGATCCGCGTTCGCCGAGCTGCTCCGCTGCCACGGCGCCGCGATGCGTCGCGTCGCCCTGCGCTACACGCGGAACGCCGCGGACGCCGACGACGTCGTGCAGGAGGCCGCGATCAAGGTGTGGCGCAACCTCGACGCGCTCCGGGAGCCCGAGAAGGCCCGGGCGTGGATGCTGCAGATCACCGCCAGGGAGGCGCTCGGCCGCGCGACGACCGCGCGCCACGACCACGAGCTGACCGAGGACGCCGCGTCGATCGCGGGTCCGGACCTCGCGGTGGACCGGTTCGACCTGCACGACGGCCTCCGGACCGCGCTCCGCGCCCTCCCCGAGCAGCAGGCCACGGCCTGGCTGCTGCGCGAGGTGCACGACCTCAGCTACCGCGAGATCGCCGACCGCATGGACGCCCCGGAGAGCTCCGTGCGCGGCTGGCTCGTCCTCGCGCGCAAGCGGATCCAGCGGGCCATCGACGAGTGCTGCCCGACGGCCCGGCCCCGCGCCGTCGAGGTCCGGCTCCCCGTCGGCGGCGACCGGCCGCCGGTCGTGCAGCCCGAGGCGACGCCCGTCGCCACCTACCCGCCGGCGCCGACCGCCACCGCGACCGCCTCGGTCGGCCGCCGGTCACGACGGAGCATCGACCGGCGCTGATCGGCGGGACGCCCTCGACCCGCGCGGCGCGATGCCGTTCACTGGGGGCGGCGCGAGGAGGCGACGATGGCGATGGCGCGGCGTCGGGTGCGGGCCGAGCTGGTCGCCGTGCTCGTCGTCTTCGGCGCGGTCCAGGTGCTGCTGCAGCGGGCGCAGGATCGGCTGTGGCGGAACGGGCTCGGGCCGTCCGGCGCCGCCGAGTACCCGCGGCCCGGCGCCGACGTCGTCGCGGGTGCCGCGGACGCGACCACGGTCGTCCTGCTCGGGCTCGCCGCGTGCGCGGTGTTCGGCCTGCTCGTGCTGCGCGCGGGCCGCTACGCCGCGGTCGGAGGCGGACGGCCGGCGGTCGCGGTGCTCGCGCTCCTCGCCGTGGGCTGGTGGCTGGCGTCGCCGACCCTCTCCATCGACGCCTACTCCTACCTGTCCCACGGCCGGCTGGCCGCTTCCGGAGCGAATCCCTACCTGACGGCGTCGGCCGACGTCGCCGGGTCGCCGTACGGCGCGCGGCTCCTCGCGGCCGGGTGGCAGCCGGTGCATCCGCAGTCGCCGTACGGCCCGCTCTGCACGGGCATCGAGCGCCTCGCGGTCGTGCTGTCCGGGGACGACGTCCGCCTCGGCGTCCTGCTGATCGAGCTGCCGCAGCTCGCCGCCGTCCTCGGCACGGCGGCGGTGACCGCCCGCTTCCTCCGCGACGCGGGACCGGAGCGTCGCCTGCGCGGCGTGCTCCTCGTCCTGGCGAACCCGCTCGTGCTCGTCGAGCTGACCGGCGACGGCCACGTCGACGCGCTCATGGCGGCGCTGCTCGTGCTGGCGATCCTCGCCGCGGCGCGGGCGCGCACGGCGCCCGCGATCCTCGCGCTCGCGCTCGCCGTGCTCGTCAAGGTGAACGCGCTGCCCTTCGTGCTCCCGATCGCGGTGGCGCTCGTCGTGCTGCGACGCGGGGTCCGGGAACTCCTCGTCGGCGCGGCCGTCGGCGGCGCGGCGGCGATCGCCGTCGGCGCGGCGCTCGCCGCGCCGTACTGGGCGGGCCCGGCCACCTTCACCGGGCTCGCTGCGAGCGGGACGCCGTCGTTCGGCTGGAACGTCGCCGGGCTCCTCCGGTCGCAGCTCGCGCCGCCGGAGGCGTCCCTGTACTCCCCCGACCAGGCGGCGGGCGGCGTGCTCCTCACGCAGGTCCTCCTGGTGGTCCTGCTCGTCGCCGGGACCGCCGCAGCCAGCCTCCGGGTGCGGACGCCCGCCGACCTCGCGCGTGCGTGCGGCGTGGTCGCCCTGCTGGTCCTGCTCCTCCTGCCGCTCGAGTGGCCGTGGTACGCCGCGCTGCCCGCGGCCGTGCTCCCGCTGGTGCCGTCCCGGGCGCACGCGATCGCGGTGCTGGTGCTCGCCGCGGGCTCCCGGATCGTCGCCCCGATCGGCGATGCCGCGCAGGTGGGGGCCGTCGGGACCGATCTGTTCGAATCCGTGCAGCCCCTGGTCGGCCAGACGCTGCCCGCGCTGATCGGGCTGGCCCTGACGGTCCCCGCACTCGTCCGACGAGGCGGCGTCGGCCCCGGACGAACGGCATCGGACGCGACGCGGGACGAACCGCGAGCGGGCGAATGACGTCGCTGCGCGCCCCTACGAGGCCGACGCGGCGATGTTCACGAGCCAGGTGAAGCCGTACGGGTCGACGAGCATGCCGAAGCCGTCGCCCCACGCCGACGCGGTGAGCGGCTGCAGCACGGTCGACCGCTCCGCGAGCCCGTCCCAGTACCCCTGCAGCTCGGCGCGCTCCTCGCCGCCGAGCGAGATCGCGACGTCGTCGCCCTTCGTGAGCCGCAGCCGCTCGGGGCGGTCCGCGCCCATCAGCACGAGCCCGCTCGCCGTCGTGAGCTTGGCGTGCATCACGAGGTCCTCCTCGCTCGGGTCCTGCGCGGCGCGGTAGTCGCCGAAGGTCGCGACCTCGAGCTCGCCGCCGAGCGCGCCGCGGTAGTACTCCATCGCTTCGCGGGCCTGTCCGCGGAAGTTGAGGTAGGGGTTCAGGACGGTGGGCACGGGTGCTCCTCTCGCTGGTCCGACGCTGGACGCGCCCACTGTGGCACCCGACTCGGACATCGCCCCGGGCGGTGCCTCCCCCTGCAGGAGGAGCCCCAGACCTCGCGGTTCAACGCGGAGGCGGAGCCGCTTCGGTCGAGCGCCCGATCCGCCCGCGGCGGCCGTCCGATGGGATCGACGCATGACGATCCGCGCTCACGCCCTCCTGATCCTCCTGCCCCTCGCTGCCGGTCTCGTGCTCACGACCACCGGGTGCAGCGCCATCGAGAACGCCGTGCACAAGACGCACGAGGAGCGGTTCGCCGACCGCGCGGCGGCCGAGCAGGGCTGGAAGGGCGTCGCCGCTCCGGCCTGGCTGCCCGACGACGCCACCGACATCCGCAACCTCGCCACGAACGACGAGACGAACTCCGTGATCCTGGCCCGCAGCACCGCCCCGCTGCCCGCCGGATGCCGGGAGGCCGACCGGCGGAGCATCCCCTTCGACACCGCCTCCTGGGCGCCGACGCTCGACCGCTTCCCCGACCGCGTCGAGCGCTGCGGCGACTACGAGGTGATGCGGGTCGACGGCGCGTGGCTCGGCTGGTTCACGGCCACCGAGGCGGGGCAGACGCCCGCTCCCGTCGCGGGCTGATCGCTCGACGGTCGCGCGCGTCCGGACCGGGATACGGTGCTCAGCGCATCCGCCACATCCCGGTCCGGTCGGGCGCGACGTCGAGGAAGCCGCGGGACTCGTACAGCCGGCGGCCCGGCGGGTCGGCCGTGAGCGTCACGTACGCGCCCGGCTCCGCCCGCGTGCGGATCTCCTCGAGCAACGCGTCGAGGACGGCGCCGCCGATGCCGCGTCGCTGGTGGCCCGGGAGGGTCGCCATGTCGGCGACGAGGAAGTACCAGCCGCCGTCGCCCACCACGCGCCCCATCGCGACGACCTCGCCGCGCTCGGTCTCCACCCGTCGGAACGCCCAGCTCCCCGCGATCGCCGCCTCGGCCTGCCCCGTCGTCTTCGGCGACAGGCCCGACTCGCGCCGCAGCCGGAGGTAGTCCTCGGGTGCGGGCGCGCCCGGGAGGAGCAGGTAGCCGGCGGCGAGCGTCATGCCGCCAGTGTGGCCGAGGGCGCTCCGACGGCGTCCGGCCCTCCCGCCGCCCTACCCGCCGAGTCCCTCGATCCTGACGACGGCCCGGTCCTCGCGCCCCGACGTCCTGCACGCCGCAGGCGCACGGACGTGCGCCGAGCCGAACGCGATGCCGACCGCGAAGCCCGGCACCGCCACCACCCGGCCCTCGGCGTCGCGCAGCGACAGGTCGTCCCCGGCGGAGTACCCCGCCGGGAACACGAGCCCCGTCGCGCCGGCGAAGAAGCAGACCCGATCGCCGCGCCGGACCGCCCGCACCGTCCGGGACGCACCGACGTCGAAGACGGCAGCCGGATCGGTGCGGACCGCAGCGCTCGTCGAGACCGCGAGCCCGTCGCTCCGCGCAGCGCAGCCCGACAGCGCCGCGAGCAGGGCGCCGATGCCCACCAGCAGGATCGCGAGCCGAGCGCGACCCGCTGCTGCGCTCACCACCACCCCATGCCCACGAGCGTCCGCCCCCTCCGGAGCGCGGCGCGATCGTCCGGTCGTGTGCGCGGCGAGCCTCAGGAGGTCGCGCGGACGATCAGCTCCGGGGTCAGCAGCCGGTCGGTGCGCGGCTCCCGTCCCGTCTCGGCCGCGTCCCGCATCGCCTGGAGCACTGCGGCGCCGAGCGCCGCGAAGTCCTGGGCGACGGTGGTCAGCGGCGGGATCAGGTAGCCGGCCTCGGGGACGTCGTCGAAGCCGACGACGGCGACGCGCTCGGGGACCGCGACCCCGGACGAGTGCAGCGCGGAGAGCACGCCGATCGCCGTCTGGTCGTTGGCGCAGAACACCGCGTCGACGTCGCCGCGGCTCGCCAGCGCGAGCCCCGCGCGGTGTCCCGCCTCGGCCGTCCAGTCCCCCTGCAGCACGATGGCGGGCAGACCGCGCGCCTCCACCTCCCGGCGGTACGCGCGCAGCCGGCGCAGCGCGTCGAGCGACGCGGCCGGGCCCGCGACGTGCGCGATCCGCCGCCGGCCCCGGGCGACGAGGTGCTCGATCGCGGCACGGACGCCGGCGTCCTGGTCCACCGCGACCGCCCGCCGGTCGAGGTCGACCGCGCCCTGCGAGGCGGCGATCAGCGGCACGGCCCGCGGGACCTCGAAGACCCGCCGGGCGACGCCCTCGGTGACGCCGATCAGCGCGATCGCGCGGGCTCCCCGGCGCTGCAGGGCGGCCATCGCCTCGTCGACGTCCGCGACGGCGCCGAGGCGCAGGGTCGCGGCGGTCGTCGTCCACCCGTTCAACGCCGCCGCCGCGTCGATCCCCCGGACCGTGCTCGCCGTCCCGAACTGGTGCGGGTCCTCCGCGACCACGCCGAACGTCGTCGTGTAGCCGCGCACCAGGTCGCGCGCCGCGGCGCTCGGGTGGTAGTCGAGCGCCTTGACCGCCGCCTCCACCTTCGACCGCGTGGTCGCCGTGACCCTCGGGTCGCCGTTCAGCACCCGCGACACCGTCTGGTAGCTCACCCCGGCGTGCTGCGCGACGTGCTTCAGCGTCGGCGGACGGCGGACGGCCTCCCCGGCGCCGACGACGCCGGGCGACGGGCTGCCTTCATCCTCGGGACCCACGGGTCCACCGTGCCGCACCGACCCTGCGATCGCGACCCGGGCGCGGCCCCGGGCCGGCTCCGTCCCCCGGGGACGACGGCCGCGCGGCGCTACCGCGACGGGTCCTCGCGCCGCGCCGCGATGCCGAGGAGGAAGATCCGCCGCTGCTCCTCGGCGAGCTCGGCCCAGCCCTGCACAGCGGTCATGGGCTGCGCGAGCATCGCCCCGAAGCGGACGACCGTGCCAGCGGTCACGTCGCTCCGCACCGAGCCGTCGTCGTGCCCGCGCTCCACGAGGGCCGCGAGCGCGGTGCGGAGCCGCTCGCGCAGCGCGACGGTCTCGGGCCCGTCGAAGGCCGGCGCCCCGTGCAGCGGCAGCACCAGCTCGTCGCGGTGCTCGAACGACCGCCGCAGGAAGCGGCCGATCGCGTCGAGGCCCGTACCGCCCTCGGCGAGCGCGTCCTGCGCCACCTCGATGAGGATGCCGGCCGCGCGCTGCTGCATGGCCTCGAGCAGCGCCTCCCGGTTGGGGAAGCGCCGGTACAGGGTCCCGATGCCGACTCCGGCGTCCGCGGCGATCCGGGCCATGGGCACCGGGCGGCCCTCGCCGAGCCCGGCGCGGACGGCGGCCGCGAGCAGCCGGTCCGCGTTCTGCGCCGCGTCCGCGCGCAGCCGCTTCGGGCCGTCCTCGTCCACGGAGCACGACCGTACCCGCCGGCCCCCGTCGCGCGGCCGACAGGACCGTCGCGGGCCCCGCGGAGACCGGGGTCTCGCAGGGCCCCCGTCGGCACGCGGCAGCGGTGCCGCGCCGACCTACGATCGGCCCGTGGACGACGCATCGAACCCGCTCGGGGCCTATCTCCGCGCCCGGCGCGAGCTGATCACGCCGGAGCAGGCGGGCCTGCGGACCGAGGGCGTCCGACGCGTGCCGGGCCTGCGCCGCGAGGAGGTCGCGATGCTGGCCGGCATCAGCGCGGACTACTACCTGCGGCTCGAACGCGGCCGCGACCGCAACCCCTCCGTGCAGGTGCTCGAGGCGGTCGCCCGGGTCCTGCAGCTCGACGACGAGCACCTCGAGCACCTGGTCACCCTCGTCGCCTACGTGCCGAGGCGGCGACGGCCGCGCCCGCGCAGGGAGACCGTGCCCGCGAGCCTCCTGAGCCTGCTCGACTCGCTCGCGCAGCCCGCCTTCATCGAGGGCCGCTACTTCGACGTGCTCGCCACCAACCGGCTCGCCCGCAGCCTGTCCCCCGGCCTCGCGCCGGGCCGGAACCAGCTGCGCGACCTGTTCCTCGATGCGGAGGAGCAGGCGCGGTACCCGGACTGGCCGGGGATGACGGAGTGCTTCGTCGCGAGCCTCCGGCAGGCGGTCGGCACGGACATCGACGACCCGCGGTTCATCGAGCTCACCGGCGAGCTCGCCCTCGCGAGCCCGCGGTTCCGGCAGCTCTGGGCGCGCCACGAGGTGCGCGCGCAGCAGCGCACGGTCATCCGGTTCGAGCACCCGCAGGTCGGCGCGCTGACGCTGCACCGCGAGCGGATGAGCATCGGCGGCACGAACGGGCTGATGCTCGTCGTGTACCACCCGGAGCAGGGCTCCTCCGAGGCCGACAAGCTCGCGCTGCTCGCCTCGGCCGGTCTGCCGGCGGCCGCGGACGAGCGGGCGCCGCGTCCGAGCCCGGCCGAGGTCTGAGCAGGGCCCGGCGGCCGCGCCGGGCCGTCAGCTCCGGGGGAAGCCGAGGTCGACGCCGCCGTGCGAGGGGTCGAGCCAGCGGGACGTGATCGCCTTCTGCTGCGTGAAGAACTTCACGCCCTCCGCGCCGTGCGCCTTCGTGTCGCCGAACAGCGACTGCCGCCAGCCGCCGAAGGAGAAGGTGGCGACGGGGACCGGGATGGGCACGTTGATCCCGATCATCCCGACCTCGACCTCGTGCTGGAACCGCCGAGCCGCGCCGCCGTCGTTCGTGAAGATCGCGGTCCCGTTGCCGAACGCGCCGGAGTTGATCAGCGCGAGCCCCTCCTCGTAGGAGCCGACCCGAACGACCGACAGCACGGGCCCGAAGATCTCCTCCGTGTACACGCGGGAGGTCGTCGGCACCCGGTCGATGAGGGTCGGCCCGAACCAGAAGCCGTTCGCGTCCCCGTCGACCGCGACGTCGCGCCCGTCGACGACGACCTCCGCGCCGTCCTCGAGCGCGACGTCGACGTAGGAGGCGACCTTGTCGCGGTGCTGCCGGGTGACGAGCGGGCCCATGTCGCACGACCGCCGGCCGTCACCGATCCGCAGCCCGGCGATCCGCTCCCGCACCCGCTCGATGAGCGCGTCCGCCACCGGCTCGACGGCGACGACGACGGAGATCGCCATGCACCGCTCCCCCGCCGAACCGAACCCGGCGTTCACCGCGGAGTCCGCCACCAGGTCCAGGTCCGCGTCGGGCAGCACGAGCATGTGGTTCTTCGCCCCGCCGAGCGCCTGCACCCGCTTGCCGTGCTTCGCCGCGGTCTCGTAGATGTACTGCGCGATCGGGGTCGAGCCGACGAAGGAGATCGACCGCACGTCCGGGTGCATCAGCAGCCCGTCGACCGCGGTCTTGTCGCCGTGCAGCACGTTGAAGACGCCGTCCGGCAGCCCCGCCTCCTTCCACAGCGCGCCGAGCCAGTTCGCCGCCGACGGGTCCTTCTCGCTCGGCTTCAGCACCACCGTGTTGCCCGCCGCGATCGCGATCGGGAAGAACCACATCGGCACCATGGCCGGGAAGTTGAACGGGCTGATGATCCCGACCACGCCGAGCGGATGCCGGATCGAGTAGACGTCGACCCCGGTCGACACCTGCTCCGAGAACTCGCCCTTCAGGTGGTGCGCCAGCCCGGTCGCGAACTCGACGACCTCCTGGCCGCGGCTGATCTCGCCGAGCGCGTCGGACAGCACCTTGCCGTGCTCGCTCGTGATGATCTCGGCGAGCTCGTCCTTCTTCGCCTCGAGCAGCTCGCGGAAGCGGAACAGGATCGACTGGCGACGCGCGAGCGACAGGTCCCGCCACGCCGGGTAGGCCGCGCTCGCCGCGGCCACCGCGCGGTCCACGTCGGCCTGGTCCGCGAGCCCCACGCGCTTCGTGACCACGCCGAGCGCGGGGTCGAACACGTCGCCCGTCCGACCCGATGCCGACGGGACGGGCTCGCCGCCGATCCAGTGCTGTACGAGACCGACCTCCTCCGGGTCGAGGACGGCGGGACGCTCGTCGGAGGTGCTGGTCGTCGTCATCGCGGGCTCCTTGCCGTGCCGGGTCGGACTCGTCCGGTCGAGGCCGCCGCCGACCCGCGGACGGTTCTCCTCGGATCCGAACACTAGGGGCGACCGGCGGATCGTGCACGACGGTCCGGGCCGGGCTCAGCCGCCGACCGCGGAGGCGGCACCGGCCGCGGTCAGCGCACGACTGCTCCGCAGGAACGAGGCGGCGAGCGCGCCCCGATGGTCGAGGTACCCGCTGACCATCACCCCGTCGCGCAGCAGCATCAGGGCGGCTGCGACGCCCTCGGGATCGGCGAGCCCGAGCGGACCGATCATCTCCTCGAACAACCGCCGGCACCGATCCCGGTGCTCCTCGACGGCGCGGCGCACGCCGCTGCCCGCGTCGGGGTACTCGGCCGCCGCGTTGATGAAGGCGCAGCCGCGGAAGCCGGTGGCGCACGCGGCGGTCTCGAGCTGCTCGGCGAGCAGCTCGAGCGCCCGGTGGGGATCACCGCCCGCGGCGTCGATCGCCATGCGCATGCCGGCCCGCTCGGCCTCGGCGAGGATCCGGAGGTAGGCGACGACCAGGTCGTCCTTGCTCCTGAAGTGCCGATAGAACGACACCTTCGTGGTCCTCGCGTGCTCGACGATGCGCTCCACGCCCACGGCGCGGAGCCCCTCGGCGTAGAAGAGCGCCGTCGCCGCCGCGAGCAGCCGCCGTCGGACCTCGCTCGCACCCCGCTCCGCCACAGCGCCTCCCCTCCTGCTCCGGCTGCCTCACCGCTCCGGTTGCGATGAATAGTTCCACACGGTACTTTTCTTGTGAAGTGACCGGTCGTTTTACCGGCGCACACCACCAGTCGAAGGAATGCGGACGTGACGACGATCGACCTCCAACCCACCGCCGGGGCGCTGCGCCGGCTCTACCTCACCCGGTTCGCCTTCGCCGTCGTGTGGGCGGTCCTGCTCGTGGCGAGCACGGCCGCGCTCAGCACCGGGAACGCGCTCGGCCCCCTGACGATCGCGCTCGTCGTCCTCTACCCGCTGTTCGATCTCGCGGCCGCGATCATCGACCGTCGGTCCACACGGAACGAGCGTCCTTCGGCGCTCCTGGTCGTCAACATGGCGCTCAGCCTCGCGACGGCGGTCGGGCTCGTCCTCGTCCTCGTCGGCGGCGCGGGTCCGAGCGGGGTGCTGCTCGTCTGGGGCCTGTGGGCCGTCACCGCCGGGCTGGTCCAGCTCGCCGTCGGCATCGGCCGCCGGCGCATGGGCGGCCAGTGGGCGATGATCCTGTCAGGCGGCATCTCGGTGCTCGCCGGAGCGGGCTTCGTCGCCTCGAGCCGAGCGGGCACCTCCGTGACCGGCATCGCCGGGTACGCCGTCCTCGGCGGTGTGTTCTTCCTCGTCTCCGCGCTGCGGCTCGGCCGCGCCGCGAAGGGCGCGACCCGATGAGCGCGCAGGAGTTCGACGTCGTCGTCATCGGCGCCGGCCCCGTCGGCGAGAACGTCGCGGACCGCGTCAACCAGGGCGGGCTGTCCGTGGCCGTCGTCGAGGCGGAGCTGGTCGGCGGGGAGTGCTCGTACTGGGCCTGCATCCCGACGAAGGCCCTGCTGCGCGACGCCGCAGCGCTTCGCGCCGTTCGACACCTGCCGGGCGCCCGCGCCGCCGTCACGGGCGACCTCGACGTCGCCGCCGTCCTGCGGCGCCGCGACCGGTTCGCGGACGGGTTCGCGGACGACGGCCAGGTCGACTGGCTGACCGCCGTCGGCATCACGCTGGTCCGCGGCCACGGGCGCCTCAGCGGCCGGCGCGCCGTGACGGTGACCGGCCCTGACGGCGGGACGGTGCAGCTCGCCGCCCGGCACGCCGTGGTGCTCGCGACGGGAACGAGCGCGGCCGTGCCCCCGATCCCGGGCCTCGCCGACGCTCGCCCCTGGACCAGCCGTGACGCGGCCTCGTCGTCCACCGTCCCGGACCGCCTCGCGATCATCGGCGGCGGCGTCGTCGGCACGGAGATGGCGACGGCGTACCGGGCGCTCGGCGCGGCGGTCACGCTGATCGCCCGCGACGGCGTGCTCCCCGCCGTCGAGCCGTACGCCTCGTCACTCGTCGTCGATTCGCTGCGCGCCGCCGGCGTCGAGGTGCTGATCGGGGCGAGCCCGACGGCCGTCGAGCGGGACGCGACCGGCACGGTCCGCATCACGCTCGCCGACGGAGCGTCGGTCGAGGCGGACGAGGTCCTGGCAGCGACCGGCCGAGCGCCGAAGACCACCGACCTCGGCCTGGAGCAGGTCGGCCTCGTGCCGGGCGACTGGCTGACCGTCGACGACACCCTGCGGGTCGTCGACGGCAGCGGAGCGCTGCTCGACGGGGGCTGGATGTACGCAGCCGGAGACGTGAACCGGCGGGTGCTGCTGACCCACCAGGGCAAGTACCAGGCCCGAGCGGTCGGCGACCTGATCGTCGCGCGGGCGAAGGACGAGCCGGTGGACACGGCGCCGTGGGGCCGGCACGTGCCGACCGCGGACGACCATGCGGTCCCCCAGGTCGTCTTCTCCGAGCCGGAGATCGCGTCCGTCGGTCTCACCCTGCGTGCCGCCGAGGCCGCTGGACGACGCGTGCGATCGGTCGAGTACGACCTCGGCGCCGTCTCGGGCGCGGCGCTGCAGGCCGACGACTACCGCGGTCGGGCCGGGATGGTGATCGACGAGGACACGAGCACCGTCGTCGGCTTCACCGCCGTCGGCCCCGACGTCGCCGAGCTGCTGCAGGCCGCGACCATCGCCGTCGTCGGCCAGGTCCCGCTGCACCGGCTGTGGCACGCGGTCCCCGCGTTCCCGACCGTGAGCGAGGTCTGGTTGCGGCTGCTCGAGACGGCGGGCCGGGACACCGCGGATCGACGACCCGCCTGAACGACGACTCCCCCGGCTGCAGCCGTTGCCGGACCATCCCGAAGAACACGAAGAGCGAGGAGAGGGCGATGCCCACCAGGATCACGATCATCATCGACGACCCGACGGACCCGGAAGCGTTCGAGGCGGTGTACCGGAAGGTGCGCGACGCCGCCGCGACGTTCCCGAAGCTGGAGCGCCTCGAGTCGGCGAAGGTCTGGCCGAAGGAGGACGGGACCCCGACACCCGCCTACCGGACGCTCGACCTCTGGTTCGCGAGCTACGAGGACGCCAGCGCGGCGACCGCGACGCCCGTCGCCGCCGAGGTCTTCGGCGGCCTCCTCCAGAGCGGGACGACCATCACCGGCCTGTTCTCGGACATCGAGCAGTAGCGACCGTCAGCCACACGGGGCGCCTCGGCCGCAGCATCGCGCTGCGACCGAGGCGCTCTGCCGTCGGTGCCGTCGCTCGGACGATCAGGCCGCCGGAGGCGCCAGCAGGTCCTCCAGCAGCGTCATGCCGTCGTACATGTCGATCTCGGGGTCGAGCAGCCACTGGGTGGAGAGCCCGTCGAGCGCCGCGATGAGCAGCTTGGCGGCGACGTCGAGCGAGATGTCGTCTCGCACGGTGCCCGCCTCGCGCGCCGTCTGCAGGACCAGGCGGGCGTCCCGCCGGATGCGGTCGTACCGTTCCCGGAAGTACTCCCGCGAGTGCTCGTTGCGAGGCTCGAGCGCCATCGCCACGAGGCTCTGCCGGAGCGCCATCAGGCCGGGGGCGCGACGCGCGTACTGCGCCGCGAGGGCGGCGAACCCCGTGACGCCGACGCCGGTCTCGTGCGCCTCGACGATCGACAGCCGGTCCTTCTCCTCCAGCACCGCGAGGAAGAGCTCCTCCCGGGTGTCGAAGTACCGGCGGAGCGCCGCGTGGCTGACGCCGATCGCCTCGCCGATCGCCCGGAGCGACGTCCCTTCCAGGCCCAGCTCGGTGAAGACCTCGATGGTGCGGTCGAGGATCTGCTGCCGCCGCATGACCCCCTTGGCGTACCGCCCGCGCGTGCCCGTCCCCGAGATGGCGGACACCTTCGCCCCGGCCTCGTCCATCGGCGCCGCCTCCCGTCCGCACTCGACCGCCGCGACGACGGTACCGGGCCCGGGGCGGCGCCGGTCGGAGATCGACGCCGGACGGGTCACCGCACCTTCTTGACCCGGGTCACGCTGAGCGCTCCGACGACGCCGGCGACGGCGCCGCCGATGAAGAGCCCCGGGTAGCCGAATGCGGCGATGACGCCGGGCGCCGCGACCGGGAGCAACGACTGCGGCAGCGACTGGGCGAGGTTGGCCACGCCCAGGTCCTTCGCGGCGGTCTCGTCGCTCGGCAGGACGTCGGCGATGAGGGCCAGCTCCACCGCGAAGAACGCGCCGGCGCCCGCGCCGAGGATCAGCTCGCCGACCAGCACGGCGGGGATGGAGGTCGCGAGGGCGATCACGAGGAGGCCGACGGCCGCGACCACGGAGGAGATGATCACGAACAGCTTGCGCCGGCGCAGCCGGTCGGACAGCCAGCCGAGCACCGGCGTGATCAGGAGGATGCCCACCGCGTTCGCGAGGATCGCTTCGAAGACCAGCGTCGGCGCCTGCGCGTCCGAGACGTGGAACACGGAGATCAGGAAGTACGTCAGATAGCTGGTGGCCGTGAACTGCGCCGTGGTCATGAAGAACCGCGTCAGCCACGCCCAGCCCAGGTCGGGGTTCTTGCGCGGGTTGAAGACGAACGAGCCGAGCAGCGCCTTCAGGCCGAACGGCTCCGTCCGGCGCTCGGCGAGCACGCGGTCCCGGATGGGCGCGACGGCCGCGATCATGAGGACCAGCCCGATGAGGCTGGGGACGAGGTACTGCACGAGACCCGCCGGGAACAGCTGCACGAAGAAGGTGGCGAGCACCCCGCCGAGGTTCTGGGCGAGACTGATGAACGACGCCGTGCGGCCGCGTCGTTCGGGCGCGATCTGGTCGGGCAGCAGGGCGATGAGCGCAGCGAGCGCGAAGTTCATGCCCACCTGCGCGATCGCCCAGCCGAGCAGGACGACCGGCGCGCTCGGCGCGAAGGCGATCACCACGATCCCGACGTAACCGATCGCGGCCCCCGAGAACACCCAGGGCTTGCGCATGCCGATCCGGCTGGTGGTGCGGTCCGAGAACCGACCGGCCAACGGGTTGGCGACCAGGGAGAACAGGGCTCCGACGCCGAGGACCAGGCTCAGGTTGCCCGCGGCGGTGCCGGGGTCGATCTCGCGCAGTCGCAGTGCGATGACCACGACCAGGGGCGGGATGAGGGCGATGGACCATCCGAGGATGGCGATCGGGATGGCGAACGCCGCGTAGCGCGAGCGTCCGGGCCGGCTCGCGGAGGCAGGCCCCGCTGCGACCGGCGGGATCACCGTCGGGCCCGATGCGACGGGCACGGGGAGGGGGTTCGACTCGTCCACGTTGACTTCTCTCAGGGAGGGGCCGGTGCTGGTTCCGACCGAGCAGGTGTCACCGTAGCACCGAATAGTTCCAGGTGGAGCTTTCTGTTACGGTGCCGCCATGACCGACATCGGCGTCCAGATCGAGCAGCGCGTCGCGAACCTCGTCCGCGAGCACCTCACGCCCGCGCTCTTCGCACGGACCCTCCCGCTCGGCGTGACCGCATGGGAGGTGCCGGACGAGCCGGTGCCGTTCCCGGAGGCGGTCGCGCAGGAGTTCACGCCCTTCGCCGTCGGCTCGCCGTGGGGCAGGCCGTGGGGAACGACGTGGTTCCGCATCACGGGCTCCGTGCCCCCGGGCTGGGGCCGCGAGGGGACGGTCGTCCAGCTGTTCGTCGACCTCGGGTTCTCGAGCCTCATGCCCGCGTTCCAGGCGGAGGGCCTCTTCTTCCGTCCCGACGGCACGATCGTGAAGGGCGTCGAGCCCTTCAACCACGTCGTGGAGGTCGTGGGCGACTCGGTGGACCTCTACGTCGAGGCGGCGTCGAACCCGAACATGCTCGAGCACTTCTTCCTGTCCGCCGCTGCCGGCGCTGGCGGCGGCATGGTGGCGGCGCTCCCCGGCGCGTTCATGCCGCCGCCGAGCGGGCACCACGCTCGACTGGGTCGCAAGTCGACCGCCGGCGACGCCCCCGTCTACGTGCTGCGCAGCGTCGCGCTGATCGAGCGCGACCTCGCCGTGGACGCCCTGCTCGCGGACATCACGGCGCTCACAGGCCTCGTCGGACAGCTCGACGCGTCCTCGCCGCGTCGCGCCGAGCTCCTCGCCGCGCTCGAGCGGATGTGCGACGCGGTCGACCCGCAGGACGTGCCGGGCACGGTGGGGGCAGCCCGGGCCGCGCTGCAGCGCGTCCTCGCGTCGCCGGCGAACGCGAGCGCGCACTCGATCGTCGCGGTCGGCCACGCGCACCTCGACTCCGCCTGGCTCTGGCCCACCCGGGAGACCGTGCGCAAGACGGCGCGGACCTTCTCCAACGTGCTCGACCTGATGGATGCGGATCCGGAGTTCGTCTTCGCCGCGTCCAGCGCGCAGCAGTACGCGTGGGTCCAGGAGTTCTACCCCGACCTGTTCGACCGGATCCGGCAGCGGGCGGCCGAGGGGCGGTTCGTGCCCGTCGGCGGCATGTGGGTCGAGAGCGACGTGAACATGCCGGGCGGCGAAGCGCTGGTGCGGCAGTTCCTCGTCGGCCAGTCCTTCTTCAAGCGGGAGCTCGGCGTGCTCGCCCGCCAGGCGTGGCTGCCGGACTCGTTCGGGTTCACGCCCGCTCTGCCGCAGATCGCGCTCGGCGCGGGCACGGACAGCTTCCTGACCCAGAAGATGTCCTGGAACGACACGAACCGCATGCCCCACCACACCTTCTGGTGGGAGGGGCTCGACGGCAGCCGCATCTTCACGCACTTCCCGCCGAACGACACCTACGGATCGGACCTCGGCGCCGCCGACCTGGCGAAGGCGCAGCGGCAGTACGCCGAGAAGGGCGCCTCGAACGTGTCGATGACGCTGTTCGGCTGGTACGACGGCGGCGGCGGACCCACGCGCGACATGCTCGCGGCGGCGCGGAGGACCCGCGACCTCGAAGGCTCGCCGACAGTCGCCCTCGGCTCCCCCGCCGCCTTCTTCGCGGAGGCGAAGGCGACGCTGGAACGACCCGCGGTGTGGACGGGCGAGATGTACCTCGAGACCCATCGGGGCACGTACACCTCGCAGGCCCGGACCAAGCGCGGCAACCGCCGCAGCGAGCACCTCCTGCGCGAGGCCGAGCTCTGGAGCGCCACGGCGAGCGCTCGCAGCCTGATCGACTACCCGTACGACCGGCTCGACGCGATCTGGCGCACGGTCCTGCTCCAGCAGTTCCACGACATCCTGCCCGGCTCGGCGATCGGCTGGGTGCACGACGAAGCGGAGGCGCACTACCGGCGCATCGGCGACGAGCTCGAGTCGATGATCGACGTCGCGCTCCGCGCACTGGCCGGGCAGGGCAGGACGCCGCTGCAGTTCAACGCCGCGCCCGTCCCGCTCGACGGCGCCGCGCCGCTCGGCGCGACCGTCCTCGGAGCGGACGTCGCACCCGCCGCGGCAGCTCGTCCCGTCGCCGTGCCGGGCGGATTCCGGCTCGCCAACGACCGGCTCGCGGCCGGCTTCGACCCGGCCGGCCGCCTCGTGTCCCTGGTCGACCTGCCGTCCGGGCGCGACCTCGTCCCGCCAGGGACCGCCGCGGCCGTGCTGCAGGTGTTCCGGGACCGCCCGAACCTCTTCGAAGCCTGGGACATCGACCGCTCCTACGCGAACACCGTGATCGAGCTCGTCTCGCCGGACTCGGTCGAGATCGTCGGCGACGCGCTGACCGTCACCCACTCCTCCGGGTCGTCCCGCTTCGTGCAGCGGTACCGGCTGGGCGTCGACGCGCGGGACCTGCTGATCGAGACCGAGGTCGACTGGCACGAGGAGGAGAAGCTGCTGAAGCTGGCCTTCCCGCTCGACGTCCGGGCGGACGCGGCATCCTCCGAGATCCAGTTCGGGCACGTCTCCCGGCCGACCTTCACCAACACCTCCTGGGACGAGGCGCGCTTCGAGACGGTCGCGCACCGCTGGATCCACGTCGGCGAGCCGGGATTCGGCGCGGTCGTGGCGAACTCCGCGACCTACGGGCACGACGTCACGCGATGGACCCGCCCGGACGGCGGCACCACGACGCAGGTCCGCGAGTCGCTGCTGCGCGCCCCCAAGTTCCCGGACCCGGAGGCGGACCAGGGGCTGCACGTCTTCCAGACGAGCCTCGGCACCGGCGCCACCGTGCTGGACGCGGCGACTGCGGGGTACCGGCTCAACCTGCCTCTTCGCACCGTGCTCGGCGACCCCGCGACCGCGGGCCGGCCGCTGGTGACCGTGTCCGCGCCGTCGGTCCTCGTCGAATCGGTCAAGCTCGCGGAGGACCGGTCGGGCGACCTCGTGGTGCGGCTCTACGAGGCGTCGGGCACGCGGACCGGGGCGACGATCGGCATCGGCGCCCCGTACTCGAGCGCCTGGCTGACGGACCTCCTCGAGGAGGACCTCCAGCAGCAGACGTGGCGACCCGGGGACGAGATCCGCCTCGAGCTCCGGCCGTTCCAGATCGCGACCGTCCGGGTGCGCGTCGTCCGCGACTGAGAGTGCGATCCGCCTATGACCCGTAGGTGAGACCTATGGGTCATAGGATGGACGCATGGCCGGTCGTCTGTCCGAAGGAGATCTCGAGCGCGCCGCAGAGGCGATCGCCGACGAGCAGGGGCTCGACGGCGTGACCATGAGCTCCGTCGCGACCCGGCTCGGGGTGCGCCCGCCGAGCCTGTACGGCCACGTCGCGGACCGCGGCGGCCTGCTCGATCGACTCTCCGCGCACGCCCTCGAGCGGCTCGCCGACGACCTGTCCGTCGCGGTCGCCGGCCGCTCGGGCCCTGCCGCCCTGCGCGCGTTCGCCGACACGCACCGGACGTTCGCGCGGCGATCGCCCGGCCTCTGGGCCGCGCTGCACCGCCCGGTGCCTCCGGGCAGCCCGGGGGTCGCGGCCGGACGGCGGATCTCGACGCTGACGGCCGCGATCCTCCGGGCGTACCCGATCCCGGACGACGACCTCGTGCACGCGATCCGGCTGCTGGGCGCCGCCGTGAACGGCTGGATCGCCCTCGAGCGCTCGGGGGGCTTCGCGCACAGCGCTCCCGATGCCGACGCGTCGTGGACGCGGGCGCTGCAGGCCCTCGACGCGCTCTTCGACGCCTGGCCGACCACCGCCTCGTCCCCGCTCACGAAGGAGACCTCCCGATGATCCACGCCACCGACCTCCGCCCCTTCCTCTCCGAGGTCGCCGAGGTGGAGCGCACGCCCCGCGGGCAGCGACCGCACCGCCTCCCCGCCCCGATCCGTCGGCGGTTCCCGGACCCGCAGCTGCTCGCGATGGAGGCGCAGCCCTCCGGCGTACGCCTGACCTTCCGGACGACGGCGACGCGCGTGGCGCTCACCGTGATCGCGAGCCGCCTCGGCTTCGCCGGGATCGACCGCCCGCGCGGTCGGATCGATCTCACCGTCGACGACGTATTCGCCGGGTCGTCGGTGCTCACCGGGGGCGACCTCACGGAGACCGATCTGCGCACCGGCTCGACGACGGTCCGCCCGGGCGACGCGCACCGGGCCGCCTTCGAGGACCTGCCCGCACGGGACAAGACCGTCGAGCTCTGGCTCCCGCACAACGAGTCCGTCGAGCTCGTGCGGCTCCAGGCGGACGCCGAGCTGCGCCCCGTCCACGACGACCGCCCGCTCTGGCTCCACCACGGCAGCTCGATCAGCCACGGCTCGAACGCGGTCGGGCCGACCGCGATCTGGCCCGCGGTCGCCTCCCGAGCAGCGGGCCACCGCCTCCGCAACCTCGGCTTCGGCGGGAGCGCGCTGCTCGACCCCTTCGTCGCCCGCACCATGCGCGACCTGCCGGCGGACGTCATCAGCCTCAAGGTCGGGATCAACATCGTGAACCTCGACGTGATGCGCCGGCGGGCGTTCACCGCGGCGCTCCACGGCTTCCTGGACACCATCCGGGACGGGCACCCGTCCACCCCGCTGCTCGTCGTCACGCCGATCTTCTGCGGGATCCACGAGGACACCCCCGGACCCGGCGCGATCGACCCCGCGAGCCTCCAGACCGGCGCCGCCCGGTTCATCGCCACGGGCGCGCCCGGCGACACCGCGCTCGGGCGCCTCACGCTGCGGGTCGTGCGAGAGGCGATCGGCGAGGTGCTCGAGCACCGCGACGATCCGGCGCTGCACCTGGTCGACGGCCTGCGCCTCTACGGGCGGGAGGACGCCGAGCGCATCCCGTTGCCCGACGGGCTCCATCCCGACACGGACGGCCACGCGCTCATCGGCGGCCGGTTCGCTCCCCGGCTCCGCGAGCACGGTCGCACCCGCGCGAACTGACCGGGCCTCGCCGCACCGGATCCGGGCGCGGTGAGCCGGTCAGCCGGCTCACCGCGCCCGGAGGTGCTCGCTCAGCGCGGCCGAGACCTCGTGCGCCTGCGCGAGCCCTTCCGGCGTCAGCGCGTCGACGAAGAGCTCTCGGATGAGGCCGAAGTGCGCCGCCGAGGCCTGCCGGAAGACCCGCAGCCCCTCGGCGCTGAGCACGACCTCCGCTCCCCGGTCGTCCGTCGCGCAGTCCTCGCGCCGGATCAGCCCGCGCCGCTCCATCCGCGGCAGGTGGTGGGAGAGCCGGCTGCGCTCCCAGTGCGCCGCGTCCGCGAGCGCCGACGAGCGCAGACGTCGCCCCTCCGCCTCCGACAGCGCGAGCAGCACCGCGTAGTCCCCGCTCGAGATGCCCGTCCGGCGCTGCATCGCGCCCGCCATCGCCGACCGGATCCGCTCACCCGTCTCGACGTACTCGCGCCACACCCGCAGCTCGTCCGCGGTGGGCGTGCCGCGTCGCCGCTCGATCTCCACCGGGTCTCCTCGTCCGTCGTCGCCGAGCCCAGCGTAGGGAATATCGCGAAGTCATTGACGCTTCAACGACCTCGGACGCGTGATTGACGCGTCAATCAACAGACGCGACCGCGTCCCCACCGCCATCAGGAGCAGGACCATGACCATCACCGCAGCGCACGTCGCCGGCTATCGCACCGGCACCTGGAAGCTCGACCCCGCCCATTCGGAGATCGCGTTCTCCGTGCGGCACCTGGCGATCAGCAAGGTCAAGGGCGTCTTCGAGCAGTTCGACGTCACGGTCGTGGCCCCGGAGGATCCCGCCGACGCGACGGTCGAGGCGACGATCGAGATCGCCTCCGTCAACACGAAGCAGGCGCAGCGCGACCAGCACCTCCGCACCAGCGACTTCTTCGCCGCGGACGAGCACCCGCAGATGCGCTTCCGCTCCACCGCGCTGCACGCCGAGGAGGACGGCGACTTCGTGCTCGACGGCGAGCTCACCCTGCGCGGCGTGACCAGGCCGGTCTCCCTGAAGGGCGAGTTCGGCGGGATCGTGACGGACGGCTACGGCCAGACGAAGGCGGGCGTCGAGGCGAAGACGAAGATCGACCGCCACGACTTCGGCGTGAGCTGGAACGCGGCCATCGAGGCCGGCGGCATGACGCTCGGCGACGAGGTCACCATCACCTTCGACCTGCAGTTCGTCCTGAGCTGACCCACGACACGGCTGCTCCGCCCGGCTCGGTCGAGCCGGGCGGAGCAGCGTGACGCCGCAGCGGACGACGAGGCATCAAAACTGACCGGTCAGTAATATCGTGGTCCTCGTGACCAGCACCTCGACCCGCCCCTGGGGACCGTCCCTCGCCGTCCTCTCGGTCGTCACCGCGATCGCGGTGAGCACCATCTACCTCCCGCAGCCCCTGCTCACCGAGTTCATCGGGCAGCTGGGCACGACGACCGCGGCGGCGAGCGGCATCGCCACGGCCGTGCAGCTGGGCTACGCGCTCGGCATCTTCCTGCTGGTCCCGCTCGCCGACCACGTGCAGCCCCGGGCGCAGATCAGCCTCCAGATGCTGCTGCTCGCGGCCGGCCTCGTCGTCACCGCGGCGCTCCCGGGCGCCGGCTCCGTGGCGGCCGGGTTCTTCGCGGTCGGCTTCGTCGCGAACATCGCGCAGCTGATCATCCCGACCGCGTCCCGGATCGCGCCCGCCGAGGCGAAGCAGGCCACGACCTCGGCGCTCGTGGGGTCGCTGCTCATCGGCATCTTCGGCGGCCGGATCGTCGCGGGCCTCCTGGGCGGGGTCGTCGGGTGGCGCGGCGTCCTGATCGTCTTCGCGGTCCTGGTGCTGCTCTGCGTGCCGCTCGTGCGCCGGGCCGTGCCGAAGGACCTGACGACGGCCGAGCGCGTCGGCTACCACCGGATCCTGCTCCGAACCGTCCGACGCGTCGGCACGAGCCGCGTCCTCCGCGAGAGCGCCGTCATCCAGCTCTTCGGCTTCGCCGCCTTCAACGCCGTGTGGACGGTGATGGTGCTCCACCTCACGCGGACGCTCGGCTGGGGCGTCGCGGCCGCCGGCCTCTTCGGGCTCGTCGGTCTCGCCGCCGGCGTCGTCGTGCTCCTCGGGGCGCCGGCCGTGCAGCGGCTCGGCAGCACCCGGACGGTCACCGCGTCGATCGTCGTGCTCCTGCTGGCGCTGGTGGCCGTCTCGGCCGACGCCGACGCGATCTGGCTGTTCGCGCCCACCGTGTTCGTGCTGACCTGGGCGAACCAGCTGCTGCAGTCCGCCAACCAGGGCCGGGTGCTGCAGGCGAACGCGGACGGAGGGGCCCAGGCGAACACCGTGTTCATGACGGCGGTCTTCCTCGGCGGGTCGCTCGGCGCCGCGCTCGGCCCGATCGCCTTCGAGCGCGGCGGGATGCCGGCCGTCGCGCTCCTCGGCACCGGCCTGGTCGCCGTCGCGGGCGTCGTGTGGGCGGTGTCGTCGATCGCCTCCCGCCGCCGCGAGGCCCGCCCGTCGGCGACCTCGTTCGGCGAGGCCGTCTGAGACGCTGCTGCGGACGAGGGGGAACAGGTGACCAGGTACGACCGAGCGGAGACGACGGCGCGGATCTTCCGCGCGGCGGTGCAGGAGTTCGCCGAGCACGGCATCGCGGGGGCCCGCGTCGATCGGATCGCGGCCGACGCCGACGCCGGCAAGGCGCTGATCTACACCTACTTCGGCGACAAGGAGGCGCTCTTCGCCGCAGTGCTCCGGTCCCGGATGACCGAGCTGGCGGAGGCGGTCGTGCTGCGACCGGACCGGGTGGGCGAGTTCGTCGGCGACCTGTTCGACTTCATGACGGCGAACCCCGACGTGCTGCGCCTGGTGTCGCAGGAGGCCCTGCACCTCCCGCCCGACGCCGTGCCGGACTTCGCCGAACGCCGGGACCACTACGCCGGGAAGACGCGCGCGGTGGCGGAGGCGCAGGCCGCCGGGCTCGTCGACCCCGCGCTCGAGCCGTCCTTCGTCGTGCTGTCGCTCATGGGCCTGGTCAGCTGGTTCGTGGCCGCGCCGCAGATCACGCGCCTGGTCCTCGACGAGCCCGACGGCGCCGACCTCCGGCGCCGCTACCGGCAGCACCTCGTCGAGGTCGCCCGGCGCATGCTCACGCCCGGAGGCTGAGCCTCCGCTCCGGACCGGCGCGGATGCGCCGGCCGGAGCGGAGGCCAGGTCAGGTCAGGTCAGGTCAGGTCAGGTCAGGTCAGAACCCTCCCGCGGCGTTGCACTTCACGCCCTGGTCGAGGCAGTCGCGCACCCGCTGCGCGAGCGCGTCGTCGTCCCACGCGTTGAAGAAGTCCGCGTGCATCGAGAACGTCGTGCCCGACGCGAGGCTGATGTGCTGCACGTCCATGCCGGCCGGGTAGTCGATCACCAGCGACACGTTCGGGATGGGCACCGGGAACGCGGCGGGGCACTTCCCGGCGACGACCTCGGCCACGTGCGACTTGTGGTCGGGGCTGTCGAGGTGCTTCCCGTCCCAGCAGTCCGCGAACACGACCTGGCGCACGATGTGCGCCGTCTTCGCGCAGATCGGCATCGTGCCGTCGGCGGAGCGCCCGATCGACCCGCCGATCCCGGCGCAGAAGAAGTGGTTCCCCTGGTGGTCGGGGGTGTCGGTCTGCGTCATCGCGTTGCCCGTCAGCTCCTTGAAGCCGGCGGGGAAGGGCTGCGTGCGGCTCGGGTCCTTCAGGCGCGAGCCGTAGTACACGGTCACCTGCGTCGGGTCCTGCTGCACGCCGTTCGCGTACAGGGTCGGCACCCAGTACGCGGACTCGTCCTGCTGGGGCGTGCAGTTCGTGGTCGCGGCTCGCAGCGACCCGAGGGTCGACGACGCGTTCGTCGAGTCGTTGCCGAAGAACGTGTGGTGGTGGGACGCGCCGGGCATGCCCGGGAAGACGATCGGGTCGTCCTTCGCGAAGTGGCTGACCGTGCAGGTGGCGTGGAACTCCGGGACCTTCACGGGGTTCCCGGTGATCTTCGCCGGCGTGCGGGCGAAGAACGCCTTCGTCGCCGCGGCCTGCTTCGCCGGGTCGACGGGCACCCACTCCCCCTTGGGCGGCGCGATCATGCCGCCACCGGCCGGCATGGACATCGACGGCGAGCTCGACGGCATCGGCATGGAGGACGGCATCGAGTCCGAGGCGCCGACCGAGAACCAGTTCAGGTTGACGAAGTCGCCCTTCGTCGGGCTGGCGAAGACGACGGCGATCGTGTGCTTCCCGGCCGGCGCGCCGGTGGTCATCGCCTCGGCCGTGACCCAGCGCTGCCATCCGCCGGTGCCGCGCGACGGCACGCTCGCGAGCAGCGGGCCGGTCGGCGAGTCGAGATGCAGCTCCACCGCTCCGGTGTGCGAGGTGGCCGACGCGATCCGGGCCTCGACGTCGAGCATGCCGCCCGCGCCGAGGTCGACGCCCTGGTACTGCGCCCAGTCGCCGGACTCGAGCCAGCCGAGGTTGCTCCCTCCTCCCGTGTCCGAGGTCGGTTGTGTTCGGACGCCGTGCTGGGCGCTGTACGACTCCGCCTGCACGGTCCCGGCGGGGGCCGCGGACGCGGCCTGCGCCGAGACGGCTGCGCCCGCCGCGATCAGCGGGAGCGCGGCGAGGGTGGCGATGACGGTCCGCTTCGGCGTGCGACGCATCGTGGTGCTCCTTCCGGCGGCCTGGCGGGCCGCTCGTTCGGGTGGAGGGCGAGTGCCCGGGTGCGACCCAACCGGTCTCGGTGGGACGTGCGGCGATCGGCGTCGTCGTGTCGCCGTGCAGTCGGGAAAGCTCCCTCTGCGCGGAAGTCGGTTGACACGATCGGCGCGTCGCGAGTAGACGGCGCCCGGAAGTGGCGCGCTCAGCGAGCGGCGACCGGAGCGGGGAGCTCGGGCAGCGGGAACCCGACGGCGCGGAGCGCGCGGTCGAGCGACTCCCCGACCGGGCCGTCGGCCGGGGCGGTCCACGCGATGCGGCCGTCGGGCCGCACGAGCACGGCGCGCGGGGCGTCGAGCCGCTCGCGTCGCGACCGCGGCAGACGCCGGATGACGACGTCGTCCGCGGCGAGCTCAAGCGCCTGTCCGAGCGGCGCGAGCAGGTCGTCGTCCCGCACGAGCAGGACAGGCCGGCCCGGCTCGAACGCCGCGGCCAGCTCGGCCGCGTCCGGTCCGGGCAGCGCCAGGCGCTCGGCGCCGGTCGCCGGCTCGCCGTCCGCCGCAGCGGGCTCGAGGCCCGCGACCCACGCCGCGATCGCCTCGTTCCCGTCCTCCGTCGCCAGCAGCCGGTCGAACGTCGCACGGGTCGCGAGCTGCGCAGGCGTCCTCGCCGTGATCAGCGCGCCCTGCGTCAACGTGGAGATCCGCAGCTGCTCCCCGTACGCCCGACGCTCCGCGGCGTAGTCGTCGAGCACCGCGTCGTCGGCCGAACCGCGGACGAACGCCGCCGCCCGCCAGCCGAGCGCCATGGCGTCCTGGACGCCCGCGTTCAGGCCGAGGCCGCCGGTCGGCCAGTGGACGTGGGCGGCGTCGCCGGCGAGCAGCACCCGCCCGCTGCGGTAGGTCGCCGCGAGCCGGTTCGCGTCGCCGAAGCGCGACAGCCAGGTCGGGTCGCGGAGGCCGAAGTCGGTGCCGGCGATGTCGCGCACGGACGACCGCAGGGTCTCGAGGTCCAGCGCCTCGTCCGCGTCCTGCCGTCGTGGATCCCAGCCCGTGAGGCGGTGCCGGCCGTCGGGCAGCGGCGCGACGATGAGCGCGCCGCCCGCCGTGCGCACCCGGTAGCCGGGCGCCGGAGGGGCCTCGAGCACGACGTCGCCGAGGAAGCCCCAGGTCGCGCTCGGTTCGCCCTCGAAGGGGATGCCGGCGAGCTCCCGCACGGTGCTCCGTCCGCCGTCGGCGCCGATGACGAGCGCGGCCTCGAGCGCGTGCTCGACGCCGTCGCGCTCGTACGTCACGCGCGCGGCACCGGCCTCCTGCGCGAGGCCGGTCACCTCCGCGCCGGTGACGACGTCGACGCCGAGCTCGCGAGCCCGCTGCTCGAGCAGCGACTCGGTCGTCGTCTGCGGCACCAGGAGCAGGTAGGGGAAGGCCGTGTCGAGCACGTCGAAGCGGATGCGCTCCTCGAGCAGGCCGAAGTGCCAGGCGGGGACCGGTCTGCCCGCCGCGACGAAGGCGTCCGCCATGCCGCGGAGCGCCAGGATCTCGAGCGTGCGGGGCATGAGCCCCAGTGCGCGGGCGTGCGCCGATCGCCCGGTCCGCTTCTCCAGGACCGAGGTCCTGACGCCCGCCAGAGCGAGCTCGCTCGCGAGCCACAGGCCGGTCGGCCCAGCGCCGACGACGACGACCTCGCTCTCGGTGCGAGGGGATGCGGTTCCAGGCATGACGACTCCAAGGGCGACGGGTCCAGCGGGTGCGGGCCGGCCGGCGACGGGCCCCGATCCGCGGGTGCGAGCCTCCCGGTCCACGGCGCCGCTCGGCATCGGTGTTTCCACCGGATCGGCGAGGACGCCCGGATGCGCGCCGATGAGCACACGGTGGAACCACCGATGCCGAGGGCGTGAGCCGCTCCCTACGGTCCCGGCATGAGCCGGATGACGATCGACCCCGCCGAGGACCTGCGTCACGACACCGCTGCCGATGCGCTGCAGCGGGCGTACGCGCTCTTCGCGACCCGGATCCCGGGCGGCAGCGTCAGCAGGGACGCGAGCGGCGTGGAGTCCGTCGTGATCCCCGTGCCGAAGGCGCGGATGAACGGGCTGCTCCTGCCGCGGGGCGGCGTCGACCCGGCGCGGCTCCGCCGCCTCGCGGCACCGTTCGCCGGCGGGCCCTGGTCGATGAGCGTCATCGACGCCGAGCCCGCGGGAGTCGCGGCGCTCGCGGCCGAGCTGGGGCTCACCCGTACGGCCCTCCCGTCCCTGACGGCGCCCATCCGTCCGACGCCGCCCGGAGCGGCGGGATCCGACGCGACCGAGATCCGGACGGCGTCGACCGACCGGGAGCGCCTGCTGTGGGCGACGACCTGCGACCTCGCCTACGGGTCCCCGGCCGGGTTGACCGCACGGCTGCTGACCCCGGAGCTCGCCGCGGCACCGGAGGTGCGCGCCCACCTCGCCTGCTTCCACGGCCGCCCGGTCGCGACGGCGCTGACCGTGCTCGACGACCGGGGCTGGCTCGGCCTGTTCACGGTCGGGACGGTCCCCGAGGCGCGGAGGAAGGGGATCGGCGAACGGCTGGTCCGCTTCGCGCTCGAGGACGGCGCCCGGCGGGGCGCGCGGACCGCGTACCTGCAGTCGAGCGCCATGGCCCGTGCGCTCTACGAGCGCATCGGCTTCCAGGACGACGGGCATCCGATCGTGTCCTTCGAGACCGTCTGACCGGCGGAGGCGGACGCGGCGCGCCGGCGGGTCCGTCAGTCCGGGCGCGCGGCGGGCGCGTGCCGCTCGAACCAGTCCCCTGCGCGGCCCCCGAGCTCCGACGGGTCCGCCTCCCGCACCGCCGTGAAGCCGTTCCGCGTCAGCACGCGGCGCGACGCGACGTTGTCGCGGGCGGCAGCGGCGCGCAGGAGCCGCATGCCGTAGCCGCCCCACGCGAGCGCGCACAGCGCGCGGACCCCCGCGGACGCGAGGCCCCGGCCGGCCGCCTCCTCGGCGACGCGGTAGCCGACGTCGGCCGTCCCGGCACGGAGGCGGTGCAGGTTGAAGCGCCCGAGCATGCGCCCGTCGTCGTCGATCAGCAGGTGCTGACGGGTCGTACCGGCGTCCTGCTCGGCGAGCAGCGCGGCGAACTCGGCGGGGAACGCGGCGAACCAGTCGTCGCCGCGGTCGCTGACCGTCCGCGCGAAGAACGCGCGGTTGCGGCGCTCGAACGTCAGCACCGCCTCGGCGTGCTGCACTCCCAGCGGCTGCAGCTCCGGCACGGGGGCGACGATAGCGCCGGGCCCGCGCCCCCGTCCCCTCCTGCGGTCGCGTCGGGTGCGGTGGTTCCACCGATGCGGGGCCCCTGTGCCGGCTGGTCGACTCGAGGTCGACGACGTCCGCCGTCGGAAGGCCGAGGACGTCCCGGTGCCGGCGACCGCCGCGCCGCCTCGCACCCGATCGGAGCCCGGATGACCGCCGCCCCCGCACCCGCCTCGACGCTCGACCTGGGCGGAGCGGTCCTGACCTATCTGCCCGACGGCGAGTTCCGGGCGGAGCCCGGCATCGCCTACCCGACAGGCAGCGACGACGTCCTCGGATCCGGCCTCGACGTCCTCGACGCCGACGGCATGCTCGTGCTCAGCATCGGCGCCGTGCTCGTCACCACCCCGCGGCACCGGGTCCTGATCGACACCGGCATCGGCGACCGCACCATCGCGCTCCCCCGGCCCGGCACCACACGCGACGCCTTCATGCGCGGGGGCGGGCTGCTGCAGAGCCTCGCCGCGGCCGGCGTCGCGCCGGAGGAGATCGACGCGATCGTGCTCACGCACCTGCACGCCGATCACGTCGGCTGGATCGGCAGCGGGCTGGACGGCGCGCAGGCGACCTTCCCGAACGCCGAGATCTGGGTCACCGACGCCGAGTGGTCGCACTGGACCGGCGAGGAGGGCGCGGCCGACGCGGTCGGGCCGCGCGCCCAGGAGCTGGCGCTGATCGGGCCCCGCCGGCGCGTGCTCGTGCCCGGGACGGAGCCGATCCCGGGCATCACCGCCGTCGACACCGCCGGGCACACGCCCGGTCACGTCGCCCTCGAGGTCGCCGGGGCCCGTTCGCGAGCACTCGTCCTGGGCGACGCCGTGCACTGCCCCGCGGAGCTCGTCCGCCCGGACGTGGTGTGGGCCGGCGACCTCGATCCGACGAGCGCGATCCGCACCCGTCACGCGCTCCGCGACCGGCTCGCCGACGGCGAGCTGATCGTGGTGGGACCGCACTTCCCCGACGCGGTCTTCCGCCGGACCGGCACGGCCACCGGGGTGGAGGAGGCGGACGCGGCCACCCCTCGGCTGCACCTGCTCGACGCGGAGTGACGCCCGGCGCACGCCCCGGTCCGGTCGGGCCCCGGCGCGTCAGGCCCGGCCGGCCGGCCGGGTGAGCCCGTGCTCGTAGGCGTAGATCACGGCGTGCACCCGGTCGCGCAGCTGCAGCTTGGCGAGCACGCGGCCGACGTGGGTCTTCACCGTCGACTCGGACAGGAACAGCTGCTCCGCGATCTCCTGGTTCGACGCTCCGGCGGCGATCGCGAGCAGCACCTCCCGCTCGCGCTCGGTCAGCGCCTCCGTGCCGTCGCTCCCCTCGGGCGCGGCCGGCAGGGTGCCCCGCGTCGCCTCGATCACCCGCCGCGTGACACGCGGGGAGATGATCCCGTCCCCCGCGGCGACGGTCCGCACGGCCCGGACGAGCTCGTCACCGGCCACGTCCTTCAGCAGGAAGCCGCTCGCACCGGCGTTCAGCCCGCCGAACGCGTACTCGTCGAGGTCGAACGTGGTGAGCAGCACCACGTGGACCGTTCCGGATGCCTCGGTGATGCGCCGGGTCGCCTCGATGCCGTCCATCCCGGGCATCCGCACGTCCATGAGGACGACGTCCGGGCGCAGGTCGAGCGCGCGGCGCACGCCGGCGGCGCCGTCGCCGGCCTCCCCCACGACCTCGATGCCGGGAGCCGCGTCGAGCACCATGCGGAGGCCGACGCGGACGAGCTCCTGGTCGTCGACGAGCAGCACGCGGAGTTCGGCGGTCATGCGGGGTCCTCCCGGAGCGGGTCGACGGTGATGCGGAGCCGGGTGCGCCACCCGCGTCCGCCCAGGTCCGGTCGCGGTCCGGCCTCGACGGAGCCGCCGTACAGGGCGGCGCGCTCGCGGAGGCCGAGCAGGCCCCGGCCGGAGCCGACCGATGCGGCGGCGGGGCCGCCGGCGCCGTCGTCGGCGACCTCCACCTCCGTGTCGGCGGCGAGCCGCACGCGCACCTCCACGCGGCTCGGCAGCCGCGCGTACCGGAGGGCGTTCGTCAGCCCCTCCTGCACGGCGCGGTAGACGACGAGCTGCGCGGCCGGGTCGAGCTCGGCGGTCCCGCTGCGCTCGAGCACGACCGGCAGCCCGGCCGTGCGGTAGGTGCCGACGAGGGAGTCCAGGTCGGCGAGCCCCGGCTGCGGCTCGAGCACCGGGTCGACGTCGTCGGGGCCGAGCACGCCGAGCAGGCGGCGCATGTCGCGCAGGGCGCCGCGGCCGACGTCGCCGACCTGCCGGCTGACCGTGGCGGCGCGAGCCGGGTCGGACTCGGCGGTCGCTGCGGCGCCGTCGCTCAGCCGGACCATGACCGACAGGCCGTGCGCCACGACGTCGTGCAGCTCCCGGGCGATCCGCGCCCGCTCCTGGGCGACCGCGAGGCGCGCCCGTCGGTCCCGCTCCTCCGCCAGCTGCGCCGTGCGCTCCAGGACGGCGGCGAGGTACCGGCGCCGGTCGCCCGCGGCCGTGCCGATCAGCAGGCCGCCGACGATCGCGACGACCGCGAAGAACAGCGCCGGGGTCCTCGCCCCGGTCCGGCCGTACTCGAGCGCCAGCACCTCGACGACGAGCGCGGCCGCGCCGGCGACCGCGGCGCGGTTCGAGCGGTGGACGGCGAGGGCGTGGACGGACACCGCGAGCGGGACCACGAGCGGCCCGCGCTCGTCGACGAGCCCGAGCAGCACGGACGCCGCCACCGCCACGAGCGGGACGAGCGGGTGCGTGCGGCGGAGGAGCAGCGCTGCGGAGGTGATCGCGATCGCGATCGACCAGGGGCCGCCGAGCACCTCCCACAGCGGACCGGCGAGGCCGACGAAGTCGACCTGCACCCACCCGACCAGGAGCGCGACGACCACGACGACCGCGTCCACGACGCGCGGGTGCGCCGCACCGAACCGGCGCAGCACGCCCGGCGGGCGCGGCAGGCGCAGCCCGTCGTCCGGTTCCCGGTCGATCGCGGTCACGGCTCAGACGTCCCGGCGGACCAGGGCGGACGCCGCCGCCGCGCCCGGGACGACGAGCCACGCCGCCGTCACGACGGCGTCGCCCGCGAGCGCCGCAGGTCCTGCGGGGTCGTGGAGCGCCGTGAGCACGGGAGCAGCGTAGGTGAGCGTGAACGGCGTCAGGTCGACCCCGATCACCGCGCCGAGGAGCCCGGCGACCGTGGGACCGACGAGGAGGAGGGCGAGGACGATCGCGATCCCCGCGGCGGTGCTCCGGGTCAGCGTGCCGACGGCGAGCGCGAGCAGGGCGACGATCAGCAGGAGCGCGGCCGAGGACGCGGCGTCGCCGGCGACGGCCGACCAGGGCGCCTCGAGCCGCGCGGCGGACAGGAACGGCGCCGACACGACCGCGCCGCCGACGAACCCCAGCGCGGCGAGGACCGCGGTGGCGGCGAGGACCACGACGGCCTTCGCGGCCGCGACGACGGGTCGCCGCGGCACGGCGAGGTAGGTGCTCACGGCGGCGCGCGCGGTGTACTCGCTGCCGGCGGCGATCGCGGCCAGCACGACGACGGCGAGCTCGCCGGCGTGCGTGCCGATGTCCACGACGTCGGCCCACGCCGCGGCGGGCGGCACCCCGACCGGCGCGTGCTGCGCGGTCTGGGCGTAGGCCCACGCCCGCAGCAGCATGCCGCCGGCGATCAGCAGCGGCACCGCGGCCAGGGCCGTGCGGAGCGAGCGGAGGGAGGTCAGCTTGCCGAGCTCGGAGCGGAGGACGCCGCGGAAGCGGACGCGCGAGCCGTCGCCGCGGGCGGCGCCGGAGGGGCGGAGGGGGTGGACGGCGGTCATGAGCGGGTCTCCTCCGTCAGGCGGTCTGCGCGCTCGTCGGCGCCGGGCAGGGGTCGCGTCCGGTAGCGCGCGGCGTCGGCGGTGAGCGCGAAGTAGGCGTCCTCGAGCGACCGCTCGACCGGTGCGAGCGCGGTGAGGACGACGTCGTGGTCGGCCGCGATGCGGGCGATCCGGTCCGGGGTCAGCCCCGTCACCTCGGCGCGGTGCGGCTCCGTCTCGAGGACCGAGCCGCCGGCGGCGACGAGCGGGCCGACGATGCGGGCGAGGTCCTCGGCGCGGAGGCGGACGCGCAGGGGCGCCGCCGCGTCGAGCAGCTCCTGCAGCGACGCGTCGGCGAGCACGCGACCGGCGCCGAGGACGAGCACGTGGTCGACGGTCTGCTCGACCTCGCTCATGAGATGGCTCGAGATCAGGACGGCGCGCCCCTCCGCCGCCATCCGGCGGGCGAGCGCGCGGATCCAGAGGACCCCCTCCGGGTCGAGGCCGTTGACCGGCTCGTCGAGCAGGATCGCGGCGGGGTCGCCGAGCAGCGCCGCCGCGATGCCGAGGCGCTGCGTCATCCCGAGCGAGAAGGTGCCCACGCGGCGCCGGGCGACGTCGCCGAGACCGGTGAGGTCCAGCACCTCCCCCACCCGGCGCCGGGGCAGGCCGTGCGTGTCCGAGATCGCCCTGAGGTGCGCGCTCGCGGAGCGGCCCGGATGGAGCGCGCGGGTGTCGAGCATCGCTCCCACGCTCCGGATCGGCGCCGGCAGGTCGGCGTAGGCGCGGCCGTCGACGGTCGCGCGCCCGGAGGTCGGTCGGTCCAGGCCGAGGATCATGCGCAGCGTCGTGGACTTGCCGGCGCCGTTCGGGCCGAGGAAGCCGGTGACGCGGCCGGGTTCGACCCGGAACGAGACGTCGTCGACCGCGACCGCGGGGCCGTAGCGCTTGGTGAGGTGGGTGACTTCGATCACCCGACCGACGCTAGGAACCGCGGGGCGCCGGCGGATCGCCCGCGGGACGCATCGCGGGTGGTACCGCGGGACCACGCGCCGTCGCCGTGGTCCGAAGGTGCCGCCGATCCCCTCCTCCCGGCCGATCCGGCCGAGCGGCGCTCCTCCCTACCGTCGGCGCGGCGCCGCCCGACCGGCCCGGGTGCGACCGGCCTGTGGGCGCAGCGCCCCTGCCGGACATGTACCGGTCGGAGGCAGAAGGAAGGAGCCCGAGTGGCGATCGACGAAGGAGCGTTCCGCGAGGCGTTCGCGGCCGAGTACGACGACCTGACCCGCTTCGTGCGGCGCAGGTCCGACCCGGAGCACGCGGAGGACGTGGTGGAGGAGGCGTTCGTCGTGCTCTGGCAGCAGCGCACGATGCCCGATCCCGTGCGGCCGTGGCTGTTCGCGACGGCGCGGAACCTGATGCTCAACGCGGACCGGGGCCGGCGTCGGCGGGACGGCCTCGCCGTCCGCATCGCCGGCCACCTCGACCTCGAGCCGGTCGACCGCACCGGCGACGCGGACCTGCGCATGGACGTGATCGCCGCCTGGCGCACGCTCGCGCCCGCGGACCAGGAGGTCCTCGCGCTCGCCGTGTGGGAGGACCTCCCCGCCGCGGAGGCGGCGCAGGTCCTCGGCTGCTCCCGCACCGCCTACCTGATGCGGCTCTCCCGAGCCCGGGCGCGGCTGAAGCCGCTCCTGCCCCACCCCTCCGCCCGCCTGACCGCGACCGTCTGAAGGAGACACCATGACCGGGACCACGACCATCGACACCCTGCGCGCGCTCGACCCCGAGCCCGCCGCCCCGACCGACGACGTGCGGCGGCGACGTCGCGACGCGATGATCGAGCGGGTCGTCGCCGCTCCGCAGCAGGCCCCCGCGGGCTCCCCGCGAGCGCGCCGGGCCCGGCGCCGGGCGGTCCTCGTCGTCGCGGGCGTCGCCGTGCTCGCCGCACCCGCCGCGGTGCTCGGCGGGCACGCCGCCCTCCGCCAGCTCGACCCGACCGCGCACGGCCTCGACGGCGCCGACCTCGCCGCCTGGGTGAGCACGTCGACGCCGCGCTCGGCGACGCAGCTGTCCGCGGACGCGAAGCAGTGGTGCATCGACGCGACCGACCGGCAGGCGGGGAAGGACGCACCGGTCTCGATCTCGGGCGGCGACCAGCGCGGCGCGGTCGCGTCGATGGTCATCCACCGCGGCCCCTGGACGGACATGTGCGTCACGAGCTCGACCGGCGGCGGCGGGATGTGGGAGCTCGCCTCGGGCCCGCAGGAGCCGATCGCGGCGATCGGCGACCGCGCGGTGCGGCTCCAGTCCTCCGGCACGTCGGGCGGCGACGTCCGCATCGGCTCGGCCTGGGGCCAGGCCGGCCGCGACGTCCGCTCGTTGGTGCTGCGCGCCGGCTCGCGGAACGTGAACGCGGTCGTGGTGGACGGGCTCTGGATCACCTGGTGGCCGGGCGGCGAGGACTCGGACGACGTCGCGCGCACCGCGACCGTCACCTACACGGACGGCAGCACGGCCGTCGTCGCCCTGCCGAGCGCATGAGCGTCGAGATCGCCGGGTTCCGCGTGCCCGTCACCGTGCAGGTCGTCCCCCGTGCGCCGACCGCGCTGATCCTCGCGACGCCGTAGCCCGGCCCGGATCGACCAGGACGCCGGCGAGCACCCGCTCGTCGGCGTCCTGCCGTCGCTCAGGCCGGCTCCTCCGGCGGCAGCCAGCGCTCGATCCGCGCGACGGTCTCGAACCCGAGCCGGCGGTAGACCGACTCCCCCGCGCTGCTCGCCTGCAGCGTGAGCACCTCGGCCCCGTCCGCGACCGCCCGCCCGACGGCCGCCGCGACGAGCAGGGTCGCGAGCCCGCGACCGCGGTGGCCCTCCTCCGTCGCGACGAGGTAGACCCCGCCCACGGTGCCCGTCAGGTGCAGCTCCGCGGTCGCACGGAACGCTCCGTCGACCATGGCACCGAACCGCGTCAGGCGACCCGTCACGGCGACCCGGTCCCGATCGACGCGCAGCAGCGCGGCGCGGTCGCGGAGATCGAGCCCCATCGCCGGCATCCAGGCGGTCGTCCAGCCGGGCACGTCCTCGACGACGTCGACGACCCTCGCCTGCGCGCCGCCGGGCGGCACCGCGAGGCGGCGCACGTCCTCGGCCTGCACGGCCATCACGGGCATGCCGCCCACCCGGCGGCCGCCGAGCGCCTCGAGGTCCGCAGCGGTGCCGGGTGCGGCGTCGGGCGCGACGTCCCAGAGCCACGGCACCCCGCGCAGGCGCCGCCGAGCGACGGGCAGCGCCTCCGAGACGGGCGCCGCGTTCCCCGTCACCGCGTTCAGCGCCGCGCTCGCGATCCCGCTGCGGAAGGTCGTCACCGGACCGCCGCCGCGCCCCTCCAGGCCCCAGCCGGTGAAGTAGGAGCGGTAGTTCTCGAGCAGGGGCAGCGGATCGATCGCGGATGCGGCGTCGTCGGCCATGGTTCCTCCTCGGCATCCAGCCCGCGCGGAAGCCCTCGGCGAGAGCGGGTGCGGGCCGCGTCGGGACCAGCCGATCGCGTCTCGGCGGCCGGGCGCATCGGCGGAACCACCGGAGGCGTCCGGACCCGGGTCCGGTGGAAGCACCGATGCCGGAGCAGGGTCCCGCGTCCGACGATGACGGCTCATCGATCGAAGGAGCCGCCGTGCGCATCCAGGTCTCCGCCCTTCCCGCCACGACCGCCGACGTCGACCCGACGTCGGCGCGCTGATCGGCCCGGGGACCCCGATGCGGATCGCCTGGGTCGTGGCCGGCACCCGCGGCGACGTGCAGCCCGCCGCCGTCGCCGCGGCCGCGCTGCAGCGGCGCGGCCACGAGGTCGCGCTCGCCGCACCCGACGACCTCGTGCGCTTCGGCACCGCCCTCGGCGTCCGCAGCACGCCGCTCGGCGTCGACGTGGGCGAGTTCCTCCGCTCGGAGGAGGGCGCGGCATGGCTGGCCGCCGGGGACCTGCAGCGCTACCTCGCCGGGCTGCTCGCCCACAAGCAGCGCCATCTCGCCGCGCTGACGGACTCCCTGCTGAGGACGACCGAGGGCGCGGACCTGATCGTCGGCGGCGGGCTGCTCCGCGAGGAGGCGGCCGCGCTCGCGGAGCTCCGCGGCGCCTCCCTCGTGTTCACGGGGTACGCGCCCCGCTTCCCGAACCGCGCGTACCCGCCGATCGGCCTGCCGCAGCGCCCGCTGCCCGGTGCGCTGATCACCGCCGCGCACCGCCTCGTGGTCCGACGCACGGCGCGGGTCGGCGCACCGTTCGCCGCCGACTTCCGCCGGGGCCTCGGGCTCCCCGCGCATGCGTCGGCCGCCGCCGGGCGGGTCGTCGAGCCGCAGCTCTACAGCCGCCACCTCGTGCCGCGGCTGCCGGACCGACCCGCTCGGCCGCTGCTCGGGTTCGTGCGGCCGACCACGGCGCAGCACGCCGCCTGGGGCGAGCCGGGCATCGACCCGGCCCTCGAGGCGTGGCTCGCCGACGGGCCGCCTCCCGTCTGGTTCGGGTTCGGGAGCATGCCGCTGCCGCGCCTCCGCTCCGTGCTCGACGTCGTGCAGCGGGCGGCCGAACGGCTCGGCGTCCGCGCGCTCGTCGGCGTCGGTCGGCAGGGCGCCGACAGGCCCGGCGCGACGGACGACCGCGTCCGGGTCGTCGGTGAGATCGACCACGGAGCCGTGCTGCCCGCCTGCGCCGCCGCGGTGCACCACGGCGGCGCCGGGACGACGGCCGCCTCGGTGGGCGCGGGCCTGCCGACGCTCGTCTTCGCCGTCGCCTTCGACCAGCCGTTCTGGGGCCGGCGGCTGGCGGAGCTCGGCATCGGGTCCGGGTTGCCGTTCGCGGCGTTCGAGGAGGACGCGCTCGTCGACGCCCTGCGGCCCCTGCTCGATCCGCGCACCGCGGCGCGCGCCCGGGCGGTCGCCGCCCTGCTCCGCGAGGACCGGCCGCTCGACCGGCTCGCCGAGCTGGTCGAGGGGCTGCCCGCGCCTCGACCCCGCCGGACGACGACGTGAGCGGAGCACGGGCGCTCAGCCCTGCGACCGCGCGAACCGCGCGACGAGCCGGCTGCGCGACGGGACGTCGAGCTTCACGAAGATGCTGCGCAGGTGGGACTCGACGGTCCGGATGCTGAGGTGCAGCCGCTCGGCGACCTCCTTGTTGCTGAGGCCCGCGACGACGCCGTCGGTCACGCGCCGCTCGGCCGGGGTGAGCAGCCGCAGGTCGGCCTCCTCCCACCGCTCGAGGTCCGCGGCGAGCGCCCGCCGCGCGGTCCCGTCCTCGATCAGCCCCAGGGCGCTCCGCGCCGTGCTCGTCACCTCGCTGCGCGTCTCCTCGTCCAGGTCGGCGTCGCGGAGCAGGTGCAGCACCTCCGACGAGACCCGCGCGCGTTCCGGCACCCACTCCATCGCCGAGGAGGCCCGCAGGACCGCGAGCGCCCGGTCGGCGCGGTCGCGCGGCCGGTCGCGGGCGTCGGCGATCCAGGCCTCGATCCGGTCGGCCTGCAGCGCGGGCAGGCGCCGCGTCGTCCCCTCCCCGAGGCGGCGGATCGAGGCGGCGATCGCCCCCGCCCGGTCGACGTCGCCCTGCAGCACCCGCGCGCGGGCCAGGTCGACGTCGACCCAGAGCCGGCGCCCCGGCTCGCGGACCCCGATCCGCTCCGCGGTGTCGACGGCGTCCTCGAGGTGCGGGATGGCGGCGGCGGGGCTCCCGGTCCGCGCCAGCAGGAGGCCCTGCAGCGCCGATCGGGCGATGCGGCCCATGGAGGCCGTGTCGGAGGGCGTGCTGCCGACCGCGCGCACGACCTCGTCGAAGTCGCCGCGTTCGAGGGCGAGCAGCCCCGCCGCGCGCAGCGCCGCCGGGGTCGCATGGACGTCGCCGGACAGCGCCGCCCGCTCCTCGAGCCGTCGCGCGGCGGAGGCGAAGCGGCCGAGCAGCACGTCGACCTGCGCGGCGTGCACGAGGAGGGTGCGGGTCAGGACCGCGTCGCCCGCGACGCGCGCCTCGACGAGCAGCGCCGCGATCGCGCGGTCGCTCTCCTCCACGCGATCGGCGACGTGGGCGTACATCGCCCGCTTCGACGCGACGGTGTCCTCGAGCAGCAGGTCCGGCACCTGCGCCTCGAGAGCGCCGAGCTCGGCGAGCAGGCCCTCGTCGAAGCCGCCTCCGGTCAGCAGGGTCGCGTAGAGCAGCCGGCTGAGCGCGGCGCGCTGGAACCCCGGGGAGAACCGGTCGGAGCGCAGCTCGGGCAGCGCGCGTTCGAGCCGGGCCCGCACCTCCCCGAAGTGCTCCCCGATCCCGGCGAGGTAGACGGCGGTGACCTCCCGGTTCGGGTGATCGGCCGGCAGCGCGTCGTGCACGCGCTCGAGGCGCTGCCGCGTGGCGGACTGCCCGGAGGACTTGTAGGCGGCGGAGATCAGCAGGTCGGCCGCCTGCTCGGCCTCGTCGCGGTCGAGCGCAGGCCAGTCGAGCGCCTCCAGCACGGTCGCCGCCTGCTCGGACCGCCCCGCGACGTGGGCCTGCGCAGCGAGGCGGAGCTCTCGCCGGATCCTCGCCCGCCGGTCGTCGCCGGAACGGGCCGCGGCCCGCGTCCAGAGATCCAGCGCGACGCCCACGGCACCGGCCCGCTCGGCGTCGAAGGCCGCGCGCTCGAGCTCCCGCGCGAGCGTCTCGTCCAGGCCGACCGGTTCGGCGAGGTCGCGCTGGCGGGCGGCCTGGGCGGGCGGGAGACCGGCAGCGGCGAGCCGCCGGTGGAGCGCCCGCCTGTCGTCCTCCGGGAGCGCCCCGAGCGCCTGCGCCGCGACGTCCCTGTCGGCGGGACGGAGCGCCCCGTCCTCGAGCACGAGCAGCCCCGCTCGGACGGCCGCGTCGACGTGCCGAGCGGCACCGCCGAGCAGCGCCGGCGCGTCCCGGACGGGCACGCGGTCGAGGGCGGCCACCGTCTGCACCGCGGTCAGCACGCCCGGATCGAGCGCGGCGGGATCGAGGCGGTCGTCGGAGGTCGGCACGCAGGCGATCCCACACCATCCGCGTCGACGCGCTGTCGACGCGGGCGCCGCCGGTCCGGTGCTTCCGCCGATGCGCCGCCGCGGCCGTCGGCGCAGAGTCGGCCACGTCGCCGACCGGCGCCCCGCCGCCCCGTCCGAGAGGGAAGCCCATGACCGCCGTGCCCACCCGCGCCGACGCCGCGGTCGCCGACCTCGCCCGGCTGCTCCGCGACCCCGGCCACGTCCCCTCCTGCGCCCGCGTCGCCCTGCGCGTCGGCGTCGGTCTGATCGCCTGGTCCCGGCGCCTCGCCGACCGCGCGGCGGCAGCGGACCGGGCGGAGCGCACGGGAGCCGCAGGCGGGGCGCGGCGCGCCCGCGACCGGGCGCTCGAGCGGCGGTTCCTCTCCGGTCCCCGCTGAGCGGACGCGGGTTGGGTGGTTCCACCGATGCCCCGGTCGCCGCCCGCTCGCCACGATCGTCCCCCGAGAGGCCGCCTCGGCCCGTCCGCCGGAAGGGCGGGCGGCGGAGCGGTCGGAGGCAGGAGGAGCGCATGCGGATCGCGTTCAGCGGGACCGGCTTCGTCGGGCACCTGGTGCCGATGGTGCCGCTCATGCAGGCCGCCGTCGCGGCCGGGCACGACGTCGCCGTCATCACGAGCGGCGAGCTGGAGGGCTTCCTCCGCCGGGAGGCGTCGGAGGCCCTGACCGTGCTGCCCGCCGGGCCGCTCGCCGGCGAGACCATGCGCCGGATGGACGCCGAGCTCGGCCTCAGCCCGGCCTCCGACCCGGTGCCGCCCGTCATCGCGGAGTTCTTCGCAGGCCGCCTCGTGGACGCGGGCGTCCACGAGGCCCTGCGGAACGCGGAGGCCTGGGGTCCGGATCTCGTCGTCGGCGAGACCATGGACCACATCGGCCCGTTCGTCGCCGCCGCCGTGGATGCGCCGTTCGTGCGCCACACCTTCGGACCGACCCGGCCGCGACCGCTCACGGACGCCCTCCGGGTCGTCGCCGAGCGGCGCGCTCGTCTGCTCGCGCTCCCGATGGCCGAGCCGGTGGCGATCGTCGACGTCTTCCCCGCCGCCCTGCAGCCGGACGCCCCGACGCCCGCCGTGCCGGTGCTGCCGATCCGCCCCGAGATCCACGGCGGCGGCGGGCCGGGCCCCGCGCCCGCACCGGCCGCGCCGGGCACGCGCCGCGCCCTCGTCACCTTCGGGACCGTGTTCACCGATCCCGGCCTGCGCGACCGCGCCGCCGACTCCTTCGACGCGGACCGCTGGGACCTCGTCGTCACGACCGGCGCCGAGCGCAGGCCGCCGAGCGCGGCGCGCAGCCGCGCCTACGTCGCGTTCACCCCGCTCGGCGACCTGCTGCCCGGCACCGACGTGCTCGTGACCGCCGGCGGCGCCGGCACCGTGCTCGCCGGGCTGCGCGCGGGAGTCCCGATGGTCGTCGTGCCGCAGGGCGCCGACCACGAGATCAACGCGGCGCGCGCCGAGCAGGCCGGCGTCGCCGTCGTCGTCCGCGACGCCGCGGACGTCGGGCCCGCTGCCGACCGGATCGCCGGGGATCCCGCGATCCGGGAGCGGGCCCGCCGGATCGCCGCGGAGATCGCGCTGCTGCCGCCCGCCCCGGCGGTCCTCGCCCAGCTCGAGCGCCGGGCGGCGGCCCGTGTCCGCTGAGACCGCCGACCGCGTGCCGCTCGCGGTCTGGGTGAGCGGCGCACGGCCGCGGACCCTCACCCTGAGCGTCGTCCCCGTCGTGCTCGGCACCGCTGCAGCCGCGCTCGACGGCCGGGTGGTGCCGGGGCTCGCCCTGCTCGCGCTCGGGACGGCGCTGCTCCTCCAGGTCGGCGTGAACTACGCGAACGACTACTCCGACGGGGTCCGCGGCACGGACCGGTTCCGCGTCGGGCCGGCCCGCCTGACCGGGTCGGGCGCCGCGCGGCCGCACCGGGTGCGCGCGGTCGCGATCGCCTCCCTCACCGCGGCCGCGGTCTGCGGCGCGGCGCTCGCGGTCGCGTCGGGGCTGTGGTGGCTGCTCGCGGTCGGCGCGCTCGCCCTCGCGGCGGCGTGGCTGTACACCGGCGGCCCGCGGCCCTACGGCTACGCCGGGTTCGGCGACGTCGCCGTCTTCGTGTTCTTCGGCCTGGTCGGCACGCTCGGCACGGAGCTCGTCCAGGCGGGGCGCGTCTCGCTCGACGGCGTCCTGGTCGCCGCGGCGGCCGGGTGCTTCGCCTGCGCGGTGCTCATGATCAACAACATCCGCGACGTCGGGCCGGACTCCCGGTCGGGCAAGCGCACGCTCGCCGTCCGCCTCGGGCTCCGCCGCGCCCGCACGGCCTACGCCGTCCTCCTGGTCCTGCCGTACGCCGTCGCCGCCGCGCTCGTGCCGGCGCATCCGGGCGCGCTCCTGGCGCTGCTGTCGCTGCCCCTCAGCGCCTCGGCGCTCGCGATCGGCGTCCGCGCCGTCCCGGCTCCGGCGCTCGTCACCGCCCTGAAGCGCACGTCGGCGGGAGCCCTGGTCTTCGCCGTCGCGCTCGCGGTCGGCCTGGTGCTGGGCTGACCCGCCCGGCGCCGGGCCGTCCGCCCGCAGTGGTCCTCCGGTACCACCGCGATCGGGTCCGACGGTCGATCCGCGCTCGCCGGCCCCTTCCTAGCGTCGATCGGACGGGGCGGACCGCACGTCCCGAACGACCTCGGGGCGCCCGATGCGCCCGGAACAGGAGACGCACATGCTGCTCGGCCTGACGCGGCTGGACGCCGACCGACCGGACGCCGGGGCGCCGGCCGGGCTCGCGTTCGAGGTCCTCGGCCCCGTCCGCGCGTGGCACGACGGCGTCGAGATCGACCTCGGCACGCCGCAGCAGCGCGCGGCCCTCGCCGTGCTGCTGCTCGCGGAGGGCAGCGCCGTGCCGGTCGACGAGGCGGTCGAGCGCCTCTGGGGCGAGGCCGCGCCCCGGAGCGCGCGCGGCGTCCTCCGCACCTACATCTACCGGCTGCGCCGAGCGCTCGAGGACGCCTGCCCCGGCAGCGACCTGATCGAGTTCCAGACCGGCGCCTACCGGATGCGGCGGACCGGCTACCGGCTGGACGCCGCGGAGCTCGAGGACCTGATCGGCACCGCCGAGGACGTGCGCCGCTTCGACGCGACGAGCGCGCGGGACGCCCTGCGCGCCGCGATGCGGCTCTGGCGGGGCGAGGCGCTGCAGGGCGTCGACGCGCCGTGGCTGGACGGCCGACGCGGCTGGCTCGAGCAGCGCCGCGTCGACGCGCTCATCTCGCTGTTCCCGCTCGAGCTGGCGGGCGGCGAGCCCGGGCCGGTGCTCCACGCGATCGCGGACCTGCGGGCCCGGCTGCCGACGCACGAGAAGCTCGCCGAGCTGCAGATGACCGGGCTGTGGGCCCGCGGCGAGCGCTCGGCCGCGCTCGCCGTGTTCGAGGACGTGCGCGCCGCGCTCGGCGACGAGCTCGGCGTGGACCCGGGCCCGGAGCTGCAGGCGCTGCACCTCCGGATCCTCCGGGCGGAGCCCGCGCCCGCGACCCCCGGCGCAGCGGCCGCGCCGGCCCGGCCGGCACCGTCCGAGCTGCCGCGCGACGGCGCCGTCTTCGTCGGACGCCGGCGCGAGATCCGGGCGATGCACGCGCGGCTCACCGCGCCGCAGCCCCAGCACGTCGGCATCGCGGGCCTCGGCGGCATGGGCAAGACCCGCCTCGCGGTCCGCGTCGCGCACGCCGCCGCCGCCGCGTTCCCCGACGGGCGGCTGTTCGTGCAGGTCGGGTCGACGCCGGTCGAGGCCGTGCTGACCCGCCTGCTGGTCTCGATGGGGGTCCGGGCCGAGGCGGCGGAGGCGCCGATGCCGGAGCGGCTCGCGACCTGGCGGACGCTGACCGCGGACCTCCGGGTGCTCGTCGTGCTCGACGACGTCGCCCCCGGCGCCGACCTGGCGCCGCTCGTCCCCGCCGGCGACCGATCCGCGGTGATCGCCACCGCGCAGCGCCGCGTCCTCGACCTGCCCGGGGTGCGGTGGACGCGGCTGGAGGCGCTGTCGACATCCGAGTCGGTCGAGCTGCTCGCGGCCCACGCGGGCCGGGACCGGATCGCCGCCGAGGAGGCGACGGTGCGGCGCCTGGCCGAGGAGTGCTCGAACATCCCGCTCGCCGTCGAGGTCGCCGCGGCGCGCCTGACCGACCGGCCGTCGTGGACCATCGCGGAGCTCGAGCAGCAGCTGCTCGACGACCTCGCGAGCCCCGTCGTGATGCAGGAGGACTGCGCGATCGTCGACGCACCCCTCGCCCGCGCGGAGTCGCTGCTCGACGGGGAGGCGCTCGCCGCGCTGCACGGTCTCGCCGCCCTCATCGCCGACGGGCAGCCCTTCACCCGGGACTGGGCGGCGGACCGCCTCGCGCTCGACGCCGCCCGGGCGACGGCCCTGCTCGAACGGCTGGTCGACGCCAACCTGCTGCTGCCGCTGCCCGGCCGGCGCTACCGCTGCCTGACCCTCGTCGCCGCCTACGCCCGCCGGCAGGCGGCCGCCCGCGGCGCATGACCGAGCGGCGTCGACCGGGCGTCGACGCCGCATCGACACGGCCGCGGTCGACTCGGACCCGAGCCGCTCCCGACCAGGGGCGGCCGATCGGAAGGACACGATGAGCACGACGACGGACACGACCTCCCGGGTCGGCGACGGCACGTTCGACGACCTGACCGGCCGGGTGCGGGGCGACGTGCTCCGGCCCGGCTCCCCCGGGTACACGGAGGCCTGCACGGGCTACAACCTCGCCGCGGTCCGGCTGCCGGACCTCGTCCTGCGGGCGGCCGACGCCGCCGACGTCGCCGCGGCGGTCGCGTTCGCGGCGGAGCGCTCGATGCCCGTCGCGGTGATGTCGACCGGGCACCAGGCCGGCCGGCCGATCGAGGGCGGCCTGCTGATCCGCACCGGGGCGCTGACGGAGGTGACCGTCGACCGCGAGCGCCGCTCGGCGCGCATCGGCGCCGGAGCCCGCTGGCAGGACGTGCTCGCGGTCTCCCTGCCGCTCGGCCTCGCGCCGCTGCACGGGTCCTCCCCCGTCGTCGGGGTGGTCGGCTTCACGCTGGGCGGCGGGATCAGCCCGACCATGGGGCGGGCGCACGGCTGGGCGGTCGACCACATCCGCGCGATCGACGTGGTCACCGCGGACGGCACCCCGCTGCGGGTCGCCGCGGACCGCCACCCGGACCTGTTCTGGGCGCTGCGCGGCGGCCGCAGCGACTTCGGCGTCGTCACCGCGCTCGAGATCGACCTGTTCCCCGTCGGCGCCTTCGCGGGCGGCGGCCTCTTCTTCGAGGGCGCGCAGCTCGAGCCGGTGCTCGCCGCCTTCCGGGCGCTGACCGCCACGGCGCCGGACGCCCTGTCGACCTCCCTCGCCCTGCTGCGGATGCCGCCGCTGCCCGGCGTCCCGCCGCTGCTGGCCGGCCGCTTCGTGCTCCACCTCCGCGTCGCCTTCCTCGGCGAGACCGCCGACCTCGACCCGCTGCTCGAGCCCGTCCGCGCCGCGGCGCCCGCCCTGGTCGACACCGTCGGCCCGCTGCCGTACGAGCGGTTCCCCGAGATCCACGCGGACCCCGTCGACCCGGCGCCGCTCACCGAGCGCGGCGCGATGCTCCGCGACCTGCCCGCGGACGCGGCGGAGGCGCTGCGCGAGGTCGCCGGTCCCGACTCCGGGATCCACGTCGAGATCGTCGAGCTGCGGCACCTCGGCGGCGCGATGAGTCGGGAGCCCGGCACCGGCTCCGCGGTCGACCACCGCGACGCGCGGTACAGCCTCTGGTGCGCCGTCGTCGGTACGCGCGACGACCGCCCGGACGCCGTCCGGGACGCCGCCGACGTCGTCGACGCCCTCGCGCCGTGGGGCACCGGCCGCCACTACCTCAACCACTCGGCCGGCGACCCGCTCGAACGGCCCTTCACCCCGGCGGCGCTGGAGCGCCTCCGGGCGCTCAGGGCGAGCGCCGACCCGCACGGCCGGTTCCGCCCGCAGCACGTCCTCGACCCGTCCGAATAGAAGGAGCACCACCATGGACCGACCCCTGACCACCATCGATGCCGGCGCCGACGCGGCCGCGCTGCAGCGGATCCCGCTCTCCTGGGCCCGGGCCCTCGACACCGGCGACGCCGACGTCCTGACCCTCCTGCTGACCGACGACGTCGTCGTCGACCTGACGCCCGCGACCACGAGGATCGGCCTCGAGTTCCCCGTCCTCAGCGGGCGCGAGACGGTCGTGCCGACGATGATCGGCGCGGTCGGCCCGCTCGACACGATGCACATGGTCACGAACACGACCGTCCGCGACGAGGACGGCGGGTTCGTGATCGAGGCCAACGCCCTCGCCCAGCACTTCCTGCCCGGCGAGGGCCCCCTGCCCGACCGGACCCGCCACGCGCTGATGGGCAACCGGTGGACCTTCCGCGTCCGCCGCGAGCCCGACGGGCTGCGCGTCGCGCGCTTCACCATGGACTGCGCCTGGTTCGAGGGCGACCCGATGGTGCTGCTCGCCGCCGTGGCGCAGTGAGCGCCGCGACCTCCGAGGCGCCGGCCTCCCTCGACCCCGCGGCGCTGCGATCGACCGGCGTGCTGCGCGCCTTCGTGCCGGAGCGGTTCGGCGGCCGGCGGGACACCGCGAGCGGGGTCGCCCGCCGCATCGCGGACGTCGCCTCGTGGGACGCCGACGCGGGATGGCTCGCGGCCGTCGCCGCGGTGACCAACCTCGCCGTCACCGAGCTCCCGGACGGCGCGCAGCGCGAGGTCTGGGGCGACGGCCCCGACGTGCTCGTCGTCGGGACGCTCGCCCCGCAGGGCGCGGGTGCGCCGGCCGGCGACGACCTGCTGGTCGACGCCGTCTCGTCCCCGGCGAGCGGGCTCGATTCCGCGGACTGGGTGATCGCCACCGTCCTGGACCGCGGCACCGGGGCGCCGACCCGGGTGCTCGTGCCCGTGGCGGACGTGCGCGTCGAGGCGACCTGGAACGCGATCGGGCTGCTCGGCGCCCGCGGCGACACGGCGCACCTCGAGTCCGTCCGGGTGCCGGGCCACCGCCGCCGCCCGCTGCCCCCTGCAGGCGGCGGGGCGCCGCTGACCTTCTTCGCGACGCTGTGCTTCGGCGCGGCGGTGGTCGGGGCCGCCCGAGGCGCCGCCGCGGCCGTCACGACCGCGGTCGACGAGGCGGGGCCGGCCGGGCGCTGGTCGCGGCCGGACGTGCGGGCGGCGACCTCCGCCGCGCTGCGCCGTGCGCATCGCGCCGACGCGCTGCTCGAGGGAGCGGTCGCCGCGCTCGGAGCACGCACGGCCGTCGACGCGCTCGGCGACCGGGCCCGAGCGCTCGCCGCGGACGCCGTGATCGGCGCGGTGCAGGAGGCCGAGCGCGCCCTGCCCGAGCTGATCGGCGCGCTCGGCCCGGCCGCGCTCGCACCCGACCACCCGCTCGCCCGCGCGCTGGCGGACGTGACCACGGGTGCGCGGCACACCGCGCTCTCCGGCACGAAAGCGGCGCTCGCCCACGAGGCCGCGCTGTTCGGGCGGCCGTGATGGAGCAGGTGACCCGCGACGTCTTCATGGTCCGCGGCACGGCCGTGAATCAGGTGCTGCTGCGCGAGGGCCGCGACCTCACCCTGATCGACGCCGGGTACCCGCGGGACGCGGCCCGCATCGTCGCCGCGATCGAGCGGATCGGCCACCGCCTCGACGACGTCCGCGCCGTGCTCGTCACGCACGCGCACGTCGACCACGTCGGCGGGCTGCCGGCCCTCCTGGCCCGCCGCTCCGTCCCGGTCCTCGCGCACCCGCGCGAGGTGCCGAACGCGCGCGGCGACGTCCACGAGCAGGCGGCGCCCCGCGACGTCGTCCTCCGCTCCCTCAGCCCGCGAGGCATCGGCTGGCTCGCTTCGATCGTCCGCGCGGGCGGGAGCGCCCACGTCCGCGTCCCGACCGTCGTGCCGTTCCCCCGGAGCGGTGCGCTCGACGTGCCGGGGCGGCCGACGCCGGTCCTCAGCGCCGGTCACACCAGCGGGCACACGGCCTACCTGCTGGCGGCGGAGGGGATGCTCGCGACGGGCGACGCGCTCGTCACCGGCCACCCCCTCCTGCCGTGGCGCGGACCACAGCTGCTGCCCGAGCTGTTCGCGAACGATCCGAGCGGGGCGCTCGACGCCCTGACCGAGCTCGCCGGGCAGCCCGCGGACATCGTCCTGCCCGGTCATGGCGCGATCTGGCGGGGCGACCTCCGGGAGGCCGCCGACCTGGCCCGCGCCGCGGCGCCCCGATCGACGGCCCGGGCGGACTGACGAGTCCCGATCGGCCGGAACGGTCCGGACACCGATGTGTACGGTGTCCACCAGAAGTCGTTCTCAGGGAGGGGCGCCGCATGAGCGCAGGACGCCGCATCACGATCACGCCGCTGCTCGTCGGCGACCTGCTCGTCGCCGAGGACACGCGGCTGCCGATCCTCGTGCACCTGATCGACCATCCGGACGGGCGCGTGCTCGTCGACACGGGCGTCACCGAGCCGCACCCCGCCCTCGCGGACATGGACCCTCGCCTGCATCCGCTCGGCGAGCACGACCTCGACCTCGCGTCGATCGACCTGGTCGTGAACACGCACCTGCACGCGGACCACTGCGGCGGCAACCACCTGTTCGCCGGCACGCCGGTCCTCGTGCAGCGCACCGAGCTCGCGGACGCGTCCGAGCAGGAGGGCTACACGCTGCGCGAGTGGGTGCACGCGCCCGGCGTCGAGTACGTGCCGGTGGACGGGGACCGCGAGGTGCTCCCCGGCGTCCGCCTCCTCGCCGCGCCCGGGCACACCCGCGGGTCGCAGGTCGTCGTGGTGGACGCCGTCGACGGCGAGGACGGCCCGGTCGTGATCGCGGGCGACACCGCGGTCTGGGGCGGCGAGCTCGACGAGCCGACCACGGAGGGGCAGCGCCGCATCCGGTCGCTCCAGCCGGCCGCCGTGTGGCTGGCGCACGCGGCGGACCCCTGGCGGCCGCCCCGGTCCGCCTGAGCGCGTGACGGGTGCCTCGGCCTCAGCCGAGGCGCCGCGTCGGCCACCGGGCGAGGTCGGCGTCGAGCAGCGCGGCATCCCGGGGCGTGAAGACCTCGTCGAGGATCTCGAGCCGGGCGATCCGCTCGAGGTGGAAGCCGCGGATCGCGTTGCGAAGACGGCACCACCCGGCGAGGAGCCAGGAGTCGCCGGCCCGCAGCAGCTCCATCGCCTCGACGTCGCGGTACGTCGTCCCGCTGCCGTCGCCCTCGGCGCCGAGGTAGGCGATCCGCACCACGCGGTGCGAGGCGAGGGCGTCGGAGAGCATGCCGATCGGCACCGCGCCGTCGAGCGGCGCGACCGCGTCGACCACCCGCATCCGCTCGAGCATCGCCTGCACGGGCGCGCGCTGCGCGTCGCTCATGGTCGATGAGATCTTCGCGCGCGCCCGGCGCGCGGCCCCCTGGTAGGGCGACGACTCGAGCAGCGCGAGGCCGGCGAGCACGGCCAGCGACTCGGCGGCGGAGAGGTTCAACGGCGGCAGGGAGTAGTCGCGCAGGATCGAGTAGCCGCCCGTGGCGCCGCGATCCGCGTAGATCGGCACCCCGGCGATCTGCAGCGACGCGATGTCGCGCTCGATGGTCCGGGCCGACACCGCGAACTCGGCCGCGCGCCGGGAGGCGGACCACGGACGCGTCGCGCCGCGGAGCAGGTCGACGAGGGCGTACTGCCGCTCGGCTCGCTTCACGGCTCGAGTCTCGCAAACGCATCCGCGCGGGCGCGTCCCATCAGCCGCGCATGCTCCGCCGGCCCCCGACGGACCAGACGCGCCGGACGCGGCCGTCCTCGTCGAAGTCGAACACGTCGACCCCGCCGGCCGTCGCCCCGTCCTCCTCCACGTCCCACAGCAGCCGCCCGTGCAGGCCGTCGACGGCGCTCGCGATCCGGGTGAAGACGGTGGCCGGGTGCCGGCCGTGCCACCACGCGAGGTACCGCTCGAAGTCCTCCGCGGTCCGGATGTCGTCCGCCGGCGTCGAGCCGTCGGGCTCGGTCACCGCGAAGCGGATCCGGAAGTCGTCCGCGCAGAGCTCCCTCGCGAGCGCCCCGTCGCCGTTCCACATCGTCAGCCAGAGGTCGAGCGAGCGCTCGGCGCCGGTCGTGGTGGCGGTGGTCGTGGGGCTGGTGATCCCGGTCATGGGACCACTCTCGGAGGGCGCCGCGACAACGGTGCGTCGGTGTTCGTGCGATCCCGTTCCCTGTCGCGGGACGGCGACCTCGTCGCTCCTCAGGTCCAGGCGCCGTCCTCGGTGCCGAGGCGCTCGTGCCCGAGCGGCGTGATCGGCACCGCGGTGAGGCTCGTGAGCCCCATCTGCAGCAGGGTCGCCCGCGCGACGCCGGCCCGGCCGAGCGTCGACATGCCCTCGATGACGGCGCAGAAGTACGTGCCGAGCGCCTCGGCGTCGGCCCCGGCGTCGATCTCCCCCGCGTGCTGCGCGTCGACGATGCAGGCGGTGTAGTCCGCGCGGATGTCGTCGAAGGCGGTGGCGACGGTCGCGGCGACCTCGGGGTCGCTGCCGGACAGCTCGACGGCGGCCCGGAGGAAGAGCGAGGGCGACGCCGCGGCGGACCCGTGCTCGACGGCGGTGCTCACCAGCTTCGTGCGGATCCGCACGATCGGGTCCTCCGCGCTCCGCATGACGGTCGAGACGGCGTCGACGGCGCTGGACGTGTCGCTGAGGAAGGCGCGCATGAAGAGCTCCTTCTTGCCGCCGAACGCGTTGTAGAGGCTCTGCCGGGCGAGCCCGGTCGCCTCGAGCAGGTCGTCCAGCGAGGTCCCGGCGAAGCCGGTCTCGGCGAACGTCCGGCGGGCTCGATCGACGACGTCCGCCTCGTCGAACATGCGCGGTCGGGGCATGCGGACCTCCTCCGAGGGTTATTTGACTGATCGATCCAGTATGGCCTACGGTTCTGGAACAAGCAGTCTACAACTCGACTCGGAGGACATCATGGCAGCAGCACTGCAGGGGAAGACGGCGCTCGTCTCGGGCGGCACGTCGGGCATCGGCCTCGCGGTCGTCCGCCGCTTCGTCGCGGAGGGCGCGCACGTCTTCGTCACCGGACGCCGGCAGGAGGCGCTCGACGCGCTGGCCGCGGAGCTCGGCGACGCCGTGACCCCGATCCGCGCGGACGCGACGGAGCCGGACGGCATCGCCACGGTCTACGCGGCGGTCGCGGCACGCGGCGCCGGCCTGGACGCGGTCCACGTCAACGCGGGCATCGGCGAGTTCAAGCCGCTCGCGCAGGTCACCGCCGAGGACATCGACCGCACCTTCGGCACGAACGTCCGCGCGACCACGCTCGCGGTGCAGGGCGCGCTGCCGTACCTCCACGAGGGCTCGGCGATCGTCGTCACCGGCTCGTCCTCGGCGTCCGGCACCGAGCCCGCCTTCGGGCTCTACGGCGCCTCGAAGGCCGCCGTCGCGACGCTCACCCGCACCTGGGCGGCCGAGCTCGCGCCCCGCGGCGTCCGCATCAACACCGTCGTGCCCGGGCCGACCGAGACGCCGGGCCTCAAGGGCCTGGCCGGGGAGGACGGGGACGCGCTCGTGGCGAAGATCGCCAGCCGCCTCCCCTTCGGCCGCGTGCTCGCACCGGAGGAGGTCGCCGCCGCGGTCCTCTTCCTCGTGTCCGACCAGAGCTCCGGGATGACCGGCAGCGAGCTGGCCGTCGACGGCGGCAGCACGATCGTCTGACCCGCCCGGATCGGGGGCGCGGCCGGCCGCGACGATCCGGCTGCCGCGCCCCTGCACCTCCTCCCCCGCCGGCGACCGCCGGCCCCAGCGGGACCCGACGTCCCGCACCGCACCGCAGCACAAGGAGCACGACCATGACCCGCACGCGCACGGGCGGCTGGTTCGGGATCGCGGCGGTCGCCGCCGGATCCTTCGCGACCGTCCTCTCCGAGTTCCTCCCCATCGGACTCCTCCCCTCCATCTCGCACGACCTCGGCGTCCCGATCGGGACCACCGGGCTGATGGTCGTCACGACCGGGCTCGCCGCCGCGGTCGCGGCCCCCGCCGTGGCCGTGACGACCTCCCGGCTGGACCGCCGGACCGTCCTCGCCGGCCTCAGCGCGGTGCTCGTGCTCGCCGACGTCGTCGCCGCGACCGCGGCCGCGTTCCCGGTCCTGCTCGTCGCCCGGGTCCTGGTCGGCGTCGCGCTCGGCGGGTTCTGGGCCGTCGGCGCCGGCATCGCGTCGCGGCTGCTGCCGCCCGAGGACACCATCCGCGGGACCTCGTTCATCACGGCCGGGATCTCGATCGCGACCGTCGTGAGCCTGCCGCTCGGCGCGATCATCGCCGCGACCTCGACCTGGCGCCTCGCGTTCGTGATCGGCGCCGCGCTCGGCGTGCTCGCGCTCGTGCTGCAGCTGATCGCCCTTCCCGCGATCCCCTCGCAGGAGCGCGTCCGTCCCGTCGAGCTGCTGTCCCTGTTCGCCGTCCCGCGCGCCCGCACCGGCCTGATCGTCGCGGCGCTGCTCTTCGCCGCCCAGTTCGCGGCCTACACCTTCATCAGCCCGTTCCTGCAGGACGCGGCGCGGATCAGCCCGGCCGGGATCTCGATCGCCCTGCTCGTGTTCGGGGTCTCCGGCATCGCCGGCAACTTCGTCACCGGCACCGCGCTCGCCCGCTCCGTCCCCGCGACGCTCGTGGCCGGCGGCCTCGTGCTCGCCGCGGCCGTGGCCCTGCTCCCCCTCGTCGCGCACCTGCCGGTCGCCGTGTTCGCGCTGCTCGTCGTGTGGGGGCTCGTGTGGGGCGGCCTGCCCCTCGGCCTCCAGACCTGGATGGTCCAGGCGACGCCGGCGGGCGCCGAGGCCGGCCTCGCGATGTTCGTCACGACGCTCCAGGTCGCGCTCGCGGTCGGGTCGACGATCGGCGGCGTCGTCGTCACCGCGTCCGGGACCGCCGTCGACTTCGGGTTCGCCGCGGTCCTCGCGCTGCTCGGCTCGGCCGCCCTGGTCCTGCTCGGCCTGCCGACCCTCCGGGCGCGGGCCGCCCTCGCCTCCCACTGACCCCGTCGCTCCCCGCGACGACCCCCACCCCGCACCACGGAAGGAACCGACCATGTCGAACCACGACCAGAAGCGCCTCCTCCTCATCGGAGGCGGCTCCGGCATCGGGCACGCCATCGCCCGGGCCGCGCTCGAGCGCGGCGATCAGCCGATCATCGGCGCGCGCGACCCCGAGCGCACGGCCGCCGCGCTGCCCGCGGCGCTGCACGACGTGCCCCTGGTGCACGCGGACCTCGCCGACGAGGACAGCGTCGCGGCGCTCGCGCAGGAGGGGCCGTTCGACGCGGTCGTGTCGCTCGCGGCGGCCTCCGCGAACGGCCCGATCGCGACGCTCGACCGCGCCGCCGTCCACGCCGCGTTCGACGCCAAGGTCGCGGGCCCGATGCTGCTCGCGAAGCATCTCGCGGGCTCCATGCGGCCGGGCGGCGTGTTCGTCTTCTTCTCCGGCGTCGCCGCGTGGAAGCCGGCGCCGGGCCTCAGCGCGATGGCGACCGTGAACGGCGCCGTGGCCTTCATGGCGGAGGCGCTGGCGGTGGAGCTCGCCCCGGTCCGCGCGGTCGCGGTGTCGCCCGGGATCGTCGACTCCGGCCTCTGGGACTTCATGGGCGACGACGGCAAGCGGGACTTCTTCGCGGCGACCGCGGCCGCGAACCCCGCGCGACGCGTCGGTGCTCCCGCCGACATCGCGGGCGCCGTCCTCTTCGCGGTCGACAACACCTTCGTCACCGGCACCACGCTCCAGGTCGACGGCGGCGGGCGCCTGGCCTGACCCGGCTCACGTCCGCTCCGCGGATCCGCAGCTCCTCCCCGACACGCCGGGATCGGCACGGCTTCAGCCGGCGTGTCGCCCGAGATCTGCGGATCCGCGGAGAGCGCGGGAGGCGCCCTAGCCGCGGGCCTTGAGCTCCGGGAACTGGTCGTCGCGCCACTCGTCGGGCAGCCGCTCGCCGGCGGCGGCCGCGTCGGCCTCCCGCTGCCGCAGCTCGACGCGGCGGATCTTGCCGGAGATGGTCTTCGGCAGCTCGAAGAACTCGATGCGCCGCACCCGCTCGTACGGCGGCAGCTGCTCGCGCGCGTGCCGCAGCACGGCGAAGGCGGTGTCGCCGTCCGCGGCCCAGCCGTTCGCGAGCGCGACGTAGGCCTTCACGAGGTTCAGCCGGGTGGGGTCCGGCGCGGGGACGACGGCCGCCTCCGCGACCGCCGGGTGCTCGATGAGCACGCTCTCGACCTCGAACGGCGACACCTTGTAGTCGGAGGACTTGAAGATGTCGTCGGTGCGGCCGATGAAGGTGATCCCGCCGTCGCCGTCCCGCTGCGCGACGTCGCCGGTGCCGTAGAACCGGCTCTCGGTCGCCGCGCCGGTCCCCGGGACGCCGAGGTAGCCGGCCATCAGGAACGGCGCGCCCTGCGCGAGGTCGAGGGAGATCTCCCCCTCGTCCGCCTCCTCGCCGGTGATCGGGTCGATGAGGGTGATCGCGACGCCGGGCAGCGGGACGCCCATCGACCCGCTCCGCACGGGGCTGCCCGGCGTGTTCGCGATCGTGGCCGTGGTCTCCGTCTGGCCGTACCCGTCCCGGATGGTGAGCCCCCACGCGTCGCGGACGCGCTCGATGACCTCGGGGTTGAGCGGCTCCCCGGCGGACAGCGCCTCCCGCAGCGCGGCCGGCCGTGCACCGAGGTCGGCCTGGATCAGCATCCGCCAGACGGTCGGCGGCGCGCAGAAGGTCGTCACCCCGGCCCGGTCGAGCTGCGCCCGCAGCGCGACCGGGTCGAACCGCCGGTAGTTCGACACGAAGACGGTCGCCTCGGCGTTCCAGGGGGCGAAGAAGCAGCTCCAGGCGTGCTTCGCCCAGCCGGGCGAGCTGATCGCGAGGTGCACGTCGCCGGGCCGGAGCCCGATCCAGTACATCGTCGTGAGGTGGCCGACGGGGTACGAGGTCCGGGTGTGCACGACCATCTTCGGGCGGCTCGTGGTGCCGGAGGTGAAGTAGACGAGGCAGGGATCGTCGCTGCGGACGGCGACCTGCGGCAGCGGATCCGTGGAGGCGGCCGCGTCGCCGTAGTCGAGCCAGCCCTCGGCGGCGCCGCCGACGGCGATGCGCGTGAAGCCGTCGAGCTCCGCGAACTTGCCGGCGTCCTCCGCGTTCGCGATCACGTGCCGCACGAGCCCGCGCTCGACCCGGTCGGCGAGGTCGTGGGCCGCGAGCACCGTGGTCGTGGGGAGGATGACCGCGCCGATCTTCATCACGGCGAGCATCGACTCCCACAGCTCGACCTGGTTGCCGAGCATGAGCATGACGTGGTCGCCGGGCCGGACGCCCTGCGCGGCGAGCCAGGCGCCGACCCGGTCGGACCGCTGCCGCATCGAGTCGAAGGAGACGCGCTGCTCGCTGCCATCCTCCTCCACGATCCACAGCGCCGTCCGCTCGTTCCCGAGCGCGATGCGGTCGAACCAGTCGGTCGCCCAGTTGAACGCCGGGCCGACGTCGGGCCAGACGAACTCGGCGGAGGCCCGACGGTGGTCCTCCCGCAGCTCGATCAGGCGGTCGCGACTCGCGCGGAAGACCTCGTCGGCAGCCATGGCCACATCATGCCCTGCGCCGTGCCGCGCGCCGCCGGGCGGTGGCGCCCTACGCCGCCGGACGGCCGACGACCCGCGCCGCTGCGACGAAGGCGTCGAGCAGCCGCGATTCGCGGCCCTGCGCCCACCCGAGGTGGACCGCCGTCGGCGGGAGGTCCGTGACGGGGACGTACCGCACGTCGGGCCGGCGGTAGAAGCGGGCGGTGGACAGCGGGAGGATCGCGATGCCCTGCCGCACGGCGACCAGCTCCAGCTTCTCCTCGACGGTGCGGCTCGGTGACCGGGACCCGCCGCGGCCCCGCCGCATCTCGGCGGCCACGCCGGCCCACTCCGGCACCGCGGCCGGGTCCTGCAGGAGGTGCTCCTCCGCGAGGTCGTCCATCAGGACGCCCGACGCCGCGGCGAGCGCGTGATCGGTCGGCAGCACGACGACCCGCGGCTCCGCGAAGAGGGGCTCGGTCGACAGGCCCGCCGCGTCGAAGGGACGCCGCAGGTAGCTCACGTCGGCGCGGCCGTCGTGGAGCACCCGGACCTGGTCGTCCCACCCGGTGCGCACGACCTCGATCGTCACGTCGGGGCAGGCGCGTCGGAACGCCAGGACCGCGTCGCTGACGACGAGGCCGGGCATGAACGCGACGGTGAACGACGCCTCTCCGCGGGCGGCGATCGCGATGCGGCGCCGGACCGCTGCGGCGGACGCGAGCAGCCCTTCGGCCTCCGTGCGGAGGAGGCGGCCGTGCTCGGTCAGCTCGGTGCCCCGGGTGTCGCGGACGAACAGCCGCACGCCGAGCTCGTCCTCGAGCGCTCGGATCTGTCGCGAGAGCACCGGCTGGGCGATCATCAGCACCTCGGCCGCCCGCCCGAAGTTGAGCTCGTCCGCGACGACGGTGAAGTACCGCAGCTTGCGGAGGTCGAGGTCCCGGTGCACGCGACGAGCCTGCCACGGCCGCTCATACCCGTCGGGCATCACGGAGGGTCGAAGAGGTCTTGGACCGGCACGCACCGCGGGATCGAGACTCGATCCGTCTTCGACGAAAGGGATCTCATGTCGCTCACGGGCACGCGCGTCGTCATCATCGGCGGAACCTCCGGCATCGGCCTCGCGACCGCGCACGCGGCGATCGACGCGGGGGCGCAGGTCGTCGTCGCATCGAGCCGGCAGGCGAGCGTCGACGCGGCCCTGGACGAGCTCTCCCCCGAGGCGACCGGTCGGGCGCTGGACGTGCTCGACGCCGACGCGGTGCGCGCGTTCTTCGACGGCGTCGGCCCGTTCGACCACCTCGCCTACACGGCGGGCGAGCCGCTCCGGCTCCTGCCCGTCGACGGGATGGACGTCGACCGGGCGCGCGCCTTCTTCCAGGTCCGCTACTTCGGAGCCCTGACCGTGGTCGGGCCGGCCGCGAAGCACATCCGGCCGGGCGGCTCGATCACCCTCACCTCGGGCTCGGCGCGCACCCGACCGGGCGCGGGCTGGTCCGTCGCATCCAGCCTGTGCGGTGCGACGACCAGCCTCGCGGGCGCCCTCGCCGTGGAGCTGGCGCCCGTGCGGGTGAACGTCGTCGAGCCGGGCATCGTCCGGAGCCCGCTGTGGAGCGCGATGAGCGCGGACGAGCAGCAGGCGATGTACGACGAGCAGGCGGCCCTGCTCCCGGTGGGCCGCGTCGGGGAGGTCGACGACGTCGCGGCCGCGTTCCTCTACTCCATGACCCAGTCGTTCATGACCGGTTCCGCGATCCCCGTCGACGGCGGCGCGCTGCTGGTCTGACCACCCGCGGGCGGCGTCGACCCGCGCTGCCGGGTCGACGCCGGGCGGGGCCCGCTGCGGCCCCGTGGACCGCGGGTCCCTGGAACCCCGGGCCGTCGGCGTCGAACTCCCGCACGCTCTGAGAGGGTGCCGCTGTGGAGGCACGCTCTTCTCGGTCCACGGGTCGCACCGCGAGCCCCTGGCGCGCGGTCGGATCCCCGTCCCCGTCGCAGGGGCCGGCATGAACGCCGCGTCCGGCGTGTCCGGCGGCGCGTTCTGGTTCACGCTCGCGCTCGTGAACGCCGGGCTGGCGGAGGGCAAGGGCCGCTCCCGGCTGGCCTGGTTCCTGCTGTCGCTCCTGCTCGGCCCGCTCGCCACGTTCCTCGTCGTCGTGCTCGCACCCGCATCGGCCGGCGCCGACCCGTCGGGACCCGTCTCCGCCTCCATCGCCCCGCCGGCGGACTCGTGAGCGCGGCCGGCAGCAAGCGCGACCGCCGCGACGCCGCCCGCGAGCACGCGGCCGAGCTCCGAGCGGCAGAGTCCCGCCGACGGCGTCGGCGACGGCTGATCGTCTGGAGCAGCACCGCAGCCGCGGCCGCCGCCGCCGTGGTGATCGCCCTGATCGTCTCCGGCTCGTCGCCCGCCCGCGCGCCACGCGGCTCGGCGGCCCCGGCCGCCGCGCTCGGGCCGGAGGGCATGGCGGTCGAGTCCGGCACCGTCCTCGCGGCGAACACGACCGACGCCTCCGGCGCGACCCGGGACGGCATCAGCTGCGACACCGGCGAGGGCGCGGCGGAGCACATCCACACCCACCTCGCGGTCTACGTCGACGGCCGGCTCCGCCCGCTGCCCGTCGGCATCGGCGTCGTCGACCCGTCGGTGGAGGCCGCGGGCACGCCCGACGCGTTCGCGCAGGCCACCCGCTGCTACTACTGGCTGCACGTCCACGCGAGCGACGGCGTCATCCACGTCGAGGCGCCCACGAGGAGCACGTTCACGCTCGGGCAGGTGTTCGCCGTCTGGCGGCAGTCGCTGTCCTCCACCGACGTCGCCGGCGCGACCGGGAAGCAGACCGTGTACGTCGACGGGAAGGTCGTCACCGGCGACCCCTCCCGGATCGCGCTCGGTCCCCGCGAGGACATCCAGATCGACGTCGGGAAGGCGGTGCCCTTCCGGCCCGTCGACTGGAGCCGGAGCGAGCTCTGAGCCGCGACCCGCGACCCGCACGCGACAGCCGCGGTTCCCGTGGCGTGCGCGGTCCGGTGGGGCGCGGGTCCGCGAACGCCGTCGTCGCGTCGTCCCCCGAGATCGGGCCGAGCCCGATGAGGGCCGCAGCCTCCGGCGTCCGCGTCGGCAGGATCCCGTCCGGCGCCTGGCTCTCGGCCTGCATCGGCGCGTCCGACGGGGATGCGCCCCCAGTCCGCAGCTCGCCGCGGCGAGTGCGAGACGGTCGCGCTCGGCGACGACCTCCCGCACCCGGGAGACGGCCTGCGTTGGAGGCGCACGATGGTCGCTGCGCCCGCGTCCAGGACGCGGACCGACGCACCCCTTGGGAGACCGCACCGATGACCACCACGCACGAGCAGCACGAACCGGCGCAGGGCCTGCACGACCTGATGACGCCCGAGGTCAACGTGCAGCGGATCATGCGGACCGGCACCGTGTGGTTCTCGGTCGCGGTGGGCACGGTCGGCGTCGTCCTCGGCCTCGTGCTCGCGTCGGGCTGGCGCCCGGCGCGGCTGCCCGCGCCCGATCAGCTGCTCTGGTGGGTCGGGGCGCTCGTCGTGGTGCTCAGCATCGGGCTGCTCGGCTGGTCCGGCTGCCCGATCCTCGAGGTCGACGTGCCGACGGCCGACCGCAACAAGACGCGCACGATGCAGTGGGGCACGGCCCTGTTCATCATCGGCGGGGCGCTCGCCGCCACGGCGCTGCTGCTCGGCCCCGGCAGCTGACGCCGCGTCGCCCGACCGCACGGCGGGACCCGATCGAGGAGGTCGCCCTTCACGAATGCGCAGAGCGCGACTGCGTGGATGCGCGGATCCTCACCTGAACCGGGGGGCGCGCGCCGGTCCGCGCCCCTCCAGAGTGGTGTCCCATGCAGGGCACGACCATCCAGCGACCGAGCCCCGTGCACCACGACGGCGCCCGGGTCTGGGATCTGAGCTCGGCGACCGGGTCGCGGACCCTGCCGCGGGCCCGCCCGAACCACGCGGGAGCGATCGCGGCCGCCTTCGGCGTCGCCGCGCTCCTCGCCCTCGCCGTCCCCTCGGGAGACGGCGTCACGCGCCTGTTCATCGTCATCGGGCTCGGCGCGATCGCGGCCCTCGTCGGGTTCTCGGCGCTGCGCCGCCGTCAGACCATCGCGGCGCTCCTGCTCGCGGTCGTCGGCATCGCGGCGCCGGCGATCGCGATCGCCTGCGTCGTCCTGCAGTCGGCGCAGACGCCCGCCACCGTCACCAGCGCGATCGTGCAGCGCGCGACGCTGCAGCCCGACTCGAGCGCGCTGATCCCCACGCGCGAGTTCGACGGCCTGCCGACCGACGAGCGGGACGCGATGAAGGCGTTCGTCTCGGCGACCGCGCAGCAGATCCAGTCGCTGCACGGCGCCTGGGCGCCGCTCCCGCACGGGCTGCAGAACGCGAACGGCACCCTGGTGGAGAGCGACGGCCTGTTCCGTGGCACGGCCCTCGGCGGGCTGCCGTCGGGCGCCAGGCTCGCCTACGAGGTCTCGACCGACGGGACCGCGTTCCGGATCTCGATCGCCTCGGCGAAGCACCCGGACGCGCGGATCTGGGCGGACCGGGGCCTGCAGATCCTGACCAACGGCTGATCCGGCAGCCGGCGAGAGCCGACCCGCCGGACGCGGTCCGACCGGCGCGACGGCGACCGCAGTGCGTCAGGACCGCTCCCGGTCGTCTCCGTCTCGTAGGCACGACCCGCCTACAAAAAGCTCTCAGCGGGCGCCCCTCCGGTCCGCGCCGTTCCGCCCGGGCGGCTCCACGACCCGGTTCTGGTACGCCCAGACCACGGCCTGCAGGCGGGAGCGGACGCCGAGCTTCGGCAGCATGCGGGCGAGGTGCGACTTCACCGTGGAGACCTCGATGACGAGGGCGGCGGCGATGTCCTCGTTCGACATGCCCTGCGCGAGCAGCTCGAGGATCTGCAGCTCCCGGTCGGTGAGCAGGTCGGTGCCGTGCGCGGTCACCGGCTGCAGGCTCCGTCGCTGGGCGAACTCCCGCAGCACGCGTCGCGTCACCGCCCGGTCGAGCGTCCCCTCCCCCGACGCGATCCGCCGCACCGCGTCGACGATCTCCTCCGGCTCCGCGTCCTTCAGCAGGAACCCCGACGCCCCGGCCTCGAGCGCGCCGAAGACGAACTCGTCGATGTCGAAGGTCGTCAGCACCAGGACCGGCACGGGGACGTCGGCGTCCGGTCCGGCGAGCTCGCGGGTGACCTCGATGCCGGTGCGGCCCGGCATCCGCACGTCGAGGCAGGCGACGTCCGGCGCCAGCTGACGCGCCAGGCGCAGGGCCTCGTCGCCGTCGGCGGCGAGGCCGACGACCTCGATGTCCGGCTCGAGGGCGAGCAGCGCCGCGAGCCCGTTCCGGGCGAGCGCCTGGTCGTCCGCCACGAGGACCCGGATCACGGCACGTCCTCCGCGGTCCGGTCCCGCGGCAGCACCAGCCGGACCGCCCAGCCGCCGTCACCGTCCGGGCCCGCCTCGAGCGCGCCGCCGACCAGCTCGGCGCGCTCCCGCATCCCGACGAGGCCGAAGCCGCCGCTCGAGCCGGGTGCGGGTGCGCCCGGCGCCGCGTTCCGCACCGACACGACGTACTCCCCCGCCTCCCGGCCGTCGAGGTCGACGGTCACCGCCGCCCCGGGCGCGTGCACAGCGGCGTTCGCCAGCGACTCCTGCACCATGCGGTGCCCGACGAACTGGGCGAGCGGACCAACGTCCCGCGGCTCCGTGCCGAGCCGCCGCAGCTCGATCGCGCGGCCCGCGGCGCGCGCCGACTCGACGAGCTCCCGCACGGTGGCGAGGGTCTCGACCCGGTCGGGCTCGTCCGCGCCGTCGCGCAGCAGGCCGACGAGGCGGCGGAGGTCGTCGAGCATGGCGCGGCTCTGCGTGCGGACCTGGCGGACGCCGGCCTTCGCGGCCGCGGGGTCGGTGTCGATCTGCCGATCGATCGCCGCGGTCATGAGCGCCATGCTCGACAGGTGGTGCGCGGCGATGTCGTGCAGCTCGCGGGCCATGGCCGTGCGCTCGCCGGCGACGGCGGCGCGGACGAGCGCCTCCCGCTCGCGCAGCCCGGCGGCGAGCTCCGCGTCGCGCGCCCGGCGCGCATCCCGCCGCGCCGTCACGGCCGAGGTGACGGCGGCGGGCACGCCCACGACGACGAGCCCCTGGACGAGCCCCGAGCCGATCGCCGGCAGGAGGGGCAGGTCGCCCGAACCCGCGGTGTCGGCCGCCTGCCCGATCGCGACGAGCACGGCGGCGGCGAGGAGCGAGGGCGCCTGGGGCCCGGTGCGTCCGGCCGCCGCAGTCCGCACCGCGGCGACGATCACCGCGAAGTCGGCGAGGTTCCCGATCCCGGTCGGGGCGACGAGGCCGACCAGGGCGGCGACGGCGGCGACCGCGACCAGCACCGTCCTCGGCCGGACGCGCGCGAGCAGGAGCGCCGCGGTCTGGAGCCAGAGACCGGCCGCGAGCACCCACCACGCGGGCCCGCCCGGCGCCGGCGCCTCCGCGGGCGGCAGCAGCACCGGCGACGCCGCGAGCGCCGCCGTCGCGACGGCGCCGGCGCCGAGCGCCAGGAGCAGGTCCTGGACGCTCGGCATCCGTCGAGCCGTCGTCACGGGCGCGATCCTAGAGGCGCCTCGACGGGCCGCTCCGGGATCGCGACGGCGCCGACGGGCAGCCCGAGCCGCCCGCGGGTGCCGATGATCACGGCGCCGGCGGCGATCACCGCACCGACGAGCAGCGCGAGCTGGGCGCGGTCCGCGTCGAGGGACGGGAACATCTCCGACCACAGCACCGAGACGGTGTTGTTGAGGCTGACGTGGAAGAGCATCACGATCGGCAGGCTCTGACCGGAGCGGTTGAAGAGCCAGGCGACGACCACGTTGAACGCGATGCAGAACGCGACGAACTCGACGACGTGGGTCCAGGTGACCTGCGGCCAGCCGCCCCACTCGGTGAGGAACAGGGGCAGGTGCCACGCGCCCCACAGCGGCCCGAGGACCGCGGCCGCGCCGAGCGGACCGAACCGGTCCTGCAGCGGGGACAGGGCGAAGTCCCGCCAGCCGGGCTCCTCCGCGAGGCCGGTGGTCAGCATCTGCAGCACCAGCGACGGCACGAGGGCCGCGAGCGCGAGACCGCTGGGCGCCCGCACGTCACCGCCGCTGAACAGCACGCCGAGGAGCAGCACCGCGGCCGGCACGCTCAGCAGCGCGACGGCGTACCAGCCGGGCGCGACGCGCCAGCGCAGCAGCCGCCCGGCCCACCGGCGCAGCCCCGCCCGGCCTCCGGCGATCGCGGTCACGATGAAGGCCGCGCCGAGCGGGCCGAGGTAGGCGCCGAACAGCATGCCCGTGAGCTGGCTGGTGCCGAGGACGACGGGGAACGAGAAGTCCCAGACGCCGAGCCCGTTCCGGGACAGGATGTAGGGCGTCCAGGCGATCCAGCTGAGGCCGAGGGCCAGGACGAAGAACGCCGTGAGCGGGCGTCTCCGGATCAGCTGGACGACTCCACCCGGTGCGGTGCGTGCCGATGCCGTGGTCATGACGGATCTCCTTCCGAAGCGGCCCCGATCAGGGCCGTGAACGACGGTAGGAATCGCGCGCGCCGCGCTCGACGGCCGAAAGGACGGGCTTCCGGGATGCATCCGAAGGATGCAGGGACGCCGACGGACCGTGGTGCCGCGCGCGCGGGTGCGGCGAGCCGCTCGGCGGAGGCCCGCAGCGAGCGTCTTCGCGCGCGGCAGGTGACGACGCGTCAGTCGTGGAGCAGCGCGACGAACGCCGTGAAGGAGGCCGCGAGCGGCACCAGGCCCGTGTCGACGCTCCAGTAGGCGACGGACGGCGCGTCGCGGTCCTCCCGGAAGTCGAAGCAGAGCACGTCGCTGCCGAGGCACTCGGCGAACGGGATCACGCCGTCGTCCAGCACGCCCTCGAGGGGGAAGCGGCGCGTGACGAGGTTCGAGAACGAGTCGGGCTCGAAATGGAGCAGGTGCTCGACGCTCTGCACGAAGCCGCCCGGCAGGTCGAACGAGGCGGGCGACGGACGGACGCCCTGGTGCTCGGCCGCGACCTCGAGGAAGTCCTCCGGCAGGGGCCAGCGACCGATCGCGCGATAGGTGCCGATCACCTGCTCCGCGATCGCCCTCGGTGCGCCCGGAACCGCCTCCGGCACCCACTCGACCAGCTCGAGCGCGCTCGGCCCCGCGGGGCGTGCCGGCTCGGGCGGCGGCGCGGACGGCGCCGGTGGTTCGACGAGCGATCGCAGCCAGCCGCGGAACGTCCGACGGGAACCGTTCATCGCACCCGGCCTCGCGCCGCCCCGTGCCGCGAGGACGATCCCGTGGTCGTGGTCGTCGGCGTCGTCACGGCCGCGACTCTCCACGGGTCTCCCGAGCGTCCGCTGAGGCCGAGGTCGTCACGGGCCGGGACGCCCTCGAACGTCGTCGCGAGCTCGAAGCGACCGGCTGCTCCCCCCGGCTCCGCGGCGCCCGGCGACATCGCATCGCGCGTCGCAGGGGTCCGCGCAGGCGCGGGTCCGATCCGGTGCGGACCGACCGATTCGCGGCCGGCTCGCAGCCGCGGCACTGCCGCCTCCCCGGCGCACCGCAGCCCGATCCGCGAGCCTCGTGTCCTCAGGCGATCGAGACGAGCGGCCCACCCATGATGTTCTCCGTGCCCGCGGGCAACGCGCTGATCTTCTCCGACTCGGACGGCGTGCTCCTCGACGCCCCGGTCACCTCGGCGCGCAGCCGGGACGTCGTGGTGCCGTCCACGGAACTCGGGTGATGCCGGTTCATGTCGACCGTCCGGAAGGCCATGCAGTGCCCCCGCGCGGGCTGCTCGGAATGGGCGATGTTCGCGACCCAGGAGGACGTCCGCGACGGGGACGTCCTGCTCTGGCAGTGCGGCGCCGGGCACCGCGGGCCGCACGTCGTCGCTGCACCGGCCTGATCGCGCGCCGCCCCAGCACGCCTGCGGACGACCGGGCCGTCACCCGCCGGTCCGTCCGCTCACGGGGATCGACGCGGTCGTCCGGATGGCGACGAGCACGCCCGGCGGCTCGGCACCGAGCGGCACGTCCGGCGTGAGGACGACCTCTCGCACGCGCGCCGGAGTCCTCCGCGACGCGACCCTCGTCCAGCGGAGACCCGCGAGGCGGTGCCGGAACCTGGCAATGTCCCCGCCGCGTCGTCTCCGGCGTGGACTCGCCTTGTGTCCGGGGATCGATCATGCGACGGTGCGGCATGGTCGATGTCGACGAGCTCTACGTGGGGACGCTCGCGACGCTGCGTCGCCCTCCTCCGACCGTCGAGCAGACCGCCGACCTCCTCATGCAGCTCGTCCGCGAGGCGTTGGAGGCCGCCTGGGAGGAAGGGCGAGGCCGCGGGGCCGCCGAGTGGACGCAGCTGGACCTGCCCGGCAACCCCTACTCCGCGGAGGAGTGGCCCGACTGGTCGCTCTGACGCCGAGGCGGCCGGACGATCGGCGCGGCGGAGGATCGCCTCCGGCGTCACCGCCGCAGCAGCGGGGCGAGCGCGTCGAGCAGGGCGTCCACGTCTGCGGGCCGGTCGGCCGCGTCCTCGAGCTCGCCCAGCTCGACGCCGACGACCTCGTTCCGCGCGAGCACCGCCGCCGCCCGGTGGAGCTGCTCGAGGCGAGGACCGCCGGGGACGGCGTACTCGGTCGGCACGATGCCCGGTTCGAGCACGTCGCAGTCGATGTGCACGTAGACGGGCCTCCCGCCGACGGCATCGGTCAGACGATCCGCGAAGGCGTCGTCCACGGGTACGACCGGGACGCCGGTCCGACGGATCGTCTCGTCCTCCGCCGGATCGACGTCGCGCGCCCCGGCGAGCACCACCCGCTCGGCTGTCAGGCCGGCACCGAGGCCCGAGTCCCACAGGCCGAGCGGCCCGGCGAGCGCGAGGCCGCCGAGGTACCCGGTCGAGGTCGTGAGCGGGGTGTTGAGATCGGGGTGCGCGTCGAACCACACCACGAGCGCGTCCGGGCGTGCAGCGGCCACCGCCGGCAGCGTCGCCAGTGCGACGGCGCACCGGCTCGACGCCGTGAAGGGGTGGAGCCCCGCCGCGAGCTGTTCCTGCACCACCTCCTGCATCTGCCGCAGCTCGGGGAGCGCCGCATGCAGCTCGACCTCCCACCCGGCTGACAGGGCCGGCGAGGGCGACCCGATCGTTCGGAGAGGCACCTCGAGACGGTCGGCCGCGGCGTCGGCGAGACGCAGCGATCCGAGCATCGCCCGATCGTTGCGGTCGCCGGCCCGGCCGGCGAAGCGATTGACGACGCTGGACCTCTGCAAGGACATGTCCTCGACCGGAGGGATCATCGAAGTGAGGCCTCAACACGCGATCAGCGGGCTTCACGCAGGGCGGTGCCGCAGATCGCGACTCACGAATACGCTGATCGCGTGGTTGACGATCTCGATCGACGGCTGATCGGCCTGCTCCGCACGGACGCGCGCGCCGGTGACCGAGCTCGCCCGAGCACTCGAGGTGGACCGCTCGACGGTCAGCGCACGCATCGAACGACTGACCCGGGACGGGGTGATCGAGGCGTTCACCGTCCGTCTCGCCAACGAGGTCGACGCCGACGCCCTGCAGGGCGTGACGACGATCAAGCTCGCTCCGAACGCGAGCCGAGCAGCCGTGCGCACCATCCGCGGACTGCCCGAGATCGAACGGCTGCACACGACCATCGGCGCCTGGGATCTGATCGCGCACCTCCGGGCCGCTGATCTCGGCACGTTCGACGAGGCCATCGAACGCATCCGTGCCGTCCCCGGCGTGCTGGACACGCAGACCAGCCTGCTCTTCAACTCGCTCACGACGAGACGCGACTGAGCCGCGGCGAGCCGATGCGGCGGACGCGGCCACGACGGACCCGCCGCACGCGGGTCACTCCCCGTGTCGGACCACGACGACGTCGATCGTGCTGCGCAGCTCGAACCCCATGGCGTCGTAGAGGGCGATCGCGGGGTTGCCGGCGGTGACGTGGAGGAAGGGGCGCTCTCCTTCGTCCTTGATGCGCGCGGCCGCGATGGCGACCAGGCGTCGTGCCAGCCCTCTCCCCCGATGAGCCGGGCTGGTGCAGACCGCACTGATCTCCCGCCATCCACCCGTGGCCAGCCGTCGTCCGGCCATGGCCACGAGGCGACCGAGCTCGTCCCTCACACCGATGTAGCCGCCCAGGTCGACGGTGTGCTCGAGGAACGGGCCGGGATGCGTCTGCTCGACGAGCTCGAGCATCGCCGGCACGTCGTCCAGCCCGAGGTCCACGACGTCGGCGGCACCACCGAGCGCGAGCGCGAGCGTCGGCGTCTCGACGAGCTGCAGGCACTCCAGGTGCGCCTCGATCCTCCAGCGGTCGGGCACCCGGGACGGTGGGGTCGCGAACAGCGCCACGGCGTCGCCGGACGCGAGCTCGGCGAGATCGTTCCAGGCCGCGCCGGATCGGTCGTCCACGACGGCGGCGAACGGCGTCACGGTCGGGCAGTACCGCGCAGCACGTCCGACACGGAGCGCCTGGTGTCGATGCGGACCGTCGAGCGACGACCGGACAGGAGAGTCGAGCTCATGCATCATGCATGCCTACTGCACCCCGGACCCCCGCCCCTCCCCCGCCGGACGCGGACGGGATCCGCCCTCGAGCGCCGAACGGGCCGGCAACAATTCGTGCCGCTGCCTGCGGGCCGGGCCGGATCCCCGCACGGGCCGGTGCGCGGCGAGCGAGGGTGATGTGTCGCCGACCCGTGTCGGCCGACCGATGCGGAGCGCCCGCTGGGCGTCCCTGGTCGTTCCGGGGCGACGTGCTCGCGCAGGGCTCCATGGGGAGGATGGACACGTGAAGTGGTTGCTGACCATCGGAATCGTGCTGCTCGCGGTCGCTGCAGGACTGCTGATCGGGGGCCTGACGTGGCCCGCGATCATCGTCGGCGTGATCGGCCTGATCGTGCTGCTCGCAGCGCTGTTCCGGCGCTCCGGTCGTCCCGGCGACTTCAGCCGGAGCGGCTGGACCGGCCAGTGACGTCGGACCGTCGACGCCGCGGACGGTGATCGCGGACATGCGGCGTGACCGGAGCCCTCGGCGCCCGTGGCCGCAGCGTCGTGACGGTCCGGTGACCGCCGGGCCGGCGGCGACCGCCCGTCAGGGATCGGCGCGCGCTCCACGCAGCACGTTGTCGACGAGCTCGTCCGCGAACGCGAGGGTCAGCGGCTCGTCGGGGATGAGCAGCCGGTGGTAGCAGGCGCCCCAGAGCTGATCGACGACGATGTCGAGGCTGAAGCCCTCCCGCAGCTGCTTGCGCGCACGGGCGCGTTCCAACGCCGCCCTGGCGAGCTCGCGTCGGGGGCGGGAGTAGTTGCGCGAGAACTCCCTCCAGAGGGCCGGGTCCATCTGGGCGGCCCCGATCAGCTGCCGGATCACCGGCCCGCCTTCGTCCGCCGTCAGAAGGCGCACGAACGAGCGCAGCTGTGTCCGGAGGTCGGTCTCGATGTCCCCGGTGTCGGGGAAGCGGAGCGCGGCCTCGGAGCGCGCGAAGTAGGCCTCGGCGGCGAGGGCCCCGGCGCTCGGCCACCACTTGTAGAGGGTGTTCTTGCTCGAGCCGGCAGCGGCCGCCACGCGGTCGAACGTGACCGCGGGCAGCCCCTCGGCGGTGAGCAGCTCGACCGCTGCGCGCAGCACGCCCGCTCGCACCTCGTCAGCCGGCCGCCGGCCACGACCCCGCCGGACGGGACCGCCGCTCGGCTCTGCATTTGTGAACATGTCGATCATTATGTACGCTCGTCGAAGTGAACGGCTTGTTCACATCGAGGAGGGCTCATGACCGAGCAGACCGAGCGCGTCGCGCTCATCACCGGCGGATCCGGCGGGATCGGCAGATCGATCGCACTGCGGCTGGCCGAGGACGGCATCGCCGTCGCCGTGCACTACAGCGGCAGCAGGGAACGGGCGCACGACGTCGTCGACCGGATCCACGGGATCGGCGGGCGCGCCATCACCGTCAGCGGGGACGTCGCGGACGAGACGGCGATGGCCGCCGCGTTCGCCGAGACGACCGAGCGGTTCGGCGGCGTCGACGTCGTCGTCCACACGGCGGGCGTCATGCCGCTCGCCCCGATCGCCGACATGGACCTCGCGGTCTTCGACGAGGTCCAGCGGACCAACGTGCGCGGCACCTTCGTCGTCGACCAGCTCGCTGCGCGAGCGGTGCGCTCGGGCGGAGCGATCATCAACTTCTCGACGTCGGTCACTCGGCTGCAGCCCCCGTCGTACGGCGCGTACGCCGCGAGCAAGGGCGCCGTCGAGGCCCTGACGCTGATCCTGGCGCGGGAGCTGCGCGGTCGCGACATCACCGTGAACGCGGTCGCCCCCGGTCCGACGGACACGCCGCTGTTCCGCGAGGGCAAGCCGCAGGCGGCGATCGACGCGATCGCGGGTGCGAACCCCATGCAGCGGCTCGGCACGGGCGCGGACATCGCCGAGGTCGTGTCCGCACTGGCCGGCCGAGCGCGCTGGATCAACGGACAGGTGCTCTACGTGAACGGCGGCGCCGCGTGACCCGCGCGCAGTCGGAGGCGCTGTCCCGGATGCTGCGGGAGGGGCCGCTCGATCTGGGCGGCGAGCCCGCGGTCCAGCGGCCGCTCCTGGACGGCCTGCTCACGGCCCACCCGCTCCCCGACGACGTCCGCACAAGTGACGGCGTGCTGAGCGGCGTCCCGGTGGTGGAGGTCGAGCACGCCGACGGCGCTCACGGCACCGTGCTGTTCTTCCACGGCGGCGCGTACGCGATCGGATCCGCGCGGGGGGCGGCAGGCATGCTCGCCGAGATCGTGACGCGGACCGGGGTCCGCGGCATCAGCGTCGAGTACCGGCTCGCCCCCGAGCACCCCTACCCGGCAGCCGTGCACGACGCGCTCGCCGCCTACCGCGGTCTGCTCGACCAGGGCGTCGCCCCCGGGTCGATCGTCGTGGCCGGGGAGTCCGCGGGAGGCGGGCTCGCACTCGCGCTGCTGCTGGCCGCCCGTGCCGCCGGGCTGCCGCAGCCGGCCGCCGCGTTCGTGTTCTCGCCCTGGGCCGACCTCACGCTCTCCGGGTCGACGCTCGGCTCGAAGGCCGAGCAGGATCCCGCCCTCTCCTCCGCGGCGCTGCGCACCCGCGCCGCCGACTACCTGGCCGGCTCGGACCCCGCCGACCCGCTCGTCAGCCCCGCGCTCGCCGACCTGACCGGGCTGCCGCCGCTGCTGCTGCAGTGCGGGTCGGCGGAGATCCTCCTCGCCGACGCCCTCCGGCTGGCCGTGCGCGCAGCCGAGGCGGACATCGCCGTCGAGCTCGCGGTCACCCCGCACGCACCCCACGTGTTCCAGGGCTTCCCCGCGGTCGTCGACGAAGCCGTCGTCGCACTCGACGACGCGGCCGCCTTCGTCTCCCGTCACCTCCATGGCGCCGCTCGTCCCTGACCGGGGACGAGCGGCCGGAAAGGACCGCTCCATGTCCGTCGTCCTCGTCACCGGTGCCGCCACCGGCATCGGTCGCCTCACCGCGGTCGCCCTCGCCCGAGCCGGGCACACCGTCCACGCGAGCATGCGCGACCCCGAGGGCAAGAACGCGGCCCGTGCGGAGGACCTCCGCTCGCTCGCCCGGGCCGCGGACCTCGACCTCCACGTTCTCGAGCTCGACGTCCTGTCGCAGGAGTCCGCCGACGCCGCGGTGGCGGAGGTGGTGCGCCGATCGGGCCGCATCGACGTCGTCATCCAGAACGCGGGCCACCTGCTCGTCGGGTACACGGAGTCCTTCACCGCGGAGGACCTCGCGCACCTCTTCGACGTGAACGCGATCGGTGCGCAGCGCGTGAACCGGGCCGCGCTGCCGCATCTGCGCGCGCAGCGCTCCGGCGTCCTGGTCTACGTCGGGAGCACGACGACGGTCAGCGTGCCGCCGTTCCTCGGTCCCTACGTCGCTTCGAAGTTCGCGTTCGACGCGCTCGCGCAGGTGACGGCGTACGAGGTGGGGCGGTTCGGGGTCGAGACGGTGGTCGTCATGCCCGGCGCGTTCACGACCGGCACGAACCACTTCCCCGACGCGGGTCGCGCGAGCGACACCGCCCGAGCCGCCGCCTACGCCGAGCTCGACCCGCTGGTCGCCCGGAACGAGGAGGCCACGGCGTCGCTGTTCGACCCCGCCGTGGATGCCGACCCGCAGTCCGTCGCCGACGAGATCGTCCGGGTGCTGGCGCTGCCCGTGGGTGGGAAGCCGCTGCGCACGGTGGTCGACTTCACGCAGTCGCACGTGCAGGACGTCCTCGACGTCGCCGAGCGCGAGCGGGTCGACTTCGTCACGCGACTGGGCTTCGCCGACCTGCTGTCGGTCGAGCGCTGATCGCCGTCGAGCACCGACCGCCGCGAGCGCGTGCCGGCCGGCACGCGCTCGTCGGTCAGTCCTCGGGCTCGATCGCGCGTCTCGCGTCGACGTCGAGCGGACGGGCCCCGCGACCCGCACGGATCGCCTCGGGAGCGCCGGCGCCGGCATCCGCCAGCGCGTGCCGGAACGAGGCGGTGCGGGAGAACCCCGTCCGTCGCGCGACGTCGGCGACGGACAGGTCCGTGTCGGTCAGCAGCGCGACCGCGAGCTCGAGGCGCTTCCGCACCAGGTAGCGGTGCGGGGGGACGCCCATCACCTCCGTGAAGAGCCGCGCGAAGTGGAACTTGCTCACTCGCGCCGCTCGGGCCATGTCGTCGAGCGTCAGCGGCAGCGCGAAGCTGCTGTCGATCAGGTCGACCGCGGCCGCGATCCGCTGGTCGCGCCGCCGGTGGCCGCGGTCCCCGGTCCGCTCGAGGCCCAGGTGACGCTCGACCAGGTGGAGGGCGAGCCAGTGCGCCGCGGCCTGCGCATAGAGCTCGGACGCGCCTCGCGCGGCCGCCCGCAGGATGACGAGCGACATCGCTGCGAGGTCCGGGTCCTGCACAGGGCCGCCGGGCCACCTCGCTCCCTGCCGCGACCCGGTCACGGCGTCCTGCGCCTCCGCGATCGTCGCAGCCGGCAGGTACAGGTTCACCTTCTCGAACGACCGGACCCCGTCGACGGGCAGGCGACGCAGCGACAGCCCCTGCCCGCCGTCGGTGAAGCCGACCGACGCAGCGCCGTAGGCGTGCACCTGCCGCGGAGCGGACCCGAACAGCTCCAGGCGCTGACCGCCGCGCAGCCCGATCACGACCGTCCGGTCCGGGGTCGGAGGCAGCTCGAGCACGTCCCGGTGCGCGTGGACGACGTGGCGCTCGACGAGCAGCGCGCTCCACCCGGCCGCGGCGCTCGACGCCTTCACGGTGCGCGGGATCGAGGCCAGGCTCAGGGCGGACAGGGGCGACACCCGCGATGCGTCGGCCATCACGACCTCCCTCCGCTCGGCACGAGTATCCCCCACAAAGAATCGCGCACCTCCTTGCTGTCCTCGTCCGCCGGTTCGGCGTTCCGGCCGCCGTTTCGCGACAGTCGTTCGAGCCGACGGACCGCGCGGCGACGACCGAGCGCTCGACCCGAGCACCGTCCACGACGAGGAGCACGCATGTCCGTCCGGTTCAGCACAGGAGCGTCCCGCGACCTCGCGTCGGCGCCGACGCGGAGCGCACGGCCGTGATCCTCGAGACCGGCGACGAGGGGGTCGGCTCGCCGGTGGTGCTGCTGCACGCCCGTCCCGCGGACCGCAGGCAGTGGACCGCGGTGTCCGCCGTCCTGGCGGCTGCAGGACACCGGGTCATCGCGCCCGACCTCGCCGGCTTCGGCGCCAGCCCCGTGGATGCGACGGCGCCGTCCGCACCGTGGCGCGACGTCACCGACACGCTCGACGCCGTCGGGGTGGCCCGCGCGCTCCTCGTCGGCAACTCCCTCGGCGCGCAGACCGCGCTGCAGGTCGCGGTGACCGCGCCGGAGCGCGTCTCGGGTCTCGTCCTGATGGGCTACCGGCGTCACGACCAGCCGGCGAGCCCGCGGCTGCGGGACGCGTGGGCGGCCGAGCGTCGAGCGCTCGACGCGGACGACCTGGACGCCGCGGTCGACGCCGGGCTGAACGCCTGGCTGTCGCCGTGGAGCGGGCGCGGGCCCCGACAGGTGCTCGCCGCCGCACTGCGGAGGGACCTCCTGAGGCGGTCGGACGACCCCGCGCCGCGCCTCGAGGACGACCCGCTCGACGACGACAGCTGGGCCGAGCGCGTCGTCGCGCCCGCCGTGATCCTGCACGGCGCCGACGACATGCCCGACTTCGCCATCGGCGCCGAACGGCTGCGGGTCGCGCTCGGCGCCGGCGAGATCGAGACGGTCGCCGACGCGGCGCACCTCGTGCCCCTCGAGCAGCCCGCCGCCGTCGCGGCGGCGGTGCTCCGCCTGCTCGCGGCGACCGATCGGGTCGCCGACCGCCCCTTAACCGAAGAGTGAGGACCGACCATGAACCAGCTCCTGACCGACGTCGGCGGATCCACCATCGCCGGCAAGACGGTGCCGCGGTTCGGCTTCGGCACCATGCGGCTCACCGGCCGCGGGATCTGGGGGCCGCCGGACGACCGCGCGGAATGCGTCGCCGTGCTCCGGCGCGCGGTCGAGCTCGGGATCCGGCTGATCGACACCGCCGACTCGTACGGGCCCTTCGTCGCCGAGGAGATCATCGCGGAGGCGCTCGCGCCGTACTCGGACGAGGTCCTGATCGCGACGAAAGCCGGGCTCACCAGGAACGGACCCGACGTGATCGATGGTCCGGACGGTCCGAAGCGGCTCGGGCCGGCCGCCTGGCCACCGGTCGGCAGGCCCGAGTACCTCCGGCAGCAGGCGCTGATGAGCCTCCGACGGCTCGGGCTCGACCACATCGATCTCTTCCAGCTGCACCGCATCGACCCCCGGGTGCCGCTGGAGGACCAGGTCGGCGAGCTCGCGCTGCTGCAGCAGGAGGGCAAGATCGTCGACATCGGCCTGTCGCAGGTGACACCCGATCAGCTCGCCGCCGCCCAGCAGGTCGCGACGATCGCGACGGTCCAGAGCCGGTTCAACGTCGCCGACCGCTCATCCGCCGAGGTCCTCGCGCTCTGCGAGGCGCAGGGCATCGGCTTCATCCCGTTCGCACCCGTCGCGCAGGGCGCGCTCCCCACCGACGGCGCCCTCCGCCGCATCGCCGACGAGCACGACGCGACGCGGGGCCAGGTGGCGATCGCCTGGCTGCTGGCGGTCTCGCCCGTGACCCTGCCGATCGCGGGGACCTCGAAGGTCGCGCATCTGGAGGAGAACCTCCGCAGCGCCTCGCTCCGGCTCACGGACGCCGAGGTCGCCGAGCTGACCGACGCCGCATGACCGCGCCCGATCGTCCTCGAGCCGGCGCGGACGCAGCGCCGCCGAGCACCGACGAGCGCGTGCTCGAGGACCTGCGGCGCCGCGTGTCCGCCTTCCGGCGCGTCGACCTGTTGCCCGAGCGCGACCGGCGGCTCGGCGTCGACCCGGCCCTCCTCGAGCGCCTGCTCGACGAGTGGGAGCACCGCTACGACTGGCGTCCCTTCGAGCACCGCGTCCGGGCGCTCCCCTGGGCGCTCATCGACGATGCGGCCGTGCCGCTCCGCGTGGTCGACCGGCCCGCGGCATCGGACGCGGCACCGGTCGTCGTGCTCCTGCACGGCTGGCCCGACTCCGTCATGCGGTTCGAGAAGGTCCTGCCGGCGCTGCGGGACGTCCACGTCGTGATCCCGGCGCTGCCCGGCTACCCCTTCGCCGCACCCGTCCGCGCCGCGTCGCCCGCCTCCGCTGCGGACATCGGCGAGGCGGTGGTCGCCGCGATGGCCCGGCTCGGTCACGAACGGTACGTCGTGTCGGCCGGGGACGTCGGTACCGACGTCGCCGAGGCCATGGCCTGGTCGCATCCGGAGCACGTCGCGGCCCTGCACCTGACGGACCTCTCCCACCACCACGCGCTCGTCGATCCGCCGACGGACCTCGACGCGGACGAGGCCGCGTACCTGCAGCGCGTGCAGCGCTGGCACGCCGAGGAGGGCGCCTACGACCATCAGCAGTCGACGCGGCCGAACACCCTGGCGATCGGACTGGGCGACTCCCCCGTGGGGCTCCTGGCGTGGATCGTCGAGAAGCTGACGACGTGGTCGGACGACCGGTCGCCGGCCTTCAGCTCGACCGACCTCCTCGACTGGGTCACGGCCTACTGGGTCACCGGCACCATCGGGACGTCGTTCGCGCCCTACGCGCACCGGTCGCAGCCGGGCCGCGCGCCCTCACCGGTCGGCTTCACGCTCTTCCCGCGCGACATCGTGAGCGCGCCGCGTCGGTTCGCCGACCGCTTCTTCGACATCCGGATCTGGCGGACGGCGGCCGGTGGCGGCCACTTCGACGCGTGGGAGCGGCCGATCGACTACGCGGACGGCATCCGGGCGGTCGTCGACGCGACACCACGGATCTGACCCGGGTCGGGCGCACCGGCGTCAACGCGGGGACTCCGCGGCCGAGCTCGCGCTCAGGCCGCGACCGAGTCGAGGTAGCGCACGCCGGTGAGGCGTTCGGAGACGTGCCAGAGCTGCTCCCCGAGGCCGGTCTCGAGCGCGACGAGACCTGGCGCGACCTCCCCCACCGGGCCCCGGGCCTCACCGCGCCCGGTCGGCCCGAAGAAGGCGCCACCGCGGACCGACGGATCGGTCGCCGCGAAGAGCTCGGCCCTGGCCCCCTCCTCCGCCGACTGTCCGAGCAGCGCGGTCACCGAGCGCACGAGCAGGCGCTCGGCCGCCGTGGCGCCGTTCCGCGCGAGCGTCGTCTTCGCGATGCCGGGGTGGGCGAGGACCGCGATGGTCCGCGACCCGTGCTCGACCAGGCGACGGTGGAGCTCGAGCCCGAACACGGTGTTCGCCAGCTTCGCCCGCTGGTACGCGCGCCGGGAGTCGTACCCGGCCTCGTCGTCCAGACGATCGAGGTCGAGCCGCCCGAACCGGTGCTCGGTCGAGCTGAGCACCACGACCCGGGAGCCCGGCACCTCGGTCAGGAGCGGGAGCAGCAGCCCGGTGAGCGCGTAGTGTCCGAGGTGGTTGACGGCGAGCTGCAGCTCGTGCCCGTCGGCCGAGCGGCGGAACGGACCGCGCATGGTGCCCGCGTTGTTGATGAGCAGGTCCACCTGGTCGAGATCGCGTCGAACACCCTCGGCGAACCCGCGGACGGAGTCGAGCGAGGCGAGGTCGAGCTCGCGGACCTCGATCCGCGCCGACGGGAGCTCGGCCCGGATGGCCTCCGCCGCGGCGCGTCCCGCGTCGAGCCGCCGCGCAGCCAGGACCACGGAGGCTCCGCGGGCCGCCAGCCGCCGGGCGGCGACTGCGCCGAGCCCCGCGTTCGCTCCGGTGATCACGGCGGTCCGGCCGCGCTGATCGGGGATCTCATTCGATGTCCATGTCCGCACGTGCCGCTCCTGACCGTAGGTAACCAAGCGTTTACCAAAGTCACTGTACTCCAGGGTCGATCCGCGATCGACACCGGAACCGCTCGCACTACAGTCCAGGGGTGGCGGGAGACGCGGCGGCGACGAGGGCGTCGATCCTGCGAGCGGCCATCGCGGAGTTCTCGGAGTTCGGCTACCGCGGCGGCCGGATCGAACGCGTGTCGGCGATGTCCGGCGCGAACAAGCGGATGATCTACGTGCACTTCGGCGACAAGGAGGGCCTGTTCAGCGCAGCCCTGCACGCCGTGCTGTCGCGGTTGACCGCCGAGGTGCCCATCACCGAGGACGACCTGCCCGGCTACGCGGTCCGACTCTTCGACCACCTCGAGTCCCATCCCGAGGCGGCGCGCCTGAGCGCGTGGCGCCAGCTCGAGCGGCCCGACCTGGGCCCGGACAACGACGACCTCTACCGCGGCAAGTTCGGCGCGCTGTCGCCCGGCAGCCCGGGACCGCAGGACGAGGCGCTGGTCGTCGACGCGCTCGTCCTGCTTCAGGGCATGGCCGCGGCGCGCCAGATCAGCGGCGCTGAGGCACTGCACGCGCTCGCGGCCGGCCGGCCGGCCGCGGAGGACCGCGCCCGGTACCGGCACAGCCTCGGCATCGCCGCACGCTCGGTGGTCGAGCGGCTGCTGGGCTCCTGAGCGCGGGCCTCAGGCCGCCGAAGCGAGGATCCGGACGATCTCGTCCGCGACCAGGTCGGGCTGCGAGAGGAAGGGGTGGTGCCCCGTCGGCAGCTCGACCCGATGCGTCGCGCGGGCGGCGTGCGCGCGCTGCAGCTCCACCGACGTGGTCCGGTCGTCGGCGCAGACCAGATAGGTCGACGGCACGTCCTGCCACGCCGCGCGCGTCGTCGGCGTGACGAAGGCGGAGGCGGATTGCGGCACGACGCGGCTCCATGCGCCCGCCCGCTCGCCGGGGTCCGCGACGTCCTGCAGGAAGCGCGCGGCGAAGGACCGCTCGTCGTAGCCGGCCACGCGCACGGTGCCGTCGCTCCCCGGCGCGATCGAGACCGGGTCCCGCTCGTCGGCCATGATCCCGCCCTGCGACGACCCGACGTCCGGCAGGTACGAGCTGATGTGGAGCAGGTGGGCGACGGCCGGGTGCGCCGCTCCCTCCGCGATCACCGTGCCGCCGTAGGAGTGCCCGACGACCAGGGCCGTGCCCTCGACCTCGTCGAGCGCCCGGTGCAGGGCCGCCGCGTCCTCCAGGAGACCGGCGGAGCCCGCCGGCGCGTCCGTCTCGCCGCAGGACGGCAGCGCGACCGCGCGGCTCGGAGCCCCGGTGCGATGCTGCACGCGCTCGGCGGCGTGGCGCCACCACCAGGCGCCGTCGCGGACCAGGGCGCCGTGGACGAACAGGATCTCGGTCATCGTGCTTCCTCGCTGTCGCTGGAGGGATTGGGGGCGGGCCGTGCCGGCCGCGGGGCGAGCGGCACGATGTCGAGACGGGCGATGCGCCCGTCGTCGAAGCGGAGGACGTGCAGGACCCTGGCGCGGCTGCGCACCTCGCCCGCGAGGCCCCGCACGACCTGGTCGATCAGCACGGCGCTCGTGCGGTCGTCGACCCGCGCGACGCCGATCGGGACGTCCTCGGTGCGGGTGCGGGACCACTGCTCGGTCCAGTAGGCCCGGAGCGCCGCGCGCCCGTGCAGGCGGGCGTTCCCGTCCGGCCAGTCGACGTCCGTCGTGACGAGGCCGAGGAGCTCGTCGAGCCGCTGCGCGGAGTAGGCGCGGTAGACGCGGACGACGACCTCGTCGGCGTCCGGATCGGGCCGGGGAAGGGCGTGCTGGTCCGCCATCGCCTGCTCCTCCTGCCGCGCCGCCCGGGACCGGGCGCTGAGATTGACGTAATGCACATTACAACAATTACGACGCCCGCTCGCCGCCGTGCGGCCCCCTCGCCTGCTGCTGCGAGCATGGTCCGCCATGGGGCGACGCGCGCAGCCGGAGATCAAGGAGCAGCTGCTCGAGCGGTGCACGGACTACGCGCTCGCGCACGGGCTGCCGGACGGTCTGGACGAGTTCGCGGCCGAGACGGGGACGTCGCCGCGCATGCTGCTCTACCACTTCGGCACCCGCGACGACCTGTTCCGTGCGGTGCTCGCCGCGGCGCGGAGCCGTCAGGTCGCCATGTACACGGCGCTGCTGCGCCCTCGTGACGACGAGCCGTACACGGCCGTGCTCGAGCGGGCGTGGGCGAGCATGACGGGCCCGTCGGGGCAGCCGTACCTGCGGATCTTCAACGCGCTGCGCCAGGACGCCGAGCAGCGCCTGTGGCCGGGCTTCCGCCGGATCGCGACGACGGACTGGCTCGGCCCCCTCGAGCAGGGGCTCGGCAGCATCGGACGGGCCGAGGACGCGACGCTCGTGCTCGCCGTCATCCGCGGGCTCCTCGCCGACCTCGAGGCGACCGACGACGCACCCCGGGCGGACGACGCCTTCCGCCGGTTCATCGCCCTGCTCGATCGGGACGTCGCCCGGTCCCCGACGGCCGCACCCGGCTCCTGAGGGCCCGCTCCTGCACGACCGACGGCGGCGTACGGGCGGCTACGAGGCCCGCGCGCCGTCGTCCGGGCGCAGGCCCCGGTCGCGGAACCAGGTCCGCATCACGTCGACGAGCCCGACCTTGCGCTCGAGGGGCGACCAGTGCCCGGACTCGAGGTCCACGACGGTGAGGTCCGCGCACGCGTCGCGCATGGGGTCGCCCTGCCGGTTGCCGACGACGGTGCAGATCACGTCCCACGCGCCGTTCACGAAGAGCACGGGCTGGCGCAGGCGCCCGCCCTCCGGCGCCCGGCGCGCGTAGGCGAGGTCCGCGTCGTCGTTGACGTACCAGGCCGACGACGGACCGAACCCGGTCGCGGTGAAATCGTCGACCAGCCGCTCGAAGTCGGCGGGCGGCCACAGCGAGGGGTCGGGAGGGGTGGCCGGCGCGCGGTGCGCCGACCCGAACCGACCGTGGTTCCGGGTGACGAGCGCGTGAGGCGCGACCCGTCCGACCGCTGCGGGATCGCCCGCGCGGTAGATCGATGCGAGCGACGCCGCCGGGTCGGCGTCGAGGTCGCCGACGGCCGTCTCGAAGTCGGTCGTGTAGAAGCGGTAGTAGTCCCACTGCCCGTCGGGGTACTCGTCCGCCGGGTAGATGGAGCGATCGACCAGGGGCACGATCGTGTCGAGGGCGTGGCCGCTCGGCTGATAGGCCAGGGACACCAGCACCACGGCGCGCGCACGGTCGGGCTCGTGCGCGGCGACCGCGCCCGCCACGACGCTCCCCCAGTCGTGCCCCGCCCAGACCGCCGGCGCCCCGCCGAGGTGGTCGTGGAGCTCGACCATGTCCGTCACGACCTCCTCGATCGTGTACTCGGCACGGTCGGCCGGGGCGGACGAGGCGCCGAACCCGCGCAGGTCGGGAGCGACGCAGTGCCAGCCGTCGGCGGCGAACGCCTCCAGCTGCGCGCGCCAGATCAATCCGATGCTCGGCCACCCGTGAAGGAGGATCAGCAGCGGCCCGTCGACGGGGCCGCTCTCCAGGAACGCCGTCGAGTGCCGCGGCGTCGTGAAGGAGCGCTGCACGAGCGCGGGCGCGCCCGTCGCGGAGCTGCTCTCAGGGAAGTCGGTCATGCGCACTGCCTCTCGTTCCGATGTCTGCTGCCTGCGCGGTCGGGGCGTCGTGCGGTCCGGCTCATGCCGCCGGCACCTCGGCGACGTCCGGCCGCGCTCGCGGCCGGACGAGCGCGACGAGCAGCCCCACGACCGCGATGCCCGCGGAGACGAACGGGAGCGAGGAGGCCGCGAGACCGCTGCCGAGCACCAGGCCGCCGATCACCGCGCCGAGGCCCTGCCCCGCGTAGATGCTCGACGAGTTCAGGCTGACGGCCACCGTCGGGCTGTCCGGCGCCAGCTCGATGACGCGGACCTGCTGCGGCGGCGTCGACGCCGTGAACGTCGCACCCCAGAGCAGCACCAGCGGGATCGCGACGAGCGGCGTGCGTAGCACGGGGACGAGCGCGAGCACGACGGCCTGGAGCGCGATCGTGGCGAGGAGGACGCCGCGCGGCGCGAACCGGTCGACGAGGGGCCCGGCAGCGAGGGTGCCGCCGAACGCGCCGAGCCCGTAGACGATCAGCAGGAGCAGCAGCGCCGCGCCGCTCGCGTGCACCGTCGCGCCGAGGATCTCCGAGACGTAGGTGTAGGCGCTGATCCCCGCGGCGACGACGAGCACGGTGACGAGGAGCACGAGCAGCGCCGGCCCCGACCGCGCCAGCGCCAGCACGGCGGCCGGCCGCACGGCGCGGGCCCGCGGCAGCGAGCGCGTCCCGACGGCGACGCCGACCGCGGCGAGCACGCCGAGCACGGCGACGACGAGCAGCGCGCTCCGCCAGGTCGAGAGCCCCGAGATCCCGAGGCCGATCGGCACGCCGACGGCGAGGGCGCCGTTCAGCCCGCCCTGCACCACGGCGAGCGCAGCGCCCGCGCGGTCCGGCCCGACGAGCGCGGCGGCGGCACCGAGGGCCGCCGGCGTGTAGAGCGCGGCACCGAGCGCGGCGACGACCCGGCTCGCGAGCAGCAGGGGGAGGTCGGGCGCCGCGGCGGTCAGGAGGTTGCCGACCACGAGCAGCACGAGGGCGACGAGCAGGACCGGCTTCAGGGCGAAGCGACCCGCGAGGGCCGCGAGCAGCGGGGCGCCCACCGCGTAGACGACGGCGAAGACCGTCACCGCCTGGCCGACGGCGGCGGTCGAGACGTCGAGGTCGCGCGCCGCCTCCGGTAGCACGCCGCTGAGCGCGAAGAGGCCGGTCCCGACGGCGAACGCCCCGAAGGCGAGGACGACCACGGCACGCCAGGGGTGACCGGCGTCATCCGGGGTCGAGGCGCGCACCCGCCGAGCCAACCCGTTCGGGGCCGAGCGATCGAGCACCGGATCGAGAGCGGTCGTTCACTCCTCGTGAACGACCGCAGCTGGAGCGGTCGTTTCGCGGGACCGCTGCGATTCCACCGCGGCTCCACGCAGCGCGCGGACAGGCCCGGACCGGTCGCCCGAGCGCGTGACCAGCAGGACCGGGCTCCTCGGCCCGGGTTCCGCCAGCGCGCGGATGCTGACGCCGTGGGGCGCCGCGCTCGTCATGTGGTCGTGCACGAGCGCCGTCGCGCCGCTGATCGCGACGAACGGCAGCAGCAGCTCGTGGCTCTGCATCCGGTGCGACCGCCAGCGCGGGTGGGCGTCGGCGTCGGCGAACCACGCGACGATCCGGTCGTGCAGCCCGGGGGCGACGGCCCGGTCGGTCAGCAGCACCGGTCGCCCGTCGAGGTCGCCGCGGGTCAGCGGCCTCTCGACGCGGGCCAGCGGGTCCGAGTCGGGGATCGCGAGGAGGGTGTCGATCGTCTCGCCGACGACGAGCTCGTCGAGACCGCTGCGCAGCACCGGACCGCGGAGGATCGCCGCGTCGACCTCGCCGCGCTGGACCGCCGAGGCCGCCTCGTCGCTCCACATCGACCGACCGGTGGGCTGCAGCGCCGGCACCGACTCCGTCAGACGCGCCAGGATCGGGCCGAGGAAGGCGCTGAGGTTCGGCCCGACCGCGACGGACAGCTTCGTCGCGGCCGCCCCCGAGAGGTCCGCCGCGAGCTCGCGCATGGCGTCGACCCGTGCCAGCGCATCGCGCGCCGCCTCGACCAGCTGCAGCCCCGCGGCGGTCATCGCGACCCGCCGGCTCGACCGGGAGAAGAGCTGGACCCCGAAGTCCTGCTCGAGCAGCTGGATCCGCTGCGTGACGGCGGCGGGCACGACGTGCAGCCGCGCTGCGGCGCGGGCGAAGTGCAGCTCCTCCGCGACGACGACGAACGTCTCGAGGTCTCGCAGCTCCATGCGTGCAGCCAACCATCCGGCCGTCGGAGCGCGCTGCGCAGCTCATCCGCCTCCGAGGCCGGCGAGCGCGATCGCGATCAGGCGATGGGCGCCTGATCTCGCCGCGGGGACGCTCGGCTCCGGAGCCTCTGCGAGGGCTCCGCTGGTCTGGTCGAACAGCGCGACGGTGGTGTCCATGGTGCTCCTGCCTGGTCGACGAGGAGTGTGCGCCCGGTCTGGACAACTTGTCAACCAACCGGTTAGATAGTGCTCATGGAACGGAATGCGGATGCGACGAGGCGAAGGATCATCGCCGCCGCGTCGGAGGAGTTCGCGGAGCACGGGCTCGCCGGAGGGCGCGTCGACCGGATCGCGGAGCGCGCCGAGGCGAACAAGGCGCAGATCTACCACTACTTCGGCAGCAAGGAAGCCCTGTTCGACCGCGTCTTCGACGCCTTCGTGGAGGCGAACCTCGCGGCCGTCCCGCTGCGGGTCGAGGACTTCGCGGACTGGGTGGTCGACATCGCCGACTACTACCTGCGGGAGCCGGACCTCATCCGGCTCGGGACCTGGGCACGGCTGGAGCGCACGCCGCACGGCGACCTCTACGCGCGGCACGGCGGGATCTCCCCCGAGGTCCTGGACCGGGTCGCCGACGGCCAGCGCAGCGGCGCGCTGGTGGACGACGTCGCGCCGGTCGACCTGTTCTGCATGGCCGTCGCGCTGGCCGGCACCTGGGCCCAGGCCTCGATCAACATCACGGCGACCGCGGACGATCCGCCCGAGGTCCGCGAGCGGCGACGCCGAGCGCTGCGGCGGACGGCCGCCGCCGCGTTCACGACGGAACGACTTCAGGAGCAGAACCGCCTCCGGGCTGCCGATCCGGCGGACCGGGCTGCGCGGACGGAGGAGGGATCATGACCCGCATCACCGGGATCCGAGGGCTGACGGCCGGATCGAGCGCGCAGGAGGTCGTCGACGGCGTCGACCTCGACGGCCGGGTGGCGGTGGTCACCGGGGCGTCGTCCGGCATCGGGGTCGAGACCGCCCGGGCGCTCGCTTCCGCGGGGGCGCGGGTCGTGCTCGCGGTCCGTCGGCCGGAGGCCGGCGAGCGCGTGGCGGAGGACATCCGCCGGTCGACGGGCAGCACCGCGGTCGCCGTGCAGGAGCTCGTGCTCGACGACCTCGGGTCGGTCGACCGGTTCGTGGACCGCTGGTCGGGCCCGCTGCACGTCCTCGTGAACAACGCCGGGATCATGGCGACGCCGGAGCGGTACACGTCCGCCGGCTGGGAGCTGCAGTTCGCGACGAACCACCTCGGGCACTTCGCGCTGGCCACCGGTCTGCACGACGCGCTCCGGGATGCGGACGACGCCCGGGTGGTGTCCGTCGCGTCGACGGGCAGCAACGACTCCCCCGTCGTCTTCGAGGACCTCTTCTTCCTCCGACGCCCGTACGACCCGTCGGAGGCGTACGGGCAGTCGAAGACCGCGAACGTGCTGTTCGCGGTCGGGGCCTGGCAGCGCTGGGCCGGCGACGGGATCACGGCGAACGCCTGCATGCCGGGCGGGATCTGGACCAACCTGCAGCAGCACTGGGACCCGGAGGTCCTGCGGCGCGAGCAGGCGCGCGCCACCGACGTCGTGAAGACCCCGCAGCAGGGCGCGGCGACCTCGGTGCTGCTGGCGACCGCGCCCGAGCTGAGCGGCGTCGGCGGCCGGTACTTCGAGGACTGCCGCGAGGCCGAGATCGTGCCGGAGGTCCTCGACGGCCTGCACGGCGTGCGGGACTGGGCCCTGGACCCCGTCGCGGCGGAGCGACTCTGGGACGTCTCGCTCGCCCTGCTCGACGCCGAGCGGCGGCGCACCCGCTGACGAGTCGAACGGGTCCTCCGCTCGTCGGCGGGCGCGCCGCAGACGACCGACCGATCAGAGCACGGTCGGGAGCACGCCGCCTTCGGCTCGGAGCGCCGCGCCGTTCGTCGCCGAGGACGCCGCGCTCGCCAGGTAGAGCACCAGGTTGGCCACCTCCGCCGGCTCGATGAAGCGCTCGATCAGGCTCGGGCGGCTTCCCGCGATCGCCGCCTTCACGTCCTCGACGGCGAGGCCCTGGTCCGATGCGAGCCGTTCGACCGCCCGGGCGACGCCGTCGGAGTACGTCGGACCGCCGAGGACGGAGTTCACGGTCACCGCCGTCCCCCTGGTCCGCTTGGCGAGCCCGTTCGCGAACGCGAGCGTCGCGGCCTTGGTGGCGCCGTAGTGCAGCATGTCGGCCGGGACGTCGACCCCCGATTCGCTGGCGATGAAGACGATCCGCCCCCATCTGCGCGAGATCATCCCCGGCAGCACGCGGCGGGACAGGCGCACCCCGCTCAGGACGTTGACGTCGAAGTACCGACGCCATCCGTCGTCAGCGATGGCCTCGAGCGGCGCGATGTCGAAGAGACCGACGTTGTTGACGAGCACATCCACGTCGTCGAGCCCGGCGAGGAGGTCCTCGACCTGCCCGTCGTCGGCGAAGTCCGCGACCGCGCCGGAGACGACCGCCCCCGGCACCTCCTGCCTCAGCCGCGCCACCGCGGTGGACAGCCGCTCCGCGTCGCGGCCGTTGAGGGTGACTCGTGCGCCCTCCGATGCCAGCGCGCGGGCGACGGCGAAGCCGATCCCCTGCGTGGAACCGCTGATGAAGGCGGTCCTGTCCTGCAGCCCCAGATCCATGTCGAATCCTCCTGATTCTTGCTCGAGCAAGCGAACAGGAACCTACCTGACTTGCCCGAGCAACCAGTTCGCTATCCTGCGACGGTGCCGGACGACCACGACATCGCCCTCCGCGGCGAGGACCTCGAGACCTGGGCCGCCTTCGCGACGATGCTGGAGTGGTTGCCGCCCGCGCTCGACGCACCGCTGCAGCAGGGCTTCGGGATCACGCACTTCGAGTACGGCGTCCTGTTCGCGCTCGCCGACGCCGACGAGCGGACGCTGCGCATGAGCGTCCTGGCCGGGTACGCCAACAGCACGCTGAGCCGCCTCTCCCGCGCGGTCGGTCGACTCGAGTCACGAGGCTGGGTCCACCGCTCGGCCGATCCGACGGACGGCCGGTCCACGCTCGCGGTCCTGACGGACGAGGGCCTGCGCCGGTTCGAGCTGGCGACACCGGTGCACGTCCGGAACGTCCGCCGCCTGGTGCTGGAGACGACGACACGGTCGCAGCAGAAGCAGCTCCGGGAGATCTCGACGCGGGTGATGCGCGCCCTGCGGGCGTCGGGGCAGTGGTCGAGCGCGCGGTGATCCCGGCGCCGCGCACGTGATGGAACAGCGTCAACCGTTCCGATCGTTGAGGAGCGCGAGCCCCGCCCGGGAGGCGTCGGTGACCGCGCGGTAGACGACGAGCTCCTGGCCCGGTGCCGCCCGCACGTCGAAGGTCTGGATGCGCAGGTCGATCTCGCCGCCGTGCGGGTGATGGAACGTCTTCGACTCGAGGCGGCGGCCGACCACGAGCCGGTCCGCCCACATCGCGCGGAAATCGGCGTCCGCCCCGACACGATCGAGCACGCGTCGGATGCGGTCGTCGGCCGGCTGAGCGGCGTGCAGGATGCGGAAGCCTGCGACGGTGTTCCGCGCGACGACGTCCCAGTCGGAGTACAGCCCTCGCATCTCCGGTACGAGGAAGGTCGACTCGAGCAGGTTGCGGGTGCCCGGGAAGCCGAGGAACAGGGCTTCGGCGAGCGGGTTCGCAGCGAGGACGTCGAACGCCTGGCCCAGCACGAACGCGGGATGCGCGCGCCAGTCGCCCAGGAGCCCGAGCAGGTCGTCCTCCACCCGCTCGTCGGTGGCGCCAGCGCGCGGCGGCGTCAGCCCCGCGAGGCGGTAGAGATGACCGAGACCGTGCTCGTCGAGGCGGAGGGCGCGCCCCACGCCGGCCGCGACGGCGCCCGACGGGGCGGTCTCGCGCCCCTGCTCGAGCCGCATGTAGTAGTCGACGCTCACGCCGGCGAGCATCGCGACCTCCTCGCGCCGCAGGCCCGGCACCCGCCGCCGCTCCCCCTCCGACAGACCGACGTCCGCCGGTCGCACGCGATCGCGAGCGGCCTGCAGGAACTCTCCGAGGGCGGACGGCACGTGCCGAGGGTAAAGGGGGTGCGGTGCACCCGGGTGCGGCAGGGCGTTCCCCCGCCGGCGGAGCCGATGGACGGTGGAGGCCATGGAGGACAGCACGCACACCGGCGCTCTGCTCGTCGTCGGCGCAGGTCCGGGAGTCGGCATGGCCGTGGCGCGGCGCTTCGGCGGCGTTCCGGTCGGACTGATCGCCCGCGACGAGGTCCGCCTGCGGGCGATGACGGAGACCCTGCGGCTGGAGGGGCGGACCGTCGCGTCCGCGGCGGCCGACGCGTCGGACCCGACGGCGCTGCGCGCGGCCATCGGCCGGATCATCGCGGAGCTCGGGGGCATCGACACGGCGTGCTTCAGCCCGCTCCCGCCGGTCGCCACGATCAAGCGGGCTGCGGCGACCGACGCGGAGGACCTGCTGACGGCCCTCGCGCTCGTCGTGGGCGGTGCCGCCACGACCGTGCGCGCGGTGCTGCCCGGGATGCTGGCGCGGGGATCGGGCCGGCTGCTGTTCACGACCGGTTCCGGCGCCCTCCATCCGAGTCCGGAGCGGGCCTCCCCCGCCGTCTACACGGCGGCGCAGACGGCGTACATCGACGTCCTGCGGCGCGATCTGAGCGGCCGCGGAGTCGCTGTGGCGCACGTCGCGGTCGTCGGTCCCGTCGGAGCGGACGGGCATCGCCCCGAGGACGTCGCCGACGCCCTCCACGACCTCGCAGACGAGGGCGGAAGCACCGTCCTCCACCTCACCGAAGGAGCACGATGACGAACTGGCTGATCACCGGAGCGAGCCGCGGCCTGGGCCGCGCCTTCGCCACTGCGGCGCTCGAGCGCGGCGACCGGGTCGCCGCGACGGCGCGCGACACCGCTGCGCTGGACGCGTTGGGCACGCGGTACGGCGACCGCGTGCTCCCGCTCCGGCTCGACGTCACGGACGAGACGGCCGCACGGGCGGCCGTGCGCGAGGCCGCGGCTCGGCTGGGCCGCTTGGACGTGGTCGTCAACAACGCCGGCTACGGGCACTTCGGTGCGGTCGAGGAGCTCTCGACGACGGAGGTGCAGGCGCAGCTGGCCACCAACCTCTACGGCCCGCTGTGGATCTCGCAGGCGGCCCTCCCGATCATGCGCGCGCAGGGCGGCGGCCGGATCGTCCAGATCTCCAGCCTGGGCGGCATCGGCGCATTCGCGAACCTCGGCGCCTACCACGCGTCGAAATGGGCGCTCGAGGCGTTCTCCGAGTCCATGGCGGTCGAGGTCGCCGGAGCCGGCATCGGCGTCACGATCGTCGAGCCGGGCGGCTACGAGACGGACTGGTCGGGGCCGTCGGCGATCCGATCGGCTCCGCTGCCCCCGTACGACGAGATGCGGGCGGCCGCCGCTGCGCGGCGCGGCGATTCAGCCAGCGGTTCGCCGGATGCCGCGGCGCGGGCCCTCCTCGCGATCGTCGATGCGGAGGAGGCACCGCGACGAGTCGTCCTCGGCGCGCAGGCCCTGCAGGTCGCTCGCGGCATCCTCGAGCAGCGACTGGCCGGCTGGGAGCAGTGGTCGGAGGTCAGCGAGTCCGCGTGATCCTGGCACGGTCGTCCCGTCGCCCGGAGCCGTCCCGCGAACTCCCGTCACCGCCGCACGAGGGGGCCGCCCTGGATCGGCTGCGCGAACGGCCCGGCCGGTCGACGGTGCGGCTCGGCCGCGATCCTCGACTCGAACAGGCCGCGTCTCACGCGCGGACGAGCGTCCGCGGGTCGAGGGTCGCTCCGTCGAGACCGAAGACCGCGTGCTGCCGGCCGTCGGTCACGATGATCCGGCCGAGGCCGATGCGGACGGAGCCGGACGTCCCGTACCGGGTCGTCGAGATCGCGACCTCGCCGTCCTGCCCGAACCGGTACACGAGGCCCTCGGTGCAGGGACCTTCGTCGCTCGTCTCGATCGCGACCAGGCCGTCGTCCCACGACGCGAAGTCGACCGTCTGGCAGCGTTCCGGCTGGTCGTCCGTCACGAAGCGAGGGGATCCGCCGCGCAACGGGATCGTGACGAGGCCCTCGTCCGGTTGCAGCACCCTGCACGCGACGCTGTTCGCCGCCGCAGCAGCGCACGAGATGCAGGACCGCGGTGCGCCGACGAAGACCGTCCGCCAGGTCCCCCCGTCGGACCAGGACTGGAACTTCACCTCCGAGGAGGCGCAGAGGTCGTCGATCTGCTTCGGGTAGGCGATCACGCCGCTGTCGCCGACCTGGATCTCATAGCCGACACCGCCGGCGATGGCGTCGGGGAAGGGGACGCCGAGCTCGACCTCCGACCCGTCGAGCCGCACCCGGACCAGGCTGGACTCGGCGTCGGGCCGGGGCTGCCCGATCCGCCGCACCACCCAGCCGTCGGGAGCGGCGGACGCCAGGGAATCCGTCGTCTTCAGCGCGACCCGCGCCGTCGCGCCCGTCGAGAGGTTCCGGTACCGCACCCGCCGCTCCGTCCACCTGGTCCAGCCCGCGGTCTCGACCAGGGAGTCGCCGACGAGGGAGAACCCGCTGGAGCGATCGCCGCGGAAGCCGGGAAGCGGCGTGACGCGACCGGAGGCGTCCGTCGCGAGCAGCAGGTCGCGCTCCTGCCGCTGCGGCGTCGGATCCTCCACGGACGCCTGCCGTCCGTAGACGAGGTGGCGGGCGTCGGACGCGACGGGGACCACGCGGGCGTCGGCCGGACGGGTCGCCGCGGGCGTCGGAGGAGTCGCCGGATGGTCGCGCGTCGAGCCCAGCGGACCGGCCACCGTGGCGACGAGCACAGCGAGCGCCACGATCGTGACGGGTACGACGACCGTCGCGATTCTTGTCAACGAAGCTCCCTCGGACCGGCCTCGCATCTTCGTCGCGGATCGGCCGCGGAGCAAGCACAGACGTCCCGCCCGCAGGAGGGAGCGTTCGGCGCGCGCGCTTCTGCGAGCGCTGCACCGCCCGCGGACACGAGCAGCCCCCGGCATGACCGGGGTTCCTCGTTGCGCGACCCCGGCGGGACCTAGACTCGCGTCACCGCCCTCGGGTTCTGTCGGTCCCTCTTGAGGTGCTTGCGGTTCGCGGTCAGTACCTCGTCGGAGAGCGCTGGGTCGGCTTGCGCGACGGCGCGGGCGAGAATCACCGCGCCGACCATCTGCGAGAACAGCGCGATCGCCTGCGTGCGGGCCGCTGACGGCGAGAGGTCGATGTCCTCCTGCTCGGCGCGTTGGCGCAGGATCGCCGTGATCGCCGTGATGTACCCCTCGAGCCCGGTCCGGTAGGCCTCCTGCGGCGCTTCCCCATGTCGGCCGGCATCGACGGGCAGAGCGGCGGAGGGGCACCCGGTCTCCGGGTGATCGCGGTGATCGGCCGCGACGTAGGCGTCGACCATCGCGTCATACGCGGCACGGGCAGAGCGGGGATGTGCGTCTCGGATGGCTCCGAGTGCGGCGAGCGAGTCGGCGAAGCCCTGCTCGTAGACCTCGAGCACGAGGGCTTCCTTGGACGGGAAGTGGTTGTAGAAGCCACCGTTGGTCATGCCAGCGGTGGCCATCAGGTCCTGGATGCCGATGCCGTCGACGCCGTGCAGCTTGAAGCCCTGACTGGCTGCGCTGACGATCCGGTCCCGGTTGAGCTGCTTCTGCTCCCGAGTGATGCGCGGCATACCCGCCCCCTGCTCGCCTCGACGCCGATCTGCGGCGCAGGTCGAGGTGAACCTCGTCCCGTTCTGATGTTAAGCAACATCAAAGTTGGCCGCAAGTGCCACCGACGGCTTGACACGATTCACTGTCGGTCAACATCATTGAGCCCATCGATGTTGACCAACATCGTTACGAGGGCCAGGCCACCTGGCTCGTTCAGCCTCACGAGGAGACCTCATGTCCGACACCACGACCGCCCGCACCCCCGCCTACAGCATCACGGAGGTCTTCGAGGTCCTCGACCCGGCGGGCGCCCAGCGCTACTCCGAGCTGACTCCGCCGACGGTCGAGCAGTACGGCGGCCGCTTCCTGGTCCTCGGCGCCGCCCCCACGGCGGCCGAGGGCGACGCTGGGATCGTCGCTGCGGTCGTCGAGTGGCCCGACATGGAGACCCTTCACACCTGGTACGACTCCGCGGAGTACGCCCCCGCCCGAGCGATCGCCGCGACCGCGATGCGCCGCCGGCTGGTCTTCCTCCCCGGCATCACCCCGGCAGCCTGAGGCGACGGCCACCATGTTCCGCCCGGTCGCCCCGCCCGACAGCAGCGAGTTCGCAGGCCGACGCGTCGTCGTCACCGGAGGATCCCGAGGCATCGGCGCCGCCATCGCGCGACGACTGCTCGACGGCGGAGCGACTGTCGTCGTCACCGCCCGCAGCCAAGCCGACACACCCAGCGGCGCGATCTTCATCCCCGGAGACATCAGCTCCATCGACGGCGTCACCAGGTTCACCTCCGCAGCCCTCGAGGCACTCGGCGGGATCGACATCCTGATCAACAACGCCGGCGCCGCCCGCGCGCATCCAGGCGGTATCGCGACCATCCCGGACCAGGAGTGGCTCGACGCGCTCGAACTGAACTACCTCTCCGCAGTCCGGGTCACCAACGCACTCCTGCCCCGGATGCTTCAAGCGGAGGGCGCGCGAGCGATCGTGAACATCTCGTCCAAGGCCGCGGCCACCACGCCACCACCGCTGGCCCACTACGGCGCGGCGAAAGCGGCACTGAACGCGTACAGCAGGGCACTGTCGAAGGAACTCGCTCCCGCAGGCATCCGTGTGATCGCGATCTCCCCCGGAACCGTCACCAGCCCTGGAGCGGACGCGATTCGACAGGAGGTCGCTGACGCGCAAGGACTGCCACTCGATGCCGTCACCCCGAGCATCCCGCTGGGCCGGCTCGGCGACCCGCAAGACATCGCTGAGGCGGTTGCCTACCTCGCGTCAGAACGCGCTCAATGGATCACCGGAATCAACCTGACCATCGACGGCGGCAACTGACGCAGCTCCTCAATCACATCGGGAGACCAGCCCTACCGGCGGCGCGAGCCCGGGCCGCCGGTAGGGCGCTGGCGTCTGAAACGCGTGCTCGTGAGACAAGCACCGGTGGCCGGGAGGCGTCAGCACCTGCCTGACGATTCCAGCTCTTAGAGTTCGGCGATGGAGTCGGAGCTGGGCTGCCCCGTGTGCCGAGCAGGAGCGCACACGATCGACATCCCAGAGGTGGGCGTGAGCTTGATGAGTCACGTGATCGTCCGCCGGTGCCCTGCCTGCGCGACCTACTGGCTTGAGACCGAGCGCTACCTGGCGGCCGTCTCGGATGACGAAGCTCGACGGGAAGCGCCCGACGTCCTCGCGGCTGGCTGACGCTCAACCGGTCTCGCTCCCCTACTTGGAATACGACTTCCGCACTGCTTCTCGAGCGCGGTCGATCGCCGAACACCTCGGTCTTCCCCGCTCTGAACCGGCGCAGCTACGACGCAGCTCAGATACCGGTGAGGGCACGAACGGCGGCTCGCAGACGGGCCGCTTCGCGTTCTTGCTGCCGGACCCGCGGCCGCTTCCAGGTGCCCCAGTTCTCGGACCAGTCGCGGAACACGGATCCCGGCCCGCCCGCGGGCAGGTCCAACTGGGTGAGCAGGACGGGGAGCGGGATGTACGCGATGTGGGTCAACACGTTCGCGCGCGGGGTCTGCGGACTACCACCGCGCTCGAACGGGTAGTCCGGCAGCCGAGCCACGGTCTCGCCGTCCTCGACAAGAAGGGCGGTGTGCTGGTCTTCGAGCACCACCGACAGTGGGCCATCGGGTGCGGGCACGAAAGACGGCACGCGCATGAGCCCGGCGTCGTCCAGCCGCCCGATGCTGCGACGCCTCTCGCGCAGCATGAACAGCACCATCCATGCCTGAACGATGTCGAACCTGCCCTCGATGACGGGCCCTTGGAAGTTGCCGCGGCTCCATGTCGCGACGCGGAGCCACTCGTCGCCCGCGGGCTCGACGATGACATCCGGGCCGCCTTCTGCGATCAGGGGCTGCGGTCCGAACTCGCCCCGCTCGCCCCTCTCACGCGACGGATGCAACGGCGGAAGCCACTCGGCCAGCAACGGATCAATCGTGCGCTGCCCCAATCCAGCCCCTCTCGACCGTCCCGGACGCTCATCCTGCCGAGCGACGCGGTGCGCACAGGACGACACAGATGGAGGTGAGCTCAGCTCTCCGAGTGCATCGCGTGTCAGTCACCGTGCGAACGAGACGCTCCGATGCCCTGCTCATCGGCATCAGGTTCGCGTCTCGAGTTGTTCTGGCGCAGCGCGTCCGCTGCGACTTCCTTCTGACGCGTTCGATCTCGTCGCGTACAGCGGTGTCAGATGTCGACGACGACCTTGCCGTGGACATGGCGCCCGGATTGCAGCTCGACGGCAGCGCCGATCTGCTCCATCGGGAAAGTCGCGGCGATCGGCAGGCGGATCCTGCCCTCCGCGACGTGGCGCGCGATCTCCTCGAGGGCGCCGGGAGCCGCGTTCGCGCCGTTCGCCGGCACGATGCCGTCGATCTGTGCGGCGATGGTGGTGATGCGCGCATCGGACACGCCGAGCTCTCGAGCCACCTCGGCTGTGTCCGTGCCGTGCAGGTCCAGCGCCGCAGTGACGCCATCGGGCGCGAGCTCACGCACCCGATCGGCCAGCCCGGGCCCGTAGATCACCGGCTCGGCGCCGAGGTCGCGCAGCGAGTCGGCGGAGGCGGCAGAGCCGGTACCGATCACCCGAGCACCCGCAAGACGCGCGAGCTGGACGACGAAGACGCCGACACCGCCGCCTGCTCCGCCGACGAGCACGGTGTCGCCCGGAGCGAGCCGCACGACTGCCAGTGCCGCAGCTGCCGTCGAACCCGCGATGGTCAGCGCAGAAGCGGTGCGGTCGTCGAGAGCCTTCGGCGTGTGATGCGCGCTGCCTCCGACCGCGATCGCTCCGTCCGGTTCGACCACCACGTACTCGGCGACCGTCCGTGACAGCGCGCCGCCGAAGACCCGGTCCCCGATGGAGAACCCCGCCACGCCCTCACCGACTTCGTCGACGACCCCGGCGTAGTCCGTGCCGAAGCCCGACGGGAGACTCAGGCGGAACCGAGCAGCAGTATCCGCATCAGACGTCATGAACCAGTCCATCGGGTTCAAGCCCGCCGCCGTCACCTTCACACGCACCTGCCCGGCTGCGGCATGAGGGGCAGGAACCGCAACGACGCGAAGCGCCTCAGGACCCCCGAATCGTTCGACGAACTGCACCGCTCGTCCGAGATCCGTCGCCACATCTCGGGTCTCAGCAGTCATGGGGATACGTCTCCTCGCATCGAAGAACGAGCCCGAAATGGACTATGTTCCGTTCGGCCAGCGACCGTAACACAGATCCGGAGCGTGTTCCGTTTGACGTCATCGCAGGTACGTGAGCCGAGATCGGACGCGGCCCGGAACAGGAAGCAGCTGCTCGAGGTGGCGACGCGCGTTCTCGCGACCGCTGGCGCCGAGACCTCGATGCGAGCGATCGCGCGGGAGGCAGGAGTCGGCGTGGCGACGTTGTACCGCCACTTCCCGACACGCGAGTCCCTCGTGGATGCGGTGTACCGCGATCAGGTCGAGCGTCTGACGACAGGAGCTGGGGAACTCCTTGCTCGCCTTCCACCTCGCAAGGCTCTCCGCGAGTGGATGGACCTCTTCGGCGACTGGATCGCGACCAAGAACGGCATGCTCGACACCATGGCCGCGATGATCGAAGCCGGCGAGCTGGCGCACGCACAGACGCGAACAGAGTTGCTCACTGCGATCGACGTGCTGCTCGACGCCGGGCGAGAAGCCGGCCAGATCCGGGAGCACGTCACCGCGGACGACATCGCCGCCGGACTCATCGGCATCTTCACCGTCGCCCACCCGCCCGAGCTGGAACGAGCAGAACGGCTGCTCGACATCTTCAGCGACGGCCTGCGACCGCCTGATTGACCACCGAGCCAGGCGCCGCTCCCGCCGCGGAGACCGCCCAGATCCCGTGGCGCGAGACGTCTCACTCCTCCGCTCCTGAGACGTCCCACACCCGTGCGCGTGAGACGAGCTGCCGCGTGACCATGCAGCCCCGGCGCAGAATGACGGTCTAGTCGCGCTGGCGGCTCGTGAGTCCCGCTCGAACGACAGCCTCAAGGGCTGCGCGTCGCCGAAGATGCACGGTCGCAGCATCGTCACCAGTGGCGACGACCGTGAGCGACCCCTGCGCCCAGGTTGCAGCGGTGCTGATCAGCAGCGACCACACGTCCTCGGCGCTGATGTCGCTGCGGATCACCCCGCGCGCCTGCTGGTCGGAGATGGCGGCGAGGTGGCGCGCGTCGTTGTCCTCGAGGCCGTCATAGAGGTACCCCTGCTGTACCCGCTCAAGCCGCTTCCACATCACGAGGCGCAGCAGCGCCGGGTCGGTGAGGTAGTCGTCGTAGAGGCGCACGGCGTACCCAGGCAGGTCATCAGCGGCGAAGGGCGCGCGATCGGAGTTGCCGATGACGTGGTCCTGGAACACCGCGTCGAAGAGCTGCTCCTTCGAGCCGAAGTACGCGTACAGCATCGGCTTGCTCGCACCGGAAGTCTCCGCGATCCGGTCCACCCGCGCTCCGGCGATGCCGCGCGCCGCGAACTCCGCCGTTGCCGCGTCGAGGATCCGTTGCCGAGTACGAGTCGCGTCTGCCACCCGCCCAGCCTACGTTGCTACCGACCGGTAGGTAGTGTTGGCGGCATGGACACCACAGCGCTCCTCTCGCAGCAGGTCGACGGACCCCTCGTGCCGACCACGATCCACCGGCGGGATCTGCGCCCCGACGACCTCGACGTCGTCGTGAGGTACTGCGGCGTCTGCCACTCCGATCTGCACGCTCTGCACACTCCGCCCGAGCAGGGCGGGACATTCCCGCTCGTGCCCGGGCACGAGTTCGTCGGCGAGGTCGTCGCCGTCGGCGAAGCGGTGATCGAGTTCCGCCCGGGCGACTCAGTGGCCGTGGGCAACATCGTCGACTCGTGCGGAGAGTGCCGGATGTGCCTCGCGGGGCAGGAGAACTTCTGCGAGCAGTTCCCGACCCTCACCTACGGCGGCCGGGACCGGCATGACGGCACCATCACGCAGGGCGCGTACGCGAACCGCTACATCGTGCGCGACCGCTTCGCGTACCACCTCCCGGCGTCCCTCGACCCGGCAGGCGTCGCGCCGCTGATGTGCGCCGGCATCACGGTCTGGGAGCCGCTGCGCGCAGCCGGCGTCGGGCCTGGCACCCGGCTCGGCGTGGTCGGGCTCGGCGGCCTCGGTCACCTCGCAGTCCGGTTCGGCGCCGCTCTCGGCGCCACAGTCACGGTCTTCACCACCTCGTCCGCGAAGAGCGACGACGCACGCGCACTGGGTGCCTCCGCCGTCGTCGTGTCCACGGATGCCACCGCGATGCAAGGGCAACGCGGGAACCTCGACGTCATCCTCGACACCGTCGCGGTCGAGCACGATCTGGCGCCCTACCTCCACGCGCTGGATCTCGACGGGACGCTCTTCTCCATCGGGTACCTGGGCCCGGTGACCGTGCAGACCACGGACCTGCTCGTCGGCAGGAAGCGCCTCGCCTCCGCCGGCAGCGGAGGCCGCCAGCACACCCAGGAGATGCTCGACTTCTGCGCGCGCCACGGCCTCATCGCAGACGTCGAAGTGCTGCCCTCCTCCAGCATCGCCACAGCGTTGGACCGCCTGGCGAGCAACGACGTCCGCTACCGCTTCGTCCTCGACCTCAACGACCTCAGGTCCGCCGGCACGGACGAGCACCGATGATCCGAGACGACGAGCACGACCACCCCCTCCTGCCGCCCGAGGTGCTGCGCGCGCTCGACATCGACCGGCATTCGACTGCGTGGCAGCGGACCGTGGACATCACCACGACCGGCGCGAGAACCGGACGCCCTCGCCGGATCGAGATCTGGTTCCACAAGATCGAGGGCCGCTGGTACCTCAGCAGCACCCCGGCGCGGCGGTCGTGGTACGCGAACCTCCTCGCGCACCCTCGTTTCGTGTTCCACCTCAAGCACGGGATCCGCGCCGACCTGCCCGCCATCGCCGTTCCCGTGCCGGATCCAACGGAGCGCCGGCGGATCTTCCAGCACATCGTGGACGACTTCAATCAACCTCACGATCCCGCTCGGGTCGGCCGCGCCCAGCACGTGGAGGACTGGCTTGCGGCCAGCCCGCTGCTCGAGATCCGTTTCGCCGCCTGACGCAGCACGCACCCAGACAGGTCGCGAGCGAGCTACCGATGTCTCAGATACCTGCTCGCGAGACGCGCTTGATGCTGCGACCACATCGCGTCCATTTGGGCGATGCTGTGCCAGTGTCTCGCGTGCGGATGCCTCACGGTCGTGTTCTTCGTCCAGGGTTGTTGGTCGCGGTGGCCTTCGTTGCGGTGGCAGGTCTGAGCGGCTGCGCAGACTCAACGACGACCGACGCCCGCTACGACGCTTGGTACGACCAAATCTAGACCGTGTTCCGCGACCCGGACGGAGTCAGCGGCGGCGGCGGCGTCGAGCCAGGGACCGTGCACCTCGGGATGATGCAGCCCGGGAAGTGGACGGTGTACGCCGTCTGCAACAACATCGACCTACTCCACCTCCAGATCCGCAGCGCCGGCAAGACACAGGCCGAGACCGATATCCCCTGCGGCGTGACCATTGCCATCCCGGTCACGGTGACCGCGGCAGGAGCACGGGACTTCGCGATAGCGACGAGCTACCCCAAGGGCGCTGATGGCCCCGCTTGGTGGAGCGCCCAGGTGAACAGCACCACGTGGCGGCAGACCCAGTCCTTCAGCTTCAAGTGACAGAAACTGCGGTAGCGGTGTCTCGAACGCTAAGGCGCGCTTGATCGAGCTGCTGCTGCACCCGGTGGCTGACTGGGTAGGTGAGCACCCGGACCAGACCCGCCAATCAAGCGAGAAAGTGTTCACCGGGTTCTTTTGGCCGTGGATCCGTGGCTAGGCGCTCGGACTTCCAAGCGGAGCTCTGGTGCTTAGCGGGGTGATCGCGAGCGGCATCGGCTTCGAGGTGATAAGCCGAGGACTACGTCCGACGCATCCGCGCCAAGTACGCCCGAGTCGGTCGCCTAGCCTCCACCAAGGTCGACCTCTACAAACGCGCCGTGGAAGACGGGTTCCTCCCCGGACCCACCCACCCCTGACCACGCGGCCAAGCTTGACCCTTCCGAGCGGACCGGGCACCGGCCCGGCCCGAACGGGCCGAGCCGGTACCTATGGGCGAACTGTCTCGAAAGGACCTACCAGACAAGAATCCACCTCGAACCATCAAGAGTCGTCAAAGAGGGCGCTCGTCCCGGGACATCTCACTTCCCTGGACGCGAGACGTCCCAGTCCCCTGCCGGAGAGACACCTCGACTCTTGCGTCACCCGAATACATCTCTACATTGAGGTGATGGCAGCAGAGGACCAGCAGGTGACCGACGAACTCGTGTTGAGCGACCTGCCCGGGAAGCTGGCGGTCCTCGTCTTCGCCCTCGCAACGCTCGCGCTCGGGTGGGAACTGTGGGGAGTCATCTTCGCGTTCGGCTTCTTCCCTCGGTCTCTCAATTCGAGCGACTTCATCGGCGTCGCCTTGTTCACGACCGGCTGGCTCGGGCTCCTCGCCGGCCTACTAGTGCTCCGCCACCGCCGCCGAGACGCCGCTGGCTGACCCTGCTGAACCAGAGCCGTCGAGGACCTTTGGCCGTCAACCCGACGGCACCTCTCACATCCCTGCTCGCGAGACGCTTCGCCTGCCGTCTCGTGCAACGCCCGGCGCGCTGCGCCTGGGACCAGTAGCAGCTCCGCAAGCCCCGAATCGATTTACGGGTCAGTCCCGCTAACAACGCCACCGCCTAGCAGTCCGCTGGTTGCGAAGGAGGTCGCCTTGCGCCACGGCGCTCGATTCCCACTCAGTCGAGCATCTCTACTCGAAGTCCTGTCCCGGCAAGCGCTTCGACCTGGGAAAGCAGATTAGGGGCCACTTCGGCCGGCGCACCGAGAGCAAGCACTCGGATCCGGGAGGGTGGGGCGCCCACGAGGATGACCTCCGCTGCGGGCTGATACTCGCTGAGCCAGAACCGGATCTTCTCCCACGCGTTCTCGGCGAGCTCAAGATGCCCCTGCACAGCGACCAGGTCGAAGCGGTAAGTCACAAGCAGAGGCTAAGACGAGCGAGAGGCACCGCGAGTGGCGCGCGCTGAACGGCGCACTGCGTCTTACGGTCGAGCGCTGGGAACGGTGCTCCATGCGCGCCGAATCTCTACCCGTGAGTTGCCACGGGCATCGGCCAAGTCGGCCCCTCGAACAAATGCCGCAGCTACTGAAGCGCGCTCGTGAGACGTCTCGACCCCGTGCTCGTGAGACATCTCATCTACCTGGCCGCGAGACGTCGCGTCACTCACGCCGTACCGGACCATCCAAGCGAGCGACGTCCCCGTCAACCGGTCAAAGACCGCCGCTGATACGCGTCCAGGCGGTCTTCCCCGCCGCGCGGTCGAAGGCGACCGTGGGATCGTCAGTACCGTTCGGCGAGCCGGCTCGCTCCAGCCCATTTGGCGCAGCGTGACGCGCGCGGACGGCACGGATGACAACTCGTACTGCCACAACAATGCCGACCACGCATGCCGCGATCACAATGAGCAAGGTCACAAGCGACCAGAGAGCACTCAAACTCATCTGCGCACTCTGGCACCCGAATCGGCATTGCGACAGTCCCCCGCCCAGCGAACCCGGTGAACCATTCATGAATCAGCAGAAGGTTCCCGTCGTGGCTGGCCAGCACTGCGGAGGCAGCAAGTCTCAAAGCATCAACGGGAAGCGTTTCAGCACCTGGTGGCAACACGTCTCACTCCCCTACAGGCGAGACTCCCGGCTCACTGCCGACGAGCCTGCGATGGGGTACTCGCGGTTCCAGCCCCGCCCGTCGACGGCTCCGGGCGAGCATCGCGGATCCCGGCGGCCACCCCGCGCCGTATGACCCAGTAGAGCGCGACCAGTCCACCGACGACCAGGATCACCGGTGCCACGTAGGCCATTACGACAAGGACAAAGGCTGCGCCGTGCACGCGCGCACCTTACGGAGGGACGTGCTTCAGAGACAGTCGGGACACCCGGACTGGCGGAGGCCGACACCCGCTGGCCATGTCCCCGCTGCCTGCTCGTCTCAATTGCCTGCCCGTGGGACGTGGCCGCAACAGTCGGGTCGCCTCGCCCTCACACGAAACCCCAACCGAGGACCCCAAGCACGACGAAGGCGACGAGTACTCGCGATGCCACGCGCCGCGTTGCAGCGGTCTTCTCCCGGCCCCGCATCCACCGCAGGAACACCGCTGCGACCGCTACCGCGACCAAGACGAAGCCGGCTCCAATCACGAGGCGTTGCCACAGAAGCAGCCCCACCTCCGCCAGCGCCACACGGACTCCCGACCCGCAAACCAGGAGGGACAGGATCAGCGGAATGGACCTTCCCGAGATCGCGGCGTTCGGCCGGCTCCGCTCTGGGTGCGACGCGGAGTAGCGGCGCTCCCAACGCCAAGCTGCAATCGTCAGGACGACGCCCACGATCAGGATGCAGACACCGACCACAACAGCCACCCTGCTGTCCTACCTCGGTTCACGCTGCCAACACGAACGATGCAGCAGCTCCTGAGCGAGTCCCAGCAACCCGCTCCCGAGACGTCCCACTTCCCTGCTCATGAGACGTCTTCCTCGCCTCGATAGCGAAGGCAGGGCCGGTTCGGCGCTCACGCTCGCAACGGGCGAGCCGCGCTCAAGCGGTGCTGTCGAGAATCAGCCTGGTCGCTTCGTGCGGTGCATCCCACTGCGGGAAATGACCACACCGATCGAACCAGTGCAGCACCGCGTCGGGGAAGAGCTCGATGGCACGCGCGGCCTGTCTCGGCACGGTCACCAGATCACGACGACCCCAACCGATCGTGACCCGGCCGGGCACCGAACCAGCCGGGGCGCCCTGCTGCTTGGGCCCCTTCGTCAGGGCGTCCATGGCAGCACCGGTCGCCGGCGAGTCGGCCAGCCCGCGCACGTCCGGCAGCACGGTCTCGCGCAAGAGCGCCCACGGCCGTGCCGACAACTGCGCAAGCAGCACGGTCCTCCCGGCAGGGTTGCTGAGCAGCGCTGGCAACACGGGTCGCAATGCTCGAACCGCAGCGATCGATGGCCGCAGCGTGGCGCCGAAGACGGCGACCTCACGGTCGCTCCAGAAGCCGCCCGGATCCAACGCCACCGTGTCACCGCCGACACCCCGCCGTGCAAGCTCGAGCACGATTCGACCGCCCATGGACTGACCGACGGTCGAGACACCGCCAAGACCCTGCTCGCGGATGAAGTCCGCGACCGAATCGGTCAAGGTGGCGATCGAGACCTCGCCGGTCAACGGTGGCGTCTCGCCGAACCCCGGCAGGTCGACAGCGATCACCTCACGGCTCTCGGCCAGTCCGTCGAGTATCGGGGACCAAGATCGCCACCCAGCACCCAGACCGTGGACGAGCAACAGCGGACTGCCGCTCCCTCGTCTCACATGATTCAACGTCACACCATGACGCTAGCTCTCTCGAAACTCGAGGTGTTCAGTTCACACCGCATACGGATTAGCGGTCCCATTGCTCTACGAACGGCACCCGCCCCATCAACGCCATCCGCGACCGTGACGACCCCTCCGCCTGCGGGATCGAGCGACCGGCGACGGCGTCGAAGAAACCCGACTCCAGTCGCACGTCACCACCGAGCAGGCGCAACCTCCAATAACTTCACTGTGCCAAGCGCCCCCAAGCCCGACACGTCTCACAGCCCTGCTGGCAAGACAGGGCTAGGCGAGCGCCTCGGGTGGCGCTGTCAGCCACACAAGGTCCACACCCTGCGGTCCGTCTATGCGCGCCGCTAGTGCGTAGCCCCTGCTGCCGCGGTGCTGTATTGCCCACAGTTGCGCCTCCGCGACTGTGGCCCTATCGATGTTGTAGGACGTCACTCGACCCGGCTCGAGCACCGTGACGCGGAAGCCAGACGCACGCGCCTCCTGCGTCGCATCTCGCTTGTCAACCAAATGGACGTCCATCGCGCAAACCTACTAACCATCAGGCGACACCCGTCGCAACTGCCTGCCCGCGAGACATCTCGCTTCTCTGCCGTTGAGACTTTCCACTCCCCGCTCGTGAGACGAGTTCAGCCGTCGAAGTCCGCTAGCGAATAGACACGGTCGTTCCACTCCACCCGGTATCGATCGCGATTCTCGACCTCGAGACCATCGCCGTGCGATCCATAAGCGAGCACGCAGTGCACTGCGAGTAACGAGACCTCGTGCTGCTGCCAGCCGGGAGGCTGCCACAGCTGCAGCCCGTCGAGTCTGTCGCGGATCCGTCCGGATGCTCCGAATTGGATCGAGCGACGCAACCACGTGGAGCCAGCCGAAGGTTCGGACTTCCCGCAAATCACGGGAACGCAGCGCCCGAACCAACTGACCGCAAAGAGGTCGGTCGGAGTGGCACCCGAGCCCCCAAGTGCTCCGGCGTAGTAGAACCCAAGGGCCCTATCCAGGTCCTCGAGCACCAGTCGAGCGCTCGGGCTCGCTCTGGCATCAGAGTCGACCTTCCGGAGTGTCACGGCTCATCCTCCGTCGCGAGCAGTCGACTGAGAGCGACGCCGCTTAGGCGTGTCAGATCCCGCATGTGCGATGTTCCGCTTGCCTGGTCGCGCGACGCCCTGCCCTGCTCGTTGCCCCCTTGCAACTGGTGCAGGCTGGCGACATGACCGACTTCCCTCAGGACGGAACAGAGCTGCCGGAAGGGTTCAGTAGTCGCTGGGCAAGCACGGTGGGCACTGAGGACGGGTTCGCCTTGGAACTGCTGAGCGACGACGAAGTCGTGCTCGAGGTGTATCGCGACGACCTACAGCAGGGCGCTTTGTTCTTGAGAACGTCCGGCCCCTCACGGGTACCCCTAGCGGCGGTCCACTGGTTGCTCGAGACGGCTGCGCGCGAGATGCCGGCGCACGTCGCCGACGAGGATCGCGACTACGGCGAGGTTCCGCCCAAGTCGTAGGCGCGCGACGCGCCCTCGGCAGCATCAACGCAGGTCTCAGCGCCCTGCTTGTGGGACACATTGCTTCCAGGGGCGGCTCCGGTAGACCCAAGAGGATGTTCGGCGCGGGCGCACGGATCAGCGCGGGCGCGCGGCGCCGGCGGGAGCAGTGGGCCGGTCGAGGATGGCACGGAAAGCGCTGTGCACGTCCGCGAGGGCGTTGGCTCGGCCGTTCGCGTCGTCGCGCGCCGGGCCGAAGGTGACGACCGGCTCGAGGACCTCGAAGCCGACGAACTCGAAGATCCCACGGTGGATCGGGTAGAGGAAGCGGTCGAGGTCGCCGAACCTCCCACCTTCGGTGAAGGAGGTCTCGGAGCCGCCGGTCGTCGCGAGCACGATCGCGCGCCGGCCGTGCATCGCCGCGTCCTGGAAGAGGCCGAGCTCCCCGCCGAAGACGCCGCCGCTGACGAACACTCGGTCGACCCAGCCCTTCAGCACCGCGGGCAGCGCGAACCACCAGACCGGGAAGGAGAGCACGAGCAGGTCGGCGGCGAGCAACAGGTCCAGCTGGGGGGCGACGTCGGGCGCGAGCGTGCCGGCCGCCCAGGCCGATGCCTGCTCGGCCTGCGGCTTGAGCGGGCGGCGCGCGGCGGGGAACTCCGTGATGTCGAGCACGGGGTCGAAGCCGAGCGCGTACAGGTCGACGACGTCCACCCGGTGGCCGCTGTCGCGGAGCGCGGCCGCGGCCGCGTGCATCTGGGCGGTGCAGAACGAGTCGGGCTCCGGGTGCGCGTGCACGATCAGCGCCCGCGGGCGGGGGTCCTCAGTCGGCATGTCGGGTCCTCGATCTCCTCGGAACAGGGCAGCGGGCGTCCTCGTCACTCGAACGTCTGAACCATCTGGCCGAGGTGCTCGATGCGGCTGACGAGTCGGTCGCCTTCGGCGAGGAACCGTCGCGGCGTGCGGCCCATGCCGACGCCCGCGGGTGTGCCGGTCAAGATCAGATCGCCGGGAAGCAGGGGCAGCACCGCAGACAGCCCGGCGATCAGGTGCGGCACGTCGACGATGAGGTCGGCGGTGGTGCCGTCCTGCACGACCTGCCCGTTCACCGCGCAGGACAGCCGCAGGGCGTCCGGGTCGGGGAGCTCGTCGGTTGTGACGAGCCACGGGCCGAGCGGCAGGAAGCCAGGGTGTGACTTGCCGAGGCTGAACTGCGGCGCCGGGCCCGCCATCTGCAGCACCCGCTCCGACAGGTCCTGCGCCACGGTCAACCCTGCAACGTGCGCCCACGCGTCCTGCGGCGGTACGCGCCGGGCGACACGGCCGATCACGACGGCGAGCTCGACCTCCCAGTCCACCTCGACCCGTCCGGTCGCGTCGCCGTGCGGCAGCGCGACGCGCGTGTTCGGTCCGGTGATCGCGGTGGCGAACTTCGTGAACACCGGCGGCAGGCCGGCGGGCGTCTCGAAGCCGGCTTCGGCGGCGTGGTCCCGGTAGTTCAGGCCGATGCCGAACAGCTGACGGGGCGCCGGCGTAGGCGCCCCGAGCGCCGCGGGGTCAATCTCCGCGCCGCCGTGCAGCGAGGTCCCGCTCGCCCAGGCGCGGAACTCGTCCCACCGCTCGTACACGTCCTGGACGGCGGGTCCGAACCGCCCGCCACTGACCTCGGCGACGTCGTGGGCGCGGCCGCCGTGCAGCAGCACGAGGCGTTCGTGCAGATTCGCGATGCGCATCAGGCGCCTCTCCTCAGTCGTTCGCGGGTGCCGGCCGGTCGAGCCCGGCGGCGGTGTGGCCGAGGTGCTCCGCGAGCAGCCGTTGACCGGCGTCGGCGTCGCGCTGCAGCGCGGCCCGCTCGAGCGCACGATGCTCATCCACGAAGCGGCGGTCCGGCGTGCGGTGCACCGACCAACGCCGCGCGAGCTCGGTCGCGGTCCACAACCGGTCGGACATCTCCAGCAGCACCGGGTTGCCGCAGGCCGCGAGCAGCGCGCGGTGGAAGCGGCGGTGCGCCTCGGACCAGGCATCGGAGAAGTGCGGCGACCCGTCGGAGTCGGTCAGCGGCGTTCCCTCGAGCCGATGCAGCGCGGCGCGGACCGCGGCCTCCCACTCCAGGTCGCCGTGCTCGATGGCGAGACGCAGCATCGGCGGCTCGAGCAGCTTCCGCGCCGCCGCCAGCTGCTGCCACCGCTCGTCGTCGACCGCGGGCACCTGGAACCCGCGATTCGGCAGCCGTTCCGCCAAGCCCTCGCCCACGAGCCGGAGCAGCGACTCGCGCACCACAGCCAGGCTCACCCCGCACCGGTCGGCCAGCGCCTGCGGCCTCAGCGCAGACCGTGGCGCGACGTCGCCGCGCATGATCTCCGCGCGCAGCAGCGCGTACACCCGCTCGGAAGGGCTCCGGTGCTCCGCCTCGAGCATCACGACATCGACCACGGCACCAGTATCGCCCAGAATCGATTATCGTGCCATCATCGATCTCATTTGATCCCCTTGAAGGAGCACGCATGACCGAGAACGACCCATTCGCCCGACTGCCCGAAGTTCCCGGCTTCACCGTCACCAGCAGCACGCTGCGGGACGGCGACGCCCTGCCGCTCGCGCAGCTGTCCGGCATCTTTGGGGTGCCCGGCGGCGGCGACGTGTCGCCCCAGCTGTCGTGGCGCGGCGCACCGCCCGAGACCCGCGGCTACGCCGTGACCATGTACGACCCCGACGCTCCGACCGGCTCGGGCTTCTGGCACTGGGCGGTCGCCGACCTGCCGGCCTCCGTCACCGAGCTGCCCGAAGGCGTCACCGACCTGCCGGGCGCGGCGTTCGCCTTGCCGAACGACGCCCGCGCCGCACGCTTCATTGGCGGCGCACCGCCCGCCGGCCACGGCCCGCACCGTTACTTCATCACGGTGCACGCGCTGGACACCGACCAGATCGGCGTGCCGGCAGACGGCACCCCGGCCTACCTCGGATTCACCATGGCCAGTCACATCCTCGCCCGCGCCACCCTGCACGCAACCGCCGAGACCCCCGCGTGAGCGCGACTCGCCCGGGAGCGGCGTGAGCCGCCCCCGGGCGAGCCTTCAACTCCTCGGCAACCGGAGCGCGAGCAACACGACCGTCACCGAGGCTCTGGTGGGAGACGAGATGGAGCCGCCTACGCCCGCGTCGCCTCGAGTGGCCACCGCTGGTCTCACCCCCCTGCCCGTGAGACGTCCCACTCCCCTGCTCACGAAACATTCGAGGCGCTCTTCGACACAGAGAACCCCACTGCTCCGGCCGAGGAGAGGGTGCGCATGGTCAGCGCGCTAGCGTGCGGGTTTCGCTCCAGTCGAGGATGAGTCGGCGGGCCGCAAAGAGCCATCGGCCGTTGATCTTGCGGAAGTCGTCGAGGTAGCGGAGTGAGGCGACCATGATTCTGCGGTCGCCGTCCTCGGTCCAGAGGTGGTGGGCGATGGTGTAGCTCTCGCCGGTTGCCGTGTCGCCGTTGAGGTTGATGCGGCTCTGCCCGTTGAAGTGCGTGGTGACGTCGTACTGCCGGAGGTCTTCGAACACGGGCATGAGCGCGTCTCGGCCGTGGAGGACGTATGTGGGGTCGGTGTCGGCGCCGGCCATGTGGACCGCGAATCGGGTGTCCTCGGTGAAGAGTGCTGCTTGCCCTTCGGCGTCTCGTCGGTCGGCGCAGTGCGCGTAGGCGTCGAAGAGGTCGCGGATGGCGAAACGATCCTCGAGAGCGGGGGTGTCTGTGGTTGAGGGCATGGGGCTGTTCTCCTGCTCGACGGGCGGCTGACGCTTGGTTGGTGGTCCCGGCCGGCCTCAGGCGGCGGTCGTCGGGAAGGCGACGCCGGTCAGTTGGTCGAGTTGGAGCAGCAGCCGGTCTTGGAACGCGGTGCTGCTGGCCGCCGGGTGCGCCGCTCGCTCACGCTGGTGATAGAAGTGCCGGCCGGTGACGGTGGCGGTGGCGTCGTTGCTGGTGGCGAGCCAGGTCTGGGTGCGGTGGGCTGCGTCGAGGTCGTCGGGCGCGCCGGGGCCGCCCATCTTCGTTGCGACCCAGCCGGGTTCGACCGAGTTGGAGTAGATGTCCGTCCACCTCCGAGCGACTGCGAACGCGAGGGTGGTGTCGAAGAGTTTGCTGTCGGAGTACGCCTGGACGCCGTCCCAGGAGCGAGCGGTCCAGTCGATGTCGTCGAGATCTGCTTCACCGCCTTGCTGCATGCCGCTGCTGAGGTAGATCAGGCGCTTCGGGCGTCGCATCAGCGCTGTCAGGAGGTACGGCGCGAGGACGTTGACGGCGAGGACGGCTGCGTGGCCCTCCGGTGTGGCGCCTCGTTCGTGCTGCCGGTAGCCGAGTCCGGCGTTGTGGATGACGGCGTCGAAGGGATCGAGGGCGTTCGCTTCGGCTGCCAGAGCGGTGACTTCTGCCTGGTGTCCGAGGTCGGCGATGAGCACCTTGGTGCTGACCGGGATGTGGCGGCGCAGCTCTTGCGCACGCGTCTCGTTCCTGGCGTGGAGGACGACGTCATGTCCGTCGTCGAGGAGCTGCCGTGCGGCGTTGTATCCGAGACCGTCGGTGGAGCCGGTGATGAAGACGCGAGCCATGGCGATGTCCCTTTCGGTGGTCAGTGGTCGGTGTCCGGCTGGTGCCGGGAGGTCGGCAGCAGCACGAGAAGGGCTGTGGCGGTGACGATGCCGCCGATGAGCACGACCGCTCCCGCTCCGGGTCCGGCGATGACCAGGCCGCCGACGAGTGCGCCGAGACCGATGGCGAGGTTGTAGGCCGAGACGTACATCGAGGTCGCGGCGTCCGCCTGCCCGCTGGCGACGGAGACGCGGAACACCCAGGTCTGCAGCACGACCGGAAGGGCGGCGTATGCCGCACCCCAAAGGACCAGGGCGACTGCGACGAGGGGGAACGACGCTCCGAATGCCGAGAGCCCGACGAGTGCGGCGGCGAGTAGCGCGACGGTGATCAGGAGTGTGCGCCGCAGCGACCGGTTCAGCAGCGGCGCGATGGCGAAGTTGCCGACGAGTCCCGCGGCGCCCCAGATGACCAGGACGAGACCGACCGATCCTCCGGGGACGCCGGTGACGTCGGTCAGGAACGGGGTGATGTAGGTGAAGGCGAGGAAGTTGCCGATCATCGCCAGTCCGGTGACGGCGACCGCGACGCGCAGCGCCGGCAGCTTCCACACCGGCTGCTGCCGTCCTGTCGTGGTCGGCTTCGAGGCGGGGACGGATGGGATGACGAGCAGCCCGATGAGAAGCGCGACAGTGGAGAGCGCGCCGAGTGCAGCGAAGGTGAACCGCCAGGACGTGTGTTCTCCCAGCGCAGTGCCGAGCGGGACGCCCAGTACTGAGGCGAGCGAGAGCCCACTGAGCACCAGGGAGGTCGCCCGCACGCCATGCTCGCTGCTGACGATCCGCACTGCGGTCGCGGCCCCGATGGACCAGAACACTCCGATCGCGAGGGCGATGAGCGCCCGTCCGGCGAGGAGGACGACGTAGTTGGGCGCGAGGCCGGCGATGAGGTTGCCTGCAGCGCACGCGGCCAGCAGGACAACGACGAGCAGCCGCCGGTCCATCCGGCTCGTGAGTGCGGTCATCGGGCTCGCCAGCACGCCCACGATGAAGGCGAAGCCGGTGACGAGGAACCCGGCAGTGCCGACGCTCACCCCGGTGCCGTGTGCGATCTGCGGCAGGAGACCGATCGGCATCAGCTCGGTGCTGACGAAGGCGAACAGCGCGACGGCCAACATCACGACGGCGGTCCAGGCGCGGGCAGCGGTATGTGGCGCGGTCACCGGTACGGGTGGGTTCGTGGTGGTCATGCGACTCCTAACAACTCCAACGTTTGCGTTGGTAACAACGCTAGAACTTTCCCTACCCAACGTCAACGTTGGTTCAGCGGGGTTTCAGGGTGCGGCGCACATCTTTCGTGCGGCGTTCGCGACCGAGGTGCGGCGGCGCTGTCGGGCACTGGAGTCGCTCGATGGGCCGCCCACCATGTGGGCCACTTGAGGCACTGCGGCCCACCAGGCCGACAGCGCAAGGACCATGAAGACCATGTCCGCCGCGTCGATGCCGTCATCGAGGATGCCGGCGGCTTGGGCGCGGCGGAAGGCCGCGACCTTGCGCTGGTAGTGCTGGGTGCGGATCGCTTCGTCCGCGATCTCCTCGGTGCGCTCCAGCGCTTCCCAGTGCAGCAGTCGGACGAGCTCCGGATGATCGAGGTGGTAGTCGAAGCAGCGAGCAGCGAACTCGCCGACTCCGTCGGCTCCGATCGTGTCAATCGGGACGGCGCTGGCGATGCGCTCGAGCTCGTCACCGAGGACGACGGCGAACAGGTGCTCCTTCGTGCCGTAGTTGCTGTAGACCCGTTCCTTGTTGACGCCGGCTCGAGCGGCGATCGCTTCCATCCGGGTTCCGGCGAGGCCGCGTTCGGTGAATTCGGCGGTGGCGGCGTGCAGGATCTTGCGCTTCGTCTCGGCGGGGTCGCGGACCATGTGCCGAGCGTAACAACGCTTCCGTTGGATTGGCGGGGCAGTCCGCTCAAACGTGTCACGTTGGCGCTCCGGCAGTGTCCTGCAGGATCTGCCGCAGGCGGCGGAGGCCGTCCCGATAGCGGGTCCTGCTGGCGCCGGCGGCGATCTCGAGCTGGTGGGCGATCTCGACGTGGCTGAGGTCGTCGAAGTGGTGCATGAGCAGTGCGGTGCGCTGGTAGTCGCTGAGTTGCGCCAGCGCGGCCTTCAGGTGCGGTCGGTACCAGGCGAGTGCGGCGTGCTGTTCGGGTCCGTAGTCGACTTCGTGGGCTTGCCGGAGGCCGTATCCGAGGTCGCGGGTTCGGGCGGCCTGCACGCTGCGGACGCAGTCGACGGCGCGTCGGTGGGCGACCGTCCTCAGCCAGGTGCCGAAGCCGCCGCGGGTCAGGTCGACCATGTCGGGGCGTTGCCAGAGCTGGAGCCAGAGATCTTGCGCGACCTCCTCGGTGAGGTCGCGGTTGAGGGTGACGTGGTCGATGCGGGCGAGCAGCTGCGGCTGGTAGCGGGCGCGGAGCTGAGCGAGGGCGCGTTCGTCGCGGTCTCGGACGCGGGCGAGCAGGTCGTGATCATCCATGGGGAGCAAGGAGCGAGGCGGGTGGTGCGGGCTGCGTGAGCGGCCCGCACCACCCGGGTCATCAGGAGGCGACGATGCCCTCGGCGCCGATGGCGCCGGGGACGGTGACGGCGCCGATGTTGCGCAGCGCACCGTTGGTGGCGACCGCGAACTCGTCGACGATGCCGGCGGCGCCGGTCTGGACGTACAGGTAGCGGCCGTCGCGTGTGGCGGCAGCGTCGACCGTGCCGGCGTCGGTGGCAGTGGTTCCCGTGCTGGTCAAGGAACCGTTGCGGCCGAGGGAGTATCCGCTGACGGTGCCACTGCCGGCGTTGGAGGCGTAGACGTGGTGGCCATCGATGACGATCCAGCAGCTGGCCTTCTGCCCGGTCGCGACGGAACTCCGCTGCGTGAGGGTGCCGTCCTGGTTGACGGTGAAGGAGGCGACGGCGTTCGGGCCGGCCTCGCTCGTGACCAGCGCGCCGCGGTGGTCGAAGGAGAACCCGAACGGCACATCGTTCGGCAGGGCTGTCACGACCGGCTTGGCGGCCAGTCCTGCGTGGCCGAAGCCGAACACGTCGAAGGCGCTGGTGTTGCCCTTGGTCGACACGACGACCTTGGAGCCGTCGGGGGTGAACGCGATCTCGGCCGGGGTGTGGGTGAACTCGGGCGTGGCGTTCGGGTCGAGCCCGAGGGTGCGGTGCCAGCTCGGCACCGCGATCAGGCGTCCGGCGTGGTGGAGGTAGCCCTGGATCGAGCCGCCGTCGCGGGCGTTGAGGACGAAGACGCGGTTGCCGTGCGCGGTGACGCTGACCGGGAACTGGCCGTGCGAGCTGACCTCGTGTCGGTGCACGAGTCGGTCGCCGCGGATAGCGAAGGACGTCACGGTGTTGCTGCCGGCGTTGACTGCGAACAGCGACGAGCCGGAGCGCACCAGCGAGCCTTCCGAGGCGGTGTGGTCGACGACCGACCCGTCCAGCGCTCCCCCGGTTCCGCCGGTGCGGTAGCTGCCGGCCGGGCGCAGCGTGCCGTTGGAGAGCCGGTCGTAGGCCACCACCGAGTTGTGCGCGGTGCTGTCGGTCTGCACGAAGACGGTGCCGGCGACGCGGTGGTGCCCGTGGAGGTCCGGGCTCGCGGTCGCTGCGTTCGCGGTTGCGGCGCCGCCGGCGACGAGCGCTGCGGCTGCGGCCGCGGCGAGGGCGATCCGGGAGGAGGTGTGCATGGCGATCGGGTCCTTCGTTCTGTCGGTGCCGCGACGTCCATCACGGCGCCGTAACGGTAAGTGAGCGGTTTACCATTAGCAAGTCGAGACCGAGCGAAGTACGCGGCCACCGGTTGAGCGAAGCCGCCCAAGGGGTTCCGACGAAGTGGTGAGACAGGATGAGGACATGGCCACACAGGAGCCGACGCCCGCCCCAGGCGAGGAGCTGTCGGTTGCTCTCGCGCTGGTGAACACGAAGGTGTCCGGCACGCGCGGCGTCTTCGATCGGTTGAGCGAGGCCGAGGACGCCGATCAGTGGCTGCGCCGGAACGGGCTGACCGAAACGGGACAGGCGACCGCATCAGAGTGGTCGGATCTGGCCCAGTTGCGCGCTGACGCCCGGTCCGTGCTCGAGGCACTGGAGGCGCACCGCGCTCCGGAGGACACGGTCCTCGGCCGCCTCAACACGGTTGCAGCCGCACCAGTCCGGCCCGTGCTTCGCACGCACGGTCCGCGACTGGAGCTGCAGTGGGAGCCGACGTCGGCGGAACCGCCTGCTGCTCGGGTCGCACGGGACCTGGCGGCGTTCGCGGTCTCCGAGGCCGCCGCGAGGGTGCGGACATGTGCGGCGGACGACTGCGATCGCATGTTCGTGCCGGATCACGGGAGGCGGATCTGGTGCTCCCCGGCCTGCGGGAACCGGATGCGCGTGCAGCGCCACGCCGCGAAAGCTCGCGCGACTCGTCTCTCTTCGGCCCGGTAGTCGCCCGCTCCTTCCCGAGAGGCCGGCTCCACCGCGGCGCCCGCGCTCGACAGGCGTTGCACGTCTCTCGCACGCACCCCGAGCCGAAACGACCGAAGGGTCAGCCCCGCAGGGCAGCGGCAGGACTGGTCCCTGCCGCTGCCCGCACGGGCCTGGCTCCTGCCCCGCTCAGCGCGGTCGTGCCGTTGCGGGCTCAGACCGCGAGGCGGCCGCCGTCCACGGGCAGGACCGCGCCGTGGATGAAGGAGGAGGGGCCGGCGGCCAGGAAGACGATCGCATCGGCGATCTCCTCGGCAGTGCCCGGACGACCTGCAGGGCCCTGGGCTGCCAGCGCGGCGAGGTCGTCTCCCATCACGGCGGTGCCTTCGGTCCTGGTCGGGCCCGGGCTGACGGCGTTCACGCGCACACCCTTCGGCCCGAACTCCGCAGCCCACGCCTTGGTCAGCAGCACCAGCGCGGCTTTGCTGGAGCCGTACAGGGCCATCCCGTCGGCGCCGAAGTCCGCCACCATCGTGGTCACGTTGACGATCGCGCCGTCGCCGCGCTGCACCATCGCCGGCGCCAGTGCGGCGACGAGGAAGTAGGGCGCTTTGACGTTGGTGGCGTAGACGCTGTCGAAGTCCGCCTCCGTCGTCGCAGGCGTCGGGCCGAACGGGAACACACCCGCGTTGTTGATCAGCACGTCGACCCGGTCGCCGGTGAGCCGCCGCGCTTCGGTGGCGACCACAGCCGCACTGGAGGCGTCGCGAAGGTCCGCCTGGATGAAGTCGGCTCGGCCGCCACGCTGACGGATGGTCTGCACGACGGCGTTGCCTCGCTCGACGCTCCGGCCGGTGATGACGACGTGCAGGCCGAGGAGCGCGAGCTTCTCGGCAGTCGCCCGTCCGATACCGCTCGTTCCGCCCGTGACGAGGGCGCTGTGGGAAGTAGCCATGAGAAGTCCTATCTGCACAAACCTGTTCAGGTTCTCTGACCATAGCCCCCGCCTCGTCACGGTTGCGACCAGGAACACCGGCCCGTGCACCCCACCCCGACGCGACTTGACAAGACCGAACAGGTCGGTACAGTTACCGATGTAGCCGAACGGACCTGTTCGGTTAAGCGCACTGAGCAAGGAGCCGTCATGACCACCCCCGCCTACTTCGACAAGTACCAGAACCTCGCCTTCAGCCGCGGCGAGGACGGCGTGCTGGTGATGCGGTTCCACACCGACGGCGGCCCGCTCACCTTCACCGGACAGACCCACGAGGACCTCCCCCAGGCCCTCGAGGACATCTCCCTCGACCGGGACAACAAGGCGCTCGTGATCACCGGCACCGGCGACCAGTTCATGAAGGACATCGACGGGCCCAGCCTCGGCGAGATCTTCAAGCCCGCCGCATGGGAGAAGACCCGCGTCGAGGGCCGCAAGGTCCTCGAGCGCCTCCTCGACCTGCCGATCCCGGTCGTCGGCGTCGCCAACGGCACCGCAACCATCCACTCCGAGTACCTGCTCCTGGCCGACGTGCACATCGCCTCCGAAAAGGCCACCTACGGGGACTTCCCGCACCCCGCCTTCGGCATCACCGCCGGCGACGGCCTGCACGTGGTCTGGGAGGAGATCGCCGGCACCGCCCGCGCGAAGTACCTCCTCTGGACCGGAGAGTCCATCGACGCGCAGACCGCGCTGCAGTGGGGCGTCGTGAGCGAGGTCGTCGAGCACGACCGCGCCCTCGAGCGCGGCCTCGAGATCGCCCGCAAGCTCGCCGCGAAGCCGGCGCTGTACCGGTCGCTGCAGAAGCAGACGCTGAACCTCAACCTGCGCCGCCGCCTCACCCAGGACGTCCCGTTCGGCATGGCCCTCGAGGGCCTCACCGCCGCCGACCTCGCCTACCAGCAGCAGGCATGACCCCGCGCGCGGTGGACGCCACCGGTTCCGGTGGCGTCCACCGCACGGGCCTAGTCTGAACAGATCCGTTCAAGGAGTCCGCATGGCAACCATCCCCCGCACCCGACGCCGCCCCGCCCTGGAACGCGTCGTCAAAACCGCGGACCGGCTCTTCTACGCCAACGGCATCCACGCCACCGGGGTGGACACCATCGCGGACGAGGCGAACGTGTCCAAAGCGAGCATGTACACCTACTTCCGGACGAAGGACGATCTCGTCGGCGCCTACGTCGAAGGCCGCAGCCTCGCCTGGCGTGACCACCTCACCGCCCAGCTCGACGCTGCAGACTTCTCCCCCGAGGCGAAGATCCTGATGGTGTTCGACCTGCTCGGACAGTGGTTCACCACCGACGAGTTCAACGGCTGCCCGTTCATCAACGCGGAAGCGGAGAGCACGAAGGACTCCCCCGCCCACGACGCGAACGTCAGCCACCGCAGCTGGATCCGCGGCCTGTTCGCCGACCTCAGCGCCCAAGCCGGCGTCACGGACCCGACCGCCACGTCGACCAGGCTCGCGATGCTGTACGACGGCGCGATGGTCGGCGCGCACACCGAACCCGCCATCGCCTGGGCCACCGAAGCCCGCGCAGCAGCAGCACTCCTGCTGCATTGAGCCACCGGTCGCCCGGACTAGGCGGCAGCGAAGGAACACGCATGGACCTGACCGACCGATCCGGGATCATCACCGGCGCCGGCAGCGGCATCGGACGAGAACTCGCCGTGCAACTCGCGACCAGGGGCGCCTCCCTGCTCCTCGTCGGGCGCCGGCAGGACGCGCTGAACGAGACCGCCGAACTCGTCACCGCTGCAGGCGGAATCGCCCACGTGTTCGTCGCCGATGTCACCGGCGAGAAAGCACCCGAGGCGATTTTCGAACAGGCACGGGACCAGCTCGACACCGTGGACCTGCTGATCAACAACGCCGGCAACGTGCGCGCCGGGCGGCTGGAGGACACCGACCCGGCCGACATCCGCGCCATGGTCGACCTCAACCTGACCGCTCCGATCCTGCTCACCCGCGCCGCTCTGCCGGAACTGCGACGCGCCGCCTCCGCCCGACGAGCGCTCGTGGTCACCATCTCCAGCGGCATCGCCCTGGTGAACCTGCCCTTCTACACGACCTACGCCGCCACGAAGACAGGAGTCGCAGCGTTCGGGCACGCGCTGCGCCGCGAGCTCCACGGCACCGGCGTGCACGTCGCCACCGTCTATCCCGGCGCGACCGCCACCGCGATGATGGACTCCTCCCACGCCGGAGAAGCGCTCGGCTTCGGACGCCGCACTACCGCAGACGTCGTCACCGACGTGCTCGCAGCACTGGAACGGGACGAGCACGAGATCAACACCGCCCTCCCCAGCCGCCGCCGGCTGCAGGAGCTGCATGCCACCGCACCGCTGGAAGTCGACGCCGCACTGGCCCCACAGCTGGCCGACCTCGAGGCCGCCGTCCGCTCCCACCGGAGCATCTGACCCCTGAACCGGCAGCGTCGCGTGCGCCGACGCTGCCACTCCTGTGCCGTGCCGATCCGATCCGATCGGCGCGGCGCACCCCTGAGAGGGCGACTCGCCCGAAGGAGCTGCAACGACCACCGCAACCCACCACCGCACCACCGAGATCGAGGGCCGCACCGTCGCCTACCGGGAAGCAGGCCCCGCCGACGCTCCCGTGGTCGTGCTCCTCCACGGCTTCCCGGCCTCATCCGCCATGTTCCGCAACCTGATCCCCCAGCTCGCGGACCGGTACCACGTCATCGCACCCGACTACATCGGATTCGGGCACTCCGACGCACCTCGCATCGAGGAGTTCGAGTACACGTTCGACCACTTGACCGACGTCGTCGAGGCGCTCCTCACCCAGCTCGACGTGAAGACGTTCGCCATGTACGTGCAGGACTACGGTGCGCCCGTCGGATGGCGCCTCTACCTCCGCAACCCGGACCGGATCACCGCGATCGTGTCGCAGAACGGCAACGCCTACGAAGAAGGATTCGTCGACGACTTCTGGGCGCCGCTCTGGCGCTGGGCGAAGGACGGCAACGCGGCCGACGAAGCGATCCTGCGCAGCACCTTCACGACCGACCTCGTCCGCTGGCAGTACACCAACGGTGTCGAGGACCCCACCCTGGTCGACCCGGACACCTGGACTCGCGACGTCGCACAGATCAACCGGCCCGGGCAGCCCGAGGTGCAGCTGGCCCTCTACCGGGACTACCCGACGAACCGACCGCTCTACCCCGTGCTCCAGCAAGCGTTCCGAACCCACCCGAAGCCGCTTCTTGCCATCTGGGGCGAAGGCGACCAGATCTTCGGTCCCGGCGGAGCACGAGCCTTCACCAAGGACCTCCCCGACGCTCGCGTCGAACTGCTTCCCGGTGGCCACTTCCTGCTCGAGTCACAGCTCGACAACGTCGCCTCGTCCATCCGCACATTCCTCGCAGAGAACCTCTGACGAACACCCCTGCCTGTGGGGCCCGGCAACCCGGCCGGGCCCCACAGACAGGAGACTCACCCCTCTCGTCGTCGCCACTGATCGCCCGCCATAGACACAGCCGTCGTCTCAATTGCGAGCACGTGGGACGTCTCACTCCCCTGGCCGCGAGACACCTCGGCCGCGGGGTGAAGTTGGGAGGGCGCAGCACGGACCGAATTCGCCGACATACGCTCGGCCGGTGACGATCTATCCGGGCGATCCCCGTGATCGCTTCCGGAGCCGACGAAGCCTTCTTCACGGACTCGCGGGTCTCCTGTTCCTGCCCGCGCAGGGACTCTTCCTGGTTCAGGCGCTCCGGACCGGAAACGCCGCGCTCTGGGTCGCATGGGTCGTGGTGCTCGTGGCCCTGATCGCCGCCGCCATCGTCTGGCTACGCGCGGACCACCACAGAGGCGGAGCAGCAGCGCCCTGGACTCCCGGACCGCTGCTCATCATAGAAGGCGTCGCTCTCCTACTTGGCCTGCCCGTTGCCTTCCTCATGCACTGACCACCCCACAGCACTGGCTGTGCGCGAGCATCCGACCCACCTGGTACCAAGTGAGTGCGCTGCCCCGGTGCGCCGGGGTTGTCATGACGGTCGTCGCCGCTGGGTGACGGGCCGGTGGCGGCCGGTTGGCGTGTCGTGGCGGGCGGCTGACGTGGTGGCCCTCGAAGGTCGGAAGAACCATGAGGACCATGAATCGCATGCAGATCACGACGCTCCGCCAGAATCTGGGTTGGACGCAGGAGCGCCTTGCTACGGAAAGCGGCGTCGGAGTCCGGACCGTCCAACGCTTGGAAGCTGGTCACGACGCGAGCCTCGAGACTTTGTCGCTCGTATCTGCCGCTCTGCGAGTTCCCGTGCGCGAGCTGTTCACTGCCGTCGAGGGACACGACCTCGATCCTCGCGTGGAAGCAATGGCGCTTCGGACAGAGCTGCAGCAAGGCGCCCGCGACCGGATGATCGCCAACGGTCGCCTGCTCTTCTTCCTGGTCGGCATCGCCGTCAGCGCGATCGCTCTGTTCTCCGGTCAGTGGGGAGCACTGATCTTGCTGGCCTACTGGGGCGGCTGCTACCTGCTCGTCCGACAGTTCCGGCGCCACGTGCTCGAGCCCCGCCTGGATGCGGCATACCCGCTCTCAAGAACCACTCTGCGACCGAACGCTCACCGACGTACGCCCGTGGGCGGCCGACTGGCTGACGATGGCACCTCGAGCGCAAGCTGAACCGACTACGAATCACCCCAAGCCCCTCGATCGCGCGCCCTGCCGCCCGGTCCACCTGCTCAGGTGACGTCTCAGTCCCCTGCACGCGAGACGCAGGTGGATACACGTCAGCGGCGTCAGGTGATCCGCCAGCGCCAGTAGTCCTCGGGATCTCGGTCCCAGTGCTCGTGCTCAGGGTCAGGCGCCGCCAGGTCAGTGAGCCAGAACGTCGCGTCCGGGTCCCAACCCGCCAGGAGGGTTTGGCCGCCTTCGACCGGAAGCGGTCTGCCTGCTGTGCTCAGGTAGGCGGCCATCGTGAGGTGGATCGCGTCGTACTCAGCAGCGGCCGCAGCGAAGTCCGGCATGAACCAGCGCGTGGCCTGCCCGGTCGCACGCCACCAGTCGTGCCGCCGGCTGGCGGACACCTCCAACGGCCACCGCTCGACGAGCGCGCGCCAATCTTCTGGACAGCGGAGTTCGAGTACGGCCGCGTCCGGCGGGACGGCGCGGCTACGAGCGAGCGCACGGTCGAGGCCGTATTCGTCCTCCTCCAACCGGAATCGGATCGGCACACCGTCCGAGGAGCGGCGACAGGTCTCGACGATGGTCGAGCCACCGACCCAGGGCTTCGACCACCACTCTCCGCTCCACGGTGCCGTCAGCTCCTCGGGCCGATCACGAGCGGCCCGAGCCTCGTCCTCCTGCACGTGCAGTCGCCAGCTCTCGAGCGCCGCTGATGCAGGAGTCTGCGGCGTGAAGGTCGGCTGGCCAGTGGAGCGGGTGGCTGTCTCCACCTGCCCATCGAGCTCGATGGAAGTTCCGAGGGTCTGGAAGCCTGGCGATGCGCCCGCGGCAGCAGCGACCTCTTGCAACGCCTTCCGCAGCGGATCGCTGGCGAGCACCTCGTCATCGAGGTCCGGCTCCTGCCAGTACCGCGCGAAACCCACGGCTTCACCGAACGCGATCAGCACAGCACTCTCGTCGGAACGAGCAAGAGCCTCCAAGTCCGTCGACTCGAGCACCTGACACACCAGCTCGAGAACCTCCTCGCGCGACACCGACCACGTCGGACGCCCAATAGCTGGCGGGCAGAACGCGTACGCGAGCTCGAGAAGCCACCGGCGCCCCCGAGGGCCCCCGACGAGATCCAGATCAGCCGAAGCCACGTCGCGACGCTAACCGTCGCGCGTTGCACCGAGTCGGATCGCCGGCCGAACGCGCACCGCTGCTGGTCTCAAAGCCCTGCTCGCGAGACCGGGCAAGGAGCCAGACCAAGACGCTCGAGCGGTCGCTCCGGGAGGTGCCGCGGATGATGCTCACCGTCACGTTCGAGCCCGACACCGACCTGCCAGCCGATGCCGGCGCGCTGGGGCACCTGCTGCACAAGCACCCCGATCGTGTGCTCCCCGGGCGACGTGCACGTCTTCCACCCGGAGTCGACGCCGGAACGCTGCACGGTCGCGATGGTGCTCGAGGTCGACCCGATCGCGCTGGCGCGCAGCACGCGCTTTCGCGGGGACGCCGGGGTGCTCGGCCAACAGATCAACGACCGGCCCTACGTCGCCTCCAGCTCCAGCATGCTGGCCGTCGCCCGCGCCGCCGGCCACCTGCACAACCACGTCTTCCGCAACGGTTGGTTCGACCCCGCCGCGACCGCGATCGACCTCGATGGGCTGACGCCCCACGAGCACCGGAACACTGCCGCGAGCCTCGCGGCGGGTGCCGGGGCGAACGTGAAGGCGGTGCAGCGGATGCTCGGCCACGCGTCCGCCGCGGTGACGCTCGACGTGTACGCGGACCTGTTCGACGACGACCTGGCGCAGGTGGCGAAGGCGCTCGATCACCGGGCGATGCAGACGAATGTTGCCAATCTGTTGCCACGACGCCTCTGACGCGGCGGTCGCCCGACCGCAGATACGACAAAACCCCCGGTTTGACCGGGGGTTTTGTCCTGCGTGACCCCAGCGGGATTTGAACCCGCGTTACCGCCGTGAGAGGGCGACGTCCTAGGCCGCTAAACGATGGGGCCGCATGCTCCGCTTCCGCGCAGCGGTTGAAAAGTATGCCACATCCGAAGGCCCGCTTCGAACCGGGCCGGGTCCTCCCGATCGAGTCGCCACTCGATGTCGGTCAGAGGGCCGGAGAACGACGACGAGTGGCGACTCGTGCGGTCAGCGCCGCCGGCGGAGGCGGGCCGGGCTGAGCACGGGGATCATGCCCGTCGCGTCGGGGCGCAGGAGGTGGACGGGCGCCTCCCGCTCCAGGTCGAGCTGTTCGAGCACGTGCTCGACCGCGGCGAGCACCGAGCCCTGCAGCATCCAGAGGTCGGGGCGCTGCCGCGGGTCGAGGTCGAGCAGGGTCAGCTCCGTGAGCACGGCGCGCGCCTCCCGCACCGAGTCGAGGGTCCGGTCCCGGGCGGACTCCCGGTCGGGCCGGGTGCCGTCGTACTCGGCCCGGACGAGGTCGCCGAAGGCGCGGAGGCCCGCCGCGACGTCCTCGAGGACGACCGCGAAGGCGCGCCGCAGCTCCACCTCGGCACCGTCGTCCTCGACGGGTCGCGACGCGGCTCGGGCGAGCACGACCAGGAGCGCCCGCTCGGCCGCGAGGCAGCGGTCGAGCCGATCGAGGGCGCCGCGCAGCGCGGGGTGGACGGTCGCGGTGGCGAGCGCGAGCGGGTTGAGCACGCGGGTCCGCTCGACGGTCTCGAGGGCGCTCGACGCGTCAGCGGTGTCCCGCGCGAGGTGGTCGGTCCAGTCGACCCACGCCCCGACCTCCTCCCGCGCCGGCGGCCGCGTCGCGAGCGTCTGCGCGATCTCCGCGAGCAGGGCGCCCTGCGAGCGCGCGACTCGGCTGACCGACTCCCCCGCCTGGGCGTTCGGGATGGCGACGGGCACGACGAGCGAGAAGACGATCCCGACCGCGGTGCCGATCAGGGTGTTGACGACGCGGGTCTCCGCACCGAGGCCGGGCGACGCGACGGCGAGGATCAGCATCGCGCTGATCGGCGTCTCGAGGGACTGGTCGCCGAGGCGGAACACCTTCGCGAGCACGAGCGACGCCGCGATCACGAGCGCGAGGCTCCACCAGGACAGCCCGGTCCAGGACGTGACCACGACGGCGACGAGCACGCCCGTCAGCACGGCGCCGACCCGCACGAGCCCCATGCGCAACGTGCCGACGGTGGAGGCCTGCACGACGAGCAGCGCCGTCAGCGGCGCCGTCAGGTCGAGCAGCCCCGGGGACACGAGGTCCGCGACGAGGTACGCGATCACCGCGGCGACGGTCAGGCGCAGGATCTGCGCGGCGCCCGGCCGCAGCCGCGCCGGCACCTCCGCCCACGTGGTCGGGAACGACGGCCAGATCCAGTCGAGCACGCGCCGGATCCGGAGCCGCGCGCGCAGGCGGCGTCCCTCCCCCGGCCGCATCGTCACGCCGCCTCCCTCCTCCGCAGTGCGCGCACGGCCGTGCAGTGGTCGACTGGACCCATGCGCATCACGAAGCTCGAGCATGCCGCCCTGATCCTCGAGGAGGCGGGGCGTCGCCTCGTCGTCGACCCCGGCGGCCTCACCAACCCGATCCTCGGCGTCGACTCGGTCGACGCGGTGGTCATCACCCACGAGCACGCGGACCACTGGACCGGCGACCAGCTGAAGCGGCTCCTCGACGCCAACCCTGGCGTGCCGATCCTCGGCCCCTCCGGCGTCGCCCGCGCGGCCGAGGGCTTCGACGTCCGCGTCGTCGCCCCGGGCGAGACGGTCGAGATCGCGTCGTGGACGCTCCGCTTCTTCGGCGGCAACCACGCAGTCATCCACGCCTCCATCCCCGTGATCGAGAACGTCGGGGTCCTCGTCAACGAGCGGCTCTACTACCCCGGCGACTCCTTCTACATCCCGCTGGGCGTCGAGGTCGACACCCTGGCAGCACCCGCGGGCGCGCCCTGGCTGAAGATCTCGGAGGCGATGGACTACGTGACGCAGCTGAAGCCGAAGCGGGCGTTCGGCACCCACGACGGCGTGCTCTCCGCCGCGGGCGTCGGCCTCGTGCACGACCGCCTCAAGGCCGTGACGGAGGCGGCCGGCGGCGAGTACTTCGCGCTGAAGGCGGGCGACACGATCGACGTCTGACCCCGCTGCCGTTCCTTCCCAGATCCGGGGAACCGGCGTTCGCAGCGCCGGTTCCCCGGATCTAGGAGGAGACGAGTGCGGCGACGACCGGGTCCGCGGGCGCGGCGCGGAGGGCGGCCAGCGGACCGCGCTGCACCACGCGGCCGGCGTCGAGCACGACCACCTGGTCGGCGAGCGCCTCCGCGTCCCGCACGTCGTGCGTGACGAGGAGCGCGGACCCGTGGAAGGCGGCGAGCTGCGCGCGGACCGCGTCCCGGAGCCCGGGGCGCAGCTCCGCGTCGATCGCGGCCAGCGGCTCGTCGAGCAGCACGAGCGCGGGCTCCCGGGCGAGCGTCCGGACGAGCGCGACGCGCGCTGCCTGCCCGCCGGAGAGCTGCGCGGGGCGCCGGTCGCGGAACTCCCCCAGCCCGGCGTCGGCGAGCAGCGCGTCCGCCCGCTCGCGGGCCGCGCGCCTTCCCAGGCCGCCCGTCCGCAGCCCGAACGCGACGTTGTCGCGCACGTCGAGGTGCGGGAACAGTGCGGCCTGCTGCTGGACGACGCCGACCGCCCGGTGCTCGGGCGCGGTCCAGCGACCGGTCTCGACGTCCTCCAGCACGGCGCCGTCGAGCACCACGCGCCCGGAGTCGAGCGGCACGAGCCCGCCGATCGCGCCGACCGCGGTCGACTTGCCGGCGCCGTTGCGCCCCATCAGCGCGACCACGCGACCGGCGGGCACCGCGAGGGCGGCGTCGAGCACGAAGTCGCCCCGCGCCACGCGGAGGGCCGCGTCGAGCGCCCCGTTCACCGCGCGAGCCCCTGCAGCCACCGGTCGCGCAGCGCGACGAGCACCACGAGGGCGACGACCACGAGCACGACCGAGATCGCGATCGCCGCGTCCGGGTCGCTGTTCAGGGCGAGGTAGGCGGCGACGGGCAGCGTCTGCGTGATCCGGGGCAGGCTGCCCGCGAAGGTGACCGTCGCCCCGAACTCGCCGATCGCGCGGGCGAACGCGAGCACCGCGCCGGCCGCGACGCCCGGCGCGGCGAGCGGCAGCGTCACGCGCACGAACCGCGTCCACGGCCCGGCGCCGAGCGTCGTCGCGGCGACCGCGAAGCGACGGTCCACCCCGCGCAGCGCGCCCTCCACCCCGAGCACGAGGAACGGCAGCCCGACGAAGGTCTGCGCGACGACCACGGCCGCGGTCGTGTACGGCAGCTGGAAGCCGAACGCCTGGAACATCGGCGCTCCGAGCAGCCCGACCCGGCCGAGCAGCAGCAGGAGCGCGACGCCGCCGACGACCGGCGGCAGCACGAGCGGGGTCGTCACGAGCGCGCGGGCGAGCCGGCGCAGCGGGGACGGCCAGCCGTCCACGGCGGACAGGACCACCGCGAGCGGCACGCCGAGCACCACGCAGCACCCCGTCGACGCCGCGGCGGTGCCGAGCGAGAGCCCCAGCGCGGGCAGCACGGTGCCGCCGCCGAGCAGCGCGGGCAGCTGCGCCCACGGCGCCTTCACCAGCAGCGCGACGAGCGGGCCGACGAGCAGCAGCAGGGCGAGCGCCGCGGGGACCAGGACCGCGCGCGGGATGCGCGCGAGCGGGTCCCGCCTACTGCGCCGCAAGGAACCCCGCCGCCTGCAGGTCCGACTCGTGCGCCCGCACCCAGTCGACCCAGGCGGCGGCCAGCGCCGGGTTCTTCGAGCCCTTGAGCGCGGCGATCGGGTAGTCGGTGATCGCCTTCCCGGCCTCCGGGAACGGGATCCCCTCCACCGTCGACCCGGCGCTCCGCACGTCGGTCGCGTAGACGAGGCCCGCGTCCGCGTTGTCCCCCGCGACCTTCGTCAGCACGCTCGTCACGTCGGGCTCGTAGCTGTCCGGCCTCGGGGTCACCCCTGCGAGCGCGAAGACCTGCGTCGCCGCGACCCCGCACGGGACCTCCTTCGCGCAGACGACGACGGTCTTCGCGGCGTCGCCGAAGTCCCGCAGCCCGGTGACCTTGCCGGGGTTGCCCTTCGGCACGGCGATCTCGAGCCGGTTGCGGGCGACGACGACGGGCTCGGCCGCGGTGAGCGAGGCGTCGGAGACGGTCCGCATCGTCGTCGTGCTCGCGGCGACGAACACGTCGACGGGCGCCCCGGAGACGATCGCTGCGGCGAGCGCGGAGCTGCCGCCGAAGCCGAAGGTGACGGTGGTGCCCGGGTGCTCCTGCTCGAACGACCTCGCCAGCGCGGGGAGCACCCGGTTCAGGCTCGCGGCGGCGTCGACCGTGATCGAGCCGGTGAGGGTCGGCGAGGAGGACGGCGCGGCCGAGCCGGAGGAGGCGGGCAGGTCCTGGGCGCAGCCGCCGAGCGCGAGCAGGGCCGCCCCGGCGAGCAGCGCGGCGACGGGGGCCCGGCGGCTCATCGGGCGTCCTTCCTCGCGTCGGCGTGCTCGATCACGACGGTGGTCGCCTTGACGGAGGCGGTCGCGACGACACCGGGCTCGAGACGGAGGTCGTCCGCCGCCTCCCGGCTCATCAGCGAGACGAAGCGGAAGGGGCCGGCCTGCAGCTCGACCTGCGCCATCACCGTGTCCCGCACGACGCGCGTGACGATGCCCGTGACGCGGTTGCGGGCGGAGGAGGTGCCGCCGGCGGGGAGGAGGCGCGCGAGCGGCGACTCCGCCGCGATCTCGCTGGCGAGCGCGGCGAGCGCGGCGCCGTCCACGGTGGCGGGACCGCCGGTGCGGTCGACCGCGATGCGGCCGGCGTCGGCCCAGCGGCGGAGCGTGTCGTCGCTGACGCCGAGCAGCGCCGCCGCCTCGGTGATCCGGATCCGGTCGACCACAGCCGCTCCTTCCGCATCTGCGTGCATATTGGAGCCTATCGGCCGCATCCGCGGAGGCAGGACGACGGTGGTGGGATGGAGCCATGGCCGACGCACGATTCGCCCGACAGGTGCGGCTGGCGGGGTTCGGCGAGCGCGGGCAGCAGGCGCTGGAGCGCGCGCGGGTGGTCGTCGTCGGCGCGGGCGGCCTCGGCTCCGCGGTGCTGCCGGTCCTCGCCGCGTCCGGCGTCGGGGAGGTCGTGGTCGTCGACGACGACCGCGTCGAGACGACGAACCTGCACCGCCAGACCCTCTACGGCCCGGACGACGTGGGCCGGCCGAAGGCGGAGGTCGCGGCCGCCCGGCTCACGGCCATCGGCGGCCGCGCGACCGCGGTGCTCGAGCGGGCGACCGCGGCGAACGCCGCCGCGCTCGTCGACGGCGCGGACCTCGTGATCGACGCGACGGACGACGCGGACGCGCGGTACGCGCTCGACGACGCGACCGCCGCGACCGGCGTCGACCTCGTCTGGGGCTCCGCGATCGGCTACGCCGGACAGGTCGGCGTCGCGGCCGCCACCGGCCCGCGCTGGCGGGACCTCTTCCCCCGGCAGCCCGCGGCCGGCGGGCAGGACACGTGCGCGGTCGTCGGTGTCCTCCCGAGCCTCTGCACGACGGTCGGCGGCGCGATGGCGACCGAGGCGCTCAAGCTGCTGAGCGGCGTCGGACGCCCGCTCGCGGGCCGGGTCCTGGTCTTCGACGCGGCCGCAGCGACGGTCCGGGAGATCGCGTACGGTGCAGCCGACGAGACACACGTCGAGGAGAGCGGGGAGACCATGGCGGAGGTCCAGGAGATCTCGGCGGACGAGACGGACGCGCTGCTGCGCTCGGGCGCGGACGTGACCCTGCTCGACGTGCGGGAGCCGTGGGAGGCGGAGATCGCCGCGCTCCCCGGCGCGGTCCTGATCCCCCTCGGCGAGCTGCCGGACCGGGTGGGCGAGCTCGACCCGGACCGCGAGGTCATCGCCTACTGCCACGGCGGCGTCCGCAGCCTCCGCGCGGCCGGCGTGCTGCAGGGCGCGGGCCTGAAGGTGCGGTCGATGGCGGGCGGCATCGACGCCTGGAGCCGCACGGTCGACCCCGACGTCCCGAGGTACTGAGCGATGGCACGCCGCCGCACCGTCGACGAGCACGCCGCCCGCATCGCCGCCCTCGTCGGCCCGAGCCTGAACCAGCGGGACGCGGAGATCGTGCCCCTCGCCGCCGCGCTCGGCCGGGTCCTGGTCGAGCCCGTGGTCACCGCGGGCCCGCTCCCGCCGTTCCGCAACGCGCAGATGGACGGCTACGCCGCCCGGCACGCCGACGTCCGGCGCACGCCGGTCGTCCTCCCCGTCGACGGCGTCCAGCCCGCGGGGCCCGCGGTGCGGACGACGCTCGAGGCGGGGCACCTGCTGAAGGTCATGACCGGCGCGCCGGTCCCCGAGGGCGCGGACTGCGTCGTCCCCGTGGAGCAGACCGCCGAGGAGGAGGGCGGCGTCCGCGTCCTCCGCACGGTCGAGCCGGGTGCCTTCGTGCGCGAGGCCGGCAGCGACGCCCTGCCCGGCACCGTCGTCGTCCCCGCGTTCACGCACCTCGCGCCGCGGCACCTCGCCGCGGCCGCGGCAGCCGGCGTGGCGGAGGTCGCCGTGCGCCGCCGGCCCCGCGTCGCCGTGATCGCGACCGGTGCCGAAGTCGTGCCGCCGGGCGCCCCGCTCGAGCTCGGCCAGGTGCACGACGTGAACGGCATCGCGCTCTCGGCGCTCGCCGCCGAGGCCGGCGCGGAGATCGTGCTCGTCGACCTGACGCCCGACGACCCGGCCGCGTTCGAGCGGTGCCTCGAGCGCGCGGTCGCCGAGTCCGACCTGGTGCTCACCGCCGGCGGCGTCTCGAAGGGCGACTTCGAGGTCGTGCGGCAGGTCCTCGAGCCGCTCGGCGCGGACGTGACGGAGATCGCGATGCAGCCGGGCGGCCCGCAGGGGTTCGCGTCCGTCCGCGGCGTGCCCGTCGTCTGCCTCCCCGGCAACCCGGTCTCCGCGCAGGTGTCGTTCACCGTCTTCCTCCGCCCGCTGCTCCGCGCCGCGGTAGGGCTGCCGCCCGTCGCGCCGCAGGTGCTGCCGCTCGCCGCCGCCCTCCACTCGCCCAAGGGCAAGCGGCAGTGGCTGCGCGGGGTCGTGAAGCACGGCAGCGTCTACCCGGTCGGCGGTCCCGGCTCGCACCTCGTCGTCGCGATGGCGGGCGCCGATGCGCTGATCGACGTCCCCGCCGAGACCGACTTCGTGGCGGCCGGCAGCAGCGTCTCCGTCCTCCCGCTCTGACGCGCCCGACGAGAATGGCCGCATGGCCGGCACATTGACCCACCTCGACGACGACGGGCGAGCCCGCATGATCGACGTCGGGGGCAAGCCGGAGACGCGTCGGGAGGCGGTCGCCCGCGGCCGGATGGTGACGACCGCGGAGGTCGTCCGCCTGCTCGTCGCGGACGGCCTGCCGAAGGCGGACGCGCTCGCGACCGTGCGCGTCGCGGGCATCGCCGGCGCGAAGCGGACCAGCGACCTGATCCCCCTCTGCCACCCGCTGCCGATCGACTCGGTGACCGTGGACCTGCGGCCGGAGGGCGACTCGGTCGTCGTCGAGGCGCGGGTCTCGACGACGGGCCGGACCGGGGTCGAGATGGAGGCGCTGACCGCCGTCGCCGTCGCCGGGCTGACCCTGCACGACATGATCAAGGCCGTCGACCCCGGCGCCACGATGACCGACGTGCAGCTCGTCGAGAAGACGGGCGGGAAGCGCGGGCACTGGACCCGCGACGCCGTCGAGCCCGCCGCCCCGCCCGCCCGCGTCCGCGGCGGCCGGGTGCTGGTCGTCTCGACCGGCGCGGCCGTCGGCACCCGCGAGGACACGACCGGCCCGCGCATCGTCGCGTGGCTCCGCGAGCAGGGGCTCGAGACGCCGGACGCGGCGGTCGTCGCGGATGCGGACGTCGCCGCCGGGCTCCGCGCCGCGCTGCAGGACGGACCGGAGGTGCTCGTCACGACCGGCGGCACGGGGCCGAGCCCGACCGACCGCACGCCGGAGGCGACGACCGCGCTGCTCGACCGGCCGTTCCCCGGCATCGCGGAGGCGCTCCGGGCACGGGCGGGCACGCCGACGGCCGCGCTCGGCCGCGGCGTCGCGGGGGTCGCCGGTCGCACGGTCGTCGTGAACCTCCCGGGCTCGACCGGCGGGGTCGACGACGGGCTGGCGGTGCTCGCCGACCTCCTCCCCCACCTCCGCCATCAGCTCCGCGGCGAGGCGGACCACGAGCACGGCGCGCACCAGTCGACGCCGCGGGGCGAGCAGTGAGCGTCGCCCTGGCCTCGGTGACGTCCGAGCCGATCGACGCCGCCGAGGTGGAGGCCGCCGTGCTGTCCGACGCGGACGGCGCGCTCCTCACCTTCCGCGGCGTGATCCGCGACCACGACTCCGGGCACGCCGTCACGCGCCTCGACTACTCGGCGCACCCCGACGCGGCCGCATTCCTCCGCGCCGCGTGCGAGCGGGTCGCGGAGGCGACCGGGCTCACCGTGGCCGCGGTGCACCGCGTCGGCGAGCTGACGATCGGCGACGTCGCGCTCGTCGCCGCGGTGAGCGCGCCGCACCGCGCGGAGGCGTTCGCCGCCTGCAGCGACCTGGTCGACACGATCAAGGCCGAGGTCCCCATCTGGAAGCGGCAGCACTCCCCCGACGGCACCACGGAGTGGGTCGGCCTGTGATCGATGGCCTTCGATCCGCGAGCGGATCGAAGGCTGTGCTGCGCCCTCGGCCGTGAACCGGCCTCGGGTCCGCAGCGGCCGCACTCGGGCCCTTCGTCGGTGGCGCCCGGGCGTCGTCGGCTTCGCCGGCCCCACCCGGTGATCGAGGTGCGAGCGGAGCGAGCCTCGAGATCAGCCGCCGGCGAAGGGCGGGAGGACGTCGACCTGCGCCTTGAGCGGCCGCGCCGGGTCGCGGGTCACCGTGCCGTCGACGAGGAGGGACCCGGTGTCGAGCACGCGCTGCATCGCCGGGCCGTATCGGTCCGCGAGCCAGGAGCGCAGCGCGCCGGCGGTCGGCTCGACGGTCACGCGCTCCTCCTCGCGGCCCGCGGCCTCCGCCGCCGCCGCGAAGTAGCGCACGAGCACGGTCGTCTCAGCCACCGATGGCCCCCATGCTCCGCTGCGGCCGGACGAACGACGCGCGCTCCATCCCGTGCCCGGCCTGCTTGCCCCACATCGCCGCCCGCCAGCGGTCGGCGATCGCGGCGTCCTCGGCCCCGCCGCGCAGCAGCGGCGCGAGCGGGGTCTCGTCGTCCCCGAACAGGCAGGAGGCGACGGCGCCCTCCGCGGTGAGGCGGGTGCGGTCGCACTCCGCGCAGAAGGCGCGCGTGACGGAGGCGATGATCCCGACGGTCGCGTCGGTCTCGGCGACGTGCCACAGCTCGGCGGGCGCGGAGGGGTCGTCGCGCCCGATCGGCTCGAGCACGAAGCGCGTGCCGAGCACGGCCAGCAGCTCGTCCGCGTCGACGACGGCGTCCCGGCTCCAGACGCCGTCGGCGTCGAGCGGCATCTGCTCGATGAAACGGAGGTGGACCCCGGCGTCGACGGCCCACGCGAGCAGCTCCGCGGCGTCGCCGAGCGTCTCCCGCATCAGCACCGCGTTCACCTTGACCGGGTCGAGGCCCGCGTCGCGCGCCGCGGCGATGCCGGCGAGCACCGACGGCAGGCGGTCCCGCCGCGTCAGCCGGGCGAAGTGCTCGCGGTCGACGGTGTCGAGCGAGATGTTCACCCGGTCGAGCCCGGCCGCGAGCAGGGCGGGCAGCCGCTTGTCGAGGCCGATCCCGTTCGTCGTCAGCGCCATGGGCAGCCCCGGCGCGGCGGCCCGGGTCGCCGCGAGGATGTCGGCGAGGTCCGCGCGCATCAGCGGCTCGCCGCCCGTGAACCGCACCTCCCGCACCCCGAGGTCGCGGGCCGCGATGCCGACGAGCCGGCCGATCTCCTCGGGCGTCAGCAGGTTGGCGCGCGGGATCGCGGGCAGCCCCTCCTCCGGCATGCAGTAGGTGCAGCGGAGGGAGCACTTCTCGGTCACCGAGACGCGCAGGTCGAACGCGGTCCGGCCGAACCGGTCGACGAGGCCGGGGACAGCGGGGCGGTCGCTCGTGTCGACGGCGGCCCCGACGACCCGCGGGGTCCCGATGTTCATCGCCGTCACGGAGTCCAATCTCGCACAGCGCGGAGGGGCGTCCGCGTGGAAGCATGGAGCCGACCAGGAAGGGGCACCACCATGGCGATCTTCTCCCCCGGTTTCCGCGGCCGCCGCCGCGAGACCAACCCCGCGCTGCCGCCCGGCCAGTACGAGGAGCACGGCTTCCCCGTGCTCACCGCCGGGCCCACCCAGCGCGTCCGGACGGACGACTGGAAGTTCACGCTCACCACCGAGACCGGCGACGCGAAGTCCTGGTCGTGGAGCGAGCTGATGGACCTCGGCCCCGAGACGATCGACACGAACATCCACTGCGTGACGAGCTGGTCGAAGTTCGGCACGACGTGGCGCGGCGTCTCGGTCGACAAGCTGCTCGACGGCGTCGAGACGAAGGCCGGCTACGTCATGGCCGGCAGCTACGGCGGCTACACGACGAACCTGCCGATGGCGGACCTCGCGGGCGGCCAGGCCTGGATCGCGTTCGAGTTCGACGGCCGGCCGCTCGCCGCGGAGCACGGCGGCCCGGCCCGCCTGCTCGTGCCGCACCTCTACTTCTGGAAGAGCGCGAAGTGGGTCAACTCCCTCACGCTGATGGAGCGGGACAAGGCCGGCTTCTGGGAGAGCCTCGGCTACAACATGCACGGCGACCCGTGGCTGGAGGAGCGCTATTCCTGACGCGAACGCCTGGGTGACGGCGGTCGTCGTCGGGGAGACCCGCGAGACCGCGACGGCCCGGGCGCTGCGCTTCTCCGCGTCGGGGCTGCGGCCCGCGCTCGCCGGGCAGCACATCGACATCCGCCTGACCGCGGAGGACGGGTACACCGCGCAGCGGTCCTACTCCCTCTCCTCCGCCGCCGGCGCCGACCCGATCGAGGTCACCGTCGAGCGGTTCGAGGACGGGGAGGTCTCCCCCTACCTCGTGGACGGCGTCGCCGTCGGCGACGCCGTGGAGGTGCGCGGCCCGATCGGCGGCTGGCTCGTCTGGCGCCCCTCCGACGACCGCCGCCCCGTGCAGCTGATCGCCGGCGGCTCGGGCGTCGCCCCGCTGATGTCGATGCTGCGCACGCGGGAGGCGGCGCGGTCGACCGTCCCGTTCCGGCTGCTCTACGGCGTGACCGACCCGGACCGCGTCTACTACCGCGACGAGCTGGACCGCATCGCGGCCGACGGGGTGCAGGTGGACCTCCGCTACTCCCGACGGGTGCCGGAGGGCAGCCCGCTGCACGCGGGGCGGCTCACCCGGGACGACCTCGCGGCCCTGGTGGTGCCGCCGGCGGAGGATCCCTCGGTCTTCGTCTGCGGTCCGACCGGGTTCGTGGAGGCGGTCTCGGACGCGCTGCTCGCGCTCGGGCACCCGGAGGAGCGGATCCGCACGGAGCGGTTCGGACCGACCAGCTAGGCCCGCCGTCCGGCGTGTCGCCGCAGGACACGCCCCCGCACCCCCGACTCTGGGGGCGTCCCCAGGCGTGCTGCGGACCGCACCCGCACGTACCGTGGGCGTGCCGCATCCGCTCTGGGGGGACCGTCATGCGCTCTGCCGCTGCACCTGCTCGTCCGCGAAGGGCCGCCCTGCGGCTCCGCCGCCGCATCCGCACCGGGGTCGCCGCGCTCGTGCTCGCCGCCGTCGCCACCACGGGAGCGCTCGTCGCGCTGCCCGCGCAGGCGGCGGAGAAGGGACCCTCGATCAAGCTCGTCCCGGGCGACCGCGTGATCACCGCCGCCTGGGGCGCGGTGCCCGGCGCGACCTCGTACACCGTGCGCCTGTCGAAGAAGAAGTCGCTCAGTCACGCCCGCGTCGTCACGACGAGGTCGCGGTCCGTGAAGCTCACGAAGACGGCGAACGGCACGAAGTACTACGTCGGCGTCACCGCGAACCGCGCCGTGATCACGCCGAGCACCGTGCGCAGCACCGTCGTCTCGGCCAAGCCCGCCAAGGGCGTGCCGTTCCCGGTCGGCAAGGTGACCGTGAAGTCGGGCCCCGCGGAGAACCAGGTCACGGTGTCCTGGACCGGCGGCGGCCGCGCGAACAAGGTCGCCGTCGTCGCGGGCTCCGAGGTGCTGACGGAGGGTCGGACGTTCCACTCCGGCTGGTACCCCGCGACCACGCGCTCCATCACGCTGACGGTGCCGGCGAAGTACCGCGCCTACGTCGGCGCGGGCACGGGCAACCCGGTCTGGGTCAAGGTCGTGCAGTCGAACGGCACGTCGAACGCCTACGGCGCCTTCTACTCCTACGCCCGCAAGTACCGCCCCTCCCCTCCGGGCACCTGGGCCTTCGCGAAGAGCGTCGTCCCGGCCGCCGACGTCGACCGCCTCACCGTCGCCGAGCTCAACACGCAGAGCGTCGGCTCGACCGACACCGCCAGCCCGGTCAACCGATGGGACCAGCGCGTCGGCCGCGTGGCGAAGCTGATCAACACGACGTCGCCGAAGATCGACCTGCTGCTGACGGCGGAGCTCGCGACGAACGTCACGGATGGCTGCGGCAACAAAGCCGTCGACCCGTACCGCTGCCGTAGCCACACTCAGGTCGCGGACCTCGCGAAGCTCGTTCCCGGTCTGGCTCAGGCCGACTTCGACACCTACGACCGCGTGCTCGACCGAATGAACACCAAGGACCGCGCCGGTCACAAGCCTTGGGACGGCAAGGTCACGAACGGCGCTCACGTCTTCTTCAATCCCGACCGGCTGCAGCTCCTGGACTACGGCTACTACTCGCCGGCGATGAGCCCCTCCGACCACTCGCTCGCGCGCGTCGAGGGCCTCGGCGTCTCGCCCTGGTCGGTGTCGGCCGTCGGCGCCGACCGCTGGCTGACCTGGGCGAAGCTCCAGGTGAGCTCGAGCGGCCGCGTCTTCTACGCGCTCGCCGCGCACTTCCCCGTGGGCGACTCCGCAGCCGTGCGCGCGGCGCGCGTGCAGGAGGCAGCGAAGGTCCGCGCGGCGATCGAGGCGCGGGCCGCGGGCACGCCGATCGTCTTCGGCGGGGACTTCAACTCCGACGCCACGCGCAACCCGCAGTCGGTGCAGCCGGTCTTCATCAAGGGCGGCTGGTTCGACACGGCCGCGGTGAGCGCGAAGTCGCAGCGCACCGGCATGAAGGTCAGCTCCGCGAACAGCTCGGGCCCGCAGGACTCCTCGAACCCGAAGGACTCCGGCTACAACCGCCGGCCGAACTGGCACAAGTACGAGACCAGCCGGATCGACTACATCCTGACCAAGAACAGCCCGTACACGTTCCGCTACGCGAACGTGCTGCGGCTCCACGCGGACGGCACGTTCGACAAGTCCGTGCAGGGCTCCGACCACAACATGCAGCTCGCCGAGGTGGGCATCGCGGGCACCCCGCAGCCCTAGGCCCGGCCGATTCCGTTTTGAAGGAGTTCCTGCGCGGATCGCGCAGGAACTCCTTCAAAACGGATGGGGTCAGTCCTCGGGGGCGGCCGTCGCCATCCCGCCGCGGATCGTGTCCATGACGGTCGTGTCGGCGAGGGTCGTCACGTCGCCGACCGGCCGGTTCTCGGCGACGTCGCGCAGCAGGCGGCGCATGATCTTGCCGGAGCGGGTCTTCGGCAGCTCGGCGACGACCAGGATCTGCCGCGGCCGCGCGATCTTGCCGATCTGCTTCGCGACCCACTCGCGCAGCTCCGTCGCGACCTCGGGACCGCCGTCGCCGGCCTCCCCGCGCAGGATCACGAACGCGACGACGGCCTGCCCGGTCGTCTCGTCGGAGGCGCCGACGACCGCGGCCTCCGCGACCTTCGGGTTCGCGACGAGCGCCGACTCGATCTCGGTGGTGGAGAGCCGGTGCCCCGCGACGTTCATCACGTCGTCGACGCGGCCGAGCAGCCACAGGTCGCCGTCGGCGTCCTTCTTCGCGCCGTCGCCGGCGAAGTACTTGCCCGGGAACCGGGACCAGTACGTCTCCCGGTACCGCTCGGGGTCGCCCCAGATCGTGCGGAGCATGGAGGGCCACGGCTCGGTGAGCACGAGGTACCCGCCCGACCCGTCCGGCACGCTGTTCCCGGCGTCGTCCACGACGTCCGCCCCGATGCCCGGCAGCGCCTTCATCGCGGCGCCCGGCTTGCCGGCCGTGACGCCCGGCAGCGGGCTGATCATCAGGGAGCCGGTCTCGGTCTGCCACCAGGTGTCGACCACGGGCGTGCGGCCGCTCCCGATGTGCTCGCGGTACCAGACGTACGCCTCCGGGTTGATCGGCTCCCCCACGCTGCCGATGATGCGCAGCGACGACAGGTCGTACTTCGCCGGGATGTCCGCGCCCCACTTCATGAAGGTGCGGATCGCCGTGGGCGCGCAGTAGAGGATCGAGACGCCGTAGCGCTCGACGATCTCCCACCAGCGACCCTTGTGCGGCGCGTCCGGCGCGCCCTCGTAGATGACGGAGGTCGTGGCGTTCGCGAGCGGTCCGTAGACGACGTAGGAGTGCCCGGTGACCCAGCCGATGTCGGCCGCGGTCCAGTAGACGTCGGTCTCGGGCTTCAGGTCGAAGACCTCCCACTGCGTCCAGGAGGTGCCGAGCAGGTAGCCCGCGGAGGTGTGCAGGATCCCCTTCGGCTTCCCGGTCGTGCCGGACGTGTACATGACGTAGAGGGGGTGTTCGGCGTCGAACGCCTGCGCCTCGTGGGTCCGCTCGGCGACGTCGACCGTGTCGTGCCACCAGAGGTCGCGGCCGTCGACCATCGCGACGTCGGACCCGGTCCGCTTGACGACCACCGTGGTCCGCACGTCCGGGCAGCGCTCGAGCGCCTCGTCGACGACCGGCTTCAGCGGCACCTCGGCGCCCTTGCGCCAGCCGCCGTCCGCGGTCAGCACGACCCGAGCGTCGCAGTCGAGGATGCGCGTGGCGAGCGCGTCCGCGGAGAAGCCGCCGAACACGACGGTGTGCGGGGCGCCGATGCGCGCGCACGCCAGCATCGCGACGACCGTCTCGAGGATCATCGGCATGTAGATCGCGACCCGGTCGCCGGCCTGCACGCCGAGCCCCTCGAGCACGTTCGCGGCCTGGCAGACCCGCTCGGTCAGCTCGCGGTAGGTGACGGAGGACCGGTCCCCGTCCGGCTCGCCCTCGAAGTGGTAGGCGACCCGGTCGCCGAGCCCGGCCTCCACGTGCCGGTCGAGGCAGTTCACCGCGACGTTGAGCTTCCCGCCGACGAACCACTTCGCGAACGGGGCGTCGGACCAGTCGAGCACCTGCTCGAACGGCTCTGCCCAGGTCAGGCGCTTCGCCCGCTCGCCCCAGAACGCGACTCGGTCGGCGTCCGCCTCCGCGTAGATCGAGGCGTCGACGTTCGCCTGCGCGGCGAACTCGGGGCTGGGCGGGAACGTGCGGTCCTCGGAGGCGAGGTTGTCCAGCGCGGAGGTCGTGGTGTCGGTCACGGGTGCGGCGTCCTTCCGGGCAGCGTCGACGGCGCCCACGGCCGAATCTACGCGGAGGGCGGCCGGAGCCGCCTGCACCGCGCATCCGGAGCGCGCGGTGCGGGCGCAGCGATCCGTCGATTCGGCCGCTCGGGCGCGGCGTGATAGGCCGGAGCCGACGCGGAGGAGGCGGCATGACGCGGATGGTGGTCGTCGGCGGCGGCGCGAGCGCGGTGCTGACCGCGGCGGCGGCGACGCGGCACGAGGGCGTCGAGGAGGTCGTCCTCGTCGAGCGGTCCCCGCGGCCGGGCCCGGGGCTCGCCTACGGCGCGGCCGCGCCGCACCACCGCCTCAACTCCCCAGCGGGCCGGATGAGCGCGTGGGAGGACGACCCGGCGCACTTCCTCGCCTGGTCGGCCGGGACGACGGAGCCGCAGGGCGCCGCGGACTTCTCGCCGAGGCGGTTCTACGGGGACTACCTCGAGGCGGTGCTGCGGGCGCTGCCGCGGGTCCGGGTGGTCCGCGGGGAGGCCGTCGGCCTCGAGCGCGGCGTCGACCGCGCCGACACCCGGGTGCGCCTGGCGGACGGGGACGCGCTGCGCGCCGACGCGGTCGTGCTCGCCCTCGGCAACCCGCCGCCGTCGGGGCGCGCCGCGGACCTCGCCGCCGCCGGGACCCGCGTCGTGCGCGATCCGTGGGCGCCGGGCGCGCTGGACGGGCTGGGCCGCGACGTGCTGCTGATCGGCACGGGCCTGACGACGGTCGACGTCGCGACCTCGCTGGCCCGGGCCGACCCGGCGGTGCGACTGACCGCGACGAGCCGGCACCTCCTGCTCCCCCGGGTGCACCTGGACGAGCCGCAGCCCGCGGGCCCCGGCATCGCAGGAGAGCCGCGGCGGCTCGCGGACGTGATCCACGGGTTCCGCGACCGCCTCCGCGCCGCGGAGACGGCCGGGACCGCCTGGCAGGCCGAGGTCGACGGCGTCCGCCCGCAGGTCAACCGGCTGTGGGCGGCGCTCCCGAGCGCCGACCGGGTGCGCTTCGTGCGGCATGTGTCGCGGCACTGGGAGGTGCACCGGCACCGCATGAGCCCGGTCGTCGCGGCCGAGCTGCAGGCGCTGCTCGACGGCGGCCGGCTGGTCCTCGGTGCCCCGGTCGGCGCGTACGACGCCGTCGTCGACTGCACCGGTCCCCGACCCGTCGCCTCGCGCGGGTGGAACCCGCTCGTGGACGACCTCCTCGCGCGCGGCGCGGCCCGGCCGGACGCGCTCGGCATCGGGTTCGAAGTCGACGCCGAGGGACGGGTGCGGACGGCGTCCGGCGCGGTGGACGACCGGCTGCTGGTCGTAGGTCCCGCTCGCCGCGGGTCGCAGTGGGAGTCCACCGCGATCCCCGAGATCCGTGCCCACGCGACGGCCGTCGCGGGCGCCGTCGCCCGGCTCCGCTGACCCTCCTCCGTCCCCGCACCGCGAGCGCCGCCGATCGTCGAGCGCAGGCGGAACATGCGGCTGACCAGGAGCGTTGTACTCCTTGGAGCAGAAGGAGGACCCGATGAACGGTGATCGAGTCGAGGTCGTCGTCGACATGGGCGACGGCACGAGGACGTACGAGGTCGAGGCGACGCGGGCCGGCCGGCGGGTCGACGTGCGGACCGGGCGGGGCCTGGTCGAGGTCGTCGAGGTGACGCGCGGCGGCACGCCCGTGCGGACGGCGCGGTTCATGGCGCAGCGCGTCGTGGCGATGGTGGAGCACCCCGCCTCCGACGAGAGCGGCGCGGAGGAGGTCGTCACGCTGCACCGCGCGGCGTGAGCCTCAGCTCGTCGTCGCGACCGTGGTCGTGGCGATCACCGCGGTCGTGGTGACGGCGGTCACGGCCGCCTGAACGGCCTCGCGCACGGCGGCCGCCGCCCAGTCGCTCTCCGCGAGCGCGGCGACGCGGCGCTTCGCGTCGCGGGCGCCCGCGCCGCGCAGGTCGAGCACGGGCGCGAGCCGGTCCAGGGCCCCGAGGATGCCGGCGAGCGCGACAGAGCGCTCGTCCGGCGCCGCGCCGGCGACCACGACGGCGGCCAGCCGGTCGCGCACCGCCGCCTCGTGCGTCGACGCGGTCGCGGGCCAGCGGGTCCGCGGGAAGAGCCCCAGGACCCGGTCGTCGTGGCGCTCGAGCAGCCCGCGGCCGGCGAGGCGCTCGGCGAGGCGGTCCTCGAGGCCGTCGCCGACCCGTCCGGCGAGATCGGCCGCCGTCCGCGGCTTCTCGGCGATCAGGGCGCGGGCCGTCGCGAGCACGTCGTCGTCGACGGGCACCTCGGTGACCGCGACCTTCGGCGTGCGCCAGCGACTCGTCGCGGGTTCGACAACGACCGCTCCGCGCAGCGCGAGCTCGGCGAGCACGGCCGCGCCGAGCGGCACGCGGACGTCCACCCACATGGCGGGCGTCGTGCCCTTCTCGTCGTCGAGCAGGAGCAGCAGCAGGTCCTCGGCGATCAGCGTCTCCACGGCCCGCACGGTAGGGCGCTCGCATCGGAGCCGACTGCGGATCGCCGAGCAGGGCCTTGACAGCACGACGCGAGGTTCCTAGGTTCATTGGTCAAGTAATGAACCAGGGAGGCGCGGTGCTCACGGACGATCGTCCGATCTTCCAGCAGATCGCGGATCAGCTGGCCGACGGCATCCTCGCCGGCACGTACCCGCCCGGTGCGGCGGTGCCGTCGACCAACGAGCTCGCCGCGTTCCACCGCATCAATCCCGCGACCGTCGGCAAGGGCGTCAACGTCCTCGTCGACGCCGGCGTGCTCGAGAAGCGCCGCGGTCTCGGGATGTACGTCACGGAGGGCGCGCGCGAGCGCCTCCTCGCCGATCGGCGGGCGGCGTTCGCCCGCGACTTCGTCGCACCCCTGCTCGCGGAGGCCGGCTCGCTCGGCCTGCCGGTCGCCGAGGTGCACCGCATCATCGACCAGGAAGTGGAGCAATGACCGCATCCGCGATCCGGCTGACCGGCGTGAGCCGGCGGTTCGGCAGGACGACCGCCCTCGACGACGTGACGGCGGAGGTGCCCGCGGGCGTCGTCTGCGGCCTGCTCGGCCGCAACGGCGCCGGCAAGACCACGCTCATGTCGATCCTCGCCGGGCACGACCGCCCGTCGGCCGGCACCGTCGAGGTGCTCGGCAGCGACCCGTTCGAGCACGCCGACGTGATGGGCTCGATCAGCCTCATCCGCGACAACCAGCGCTACCCGGAGGACTTCAAGCTGAAGCACGTCCTCCGCGTCGTGCCCCGCTTCCACGAGCGGTGGGACGCGGAGCTCGCCGCCGAGCTGATCGACGCCTTCCGCCTGCCCTCCCGCACGACCGTGAAGAAGATGTCGCGCGGCCAGCAGTCGGGCCTCGGCATCGTGATCGGGCTCGCCTCCCGGGCGCCGCTCACCGTCTTCGACGAGCCCTACCTCGGGCTCGACGCGACCGCGCGCCGCGTCTTCGCGGACCGCCTGCTCGCGGCGCGGCTCGACGATGCGGCGGCGCGCACGATCGTGCTGTCGACGCACCTGATCGACGAGATGGAGCAGCTGCTCGACCACGTGGTCGTGCTCGACGGCGGCCGGCTGGTCCGCACGGGCACGACGGAGGAGGTGACCGCGGGCGCCCACTCGCTGAGCGGCGCGGCGGCGGCGGTCGAGCGGGTCGCCGCGGGGCGCACGCCGCTCAGCAGCCACCGCGTCGGCGGGCTGCTGTCGCTCGTGTTCGCCGGCGAGGCGCCCGCGGGGCTCGCCGAGGAGGCGGCCGCGGCCGGCGTGCAGGTCGCGCCGGTCGGGCTGCAGGAGCTGGTCGCGGCGTTCGGCGCGGGCGACGGGGCCGAGGTCCGGGCCGAGCGCGAGGGAGCGGCGGCATGAGCGCCGCGATGTCCGCGCCCGCGCGGCCGGCGTCGCCCGGCGACGTCGTGGCGCTCCAGTACGGCAACGCCTACCGGATGCTCGGCGTACCGCTCATCATCCTCGGCGCGGTCGTCGCGCTGACGGTGGCGATCTCGGTGATCGTGCTCCGCGCCGGAGGCGACCTCGGGAGGGCGGACTTCAACGCGAGCGTGCTGTACAGCGTGCTCGGCTACACGGTCGCGATCGGGGTGCAGAACGTCTCGTCGAGCTTCCCCTTCGCCCTGGCGCTCGGGTCGACCCGCCGCACGTTCGTGCTCGGGAACCTGGTGACCGCGCTCGCGCAGTCCCTGCTCGTCGCCGTGCTCTCGGTCGCGCTGCTCGGCGTCGAGGTCGCGACGCGGGGCTGGTTCATCGGCGCCTCGGCCTTCGGCTCCGTCCTGCTCGGCGACGGGGACCCGCTCGTGCTCGGCGGCGTCGTGTTCGCGACGATGCTCGGCGCGCTGAGCGTCGGCGGCGTCTTCGGCGCCTGCTGGATCCGCTTCGGCGCTCGCGGTCCGCTCGTGCTCTCCCTCGGGGCCGCCGTCGTGGTCGTCCTGCTGCTGCTCCCGCAAATCGTGGGCCTCGCCGCCGCCTTCCGCCCGTGGTGGATCGCCGTCGGCATCGCCGCCCTCATCGGCCTCGCCACGGTCGGCGAGTACCTGTTCCTGCGGCGCGCCAGCGTCCGCTGATCCCCGTCCGGAGTCCCCATGTCCACCACCGTCGCCCGGCCGGCGTCCCCCGTCGCCGTCCTCGCCCTCCAGTACGCCAACCCGAGCCGCATGGTCTCGATTCCGCTGATGATCCTCGGCGCCGTCGTCGTGGTGACGACCGGCATCGTGGTCGTCCTGGCGCGGTCGGGCGCCGACGGCGAGCTCCAGTCGAACGGGGCGATCATCTGGAGCCTCGTCGGCTTCATCGTCGCGATCGGCGTCCAGGCGGTCGCCGTGACCTTCCCGCTCGCCCTGGCCCTCGGCACCACCCGGCGGGCCTTCACCGCGGGCGTCCTGCTGACTGCCGTGCTCGAGTCGGCCCTGCTCACCGGGTCGGCGCTCGTCCTGCTCGGGCTGGAGGCGCTGACGGGCGGATGGTTCGTCGGCGCCCGGGTGCTCGGCGACGCGACGCTCGGCGGCGGGGACGCGCGGGCCCTCGTGGCGGTCATGTTCCTCGCCTCGCTGTCCGCGATCCTCGCCGGAGCGGCCTTCGGCGCCGCGTGGGTCCGGTTCGGCGCCCGCGGTCCGATGGTGCTGGGGCTCGCGATCGCCGCGGGCGCCGTGATCGCGCTGCTCGCGCTCGCGCCGGCCTTCGGCGCCGTGGGCGAGGCGTTCGAGCCGTGGTGGCTCGCCGTCGCGGCGGCGGTCGTCATCGCGGCGTCGACCGCGGGCACGTACCTGCTGCTCCGCCGGGCGGCCGTCCGCTGATCGTCCGGATCGTCCCGGGAACACGTCAGGCCCGCTGCTCCATCAGGAGCGGCGGGCCTGTTCGACGTGCTGGGGTACCTGGACTCGAACCAAGAACAACTGAACCAGAATCAGCCGTGTTGCCAATTACACCATACCCCATTGCAACCATCCGGTTGCGGGTGGACCCTGGTGCCGGGGCCGGTCGAAGAGTCTACCGGACGCGGAGGGCCGCTCGCTCCGCCACGCGCTAGCCGCGCGGACGCGGCGCCTTCGGCGGCCGGTGGAGCACAGTGCCGGTGAGCCCGGCGACGCGGCGCACGACCGGCGGACGGAGGGCGGCGACCAGCCCGCCGGTGAGCAGCAGCGAGACGACGAAGACGACGACGCCGACCCAGCTCTCGTCGTCCCGGACCGCGTAGATGTGGTTCAGGTTCCGGACCGCGCCCGTCGCGAGCACGAGGAAGACGTGCACGGCGGTGAAGGCGACGAGGAACCACATCGTCCACCAGTGGATCGTCTTCGCGGTGCGCAGCGGGAAGCGGGCGTCGAGGAACCGCAGCCGCGCCGCGAAGCCCGGCGCCGCGCGCAGGCCCGTCAGCACGGCGATCGGCCCCGCCACGTAGACGACGGCGAAGTAGCTCAGCTGCTGCAGCGCGTTGTAGTTCACCCAGCCGTTCTCGGTCGGCCAGGCGAGGGACGCGTACTGCAGCCCCGCGGACACCGCCTGCGGCACGACGGACCAGTCCGTCGGCACGATCCGCGCCCAGTGCCCCGACGCGGCGGCGAGGACCACGAACAGCACGCCGTTCAGCACCCACAGCGTGTCCGCGACGTAGTGCGACCACAGGTCGATCGCGATCCGGATCGGCGGGTTCGCCGTACGGATGCGGCCGTCGTTGCGCCGCGTCCAGAACGTGGTCGGCCGGCCGCCGCGATGGATCCGCCACCCGGACCGGACGGTGAAGAGGAGGAAGACGGCGTTCAGCCCGTGCTGCCACGCCGCCCAGGCGGGGAAGCCCTCCGGGGTGCCGTCGAGCCGCGGGGCCGCGCCCGGGAAGGCGCCCACGAACGCCTCCCCCGCGGGCGAGAAGCGGAGCAGCCGTGCCGCGATCACGACGAGGACGGCGAGGACCACCGCGCCCGCGACGAGCCAGGGCAGGCGGCGCCGCGTCCGTTCAGCGGGAGGGGCGCCGGTGCTCACGCGGCGAGCGCCGTGCGCAGCTTCCGGACGCGCGCGAGCGTCTCGTCGCGGCCGAGGATCGCGAGGGACTCGAACAGCGGCGGCGAGATCCGCCGCCCGCTCGTCGCGACGCGGACGGGGCCGAACGCGACGCGCGGCTTGAGGCCCAGCTCCTCGATCAGCGCGCCCTCGAGCGCGGCGCGCACCGACTCGACGCTCCACTCCCCCGCGGCGGCGAGCGAGACCTCCGCGGCCGCGAGCACCTCCTCCGCGTTCTTCGGCAGCGCTGCCACCGCGGCCTCGTCGAAGTCGAGCCGGTCGGCGGTCGTGAAGAAGGAGGCGAGCAGCTCGGGCGCCTGCCCGAGCAGCTGCATGCGCTCCTGCACGAGCGGCGTCAGCTCCCGCAGCAGCGCGAGCTGCTCCGCGGTCGGCTCCGCCGGCAGCACGTCGTGGACCTGGAGGTAGGGCACCATCCGGCTCGCGAGGTCGCCGGGCTCGAGGCGGCGGATGTGGTCGCCGTTGATCGACTCCGCCTTCTTCAGGTCGAAGCGGGCGGGGTTCGGGTTCACGTTCCGGATGTCGAACGCCTCGGCGAGCTCCGCCTGCGAGAACACGTCGCGGTCCGGCCCGATCGACCAGCCGAGCAGCGCCAGGTAGTTGAGCAGGCCCTCCGGGATGAAGCCCCGCTCCCGGTGGAGGAAGAGGTTCGACTCGGGGTCGCGCTTCGACAGCTTCTTCGTGCCGTCGCCGAGCACCAGCGGCATGTGGCCGAAGCGCGGCACCCACTGCGCGACGCCGATGTCGATGAGCGCGTGGTACAGCGCGATCTGGCGGGGCGTCGAGGGCAGCAGGTCCTCGCCGCGGAGCACGTCGGTGATGCGCATGAGCGCGTCGTCGACGGGGTTGACCAGCGTGTAGAGCGGGTGGCCGCCCGGGCGGACGACGACGAAGTCGGGGAAGGACCCGGCGGCGAAGGTGATCGGGCCGCGGATCAGGTCGTCGAACGACAGGTCCTCGTCGGGCACGCGGAGGCGCAGCGCGGGCTGCCGGCCCTCGAGGGCGTGCTGCGCGCGCTCCTCCGGGTCCCGCTCCCAGTTGCCGTAGCCCTGCTGCACCGGCCGGCCCTCGGCGCGGTTCCGCGCCTCGATCTCCTCGCCGGTCATGTACGACTCGTACAGGTGACCGGAGGCGGTGAGGCGCTCGATCACGTCGCGGTAGATCTCGCCGCGCTGCGACTGGCGGTACGGCCCGTCCGGACCGCCCTTCAGCACGCCCTCGTCCCAGTCGAGGCCGAGCCAGCCCAGCCCGTCGATGATCTGCTCGAACGACTGCTCGCTGTCGCGGGCGGCGTCCGTGTCCTCGATGCGGAAGACGAAGGTGCCGCCGGTGTGGCGCGCCTGCGCCCAGTTGAACAGGGCGGTGCGGACCAGCCCGACGTGGGGCAGACCGGTGGGCGAGGGGCAGAAGCGCACGCGGACGTCGGAGCCCGTGGCGTTCGTGAACGGATGGGCGGTCGACATGGCGATCGCCGAGTCTACCGAGACGCCGGCGTCAGCCCCGGGCCCGCGTCGGGTTCACGAGCCGGCCGATGGTGCCGATCTCGATCTCCACGCGCTGCCCGGGCTCGATCTCGAGGCGGCCGAGGGGGCTGCCGGTCAGGATCAGGTCGCCGGGGAGCAGGGTCCAGACGTCGGAGACGCGCGCGACGATCTCCGGGATCGACAGCACGAGGTCCCGCGTGTGCCCGGTCGAGCGCTCCTCGCCGTCGACGACGGTGCGGATGGGCACCCCGCGCGGGTCGAGGTCCGTCTCGATGAAGGGGCCGATCGGGCAGAACGTGTCGTAGCCCTTCGCACGGGCCCACTGCCCGTCGTCGAGCATCTGGTCGATCGCGGTCACGTCGTCGGCGATCGTGTACCCGAAGATCACCTCGTCGGCGTCCTCCTCCGGCACCCGCTTGGCGACGGCGCCGATGACGATGGCGAGCTCGCCCTCGTGGATGACGCGCCCGGGCACGGGCGGCAGCTGGATCGCGTCGCCGGGGCCGACGACCGAGGTGTTCGGCTTGAGGAAGATCACCGGGTCGGTCTTCGACCCGGCGGGCAGCAGCGCCTCCACGCCCGGGTAGTTGAGGCCGATGCCGACGACCTTCGACCGCGGGATGACGGGCGCGAGCAGGCGCGCCTCGGCGAGCGGGATCCGCTCCCCCGTCGTCTCGAAGCCCTGGAACATCGGGTCGCCGGCCAGGACGACGAGGTCCTCGTCGTCGACGATGCCGAACTGCGGGTCGCTGCCCCCGGACGTGAACCGCGCGATCTTCACCCCGGAACCCTACTCAGCCCGTTCTCTCCCCACATCCGGGGAACCGGCGCCGCAGCGCCCGGTTCCCCGGATGCGGGGAGGGAACCCGGGTGAACACTCCGGATCCAGCGCACGAACGGCCTGATCGGAGGAGAATCGACGCATGCCCGAGATGCCGGAGGTGCACGCCCTCGCCGACGACCTCGCCGAGCGGATGGTCGGGCACGCGATCGCCCGCTTCGACGTGCTGACGTTCTCCGCGCTGAAGACGTTCGACCCGCCGGCCACCGCGGTGATCGGGCTCGAGGTGCGGGACGTGACGCACTTCGGGAAGTTCCTCGACGTCGACCTCGGCGACCTGCACGTCGTGGTCCACCTCGCGAAGGCGGGGTGGATGCGCTGGTACGACGTCCTGCCGACCGCACGGAACCGCGTGATCGCGGCTCGCATCGGGCTCGACGACGGATCCGGGGTCCAGCTGACGGAGGCCGGGACGAAGAAGTCGCTGTCGATCTCGGTCGTGCGGAACCCGCTCGACGTGGAGCGCGTGGCCACGCTCGGCCCGGACCCGCTCGACGACGCGTTCACCGTGGAGCGCTTCGCGGAGGTGCTCGCGGCGGCCGGGAAGGCGCAGATCAAGGGCGTGCTCCGCGACCAGGCGCGCATCGCCGGAATCGGCAACGCCTACTCGGACGAGATCCTGCACGCCGCGAAGATGTCGCCGTTCAAGCCCGCCGCGATGCCGCCGGAGGACGTCGAGCGCCTCTACGACGCGATGCGCACGACGCTCGCCGATGCGATCCGTCGCTCGCAGGGCCTCCACATGGCGGACCTGAAGGGCGAGAAGAAGGCGGGCATGCGGGTGCACGGCCGCACCGGCGAGGCCTGTCCCGTCTGCGGTGACACGATCCGGCAGGTGCGCTTCGCCGACAACAGCCTGCAGTACTGCCCGACCTGCCAGACCGGCGGCAAGCCGCTCGCCGACCGCGCCCTGAGCCGCCTCGGCATCACGCTCTGATCGCGCCGGCTCGCCCCGCTGGACGAGTCGGCCGCCCGCTCCGGTGGTTGAGCCGGGCAGGGCAGGAGCACATCGCTCACGCTTCTGGACGCGCGCGCGGCGCTTCGGCGTCCAGAAGCGTGAGCGGAGCTCTCAGGCGAGGCGGTGCATCCAGCCGTGGTGGTCGGGGCGGCGGCCGTACTGGATGTCCGTCAGCTCCTCGCGGATGCTCATCGTCAGCGCGCCGGGCTCCGCGTCGGGGGCGCCGATCTCGAAGTCGCGGGCCTTCAGCCGACCGATCGGCGTGATCACCGCGGCCGTGCCGCACGCGAACGCCTCGACGATCTCGCCGGACTCCACGCCGCTGCGCCACTCGTCGATCGCGAAGCGGCGCTCCTCCACGACGTGGCCGCGCTCCTCGAGCAGGCGGATCACGGAGGAGCGCGTGATGCCCTCGAGGATCGTCCCGAGCTCCGGGGTGACGACACGGCCGTCGCGGTACACGAAGAAGACGTTCATGCCGCCGAGCTCCTCGACGTACGTGCGCTCCTCCGCGTCGAGGAACAGGACCTGCTGGCAGCCCTGCTCGTACGCCTCCGCCTGCGGCAGCAGGCTGGCGGCGTAGTTGCCACCGGTCTTCGCCGCGCCCATCCCGCCGCGCCCCGCTCGCGACCAGTCCTCCGACAGCCAGATCGAGACGGGCGCGATGCCGCCCGAGAAGTAGGCGCCGGCGGGCGACGCGATGACGTGGAAGTCGACGCCGTGCGCGGGCCGCACCCCGAGGAACGCCTCCGACGCGATCATGAACGGGCGCAGGTAGAGGCTCGTCTCGAGCGCGCCGGGCACCCACTCCTTGTCGATCCGCACGAGGTGCTCGATCGCGGCGACGAACGCGGCCTCCGGCAGCTCGGGCAGGGCGAGGCGGCGGGCGGAGCGCTGCAGCCGCTCGGCGTTCGCCTCGGGCCGGAACGTCCAGACGGAGCCGTCGGCCCACCGGTACGCCTTGAGGCCCTCGAAGATCTCCTGCGCGTAGTGCAGCACCGCGGCGGCGGGGTCGAGGACGAGCGGGCCGTACGGCTTCACGACGGCGTCGTGCCAGCCCTCGGCCTCCGACCAGGCGATCGAGACCATGTGGTCGGTGAAGTGCTTGCCGAACCCGGGGTCGGCGAGGATCGCCTCCCGCTCCGCCTCGGCGCGCTTCGCGGGCGACGGCGTCGTGTCGAACGGGAGGGAGAAGGCGGTGGTCGTGTCGGTCATCGGTGCTCCAGGGAGGGGAGGGCGGCGCGCACCGCGCTGCCGATCTCGGTCGTCGTCCGGGCCGCTCCGCCGCGGGCGGCGAGGTCCGCGGTGACGGCCGCGGTGATCCGGTCCGCCGCGGCGCCGAGGCCGAGGTGGTCGAGCAGCAGCGCGGTGGAGAGGATGGCGGCTGTGGGGTCGGCCTTCCCGGTGCCGGCGATGTCCGGCGCCGAGCCGTGGACCGGCTCGAACATCGAGGGGAAGGCGCCGCTCGGGTTGATGTTCCCCGATGCCGCGAGACCGATGCCGCCGCTGATCGCGCCGGCCAGATCGGTGAGGATGTCGCCGAAGAGGTTGTCCGTGACGACGACGTCGAACCTAGCAGGGTCGGTCACGAGGAAGATCGTCGCCGCGTCGACGTGGAGGTAGTCGACCGCGACGCCCGGGAACTCGGTCGCGACCGCATCGACGGTCCGCTTCCAGAGCGAGCCGGCGAACGTCAGCACGTTCGTCTTGTGCACGAGCGTCAGCTTCGAGCGCCGGCCCGCGGCCTTCTCGAACGCGTAGCGGACCACGCGCTCCACGCCGTAGGCGGTGTTGACGCTCACCTCGTTCGCGACCTCCGCCGGCGTGCCGACGCGGATCGCGCCACCGTTGCCGACGTACGGCCCCTCGGTCCCCTCGCGCACGACGACGAAGTCGACGGCGCCCGGGTCCTTCAGCGGGCTCTCGACGCCGGGCCAGAGCACGGTCGGCCGGAGGTTGACGTAGTGGTCGAGCGCGAAGCGGAGCTTCAGCAGCAGGCCGCGCTCGATGTTCGCGTCCTTCAGCCGCGGGTCCCCCGGCACGCCGCCGACGGCGCCGAGCAGGATCGCGTCGTGCGCCGCGATCGCGGCGAGCTCGTCGTCCGGCAGCACGTCCCCGGTCGCGAGGTACCGGTCAGCGCCGAGCGAGAACGCGGTCGTCTCGATCACGGCCTCGTCGCCGACGGCCGCGTCGAGCACCTGCAGCGCCTCCCCGATGACCTCCGGACCGATCCCGTCGCCGCCGATGACCGCGAGACGGATGGTGCGCGCCACTGAGACTCCTTGCTGCCGAGGGATCCCAGGCTACAAGCGTCCGTTTCGAAGGAGTTCCTGCGCGTCGACGGCAGGAACTCCTTCAAAACGGACGCAGGTCAGTCGAGGACGCGGTTCGGGTCGCGGACCGGCTGCCCCTCGACGTACGGGGCGCGCGGGATGACCCGACCGCTGAAGAACGCCCGCCCGCGACGCCAGTACAGCGCGATCAGCACGAAGCCGACGAGCAGGCCGACGATGCCGACGACGGCCGTGGCGCCGATGCCGAAGATCGTCACGTTGCCGCCGTCGTCGTCCGTCAGCCAGTCCGGCAGGGCATACTGCTGCACCCCGTACACGAAGATCACCGCGAGGAAGGCCGCGCCGAGGAAGGGGAACAGGCCGCGGAACACGAAGTTCCGCGGGCTGGTCAGCAGCGTGCGGCGGTAGAACCAGACGCAGGCGAGCCCGGTGAGGCCGTAGTAGAACGCGATCATCAGGCCGAGCGAGCCGATCAGCGCGGCCAGCAGGTTCTGGCTGATCAGCGTGAACAGCAGGAAGAACGCACAGGAGGCGATCCCCATCCCGATCGTCGACCAGGTCGGCGTGAGGAACCGCGGGTGCATGCGCGCGAAGGCGGCCGGCATCGCCTTGTGGACGGCCATCGACAGCGACGTGCGGGCGGTCGGGAGGATCGTGGTCTGCGTCGAGGCGGCCGCCGAGGTGAGGATCGTCGCGGCGAAGAGCACCTGCAGGACGTGCCCGATCGCGCTGCTGCCGAACACCTCCGGCGCCATGGCGCTGAAGACGTCGTCGACGTTGGCCGGGTTGCCGAGGCCGACGCCCTTCGTCCCGACGCCCGCGAACGAGATCGTCGCGACCGTGACGAGCAGGTAGGTCGCGAGCAGCAGCACGGTGGAGAGGACCGCGGCGCGGCCGGGCGTCCTCCCCGGGTCCTTCGTCTCCTCGTTCACCGCGACGGCGCTGTCCCAGCCCCAGTAGATGAAGATCGCGGTCAGCAGGGCCGGCGCGAGCACGTTCGCGAAGTCCATGCCCATCGGGTTGAACCAGCTCCAGTCGAACGGGATGGAGTACGACTCCCCCTGGCCGGTGCCGACGCGGATCAGCGCGGTGAGCGCGAAGACGAGCAGCAGGACGAGCTCGAAGCCGAGCAGCGCGTACTGCATGCGCGCCGAGATCTCGATGCCGCGGTAGCAGATCCAGGTCATCAGGGCGATCCACAGAAGGCCGAGGATCGTGGAGGCCCACACGTTCGCGCCGAGCGCGGCGACCGCGGGGAGGCCGAAGCCGCCGATGAACACGAACGTGTACTGGCCGGCGATGTAGGCGAGGTTCGCCATGACGATGACGTCGGCGATGATGATCGCCCAGCCGCCCATCCACCCGGTGACCGCACCGAACGCGCGCGTGGCCCACGTGAACGTGGTGCCGCAGTCCGGGTCCGTCTGGTTCAGCTCCTTGTACGCCTGCGCGATGAAGTACATCGGGATGAACGCCAGGATGATGACGGCCGGGGACTTCAGGCCGGCGAGCAGGTCGCCGCCGCCCGTCGCGACGATGAACCCGAGGCTCGCGGCGAGGCTGTACGCCGGGGCCGTGGAGGCCGTGGCGACGACGACCGAGCCGACGAGCCCGATCGCCCCCTTCTTCAGCCCCTTGTCCCCGGCCCGGGACTCCTGCGCGACGGTGGTGATGAGCGGTTCGGACACTGCGCCTCCAAACACCCCCGGCCGCGACGATGCACCCGGGGAACGATCCGGCGCGAGCCTAGCCCTGTCGAGGTTTCCGACGGATCACGCCACCTGGCGACCTCATGACCGCCGATCCCGGCGGTCGCGGGGTCATTCCGCGACGAGATCGATGGCGACGAGGCGGGAGGCGTCGATGCGCGCGCGGATGTCGTCGAGCACGTCGGCCGGCGCCTCCGAGTCGATCGTCAGCACGCTGAGCGCGGTGCCGCCGGCGACGTCCCGCGCGATCTGCATCGCGGCGATGTTCACGCCGGCCTCGCCGAACGCGGAGCCGTACTGCGCGACGATGCCGGGCCGGTCCGTGTAGGTGAACACGACGTGGTGCGCGGCGATCGGCACCTCGACGTCGTAGCCCTCGATCCCCGTGATCTTCGCGACCTGCTTCGGGCCGGTCAGCGTGCCCGACACCGAGTGCGTCGCACCGGTCGTCGTGGCGCCGCGGAGGGAGATGACGTTGCGGTAGTCGGTGCTGGCCGCGTCCGTGATGAGGCGGACCTGGATCCCGCGCTCCTCCGCGAAGAGCGGGGCGTTGACGTACGAGACGTTCTCGGTGAGCGTCCGCACGAACAGGCCCTTCAGCGCCGCGAGCTTCAGGACGCTGACGTCGTACTCGCTGAGCTCGCCGCGGACCTCGACGTCGAGGGTCGCGATCGGGCCGTCGGCGAGCGCGGCGAAGACCTGGCCGAGCTGCTCGACGAGCGGGATGCCGGGGCGCACGTAGGGGTCGATCACGCCGCCCGCGACGTTGACCGCGTCCGGAACGAGCTCGCCGCCCAGCGCGAGGCGCACGCTGCGGGCGACCGCGACGCCCGCCTTCTCCTGAGCCTCGTCGGTCGAGGCGCCCAGGTGCGGGGTGACCTGCAGGTTCGGCTGCGCGACGAGCGCGGGGTTCTTCGGCGGCTCGGAGACGAACACGTCGAGGGCCGCGCCCGCGATCAGGCCGGCGGCGAGGGCGCGCTCGAGCGCCTCCTCGTCGATGATGCCGCCGCGGCTCGCGTTCACGATCCGCAGCGACGGCTTCGCGACCGCGAACTCCGGGTCGCCGATCAGCCCGGTGGTCTCCGGCGTCTTCGGGATGTGCACGGTGACGAAGTCGGCCGTGCGCATCAGGTCGTCGAGCGGCAGCAGCTGGACGCCGAGCTGCTGCGCTCGCGCCGGGGTCACGTAGGGGTCGTAGGAGACGAGCGTCACGCCGAACGGGGCGAGGCGCTGCGCGACGAGGGTGCCGATGCGGCCGAGACCGACGATGCCGACCGTCTTCTCGTAGAGCTCGACGCCCGTGAACTTCGAGCGCTTCCACTCCCCCGCCTTCAGCGAGGCGTGCGCCTCGGGCAGGTGGCGAGCGAGGCCGAGGAGGTGCGCGATGGCGAGTTCCGCCGCGGAGACGACGTTCGACGTCGGCGCATTCACCACCATGACGCCCGCCTTCGTCGCGGCCGGGATGTCGACGTTGTCGAGGCCGACGCCCGCGCGGGCGACGACCTTGAGCCGGGATCCGGCGGCGATCGCCTCGGCGTCGACCTGCGTCGCGGAGCGCACGAGCAGCGCGTCCGCGTCGGCGAGCGCCGCGAGGAGCGCGGGCCGGTCGGTGCCGTCGACGTCGCGGACGTCGAAGTCGGGGCCGAGGGCGGCGACGGTGGCGGGAGAGAGCTGCTCGGCGATCAGCACGACGGGCTTGGTCACGGTCCAGCAGCCTAGCGACGCTCGCGCGAGGGGGCTTCGTCGTCGTCATGCGGCGACTTCGCCGCTGGTCGAGGTGCGAGCGGAGCGAGCCTCGAGACCACCGGGACCACGAGATCGCGCGCGATGGCTCCGACACGGGCGCGAAGCTCCCGGCTCAACCAGCGGGCTGATCCGGCGCCCGCCCCGATGGTCGAGGTGCGAGCGCAGCGAGCCTCGAGACCACCAGCACTCGGCGGCTACCGCGAGGAGGCTCCCTGGAACAGCTCCAGCAGCTCCGCGAACAGCGGGTGGCCCGGCTCGACGCCCGTCACCACGGTGACGGCGCCGTCCGGCTCCTCCTCGCGGAGGATGCGCTGCAGCTCCACGCTCTCCGGGTCCTCGGGGACGTCGAAGCGGAGCGCGACCGCGACGCCGCGGAGCAGCGCCTCGTGCGGGAGCCCGCGCTCGGCGAGCTGCGACGCGGGCCCGATGAACCGCTCGGCGCGGCTGAGCTTGCGCAGCGGGCCGCGGCCGACGCGCTCGACCGTGTCCGGCAGCTCCGGGTTGGAGAGCCGGTCGAGGATCTTCCGTCCGTAGGCCGCCTGCTCCGCCTCGTCGAGGCCGAACTTCGCCACGAGCAGGGAGCGCGTCTCGCCGATCGCCGCCTCCACCTCGCTGCGGATGGCCGGGTCGGTGATGGCGTCGGTGATGGAGCGGATGCCGCGCGCGAAGCCGTGGTAGGCCGCGGTGGCGTGCCCGGTGTTGACCGTGAAGAGCTTCCGCTCGATGAACGGCGCGAGGTCGTCGACCCAGTGCACGCCGACGATCTCCGGCGGCTCGCCGCCGAACGGGGTGCGGTCGATGACCCACTCGTGGAACGGCTCGAGCACGACGTCGAGGCCCGCGTCCGGCGCCTGCGCCGGCACGATGCGGTCGATCGCGGTGTTCGCGAAGGCGGCGACGGCGTCGAGCCGGTCGGCGTCGGCCTCGGGCAGCGCGGCGCGCACCTCCGCCTCGAGCAGGTCCGTCGCGTTGATGGCGTTCTCGCACGCGAAGACCGCGATGCGACGGCCCTCGATCGCGTCCTCGCCGATCTCGATCCGGCGCTCGATCCCGCGGGCGATCACCGGCGCGATGAACGGCAGGACGCGCGGGCCGACGGCGGTCGTGACGACGTCGGCGGTCGCGATCTCGTCGACGAGCCGCGCCTCGTCCGTCCGGCTGTTGATCGCGCGGAAGTCGGTGACGACGCTCGTCCGGCCGCCCTCGCCGATCTCCGTGACCGTGTACGAGTCGGCGGCGTCGAGCGCGTCGATCAACGCGTCGCTCACGTCCGCGAAGACGACCTCGTACCCGCTCTCGTGCAGGAGCTCCCCGACGAAGCCGCGGCCGATGTTCCCGGCTCCGAAGTGCACCGCTTTCATGGCGCCGACGCTATCGCGCCCGGCCGCGGCGGCGCCGGGAGGATCAGAGGGCGCCGATGACGCCGAGGAAGAGCGCGTACTGGCTGAGGGAGAGCGCCTCGGAGACGCAGAGCGCGAGCAGCAGCAGGAGGGCGAGCGGCAGGAGGGCGCGCCGGCGCCCGACCACGAGCGCCGCGATCCAGCCGACCACGGGGATCGCGATGCCGCCGACGAGCAGGATCCAGGCGGTCGCGGTCAGCTGGCCGCCGGCCGCGGTGGCGAGGCCGATCCACGCGAGCAGGTTCGAGATCGCGCCGAAGGCCTGCCACCCGAAGGCGAGCAGGAAGAGGGCGGCGACGAGGACCCGGGGCGCGAGCCGACCGCGCCGCACGGGCACGACGGCGCTCACGCGGCGGCCAGGATCGCGGGCCACGGCACGAGCAGCAGCGCGCCGAGCAGCAGGAGGGCGAGCCGGCGGGACGGGAGGCGCACCCGCAGCGCGACGACGACGTACCAGACGAGCGGCGCGGCGATCGCGAGCACCCGCCCGGCCAGGTTGAGGACGAACGCCAGGACCTCGACCGGGGTGCCCGCCCCCGGCGTCAGCGACGCGGCGATCTGCGTCTCGAACGCGCTGCGGATCCAGAACGCCGTCTCGATCACCGCGACGCCGCCGAGCACGCCGACCAGGAGCAGGGCGAACCCGCCGCCGGACGCGGTGCGGCCGTCCTCGGCGCGGTCGTCGATCAGCGGCGCGGGGCGCCTCGGTGCGGCGAGCGCGTCGTCGCCGTCCCAGGAGAGGGCGTCCTCGTCGCTCGGATCGGTCATCGTCCGTCGATCCTGCCGCATGGCCGGGGCGGCCCCGCGCGGTCAGGCCGTGACGGCGCGGCCCGCGCCGCGGACGCGCAGCCCGGCCGCGAACACCAGCAGGGCGAGCAGGGCGGCCCCGCTCCGGCGAGCGGGACCGCGGTCGGACCGGAGGCGAGCGCCGCGCCGCCGACGACGGGCGCGAGGCCGATCCCGATGTACATCGCCGTCGAGTACCACGACAGCACGATGCCTGCGGCGGCGGGCTCGAGGCCGACGAGTCGCGCCTGCACCGGCACGACGACCGCGAACGCGGTCACGCCCCAGAGGGCGAAGACGGGCAGGTCGAGCAGGTAGGAGGCGGCGCCGACCGCGAGCAGGCCGAGCACCAGCACCTGCCCGAGCAGCGCGCCGAGCGCCACGGGCGCGCTCCCCCGCCGGTCCGTGAGCCGGCCGGCCAGCATCGTCCCCGCGATCCCGGCGACGCCGTAGACGAGCAGCAGCAGCGCGAGGAGCACCCCGCTGCCGCCGGTCGCCGCCGCGGTGACGGCGGAGCTGTAGATGTAGACGATGTTGAAGCTGGCGGTGGCGAGCACCATGGCGCCGAGCGCGAGCAGGACGCGGCCGTCGGCGAGGGGCGCGAACCGGGCCGCGAGGCCGATCCGCGGCGGCTCGGGCAACCGGCGCACGAGGAGCGCGACGGCGCCCGCGAGCACGACGGCGAGCCCGGCGAGCACGCCGAGCGACAGCCGCCAGCTCCCGAGGGAGCTGAGGGCGGTGCCGAGCGGCGACCCCACCGCGGACGCGAGGGTGAAGCCGAGCCCGGCGATGGCGAGCGCACGGCCGCGGAACGCCGGCGGCAGCACCGAAGGTGCGGCGGCGGTCGCGGCCGGCACCAGCACGGCTCCCCCGACGCCGGCGACGTTCCGGCCGACGAGGAAGGGCGCGAACGCCGTCGCCGCGGTGGCGAGCACCGTGCCGAGCCCGACGAGCAGGATGCCCGCGCTCAGCACGGCGACCCGCGGCACGCGGGCGAGCGCGATGGACGCGGCCGGGGCTACCACGGCGACGACGATCGCGTACGCGGTGATGGAGACGCCGACCGTCTGCGGCGTCACGCCGAGGTCGTGGGCGACCTCGGGCAGCAGCCCGGCGATCACGAAGCCGTTGGTCGCGACGACGAACAGGCACGCCGCGAGGAGGCCCAGCCGGAGGCGGAGCGCGCCGGGGATGCGGTATCGTTCGATGTCGGTCATACAGTCAGCCTAGGAAACAGTTCGATCCATGTCAAACAGTTTGCCGGAGTACCCGACGCCCGACCTCGCCGAGGTCGAGCTGGTCGACGTGCTCCGCGCGCTCGCCGACCCGATCCGCCTGCAGATGCTGCGGGTGCTGGCGGACGGCGTGCCGCACTCGAAGAGCCCCGCCGAGTGGGGCTTCGACGTGCAGAAGTCGACCATGTCGCACCACTTCCGCACGATGCGCGAGGCCGGCCTGACCGAGACGCGCATCGACGGGCGGACGCACACCATCCGCCTGCGCCGCTCGGAGCTCGACGAGCGCTTCCCGGGCCTGGTCGCCTCGCTGCTCACCGACTGAACCGGCCCGTCACGCGTCGGTGATCCGGAGGACCACCTCCCCCGGCCCCTTGCCGCGGGTGAGCAGCCGCTCGACCCACCGGTAGAGCACGAACTGCACGCCGTACTTGCGGCGGTGCCCCGCGAGGAGCCGCTCCTGCTCGCCGGCGTCGTCCACGAGCTCGGCGACGCCGTGCACCACGGGGGCCCCTGGCCGCACGCGCCCGCGCACGTCGCTCTCCCGCAGCTCGACGCGCGGGTCGCGGCGCAGCCGCTTCGCCTTGCCGGTGCCCGCACCGGTGAGGACGACGAGCGCGTCGTCGGCCGGGGCGATCCAGACGGCGGTGGCGACCCCGACGCCCGACTTCCGGAAGGTGGTGAGCGAGACGTAGCGGCGGGTGCCCGCGGCGCGGAGCTCGGGACTCATGCGCTCACGGTACGCGCGGCCGGGTGTGATCGGCTGTTCGGCGTGATCCGACCCGCCACCGCCGTCCGCATCGTCATGGTCGGGGCGCTCTCCGGCATGGGCGCGCTGCACTTCGCGCCCCGCTCCGCGCGGACGATGGCGGCGATCGTGCCGCCGCGCCTGCGCGACCGGCCCCTGTCCGCCGAGCGCCTCGTGCAGCTGACCGGCGTGTGCGAGCTCGCGGGCGCGGCCGGCCTGGTCCTTCCCCGGACCCGGCCGGCCGCCGCCGTCGCGCTCATCGCCTTCTACGTCGCGGTCTTCCCCGCGAACGCGTACGCCGCGCGGCACCCGGAGCGGTTCGGGCCGGTCGCCGTCCCCTTCTGGCCCCGGCTTGCGGGGCAGGTCGGCATCGCGGCCCTCACCGCGTTCGCGGCGACGGGCGGTCGCGTCAGCCGGTGAAGCGGGCCACCACCGGCGCGAGGTCGCCGGTGCGCACGGCGATCTCGCGCACGTTCCGGCCCGGCATCGGCGCCTCGATCATGTTGCCGCTGCCGGAGTAGATGGCCACGTGGTAGTAGTCGCCGCTGCCGTAGAAGAGCAGGTCGCCCGGCTGCGCGCTGCTGTAGGGCAGGAGCAGGCCCTTGCTCGCGGCGAGCCGGTACTGCACGTTCACGCCGTGACCGCCGATGTTGCGGCCGACCGAGGCGAACGCGCCCATGGTGAGCCCGGAGCAGTCCCACGAGCTCGGGCCCGCCGCGCCGAAGACGTACGGCTCGCCGATCTGCGCGCGGGCGAAGGCGAGCACCTTCTGCGCGACGGAGGCGTCGGACGGGAGGTCCTTGTACGCCTGCTTGTTCGCGGCGTTCGAGCCGGGCGAGCGCTGCTCCTCCGCCTTCGCGACGAGCAGCCGCGCGGCGTCGGACGTCTTCTTCGCCTCGGCGTAGAGCCGCTTCGCGTCCTTCGCCTCGTTCTCGGCGTCGGTCGCGGCGAGCTCCGCCTGCTGCTGCAGGTCGTCGGCCTGGGACTGGTCGCGCTTCGCGTCCTCGGACAGCTGGGCCGTGTCGGAGGTGAGCTCGCTCATCCGGCTGAGGTGGTAGAGCTTCTCGCTCGCACCGGTGCCCGACAGCAGCACGTCGGCGGTCTGGCCGATGGACCCGCCCGTGCGGGCGAGCTGCGCGGCGACGGTGGCCGCCCGAGCGCGGGAGCGCTGTGCGATGACGGCGGCGCGGTGGGCGGCGTCGCCCAGGTCGTCCGCGCGGCGGTCGGCCGCGTCGCTCGCCTGCTTGGCCTTCAGGTAGGCCTCGCCGGCCTTCTCGGCGGTGCGGCCGGCGGCCTCCGCCTTGCCCCGCAGCACGGGGATGCAGGACTCGAGCGCGTGGCCCTTCAGCTTGGCGACGTCGTCGCAGCGGCCGTTCGCGGCGGATGCGGTCGTGACGCCGGAGACGGCGATGGCGCCGGCGACGAGGGCGGTGATCGTGAGTCCTGCGGTGGTCCGGGCTCTTCTCGGCACGGGGGTTCCTCCTGTTGTCGCACCGCGATGGCCGTGGGGGTACGGCTCCAGGGCCCGTCGGAGCGCGCGAAGGACAGGGGTAGGCGGTGCGCGCAGCGGGACGACGGGGTGGTCGCGATGTCGTGGCCGCGCTTGGGGCGGCGGGCCGCGGGCGAAGGTAGCAGCGACGGCGGGCCGTCGCACACCCTGGGCGTTATCGGAACGTGATCCGAGCGCGGCGTGTCGGTCCCCGACGGGAGGCCATCGGTGCGCTAGTGCCCTGGAAAACCCCGGTCAGCGCGCGGATTCGTTGACGTCGCAACCGGCCGGCGAGAAGGTTCGCGCGCGAACCGCTGCGCTTCCGCTTCGCGGAAGCGCGTCAGCCGAAGTGCGCGGCGCTGCCGACGAGGTCGCCGGTGCGCACGGGCGCCTGCCGGACGGTCGAGCCCGGGTACGGGGCCTCGATCATGAGCCCGTTGCCGGCGTAGATCGTGACGTGGTACATGTCGCCGCCGCCGTCCGTGTAGAACAGCAGGTCGCCGGGCTTCGCGTCCTTCATCGGGACGAGGTCGCCCTGGGCTGCGGCCTTCCGGTACTGCGCGGTGGCGGAGTGGATGCCGATGGAGATCCCGGCCTTCGCGTACGCGGTCAGCGTGAGGCCGGAGCAGTCGTAGGAGGAGGGCCCGGCGGCGCCGAAGACGTAGGGCTTGCCGATCTGCGACATCGCGAACCGGACGACGCGCGAGCCGACCGATCCGCCCTGCGAGGCCGCGTCGTCGGACGGCAGGCACGCGCCGACGGGCGAGGAGCCCACGTCGCCGCAGACCGCGTCGGGGTCCTCGCTCGCGCCGAGCAGCGCCCGCTGCTCGGCGAGGGCCGCCTCGACGTCCTGCTTCGCGCTCGCGGCCTCCTTCTTGGCGGCCGCGTAGGCCTTCGCCGCCTTGTCGGACGCCGTCTTCGCCGCGGTCGCCTTGTCCTCGGCGACCCCGCGGAGCCGCTCGGCCTCCGCCTGGTCGGCCTGGGCCTGGTCGAACAGCAGCTGGCTCTGCACGGACAGCTGGCTCGTGGTGGAGAGGCCGCCGAGCACACCCTGCGCGGTGCGACCGTTCAGCAGCAGGTCGAGCGGGAGGGTGCCCATGTTCGTGCGCGCGAGCTGCGCGGCGACGGCGGAGGCACGGGTCTTGGAAACCAGTGCGGTGGCGGCGGCCTCGTCGGCGGCGGCCTGCGCCTGCTCGAGCGCCTGCTGGGCGTCGTCGGCGGCGGCCTTCGCGTCGTGGGCCTTCTCCCCGGCCTTCTGCGCCGTCTCGCCCGTGGTCTCGGCGACGCGCTGGAGCGCGACGATGCGCTCCGCGAGCGCCCGCACCGCGGGGTCCGGCTTCGGGGTGGCGGTGACGGAGGGCGAGGGGGTCGGCGACGGCGGGTCGGCGAGCGCGACGGCCGGCGTGCCGAGCACCAGCGCTGCGGACAGGAGCGCGGCTGCTGCGCCGCGCGCTCGGTTCGCTGATGCCATCGGGAGTCCTCCCGCGGGCAGCGCGGCGCGGAGCAGGGCCCCACGCGTGCGTTCGGGGTGCCCGCGCGTGTTCATCGGCCGACGGTCGGGTGGCCGCCGATGGCGCAGACGCTAGCAACCCGGGCTGGGAACCGCGACACACCGGGGAGGATCCGGCGGATCCGGTCCCCGTCCGGGTACACCGCGTCCCCCGTCCGGCCCCGAGCGGGCCCGGAGACGCCGACAGGCCCCTGGAGTCCTCCAGGGGCCTGTCGGCGTGACGCGGGCGCGCCTCCGTGCTGGGCTCAGCGGGCGACGGAGCCCTCGGTGTAGTCGTCGTCGGACTTGCGCCAGGCGAAGAGGGCGCGCAGCTCGCGGCCGGTCTCCTCGATCGGGTGCTGCTCGCCCTTCTTGCGGAGCTCGAGGAACTCCTTGCCGCCGTTGTCCTGGTCGTCGATGAACCGCTTCGCAAAGGCGCCGTTCTGAATGTCCGCGAGGACGGCCTTCATGTTGTCCTTGACGTGCGGGTCGATGACGCGGGGACCGGAGACGTAGTCGCCGTACTCGGCCGTGTCGGAGACGCTCCAGCGCTGCTTGGCGATGCCGCCCTCCCACATGAGGTCGACGATCAGCTTCAGCTCGTGCAGCACCTCGAAGTAGGCGATCTGCGGCTGGTAGCCGGCCTCGACGAGGGTCTCGAAGCCGTACTGCACGAGCTGCGAGGTGCCGCCGCAGAGCACGGCCTGCTCGCCGAAGAGGTCCGTCTCGGTCTCCTCGGTGAAGGTCGTCTTGATGCCGCCGGCGCGGAGGCCGCCGATCGCGCGGGCGTAGGACCAGGCGAGGTCCCAGGCCTTCCCGGTCGCGTCCTGCTCGACGGCGACGATCACGGGCACGCCGCGGCCGGCCTCGAACTCGCGGCGCACGGTGTGGCCCGGGCCCTTCGGGGCGACCATGACGACGTCGACGCCCTTCGGCGCGGTGATGTAGCCGAAGCGGATGTTGAAGCCGTGGCCGAACAGGATGGCGTTCCCGTCCTCGAGGTTCGGCGCGATGTCGTCGGCGTAGAGGTGCCGCTGCACCTGGTCCGGCGCGAGGATGACGATCACGTCGGCCCACTTCGCGGCGTCCGCGGGGGTGTGCACGCGGAAGCCCGCGTCCTCGGCCTTGGTGCGGCTCTTCGAGCCCTCCTTGAGGCCGATGACGACCTCGACGCCGGAGTCGCGGAGGTTCAGCGCGTGCGCGTGGCCCTGGCTGCCGTACCCGATGACGGCGACCTTCTTGCCTTGGATGATCGAGAGGTCGGCGTCGTTGTCGTAGACGATGTCGGTCATTGCTGTCTCCTTCTTGGGTGCGCTCAGGAGCGCGGGATGCGTTCGGTGATGGACTTCGGCCCGCGCCCCATGGCGAGGAGGCCGGACTGGGCGAGCTCCCGGATGCCGTACTGCTCGAGCATCTTCAGCAGGCCGGCGGTGCGCTGGCTGCCGGCGACGAGCTCGATGACGAGCGCCTCGGGGGTGACGTCGACGACCTGCGCGCGGAACAGCTCCACGATCTCGAGGACCTGCGGGCGCGTGGCGGTGTCGACCTTGACCTTGACGAGCACGTGCTCGTGCAGGACGGACTGCTCGGGCTCCAGCTCGACGATCTTGATGACGTTGATCAGCTTGTTCAGCTGCTTCGTCACCTGCTCGAGCGGCAGCTCCTCGACGTCGACGACGACCGTGATGCGGGAGAGGCCCTGCACCTCGCTGCTGCCGACGGCGAGCGACTCGATGTTGAAGCCGCGGCGGGCGAACAGCCCGGCGACACGGGTGAGCAGTCCCGGCTTGTCTTCGACGAGCAGGGACAGGACGTGACGGCTCACCGTTCCTCGGCTCCCGCGATCGCGTCCGCCTCGGACACCGGCTCCACGCCGCCCTCGGGAGCGGGCATGACGAAGTCGGGGTCGACGCCGCTGCCCGGCGCCTCGTCGTCCCACGAGGGAGCGTGGTCCCGGGCGTACTGGACGCCCGAGTTGCTGACCCCCTGCGGCACCATCGGCCAGACCATCGCGTCCGCGGACACGACGAAGTCGATGACGACCGGGCGGTCGTTCGTCTCGAGCGCGAGGCGGATCGCCGCGTCGACGTCCTCCTCCTTCTCGACCCGGATGCCGAGCGCGCCGTACGCCTCCGCGAGCTTCACGAAGTCGGGCACGCGCACGGAGCCGTGCCCGGTGTTCAGGTGGGTGTTGGAGTAGCGGCCGTCGTAGAACAGCGTCTGCCACTGCCGCACCATGCCGAGCGACGAGTTGTTGATCACCGCGACCTTGATCGGGATGTCGTTGATGACGCAGGTCGCGAGCTCCTGGTTCGTCATCTGGAAGCAGCCGTCGCCGTCGATCGCCCAGACGACGCGGTCGGGCTGCGACACCTTCGCGCCCATCGCGGCGGGCACGGCGTAGCCCATGGTGCCGGCGCCGCCGGAGTTCAGCCAGGCGCCCGGGCGCTCGTACCTGATGAACTGCGCCGCCCACATCTGGTGCTGCCCGACGCCGGAGGCGTAGACCGCCTCGGGGCCGGAGATCTCGCCGATGCGGGTGATCACGTGCTGCGGGGAGAGCAGGCCGTCGCTCGTCGGCGTGTAGCCGAGCGGGTACTGGTGCTGCAGGCTGCGGATGCGCTCCCACCAGGCGGCGTAGGGCTGCGCGGGCTGCGCGCCGAGGTCGCGGAACGCGCTCGCGAGGTCGCCGAGGACCTCCTTCGCGTCGCCGACGATCGGCACCTCGGCGGTGCGGATCTTGCCGATCTCCGCCGGGTCGATGTCGATGTGCACGACCTTCGCGTCCGGCGCGAACAGCGACGCCTTGCCGGTGACGCGGTCGTCGAATCGTGCGCCGACGGCGACGAGCAGGTCGGACTCCTGCAGCGCGAGCACCGCGGGCACGGTGCCGTGCATGCCGGGCATGCCGAGGTTCGACGGGTGGCTGTCGGGGAACGCGCCCCGCGCCATCAGGGTCGTCACGACGGGCGCGCCGGTGAGGTCGGCGAGGGCGAGCAGCTCGTCGTCCGCCCGCGCGCGGACGACGCCGCCGCCGACGTAGAGCACGGGGCGTTTGCCCGAGGCGAGCAGCTGCGCGGCGGCCTGGACCTGCTTGCCGTGCACCTTCGCGATCGGCCGGTAGCCGGGCAGGTCGAGCTTGACCGGCCAGACGAACGGCGCGGTCTCCTGCTGCGCGTCCTTCGTGATGTCGACGAGGACGGGCCCGGGGCGGCCGGTGGAGGCGATGTGGAAGGCGGAGGCGATCGCGAGCGGGATGTCCGCGGCCTGCTTCACGAGGAAGGAGTGCTTCGTGATCGGCATCGTGATGCCGACGATGTCCGCCTCCTGGAAGGCGTCCGTGCCCATGAGCGTCGAGAACACCTGGCCGGTGATCGCGAGCAGCGGCACGGAGTCCATGTAGGCGTCCGCGATGGCGGTCACGAGGTTCGTGGCGCCGGGGCCGGAGGTGGCGATGGCGACGCCGACGCGGCCGGACGCCGCGGCGTAGCCCTCGGCCGCGTGACCGGCGCCCTGCTCGTGCCGGACGAGGATGTGGCGCAGGGTCTTCGCCTCGAGCAGCGGGTCGTAGACGGGCAGGATCGCGCCGCCGGGCAGGCCGAACACGTCGGTGACGCCGAGCAGCTCGAGCGTGCGGACGACCGCCTCGGCCCCGGTGATCAGCTCGGGCTCGGGGCCGCGGGTGGCGTGCTGGTCGCCGCCCGCGGCACGCGCCGGCGTCCGCACGGCGGACGGCAGCGGGGTGGTCGGTGAGGACATGGGTTCCCCTTCGCGGGAGTCGGGATCGTCCGTCAGCCGGTCACGGCACCGACGGCTGCGGACTGCACGAGCTTCGAGTACTTCGCGAGCACGCCACGGGTGTACCGGGGAGGGAGAGGCTCCCAGCCGTTTCGGCGGGATTCCAGCTCAGCCGGGTCGACGAGGACGTCGAGCGTGCGGGAGGCGATGTCCACCCGTATCGGGTCACCGTCTCGGAGGAAGGCGATCGGACCTGCGTCCACCGCTTCCGGCGCGATGTGGCCGATGCACAGGCCGGTTGTGCCGCCCGAGAATCTGCCGTCGGTGAGCAAGAGTACATCCTTGCCGAGGCCGGCCCCCTTGATCGCGGCGGTGATGGCGAGCATCTCGCGCATGCCGGGGCCGCCCTTGGGGCCCTCGTAGCGGATGACGACCACGTCGCCGGCGTTGATCTCCCCGTTCGTGAGCGCGTCCATGGCGCCGCGCTCCCGCTCGAAGACGCGGGCCGGGCCCTCGAAGACGGCGGCGTCGAAGCCGGCCGTCTTCACGACCGCGCCCTCCGGCGCGAGCGAGCCCTGCAGGATCGTGAGCCCGCCGGTCTCGTGGATCGGGTTCTCGAGGGTGCGCAGCACGGTGCCGTCGAGCGGCGCGATGTCCATCTCGGCGAGGTTCTCGGCGACCGTCCTCCCGGTCACGGTCAGGCACTCGCCGTTCAGGAGGCCCGCCTCGAGCAGCGCCTTCATCACGACCGGGACGCCGCCGACCCGGTCGACGTCGTTCATCACGAAGCGGCCGAACGGCTTGAGGTCGCCGATGTGCGGCACCTTCGAGCCGATGCGGTTGAAGTCGTCGAGCGAGAGCTCGACCTCCGCCTCGTGCGCGATGGCGAGGAGGTGCAGCACGACGTTCGTGGAACCGCCGAACGCCATGGCGACGGCGATCGCGTTCTCGAACGCGGGCTTGGTGAGGATGTCGCGGGTGGTGATCCCCTGCTTCAGGAGGTTCACCACGGCCTCGCCCGAGCGGTGCGCGAGGTAGTCGCGGCGGCGGTCCGCGCTGGGCGGGGCGGCCGAGCCGGGCAGCGCCATGCCGAGCGCCTCGGCGACGGACGCCATCGTGTTCGCGGTGTACATGCCGCCGCAGGAGCCCTCGCCGGGGGCGAAGGCGCACTCGATGCGCTTCGCGTCGGCCGCCGACATCTTCCCGGCCTTGACCGCGCCCACCGCCTCGAACGAGTCGATGATCGTGATGTCCTTCTCCGTGCCGTCGGAGAGCTTCACCCACCCGGGCGCGATCGATCCGGAGTAGACGAAGACGGACGCGAGGTCGAGCCGCGCGGCGGCCATCAGCATCCCCGGCAGCGACTTGTCGCAGCCGGCGAGCAGCACGGAGCCGTCGAGACGCTCGGCCTGCATGACGGTCTCGACGCTGTCGGCGATGACCTCGCGGCTGACGAGCGAGAAGTGCATGCCCTCGTGGCCCATCGAGATGCCGTCGGAGACGCTGACCGTGCCGAACTGCAGCGGGTAGCCGCCACCGGAGTGCACGCCCTCCTTCGCCGCCTGCGCGAGCCGGTCGAGGCTCAGGTTGCAGGGCGTGATCTCGTTCCAGGAGGATGCGATGCCGATCTGCGGCTTGTCCCAGTCCGCGTCGCCCATGCCGACGGCGCGGAGCATGCCGCGCGACGTCATGGCCTCGATGCCGTCCGTGACGACCCTCGAGCGCGGCTTCACGTCCACGGCGGCCTCGGATCCGGGCGTTTCAGACATGTGCCGAGTTTATGGCCCGGGATCGGCAGGCCGATCGCGGGCCGCAGCGAGCGGCTCCACTCCCCTTCTGCTGGTCGAGGTGCGAGCGCAGCGAGCCTCGAGACCACCCCGCACCCGACGCCGACTGGAGGTGATTTCGGCACGGGCGCAGAGCGCCCGGCTCAACCACCGCGGGGCTGCGCTCCTCCCACGCTGGTCGAGGTGCGAGCGCAGCGAGCCTCGAGACCACCGCGACCATCCAGCACGTCCGGGGTGGTTTCGGCACGGGCGCGGGGCGCCCGGCTCGACCACCGCGGGACTGCGCTCCTCCCTCGCTGGTCGAGGTGCGAGCGCAGCGAGCCTCGAGACCACCGCGACCATCCAGCACGTCCGGGGTGGTTTCGGCACGGGCGCGGGGCGCCCGGCTCGACCACCGCGGGACTGCGCTCCTCCCTCGCTGGTCGAGGTGCGAGCGCAGCGAGCCTCGAGACCACCGCGACCATCCAGCACGTCCGGGGTGGTTTCGGCACGGGCGCGGGGCGCCCGGCTCGACCACCGCGGGACTGCGCTCCTCCCTCGCTGGTCGAGGTGCGAGCGCAGCGAGCCTCGAGACCACCGCGACCATCCAGCACGTCCGGGGTGGTTTCGGCACGGGCGCGGGGCGCCCGGCTCGACCACCGAGGGGTGGTGGGCGTCAGCGGGCGAGCTCGGCGCCGAAGTGGTTTGTCAGGTGGGGGCCCGTGCCGATGAGCTGCTCGCGGAGCGTTCCCGTCGAGGGCTCCTCCGGGAGGCGGCCGCGGCGGCGGAGCTCCGGGACCACCCAGCTCGCGAAGTCCTCGAGGTCGGTCGGCGCGAAGATCGGCTCGAGCAGGAACCCGTCGAGGTCCGTCTCGTCCATCAGGTGCTCGAGCTCGTCCGCGACCTCGGTCACGGAGCCGGTGACCTGGAAGCCGCGGGTGCCGCGGCCCTTCAGCTGGTCGAGGATCTCCCGCACGGTCGGCGCCGGCGAGCCGTCCTTCGGCAGGAACCGGTCGATGTTGCTCTGCCCCATCTGCCCGACCTTGCCGTCGGACACGAGCTGCTCGAGCGACCGGTCCGGATCGAGCGACAGCAGGTCGATCCCCGTGTTGCCGGAGTAGAGGACGTTGACGACCTCGTCGGTCTGCAGCGCGTCGAACTCGGCGCGCTGGGCGAGGGCCGCCTCCCGCGTCTCCCCCACCGTCACCGTGACGCCGACCATGATCCGGATCGAGCCGGGATCGCGGCCCTCGGCGGCGGCGCGGGCGCGGATGTCGGCGACGTTCGCCTTCGTCGCGGCGACGGTCGTGCCCTGCACGAACACGCACTCCGCGTTGTGGGCGGCGTAGGCGCGACCGCGGGCGGAGGTGCCCGCCTGGAACAGCACGGGTGTGCGCTGCGGCGACGGCGGCGTCGCGAACCAGCCGGAGGAGCGGTAGTACTCCCCCGCGTACTCGATCTTGTGGACCTTCTCGGGGTCGGCGTACCGGACCGCCTCCCGGTCCTCCTCCACCGCGTCCGGGTCCCACGCGGTCTGCCAGTAGCGCAGCGCGAGCTCGAGGTACTCGTCGGCCTGGTCGTACCGGTCGTCGTGCTGGCGCATCTCGTCGTGGCCGAAGAGCTTCGCGATCGCGTCCTGCGACGAGCCGGTCACGATGTTCCAGCCGACCCGCCCGCCGGTCAGCGCGTCGAGCGTGGCGAACGTCCGCGCGGTCTGCACCGGGTGGTCGAGCCCGGTGCCGGAGGTGAACACGAAGCCGAGCCGCTCCGTCTCGTACGCGAGCACGGGGATGAGGTAGCTCGGGTCGATGCCCGGGAAGTTGATGCCGCCGGTCACCGACAGCGGATGGAGGGCGCCCTGCACGGTCGGGTAGCCGTAGCCGCCGGCGAAGAAGAGGAAGTCGAACCCGGAGCGGTCGAGCAGCTTCGCCACCTCGACCCAGTACCTCGGGTCGCGGTACTCGATCGACCGGCTGCGCGGGTGCGGCCAGCTGAGCGTGCCGCCCACCTGCACCGCCGCCACCTCGAACACCCCGAGCCGCATGCGCTTCGTCATCGTTCCTCCTCCTCCTCGCGTCGCGCGGTCGCAGCGGCGTCGCGCGGTCCGCATGCGGACCGCGCGACGCCACCGCTACCGCGCGTCGTGGTCCTGCTGCTCGCCGAGTCCTCGGGCGATCCGGTCGGCGAGCGCCGTCCGGGCCGCGTCCACGTCGACGTCGGTCGCGACCCGCACGGTGCCGGGCCCGTCGAGGCGCTGCACCGCGCCCGCAGGTCCGTCGTTCCCGTCGGCGACCCGCACGGCACCAGGCGGGGTGAGTTCGAAGAGCTCGGGCTGCAGGATCGCGAGCGCCGTCAGCGGGTCGTGCGGGACCTCGAAGTCCTCGCTCCAGCGGCGCATCCACGCGCGCATCTCGGTCGCGACCACGGCGCCGAGCGGCCCGGTCGCCTCGAAGCGGGCGACCTCCTCCTCGCCGAACCGCACGCGCCGTGTGATGTCGACGCCGACCGCGGTGATCGAGAGGCCGGAGTCGAGCACGCGTCGCGCGGCGACCGCGTCGGAGGCGAGGTTGTGCTCGCCGACGGCGGGGTCGGCCCAGTCGCCGCCCATCACCGTGATGCCGTCGAACGCGGCTCCGGCGTCGAGCGCCGCCGCGACGGAGGTGAGCGGCCCGATCGCGAGCAGGTGCGCGCCGGCGGCGCGGTCGACGAGCAGCCGGACGCCCGGCGACGGCTCGCCGGCCGCGGACGGCAGGGGCGGGAGCTCGCCGTACGCCGCGCCCTCGATCCCGGCCCACCAGACCGGCTCGCCCGACGCGGTCTCCTGCTCCCCCGCCGCGACGTCGACCGTGCGGCCGGTCAGCTCGGCCATGTGGAGCACGATCCGCGCGCGCAGCACCGTGTCGCCGTAGCTGGTGCAGACGCCGCGGAGATCGATCTCGGGCGAGCCCCACAGCAGCGCGAGCGCGAGCTCGTCGTCGACGTCGGAGCCGAGGTCGGTGTCGAGCAGGAGCGGCAGGGGCACGGGAGCGGTCAGCGACCCGCGGAGCGGCCGGCGTCCGGACCCCACTCCGACAGTACCGCGGCCTCGATGATCGCGGTGATCGTGTACAGCACCACCGAGACCACGGTCACGAACACGGTCGACGCCCAGATCAGCTGGTAGTCGAACGCCGCCTTCGCCTGCGTGATCGTCGCGCCGAGCCCGGTCGTGGTGAACAGGTACTCGTAGAGCATCGCGCCGGTGATCGCGCCCGGGACCGCGATGCGCATGGACGCGAAGAAGTGCGGCAGCGCGGTCGGGATCGCGACCTTGCGCAGCACGGTCAGCCGGCTGCCGCCGTACACGCGGACCAGGTCGACGGACTGCTGCCCGACCGAGCGGAGCCCGACCGTCACGTTGACGAGCAGGGGGAAGAACACGACGACCGTGCCGATGAGCGCCGCGGTGACCGCGCCGTTGCCGAACACGATGTAGATGACCGGCGCCATCGCGAGCAGCGGCACCGTGCGCAGCAGCATCGCGACCGGCATGAACATGAACTCGACCGGCCGGAACATCGTGAACGCGATGGACACGAGCACCGACAGCGGCACGCCGACGAGGAAGCCGATGGACGCGTCCTGCAGCGTGACGCCGAGCAGCGCGAACAGCTTCGCGCGGTGCCCGGCGGCCGTGCCGCCGTCGCCGTCCTCCGTGAAGTAGCGCAGGACGTCGAGCGGCCCCTTCGCGATGAAGGAGGAGATGTTCGTCGTGCTCACCGCGAGCTGCCACAGCGCGAGCAGCACGACGAGGGAGATCAGGACCGTGCCGACGGTCACGCCGGTGCGGCGGGCCGTGTAGGCGACGGCGGCCCGCGCGGAGGCGGAGACGACGGGGCCGCGGACGGCGGTCGCGGTGGCGGTCATCAGAACGCGGCCTTCCTGGTCCGGTCGCCCGCGGACCACGGGGTCAGCAGGCGGCCGATGCGGTCGATGAGGAAGTAGGCGGCGCCGGCGACGGCGCCCGACGTGATCGCGAGCACCCAGACCCGCGTCGCGTCGTTGTAGAACTGCGCGTTCAGCAGCAGCACGCCGATGCCGGAGTCGAGGCCGACCGCGAAGTACTCGCCGAGCACCGCGCCGAGGAAGGCGGCGGGCGCGGCGATCTTCAGGGCCGCGAGCAGGCTCGGGAGCGCCGCGATGAGGCGCACCTTCCGGATCTCGGTGAGGCGGCTTCCGCCGTAGGCGCGCACGACGTCGAGCTGCGTGGTGTTCGCGGACTTGAGGCCGAGGATCGAGCCGATCACCGTCGTGAAGACGACGCTCAGCGCGGCGAGGAACACGCTCGTGGTGCGGGAGCCGGCCTGCGACATGATGGCGACGAGCGGGCCGATCGCGGTGAGCGGGAGGCAGGAGGTGACGACCGCGAGCTGCGTCGCGAGCCCCTCCGACCTCGGCACGAGCAGCACGATCAGCGCGAGCACGAGCGCGACGCCGTTGCCGATCAGGTAGCCCTCGCCCGCCGCGAGGCTGGTGACGCCGATCGCCTCCCAGTAGGACGGATCGCCGACCGCGCGGCCGAACAGCTGCAGCACGTCGAGCGGCGTCGGGATGGCGCCGTCGCGCCCGAACGGCGACACGGCCACGACGGCCCACAGCACGACGATCAGGACGACGCCGATGATGCCGCCGACCCACGGCGGCATCGCGGCGAGCGACCTCAGGCCGCGGGAGGGGCGCGCACCGGCCGGCGTGCCGAGCACGACGCTCGGCGCGACCTCGGTGAGCGGCTCACTCATCCGGCTCGCCCTTGCCGCCGAAGAGGATCTCGGAGAGCCGGTCGACGTAGTCGTGGAACTCGGGCGTGCGCATCAGCTCGGGCACGCGCGGGCGCGGCAGGTCGATCTGCACGACCTCCGCGATCCGGCCGGGCCGCGCGCTCATGACCGCGACGACGTCGGAGAGGAACACGGCCTCGCTGATGCCGTGGGTGACCATGAGCGTCGTCGCGGGACGCTCGGTCCAGATGCGCAGCAGCTCGACGTTCATCCGCTGCCGGGTCATGTCGTCGAGCGCGCCGAACGGCTCGTCGAGCAGCATGATGCTCGGCTGCACGACGAGGCAGCGGGCGATGGAGACGCGCTGCCGCATGCCGCCGGAGAGCTGCGCCGGCTTCGCCTTCTCGAACCCGCGGAGGCCGACGAGGTCGATCAGGCCCTCGACGAGCGCGTCGTCCGCTTTCAGGCCCGCGACCTCGAGCGGCAGCCGGATGTTCTTCTCGACGGTCCGCCACGGCAGCAGCGCCGAGTCCTGGAACGCGATGCCGATGGAGTGGTCGCGCTGGATCTCCGCGGCCGTCCGGCCGTTCACGCCGACCGTGCCGGTCGTCGGGGTCTCGAGCCCCGCGAGGATGCGCAGGATCGTCGACTTGCCGCAGCCGGACGGGCCGAGGAGGGACAGGAACGAGTCCTTCTTCGTGCCGAGGTCGACCTGCGACAGCGCCTGCACGGACTTGCGCCCGAGGGAGAAGGTCTTCGTCAGCCCCTGGATGTTGATGCCGGAGGCGAGCTCCGGGTTCGCCACCGGGTCCGACGTCGCGACCGCGGTGCTCGTCACGATGTCCGTCATGGGACCTTCTCCCTCGTGCGCTCGTTCGATGGTGCCGAGCGGCTCAGCTGGCGCTGGAGCTCGCCGACGGGACCGGGAGGCTGACCTTCAGGTCCGGGTTCTCCTTGTAGACCTCCTCGAGGAGGCTCAGGTCGAACAGCTGCTCGGCCTTGATGGAGTAGCCCATCGCGGCGAGCGACTTGATGTTCTCGTCGATGAGCGCCTGCGTCATCGTGAACAGGCCGTTGGCGGTGACGTCGGCCGTGACGATGAGGGTGTTCTGCGCCACCGCCTCCTTCGTCTGCTCGTCGAGGTCGAGGTCCTTGCCGAAGTTCGCCTTCTTGCCGTACTTGGTGACGGCGAGCTCGGCGGACTTGTCCGGGTCCTTGACCGCGTCGGTCCAGCCCTGGATCTCGGCCTTGAGGAGCGCCTTCAGCAGGTCGCGCTTCTGCTCGATCGTGTCCTGCAGCACCGTGAAGGTCTCGGCGACGAACGGCAGGCCGTTGTCGGCGAAGCCGAGCACGACGGGCTTCTTCCCCTCGGCGGCCGCGAGGATCGGCTCGTTGGTGATGTACGACATGTGCGCGTCGTACTTGCCGGAGATCAGCGGGGCGATGTCGAAGCCGGTGGTGACGATGGTGACGTCGCTCTTCGCGATGCCGTTGGCCTTGAGGAAGCCGTCGATGATCGTGTTGTTCGCGCCGGCCTGGACGCCGAGCTTCTTGCCCTTGAGGTCGGCGACCGTGCGGATCGGGGTGCCGTCCTCGAGCGACATGAGGCAGAACGGGTTCTTCTGGTACGTCGTGCCGATGATCTTGAGCGGGGCGCCCTTGATGATCGACGGCGCGGTCGCGATCGGGGCGGAGAGGCCGACGAGGGCCTTGCCGGAGATGATGATCTCCTCGGCGGTGGTGCTGCCGGAGCCGCCCGCGAGGAGCTCGACGTCGCTGAAGCCGGCGTCCTTGTAGTAGCCGTTCTCGGTCGCGTGGAACTCGCCCGCGAACTCGATGTTCTTGATCCAGGACAGCTGGACGGCGATCTTGCCGAAGTCCTGCTTGGCGCCGCTGGAGCCGCTCGCGGCGGTGCCCGCGCTGTCGCCCCCGCCGGAGCAGGCGGCGAGCAGCAGACCGCTGCCGAGCAGGCCCGCACCGACGCCGCCCATGCGGAGGAAGGAGCGGCGGTCGAAGGCGGAGGGGATGGTCTGTCCGGGCATGCGGGGTCCTCGCTCTTGGTGGGGGCCGGGTGCTGTGTCGAGCAGGACGGTAGCCAGCGCGCGTTTCCCCCACGTTTCGGGGGCGTCACGATCGGGCAGCGGCGCCGCGCCCGCGGTGCACGCATCGTCGTGCGGGCGGGGTGGTACTGCCGGGTACCGTGTGCTCGATGCGCGCCGGCACCGCTCTCTCCGCCCGCCGGATCGTCGTGCTCGACTTCGACGGCACGGTCGCCGTCGGCGACGAGCCCGTGCTCGCGTACTTCCGCGGCGTCGCCGGGGACGGGGCGGACGAGGCGTTCGCGAGCTGGGTGCGGACCGGCGAGGGCTTCCGCGACGGCTACGCGCTCGTCGCGGACTGGGCCGCGGCGCACGACGTCGCGGAGGCCGTCCGCGCCCAGGCGTACGCCGCCAGCCGGGCCGCCCTGCACGACGGCACCGCCGCGGTGACCGCGCCCGCCGGCCTGGCGGACGCGCTCGCGCGGCGCCCTGCGGACGTGCGCTGCGTGCTCGTCACGAACGCGCCGGTCGACGGGATCGAGCCGACCCTCGAGCGCCTCGGGCTCACCGGGCTGCTCGACGGCCTGATCGGCGACGCCGGCAAGCCCGCGGGCATGGCCGCCGTGCTCGAGCGCCTGCTCGCGGCGGACGGCCTGGCGCCGGCCCGCCTGCTGTCGGTCGGCGACGTGTGGCGGAACGACCTCGAGCCGGCCGCCGCGATCGGTGCGGCGACGGCGTTCGTCGACCGCTTCGGCCGCGGCGAGGGCGCGCCCACCTTCCGCGGACCGACCCTGGAGGCGCTGCTGCCCGACGTCGAGCGGTGGTGGTCGGCGTGACGTTCCTCGTCGTCGCCGCGGTGGTGCTCGGCATCGGCGCCGCGACCTTCGTCGCGACCCGCATCGCCCGGCTGGTGGCCTACCTCCGGCGCCGCTGACGCCGCCAGGGAATTGCGCGTCCCAGTCGCGATCGCCCTCGAGCGCTCGCGCGCAACTGCGACTGCGACGCGCAGGTCCGCGTCCGATGCGGTGACCTGCCCCGACGCGGATGCTCCTCCCCAGGGGCCAGGGCTGCGGCTGTCGCGGTCCTGCGCCATCCTCCCCGCCGTGTCCGTCTGGGATCTCGAGCTCGTCGTCGTGCGGGACGGCTCGCACACGAGCGGTGAGCGCGGTGCGATCACGCGCGACGTCGAGCGGGCCGTGCTCGTCCGGCTGCGCCGCGGCGTCTGCGCGCCGCGCGCCGGCTTCGAGATGCTGTCGCCGGAGGAGCGCCATCTCGCGCGGATGCGTGCGGTCGCCGCGTCGACCTCGCATCCGATGGTGTTCTCGCACGCCTCCGCAGCGGTCCTGCACGGCCTCCCGGTGCTCCGCTCGCGGCTCGGCCGCGTGCACACCACCTCGCCCCGCGCGGCCGACCGGGGTCACGACGGCATCGCGGGGCACGTGTTCACCGTCGTCGCGGACGAGGTCGTGCGGATCGGCCCGATCTGGGCGACCTCCCTTCCGCGGACCGTCATCGACCTGGCCGGCGGATCGCCCTTCGGCGAGGGCCTGATGGCGGCGGACGCAGCGCTGCTCCGCGGCGTCCCGAGGGCCGTGCTCGAGCAGGCGGTCGACCTCGCCGGCCCGCGTCAGTCGAGTCGCCGGATCGCGACGGTGATCGCGGTCGCGCACCCGGGCGCCGAGTCCGCGGCGGAGTCGATGAGCCGGTCGAACCTGATCCGCACGGGTTACGAGCCGCCGAGCTGCAGGTGGAGCTCCGGGACGACCGCGGCTTCGTGGCGGTGCTCGACTTCCTGTTCCGCCGGTTCCGGGTGGGCGGCGAGGCGGACGGGCTGCAGAAGTACCTCGACCCCGCGCTGGCGCCGCTCGGCGCCGGCCGGGCGGTCGTGCGCGAGAAGCTCCGCGAGGACCGGGTGCTGCCCCTCGTCGCCGGTCTCGCCCGCTGGGGCTGGCCGGAGGCGACGAACGCGCTCCTGCTGCGGGAGAAGCTCGCCCGCTTCGGCGTGCAGCCCGCCTCGCCGCGAGCCACGATCGCGGACTACGCTGCGGCGGCGCGCGACGCCCGGCCCCGGCTGCGCCGGGCGTGACCGTACTGAGCGCTCCCGTCGCAGTTGCGCGCGAGCGCTCGTGGGCAACTGCGACTGCGGCGCGCAGCTGCGAGAGGACCCGCGATCAGTTCGTGTGCGGGGAGTCCTCGAGCGCGGCCGCGCGGAGGGAGGCGAGGGCGGAGAGCACGCTCGCGACCTGCGCAGGACCCTCCACCCGGTGGTCCGCGGCCGTCGCGCCGTCGCCGCTCTTCAGGCCGAGGTCGTCGGCGGTGAGCGCGACGAACGCGTCCTCGTCCGTCACGTCGTCGCCCGCGTAGAACACGGCGGTGGCGCGGGTGTAGCGGCGCAGGTGCTCGACCGCCTCGCCCTTCGTCGTCGAGCGGACCGAGAACTCGATCACGTTCTTGCCGAGCCGCACCTTCGCCTCCGGCGCCTCCGCCTTCAGCTCGTTGATCGCGACCAGGTGCGCGACCCGGCTGTGCCGCTCGGTCGCCAGCCGGGTGTGGAGCGCGAACCCGGCGGGCTTCGGCTCGATCCAGACGGAGTCGAGCGTGCCCGCGATCTGGTCGAGCACCTGCCCGAGCACGCCCAGCTGCTCCCGCTCGTCCTCGTCGAGCGCGAGCACGTCGTCGGGCTCGTCGAGCCGCAGCTCGATGCCGTGCGAGCCGACGAGGAGCACGCGGTCGTCGAACGACGCGACCTTCTCGAGGTCGTCGAGGGAGCGGCCGGAGACGAGCGCGACGCGCGTGGCGGGCAGCGCGATCAGCCGCTCGACCGCGGCGCGCGCCTCCGGGGTCGCCCGCGCCTTCTCCGGGTCGTCGACCTCCGGGGCCAGGGTGCCGTCGAAGTCGAGCGCGACGAGCAGGCGCGGCGTGCCGGCGAGCGTCGCGAGCGCGTCGCGGAGCCCGCGGCGCAGGCCGCCGCCCGACGTCGCGGGCCGGTCGCCCTGCGCCATCACTCCGCCGCCGCGGCGGCCTTGGCCGACTCGGTCGGCCGGAGCTGGGCGAGCGCGTCGAGGAAGTCCTTCGACCAGCGCTCTACGTCGTGGGTGAGCACCCGGTGCCGGAGCGCGCGCATCCGCGTCCGGCGCTCCTGCCGCGACATGTGGACCGCCGTGAGCATCGCGCGCTTCAGCCCCTCGATGTCGTGCGGGTTCACGAGCAGCGCCTGCTTCAGCTCGTCCGCGGCGCCCGCGAACTCGCTCAGCACGAGCACGCCGTCGTCGTCGGCGCGGGTCGCGACGTACTCCTTCGCCACCAGGTTCATCCCGTCGCGGAGCGCGGTGACGAGCATCACGTCAGCAGCGAGGAACAGCGCGACCATCTCCTCCCGCGGGTAGCCGTGATGGAGGTAGTTGATGGCGGAGTGCGCGATCGTGCCGTACTCGCCGTTGACGCGGCCGACGGTCAGCTCGATCTCGTCCCGCAGGGCCTTGTAGGTCTCGACGCGCTCGCGGCTCGGGCTCGCGATCTGCACGAGCACCGTGTCGTCGACGTCGAGCTTCCCCTCCGCGAGCAGCTCGGCGTAGGCCGCGAACCGGTGCCGGATGCCCTTCGTGTAGTCGAGCCGGTCGACGCCGAGCATGATCGTCGACGGGTTGCCGAGGTCGTGCCGGATCTGCGCCGCCCGGTCGCGGACGTCCTGCCGCTCGACGAGCTCGACGTAGGAGCGCGCGTCGATCGAGATCGGGAAGTGGCGGGCGACCACGGTGCGGGGCTGGTCCGACATCGAGTTCGGCCACCGCCCCTCCCCCGCGGCCGGCAGCTCGACGCGGCCGTGCCCGGTCGGCACGTGGAAGAGGCGACGGACCGCGCGGAGGAAGTTGCCCGCGTCCGCCCGCCGCTGGAAGCCGATGAGGTCGGCCCCGAGCAGCCCCTCCACGATCTCGCGCCGCCATGGCAGCTGCGAGAAGAGGCCGTAGGCGGGGAACGGGATGTGGTTGAAGAACCCGATCACGAGGTCGGGTCGCAGCTCGCGCAGCATCCGCGGGACGAGCTGCAGCTGGTAGTCCTGCACCCACACCGTGCCGGCGTCCGCGGCGATGGCGGCGGCGGCCTCCGCGAACTTCCGGTTCACCTCGACGTAGGCCTCCCAGAAGCGGCGGCTGTACGTCGGCTGCGCGATCACGTCGTGGTAGAGCGGCCAGATCGTGTCGTTCGAGAAGCCCTCGTAGTAGAGCTCGATCTCGCTCGCGGACAGGCGCACGGGCACGAGGTGCAGGCCGCCGGTCTCGAAGGCGTCCTGGTCGTCGTCCGCGGTGCCCGTCCAGCCGATCCAGGCGCCGTCGTTGGCGCGCATCACGGGCTCGAGCGCCGTCACGAGGCCGCCGGGCGAGGTCTTCCAGGAGGGCGATCCGTCGTGGGTCGTGATCCGGTCGACCGGCAGCCGGTTCGCGACGACCACGAAGTCGAAGCGCTCGTCCTCGATGTCCGCCATGGCGGGCCCAGGCTACCCGGCGGCCGCTGATGGCAGGTCGAGCGCGCTCCTCGCGGCCGAGACGAGCGGCGCGGCGTAGGCGGCGCCGTGGCTCGCGGCGTGCACCGCGAGCGGATGCAGCTGGTGCAGCTCGAGCCGGTCGCGCCAGCCGTCGCGCAGCGGGTGCGCCTCGTCGTAGCCGCGGTAGACCTCGCCGAGGAACGGGCAGCCGAACAGCGCGAGCATCGCCAGGTCCGTCTCGCGGTGGCCGCCGGAGGCGGCGGGGTCGATCAGCACCGCGCCCTCCGCGGTCCACTGCACGTTGCCGTTCCAGAGGTCGCCGTGGATGCGGGCGGGCGGCTCGCCGTCGTCGAGGTCGCCGGCGGCGAGGCGGTCGCAGGCCTCCTCCACGAGCCGGAGGTCGGCGCCGCCGATGTGCCCGCGCTCCGCGGCCCGCCGGGCGTACGGCAGCACCCGCTCGGCGCCGTAGAACGCGCCCCAGGTCGGCCAGCCCGCCCGTCGGGTGCTGAGCGGCTGGTTCCCGATGAAGGTCGGGCCGTCCCAGTCGTCGGGCGGCACCCCGAACGCGGCCGCGCCGGCGTCGTGCGTCGCGGCGAGCGCCGCCCCGAAGGCGCGCGCGTGCCGGGCGCTCGGCCGGTCCTGGTCGAGCGCCTCGAGGTCGATGCGACCGGGCTCCACCGCCAGCACGGCGACGACGCGGGCGCCGCCCGCGGCTGCGAGCCAGCGCAGCCCCGCCGCCTCCGCCTCGAAGAACCCGTCGGGGGCGTCCGGTCGGCGCTTCGTGTGGACGCGGGTCACCCGCCGATCGTAGGAACCCCGCCTCCGTGCGACCCGTCCCTCCGTTCCGCAGGCAGGACCTGCCGACGGAACGGAGGGAGGCGGGTTCAGGTGAGGGCGGGCGTCGCGCCGAACAGCGCGGTGGAGGTGCGCCGGCGCGCGACGACCGCGACCGTCAGCACGAACGCGAGCACCGCCCACAGCACGAGGCCGAGCAGCGCGGTCGCGACCGTGCCCGCGGACGCGCCGGTCAGCACCGCCGTCGTCGCGTTCACCGCCTGCGTGAGCGGCAGCAGCGGGCTGATCACCTGGAACGGCTGCGAGACGAGCTCGATCGGGTAGATGCCGCCGACCGCCACGAGCTGGACGCCGAGGAGCACGATCGACAGGACCGTGCCCGCGCTGCCGAACACGGCCTGCAGCAGCTGGTGGATCGCGAGGAACGCGACGCCGGCGACCAGGGCGACGAGGAACAGGACGGGCAGCGCCGACCAGGTGACGCCGAGCGTCGCGGCGAGCAGCACGACGATCAGCACGGCCTGCACGACGGCGACGACGACCCCGCGGAGCAGGGCGCCGCCCACGAGGCGGCCGGTGCCGACGCCGGTCGCGAGGAGCCGGCGGGAGACCGCGCCGAACAGCAGCACCAGCGCGGCCGCGCCGATCCAGAGGCCGACCGGCACGATGAGCGTCGACACGATCTGGCCGGGGCCGGAGAGCGGGTTCTCGCGGGTGGCGGAGGCGTCGACCGGGTTCGCGATGACCTTGCCGGCCCGCTCCTGCTCGGCCTTCGAGAGGTTCGGGACCTGCTTCGCGCCGCTCTGCAGCCCGGAGCCGATCCTGTTCGCGCCCGACGCGAGCTGCCCCGCGCCGTCCGCGCTCTGCCGCACGCCGTCGGTGAGCTGCGCCGCACCGGTCGAGAGCCGGTCGGCGCCCGAACCGAGCTGGTCCGCGCCGGAGGCGAGCTTCCCTGCGCCGGCCGCTGCGGACGAGATGCCGCCCGGCAGCTGCGCGAGGCCGGACGCGAGGCTCGACGTGCCGCTGTCGAGGGCGCCGCCGCCGGAGGCGAGCTGCTTCCCGCCCGCGGTGATCGCCGGGCCCGCCGCGGCGAGCGGCTTCGCGCCCTTCGCGAGCGCGGTGCCGCCCTCGGCGAGCTGCGGGCCCGCGTCGCGCAGCGCCGCGAGGTCCTTGCTGGTCGCGGTCTGCTGCGAGCCGGCAGCGAGGGCGGCCTGCCCGGTCGCGGCGGTGTCGAGCCCCTCGGCGATCTGCGTGAGCGCGGCCCGGCTCTGCGCGGAGATCGTCGGGTCCTGGAGGACGCTGCGGATGCCGTCCGCGGCGCTGCGGCTGCCGTCGGCGAGCTGCGACTGCGCGCCGGCGGCGGTCGCCGAGCCGGAGATGATCGCGCCGAGCGCCTGCGTGGTGCCCGAGGCGTAGGTCGATGCCCCGGTGCCGTAGTCGCGGGCGCCGTTCGCGAACTTCGTGACACCGTCGGCGTACTCCGAGACCTTCCCCGTGTAGGTGGAGACGCCGTCGGTGTACTGGTCCACGCCGGAGGCGAGGCGCTTCGCGCCGTTCGCGGCGCCCTGCGCGCCGGACGCGGCGGTGCCGAGGCCGGTGGCGAGGGAGCTCGCGCCCGAGCCGAGCTGCCGGGCGCCGTTCCCGAGGGAGCTCGCGCCGGTGGTCAGCTGGTCGCCGCCGTCCGCGGCCTTCCCGAGGCCGGAGGAGAGGGAGTCCGCGCCGTCGCCGAGCTTGTTCGCGCCGTCGGCCGCCTGCAGCAGGGAGCTGCGGACGGTCGCGTAGCCGCCGTAGAGGCCCGACACGACGCTGGTCGTGATCTGGCCGCCGACCGTGGACGCGATCGTGTCGCCGACGACGCCGCCGATCTGGCTGACGAGCGTGCCGTGCGCGTCGTCCGTCGTGATGCGGATATCCGCCTGCTTCGGCGAGCTGCCGGAGACCGAGGAGATGGACTTCGAGAACGTCTTCGGGATGGTGACGATCGCGTAGACGTCGCCGTCGGCGAGCATCCGCTTCGCGTCCTTCGCGTTCGTCAACGTCCAGTCGATGGAGGCGCCGGCGTCCGAGGACGCGGGCTTCGTGAGCCCCGTCACGACGAGGCGGCCGGCGGCGACGGTGCTGGTCTTCCCGTCCGCGCCCTTGGTCTGGATGAGCTGGTCCTGGTTCACCAGGGCAGCGGGGATGCGGGCGGTGCCGTTGTCGGCCGCGGCGAGCGCGGCGACGAAGACGCCGAGCACCACCGCGGGCACGATCGCGACGATGAGGAGCCGGGTCAGCGGCGCTCGGAGGATGCGGCCGATCATGCGGAGACCTCCCTGCGGGTCGGGGCGGCGCCGAGCCGAGTGGCGGCGCGGTCGGGCGGCGAGGTGACGACGACGGCGGTGCGTTCGCCGTCGGCGACGAGGTCGAGGAGGGCGCCGAGGCGGTCCAGCGCCTCGGGCCCGAGGTCGCCGGCGTCGACGACGACGGCCACGGCGCCGCCCGCGGCGGCGGCCAGGGCGAGCACCGCGAGGCGCTCCTCCGGCGGCAGCTCGCCGAGCGGGCGCTCGCGGACGACCGCCTCCGGCAGCACCTGCAGCCAGGAACGGACCGAGCCCGAGCGGCGGCGACGCGGCGCGAAGCGGAGCCGCTCCCCCACGAGCGCGGCGGGCGTCGCGTCGGCGGCGGACCCGTCGTCGATCACCGGGGCGGCGACGAGGCGCAGCTCGCGCGCACCGGTCGGCGCGACGGCGCCCGCGACCTGCACGCGACCGGCGGCCGGCTCGAGGTGGCCGGTCAGGGTCGCGACGACGCCGCGTCGGGCGAGCGCGGGCACCGAGATCGCGGTGGTCGTGCCGCGCTCCGCGTGCACGCTGAGCGGCGCGGTCTCGAACGGCGCCGGCGGCACGAGGTCCGTGGAGGAGAGCGCCCAGCGGCGCTCGCCGTCCGCCCACGCGACGTCCTCCGTGTGCTTGACGATCCCCTCGCCCTCGATGTCGACGGTCGGCAGCAGCCGGTCGAGCCACCGCGGCAGGTACCAGGCGGCGCGGCGGAACAGGAACATCACCGCGGGCACGAGCGTCATGCGGATGAGGAAGGCGTCGAACAGGATCCCGACCGCGAGGGTGAAGGCGATCGGCTTGATGGTGCCGGAGCCCTCCGGGATGAAGGACGCGAAGACGAAGATCATGATCAGGGCCGCCGCGGTGACGACGCGCACGCCGCCCGCGAAGCCGCGACGGACCGCCTGGCGGTAGTCGCCGGTGTGCGCCCACGTCTCGCGCATGCCGGACACGATGAAGACCTCGTAGTCCATCGAGAGCCCGAACAGGATCGCGACGCCGAGGATCGGCAGGAAGCTGAGCAGCGGTCCGGGCTCGACGTGGAGCAGGGAGGCGCCCCAGCCCCACTGGAACACGGCGACGGTCGCGCCGATGCTCGCCGCGAGCGACAGCAGGAAGCCGACCGCGGCCTTGAGCGGCACCACCAGCGAGCGGAACACCGCCATCAGCAGCACCACCGACAGCCCGACGACGACCAGCACGAACGGGATCAGCGCGTTGCCGAGCCGGGTCGAGATGTCGATCTGGACCGCCGTCGAACCGGTCACGGAGATCGGCATGTCGTACTGCCGGTCGAGGCTCGCGGAGAGGTCGCGGATGCGGTTCACCAGCGCGATGGTCTTGTCCGAGGTCGGCCCGGAAGCGGGGATCACCTGCATGATCGCGGTGTCGAGCGTCGCGTTCGGGGTCGGCTTGCCGACCGCCTTCACGTCGGGCAGCGCCGCGATCCGGTCGCGCACCCGGTCGAGGTCGTTGATGAAGTCGTTGTTCTGCGTGACGTCGATCAGCAGCACCAGCGGGCCGTTGCGGCCCTCGCCGAAGTACTTCGTCGTGAGGTCGTAGGCGACGCGCGGGCCGGAGCCCGGCGCCTCCGTGCCGTTCGTGGGCAGGCTCAGCTGCATCGACGCGGCCGGGATCGCCAGCACGCCGAGGATCGCGACGACGACGACCAGGAACAGCGCCGGCACCTTCTCGATGAGCGCGCCCCAGCGCGCGCCGACGGTGCGCGGGCGCCCCTCCGCCGCAGCGAGCGCACGCGTGCGGACCCGGGACCCGGCCTTCGGGACGAGGCGGTTCCCGGCGAGGGCCAGCACGGCGGGCAGCAGGGTCGTCGACCCGCAGACGGCGAGGAACACGGCGAAGGCGGCACCGACGCCCATCACGCTGAGGAACGGGATCTGCACGATCAGCAGGCCGACGAGGGCGATGATCACGGTCGTCCCCGCGAACACCACGGCGGTGCCCGCGGTGGCGACCGCCTTCGGCAGCGCGTCCTCGATCGGCACGTCGAGCGCCAGCTGCTCCCGGTAGCGGGAGATGACGAAGAGGCCGTAGTCGATGCCGACCGCGAGCCCGAGCATCAGGGCGAGCGTCAGGCTCGCGCTGGCGACGTCGGTGAAGTTCGCGGCGAACATGAGGCCCGCGACGGAGAGCAGCACGCCGATGATCGCGCTGATGAGCGGCATGCCGGCCGCGAGCAGCGAGCCGAAGGTGACGATCAGCACGACCGCGGCGAACGCGAGCCCGAACACCTCCGTGATGGAGGGGCCGAAGGCGGTGTTCTGGAAGACCTGGCCGGTGAACGCGACCTGCATCCCGGCGTCCTTCCCGATGGAGGCCGTCTTCTGCAGGTCGGCGAGGGTCGCCTTCGTGACGCTGCCCTCTCCCCCGGAGAACTGGATCGACACGATCGCGGCGCGGTGGTCGGCGGAGACCGCGTTCACGGCGTACTCGCTGAACGGGCTCGACACCGTCTCGATGCCGTCGATCTTCTCGATCGCGTCGATCGTGTCCGTGATCGCGCGCTTCGGGTCGCCCTGGTCGACCCGGCTGCCGGCGGGCGCGACCATCACGGCCTGCGCGCTCGCACCGGCGGCCTGCGGGAACACGGCGTCGAGGCGGTCGAGCGCGGTCTGCGACTCCGTGCCCGGGATCGTGAAGCCCTCGCTGAGCTTGCCGCCGAAGCCGAACCCGGCGCCCGCGACGGCCAGGATGATCACGAACCAGGCCGCGAGGACGCGCCACGGATGGGCGTGGCTCAGGCGGCCGAGCCGGAACAGGAACGCGGTCATGGGTGCCGTCCTCGATCAGTGGGTTCGGTGCGACGGCGGTGTCGCGCGGATGGGTGGAACCGGTCAGGCGGGTTGCGCGGCGGGGCCGAGCACGAACTCGCCGAGCACGTCGACGAGTCCGGCGCGGAGCTCGTCGTCCGGCACGTGGGCCGGGGCCCAGCGGTCCGCGGCGACGAGCATGAAGGCGGCGCCGGCCAGGGCGACGCCGAAGCGGAGGACCTCCCGCTCGCCGCCCTGCCCGGGGGCGAGGCGGTCGGCGAGGTCGCGGACGAGGCGGTCCGCCTCGTCGATCACGGCGTGGCCGGCGAGGGCCTGGCCGTGGTTGAAGATGACCGCGATCGCGAGGCGGTGCTCGAGCAGGTAGTCCACGAACCGGACGAGGAACGCGCGCCGGGGCGCGGCGTCGGCGATGCGGGCCATCTCGTCGACCACGCCCGCGAGGTCCTCGACGGCGGGCCGGAGGGCGGCGTCGAGCAGCGCCTCCTTGCTGGCGAAGTGGTAGAGCACGCTCGACTTCGAGAGCCCCGCGTCGGCCGCGATGCGCTGCAGCGAGGCGCCCTCGAAGCCGACGACCGCGAACTGGCGCAGCGCGGACTCGAGAAGCGGCGCGGAGCCGCGCAGCTCCCGAGTCCTGTCCTGCACGATCGGTCAGCGTACTGCACGATCGGTCAGTGCCCGCGTCCCCGTCCGGGGTGTGCTCGGGCGCTTCCCAGTGGCCGCACCGGAGGGGCCCAGTAGGCTCCCGAGGTCATGGGCACCCTGCGCAAGTACCTCATGAACGGGGCGATCATCTCGTCCGTCCTCTCGGGCGTCTCGGCGTACCGCCAGGGTCGCAAGAACCCGACCGACTGGCGCACCTACCTCACCTGGATCGCCTGGGCGCTCACCCTCATCGTCGCTCTCGGCACCGTCCGCAAGGACTCGATCGACCCGTCGGCGCCTCGCGTGGCCGCGGGCCCGAAGCTGAGCAACCCGAAGAAGAAGGCGAAGAAGGACAAGAAGGACAAGTAGTCCCGCTCCCTGCTCGCGAGTTGCCACTTCTTGCGACCTGAGGCTGCGTCGGGGTCGCGAGAAGCGGCAACTCATGCCGTGGGCGGGCGTCTCCGGTCGAGCGTGCGTCGGATCCGGCCGATCGTGTCCTCGGGATGGTCCTTCGCGTCGTCCTCGGTGACCCGGATGATGTGCCAGTCCTCGTCCTGGAGCGCCTCCTTCCGCGTGATGTCCTTTCGGAACCGGTGCTTCTCCCGATGCCCGTCGCCCTCGTACTCGACCCCGACGCGCTCGCGCCGGTAGACGAGGTCGACCTCGGCGATGAACCGGCCGAGCCGGTCGTGGATCCGCACGTTGATCTCGGGCTCCGGCAGGCCGTTCCGCACGAGGAAGAGGCGGAACCGGGTCTCCGCGGCCGAGCGGGACCCGATCCGGAGCCGCCTCGCCGCCGAGGCGAGCTTCGCGTGGAAGTGCCGCGCCGGATCCGAGGCGACCTCGACGAGGTGCTCGAGCATCAGCCGAGCGCGAGGCCTTCCCTTGGCGAGCAGCGCCTCCCCTGCGACGACGAGCTCGTCCTCGCTCAGCAACCAGGCCAGCTGCGCCCACGCCTCCCACGGGTTGGCGAGCGGGAGGTCGGCCCGCACCCACACCAGACCAGGGCGATCGATGACGTGGTGGCCGCGGACCCGCCGATCACGCGGCGCGCGCAGCGGCTTGCGGACGGACACGTGCAGCACGACCTCCCGCTCGAGACGCAGCGGCAGCCACATGCCGTGCAGGAGGGCGGCGGTCGCATGGCTGAAGAACTCGCCCTCCGCCATCTTCGGCAGGTAGGCGCGCGCGAGGTCCGCGATCGACGCGGGTGCCGCGGGCGCCCGGACGCCGGAGAACGGCGAGGAGAGGTCCTTCGCTCGAAGACGTGATGGCGACACCCCCTCCCGCCTGGCGGTCTCGACGGAGAACGGGGCGTGTCGGAGGTGCTGGGGCAGCGGCTCGGCGGTCACCCCTCCACACTGGAACAGCGGCGGTCCGGAGGCCTCCCTCCCCTGTCCGAGCGACCTGGGGAGGGAGGGAACCCGCCCGGGTCTTGCCGCTTCTCGCGACCACGAGCGGGTCGCAGGTCGCAAGAAGCGGCAACTCGCGAGCCAGGGTCAGCGGGGGCGCTGGACCTGGACCGGGCCCGTGAAGTCCTTGCCGCGCGCGTCGCCCTCCTTCGAGCCGCCGAACAGCTCGCGGTCGCCGCGCTCGCCGGTCCGGATGCGGCGCTCGCGGCCGGCGTCGCCCGTCGGCTCCGTCATCAGCACGCGGGTGCGCGGCAGGGCGGCCGGCTGCTCCTCGTGCAGCCACCGGATCAGCTCCTCGCGCACGAAGCAGCGCAGGTCGAAGAGGGTGCCGGCGTCGACCGCGCTGACGAGCACCCGCACGTGGATCGTGCCGCCGACCGCGTCGGTCACCTGCAGCACGGCGACCCGGCCGTCCCAGAGCTTCGTCCGGGCGAGCACGCGGTGCAGCTCGTCCCGCATCGCCTGCACGTCGACCTGCCAGTCGAGGTCGAAGTCGACCGACTGCATGAGCTGGGAGGAGGTCCGCGTCCAGTTCTCGAACGGCGTCGTCGTGAAGTAGGTGGAGGGCAGCACGAGCCGCCGGTCGTCCCACACGTGGAGCACGACGTAGGTGAGCGTGATCTCCTCGATCCGCCCCCATGTGCTGTTCGCGACCACCACGTCGTCCACGCGGATCGCTCCGGAGAACGCGAGCTGCATGCCGGCGATCACGTTGCCGAGGGTCGACTGCGCGGCCAGGCCGCCGATGATCGAGACGACGCCCGCCGAGGCGAGCAGCGAGGTGCCCGCGGCGCGCGCCTCCGGGAACAGCAGCAGCGACGACGCGAACGCGACGATCACGATGACGACGTAGACGACCCGGCGGATGATCAGGACCTGCGTCCGGACCCGACGCGCGACCCGGTTGTCCGCCACGTCCGTGCGGTACCGGGCCAGCACGAGGTCGACGACCAGCGACACGAGCGCGCCGACGAACCAGGCCGCGAGCGCGATCACCAGAATGTTGAACAGCAGGTTGACGACGTGGTCGACGTCCTCCTGCCCCACCGGCAGCCCGCGGAGCGCGAAGGCGACCGCGATCCAGACGCCGACGGCCATGAGCAGCCAGCGGAAGGGCCAGCGGAGGCGGTGGACGGCGCGCTCCGGCCAGCCCCGGCGTCGCGCGACGAGGCGGAAGATCCACCCGATCAGGGCGGTGACCACGAGGGCGGCGATGACCGCGATCGCGATCGAGACCAGCAGCCGCGACCACACCGTCTGCGTCGCGGCGTACCAGAGCGAGACGATGTCCACGGCTGCTCCCTCCCGCGGCGGGCGCGCTCGCGTCCCGGGCCATGATGCCGGAGGCGGCTCCGCGGGCGCCCACCATGCAACGTGCGGGGTCGCGCGGGCAGGATCGGCGCATGCCACTGCCGATCGAGGACTACGCGATGATCAGCGACTGCCAGTCGGCGGCGCTGATCGGCCGGGACGGCAGCATCGACTGGCTCTGCTTCCCGCGCTACGACTCGGGCAGCATGTTCGGCGCGCTGCTCGGCGACGAGTCGCACGGCTGCTGGCGGCTGGCCCCGGCGGACGAGACCGCGACGTCCACGCGCGCCTACATCGAGAACACCTTCATGCTCGTCACCCGGTGGTCGACGCCGACCGGCGAGGTCGAGGTGACCGACTTCATGCCGCACGGGAACCGCTCGGCCGACATCGTGCGCCGGGTGCGGGGCGTCCGCGGCGCCGTCGACATGCAGCAGCGGGTCGCGGTGCGCTTCGACTACGCCCGTGCCGTGCCGTGGGTGCGCCAGGTGCAGGGCGAGCAGGGGCACGGCATCATCGCGACAGCCGGCCCGGACGCGGTGATCATCCGGGGCCCGCGGCTGCGGGCGCGCGGGGAGCTGCACGAGGGCGTCTTCACGGTGCGGGAGGGCGAGACGGTCGACATCGTCCTCCACTGGTACCCCTCCTACCGCGACGCGCCGCCGCCGCTCGACGTCGACGCCCTCGCCACGACGACGCAGGCGTGGTGGGAGGACTGGACGAGCGGGATCTCGCACCAGGGCCGGTACCACGACCACGTGGTCCGCTCGCTCATCGTGCTGCGGGCCCTCACCCACGAGGACACCGGCGGCATCGCGGCGGCCGCGACCACGAGCCTGCCGGAGCAGTTCGGCGGCGCCCGCAACTGGGACTACCGGTACACGTGGCTGCGCGACGCCTCGCTCACGCTCTCCGTGCTCATCAACCACGGCTACGTGGAGGAGGCGGCGGACTGGCGCGCCTGGCTGCTGCGCGCCATCGCCGGCGACCCGGCGGACGTGCAGATCATGTACGGCCTCGGCGGGGAGCGGGACATCCCCGAGCGCGAGCTGCCGAACTTCCCCGGCTACCAGGGCGCCTCCCCCGTGCGCATCGGCAACGGCGCGGTCGACCAGTACCAGGCGGACGTCATCGGCGAGGTCATGGTCGCGCTGCAGGAGGCGCGTGAGCACGCCGTGCCCGACCAGCGCCACGCCTGGCCGGTGCAGCGCGCCCTCATGGAGTTCACGGAGGCGAACTGGCGCCGCAAGGACAGCGGCATCTGGGAGATGCGCGGCGCCGAGCGCTTCTTCACCCACTCCCGCGTCATGGTGTGGGCCGCGTTCGACCGCGCGATCAAGGCGCACGAGCGCTTCGGCCTCGACGGGCCGGTCGAGCGATGGCAGGAGCTGCGCAGCCGGATCGAGGAGGAGATCGAGGAGCAGGGCTTCGACGCCGAGCGGAACACGTACGTGCAGTCCTACGGCTCCACGGAGGTGGACGCGTCGCTGCTGATCCTGCCGCAGGTCGGGTACGTCAAGGCGACGGATCCGCGCATGCTCGGCACCATCGCGGCGATCGAGCAGGACCTGATGCCCGACGGCCTCGTGCTGCGGTACCGCACGCAGCACAGCGACGACGGGCTGGCGCCCGGGGAGAACCCGTTCCTCGCCTGCAGCTTCTGGCTCGTCGAGCAGTACGCGGTGAGCGGGCGCCACGACGACGCGGTCGCCCTGATGGACCGGCTCGTCGGGCTCGCGAACGACGTCGGCCTCCTGTCGGAGGAGTACGACGTCGAGCACGGCAGGCAGGCCGGGAACACCCCGCAGGCCCTCACGCACCTCGCGCTCGTGCGCGCGGCGGACGCCATCGAGTCGGGTCGGGACATGCGCGCCCGCTGAGCCCCCGTCGCCTGGACGCGCCGAGCGCGACGTCCAGGTACCTCACCGAGAGCGTCCAGACGGCATCCATAGCGTCGATGTCACGCGTGCGAATCCGCGTGTGACGTGAAAGGAGCGCTCCCATGGCGCAGGTCATCGAGACCATCGACGTCGACGTCCCCGTCGACAAGGCGTACAACCAGTGGACCCAGTTCGAGTCCTTCCCGCAGTTCCTGAGCTTCGTGGAGTCGATCCGCCAGACGGACGACACGCACAACCACTGGACGGTGAAGATCGGCGGCGTCGAGCGCGAGTTCGACGCGGAGATCACCGAGCAGCACCCCGACGAGCGCGTCGCCTGGAAGAGCCTCGACGGCACGACCCACGCGGGCGTCGTCACCTTCCACAAGCTGTCCGACACCTCCTCCCGCGTCGCGGTGCAGATCGACTGGCAGCCGGAGGGCTTCGTCGAGAAGGCCGGCGACCTGCTGAACTTCGACACCCGCAGCGTGAAGAAGGACCTCGAGCACTTCAAGCAGTTCATCGAGAGCACCCCGAGCGAGACCGGCGCCTGGCGCGGCGACGTGCCGCGCGACTGATCGCGCATCGACGACGCCCCGGCCGCCTCCCGGCGCCCGGGGCGTCGTCGTGCCCGGACGGCGACACGCCGCCCCGGGTTCACCGGGCGTTCTCCCGCCCCGCCTACGGTCGGCCCGAGATGAATCCGCACCGCATGGCGAGGAAGGCCGACCGGGAGCTGCTCCAGGCCGCGGCCGCGTTCGAGCAGTCCGTGATCATCGCGCCCGACCGGCCCGCGCCGGCGCTCCCCGCGTTCGTCGGGCTGCTGCGCGCCGCCGGCGGTCTGACCCGCTTCGCGGTCGACGTCGCGTTCGACTGGGACCGCACGGACCCGATCGACCTCGAGCCCCGCATCCTCCGCGCGGCCTAGTCCCCGCCGAGCGGCGGCGTCCTCGGCGGCGCGTGCCGCTCGCTCACGCCGGTCGCCTCCATCGCGGCGGCGAGCGCGAGCAGCCGCGAGTCGTCCCAGGCGCGGCCCGCGATCGTCAGCCCGATCGGCATGCCGATGTCCGCCATCAGCCCCATCGGCACCGTGACGGTGGGGATGCCGAGGTGCCGGATCACGAGGTTGCCGTTCGCGACCCGGGTGCCGTTCCGCCAGGCGAGGTCGGCGGAGACCGGGTCGACGTCCGCGTCCGCGGGGCCGACGTCCGCGACGGCGGGGAACACGACCGCGTCGAGGCCGAGCTCGTCGAGCTGCGCCTCGAAGTCGACCTCCCGGGTCCGCTCGAGCCCGCGCACCCCCTCACCGATCGCGGGGATCCCGGTCAGCGCGGGGACGCCCCGGCGCGCGCGGACGACGTACTCCGCGAGGTCCACGTCCGGCTCCGGGTAGCGGTCGGGCAGCGCGCCCTCGGGGTGCGGGAAGATCCGCGGCCCGTCGACGTCCGCGAGCCGGTGCAGGGCCGGGTCCCCGTTCCAGGCGAGGAAGCCGTCCCACGCCCAGATCGACAGGTCCCAGAGCTCGCGCTCCGCGAACTCCGGCGGCACGAGCCCGCGGTCCACCATGTCCGCCGCGCCGGGCCGGTCGCGCTCGTAGCGCGAGACGACGGGCAGGTCGATCTCGACGACGGTCGCCCCCTGCGCCTCCAGCCGCTCGCGGGTGATCCGCCAGCGCTCGAGGACGGAGGCCCGCGTCTCGATCGGGTGCGGCGCCTCCCGGTCCTCGCCGATGTACATGCGGGGCACGCCGAGGCGCACGCCCGCGAGGGACGCGCCCTCGGCGAGCGCCGGGTAGGAGGCGGGCCGGACCGCGTCGACGGCGGGGATCGGGACCCAGGGCTGGAGGCGCCAGAAGTCGCCCGTCGGGTCGGGGTCGGGCGCGACGATCACGTCGAGCACCGCGAGCAGGTCGGCGACCGATCGCGTGTGCGGCACGACGACGTCCATCGTCGGCACGAGCGGCCAGTTGCCGCGGACCGAGATCACGCCGCGGGACGGCGTGTACGCGACCAGGCCGTTGTTCGAGGCGGGCGCCCTCCCGGACGACCAGGTCTCCTCCCCCAGGCCGAACGCGGCGAAGCTCGCCGCCGTCGCGGTGCCGGAGCCGTTGGAGGAGCCGGAGGCGAACGCGGCCGTCAGGAAGTCGGCGTTGTACGGGCTCTCGGCGCGGCCGTAGACGCCGCGCTGCATCCCGCCGTTCGCCATCGGGGGCATGTTCGTGAGGCCGAGGCAGATCGCGCCGGCCGTGCGCAGGCGGGCGATCGTGAACGCGTCGCGCTGCGCGACGAGGTGCTCGAACGCGGGCGACCCGGCGGCGACCGTGAGCCCGCGGACCGCGTAGCTGTCCTTCGCCGTGTAGGGGATGCCGTCGAGCGGGCCGAGCGACGCCCCTGCGACGCGGCGGGCGTCGGAGGCGCGGGCCTCGGCGAGCGCGTCGGGGTTCGGCACGGGCACGGCGTTCAGCCGGATGCCGGCCGAGTCGTACGCCGCGATGCGCTCCAGGTGCGCGGCGACCAGCTGCTCGGCCGTCACCGCGCCGCGGTCGAGCGCGTCGCGCAGGTCGGCGATCGACGCCTCCGCCACCTCGAACCGGGTCACGGGCCGATCCTGCCAGCCGCGCTATCGTCGGCGACGGCGATGGAGCTCGCCTCGGCCTCGGCCGGAACCGCGGAGACGCTGATGGCCCCTGCCGTCCCTCGCCGACGACCGGAGCCCGCATGACCGACCCGCCCCCGCTGCACCTGCGCCCGGCGCTGCTCGGCGTGGTGCTGGCCGGCGGCGCCGTCGGCACGGCCGCGCGGGAGGCGCTCTCGCTCGCGATCCCGGACGTCGGCGACCTACCGCTCGCGATCCTCGTCATCAACGTCGCCGGCGCGTTCGTGCTCGGCGTGCTGCTCGAGGCGCTGCAGCGCCGCGGCGCCGACGAGGGCCGGCGACGGACGCTGCGCCTCGGTCTCGGCACCGGGTTCTGCGGCGGGTTCACCACGTACAGCACGCTCGCCGTCGGCGTCGGCGAGCTGCTCCGCAGCGGCTCGGCGGGCATCGGGGTCGCCTACGGCGTCGGCTCGGTGGTCCTCGGCGCGGTCGCGGCCTGGTTCGGCATCCTCGTGGGGAGCCGGCGATGACCCCGGGCCTGTTCGTCCTGCTGTCCGTCGCGGGCGGTGCGGGCGCGGCGCTCCGCTTCGTCGTGGACGGCGTCGCCCGCGGCCTGCTGGGTGCGCGGCTGCCGTGGGGCACCGCCGCGATCAACGTCTCGGGCTCGTTCCTGCTCGGCGTCCTCACGGGCCTCGCCACCCGCGGGATGCCGGAGGCGGTGCTCGGCGTGCTCGGCACCGGGCTCCTCGGCGGGTACACGACGTTCAGCACGGCGAGCGTCGAGACCGTGCGCCTCCTGCAGCAGCGCCGCGTCGGCGCCTCGCTCGGCTACGGCGTCGGCGTGCTGGTGCTCGCCGTGGCGGCGGCGCTCCTCGGCCTCGCGGTCTCCTCCTCGACCCGGTGAAGCGCCGCGGACGCGGCCGGATCCCCGGATGTGGGAAGAAACGGGGTCAGAGGGCGCGGAGGGCGTCCTCCGCCGCGACCCACGCGAGCATCGCGCACTTCACCCGCGCGGTGTAGCGGGAGACGCCGCCGAGCACGACGGCATCCCCGAGCAGCTCCTCGTCGGGCTCGATCCGACCCTTCGAGCGCATCGCCGTGCGGAACGCCTCGATCCGCTCCTGCAGCTCCGGGCCCGTCAGCCCGGGCGCGAGGTCCGCGAGGATCGACGCGGACGACTGCGAGATCGCGCAGCCGTCGCCCTCCCAGCGGATCCGGTCGATCCGTCCGTCGGCGACGTGCAGCTGGAGGGTGACCTCGTCGCCGCAGGTCGGGTTGATCTGGTGCGACGACGCGGCGGCGCCCTCCTCCAGCCCCTTCGCGTGCGGGTGCCGCGCGAGGTCGAGGATGACCTCCTGGTAGAGCCCGCCGAGCCCGGTGCTCATGCGCGCACCCCGAAGAAGTCGACGGCGTCGCGGACGCCCTCGAGCAGCAGCTCGACCTCGTGCCGCGTCGTGTGCAGCGCGGTGCTCGCCCGCGTCGATGCGGTGACGCCGAGGCGCCGGTGCAGCGGCTGGGCGCAGTGGTGGCCGACGCGCACCGCGATGCCGCGGTCGTCGAGGAACTGGCCGACGTCGTGGGCGTGCACGCCCTCGACCGCGAAGCTCGCGAGCCCGATGCGGGGCTCCCCCGGGCCGGGGCCGAGCAGGCGGACCCCGTCGACGTCCGCGATCCCCGCCGCGAGCAGGGCGCCGAGCTCCGCCTCGTGGGCGGCGACCCGCGCCATGCCCACCCCGTCGAGGTAGCGGGCCGCCGCGGCGAGGCCGATCGCCTGCGCGACGGGCTGCGTGCCCGCCTCGAACCGCTGCGGCGCCGGGAGGTACTCGGCGCGCTCCATCGTCACCGTCGTGATCATCGACCCGCCGGTGAGGAAGGGCGGCAGCGCGTTCAGCAGCTCGCGGCGGCCGTAGAGCCCGCCGATGCCGGTCGGCCCCAGCATCTTGTGGCCGGAGAACGCGGCGAAGTCGACGTCCAGCGCCTTCACGTCGACCGGCAGGTGCGGCACCGACTGGCAGGCGTCGAGCACCGTCAGCGCACCGGCGGCCCGCGCGAGGGCGACGAGGTCCGCGACCGGCGCGACCCCGCCGAGCACGTTCGAGACGTGGCTGAAGGCGACGACGCGGGTCGCCGGCCCGATGATGCGCGCCGCCTCGTCGAGCCGGAGCGCACCGGCGTCGTCGATCGGCACGTACCGCAGCGTCGCGCCCGTGCGGGCCGCGAGCTCCTGCCACGGGATGAGGTTCGCGTGGTGCTCGAGCTCGGTGACGACGATCTCGTCGCCCGCGCGGAGCCGGAACCGGTCCGCCTCCGCGCCGCCGCGACCGGTGGAGGCGTTGCCGATGGCGTAGGCGACCGTGTTCAGCGCCGCCGTCGCGTTGCCCGTCCAGACGAGCTCGTCCTCGTCGGCGCCGATGAAGCCCGCGACCGTCGCGCGCGCGTCCTCGAACCGCTCCGTCGCCTCGGCGGCGAGCGTGTGCGCGCCGCGGTGCACGGCGGCGTTCTCCCGCTCGAGGTACGCGCGTTCGGCGTCGAGCACCTGCCGGGGCTTCTGGCTCGTGGCGCCCGAGTCGAGGTAGACGAGGCGCTCGGTCTCGAGGATCGGGAAGTCCGCGCGGAGCGCCAGCACCTCGTCGTCGGACAGGGACTGCTCGGCTCGCACGCCCTGAGTGAGGGTCACGAGTCCAGCGTAAGGACGTCGGGAGCGCGCGGTGCGCGAGGTCAGGCGCAGAGCCCGGCGGAGCTCCGCGCGACGATGAGCGACGTGCTCGCGGTCGCCGTCCGGCCGACGGCGTCGGTGAGCACGATGGACGCGGTGTAGGCGCCGGGCGCGAAGCGGCCCCTGACCGTGCCCGACCACGGGACCGAGAAGAGCATCCGCCGGGTCGCGCTCGGCACCCGGACGGTCGCCACCGTCGTTCCGCCGCGGGTGATGGTGACGGTGCCGCGGGTCGGCACGGGCCGCCCGGTCGAGTCGGCGATGCGGGCGGGCTGCACGGTCCGGACGTACGCGGGGAAGGTGTCGGCGGACGGCGTCCATGCCGGCCAGGTCATCGGCACGCCGTTCAGGCGCACCACCTGCCATGCGATCCGCCGCTGCGTCGGCGTGATCACGCCGCAGCCGAACCCGCGCAGCTGCACCGCGGAGGCGACGTCGACGACGCCCCGGACCGTCGTGCGGAGCGTCCGGCCGCCGACGCGCAGCACGGCGGTGGCGGAGGCGGCCCCCGCTCGGAGGGCGTCCGTCGGCACGGCGACCTCCTCCTGCCCGGTCGCGCTGCGAACCGGCACGCTCGCGGACGTGCGGCCGACCGCGAGGGTCACCCGGCCGGTGAACGGCGCCGCGTAGCCGTCCGCGTCGACCGCCGCGACCTGCAGCCGGACAGGGTTCGTCGACAGCGGGTCGGACAGCTGCAGGAACACGCGCGCGGGCGCCGCCTCCGCCTCCGATGCCGAGACGGCGAAGGCCGTGGCGGCCGCGCCGGCGACGAGGACGGCGAGCACGGTCCGGAGGGGACGTCGTCGGAGGGCGGCCCGGGGCGTCGCATCGCGCATGCCTCGATCGTGCGGACGACCGGCGCGGAGGCGGAGCGCCCGGCCGCGGCTGCACGCATCGACGAGCCCCACTCCGGGGGCGTCGGACGGTACCGCTCCTCGTCCGGACGCGCATCCCGACGCGTCACGCGGCGTCGCGCCGGGTCATGTTCCGCAACGCGATTCGACGGGTCCCTGGGCCTCCCGCACCCTCGTCAGGGACGCCGGCGAGATCCGCCCGGCTCGCGCACCGGAAGCAGAGGCCGCAGCATGACCACCGCCCCCGACCCCGACGCCCCGCGGCTGCCCGAGCGGCAGCGCCGCCGGGGCCCGATCATCACCACGATCGTCGTCGCCGCCGTCGTCGTCATCGCCGTCGTCGTGACGCTCGTGCTCGTGAACCGTCCGAACGGCGGGAGCGGCGCGGCCGCCGCCGGGGACGACCGGCCCGCGCGCACGGTCACGATCGGCATCGCGGACATCTCGCAGCCGTACTGGAAGACGTTCGCCTCGCTCGCGAAGCAGCGGCTGAACGTGACGGTGAAGTACGTGAACTTCACCGACTACAGCCAGCCGAACCCGGCGCTGAAGCAGCAGCAGCTCGACCTCAACGAGTTCCAGCACCTGCAGTACCTCGCGAACTACAACATCACGAGCGGCGACGACCTGCAGCCGATCGGCGCCACCGCGATCTACCCGCTCCCGCTCTACTCGGCGAAGTACGACGCCGCGTCGAAGCTGCCCGCGAAGGCGAAGGTCGCGATCCCGAACGACGCCGTGAACGAGGCGCGCGGCCTGCTCGTGCTGCAGAGCGCCGGCCTGCTGACGCTGAAGGGCGGCGGCACCGCGTTCTCGACCACGAAGGACATCGCGACCGCGAAGATCGAGGTCCAGCCCATCGACGCGTCGCAGACCGCGACCGCACTGAAGAACGGGTCCGTCGCCGCGGCGATCGTGAACAAGAACTACGCCGTCGACGCCGGCCTGCCGAAGAGCCAGGTGATCGCGAGGGACGACCCGTCGTCGGCCGCCGCCGAGCCCTACGTGAACGCGTTCGTGGCCCGCAAGGCCGACGCCGACGACCCCGTGCTCATCAAGCTGGCGGCGCTGTACCACACCGCCTCCGTGACGGACGAGGTGCAGCGGGAGAACGGCGGCGACGCGGTGTTCGAGACCTGGGGCCCGGAGAAGCTGCAGCAGATCCTGGCGAAGGTGCAGGCCGACGCGAAGGCCGCGCAGTAGTCGATCCCCCATCGGGTCCCGGTGGCCCGCCCGGCGACGGGCGGGCCACCGGCACGGAAGGAGCACGCGTGACCGCCTCGGTCCGCCTCGAATCGGTGTCGAAGGCCTACGGCGCCGTCCGCGCCGTCGACGACGTCTCCCTGACGGTCGAGCGCGGCTCGATCGTCGGGGTCATCGGCTACTCCGGCGCCGGCAAGAGCACCCTCGTCCGGCTCATCAACGGGTTGGAGCGCCCGACCTCCGGCCGGGTCTTCGTCGGCGACGACGAGATCACCGCGCTGAGCGAGCGCCGGCTGCGCCCGGTCCGGCGCGGGATCGGCATGATCTTCCAGCAGTTCAACCTGTTCCGCTCGCGCACCGTCGCCGGGAACGTCGGCTACCCGCTGCGCGTCGCCGGGGTGCCGAAGGCGGAGCGCGACGCGAGGATCGCGCGGCTGCTCGAGTTCGTCGGGCTGCTCGAGAAGGCGCACGCGTACCCGGAGCAGCTCTCCGGCGGGCAGAAGCAGCGCGTCGGCATCGCCCGCGCGCTCGCGACGGACCCGCACCTGCTGCTGGCCGACGAGGCGACGAGCGCCCTCGACCCGGAGACGACCGCGGACGTGCTCGCGCTCCTACAGCGCGTCAACCGCGAGCTCGGGATCACGATCGTGCTCATCACGCACGAGATGGAGGCGGTCCGCGCCATCGCCGACCGCGTCGTCGTGATGGACGGCGGTCGCGTCGTCGAGCAGGGCGCGCTCTACGACGTCTTCGCCTCCCCCTCCTCCCCCGCCGCGACGCGGTTCGTCCGCGGCGCGCTGCACGACCGGCCGTCCCCCGCGGTGCTGCAGCGGATCCGCGCGGCGCACGACGGCCGCATCGTCACCGTGGCGGTGACCGACCGGCCGGGTCTCGTCGGCGCGATCGCGACCGCGCTGTCCGGCGTGGCGGCGGAGCTCGTGCACGGCGGCATCGGCGACCTCGGCGGCCGGTCCGCCGGCGCGCTCACCTACGCGCTCTCCGGGTCCGACGCCGAGGTGGAGGCGGCGTTCGCCGCGCTCGCCGCCGCCGACCTGCGCTTCCAGGAGGAGGACTGAGATGGACTGGGAGAGCTACCTCACCGCGATCGGCCAGACGCTCTACATCGTCGCGATCTCGATCGTCGTCTCGGGCGTGCTCGGGCTCGTGCTCGGCGTCGCGCTCGCGGTGACCCGCCGCGGCGGGCTGCTGTCGAGCCCCGCGGTCTACACGGTCCTGAACGTGGTCGTGAACATCGTGCGGCCGATCCCGTTTATCATCTTCGTCACCGCGGTCTCGCCGCTGACGATCGCGGTACTCGGCACCTACATCGGGCCGACCGCCGCGACCTTCGCCCTCTCGCTCTCCGCCGCCTTCGCCGTCTCGCGGATCGTCGAGCAGAACCTCGTCGCGGTCGAGCCCGGCGTGCTGGAGGCGGCGCGCGCCGTCGGAGCGTCGCCGGTCCGGATCATCCTCACGGTGCTGATCCCCGAGGGGCTCGGCCCGCTGATCCTCGGCTACACGTTCCTCTTCGTCGGCATCGTCGACATGTCCGCGCAGGTCGGGCTGATCGGCGGCGGCGGCCTCGGCGACTACGCGATCACGTACGGCGTGCAGCGGTCGAACTACGAGGTCGTCTACATCACGATGATCACGATCGTCGTGCTCGTGCAGCTCGGCCAGTTCGCCGGCAACCGGCTCGCCCGGGTCGCCCTCCGCCGCTGACCGCTCCGGTCCCGGCGACCGCGCTCAGGCGCCGAGCAGCAGCCCGAGGCCGAAGCCGATCATGACGACCGCGATCACCGCGTCGAGGACGCGCCAGGCGCCCGGCCGGGCGAGCACGGGCGCGAGGCGGCGGCCGCCGAACCCGATCGCCGAAAACCAGAGGCAGCTGGCGGCGACCGCCCCGAGCGCCCACCACCAGCGCAGCCCGTCCGGCTGCTGGTTCGCGACGGCGCCGAGGAAGACGAGCGTGTCGAGGTACACGTGCGGGTTCGCCCAGGTGAACACCGCCATGGCGAGCAGCGCGCGGGCGGATGCCGCGGTGCGCGGCGGCGCCTGCTCGAGCACGACCGTGCCGCCGCCGCCGAGCGGGCCGGGTGCGGGGCGCTCGTCCGGAGCCGCCGCGAGGCCGACCCGGGCGGGCCGGATCGCGCGTCGAGCCGCGACGACGCCGTACACGAGCAGGAACGCGGCGCCCACGAGCCGGGCGACGACGAGCGCCGCGGGCACGTGCTGCACGATCGCCCCGACGCCGACCACGCCCGCCACGATGAGCAGCGTGTCCGAGCCCGCGCAGACGACGACCGCCGCGACGGTCGTGCGGCGCGGCGCGGTGGCGCTGAGGCGCAGCAGGTAGGCGTTCTGCGCGCCGATCGCGACGATCAGGCCGAGCCCGGTGCCGAGCCCGGCGAGAACGGCGAGGAGGACGAGCACGGTCCGACGCTAGATACCGGCTGCGATGCAGTCCAGTTCAGGTTCCTTTGCCTCCATAAGATCAGCTTCATGCCGCGCTTCTCCTCCAACCACCTCGAGACCCTTCTGACGGCGGTCGACACCGGCTCCTTCGAGGCGGCGGCGCGGGCGCTCTCCATCACCCCGTCCGCCGTGTCGCAGCGGATCCGGGCGATGGAGGCGCTCGCCGGCCAGGTGCTGCTCCAGCGGGCCGCCCCGATCCGGCCGACCACCGCCGGCGAGACCGTGCTGCGGCTCGCGCGTCAGGTCCGGCTCCTCGACGAGGAGGCGAGCCGGGCGCTCGACGGCAGCGGCGCCGCCGTGCCGAGCCTGCCGATCGCCGCGAACGCCGACTCCCTCGCCACCTGGTTCCTCGACGCGCTGGTCGAGGTCCGTCGCGAGGCGGACGTGGTGTTCGACCTCCACCGCGAGGACCAGGCCAGGACGGCGGCGCTGCTGCGCGACGGCACCGTGCTGGCGGCGGTGACCGCCGAGCGCCGCCCGGTCCAGGGCTGCGTCGCGGTGCCGCTCGGGATCGACCGCTACCGGGCTGTCGCCTCGCCCGCCTTCGTCGATCGGCACCTGCCGGGCGCGACGAGCGGCCGCGACGTGCTCGCCCGGCTCGACGCCGTGCCGCTGGTCGACTTCGACCGCGACGACGACCTGCAGCAGGGGTTCCTCCGCCGCGTCGTCGGGCACGCGCCGCGGTCGCCCCGGCACTTCGTGCCGTCGTCCGCCGACTTCGCCCGGGCCGTCGAGCTCGGCCTCGGCTGGGGCCTGCTGCCGGAGTCGCAGGCGCTCGAACCCCTCGCGGCGGGCCGCCTGGTCGAGCTCGCCCCCGGGCGCGTCGCCGACGTCGTGCTGTGGTGGCAGCACTGGAACCTGCGTTCGACACTCCTCGACGCGGTGACCGCGGCGGTCCGGCGTGTCGCGGCGGAGCACCTGCGGCCGTCGCCCGTCTGATCGCGGAACGATGTCGGTGGGGTCGAACACACTTACCACATGCTCACCCACGCAGACATCCGGCTGCTCGAGTTCGAGGACACCCACCCTCGCCGCACCGGCCTCAAGAACGACGCGATCATCCACCGGCTCGGCATGAGCCCGGCCCGCTACTACCAGCGCCTCGACCAGCTGGCGCGGCAGCAGGCGGTGATGGACCGCTACCCCCGTCTCGCCGACCGCATCGGCCGGGTCGCGAAGCGACGGCAGGAGGAGCGGGCGCAGCTCCGCCGCTGGCTCTGACCCGATCCGCGCGCGCTGCACGACGCGCCGTCAGGGCGTGCCGTCGGCGACGTGCGCTCAGCGGGCCGCCTGGATCGGCGCCGGCCGGTCGACGCCTGCCGGCAGCACGCGGCCGAGCACCGCCGCCCCGGCGAGCGCGAGGAGCATGCCGACGGCCACCACCGGCGCCCACGCCCACGGCACGCCGCTGCCGAGCAGGACCCCCGCGACCGGCGGCCCTATGAAGCCCGCGACGGAGACGACGGTCGACCCGAGCGCGTTGTAGCGCGCCCGCAGCGCGTCCGTCGCGAGCTCGTTCGGCAGACCGCCCGCGACGGGCGAGAACAGCGTCTCGCCGAGCCCGAACACGCCGAGCGACACGACCAGCCCCGCCGCCGCGGCCGCCCCGTGCAGCGCGGGCAGCGCTGCGGCGGCGGAGACCGCCCACGCGACGGACCACAGCGCGCCGGCGAGGAGCAGCAGGCGGGAGCGCCGCCAGCCCGCGGTGAGCCGGACCACGAGCAGCTGGCTCACGACGATGACCGCCGTGTTCACCGCGAACCCGATCCCGACGACGCCGGGGTCGACGCCCACCACCAGCGTGGCGAAGGCCGCCCACGGGCCGTCGAGCTGGGCGTACCCGAAGAGCGAGAAGAGGAACGCGCACGCGAGGAAGCCGACGAACGGCCGGTTCGTCAGCACCGCCCGGTAGCCGCCCGGGCCGGAGCGCTCCGCGCCGTCCTCCTTCGGGACCGGCGCGAACCCCGGGCTGCGACGAAGGCCGAGCAGGACGATGGCCGCGTAGGCCGCGGTCGTCGCCGCGTTCACCAGGTAGATCACCTGGAAGGTGACGGGGCGGTCGACGGACACCACCGCGCCCGACACGAGCCCTCCGATGCCGATGCCCGCGTTCAGGATGCCGAAGCGCAGCGCGTACGCCCTCGGCCGCTGCTCGGCGGGGAGCTGCGCCGCGACCATGCCGTTGAGGGCCGGGAAGACCACGGTGTTGCCGACGGCGGACAGGGCGACCGCGAGGAAGGCCTCGGCCGTGCCGGCCTGCGGCGCGAGCAGCGCGGCGCCGGCCGCCTGCACGACCATGCCGCCGACGGCGAGCCGGCCGAGGCCCACCCGGTCGCCGAGCGCACCGGCGACCGGGGCCGCGGCGAACGCGAGCACCGCGCCGACGGCCGACGCGGCGCCGGCGAGCGGCAGCGGCAGCCCGCGGACGCCGTGGAGGTAGACGAACAGGAACGGCAGCGTCAGACCGGTGCCCAGGGTCGAGACGAAGGTCCCGACGAGCGTGAGCCGCCACGCCCGGCGGCCGGCGGCGAGCCGTTCGTCGCTCCAGCCGTCGCTCACCGCAGCACCGTAGTCGGCGGCCGCGACAGCGCCGGACGGCGCCCCGCCAGGACCGGGCCGTCAGCACGGGTCCGTCGGCGCAGCCCCGTCGGCGCAGCCCTGTCAGCGCAGCCCCGTCAGCGCAGGGGCGCCGGCGGACGCCCGAGGTCCACGAGCGCCGCGTACTCCCCGATCGTGACGCCGTAGCGGGCCTTGAAGGCGCGGGTGAGCTGGTCGCGGCTGCCGAACCCGCTCCGCTCCGCGAGCGCGCCGATCCTCGGCAGCCGGCCGTCGTTCCGCAGCCGTTCGCCGATGAGGTCGAGGCGCCGCTCCCGGATGTGCCGGGCGAGCGAGCTGCCGTCGACGTTGAAGACCTGGTGCACCCAGCGCAGGCTCACGCCGAACTCGGCGGCGATCGACTGCGGCCCGAGGTCGGGGTCGTCGAGCCGGCGCTCGATGTGGTCGAGGATGCGGGCGCGCAGGTCGTGCTCCACGCCCTCCGGCACGGAGTCCTCGACCACCGCGACCGCCACGGCGCGCAGCGCCCGTGCCGCGGGGCACTCCGGGCCGCCGGCCTCCGGGTCGAGCACCTGGCCGGCGAGCGCGAGCAGACCGGCCGTGATGCGGGTGGCGGGGAGCTCCCCGATCGACGCCCCGACCGCGGCTCGGGCCTCCGGCCCCAGGTGCACCGGCTGCAGCGCGACGAGGACGGTGCTCGTGCGGACCGGGACGCCGAACCGCAGCGGGTCCGTCGTGCTGAGCAGGTGGACCGACCCGGCTCCCCCGTCGACGCCCCTGCCGTTCGTCCAGTAGCGCACGCGCCCCTCGGTGACGAGCACCAGGTGCACGGACGCCGGGTCCCGGGACGCGGGCCGTGCGCCCGACACCGGCGTCGTCGACCAGGCGCCCACCCGCGCGCCGTCGAGGGCGACGGCGCTCCACGACGCGTCGAACCCGGCCGGGTCGGGCACGGCGACGCGGACCCGCTCCTGCAGCCGGCGCAGGCCGCCGGCTCCGCGCCAGGACTCGACGGCGACGCCGGGCCGCTCGGTCCCGCGGCGCACCCGGTCGGCGGCCGGGCGCTCGTCGTCGAACGCGGAGCCGGGCGGCAGGGTCATGACCACCGGGCCGCCCTCGGCGACTCGGAAGACGAGGCTCCGATCACCGGACCAGCATCATCGCCGAGGTGGGTCTTGTCTGCCCTTGGAAGTCGGGGTCGACCCTGCGATCACGTCCGCAGGAACGTCGAAGGGCCGGTCCGTCCGGACCGGCCCTTCGACGTGCAGTCTGCGCGGTACACCCCCCGGGACTTGAACCCGGAACCCACTGATTAAGAGTCAGTTGCTCTGCCAATTGAGCTAGAGGTGCGCACGGCCGCTCAGCGGCCGAGCAGCAAGATTAGCAGAAACGAGAGGACCCTCCTTCATGACGGACACGACGCTCCGGCTCGCCGCCGGCGACCAGGCCCCCGACTTCACGCTGCCCGACTCGACGGGCGCCTCGACCGCCCTCGCGGACTACCGCGGCCGGAAGGTGGTCGTGTACTTCTACCCGGCGGCCATGACCCCCGGGTGCACGACCGAGGCGTGCGACTTCCGCGACAACCTGAACTCGCTGTCCTCGGCCGGGTACCAGGTCATCGGGATCTCGAAGGACCAGCCGGCGGAGAACGCCAGGTTCGCGGAGCAGGAGTCGCTGAACTTCCCGCTCCTGTCCGACCCGACGCTCGAGGTCCACCGCGCGTACGGCGCCTACGGCGAGAAGTCGCTCTACGGCAAGAAGGTCGAGGGCACGATCCGCTCCACCTTCGTGCTCGACGAGCAGGGCCGCGTCAGCCTGCCGCTCTACAACGTGAAGGCGACGGGCCACGTCGCGAGCCTGCGCAAGAAGCTCGGCGTCGACTGAGCCGCGGTCAGGAGGCGCCGGTGCTCCGCGCCGTCGCCTCCCGGACCGGCCGCGTGAACAGGAGCACGAGCACGACGACCGCGGGGACGACCGCGGCCGCGGCGAAGAGCTGTCCGCCCTGCCCCTGCAGCGCGTAGATGCCCACGAACGCCTGCACGACCTGCCAGACGACCCCCGGGGTGCGCGACCAGGGCCGCGCGCGGAAGGTGCCGACCGCGACGAGCGCGAGCAGCGCCGCCGCGACGGCGAAGGTGCCCGCGACGCCCCAGGTCGTCGCCGGGTACTGCCCGCTCGCGCCGACGACGGCGTTCACGGCGAAGCCGAGGACCGCGATCGCCTCCAGCGCTTCGACGACGGCGACCACCACCAGACCGGCGGGACGGCGTACAGGGTCCGTGGAGGCGCTCACAGGTACATCCAACCGCGACACCCTTGATCCGGCTTCGGTGCTGTGTCACCATGTTTCCGGTTCGTTTCGATGCCCCCGAAGTCGTGGGCATACGGTGACACGAACAAGAGGGACGGGCGACCGCCCCTCTTCGGCTGTCCGGGGCTGTGACCGCCCCGAGCCCCGTCACCCGGAGAACATCGAGCGGACGCTGACTGCCCGGCGCCGCCTGCTGCCGCCGGGACGACTGAACGAATGAAGGAGCGCCCCGGATGGATTGGCGTGACCGAGCGGCCTGCCTGACCGCGGACCCCGAGCTGTTCTTCCCCGTCGGCAACACCGGGCCGGCGGTGGATCAGATCGAGCGCGCGAAGTCCGTCTGCGGCCGCTGCACGGTCACCGAGTCCTGCCTCCAGTACGCGCTCGAGACCTCGCAGGACTCGGGCGTCTGGGGCGGTCTCTCCGAGGACGAGCGCCGCGCCCTCAAGCGCCGCGCCGCCCGCGCCCGCCGCTCCGCCTGACCTCGAGCATCCTCCAGGCCGTCGTCGTCCATCGGACGACGGCGGCCTGAACCGTTGCCGGCCGGCCGGCGATCACTTCGTGAACCGGTCGCACCGCGATGCGGGTCACTCGGTGAAGTTGAACGGCACCGCGATCGTCACCTCGGTGCCGCGGCCGGACATGGTGTGCCAGTCGATCAGGCCGCCGAGCTCGCCCTCGATGAGGGTGCGCACGATCTGCGTGCCGAGCCCCGTGCCGACCTTGCCCTCCGGCAGGCCCACGCCGTTGTCGCGGACGGAGACCGTGAGGCCCTCGTCCGCGCGGTGGGCGGTGATCACGACGTTCCCCTCGCGGCCCGCGAGCCCGTGCTCGACCGCGTTCGTGACGAGCTCCGTGAGCGCGAGCGCGAGCGGCGTCGCGTAGTCGCTCGGCAGCACGCCGAACGCACCGCGCTTGATGGGGTGCACCCGCGTGTGGTGGGTCGACGCGACCTCCGCGATGAGCATCAGCACCCGGTCGAAGACCTCGTCGAAGTCGACGCTCTGCGCGAGGCCCTGGCTCAGGGTGTCGTGCACCACCGCGATCGCCGACACGCGCCGGGTCGCCTGCGACAGCGACTCGCGCGCCTCCTCCGAGTTCGAGCGGCGCGCCTGGATCCGCAGCAGCGAGGCGACGGTCTGCAGGTTGTTCTTCACCCGGTGGTGGATCTCGCGGATCGTCGCGTCCTTGGTGATGAGCTCCTGCTCCTGGTGGCGCAGCTCGGTCACCTCGCGGCAGAGGACGATCGCGCCGACACGCTCCTCGTCGTGCCGGACCGGGATCGCGCGGATGGAGAGGGTCGAGCCGCGCGCCTCCACCTCGGTGCGCCACGGCGCCTTGCCGGTCACGACGACGGGCAGCATCTCGTCGACGCCGAAGCGCTCGGGCAGCAGCTCGGTGACGACCTGGGCGAGGTTCTGCCCCTCCAGCTCGCCGGAGAAGCCGATGCGGTTGAAGGCGGAGAGCGCGTTGGGGCTCGCGAAGAGCACCGTGCCGTCGACGTCGAGCCGGATCAGGCCGTCGGAGGCGCGCGGGGCGCCGCGGCGCGGCGCGGTCGGCGCGGTGAGCGTCGGGAAGTCGCCGGTCGCGATCATGCGGAACAGATCGTTGGCGCAGTCGTTGAACGTGAGCTCCTGGCGGCTCGGCATCCGCGCCTCGGAGAGGTTCGTGTGGCGGGTCAGGACGGCGATCGGGCCGATCGTCTGCTGCGGGCCCGCGGAGGGCGAGGTGCGGCGCAGCACCGGGACGGCGCGCACGCGGGTCGGCGTCTCCTCGAACCAGTCCGGCGCCGACGAGTCGAGGATCGCGCCGCGCTCGAAGGCGTCGGTGACGAGCCGCTTCCAGTCGGGCTTGATGACCTGCCCGACGAAGTCGCGGTAGAAGAGCGTGGCGGCGGAGGACGGCCGCGCGTGCGCGACGGCGACGAACTCGCCGTCGATCGACGGGGTCCAGAGCACGATGTCGGCGAAGGCGAGGTCGGCGAGCAGCTGCAGGTCGCCGAGCAGCGCGTGCAACCAGTTGAGGTCGTCCTCGCTGGACCGGCTGTGCGCGCTGACGAGCTCGCTCATGGTCGGCATCCCCGGATTCTACGGACGTCCCGGCGCCCGCCCGGACGTCAGTGGCGCGGCAGCGAGTAGACGCCGTCCGCGTCGGCGACCGCGCCCGTCGCGACGAGCCGCGCGACGACGTCGCCGAACGGGTCGGGCTCGCCCATCGACGGCAGCGCCCGCCGGTCGAGGTCCTCGGGCGGCAGCGCCGCCCGCAGCTGCGCGAGCGTCGCCGGACCGGCGGCGAGCCGGTCGAGGATCCGTCGTTCCGCCTCGTCCACGGTCAGTCGCGCCGAGCGAGCAGGTGCGCGTTCAGCTCGGCCGTGAAGCCGGCGTCGATCGGCCGGTCGACGCCGTCGACGGACCGGATCGGCGCGGCGTTGCGCACGCTCGACAGCAGCCAGAGCGCGTCGGCGGTGTCGAGCGCGTCGCGCGTCAGCAGCTCGTAGGAGGTGGTCATCCCACGGCTGCGGGCGAAGCGGAACGCCTCCGCCTGCGTGGTGCCGGCGAGGATGCCGAGGCTCGTGGAGGGGGTGAGCAGCCGGTCGCCGCGCTTGACGAGCAGGTTCGACGTCGGACCCTCGAGCAGGTATCCGTCCGCGCTGATGAAGAGGGCGTCGTCGGCGCCGCGGCGCTTCGCCTCGCGCGACGCGGCCATGTTGACCGCGTACGAGAGGGTCTTCGCGCCCTGGAGCAGCCAGGGCAGCTCCGCGACGCGGTCGTGCTGCAGCCCGCGGTCGAGCACCACCGCACGGACGCCCTCCGTCCGCGCCGCCGTGTGGTCGGGCGAGGGCGAGCCGAGCACCCAGCCGGTGGGCTGCCCGGTGCCCTCGACGCCGCGCGTGTAGACGAGCTTCACGAACGCCTCGCGGTGCTCGGCGAGCCGCTCCGCGACGGCGATCGTGGCGGCGCGCCAGGCGGCCTCGTCGGGCTCGGGCAGATCGAGCATCGCCGCCGACCGGGCGAGGCGGGCGAGGTGCGCGTCCACCGCCTGGGCGCGTCCGCCGCCGACGCTCATCGTCTCGAAGACGCCGTCGCCGCGCGTGGCGCCGAGGTCGAGCACGGTCAGCAGGGGCGCGTCGGGGTCGGCGAAGCGGAACGGCTCGGCGGCCGCTCCCCCGGCGGCGGGAGCGGTCAGGACGGCGAGGATCCGGTCGGGCACGGACCCATTCTGCTCAGAAGGGCGCGGGGCGGAGCCTGCGCAGCACCGCGGGTGCCCGCCGCGGGGGCCGGGCCGGCCGGTCGAGGAGGTGGTCGGCGGCGAACCGGCGGAGGGCGGCGGTCGCGGCGGACCGGGGCGCGGCGTCGCCGAGGGTCCTGGCGGTGAGCAGGGCGGCGTCGCAGGCGACGGGGTCGGAGGGCACGAGCACGACGTCCTCGATCCCGCCGAACCGCTGCAGGCTCGCCCGGATCTGCGCGCCCGCGCCGAGCCCGACCGCGCTCTGCCGCACCTTCGTCACCACGGCGCGGACGCGGTGGGGGTCGACGAGCTCGACGAGGTCGCCGAACGCCCGCACGTAGCGCGCGAGCCCGATCGGGTCGCCCGCTCCGATCGCCACGACGGTGTCGGCGGCGCGGAGCGCGGCGATCGTCGCGGCGTTGCGGCGCGGGGCGAAGAGGTCGCTCACGATCTCCTCGTCCGCCTCGAGGTTGAAGCCCGTGTCGACGATCGTGTGGTCGGCCCACGTCCGGCACTGGTCGAGCACCTTCGTGATGCGATCCGCCGACAGCTCCGGCCAGCGGGCCGGGCGCCCGATCCCGGTGAGCACCCGCAGCTCGCCGCGTGCGCACCGGTACCGCTGCGCGACGCGGTCGAGCTCCTCGCCGGTCAGCGCGCCCGCGGCCGCGAGCCGGCACGCGGCCGCGAGGCCGGGCGCCTCGTCGAGCAGCCCGAGCGACGGCGCGACGGCAGCCCCGATCGTGTCGGCGTCGACGAGCGCGACCCGGAGGCCCGCCGCGGCCAGCTCGCCCGCGAGGGCGATGGCCGTCGTCGTGCGGCCCGGCGCACCGGCCGGTCCCCAGACGGCGGTGACCCGCCCGGGTCGGGGCGCCGTCGGCGCCGGCGTCGTCACCGGCTCCATCGCGGGGCCCGCGGCGATCCGCAGCGCGACGTCCTCGGCGGAGGCCGAGGCGTCCATCGGCTGCCGCACCCCGAGCGCGGCGGCGTGACGACGCCCCTCCTCCCCCTCCGCGAGCACCACGACGGCCGCGCCGGCCTGCGCCGCCGCGAGCAGCAGCGGCGAGTCGAGGTGCTGCGGCCCGGCGCTGGCCAGGAGGACGCCGGGGCGGAGGCGGTCAAGCGCCTCCGCGGCCTCGCCCGCGCCCGGCGGCCGGGCGACGACCAGCAGGCCCGCGACGCCGAGCTCCGGCAGCAGCCGGTCCTCGACGTGCGGCGCGAGGGAGAGGACCACGGTCACGGGCTCGGTCACGGTCGTCCTCCGCCGATCTCGACGGCGGACAGGCGTGCGCCGCCCGCCTGCGCGGCGAGGACCGCGGCGACCTCGTCCCGCGGGACCTGCAGCTCGACCGAGTCGTCCGACGCGCCCGCGATCAGGCCCTGCGGGGCGGACACCCGCGTGACGACGGCGTCGCCGACGAGGACGACCGGTGCGGCGTACCGGTTCTCGTTCGGGTCGGTCCTCGCCGCGGACCAGAGGTCGACCGTCGAGCCGACCGCGACCCCGGCCGCGAGCGGCGACGCCAGGTCGACCACGACGGTGGCCGACGAGACGGCCGTCGTCGTGCCGACCGCCGAGCGGGGGACGATCTCCCCCGCCGCGATCGGCCGGGTCGCGACGAGCCCGTCCGCCGGCAGGGCGCCGGACAGGTAGAGGCCCGCGGCGTCGCCGAGGCGCACGGTCGCGGGAGCGAGTCGCGAGGCGGTGACGCGGTCGCCGGCGACGATCGCCGAGCCGGCCCGGTAGACGACGACCGTCCGGGTCAGGGCGGCGACGAGGGCGGTCGTGCCGAGCGCGGACGCCGCGATCAGGACGACGCCGATGAGGATGCGGGGGTCCAGCAGCCGGCGGCGCCGGCCGGCGAGCGGAAGGGCGACCATGCGGGCTCCTCGACGGGTGGGGACGCGCCATGCTGACGCCTCCGCGACCGCGCCGTCGGGAGTTATCCACAGTTCGAGGACGCCCCGGTCCGGCGGTCGGGGCCGCTGCCATGCTTGCCGACCATGACCGCAGCCGACCCCGCCGACCTCGTCGGGCGCTTCCTCACCGTCGCCGAGACGGCGGAGGTGCTGCGGGTGTCGGCGACCCAGGCGTACGCGCTGGTCCGGTCCGGCGAGCTGCCCGCCATCCGCATCGGCGCGGCCCGGCACTGGCGCGTCGAGCGGACGGAGCTGGAGGCGTTCATCCAGGCGCGGTACGAGGAGGAGCGCCGCCTCGCGCACTGGAACCAGACCGAGTTCGCGATCCTGCCCGAGCTGCGGCAGGGTCCCCTGCTCTGACCCGGGGCGGGCCGCTCAGTCGACGCGGACGAGCAGGAGCCCGGCGAGGGCCAGCACCTCGATCCGCGCGACCGAGGAGGCGCGGCGCCAGCCGTCCGCGGGGTGCACGGCGAGGTCGAGGTGGTCGCGCCCCACCCGGTCGATCGTCCCCGTGACGGTGCCGCCCGCGACCGTCAGCTGCACGGGCCGTCGACGGCGCGCGAGGTCGCGGAGCACGAACGCGAGCCCGATGCGATCGGTCACGGCGCCGACCGCGACCGGCTCCAGGCTGCGCTGCAGCTGGGCGGGGGTCGGGAGCAGCGCGGCGACGGCCGCGAGCGGCAGCACGGCCTGGGCGCCCGTGCCGACGAGGTCGCCCGAGACCCAGTCGCGGCCGACGGTGCGCGGCATGAGGTCGATGATCGACCGGTCGACCAGCCGGACCGCGAGCGGGCCGCCCTCCGCCCCGATGGCGGCGACGCGGTCGCGCAGCGCCGCCCTCCCGACGCGGAGGCGCTCCTCCTCGAGCTCCGCCTCCCGCTCCTCGGCGCCCAGCCCGTGCTCGAGCTGCCCCTCGAGGTCGGCGAACAGCTCGTCCCAGCGCACCGGCGCACGCTACCGACCGGCCCGCCGACCGGGGCCACTTGTCCACAGCCCTTCCGTTCTGAAGGAGTTCTCGGCGCGTGCGGGCGAGAACTCCTTCAGAACGAACTGCGCGTGCGCGCCCGCCGGTACCGCGGGAAGCAGGGGCGGCAGCTCGTCACTTATCCACAGATCCGCGGGATCGCTGGACGGCCCCGCGCACCATTTGCTTGGGTATGGCCACCCGCCTCGCCCGGGCGGTCCGCGAAGCCACCCGTTCGCCCCGGAGTTCCCCATGAGCGCCGTCCCGCCGCAGCCGCCTGCACGCCGTCACCTGACCGCGGTGCGGTCCGACGAGTTCTTCGACCGCCAGCGCACCCCGCGCTCCGAGCTGCCCGATCCCTCGGTGCTCGTCGAGAACCTCGCCACCGGCGTCGTCGAGGTGCTGGGCGGGGTGCGCGACCTCGAGCAGCTCGGCCGATGGCTGTCGGAGAGCGTCTACCGCCACCTGCTGCGCCGCTCGATCATCGCGGCCCGCGGCCGCGCCGTGCGCGGGCAGGCCGCCGCGCGACCGGTCGCCAAGGTCGCGGCCACGCGGATCACCTACCCCGCCGGCGACGTCGTCGAGGCGACGGTGCTGCTCCACGGCGCCGCCCGCACGCGCGCGGTGGCGATCCGCCTCGAGGGGATGGACTCGCGCTGGCGCGCGACGGCTCTCGCCGTGCTCTGACCCGTCAGGACGCGGGCTGATGTCGTGCTCGCGCCGCTCGCGCCTCGACCGGCCCGCCGTCGGTCGAGGCGCGAGCGGCAGCGAGCCCCGAGACCACCACGCCGCCGGATGCGAGCGAGCCCCGGGCCGCTCGTGCGAGGCGGTCCCGGGGCTCGCCCGACGCGGTGCTGCGCCTACTGCTGCCCGCGCTCGGCGGCGCGGCGCTGCTGGCGGTTCTGCTGGCCGCCCTGCTGACCGAAGGCGCCCTGCTGCTGCCCGAAGGCGCCGCGGGACGGGGCCGGACGCTGCGGCGCGGGACGCTGCGGACCGCCTCGCTGCGGGCCCTGGCCGCCGCGCGTCGGCTGGTCGTCGACCTCCGGGAACTCGCCCGCGAACGCCGCCTCCTGCTGCGCCGCCTCGAGCTGCGCCTTCGCGGTGGCCGCCCGCTCGAGCAGCCCGCGCTGGTTGCGCACCTCGACGCTGCCGTCGTCGGACGGGGCGCTGAACCGGAGGGTGTCGTTCGACTGACCCGCCTCGAGCCCGCGGGCGTTGACGCCGCCGGGCTGCACCTCGACCTCGAGGTTGTAGAGGAAGCCGATCGACTCCTCGCGGATCGCGCCCATCATCGTCTGGAACATGGAGTAGCCCTCGCGCTGGTACTCGACCAGCGGGTCGCGCTGCGCCATCGCCCGCAGGCCGATGCCGTCCTTCAGGTAGTCCATCTCGTAGAGGTGGTCGCGCCAGCGGCGGTCGATCACGGAGAGCACGACGCGGCGCTCGAGCTCGCGCATGGCCTCCTCGCCGAGCTCGTCCTCGCGGCGCCGGTACGCGATCTTCGCGTCCGACAGGATCTCGCGCTTGATGAAGTCGCGGTTCACGCGGCCCTTGCTGCCGGCCTCCGCGAGCACCTCCTCGATCGAGATCGAGATCGGGTACAGCGTCTTCAGCTCGGCCCACAGGGCGTCGAAGTCCCAGTCGTCGCCCGAGCCCTCGCCGGTGTGCGAGTCGACGACGTCGCCGATCACGGCCTCGAGGAACGTCTGCACCCGGACGTGGATGTCGTCGCCCTCGAGGATGTGGTGGCGGTCGCCGTAGATCGCCTCGCGCTGCCGGTTCAGGACGTCGTCGTACTTGAGGACGTTCTTGCGGATCTCCGCGTTGCGGGCCTCGACCTGCGACTGCGCGGAGCGGATCGCGCGGGAGACGACCTTCGACTCGATGGCCAGGTCGTCCGGCACCCCGGAGCGGCCCATGAGCGCCTCGGCGGCGCCCGCGTTGAACAGCCGCATCAGGTCGTCCTGCAGCGACAGGTAGAAGCGGGACTCCCCAGGGTCGCCCTGGCGCCCGGAGCGGCCGCGCAGCTGGTTGTCGATGCGGCGGGACTCGTGGCGCTCGGTGCCGAGCACGTAGAGGCCGCCGGCCTCGACGACGCGCACCGCCTCCTGCTCCACCTCGGCCTTGACGGCGCCGAACACGCCGTCCCACTGCGCCTCGTACTCGTCGGGCGTCTCGGACGGGGACAGCCCGCGGGCCGTCATCGCGGCGACCGCGAGGAACTCCGCGTTGCCGCCGAGCATGATGTCGGTCCCGCGGCCCGCCATGTTCGTGGCGACGGTGACGGAGCCGTACCGGCCGGCCTGGGCGACGATCGCCGCCTCGCGGGCGTGGTTCTTCGCGTTCAGCACCTCGTGCCGCACGCCCTTCTTGGCGAGCAGCTTCGAGAGGTACTCGCTCTTCTCGACGCTGGTCGTGCCGACCAGGACGGGCTGACCGCGGCGGCTGCGCTCCGCGATGTCCTCCACGACCTGGTTGAACTTCGACTCCTCGTTCTTGTAGATGAGGTCCGGCTGGTCGATGCGCCGCATCGGCTTGTTCGTCGGGATCGGGACGACGCCGAGCTTGTACGTCGACATGAACTCGGCGGCCTCGGTCTCGGCCGTGCCGGTCATGCCCGACAGCTTCTTGTAGAGCCGGAAGTAGTTCTGGAGCGTGACCGTCGCGTAGGTCTGGTTCTCCGCCTTGACCTGGACGTTCTCCTTGGCCTCGATGGCCTGGTGGATGCCCTCGTTGTAGCGCCGGCCCACGAGGATGCGCCCCGTGTGCTCGTCGACGATGAGCACCTCGCCGTTCATCACGACGTAGTCCTTGTCGCGCTTGAACAGCGCCTTCGCCTTGATCGCGTTGTTGAGGAACGAGATCAGGGGCGTGTTCGCGGACTCGTAGAGGTTGTCGATGCCGAGGTAGTCCTCGACCTTCTCGATGCCGGGCTCGAGCACGCCGACGGTGCGCTTCTTCTCGTCGACCTCGAAGTCGGTGCCGGGCCGCAGCTGCTTCGCGAGCTGCGCGAACTCGGCGAACCACCGGTTCGCCTCGCCGCTCGCGGCGCCGGAGATGATGAGCGGGGTGCGGGCCTCGTCGATGAGGATCGAGTCGACCTCGTCGACGATCGCGAAGTAGTGGCCGCGCTGCACGAGCTCGGACGGCTGCCACGCCATGTTGTCGCGGAGGTAGTCGAACCCGAACTCGTTGTTCGTGCCGTAGGTGATGTCGGCCTGGTACTGCTCGCGGCGCTCCTCCGGGGTCTGCCCGGAGAGGATCACGCCGGTCGTCATGCCGAGCGCGCGGAAGACGCGGCCCATGAGCTCCGACTGGTACGAGGCGAGGAAGTCGTTGACCGTGACGACGTGCACGCCGCGCGACGCGATCGCGTTGAGGTACGCGGGCATCGTCGCCACGAGGGTCTTGCCCTCGCCGGTCTTCATCTCGGCGATGTTGCCGAGGTGCAGCGCCGCGCCGCCCATGACCTGCACGTCGAACGGGCGCAGGCCGATGGTGCGGGAGGCCGCCTCGCGGACCGCCGCGAAGGCCTCGGGCAGCAGGTCGTCGAGCGACTCCCCCGCGGCGTAGCGCTCGCGGAGCTCCGCGGTCTCGCTCCGCAGCTCGTCGTCGCTGAGGTGCCGGAAGTCCTCCTCCAGGTGGTTCACCTGGTCGACGATGCGCTGGAGCTTCCGGAGCAGTCGCCCTTCGCCCATGCGCAGGGCCTTCTCGAGCACGTTCGCCACGTGGGCTCTCCCTCCGGCCCGGCCCGAAGCAGCCGGAACGTCAGCGATCGAATCTACCGCAGGCCCCTCGTCCGGGGGCGCGGGACGGCTCGCCGGTGCGTCGAGCGCTTGCGCGGGCGCCTGGGAACACGCCCCCGCCGCATCGGAGGGTGCTGAACGGGAGGCGATGCCCAGCGCGCTCACCGCTTGGATGGGGCGCTCCCGATCGGAGGATCCTCCATGCCCGTCTCTCGACGAACCCTGCTCGCCTCCGCCGGCGCGGCCTCCCTCACGACCCTGCTCGCCTCCTGCGCCGGCTTCACCGGCCAGTCCTCGAACGGCGGTGGCGGCGGCTCGTCGAAGGGCGCCGGCACCATCACCTTCACCACCTGGGCCTCCGACACCGAGAAGGCCGCCTACCAGCAGCTCATCGCGTCGTTCGAGAAGGCGCACAAGGGCGCCAAGGTCACCGCGAACTTCGTGCCCTACGCGCAGATGTTCACGAACATCGACGCGCAGCTCTCCGCCGGGAAGGCGCCGGACGTGTTCCGCGCCGGGTACGGGCAGATCGGCGGCTACGCCAAGCAGGGCGCCCTGCTCGACCTGTCGTCGTCGCTCGGCAGCGAGAAGAGCCGCTTCATCCCGGCGTTCTGGGAGGCGGTCAACTACGACGGGAAGCCCTACGGCGTCCCGCAGCAGACCGACACCTCGGCGATCGTCTACAACAAGCAGCTCATGTCGGACGCCGGCATCACCGCCTTCCCCGACTCGCTGGACAAGGCGTGGTCGTTCGACGAGTTCGCCGACGTGATGTCGAAGCTGCGCGCGAAGCTGCCCGCCTCGAAGTTCCCGTTCGCCTACAACTGGCAGCTCGCCGGCTCGCCGCGCTGGCTGTCGTGGCTGTTCGCCGCGGGCGGTCGCCTGCTCGACCAGGACCTGACGAAGGCCGCGCTGCCCTCGGCGGCCGGCACCAAGGCGCTCGACTACACCAAGGCCTTCTTCGAGAAGCAGTGGGTGCCGCAGAACTCGAGCACGAAGTCGAACACCTACGCCGACACGACCTGGCTCGCCGGCACGACCGCGATGGTCTCCGCGGGCAACTTCCTGCTGCCGGAGTTCACGAGCGCCAAGTTCGACTGGGGCGTGACCTACCTGCCGAAGGACCAGCGCGGCGCGGACGACCTCGGCGGCAACGCGCTCGTCGCGACGAAGGACGGCAACACGGAGCTCGCGACCGAGTTCCTGAAGTACATGGTCAGCGACGACGCCATGAGCGTGTTCTGCGGCAAGGCGCTCGAGCTGCCGACGCTGCAGAGCCTCGTCGGCAAGGACCTCGACTGGGACGCGCCGAAGGGCGTCATGCCCGTGTTCGTCGACCAGGCGACGACGATCACCGCCGACGACGTCGCGCAGCTGACCGTGCCGGCCTCCGCCGCGATCACCACCGTGCTCACCGACCAGCTCGAGGCCGCGTTCCGGCAGGGGCAGTCCACCTCCACGACCCTCGCGAACATCGCGACGGGCGTGAACAAGGCGGTCGCGTGACGCACCAAAGGCCGGCGCGATGACCGGCGTCACCGCGGGCTCGGCCGGCGCGGTCGCGGCGGCGACCCGGCGGCCGCCCGCGCCGCGCGGCTCCAGCCGGCGCCGGGCGCGCCTGCGCGAGACGCTGACGGGCTACGCCTTCGTCGGCCCGAACCTCGTGCTGCTCGGGCTCTTCCTCCTCTACCCGCTCGTGCTCGCCGCGGTCCTGTCCTTCTCGCGGTACACCGGGTTCGGGTCGCCGGAGTGGATCGGCATCGGCAACTACGCCGACCTGCTCTCGGACGCCGTCTTCTGGCGCGCGCTGATCAACACGACGGTGTTCACGGTGGCCACGCTCACGCTGTCGCTCGGCCTCGGCCTCGGCCTCGCGGTGCTGCTGAACAAGGCGCTGCCCGGCCGCGCGGTCTTCCGCACGATCGTCTACGCGCCGATGGTCGTCTCGGGCGTCGCATCGGGCCTCATCGGGGTCCTGATGTTCGACGAGAACACCGGCGTCGTCGACAAGGCGCTGATCGCGGCGGGCCTGCCGCCGATCCCGTGGCAGTCGAACGGCGGCGCGGCGATGGTCGCCGTGATCCTGATGACCGTGTGGGGCCGGACCGGCTTCAACATGGTCATCTACCTGGCGGGGCTGCAGGGCATCTCGGAGGAGCTGTACGAGGCGGCGGAGCTGGAGGGCGCGAGCGCCTGGCAGCGCTTCCGCTCGATCACCGTCCCGCTGCTCGGGCCGTCGACCTTCTTCCTCCTGATCATGAACGTCATCTACTCGTTCCAGGTCTTCGACCTCGTCTTCGTGCTCACCGGCGGCGGGCCCGGCAACGCGACGACGATGCTCACCACCTACGCCTACGCGAACGCCTTCACCACGCGCGCGCAGGGCTATGCGGCGGCGATCGGGATGGTGCTGCTCGTGCTGATGCTCGGGTTCGCCGCGGTGCAGTGGCGGCTCAACCGCGGACGGGACGTGACCGGATGACCGCGACGGCCGGGACCCGCACCCGCACCCCGTCCGCGGGCGTCGCGACCACCCGTAGTGGCCACCTCAGGTCGCGGCGGCGCCGGAACCGCGTCACCACGATCGTGCGCTTCGTGATCGCCCTCGTGGTCTGCGTCGTGATGGCCTTCCCGTTCTACTGGATGGTCGTCGTGTCGCTCTCCCCGAAGGACGACCTGTTCTCGACCGTGTTCAAGCTGTGGCCGTCCCGGCTCACCTTCGACAACTTCACGGCTCTGTTCGCGACCTACGACATCTCGACGTGGTTCGGGAACTCGCTCGTGATCACGGCGTTCGTGACGGTGCTAGGCGTCGTCGTGAACCTGCTCGCCGGGTACGCCTTCGCGAAACTGCGCTTCCTGGGCCGCGGCGCGATCTTCTTCGCCGCGCTCGCGACGCTCGTGCTGCCGGTGCAGGTGACGATGGTGGCCCAGTTCCGGCTCGTCAGCGACCTCGGCTTCTACGGCACCTACTGGGCGGTGATCCTGCCGTCCGCGGCGACCGCGACCGGGGTCTTCCTCGCGCGGCAGTTCATCCTCGGCATCCCGGACGAGCTGCTCGAGGCGGCGAAGCTCGACGGCGCCGGCTCGTTCCGCCTGTTCCGCTCCATCGTGCTGCCGCTGTGCCGGCCGCTCATCGCGGTGCTCGTCGTGCTGATCGCGATGGCCACCTGGAACGACTTCGCGTGGCCGCTGATCGCGCTGAAGCAGGACTTCCTGTTCACACTGCCGATCGGGCTGCTGTTCCTGCAGGGCCAGACGACGCCGGACTTCACGCAGATCATGGCGCTGTCGCTGATCGCGATCCTGCCGATGATCGCGCTGTTCCTCGCGACCCAGCGCTACTTCGTGCAGGGCATCGCCCGCAGCGGCATCCGCTGATCCGTTTCGAAGGAGTTCTCCGCGCGATCCGCGGAGAACTCCTTCAAAACGGACCCAGTCAGGCGGAGGCGGCGCCCGACGATGCGAGGACGCGCTCGGCGACCTCCTCGCGGCCGTCCAGGGCGATCACGCCGTAGTTCCAGCCGACGCGGCGGTACACGACGCTCGGCTCCCCGGTCGCGACGTCGATGAACAGGAAGAAGTCGTGGCCGACCAGCTCCATCCGGTCGACCGCCTCCTCGACGGTGAGCGCCTCGGCCGGAAACTGCTTCCTGCGGATCACGACGGGGCTCGCCGCCTCGTCCGTGCGCTCCTCGGCGAGCTGCTCGACCGCGTCGTCGGTCGCCTCCGCCTGGCGCAGCAGGGCGGCGTCGGCGGGGACGACCCCGTGGGCGGCGAACGCCTGGGTGCTCGCGTCGTGCAGGCTCTCGAGCCGGTTGCCGTGGCCCCGGTGCACCTTCTTGCGGTCCTTCGCGCGACGGATCCGCTCCATCAGCTTGTTCAGGGAGACGTCGAAGGCCGCGAACTTGTCGATGCCGGACGCCTCGGCCCGCACGACCGGGCCCGGTCCGATGAGGGTCATCTCCACCCGGTCGTCGCCGGCCGTGCCGTTCGTCTCGTGGTGGCGGCAGAGCCGCACCTCCAGGGCGAGCGCACGGTCCGCGAGATGCTCGACCCGCTCCGCCTTCTCCTCCACGTAGGAGCGGAAGCGGTCCGTGATCTCCACGTTGCGACCGATGAGCGTGACGTCCATCGGGACCTCCCTCTGTCGCGGCGCGCCGCCCTGGTCGGACCTCCCTGGTCGCCTGGCGGCGGCCCCCGCGGAGGGCCGGGCGGTCTTCTTCGACGCCGTAGAGGAACGCTAGACCGCCTGCCCCGCCCGCGTCACTCCCCACTCATCGGACTCCTGGGTGCCACGCCGAGGACTCACCGGCGCGGCGTGGAAGCGAGCGTCGCCGCGCCGACGACCCTGCCGCCGGCCGCGGCGACCGCCCGCGCCGCCTCGGTCAGCGTCGCCCCGGTCGTGACGACGTCGTCGACGAGCAGCACGCGGGCGCCCGCCGCCGCCGGCCGCGCCGCCATCACGCGCTCCAGGTTGGCGATGCGCTCCTCCCGCCCGAGCCGCACCTGGTCCCGGGGTCGGCGCACGAGCCGGAGCAGGTCCGCGTGCGGCAGACGCGCGCGGCGCAGGAGCAGGCGGACCGGGTCGTAGCCGCGCTCCACCGCGGATCTGCGGGTGCGCGCCATCGGCACGAGCAGCAGCCCGTCGCCGTCCACCTCGTCGAGCGCCGCGGCGACCGCTGCCCGCAACGCGACGGCGAGCGGTCCGGCGAGCCCGGTCCGCCCCTCGTTCTTGAACGCGACGACGACCGGCTGCACGACTCCCGCGTAGTCGAGCGCACTCGCGACGCGCAGCCCCGCGACCGTCCGCCGCGACACCTGCGGCCGCAGCCGGAGGCGGCACTCGGCGCAGAGCGCGGGCCCCGCCAGGCCGCAGCCCGTGCAGTCGACGGGCAGCACGAGCTCCTGCAGGAGCCCGGCGACGCGAGGGAGGGACGTGGGCACTCGCGCAGCCTGCCGAGACGCGGCGCGCTGCGCACGGCCGCAGCCTGGGGAGGAGCGGATCAGCGCTGGACGGCGAGCACCGACACGTCGGTCTGGACCTTCGACTCGGCCTGCCAGAGGTTGTTGTTCCAGACCCAGAGCGCGCCGCTCTCGAGCCGCACCCGCAGGTCGGCCTGCTCCGAGGTGCCGACGATCGTCCGCGCGTTCGTCAGCTGCCCGAGCGCCAGGTCGACGCCGCCGAGCTGCTGCACGCGGACGCGGTCGGTCGTGTTGTCGGGCGCGCTCGACAGCACGGCGACGGCGCCGTCGTCCTGCCAGGTGGCGTCGATCCCCTTGCCGCCGCCGCCGACCGCGACCTCGTAGTGGGCGGTCGTCAGCCCGATCGGCGTGCCGTCCGCCGTGCGCTCGATGCCCGCGACGATCGCCTGCGGGCCGGTCGAGTCGTTCTGCACCAGCACGAGCATCCGGGTGCCGTCCGGCGAGGCCTCGATGGCGGTCACCGAGTCGCCGGGGATGCCCCCGATCAGGCTCACGGTCTTCTTCCCGTTCCAGGCCTGCAGACCGCCCGGATCGGTCTTCGGGATCGAGTACACCCAGCCGCGCTGATCGACGGTGGGCGGCAGGAGGTCGGCGCGCTCGTCCGCGATGCGCGGGGCGCCGCTCGCGCCGACGACCGCCACCCGCTGCGAGCCGTCGAGGACGGCCGCGAACTTCTGCCGCATCGAAATCGTGACCGCGCTCGGCCGGGTCGCGGCGATCCGCCGGCCCAGCGTCGGCTCCTCCGAGAAGTCACCGTTCGCACCGAGCGTGCCGAACCGGCCGCTCAGCAGCACGTAGGCGTCCAGGCTGCCCGGCTGGTTGACGAGCTGCTCCGCGCGGGGCGCGATCCTGCCGTTCACGACGAGGCGGACGGCCGTCGGCGTGGGCAGCAGCGCGGACTGGATCAGCTGCTGCTGCATGCGGGTCAGCGTCGCCGCGTTCGGCTCGGCCCCGGCGACGCGCAGGGCGACCGTGTACGTGCCCGCCGGGCCCTCCACGATCCCCTGCAGCTGGGCGCCGCTCAACGCGTTCGCGGTGATGCCGTTCGCGAGCGGCCCGGCCGGCCCGTTGATGAGCGTGCGGACGACGTCCTCGAGCCGGGGGCCGCCGGACGAACCGGACGACTGCACGGGGAACCAGCGCACGTCCGGCACCAGGCGGGTCCACGTCGGATCGAAGAACTCGAGGGCCTGCGGGCGGTACTGCCGCTGGAACACCGACGGGCCGAGCACGATGCCGTCCGGAGCCGAGGCGATGCGCCACTGCCCGCGCTGCTGGACGAGGTCGAAGTCGAGCGGGACCGTCTTCGTCTCCGCGACGTACACGCCGTGCTCGTTCACGCTCGCGCTCGTCGGGACCTCGAACCGCAACGCCGTGTCGCTGACGGTGACGACGGTCGGCTGCGCCTCCTGCACGAGCACCCGATCCCGTGGCTTCCACCGCTTGGCGAACTCGGTGCTGAGGTACTGCTTCGCGACCTTCAGATCGCCTCCTGCGCTCGCAGCGCTGAGGAAACCGGTCACGATCTCGCGGGGGTTCGCGCCCGCGGCGGGCGGGTTCGGCAGGTAGATGATGCTGGTGTCGTTCGGCCCCTCGGTCGAGCCCGCCTGGACCGTGCCGCTCGTCGGGATCTCCGCGCAGCCGGTGAGGACCAGGGCGAGGACGGCGAGCGCGCCGATCGCCGCGCGCCTCATGACCCGACCCGAGCGGGTCGGCGGAGCAGCGAGCGCTTCTGCTGCTTCGGCTCCGGAGCGGCGTCCGCCGGGACGAGCGGGACCGGGCGCGAGTCGTCGAGCGCGCCGGAGTCGCGGGGCAGCGTGAGGACGAAGTTGGTCCCGTCCCCGCGCCGGCTCCAGACCTCGAGCGTGCCGCCGTGCAGGACGGCGTCCTCGAGGCTGATGGCGAGCCCTAGGCCGGTGCCGCCGATCCGCCGCTGCCGGGACGGGTCGGCCCGCCAGAACCGGTCGAAGACCCGCTCGGCGTCCTGCGGCGCCATGCCGATCCCGTGGTCCCGCACCCCCACGGCCACGGCGGTGCCGGAGCTGTCGACCGTGATGTCGATGGGCCGGCCCTCGCCGTGCTCGAGCGCGTTGGCGAGCAGGTTGCGCACGATGCGCGCGATCCGTCGGGAGTCCACGTCCACCGGAGCGTGGCCGCCGGGCGTGTGCACCCGCATCGCGCTCCCGGTCTCGTCGACCAGCGCGCCGAGGGCGTCGACGCCCTCGCGGACGAGATCGACGAGGTTCGTCGGCTCGCCGCGCAGGTCGGCGGCGTGCGCGTCCATCCGGCTGATCTCGAGCAGGTCGGCGAGGAGGGCCTCGAAGCGTTCGACCTGGGCCTTGAGCAGCTCGGCCGAGCGGGCGGTCGGGGCGTCGTACCGCTGCCGCGCGTCGTAGAGCACGTCGGAGGCGAGCCGGATCGTGGTCAGCGGCGTCCGCAGCTCGTGCGATACGTCGGACACGAAGCGCTGCTGGACCCGCGACAGGTTCGCCAGCTGGGTGATCTGCCGCTGCAGGCTCTCGGCCATCCGGTTGAAGGAGGTCGCGAGCGTTGCGACGAGATCGCCGCCGCGCACCGGGATGCGCCGCTCCAGGTGGCCGTCCGCGAGCTGCTCGCTGGTGGCCGCGGCCGTGCGCAGCGGCGCGACGACGAGGTTCGACACGAAGGCCGCGACGCCGCCGATGAGCACGAGCAGCGCGAGGCCGCCGATGAACAGGGCGCGCTGGACGACGGTCAGCGTCTCCTGCACGTCGTTGAAGTCGTAGATGAGGTAGAGCTCGCTCCGGCCGCCCGCGAAGGTCAGCACGTCGCCGACGATCACGGCGGGGTGCACCTCGCCGCTCTTCACGGGGACCGCGATGGACTGCCAGTGCTGGCCGCCGCCCTTCAGCAGCGTCTCCCGGAGCGCCGGGCTGATCAGCTGCTCGATCCCCTCGCCCTCGGAGGTCGCGACGCGGGCGAGCGGGATCGAGCCCGGCGTCGGCGTGTTCACCCAGACGAGCTCCGTCGGCCTGGCGACCTGGATGACGCTGCTGATCGCCTGCGCCTGGACGCTCTCGAGCACCGACGAGTCCGCCGACGGGGTGTTGAGGATGATCTCCTGCGCGGAGTCGGTGGCGCGCTGCGACTGCGACTCGACCTGCGCGAGCCGGTCCTGGAACAGGCCCTGCGCGATCGTGTACGTCACGACCGCGCCGACGGCGGCGAGCGCCAGCGACGACAGCAGCAGCGTGACCGCCACGGCGCGCACCTGCAGGGAGCGCCGCCAGAGCCGCACCGGGGAGGCGAACCCGCTCCGGACGCGCGTCGCCGCGACCGCCGCGCGGAGCGACGCCGGTGTGCGGTGCTGCTCCGCGGTCATGGGATCAGACGGCGGCGCCGGCGCGGTAGCCGACGCCGCGGACCGTGGTGACGATCCGCGGGTTCTCGGGGTCGACCTCGACCTTGGCGCGCAGCCGCTGCACGTGGACGTTCACGAGGCGGGTGTCCGCCTTGTAGTGGTAGCCCCACACCTGCTCGAGCAGCATCTCCCGGGTGAACACCTGGTGCGGCTTCGACGCCAGGGTGTGCAGCAGGTCGAACTCGAGCGGCGTGAGCGGGATGGCCGCGCCGCCGCGCGACACCTCGTGGCCGGCGGCGTCGACGGTCAGGTCGCCGATGCGGAGGCGGTTGCCGGGGACGGCGGCCGCGGGGCGGAGGCGGGTGCGGATGCGGGCGACGAGCTCCTTCGGGTCGAACGGCTTGACGACGTAGTCGTCCGCGCCCGACTCGAGGCCCTCGACGACGTCGGCGGTGTCCGACTTCGCGGTCAGCATGATGATCGGGGCGCCGCTCTCGGCCCGGATCGTGCGGCAGACCTCGATGCCGTCGACGCCGGGCAGCATCAGGTCGAGCAGCACGAGGTCCGGATCGGTGGCGCGGAAGCGCGCGAGCGCCTCGGCACCGTCCGAGCAGAACACCGGCTCCCAGCCCTCGCTCGAGACCACGATGCCGATCATCTCCGCCAGGGCGGTGTCGTCGTCGACGACCAGGATCCGACCGCTCATGCCGCCTTCCGGGAACGCTCAGGTCGCCGCGTCTCCATCGACGGGCGAAATCGGGGTGGGGTCAGCGTAATCGAACCGTGACACACGCCGTGCCCCCTGTTCGGCGTGCGGATGCGGATCCGGCCGATGTCCCCCGCCGCGAGGCGCAGACCGGCGGGGGCGCGGCGTGAAAGCATGCACGCATGGCTGATCAGGGCGCCGACTGGACCTCGCCCGGCGGCGGACCGCGGCGCGACGCGGACCCGCCCCGGTACGGCGAGCGGATCCCGGGCTGGACCTCGCCCGCGGAGCAGCAGCCCGCCCCGGTCGTCCCGCAGGCCTACACGCCGCCGCCGAAGCCCGGACTCGTGCCGCTGCACCCGCTGTCGTTCGGGCAGCTGCTCGGCGGCGCCTTCCAGGTCATCCGCTACAACCCCCGCGCCACGGTCGCTCCCGCGCTCATCATCAGCTTCCTCCAGAACCTCCTGGTCCTCGGCCTGACCTACGGGATCGGCATCGCGACGTTCGACCGCGTCGAGCGCGCGACCAACGACGCCGACCGCGCGGCCATCGCGCTCGGCGGCGCCGCGACCGGCGGCGCGGCCGCGCTCGCGGTGATCGTCGCCAGCGTCATCGCCACGGCGCTGCTCCAGGGCATCCTCACGCGCGTCGTCGCGGACGGCGTGCTCGGCCGGCGTCCGACGGCCGGCGAGGCGCTGCGCGCCGCGGGCCGCCGGTTCTGGCCGCTCGTCGGCTACTCCCTGCTGCTCGGCGTGATCCAGCTGGTGCTGGTCCTCGTGCTCGCCGCGAGCGTGGTCGGTCTGGTCGTCGCGTTCTCGGGCGTCGCGAACGACATCGGCATCCTCTACGCGGTCCTCATCGCCATCCCGATCGGGCTCGCGCTCCTCGTCGTCTACGGCTTCTTCGCGGTCAAGTTCGCGCTCGCGCCCTCCGCCATCGTGCTGGAGCGCAAGCCGGTCCTCGCCTCGATCCGCCGCTCGTGGACCCTGACGCGCCGCGCGTTCTGGCGCACCTTCGGCCTGCTCGCGCTCGTCACGATCATGGTCTCGGCCGCGGCGCAGATCGTCTCGCTGCCGTTCTCCATCCTCGGCAGCGCGATCGCCGGCCTGCTCTACCCGAACAGCGGCGGGGACGTGCAGAGCACCCTCGTCACCGCGCTCGTCTCGAGCATCCCCGGGGTGCTCGTCACGGTCGTCGTCACGGGGATCGGCCAGATCGCGCAGGTCGGCGCGATCGTGCTCGTCTACCTCGACCGCCGGATGCGCACCGAGGGCCTCGACCTCGAGCTGCGCCGGTTCGTCGAGCAGGGCGGCGACGACCCGTACGAGCGGATCGGATGACCGTGCTGCCGGCCGCCGTGCCGGTGGCGCCCGACGCGGGCACCGCGCGCCGGTGGCTGCTCGACGAGCTGGCGAAGCCGGCGTACGCGGCCGCGCAGCCGACGCCGTGGGACCGCGCGGTCCAGGCGTTCCTGCAGTGGTTCACCGGGCTGTTCGACGTGCGCGGCTCCAGCACCCCGCCGATCCTGCTCGCGGTCGCGATCGCCGTGGTGGTCGCCGTGCTCGTCGTGGCCCTGCTGCTGTTCGGCCTGCCGCGGCGCAACCGGCGGAGCCGGACCGGCTCGCTGTTCGGCGACGACGACCGGCGGTCCGCCGACGAGATGCGCCGCGCGGCGGAGGCGGCGGTCGCCCGCGGCGACTTCTCGCTCGCGGTGCTCGAGCGCTTCCGCGCCGTCGCTCGCGGCCTCGACGAGCGGACGCTCGTCGCCGTCTTCCCCGGCACGACCGCCTCCGCGTTCGCCTCGACCGCGGCCCGCGCCTTCCCCGCGGAGCACGGCGAGCTGCAGGCCGCCGCGGAGCTGTTCGACGGCGTCCGGTACGCCGACGAGACCGCGACGCGGGAGGACGCCCTCTCCGTCGCGGCGCTCGACGACCGGCTCGCCGCAGCCCGACCCGCGGCGCTGGAGCCCGCGTGACGTCGACCGCGGCACCCGAGGCCGTCACCCCGACCGTCCGCGCCACCCTCCGCCGCGCCCGGTTCTGGATCGTCGCCGCGCTCGTGGTCGCGGTGATCGGGATCGGCACCGCCGTTGTGAACTCCACGGCGTCCCTCGGCGGCGACTTCGACCCGGCGAACCCGGGTCCGGAGGGCGCCCGCGCGCTCCGCAGCGTCCTCGAGCAGCAGGGCGTCCGCGTCCGCGTGACGAGCACGGTCGCGGAGAGCGGAGCCATGCCCGGCACGCTCCTCATCGACGACGCGGAGGCGGACCTGACGCCCGCCGCCTGGCGCCGGCTGCTCGACGGGCGCGAGCGCGTGGTCGTCGTCTCCCCCGGCCGCGCGGCGCTCGACGCGGTGCTCCCGGGCACGCAGGCGTCGGGCAGGCCGTCCGGCCGCACGGCGAGCGCCGGCTGCGACCTGCCGCTCGCGCAGCGGGCGGGGGCGATGTCGCTGACCGGCGTGCGCCTGAGCCTCCGCTCCTCCGCCTCGACCGTCTGCTTCTCCGACGGCGGCGGACGCGCCCAGCTCGTCGCGGGCGCGCACGACGGCGTGCAGGTGCTGCTCCTCGCCGACCGGGCCGCCTTCACGAACGAGCACGTCGCCGCCTCCGGCAACGCCGCCGTCGCGCTCGGGGCGCTCGGCAGCGGCCGCGACCTCGTCTGGTTCCGGCAGTCGCCGACCGACCCCGCCATCGCCGGGGCGCCGAGCCTGCAGGACCTCACCCCGCCGTGGGTGACCCCGCTCGTCGCGCTGCTGCTGCTCGGCGGCCTCGCCGCCGCGCTCTGGCAGGGCCGCCGGCTCGGCCCGATCGTCGTCGAGGCGCTGCCCGTCGCGGTCCGCTCCCGCGAGACCGTCGAGGGGCGCGCCCGCCTCTACAACCGCGGCGCCGCCCGCCTCCACGCCGCCGACGCGCTGCGCATCGGCGCGATCCGGCGGATGGCGCCGAACCTCGGCCTGTCCCGCACCGCCTCCGTGACCGAGGTGATCGACGCGACCGTGCGGCTCACCGGCCGCCCGCGGCAGCAGGTCGAGGCCGTGCTGCTCGCCGAGGAGCCCGGCGGCGACGGCGACCTCGTGCGCATCTCCGACGACCTCGCCCGGCTGGAGGCGGCCGTCCGCGCGGCCGCCGTGCCCGGCGCCTCCTCCTCCCCCACCTCCCCGACGTCTGGAGACCGATGACCGACGACCTTCGTGAGCGACTCGCCGCCGTCCGCACGGAGGTGGGCAAGGCCGTGGTCGGCCAGGAGGCCGCCGTCAGCGGCCTGATCGTCGCGCTGCTCGCGCGCGGCCACGTGCTGCTCGAGGGCGTGCCCGGCGTCGCGAAGACGCTGCTGGTGCGCTCCCTCTCCGCCTCCCTCGCGCTCGACACGACGCGCGTGCAGTTCACCCCGGACCTGATGCCGGGCGACGTGACCGGCTCGACCGTGTTCGACGCCGGCACGGGGAAGTTCGACTTCCGGCCCGGGCCCGTGTTCACGAACCTGCTGCTCGCCGACGAGATCAACCGCACGCCGCCGAAGACGCAGAGCGCCCTGCTCGAGGCGATGGAGGAGCGGCAGGTCACCGTCGACGGCGTCTCGCGGCCGCTGCCCGACCCCTTCCTCGTCGCGGCGACCCAGAACCCCGTCGAGTACGAGGGCACCTACACGCTGCCCGAGGCGCAGCTCGACCGCTTCCTCATGAAGATCGTGCTCGACCTGCCGGCGCGCGACCAGGAGGTGGAGGTGCTCGTGCGGCACGCGGGCGGCTTCGACCCGCGCGACCTGTCGCAGCTGCAGCCCGTCCTCACGCCGGAGCAGCTGCGCGCGGCCCGCGCGGCGGTGCGCGACGTCCGCGCGACCGACGACGTGCTCGGGTACGTCGTCGACCTCGTCCGCGGCACCCGCTCCGCGCCGTCCGTGCAGCTCGGCGTCTCGCCCCGCGGTGCCGCCGCCCTGCTCGCCGCGTCGCGGGCCTGGGCGTGGCTGCGCGGCGCGCCCGCGCTCACGCCGGACCACGTGCAGGACATGGCGCTGCCCGTGCTGCGGCACCGCATCCGTCTCCGCCCCGAGGCGGAGCTCGAGGGCATCTCCGTGGACGCGGTGCTGCGCAGCATCATCGCGACGGTCCAGGTCCCCCTGTGATCGCCGCCCTCAGCGCGGACTTGTCACCAGACGCCCTTCTCGACGCCCGGGAAGGGCGTCTGGTGACCAGTCCGCGCTCCCCGGAGGTGCGGCCGTGGTGATCACCGGGCGGGTGCCGCTGCTGCTGCTGATCGGCGCGGTGCCCGTCGTCGTGCTCGGCTCCTTCGGCGCCGGCTGGGCGGTCGGCACCCTCGTCGGCTGGCTCGCCCTGGTCGTGCTCCTCGTCGTGCTCGACACCGCGCTGGCCACGAGCCCGCGGCGGGTGCGGCTGGACCGCGAGCTGCCCGGCGCCGTCCGGCTCGGCGAGCCGACGGAGGCGACCCTGCTCGTCACGAACCCGGGCACGCGGGCGATCCGCGGGCTGCTGCGCGACGCCTGGCAGCCCTCCGCGGGCGCGACCCCGACCCGCTGGGCGCTCGACCTGCCCGGCGGCGAGCGCCGCGCCTTCCGCGCGACCCTCGTGCCCGTCCGCCGTGGCGAGCGCCGCGCCGAGCAGGTCACCGTCCGGTCGCTCGGCCCGCTCCGCGTCGCCGGGCGTCAGGCGACCCTGAAGGCGCCCGGAGCCGTGCGGGTGCTGCCGCCCTTCCGGTCGCGCCGCCACCTCCCGAGCCGGCTCGCGCGGCTCCGGGAGCTCGACGGCCGCACGCTGCTGCAGGTCCGCGGGCAGGGCACCGAGTTCGACTCGATCCGCGACTACGTCCGCGGCGACGACGTGCGCTCGATCGACTGGCGTGCGACCGCCCGCAACCCCGCGCTGCCGGGGGCCGGGCAGCGCCTCATGGTGCGCACGTGGCGGCCGGAACGCGACCGTCGGGTCGTCGTGGTGGTCGACTCCGGCCGCACCTCCGCGGCACGCATCGACGACGAGCCGCGACTCGACACGGCGTTCGAGTCGACCCTGCTGCTCACGGCCCTCGCGGCCCGGGCCGGCGACCGCACGGACCTGCTCGTCTGGGACCGCCGCGTCCGAGCCCGCGTGCACGCCGCCGCGCCGTCGGACGTGCTGCACCGGATGGTCGACGCGATGGCGCCCGTCGAGCCCGAGCTGCTCGAGACCGACTGGTCGGGCGTGCCCGCGCAGGTCCGCGCCCTCACCTCGCAGCGGGCCCTCGTGGTGCTGATCACCTCGCTCGAGGGGTCCGGCACCGCCCGGGCGCTGCTCACGATGCTCCCCCAGCTGACCAGCCGGCACCTCGTCGTGATCGCCTCCGTCACCGATCCGGCCGTCGTCGCGATGACCGAGGAGCGCGGGAACCTCGACGAGACGTACCTCGCCGCGGCGGCCGAGCGGACCCTGCTCGACACGGACCGGATCGCCGCGGCGGCGCAGCGGCTCGGCGCGCAGGTCGTCACCGCGCCTCCCGCGGACCTGCCGCCCGCGCTCGCCGACCGGTACCTCGCCTTGAAGGCGGCTGGACGCCTCTAGCGCTCGCACGACCTGCACGGAACCCTTTGACCGGCGACTCAGGTCGTGCTGGCCGCCTGCCCAGCCTGATCGGCGACCGTTGAGCGATCGGATCCGGAGGGGACATGATCACGAGCGAGGACATCGACCGCATCATCGGCGCGGACGCCCTGGACAGCCAGGACGACCGTATCGGTGAAGTCAGCCAGGTCTATGTGGACGAGTCGACCGACAACCCGACGTGGGTGAGCGTGCGGCTGGGGCTGCTGAGCGGTGCCGAGGTGCTCGTGCCCCTGGACGACGCGGAGTGGGACGACCACGCGCTGCACGTCACCGTCGAGCGGCAGACCGCGCGGGAGGCCCCGCGCAAGGAGATGGACGAGCCGCTGACCGAGGCGGAGCAGGAGCGGCTGTACACGCACTACGGCATCCCCACGGTGCGGCACCCGCGGTCGGAGCTCGGCCTGATGGAGGTCGACCCGGACGACGTCTGCTACGCCGTGCACGAGGACGCCGCCGTGGAGGCACGGGACCTCACGCGGGCGTCGTGAGGGCGGTCCGCTCCACGACGACCAGCACGCGCTGCGGCGGCGTCGTACCGCTGACGGCGCCGGCGACCGTGATCCAGGGCCCGTCGGCGAACCGGTACTCGGCCGAGTAGACCACCGTCACCGCTGCCCGTCGGTCGGCACGGGATCGGTAGACGTGACTCGTGCGCGTCTCGGTCAGCTCCTCCTGGCCCAACGATGCCCACGAGCCGCCGGCCGTGGAGGTGGCGCGGGTCGAGCCGTCGCCGTAGTCGAAGCGGTAGGCCCGAGGCGTGAAGCGCACCTGCGCCGTGTTCCCGAGCAGCTCTCCGGACACCGTGATCGGGGTGGACTCGACCCAGAAGTTCGCCGGGACCCCGATCACCGCCCATCCGTCGGGCTCGGCGCGCAGGGTCGCGGTCGCGGGCAGGAACCGGGCGACGTCGGCGATCGTGACGGTCGCCGCGGGAGCCCCGGGCGTTCCCGGCTGCGCGGGATCGATCGGGATGAGCGGGTTGAGCAGGTTCGTGGCACGCAGGTCGCACGACTGCCCGGCGCCGTAGCAGGCCGCATCGAGCAGCGCCTGGAGCTCGTCATCGGTCAACGGCCGCCCCGGTCCGCCCGGCCGCGCGGGGGTGCCCTTCGAGCCGCCGGTGCCGGAGTGGACGGTGCCGACGACGTCGACCCCGGTCCCGTTGGAGGTGCCGGAGGTGCAGAGGCCAGCACGTGCCAGCGCGCCTGAACATGGTGGAGAAGCCGCCCCCGCGACATCTGCGCTACCAGTGACAGAAGCTGTGATTACAGCTGCCACCACCGCTAGCAGATTGAGTCGCCTGCCCAAGTTCCGTTCTCCATCAGGATCACCCTGCGATTCCGCACGGCGAACGAGGGCAAAAACGTCTGCCGCCCTGGCCTACTTTTTGGCGTCACGTCCTTGCCCGCCTCATTCACAAGCCGCACGTCCGAGAGGTCGATACATGCGTATGCCGTCAGCTTGCCGTCGCGAAGGTTGGCCGACTGCTGCTGGAACTTGATCAGCTTGGTTGCCCCGGTGGTGTGAAGTCCGCGAGCAGACAGCTGCTCAAAGGACTTCGACTCCTCCTCGTATGCTGCGGTTGAGAGATAGGACCGCAAGCGCGAGTAGCCCTCGTTACCGGCCTCCGAAACGACCTCGAGGTCATTCAGGTAGCGGCGATAAGTCGCTTCCGCGCTACGCACAAGACCCTGCTCGTTTAATGTCTCCTGCGTGACCGAAGTTTCCTGGGGCGACTGCGTCGGCACGGTCTCCGGGGTGCATCCGGCGAGTACGCACGCACCCACCGTCAGAGCAAGCGCCGCTGCAAGGCGCACCCTCCCGATCACACGGTCAAGTTAGGCCACACCCGCCGCCCCAGACGAGGGTTCTCCACAGGCCACCGGCTCGAGTTACCAGTTCTTGCGGGTCGAAGGCCCCTTCAGGTCGCGAGAAGTGGCAACTCGGTCAGTCGGCGATGATGCGGCGCGCGCCCGCGGCGAAGGGGTCGAGGTCGCCCGTCTCCCCCGCGCGCACGGCCCGGCCCCCGACGAAGACCATGTAGAAGAGGAACGCGGCGAGGGCGAGCGCGCCGATGCCGATCTTGACCGGCCAGGGCAGCGGCGAGGGCGTCACGAAGCCCTCGAGGATGCCGGATACGAAGAGCGAGATCGTCAGCCCGACGGCGATGATGAACATCGCCCGCCCGTCCTCGGCGAGCGCCTGCCCGCGGGTCCGCGCTCCCGGCGCGATCCACGCCCAGAACACCCGCATCCCGGCGGCCGCGGCGACGAAGACGCTGGTCAGTTCGAGCAGCCCGTGCGGCGCGATGTAGAGGAAGAACGTGTCGGCGTGGCCGTAGCCGATGAGGATGCCGCCGGTGAGGCCGACGTTCATCGCGTTCTGCAGCAGCACGTAGGGCACGTAGAAGCCGAGGATGCCGAAGGCGATGCACTGCGCGGCGATGAACGCGTTGTTCGTCCAGACCTGCCCGGTGAACGAGGCCGCCGGGTTCTCGCTGTAGTACGCGGTGAAGCCGGTGTTCACGAGCTTCCGCAGGTCGGCGTCCGTGCCGAGCGCGGCGCGGACCGACGGGTCGTTGGCCGACCAGACGCCGTAGGCGACCGCGACGACCGCGCTGGCGGCCGCGGCCCAGAACGTCCACCACCGCACGCGGTACAGCGCGGCGGGCAGCTGCAGGAGGAAGAACGCGGGCAGCTGGCTCACCACGTTGCGGCCGGTGCCCGTGAACCGCATCCGGGCACGTGACAGCGAGACCGACAGCCGGTCGCCGAGCGGCACGGAGCCGGCGGTCGTCGTGATCTCGGAGAGGTCCGCGGCGCCGTCCTGGTAGCGGACGATCAGCTCGTCGCTGTCGCGGCCGTCGAGCCGCCCCTTGCCGGCGAGCGCGTCCAGGCGCTCCCACTCGGCCTGCCGGGCGGAGCGGAGCGCGTCCAGATCCACAGATGGAGCCTACGGGCACCTCCTGCAGCCCGCGCGGCGCCTCGGGCCCCAGAAGACGGGAGGAGGCGAGCGCCCCGCGGTCGCAGGGCGCCGGTAGGTTCGGGGCGTGGCCGACACCGCTCCGGACGATCTCGGCATCGTCACGGGCGAGGCCGTCGCCCTCGAGGTCCGCTCGACCAGCTGGCCGCTGCGGGCGCTCGGCGCGCTCATCGACTTCCTCTGCGAGCTCGGCCTCTTCCTCGCGCTGATGTTCGGCGTCCTCGCCCTGCTGGACTTCGACCAGGCGCTCTCCCGGGCGCTGCTGATCATCGACCTCGTGCTCTCGTTCGTGATCGCGCCGACGATCCTCGAGACCGCCACGCGCGGCCGCTCGGTCGGCAAGCTCGCGATCGGCTCGCGCATCGTCCGGGACGACGGCGGCGGCATCGCGATGCGGCACGCCTTCATCCGCGCGCTGAGCGGCGTCGTCGAGATCGTGTTCACGCTCGGCGGCCTGGCCGCCGTGGTCGGTCTGCTGAACCGGCGCGCGAAACGGGTCGGCGACCTCCTGGCCGGCACGGTGAGCCAGCACGAGCGCGTCCCGAGGCCCGTCGAGAACGCGGTCGGGGTGCCGGACTCGCTCACGGAGTGGGCCGCGATCGCCGACGTCGCGCGCCTGCCCGACCCGCTCGCCCGTCGCATCGCGGCCTTCCTGGCGCAGGCGCCCCGGATGGTACCCGCGAGCCGTTCCCGCCTCGCCTCGGAGCTGGCTGCGGAGGCGGCGCCGTACGTGGCACCGGCTGTCGAGACGTCGCCGGAGCTGCTGCTCGCCGCGATCGCCGCGATCCGGCGCGACCGGGAGTTCACGGCGCTGATGCTCGAGCGTCAGCGCTTCGAGGACCTCGCGGCGACGCTCTCCGCGACGCCGCACGGCTTCCCCGACCGCTGAGCCGTTCAGCCGACCGGCAGCTCGACCCGCCGCTCGGTGCCGTCCGCGAGCCAGGTGACCTGCACTGACACCTTCCGCCCTTCGACCCGGAGGACGGAGAACGGCAGCGAGCCGCCGGGCTCGACCGGCTTCCCGCGCGTCTCCACGGGCCGGACGAGGTGGCGGTCCTCCCCCGCGCCCTCGATGACCGCCTGCTCCGCGGTCGCGCCGCCGACGTTGACCGCCTCGTAGCGCTGCCGGCCGACCGCCCGCACCTCGAAGCGGGCGGGGCCCGACGGCCGCTTCGTCGCCCGGTCGGGCGCGGAGTACGTGCCGCGGGAGCGGGAGGGCAGCGGGATCGCGCCCGTTCGGAGGGCCTCGGCCCAGTCCAGGGGCGGTGCGTCCCGCGCGCCCGCTGTGACCTGGCCGGTCGCGGAGCGGACCGTCGGCTCCGGCTCCGGCTCCGGCTCGGGCTCCGGCTCTGGGCGGGGCTGCGGGGCCGCCGCGGGCTCAAACTCGGACTCGGGCGCGGGCTCGGGCTCGGGCTCGGACTCGAGCTCGGGGGCCGGCTCGGGCCCCGACTCCGACCGGAGCTCCGGCTCCGGTTCGCGCTGCTCCTCGAGGTCTGAGACCACCGCGGGCGCCGGCGCCGGCCGGGGCTCGGGCTGCGGAGCGGAAGCGGCCGGGCCGGGTGCCGCGATCACCGGAGCAGGAGACGCCGGCGCCGGTGCGGGAGCAGCGGCCGGCTCCGGTGCGGCCTGGGCAGCAGACCCGGAGGCAGCGGGCGCCGGCGCGACGGGAGACTCGGTGATCGGCGGTCTCGGCTCGACCACGCGCTGCTCGGTCGGCGACTCGTCGACCGGCGTCTGCGCGACCCGCGGCGGCAGCATGAGCGGCCCGGTCGGCAGATCGGCGACGTCGCCGAGCGACCGGACCTGCAGCGCGTTCAGCCGGTCGACCACGTTCTGCGCGGACCGGGCGGCCTGCTCCGCCTGCGTGCGCGCCTGGAGCGCCGCCTCCTCGGCTGCGGAGGCGCGCTGGCGGATGAGCGTCGCGCGCCGCAGAGCTGCTGTCCCCTGCACGTACCCGATGACGCCGCCGACGAGGCCGAGCGCGCCCAGGACGACGGCGATGATCGACACGATCAGCGCCGCGGACGCGTTCTGCTCCACGGCTCAACGCTATCGATCCGCCGACGACGTCCGCAGTCCCCCGCCTCCGGTCGCCGAGGCAGGAGCACGACAGCAGGACGGAACGACATCGGCAGGACAGGAACGCTCGTCCTGTCCTGCCGATGTCGCAGGGTCCTGCCGTCGTGCTCCGGCGAGCCGGCGGGTCAGTAGCGGTAGGTGTCCGCCTTGAAGGGGCCGTCGCGGTCGACGCCCAGGTAGGCGGCCTGCTTCTTCGAGAGGCGGGTCAGCCGCACCCCGAGCGCGTCGAGGTGGAGGCGGGCCACCTCCTCGTCCAGCGCCCGCGGCAGCGTCGCGACCGAGACCGGGTACGCCTCCGGAGTCGTCCACAGCTCGAGCTGGGCGAGCACCTGGTTCGTGAAGCTCATCGACATCACGAACGACGGGTGCCCGGTCGCGTTGCCGAGGTTCATCAGGCGCCCCTCGGACAGCAGGATGATGCTGCGGCCGTTCGGCAGGCGCCACTCGTCGACCTGCGGCTTGATGCGCACGCGCTCGGCGCCGTCCAGCCGCTCGAGGCCCGCGACGTCGATCTCCGTGTCGAAGTGCCCGACGTTGGCGACGATCGCGAGGTGCTTCAGCGACAGCATGTCGTCGACGGTCACGACCTTGGCGTTGCCCGTCGCCGTGACGACGATGTCGATCTGGCCGGCGACCTCGGACAGCGGGACGACCTGGAAGCCCTCCATCGCCGCCTGCAGCGCGAGGATCGGGTCGATCTCCCCGACGATGACGCGGGCGCCCTGGCCCTTCAGCGCCTCCGCGGCGCCCTTGCCGACGTCGCCGTAGCCGACGACGTAGGCGGTCTTGCCGCCGATCAGCACGTCGGTGCCGCGGTTGATGCCGTCCACGAGCGAGTGGCGGATGCCGTAGCGGTTGTCGAACTTGCTCTTCGTCACCGAGTCGTTGACGGAGATCGCGGGGAACAGCAGCTCGCCGTCGCGGTCCCACTCGTGGAGGCGGTGCACGCCCGTGGTCGTCTCCTCCGAGACGCCGCGGATGTCCTGGGCGATGCGCTGCCAGCGCTCCGGGTCGCGGTCGAGGGAGCGGCGGAGCACGTCGAGGAGCGCCCGCTGCTCGACGCCGTCGTCGTCCTTCGTCTCCGGCACGCGGCCGGCCCGCTCGTACTTGACGCCGCGGTGCACGAGCAGGGAGGCGTCACCGCCGTCGTCGAGGATCATCGTGGGGCCGATCCAGTCACCGCCCTCGGCGACGGCCTCGGCCGACCAGTCGAAGATGCGGTCGGTGCAGTCCCAGTACTCCTCGACCGTCTCGCCCTTCCAGGCGAAGACGGGCACGCCGCGCGGGTCCTGCACGGTGCCCTCCGGGCCGACGACGACGGCCGCAGCCGCCTCGTCCTGCGTGGAGAAGATGTTGCAGCTCGCCCAGCGCACCTGCGCGCCGAGGGCGACGAGCGTCTCGATGAGCACCGCCGTCTGCACCGTCATGTGCAGCGAGCCGGCGACGCGCGCGCCGGCGAGCGGGCGGCTCCCGGCGTAGCGCTCGCGGAGCGCCATCAGCCCGGGCATCTCCTGCTCGGCGAGGCGGATCTGATGACGACCGGCCTCAGCGAGGTCGAGATCGGCGACCTGGTACTCCAGGGTCGGACTGTCGGGCTCCGAATCGCGGGACGTGTCCAGAAGAGTCATCCGGACATCATCCCAGACGTCGCGCCTCCCGTCAGGCCGCTCGCGCACCTTCACGGATCCGCAATTCCTCCGCGACACGCCGGGCACGACGGACCGGCGCACGGCGTGTCGGGCCGGAACTGCGGATCCGCGTCGGAAGTGCGGATCCGCGGAGGAGCGGTGCGGGTCAGTAGGAGGGCTCGTCGGCCGGCGCCGTGATGCGGAGCACGCTCCAGCCCTTCGGCGCGGACATCCGCTCCGCGTGGTGCTCGCACAGGTCGTAGCTGTGCGGCTCGGGCGACGCGGACAGCGGGCCGAGCACTGCCATCGAGTCCGCGTAGACGTAGGTGAGGGTCGCGACCGCGGGCTCGCGACAGGTCTGGCGCGAGCAGGGGCGGATGGTCACCACGCGCGCATGGTAGGCACACACCCGCGGTCACGATCCCGTTGCCGCCCGGCGCGGCGCGTACCATCGCTCGACATGGCCCGCTCCGGTCGCGTATCCCACGCGCCGTCTCAACGGGGCGGGTTCCGGAATCGGCACGGCCGCGGGCTCCGCTCCTCCGTCACCGGGCCGCACCTGCCCGTGCTCCGCACCCGCGCGGAGACCTTCGAGGGCGCGGTCGCCGAGACCGCCGACTACCTCCGCGGACTCTGGCCGGAGGACCTCGCCGACGTGTCGTTCGAGATCGCCGGCATCCCCCGCGCGGTCGGGCCGAGCGGCCTCGACCGGTGGTGGGTCGACCAGCACGCCCGGCGGATCGTGCTCTACCGCCTGCCGATCGAGCGGCTCTCGCACCTCCACGTCGACGACGAGGCGCACCAGCGCATGTATGTCGAGAGCTGCGTGTTCCGCGCCGTCGCCGAGCTGCTCGGCCGCGACCCGTGGGACCTGGCGCCGGACCGCTTCCGGCACTTCTGAACGCGCGCCGCCCGCGAACTGGGTGCAGGCCGACCGCGCCCGACACCCTGACGGGTGCGCCGCGCTCCCCCGGCGCGCGTGGGACCATGCCATCCGCATCGCGTGCCGGAGATCCGAAGGAGGGGGACGTGAACCGAGCCCTGGTCGTCGTCCCGACCTACGACGAGCGGGAGAACCTTCCGATCGTCATCGCGCGCACCCTCGCCGCGACCGGCGACGACGTGCACCTGCTGATCGTCGACGACGCCTCCCCCGACGGCACCGGCGCCCTCGCGGACGAGCTCGCCGCCGACGAGCCCCGCATGCACGTGCTGCACCGCGCGGGCAAGGAGGGCCTCGGTCCCGCCTACCTCGCCGGGTTCGCCTGGGGCCTCGAGCGCGGGTACGACGCGATCGTCGAGATGGACGCCGACGGCTCCCACCACCCCGAGGACCTGCCGCGGCTGCTCGCCCAGCTCGCGGACCACGACCTCGCCCTGGGGTCCCGGTGGGTGCCCGGCGGCCGCGTCGAGAACTGGCCGCGGCGCCGGTTGCTGCTGAGCCGTGGCGGCAACTGGTACACCCGCGTCGCGCTCGGCATCGACGTGCGCGACGCGACCGGCGGGTTCCGCGCCTTCCGGGCGAAAGCGCTCCGCCGCATCCGGCTGCAGGACGTCGCCTCCCACGGCTACTGCTTCCAGGTCGACCTCGTCTGGCGGGCCCTGCAGAGCGGCCTCCGCGTTGTCGAGGTGCCGATCGTCTTCACCGAGCGGGTGCTCGGCGTCTCGAAGATGGACGGCGCGATCGTGCTCGAGTCCCTCCGGCTCGTCGCCTGGTGGGGCCTGCGTCGCCGGGTGCGCGCCGCCTACGAGCTCGTGGTGCACCACCGCCGGCTCGGCTCGGTGCGCGCGAACAGCTCCCGCGTCGACGCGGTCTGAGCCGACGCGGTCCCAGTCGACGCGGTCCGAGTCGACGCGGTCCGATCAGCCGCGGCGGTCGGCGCGGACGTAGCGCTCGACCGCGCGCCCCGCTCCCCGCTTCGCGGCCCGCGCGACCTTGTGCAGCGGCTTCTCCACGAGCCGGAAGAAGCCCCACCCGGTCAGCACGGCGAGCGGCACGCCGATCAGGCCGACGACCGGCCAGTTCCAGTCGCCGAGCAGGAAGGCGAGCGTCGCCAGCACGGGCAGGTGCACCAGGTAGAGGCTGAAGGAGATCCGGCCGAGGAACTGCGGCACGCGGCGCTCGAGCAGGTGCCGGAACCGGGTCGCCGCACCGGCGCAGACCACCACACCGACGGCGCCGAGCGCCTCCATGCCGATCAGGGCATGGCTCCCGTCCGACCCCATCGGGACGATCGGCGCGAGGAGGAACTCGCCGACGAGCAGCAGCGCGCTCAGCACGAGGACCACGACGAGCACCCGCTTGGCCCCGCGGGACTCGCTCCAGCCCTCGATCGCCCGGAGGCGCACGGCGACGAGCACGCCGAGGAAGAAGACCGGCAGGTACTCGAGGGGCTGGATCCCACCGACCGTGCCCGCGACGCCGAGCCCGACCGCGAGCAGCCCGGCGGGCAGCCACCACCGCTGCAGCAGCACGGCGACGACGAGGAAGCCCGGCAGCAGCAGGGAGAAGAGGAACTCCCACTTCAGCGTCCAGAGCACGTTGTCGTACGGGACGACCTGCCCCATGAGCGAGAACTGCACGACGAGCCGCGGCCAGCTCCAGTCGGACTGCACCTGGCGCGCGAGCCAGCTGTCGCCCGTGACCTGCTGCGGCAGGCGCGGCACGATCACGAGGAGCAGGCTCGCGAATGCGATCGCCGCCCACGCCGGCAGGAGCAGGCGGACGACCCGGCTCGCGACGAAGCCGGGCCACGAGAAGTCGACCCGCTTGAGGGCCGGCAGCACGACGACGCAGCCCGAGAGGACGAAGAAGACGAGCACGGCCTCGTGGCCCGCGGTCAGCAGCTTCAGCGGCGTGCGCTCGAGCCACCACCAGGCGCTCAGCGGGGCGGGCTCCCCCGGCGGCTGCGACACCGGCTGCGCGATGAGGAGCACGTGGTGCAGCACGACGATGAACGCGGCGACCCCGCGGAGGCCGTCGAGCGCGTGCAGCCGCTCGCGGTTGCGCCGACGCGGCACGACGGGCTTCGCGACGACCGCGGAGGGCTCCGGCGCACGGCCCTGATCGGGCTCGGACCGCACCTCGACCGTCATCGGCCCGCCTCCGGCTGGGCGACGGGTCTCGGCATGCGCGAACGGTACCCGACGGGCCTGCGGCGACCAGGCGTGTGCGGCTTCCGATCGCGCATCAGCGCGTGATGCGGACCGCCTCCGCCGCCTGGTCCGCCGCCGAGACCGGGTACCCGGCGACGGCGTCCGCGCCGGCGTAGCTCATGCCCGCCCGCAGGCCGCCGGCGCCGCGCAGGACGAGGAGGCCCGTCGTGACGGGGACCGCGATCGATCCCTTCGCCGGCACCTTCACCGTGGCCTCCGTCGCGCCGCTCAGGCGCACCGTGGCCGCGGCGCCCGTGCTCGCGAGGGTGAGGACCGGGGACGGCGCGTCGACCACGGCGACGGCGGCGGTGCCGCTCAGGCCGGGGGCCGCGGCGAACCACGCCAGGTCGATGCCGCGGGCCGTGGAGGTCGAGGAGGGGTCGGCCTGCGCGGACGACGTGGAGGTGTCCGCCGGCCCGTCGCCGCCGACGAGACCGGCGTCGCTGCCGAACTCGGCGCCGCCGTCGGTGCCGCCCGTACCGGCGGCCGGCGCGCCGTCCTCCGGGGTGCGGGAGGCGCCCGCGTCGCCGACGACCGCGGTGCGCACGCCGGTGACCACGGGCTGCTCGGCGGTGACGCGGATCGTGTAGGTGCCGTCGGCGAGGCCGTTGACCGGGAAGTCGGTGACGACGCCGGCGGCGACGCGGCGGCCGACGGTCACCTTCTGGCCGCCGCCGTCCGGCGTCGCGGTGATGGAGACGTCGGTCGCATCGGCGCCCGGCACGAGCACGCGGACGACGGTCTGCAGGTCGGCGAAGTCGTCGGCGCGCTGCGCGACCGCGACCGCCGCGGCGCCCGCGACGCGGACGCCCGGCACGACCTGGACGCGTGCTGGCGCGGTCGTCGGGCCCGTCATGTCCACGCCGCCGGACTCCAGGCCGCGGACGGTGCGCTGCTCGAGCGCGGCTCCGACGCGGCCGCCCGTCGAGGTCACCCGGACGACGGTGCCGCCCGCGGACGGCGCGACGCCGGCCAGCGACACCGCCTTGCGGCCCTTCGCGGGCACGACCAGGTCGCTGAAGGAGGCGGCGTCGACGGCGCCGTTCTCGGTCCAGACGCGCACGCCGACCTGCGCCGCGACGGGCGACGGGTTCGCGAGGGTGAGGACGGTGGTCCGGCCCGTCGTCGTGGCGCCCGCCGCGAACCAGACGTCGCTCGCGGGAGCGCTGCAGGTGGTGGCGACGAGACCCGCCGCGTCGCCGACCGTCACCTGCTCGGCCTGGGCCGCGGCGATGGCGCCCGCGGAGCTCGCGGCCGGGGCGCTCAGGGCGCGCGGTGCCGTGCCGCCCTTCACCTCGCCCTTGCCCAGCGCCGTCGACTTCGGCTTCGTGCCGCCGACCGTGCCGGTCACTCGCTTCGGCGAGCCGGTCGCGCTGAGCGCGTCCGCGTCGGCGGGGTCCGCGCCGACCGCGATCGCGGGGCCCGGGCAGACGAGGGACTGGGGCGCGGACGACGGGGTGGCCACCTGTGCACTGTCGCCGGCGCCGAAGGCGGGCAGCTGCCCGACGATCCCGGCGGCCAGGGCGCCTGCGGCGACGAGCGCGGTCGCGCCGAGCACGCGTGCGTTCACCGCCACGAGCCCACCTCCTCGCGGGCCGGGGCGCCGGCGGGCTGCAGCTCGCGGGCCATGACCTGCTCCGGGGTCCGGACCACGGGCTCGGGGCGCGGCGCGATGGACCGCACGTCGGCCCGCGGCGCCTGCACGGCGGGCAGCGGCCGAAGGCGCTGGGTCAGCCGCGAGGTCGGCAGGGCGAGCAGGGCGGTCACGCCGAAGACGATGCCCTGCAGCAGCAGGACGAGGACGCCGATCGGGCTGCCGGTGTTCGACGGCCCGGTGAGCAGGCGGATCGGCCCGGTCGTCCTCAGGTCGTCGAAGCGGTAGAGCGTGCCGTCGGCGGTGGTCGACACGACGGAGAGCAGCGGGTTCGCACCGAGCGCGCCGCGCGCCTCCGCGAGGGCCGACTGGGCACCGGCGCCGCCCTGGAGCAGCACGTACCCGATGCGGTAGGCGTTCAGGCTCGCGGCGAGGTCGTCGCCGGTCGGCTGCACGAGGCCGGCGGCGAGCCGGGCCAGGCCGGTCGTCTCGCCGAACCCGGCGGTCGTCTGCAGCGTGCTCAGCGTCTCGAGGGTCCGGCCCTCCCCGCGCGTGAGCCGGCTGCGGTACCCGCCGTCCGACTGCGCGGTGAGCGTGAGCATGCCGAGGTCGGGCGTCTCGGCGCCCTCCGCGGCCACGAGCGCCGGCACGGTCGCGGTGCTGCCGGGCTTGACGTGCGCGGTGCCGAGCAGCACGCCGACGAGGAGCGGGGACACCGCGGCGGCGATCGCGAGGGCGGCGGTGATGCCGATCACGGCGGCGCCACCGGCGCGGACGCGGCCGGGCGTGCGCCCGCCGCGACCGATGGGCAGGTTCGCCGCAGCGGCGAGGCGGTCGAGCCCGCACACGGCGGCCTCGAGCGCGGCCAGCCAGGCGAGGCTGAGGCCGGCGCCGGGCCACACCGGGATCGGCGTCGACCCGTCCGCCACGACCTGCAGGCGGGTCGCCAGCACGGCGAACACGAGGCCGCCGACCCCGAACACGCCGATGCGGATCGGGACGCTCTGCTTCGGCCAGAACAGGCCGATGAGGGCGAGGAGCAGCAGGGGCACGCCGAGCGCCCAGACGAAGGCCGCGGAGGCGCCCGCACCGAGGCCCAGGGGCGCCGTGAGGCCTTCCCAGGCGTCGCTCGCCCACGAGGGCCAGCCCGACGCGAGCTGCAGGACCGTGAAGAGGCCCTCGGGCAGCCCGAGCAGATGGGCGCCTTCGGCCGGCGCGACGACGGGGCCGGGGTCGGCGAGCACGCCGATGAGGCGGCCGTTCATGGCCTGCTCCGCGATCAGCGGCAGGAACAGCACGGCGGCGGGGATCGGCAGCGGCAGGATACGCGCGATGCGGCTCCGCTCCCCCGTGCGCACGGCGAGGCCGAGCGCGACGGCGGCGACCCACGCGACGAACAGCAGCGGCAGCAGGACGGGCGAGCAGGCGGCGATCAGCGCGCCGAGCAGGCCGAGCCATGCCGCCGCCGTCCACGAGGAGCGCACGCGGAACGCGGCGAGGAGGACGAACGGCGCCGCGAGGTGCACGAGCACGCCCCCGATTCGCCCGGTGTCGAGCGCGACGACGAGGGTCGGCGCGAAGGCCCAGAGCAGGCCGCCGACGACGCGGAGCGGGCGCCGCTTCGTGAAGCGGGCGGTGGCCAGCCAGCCGCCCGCCGCGGCGATGGGCAGGGCGAGCAGCCAGAGCCCGACGACCGCGGCCGAGGGATGCCAGAACGTGATCGAGCCGAGCACGGCCAGGACCGCGTTGAAGGGGTCGGCGGGGCCGACGAAGCCGCCGCCGAGCGGGTGGACGCCCCAGCCGACGTTGCGCCAGAGCGACTCGATCGATCCGAGCGGCAGCAGCTGCCCACCCGTGATCGCGGCGGCGCCGACGAGGGGCTGGAAGAGCACGACCGCGAGCGCCCCCACGGCCAGCACGGTCGCCATGCCGCCGCTCGTGAAGAAGTGGAGCGACTCGTCGTGGTTCGCGGGTCTGCCGTTGTCGCGCGCCAGCGCCCTCCGGTGGCGCACCTCCCGCCACGTCTGGCGGAGCGGCGCGATCGCGGCCCAGCCCGCCTGTCGGTCGCGCGCGATCCGTGATCGGGACCGGGCGATGGCCGCGAAGCGGGTGCCCATCACGACGAGCGCGGCGAGCAGCTCCGCAGGCGCGGAGCCGGGTCGCTTGCGGAGGATCTGGCCGAGGGCCCGCACGACCGCGATCGGCAGGATCGACAGCCAGTGCAGGGGCACGAGCGGCAGCGCCGCGTAGACGAGGCGGCGGTGCAGCTGCGCCTCGCGGGCGAGGCGCACGCGGCGCGCCTCCGTGGTGGAGGCGCCGAGCAGCCGGGTGCCGGGGGCGTCGGGCCCGGCGGAGCGCACGCGCGCGTTCGGCACGAGCGCGACGCGGTGGCCGGCGAGACGGGCGCGCACGCAGAAGTCGAGGGCGTCGTCGATGGCGGGGAGCGCCCGGTCGAAGCCGCCCAGCTGCTTCCACGCGGCGGCCTGCACGAGCATGCCGCCGGCGGCGACCGCGAGCACGTCGCTGTGTCGGTCGTACTGGCCCTGGTCGAGCTCCGGCTCCGCCATCTCGACGGCAGTGCCCCAGGGCGTCATCGTCTCGCCGTAGGAGTGGAGGTAGGCGGGCGCGTCCCACTGCATCTGCTTGGGGCCGGCCACGACCACGGAGGGCGCCGCCTCCACCGCCTGCAGCAGCCGCTCGAGCGCGGCGGGCTCGGGGGCGTTGTCGCTCGCGAGCAGCCACAGCCACTCGTGCTCGGTCGCGTCGATGCCGGCCGACTTCACGCCGGTCTCGACCGCGTGGCCGAAGGTCGCCCGGACGGCGACGCGCGCGTGCACGGTGGGCTCGACGCCGTCGATGATCGTGCTCGTGACCGGGCTCGTGCCGAGCTGCACGACGACGAGGCGGTCGGGCAGCCGCGTCTGCATCGTGATCGCATCGAGGGTGTCACGCAGATGGTCGGCCCCGTCCGCCGCGATGAGGATCGCGGTGACAGATCTCGGCACCGGGACACGGTAGGTGCCCCCTCGGCGTGCCGCCGCGCCGCCGCGCCGGACGGTTCGCATCTCCATAGGAGCGCCCGCAGACACGGGAAGGGCCGTGGACCCCATGGTCCACGGCCCTTCCCGATGGTCGTGCGGCGCCTCAGGCCGTCTTGCGCAGCTTCCGGCGCTCGCGCTCGGACAGGCCGCCCCAGATGCCGAAGCGCTCGTCGTTCTGCAGCGCGTACTCGAGGCACTGCGACTTCACCTCGCACGAGGAGCAGATCCGCTTCGCCTCGCGCGTCGATCCGCCCTTCTCGGGGAAGAACGCCTCAGGATCGGTCTGCGCGCAGAGCGAGTCGGCCTGCCAGCTCAGCTGGTCGCCCTCGTCGTCGGCGACGCGACGGACCTTCGGCACACCGAGCTCGACCGGGTCGACGAACCAGTCGGTCGGAACGGATGCCTGATAGGGGGAAACGGTCATCGAAGATCGTCCTCTCAATGCTTCCGGAGCCCCGCGCTCCGAAAGCGTGGGGGTAATTACACACAGGTGATTCAGAACGGCGCAAGGCCGAATGCGTGCACGGATCGCGAGGGCGTGCACGACCTGCGGTCCTCTCAGGCGGCCCGGAGGTGGCGGTTCACGCGCCGTCGAGAAGCCTTGAAACGACCTGGGACCCGCCGCTGTGACCAGGCATTCTTCTTCGATGCCCCCTCAGGAACCCGGGTAGCGGCGTCAACCCTCAACGGGGGGTCGAATGCTTGCGACACGCCGATAACGACAGTCGCTTCGTAACACGACCGTTACATCCGAGTTCCGCGTGTCGGCGGGAGGTTCGAATCCGTGTTCGACGCATTCCGAATTCGGAACGCCGGTCGCCCCCCCCGAAGAGGGGGCATGCTTCACGCTTCGATGCAATTCGGCGCCCTATCACGGCCGAATAACGGGTGTCGAATCCGACACGCCGGTCACGCCGCGCGGCGGGCCTCCCAGGCGGAGGAGACCATCTCGCGCAGGGTGTGCCGCATGCGCCAGTCGAGGTCGCGCGCCGCGAGCTCGCCCGACGCGACGATGCGGGCGGGGTCGCCGGGGCGCCGGGGAGCGATCTCCGGCGTGAAGTCGATGCCGGTCACATCCGCCACGGTGCGCATGATCTCGCCGACGCTCACGCCGTCGCCCGACCCGAGGTTGTAGACGGGCTCGACCGGCTCCCCCGCCGCGAGGCGGCGGGCCGCGGCCACGTGCGACACCGCGAGGTCGGCGACGTGGATGTAGTCGCGCACGCACGTGCCGTCCGGCGTCGGGTAGTCGTCGCCGTTGATTCGGGGCGTCCGCCCGTCGAGCAGGGCGTCGAACACGAGCGGGAAGAGGTTGTGCGGGCTGGTGTCGAAGACGTCCGGCGTCCCCGACCCGACGACGTTGAAGTAGCGGAGCGCCGTGTGGTGCAGCCCGACCGCTCGGCCCTGGTCGGCGAGCAGCCACTCGCCGATGAGCTTGGACTCGCCGTAGGGCGACTCCGGGCTCTTCGGGGTCGCCTCCGTGACGAGGTCGACGTCCGGCGTGCCGTAGACGGCGGCCGACGACGAGAAGACGACCTTGTCGACGCCGGCGTCGGCCATCGCGGCGAGCAGCGTCGCGGTGCCGGTGACGTTCTGGGCGTAGGTGTGCAGCGGCTGCTGCACGGAGACGCCCGCATACTTGAAGCCGGCGACGTGGATGACCCCCTCGACCTCGTGCTCCTCGAAGGTGCGGGTGAGCAGCTGGCCGTCGAGGATGCTGCCGCGGACGAACGCGACGCCCTCCGGCACGAAGTCGCGGTGGCCGCTCGAGAAGTCGTCGATGACGACCGGCGTCAGGTCCGCGTCGCTGAGCGCGCGCACCACGTGCCCGCCGATGTAGCCCGCGCCGCCGGTGACCAACCACGTCATGAGCGCGACCCTATCGACGGGGCCGGACGCCGTCGCGGGGCCATGCCGTGTTCCGTGGAGGAGTTCAGTGGAGGATCCCGGCGGCGACCGTGGCGGCTGCGGCGACGGCGACGAGGATCGCGACGGGAAGTCGCGGCGCCGCTGAGCGGGGGCTCGGGACCCGCTGCGCGGCGGGCGCGGCGACGGCGGCCTGCGCCTCCCGGAACGTCCGGTACGCACCGATGAGCTCGCTGTCCGAGCCGGTGGCGATCCAGCGCCGGCCGCGCTCGACCGTGCCGAGGTGGCGGCCGTCCCGCCGGGCGGCCCAGGCGCCGTCGCGCATCGCGCGCCAGACGACGTCGGCCTGGCCGTCCTCGACGGCAGGGGCGGAGGCGGTCAGCGGGGCGCGCATCGTGATCGTCATGGCCGTTCCTTCCTCCTCCCGGACGCTAACGGGAGGCTCGGACGTGCGCGTGAACAGCCGGTGAAGGGAGGATCGAGCCATGTGCGGGCGCTACGTGGTGACCAAGGCCGTGACGGATCTGCTGCCGGAGCTGATGGACGGGCTCGGCGGCCTGCCCGACGACTACAACGTCGCGCCGACCGCGATGGTGCCGGTGGTGCGCGACCGGCACGGCGAACGGGCGCTGCCGGAGGTGAAGTGGGGCTTCCTCCCCTCCTACGCGAAGGACGTGAAGCAGCGGCCGCAGCCGATCAACGCGCGGATCGAGACGGTGGCGACGTCGGGCATGTTCAAGCGGGCGTTCGCGCGGTCGCGCTGCATCGTGCCGGCGCTCGGCTACTACGAGTGGGTCGTCACGCCGACCGGCAAGCAGCCGCACTACATCCACGCGCCGGAGGCGGGGCTCGCGATGGCGGGCGTGCTGTCCGCGTGGGCCGACCCGACGAAGGACCGCGACGACCCGGACCGCTGGCTGATCTCGATGGCGATCATCACGAGGGACGCCCACGTGGCGCCAGGCGAGGTGCACGACCGGATGCCGGCCTGCCTCTCCCCCGAGGGCTACGCGACCTGGCTGCGCGAGGACGCGTCGTCGGCGGACCTGCTGGACCTGCTCGAGGACGAGTCGCTTGCGGTGGCGCAGACGCTGGAGCACTACGAGGTGAGCCGCGACGCGAACAGCGTCCGCAACAACGGCCCGGGCCTCATCCACCCCCTCCCGCCCGCCTCCTGACCTCTCTTCCTCTCCGAGCGCGGACTTGTCACTCGATGCCCTTCCCAGGCCTCCTCGAGGGCGACTGGTGACAAGTCCGCGCCTCAGCGGGCAGTACCGAGCGTCTCAGCGGGCGAGGGCGGCTCGAACGCGCTCGACGGTCTCGGCCGGGCGCAGCTGCAGGTCGTCCTTCGTCACTCGCACGACCCGCCAGCCGAGGTCCTGCAGCCGCTCGTACTTGAGGATGTCGTCGCGCATCGCCTGCTCGTCGAAGTGCTGGCGCCCCTCGTACTCGACGACGACGCGCTGCGCGACGAAGACGAGGTCGCATTCGCCGACCCGCAGGCCCGCCTCGTCGAAGATCTCGCGGTTGATCGCGGGCTCGGGCAGACCGGCCTGAACGAGGAGGCGTCGCAGGCGGGTCTCCATCGCCGACCGCACGCCCTCGCGCAGCAGGGGCAGCGCTCGGTTCAGCAGCTGCTGGCGCGGGCGGCCGCCGACCGCCACCGCCGACTCGAGCTCGTGGAGCCGCCGCGGACGGCGACGGTTCTTCGCGAGCAGGCTCTCGCCCGCCACGACGAGGTCCTCGAGGCCGAGGATCTGCGCGAGCTGGCACCACGTCTCGATCTCGTCCGCGACACGGACCCCGAGGTGGAGACGGACCTGCCCGGGCCGCGGGACCAGCTGGTGCCCCTTGACGAGGTGGTCGCGCGGCGCCCGGACGCCGGTGGGCACGGAGACGTGGAGGAACGGGCTCCGCTCGAGCGCGCTCGGCAGCCAGATGCCCCCCAGCAGCGCCGCCGTGACGTGCGAGAAGAAGGCCGCGGGGTGCATCTTGACGGCGCAGGTCCGCGTGCGGTCGAGCACGCCGTCGAGCCGCCCCGCGGTGCGGACGCCGCGGAACGGCGCCGCGAGCCGAGCGCCTCGCAGCTGCTTCGCCGTCAGGCCGCGAGCGGCGGCGTCCCGGACGTGGAACGGTCGGTCGTCGATCTCCATCCGGCGACGATGACGCCGCCGGACCTCCTCCGACGGGCCGAAGTCGCGGCCGTGCGGGCATCTCACCCTGCGGAGGGAACGATCCAGCGCGCGCTTGTCACCAGGTGCCCTCTCGAAGCCGCCGAAGGGGCGGCAAGCGCCGAGTCCGCGCTCCAACCAACGCGGGCTTGTCACCAAGTGCCCTTCTGACCGCTGAAAGGGCATCACGCGCCAAGTCCGCGCCTCGTCGACGCGGACTTGTCACCAAGTGCCCCTCTGACGGCGCAGGAAGGGCATCGAGCGACAAGTCCGCGCTGCAGCCAGCCCGCGGACACCGCAAGGCGGGTCAGCGGGCGGTGATCGCCTCGATCACCGAGACCGTGTCCTCCCAGCCCTCGACGGCGACGGTAGGGACGCCGAGCGCCTTCACCGGGTAGTCGTTGCCGTCCGGGTCGAGGCGGTCGCCGATGAAGAGGGTCTCGGCGAAGGGGATGCCGGTCAGCTCCGCGAGCCGCCGCATGCCGTACGCCTTGTCGATGCCCCGCCGCGTGATGTCGACGGAGGTCGAGCCGCCGCTGCGCACCTCGAGGTCCGGAAGGCGCTCCTGCACCGCCGCTCGGATGCGGTTCTTCTTCTCCCCGGTCGGGTCCCACGCCTTCTTCTCGTCGAGCGGCGCCTGCTGCCCGAGCGCGGAGTAGGTGATCTGCGAGCCGCGGTCCTCGAGCGCCGGCCCCCAGGTCTGCTCGGCCCAGAGCTCGAGCCGCTTCGTCTCCTCCTCGACCGCCGCCATCGCGCGCTGCTTCTCGTCGTCGGTGAGGTCCTCCGCGTACACGCAGGTGAGGCCGTCCGCGGTGAGGCGCCAGTACTGCGTGCCGCAGGTCGGCATGAGGTGGAGGCGGGCCGCGAGCGCGTCGGGCAGCTCGCCCAGGCGCGCCACCACCTGGGTGCGGAACTGCTCGATCTGACCGCCCGAGATCACGCAGACCTCGGACACCTCGAGCAGGCGCAGCAGCGCCTCGCGGACCGGGTCCGGCAGCGGCGCCTTCGACGGCGCGAGGGTGTCGTCGAGGTCGAAGGCGGTCATGCGGGGGCGGAAGGGCACGGTCGTCACCACGCCGCCACGCTAGGGCACCGCTTCCGACCCGTTCGCAACTGGGGATGGCGGGGGGTCGATGCGCGTGCTAAGTGAGCGCATGCTTGGGTAACGAACAGGTAACGCGCGCCGGGCAGGATTACGCACGGCCTTGCGCGCCCCTCCTCCGGGGGCGACCATGAACCGTCCTGAGCCAACGGTAACGACGCCCGCGCTCACCGCCTTGCCACGCCGCACCCGAATGCGGCCCCACGTGACGAAGGATTCATGGAATCAGGAGCCCTTGGCGACGCCATGCCCGACGGCAGGTTGAGCGTCACCCGTGCCGGCGCGTTCGGTGCGACGACGTTCGCCGTGCCCGACCTCCATCTCACTACTTCCGCTCAACGGGTCGGGTGGCGGACCGGCTACCGCTTGGCTCTGATCGGCACGGATCTCGCGACCGTCGCGATCTCGCTCCTCTTCGCCCAGGCCGTCCACGAGCGGAACCTGGATCCGGCGCAGTACCTCGTATGGGGGATGGCGCTCGGCGTCGTCTGGATGGGCATGCTCGCCGCCATCCGCTCCCGCGAGGTGCGCGTGCTCGGCGCCGGTACCTCCGAGTACCAGCGCGTCGCGAAGGCGACCGGCGTCGCCTTCGGCGCCTTCGCCGTGATCATGGTGCTGCTGAAGCTCGACGTCGCGCGCGGTTACCTCCTGGTCGCACTGCCCGTCGGACTGCTGCTGCTGCTGGCCGAGCGGTTCCTCTGGAGGTCCTGGCTGATCGCCCGCCGCCGGGAGGGGCTCTGCCTCATCGGCGCGGTGGTCGTCGGCAACCACCAGGACGCGACGCGCGTCACGAACGAGCTGATCAAGCACCACCACGCCGGCTACCGCCCGATCGGCGTCTCCTACACCGACGGCACCGGCGGCGCGCAGTTCGCGGCGGCCGACGGCCGCAACGTCCCGCTCGTCGAGTTCCCCATGCTCGCGGACACCGTCCGCGCCACGCACACCCGCGCGGTCATCGTCGCCGGCGAGCTTCCGGGCGGCAAGGAGGCCATCCAGGACCTCGGCTGGCAGCTGGAGAACTCGAAGACCGAGCTGATCCTCACCTCGCGCCTCACCGACGTCGCCGGCCCCCGCATCCACATGCGCCCGGTCGACGGCCTGCCGATGCTGCACGTGGACCTGCCGCAGTACGCCGGCCTCAACCACACCATCAAGCGCGGCATCGACCTCGCGCTCGCCGGCACCGCCGTCCTGCTGCTCTCCCCCGTGCTCCTCGCGGTCGCGCTCGCCGTGTACCTCGAGGACCGCGGCCCGGTCCTGTTCCGGCAGGAGCGCGTCGGCGTGGCCGGCAGCAGCTTCACGATGTTCAAGTTCCGCAGCATGGTCGTCGACGCGGAGGCGCGCCTCGCCGCGCTCGCCCGGCAGAACGAGGGCGCGGGCCTGCTGTTCAAGATGAAGGACGACCCGCGGATCACGCGCACGGGTGCCTTCATCCGCCGCTACTCCCTCGACGAGCTGCCGCAGCTGTTCAACGTGCTGAACGGCACGATGAGCCTGATCGGCCCGAGGCCGCCGCTGCCGCGCGAGGTCGCCGCCTACGAGGGCCGGGTGAACCGGCGCCTGCTGATCAAGCCGGGCATCACCGGGCTCTGGCAGGTGAGCGGCCGCTCCAACCTGTCGTGGGAGGAGAGCGTGAAGCTCGACCTCTACTACGTGGAGAACTGGTCCATCACGACCGACTTCATGATCCTCGTGAAGACGGTGCGCGCCGTCCTGCATCGCGACGGCGCCTACTGATCCACCCGCCCCGGGGTTCGGGACGGCGCGTCCGCCGTCTCCTCCTGGGCCGCTCCGAGCGGCAGGCCGTCCAGGTCGATCCGCGGGGGGCTCGAGACGGTAGACGACGGCCGCGACGACCACGGCCAGCAGCACGACGACCATCGCGGGCCACGGCGAGACCGCGAGCCACAGCACGAGGGCGGTCACCGTGCCGCCGCCGAGCGCACTCAGCGCGATCCGGTCCCGCAGCGCCATCGCATCCCCCGACACGAGCCGTGACCGGGGACCCCCTCCAGCGCGACGCCGGAGCCCCGAGAGGATTCGAATCCTCCTCCTTCCGCTGAGCGGATGGAAGCGGCGCGCCGAGCCGTGTACGGACCGTCGCACGAGGGCGGTCGGCAGACACTCGCGAACCATTCGGGAACCGCCCACTCCACGCTGAGCGAGCGCAACAGGACTGCGTCCGCTGCACGTCCGTTGCGCTGCGCAGACCAGAAGCGCCCTGAGAACCGAGGGATCGACCGCTACTGTGCTGACCTGAGAGCCCGCAGTGACGGGAGTCGGACGGAGGCGAACCGAACCATGCCCGCTCCTGTGAACGCACCGCTCCGCGTCGGCCTCGTCGACGACCACGAGGTGATCGCCGCCGCCGTCCACGCCGCGCTGCGGCAGACCCGCGAGCTCGAGCTGGTGGCGTCGGCGCCCACGGTCGACGGCCTCTTCGCCCGCGCGGCCGGCCGGCTCCACCTCGTCGTGCTCGACCTGCGCCTCGCCGACGGCTCCTCTCCCGCGAACAACGTCGAGCGGCTCGTCAACGCCGGGTGCAACGTCATCGCGTTCACGAGCGGCGAGAGCCCGTACCTCCTGCGCACCGTCGCTCGCACCGCGGTGCTCGGCATCGTGCGCAAGAGCGAGCCGCTGCACGCGCTCACGAACGCGCTCCTCCGCGCCGCCTACGGCCAGCCGGTCATCACGGCGGAGTGGGCGTCGACGGTCGAGAACGATCCGCTCATCACCGACGCGCGCCTCTCCAAGCAGGAGCAGCGGATGCTCGCGCTCTTCGCCGACGGCAACACCGCGCAGAGCGTGGCGGAGGAGGCCGGCATCGCCGTCTCCACGATCGAGGACTACGTCCGCCGGATCCGCGCGAAGTACGCGCGCGCCGGCCGGCCGGCCGTCACCAAGGTCGACCTCTACAAGCGCGCCGTCGAGGACGGATTCCTCCCCGCTCCGAACGAGCAGTGACCGACCCCGCCGACCCGCGCATCCCGCGGGAGATGGCGGCGGACGTCGCGGCGCCGGCCCGCTGGGCGCTGCTGCGCCGCATCGCGGGGAACCACGCGGAGGAGCGGGTCACCCGCGTCGTCGCCTTCGCGTTCCTGCCCGCCGCGGTGCTCTTCGGCGTGCTCGCGGCCCCCTCCATCGCGGAGCAGGAGGACCTGTGGCCGGCGTGGTGGAACGTCGTCGCGTTCGTGATCGGCGTCGCGCCGTCGGCGGCGCTCGGGCTGGCCTCGTTCGTGGCGCCGTTGCGCGTGCTGCGGCTGATCGCGCAGATCGACGTGTGGGGCACCCTCGCGGTGCTGGCCTCCATCCCGTTCGTCGTCATGCCGGTCCACACCCTGACGACGCCGATCTGGTTCGCCGACGTCAGCGGCCTCGGCCTGGTCTCCGTCGCGCTCGCGTTCCGCCCGTGGGGCACGATCCTCGTGTCGCTCGCGGGCGCCGCGCTGTCCTTCGCCGACCGGCTCGCGCTGGGCGGACCCGGCTCGGCCACGGCCGGGCTGCAGGTCGGGCTCTACGTGCTGCTGCTCACGCTGACGTTCGTCGCGCTCGGCGTCACGAGCGTCGCCGCGGCCCGCGCCGCGGACGTCGCGGAGGCCGAGGCGGAGGAGGCGACCGCGGCGGCGGCGGCGGACGCGGCCCAGGAGCGGGAGCGCGCCCGGGTCAACGAGCTCGTGCACGACCGGGTGCTCGCGACCCTGCTGACCGCGGCACGGGAGCTGCCCGGCGGCGGCCTCGAGCGCCGGGACGCCCAGCGGGCGCTCGACGGGCTCCGCGCCCTGCTGCAGGACGACCTGCCCCCCGTCGACCTGTCCGGCGAGGACCTGCTCTGGAAGGTGCAGGCGATCACCACCGACCTCCTGCCGGAGGCGCTCTTCAACTACGAGCTCGAGGACGCGGACGACGTGCCCGGCGAGGCGGCCGACGCGATCGTCGACGCCGCGGAGGAGGCGATGCGCAACTCGCGCCGCCACGCGGGCGCCGCGAACCGGACGGTGCACGTGCGGGTCGCGCGAGGCGTCGTGGGGATCGACGTGCTCGACGACGGCGTCGGCTTCGACCGTGCGGCGGTGCCGCCCGGCCGGCTCGGGCTGAGCGACAGCATCGAGGGCCGGATGCGGGCGCTCGAGGGCGGGTCCGCGGTCATCGTCTCCCGGCCGGGCGTCGGCACGCGGGTCAGCCTGCAGTGGAGCGCCGAAGGATGATGGACCGTCTGCTGGGCGCGCCGCCCTCGCGCTCGCAGCGCCTCCTCCGCTCGATCCTCGGCGGCGGCGCCGTCTACTTCGCCCTGTTCGCACTGGTGCACGTCGTGCTCGCCTTCACGTCGGCCGGGACGAACGCCTGGGACCTGGTGAGCCTCGTGCTCGTGCTGGTCCCGCAGTGGGTCCTGATCCGGCGCCGCACGCTCGACCTGCCGCTGCGCCCCTCCATCATGCTCGCCCTGATCGTCGGCGCCGCGGCGCTCACCGGCCTGCTGTCCATCGCCGACGTGGCCCGGCCGGACGGCTACGACGCCTGGTTCCTCGGCGCCGTCGCGTTCGACCTGCTCGGCCTCGCCGTCGCCGGCCGCTTCGGCTCGGCGTGGGTCGGGATGGGCGTCGTCGCGGCGCTCTGCATCGGCTGGGCGCTGCTCGGCGGCCGGCCGGTGGGGATCGGCATCGGCCTGGTCGTGCGGCACGTCGCGACGCTCGCCGTCGGCACCGCGCTCGCGGTCAGCCTCCGCAGATCGAGCGCGACGGCCGTCATCGCGCGCGGCGTGCAGCGGCGGCGCCGCATGGAGGAGGACGTCGCCCGCGCCCGGGCGAGCGCCCGTCGCTCCCAGGTCGAGCAGGTGCTGGAGCAGGCCGGTCCGGTCCTCCGCTCCATCGCGGAGGGGCGACCGACGACGCCGGAGGAGCGTCGGCAGATGCTCGTGATCGAGGGCGCGCTGCGCGACCAGATCCGGACGCCGCGGCTGAACGCCTCCGAGCTGCGCTCGGTCGTCGACACGGCCCGGCGACGCGGCGTGAACGTGCTGCTGCTCGACGAGGCGGACGCCGCGGGCGACGACGCACGGCTGCACGCGGTGCACTGGCTCGCGGAGCGCCTGGCCGCGACGCCGGAGGGCCGGTTCGTGGGCCGCCTCCGCGACACGGAGAACGGCGGGGTCCGGGTGAGCGCGGTCCGCGACGAGCAGGGGGAGGCCGAGGTCTTCGGGACCCGCGAACCCGTCGGGGGCTAGCGGCGGACCGGAGCGCGCAGCGCGAGGGGCGCGGGCGTCGGGAAGCCGCTGTAGGGCGCGTCGCGGTGGTCGCGGGCGTGGATGACGCCGCCCGCGAGGAACGCGAACGCGACTGCCGCGAGCGCCCAGACGCCGGCGACCGCCAGGACCAGGAGCACGACGGTGAGCATGCAGAAAGTGAGACAGTTCCACCTGAGCATCCGCGCAGAACGCGGTGTGCCTGCGCGGTGAGATCGCGCGCTGGGACCGGTCGTCAGTGCGCGCGGACGTGCAGCACGATCGCCTGCACGTCGGTCGTCGCGCCGTCGCTGAGCGTGAAGGTCCCGGTGGGCGGCAGGTAGAACCACGGGCCGTCCACCGCGGGCGCGCTGCCGCGGAAGGAGTCGGCGTCGTACTCGTAGGTGCCGGGTACGAGCCCCGGGATCTCGACCCTGCCGCCGTTCGTCCTCGGCCCGAAGCGGACCGCGGCGCCGTTCGGCCCGTCGGCCTTCCCGGTGATCTCCGGCACGCCGGCGCCGCTGGAGATGAACCAGCCCTTGAACACGGCGGGGTTCGGGCCGGCCTGCAGGTCGACGGCGTTCTGCCCGCTGCGCACGATCACGCCGACGGGCTGCGAGGCGGTGCGCGTGCCGGCGTCGACCACCACGGGGTACGCGCCCGGGACGAGCCCCTCCACCGTGTAGGCGCTGGAGGCGGCGATCGTCGCGGCGCGCTGCAGGAGGGCGGCGTCGCCGACCTGGACGCGTCCGCTGGTGCCGTTGGCGACGGTGCCGCTCAGGGTGACGGCGGGCTGCGTGATGACCACGTCGGCGGTCGTCGCCGTCGTCCCCGCGACGGTGACCGCCTCCCCCATCCGCGCGAGCGACGGGTCCTCGGGCTCGGTGACCGCATAGATGCGGTAGCTCCGGCCGGGCTCGAGACCCCCGACGGAGTAGCGGCCGTCGCTGCTCGCCGTCGCGGCGCGGACGATGCGCCCGGACGTCTCCTCCACCACGACGCGGACGCCGGCGGAGGTGCCGCCCGCCGCGGGATCGGGGTCGGTGACCCGGCCGGCGATCCTCCCAGCCGCCTCCACCTCGGTCGCGACGCCGACGTCGCCCAGCACGTCGGGCACGGTGACGGAGAAGGTCTCCGGCACCACGGAGTCGGCGGTGCGCTCGACGGGCGCGATCGCGGCGGTCTCCGGGGTGTCCGGCGTGACGGCGGGGCTCGGCGAGGCCGTGGAGGCGGTCGGGGTCGGGGTGGAGGTCGCACCCGGGATCGGCACCTCGATCGCGGCTGCGCCGGTCGTGGCCGGCTCGTCGAACCGGCCGACCTCGACGGCGTACTCCCCCGCGGCGACGCCCGTGAACGACCAGGCGCCCTTGTCCGAGGTCCGCGTGGTCGCGAGGACCTCGTCGTCCTGCTCGAGCAGCACCGGGACGCCCGCGCCGACCGCGCCCGTGGAGGTGCGGACCGTGCCCGAGACGGTCGCCCCGGTGACCGGCTGCGAGAGGGTCACCGTCGTCGTGCCGCCGGACGGGACGATCGCGTTCCCGACGACGGGCAGGCCGGGCGCCTTCGGCACGAGCACGACGCCGTACTGCCCCGGCGCGAGCAGCCCGGACCGGAACCGTCCGCGGGAGTCGAGGCGGAGCGTCTGCACGACGGAGTTGTCGGCGCGGCGCACCTGCAGGGCGGTGACGCCGCTCGCGGGGACCGGGCTCGTGCCGGTGATGCGGCCGGCCTCCTGCAGCTTGATGTGCACCTCGGCGGCGCCGCCGGAGAGGCTGCGCGCGGTCGCGAGCGGGCGGCCCTGGTACATCGGCGACGGCGCGTTCCCGGCCGGCGAGGCGGAGATGACGCCCCGCACGATCGCCCTGCCGTCCCGCTCGAGGATCGTGTGCAGCGAGTCGGGCGCGGTGCCGGCGTAGGCGTAGCCGTCGAGTGTCGCCGAGACGTCGAAGGTGAAGCTGCCGGTCGCGTCCGTGGTCGTCCGCGAGACCGTTCCGCCCGACGTGGTCCAGAACCCGACGGGGAAGAAGGGCACGGGCTGCCCGTTCACGGTCACGTCGCCGCGGACGGTCGTCGTCTCGCCGGAGTTGGCGGTGACGGCGGGCAGCAGCGCGGCCGCCACGATGACGACGCCGATCCCGAGCATCGCGAGCAGGTCGAAGCCTCGACCGCGGGGACGGCGCACGCGGCGGGCCGCGACTGCGCTCATGCCTCCCCCGTCCGACGCGCCTTCCCCGGCGCGCGCCGGGATCGAGTCAACCAGCCCCCGGCAGCCCGCGGGCGCGTCGTCCGACTTGCGGGCCCGCCGACCCCTGTGGGCAGGATGGCGGCGGGGACCACGGAGGAGGGGACGATCGCGAACCGGAGGACGGCAGCACGCCTGTGCTCGGCGCTCGGCGCCGCACTCCTCGTCGCCGCGCTCGTGCTCGCCCTGCTGCCCGGCTCCCCCGCCTCGTGCGGGTCGCTGCTCGCGCCGATGTACCCGCCCGCCGAGGGCGTGGCCTGCGCTGCGGCCCAGGTCGTGTGGTTCCCGGCGGTCGTCGCCGCGGGCGCGGGCGGCCTGGTGCTGCTCGGGGCCGGGGCAGTGGTGATCCCGTCGCGGCGGACACGCCGTCGGCGCTGAACCGCGGTCGTGTCGCACCCCCGGACGGGGGTCGCGGTCCGGTAGGAATTCCGCATGTGGATCGCGCTCGTGCTCGCCATCGTCGCCGGCTGGGTCGTGCTCGCGGCGCTGATCGCGCTCGCGATGGGGCGCGCCGTCCGCGTCGCCGAGCGGCGCCGCCCGAAGGCGCGCGTCCGGCGCCCGGCGAAGACCGCGTTCGGCCGCGCCGTGCAGGCCGCGACGGGCCAGATCCCCGTGATCAGCAGCCGCACGCTGAAGGCGGTCACCGGCGCCATCCCGATCATCCGGCCGCGCAACACCTGATCGCTCACGCGGCCTCGACGCTGAGCCGCACCCGGACGCCCCGGCCCAGCTCGAGCACCTCGCCGCCCATGACGGGCCGCGGCACGTCGAGCGGGGCGCCGTCGAGCACGGTCTCGCCCGTGCCGGGCACGATCCACCAGGCATCGCCGCGGACCTCGACGACGAGGTGGTCCCGGCCGACGCCGGGCCGGTCGAGCACCAGGTCGTTGTGCCCGCCGCGGCCCATGCGCACGACCCCTGTCGCGGCCGGCACCGTCCGCACGTCCGTCCCGTGCACCACCACGAGGTCGCCCGGCACGCCCGTCGCCGCGGGGTAGACGGCGGTGGCGAAGGGGCCCGCATCGTCGGCGAGGCCCCGCGGGAGCACGTCCGTCAGGGCGTCGTCGCGGCGCGTCAGCACCTGATCGGGCGCCGCGACGACCGGTCGGTGCGGGGCACGGCCGGGAGCCGCGGACGCCGGGCGGCGACTCGATCGGACGAAGGCCTGGCGCGGGCGGAGGCTGATGTCCCGCACGAGGCGCACCTGCGGCGGTGCACCCACGATCCAGCCGCCCTGCGAGGTGAGGTCGCGGTAGAAGGCGGTCAGGTCCTCCTCGGCCGCCTCGACGCCGAGCGCGTCGGCGATGGACTCGTGCGCCTCGGGTCCCACGTGGACCTCGAGCTCCTCGGCGGCGACGCGGCGCCCCGCCGCCGTGCGCTCCCCCACCCCGCGGAGGCGTCGCGCGAGCGCCCGCTGCGCGGCGACGCCGTCCCGGGGCCGGCCCGGGGTCAGGCCGTCGACGATCAGCCGGCCGACGCTGCGGGCGCTCGTCCCCGTCACCTTCCCGACGGCGCGGACGACGAGCGCGACGGCACCCGCGCCGACGAGCAGCCCGAGCACCAGGCCGAGCCAGAGCCATCCCATGGGCGCAGAGTATGCAGGGCGCGGGTAAGGAGGGATCCGTCGGCAGGACGAAATCCGGGAGCCGTCGGACCGATGCCTGAGCCTCTACGTAAAGGTCCGAAGAACTACGCAACAACGTGCCGGATCTGTGCGACGATGGGATCGGCCGTCCAGGGGTGGGCGGCCGGTTGGGTAGAGCGCCCGTGCGAGGGCAGAGTTGATGCGCCGTGGGGACGGCGCCTGCTCCTCGAAGGCGCGCGAGGGTGCGGACCGCCGGGGAGGCGATCCGCACCCCGCTCCCCTCGCGTCGTACGCGGGCCGGGGAGTACGTAGAAGCCGCCCCCATCCGCTCGGGGCTTGGCACCGAACCTCCCGGGATGCCACGCTCGTCGGCGTCCCCGCTTCCCCCAACCGCTCACCACAGGTCCCTGAATGCCCCCTCGCGAGTTCTCACCTGCCCGGACACCGCACGTGACCGGCTCGCAGGAGGCGCTCGTGCCCTACATCGGCCGCGCCGCGCTGCTGCGCGCGGCAGGGCTGCGGGTCGAGGCGGGCCGCGGCACGGTACTCACCGGACCGGCGGGCGTGGGCAAGAGCCGCACGCTGCAGGCGATCGTCGAGCTCGCCGAGCGCGGCGGCACCCGGGCGGAGCGCCTGCTCGCCTCCAAGGCGAGCGCCGCCGTGCCGCTCGGCGCCTTCCTCCCGCTGCTCCCCCGCGACGCGATCGACGAGGCGCGGGCGGCCGACCCCCTGGGCCGCGCCGCCGTGGTCCGCTCCGCGGTGCTGGCGCTCGGCCTCGAGCTGCTCGCCGTCGACGACGCCCACCTCCTCGACGACGCGTCCGCGGCCCTGCTGCACGACCTGGCGCGCGCGGGCGTCGTCGTCGTGATCGCCCTCGACCCGTGCGCGACCGGTCCTGACGTGCTGCACGCCGTGCCCGAGACCGCCCGCGCCGAGACCGTCGAGGTGCCGCCGCTCACCCAGGAGGAGACGGCCGAGTTCGCGGAAGCGGTGCTGCAGGGCACGATCGACGCGGGCAGCGCGCTGACCCTGCACCGGGCGTCCGGCGGCATCCCGCTCGCCCTCCGCGAGCTGCTCGAGGACCAGCTGCGGTCCGGCGGCGTCGATCGCACCGGCGACCTGCTCTCGATCCGCGAACCCCTCCGTGCGGCGACGCCGGTCGACGCCCGCGTCCGCGCCGGGCTCGCCGGGCTCGACGGCGACGTGCGGGAGTGGGTCGAGCTGGTGGCCGTCGCGGAGCGCGTCCCGATGGACCTCGCGGCCGGTCTGGTCGACGACGGCGCCGCCGACCAGGCGGAGGCCGGCGGCTGGGTGCGGCTCGACGGCCACCGGCAGTACCGGATCGCGCAGCCGCTCCACCGCCGCCCCGTGCTCGACACCGTCGGCTCCCGCGCGCGTCGGCGGGCGCTGCAGGCGCTCGTCGACGCCGGGCGGAGCCTGCCCCGGGAACCGACCGCCGACGAGCGGGTGCTGCTCGGGCGCTGGCGGCTCGAGCTGGGCGAGGACCTCGCCCGCGACGAGGCGCTGCAGCTGGCCGTCCTGACGTCGCCGTCCCAGCCGGAGCTGCGGGAGCGCTTCCTCCGCGTCGCGGCGGCGGACGGCGACCCGACCGCGCTCGCGGCGCTGGCGCAGCATCTCGTGGCGAGCGGCTCGCTCGAGGAGGCCGAGCGCCTGCTCTGGCGCGCGGAGGCCGCCGGCGGTTCCGAGGAGCGGATCGCCGCCCTGCTCGCGCTCGCGACGGGCCTCGGCGAGCGCCGCAGCACGGAGGCGCTGGCCGACCTCGACCGCGCGCTGGAACGCCACCCGCAGTCGCTCGATCTGCTCGGCGTGCAGGTGGCGCTGCTGCAGGCCGAGGCGCGCAGCAGCGAAGCGGCGGCGGCCGCCGAGCGGCTCGCCGCGCTGCCCGCCTCCGGCGCCGGCTCGGTGCTGGGCGAGGTCTACGGCGCCGTGGCGATGGCGGCGCGCGGCGACCGCGAGGCCGCGACCCGCATGGCGGACGACCTGCGCCCCCTGGCCGAGCGGTACGTGCACCAGCTGCCGGAGGGCCCGATGCTGCACGCGTGGCTGGAGGCGACCGTGCCGTGGGTCACCGCCCGCGACGCCCGGATCGTGGTGCGGGTCGGGCAGGCCGGCTACGACCAGACGCTGCGCGACGGGCTGCGCCCGGACCGCGCCCGCTTCGCGCACCTGCTCGCCGCGGGTCGCCTGGCGCAGGGCGACGCGCGGACCGCGGTGCGGCTGCTGCGGGAGGCGGAGGCCGTGCCCTGCTTCTGGCGGGACAGCCAGCGACCGGACATCGTGGCCAACCTCGTCGAGTCGCTCGTGCTGGCGGGCGAGGCCGACGAGGCGGAGCGGACCCTCGAGCGCCTGCGGGCGATGCGGCGGACGCCCGACCAGGAGGGCGCCGTGCGGCTGGCCGAGGCCGCCGTGCTCATGGCGCAGGGCGAGCGCGACGCTGCAGCCGCGCTCGCCCTCGAGACCGGCGACGCCGCGGCGGCGCGCGGCGAACGCGCCGCGGCGGCCGACGGCTGGACCGCGGCGCTCCGCTACGGCAGCGAGGAGGCCGCGCGGCGGCTCCAGGACCTGACCGATCTGCCCGCGGGCTCCGTCCGCGCCCTGGTCGTCGAGCACGCCGCGGCGCTGCTCGCGCACGACCCGTCCCGGCTCACCGCCGTGGCCGAGGCCTACTGGGCCGCCGACGCGCGGCTGCTCGCCGTCGAGGCGGCGGCGGAAGCGGCGCGCACGGCGATCGCCGCCGACGACACGGTGGAGGCGACCGCCGCCACCGAGCGCGTGCTGCGCTGGAGCGTCGCGACCCCGGGCCTCGCCGATCCGCTCGCGGGTGCGCTGCCGCTCGCGGGGCTGACGACCCGGGAGCAGGAGATCGTCCGGCTCGCCGCGACCGGGCTGCAGGATCGCGAGATCGCGGCCGAGCTCGGCATCTCCGTCCGGACGGCGCAGACGCACCTCGGGCGCGCCTTCAACAAGCTCGGCGTGCACCGGCGCCAGCAGCTGGCGCGCCTGCTGCCCTCGATCTGACGGCGCCGGCTCAGGCGGACCACCGGCTCCGGCCGTCGCGTCGCGGGCCGATGATCCGCGACCCCCGGCTGGGTGTTCCGGGAGTACGAGCAGGATCTTGCACCTTCAGCGCAGGTTGCGGAAGAAGGGGGCCTCGAGCCGGCGCGCTAGCCTCGGACCGTCGGGCGTGCTGCGGCGCATCGCGTCCGTCGCAGCGGTCCGCGCCTGTCGGGGAGGGTCGTGACGACCGGTGCCGTGATCCGCATGCGGGTGCGCCGCGCGGGTCTGCTCGGGCTCGGCGGGCTGCTCGTATGGGCGCTCGTCGGCCTGCCGTTCTTCGTCTTCCCGACCGTCGACCCGGTCCCCCGGCGCGCCGACGCCGTACTGGTCCTCGGGCCGCCGGTGCACGAGCGGGTGGAGGTCGCGGAGCGGCTGCTCGCCGAGGGGCGGGTGTCCGCGGCGCTGGTCTCCGTCCCCTACGACCGGGTGCCGCCGGAGACGGCGGCCCTGTGCGCGCAGCCACGCGTCACCTGCTTCGACCCGTCGCCCCGCACGACGCGCGGCGAGGCGCGGGCGCTGCGCCGGTTCGCCGAGGAGCGCGGCTGGCGGAGCGTCGTCGTCACCTCGATGCCGGCGCACCTCGCCCGCGCGCGGGCGATCGTCGGCCGATGCTTCGACGGACGGATCGCGATGGTCGCCGACGCGGAGGGGCCCTACCTCGGCTGGCCGTACCAGTACGCCTACCAGACCGCCGCGACGGTCAAGAGCTGGTTCCTGCCCGGCTGCTGACGGAGCTGAGGATCAGCCCCAGCCGCCGTCGTCGCCCGACCCGCCCTCGTCGTTCCGGTACAGGCTGTCCGGCACCGCGACGTCCGCCTCCGGCGCCGGGTAGCGGAGGGGCCGGGGCTGCAGCACGGTGCGCGCTCGACCGAGGAGCCGCGAGAGGAGCCCCGGCGCGGGCGCCGGCACGAGCGACACGGCCGGAGCAGCGCTGCTCGGCGTGCGGGTCGCAGGAGCGGCGAGCCGCTGCCGGCGATCGGTCGAGGTCGTCATGGCGGCGAGCGTAGGTACCTGTGGACCCGCTGAGACGCACCACGCCGGTGTGCCTCGAATTGGTCGCGTGGCCCTCGCGCGCCTTCGCGGAGGGGTCCGGGAGGATCGTCTCGACGCCGTCGACCCGGCCTCACGAGCACTCGCCCCTGCTTTCAGGGGAGGAGCAGGTTCCGCAATCTGCCACGCCGATGCAGTGCGTCCTCTTGGGACGCCTCCGCGTGCACCATGGGCGGATCGCAGCCGGGGAAGCCCGGATGCGCTGAGGAGGTCCGGTTCGCGATGAAGGTTTCCGTCGTCGTCCCCGTGTTCAACACCGGGGCCGAGATCGAGGCGCTGATCGAGTCCCTCCGCGCGCAGTCGCTGCCGCGGTCGGAGTGGGAGGCGGTGTTCGTCGACGACGGGTCGACGGACGGCACGCCCGACTTCGTCGAGCACCTGATCGCCGGCGACGAGAACATGCGCCTCTTGCGCGAGAAGCCCTCCGGCTGGCCCGGGCGCCCGCGCAACGTGGGCATCGACCACGCCCGTGGCGACTACGTCTTCTTCAGCGACGACGACGACACGCTCGGCCCGGAGGCGCTCGAGCGGATGGCCGCCTTCGCCGACGAGCACCGTTCCGACGTCGTGATCCCCCGCACCGTCGGCAAGAACCGCGGTGTGCCCGCCATCACGCGGACCGTCGTCGACGCGCAGCGCGAGCCCGCGCTGATCATGTCGTCGCTCGCGCCGCAGAAGCTGTTCCGGCGGGCCTTCCTCGTCGAGCAGGGCATCCGCTTCCGCGAGGGCCACTTCCGCCTCGAGGACCACCTGTTCGTGTCGACCGCCTACCTCCGGGCGACGCGCGTGAGCACGTTCGCCGACTACCCCTGCTACTACCTCGCCTACCAGACGGGCCGCCCGCACATCTCGCAGCAGCAGCCGGACTGGCACGGCTACTTCGGCAGCGTGCGCGCCTGCCTCGACGGCGTCGACGCCGAGTGCCGCGACCCCGAGGTCGCCCGGGTCATGCGCAGCCGCTGGCTGCGGGTCGAGGCGCTCTCCCGCCTCCGCGGCGTCGGGTACGAGAAGAACGCGTCGCCCTCGCTCGTCGAGGAGGTGCGGTCGCTGCTCGTCGACCGCTTCCCCGTCGAGGAGCTGCAGGCGCTGAAGCCGATCGACCGCATGCTCGCCCTGCTGCTCGTCGAGGGCCGCGTCGAGGAGGCCGAGGCGCTCGCGCACTGGGAGTCCTCGCTCTCCGTCGCGACCGAGGTGACGAGCGCGAAGGTGGAGCGCGGCGGTACCGTCCGCATCGCCCTGCGTTCAGCGCTCCAACCGGGGTCACCGCTGCCACGGGTCACGAGCGACCGCGTCCGCTACCCGAGCGGAGCGGAGCTGCTCGAGCACGTCGCGGGCTACACCCGGATCGGCGTGGAGCTGCAGCAGGCGAAGACGAAGGTGCGCCGCCCGCTCGAGGTCGCCTACGGCGCGGAGGGCGAAAGCGTCGCGACGCTCGCCGTCGGCGCCGAGCCGCTCGTGCCCGGCCGCTGGGACGTGCTCGCGCTCGCGGGCGAGCACCGCTCGCGCCGCCGCCGCGCCGTGCAGGCGGGCGAGGGCCTGCGCCTCCCGTCCCGCAGCCGCCGCGTGGGCGCGATGGCCCTGGGCTTCACCGACGTCGGCCGCATCTCGATCCGGGTGCAGCGCTTCACCCCGACCTCGTTCGCGCGTCGAGCGGCCCGCAAGCTCCGCCGCACGGTACTGGTCCCTCGCCAGGGCTGACGTCCGCGCCGGCCCGCACTCCCAGCGCTCCTACTCCGTCGGTCGAGATACGAGCGCAGCGAGTCTCGAGACCACCCCGCACCTACTTCAGCAACCGCCGCTTCGCCCCTTCGAACTCCGCCTCGGTGAGCACCCCCGAGTCCCGCAGCCGAACGAGCCGCTCGAGTTCACCCGCGATGGACTCGCCGGCGGCACCCGTGGCAGTCGGCAGCGCCTCGGCGACACGCGCCAGATCGGCGAATTTCCCGGTGAACCGCTCCGGCTGCCCGAGCACACGCAGCGCGAGCCCGTGGTCTCCCACACGCACGTCAGCGACGACAGCAAGGGGCCACGCCTCTTGCGACTGCGACACGAAGCCGAGCCCGCTGAACAGCAGTCGCCGGTCGGTGATCATCAGCGCCCCGGCATGTCCGTGCTCCGCGCGGACGGCGCGCACCCAGAGGCGCTCGGACTCGCCCGTCTGGAGCATCGACCGCACGACCGCGACGTGACGCTGTACCGAGACCATGCCTTCAGCATGGCGGCTCGACTCCGCTGCCGCAGCGACGATGTCGTCGCCCACGCGTGCCCTCTGAGCGCGCATCTCCTCGACGAGCGCTGCGCTTATCGGTCGGCGAGGTCCTCGTCGATGCGCGCGTACATCTCGTCAAGGGGCCCGCGAGCGGCACTCCGCTCGTCGTGGGGCTGTGTCTGCTTCTCGGGACGCATCTGCGCGTGGGCGCGCAGGAACGGCAGGGTGAGCGCCATCGGCGCCTCGCTTTCGGGTAGCGCCGTGTGGGTGCACGGCATTCGGGGAGTTCACGTCATCGTGATCAGCGCATTCTTCCCCTGGAACCCTGGGCGTCGACAGACCCCGATCTAGGGACATGCCAAGAGGCGGCCGCGCCATCGACCACTGGAACTCGGCTCGAACTCGTTCCCGACCGTCATCTCGGCGTCGTGGACCCACCGAACAGCTCTGACGAGGAGCAACCGACACGATCATCGCCCGCCGAAGGCGGGAGAAGTGCGCCGACTCGACCGCGACCGCGCCTCACTACGACTGCTCGTCGTCCTGCTGGTGCTCGTCGAGGTCGCCGTACAACCGGTCGAGCGGCGCGCTGACGTGCTCGAGCCACCACGCGCGAACACCGCGGCGTGTTCGACGGGTCGGGTACAGCACGGGCACCTCCTTGTGGCCGAGGAAGAAGTGTGCACCTTCAACAGCGTCGCGAGACAGATCGCCGACCAGGCCTGCGTAGGCCCCGTCCGTGTGCGGCAGACCGTTTGCGCGACCGATCGCCTAATCAGGACGACATGACAGGCGTGCTCCGCCGGGCCCCTCCTCGTTGGGTGCTCATCCGACAGCCTCGTGGCGCACCGTCGGCGGACTTGCGTACGGTGCTGTGCACCCGGCCCGCGAGGAGCACAATGCACTGCACCCTGGTCCCGCCCTACATCCTGCAGGCGCTCGCCCGCCAGGACGATCCCGCCGTCCGTGACGCCGCAGTGCGCACGCTCGCCTTCGAGAAGACCTTCGCCGTCAGCCGCCTCATCGGGGATCGGGCGTTACGTCAGGCCACGGCGACGACCGCGCCGCGTCTGCAGCGACTGATCCACGATGCCCTCAACGGCGAGGACCTGCCCGGCGAGCTGGTCCGACGCGAGGGCGCTCCTGCGAGCGCCGACGTCGCGGTCAACGAGGCGTACGAGGGGCTCGGCGACACCTGGGAGCTCTACCTCGGCGTCTACGGCCGGAACTCGATCGACGACGCCGGGCTGGCACTCTCCGGCACCGTCCACTTCTCGGAGCAGTACGACAACGCGTACTGGGACGGCGAGCAGATGGTGTTCGGCGACGGGGACGGCATGCTCTTCAACCGGTTCACGATCTCCGTCGACGTGATCGGGCACGAGCTCACCCACGGCGTCACCGGCGCGACTGCCGACCTCGCTTACAAGAACCAGTCGGGTGCGCTGAACGAGTCGATCTCCGACGTGTTCGGATCGATGGTGAAGCAGTACTCGCTCGGGCAGACCGCTGAAGAGGCGGATTGGCTCATCGGCGCCGGCCTGCTCGCGGAGAGCGTGAACGGGGTCGCGCTCCGCTCCATGCGGGCTCCCGGCACGGCGTACGACGACGAGCGGCTCGGCGGCAAGGACCCGCAGCCCGCCCACATCCGCGACTACCTGCGCACGACGAGCGACAACGGCGGCGTGCACACGAACTCGGGGATCCCGAACCACGCGTTCTACCTCGCTGCGGTCGCGCTCGGCGGCAATGCCTGGGAGCGAGCGGGCCGCGTCTGGTTCGAGACGCTGACCGGCGGCGAGCTGCGGTCCGACGCCACGTTCCCGCAGTTCGCGCAGCTCACCGTCGCGACTGCGGAGCGGCTGCTCGGTACGGAGGCGCGGAAGGCGGTCGCCGAGGCGTGGGCCGGGGTGGGGCTGGTGACGTCATGAACGTCCAGCGAGTGGTGATCACGCGGAGCGGCGGCTTCACCGGCATCAGCGTCACCGCCGAGGTCGACGATGCGGACGAGGCGGCGAAACTGACGGAGGCGGTCCGCAGCGCCGCCGACCGTCCGGCCGGCCGAGGCCGGGACGACTTCGTCTACGAGTTCACGATCGTGACGACCGAGACGACTGATCGCATCGACCTCACGGGCTCGCAGCTCCCCCGCGACCTGCGTCCGGTGGTGCAGGCCTTGCTCGCGCGCTCCTGACACGCCCGTCTCTCCTCAGATCCGGGGGTCCGGCGCCTCTGAGGCGGGATGCTCGGATGCAGGAAGAAAGGAAGAGGACGCACCGGGACGGCGCGTCCGGCTGGTTGACTGGGCCGACTGCTGCGGAGGGAGCCGCCCATGTCCCTGAGCCGCCGCGTCCGGTTCGGCCTGATCGCCGCCGCGACCGTCGTTGTACTCCTGGTCGTCGCGCTCGTAGTCGTGCTGACCCTCCCCCGTCCGCTCGCCTCGGTCGACGTGGCCACGACGACCGCGGATCTCACGAACCCGGAGCGGGGCTGGACCGACGCGGTCGACCTCACGCAGCCGGACTCGATCACCTCGGCGCAGCGCGACGGCGTGACCATCGTGCACACCTACGTGCGGCTCGACGCCTACCGCGACAGTGCGATCCCGGCCGACTTCCTCGCGACGCTCGACCGGGGCTTCTCCGCTCTCCGATCGGCGCACATGAAGGTGGTGCTGCGGTTCGCCTACAACTTCGACGGCGCCGGACCCGACGCGCCCCTCGCCCGCATCGAGGAGCACGTGGCGCAGGTGAAGCCGGTCCTGGCCGAGAACCAGGACGTCGTCCTCGCCTTCGAGGCCGGCTTCATCGGCGCGTGGGGCGAGTGGCACGACTCCACGAACGGGCTCGCGACCGCCGCGGGAAAGGCTGCGGTGCTGAAGGCCGTGCTGAAGGCGTTCCCGTCCTCGCGTGACGTCGCGCTCCGCTACCCCTACGACATCCGGGCGCTCGTACCGAAGCAGGTGACCGCCGGCACCGCGTACGGCGGCTCCGCCGCAGCCCGCATCGGGAACCATCAGGACTGCTTCCTCAGCAGCGACCCCGACGACCGCGGCACCTGGGGGCAGAACGGCGGCACGGTCGAGGGAGACAAGGCTCTGGTGGCCTCGCTCGGCCGCTACACGATCGTCGGCGGCGAGATCTGCGGGACCTCTCCGCGGACGACCTGTCCGACCGCGCTCTCGGAACTCAACCGCCTTCACTTCACCTACCTGAACCGGCAGTTCGACGCGAGCGCCCTCGCGCTGCTGCAGCAGGGCGGCTGCTCGAGGGAGATCGGTCAGCGACTCGGCTACCGGCTCGCCGTCACCCGTGTCGAGTGGACGCAGGAGGCGGACCACGAAGGAACGTTCCGCCTCGAGCTCACGGTCCGTAACACCGGCTTCGCGCACGTCGTCAACGCTCGCCCCGTCTACGCGGTGCTCAGCAGAGGCGGGACGAGCGTGCCGGTCCGCCTGCGTACGGACGTCCGCACCTGGGCCGCGGGCGCGACGACGACCGTCAGCGAAGACGTGCGCCTACCCGCGTCTGTGGCGCCGGGACGATGGGCTCTGAGCCTGTGGGCGCCGGACGCGGCTGCTGACCTTCGCGACATCCCCGAGTACGCGATCCGGTTCGCGCAGGCGGATGGTTGGGACGCAAGAACGGGGCGGAATGCCCTACCCGCGACCGTCACCGTCGATTGAGCCCGGCGATGACGACTGTTCACGGATCAGGGGACCCGGTCCGTCAGGTCCCCTGATCCGCGCACAGCAGCGCTACGCGGCGCGGCGGTCCTGCTGAGAGGAGGACTCCGCCGGCGAAGCCGCCGGAGCCGGCTGTCGCACCGCGGGCAGCGGCTGACCGGTGACAGGCAGCGGCACGGGAAGGGTCTCGAGGAACTCGACCTCGGGCACCGAGCCGAAGCGCCGGTAGACGGACCGGTAGAGCGCCATCGCCGTGTCGATGTGGAAGTAGTGCTCGACTCGAGCGCGCGCGTTCTCGCTCAGCCGGGCGAACAGCGCCTCGTCGCTCATGAGCCGCCTGACCGAGTCCGCAAGCCCGTCGACGTCATGCGCCGGCACGAGCAGGCCGCACGAGTCGACGACGCCGGTCGGTGCGGCATGCGCGTCCTGCACCACGATGGGATCCTCGACCAGCTGCTTCATGCCGCCGACGTAGGTGCCGATGGTGGGGAGGCCGATGGTCATCGCTTCGAGCACGACGATGGGCTGGCCCTCGTTGTGACTGGGCAGCACGAGCGCGTCATAGTTGCCGAACCGCTCCCGCAGGTTCACGCTCCCGAAGAACTTCACGTACCCGTCGAGGCCGAGCTCGTGGCACGTGCGGCGACAGAGCTCGACGTACTCCGGCATCTCCTCGTCCGGCCCCATCACGTCGAGCTCCCAATTCGTCACCCCTTCCGCGACGAGTTGCGCCATCGCCTTCAGCAGGTCGAGCAGTCCCTTGATCGGCACGACACGTGCGGCGTAGGCGAGCCTCCAGATGCGGTCGTCGCCCGCGAGCCGGCTCTGTGCCAGACGGGCATCGAACACGGCTCGCGCCTCGTCGAAATGCGATGGAGTGACTCCGTTCGCGAGCACGATCGACTTGTCGGGGTGCCCACCGAGGCCGGCGGCCTCCTCGATCGCATCGGGATAGAGGTACGTGATGAGGTCCGCTGCACGGTAGGCGACGAGCCCGCTGTGCGCCCACCAGGCCATCCAGGCGCGCTGGCGGGGCGTGACCCGCGTCTGCTGCGGCTCCATCGCGGACGTCTCGTAGTGATCGAGCGTGCGCCACTCGTCGCGCGTGACGAGCGTGTCCATGCTCCGCTCGAGCAGGTGGTTGATCGTGTCTCGCGCGTACAGGTTGTGCTCCGTCAGCAGGAAGCTCGCGCCGTGCTGACGGGCCCCCGCTGCCGCGAGGAGTGCGGCAGCGCCGGTCGTGTGCGCGTGGTAGACCGTCGCCTTCGGCAGCACCAGATCCGTCACGGCGAAGGCGAGCGAGAAGAACTCCCGCAGCTCCCAGAACAGCGCCGTGAAGGAGAGACCTGCTCGGGCGAAGTACTCCCGGGCCCGCGTCATGAATGCGGCCGAGCTGATGACCGGCCAGATCCGGAAGGTGCGCGTGAGCGGGTTGATGCCGTCGTCGTAGAGCGACCAGAGCGCGTCGTCGTCGCCGGCGAGGTGGTCGTCCAGCGCTGCGAACAGCCGGTCGACGACCGCCTTCGTCGCCTTCCGCCCCAACCGGGAGTCGCGGGGCCGGAGGTCGAGGAAGCCCTGACGATGCTCGCGCATGCTCTGATAGACGGGCATGACCCACTGCACCTGCGGCGGTACGTCGTACTTCTCGACGCTCGGGGAGTCGCCGTCCCACGCGATGTGGATGATGCCGATCCGGCGGTTCGGGTTCGCCTCGGCGATCTGATGCACCACCGCGGACAGCCCGCCGGTCAGGTACGGGTAGGTCGACTCGCAGACGATCGCGACATCGACCGGCGCGTAGGACGCGCGGCGGGACCGGCCCGTGCGCTTCGGCGCGGTGCGGGTCGCGGCGTGGGCCGGTCTGCCGTAGGTCATCGGCTGGTCCTCCAGGTGTTCAAGGGGCGATCGGCGTCGGTGGTGACGGTGTCGACCAGCGCGGCGAGCTCGGTCTGGACCCGGCGGTCGGCGGCGGTGGCGCCGGCGCGGTCCTGGTCGTCGTACGAGAGGGCGTGGACGCGGACGCCACGCGAGCGGACGCCGCGCACGGCCGCCAGCACCTCGTCCATCCATCGCGACTCGTCCACCGAGCGGAAGCCCACGACCTCGGGCGTGAGGTCCTCGAGCAGCACGGCGTCGAGCGCCTCGACGAGCGGCCAGAGCGCGAAGCCACGGTTGAGGAACCAACGCGGTTCATGCGGCGTGCGCTCCCCCACCCGTGCCAGGTATTCGATCGCGAGCTCCGCGCGATTCGGAAGCATGCGGTCGAGGTCGTCGACGAACAGCCCGGTGCTGCGGGCGCCGTCCGCCGCGAATGCGGCCACGGCCTGAGCGACGGCCCAGTCGAGCGCTTCCGGCCGGTCGAGGTCGAGCCGCGGCAGTCCCCACCGCGCGTCTCGACCGGTGATCGGCGGCGGGTCGGCCATCCGGTCGTAGTGCCAGGGGTCGACCGTCGTCGGGTTGACGTAGACGTAGCGGCGGCAGTGCGGGAAGACGTCGGCGAAGCCGCCGTCCTGCACGAGCGGGTGGTACGGCTCGAGTACGACGTCGCCGGTACCGATCGCGGTCAGCAGTGGAGTCTCCGGCGGCTCGACACCGAAGTAGATGGAGACCCCGCTCATGCCGACAGCGCCGATCGCCAGAACAACGAGTACTCCGGCAGCCGCCACGCCTGGCGGTTGAGGAAACCGGTGGCAACGGCGACGACTGCGTACGTCGCGCCGATGGTGAGCAGCATCTCCGCGGGGGTGACGTGCACGACCTCGGTGATGACGATCATCGGCAGCAGCACGAGGCCGCTCACCGCGACGGGGACGCCGGGGCGAAGCATCCCGTAGGTGTAGACCTGCGCGAGCATGACCACCCCGATGCCGGATACGGCGAGGACACCGAGGAACAGAGGCACGCCGTCCCACTTCGCGGCGCCGACGATCAGCACCGTGACTCCTGCGAGCAGCGCCTCGACGATCGTGACCCGCAGGAGGCCGCGCCCTGCGTGCTCGCGCATCTCCCGCAGATCGCGCTCGAGGGCCTCGTACGGCATGACGCCCATGGACCGGCGCAACCGGTCGATCCGGCGCCACATCGGCTCGGCGCTGGTCTCGAAGAACACGTGATAGCTGACGATCGCGGGCAGCATCCCGGCGAACACCGGGCCGGCGAGGAAGCGGGCCGGGTCGGCGGCGAGCACTGCGAGCGGGATGCACCAGAGCGGCAGCACGTCCGCGACGCCCCGCGTGACTGCGGCGGAGAGCACACCCGCAGGCACCCGCCCGATGCGCTGCGGCCGGACCTGGACCGCGGCGACGACGAGGATCGTCGCCTGGGCCACGATCGCGGCGGTCGCAGGCGCCCATACCAGCGTCGGCATGATCAGCAGAGCGGCCGCATAGCTGCTCCATGTGACGAGCAGGGATGCCTTCCCGCCCGTGGCGTAGCTCGCGACGAGCAGGGCGGAGAGCAGCAGATGCAGCTCCACGACGCCGACGAGCGCAGCCGTCGCCTCCGGGCTCCACGCGAGCCCGTAGGCGATGAGGAGCGAGGTGAGCAGCGCGATCGGTGCCCCGATCACAAGTGCGCGCGGAATGGCACGGAGGCTTTGCGCGCCCACCCGCCACCGATCGGCGCGCTCGATGCCGTCGATGAGGCGGTACACGGGCGCGGACACGGTCTGCGCGAGCAGCGGCGCGAGCGTCGCCGCAGTGACCATGACAGAGGCGACCGACTGCCCGCCGATCCGCATCTCGTGCAGCTGGACCGCGACCAGCGGGTAGACGAGCGCGAGGGCGACGAGGGGGAAGACCTGCACCGCGAGCAGGGCGACGAGGCGCGTGACGCGGACGCCGAGCGCACGCTCGGCCGACGTCGATTCGACGGTCATGAGATGCCTTTCGGGAGGCAGAGGCACGACGTCGGGCCGAAGGGCGGGGTGATCGGGGAAGGGAACAGAAGGGAGTCGTCGGACACCGTAGGGATCCCCCGAACGAGGCACAACCGCGGAATCCAGGTTGTGGGACGGCGCCAGATGTGCTGGTGCGATCCGCTGAAGGCTGGAAAACTTCTGAATTTGGGCCCCGACGAGGTCGAAAGGGGAGGACGAGCGACTCACCCAGACGTCGCCGCGTCGACCTTGCGGACGATGCCGCCCCTCGGCTGTTCAGCGAATCGTCACCCGAAGCGGCGCTGAAACCGCTCTCCCTGTTTCATTCGGGCGTGAAGGGGGCCACTATCGACGTCGGTCCGACACGGGACTGCAGGACCGCGCGACGGAGCGCGGAGGAGGTTCGATGTATGAATCGGCGATCCGAGCTGCGGTGCGCGCCGCACGGACGTGGACGCCCGAGGTACCCGATCTGGTGGGCGGGCTCGACTGCTGCGACCTGTGCCTCCGCCGCTACCGAGCCCTCGTGCTGAACGGTCCTCTGCAGGATCTGCCGCACGGCGTCGTGCACGCCGCGGTGTCTGAGATCGACGACCTGCTGCGTGCACGCAACGCATCGGGTGCACCGGCGGTGGGCGGACTTCTCGTCATCGCTCTCGAGGAGCTCGGCGTAGCGGCGCACTGCTTCAAGGAGCTTCGCCGCCGGGACATCGAGCCGGCGATCGAGCGATACCTCGCTCGCACGCGCGAGGACGGGTTCCCGCTGCCCCTCGGGTGACGCGCACCGCGGCCGACTGCGTCAGTACGTCTCGAAGCGCAGCAGGTCCGGCCGCGACCGGCCGTGGACGATCAGGGTGATGTCTGATCGTCGCTGATGATTCCAGGTGCCGTACCAGCGCCGGGGCATCGTCACCGTCCAGACCCCGTTCGTCATCACGGGGTCGACGATCACGAACCGGGCGCTGGACCGGTCCGACGCGATCCGCATGCCGTATTTGTTCCCAGAAGCCTGCGGACGGACGAGCACGGTCCGGCCGGTGCTCCGCTCGAAGTTGAACCCGGAGAACCCGTTGTCGATCGCCCGGCAATCGACCAACCGCACGTCGCTCGACTGCCAGAAGGCGAAGCCCATCCCGGCGGTGTTGCGCGTCGCGGTCACGTCGCACGCGACGAGGCCCTTCGAGCCGTTGACGCCGAACCCTGACGCGCCGACGCCGTCGCCGTCGACGACGACGTGCGACCAGCGCGATCCGACCGTCCGGTAGTCGTTGATGCCGAACGTCTCCCCCGGAGGCGCACCGTCATCGCCCGGGATGTGCTCGACGCGCAGCCGGGAGGCGCGCAGGTTCCGCACTCGGTCGATCCGGAGCCCGTTGTAGAGGTGTCCCTGCGCCGTGCCGCGCACGGTGAAGCCTTCGAGCACCCGGGCCGCGCCGGTGACCCGGAGCACGGAGAGCTGGTTGGTGTGCGGGAACCGCTTCGGGATGGACCGGGCGCGCGTGGACGAGTGCGCCCGCACCTGGATGACCGAGGCTCGCCTACCGCGTCCGACGAGCCCGGCCGCCGCCGGCCCGAGCACGCCGCCGTCGACCGTGCCCTCGGCGGGCGTGAAGTTCCGGACGGAGATGGTGCGCCGTCCGATGTCGACGATCCGTCCCTGCGCGGAGGCGACCCGATCCGTGAACGCTTTTGAGGAGGGCAGCGCGCCGTAGGACACCCGCGGTACCTTCACCGAGCGAGCGGCGGCACCGCACTGCACCGTGCCCGCACGTGTGGCGGTGCGAGTGCTCCTGGTCGCAGCAGGAGTCGTCGTCGCGGCGTCGGCGGTCGTGGAGTTGCAGCCCGTGAGGGCGAGAACGAGGAGGACGGCTGCGAGCACGCGGGCGCGCGGGCGTGACGAGGGCATGGGCTCCTGCCGTGGGTGGCGGCTGGGGACCGCTGGGGAGGCGGCCGATTCGGGTCGGCTGACCTTAGCGGTTCGAGGCCCCGCAGGGTAGTGGCCCGGCAAACGGAGCGGCGCAATCACGGGCCTGTTAATTAAGGTGCAATCGGAGCAGACCGCGAGCCTCACCCCCCTGCGCTGGTCGAGGTGCGAGCGAAGCGAGCCTCGAGACCACCCCCGCTCACTAATCGAACTCACAGCCTCGGATCGCGCGCCACGCCGTGTCGTTCCCCGGGTGATACCACCTGCACCCTCATCCTGAGAGTGACCCCCATTCGGGGGCCGGGACTGCACCGGGAGAAGACCGATGGGCACTGTGCTGATCGTCGACGGCAGCGATGTCTGCCGAGGTCCGATCATCGAGTTCGCGCTGCAGAAGCAGTTCGCCGGCGAGGGGCCGCTCGCCGCCGAGACGGTGATCAGCCGCGGCCTCGAGGCGCAGAACCACGACCTGATCTGCGACCTGGCCGCCGGCCGTCTCGGTCAGTCGATGCGGGCCGCGACGTTCTCGGTCAGCCACCGCAGCCGCCCGATCACGGTCGAGGACGCGGAGCAGGCCGACCTGATCCTCACCGCGGAGCGTCACCACCGATCGGCGGTCGTGCGCCTATCCCCCATCTCCCGCGGACGTACCTTCACGCTGAAGGAGGCCCTCGTGCTGACCTCCGTCCTCACGGACGAGGTGCGGACGGGCCGCTCTCCGCGCCCCACCGATCTGGCGAACACCGTCGCGCTGCTCGACGAGGTCCGCGGTTCCATCCCGCTCATCGAGCCGCCGATGCACACGAGCGTCTTCCACCGCGACCGCGCCCTGCCTGCAGCGGACCCGCTGGCCCTCGTCGACGGTCACGAGGACGCGGCGATCCATCGCCACGCGACCGACGAGGCGTATCAGGTGGCGCTGACCCTGGGCAGCCGCCTGGTCGACCTCACCGAGGACCCGATGGCCCGCATCGGCGGCACCCCGAACGACTGGTGGTGGCGCCAGCACGCCTGAGCGAGGTGGCCGTTCTCGGCCCCGGCCGATCGACACAACCTCGGTTGTTGGGCGTCCTTCCTGCACCTCGGTTCAGGGGCGTCCCATTCCGATGTAGGTCCATCCCGCCCCACGCCACGTCTCCGGATCGAGCACGTTGCGCCCGTCGATGATGAGCGGCGTGCGGACGTGTGCCCTGAGCGCGACCGGGTCGAGCTCCCGGTACTCCTTCCACTCCGTGACGAGCACGACGCAATCGGAGCCGTAGAGCGCGTCCTGCGTGTCCGTCGCGAACCCGAGTTGCGGCTGCAGGCGGATCGAGTTGGGGATCGCCTCAGGATCCGTCGCGATCACGTGCGCGCCGCGCCCGTTCAGCTGCACGGCGACGTCGAGCGCGGGGCTGTCGCGCACGTCGTCGGAGTCCGGCTTGAACGCCAGCCCGAGCACGGTGACCTTCTTCTGGAACACCTGCCCGCCAAGCGCCTCGACGACGAGGTCGACCATGCGCTGCCGCCGACGGAGGTTGATGGCGTCGATCTCCTTTAGGAACGCGACGGACTCCCCTCGCCCGAGCTCCTCGGCACGAGCCGAGAACGCGCGGATGTCCTTCGGAAGGCAACCGCCGCCGAATCCGATCCCGGCGTTCAGGAAGCGACGGCCGATGCGAGCGTCGTACCCGATCGCATCGGCGAGCTTCGTGACATCGGCTCCGGCGACTTCGGAGATCTCCGCCATCGCGTTGATGAAGCTGATCTTCGTCGCGAGGAACGCATTCGCGGCGACCTTCACGAGCTCGGCGGTCTGGTAGTCGGCGACGACCAGCGGCGTCTCGTGCGAAAGCGCGGTCGCGTAGACCTCGTCGAGCAGTGCCTTCGCAGTTGCGGCATCGCGTTCCTCGGCGGGTAGCCCGTAGACGAGGCGGTCCGGCGCGATCGTGTCCTTGACGGCGTACCCCTCGCGGAGGAACTCAGGGTTCCAGGCGAGGAGCGCGCCGGATCCTGCGTCCTTGACCTTCTGCGCCAAACGTGCGGCCGTCCCCACGGGAACGGTCGACTTCCCCACGATCAGGTCTCCGTCAGACAGGTGCGGGATGAGCGCCTCGATGGCGGCATCGACGTAGGTCAGGTCCGCGGAGTTCGACCCGCGCGCTTGCGGGGTTCCCACGGCGACGAAGTGCACTCGCGCTCCGCGCACCTGCTGCATCGAGGTCGTGAACGCGAGCCGACCGGTTGCGCCTGCAGACTTCAGGATCTCGGGCAGCCCCGGCTCGAAGAACGGAGCCTCCCCTGCGGCGAGCGCTTGCACCTTGCCGGGATCGACGTCGACGCCGACCACTTCGTGCCCGAGCTCCGCCATCGAGGCCGCGTGCACAGCCCCGAGATAGCCACAACCGATCACAGAAATTCGCACAGCAGCGCCGTCCTTCGAGGGAGGGAAGAAGGTGCCACAGTCATTGTGGCGAGGGGATGGGTGACACCCACCGCCAGCGCAACCTTATGCAGTGGCGACGCATCGACTCCAGTGCCCGAGGAGCGGAGCACGCTTGGCATGGGTCCGCGGGCGGCTTGCGTCTATGCACCGGCGCTCAAGTCGTGCTGCGCAGGTCGCGTCTCGCCGACCATACGAGAACCCTGACGAGACGACCGTCGCTCGCGTCCGGATTGCACGACCCGCGTGAGCAGGTTCTCGAATCGATCGATCGCTGCGGTCTCCGACAGCACGCGCTGCTGATAGTGCTGGCCGTTCCGTCCCAGAGCGTCGGCTCGCGCGCTGTCGTCCCGCAGCTCGAGTGCGGCTGCGAGCAGGGCGGCGGGCGTCGCCGGCGCGATGCGGAGACCCGCGTCGGCGGCGGTCACCTCGTGCGCAGTGACACTGCCCGAGTCCGTCGCCGCGATCACCGGGCGGCCGCTCGAGAAGTAGGACGTCAGCTTGCTCGGCACGGCCATGTCGCGCAGGCCGGCGTGCTCGTTGACCAGCAGCGCGTCCGCGGCGCGCAACGCCGGCTGGTACTCGTCAGCGGGAAGCGGATCCAGGAAGCTGACGGACCGCACCCCTTCTGCTTTGGCCTCCAACCTGGCCCGCTCACCGCCGTTCCCCATGAGGACGAACCGGACCGGAGCGCCTCGCTCATCGGCGAGTCGGCCGGCTTCGATCACGTTGTCGAGGTCCTGCTTCTTCCCCATCGCGCCGGAGTGCAGCACGACCGTCTCGTCGGGTGGCCACTTGAGACGCTCCCGATCGACCTCTCGGTCCCCGACCGCGCCCTGCTGAAGGTGGGTCCAGTTCCGGACGACCTCGATCCGTTCCGCCGGAGTACCGAGCTGCCTGACAACCTCGGCGAATCGCGCGTGGATGACCCCGACCCCGTCGGCGTTCCGCAGCACAGCGGACTCCATGGCCCGGATGAATCGGACGACGGCGCCGTCCTCGGCGCCGCCCTGGGTCTCGACCATGCCAGAGCTGTACACGTCTTGGACCCACACGACGGACGGGGTGCGGGTCAGGTTCGCGCGCAGCAGAGCGAGCCCGGTCGAGAACAGGGCGGGCGAGACAAACAGCACCACGTCCGGCCGCCCCCACCGGGCTGTCATCGCCCACAACCCAAACGAGATCTCCGAGAGCATTCGCCGCACGCCGCTCGGCCGAGAAGGCACGTAGTGCCGCAGGCGTCGGACCATCACGCCGTTGAGACGCTCGGTCCTACTCCACCCTTCATAGCCATCAGCGATCCGCCACTCTGGATAGTGCGGCATGGTCGTGATGACGCGCACTCGGTGGCCACGCACAGCCATGCCCCGACTGAGCGCAGCGGTGTAGGGCGCAATCCCGGTCGGCTCAGGGGCGTAGTTCAACCCTATGACCAGGATCTTCACTCGTCGCCCCCTCGACTCGGTGCCGCCAACACTGCCATCCCGGCGCCATCGACCGCCGACCCGAGTACGCCCACGAACGGCCGGACCGATGTGCGCGGGCAGGTGCGTCAGATCGTCACGGAGATGTGAACGGGTTCGGCACCATCATGCCTGACCGCTGTTGCCCGGACGCTCCCATCTTCGACCGACTCTCGCAGACGGCTCCCGAAGCAACCACCTTCCGACAGACGCAACGGTGCCGATAGCCTTGACGCTGCAGCGTCGCTCAGGCTCGCCGCATCCGGCGTGCCACCACCCGAGCCGCTGAATGTGCGAGGAGCACGAGTGACAAACGTCCCCCCAGCAAGCCCAGCCGACCCTCCGGTAATCAACCTCGCCGACGCGCCAGGTGAACGCGCTGCATGGGATCGCCCTCTCTGGCAGGTGCTCGCCTGGTCCGTCGTCGAGCTCGTGCTAGTTACAAATCCGTGGCAGATCAGTTCGGCGCTCCGGGTTGCAGCACTGCGCGCATTCGGCGCGAAGATCGGACATCAGGTCGTCTTTCGCCCCCGCACTCGCGTTCGCTTCCCGTGGAAGCTGAGCATCGGTCATCGCAGCTGGATCGGCGAAGGTGTCTGGCTCCACAACCAAGCGCGGATCACAATCGGATCAGACGTCGTCATCTCTCAGGAAAGCTTCCTCACGACCGGCAGTCACCGACACCGTCGTGACATGGCGCTCATCACGCGACCGATCACGATCGGGGACGGTGCCTGGGTCACGTCCCGCGCAATGGTCCTCGGAGGCACAACGCTTGGACGGTCTGTGCTCGTGCGCCCCATGAGCGTCGTTCAGGGATCATTCGATGCGAATTCAGTCGTGTCCGGCAATCCAGCCACCACAGTCGGACGCCGATTCAATCATGCGCCCTCCGGGCGCTACGCGAGGGATACCTAGTGCCCGGACTCGCCTCCGACTTAGTCCTCACTAGGATGAAGGCCCCTGAAGCCGAAACGGCGGCCGCTTCCGTCTTGAGATACGTTGCTCCCACTGGCGTAGCAAGTGACACGCCGCCTTCGCCGTCACGGCGCAGCAAGAAATCAGACCTCAGTACAGCGCCGTGCGCAACTCCCAAGAACGAGGAATGATGGGACTTCGCGAATACTTAGGCATTCTTCGGAAGAGCCTCCTGCTCATGGGTGCGTGCGTCCTACTCGGCGCCGGACTCGCCACGGCCTGGACACTGACTCGCACTCCAACTTATGACTCGGAGAGCCAGGTTTTTGTCTCGACGCAAGGCGGCGGAAGCCTCGCTGACCTCGCGCAGGGCTCGACGTTCACCCAGTCTCGAGTCGCCACTTATACAGCGCTCGTCACAACACCAACCGTCACTAGCGCCGTCATCAAGAGCCTCAACTTGAATGAGACAAGCACTAGCCTCCCATCATCCATCTCGGCATCGAATCCAACTAACACCAACCTGATTCAGATCACCGTCACGCAAAAAAATCCTGCACTGGCCGCGTCGATCGCGAACGCACTGGCAGATCGCCTGACGCAAACAGTGCAGGAACTTGAAACACCCGTAGGCGACAGCAGCAGTCCAGTTAAACTGACAAGAGTCTCAACCGCGCAACCATCCCCTCGCCCGTCGAGCCCAAACGTCGCTCTCAACATCACATTCGGCATCCTCCTCGGACTCATCACAGGCTTGATCATTGCCTTCGTAAGAGAACTCGTGAACACGAAGGTTCGGACAGCTTCGGACCTCGAACAAGTCTTGTCCGTGCCAAATCTCGGACTCATACCCTTTCGCAAGGACGTTCAGCTTCAACCCCTCGTCGTAATCAACTCGCCGACCAGCACCAGCGCGGAAGCATTTCGCATGCTTCGAACGAACCTCCGCTTTATCGAGATGGGGAAGAACAGGTGTTACGTGGCGACATCGAGCCTTCCCACCGAAGGTAAGTCAACAACGGTAGTGAATCTCGCTATCGCCTTGGCGGAATCAGGCTCGAAAGTCGTGGTGGTCGACGCTGATCTACGCCGACCGCGCGTTGCAGAATACCTCGGGATTGACGGCAGCGTCGGCCTAACCGATATCCTGGTCGGCGGCGCTCATTGGAAGTCGACGATGGTCGAGTGGGGCAACGCGGGGCTTCACGTGCTTCCCTCTGGCCCCATTCCTCCGAATCCCAGCGAGCTGCTCGGCTCCGAGGAGATGACGACACTCCTCGCGGTGTTGAGCAGTCAGTTCGAGATTGTCCTCTGCGACGCGCCTCCACTTCTGCCAGTTACTGATTCTGCGATTTTGGCCCGCGCAACAGACGGCGCAATTCTCGTTGTTGCCGGCGGCCGCACATCCCGTGGCCAGGTCGCCAATGCGGCCGCTAGTCTCACCGCAGCGGGAGCGAACATAGCCGGTACTGTCCTCACGATGGTGCGCGGATCCCAGTCCTATGGGTACGCATATGAATATGCAGATAAGCAAACCGGCGCCGCCTGACGAATCCGGCTGACGGGGTTTTGATCACCCCCGCACAACGTCGGAACGAGAACCTCTACCACACCTAAATAGCGACTTATCCTCCTCCAGCTCAGGCGAGGAGTCCGAGCAGACCGAGCAATTGAGGGTTCTGACCGTGTCCAGCAGGGGCCAACAACGACTCTTCGTACGAACGAAGACCGTTCCGGAAGAACTATTCTCCACAGAAAAATCGATTGAGTCGGACACAGCCAAAGCATCACTACGCTGGCGCGCGGATCTCAGCCATCCTCAACCGTGGCGCGCTTTGTGGACGGCTGAAGCGAGTTGTAACTATCAGCATGGGGAGTCTTCCCCCATACCGTTATATGCGGGACGAGCGATTGCGTACTAGCGGGAGGGAAGGTTCAGACTGACACACGCAGTGCAGCGTCACGCAAACGGGCAGTTTCAGCAGCAGCGCTGACCTCAAGCGTGGGCAGCCAGCAACGATTGCGAACGGCTTCTCAAGCACCGTACTCACTCGCGGCGCGCTCGAGCAATATCCTCCAACTCGAAACAGGCCTCAATGCTCAACTGACGCCATTCACTTGCAGCGGCGAGCGCCCATGCTGAGTTCACCATCTCGCCAACCAACAGCGGATCTCGTAAACTCCGAATAGCCCGCTCGATCCAGTCATCACCCTCAATCTCCATGTAATGCACACCTGGAGATGCTCCAATTCCCTCAGCCGCAACGCGAGTCGCGACGACGGGAACGCGAGTTCCCATCGCCTCGAGCACCTTGATACGTGAGCCTCCACCTTGCATGTGAGGGGCTACGAGAGCGTGATGATCCGCCATGGCGGCCCGCGCGTCTGGTACGCGCCCAACGAAATCAAATCTGGGGTCCCGCGCGCACAACTCCCGAGCCTCCGATTCTGGCCCGCTGCCAGCGACCGTGACCCTAAAGTCGTTTGTGCTCGCTTGAGCCGCCCGTGAAAGTCGCCGGAGCGCGTCAATATTCGCCGAATAGCCAAGCGACCCGAGAAAAAGCAGCCTAGGGCTTTCGTGCTCTCCGAGGAACGAACGCTCGAGGTCGAGGAGGGTCGTTCCGTTCGGCACGACCCTCACAGTCGAAGAGCGCGGCAACGCGTCCTTGTCTTCGTCACTGACCACCCAAGTGCTGGCTGAGGCCTCCACGTACCGGTGCTCGAACCGCTCCGTGAGCTGCACCTGACGGGCAAGTAGAGCCCTCTCGGGCCAACGGTGCCCGAGAGAGCCTGCTATACGTTTCAACCGCGCACTATTCACATTATGCGTGTCTAGAACGGTACGGCTGAGTAAACGGTCGGGAATCGTGGCCCATGCAAAAGGCTGATTCGCCAGGATAACATCGGGGTCGAGTGCACTCAACTCATCAGTGACCCAAGCCCGCAAGGATTTTTTCCCTGCGGGATAGTAATGCTCAATCGCCATACGCCTCGCTGTGGCAGATAAGTACGCGGAGCGAGGCATTCGGTAGGGCACGCCAACGTCGGGCGGTGGAAAGCGCACGTCGGCCTCAGTCCAGGGATCTTCTCTTGAGTCCAGCACGAACCACGTCACGTCGAACGTCCTCGCGAACTCGGAAGTGAGCCCTTCGAGGCGCACACGTTCCCCGGCGTCTCGCGCGCCTACCCCGTACCAACTGACGATAGCCAACTTAGGCAAGTGAACCACCTTGCCCGTCGCGACCTTCGACAGACATGAGGGCCGACTCAGAGAGCTCGCGCCACACGTCCCCAGCGGAGATGTGTGCAGATTCAACATGCGTAATCAGGTCGTGCCGCGGGGAAATATATCGCCGGTGACGCCTCCTGACAGACAAAGCAAGCAGGTTTATGAGAAGGCGCATCGGAACTCTGACGAGACCTTTCATCCAAGACTTCGGGCTGGATCGAAGATTGAGATCGCGATTCAGATGTCGCCAGGAAAACGGACGTATGCCCTGAACTGTCGCCCCTGTCGCATGAGCGAACGGAGCGCCGCCATACATCACGAATCTGAGCGTGGACGCGTCCGATTTGAGGATAACTCCCGGCACTGCATAAGACGATGTTGGATGGGAAATCTCGCGCCAGCCAGACGCAATAGGCCGCGATGACATTCGCACCGGGCGTAACGGCTGACTCCGATGTGTCGCGTGCCACGCCCTATCGTCTGGCGTGTACAACGCAAGATATGCGTCAGGAGAGGAGACGAAGCCCGCGACTAGAGCGGTGAGAGCCGAAGGTCGGTAGATGTAATCATCCTCACAAAAAACAACAAGCGTCGCTCCGTCCCTCACCCGCGCCAACGCCGTATTCAGGGCAAGTTTGAACGAGCGACGATTGTTTCCAGCAGACACGAGGTGAACGTCAGCGAACTTTGCATAGACCGGCTCCGTTCCGACGGGCACACCTCCGTCCGCGATCACGTCGACTGTGACCGGAGCATCAAGTTCTCCGACGGCAATTCGGAGAGTTTCCGCGCAAGCAACCTTGCTGAACCAGTCCGGCCGGTTCTTTTTATTCGACCTCGGCGTCGTTCTAACAACGACCGCAACCCGCACCTCAACCACCTAAGTCCTCCGTCCCAAATCTTCTTCGCACCCGCAGTTCCCGCAGCAACAGTAACCACCAAAGCGGCACCATGATCGCCGACGCCAGAGCGAGGCCTCCGACAGCACCAAGCAAACCAAAGGAGGCTGCTCCAGTCACCGAAAGGCCGAATAGCAATGGGCCGTACAGCAGGTTGAGTTTGAAGATGTACCGGGTGGCCCCAAGCACCCGAAACACGATCGATGCGCCCGTAGTCGCACCCTGTAGCGCCATAAAAAGCGCCACCGGCACGAGAACGACAACCGTCGTACGCCAAGATGCACCCAACACCATGACGCCAGCAGACGCCGGGACGAGCGTCCAGACTAGGCCCCAGCCCGCAAAAGCAAGAAATAGGACGCCACCCACAACTACGGACCAAAGGACCAGTCGGCGAGGGCTAGCCCGACTTCGTCTCAGCTCAGGGATACTGAACTGGACCGCGCCGCTGCTCAGCACTCCCACTGGCCCCATGATCGTCTGAGCTCCCCGGATTGCTCCGACGGCCGATAGACCTGCGAGCCCCGAAACTGCAAGGAGCGATAGTTGAAGCGCGCCTAATGCAGTAACCATCTGACCTACCAGCGGGAGACTGATCGCTCGGTTCGCGTACAGAAATTCCCTCGTCCCGACAACGCTCGGCGCAGGGCTCCAGAGCTTAAGAACTGTGACACCCGCAACGGAGGAAATTAGCGCCCCCACACCCCATGTCCCACTATAGAGCACCACACTTCTACTGCCAGCTAGAGTCAGAAACAAGAACCCGAGCAGCTGCGATGTAAACCAAATTCCATCAATAAGCAATGCGACCGCTGGCTTATGCCTAGAGAAGGCGATGCTGCGCAACGTATCTTGAACCACAACGAACGGCATCGAAACCGCAACGGCCATCAACGGCCCTGAGAGAGGCGAGGAGAAGATAACCGCTACAACACAGGTCGCAGCGCCGACGAGAGCGCTCACGACCAGCGCGGCCCCAATTGCTCCCAATTCTACGCCGCGGTCGGCAGCAGTCGCTCTGATCAGAACGATCTGTCCCGCAATGCACTGAACGACACTAAGCGTGAAGACGTAGACGGTAAATCCTACAGTGAAACCACCGAACTCGCTAGCCCCGACTTGGCGTGCGACGAACACGCTCACAGCCGCTGTGATGAGGCTCGAGATGCCCTGGTCACCAATAGTCACTGCGAGGCGAAAGCTAGCGCTCATGGGTTATCCAGTAGTTGGCGCCGCCGCCCCAGCAAGTGCGCACCCATAATTACGCCGAACATGACCCAGAAGACCGGCAATGCAATCGTAGATACGGAGAGCCATGAAATCATGAACATTCCGAGCCATGCCGCAGCCCACCATGTATGCCGGTTCAGCAGCAGAAACGCAAGCAGTGCCAGTATCGCCGAGAACAAGGGCACGCCAGACAATAACCCGCCCTCAAGAAGTACCGCGAGATAGGAGTTCCCGGCTTGATTGTATGCGGTCAGTTCAACTCCGCGCACGTGAACGAGACTCGGGAGCACGTAACGAGACTGCCCATCTCCAATTCCAACTAGCGGATGTGCAGCAATCAATCGGAGACTTGCGTCATTCAGCGCTGCACGAACAAGGGAAGAGGCATCCTGCGCGTTCAAGATCCGGTCAACACGGTCCACCACCGCTAGCGCGACGGGAGTTTGCCCCACAAGAAACAGCACCGCCGCACTCGCCCCAACATACGCGATCAGCCGCGGGCCGCGAGTGATCATGAAAGCCGCGATATAACACGCAGCAACTAGAAGCGGTCCGAACGCGAGCGAAGACAGCCCACTCACTAGCAAGAAAACTCTTCCCACCTCAGGACGTAGGCGGGGTGAGATTAGGCGACTATGGGCCACCGCGACCCCGTATAGACAGAAGAAGCCGTAATACGCAGGTTCGCTGTAGAAGCTTTCAGGTCGAAGATAGCCGTTTGCGGCTCGGAAACGGAGGTCAAGAACGTTAGATAACTGTCCGCTCCCAATATTGAGATCAACCAGTTGCACGGCGCCAACAAGGGCACCGGCCACCGCCAAGAGGTATACGGCAGAAACCGATATCCGAAGTGAATGCTCTGTGCATGTAAGGGCGAATACTAACGCAATAATGGCGAGTTGGAACTCGTGAAAGAGACTTAAGAGCAGCTGCAATTGAACCACACCTGGATCCAATAGTCCTCTTAACAACTGCGAGAGAGCAAGGGCGACTAACCACAGAAACAATATCGCGAGAACAGGCGAACTCCGCCGTGCTTTCGGAACTATCGAATGTAGCGCGGTACGCACGAGCCACAGCGTAGACGCGAGAGTGAATATCGGCGTGGGAACGTGAAATACGTCTTCCAGGTAAAGGTCGTACTTCTCCAGGAAGACCGACGCAATCATCGCGGTGAGCAGAGTGTCTCCCATGCGGCCAGACGGGATGTACCTCGCAACTGCTACGTCACCGCGGTCGACTGGCGATTCAATCATCTTCTGCCACTTTCAAAGCCATCCGATGTCGCGATACCCAATCAGACCGACTCGTCAACGCCCTGGCAATGCGTGGCTCCTGGGAAGCCAGCTTCGCCGCCTTCCGCACGGCCTCAGCAATTGCCTGTGGAGAGTCACCGCTAGCGAGCACCCCATCCAATTGGACAACGGGCTCCGCCATCCCGGATGACGGGTGTGTCACGAGAATCAATCCGCATGCGGCACCTTCGAGTAAAGCCAGAGGCAGCCCTTCTCCAGTCCCCGCCGAGGTGAAGATTAAGATTTCACACGCTCTATACGCCACTGTTGGATCTGCGAGATGGCCAGCAAAGATAACCCTCTTGGGGGCATATATGCCTTTCGCGAGAGTCTCAAGTTGATCCCCGGCTCCTACAAATAGAAGATCGATATCGGCTTCAACAGCCGCCTCAATAGCAAGGTCAGGACGCTTGCCGGTTTCCACGCGACCGATCCACAGCGCGGATACTTCTGATTCGGCGATGTTGAATCGCTTCTTTGCTGCTTTGACTTCGCCTGAAGCTGGCGCGGCATATCGACTGACATCGACTGTATTCGGTATCACCTCGACTCGTCCGCTGACCCCGACAGATTTGACGTCTGAAGCCACCGCGCTACTTACCGCTATAATCGAGTCCGCATAACGGCTCGTGCGCCTGTACAACTTCCCGAGTATGCGAGAACGCCAAGACCGGCGAAACCGGCCGTGCTCCGTCCACACCACGTTCCCGTAACGCCGGAGTACTTTCGAAAGGCCAAGCTGCTCACGTTTGAATTGTACGTGGAAGGTCGCCCCGCGATGCTTTCTGGCGATGCGGGCAACTGCTATGCACTGCAGCGGCCATTTGAGCAGCGACAGCAGCGGACTTTCGGCACCCCACTTGTTCGTTAGGCCCGCCCTGCCGAAGATTGGGAGTCCTGCTTCCGCCCACCCCGGGATGTGTCCGATCAAGCCGACTGGTATACCTGCGGTCCTCATTTCTGAGTAGAGATCTACCGCATAGCGCTCCGCTCCCCCGAGACCAGTCGTACCAGCGACAAGGACGCACTCATGCACTTTGCTTTTCACCTCTGAGGAACCCTCCCTGAGCCCAGACCCACCACGGCCTTACGGCGTGGATCGACGGAGACGCATGAACTGAACTCGCGGACTGGGAACTATTTGCCGGCGCAACGACGCAGCTGCGGTGAAGAGATAGACCTGGTCGCCTTCCGCAGTTCATCATCGTCCTCCAAATTTGCGTCGTCGAGTGATGTCACGGGGGCGCTCGACACGCCAAGAAGCGTCGTCAACATATGACCCCGCGTGACTCGTCGCGCTGTAAGCGCCACGCCTCACGGCGCTAAGGCTTTGACCCACGGCGCGTAGCTTCATATTGGTGCCGTGCGATCTCTGTGCCAGCGCTTAACCGGTCCGACGCGCTAATCGCTCGCGCCACCCTTCTTGCCAGAGAATGACTGGGCCGTTCGATTAGCAGATTAAATGTCCAGCCAACAGTCACCGCGACTGGTATTGACAGGAGCGCGGCAAGCCATTCCCAATCGGGTCGCGCCAGAAGCGCTGCGCTCACAATGATGGGTTCGTGCACTAGATAGAGGCTAAAGGACACCTTCCCGAGCCACGTGATGGCCGGGGTCGTCAGAAGGCGCCTTGCGGTGCCGGTCTGTGCCGATATGAATACAATGACTACGGCACTAGCTATGACTATTGGAAATGCGAAGTCAACGGCGTGCAATGCAGCTGGCAAGCCTACAATTGCCCACGTACAAGTGAATGCGGCACTCGTTGCGATTGTAATGACCGTCCAGATAAGACGGGACGAGGCGCTCGATTGAATTCGTTGCGCGATGTCCGACACCTCATTCCAGTGGACGGCGAGGAGCACACCAAGAGCGAAGACGGGTAGGTATTGAAGTATTCCGATGTGAGTGGCGCGCCCGATCGTGGATGCGGCGAGTGCAATTCCTGCTAGCACCCACGGGTGGGCGCGCAGTCGCGTTGCAATCAGAATGTAAAGGGGCAGCAACAGTGAGAAGAGAACCTCATATTGTAACGACCACAGAGGGCTATTAAGCTTCGATGCTCCTGTTACCACAAATACATCCAACAGAACGCGCCAAGGGGTGAGTTCTTGGTGATGAAGGTTCACCCAATAGCTGAGGGCTGGGTCGGTACGCCGGACTACGGTCGTTGCCCACACCAGAGCTAATGCGACCGACGCGGCCAAGGGCACGTATAGGCGCACTAAGCGTTGTGGATAGTAGGCCCTCCAATCAAAGTGCGACCGGTGCGCCATTATCGGGAGCGTTAGCACAAGTCCACTCAGTACAAAAAACACCATCACCGACTCATTGCCAGCCCAGAATAGGTGAAGCGGTGTATATGTGAAGGCCCATTCAAACCATGTGTGCTGGACTGGTATATTATAATCCAGCGCCGCAAATACCGGGATAGTCAATACGGCATGATTGATGACCACCGCCGCGGCTGCTGTGCCTCGTAGGCCGTCGAGGCTAGATATGCGCCCTTGCCCATGTGTGGTCGCCGGCGGCTGTGTCACAGGACTTCCTTTGGTGATGAGTCGCGCACTCTAAGGTGCCAAGCGCGCAGCGCGTGCCGCCCAGCATCGGACGACTATTTCCTGTCTCGTGGTTGGGCGACTTCGTGGTATTACGGTCAATCCGCGGGGTCGAGGTGGGGTCTGCCCTCCGAGCGAGCCTCGAGCTTCTGTCATAGACAGGACTCGCGAAGTTCGCGCGGGGAGCTCGTGGCTCAAATGGTCGATTTAGGTTCTGACGATCTCGGCGTGCGCGCGGAACCAGTCGACGGTGGACGCCACGCCCTCAGCAAGTCCAATTTTCGAGCTCCAGCCGGCCGCAGTGAGCTTGCTCACGTCCAGGAGCTTTTGAGGAGTCCCGTCCGGCTTCGTCGTGTCCCACTCGGTGTCACCGGTGTAGCCGACGACTTCGGCGACGGTCTCCGCGATCTCCTTGATCGTCACGTCCGAGCCGGTCCCGACGTTCACCTGAGCCGGGCCGTCGTAGTGCTCCAGCAGGTGCAGGCAGGCATCGGCCATGTCATCGACGTGCAGGAACTCTCGCCGGGGGCTGCCGGTTCCCCAGTTCGTCACCGAAGTCGAGCCCGACGCCTTTGCCTCGTCGTACCGACGGATCAGGGCCGGCAGGACATGGGAGCCCTTCGGGGAGAAGTTGTCGTTCGGCCCGTAGAGGTTCGTGGGCATGGCCGAGATCCACGGCAGCCCGTACTCGCGGCGCACCGACTGCACGCCGAGGATGCCGGCGATCTTTGCGATCGCGTACGCGTCGTTCGTCTCCTCCAGGTGCCCGGTGAGGAGGGTGTCCTCCTTGATGGGCTGCGGCGCGAACTTCGGGTAGATGCAGCTGGACCCGAGGAAGAGCAGGCGCTCCGTCTCCTGCGCCAGTGCCGCGTCCATCACGTTGATTTGGATCCGCAGGTTGTCGCTGAGGAACTCGACCGGGAAGGTGCTGTTTGCGAGGATGCCGCCGACCTTCGCGGCTGCGAGCACGACGTACCTCGGCTTCGTCTCGGCTATGAACGCGAACACTGCGTCACGGTTCTTCAGATCGAGCTCGGCCGAGGTGCGGCCCACAATGTCCGTGAACCCTTCGGCCTGGAGCTTGCGGACGATCGCGGACCCGACGAGCCCGCGATGGCCGGCGACGTAGACGCGGGCGTCGCGATCCAACGGCGTCGGGGTGTACTCGACCCCGCCCTTGAGATCCGTCATGCGCCGACGCCGAGTGCGGCGTTGTGCTTCGAGGCCCAGGAGTCGAGCCGAACAGTGTCGATCCACGGCCGACCCTCGTGCTCGAGCGCCTCGACGTCCGCGTCGACCATCAGCTTCGCCAGCTGCAGCCCGTCGACCGTCGGCGTCCAGCCCAGCTCGGTGCGTGCCTTCGTCGCGTCACCGATCAGCGCGTCGACCTCCGTCGGGCGCAGGTACCGCTCGTCGAACCGCACGTAGTCGTCCCACTTCAACCCCACGTGCGCGAACGAGGTC
>NZ_QXTG01000003.1 GCF_003581425.1 Amnibacterium setariae
GCCGTCTTCAAGATGAGACTTCCATGCCCCTTGAGGGTGAGAGGCTCCCAGTAGACGACTGGGTTGATAGGCCGGATGTGGAAGCAGGGACGAAAGACCTGTGCAGCTGACCGGTACTAATAAGCCGATGACTTGACAACACCCCAACCCCCAGGGTTGGAGCATGAGTGCTGTTGCTCGCGTCCACTATGTGGTTCCCGATGGACGGTCGGGACCCCGCCACCGAGCACTCGGTGGCCAGGGGATCGACGGAACATCCATAGTGTTTCGGCGGCCATAGCGAGAGGGAAANGGGAGGGGGAGGCCAGCCCGCAAGCGATTGCGGGCAGGCCTCCCCCTCTTCGCATTTCTGCGTGCTCAGCCGGCCCTCGTGCTCGAGTCCTCGCCGAGGCGGTCGACCCGCTGGTAGCGGTGCGCGCCCTCGACGCCGTCGCCGACGAGGCGCCAGGTGCCGGGGAAGTCGACGTGCGGGTTCTCGAGCAGCTCGGGGACCCCGTCGACGTCGTCGGGCAGGGACACGTCGTGGACCTCCGCGCGCGGGTCCTCGGTGCGGACGCCGGCGACGGAATCGGTGGGCAGGAACTCGACTCTGAGCGATCTGGATGCCATGTCCGGACCGTAGGGCCGTCGGCCTGCGGGCGCGCTTCGAATCACCACGCCTCGGCGAGCACCGCGCCGAACACCTCCTCCCGGTCCGCGGTCAGGCCGCGTCCGCGGAACCAGTCGCACACGTTCACGACGTCGCGGTGCAGGAAGTCCGCTCCGAGCGGGTTCGCGACGAGGTCGACGATCTGCGGCAGGTCGATCACGACGACTCGTCCGTTATGGACGAGGAGGTTGTACGCCGACAGGTCCCCGTGGGCGAAGCCCCCGCGGGCGAAGGCGGAGAGGATGGCGCGGACCTGGGCGAACAGATCCTCCAGGTCGGCGCCGCGCAAGCGGGTCTGGGCGAGCCGGGGCGCCGCTTCGCGGCCGTCGCCGATGAATCCCATCACCACCTCGGTGCCGCTGATCTGCACCGGGTACTGCACGGGCACGCCGGCGTTCCAGGCCCGGCACAGGGCGTCGAACTCGGCGATCGCCCAGTGCCCAGCGGCGACCTCGCGGCCGTAGGACGACTTCCGCGCCACGGCGCGCGCGTCGCGGGTGTTCCGCATCCGTCTGCCCTCCTCGTACGCGGAGGAGCGGTGGAACTCGCGGTGGTCGCTGCCCCGGTACCGCTTGGCGGCCAGCAGGCTGCCGGGCGTCCCGGGGACGGCCCGCTCGATCAGGAAGAGGTCCGCCTCCTTCCCGGACTTCACGATGCCGAGCTCAGTGTCGAGCGCGGCGGAGGAGGTCTCGAGCCAGTCCGGCCAGGGCCGCGGTCCTCGCTCGGTGGGGGTGGCGGCGGCCCAGGTGGACCAGCGCTGGTCGTCGTCGGGCTCGTAGTCGGGCAGCTGCCCGTCGAGCGCGAACGCGTCGAACGTCATGGGTGGTGGTCTCCGGAGAACGGGAGGCCGCCACGGTTCAGTTCAGGCGGCGACCTCGGGAAGGACGGGGGCGTGGGGGCGCGCGAAAGGGACAGCCATCGTGCTCACGCTCCTTCCGTCTCTCGGGATCGGGCTCACCATAGCTCCGCACGTCCCCGCGGGTCGACCCCTCCTCGCTGGTCGAGGTGCGAGCGCAGCGGGCCTCGAGACCACCAGGCGCCTCAGGACGACTGCAGCGCCTCCGACACCATGTCGGCGAGGCGTTCCGGGAACACCGTCTCCTCGGTCGCCCGGAGCTCCGCGAGAGTCCACCAGCGGAACCCGCTCAGGGCCCGCTGCTCGAGCTCGGTCCATCCCGCCGTCGTCGGCTCGAACGCGGGGACTCGGGCGGTGAAGTACTGCTCCCGCTGCTCGATCAGCCGGCCGTCGAAGGGGAACACGGAGGACCTGCGGGCGACCGGGCCGGTCAGCCGCTCGACGCGGTGCCCGGTCTCCTCGAACGCCTCCCGCAGCGCGGCCGTCCTCGCGTCCTCGCCCGGCTCCAGCCCGCCGCCGGGCGTCAGCCACCAGGTGCCGGCCTCCGGATCGGCGGGGTCCCCGCCGCGCACGAGCAGCACGCGGCCGTCGGGGTCGAGCAGCAGCACCCGGGCGGCGTTCCGGACCACGGGGCGCGGCGGCGTCTTCACGGCTCCACGGTACGGGCGCCGTCGGCGCCTCGGCGGGCTCCGCGGCTACTGCAGGGAGGCGGTCAGCCGGGCGACGTTGTCGAGCACGGACGAGCGCAGCGGCCGCGTCTCCCACTCGTCGAGCGTGAGTCGCCGGGCGGCACGGCGGTACCCCTCCTCGATCTGGTGGAGGTCCTGCACGAACGGTCTGCCGCGGACCATCATCGACACCTCGAGGTTGAGGGTGAACGAGCGCATGTCGAGGTTGCTGGAGCCGACCACGGCGACGTCGTCGTCGATCGTGAAGTGCTTCGCGTGGAGGATCGTCGGCTTCCGGTACATCCAGATCACGACGCCGGCCTTGAGCAGCGTCTCGTAGTAGCTGCGCTGCGCGTGGAAGACGACCGCCTGGTCGCCGATCTCGCTGACGAACAGCTCGACCTCCACGCCCCGCTGCGCCGCGGTCGTGACGGCGTAGAGCATCGAGTCGTCGGGGACGAAGTACGGGCTCACGAGCACGATGCGGCGCTGCGCGGCGTAGATGAGGCCGTTGAACAGCCGCAGGTTGTTCTCGCCCTCGAAGCCCGGCCCGCTCGGCACGATCTGGCAGTCGAGATCCTCGTCGCCCACGGGGGCGACGGACTGCCGCGCCTCCCGCTCGAGCAGCTCGTCGGTCTCCGAGAACCAGTCGGACAGGAAGATCGTGTTCAGCTCGGCGACGACCGGGCCCTCGAGCCGGACCATCAGGTCCTTCCACTGCAGACCGCGGCGGCGGTTCGTCCAGCGGTCGTAGCTGCGATCGATCATGTTCTGCGAACCCATGAAGCCGATGCGGCCGTCGACGACGAGCACCTTGCGGTGGTTGCGGAGGTCCGGGCGCTGGTAGCGGCCGCGCCACGGCTGCACGGGCAGCAGCAGATGCCACTCGGCGCCCATCGTCTTCAGCCGGCGCAGCGTGCGGCGGTAGCCGCGCACGCGGAGCGACGCGATGTGGTCGAGCAGCACCCGCACCTTCACGCCGCGGCGCACCGCGTCCTCGAGCGCGTCGAAGAAGACCGCCGTCGTCGCGTCCGCCGACAGGATGTAGAACTCCACGTGCACGAAGTGCTCCGCCGTGCGGACCGCCGCCGCCATCTCGTGGATCGAGCGGTCGTAGTCGCCGAAGAGCCGGGCCGTGTTGCCGCCGAGCAGGGGCATCGCGCCGAGCCGGCGGTTGAGCGCCGTCAGGGAGGCGAACCAGGGCGGCCACTCGGGCAGCTCCTCCGCGAGCCGGATCCCCTCCGTCGCGTTCATCACGTACCGGTTGATCTGCTGCTGCTTCCGCCGGCGGCGCCGCGGCAGCTTCGTGCTGCCGAACAGCAGGAACGCGATCACGCCCGCGTACGGGATGAAGAAGATCGCGAGCAGCCAGGCCGTCGCGGTCGCCGGTCGGCGGTTCTTCGGCACGAAGACCACCGCGAGCACCCGGATCGCGATGTCGACGGCGACGATCACGTAGGGCAGCGCCAGCGACAGACCGGCACCCATGCTGCGAGTGTATTGGCGCCCTGAAGGCCGCCCGAGCCCGAGAACGGGGGCTCGGGCGGGTCAGCGGAAGTTCACGAACTGCAGGTCGAGGTCGAGGTCCGCGCCCTTCAGCAGGGCGATCGTCGCCTGCAGGTCGTCGCGGCTCTTCGACTGCACCCGGACCTCGTCGCCCTGGATCTGCGCCTTGACGCTCTTCGGGCCCTCGTCGCGGATGAGCTTCGTGACCTTCTTGGCGTTGTCGCTGTCGATGCCGTTCTTCAGCTTCGCCTCGATCCGGAACTCCTTGCCGGAGGGGAAGGGCTCGCCCACGTCGAGCGACTTCAGCGAGATCCCGCGCTTGATGAGCTTCGACTCGAGCACGTCGAGCACGGCCTTCACCCGCTCCTCGCTCGAGGCCCTGAGCAGGAACTGCTCGCCCTTCAGCTCGAGCGAGGCGCCGACGCCCTTGAAGTCGTAGCGCTGGTCGATCTCCTTGCGGGCCTGGTTGGCGGCGTTGTCCGCCTCCATCTGGTCCACCTTGCTGACGACGTCGAACGAGCTATCGGCCATGGGCCGCGATTCTAGGAGGCCCGCCGCCCGAGCGACTGGGCCGGTCCGGCGCCCGGGCGTCGGCACGCACGGCCGCCTCGGGGTGCACGCGCTGCGCGCCCTGGACGCGTGGTTTCGCGCGCGCTCCGGCGACGGGTATCCTCGTCAGGCGCCTCGGGCCAGCCTGCACAGGCTGGCCCGAGCAGCCAGGCGGGTTACCCAAGCGGCCAAAGGGATCTGACTGTAAATCAGCCGGCTCAGCCTTCGGGGGTTCGAATCCCTCACCCGCCACGGCGAACAGCAGCCCCGGTCCACGCGAGCAGCGAGGACCGGGGCTGCTGGCGTTCGCGGGGTGCGCCTCAGCTGCGCGGTCGGCCGAGGAGGTACGAGAGCCCCATGGCGACGCTGAAGAGCAGCGACGTGACGCCGACGCGGTTGCGCCAGACGGAGGCCGGCGACTCCCGGTACGAGTAGGAGACGGGCTGGTCGCGGAACAGCTCGGCCGGCTCGTCGGTCACGGTGGAGGAGTGTACAAAACGCCCCCTGGGGGGTGCGCGCCGTCGGGTGCGCCGCACGCCTCCTCGTGCAACCCGGAGCGGCTGCTGCGACGCCGCGCGGCGTCGCACGAGCCGCTCCGCGTCGCACGAGCGGATCGATCCGACCGGAGGGAGCGGGATCGACTCCTCCCCAGGCGGCAGCGCGTCGGCACGGCCGGGAGGTCGTCAGGATGCCCGCGTGAACCCGTGGCAGCTCGAGATCATCGTCGTCCGCGAGGGCTCGCACGGCGGCGGCGAGCGACGGGAGCTGACCCGGGACGTCGGACGCGGGCTGCTGGTGCGACTGCGGCAGGGGGCCTACGTCGAGCGGGAGGCGTTCGCCGCGATGACGCCCGAGGACCAGCACCTCGTGCGGATGCGCGCCTTCGCGGCGGTCGCCCGCGGCCCCGTGGTGTTCTCCGCCTTCTCCGCGGCCGTGGCGCACGGCCTGCCGGTGCTCCGAGCGCGCCTCGCCTCGGTGCACACGGCCGTCGGCGATCGCCGTGAGCGCGGGCAGGAGGGCGTGACGGCGCACCTGCTGCCCGTGACCGCGCCGGAGGTGGTCCGGATCGGCGGGATCCTCGTCACCTCGATCGCCCGGACGGTCGTCGACATCGCCGGCGGCGCACCCTTCGACGAGGGCGTGATGGCCGCCGACGCCGCGTTGCGCCTGGGGACGGTGCGCGAGGAGCTCGAGGCGGCGCACGACCTGGTGGCACCGCGGCGGGCCGCCCGGCGGATCCGAGAGGTCGTCGCCTTCGCCCACCCCGGCGGGGAGTCCGCGGCCGAGTCGGGCAGTCGCGCGCTGATGCTGCGGCTCGGGATCGCGCCTCCACGCCTCCAGCACCGGCTCGTGCTCGACGACGGCAGCGAGGTGTTCCTCGACTTCCTGTTCGCGCAGGTCCGGGTCGGCGGCGAGGCCGACGGCGACGTGAAGTACCTCGACCCGCGGCTCGCTCCGGCGGGTGCGGGCCGGGCGGTGGTGAAGGAGAAGCGACGCGAGGACGAGGTCCGGACGCGGGTGGCCGGCCTCGCGCGCTGGGGCTGGGCGGAGTCACGGCGGCCTGACCTCCTCCGCCGCGTCCTGCAGCGCGTGGGCGTGGAGCCGTCGGTGCCGCGCGCGACGCTCGCCGACTACGCCGCGCTCGCTCGAGGTGCGCGCCCGAGCTTCGTCGTGCGACGCGGAGCGGCTCGTGTGACGCCGCGCGGCGTCGCATGAGCCGCGGAGCGGTGCACGAGGCGCGAGGTCAGCCCGGGACGACCTCCGTCACCAGACCGGCCCGGTCGGTGACGAGGGTGATGCGGTCCGGCCGGTACTCGAGGGTCAGCACCACGTCCGGTCCCGCGATGCGGGGGCGGAGCCCCGCGTCCTCCACCTCCTGCTCGGCGGCGGCCGAGGGGAGCCCGACGAGGGCGGCGGAGTGCTCCGCCGCCCAGGTCCTGGGGTCGCTCGTCATCAGTCCGCCGGTCCCGCGGTCAGCGTCACCGTCGCGGTCCGGCTGCCGCCGTCGGCGTCGGTCCAGGTGATCGTCACCCGATCGCTCGGCGCGTGCTGCTTGATCGCGGCGGACAGCGCGTCGCTCGCCGAGATCGTCGTGCCGTCCACCTTCGTGATCACGTCGCCCTTCGCGAGGGCGGTGTCCGCGGCGGCGGTGCCCGAGAGCACCTCGCCGACCACCGCGCGGTCGGTCTCGGTCGGGTCGAGCGAGACGCCGAGGAAGGCGGGCAGGCCGATCGTGATCTCGCTCGTGTCGTCGCCGGCGACGATCTGCCGCGCGATGCCGAGCGCCGCGTCGATCGGGATCGCGTAGCCCGTCACGTCGGCGGAGCCGGAGGACGCCGCCGTCGTCACGCCCACGACGTCGCCGTCCTCGTTCTCCACCGCGCCGCCCGAGTCGCCGGAGACGACGTCGGCGCTGATCTCGATGAGGTCGTGCAGCGTCTCGCCCTGCGCGGAGCCCTCGCTGGAGGTGGTGATGGTCTGCCCGAGCGCGCTGACCTCGCCCGTCGCCGCGCTCAGCGTCCCGGTGCCGTTCGCGTTGCCCACCGCGGTCACCCCGTCGCCGACCGACGGGTCGCTCGTCGCGATGTCCGCAGGAGTCAAGCCGGAGGCGTCCTCGAGCTGCAGCACCGCGACGTCCTTCGTCGCGTTCGTGCCCACGACCTTCGCCGCGTAGCTGCGCCCCGTCGACTCGTCCGTGACCTCGATCGCGGTGGAGCCGTCGATCACGTGGTTGTTCGTCAGGATGCGCCCGTTCGACGTGAGGATGATCCCGGTGCCGGCCGCCTCCCCGCTCTCGTAGCCCAGCTGCGAGACGATCGTGACGAGACCCTTCACCTGGGCGGCCGTCGCGGTGGTCGAGCCGCTGTCGGAGGATCCGGACGAGCCCTGGCCGCTCTGACCGCCCTGCGAGCCCTGCCCGAACCGGCCGAAGCCGCCCTGCGAGCCGCCGAAGCCCTGACCGCCGAAGCCCTGCGAGCCGTTCGTGCCGCCCTGCGCGCCCGTCCCGCCCTGGCCGGAGGAGAAGCCCGAGCCGCCGTCGGCGCTCGTCGCGGTGGTGCTGCGCGCGAGCGCGAGCGACGCGACTGCTCCGCCTCCGGCGCCCGCCGTGAAGATCACGGCGGCGGCGATGCCGAGCGCCGCGAACCGGTGGTGCTTGCGGCGGGCCTGCTCGGTGCCGTCCGATGCGGCCGTGTCCGCGACGGGGGCGTCCGCGGCTGCGGCGGTCGGCCCGGTCGGGAGGGGCGCGGTCGCGTCCGCGCTGGGAGCCTCGGGGTGCGCGGCGTCCGCCGCAGGACGACGCTCGTCGTCGGGCGCGACGTCGAAGGGGTTCTGGTCGTTCACGGACCCCATGCAACGCCTCCCTCCGAAGAGCGCCTCCTGCGCCCGCCATGCGTCCCGCTGGAGTCCGCTGGGAGGACCCTATGAAGCGGTGGTCGCCCTGCCCGGCGGCGCGGAAGCGGGTACGGCAGGCTTGCCGCATGGCTCACGAGGAACTGCTCGAGATCGCCCGCTCCGTGGCGGAGGAGGCCGGCGCGCTCGCCGCCCGGCTCCGGCGGGAGGGCGTGGAGGTCGCGGCCACGAAGTCGTCGCCCATCGACATCGTCACGGCGGCGGACCGCGCGACCGAGGACCTGATCCGCGGCCGCCTCGCGGCGCTCCGGCCGGCAGACGGCTTCCTCGGCGAGGAGTCCGGCGGCGAGGCCGGCACGAGCGGGCTCACCTGGGTGGTCGACCCCATCGACGGCACGGTCAACTACCTCTACGACCTGCCGAACTGGTCGGTGTCGATCGCGGTCGTCGAGGGCGACCCGGACCCGGAGACCTGGACGGCGCTCGCCGGCGCGGTCGCCGCGCCGCAGCTCGGCGAGCTCTACACCGCCTCCGCGGGCGGGGGCGCCTTCGTGGGGGACCGGCGGCTGCAGGTGCGGGAGGCGGTCCCGCTGAACCGCGCGCTGGTCGCCACCGGCTTCCACTACACGCAGGAGATCCGCACGAATCAGGCGCGGGTCGCGCAGCCGCTGCTCGCGCGCGTGCGGGACCTGCGGCGCGCGGGCGGCGCGGCGATCGACCTCGCCTACGTCGCCGCGGGTCGCATCGACGCCTACTTCGAGCAGGGCCTGAACCCGTGGGACCAGGCGGCCGGCGCCCTGCTCGTGCGCGAGGCGGGCGGCGTCGTCCGCGGCCTCGACTCTCCGGCGGCGAACCACCGCATGACCATCGCCGGCCAGGCCGACGTCGTCGACGAGCTGCTCGCCTCGCTCCGGGAGCTCGGCGCCTGAGCGCGCTCCGAGCCGGCGGCCCTACTGTCGGCGCGATGAGGAAGCACCCGGAGGATCCGATCCAGTCCGACCCCGAGGCCGACCCGTCGGAGCGGTACGACACCGACTACAGCCCCTCCAGCGAGCGCGAGACGGAGGAGCTGCAGGACGACCAGGACGACAGCCCGGCCCTGCAGGACCCGGACATCGACCGGTCGGCGATCCGGCTGCTGCCCGGCACGGGCGACTACACGGACGACGGCGACGTCGACGTGGATCCCGGCGAGATCCACATGCCGCGGCTCCCCGGCCGCTCGGACGACCGCCCGCCCGCCTGACCCGCAGCGCTCGCGCAGGGTCCGCCCTGCAGCATGGTGCGTCCGCTCGGACGGGAAGGAGGAGGCGGGTGTCGACGACGGATCTGACCGCGGCGCGGCTCACGCGCCCCGGCCCGGACGGCGCGCGCATCCTCCTCCTCGCCGGTCGCACCTGGCTCGAGGCGACGGGCTCGGCCGATGAGCACCGCGCGCCCGTCCGCCTGCTCGACCGGCTCTGGCTCTCCACGCGTCGCGGCATCGAGCTCGACGTGGTCTGCGGCGTGGGCAGGGTCCTCAAGCTCCTCGGCTCGTTCGGCGGGGCCTGGAACATGGCGGCCTACGACGCCGTGGTGCTGCTCCCGGATCTCGGCGGCTCGCCGCTCTCCGCGCGCGTGCAGCGCGTCATCGAGCGGATCGCCCGGGTCACCCGCGTGCTCGGCGTGTCCGACGGCGCCATCTGCAGCGGCCCGGCCACCACGGTCGCCGTCGGCTCGGTCATCGGCTGGGACGAGATCCGGATCGCGCCGCGGCCGGGCGAGTGCCCCGCCGGCCTCGTCGCCGACCGAGTGGGCGCCGCGCTGCTCGGCGTGCTCGACCGCCCCGCGATCGCTCCCGTCGAGCCCGTCGTGCACGACAGCGTCGCCGAGCACCTGCAGCGCATCGCCGCCATCGCCTCCTCGGCCCTGCTCGTCGGGTCCGCCGCGATCGCGGTGCTCGTCGGCGGCCGCACGCGCACGCTCGCCGCCGTGGGCCCCGCGCTCACCGACCAGGCGTGCGTCCGCGCCGCCGCCGTCCGCCCGCTCGTCGTCCTCGACACGCTCGCCGACGCCGGACCCGCGCGCGACGTCCGCCCGGGCGGCGGCGTGCGCTTCTTCGCCGCGCACCCGCTCGAGCTCGCCGACGGCTCCGCGATGGGCACGCTGTCCGTCTTCGACCGGGAGCCCCGCTGCGAGGACGAGTTCGATCCCGAGATCCTGCGGGACCTCGCGCTGCTCGCGAGCGCCGAGCTGCAGTACGCAGGCGCCCCGGCCTGACCCGTCCGGCGCGGAGGTCGGCTCCGCGGATGTGTGACGATGCTGGAGCCGGGACCACCCGTCCGGTGCCGCACCGTCCGAGGACCGCTCGATGCCCCGAACCGAACCGCCCGCCGTCGCGGGCCGGTACCGCATCGGCGAGGTGATCGGCCGCGGCGGCCGCGCGACCGTCTACGAGGCCCAGGACCCGCTGCTCGGGCGGAAGGTGGCGCTGAAGCTCTTCACGGCGACCGCGACGTCGCCCGAGGAGGTCCGCCTGCAGGAGGCGGAGGCGCGCCTCGTCGCCGGTCTCGACCACTTCGCGCTGACGACGCTGTTCGACGCGGGCGTCGACACCAGCGACCCCGAGGGCCCCCGCATCTTCCTCGTGATGGAGCGCGTGGCCGGCACCGACCTGCGCCGCCGGCTGCGCGAGGGGCCGCTGACCCCGGGCCAGACCGCGACGCTCGGGTCCGACCTGGCGCAGGGCCTCGAAGCCGTCCACGACGCGGGCTTCCTCCACCGGGACATCAAGCCGGCGAACGTGCTCCTCGCCCGGCGGGGCCCCTCCTCCCGCATCCGCGGGAAGCTGACCGACTTCGGCATCGCCACGATCATCGGCGGCGCGGCCGAGGGGGAGTTCACGACCGGCACCGCCGCCTACCTCGCCCCCGAGCAGGTGCTCGGGCAGGACCCGACGCCCGCCTGGGACGTCTACGCCCTCGGGCTCGTGCTGCTCGAGGCGGTCACGGGCGCGGTCGTCTTCCCGGGCGGCGTCGACGAGTCGGCCCTCGCCCGCCTCGACCGCGACCCCGAGATCCCCGACTCGGTGCCCGAGGTGCTCGCGCGGGCGCTCGCGGCGATGACGGCCCGTGACCCCGCCGATCGGCCCACCGCCGCCGAGGCCTCCGTGGCACTGCAGGACGCGTTCGTCGCCGGGCTCGTCGAGGCGCGTCGGGTGGACCCGGACGTGCTGACGGACGCCGAGCCCGAGCGGCTCGCGGCCGTGCGGCGGGTCAGCGTGCTCGACACCCGGACCGACGAGGCCGTCGAGCGGATCGTGCGCCTCGCCCGACGCCTGCTCGACGTGCCGCTCGTGCTGGTCTCGATCGTCGACGGCGACCGCGAGTGGTTCCTGTCCCACCGCGGGCTCGAGCTCGCGCAGGTGCCGCGGAACGCCTCGTTCGCCGCGGAGACCGTGACCTCCGGGACCGGCTGGACCGCCCCCGACCTGACGGCGGACGAGCGCGCCGACGGCCACCCCCTGCTCGAGGCCGACCCGCAGCTGCGCGCGTACGCGGCGGCGCCGCTGACCACCTTCGACGGGCACACCATCGGGGCGATCGCGGCGCTCGACCGGCGCGTGCGGACGTTCACGGAGGAGGAGACGGCGGATCTCGCCGACCTCGCCGCGGTGACGATGCGCGAGCTCGACCTCCGCCTGCTCGGCCGGCGCGTCCTCTTCGACCGCTGACCCGTCAGCGCAGCGGCACCGCTGAGGCGGCGGGCGGCGCGGTCGATGCGCGGACGACGAAGCGCGTCGACAGCTCCTCGTGCGGCGGCTGCGCGCCCTCGTCCTGGCGTGCGAGCCGGAGGAGCATCCGCACCGCGGCCGCGCCCAGGTCCGCGATCGGCTGCCGCACCGTCGTCAGCGGCGGCGCCGCCCAGGTCGCCTCGGGCAGGTCGTCGAAGCCGATCACGCTGAGGTCGTCCGGCACCCGGAGGCCGACCCGGTGCGCCGCGTCGTACACGCCGATTGCCGTGAGGTCGCTGCAGCAGAAGACGGCGGTCGGCCGGTCGGCGCGCGCGAGCATCGGCTCGGCGACCGCGGCGGCGTCCTCGCGGCGCCAGTCCGCGTAGCCGACGTCGACCAGGGCCGCGCCCGGGGTCGACGCGAGGCCCGACCGGAAGCCGTCGATGCGGGCCTGGCTGTAGCGGTGCGTGCGGCCGCCGCCGATCGCGGCGAACCGGCGATGGCCCAGCCCGATCAGGTGCTCGGCGGCGGACCGCCCGCCCTCCCAGTTGGTCACCCCGACGCTGGCCGCGTGCTCGGGCGGCCGGCTCATCGGGTCCATCAGCACGAAGCGCCGGCCCGCGGCATGGAGCACGTCGAGCTGCGCGGGCGTGGGGTCGACGAGCGCGATCACCGCACCGGCCGAGCTGCGCCGCAGGACCCGCTGCACCCATGCCCCGTCGCGGCGCGCGATCGTCAGCACGACGTCGTGGTCCATCGCCGTGGCGGCCTCCTCGACGCCGCCGAGGGCCTGGTGCACCCAGCTGCCGTGCACGTCGCTCAGCACGAAGTCGACCATCGCGGGCTCGAGGCCGCGCGCGGGCCGGCCGGGGCGGGGGACGTACCCCGTCTCGCGCACGGCCTCCATGACCGCGCTCCTGGTCGCCGCGGAGACGTCCGTGCCGCCCCGCAGCACCTTCGACACGGTGGGCACGCTCGTGCCGGCCAGCGCGGCGACGTCGGCGAGCGTGCGGCGGCGGTCGTCGACCGGCGGGGGTGCGGACACGGCAGCACTCTAGGGGTGGAGTTGCGCAACTCGAAGAAGCGGCGTGGATCCTTGTGCCGGGTGATCCCGCCATGCATCATCGGTGGACCAAGCATCGTCCGGCCTGTTGTTGCGCAAGTCGGCGGAGATCGTCAGCGAAGGCGCTGGCGGGAGGAGGCGGCATGTCGACGACGACCACGCAGATCTCGAGGCGCGCGTTCGCCGCACTCGCCGGGAGCGCCTTCGCGACGCTCGGCCTGGCGGCGTGCTCGAGCGGGGGCGGCGGCGCGAGCGGCCCGATCAAGTTCTGGAACATGCCCTGGGGCGCGCCCGCGTTCGCGACGCTCGACAAGAAGATCACCGAGGCGTACAAGCCGTCGGGGAAGCTGCCCGACGCCGTGTACCAGTCGGTGCAGTGGCAGGCCTTCACGCAGACGTTCTCGACGGCCGTCGCCTCCAACACCGGGCCGGCGGTCAGCAGCGGCAGCGGCACGCAGGCCTTCTCGTTCGCCAAGCAGGGCAAGATCGCGTACGCGGACCACCTGCTCGACTCCTGGAAGTCGAACGGCATCTACGACGACTTCCTGCCCGGGATCCTCGACACGATGAAGACGCCGAAGGGCTACGCGGCGGTGCCCTACAACCTCGACATGCGGGTGCTCTGGTACTCGAAGTCCCTGCTCGAGAAGGCCGGGGCGGACGTGCCGACCGACTGGCAGTCCAACCTCGACGCGTGCGCCGCGCTGAAGAAGATCGGCGTCTACGGGTTCGGCCTGAGCGCCGGGGCGCAGGGGAACGCGTTCCAGGCGATCGTCAGCCTGATGATCAACAACGGCGGCGGCATCTTCGACGAGGAGCAGAAGCCGAACCTCCTCACCCCCGCCAACATCCAGGCGATCGAGTACGTGCAGGAGCTCGTCCGCAAGGGCTACGCCGACCCGAAGAGCACCGGCTACTCGACCTCGAACACCCAGGCGCAGTGGAAGGCCGGCAAGTTCGGCATGCAGATCGAGGCCCCGGGCCTCGCGGCCAACCTCGGCGGCTCGCTGCTGACCGACGTGGTGGTGGGCGAGCCGCTGACCGCCGCGGCCGGCACGAAGGGGACGCTGTCGTTCCCGAACAACATCATGATGTACACGAACACCCCGACCCAGAAGGGATCGGAGGCGTTCCTGACCTACTACTACAAGGCGATGGCCCCGCTGTGGACGCAGAAGACCGGCGTCGGCCTGCCCGTGCTGAAGTCGATCGCCGAGACGCCCGAGTTCCGCTCCGACGCGAACGCGGCGAAGATCGTGGACGTCTGGCAGCCGGTCGCGAAGACCTGGGCCGCCCCGGGCGGCGCGGCCCTGTTCGCGAACGTCACGACGGTCGACAGCACCACGCCGATGACGAACTTCGCGCAGACGGTGGTCGCGGCGAAGACGTCGCCGAAGGACGCGTTGACGACCCTGCAGAAGGCGCTGGTCGCGGCGATCGCCCGCTGATCGTCGCGCCCAGCCCGGTGGCGGGATGATTCGTGCCGTGTACACGGATCTCCCGCTCGCCGAGCTGCAGTCGCTCCGCACCTCCGCCGTCGCCCCGGACGACCTCGACGCCTTCTGGCGCCGCACCGTCGACGCGTCCCGGGCGAAGGCGGCGCCGCCCGTCGTGGTGCCGGTGGACACCGGGCTGACGACCCTCGACGTGTTCGACGTGACCTTCTCGGGCTTCGAGGGGCAGCCGATCCGCGCGTGGCTGCGCGTCCCCGCGGGCGCGACGGGGCCGCTGCCGACGGTCGTGCAGTACGTGGGGTACGGCGGCGGCCGGGGGCACGCCGTCGACGAGCTGCAGCTCGCCTCCGCCGGGTTCGCGCACCTGCACATGGACACCCGCGGGCAGGGGTCGGGCTGGAGCCCGGGGGACACCCCGGACGTCGCGCCCGACACCGGCGCGCAGGCTCCGGGCGTCATGACCCGCGGCATCGGCTCGCCCGAGACCTACTACTACCGGCGCCTCATGACCGACGCGGTGCTGGCCGTCGACGCGGCGAGGCAGCTGGAGCAGGTCGACGGCGACCGGATCGCCGTGAAGGGCGGGAGCCAGGGCGGGGCGCTCGCGATCGCGGCCAGCGCCTTCTCGCCGCACGTCAAGGCGGCGCTCGTGCGCGTGCCGTTCCTCGCGGACTTCCCCCGGGCGATCGTCATCACGGACGCCTACCCGTTCCGCGAGGTCACCGACTGGCTGCGCATCCACCGCGGCCGCGCCGACGAGGCGCTGTCGACCCTCGCCTACTTCGACTCGTCCCTGCTCGCGCAGCGCGCGTCGGTGCCGGGCGACTTCACGGTCGGGCTCATGGACGAGATCACGCCGCCCTCCACCGTCTACGCGGCGTACAACGCCTGGGCGGGCGAGAAGCAGATGACGGTCTGGCAGTACAACGGCCACGACGGCGGCGGCCTCGACGACCTCCCCCGCGAGCTCGACTTCCTGCGACGCCACCTCGCCTGACGCCGGGGGCGTCGTGGGCACCCGCTTGCGTCGGTGCACGCTTCCGTCGTCGACTGTTCACACGGTGTCGGCAGGCTCCGGCTCGAGGACCGGAGCGCCTCCGGGAGGGCCCCGGAGCGATGCGCCGCGCGCCGCCGAGGAGGAGGACCGATGGGGACGATCACCACGAACGACGGTGTCGAGATCTTCTACAAGGACTGGGGGTCGGGACAGCCGATCGTGTTCAGCCACGGCTGGCCCCTGTCGGCCGACGACTGGGACACGCAGCTGCTGTTCTTCCTCCAGCACGGGTACCGGGTGATCGCGCACGACCGGCGCGGGCACGGCCGCTCGACCCAGACGGGCGAGGGGCACGACATGGACCACTACGCGGCGGACCTCGCGGCGCTCACCGAGCACCTGGACCTCCACGACGCGATCCACGTCGGCCACTCCACCGGCGGCGGCGAGGTCGTGCACTACATCGCGCAGCACGGGGAGTCCCGCGTCGCGCGGGCCGTGCTGATCAGCGCGGTGCCGCCGATCATGGTGCAGACCGAGTCGAACCCGGGCGGCCTGCCGAAGAGCGTCTTCGACGACCTGCAGGCGCAGCTCGCCGCGAACCGGTCGAACTTCTACCGCGCGCTGCCGTCCGGGCCCTTCTACGGCTACAACCGGCCCGGCGTCGAGGCGTCGGAGGCGATCATCGAGAACTGGTGGCGCCAGGGCATGATGGGCGGCGCGAAGGCGCACTACGACGGGATCGTCGCGTTCTCGCAGACGGACTTCACCGAGGACCTGAAGAAGATCACGGTGCCCGTGCTCGTCATGCACGGCGAGGACGACCAGATCGTCCCCTACGCCGACTCCGGGCCCCTGTCCGCCGAGCTGGTGCAGAACGGCACGCTGAAGTCCTACCCGGGCTTCCCGCACGGCATGCCGACCACGCAGGCCGACGTGATCAACGCGGACCTGCTGGAGTGGCTCCGCGCCTGACCGGACCCGGGTGCCGGGCCGCGTCGCGCGGCCCGGCACGCGCCGCGGCGAACATATGCCGCGATCGGGATGATCGAGTCAGGGGAGGGTCGTCCGGACCGGCGCGACGCTCGCGCCCTCGCCGAGCACGCAGGGCAGCAGGGTGCGGATGGGCTCCGCGTCCGCGTCCTCGACCAGGTCGATGAGGGCCCGCGCGGCGGCGTGCCCGAGGTCGTAGCCGGGCGGCGCGGAGTGCACGAGCGGAGGCTCGCAGAGCGCCGCCGTCCGGGACGCCATGCCGAGCGCCAGCACCGAGACGTCCCTCGGCACGGAGCGACCGGTCGCCCGGATGCCGCGGAGCAGTCCGGGGGCCGCTTCGTCGTTCGCGATGAGCACGGCGGTCACGTCGGGGTGGTCGCGCAGCAGGTCCTCCGCGAGCTCGGCTCCGCCGGCCGGATCCCTCGCCGTCATGGCGACGACCGCTGTCGCGCCGTGCGCGACGGCCCATTCCCGGTACGCCCGCTCGAGGCGTACGGGCGGGCCGTAGGCCGACTCGCCGAGCGCACCCGGGTGCTCGAGCACGAGGGCGATGCGCTCGTGGCCCAGCCCCGCGAGGTGGTCCAGGTTCTCGTGCGCCGTCGTCTCGAAGTCGATGTCCGCGTAGGCGTAGGCGCTCGGGTCCGCCGTCCGGCCGATGAGCACGAACGGGATCCCGGCGGCCTCGAGCATCGGCACGCGCGGGTCCTCGAGCTGCACCTCCATCGCGAGCACGCCGTCGACGAGGCCGCCGTCCAGGTACTCGCGGAGCGCGGCGGGGTCGTTCGCGACGGGCCAGAGCACCAGGTGGTGGTCGCGCTCCGCCGCGCCGACGGACGCGCCGTGGACGAACTCCATCGCGCTCGCGTTGCCGCGGGTGTCGAGCTCCGGGAACAGCAGCGCGATGATCCGCGACCGCCGGCTGGCCAGCGCTCGAGCGAGCACGTTGCGGGTGAAGCCGAGCTCGGTCATGGCCGACTCGACCCGGGCCCGCGTCGCCTCGGAGACCCGCTTCGTCCCGTTGACCACGAACGACACGGTCGCGATGGAGACGTTCGCGCGCTCGGCGACGTCCTGCATCCGCACCATCGGCGATCTCCTCGCGGTCGACCATAGCGCGGCGAATGGTTCGGTAAAGCGCTTAAAAAAATCGTTGACAGCCGGGACGGGCCGGGCGAATGATGCTCCGCAACGCCCGACCGGGGCGGCGCGATCGACGGGGATCGAAGAGCGGTGCGTCATCAGTCGACGACGAGTGAGCGCTCCCTTCCGCTGCCCGCCGTGCTCCTCCGCGGTCCCGCCGGGCGCTCGTCCACGCACCGAAGCACATCACCTGACCGACGACGCGGGACCGCTGCGCCCTGACGCAGCCCCGCCCGTCCCGCCTTCCGCAGCAAAGGAGCTCACCGAAGATGAACCCGATCCGGATCATCGCCGCGGCCGCCGCCGTGGCGCTCGTCCCCGTCGCACTGACCGCCTGCTCGTCCGGCTCCGGAGGGGGAGGAGGAGGTGGCGGCGGCGGCTCCACGCTGACGATCGAGGACTACTACCAGGCGAGCTACGACCCGATCTACCAGACGTGCGCGAAGCAGGTCGGCGCCAAGGTGAAGATCAACCACGTCGCCGGTGCCGGCCTCATCGCCAAGGTGCTGCAGCAGGCGTCGTCGCGCACGCTGCCCGACGTGCTCATGCTCGACAACCCCGACGTGCAGCAGATCGCGGCGTCGGGCGCGCTCGCTCCCCTGAACGACTACGGGCTGAACGCCGACGGGCTCGTGCCGGCCGTGAAGGCCGCGAACTCCTACAAGGGCGACCTCTACGGCCTCGAGCCGGTCACGAACTCGATCGCGCTCTACTACAACAAGAAGCTGCTGTCCGACGCCGGCGTCACCCCGCCGAAGACGTGGGACGAGCTGCGGGCCGCCGCGAAGAAGCTGACCAGCGGCAAGACCTACGGCTTCGCGATGAGCAACATCAACACGTACGAGGGCACCTGGCAGTTCCTGCCGTTCTTCTGGTCGAACGGCGGGGACGAGAAGGACATCGCCACCCCGCAGGCCACGCAGGCGCTGCAGTTCGTGCTCGACCTGCAGAACGACGGCGCGATGTCGAAGAGCTCGATCAACTGGGCCCAGGCCGACGTCGACAACCAGTTCATCGCGGGCAAGGCCGCGATGATGATCAACGGCCCCTGGCAGCTGCCGTCCCTGAACGCGGCGAAGGGGCTCGAGTTCGACAGCGTGCCGATCCCGACCCGGACCGGTGACCCGACCGTCGCACCGCTCGGCGGCGAGGCGTTCACCGTCCCGCAGACGCGCGACAAGGACCGGATGAAGCTCGCCGCGAAGTTCGTCGGCTGCCTGTCCTCCGCGAAGATGCAGACCACGATCGCCGGCGTCACCGGCAACGTGCCGACGAACGAGTCGGCGGCCGACGAGTGGGCGAAGTCGCATCCGCAGGTCGCGTCGTTCGTGACCACCGTGAAGACGGCCCGCGCCCGCACCGGCGAGCTCGGACCCGACTGGCCGAAGGCCGCCACGAAGATCTACACCGCCGTGCAGCTCGCCCTCACGGGCAAGGCCGCCCCGTCCGCCGCGCTGCAGCAGGCGCAGTCCCAGAGCCAGTGATGCGACGGGAGGGGGCGACCCGCTCGGGCGCCGCCCCCTCCCTCCGCTCGCGGAGGGGAGGAGCACGATGACCGTGTCCGCACGGGCGGGGGTCGCCGCCGGTCCGCTGGTCGCCTCCGGGCGACCGGGCAGGAGCAGGGCGAGGCTCGCCTCAGGAGTCACCCGGTGGCTGTTCATCGCCCCGGCGGTGGTGTTCGTCGCCGTCTTCTTCGGCTACCCCGTGGTGAAGAACGTCCTCATGTCCTTCCAGGACTACACGACGAGGACCTTCTTCACCGGCGAGGCGCCGTGGGTCGGCCTCGCGAACTACGCGCAGACCTTCGGCAGCGCGGTGTTCACGACGACGCTCGTGAACACCGCGCTGTTCACGATCGGCTCGATCGTGATGCAGTTCGTCATCGGCCTGGGGCTCGCACTGTTCTTCCGGCGGAACTTCCCGCTGTCCGGATTCCTCCGCGGGCTGCTGCTCCTGCCGTGGCTGCTGCCCCTGATCGCCTCGAGCGCGGTGTGGAAGTGGCTGCTCGACCAGGACAGCGGCGCGATCAACCAGTTCCTCGGGCTGTTCGGCGTGCCGGCGGTCCCGTGGCTGGTCAGCCCGGGCCTCGCGCTCGTCGCGGTGATCGGAGTGAACATCTGGCTCGGCATCCCGTTCAACACGACGATCCTCTACAGCGGCCTGCAGTCCGTCCCGCCGGAGCTCTACGAGGCGGCGTCGCTCGACGGCGCCACCGGGGTCAAGGCGTTCCGGTACGTCACGTGGCCGTCCATCCGCTCGGTGGTCAGCGTCGTCATCGTGCTGGGCATCGTCTACACCCTGAAGGTCGTCGACATCATCCTCGGCCTCACCGGCGGCGGACCGGCGAACTCCACCCAGACGCTCGCGACGAACGCGTACCACCAGTCGTTCGTCAACTTCGAGTTCGGCATCGGGGCCGCGATCAGCAACGTGCTGATCGTCGTGTCGTTCCTCTTCGCCGTCGTCTACATCTCGATCTCCCGGAAGGCGGCCGACGAATGACCTCGACGACCATCCGCGTGCCGCTGCCGCGGAAGCACCGCGGGCGGGCGCGGTCCATCCCGATGACGGCGCTCGGCATCGTGTTCCTCGGGCTCATGGTGTTCCCCGTCTACTGGATGGTGAACAGCAGCCTGCAGGCCACGGCCGGCGCCGCGACGGCGACGTGGTTCCCGACGAACCCGACGTTCTCGGGCTACGTCGCCGCGTTCCAGCAGCAGGGGGGCAACTTCGTCTCGAGCATGATCATCGGCCTCGGCACCGTCGTCGTCACGCTGCTCGTCGCGACGCCGGCCGCCTACGGGCTGGCGCGGTTCCGCATGCGCGGGACGCGGGTGTTCCTGCTGGTGCTGCTCGTCACCCAGATGATCCCGACGATCGTGATCGCGAACGCGCTCTACACGCTGTTCAACGACGTGGGCCTGCTGAACACCTACGCGGGCCTGATCCTCGCGGACAGCGCCGTGCAGATCCCGTTCTCGATCCTGCTGATGCGGGCCTTCATGGAGTCGATCCCGCCGAGCCTCGTCGAGGCGGCGCTCGTCGACGGGGCGAACGACTTCCGCGCGTTCCTCTCCATCGTGGTGCCCATCAGCCGCAACGCCATCGTCACGGCCGCGCTGTTCACGTTCCTGGGCGCGTGGGGCGACTTCCTCATCGCGCTGACGCTGACGTCGACGGATGCGGTGCGGCCGATCACGCTCGGCATCTACAACTACATCGGCTCGAACGTCACGGACTGGGGACCCGTCATGGCGACGGCCGTGCTCGCGTCGCTCCCCGCCGCGGTGCTCCTCGTCGTCGCCCAGCGGTACATCGCCGCCGGCGCGCTCGGCGGCGCCGTCAAGTGAACCTCCCCGCGTCGCGCGGGGCCTCGGAAGGAAGGACGGTCCGCATGGGCCAGAACGATCGACCTCGCACCGTCGTGGTGTGGGGCGAGAACCGCCACGAGCAGGTCGAGGAGCACGTCAGGGCCCTCTACCCGGACGGCATGCACGAGACGATCCGGTCCGCCGTCGAGGAGCACCTCGGCGGGTCGGTCTCGGTGTCGACCGCGACGCTCGACCAGCCCGAGCACGGCCTCGACGCGGACCGTCTCGCCGACGTGGACGTGCTCGTCTGGTGGGGGCACGCCGCCCACGGCGAGGTGCGCGACGACGTGGTGGAGCGCGTGCACCAGCGCGTCCTCGAGGGCATGGGGCTCGTCGTGCTCCACTCGGGGCACTGGTCGAAGCTCTTCGTGAAGCTGATGGGCACCACCTGCACCCTGCGCTGGCGCAGCGAGCACGACCGCGAGCTCGTGTGGACGGTCAACCCGACGCACCCGATCGCACAGGGGGTGCCGAATCCGATCGTCATCCCGGAGCAGGAGATGTACGGCGAGTTCTTCGACGTCCCGGTGCCCGACGAGCTCGTCTTCATCAGCTCGTTCTCCGGCGGGGAGGTGTTCCGCAGCGGCATGACCTTCCGACGCGGCCACGGGAAGATCTTCTACTTCAGCCCCGGGGACCAGGACTTCCCCGTCTACCACCACCCCGACGTGCGACGCGTCATCGCGAACGGGGTGGACTGGGTGGCGCCCGCCCTCCCGGCACCCGCGCTGCCGACCCTGCTCCGCTACGAGTCCGGCGAGTTCTTCGAGGGGCACGACTACCGCGGTGCGATGAACGCGGACGACCGGGTGGCACGCTCGTGAGCGCGCCCCTGCGCCTCGTGCTCGTCGGGGCGGGGCAGATGGGCCGGGCGTGGATCCGCGCGATCGACCGCGCCGACGACGCCGAGCTCGTCGGCCTGGTCGACCTCGACCCGCGCGCGGTGGAGGCCGCGCTGGCCGCGCGTGGCCCCTCCGTGGCGTCCGGGACCGACGCGGTCGCGCTCGCCCGGGCCGAGGGCGCGGACGGGATCGTCGACGTGACGGTGCCCGTCGCGCACCTCCCCGTCAACCTCGCGGCGCTCGACGCGGGCTACCCGGTGCTGTGCGAGAAGCCCGTCACGCCCACCGTCCGGGACGCGCTGATCCTGGTCGCGGCGTCCGAGACCACCGGGCGCCTGCTCATGGTCAGCCAGTCGCGCCGCTACTACGCAGCGCTCGACGAGCTGCGCCGTCGCGCCGCCGACCTCGGCGGTGCGGAGCTGCTCAGCACCGAGTTCCTCAAGGCGCCGCACTTCGGCGGGTTCCGTGAGGAGATGGACCACCCCCTGCTCGTCGACATGGCGATCCACTCGTTCGACGTGGCCCGCGCGGTGCTCGACCGCGTGCCGCTGACCGTCGACTGCCGCTCGTTCAACCCGTCGTGGAGCTGGTTCCGCGGCGATGCGGCGGCCGAGGCCCTCTTCGAGTTCGAGGGCGGGGCGCGGTTCCAGTACTTCGGCAGCTGGGTCGCGCCAGGCCTCGAGACCTCCTGGAACGGTTCGTGGCGCGCAGGGACCGCGCGGGGCACGGTCACCTGGGACGGCGAGTCCGCCGTCGAGGTGCAGGAGGGCGACGGGCCGGTCGAGCGCCTCGACGTCGTCCCCGCCCCGCACGAATCGATCGAGGGATCCCTCGCCGAGTTCCTGGCGGCCGTCCGGTCGGGCGCCTCGCCCTCCGGCGAGATCCACGCGAACGTCTGGACGCTCGCGATGGTGGAGGCGGCGGTGCGGTCCGCGGAGACGCGGACCACCGTCGACATCCCGGCGCTCATCGACGACGCCCGCGACCAGGCGCTGGCCACCGACATCCGCGACGATCTCCGGACCGTGCTGGCGTCGTGGTCGAGCCCGCACGAGCGGCTGCTGCGCACCGCGGTGCGCGCATGAAGGAGAGGGGCCTCGTGGACGACGTGGTGAAGGGGCCGCTGTCGCCGACGGCGGGGGGCACCGCCGCGCTGCGACCGGTCGGCGTCGACGGGGCGACGATCACGGGCGGCTTCTGGGCCGAGCGGCTGGCCGCGAACGCCGCCGTCTCCATCCCGCAGGGGTGGGACCAGCTGCACCGGGCCGGCAACGTCGGCAACCTCGAACGGGCGGCCGGCGGCGGCACGGGAGAGGCGGTCGGTGACGTCTTCGCCGACTCGGACGTCTACAAGTGGCTCGAAGCGGTCGCATGGGAGATCGCGCGCACGGGGGACGAGGCCCTGCTCGAGCGGCAGCGCGAGCTCACCCGACTGGTCGCCGCGGCGCAGGCCGAGGACGGGTACCTCGACTCCGTGGTGCAGCTGCGGGGGATCGCCCGCTACTCCGAGCTCGGCTGGACCCACGAGCTCTACTGCGCCGGCCACCTCGTCCAGGCCGCCGTCGCGCAGCGTCGCGGCACCGGGGACACGGCGCTCCTCGACGTCGCCGTCCGGCTCGCCGACCACCTCGTCGCGACCTTCGGGCCGGACGGCTCGCACGAGCTCGACGGCCACCCGGAGATCGAGACCGCGCTCGTGGAGCTGTACCGGGAGACCGGCACCCGCGCCTACCTCGACCTGGCGGGCTGGTTCGTGGACGCGCGCGGCCGCGGAACGGTCGCCGCCTACGGCCGCGACTCGACCTACTTCTCCGACCGGGTGCCCGTCCGGGAGGCGACCACGGTCGAGGGGCACGCGGTGCGCGCCGTGTACCTGGCGGAGGGCGCCGCGGACGTCGCGATCGAGACCGGCGAGGACGAGCTGCTCGCCGCCGTCGCCCGGCAGTTCGCGGCGATGGTCGGCACGAAGCAGTACGTCACGGGCGGCCTCGGCGCCCGCTGGGAGGGCGAGGCGTTCGGCGACCCGTACGAGCTGCCGTCCGACCGCGCCTACGCGGAGAGCTGCGCGGCGATCGGCGGCCTCCAGTGGGCGCACCGCATGCTCGTCGCGACGGGAGACGAGCGGTACGCCGACCAGGTCGAGCGGATGCTGCTGAACGGGATGCTGCCCGGGGTCTCGCTCGCGGGCGGCGAGTTCTTCTACGTCAACGCGCTGCAGGTGCGGAACGGCGCCGAGCCGGACGATCAGCGGAACCCCGTGAACGGGAGGCTCGGCTGGTTCAGCACGGCCTGCTGCCCGCCGAACATCATGCGCACGCTGTCGAGCCTCGGTGCCTACGTCGCGACCACCGGCGTCGACGGGGACTCGCTGCAGGTCCACCAGTACGTGCAGGGCACGGTCCGCGGCGCCGGCCTCGTCCTCGACGTCGAGACGGACTTCCCGCGCGACGGGCGCGTGCTCGTCACCGTCCGGTCGGCGCCGGAGGGGGAGGCGGAGCTGGGGCTCCGCGTGCCCGGCTGGGCGTCGGGCGCGACGCTCGACGGGGAGCCCGTCGAACCCGGGCTCGCGCGCCGGCGCCGGCTGTGGAGCGCGGGTGACCGCCTCGAGCTGGTGCTGCCGACGGCGCCGCGGCTGATCGCGGCCGACGACCGCATCGACGGCATCCGCGACTCCGTCGCCATCGCTGCGGGTCCGCTCGTCTTCGCGGTCGAGCAGGTCGACCTGCCGGTGGGCGCGCAGGTCGACGACCTCCACCTCGACGTCGACGCACCGCTCCGCCTCGGCGGGTCCGACGCGGCGCTCGCGGCGCCGGTGGTCCTGGCGTCGGGCTGGGTGCACCGGCACGTCGAGCGACCGGAGCCCTACGCGGCCCTCGGCGGCGGGGAGGACGACGGAGTCGAGCGGGAGCCCGTGCCGATCCGTGCGGTGCCGTACTTCGCCTGGGCGAACCGGGGCGCCGACGCGATGCGAGTCTGGATCCCGGCGGGCTGAGCGGGGGAGGGTCGTCCGGCGAGATCGGCGGGGGCGCCGATCGCCGCCGGTCACTCGACCGTGGCACGCTCGTGGGCGCGACGGCGGCACCGCGGTCGGGAGCCGGAGGCAGCCATGACCAGCACCGAGACGGGACGCGTCGCCGCCCGGGCGCACCGCGCCGACCTCCTCTTGCCGCGGGCCTGACGGCCGGTCGGGTCGGAGCAGTGGACGGACCTCAGGCGGCCGGGCGGCGCGAGAGCCCGACCGTGGCGCTGCTCGCGCTCGCGTCGATCGCCGAGCGGCGCCTCGAGGCGGAACTGCGCTCGCGCCGGCTGACGCTGCGCAAGTACGCGGTGCTCGGGCACATCGCCGGTACGGCGCAGATCTCCTACAGCGAGATCGCCCGTCGATCGGGCATCACCGTGCAGAGCGCGCACGCGCTGGTCCGCGCGCTGATCGACGAGGGGCTGGTCGAGGCCGCCGAGACCGGGACCGGCGTCGCTGCGCACCTCTCCGTGTCGGCCGGCGGTCGCGATCTGCTCGACGAGATGGCGGCGGCGGTCGAGCGGCTCGACGCCGAGCTGTTCGCCGGGCCGCCGCTCGCGCCGCTCGAGGAAGCGCTCCGCCGCGCGGCACGGGAAGGTCCTCCTCGACGCTGACCTTCAGTTAGGCTGATGCCAGCATCAGTCGAACTGAAGGAGTTCCGCGTGGGCCCCGTCCTCCTCGTCGTGCACGTGCTCGCGGCCGTCCTGTTCGTGGGGCCCGCCGCCGTGTCGGCATCGCTGTTCCCGGCGGCCGTGCCGCTCGGTGTCGGAGAGGCGCGGCGACCCCGCGACGAGCGCCGCAGCGCGGACGCGGCGCGCCTCCTGCACCGCGTCTCCCGCGTGTACGGGCTGCTCGCCGTCTCGGTCCCGGTCGCGGGCATCGTGCTGGGGCTGCTGTGGGGGAAGTTCGACGAGGCCTGGCTCGTCGTCGCGCTGGGCCTGACCGTCGCTGCCGGCGTGCTGCTCGCGGTCCGGATCGTCCCCGGCCAGGCCGCGATGCTGCGACGCCCGCCCGGCCGCCGCGAGGTCGCGTCCGCGGCGGCGCTCGTCGGGGTCTTCAACCTGCTCTGGGTGGTCGTCCTGGTGCTCATGGTGCTGCAGCCCGGCGCTCCGGAGCGATGATGCGGCGCGGACGGCCCGTGCTCGTGGCGCTGGGCCTCCTCGAGCTGGTCACGCTGGCCGCGCTGCTGGCCAACCTCGTGACGGTGCACGACCTGGTCGTCGCTCGGATCCTGGGGCCCGTGCACGGCGCGGTCTACCTGGTCGTCGCCCTCGTCGCACTGCTCGCTCCGGGCCTGCGCTGGCCCGTACGGCTGCTCGGGCTGCTCCCGGTCGTCGGGGGAGCGGCGGTCGCCTGGCGCGTCCGGCGGGCCGAGCCGGCGGAGGGCGACGCGGGATGAGGGACGGCGTCGGCGTCCGCGGACGCCGTTCCGGCTCGGGGACCGCGCCGCCCTCGGCCCTCAGGCCGCCAGTCGGAACGTCGTCGCGAACCGGTCGAGGAGCAGCCCGTCGCCCGAGCGGACCCGGACGAGCCCGTCGGTGATCGCGCGTTGCGGCGCGATCTCGCCGGTGATGAGGCGGTGGATGGCCCGGCCGCCCTCGAACACGAGGTCCGCGGGGCCCGGCCCGCGCTGGACGTCGAGCGCGGGACCGTCGACGCGGATGAGCAGCTCGGCGGCGTCGAGCCGTGCGGCGTAGGCGGTCGGCGGCAGCCCGGCGGCCGCCTCCGGCCGGAACGCGCTGCGCAGGTCCATCGTCATCGAGTCCGGACTGATCGCCTGCTCGTCGCGGGCGCCGCCCATCGCCTTGAACCCCCAGGCGCCGAGCGCGAGCACCACGGGCTCGAGCTCCCGGCCGAACGGCGTCAGCTCGTAGACGATCACCCGCGACCGCGGCGCTCGACGCAGCACGCCGGCCTCCTGCAGCTCCTTCAATCGGGACGCGAGGATGTTCGTCGGGATGCGGGGGAGGCCCGCGGCGAGCTCCCCGTACCGGCGGGGCCCGACCAGGAGGTCGCGCACGATGAGCAGCGCCCACCGCTCGCCGATCAGCTCGAGGGCCCGGGTGATCCCGGAGGACTGGCCGTAGTCGCGCGCCGCCATCGCGGCGTCAGGCCTGCTGCTGGCTCGTGAACGCCTCGGGGCCCTGTTCCGCGGCCCGGGGGTCCATCCATCCGAAGTCGACGACGTTCCCGTCGGGGTCGGCGAGGCCCTGCTGGTACATGAAGCCGAAATCCTGCGGCTCGCCGAGGCGCTTCCCGCCCGCGGCGACGCCGGCGGCGACCCGGGCGTCGACCTCGTCCCGGCTCTCGACGAAGATCGCGGTGCCCGCGGTGGGGCTCTTCGCCGGGTCCCCGATCGGGAGCTCGGTCATCGTCTGGAAGAACTCCCGCGTGAGGATCATGAAGTAGCTGTGGTCCGGCTCGACCACGACGCAGGCCGCGTTGTGGTCCGTGAACAGCGGGTTGATGGTGAAGCCGATCGCCTCGTAGAACGCCTTCGCGCGCTCCAGGTCGGTGACGGGCACGTTGACGAACATCGACGGCATCGGGGCCTCCTCGGTCCGCATCGACCCTCGATGTGGACGGCGTCCACACTTGCAAAGAACAAGTAGCACGTCAAGGGCTCGTCGCGCCCCCGCGAAGAGCCGGCCCGGCCCGTCGGCCGGAGGAGGGTCAGGTCGGCTCGTCGGGATCGTCCACCGCGGCGGTGAACTGGCGGGCGACCTCGACGACCGCCGCACGGAGCTCCTCCCCGCCCTCGACGCGGAAGGGGAACGGCACGACCGACAGCCACTCCCGCGCGTACATGCCGGGGCTGCTCGTCGTGCCGACCAGCACGCAGCCCGCCTCGTGCGACTCGAGCCGGCCCATCGGCGGCCGGATCCACGGCCGCACCTCCTCGATCGGAGCGGAGAACACCACCCGCGTCGGGTAGCGCCACCCCGCGCCGAGGTTCTCGCCGAGCGCGGCCACCGGGTCGAGGTCGTCCGGCGGGTCGAACCGGCGGGTCGTGCGCCGCACCGACCGGATCCGGTCGGCGCGATAGGTGCGGATCGCGTCCACGTGGTGCGCCCAGCAGAGCAGGTACCAGCGGCCGTGGCGCGCGACCACGCTCCACGGGTCGACGTCGAGCTCCAGCTCCGCGCCGCGCTCGCTGCGGTACTCGATCACCACGCCGCGGCGCGCGGCGATCGCGCCGATCAGCTCGTTCGTCAGCAGCGGGTCCGGCTGCTGGTCGGCCCGCTCGTCCGGGGTCGCGGCCGCGCGCTCACGGAGCAGCGCCGCCTGCCGGCCGACCGCGTCGGGCAGTGCGCGCACGACCTTCTGCAGCGCGCCGCCGATCAGGTCGTCGTCCCGTCCCGCCTCCGGCCTGCCGCCCAGCACCTGGAGCACGAGGCCGAGCGCCTCCTCCTCCGTGAAGCCGACCGGGGCGAGCGTCGTGCCCCGGCCGAGGCGGTAGCCGCCTGAGGGGCCGCGGGCGCCCTCGATCGTGATGCCGGCGTCTCGGAGGGTGGCGACGTACCGGCGCGCCGCGCGCTCGGTCACCCCGAGGCGCTCCGCGAGGGCCTCCGCGGAGATCCCCGGATGCAGCCGGAGGACGTCGAGCGCCCGGATCGCCCGAGCGGTCGGGCTCGGGCTGTCCTCCATCGCAGCAGGCTAGGGCGCTCCGGCGGCCTCGATCAGCAGAAGGGGCCGGGCAGGTCGCGGCGGGGAGGGGTCGGGACGGTCGCGCCCGACGCGACCGGGGATCGGCGCAGGCGATGCTGCGCCCACAGGACGAGCGCCGGGGCGTGGGCCGCCCAGCCCACCGGCCCGTGGGTCAGTCGCACGAGGGCGAGGGTGGTGATCGGACCACTCGGTCGGACCGCGGGTGCGGTCGTGGTGTTCGCGCTGTTCATGCGGTCGACGGTAGAAGCAGATCCGGACGGAATCGGTCCGCATCTCGATCGCAACCGCAGGTACCGGACGTGAAGCGTCCGCAATGCATCCCCGCGGCGGTCCGTCGTCGTGGCCCCGGTGCCGGAGGTCGATCGGCGGAGGCGGCGCACGGTCCCGCCGTCAGTCCGGGCGCGCCTTTGCCCAGAGGCGCGGCCCCGTGTGCCCGTTCGAGCATCGCCACGCGGACGCGCCGTCGCCGGCCTCCTCGGCGGTCGCGAGGATCGCCCATGCGTCGCAGCCCGCACGAGGGCAGGGGACCGCTCGGTGGATGACGGGCCCGGTCACCGGGGCTCCAGCGCGGCGCGCATCAGGCGGTGCGGAGGGTCCGCGCCGCAGGGCAGTCGAACGGGTCGGCGTGACGGACGCCGACCTGGTGGATGTGGCGCAGCACGATCCCCCAGGCCGTGCCGAACCGGTTCTCCTCGTAGGCGATGCCGAGCCGTGCGCAGTGCGCTCGGACGAGCGGCCGGACGCGGCGCAGGTTGGCGCTCGGCATCGACGGGAAGAGGTGGTGCTCGATCTGGAGGTTCAGGCCGCCCATGACGTGCTCCATCGGCAGACCGCCGCTGATGTTCCGCGAGGTGAGCACCTGTCTGCGGAGGTAGTCGACCTTCTCGTCGCGGCCGATGATGCGCATGCCGGTGTGGTTGAGCGAGAACGTGCCGCCCATGTAGACGCCGAACAGCGCGACCTGCACGAGGAGGAAGACGGTGCCGAGCAGCGGGCCGAGCACGAGGACGAGCAGGGCCGCGAAGCCGATCAGTCGGATCGCGATCATCACGCCCTCCTGCAGTCGATGGGGGTGCTTCTCCCCGCCCAGCACCGCGTTTACGGCGCTCAGGTGCAGGTCGGCGCCCGCCAGGGCGAGGATCGGCAGGTAGAAGTACCCCTGGCGCGCGGTCAGGCGACGGCGGAGTCCCGAAGGGCGGGCCTCCGCGTCGGGAACGAAGACGATCGCGCCCGGGAGGATGTCCCCGTCGCGCCCGAGCGTGTTCGGGTTCGCGTGATGGCGCGTGTGCTTGTTCATCCACCAGCCGTAGCTGAGACCGACCACGAGGTCGGCCAGCACGCGTGAGACGAGCTCGCCGCGAGGCCCGGAGGAGAAGATCTGCTTGTGCGCGCTGTCGTGCGCGAGGAAGGCGACCTGGGTGCAGAGCACTGCGAAGTAGGCCGCGACGAGCAGCTGCCACCACGTCCGACCGAGCGTGAGCAGCAGGGCGAGGCCGACGGCGAACAGCGCGGCCAGCACGATGCCGCGGAGGGCGTACGAGCCGGGACGGCGATCCAGCAGGCCCGACTCCTTCACCTGCCCGATCAGCACGGCGTAGTCCTGGGCGTGCGCCGCCTGCGCTCCGCCGGACCGGGTGGTGCGCGGCTCGGTGCTGCGGATGGACGGGACTGCGACGCTCATCTCCCGACGGTACGGACGCGGCGCAGCCGGCACATCCCCCGGGCGGGGTGCCTCCCGGCCCCCTGCTCCGGTACTGCGGCACGGAAGGACTGTCGTGCGCACCGCGCCTGACGGAGGGGAGCCGCGGGTGCCCCGACGACGGCGAAGGCCCGGAGTTCCAGAGGAATCCGGGCCTGGCGTAGCGGGGGCGGGACTTGAACCCGCGACACCACGATTATGAGCCGTGTGCTCTAACCACCTGAGCTACCCCGCCGCGAGGACCTGCGGCCGCGGGGTGCGCGACCGGCCTGTCCGAGCCCCGAAAGAGGATTGAACTCTTGACCTTCTCCTTACCATGGAGATGCTCTACCACTGAGCTATCGGGGCCTGCATCGAGCCCGTCGCCGGGCCGGAAGCGACGACGACTCTAGCATCCCGCTCCCCGCTCCCTCTCCGCCTGCCGGCTCCGTGTCGCCTCGCGCCGGAGGGGTGCGCCGGCCGCCCTTCCGCTGCCACGAGGCGGTGGCGGCGTGGCGCTCCGAGCCCCTGTCCGAGGGGCGTGGGATCGTGGCGTCCAGCCCGCGACACGCCGCCCGAGCGTGTTCCGCAGCCCGTCGAGCCGCATGGTTCCGGGCGACACGCTGAGAACCCTCCGACACAACATCTAGGGGCTCGATTCTCCGGACCCCCCGGGATATAGTGGTTCCACTCGCTCCTCGAGCGGGGGCCGCACATCGTGCGGGAGCAGTGCACACCCGCCGCCGACTGGGGAAGGTCGACGGCAGCGAGCGGAAGGAGCGGTCATGAACTTCGACACGGAGAGCATCGACGGCTACGCGATTCCGGTCGACCCGATGGATCTGCTGCAGTGCGACAGCTGCCAGTGACGAGGTCGATCACCGATCGCTGACCACGGTCACGAAGGGCCCCTGCGAATCCCGATCGCAGGGGCCCTTCGCCGTACCCGGCCGGTCGTCGCGCGGTGGCCCGGGCGTCACGCGGTGCGCATGCGGACCGCGCGACGGCACAGGGACCGCGCGACGACGCGGATCACGCGGAGAGGGTGGCGAGCTCCTCGTCCGTCAGCTCGAGCGTCGCCGCGGCGGCGGAGTCGCGGATCGTCTCCGGCCGCGAGGCGCCCGGGATCGGGATCACGACCGGGGCGAGCGACAGCTCCCACGCCAGCGCGACCTGCTGCGGGCTGACGCCGTGCACGTCGGCGACGGTCTGGAACGCCGCGTTCTGCGAGCCGAGGCCGGGCGCGTTGCCGATGCCGCCGAGCGGGCTGTAGGGGAGGAAGGCGAGGCCGAGGTCCGCGCAGAGGCGCAGCTCGTCGAGCGACGAGCGGAACGACGGCGAGAACTGGTTCTGCACCGACACGATGCGGCCGTCGGTGAGCTCCATGGCCTCCTCGATCTGGTCGGTGCTGACGTTCGACAGCCCCGCCATCCGGATCACGCCGTCGTCGAGCAGGTGCACGAGCGCCCCGACCGACTCCGAGAACTTCACCCGCGGGTCCGGGCGGTGGAACTGGTAGAGGTCGATGGCCTCGACGTCGAGCGCCTGCCGCGACGCCTCCGCGGCCTCGATGATGTGCCGCGCGGAGCCGTCCTGCGTCCAGGAGCCGTCCCCCGGGCGGAGGTGACCGCCCTTCGTGGCGACGAGCACCTGGCTCGCGTCGCCCTCGTAGGAGTCGAGCGCGGCGCGGATGAGGCGCTCGTTGTGGCCGACCTCGCCGGCGAGGAGGTGGTAGCTGTCCGCGGTGTCGATCAGCGTGACGTCGGCGTCGAGCGCCGCGTGGATCGTGGCGATCGCGCGCGGCTCGTCCGGGCGGCCCTCGATGGACAGCGGCATCGCGCCGAGGCCGATCGCGGAGACCGAGCGGGAGCCGATCAGGCGGGCGGGGAGGGAGGTGGTGGTCATCCCACGAGTGTCCGTGAGCGGCCTCGTGCATCGCCTGGGCGGCCGGTGCGCGTGACTACCATGCAGGCGTGACCCTCGCCAACGATCTCCAGGGCCGGGTGTACCCCGACACCGAGCCCTACCTCGTGGGGCGGGAGAAGGTGCGCGAGTTCGCCCGCGCCGTCGGTTCCTCGGACCCGCTCAGCCTCGACCCGGAGGCCGCCCTCGCCGCCGGGTACGCGGACGTCGTCGCGCCGCCGACGTTCCCCGTCGTCGTCCAGGACCTGACCCTCGCGCAGCTGCTCGCCGACGAGACGGCCGGGGTGGACTTCTCCCGGGTCGTGCACGGCGAGCAGCGCTTCGCCTTCAGCCGCCCGATCGTGGCGGGCGACCTGCTGACCGCCACGATGACGGTGACCGACGTGAAGGCGCTCGGCGGCAACGCCATGGTCACCGCCGAGTCGGTGCTGCGCGACGGCGGCGGTCAGCACGTCGTCACGGCGACCTCGACGCTCGTGATCCGGGGCGACGCGTGAGCGCCGGGGGCGAGCGGCTCTCGGTCGGCGACGTCGTCGCGACCGGCGGCTTCGACCTCGACCGGGACGACCTCGTCCGCTACGCGGGCGCGTCCGGGGACTTCAACCCCATCCACTACCGCGACGACGTCGCCACCTCCGTGGGCCTGCCCGGCGTGCTCGCGCACGGGATGCTGACGATGGGGCTCGCCGTGCAGCCCGTCGTGGAGCGCTTCGGTGCCGACCGGATCCGCGACTACGGGGTGCGCTTCACCCGCCCCGTGCCGGTGCCTCCCGAGGGCTCGGTCCGCCTCGAGATCGAGGCGAAGGTCGGGCAGCTGACCGACGACGAGGCCCGCATCGACGTCACCGCGAAGGTCGCCGGCCAGACCGTGCTCGGGCGGGCGCAGGTCCGCGTCGCGCTGGGGCAGCAGGACCGATGAGCGCCGACGCCGCCGCGGGACAGGACCTGCGGCTCGCCGACCTGACGACCCTGCACGTCGGCGGGCCCGCACGCCGGGTCGTCGTCGCGACCACGGTCGACGAGGTCGTGCGGACGGCCCTGAGCGCGTGGGCCGACGAGGAGCCGCTGCTCGTGCTCGGCGGGGGCTCGAACGTCGTGATCGGCGACGAGGGCTTCGACGGCACGGTGCTCGTCGTCGCGACCCGCGGCATCGAGCGCCTCGAGGGCGCCGCCCACGCCGTGGCGGGACCGCCCGCGACGGACGCCGACCGCCTCCGCACGCTCGAGCGCTCGCTGCGCCCCGTGCAGCAGCGGGAGCCCGTGCGGATCCGCGTCCAGGCGGGGGAGTCGTGGGACGGCCTCTGCGCCGTCGCCGTCGAGCAGGGCTGGAGCGGCATCGAGGCGCTCTCCGGCGTGCCCGGCTCCTGCGGCGCCGCCCCGATCCAGAACATCGGCGCCTACGGCCAGGAGCTGGCGGCCACGCTCGCCGCGGTCGAGTTCCTCGACCGCGAGACCGGGGAGATCCGCCGGCTCCCCGCCTCCGAGCTGCGGCTCGGCTACCGCACGAGCGTGTTCAAGCAGGGGCTCGCGGGCGTGGTCCTGTCGATCGACCTCGTGCTCCACCGCGCCGTCGGCGACGGCCCCGTGCTCAGCTCGCCGGTCGCCTACGCGCAGCTCGCGGAGGCCCTCGGGGTGCCCCTCGGTGGCCGCGTCCCCATCGCCGCGCTCCGCGAGACCGTGCTCGCCCTCCGCAGCAGGAAGGGGATGGTCCTCGACCCCGAGGACCCCGAGTCGGTGAGCGTCGGCTCCTTCTTCACGAACCCGATCGTCAGCGAGCACTTCGCGGCGACGCTGCCCCGGGACGCGCCGCGCTGGCCGACCTCCGGCGACGAGCCCGACGTCGTGGTGCCGCTCGGCGCCGCGCTCCCGCCGCGACCGGACCGCGCGGGCGAGCCGCGGGTCAAGCTGTCGGCCGCGTGGCTCATCGAGCACGCGGGCGTGCAGCGCGGGTTCCGGCTGCCCGGCTCCGACGCGCACATCTCGAAGAAGCACACGCTCGCGATCGTGAACGGCGGCCACGCGACGGCGGCGCAGGTCGTCGAGCTGGCCCGCTACATCCAGCACCGGGTGCAGAGCGAGTTCGGCGTCGTGCTGCACCCCGAGCCGAACCTCATCGGCGCCACCGTCTGACCCGGCTCGCGGCCGGTCGCCGGACATGGACGGCGTGCCGTCCATGTCCGGATCAGGTCCGCGGTTACCGTCCTGCTGCGCCCCTCGAACGGAGGGGGCGGAAGGGGCCGACCGGTGACACGCATCCTGCTGCGAGCGCACAAGGATCCCTTCCGGGTGGCCCGTCCGACGACGGTCTACCGCCGGAACCTCATCGGCGACAACGTCGGCAACCTCCTCTTCTCGAGCGCGAGCTACAAGCTGCTCCAGACCGCCGGCACCGAGATCGAGGTCGGCGGCATGAAGGGCGGCCGGGCGGAGGCGGAGCGGATCAACGCGACCGCCGACCACGTCGTCATCCCGCTCGCGAACGCGTTCCGACCGAGCTACCAGCAGACGCTCGACCGGATGTCCGAGACGATCGAGGCGCTGACCGTGCCCGTCACCGTGCTCGGGGTCGGCGCGCAGCTGCGGCTCGACGGCAAGGTCGAGCGCCTCGACGGCGTCAAGGCGTCGGTGCAGCGCTTCGTGCGCGCGGTCCTCGACCACGCGCCCTCGATCGGCGTCCGCGGCGAGTTCACGGAGGGCTACCTCCGCGGGCTCGGCTTCCGCGACGTCGACGTGATCGGCTGCCCCTCGGTCTTCCTCAAGGGCCCCGGGCTGCGGGTCGAGAAGCGGGTGCCGGCGCTCACCGCCGAGTCGCGCATCAGCCTCAACCTCTCCCCGTACGTGCCGGGCCTCGTGCCGATCGTCGAGCGGCACATGGAGCGGTACCCGAACCTCCGCTACGCGGCGCAGCACCGCGACGCGCTCGGGATGCTCCTCGACCGCGACCACCGACCCGCGCAGACGAAGACCGACCAGACCCGGCTGCCCACCCACCACGCGCACCCGCTGGTCCGCGACGGCCGCACGAGCTTCTTCGTCGACCCCGAGCCGTGGATCCGCTACCTCGCCGGCTTCGACTACAGCCTCGGCACCCGCATCCACGGCAACATCGCCGCGCTGCTCGCCGGGACGCCCGCGACGGTGCTCGCGCACGACTCGCGCACGCTCGAGCTCGTGCGCTTCTACGACATCCCGCACCGCCTGATGAAGCAGACGGGCCCGGACACGGACGCGGCCGAGCTCTACGAGGAGGCGGACTTCACCGCCTTCAACGACCGCCACCAGGCGCGCTTCGACCGGTTCGCGGAGTTCCTCGGCGCGCACGGGCTGCAGCACGTCTACGCGCCCGGTCAGGACCCGGAGCACTTCGACCGCCGCGTCGCGGCCACGCGCTGGCCCGGGGACGTCGGCGCGACGCCGCCCCAGGTGCGGCCGGGCTTCCGGCTCGCGGACCTCGTCGGCCCGCGCATCCGCCGCTTCCGTACCGCCGCGGCCTGATCGAGGGTCTCAGGCGGTCCTTCGCGTCGGCGCGCGCAGGACGAGGCGCAGCAGCGCCGCCGCCCCGGCGAACGCGCCGGCGACCAGGGCGACCCAGCCCGCGACGACGCCGTAGCCCTGCGCCGGACTGAGGAACGGGTAGGGCACCCACCCGTCGGTCGCGCCGCGCACCAGCACGACCGCGATCCACAGGAGCGGGTAGGCCAGCACGACCGGCAGGAGCCGAGCCGGGAGGGGGCGGCGGTCCGGCGCGAGCACGAGGTCGACGAGCGCCGCGACCGGGGTCACGGCGTGCAGGACGACGTTCGCCCACGGCACGGGGATGCCGCCCGCCGCGTCGACCGGCGCGAGCAGCGTCCAGTAGACGACCCCGACGATCAGCAGGTACGTCGCGGCGCACCACCGCACGACGACCCAGCCCGTGGTGGCCGGCGAGCCGCGCAGCAGGCGCACGGCGCCGACCACCGCCACCACGGCGCCGATCACGTTCGACTGCACGGTGAAGAACCCGAAGAAGTTCGCGAGCGGAACCGGGGCGACGGCCGCGAACGTCGCCGCGACCGCGGCGACGACCAGGAGGGCGACGACGAGCCGGAGCGCGGCGGTCACGGGGTGCACGACGCCGACGCTAGGGCCGGGACGGCCCCCGGGTCACGCTCCTCGTCACGAGGGACCGTTTCGCGGATCCGCAAGAACTGCCCGACACGCCGACGGCGCGCCTCCGGATGCGGCGTGTCGGGTCAGATCTGCGGATCCGCGGAGGATCTGCGGATCCGCGAGGGTCAGCCGAAGAAGTCGGCGAGGCGGCGGACGCCCTCCGCGAGCTGGTCGTCGCCCAGCGCGTAGCTGAGGCGCAGGTAGCCGCTCGGGCCGAACGCCTCGCCCGGCACGACCGCGACCTCGAGCCGCTCGAGCAGCAGGTCGGCGAGCTCGAGGGTGGTCGTGGGCACGACCCCGCCCCACTCCTTCCCGAGCAGCGCGGTCACGTCCGGGTAGACGTAGAAGGCGCCCTGCGGGGTCGGGGTGCGGAAGCCGGGGATCGCGTTCAGCCCGTCGACGATCGCCTTCCGCCGCCGGTCGAACGCCTGCCGCATCGCCTCGATCGGCTCGGTCGGGCCGGTCAGCGCCGCGATCGCCGCGCGCTGGGCGACGTTGTTCACGTTCGAGGAGAGGTGCGACTGCAGGTCGTTCGCGCCCTTGATCGCGGCGGCGGGGCCGATCATCCAGCCGACGCGCCACCCGGTCATCGCGTAGGTCTTCGCGACGCCGTTGACGAGCACCGTCTGGTCGGCGAGCTCCGGCACGGCCTCGACGATCGAGACCGCCTTCACGCCGTCGTAGACGAGGTTCTGGTAGATCTCGTCGGTCATCACCCAGATGCCGTGCTCGAGCGCCCACTCGCCGATGGCGCGGGTCTCCTCCGGCGAGTAGACCGCGCCGGTCGGGTTCGACGGCGACACGAACATCAGCAGCTTCGTGCGCGGGGTGCGCGCGGCCTCGAGCTGCCCGACCGTGACCTTGTACTCCTGGTCCGCGCCCGCGAAGACCTCGACGGGCACGCCGCCCGCGAGCTTGACGACCTCCGGGTAGGTCACCCAGTACGGGGCGGGGATCAGGACCTCGTCGCCCTCGCCGACCAGGGTCTGCACGGTCTGGTAGACGGCGTGCTTGCCGCCGTTCGTGACGATGACCTGCGCCGGCGAGACCTCGAGGCCGCTGTCGCGCAGCGTCTTCGCCGCGATCGCCTCGCGCAGCTCGGGCAGGCCGGGCGCGGGCGTGTAGTGGTGGTTGCGCGGGTCGCGGGCGGCCCGCTCGGCGGCCTCGACGACGTGGGCGGGGGAGTCGAAGTCGGGCTCGCCCGCCGCGTAGCTGACCACGGGGCGTCCCGCGGCCTTCAGCGCCTTCGCCTTCGAATCGACCTTCAGCGTCGCGGACTCGGCGATGGCGGCGATGCGAGGCGAGATGGGGGCCGGAGCGGTGCGAGGCACGGTCACCGAGCCTACCGGCGCACCCGAGCCGGCGTTCAGGCTGCGCCGAGCGGCGTTCAGGCGGAGGTCCAGTCCGACGACGAACCATCGCAGGGCGCCGGTCGTCGGCGCGAGGAAGAGGGAACCGTGCTGCTCGAGGGCAAGTCGATCGTCGTCACCGGGGGCAACTCCGGCATCGGGAAGGCCATCGTGCTCGCGATGGCGGCGGAGGGGGCGAACGTCGTCGTCGACTACGTCGCCCACGAGGACGCCACGGAGCAGCTGATCCGGCAGGTGGAGGCCGCGGGCGGCAAGGCGGTCGGGGTCGAGGCCGACATCTCCAGGTCGGACGACCTGCACCGGATGATGCAGACCGCCGTCGACTCGTTCGGGCGCCTGGACGTGCTCGTCAACAACGCCGGCATCGAGACCCGGCAGTCCCTGCTCGACACGACCGAGGAGGACTACGAGAAGGTGATGGCGGTCAACATGAAGAGCGCGTTCTTCGCCTCGCAGGCGGCCGCCAAGCGGTTCATCGAGCAGGGCGACGGCGGTCTCGTGCTCAACATCTCCTCCGTGCACGAGGACTGGCCGATGCCCGGCAACATCGCCTACTGCGTCTCCAAGGGCGGCATGCGCATGCTCACCCGCACCGCGGGGGTCGAGCTCGGGCAGCACGGCATCCGGATGGTGAACATCGCGCCCGGAGCGGTCGACACGCCCATCAACGCCTCGACCACCTCGAACGAGGACCTGCTCGGGAAGCTGCAGGACGCGATCCCGCTGCACCGCCTGGCCGAGGCGAGCGACATCGCCGACGTCGCGGTGTTCCTCGCGTCGGGCCGCGCCTCGTACATGACCGCCACCACGGTGGTCGTCGACGGCGGGATCATGCAGGGCAGCGTCGGGCTCTGACGGCGCGCCCGCGGCGCCTCCGGAGGCCGCTGCTACACTTGCGGCGCCCGTGGGGTGCAGGCGTTCGCACGTCCCTGCCCTGCGAGCAGCCCTAGGGCGGTGGCTCAATTGGTAGAGCAGCGGTCTCCAAAACCGCAGGTTGCAGGTTCGAGTCCTGTCCGCCCTGCGAGAAGAACAGCGGCGAGAGGAGGACGCAGGTGGCACGCAGAGTGCTCGACGAGCCCGGCGAGGACGTCGTCGCGGTCGCGAAGCTCGAGCGGCAGGCTCGGCGCGGTCCCTTCGCCCGGATCGCCCTGTTCCTCCGGCAGGTCGTCGCCGAGCTGCGCAAGGTGGTCACCCCCACCTGGCGCGAGCTCGTCACCTACACCGCGGTCGTGCTCGGTTTCGTCGTCGTGATGATGGCGATCGTGTACGTGCTGGACATCGCGTTCGGCGCGCTCGTGGTGTGGGTGTTCGCCGGCTCCAGCTGACCGGCGCCCGCGACACCGCACGCCGCTGCCCGCGCACCCCCGCGGGCACGACAGACGTCATCGATCCAGAAGGAATCCGAACCGTGGCCAGAGACCCCCGCGACGACCTCGACCTCGAGCCCGAGTACGAGCAGGACGCCGGGCCCGAGGAGGCCGACCCCGCGCTCGACTTCACCGACGACTCGCACCTGCCCAGCGCGCAGGAGGAGCTCGCCGAGGCGACGCGCGGCGAGCGGCTGAACCTGCTCACGGACGCCGACGAGGACGACGTGGACTTCGAGGAGGAGCTCGAGGCGATCGAGGAGGCGGCCGACCCGGCCGCCGACCGCGCCGTCGACGAGGCGCTCGAGGTGCACGACCCCGCCGACTACGAGGCCGCCGCCGAGGCGACCGACGACGAGAGCGACGAGGCGTTCGAGGAGGCCGCGGCCGCCGGTTCGACCGAGGGCGTGTCCGAGGCAATCAGCGCCGACATCGCCGAGGACCAGCTCGACGCCGAGGCGGAGGACGCCGACGTCGACCCCTACGAGGCCTTCCGCCAGGAGCTCCGCGGCAAGCTCGGCAAGTGGTACGTCATCCACTCCTACGCCGGCTTCGAGAAGCGCGTGAAGCAGAACATCGAGCAGCGCAAGACGACGCTCGCGCAGGAGGACGCGATCTACGAGGTCCAGGTCCCGATGGAGGACGTGGTCGAGATCAAGAACGGCCAGCGCAAGCTGGTCAACCGCGTCCGCATCCCCGGCTACGTGCTCGTCCGCATGGACCTGAACGAGGAGTCGTGGTCGCTCGTCCGCCACACGCCGGGCGTCACCGGCTTCGTCGGCAACGCGCACAACCCGACGCCGCTGCGCTTCAACGAGGCGTTCGAGATGCTGAAGAGCACGGTGCAGGTCGCCGAGGCCCCGGTGAAGGCCGGCGCCGGCGCGACGAAGGGCGCCCGCGGCGCGACGGCCCGCCAGCCGATCCCGGCCGAGGTCGACTTCGAGACCGGCGAGACCATCACGATCAAGGAGGGCTCGTTCGCGGGCCTGCCCGGCACGATCTCCGAGATCAAGCCGGAGAGCGGCAAGCTCACGGTCCTCGTCTCGCTCTTCGAGCGCGAGACGCCGGTCGAGCTGTCCTTCGAGCAGGTCACCAAGCTCTGAGTTCATGGTCTTCGATCCGCAAGCGGATCGAAGCCTGTGCCGTACCGGCGGGCACTGTGTTCATGCACACCGTGCCCGCCGGCTGACGGCGGCCGCTCGGACTCGTCCCGTTTCGGCGTAAGATCGTCCGTCGGCCTGCGCATCGCGGGTCCACGGCACCACACCGCGCATCGGCGCGGCGGTGGGAGCAGGCGCGCAGCAGCCGCTGCACGTCTTCGAAGAAGGAGAAGAAGCATGGCTCGCCAGAAGAAGGTGACCGGCCTGATCAAGCTCCAGATCAAGGCCGGCGCTGCCAACCCGGCGCCCCCGATCGGCCCCGCGCTCGGTCAGCACGGCGTCAACATCATGGAGTTCTGCAAGGCGTACAACGCCGCGACCGAGTCGCAGCGCGGCAACGTCATCCCGGTCGAGATCACCGTCTACGAGGACCGGACCTTCACGTTCGTCCTCAAGACCCCGCCCGCCGCGGAGCTGATCAAGAAGGCCGCCGGCGTCGCCAAGGGCTCGTCGACCCCGCACACCGCGAAGGTCGGCCGCCTCACCCGCGAGCAGGTCCGCGAGATCGCGCAGACCAAGCAGCCCGACCTGAACGCCAACGACCTCGACGCGGCCGCGAACATCATCGCCGGCACCGCGCGGTCCATGGGCATCACGGTCGAGCAGTAGGAGGCGGAAGTCATGGCACAGAAGAGCAAGGCGTATCGCGCCGCGGCCGCGAAGATCGAGGCCGGCAAGTTCTACACTGCTGACGAGGCGCTGAACCTCGCCAAGGAGACCGGGTCGGCCAAGTTCGACTCGACCGTCGAGGTCGCCCTCAAGCTGGGCGTCGACGTGCGCAAGGCGGACCAGATCGTGCGCGGCACGGTCTCCCTCCCGCACGGCACCGGCAAGACGCAGCGCGTCATCGTGTTCGCGATCGGCCCGGCCGCCGAGGCCGCCGTCGCCGCGGGCGCCGACGAGGTCGGCGGCGACGAGCTGATCGCCCGCGTCGCCGGCGGCTGGACCGACTTCGACGCCGCGGTCGCGACGCCGGACATGATGGGCAAGGTCGGTCGTCTCGGCCGCGTCCTCGGCCCGCGCGGTCTCATGCCGAACCCGCGAACCGGCACCGTCACCCCGGACGCGGCCCGCGCCGTGTCCGAGATCAAGGGCGGCCGGATCGAGTTCCGCACCGACAAGCACTCCAACGTCCACTTCGTGGTCGGCAAGGCGGGCTTCTCGGAGGAGGCGCTGGCGGAGAACTTCAAGGCCGCGGTCGACGAGATCGTCCGCCTGAAGCCGTCCGCCGCCAAGGGCCGCTACATCCAGAAGGCGTCGGTCTCGACGACCTTCGGTCCCGGCATCCCCCTGGACGTCGCCGAGCTCGTCTGAGTTCACGGGCTTCGATCCGCGAGCGGATCGAAGCCGGTGTCGTACCGCAGCGCTGAACGCGCTGCGGCTGACGACCGGCACATCGCGTTCGTGGAGAGCGGCAGGTCCCTCCGGGCCTGCCGCTCTTCGCGTCCCCGGGCGGGAGGTGCGCGCGGGTCTCAGTAGTCGCAGATGCGGACGACGACCTTGCCCCGCACGTGGCCGCCCTCGACGAGGCGCTGCGCCTCCGCGATCCGGTCGAGCGGGAACACCTCCTGCACCGCGACGCGCAGGTCGCCGGAGTCGACGAGCCGGGAGATGACCGACAGCGTCGCCGCGTCCGGCACCGTGCGGTACGTCGTCGCGCGGACGCCCGCCGCCTCGGCGTCGGCGAGGAGCGTCGGCCAGCTGCCGCTCGGCACGTTGACGAGCAGCCCGCCGGGGCGCAGCACCCCGAGGGAGCGCGGTCCGGTGTGGTCCGCGCGGTCGCCGACGAGGTCGATCACCGCGTCCACGGGCGCGACGAGGTCCTCGAACCGCTCCGTCGTGTGGTCCACGACCTCCGCCGCTCCGAGCTCGCGCAGCCAGCCGGTGTTCGGCCCCGACGCGGTCGCGACGACGTGCGCGCCGAAGTAGGCGCCGAGCTGCACGGCGAGGTGCCCCACGCCTCCGGCGCCGGCGTGCACGAGCAGCCGCTGGCCCTCGTGGGCCTTCGCCAGCTCGACCACGGCGCCCCAGGCGGCGAGCGCCGCGAGGGGGAGCGCCGCCGCGTCCGCGTGGGACAGCACCTTCGGCTTCTCGGCGACGTGCTGCGCGGGCACGCTGAGGTACTCGGCGAAGCTGCCCGTGGAGCGGGGTGCGCCGCTCAGGCCGTAGACCTCGTCGCCGGGCTGGAGCCGGAACGCCTCGTACGGCGAGGAGACGACGACCCCGCTGAAGTCGTGCCCCAGCACCGCCGGGAAGCCGGCGACGCCGGCCGCCTCCCCGGACCCGGCGCGGGTCTTCACGTCGATCGGGTTGAGGCCCGCCGCGATCACCCGGACGAGCAGCTCGCCGACGACCGGGACGGGGCGCGGCACCTCCGCGATCCGCAGACCGCCGGTGTCGCCGAAGTGGTCGAGCACGACGGCCCGCATCGTCTCGCGGTCGGTCGCCGAGGCCGCCGTCGCGATCTCCTCGTGGAGCGTCATGGTGCCTCCGGTCCCTTCCTGGGCCTGGTGCTGCGTGCTCCATCCAATCCAGCGCGTGTTCCCGCCCTGTTACGGCCGCGTCACGCTCAGGGAAACGCGGGGCCGGGGCTTCTCATCACGGCCTCGTGCGGAGCATCATGCATTCCCAAGATCCGCATCACGGAGCCACAAGCGCTTCATAGGATTCCGCGGTCTCCTGGAGGAGTGAGCATGACTCGACCCGCAGCCTCCGACGCCTCCCCCCAGAGCCGCCCGCGCTTGAAGCACCCGGACGGCAGCCCGATCCGCGTGCTCGTGGTCGACGACGAGCCGACGCTCACCGACCTGCTCCAGATGGCCCTCCGGTACGAGGGCTGGGAGGTCAAGACCGCGGCCGACGGGCGCCATGCGCTCACGCTCGCCCGCGAGTTCCGGCCCGACGCGATCGTGCTCGACATGATGCTGCCGGACATCGACGGCATGCAGGTGCTGTCCCGCGTGCGGCAGGACGGTCAGCAGACCGCCGTGCTGTTCCTCACCGCGAAGGACTCGCTGGAGGACCGGATCAACGGCCTCACCGCGGGCGGCGACGACTACGTCACCAAGCCCTTCAGCCTGGAGGAGCTCGTCGCACGGCTCCGCGGCCTCATCCGCCGCTCGATGCTCACCGCGAGCGAGGAGGAGGACCCGCGCCTCGTCGTCGGCGACCTCGTGCTCGACGAGGACAGCCACGAGGTCTCCCGCGACGGCGACCAGATCGACCTCACCGCGACCGAGTTCGAGCTGCTCCGCTACCTGATGCGCAACCCGCGCCGCGTCCTGTCGAAGACGCAGATCCTCGACCGGGTCTGGAACTACGACTTCGGCGGCAAGTCGAGCGTCGTCGAGATCTACATCTCCTACCTCCGTCGCAAGATCGACGCCGGTCGCAAGCCGATGATCCACACGGTCCGCGGCGCCGGGTACATGCTGAAAGCCGCGGAGTGACCGCTCCGCGCGAGCGGAGACCGAACATGCACTTCTCGAGCTGGACGCTGCGAAGCCGGCTCATCGCCCTGACCGTGCTGCTCGTCGCCGTGACGAGCGTCTTCGTCGGCGGCGTCATGGCGTTCGTCATCAAGCAGTCGTTCGTCGCCAACTTCGACAACCAGCTGGCGAACAGCGTGCAGGGGATCAGCCGATCCCTGGCGAGCTCGGGCCAGATCGCCTCCGGCCAGTACGGCGTCGAGCCGGGGACGATCGTCGCCTACTACCCGACGTACGCCACGGCCGCCGGCGTGCAGTTCGGCACCAACGACGCCGTGCAGCTGACGCAGCGGCAGCTGCAGAACGTGGAGTCGTCGGCGGGTTCCGATCGTCTCCGTACCGGCGCGCCCGCCGCCTTCGCCACCGGCGACGTCGGGCCGCGCGAGTACCGGTTCACCACGGCGCCCGTAGGGCCGGGCGGATCCAACGGCGTACTCGTCGTCGGCAAGCCGACGAGCCTGCTGAACACCGAGATCGCCGGCGTGCTCGCACCGGTCGCCGCGGTGGTGATCCTCGCGATCGTCCTCGCGGGACTCCTCGCCGCGCTGATCATCGGCCGCGCGCTCCGGCCCCTAAGGCGGGTCGCCGCGGTCGCGTCGAACGTCGCGTCGCTGCCGCTCGAGCGCGGCGACGTCGAGCTGCCCGAGCGCGTGCCGGAGGAGGACACGAACCCGCACACCGAGGTCGGCCAGGTCGGCTCGGCGCTGAACAACCTGCTCGACTCCGTGCAGAGCGCGCTCGAGGTGCGGCAGGCGAGCGAGGAGAAGGTCCGCAACTTCGTCGCGGACGCGAGCCACGAGCTGCGCACGCCGCTCGCCTCCATCCGCGGCTACGCGGAGATCACCCGGCGGTTCGGCGGCGACCTGTCCGAGGACGTGCAGCACAACATCGGCCGCATCGAGTCCGAGGCGCAGCGCATGACGAGCCTGGTCGAGGACCTGCTGCTGCTCGCACGGCTCGACGCGGAGCGCGAGCTCGCGACGACCGACGTGGACCTGTCGCGCCTGCTCGTGGACGTGGTCAGCGACGCGAACGCCGCGGGCCGGGACCACGAGTGGGAGCTCGACATCCCCGACGAGCCCGTCATCGTGCGCGGCGACGCCGCCAAGCTGCAGCAGGTGTTCACGAACCTCGTCGCGAACGCCCGCGTGCACACGCCCGCGGGCACGCGGGTCGTCGTCGAGCTCGCGGAGCCCCGCGACGGGCACGTGCTCGCCCGGGTGCGGGACGACGGCCCCGGCATCCCCGAGAAGCTGCGGCCGCAGCTGTTCGGCCGGTTCGTGCGCGGCGACTCCTCGCGCGCGCGGTCGACCGGGAGCACCGGGCTCGGCCTCTCCATCGTGAACGCGGTCGTGGAGGCGCACCACGGCACCGTGTCAGTCGCCTCCGAGCCGGGCACGACGATCTTCACCGTGCAGCTGCCGGTGCAGCAGCCCGCCGAGGCGAAGCAGCCCCAGCCCGCTTGATCTCGATCTTCTCTTCCTACCTCCGGGGATCCGGCGCCTGCGGCGGTAGATCCCCGACTGGAGGAAGAAACGGAGGGGTTACTTCTTCGTGAGGTGGGTGGCCTCGAGCAGGACGCGCTCCGGGTCCGGCGCCGCGACCGTCGGCACCGGCGCGTCCTCCAGGCCCGTGATCAGGGTCGTCGGGAGGGAGACCGCGAGCGCGCCCCAGGACACCGCCGTCGCGAGCGCGCGCTCCAGGTCGAGCTCGTGGCTGCCGTCCTCGCGGATCGAGTTGCCGAGGAAGCCGGCGAGGGTCGCGTCGCCGGCGCCCGTCGTGTTCACGAGCTGCGGCGCGACCGCCGCGCCCCAGACCGCGTCGTCGGAGGTGATGGCCAGCGCGCCGTCGGCGCCCAGCGACACGAGCGCGACCTCCACGCCGCCGTGGTTGAGCTCTCGCCCCGCCTCCAGCGCCTCGCCGATCGTCGCGAGGTTGCGCCCGACGAGGTTCGCGAGCTCGTCGGCGTTCGGCTTGATCAGGTTCACGAGGCCGCTCGTGACGAGGCGGTCGAGCGGAACGCCGCTCGTGTCGAGCGCGACGCGGGCGCCGGCCTCCCGAACGCGCTCGAACAGTCCGGTCATGTCGACGTAGTCGTCCGTGTCGCTGTTGAACGGGTGCGTGCCGGAGGCGCAGAGCCAGTCCGCGTCCATGTCCTGGATCTGCTCGACCGTGAGGTCGACGACGCGGTTCCAGTCGGTCGTCGACATCGGGATCGCGGACTGGTTCACGTTGGTCGTGCGGCCGCCGTCCTCGACGATCGCGGTGTTCACGCGGATCCGGCCCTGGATCGGCATGATCCGCAGGATGTGCGGGAACGGGGTGCGGAACAGGAGGTGCTCGTCGTCCCGCCCGATCGGCATGACCGCCGCGGTGGGGTGCCGCGCGACGTGCAGCGTGCGCGAGACGTTGAGGCCCTTCCCGCTCATGTACTCGTGCACCTCGATGGCCCGGTTCACCTTGCCGGGCGCCATCGACGCGACGAGGTAGGTCCGGTCCAGCACCGGTGCCGGGGTCAGGGTGACGACGCCGCTCACGAATGGCCCTCCTGGGGAGCTTCCGCCGCACGGGGCCGGGCCCGCGCGGTCTGCTGCACTCTACTTACCGGCGGCGGCCGCCACCGGGGCCCGACGGCTGCCGACCGCACCGAGCACGGCGACGACGACGAGCAGCAGCGCCGCGAGCGCGAGGCCCAGCCAGAACGCGATGAGCAGCAGCGCGGCGCCGGACAGCGCGCCGAGCGCGAGCAGCACGACCGCGGCGAGGCGCCGGAACCAGGTCTGGCCCGTGTGCCGCCCAAGCCGCGAGTCGAACGCGAGGGCCGCGAGCGTGGAGGTGATCACGACCGTCGTCACGTCCGTGACCGCGATGTGCCGGGCCGCGCCCGCCTGCATGCCCATCGCGACCGCGAGCAGCGCGGTCACCGGCAGCCCGATCGCGGGGTCGGCGGGCGTCGAGGTCGCGAAGGCGGTCGGGATCAGCGCCACGAGCAGCAGCGCAGCGACGATCGCGAGCACGACCGTGTCGCGGCGGTGCCACCCCTTCGGGATGGCGCGGAGGAGCCGGCCGGCGACCGCCGCGCCCACGACGAATCCCGCGAGCGCCACGAGCGGGCCGACGATCGGCAGGTCGTCCTGCCCCGTGAGGCCCATGGCGAGGATCACCACGTTGCCGGTCATGTTCGCCGTGAAGACCTTGTCGAGCCCGAGGTAGCCGATCGCGTCGACGACGCCCGTCGAGAAGGTGAGGATCAGCATCAGGGCGAGGTGGAGCCTGTCCTGGTCGCGCAGCATCGTGTGGGGTCCCTCCTGGTGCGCCCCCATCCAAGCGGTCCGCGGCTCCCGGGACCCCATCGGCGCGACCGCGCGGCCCGATACGATCGGCCGACCCGGACCCGCGGAGGTGGCATGCGCTTCGACCTGTCGGGGTGGACCGCGGTCCAGCCCGGGACCGACGCCCGGATCTACCTGCCCTCCACCCCGGAGACCGTGCTCTGGGGCCGCCTGCCGTGCGGCGCCGACGAGCCGGTGCTGTCGATCGCCTCCGGCGAGGTCGTCACGGTCGACACGCTCTCGCACGAGGGGCTGCTGCCCGACCAGGGGCAGGATCCGGTCGCGTTCTTCGCCAGGGAGGGCGTGCCGCGGCGGCTCGTGCTCGAGGACGCGATCCGCGTCGCGGCGGAGTGCGCGCGGGACGAGCTCGACGGGCCGCACGTCGTGACGGGCCCGATCGCGGTGCGGGGCGCCCAGCCGGGCGACCTCCTCCGGATCGAGGTGCTCGAGCTCGAGCCGCGGGTGCCGTACGGCGTCGTCTCCAACCGGCACGGGCGCGGCGCCCTGCCGGGGGAGTACCCGGAGGGGGAGGAGTCGGTCAGCGTCTTCGCGGCGGTCGACGAGCGCGACGGCGGGCTCGTCGGCCTGCTGCCGCGCGCGGCCGGCTCGGACGCCGTCGCCCGCTTCCCGCTCGCACCGTTCCTCGGGATCATGGGCGTCGCGGCGGCGGGGGACGAGCGGCCGCACTCGGTGCCGCCGGGCGCCTACGGCGGCAACATCGACGTCAACCTGCTCGTCGCGGGCACCTCGCTGCTGCTGCCGGTGCAGGTCGAGGACGCGCTCGCGTACGTCGGGGACCCGCACTTCGCGCAGGGCGACGGCGAGGTCGCGCTGACCGCGATGGAGGCGTCGCTGCGGGCGACGCTCCGCTTCACCGTCGTGCCGCGCTCCGAGGCGCTCGACGCCTACGGCGTCGTCACCGGCCCCCTCGTCGAGACGCCCGAGTACCTCGTGCCGACCGGGCTCAGCGAGGACCTCGACGAGGCGGTCCAGCACTGCGTCCGCGCGGCGATCGAGCTGCTGCATGCCCGGTTCGGCATGGACCGGTCGAACGCCCTCGCCTACCTCTCCGCGGCCACCGACTTCGACATCTCGCAGGTCGTCGACCTGGTCAAGGGCGTGCACGCGAAGATCCGGGTCGCCGACTTCGATGCCTGACGTCGACGCCACGGCGCCGGTACGGGCGGACGCCGACCCGCCCGCCGGGCTGCTCGACGCCTTCTGGCGGTACGAGCGCGCTCTCATGGCGGACGACGTGCCCGGGCTCGACGCGCTCTTCGCGGACGGCCCGTGGACGCTGCGCGGCGACGCGGGGGGCCTCCTCGTCGGCCACGACGCGATCTCCGCCTTCCGCCGGGGCCGCGGCGGCGCGCCGCAGCGGCGGATCGCCGCCGTGCACGTCCGCGTCCTCGGGCAGGACGACGCCGTCGTGGTCGCCGAGCTGGTCCCGCGGACCGGCGGCCGGGGGCAGCAGACGCAGGTCTGGCGCCGCGGCGAGCGGGGCTGGCAGGTGCTCGTCGCCCACGTGTCGGCGCCGGCGCCCGCGGTCGACGGCCGCGTGTGGCGCGAGGTCGGGACCCCGCTCGTCGCCGGCAGCGACGAGGGCCCGCTGTCCGGCGCGCGCGTCGCCGTGAAGGACCTCTTCGCGCTCGCCGGGCACCGCATCGGCGCGGGCGTGCCCGCCTGGCTGGCATCGGCTCGCCCCGAGCCGGCGACGGCGTCGGCGGTCCAGGTGCTGCTCGACGCCGGGGCCGACGTGACCGGGCTCGCGCGGACCGACGAGCTCGCCTACTCGATCGCGGGCGCGAACCCGCACCACGGCACCCCGCCGAACGCCCGCGTGCCCGGCGCCCTGCCCGGCGGATCCTCCAGCGGACCGGCGTCGGCGGTCGCGCTCGGTCAGGCGGACATCGGCCTCGCCACCGACACGGGCGGCTCGATCCGGGTGCCCGCCTCCTACCAGGGGCTGTGGGGGCTGCGGACCACGCACGGCCGCGTCACGCGGGACGGCCTGGTCCCGCTCGCACCGAGCTTCGACACGATCGGTTGGCTGACGCGCGATCGCACGACGCTCGCCGTCGCCTCCCGCGTGTCGGGCGCCGGTGCGCCGGCCGAGCCCGCGCCCGAGCGGTTCGTCGTCGCGCCCGCCCTCCTCGGCGACCTCGACCCGGCCGTGCAGGAGGCGTTCGGCGCCTGGACCGCGGCGCACGCGTCGGCCGAGGAGGTCGACCTCGGCGACGTCGCGGCGGCGCAGGAGGCCTTCCGCGTCGTGCAGGCCCACGAGGCCTGGGGCGTGCACGGCGGGTGGCTCACCGCCCATCCCGACGCCGTCCGCGGCGCGGTCGCCGAGCGGTTCCGCGTCGCGGCCGGGATCACGGACGGCGAGGCCGCCCGTGCCCGCGCCGCCGTCGAGCGGCACCGGCAGCGGTTCGCCGACGCGCTGGACGGCGCGATCCTCGTGCTGCCGTCCGCCGCGTCCCCCGCTCCGCAGGCGACCGCCGATCCGACCGCCGTCGACGCCGTCCGCGCCCGCACCCTCCGGCTCACCTGCGTCGCGGGGATCCTCGGCGCACCGGCGCTCTCCATGCCGCTGCTCGAGGTCGATGGCGCGCCGCTGGGCGTGTGTCTCGTCGGCCCGCGGCACGGCGACGACGCCCTCGTCCACCGCGCGGCCGCCTTCGAGCGCTGACGGGTCGGGCCTGCGGGGTGACCTCGAGGCTCGCCGCGCTCGCACCTCGATCAGCGGGACGCGGCCGGCCGGCGCGCGTCGAGACCACCTCGACACCTGCCTGAAACACCTGTTCCAGTACGATCGGCTTCAGCAACGTCCGTTCCAAGGAGGCAGGATGCCCGCCGGTCCGATCGACCCGCCCGCCCGGCTGCTGATGGGGCCCGGCCCCATCTCCATGTACCCGCGCGTGCTGCAGGCGATGTCCGCACAGCTCGTCGGGCAGTACGACCCGTTCATGACGGCGACGATGACCGAGACGCAGGCGCTCTACCGCGAGGTGTTCGCGACCCGGAACGAGGCGACGCTGCTCGTCGACGGCACCTCGCGCGCCGGTATCGAGGCCGCCCTCGTCTCCCTCATCACGCCGGGCGACCGGGTGCTCGTGCCCCGCTTCGGCCGCTTCGGGCACCTGCTCGTCGAGATCGCGGAGCGCTGCGGCGCCGAGGTGCACGCCATCGACGTGCCGTGGGGCGAGGTCTTCGACCCGGCCGCGATCGAGGCGGCGGTCCGCGAGGTGCGTCCGGCGCTCGTCGCGATCGTGCACGGCGACACGTCCACGACCGTCGCGCAGCCGCTCGAGGGCCTCGGTGCGATCTGCCGCGAGCACGGTGCGCTGCTCTACTGCGACACGACCGCGTCGCTCGGCGGCAACGACTTCCGGACCGACGAGTGGGGGCTCGACGCCGTGACCGCGGGGCTGCAGAAGTGCCTCGGCGGGCCCTCCGGCTCCGCACCGATCACCCTGTCCGAGCGGGCCGTCGCGGTGATCGAGTCCCGGAAGAGCATCGAGGCCGGCATCCGGGTCGAGGGCGATCCCGTGCGCCAGGACCGGATCCGCTCCAACTACTTCGACCTCGGCCAGATCCTCGACTACTGGGGACCGAAGCGGCTCAACCACCACACCGAGGCCACGACGATGCTCTACGGCGCCCGCGAGTGCGCCCGCATCCTGCTCGAGGAGGGCCTCGACGCCTCCGTCGCCCGCCACCGGCTGCACGGCGGCGCGATGCTCGCCGGCGTGCAGGGGCTCGGGCTCGAGCCGTTCGGCGACCTCGCGCACCGCATGACGAACGTCGTGGGCGTGCGGATCCCCGAGGGCGTCGTCGGCGACGCCGTGCGGGCCGAGCTGCTCGCGGACTACGGCATCGAGATCGGCACCTCCTTCGGCCCGCTGCACGGGAAGGTGTGGCGGATCGGGACCATGGGGTACAACGCCCGGCGCGACGCCGTGCTCGTCACCCTCGCCGCGCTGGAGGCGGTGCTGCGGCGCCACGGCGTCGGCGTGCCGACCGGCGGCGGCACCGAGGCGGCCCTCGACGTCTACCGGGCGGCCGCATGACCGGCGCTGCCCGGGCCCTCGAGCGCTGCGACGTGCTCGCCGGCTTCTCCTCGCTCGACGGGGCGCTCGAACGCGTGCCGTTCTCCGAGGAGCACCGCGCGGTGAACGCCCTCGTCGGCGAGTGGATGCGCGAGGCCGGGCTCGTCGTGCACCAGGACGCCGCAGGCAACCTCTGCGGGCGGATGGAGGGCGCGCGGCCCGGCCTCCCCGCGCTGGTGCTCGGCAGCCACCTCGACACGGTCACCGACGCGGGCCGGTACGACGGGATGCTCGGCGTGCTGCTCGCGATCGAGGTCGCGCACCGGATCGAGCCGGGCGCGCTGCCGTTCGCGCTCGAGCTGGTCGCGTTCACCGACGAGGAGGGCACCCGGTTCGGGAACGCGCTGTTCGGCTCCCGGGCCTTCGCGGGCCGGGTCGACGACGCCTGGCTCGCCACGGCCGACCGCGGCGGGGTCACGGTCGCGGAGGCGATGACCCGCTTCGGGCTCGACCCGGCGCGGATCGGGGAGGCCGCACGCCGCCCCGAGGAGCTCGTCGGCTACCTCGAGACCCACATCGAGCAGGGCCCGCAGCTGCTCGACGCCGACCGCGCGCTCGCGGTCGTGCCCGCCATCGCGGGCGCGCGGCGCTTCGCCCTGCAGGTCACCGGCCGCGCCGGCCACGCCGGCGGGACCCCCTACGGCCGGCGCCGCGACGCGCTCGTCGCGGCCGCCGAGATCGTCGCCGCGGTCGAGCGGGTCGCCATCGAGACCGGCACGATCGGCACGGTCGGCCGCATCCGCGCCTACCCCGGCGGCATCAACGTCGTGCCCGGGATCTGCCGGTTCTCGCTCGACCTCCGAGCGGAGACGGACGCGGCCCGCGACGCCGCCTTCGCCCGCATCGAGGCGGTCGCGCAGGAGGTCTGCGCCCGACGCGGCACGACCTGGAGCGCGGAGGAGCTCTACCGGGCGGACGCCACCACGTGCGACCCGGCGCTCGTCGCCGCCGTCGAGGAGGGGGTCCGCGCGACCGGCGACGCGACCCCGATGCGGATCTGGAGCCGCGCCGGCCACGACGGCATGGCCGTGGCCGACGTGACCGGCGTCGCGATGCTCTTCCTCCGCTGCGGGAACGACGGCGTCAGCCACCACCCCGACGAGACGGTGACCCTCGAGGACACGGCGGCCGCGCTGGACGCCTTCGAGGCGGCGGTCCGCGCCGTCGCCCGCCGGGACGCGGCGTGACCGCGCCGGGCACGCTCGTCGAGCGCATCGACGCGGCCTGGACGGCGCTCGGGCCGCAGGAGCAGCGCGTCGCCGGCTTCCTCCGCGCGCGGCCCGACGAGTCCGCGCTCTACAACGCCGCCGAGCTCGCTCGCCGGACCGGCGTCTCGAAGGCCACCGTCTCCCGCACATTCCAGCGGCTCGGCTTCGCCGGCGCGCAGGAGGCGCGGGACCTGCTGCGCGCGCAGCGCGGCGCCGGGCTGCCGGTCGTCGTCGACGACCCGGACGACGCGGTCGCCGCGCAGGCCTCGCGGGACGCCGCGAACGTGCAGCGGCTCGCGGCCGAGACCGACCGGGCCGCGCTCGACGCCGCGGCGCACGCCGTCGCCGTCGCCCGGCAGGTCGTCGTCCTCGGCTTCCGGTCCGGCTTCCCGGTCGCGATGCTGCTGCGGCAGGCGCTCGTCCAGGCCCGGCCCGACGTCCGGCTGGTCCCGGAGCACGGGCAGACGCTGGGGGAGGAGCTCGTCGGGCTCGGCGCGGACGACGTCGTCGTGGTCGTCGGGCTGCGGCGGCGGCCGGCCTCGTTCGACGACGTGCTCCGCGCGCTCGACACCGCGCCCTCCCGCACGCTGCTGCTCGCCGACCCCTCGCTCGGGCCGACGCCCGCGGACTGGCGGTTCGACGCCGCGATCGAGTCGGCGTCGCCGTTCGACTCCTACGCCGCGCCGCTGGCCCTGGTCAGCGCCCTCGCGGGCCGGGTGCTCGCCGGGCTCGACGGCGCCGGAGCGGCGCGGGTCGCGGCCGTGCGGGCCGCCTACGCGGACCTCGGCGAGCTCGGCGCCTGACGCCGGTCAGCGGCGGTCGACGTCCTCGCCGTCGTAGAGGTCGCTGCACTCGACCCAGGCGACGTCGTGCAGCTCGAGGTACCGCCGGCCGCCCTCGTCGCCGTGCAGCGCCTCCCGGAACCCGTCCCAGTGGTCCCGGCCGAGCAGCACCGGATGCCCCGGCCGGTCGTCGTAGGCCGCGCGGACGAGCGCCTCCCGCTGCACGCCCCGCTCGAGGACCCGCTCGACGACGGCCGGCGGCATGCCCGGCAGGTCGACGAGCGAGATCAGCGCCGCGTCCGCCTCCGGCAGCGCCGCGATGCCCTCGGCGAGGGAGGCGCCCATCCCGGAGCGCCAGTGCGCGGCTCGCACGACCGTCGCCTCCGGAGGCACGAGCGGCTCGGCCTCGTCCGCACCCGCGCCGAGCACCACGACCGCGGCGTCGCAGCCGCCCGCGAGCAGCACGCGCACCGCGCGCGCCACCCAGGGCTCGCCGTCGGGCGTCCGCGCGAGCGACTTCGGGCCGCCGAAGCGGTCGCCCGCACCGGCGGCGAGCACGAGCCCGACGACGTCCGTCATGCCGTTCCTCCTGTTCGCCCGCAAGCGGTTGCGGCCCGTACCGTTCTCCCGATGAGCACCACCCGGACGCGGCCCTCCGCGGAGCTGCGGCACTGGCGCGACGCGGTCTTCACGATCTTCGCGCTCTGCGGCTTCGTGTTCGCGACGTGGGCGAGCCGGGTGCCGACGGTGCGGGACCTGCTCGGCGCGAGCACGCAGGAGATGGGCTTCCTGATCCTCGGCATGAGCGCCGGCTCGATCGTCGGCGTCGTCGCCGCGAGCCACGTCGTCGCCCGCCTCGGCGCGACCCGCACGATCCTCTGGGTCTACAGCGCCGTCGCCGCCGGGATGATCCTGCTCGGCCCGATCGTCGCCTTCGTCCCGGCGTTCCTGCCGATCTTCCTCGTGCTCATCGTGCTCGGCCTGGCCAGCGTCGTCGACGTCGCGATGAACCTGTCGGGCGCCGCGAACGAGCGCGCGATCGGCCGCACGATCATGCCGCTGTTCCACGCCGCCTTCTCCGGGGGCACCGTGCTCGGCGCTGCGATCGGCGCGTTCCTCGAGCACCTCGACGTGCCGATCGGCGTGCACTTCACCGCCATCGGGATCGTCGCGCTCGTCGTGAACCTCGTGCTCGTGCGCTTCCTGCAGCCCGCGGAGCAGCCGCTCGAGGAGGGCGCCGAGCCCGGCCCGAGCGGCTTCCGCAGCCGCCTCGCCGTCTGGAAGGACCCGCGGGTCATCCTGATCGGCGTCATCGTGCTCGGCATGGCGTTCGTGGAGGGCAGCGCGAACGACTGGCTCAGCCTCGCGATGGTGGACGGGCACGGCTTCGACAACGCGGGCGGCGCCGCCGTGCTCAGCCTCTTCCTCGCCGCGATGACGGCCGGCCGCATCGGCGGCGTCTTCGTGCTCGACCGCTTCGGGCGGGTGCCCGTGCTGCGCGCCTCGGCCGCGCTCGCCGTGGTCGGCCTGCTGCTCGTGATCGTCGTCCCGGTCGACGCGATCGTGATCGTCGGCGTCGTGCTCTGGGGCGTCGGCGCCTCCCTCGGCTTCCCCGTCGGGATGTCCGCGGCCGCCGACGACCCGCGGACGGCGACCGCGACGGTGGGCGCGGTCGCGACCATCGGCTACACCGCGTTCCTCGTCGGTCCGCCCCTCATCGGGCTGATCGGCGAGCACACGGGCATCCTGCTCGCGCTGCTCGTGGTGCTCGTCCTCATCGCGGCGGCCGGCCTCGCGTCGGGCGCCGCCCGGCCGATCGCTCGGCCCGCAGCCGCCCCGGTCCCGGCGGAGCCGACGGCCTAGTCTGAGCCGGGTGATCGACGCCGCCTCGCCCGACGCCCGCGACCGCCTGTCGGCCGCCCTCGGCATCGCCCGGTGGGTCGACGAGGTCGCCGCCGGGTCGCCCTACGCCTCCCTCGACGTGCTCGTCGACGCGGGGGAGCGGGCCGCCGCCGACCTCACCGACGCGGAGCTCGACGAGGCGGTCGGGCACCACCCCCGGATCGGCGAGCGCGCCGCCGGCGAGGGCGCCTCGTCCCGGCTGTCCGCGGGCGAGCAGGCGGGGCTGGGCCGCAACGACGAGGGCGTCGACGCGGCCATCGCGCGGGGCAACGAGGTCTACGAGGAGCGCTTCGGCCGCGTCTTCCTGATCCGCGCGGCCGGCCGGTCGCGGCAGGAGGTGCTCGACGAGCTGCAGCGGCGGCTCAAGAACGACGACGCCGCGGAGACGGCGGAGGCGAAGGACCAGCTGCGGCAGATCGCCGCGCTGCGCCTCCGCGCGCTGTTCGGGGAGGACGCATGAGCCAGGTCACCACCCACGTGCTCGACGCCGCCTTCGGCACGCCCGCCGTCGGCGTCGGCGTGACGCTGGACCGGCAGACGGCCGACGGGTGGAGCGAGGTCGGCAGCGGGGCGACGGACAAGGACGGCCGCATCCCCGAGCTCGGCCCGGACCGCCTCGAGGGCGGCATCCACCGCCTCACCTTCGCGACGGGCGACTACTTCGACGCCACCGGGCGGCCGAGCTTCTACCCGGAGGTGCAGGTGCACTTCCGCCTCTCGGGCACCGAGCACTACCACGTGCCCCTGCTGCTGAGCCCCTTCAGCTACAGCACCTACCGCGGGTCCTGACCCCGCCTCAGCGCTCGGGCAGCAGCTCGTCGAGGGAGCGGATGACGGCGTCCGGCCGCGGGCCGTCGGGCGGCAGCGCGACGCCCGCGCGGTCGAGCCAGACGCCGCGGATGCCCGTCTCGAGGGCGCCCGGCATGTCGTGCCACAGGTTGTCGCCCACGAACCACACGTCTTCGGGGCCGATCCCCGCGGCCGCGAGCGCGACGGCGAAGACGGCCGGGTCGGGCTTCTTGACCCCGGCCTCGCTCGACACCGTCAGCGGATCGAACCGGCCGGTCAGCCCGACCGCGTCGAGCTTGCCGCGCTGCACCGCGCCGGAGCCGTTCGTGACCATGCCGACGCGGATCCCCTCCGCCGCGAGCCGGTCCAGGGCGGGCAGCACGTCGGGGAAGAGGCGGAGGGACGCGCGCTCCTGTCGTCGCCACTCCGACCAGGCGCGCTCCAGCAGGGCCGGGTCCTCCAGCCCGCACTCGGCGAGGGTCTCGCGCCACGCCTCCCGGCCGATCTCCTCGCCGGCACGGCCGCCGAGCATGTAGTCGTCCTCGACCTCCGGCCAGCGCCGCTGCCACACCGCGGTGTTCGCGGCGACCAGCTCGTCCGGCGAGACGCCGGGCACCTCGGCCGCGATCGCCTCGCACGTCGCCCGCATGGCGGACGGGAGCCCCGCGCCGTCGACCAGCGTGCCGTCGAGGTCGAAGAGCACGAGCGCGGGCATGCGCCCATCCTGGCGATGACCGGCCCTCGGGAGCGATCGAGCAGGACATTCTCGGTCGAGCAGGACCCCCGCGCCCGTCCCGTCCTGCCGGATCGACGAGGTCCTGCTGGATCGCTCGGGTGGAGCGCGACGGTGCTCAGACCAGGCCGGTGTAGCCGTGCCAGGCCTCGCCCGCCGGCGCCGCGCCCTCGCGCACCGCCGAGGCCTGGATGAGGCCGTACGGGCGGTCGTCGGCGTGGAACACCTCGTTCTCGTTCGGCTCGTCGAAGCGCGAGAAGTCGACGAGGAAGTGGTGCTTGTTCGGCGCGACGAGGCGGATCTCGGCGATCGGGGGGAACGCCTCGAGCGCCGCGCGGCCCATGTGCCAGAGCGTCTGCTGGAGCGCGAAGGAGTCGAGCGTCGCGAACTCCGCCAGCATCAGCGCCTTCACCGCGGCGTACACGCCGTTCCAGTCGGTGTCCGCCGCGGCGTCGGTCAGCCGCCACTGCGCGGTCAGCGACGTCGCCATGATCCGGTCGTCCGTGGGCTGCAGCGTCGTGTACTCGTCGACCAGGAAGTCCTTGAAGTGGCTGCCCGTGCTCTTCAGCACGACCAGGTCCTTGAACCCCTGGACGACGTGCGTAGCGTCCGCCTCCAGGGTGATCGCGGCCGTCCGCACCTCCTGCCCGGTGCGCACGAAGGTGTGGTCGTGCGGCCGGCCGTCGACCTCGACGCGGGTCCAGTCGTACCGCTCGATCTCGACGCGCGCGCCCTCCACCGGCTCGACGTCGTCGACGAAGTGGTGCGCGAGCGCGAGGCCGTAGACCTCGATCGGGTCCGGGGCCACCTTCTTCGCCCACACGTACGCGCTGTTCTTCTGCGTGTCGGTCGGCAGCACCCGCCGCTGGTCGCCGTCGAGGTAGGCCTCCTCCCACGGTCCGCGCAGGGCGGAGGAGACGTTGAGGTCCGTGATCTCGTGGCGCGGCGAGTCGCGGACGATGCGGACGAGCCGCGTCTCCGCCTTGCCGTACTGGTGGGGACCGAGCACGATCGACATGCGGCGACTCTCGCATCGCGATGTGTCCCGCGTGTAACGACTCCGGGTCGGCCTCGGCCCCTTCACCACGGGATGCGCATGACCGACGCCGACGACCTCCTCCGCGCCTACGACGAGCAGCTCCGCGGCGACGCGGAGGCGCTCGGCGCCGCGCAGCGGTTCCGCCTCGGCCCGCTCTGGATCGGGGTGTTCGCGGGCGGCCGCGGCTTCATCTCCTACCGGGACCTCGGCGGCCTGTCGCCGAAGGGCGTCGACGGCCTGGTCCGCGCCGCGCTCGCGATGGTCGCCGCGGAGCCGTCGGTCGTCGAGATCGAGTGGAAGACGCGCGGCCACGACGCGGCGGAGGGCCTGCACGAGGCGCTCGTGCGCGCGGGTTTCGAGCCGCAGGAGCCGGAGTCGATCATGCTCGGCGCGGCCGAGCTGCTCGCGCTCGACCTGCCGCTGCCCGACGGGGTGACCCTGCGGTCGGTGACCGACGAGGAGGACGTCCGCGTCGCCTCGTACGCGGCCGACCGGCTGTTCGGCGACGAGCCCGACGAGGCGCGCGTCGCGGACCTCCTCGACCGCATCGCGCGCGGCGCAGAGCTGTGGGTCGCGGAGGCGGACGGCCGGGTCGTGTCGACCGGCCGGCTCGAGCCCGTGCCCGGGATCGACTTCGCGGGGGTCTGGGGCGGCGCGACCGACCCGGCGTGGCGGCGCCGCGGGATCTACCGCGCCCTCACCGCCGCACGGGCGAAGTCCGCGGTGCGGCGCGGCGTCCGCTTCATCAACAGCGACTCGACCGAGTACTCGCGCCCGATCCTCGAGCGCAGCGGCTTCGTGAAGGTGTCCACCACGACCCCGTACGAGTGGCACCGCTGATTCCGTTTTGAAGGAGTTCTGCGCGAATCGCGGCGAGAACTCCTTCAAAACGGAATCAGGCGGGGCGGGTGAGCAGGCGGCCCCGCGGCGGACCGTCCAGGTCGACGGGGGCGCCCGCGAGGTACGTGCGCCGCACGACGCCGACGAGGTCGTGGTCGAGGTAGGCGCTGACCGGGTTGCGGAAGCGCAGCTCCTCCCGCACGACCCGGTGCGGCGCCGTCGGCGCGAAGACCACGAGGTCGGCCCGGGCCCCCGCGGCGATCCGCCCTCGATCGGTCAGGCCGACGAAGTCGGCCGAGCGCTGCGAGAACCAGCCCACGACCCGCTCGAGGGGCACGCCCCGGTGCCGCGCCTCGGACCACACCGCCGGCAGCCCGAACTGCAGGCCCGCGATCCCGCCCCAGGCGACCTGGAAGTCGCCGTCGCCCGCGAACTTCCGCTCCGGCGTCGAGGGGGAGTGGTCGCTGACGACGAGGTCGATCGTGCCGTCGAGCAGCGCCGCCCAGAGCGCGTCCTGGTTCGCCGCGTCGCGGATCGGCGGGCAGCACTTGTACTGCGTCGCGCCGTCCGGGATCCCGCCCTCGTCGAAGACGAGGTAGTGCGGGCAGGTCTCGGCCGTGAGCCGCAGCCCCTCCGCCTTCGCGGCGCGGATGAGCGGGAGCGCCGAGGCGGCCGAGAGGTGCAGGACGTGCGCGCGGCCGCCGGTGCGGCGCAGGCCGTCGACGACCGCCGCGATCGCCGCCGTCTCCGCCTCCTCGGGCCGGGAGGCGACGAACGCGGGGTAGTGCCGTCCGCCCGCGTTCTCGTGCCGGGCGAGCACGTCCGGGTCCTCCGCGTGCACGATCAGGAGGCCGTCGAAGGCGGCGAGCTCGTCGAGCGCCGCGTCGAGCCCCGCCCGCTCGAGGTGCGGGAACTCGTCCACGCCCGAGGGCGCCAGGAAGCACTTGAAGCCGAAGACGCCCTCGTCCCACAGCGGCCGGAGGTGTCCGAGGGAGGCCGGCACCGCGCCGCCCCAGAAGCCGACGTCGACGAAGGACGCGGGCGCGGCGGCGGCCCGCTTCACCTCGAGCGCCGGCACGTCCACGGTCGGCGGGATCGAGTTCAGCGGCATGTCGATCAGCGTCGTGACCCCGCCCGCGGCAGCGGCGGCGGTCGCCGTGCGGAACCCCTCCCACTCCGTGCGGCCGGGCTCGTTCACGTGCACGTGCGTGTCGACGAGGCCGGGCAGCAGGACCTCGTCCTGCGCGAGGCGGACCGCGGAGGCGGGCGCGTCCTCGAGCGCCCCGACCGCGGCGATCGTGCCGCCCTCCACGACGACGGCGGCGGGGCGGAAGGCGCCGTCGACGAGCACGCGCTCGGCGGCGATCACGAGGTCGGTCATGGCGCTCCAGACGGTCGGGTCGGCGCGATTCAAGCAGCGCCGTCTTTCCGGCATGTGACGGATCCGGCCCTGCGCGGGCGCTCGGGAACCGCGGGCGAGGATGACGGCATGACCTACGACGCCGTGCTGCAGACCGTCCTCGACCGCGAACCCGAGCCCGCCGGAGGTGTCGTCGGCACCGAGGTCGACTACGACGCCGACGGCACGCCGGCCCGCGGCTACCTCGCCGTGCCGGGCGACGCGACCGGTCCGCTGCCCGCCGTGCTCGTCGTGCACGACTGGCTCGGCGTCACGGACGCGACCCGCATGCGCTGCGACATGCTGGCCCGCATCGGCTACGTCGCGTTCGCCGCCGACGTCTACGGGGCCGACCTGCGCCCCTCCGACGCCGAGGCGTCCCAGGCGGCCGGCCGGTTCTACGGCGACCGCGAGCTGTGGCGCGGCCGGCTGGCCGCCGCGCTGCAGCGGCTGCAGGCCGAGCCCGCGGCGGACACCGAGCGGCTCGCAGCGATCGGGTACTGCTTCGGCGGCTCCTCCGCCCTCGAGCTCGCCCGCATCGGCGCGGACCTCCGCGCCGTGGTGAGCTTCCACGGCGGCCTCCCCACCGGCGCGGAGGGGGAGGCCGCGAGGATCCGGGCGAAGCTGCTCGTCCTCACCGGTGCCGCGGACCCGGTCGTGCCCGACGAGGCCGTGAAGGCCTTCGAGGACGAGATGCGCACGGCGCCCGACCTCGACTGGCAGGTGGTCACCTACTCGGGCGCGATGCACGCCTTCACGGTGCCGACCGCGGACGCGCCCGACCACGGCGCCGCGTACGACGAGCGCGCCGACCGCCGCAGCTGGACCGCGATGAAGGACTTCTTCGCCGAAGCCCTGGGCTGATCGCTTCGGATGCGCGAGCGCATCCGAAGCCGTGCCGTACCGGAGGCGCTGAACGCGCCTCCGGCTGACGGCCGTCCCACCGGCTCCCACACACGGCAACGCCCCGCTCCTCGTCGAGGAGCGGGGCGTTGCCGGGTCCGGAGAGCCGAGGCTCAGGCCGGGACGGTCTCGTTCGCGTGGATGGACTTCAGCGCACCGGTCCACGCCTCGAGCTGCGTGAACATGATGTCCGCGCTCGCGTCGTGCTGCGGGCCCGGCGTGAACGTCGACATGTTCTCGAAGTCGGTGAACAGGCTGAAGCCGAGCTGCTGGCGGACGTGCGCGAGCTGGAGCTCGGAGGCGACGAGGCGGAGCTGCTCGACCGCGCGGGCGCCCTGGTAGGCGCCGTAGCTGACGAAGGCCGCGGCCTTGTTGTTGAAGGGGTGGTAGATCGAGTCGAGCGCGTTCTTCAGCACGGCGGAGAAGCTGTGGTTGTACTCCGGCGTGACGAAGACGTACCCGTCGAACTCGGCCACCTTGTCGGCCCACTTGACGACGGCCGGGTCGGTCGGCGGCACGTAGGCGGGGGACACCGGCGCCTCGAAGAAGGGCATCGGGTAGTCGCGGAGGTCGACGAGCTCGTAGTCGGCTGCGGCGCGCTCGGCGCCCTTGGCCACCACCCAGTCGGCGACGGCGGCGCCGTTGCGCGGCTCGCGGGTGCTGCCGAGGATGACGGCGATCTTGAGGTCGGCCATGGTTTCCTTTCACGGGAACGGTTGATCCGTCCACCAATATAGCCGAACCGGTGACACGTCAACGACCAGGTGATACCATTCAGGCATGTCGCAGGGGATGGGCCTGGACCCCGCCGATTGGGCCATGTGGCGCGAGGTCACGAGCATGCGCTCGCAGGTCGACCGCGCGCTCGAGCAGCGCCTCCAGCGCGACGCGGGCATCTCCGCCGCGGACTTCGACGTGCTGCGCAGCCTCGCCGACGCCGAGGGGCGCCGCCTCCGGGCCGGCGCGCTGGCCGAGGTGCTCGGCTGGGAGAAGAGCCGGATCTCGCACCAGGTCCGGCGGATGGCGGAGCGCGGGCTCGTCGAGCGCGCCGACTGCCCGACCGATCTCCGCGGCACCTGGGTCGTGCTGACCGATGCCGGCGCCGACGCCTTCGCCGCGGCCTCCTGCGGCTACGTCGAGACGCTCGACGCCGCGGTCTTCTCGAAGATCGACCCGGACGACAAGCGCGCGCTGCGCCGGGTCGCCGTCTCGGTGACCGACGGGCTGCTCGCACCCGACGTCCAGCCTTCGCCGACCCGCTGATGCCAGGGTGATCCGCGTCGAAAGGACTCGGATGAACCCCATCAAGGCTTTGGTCGATGCCGGCTTCAAGAGCGAGTACGCCTACTGGGGCGGCTTCGTCTCCATCGGGCTGAGCTTCGCGTCGTGGGGGCTGTCCCAGATGAAGGACCCGCGCGACAAGGCGCAGTCCGACCGCTGGGGCATCTTCGTCGGCCACTGGGCGCCGACGTTCTTCGCCCTGGGCGTCGCGCTCAAGCTCGAGGAGTAACCGGACCGGGCGGGGGAGGCGGGCCGGGATCCCGCTCTCCCCGCCTTCCGTCCGTCGTCGGCGCACCCGTCAGGGGCCGCCGAGCCAGTGGTCGATCCGGTGGTGGTCCGGGGTGAACCCGTTGGCCACGCCCCACAGCACGGCCCGCGTCCGGCTGTCCGCGCCGATCTTGCGGTACACGGACCGGATGTAGGACTTCACGGTGTTCGGGCTGAGGTACGTCAGCCGTGCCACCTCCGCGTTGCTCTTGCCCTGCGTGATCAGGGCCAGGATCTCCGACTCGCGGTCCGTGAGCCCCTGCTCGCGACCGGGCCAGTCGAGGCCCGGGGCGCTGCGCACGCGGCCCGTCACCTCGGTCACCACGACCTCGCCCGCGTGGATGAGCTCGATGGCGCCCACGAGCTCCTCCGCGCCCATCGCCTTCGACAGGTAGCCGCGGGCGCCGAGACGCAGCGCCTGCTCGACCAGCTCGGGGTGGAAGTTCCAGGTGTAGAGCGCGACGCAGCCGGCGCCGTCGCTCCCGAGCAGCGCGGCGACCTCCTCGTGGTCGGATTCCGGCTGCGCGAACGAGTCGTAGAGCACGACGTCGATCCGGTCGTCGAGGGCGGCGTTGGCGTCGATCTCGGCGACCACGACGCGGTCGCGGTGCGCGTCGAAGAGGTGCGCGAGGCCGATCAGGACGACGTCGTAGTCGTCGACGAGCGCGATCGTGATCGGCGGGGCCTCGACGTCCGTCATGGCCGGAAAGTACACCCCCAGGGGTGTGCCGCCGGGATCGCGCCGCTGGTCGACTGACGGCGATCCGACTTCCGGATCGAGGACGCGCGTCTCGGACGCGCAGGACAGGAGGCCGTCATGGGCGTCATCGGCACCCTCATCACCGTCATCATCGTCGGGCTGATCGCGGGCTTCATCGCCCGGGCGATCGTGCCCGGCCGGCAGAGCATGGGTATCGGCGCGACGATCCTGCTCGGGATCGTCGGCTCCTTCGTCGGCGGCTTCCTCGGCTTCCTGATCTTCGGGAAGGACGCCGGCGACGGGTTCCTGCAGCCGTCCGGGATCATCGGGTCGATCATCGGCGCGATCATCGCCCTGCTGATCTACGGTGCGGTCACGGGGCGGCGCCGCGCCTGACCTCGTCGCCCGCATGCGGTTCGATGGGCGGGTGACCGGCGCGATCCTCGACCCCGTCCTCCTCGTCGGCGAGCACGTGCGGCTGGAGCCGCTCGGGCCGCAGCACGTGGAGGGCCTGGCGCGCGCCTCCGCCGACGGCGAGGTCTGGCGGAAGTGGACCACGTGGGTCCCCGCCCCGGGGCAGATGGCCGCGACGATCGAGGAGCGGATCGCGGACCACGCCCGCGGCCGCATGGTCCCGTGGGCCACCTGCCTGCCGGACGGCACGCCGGTCGGCATGACCTCCTACTGGGACGTCGACGCCCCGAACCGACGCGTCGAGATCGGCGCCACCTGGCTCGGCGCCTCCGCCCAGGGGACGAAGGTGAACCCGGAGGCGAAGCTCCTGCAGCTGACGCGGGCGTTCGAGGACCTCGACTGCATCGCCGTCGAGTTCCGCACGCACTGGCACAACCGCCAGTCGCGCCGCGCGATCGAGGCGCTCGGCGCGAAGCAGGACGGCGTGCTGCGGAACCACCGGATCATGCCGGACGGCACCCTCCGCGACACCGTCGTCTACTCGATCGTCCGCGACGAGTGGCCGACGGTGCGCGCCGGGCTGCGCGCCCGGCTCCGATCCGCCTGAGCGCGCCCTCGCTAGGCTGCTCCGGGCCTCGAGGACCGGGGCCGGAGAGGCACCATGGCGGACATCGCGGTTCGGCCGACGCACCTGGCGGACGGCCGTGAGCTCATCTACTTCGACGACGCGGGAACGACGTTGCCGACGGAGCGCCGCGCCGACCCGCGGCACCTCGACCCGCGCCCGCCGACCGCGACGATGCGGCTCGACCTGCTCACGGGCGACTGGGTGTCGATCGCGTCCGCGCGGCAGAACCGCGCGTTCCTGCCGCCCGCGGAGTTCGACCCGCTCGCGCCGCAGTCCGAGTCGAACCCGTCCGAGATCCCGGCGCAGTACGACGTCGCCGTGTTCGAGAACCGGTCCCCGTCGTTCGGCCCCGCGCTCGGCGACGCCGAGGGCGCGCCGGAGGGGCTCACGGACCTCGCAGCGCTCGCGGTCGGCCGCACCCGCACCTCCGTCGGCCGCACCGAGGTCGTCTGCTTCGACCCGCACACGGCCGGCTCGTTCGCGGACCTCTCCGTGAACCGGGCCCGGACCGTCGTGGAGGCCTGGGCGCAGCGCACCGGCGCGCTCTCGGCCCTGCCCGGCGTGCAGCAGGTGTTCCCGTTCGAGAACCGCGGCGAGGCGATCGGCGTCACGCTGCACCACCCGCACGGCCAGATCTACGCCTACCCCTACGTGACGCCGCGGACGACCGCGCTCCTCCGGCAGGTCGACGCGTACGACGGCGACCTGTTCGCGGACCTGCTCGCCTTCGAGCAGGCCGGGGACCGCGTCGTGCTCCGCAGCGACTCGTTCACCGCGTTCGTGCCGTTCGCGGCGCGCTGGCCGGTCGAGCTGCACCTCCTGCCGAACCGCCACGTCGCCGACTTCACCGAGCTGACCGAGGCGGAGAAGGACGAGCTCGCCGGCGTCTACCTCCGGCTGCTGCGCGCCGTCGACGCCCTCTACGACACCCCGACCCCGTACATCGCCGCGTGGCACCAGGCCCCGGTGTCGACCCACCGCGACCGGGTGCGCCTGAACCTGCAGATCACGTCGCCGCGGCGCGCGGCCGACAAGCTGAAGTTCCTCGCCGGCAGCGAGGCCGCGATGGGCGCCTGGATCGGGGACCTCGTACCCGAGCAGACCGCGGAGCGGCTCCGCGCGGCGCTCGCGACGGCGGACGCGGAGCGCCCGCTGTGACCGCGGGGACCGAGGGCGCCGGAGGGCTGTTCCGCACGACCTTCGCGGCCGAGCCGGCCGGGTTCTGGCGCGCGCCCGGGCGCGTGAACCTCATCGGGGAGCACACCGACTACAACGACGGGTTCGTGCTGCCGTTCGCGATCGACCGGGCCACGACGATCGCGCTCGCGCCGCGCGACGACGGCCGCATCCGCCTCGTCTCGACCTTCGGCGGCGCGCTCGTCGAGTCCGACCTCGACGCGGTCGACCGGCGCGACTTCGGCGGCTGGTCCGCGTACCCGCTCGGGGTCGCGTGGGCGATCGGCGAGCGGCACCCCGGCGCGGCGCGGCGCGGCTTCGACGTCGCAGTCGACTCGGACGTGCCGGTCGGCGCCGGGCTGTCCTCCTCCGCGGCCATCGAGATGGCGGTCGCGGTCGCGCTGGACGACGTGTGGGGCATCGGGCTCGACCGCGCCGAGCTCGCCCGCATCGGTCAGCGCGCGGAGAACATCGCGGTCGGCGCGCCGACCGGGATCATGGACCAGTCCGCGAGCGTGTTCGGCGAGCGGGACGCCGCGGTGTTCCTCGACTGCCGCAGCCTCGCGGTCGAGCAGGTGCCGCTCGGCTTCGACGCGGCCGGCCTGGTGCTGCTCGTGGTCGACACGAAGGTCGAGCACCAGCACGCGACCGGGGGCTACCGCGACCGCCGCGAGGCGTGCGAGCGCGGCGCCGAGGCGATGGGCGTGCCCGCGCTGCGGGACCTGACCGTCGACGACCTCCCGCGCGCCCGGGCCCTGCTCGACGACGTCACGTACCGCCGCGTCAAGCACGTCGTGACCGAGGACGCCCGCGTGCTCGAGAGCGTCGCGGCGCTGAAGGCGGGCGACCTCGTCCGGTTCGGCGAGCTGATGGACGCGAGCCACGCGTCGATGCGCGACGACTTCGAGATCTCGGTGCCGCAGCTCGACGCGGTGGTCGAGGCGGCGCAGGCCGCCGGCGCGCTCGGCGCGCGGATGACGGGCGGCGGCTTCGGCGGCTGCGCCATCGCGCTCCTGCCCGCCGACGAGGCCGACGCGCTCGCCGCCGACGTGGTGCAGGTGTTCGCGGACCGCGGCTGGCACGAGCCCGTCCCGTTCACGGTCCTCCCCTCGGAGGGAGCCCGCGCCCTCTGACCCCCGCCGGCCGCCCCGCTGGTCGAGGTGCGAGCGCAGCGAGCCTCGAGACCTCCGACCCGGCGGCCCGGATGCCCTGGTCCCCTCCGGGAGCGTCCAGCACGGGCGAGGAGACTCGGCCCATGCGGTACAGGACCATGGGGAACACGGGCACGGTCGTCTCCGTGCAGGCGCTCGGCACGATGACCTTCGGCGCGGAGGCGGACGAGGAGACCTCGGGCGCGATCATCGAGGCCTACGTGGCGGCAGGCGGCAACTTCCTCGACACCGCCGACGTCTACACGAAGGGCGTCTCCGAGCAGATCATCGGCCGCTGGCTCGCCGCGCACCCCACCGAGGCGCAGCAGCTCGTGATCGCCACGAAGGGGCGGTTCCCGATGGGGCCCGGCCCGAACGACTACGGCGCCTCCCGGCGGCACCTGACCGACGCGCTCGACTCGAGCCTCGCCCGGCTCGGCGTCGACAGCGTCGACCTGTACCAGATCCACGCGTGGGACGCGCTCACCCCGATCGAGGAGACCCTCCGCTTCCTCGACGACGCGGTGCGCGCCGGGAAGATCAAGTCCTACGGCTTCTCGAACTACCTCGGCTGGCAGCTGACCAAGGCGGCCTGGATCGCCAAGGTGCACGGCTGGGCCCCGCCCGTCACCCTGCAGCCGCAGTACAGCCTGCTCGTCCGCGGCATCGAGCACGAGATCGTGCCCGCCGCGCTGGACCAGGGCATCGGCCTGCTGCCGTGGTCGCCGCTCGCCGGCGGCTGGCTCTCCGGCAAGTACACGCGCGGCACCGCCCCGACCGGCGCGACGCGGCTCGGCGAGAACCCGGAGCGCGGCATGGAGGCGTGGGGTCCTCGCAGCGAGGACGAGCACACCTGGGCGGTGCTCGACGCGGTCCGCGAGGTCGCGGAGGGCGCGGGCACCACCTCCGCCGCGGTCGCGCTGGCCTGGCTCGACGCGCAGCCCGCGATCACGAGCACGATCCTCGGCGCGCGCACGGTCGAGCAGCTGCAGCAGAACATCGCGGCGGTCGACCTCGACCTCGGGGCGGACGCCCTCGCGCGGCTCACCGAGGTGAGCACGCCGCAGGCCGAGGTGTACCCGTACGGCCCGCAGGCCGTGCAGCAGCGGTTCCGTCCCCTCGTCCCGTGACGGCAGGGGCGCTGCCCTTCCGTCAGGTCGACGTCTTCGGCGCGGCACCCCTCGCCGGGAACCCGCTGGCGGTCGTGCTCGACGCGGCCGACGTGCCGGAGGCGGCGATGCGGGCGTTCGCCCGCTGGACGAACCTGTCGGAGACGGCGTTCGTGCTCCCGCCGACGGCGCCCGGCGCCGACTACCGGGTCCGCATCTTCACCCCGGCGTCCGAGCTGCCCTTCGCCGGGCACCCGACGCTCGGCTCGGCGCACGCCTGGGCCGAGCGCACGGGCTCGACGGCGGACCGCCTCGTGCAGGAGTGCGCCGCCGGGCTCGTCGAGCTGCGCCGCACCGACGAGGGGTGGGCGTTCGCTGCGCCGCCCTTCCTGCGCAGCGGCCCGGCCGACGACGAGGAGATCGCCCGGGTCGCGGAGGGCCTCGGCATCGGCCCCTGGGACGTGGTGGCGGCCGAGTGGGTCGACAACGGCCCGGGCTGGCTCGCCGTCCTGCTCCGCGACGCGGACGCGGTGCTCGAGATCCAGCCGGACCTCGAGCGGATGCGCATCCCGACCGGCGTCGTCGGGCCGCACGGCGCCGGCGGCCGGGCCGACTACGAGGTGCGCGCGTTCGTGCCCGGTCTCGGCGTGCCCGAGGACCCGGTGACGGGCAGCCTCAACGCGGGCATCGCCCTGTGGTTCCTCGGCAGCGGGCGCGCGACCGGCGGCTACACCGTCCGCCAGGGCACGCGCGTCGGCGCGGACGGCCGCGTGGTCGTCACGCAGGAGGACGACCGCGTCTGGATCGCGGGCGCGACCCGCACGGTCCTCGACGGCACCGCGTCGTTCTGACCGACTGCGTCCGTTTTGAAGGAGTTCTCGCGCCGAGCGCGCAAGAACTCCTTCAAAACGGAATCAGCGCGCCGCGGCGATGCGGCGGGTGCGGCCCCTGGCCGCGACCGCGCCCGCGACGGCGGTGCCCACGAGCAGCGCCGCGGAGCTCCAGGCGAGTGCGGGGCCGACCCCGATCGCCTGGCCGACCAGGCCGACCGTGAGGCCGCTGCCCATCCGCAGCCCGTTCGCGGAGACGCCGTAGAGCCCGACCACGCGCCCGCGCTCCGCGGGCGGCGCGAGCAGCTGCACGACGGTCTGCGAGATCGACATCGACGCGAGGTTCGCCGCGCCGGCGACGAACAGCAGGAGGAGCGCGATCCAGTACCAGCCGGTCAGCGCGAACAGCAGGATCGCGACGCCGTAGGCGAAGGTGCTGACGACCGCCGCGCCGACCGTCGACGGGATCCGCCGGGTCGCCTCCAGCAGCACGCCGCCGACCACGCCACCCGCCCCGACGGCGAAGAGGAGGGCGCTGTACGCGATGCCGTCGCCCGCGCCGAACCGGTCCGCGAAGGCGGGCATCGTCGTCTGCAGCGAGGCCCCGATGAAGAACGAGCCGAGCCCCGCGAGCACGAGCATCGACACGAGGGTTCGATCGGTGCGGATCAGCCGGAGCGTGCTGAACGCCTCCCGGAACCCCGCCCGCGGCCGCGGCACGTGCGCGTCGCGCGTGTGCCCCGTCACCTTCGTCACGAAGAGGAACACGATCAGCGGGATGTAGAACAGCGCGTTGACGAAGATGCCGGCCTCGGCACCGAGCCCGACCAGCAGCACCGCGCCGACCACCGGGCCGAAGAGGATGCCGAGGCTGCGGAACGTCGAGTTGAGGCGCACCGCGCTCGGCAGCTCCGCCGGCCCGACGAAGTCGTGGAGCATCAGCTGCTCGGCCGGGCCCCACAGCGCCCCGGCGGTGCCGTGCAGCACGAGCAGCACGCAGGCGGCCCAGACGGTGAGCGTGCCGGTCGCGAACAGCACGCCCCACGCGATCGACACGAGCGCGAACAGCACGGCGCCGATCTGGATGATGCGGCGGCAGTCGTACCGGTCCGCGAGCTGCCCGAACGGCACGGACAGCAGCAGGAACGGCAGCCAGTGGCTGATCACCTCGAAGCCCGCGAGCGCGGGGGAGTGGAACCGCTGCCAGAGCACCCAGTACGTGATGACGTGCTCGATGTTGTCGGCCATCATCATCAGCGCCGCGCCGACGAGGTAGATCGCGCACTGCGGGTCGCGGAGGGCGGCGAAGCGGCGGGGCACGAGGGCGTCGGTCATGGCCGGTCCATTGTCCGCGCCGTTCGTCGTGCGCGTCGACAGGACGCTCGCCGGGCGGCCCGTCAGCCGTGCAGCAGGCGCCAGACCCGGTCGCGGGTCATCGGCAGCTCGTGCGGGCGCACGCCGATCGCGTCCCGGATCGCGTTCGCGAGCGCCGGGGCGACCGGGTTGTACGGCGCCTCGCTCATCGACTTCGCGCCGAAGGGCCCGAGGTCGTCGTAGGTGGACGCGAAGCGCACCTCCGTGTCCGGGACGTCCGCCATCTGAGGGATGTGGTAGTTCCGGAGGGTCCGGGTGAGGACGTGGCCGTCGACGACCACCACCTCCTCGTGGAGCGCCGACCCGATCGCCTGCGCCGTGCCGCCCTCGACCTGGCCCCGGAGCTGCTCCGGGTTCAGCACCGTGCCGGCGTCGACGCCCTGCACGGACTTGAGGATCCGCACCTCCCCGGTGCCGGTGTGCACCGCGACGCGGAACCCGTGGACGTTGAAGGCGAGGCCGCGCGGCGTGCCGTCGGCCGTGCCGGTCGTCCCGAGCGGCGCGAAGTCGCCGAGCGGGCGGAGGCCGGCGGCGGTGCGGACGCCGTCCGGGCCGAGCTCGGCGCCGGGCCCCGCGGCGGCGAGCACGCGGTCGCGCAGCGCGAGCGCGGCGAGGTGGACGGCCTTCCCGGCGACGACCGTGCCGGCCGAGCCGAAGGCGCCCGTGTCGTACCGCGCGCCGTCCGTGTCCGACTGCCGGATCCGCACCCGCTCGGGCGCGACCGCGAGCAGCTCCGCGACGATCTGCGCGTGCACGGTCGTGGTGCCGTTGCCGAACTCGGCGGTGCCGACGTCGAGCGCGAGGCCGCCGTCCGGCTCGAGCGCGAGCCGGACCTCGCTGAAGTGGCCGCGCGGCGGCATCGTCGCGATCATCCCGAGCGCCATGCCGGAGCCGAGGCGCCAGTCGGGGCCGTCCGGCTCGGGCTCGCCGGGCTCGGCCAGCGCCGCCTCGGTCAGCTCGAGCGCCTCCGGCAGCCCGTAGCCGCCGTACTGCAGATCCGTCTCCTCGTCCGGGTCGGTGACGACGATCGGGTCGCCCGGCGCGATCGCGTTCCGGCGCCGCAGCTCGAAGGGGCTGATCCCGAGCCGGCGGGCCAGCTCGTCCATCGCCGACTCGAGGCCGAACATCACCTGGCCGAGGCCGTAGCCGCGGAAGGCGCCCGACGGCGGGTTGTTCGTGTACACCGACTCCGCGTGCACCCGTCGGTTCGGGGCGCGGTACACGGCGATCGACTCGTGGCTGCCGTGGAAGAGGACGCCCGGTCCGTGGTTGCCGTACGAGCCCGTGTCGGCGAGCACGTCGACGTCCATCGCCGTGAGCACGCCGTCGACGGTCGCGCCGAGCGTCACGGCGACGCGCTTCGGGTGCCGCAGCGGCGCGATCGTGAACTCGTCCTCGCGGGTGAACTCGTACTGCACGGGGCGGCCCGTGCGCAGCACGGCGAGGGTGACCAGGTCCTCGGTGAGCAGCTCCTGCTTGCCGCCGAAGCCGCCGCCGACCCGGGCGGCGACCACGCGGACGCGGTCCGGCTCGAGCCCGAACAGGCGGCAGACCTCCGCCTGCACGAGGTACGGGACCTGGGTGGAGGTGCGCAGCACGAGCCGGCCGTCGGCGTCGAGCCAGCCCCGGGTCGCGTGCGTCTCGAGGGCCGCGTGCGCGACCCGCGCCGTGCGCCAGGTGCCGGACACGACGACGTCCGCGGCCTCGAGCGCGGCCTCGACGTCGCCGGTCTCGCCGTGCTTCTGCGCGACGACGTTGCGCTGCGGCTCGCTGATCCGGCTCGCGAGCGCGTCCTTGTCGCCGTGCACGAGCGGGGCGCCGGGCGAGCGGGCCTCCTCCGGGTCGAACACCGCGGGGAGGAGCTCGTAGTCGATGGCGATCGCGCGGCACGCCGCCTCCGCGATCCCGACCGTCTCCGCGACCACCGCGGCGACCCGCTGGCCCGCGAACCGGATGACCGGGTCGAGCACGAGCGTGTCGTCCGGGTCCTCGAGCCGGTTCTGGTGCCGCCCGGTCGAGAAGAGCACGGCGGGGGCGTCCTCGTGGGTGAGGATCGCGAGCACGCCGTCCATCGCGAGCGCCGCTGCGGTGTCGATCCGGCGGATCCGCGCGGAGGGGTGCGGGCTCTTCAGCACCGCGAGGTGCGCGAGCCCCGTCGTGGCGAGGTCGAGCGTGTACGGCTCGCGCCCGGTCACGATCCGCTCGGCCGCGGGCGCGCGGACCGCGCGGCCGACGCCGCCGGCCGCGCCGCGCTCCTCCGTCGTCCCGCGGCCCGCGAGCGCGTCGCGGATGCTCCGGTAGCCCGTGCAGCGGCAGAGGTTGCCCTTGAACAGCCGCGGCAGGTCGGCCTCGTCCGCGTGGCGGACCTCCTCCGTGCTCGCGGTGACGACCATGCCCGCCGTGCAGAAGCCGCACTGGAAGCCGGCCGCGTCGACGAACCGCTGCTGGACCGGCGCGAGGTGCTCCGGGGAGCCGAGACCCGCCGCGGTCGTCACCGCGCGCCCCGCAGCGCGGTGCGCGGGGACGACGCAGGAGTGCACCGGCTCGCCGTCGAGCAGGACGCCGCACGCGCCGCAGTCGCCGGCGTCGCAGCCCTTCTTCACGGCCGTGCGCCCCGTCGCGCGCAGCAGGGTCCGGAGGCACTGCCCGGGGAAGGGGTCGGCCTCGACCGGCTCGCCGTCGACCTCGAACCTCATGCGAGCTCCTGCCGGATCTCCTCGCCGAGCAGGCGGGAGACCGCCTCCCGCCAGTCGGCGGCGCCGTGCGCGTCGGTGAACCAGGTGGGGATCACGCCGATCGCGGCCGCGAGCTCGTCGGCGGCGGGGAGGTCCGGGAAGCGGACCACCTCGGGGCGCGTCGTGCCCCCGGTGACGCACAGGACGAAGGCGCCGTCCTCGTCGCGCCGGGCGGTGAGGACCGTGCCCGCGCGCCCGAGCGGGGAGAGCGCGATGCGGCGGAACGCCGTCCTGGCGGCGAGCGGCCCGGGCGCGAACTCGATCGAGCGGATCACCTCGCCCGGCACGAGCGTGGTCGTGCGCTGCGCGAGGACCGCGTCGGCGACCCGCTGCCGGCGCTCGCCGCCGTCGACCGTCCAGACCACGAGCTCGGCGTCGAGCGCGCCGCCGAGGCCGATGAGGGCGCCCGCGGCGAGGGCGGTCGCGATGTTGCCGCCCACGGTCGCCGAGCTCCAGATCTTGAACGACTGCAGCAGCGACTCGGCGCTCTGCCGGAACAGGGGCAGGGCGCGCCAGCCCGCGGTCGGGGGGATGCGGGTGAGGTCCGCGATCGTGCAGGTGGCGGCGACCGACAGCCCGCCGTCCTCGCGGCGCTCCCACGGCGTCCAGCCGAGCGCGGTCAGGTCGACGAGCCCGGTCAGGTGGTCCTGCGGCTCCGAGTAGAGCCAGGTGCCGCCACCGAGCGGGACCACGGTCGCGGACAGCGCCAGGTCCGCCCGCGAGGCGGGCAGCCGCACCTCGGTCAGCGTCGGCAGGTCCATCGGGCCATCCCACCCCAGGACGTGTTGCGCCCGCATTACACGGGTCTCGCGGATCCGGAGTTCTCGAGCGACACGCCGTCGCAGGAGGGCGCAGGGCGGCGTGTCGCGCGAAGGATCCGGATCCGCGGGGGATCTCCGGATCCGCGGAATCCCGCAGCGGGTTCAGCGGGAAGGGGCAGGATCAGGGCGTGCCGTCGCCCAGAGCCCTCGTCGCGGCGGCCGGCGGCGCCTACCTGGCGAACGTCGCGCTCGGCACCGCCGTGCAGACCCGGCTGGTGGACACGAGCCGGCACCGGTGGACGCACCACGCGCTGTACGTCGTGACGTCGACGCTCACCGTCGCCGCGATCCTCGGCGCGTTCGCGCAGCGCTCGCCGCGCGGCTGGCTGCTGGCGCCCGCGCTCGTGCCGCTCGCCCTGCTGCCGCGCGTCGGCCACGGCGCCCACGCGGCCACCGGCCTCGCGGCCGCCCCCTGGTACGCGGGCGCGCTCCTCGCGCCCGGGAAGGAACTGCACCGCTGATGGAGCTGCTCGACGCGATTCGCCGCCGCCGCACGACCAACGGGGCGTTCCTGCCCGACCCCGTCTCGCAGGAGCACCAGCGGATCCTCATGGAGGTCGCCGGCCGGGCGCCGAGCCAGCTGAACAGCCAGCCGTGGCGGTTCGTGATCGTCGAGTCGCGCGAGACGATCGAGTCCGTCGCCGAGATCTCGGGCGCGAGCATGACCACCGCGATGAGCAACGGCACGTTCTTCGAGCGGTACAAGCCGTACTTCCGCTTCTCGAAGGCGGAGATGGCGCGGCGCCGCGACGGCATGCTGTTCGACCGGCTGCCCGCGCCGCTGCGGCCGTTCACCTCGCAGGCGTTCACCCCGCGGGGCCAGAAGCTGATCAACTCGCTCCACGTGCCGCAGACGCTCGGCGCCGAGAACCGGCGGCTCGTCGCCGGCTCGCCCCTGCTGCTCGGCGTGATGCTCGACCGCGGCGAGTACCGCCCGGGCGAGCTCTCCTCCTTCTACTCCCTCTTCAGCATGGGCGCCGCGATGGAGAACGTCTGGCTGACGACCGTCGAGCTCGGCATGGGCATCCAGTTCGTCTCCTTCCCGATGGAGGTGCCCGGGCAGTGGGACCGCATCGTCGAGCTGCTCCGCGTGCCCGACGAGCTCGAGCTGATGGCCGTGTACCGCCTCGGCTACGTGCCGGAGGAGCGCCGCCGCCCGGCGATCGACTGGACGAGCTCCGAGCGGAAGCTGCCGTCGCAGTACGTGTACCGCGAGCACGCGGACTCCCCGCAGCAGGGCTGGGACGAGCTGGTCCGCCCGCCCGAGCACTGAGGCGGCGTCCGCGAGGATCGTCGGATGCGCATCACGACACTGAACCTCCGCGGGTTCTTCGACTGGGACGCGCGCTCGCCGCAGATCCTCGAGTACCTGCAGGAGCTCGCGCCGGACGTGATCCTGTTCCAGGAGGTCGTCTTCCTCCCGGACGTGTCCCCGTTCTCGCCCGTCGAGCTGCTGAACCGCGAGCTGCGCATGCCCGTCCGGCACGAGGCGATCACGCGGCTGCAGCGCGGCCGCACGCACCCGGTCTACCGCGAGGGCCTCGCGCTGCTGTCGAAGGCGCGCGTCGACGCGACCCAGACGCTGGCGCTGCGGCACGAGGACGGCGACCCGCACCAGCGCATCGTGCAGCTCGCGGACGTGCGGGCCGACGACGGCGTCTGGCCCCTCGCGAACGTGCACCTGTCGGTGCGCGACGACTTCGCGCTCCACCACCTGGGCGAGGTGCTCGAGATCCTGGGGGAGAAGGAGGAGCGGCGCATCCTCGGCGGCGACTTCAACGTCGACCACCTCGAGCGGCACGCCGGCCTGTGGCACGACGCCGTGCTCACCTCGAGCGTCGCCCGGTACCAGTCGCACCCCTCGTCGCACGAGAACGACGACTACTTCCTCGTGCCGACCGAGTACCGGATCGACCGGGTGCTCGTGTCCGGCGACCACCTCTCCGACCACGAGGCCGTCACGGTCGACCTGACCCGGGTCGCCCAGCCGCCGTCCGGAGAGCGCTCAGCGGCCTCGTCCTAACCTCGGAGCATGGCTGCGAACGTCCCGAACATCACGCTGAACAACGGCGTCGAGATCCCCCAGCTGGGGTTCGGCGTCTTCCAGATCCCGCCGGAGGAGACGAAGGCCGCGACGCTGACCGCGCTCGAGATCGGCTACCGCCACATCGACACCGCGGAGATGTACGGCAACGAGGAGGGCGTCGGGCAGGCGGTGCGCGAGTCCGGCATCGACCGCTCCGAGATCTTCGTCACGAGCAAGCTCAACAACGGCTTCCACGACCCGGAGGACGCGCTCGCCGCGTTCGACGTCACGCTCGGCACCCTCGACCTCGGCTACGTCGACCTCTTCCTGATGCACTGGCCGCTGCCCGGCGTCGGCGACTTCGTCGAGACCTGGAAGGCGATGGAGCAGATGTACGCGGGCGGCAAGGTCCGCGCCATCGGCGTCTCGAACTTCAAGCAGCACCACCTGAACCGCCTCCTCGCCGAGACGACGGTCGTGCCCGCGGTGAACCAGATCGAGATCCACCCGTACCTGACGCAGGACGACATGCGCGCGTACGACCGCGAGCACCAGATCGCGACCGAGGCGTGGTCGCCCATCGCGCAGGGCAAGGTCCTGGACGACCCGACGATCGAACGGATCGCCCGGCGGGTGGAGCGCTCCACCGCGCAGGTCGTGCTGCGCTGGCACATCCAGCGCGGCGACATCGTCTTCCCGAAGTCGGTCACGCGCGAGCGCGTGCAGGCGAACTTCGAGCTCTTCGACTTCGAGCTGAGCGACGAGGACATGACCGACATCACGACGCTGAACCGCGACGAGCGCACCGGTCCGGACCCGGACCACTTCAACTACATCCCGAGCTGAGCGGGGAGGGCCGCGTGGACGTCTCGCTCGACGGGCGGGTCTTCGACATGGTCTCCTCCACCGCGAGCCGCGTGGACCCGGAGGCGCCGACGCGCTTCCGGTACCACGAGGCCGCGGGCGTGGTCTGGGGCGACTACGTCGGCGACACCGTCGCGGAGGGCCGGTTCGTCGGCACCCGCGAGGGCGACCGGCTGCGCGTCTCCTTCGTGCACGCGCTCGTCGCCGGCGGCGCCGTGGTGAGCGGCGTCGCCGAGTCGCGCATCGAGGACGCGGGCGCGGCCGGTCTGCGCCTCGTCGAGGACTTCGAGGTCGACGGGCGCCCGCAGGTCAGCGTCTGCGCCGAGGTGCTCCGCACCTAGCGGTCGGCGAGGGCCCCGGCGACGCCGCCGAACCGGAAGAAGCGGTGCAGCACCGCGAACACGACGAGCGGCGGGATCATCGCGGCGACGGCGAACGCGCCGACCCGCCCGCTGACGACGCCGATGCCGACGGTCCAGTTCCCCTCGCTCGGGAGGAACACGAGCGCGACGAGGTACTCGTTCCAGACGAAGAGGAACGTGACGATCGCCGTCGCCAGCACGCCGGGCGCGACGTTCGGCAGCACCACCCGCACGAACCCGCCGAACAGCGAGCACCCGTCGAGCCAGGCCGCCTCCTCGAGCGACACGGGCACGGCGTCCACCGCGGTCGTCATCGTCCAGGTCGCGACCGCGATCGTCAGGCCGACGTAGAGCAGCACGAGGCCGCCGAGGTCGTCGACCAGGCCGAGCGGCGCGAACAGCACGAAGAGCGGCACGATCAGCAGCACGGTCGGCAGCGCCTGCATCGCGAACACCACGAGCGCGAAGGCGTCCACCCTCCTGCCGGCGACGCGGGAGAGGACGTAGCCGGCGGGCGTGCCCAGCGCGACCGCGGCGAGCACCGTCGCACCCGCCACCGCGAGGCTGTTGCCGAACCAGGTCGCGGCCTCGGGGTTCGCGAACACCCCGGCGAGGGCCGGGAGCAGGCCGCCGAACGGCGCGCTCCGCTGCGCCGCGATCACGACGGGGGAGGCGACGGGCACGAGGACGAGGGCGGTGATCGCGGCGAGGAGGGCGAAGCGCCACCAGCGCCCGCGGTCCGCCCGCGTCACCGTCCTGACGCGAACCGCTCCGCCTTCCTGGTCGGTCCCGTGACGAGGAGCAGGTCGTCGGCGCCGATCACGGAGTCGGTCGTGCAGTGGTCCCAGCCGCCGTCGGGCCGCTTGATCGCGGTGATGGTCACGCCCCGCGTGTCCCGGGTGCGCGCCTCCGCGACCGTCCGGCCCACCAGGTCGGCGGGCGGCCGCGTGCGCACCGCGGCGAAGTCGTCGCCGAGCTCGACGAAGTCCTGCAGGTTCCCGCGCACGCGGTGCGCGATGCGCCGCCCCATGTCCTTCTCCGGGTAGACGACGTTGTGGACGCCGAGCCGGTGCAGGATCGCGCCGTGCGGGTCGCTGACGGCCTTCGCCCAGATCTGCGGCACGCCGAACTCGAGCAGGAGGGAGGCGGTCAGGATGCTCGCCTCGAGATCCGTGCCGATCGCCACCACGACGCGCTCGAAGTCCGGGATCGACAGCTCGCGGAGGGTCTCCTCCTGCGTGCTGTCGGCGCGGACGACGTGGGTGAGCCGGCCGTTCATGCGCTGCACGAGCTCCTCGCTCGTGTCGACCCCGAGCACCTCCGTGCCGGAGGCCATCAGCTCGAGCGCCAGGGCGGAGCCGAAGCGGCCGAGCCCGATGACGGCGACGGAGTCCGCCTCCGCCCGCAGGCGCTCGCCCGTGCCGAGCCCGCGCAGCCTCACCACGGTCGGCCTCCGTTCGTCGCTGTGCCGTCGTCCCTAGCCAATGATCGGCCTCTCCTTCGGGAACTCGTACGTGAGGGGTCGCACCCGCACCGCGAGCGCGGAGGCGAGCAGGATCGGCCCGAGCCGGCCCGCGAACATCAGCAGCAGGAGCAGCCCCTGCGCGGCGGGCGGCAGGTCCCCGGTCAGCCCGGTCGACAGGCCCGCGGTGGCGAAGGCGGACACCGCCTCGAACGCGAGCCGGTCGACCGGCTCGTCGGAGAGCAGGGCCAGCGCGATCGTCGACGCGACGATCGCCCCGACCGCGACGAGGGAGACCGTGATCGCCTGGCGGTGGACCGCCCGGGAGAGCCGCTTGCCGAACACGTTGACGGCGGTGCGTCCGCGCATCTCGGCGACGAGGATGAAGAAGAGGACGCCGAACGTCGTGAGCTTGATGCCGCCCGCGGTGCCGGCCGGGCCGCCGCCGATGAACATGAGCACGTCCATCACGATCAGCGTCGCGCCGTCGAGCCGCCCCACGTCCACGGTCGCGAAGCCGCCGCTGCGGGTCTGGGCCGCCTGGAAGAACCCGGCCAGCAGCTTCACCGGCCAGTCGAGCGGGCCGAAGGTGGCGGCGCGCGCCCACTCCACCGCGGTGATGAACACCGTGCCGGTGACGGTCAGCACCGCGGTGCCCCAGAGGACGAGGCGGGTGTTCATGCTCCAGCGCAGCGGCGTCCGCGGGAAGCGGCGCAGCTCGTCGAGCACGGGGAAGCCGAGGCTCCCGATCAGCACGAGCGCCGAGAGGACGAGGCACACGACGGGGTCGCCCACGAACGGGATCAGGCCCCGCGGGAGGATCGTGAACCCGGCGTTGTTGAACGCGGACACGGCGTGGAAGACGCCGTACCAGAGCGACCGCGCGGGCGGGAAGCCGCCGGCCGTGGCGAACCACGCCGTGAGCAGCAGCGCCCCGATCGCCTCGACGGCGAGCGAGACCGCGATCGCGCCGGTGATGAACCGGCGGACGTCGGCGATGCCGACGCCCTGCGTCTCCGCCGAGGTCGTCAGCTTCGAGCCGAGCGACAGCTTCCGTGCGACGGCGAGGCCGATCAGCGAGGCGAGGGTCATGATCCCGAGGCCGCCGACCTGCACCAGCAGCAGGATCACCGCCTGCCCGAAGACGGTCCAGTGCTCCGCGGTGCCGACGGTGACGAGCCCGGTGACGCTGACGGCCGAGATCGACGTGAAGAGCGCGTCGAGCGGTGCCGCCGCACCCGGGCCGGCCTTCGCGACGGGCAGCGAGAGGAGGGCGAAACCGGAGCCGACGGCGGCCGCGTACCCGATGAGCACCGTCGTCGCCGGGCCCCACCGGCGCGGCGTTGCGGAGCGGACGGGCACGACCTCTCCTTCCGTCGAGGCGACCGCAGCCTACCGACGCCGCTCCCGCCGACCGGCCCAGGGCCGGGGCTCGGGGTCAGGCGAACCGGCGCAGGGCGGTGAGCGCCATGAGCAGCGCCGCGAGCGTCTCCGAGTCGGTGAGCCGCCCCGCCGCGACGAGGTCCGGGACCTCGGCGAGCGGCACCCGCACCAGCGCCCGGATCCCCTCCTCGCGCTGCGCCGCCTCGGCGGACGCGACGGGCTGCAGGTCGCGGGCGAGGAACACGTGCTCCGGTGCCCGGCAGACCCCGTTCAGCGCGGTCATGCCGCCGAGGCGCGTCCAGGCGCCGGCGGCGAACCCCGTCTCCTCGCGCAGCTCCCGCTGCGCGGCGACGAGCGGCTCCTCGCCGTCAGACCCGCCGGCCGGCACCTCGAGCGAGGGGCCCACGGTGTGCCGGTCGACCTCGACGAGGAGCACCCGGTCCTCGTCGTCGACCGCCACGACGAACACCGCGTCGTTCTTCAGCGTCACGACGCCGTAGATGCCGGGAGCGCCGTCCGGCTGCACGACGTCCTCCTCGTCGACCCGGATCCACCGGTTCTCGTAGACGGTGCGGGACGCGGTGACGGGCCAGGCCATGCGCTCATCCTCCCCGTCCGGCGCCCGACCTCGTCGTTCCGTGCACGCGTCGGCTCGCACCCAGGTGGACGCGGGCGTGTTCACCGCTCGGACCGACCCCCCGTCCAGGGGACGGCCACCGGCGTTCCAGGCCGGGCCCGCAGCGTTGGATCGCACCGGTCGTGAGCCGGTGCCGAGAAGGGAGAACCATGATCGCCACCCAGGACATCGACGCCATCATCGGGTCCGAGGCCGTCGGCCCCGACAACGACCGCATCGGCAAGGTCGGCCAGGTGTACATCGACCAGGACGCGAACCGGCCCGTCTGGGTCAGCGTCAAGTCCGGCCTCTTCGGCACGTCCGAGTCGCTCGTCCCGCTCGAAGGCGCCGACTGGGACCAGAACGCCCTCCACCTCGCGTTCTCGAAGGACCGGGTCAAGGACGCCCCGCGGGTCGACCCCGACGCGGAGCTGTCGCCCCAGGAGCAGGAGCGCCTCTACGACTACTACGGCATGGGCCACGGGACGTCCGGCTCCACCGATGACGGCGGCCTGCGCGACCGCGGCACGACGGGGGGATCGGTCGTCGACGACCCGATCGCGTCGGACCGCGACCGCTACACCGCGGCGGGCGGCGGCGAGGGCACCGTCGGGAACGCCGGCTCCGGCGCGGACCGCGAGGCCGGCTACGACTCGACGACCGACCGCGGCACCGTCGGCCACGACACCTCCGGCCCCACCACCGACGACGCGATGACGCGATCGGAGGAGCGCCTGAACGTCGGCACCCAGAAGGTCGAGACGGGCCGTGCGCGCCTGCGCAAGTACGTCGTGACCGACCAGCAGACCGTGAACGTGCCGGTGCAGCACGAGGAGGTCCGCATCGAGCGCGAGCCGATCACGGACGCGAACCGCGGCGCCGCCTTCGACGGCCCGGACCTCTCCGACGAGGAGCACGAGGTCGTCCTGACCGAGGAGCGCCCGGTCGTCCAGAAGGAGACCGTGCCGGTCGAGCGCGTGCGGCTCGACAAGGAGACGGTGACCGACCAGCAGCAGGTCACCGAGGACGTCCGCCACGAGGAGATCACCACCGACGACGACGGCACGGGCCGCACCGCCCGCTGACCCTCGTCCGCCCCGGAAGCGGGGATCCGGCTCGTGCCGGGTCCCCGCTTCCGCGCGTCCGGGCGGGTGCGCCGAGTCGTCCCGACGTCGGGTACACTGATCCCGAACCGAAGACCGCCGGTCGTCCCTGCCCAGCAGGGACCGAAGGCCCGGGCCCAGCCCGGCGACCTGCGCAGGGAACCTGGAAGACCGTCGCGCCGAGCGCGACGGAGCCCCGCGGCCTCCTGCGCCCGGGGCTTTTGCTTTGTCCCGCGTCGGGTCATTCGGTCTGAGAAGACGGGAGGAGACGCATGGTGACGAAGGACGCGACGGTCGCCGAGCTGACGGAGGGTTTCCGCAGCTCGAACGCCGCTCTGCTGACCGAGTACCGCGGTCTCACGGTGGCGCAGCTGAAGCAGCTGCGCACGCAGATCCGTGAGCACGCGACGTTCTCCGTGGTGAAGAACACGCTGACCAAGATCGCGGCGAACAACGCCGGCATCTCGTCGTTCGACGACGAGCTCGCCGGTCCGTCCGCGATCGCGTTCGTGCACGGCGACACCGTCGCCGTCGCGAAGGCGCTGCGTGACTTCAGCAAGGCGAACCCCCTCCTCGTCGTGAAGAGCGGCTACTTCGACGGAGCGCCGCTCTCCGCCGACGAGGTGAACCGCCTCGCCGACCTCGAGAGCCGTGAGGTGCTGCTGGCCAAGGCCGCCGGCGCCATGAAGGCGACGCTCACGAGGGCCGCGTACGTGGTCAACGCGCCGCTGTCGAAGGCCGTCCGGACGGTCGACGCGCTGCGCGACAAGCAGGAGCAGGCGGCCTGACGGCCGTCCAGGAACCCCAACAACCCCTAGTTCAGAAGGAGGCCACCATGGCCAAGCTCAGCACCGACGAGCTCATCGAGGGCTTCAAGGAGCTCTCGCTCATCGAGCTCTCCGAGTTCGTCAAGAAGTTCGAAGAGGTCTTCGAGGTCACCGCCGCCGCGCCCGTCGCGGTCGCGGCTGCCGGTGGCGGCGCCGCCGCCCCCGCCGAGGAGGTCGAGGAGAAGGACTCGTTCGACGTCATCCTCGAGGCCGCCGGCGACAAGAAGATCCAGGTCATCAAGGAGGTCCGCGCGCTGACCTCCCTCGGCCTCGGCGAGGCGAAGGCGCTGGTCGACGGCGCCCCGAAGCCCGTGCTCGAGGGCGCGAACAAGGAGACCGCCGACAAGGCCAAGGCCCAGCTCGAGGCCGCCGGCGCCACGGTGACCCTCAAGTAGGACCGTCTTCACGACGCGAAGGGCGTCGCTCCCGACCGGGGGCGGCGCCCTTCGTCGTCTCCCGCGCTACAGTCGCGGTTCCCGCCCCGGAAGGAGCACCATGTCGAGCGAGCCCGGCGCCGTCGCCGATCGTCCGCGGCTCGTCGACGCGGCGTTCGGCCTCGTCGTCACGGCGGGCGTCTGCGTCCTCGCGTTCGCCGTGCTGATCCTGTTCCAGGTGAACCCGACGGTCGACCGGGAGCAGCAGGCGGCGGCCGCGCGCCGCGTCTCCGCGGCGTCGCTCGAGCAGACCCTGCTGGTCGTGGCGCTGGTCGCCCTGGCGATCGCGGTCGTCTACGTCGCGCTGCTGGTCTGGACCGGTCTGCGGCTGCGCGCGGGGCACCGTCGCGCGCGCGTCTGGCTGCTGCTGCTGACGGTGCTCGCGGTGGTGCCGCTCAACCTGCAGGGGCTGCTCGTCGCCGTCGTGCTCGCCGTCGCGGACGTGCTGGCCTTCCGCCGACCGGTCACGGAGTGGCTGCAGCGCGTCGAGCGCGAGCGCGCCCCGCGCTGACGGAGGCCGACCTGCCTCAGCCGCGGGGGAGCGGCCCGGTGCTGCGCCGCAGCACGAGCTCGAAGCCCGATCGGCGCGTGAGGATCGGCGACTCCACCCCGGCGAGCGCGTCGAGCACGGTGCGCGCGGCGGTCCTGCCCTGCTCGTACGGGTCCTGCCGGATCGTCGTGAGCCCGTAGGACTCGCTCCAGTCGTGGTCGTCGATGCCGATCACGGAGAGGTCCTCGGGCACCCGGAGGCCGAGCTCGGCGGCGGCGACCAGCACGCCGAAGGCCATCTCGTCCGACCCGGCGAAGATCGCCGTCGGCGGCTCCTCCCCGTGCAGCATCCGCGTCGTCGCGGCCTTCGCCGGCGGCATGAGGAACTGCCCGAGGCCGTGCCACGACGGGTGCGGGGCGATCCCGTGCCGCTCGAGCGCCTCCCGCCAGGCCGTCGACCGGTCCTCGCCGACGCTGCGGTCCATGCCGTAGGCGGTCTCGCCCCCGATGTGGCCGATGCGGCGGTGGCCGAGCCCGAGCAGGTGCTCGACGGCCGCCGTCGCCGCCGCCGCGTCGTCCACGCCGACGCTGTGCACGCCGGGGACCGCCGAGCCGACGACCGCGGCCGGCATCTCGAGATCTCGCAGCTCCTCCTTCTCGGCCACGGTGAAGTCGATGCCGAGCGCGATCACCGCGTCGGAGCGCTTCCGCAGCAGCGCGTTGCGGAACAGGTCCTGCCGGTTCCGCATCGTCGCGGCGAGGATGACGAGGAACGTGTCGAACCCCTCGCCGCGCAGCACGCTGTCGGCGCCCTCGACGACCCGGTTGTAGAACCAGCGGCCCGTCGAGGGGATCACCAGGGCGACCGCGCGGTGGCGTCCGCCCGACAGCCCCGACGCGGAGGGGGAGGGGACGTACCCGAGCTCGGCGGCGGCCGCCTGCACGAGCTCGCGGGTGCGGGGGGAGACGTTCGGCAGCCCCCGCAGCGCCCGGGACACCGTCGCGATCGAGACGCCGGTGCGGCGCGCGACGTCGTGGATGCTGGTCATCGGCACCTCCTGACGCCTCCTCGCTAGCGGTCCTGCTCGATCTCCGAGACGGCGCGGTCCATCCGGCGCAGCACCGCCTGACGCGACCACCAGATCGCCGCCGTGACGAGGCCGAGCACCAGGGTCCCGAGCGCCCACCCGAGCGCATCCTGCCGCAGGATCTCGTACACGAGCGTGATCACGCAGAAGGCGGCGGTGAAGAACCCGAAGAACCCGACGCCGAGGTCGAAGCCCTCCTTGATCGACCGCCGCCTCCTGCCGTCCATCAGCCCTTCACACCGCCCGCGGTGAGGCCCGCGACGATGCGGCGCTGGAAGATCAGCACCAGGATGATGAGCGGGATGGTGACGACCGAGCCGGCCGCCATCGTCGTGGCGTAGGGGATCTCGCGCGGCTGGCTGCCGACGAAGTTGCCGATCGCGACCGTGACGGTCTGCGTCTGCGTGTTCGAGAGCACGCTCGCCAGCAGGTACTCGTTCCAGCTGCCGATGAAGGCGAGGATCGCGGTCGTGAACACCGCGGGCGCCGCCAGCGGGAGGATCACGATCCGGAAGGCCTGCGCCGCGGTGCAGCCGTCGATGCGGGCCGCCTCCTCGAGCTCCCACGGCATCTCGCGGAAGAACGAGTTCAGCGTCCACACCGTCAGCGGCAGGGCCCCTGCGATGTAGGGGATGATCAGCGACTGGTAGCTGCCCTGCCAGTTCAGCTGCGTGAACAGGCTGAACAGCGGGGTCAGCAGCGCGACGCCGGGGAACATCGAGGCGCCGAGGACGGCGCCCATGATGAGGCCCTTGCCGGGGAAGTTGAGCCGCGCGATCGCGTAGGCCGCCGAGACGCCGACGACCAGCGCGATCACGGTGACGAGCACGCCGATGCCGAAGCTGTTCAGCAGCGCGCGGCCGAGCTGGTTGCGGGCCGGGTTGAACGCCTGGATGAAGTTGTCGAACGTCGGCGTCGTGGGCAGCAGCGTGGTCTCGTAGACGGTGTCCGAGCGCCGGAAGCCGGTGATGAGCATCCAGTACGCGGGCAGGAGGCACCAGATGACGATCAGGGCCGCCTGGATGCCGGTGCGGACCGAGCTGCCCGCCGCGCGCCGCCGGCGGGCGCGGACGCGAGAGGCGGCGCGGTCGTCGAAGACGGGCCGTTCCGCGGCGGCGGTGGTGGGACCTGCGACGGTGGTCATCGGACGCCTGCGACCTTCTTGGACTTCTTCTCGCCGCCGGTGAGGTTGGCGCCGAGCACGCGGATGAAGAGGAACGCGACGCCGAACACGATCAGGAAGGTGATCGTGGAGAGCGCCGCGGCGGAGTTGACCGCGGTGTTCTGGATCTCGCGGACGACGAGGATCGACAGCGTCGTCGTCGCGTCGCCTCGGCCGCCGCCGCCGCCCGTGAGGATCGCGGGCAGGTCGTACATGCGGAGCGCGTCGAGCGTGCGGAACAGCACCGCGACCACGAGCGCGGGGCGCAGCAGCGGCAGCGTGATCCGGAAGAACTGCTGCACCGTCGTCGCGCCGTCCATGCGGGCGGCCTCGTAGGTGTCCTCCGGGATCAGCTGCAGGCCCGCGAGGATCAGCAGCGCCATGAACGGCGTGGTCTTCCACGTGTCGGCGATGATGATCGCGAACCGGGAGGCCCACAGGTCGGCGCCCCAGATGACCTCGATGCCGAGCAGCGCGTTGATGATGCCGGCGGTCGCGAAGATGAACAGGAACAGCTTCGCGGTGACGGCCGTCGGGATCGCCCACGGCACGAGGACCGCGGCGCGGAGCAGGCCGCGGAACCGGAAGTTGCGGTTCATGATGATCGCCATCCAGAGGCCGATGACGGTCTCGAGCGCGACGGTGATCACCGTGAAGAAGAAGGTGTTGAACGTCGCCGTCCAGAAGCTGGCGCCCAGGTTGCCCTGCGCGCACGCGGCGGTGCCGGCGGGGGTCGAGCACTGCTGCAGGAGCCAGTGCGCGTAGTTGGTGAGACCGGTGAACCCGCCCGTGACGAAGAAGCCGGTCGCGGGGTCCAGGCGGGCGTCCGCCTGGAACGAGTTGATCACCGAGAGGACGATCGGGTAGCCGACGATCACGGCCATGACCACGATCGTCGGGGCGAGCAGCGCGTAGCTGGTGCGGGTGATGCGGCGGCGGTTGGCCTCGAGGCTGGCCCGCCCGGCCTCCGTCACGTCCTTCGGACGGGGCGGTGCCGGAGGTGTTGCTGTAGTCATCCATGCTCCCTTGAATGTCGACCGAGCAGAACGAGGGGGCCCGGCCCGCGAGCCGGACCCCCTCGATGGTGGGCTGGGATCAGCTGCCGCTGGCCTGCTTGATGGCCGTCGACATGTCGGTCAGCGCCTGGTCCACCGACTTCGACCCCTGCAGCGCCGCGTAGGCGTTGTTCTGGATCGCCGTCGAGACCGCCTGGTAGTACGGCGACCCCGGCCGCGGGACCGCGTTGTCGAGCGAGTCCTTCAGCGTCGGCAGGTAGGGGAACTTCTTCGCGAGGTCCTGGTCCTCGTAGACGCTCGAGAGCACCGGCGCGCTCGAGGCGTTCTCGACGCCGAACTTCTGGATCTCCTCCGACTGGTACCACTTCAGGAACTCGAGCGCGGTGCCCTTGTGCTTCGAGAACTGGCTGATGGCCCAGTTGTGGCCGCCGAGGCTCGACTTGCCGGGGAAGCCGGCGATGCCGAGGGCGTCGGGGTTCTTCTTCGCGAAGGACTGGTCGCCCGTCGTGGTGAGCGAGTACTGGTACGGCCAGTTCGTGTAGAACATCAGCTTCCCGGCCTCGAAGGCCTGCCGGCCCGGCTCCTCCTGGTAGGTGATCGCGGCCTTCGGGATGTCGCCGTCCTTGAAGGCGTCGACCAGGGTCTGCAGGCCCTGCTTCGCCTCGGGGGTGTCGAGCGTGGGCTCGCCCTTGTCGTTCACGACGGTGCCGCCCGCCGAGTTGACGGCCTCGGAGAAGTTCACGGTGAGGCCCTCGTACTTCGCGTACTGGCCGGAGTAGCAGCCCGCGCCCTTCGACTTCGCGATGTCGCAGAGCTTGAACATCTCCTCGTACGTCTTCGGCACGGGCCGGTCGCCCAGCCAGTCCTTGCGGTAGTAGAGGATCTGCGAGTCCGTCGACGACGGCGCCGCGTACTGGATGCCGCGGTACTTCGCGGTGTTCAGCACGGCGGGGATGACGCCGGACTCGTCGAGCTTGTAGGCCCCGGTCAGCGGCTGCAGGTAGCCCTGCGACGCCAGCTGCTGCGTCCACACGACGTCGGTCGAGACCACGTCGTAGTCGGTCAGCTTCTGCTGGAAGTTCTGCAGGAGGTCCTGCAGCTGCTGGTCGGCCTGGTCCGACTGCTCCTTGTAGGTGACCTTCTGGTCCGGGTGCTTCTCGTTCCACATGGCCGCGTACTTGGGCAGCACGCCGTTGTTGTCCTTGCCCTGGACGACCGTGATCGGGCCGTACTCGCTCTTCGCGATGGTCGAGCTGGTGCCGCCCGGCGTCGTGGTGGTCGAGCTCGAGCAGGCCGCGAGACCGAGCCCTCCGAGCAGAAGCGTCACGGTTGCGGCCGTGGCGCGCATCGCCTTCTTCATTGAACTCCTCATCGAGTCGTGTGCTGCACGTGGTGCATCGGGAGGGCACGCGAAGTGCCTCGTCCGGGGACTGTAGGAGAGGGCGGCTGGAAGTTGCAAGCGTTTACATCGGTCGTGACCGATCGGTTACCGGCGGGTCAGAACCGCACTGCGCCGCCGGGGGACCAGGTGGCGGTGATCTCCTGGATCCGCACCGCGCCGGAGAGGTCGGCGGGGTCGACCCGCGCGTCGTAGGCGAGCCGCAGGCCGTCCAGCGCGAAGGCGGACTCCGTCGTGCAGGTGCTGTGGAACTCGAGGGCGAGCACGACGGCGACGAGGCAGACGCGCCCGTCCCGCGCCCGGGCCGCGAAGACCTCGGTGCCGCTCGCGGAGGACGAGCCGAGCAGGCGCAGGCTCGAGGGCGCGATCCCGTCGGGCAGCGGGGCCGAGGACGGCGGCCGGTCGTCGGCGCGCTGCGCGCGGTCGAGCACGGCGAGCGCGGCGGGCCGCCCGGGCGGGCGCGCCACCAGCGCGCCGACCACGGAGCCGACGAGCAGGCCCGCGACGCCGACCGCCGCGAGCAGCCGGCGGGGGTGGGACCGCGCGGCCTCCCGGGCGCGGCTCGTCGGCCGGTGCGCGGCGAGCGCCGCGGCCACGGCTCGACGGGCCGACTCCGCGTCGCGCTGCGCCGCCCGCTCCGCCGCAGCGACCCGGTCCGCGCCGTCGACGGGCGCGCCCGGCCGGTAGAGCGCGCGCCGACGCCGCTCGAGGTCCACCGCCGGGTCCTCGCGGCCTGCCGGGGTCGGCTCGCCCGGGTGCTCGAGCCACCAGAGCACGTCGAGCACGTCCGCGTCGCCGTCGTACCCGGCGCGCACGGCTGCCAGCAGCTGGGGGTCGGCGTCGACCCGCTCCCGGTCGGAGGGCACGCGGTCATCCTGGCGCGCCGATGCCTGGAAGCGCTTCCAGCCCTACAGTGCTGCCTCGTGTCGACGCGGACCCGAGACCTGACCGATGCCGACTGGTGGCGCACCGCCGTCGTCTACCAGGTGTACCCGCGGAGCTTCGCCGACGGGAACGGCGACGGCATCGGCGACCTCGCCGGGCTGATCGACCGCGTGCCGTACCTCGCGCGGCTCGGGATCGACGCCGTCTGGCTGAGCCCCTTCTACCCCTCCGCCCTCGCGGACGGCGGCTACGACGTCGACGACTACCGCGACGTCGACCCCCGCATCGGCACGCTCGCGCAGTTCGACGAGCTCGTCGCCGCCCTGCACGCGGAGGGGATCCGGATCGTCGTCGACATCGTGCCGAACCACTCCGGCTCCGGGCACGCGTGGTTCCAGGCGGCCCTCGCCGCCGCACCCGGCTCGCCGGAGCGGGCGCGGTACGTGTTCCGCGACGGGCTCGGCGAGCACGGCGAGCTGCCCCCGTCCGACTGGGTGAGCCACTTCGGCGGGTCCGCATGGACCCGGGTGCCCGACCCTTCGAGCGGCTCAGGACGGGGCGGGCAGTGGTACCTGCACCTCTTCGCGCCGGAGCAGCCCGACTTCGACTGGAGCAACCCGGAGGTGCGGGAGGAGTTCCACGGCATCCTCCGCTTCTGGGCCGACCGGGGCGTCGACGGCTTCCGCGTCGACGTCGCCCACGCGCTGGCCAAGGACCTCACCGAGCCGCTGCCGAGCTACCCGCGGATCGCCCGCGACGTGCTGAAGGACGACGGCACGGACGTCCTGTTCGACCGGGACGAGGTGCACGAGATCTTCCGCGGCTGGCGGAAGGTCATGGACGAGTACGACCCGCCCCGCTCCGCCGTCGCCGAGGCGTGGGCGGCCCCGTCCCGCCTGCCGCTCTACGCGCGGCCGGACGAGCTGGGGCAGACGTTCGAGTTCGACCTCGTGCTCGAGCCCTGGGACGCGGCGGCCTTCCGCCGGTCGATCGAGGTGGCGCTCGAGCGCGCCCGCGCGGCCGGCGCCTCCTCGACGTGGGTGCTGTCGAACCACGACATCGTCCGGCACGCGAGCCGCTTCGGCCTGCCCGCCGGCACCGACCTGAACGCCTGGCTGCTGTCGCAGGGCACGTCGCCGGTCGAGGACCGCGAGCGCGGCGCAGCCCGGGCGCTCGCCGGCTCGCTCCTGCTGCTGGCGCTGCCCGGCTCGGCCTACCTGTACCAGGGGGAGGAGCTCGCGCTGCCCGAGGTCGCCGACCTGCAGCCGGAGGCGCTCGAGGACCCGATCTGGGAGCGCACGGGACACGTCGAGAAGGGCCGGGACGGGGCGCGCGTGCCGCTGCCCTGGACCGCGGACGGCCCGTCGTTCGGCTTCGGCGCCGGCGGCGCGCACCTGCCGCAGCCCGCCTGGTTCGGCCGCTACGCGGTGGCGGTCGAGGACGCGGACCCGGCGTCCGTGCTGAACCGGTACCGCGAGGCGCTCGCGGTCCGCGCCGGGCTGCTCGCCGGCGAGGGCGTGCGCTTCGTCGACGGGCGCGAGGGCGTGATCGAGTTCGAGCGCGACGGCGGCTGGCGCTGCATCACCGCGTTCGGGGCCCCTGCGGAGCTGCCGCCGGGGGAGGTGCTGCTGTCGAGCGCGCCGATCGGCGCGGGCCGGGTGCTGCCCGCCGACGCGACGGCGTGGCTGCGCGACCCGGCGTAGCGGCGATGGAGGGCGTCCCGCTCGAGGGCGGCAACAGCAACGCGCCGGTCCGCTTCGGCGACCGGGTGCACCGCGTGGCGGGGCCGTGGACGCCGACGGTCCACGCGTACCTGCGGCACCTCCGGTCGCACGGCGTCGACCTCGTGCCCGAGCCGTTCGGGTTCGACGAGCAGGGCCGAGAGGTGCTCGCGTTCCTGCCGGGCGCGGTGCCCGCCTACCCGCTGCCCGAGCCGGTCTGGAGCGACGCGTTCCTCGCGCAGGCGGCCGCGGTGCTGCGCCGTCTCCACGACGCGTCGGTCGGCTTCGCACCGGACGACGCCGTCTGGCAGCAGCCGGTCCGCGAGCCCGTCGAGGTGATCGCGGTGAACGACTTCGCGCCCCACAACCTCGTGCTCGACCGCGACGCGATCACCGGGGTCATCGACCTCGACCAGGCGGCGCCGGGGCCGCGGGTGCGGGACCTCGCGCACCTCGCCTACCGGCTCGTGCCGCTCACCGCGCCGGGCAACGAGGACGGCCGGCCGACGCCGATCCAGGAGCGGGGACGACGCCTCCGGCTGCTCGCGGGCGCCTACGGCGACGTCGAGCCGGGCGCGATCGCAGGCGCGGTCGGACCGCTGCTCGACGACCTCGCCGAGCACGCCGCCGCCCGCGGGCTGCCCGACCACGCGGCGCTGTACGTCGGCGACGCCGTGCACCACCGCGCCGCGCTGGACGCGGTGCTGCACGGCGTCGGCTGACGCATCACCCGAGCGGCATGTACTGCCTCAGCGGTCGTCGCGCTCGGTGACGTAGCCGTCGCGGCCGTCGAGCGTGCTGTTCTCGTCCGCGCGCTCGGCACGGCTCGCGTCGTCGCTGGCGGCGGTGCCGTCGGAGTCGCCCTCGAGCCCGTCGATCACGCCGTTGGTCTGGTCGAACACGTGACCGATGTCGTCGCCCTGGAGCGCCGAGAGGCCGTCTGCCCCGCCGGTGCCGGTGCTCGCGTGGTCGTGGTCGTGGTCGTGGTCGTGGTCGTGGTCGTGGTCGTGGTCGTGGTCGTGGTCGTGGTCGTGGTCGTGGTCGTGGTCGTGACCCTCGTGGCCGTGGTGGTGGTCGTTCCCGAGATGGTCGCTGTGGTCGTGGTCGTTGTGGTCCGCGTCGCCGGTGCGGTCGGCGTCGTCGGACCCGGGCCGCACGGCGTGCGAGCCGCCCGCGGCGACCGCGGTGGCCGGGGCGCCGCTCGAGGCGCCGCGGTCGGCTGAGCCGTCGCGCGCGAGGTCGGCCGGATCGGTCGTCGAGCCCGTGTCCTCGACGGTGAGGCGGGAGTCGTCGGCGGCGCCGGTGCCGGAGGACGACGTGGGAGTGCTGTCGGTCATGGCCGGACCGTAGGAGCGGAGCCTGCGAGCCGCCCGATGCCCGTCTGATCGCGGTCCGAGAACACGACATGGGTCGTCCTCCGAGGCCGCTTACCCTTCACCGGTGAGCATGAGGGCGGTCCGAGCATCCCGGCAGGACGCCGACGCCCTCCGCGCGGAGAACGAGAAGGCGCCGCGCATCCCTGACTTCGGCCGGCGGATCCGCGACCTGTTCCAGCCCTACCGGCGGCCGCTGGCGCTCACCATCGTGCTGGTCCTGATCACCGCGGGCCTCACGGTGCTGCCGCCGCTGCTCACCGAGCAGGCGTTCGACCAGGGCCTGTTCCCGCGCGGGGGCCCGAACCTGGAGCGCCTCGCCGAGATCGTCGGCGCGATGGTGCTCGTCTGGCTCGTCTCGCAGCTGCTCGGCGTCTGGCAGACCTACCTGACCGCGACGATCGGGAACGGCGTGACCGCCTCCCTCCGCGAGCGCCTCTTCTCGCGCCTGCAGCAGATGGAGCTCGGCTTCTTCACCCGCACGCGCACCGGTGTGATCCAGTCTCGGCTCGCGAACGACGTCGGCGGCGTTGCGAACGTGCTGTCGAACACCGTGTCCTCGGTGGTCGGCAACACGGTCACGGTCATCGCGGCCTTCGTCGCGATGTTCCTGCTGAGCTGGCAGCTCGCCCTCGTCGCGATCGTGCTGCTGCCCCTGTTGGCGGTGGTGCAGCGCAGCGTCGGTCAGCGCCGCGCGCGCATCGCGACGCAGACGCAGGAGTCGCTCTCCGAGCTGTCCGCCATCACGCAGGAGGCGCTGAGCGTCTCCGGCATCCTGCTCGCGAAGGCCTTCACCCGGCAGCGGCACGAGACCGACCGGTACACGGCCGAGAGCACGCGCCAGCTGAAGCTGCAGATCCGGCAGGAGATGACCGGGCAAGGCTTCTTCGCGACGGTGCAGGTCTTCCTCCTCATCGTGCCCGCGCTCGTCTACCTGGTCTCCGGCCTGCTGCTGGCGAACGGCGGCGACATCACCGCCGGCACGATCGTCGCCTTCACCACCGTGCAGGCGCGGCTGACGTGGCCGCTGATGGGCCTGCTCCGCGTCGCGCTCGACCTGCAGACGTCCTCGGCGCTGTTCGCGCGGATCTTCGAGTACCTCGACCTCCGCCCCGCGATCACGGACCGCGCCGACGCGCGCCCCGTGCCGCGCGACGCCCGCCTCGGCTCCGTCGAGTTCGACCACGTCGGCTTCGCCTACCCGGGCGGCCCGGGTCAGGAGCCGGTGCGGATCCTCGAGGACGTGACATTCACCGTCGAGCCCGGCGCCTCCGTCGCGCTCGTCGGCCCGTCCGGTGCGGGTAAGACGACCATCGGGTACCTCGTGCCGCGGCTGTGGGATGCGACCTCCGGCTCGGTGCGTTTCGCCGGCGTGGACGTGAAGGACCTGCAGCAGGAGTCGCTGCTCGGCTCGATCGGCATCGTGAGCCAGGAGACCTACCTCTTCCACGCGACGATCCGCGACAACCTCAAGTACGCGAAGCCCGACGCGACCGACGAGGAGATCCGGGCCGCCGCGGCGGCCGCGAACCTGCACGACACGATCGAGCGGTTCCCCGACGGCTACGACACGGTGGTGGGGGAGCGCGGGTACCGCCTGTCCGGCGGGGAGAAGCAGCGCATCGCGATCGCCCGTGTGCTGCTGAAGAACCCGCCCGTCGTCGTGCTCGACGAGGCGACGAGCGCGCTCGACTCCGTGTCCGAGCGGGTGGTGCAGGAGGCCCTCGACACCGCGGCAGCGGGCAGGACCACGATCGCGATCGCGCACCGGCTCTCGACGATCGTCGACGCGGACGAGATCCTCGTCGTCGACGCGGGCCGCATCGTCGAGCGCGGCACGCACCACGAGCTCGTCCGCCTCGGCGGCCTCTACGCCCGGCTCGCGGCCGAGCAGGAGGCGGAGGACGCGGAGATCCAGCCCGCCTGATGCGACGTTTCCCCGCCCGCTCGACGCCTCGTGCCGGGCTCGTCGACCCGGCGCCACCCCGCACCCACCCCGTCGGTCGAGGTGCGCGCGCAGCGAGCCTCGAGACCACTGCCTCGAACCTGCTCCGGATTCGTGCCGCTCTGAGGTCCTCGAAGCGGCAGGAATCCGGAGCAAGTCGGTCCGTTTCGACCGCACTCGTCCGCTTTCCCCGCACGAGGACACGCCGTCCCGCTGAGCGGAAAAGTTCTGGCCGAGAACGGGATGCCGTGTCGGTGCCGCGTGCTCGGATGGGTATGAACCGGGGTGCGACGCCGTCCACATCGATCCAGCGGGATACGGCTCGACGTCGATCGAGAACGGGATACTGCTCTGCTGGCGATGACATCGACTCCACGACGAGCACGGATGGCAGGTCGCGCGGGAGGACGGGAGATGGTGGTGGACCCCACCACCGCATGTCGATCTCAGGGGTAGGCGTCGGCCGGGCGGTCCGGTGCCGCCGGTGAACCTGTCCGCCTGACCAGTGCGGGGTGGTCTCGAGGCTCGCTGCGCTCGCACCTCGACCAACGGGGGAGGGCGGCCTCGAGGCGCGCTGCTCTCCTACCTCGGGCGGCGGAACCCGGTGGTTGAGCCGGGCGCTCCGCGCCCGTGCCGAAAGCACCTCGCGGGCGGAGAGGCCTCGACCGACGGACGCGCGGAGGTGCGACCCCACGTCGTGGTGCGTTCTCAACGGTTTCTTGCGGTGTCGTCGAGCGCTCATCGAGGCGTCATAGGAAGCCGAAAGGGGTGGCGCCGAACCTCCTCCGCATGCCTGAACGCGAACCGGACCTCGACGTGGAGCTCGTCGTGCCCGTCCACAACGAGGCGCACGTGCTCCAGGAGAGCGTGTGGCGCCTTCACGCCTACCTCACCGAGCACCTGCCCGTCTCCTGGCGCATCACGATCGTCGACAACGCGAGCACCGACGCGACCTCCGAGGTCGCGGAGGGGCTGGCGGAGAGCCTCCCCGACGTGGTCGCCACGCACCTCGAGCAGAAGGGCCGGGGCCTCGCGCTCCGCACGACGTGGGGCGCGTCGGAGGCCCGCGTGCTCGCCTACCTCGACGTCGACCTCTCGACCGACCTCGCCGGGCTGTCGCCGCTGATCGCGCCGCTGCTCTCCGGCCACTCGGACGTGGCGATCGGGACCCGCCTCAGCCGAAGCAGCCGCGTGGTCCGCGGCACGAAGCGCGAGCTCATCTCCCGCTCCTACAACGGCCTCGTGCGGACCGTGCTGTCCGCCTCCTTCTCCGACGCCCAGTGCGGGTTCAAGGCCATCACGAAGCCCGCGGCCGACCGGCTGCTGCCCCTCGTCCGCGACGACTCCTGGTTCTTCGACACCGAGCTGCTCGTGCTCGCCGAACGGAGCGGCCTGCGCATCCACGAGGTGCCCGTCGACTGGCAGGACGACCCCGACAGCCGCGTCGACATCGTCCGCACGGCCAAGGACGACCTGATGGGCATGGCCCGCCTGTTCGCCGACCTGACCCGCCACCGCATCCCGGTCGAGGCGATCGCGGAGGAGCTGGGCCGGCGCCCGCTCGCGCCGGCCGCGCGGCCCAGCTTCGGCAGCCAGGTGATCCGCTTCTGCGCCGTCGGCGGGGCGTCCACGCTCGCCTACGCGCTGCTCTACCTGCTGCTGCGGCCGCTGTTCGGCGGGCAGGCGGCCAACTTCCTCGCCCTCCTCGCCACCGCGATCGGCAACACCTGGGCGAACCGCTGGTTCACGTTCGGCGTCACGGACCGGCTCGGCGTCGTGCGCCACCAGCTGCAGGGCCTCGTGGTCTTCGGGATCGCCTGGTGCATCACGTCGGGATCGCTGCTCGCGCTGCACTCGACCACCCCGCACGCGTCCCCGCTCGCCGAGATCCTCGTGCTCACCGGCGCGAACCTCGTCGCGACCGTCGTTCGCTTCGTCCTCCTCCGCGGCTGGGTGTTCCGCTCCCGCCGCGTCGCCCCCGAGACCCCGGCCCGCCGCGGCGCGCCGGAACCGACCACCACGAAGGAGCTCGTCCAGTGACCTCGACCGCCAGCACGCCGCCCGCGACCGCGCGCGCCGTCCGATCGCCGCGCAGCGCCCGCGCCCGCGCGCTCCTGCTCGCCCTGTGGCGCGGCCGCGCGGCCGACGCCGCGTGGGTGCGGCCCGCCTTCCTCGGGCTGCTCGCGCTGACCGCCGTGCTCTACGTCTGGAACCTGTCGGCGAACGGCTGGGCCAACGCGTTCTACTCGGCGGCGGTGCAGGCCGGCGCCTCGAACTGGGAGGCGTTCCTCTACGGCTCCTCCGACGCCGGCAACTCGATCACCGTCGACAAGCCGCCCGCCTCCCTGTGGGTGATGGCGCTGTCGGTGCGGCTCTTCGGGCTCTCGTCGTTCAGCATCCTGCTGCCCGAGGCGATCATGGGCGTGCTGACCGTCGCGCTCGTCTGTGCGATCGTCCGGCGCCACCTCTCGCCGCAGGCCGGCCTGATCGCCGGAGCCGTCACCGCGCTCACCCCGGTCGCGACGCTGATGTTCCGGTTCAACAACCCGGACGCGCTGCTCGTGCTGCTCGTCACCCTCGCGACGTACCTGACGATGCGCGGGATCGAGGACGGGCGCGTGCGCTGGGTGCTGTGGGCGGGCGTCGCGATCGGCTTCGCGTTCCTGACGAAGCAGCTGCAGGCGTTCCTGATCCTGCCGGTCCTCGTCGGCGTGTACCTCTACGCCTCCCCGCGCCGCCTCGGCACCCGCTTCGCGCACCTGTTCGGTGCGCTCGGCGTGCTCGTCGTCTCCGCCGGCTGGTGGGTCGCGGTCGTGACCCTGGTGCCCGCGGGCACGCGGCCGTACATCGGCGGGTCGCAGGACGACAGTTTCCTGGAGCTCACCTTCGGCTACAACGGCCTCGGCCGGCTGACCGGGAACGAGACCGGTTCGGTCACGGGCGGCGGCGGCAACGCCGGCGGCGGCATGTGGGGCGAGACCGGCATCGGCCGGCTGTTCTCCGGCGAGTTCGGCACGCAGATCGCGTGGCTGCTGCCCGCCGCGCTCGCCCTCCTCGTCGTCGGCGTCGTGGTGCTGTGGCGCCGCCCCCGGGTCGACGGGGCGCGCGTCGCGGTCCTGCTGCTCGGCGGCACGCTCGTGGTCACCGGCCTCGCCTTCAGCTTCGGCGCCGGCATCATCCACCCCTACTACTCGGTCGCCCTCGCGCCGGCCATCGGCGGCCTCGTCGGCGCCGGCGGGTGGCTGCTCTGGCAGCGCCGCGGCGCCCTCTGGGCGCGGATCATCGCCGCGGTCGTCGTGCTCGGCACGACCTGGTGGTCGGTCGTGCTCATGGCGCAGGCGTCGAGCTTCCTGCCGTGGCTCCGCGTCGTCGTGGTCATGGCGGGCGTGCTCGCCGCCGTGGCGCTGATCGCGCTGCCCGTCCTCCGTGCCTTCACCCCGATCGCGGTCGCGGCCGCGCTCGTCGCGGCGCTCGCCGCGCCCCTCGCCTGGTCGGTGAACACGACCCTCACCGCGCACACCGGCTCGCTGCCGACCGCGGGCCCGGCGGTCGCGGCCGGCTTCGGCGGTCGCGGCGGGTTCGGCGGCGGCATGCGGCAGGGCTTCGGCCAGGGCACGTTCCGCGGGTTCGGCGGCCAGGGCGCGCAGGGCTTCCAGCCCCCGCAAGGCGGCTTCGGCGCCACGACCCAGGGCTTCGCCGGCGGCATGCGCGGGGGCGCCGGCGGGCTGCTCGGGGGCGACACCACGGTCGCGTCGGCGCTCGTCCGGGCGCTGCAGTCGAACGCCTCCGACTACACCTGGGCGGCGGCCGCGGTCGGGTCGCAGAACGCCGCGAGCTACCAGCTCGCGTCCGGCGAGGCCGTGATGCCGCTCGGCGGCTTCAACGGCAGCGACCCGTCGCCGACCCTCGCCGAGTTCGAGCAGTACGTGGTGGACGGGAAGGTGCACTGGTTCATCGGCGGCGGCGGCATCGGGCGGTCGAACGGCGGCTCCAGCGCGTCCTCCGAGATCGCCGCGTGGGTCGAGGCGAACTTCACCTCGACGACGATCGGCGGCGTGACGGTCTACGACCTGACCTCCGGCTCGGCGGTCGCCGGGGCCTGACCCGGCAGCACGGCGGAGATCGCGCCGCTCGACCCGGATCCGCTGCGGATCCGATCGTCGAGCGGAGCGATCTCCGTCGTCCTGCACCGTGCGGGAGGGGAACCGCTACGGTTCCCTTCCATGCGCATCCTCATCGTCGGGGCCGGGGGAGTGGGCGACGCGATCGCGAAGATCGCCGCGACCCGGTCGTTCTACGAGGCGGTGGTCGTGAGCGACTACGACGTCTCCCGCGCGGAGCGGACCGTCGCCTGGATCGCCGAGCGGCACGGCGCCGAGGTGGCATCGCGGTTCGCGACGACTCGGATCGACGCGTCCGACCCGGACGCGGTCGCGGCGGTCGCCCGCGCGAACCGCATCACCCACGTGATGAACGCGGTCGAGCCGAAGTTCGTCCCGTCGGTCTTCGCCGGGGCGATCGCCGCGGAGGCGGACTACCTCGACATGGCGATGAGCCTGTCCGAGCCCCACCCGACCGACCCCTTCTCCACCACGGGCGTCAAGCTCGGGGACGACCAGTTCGCGCAGGCGGGGGACTGGGAGTCGCAGGGGCGGCTCGCGCTCGTCGGCATGGGCGTCGAGCCGGGCCTCAGCGACGTCTTCGCCCGGTACGCCGTGGACCACCTCTTCTCGTCCGTCGACGAGCTCGGCGTGCGCGACGGCGCGAACCTCGTGGTGCGCGACGACGAGGGGAACGAGATCTTCGCCCCCTCCTTCAGCATCTGGACCACGCTCGAGGAGTGCCTCAACCCGCCCGTGATCTGGGAGCGGGACAGCGGCTGGACGACGACGGCGCCGTTCAGCGAGCCGGAGGTGTTCGACTTCCCCGAGGGCATCGGCCCGGTCGAGTGCGTGAACGTCGAGCACGAGGAGGTGCTCCTCATGCCGCGCTGGCTCGACGCGAAGCGCGTCACCTTCAAGTACGGCCTGGGCGCCGAGTTCATCGGCGTCCTGCGGACCCTGCGCGACCTGGGCCTCGCCTCCACCGTGCCGATCCGGGTGCGCAGCGCGGGCGGCCCGGTCGAGGTCGCGCCCCGCGACGTGGTCGCCGCGGCGCTGCCGGACCCCGCGACCCTCGGGCCGCGGATGGAGGGCAAGACGTGCGCGGGCACCTACGTCACCGGCACCGGCAAGGACGGCGAGCCGCGAGCCGTGTACCTGTACCACGTGTCGGACAACGCGGAAACGATGCGCGACTACGAGAGCCAGTGCGTGGTGTGGCAGACGGCCCTCAACCCCGTGATCGCCCTCGAGCTGCTCGCCCGCGGCGAGTGGAGCGGGACCGGCGTGCTCGGGCCGGAGGCGTTCGACGCGAAGCCCTACCTGGACCTGATGGCGGCTCCGGTCGCCGAGGGCGGCTACGGGCAGCCGTGGGGGCTGTCCGAGCGCTGACGCGTCAGAGCGCGCCGGCGGTCAGGGCGGCGAAGGCGAGGCAGAGCAGGAACGCGATCACCACGAGCAGGAACGTCGCCGACCAGCGGTGCCGCTCCGCCCAGTTGAGCTGCTGCCGCGCCGTGCGCCGGATCTCCGCCAGGTGCACGGGCTGGCTCTGCGAGTCGAGCGGCACGTCGAAGTGGTGCGCGACCCGGAGCAGCTGCTCGTCGGTCCACCAGCGGTCGTTCATCCGGTAGACGGTGCGGTCGGTCGCGTCGAGCAGGAACAGGTGCCGGTTCGTGGTGACGCCGTCGCCGTTGTAGATCGTGCGGATCACCGCTCGGCGCACGGCCGACCGCGGCACGCGGAGGGGGCCGATGCGCTGCTTCCAGTGCGTCGTGATGCCGTCGGCCTCGAGCGTCGTCCGGATCCGCAGCGCCGGCAGGATCACGAAGCCCGCGACGACCAGGGCGGCGAGCGCGACGACGCCGGCCACGACGGGGCGGCCCTCGCCGATCGCCAGCACGACCGCCACGGCGGCGCCGGGGACGACGAGCGCGATGTTGCCGGCCGCCGTCGTGCGCCAGGCGAGGTGCCGGAGCGGGCGCAGGGTCCGATCCGCGGTGGCCGTCGTCATGCCCAGCACCGTACGGGGACGACGCGGCGGCGAGCAGTCCCCAGACGGCGGGGCGGCCGAGCGCAGCCGGGCCGAACGGCTCCGGAACGAAGAAGGACCCCCCGCGCACCCGCCAGAGCCCGGTTGCCCTTGCTGCGTCTCCGCCCTGGGGGAGTTGGCCTGGATGGCGCCACGCGGGGAGCCGTCTCGAAGTGTACGCGACGGCGGAGCGGTCCGTCGTGCCGGTAGGATGCTCCGCGGCTCCGTGCTCCGGCACGGCTCAGGAGGATTCGCCTAGTGGCCTATGGCGCACGCTTGGAAAGCGTGTTGGTGTAACAGCCTCGGGGGTTCGAATCCCCCATCCTCCGCAGTAGGCGTTCCGCCCCTGACCAAGACTTCTGTCCAGGTCAGGGGCTTCGTCGTTCCAGCCGTGTGCTGACCCATGTGCTACGCGCCTCCGAGCATCGCGGAGAAGCGGTCTACGGCGGCCTTCTGCACGGTCGGCGTCACGTGCGAGTAGATGTCCATGGTGATCATCACCGAGGCGTGGCCGAGGCGCTCCTGCACGACCTTCGGATGCACGCCGGCCTCGAGCAGCAGCGTCGCGTGCGTGTGCCGCAGCTCCTTCAACGTGATCCTGGCCAGCCCCGGCAGTGCCGCTTGAGCCGCGGCGACGCGTCGGGTCCAGCGCCGGCCGACCTCGTTGGGGGAGCGCACCTCGCCGGTCAGGTTGCCGAAGACGTAGGCGTCGGGGCGAGCGAGCGCCAGGCTGATCGTCCCGCGGAGTGCGCGCCAGCTGCGGAGCATCGCGAGGGTCGCCTCGTCGAGGTCGATGACGCGGCTCCGCCCCGACTTCGTGGTCTTGACGGCGTTGCGGGTCGTGACGTCGGCAGCGCGTCGGATGCTGAGCCGCCCGCCCTCGAAGTCGACGTCCGCCCACCGCAGCGCCAGGGACTCGGAGCGGCGCATCCCCGTGAACGCGAGCGTGCGCCAGAGGGCGTGCAGATCGTCGTTGAAGACCTCGCGGTTCCAGTCGAGGAAGGAGCGCAGCTCGCTCGCGCTCCACGTAGTGATCTCCGGCCGCGCTGCCCGGATCACCTTCCCGGTCGGCGCCTTCACGGTCCTCGTCCGGCGCGCGGGGTTCGTCGGCACAAGGCCGTCGTCGACGGCGGCCTGCAGGATCGCGCCGAGCACGACGTGAACCTTCTGCACCGAGTTCGCCGACAATGGCTCTCCAAGTCCGGTGCTGTCGCGTCGGCCGCTCTCGCGGAGCTCGCGGTAGAGGCGCGCGATTCGCGTCGCGGTGACCTTGTCGACCTGCATCCGGCCGATGTGCGGCGCGATGTGGTTCCGGATGATCTTCCGGTACCCCTGCAGCGTCGACGGCGCCAGCTCGAGCCCAGCAAGCCACTGCTCGGCGAAGGCGGCGATCGTCGGCACCCCCTTTGACGCGAACGCCTCCTGCGCACGGAGCTTCCGCACGGCCTCTCGGAGGGCATCGTCCGCGTCGTCCATCGTGCGGAACCCGCCGCCGCCAACGCGGCGCTGCTCGCCGTCCGGGTCGTCAAGGTCGACGGGGACGTAGAGCTGCCAGCGCCACCGCTCGCCAGCCGCCGTCTTGTACCGGTAGAGGGCGCCGCGACCGCGGCGCCGCGACCTAGCCACGATCCCCGCCCGGGTCGTCGGTCACCGAGGGGCCGGCGTCTGCCGGCGTACCGGGCGTCACCCGAGCACGGAACTTCAGGTGCTCCGCCTCGAGCAGCTCGCGGACGATCGCCCACCGTTCGGCTTCTGGCGTCCCGGGCGCCCGCTCGAGGAACTCGTCCATCGCAGCGCGACCGGCTGCGGCGCTCCCGATCGTGTGCTCGCCTCGCGCCCACCGCCATGCCTCGTCGGCGTTGACTCGCACGGTCGGACCGAGCTCGATCACCTTCGCTGGATGCCCTGTCGGCGGTAGGAGCAGCGCGTTCGGGTTCACCTCGAGCGCCAGCGCCATGACGATCAGGTCGTCGGCGTCGACGCGGCGCTCGAGGTTCTCGATTCGGCTGAGGGCGGCCGGAGAGATCGGTCGGCCGAGCTCACCGAGGAGCTTCGACATCAGACGCAGATCGAGGCCAGCGCTCGTCCTGAGGCGGCGGAGGTTGAACGCCACCGTGACCCCGGTGGGCCCGATCTCGTTCCCGCGCTGCCGCTCGGATGCCATACAAGAAACGTAGCGCCCGATACTTGACACCCACAAGGGGGTGCCCCTACGTTCCTTGCAACGCCTCTAGGGGCGGCTATAAGAAACGGAGCGGGCCGTGAACTTGGACGAACTTCGTCGGTCGAAAGCGGCGACGATCACGCGAGCAGACGCGGCAGAGCTGCTCGACTGTGACCCCAGAACGATCACGGCCGGCATCGCAGCGGGCACGATTCCGGCCATCCACATCGGGCGCCGCGTCGTCATCCCGCGGGAGCCGCTGCTCGCACTGCTCACGGCGCAGCCCGCTCTCATCCCGTCCCAGCGATAGCCGTGGGGCTCGAGGCGGTGCGGGCCGCCTTCAACCAGTCCTACCGCCTCGGCGAGAAGCACGCCGCGCGCGTCCTGCTGCTGCACATGGCCTTCACCGTCACCGACAGGACGCAGGGGGACCGGCCGGCCATGACCTACTTCGCCGGCTGGCAGACCGCCGCCGGCGGTCTCGGCTACGTCCTCGACGAGCTCGACGACGAGGAGCGTGCGAAGGCCGCGCAGGCTGCCGTGAAGCGAGCGCTCCGTGCGCTCGAAGCGGCTGGCCTGATCACCAGGATGCGTCGCTCCTCACCGGGGAAGACCGCCGAGTGGAAGCTCACGCTCGACCCGATCGACACCAACTCACGACAGCGACCGCGGTCGGAAAGAGGGGGACGAAGACCGTCCGGTACACGGGACGAAGACCGTCCGAATTCCGACGAAGACCGTCCGGTACACGGGACGGTCACCGTCCTCAACAGCGGACGTTCTCCGTCCCCTCTATCTGAAGGACCGGAACTACCTGCAATGACCACTACCCACCTGGACGCGCACGCGCGCAAGAGCAGCAGGGTTCTCCTTGGGGGTGGGTCGTGAGCCCTCAGCGGTACCGCTGGCACCGGTGCCGATCTCGACACCTCTCAGGCGCGAGCTTCGCGCAGTGCGCCTTCCCCAATTGGATCCCGATCCGCGGCAACGGGCAGTGGGTCGTCCTCTCGCGCTGTCTCATCTCGTCGATCTCGCTGCACGGGAGCAAGGCTGCTGCCGTCGCCGAGCTGCAGCGCATCGATGCCGAGAAGTGCGACATGGGCTGTTCGCTCCAGCACGAACTCGGCTTCATCGACCTCCTTCAGGCGCAGCCCGACATCAGCCCGCGCCCGTCCGAGGTCGCGTGATCCCCGTCGTCGAGCAGCACCACTGCTCGAAGCGTCACCGGAACTCGACCTACTTCGCGCGCTGCGCGTGGCCCGGCGCTTCGGTCACCGGCCGCGGACAGCTCGCCATCGTCATCACCTGCCCCGACGCCCGCGTCGTCCTCGTCGAACGCCTCCGCTGGGCACACACGCTTCTCGCCGAGTTCAACGTCTTCGGCTGCGGACCCGGGTGCGAAGGCGCACACGAGATCGTCGCCATCGACCTCGATCCCGACCTCCCACCGTTTCCAGCGCAACGCTCGCCGAACCCCGAGGAGCGACCCCGATGACCGAGATCACCATCCGAGTCGCGCCCGACGTCAACCGCCGGCTCCGCGCTCGAGCGCAGCAAGCCGGCACCAACGTGCCCCTACTCGTCGGAGACCTCGTCGCCACGAGCGCGGCGCTGCTGACCGACCCCGAACTCAGCACTCCGCCTCGCGCGCTGCTGCGCAAGGTCGCCGAACTCCACGAGCACGAGGCCACACCGGCGATGATCGCTCAGCAACTCGACCTTCCCGACGCCACCGTCTCGGCCTGCCTCGTCGAGCTCGACCGCCTGGCGCGCATCGCGGACCGGTACACCCGATGAGCGCGCCAGGCTTTGTGCAAGGCGTCGTCCTCCCGCCGGCGATCTGCCTGTTCCTCGAGCGCGAGTTCGACTTCAACCGCCTCCGCGGCAGCATCCGAGGCGACGACCCGGACGTCGACGCCACCCTTCAGGCGATCCATAAAGTCGCGATGGCCTGGCTCGATCGCGTCGACGCGACTCCGCGCGCGACGGACGCGCGACCCGCGGTCCACTGGTTCACGCCAGCCGAGGCAGCAGCTCGGCTGGGAGTCAAGCCCGACACCATCCGTCGGGGTATCCGAGAGCACCGACTCCCAGCCGAGAAGCACCAAGCCCGCTGGCGCATCCCAACAGCCGCTCTCGACGCCTACCGAAGGAGCACCGCGTGACCGACGAGTTCACCCAGTTCGACCATGGCCTCGACAAGCTCCGCGACGAGGCAGCCACCGTCCAGCGCAACTTGGGCGCCGCCAAGCGCGCGATCGAAGCCGACCCCAACCTCAGCGATCAGGGCCGACGCGAGCAGATCGCCACCCTGCGCGACAGCGCCCAGACCCGACTCGACCAGCTCAAGGCAGCCGAGGTGAAGGCGATCAAGGACAAGACCACCTCGCTCGAGCGCAGCGTCTTCGGCTACACGAGCACGACCGACCCGTCCGAGATCATCAGCCGACGCGACGCCGACGACCGCGCGGACCGCCTCCAGGACTCCAAGGAGGCAGAGGCGCTCCTCGAGCGAGCCGAACGAGCCGGCGACAAGCACCTTGCGCAAGCCATCATTCGCGTCGCCGCGGTCCGCGGGTACCAGGGCGTGGTGCGGGCCTACGAAAGCGAGCACCCGGCCACCGGCTCCAAGCTGGCCCTGCTCGCCCAGATCCAGCAGGGCACGACCACAGCGAACTACCTCCTGCGGCGAACCGCCGCCTACTCGGCCCGTCTCCTCTGAGCGGCACAAAACGCAGATGGTGACGCTCGACGAGCACCTTGAGCCGTGCTGCCCAGTCCGCTGCCGACACGTCGCCCTCGTCAGCACACCAGGGGAGGAGCCCCTCCCCGCCCCCTCACGGCCCGCCACCAGGCATAGGGCTCTTACTCATACGGCAATTTCACCCAGGGGCGGTGCCTGAGGTGTCGGTGCGTGCTGTGGAGCCAGTTGGGGGAGGGACGCCGCGGCGGCGGGCTGTGAAGCCGAAGCCGATCGCGTCGGCTGCGCGCTCGGGCAATCGGCGGGAGTTGCTCGTCGCGCTGCGAGACCACATCGCCGCGCAGCTCGACGAGGGCGTCGGAGCGCGCGAGCTCGCACCGCTGTCGCGCCGGCTCGTCGACGTTGCAGCGGAGATCGAGGCGATCGACGCGGCCACGAAGTCCCCAGTTGCCGATGCGGCTCAGACGCCGGACGAGGAGTGGACGCCGTGACGTGTGCGCTCCTCCCTGCGAGCGAGAGAAGGAGATGACGATGTCGACGTTCATCGATCCGGAGACGGGCGGCCGGGTCACGGTCGCGGATAGCAAGGACGCGCGCTACGCGCGATGGCGGCGCGTGCCGGGCAGCGAGGGCGTGGCGGACGTCGGGCTGGTCGACGGGCAGCCCGCTCTGGATCGGCTCGAGGCCGAGGAGCGTGCGCGCGCGGCTGGGAGCGCCGGCTGATGTCGGTCGAGCTCGCCCGCGCCTACGTCCAGATCGTCCCGTCGATGAAGGGGGTGCAGGGCGAGATCTCGAAGAGTCTCGGTGCAGGCAGCCCGCTCGACAAGGAGGCTCTGTCCGCGGGGAAGCGGACGGGCGGCTTGCTGTCGAAGGGTGTCGGTGGCGTGCTGGGCGCGGTGACGCCGTACGTCGGGATCGCGGCGGCCGGCCTCGGTATCGCGAAGCTGACCGGCTACGTCACGGACAGCATCAGCGCGGTCGCGAATTGGCAGGCGCTGAACGCGCAGTCCGCCTCCGCGGTGAAGGCGACCGGCGGCGCCGCGAACGTCACCGCGCAGCAGGTGAACGCGCTCGCGCAGTCGCTCGAGGGGCAGACGTCCACCCAGGCGGAGTCGATCCAGCAGGGCGCGAACCTGCTGCTGACCTTCCGCGGGATCAGGAACGAGGCCGGCAAGGGCAACGACGTCTTCAACCAGACGACCGCGGCCGCGGTCGACATGGCGCGCGCGCTCGGCACCGACGTGCCCTCCGCGGCGATGCTGCTCGGCAAGGCGCTGAACGACCCGGCCGCCGGGATGACCCGCCTGACCCGCTCCGGCGTCACCTTCACGAAGGAGCAGCAGGCGCAGGTCAAGGCGCTGCAGGCCTCCGGCGACAAGATCGGCGCGCAGAAGGTGATCCTCGCCGAGCTGAACAAGGAGTTCGGCGGCTCCGGCGCCGCCTACCGGGCGACCTTCTCCGGGCAGCTCTACCAGCTGCAGGACGCCGTCGGCGACTTCGGCGAGGAGATCGCCACCGCCGCCATGCCGGCCCTCACCGCGCTCGTCGGGACGGCATCGAAGGTCGTCGCCTGGGCCGGCTCCCTCGGCCTCGGCGCGAAGGCCGCAGCGGGAATCGGGTCGGTGCTGCAGACGATCGGCCCGCCAGCCCAAGCCGCTTTCGGGAGCATCGCTGCGGGCATCCAGCCCCTGCTGCCCCTCATCGGCGGCCTCGCTGCCGGCATCACCGCCTTCCTCGTCACCTCGAACTTCCCGGCGATCATCGCCCGGCTTGCGACCAGCTTCGGTCCCCTTGCGAGCCTGCTGCCTCAGATCGCGGGCGCGTTCCGGTTCCTGACCGGCCCGGTCGGGATCCTCATCACGCTGCTCACCGCCGCGTACGCGTCGAACGAGACCTTCCGTACGGCGATCAACGGACTCCTCGGGACGCTGCTCGGCCTCGCGTCGAACCTGCTCGGCCAGCTGATGCCGGCCATCACGATGCTGGTCACCACGCTGGCCGGCGCGCTCGGGCCGGTGCTCTCGTCCGTCGTGCCGGTCGTCACGCAGCTCGCGACGATGCTCGCGAGCACCCTGACACAGGCGCTGCAGGTCCTCACGCCGATCATCGGCCTCGTCGCCAGCGTCCTGACGACCGTTGTCAGCGCCGCGGCGCCCCTGATCGGCGTGGTCGTGCAGCTCGCGGGTCGGCTCCTCGCGGCGCTGCTGCCCGCCTTCATACAGCTCGTGCAGCAGGTCCTGCCGCCGGTCATCGGGATCCTGCGAGCCCTGATCCCCGCGATCACGCCGGTGATCCAGATCCTCGGCACGGTGCTCGCCGGCGCCATCCGGGCGCTGCTGCCGATCATCACCGCCGTGTTCGGCGCGATCGTGCCGATCATCCGTGCCGCGCTGCAGATCGTCACCGGCGTCATCAACGTCGTCGTCGGGCTGCTGACCGGGAACTTCGCGCAGGCGTGGCGGGGCCTGAAGGGCATCGTCGCCGGCGCGATCAACCTCGTCGTCGGCGTCCTCCGCGGCGCGATCGGCATCGTCGGCGCCGCGCTCACCGGCATCGTCAACGCCGGCGTCGCGATCCTGAAGAGCTCGATCAACACCGTCCTGACCATCGGTGGGCAGATCGTCTCCGGCCTCGCGAACGGGATCCGCAACAACGCGAAGGCCGTCCTCGGCGCGATCGGCGGCGTCGTCAACGGCGCGATCGATTGGGCGAAGCACCTCCTCGGCATCCGGTCCCCCTCGCGCGTGTTCGCGTCGATCGGTCGCTACGTCGGGCAGGGCCTCGTGAAGGGCCTCGCCGGGTCCCAGTCGCAGGTGAAGGACGCAGCGACGAGCTTGGTGAACCAGGTGACCGACGCGTTCACGAAGCTCGGCGACCAGCGCGAGGCCTCGCAGAAGAAGCTGATCAAGCTCAACAAGCAGCTCGCCGCCACGAACACCTCGACGAAGTCCGGGAAGGCGTCCGCAGCGAAGCTGCGGGACCAGATCGCTGAGCAGCGGAAGCTCGTCATCGACCTCGGGCGCGCGTCAGACGTCAGCCCGAAGCAGCGCAAGAACCTCATCGCGACGCTGAAGGCCGACACCGCCCAGCTCACCTCGCTCGCGGGCCGGCGCGACAAGCTCGCGGGCGACCTGAAGGCCGCGCAGGACAAGCTCGCCGACGCGGTCAAGGTCCGCGACGACTTCGCCGCGCAGGTGAAGGCCACCACCATCGGGCTCGGCAACATCACGGACGCCTACGCAGACGTCGTCGACGCGCGGAAGACCGCGTCGGACTCGATCGCCGAGCTGCAGACGAACCTCGGCGACCTCGCGTCCAGCCAGGCCGACGCGTCGAAGGAAGCCGACACGACGCGGGCGAAGCTCGCCGTCGTCGACCAGCAGATCGCGTCGCTGTCCGCCTACGGCACCGACTACGCCTCGAAGCTCGCGGACCTGCAGGGCAACCGGATCGACCTCGCCTCGACGCTCGCGGAGCAGATGGGCAAGGTCGCCGACTACAGCGACCAGATCGCGAACACCCAGTCGAAGCTGAACGATGCGCAGGTCGCCGCCACGCAGTCCGCCGGCCCCGCGATCATCAAGAACCTGCAGGACGCGATCAGCCAGACGCAGACGTTCCAGACCCTGCTCGGGCAGCTGAAGTCGTTCGGCGTCGACGACACGACCTACAGCCAGATCGTCGAGAAGGGTGTCGCCGGCGGCGGGATCGGCGCCGCGCAGGAGCTCGTGCAGGGCGGGCCCGCGCTCGTGCAGCAGGTCGCCGGACTGCAGAGCCAGCTTGCGACCGTCGGGCAGTCCCTCGGCACGCAGACCTCCACCGTGCTCTACCAGGCCGGGGTCGACGCCGCGCAGGGCACGGTGGACGGGATCAAGGCGAAGATCGTCGACAACCAGGCCGCGATCGCGCTGCTCGAGACCGCCATGGCGCAGTCCGTGAAGGTCCTCGGGATCAACACGTCCGCGCTCACGAAGGGCGCCGGCGCGCAGGTCGCCGCCGGCTTCGCTGACGGGATCAAGGGCAAGGCGTCCGACCTCGACAAGGTCATCGGCGAGCTCGGGAAGAACGCGGTCAACAGGCTGAAGAAGGTCCTCGGCATCCACTCGCCGTCGCGCGTGTTCGCCGAGCTCGGCGACCAGACCGGGCAGGGCTTCGTCAACGGCCTCGTTGGACAGCAGGGGAACGTCGAATCCGCGATCGAGAACCTCGTGCCGCGCCCGATCGTGGGCGCCGCGGCGTCGTCCGTCGCGATGGCGCCAGGGGTAGCGCCAGCCCCGGTGACGCAGATCTTCAACGGGCCGATGGGCTACACGCGGGACGAGGTCGCGGACGGCATCGCGACCAAGGCGCGACGCGCGATCGCCGGCGTCAACATCCCGAAGGTGAGGGTCTCCTGACCGAGTACATCGAGGACAGCGGCCGATTCGACCTCCCGGCCGAAGAGCTGCGCGCCATCACGATCGCACTGCTCACCGCGGCGAGAGAGTCTCCGGAGCTCGTCGCGACCTACGTGGCCGACTCCTTCCCGAGCGTTCAGGTCGAGGACGCGCCCAGCATCTTCCGCGCGCTAGGACACGTCCTGGGGCAGCTGCTCGAGGTCGTCAACGTCCTGCGGGACGTGCCCGAGTGGGGCCCGTACCTCGACGGGTTCATCGCCAGCCTCGCGCGACAGAACTCCTGATGCGCGACGTGATGGGGACTGCATCCGAACGCGATAGAACGCGCAATAGATCGCCGCACTGTTGGCGAATAGATCACGGCGTGGATACGATCGCAGTGGACCGGACGGGGTTCGAACCCGCTAGGGCATCTTCCAAAGGGACGCCTGGCTCCACAGCCCCGGCCCGGGTAGAGGCGGACGGACCGCCCGACCAGTTGCACCTGATCGAACGGTCCGCCACCTCTATGGCGGCGGCATGTGCCGTACCTCCTCTCGCAAGATCACTCAGTCGAAGGCCGGCACCCGCATGGGGGTCGGCCTTCGGTCATCACGGTAGATGTCGCGGCGGTGAACTTCAACCCGAGATCACCACATCGGTGAAATTCACCTTCCGTCACCGGTGAACTTCACCTACCCTGGTGCCATGACCGCGATCGAAGAGGTACTGCGCCAGCTCCGTGAAGAGCGCGTCGAGCGCGCTCGAGCGCTGGCTGAGACGGATCAGCTGATCGAGGGTCTCGAGCACCGAGTCGACCGGTTCCGCCTGCGGGAGACCCTCAAGGCTCCGGACGACCACGGGCAGGCCGTCGCCGATGCTGATGACGCTGGCCAGGAAGCCGACGCTGAGCCTTCCGGCAACAGGGCCCTCGTTCTGTCCGTCTTCGAGGGCAGTCCCGGGCAGGGGCTCAAGACGGGCGACGTCTACCACGCGCTACTTCGCCGCGGTTGGACGACGAAGTCGGCTGACCCCCGCGGTTTCGTCTCGAATCTGCTCTCCCGCATGGCTTCGGAGGACTTCCTCGAGCGCACTGGGCATGGTGAGTACCGGCTGCCCGGTGCCGAGAGTCGGGTCGAGAACGGCAGCGAGCGGCTGGTCGAGCGCGATCGCCTGCAGTTCCAGCCGCAGGTCCAGGCGCCGGTCCAGCCTCAGCTCCGTGCCTCGTGGCAGACCCCTCGCGTGTCTGCTTAGCCGCGGCGAAGGTGGTGGGCAGGGACCAGGGGTGTAGCGCGTTCCTGCATCGTCCGGTCCGGCAGCGACTTCAAGGCGCGTGGCCGGCCATCTCGAGCCCCTTAGTCGGCGTCGAGCCCTCGACGTAGGTCGGCGATCACGACCTGCTCCGATGGACCGCGAAGCGCCGCGAGCTGCACGGCGTGAAGTAGCAGCTGCACCGCGGGGCCCACCAAGTTCGACGCGTCGGTCTGGATGGAGCGGGCGGCGTTGTCGACGTGGACCTCAACTGCGCCGATCTCGCCCAACCGCTCGAGCGCGAGGTTCAGTGCTCGACCGTTGACCTCGAGCTCTGCGCTTGGGTCCCATGCGGCGACGGCATCCAGAAGAACATGGCCGGCAAGACGGCCGGCTTCGGGTATCGCCATGGACGGACGGTACCCGGGGCCGCCGACGTCACTCGGCGACCCACTCCACGCGCCCGAGCCCGCGATAGTCGCGCACGCGCGCTGGCCACAACTCGGGGCGTGTGGACACGTCGACGCCGTCGTCCTTCACGGTGAGGATCGGCGGCCGCTGCCCCTGTGCGATCCACCGCTGCGCCTCGCGGATCATCGACCGCCGCGTGGACTCGTGCACGTGTGCGAGGTCGATGCGGACTCCGCCCCACTCGACCGCCGTCTGCTCGTCGCTCACGTCGCGGACCGTACCGACAGCCTCGGACGCGTTCCTACGCCTACTGCGCAGGGGGCGCCTGCAGGGCCTCGAGTGCCGTGTGCAGGGTCAAGAAGTAGGACCGGGTCCCCATGAACAGCAGCGCGGCGCCAGCCTCAGTGAAAGCGTCCTCGTGCTCCTCGCGGACCGCGCCGAGCGGGTGCAGCCCGTAGTTTCGGAGTTCGCGGAGATGCCCAGCGCGGGCGTGCAGCTCTGTCAGCACGGTCGAGCCAAGCACGGCTCCGTCTCGAAGAGCCTTCACTGTCCCCGCGATGACCTCGCCAGCGTCCCTGCCCGATCGGATCGAGCGACGCAGGGCGGCGTTGCCCTCAACCTTCGACCCGAGTGTGAACCACGCTGCCTCGCTCGCTGCGGCCAGCAGGTCGACGGCCGCGAGGTACAGACCGCGCTGGAAGCAGCGGACGGCTTCGCGGAGCACCGTGACGCCGCGAGGTCCAAGGAGGTCCTCGACGCCGTCGACGAGTTCCAGGCGCGCGATCTCCTGCACCGGGTGGTTGGCGGGTCGTGTGAGCCGCCAGGGCGAGTTCCACCCGTCTCCGCCGAACGCCGGAACGGTTGTCACGAAGGTGACCCCTCCGGTCATGCCTCGAGCCACATCGTGCACACCGATGCTGTCGGTGCCGGGGCCGTAGTAGCTCCCCGACGCCTGCATGATCAATCCGTCCGCGGCAAGAACTCCGAGCGCCTCCAGAACAGCCCGGCCGATCCTGGCGCGCACAAGGACGGGATCGTCGCGATCGACCTGCGGCGTGCCGTCCGCGGCGCGCTGCACCTGGAGAGGCGGATCTCTGTCGGTGCCGAGGGTCAGTTCGCGGCGCTCGAGCAGGTGCCGGATGAAGAACTCTTGCGTCGCCGTCGCTTGCGAGCTCAGCACTGCGAGGATCGCCGCGCGGGCTTCGACTAGATCTGCGGCAGCTGGAATCACCGCCTCCTCGATGAGCGGCAGGAGGTCCGGGTTCATTCAGCACCGGTTTCGATCGCTGTGACGCCGCAGCTGCAGACCCAGTAGAGGTCGGGCGGGTCGCCGGCGGGTTCGAGCCGATGGAGGCAGCGAGGGCAGTTCGGGAGCGCGGTGTCGAGCGGGTCGTCTGTCATGCGCGGCCGTTGAGCGCCTTGCTGATGGTGGTCGGGCTCATGCCGGTGATTTCGCGGATCTTCACCCACGTGGCGCCCGCCTTGCTTGCCTCGCGAACGACAGCGTCGCGGCGGGCAACAGCGGCAGCACGGTCTCGATCGAGTGAGGCGATCACGTCGGACGCCTCGGCCAGGTCCTTGAGCAGAGCGTCGAGGTTGGCCACTACCCCACGATAGGGGCGGCAGGCACCCTAGTACAGGGGGCGTAGCGGTTGCACTACACCGCTGTAGCGTGTCGCTATGACGACAGCACAGGCGGACGCAGCGCTCGACGAGGCGCAGCTCCTCATCATCGCTTCCCTGCAGGAGCTCATCGAGCGCCTGGACGCCGGCCTCCTCGACGAGGACGCACGCGCCGAGCTCGCAACCGACCTCTTCACCGGCGCGGCCGCCGTCGCCCGCCTCGCCCAGGCAGTCGCCGCATGAGCACCGCGACGACGTCCCTGCAGTTCCTGCTCGCCCGCGCCGCAGTTCGGTCCGACGCGCTCATGCACATCGTCTCCCGACGCGACACCGGCCTCCTCAACCCGATCTGCGCCGCGCACCCCATCCGGTCGCAGAAGATCGATGAGTGGACCTCGGTCCCCACCGACCTCTCCGCGCTCTGCAGCGACTGCGCGGCAATCGCGGCCGGCATCAAGGGTGTCCCGTCCATCGAGGTCGGTATCGCCGTGTTCCTCGGCGGCGACACCGACGGGCTCCCCGTCTCGCTGCTCACCGAGGTCCCGATCACCTCGATCGACCTTGCACCGACCCACGCGCGCACGTCCCCGGGTGATGTCGACGACCTCATCGCGTCCGTGGAGCAGCGCGGCGTCGTCACGCCCGTCCTGGTCCGCCGTGTCGGAGCTCGGCTCGAGGTCATCGACGGCGCACGGCGCCTCTGCGCCGCGCACAAGGCCGGCCGCACGACCGTGCCCGCAATCGTCCGCGAGTCCACCGACGGCGACGCGCTCCTCGACAGTCTTGTCGCGAACCTGCACCGCGACGACCTCAACCCCATCGACCTCGCCAACGCCTACGAGTACGCGATGCAGGCCCTCGGGCTGACGTCGAAGGCCGAGCTCGGTCGCCTGCTCGGGATCTCGCGCGAGCAGATCTCGAACACCATCCGACTCCTCGCGCTGCCGGAGCACCTCCGGGAGCGCGTCGCCGCCGGCGTCATCACCGCTCAGCAGGCACGCGACCTCCTTCGTTGCCCGGCGGGGGAGGAGCAGGACGCCCTCGCTGATCGCTTCGCCGCCGATCGGGCGACCAGGGGCCCGGGCGGTCGGCGAGAGCAACGACCGGTCGATGACCAGCTCGCCGGCATCGCACAGCTGCTGACCGGCCTCCTCGACGCCAAGGTCCGGATCCGAGCCAAGGGAAACTCCACCGAGATCACGATCGTCGTCGGCCAGGATGAACGCGCTCGCGTGCTCGAGCAGCTCGGCGTCGCCGCGTAGCGGACAGGGTGAAGCGTATGAGCGACGAGAAGCAGAACGACGGCCGGCTGCTGTCGAAGGCCGAAGCGGTCGAGTACCTCGGCGGCGCCCCGATCACGATCAAGACGATCGAGGCGCTCGTCCGCCGGCGCGAGATCGGCTTCCTCAAGATCGGGCGGGCCCTCGTCTTCCCGAAGAGCGCGCTCGACGCCTACATCGCCGAGCACACCGTCCAGCCCTCCCCGAACCCGTGGGGACTGACGGACGCCGCCCTCCGGAGGATCCGCGAGGACCGCTCCGGAGGGCGAGGCCGGACCTTCTAGACCAGGCGCTGTGCTCGCACGTTGAGCTCCTGGGCAAGGCAGGTGATCGCGTGCAGCGCGTGCGCCCACCACATGCCCCGATCGGTCGAAAGCGCGGTCCTGCTGTCGAACTCGAACTCGACGCCGAACGGTCCGTCGTTGTGCAGACCCCGTCGAGCGAGGCGGATCGAGCCCTCCTCCGGCGGCACGGTCAGGGTGTAGATCTCGAGCGGACCGTCGTCGTGCTGCGTGATGCAGCGCTCCACGGTGAACGTGTGCTCGCCCGAGCTGATGAGCGCGACGCTCGACATCCGCTGATGACGAGTGCTCGGCTTCGTTACGGTGCTCATGGTTGTAGCCCTCCTGCGGCTGCTGACCTGACCCTCGCCGAGCGGCTACTCGGCGGGGGTCGTCGTTCTCACGGCGTGCGGATACCCGCCGTGCTCGCGCGTGAGCGCGCAAGTCCTCGTGTGCTGATCGGTGTGCTACCGACGCGGCATCTCGGAGTATCTCGATGCAGACGCGGTCCGATCGGAGCCCCGGGTTCCGCGTCATTCCGTGCCTCGAGGTACCGGGAAGCGCTGCCATGCGTGTTGGCACCGGGGAGTTCGAATCCCCCATCCTCCGCCAGCTGTCAGAGGCCCTCGATCCGCGAGAAGACGCGGATCGGGGGCCTCCGTCCTTCTCCGGCCCCCGCGAGAAGGCCCTCGGATCCGGCGCCGCTCACCGCCGCGGGTCCGACGCGCCCGTGCCGGGTCGGACGCGTCTCGAGCGGGCTTCATCGCTGACGGTGCAGCCCGTCGTCGACGGCGGTGCCGATGTGCTGTCGGACCCACGTGTAGGCGGTGCCGAGATAGGTGTTGCTGGCGTGGTTGTCGTCGACGTACACGCCCACGTTGCCGATCACGCCGGGGCACCAGGTGGTCCCGCAGAACGCGTCGGTCGGGTCGACGAACGCCACTCCGGGGGCACGAGCGGCGGCCAGCCGCAGCGGATCGACGACCTGCGTCGCGCGGGCTCGGCTCAGTCCGCACCGGGCGGGGTCGCGTTGCACGATGCAGTCCCGGTCGATCGGGTCGCTCATGGGGGTGGGCGTGTCGCCGAGTGCGACGACCTGGATGCCGGCGGCCTGCAGGGAGTGCCAGATGTCGGCGTACGCCTCCGCGGCTCGCCGCGCGTCGGTGCCCGGATAGGACCTGCGGTACGCGGACGTGACGACCAGCGACACGTGCTCGCGACGGAGGACGGGTAGCGCCCACCGCACGGCCGTGGTGCACCGCGACAGGTGGTCCTGCTCGAGCGGGCGCGGCAGCAGGTTGAACGGGCAGGAGTTGTGCAGGACGGTGATCACGCGCCAGTGCCGTTCCTCGCCGAGACGGGAGATCGTGGCCGCCCACTGGCGGACGTGCGAGTCGCCGACGACGGCGATCGTGGTGCGGCTGCGGATGTCGCCGGCGACGCAGACCGGCGACGTGGTGGACAACGGCTCGATGGTGCAGCTGCCGTAGGCCAGGTCGTCCTTCAATGCGTTCGGCGCGGGGACGACGACGTGCTCGGGTCGAGCCCACGTGCGCGTGGCGTCCGGCGTGAGCTGCGGCCAGCCGATCGCGGCACCCTGCGGCCGCAGCACCGCCGCCCGGGAGTCCTGCTCCGCGTCGTCGGCGGCCGCGCTCGTGAGGACTGGCACGGCGGCGATGCCCGCCACGACCAGGGAGCAGGCGACGCCGAGCGCCACGATCCGTCCGGGGCGTCGGATCGGGACCCGGCGCAGCGGCTGCTCGATGAGCAGGTACGAGCCCGTCGCGAGCAGGAGTGACAGCGCGACGACCGCAGCGGCGGACATGGGGCCGAGCGGCTGCGGGAGGAGCAGCCGGGTGAACACGATCACCGGCCAGTGCCAGAGGTAGAGCGAGTACGAGACCGCGCCGACGAACCGGACCGGTGGCAGCGCCCACACCCGGCGCAGCCCGCGCACGTCGCCTCCCGCGATGACGGCGGCCGCACCGGCCACCGGCAGCATCGCCGCGACGCCCGGCATGGGCGTCCGGGCGGTGAAGACGATCACGGCGACCGCGACCGCGACGACTCCCGCGATCTGCAGCACGGCGGCCACGCGCGGAGGCGGCTGCCGGTCCGCCAGCAGCACGGCGAGGACACCGCCGGCGGCGAGCTCCCACATCCTCGTCGGCGTCACGAAGTAGGCCGCGGGCGACCCGCTGGCCGTGAGCACGATGCCGAACGCGAGGGAGGCGCCCAGCACGAGCAGGAACGGCACGAGCACGGTGCGCCGGACCGGGCGCAGACGCCGACGCGCGAGCGCCGATGCGACGAGGACCGCGAGCGGCCACAGCAGGTAGAACTGCTCCTCCACGCCGAGGGACCAGAAGTGCTCGAACGGCGAGGCGTCCGGGGACTGCGCGAGGTAGTCCGTCGAGCTGGCGGCGAACCGCCAGTTCGCGGCACTCAGGGCTGCCCAGATCCCGGGGACGCCGACCTCCGCCGCCGCCGTCCTCGGCAGCACCGCCGCCGAGAACGCGACGACCGCGACGGTCGTCGCGAGCGCCGCCGGCAGGATCCTCCGCACCCGTCCGGCCCAGAACCGACCGAGCCGGATCCCGCCGGTCGTCTCCGCCTCCCGCACCAGATGACGCGAGATCAGGAACCCGGAGATCACGAAGAGGATGTCGACCCCGACGTAGCCCCCGGGGAGCGCCGCGGGTCGCAGGTGGTAGGCCACCACGACCCCGACCGCGATCGCTCGCAGCGCCTGGATCTCCAGCCGAGACCCTCGTCGGGCGGTCGCCTTCTCGGCGTCCCGGTCCGCCGAGGCCCGCTGGAGCGCGAGGGCGGGCACGGGCCGAGCGTCTCATCCGTCCGAGCGCCACGACCGGGCCCGGCGCGAACGATCGCCGAGTGTTCACCTCATGGCCTTCGACCGGGGAGCACCGGGAGCCCGTGCGGCTCGACGCGCGGGGACCTCCCGGACCCGAGCCCGTCGATCGCGCGGGTCAGTCCTTCGACTCGAGCTGCTTCTTCGCCGCTCTCCGCGCCAGCACCGAGACGTAGTCACGGACCGGCCGGCGCTGCAGGTCCTCGACCTGCTCGCGCACCGCACGCTCCACGTCGGCGGGGTCCTTGTCCGGGAACTTCGACAGGAGGGTCCCCGTCACCTCGAGGATGACCTGCTCCGCGTCGAACGTCTCCGGCATGAGCCGGACGCTACGCACACGAGATGAACGGCGTGGATCGGCCGCGGAGGCCGCGCCGCGTCCGACGGCGTCCTCCGACCCGCGCGGTGCCGGCCCGCGTGGCGACGCGGTGCGAGGCCGCCGCCGGATCGCCCGTCCGCGGCCGCTCCCCCGTTCAGGGGGAGCGGCCGCTAGGATCGCACCAGCCCCAGAACGACGTGGCCCCGCGAAGACATCCCGCACTCTGCGGCGCGAGCGGGACCTGCTGGAGCTCGAACCGGGGCCGACGTGCCCCAGACAGCGGGTCCTCATGACCAGCCTCGCCTTCCTGCCGGACACGACCTCCTACAGCATCCGCGCCTGCCGCTGCGGGGACCGGATGCGCCTCGGACGCGTCGGCCCGGCGCCCGTCGCGTCGTGGCACTGCGGCGGCTGCGGACGGAAGGCGCGACGGTGACGAGACGGAGCGGCGCCCGCCGTGCGCTGGCCGACTGGGCGCCGCCGGCGCCGGCGTCCACCGCGGCGCCCGACGCGTGTCCGCGGAGGAACTGCGGCGCCGAGGTCGAGCCGTCCCTCGGCGTCGACCTCGCCGACGGGGGCTTCACCTGGAGCTGCGCCCGCGGGCACCACGGGCCGCGCTTCGTCGCGACGGCCCCGGCGGCGCGCTAGCGCGCCGCCGGTCGCGGACGGTCGGTCGGGACCTCGCCGGGCGGCCGGAGGACCGCCGGATCCCGCGGCGCCGCGCACCGCATGCAGGGCGCGGCCCGGCAGCCCGGGCAGGTGCACCGCGGGAAGCGGTGACCCCGCCCGCGGCATGCGGGGTTCACGCGTCCGCGGCCGGCGTCGCGCCCGAGCGGAGGGGCCGACCGGCCCGCTCGTCGTCCTCGGCACGGCCCTCGAGCGCCATCAGCGCGGCCCCGAGCGTCGGGAAGGAGCCGAGCGATCCGCCGGTCGGCCCGAACGCGCGGTAGCCGCCGCCCCGCACGGGCTCGGCCATGCCGGCGTACTCGCCGCCCGCCGTGGCGATCCAGAGCTCGTCGGCGGGCGAGTGCCAGCGCAGGGGCGGGCGTCGACGAGGGGCGGAGCGGGCTCCGGGGCGGGTGCGGACATGCTGCGGCACGGCAGCTCCAATCGGTCTCTGCTTCGCAGAGCGAAACGTGCGCCTCAAGCGGGGCGTCCAGACGGGACGGTCCTCATCGCGAAGCGGCGGGCGACTCTACGGCATGCCGAGGCTGCCGTGGTCGGACCGCCCGCGATCCGCGGTGCCGCCCGGGCTAGCGGACCGTCGCGCGGATCTCGTCGAGCGCCTCGAGCAGCGCGTCGAACGCGGGGCGGGTCGGATCGATGACGGCCATGTGATCGGCGTCGACGACCGCGACCGCCACGTCCTGCCCGGCCCGACGGGCCGCCTCCGCGTACGACTCCGACTGGTTCAGGGGGACGACGTCGTCCTGGCGGCCGTGGACGACCCGCACCGGCAGCGCGGGGACGATGCGAGTCGCCGGGTCCGCCGCGGCGTAGCGCTCGGGGTGCTGCGACGAGGAGCCGCCGAGGAAGGCGGCGACGGCGCCGCGGCCGATGGCCTCGCGCTCGCCGAGCCGGAGGTCGAGCACGCCGGCGAGGCTGACGGCGCCGGCGAGCGGCAGCACGCCTCCGGGCCGGGACAGCGCCCACACGGCCAGGTGGCCGCCGGCGCTGTGCCCGACGGTGACGACGGGCCCGGGCTCGACGCCGAGCGAGGAGGCCGCGACGGCGAGGTGCTCGACCGCGGCGGCCGTGTCGTCGAGGGTCGCCGGGAAACCGCCGCCGTTCGGCGTCTGGCGGTACTCGACCTGCCAGACGTGCCAGCCGCGAGCGACCAGCGCCTCGGCGAGCGGCGCGGGGCCGTCGAAGTAGTCGGGCGTGCCGCGCCAGAAGCCGCCGTGGATCAGCACGACCGTGCCGAGCGCTGGGCCGTCGGCCGTGCGGAGGACGCCGTACTGCATCGGGCCGTCGCCGTACTCGAACCGCTGCGCCACGACGCGGACGCTACCCCGGGTCGGCTCGGGGTCCGCTCTCCGGAAGGATCGGCTCGCCCGTCGACCCGGCGGCGCGGGCCCGCCCGAACCGCGGCGCGCCGCCGGTACGGTCGGGGGACGAGGGGAGCGCACTGGCGTGGTGATCGAGGTGGGGCCCGGAGCCGGTGACGACCCGACCGCGGGAATCGTCCTCGCCGACCGCTACGCGCTCGCCGGGCCGCTCGGCCGGGGCGGGCGCGCCACCGTGTACGACGCCGAGGACCGCCTGCTCGGCCGTCGCGTCGCGGTGAAGGTGTTCCACGACCGCGCCGCGGACCCTGCCGTCCTCCGGGAGCAGGAGACCGAGGCGCGCATCGTCGCGAGCCTGAACCACTACGCGCTGACCACGCTGTTCGACGCCGGCGTCGAGGCGGGCGATCCGGCTCGCCCGCAGCTGTTCCTCGTGATGGAGCGGGTGCGGGGCGCGGACCTCCGCTCCGCCCTCACCGCGGGGCCCCTGGGGCTCGAGCAGGCGTGCGCGATCGGCCACGACCTCGCCGAGGGGCTGGAGTACCTGCACGGGGCCGGCTTCCTGCACCGCGACGTGAAGCCGGCGAACATCCTGCTCGCCGCCGTCGACGTCGGCACGCGTCCCCGCGCCAAGCTGACCGACTTCGGCATCGCGGCGCTCGTCGGGCGGGTGCAGCGGGAGGAGTTCGTGACCGGCACGGCCGCCTACCTCAGCCCGGAGCAGGTCGACGGCCGCGATGCGGGGCCCGCCTCGGACGTCTACTCCCTCGGCCTCGTGCTCGTCGAGGCGCTCAGCGGCCGCGTCGCGTTCCCCGGCGACGTCGAGACCTCCGCCTTCGCGCGGCTCGACCGCGACCCGGACCTGCCGACGGACCTCCCCGACGGCCTCCACGCCCTGCTCCGCTCGATGACGGCGCGCGACCCGGCACGGCGACCGGGGCCGGGCGAGGTCGCCGTGCGGCTGCAGGAGGAGCTCGTCGACGACCTCGTCCGCCGGCGCGGCCCGGAGGTGCGGCCGCAGGCGGAGGCGGAGGCGGTCCGGCTCGCCGCGCTCCGCCGCTACGACGTGCTGGACACGCCGCCGGAGGCGGCCTTCGACGAGGTCACCCGGCTCGCGAGCCGGCTGCTCGGCGCGCCGATCGCGCTCATCTCGATCGTCGACACGGACCGGGTCTGGCTGAAGTCGCGGCGGGGCTACGACGCCGAGGCGGTGGACCGGAACACCTCCTTCTGCGTCGTCACGGACCCGGGCACCGGCCCATGGACCATCCCGGACGCCCGCGCGGACCCGCGGACCGCCGACAACCCCGTCGTCCTCGGGGACCCGAAGGTCCGCTCCTACGCGGCCGCGCCGCTGACGACGCGCGACGGGCACCACCTCGGCTCGCTGTGCGTGTACGACCTCGAGCCGCGGGAGTTCGACGGCGAGGCGCTGCGCACCCTCGAGGACCTCGCGGAGATCGTCATGGACGAGCTGGAGCTGCGCCTCGCCAGCCGACGGGCCGCGTCCGCGCGCTGACGGCCGGGTCAGCGGTCGAAGAGCGCCCTGCGGCTCGCGAGCCGCAGCTCGAGCTCGTTCATCACGATCGCGGCGAAGTCGCCGAGCGTCTCCAGCTCGCCGGCGGTGAAGGCGCGCGGGCGGACGTCGGCCGCGTAGAGCGCGCCGAGCCGGTGCCCGTCGTGCGTGACGATCGGGGCCGCCGCGAACGAGCGGACGTGCGGCGGACCGGCGACGAGCGGGTGCTCCGCCGTCGCGGGGTCCTGCAGCGCGTCCCGCACCGACCAGGGCCGGTCCGCGCCGTCGACCGCGGTCATCGCGAGCGCGACGGGCCGGTCGAACTCCTCCCGGTCGACGCCCCGGCGGCTCTTCAGCCACACCCGGTCCACGTCGACGATCGCGATCGCCGAGACGGGCACGTCGAGCGTGCGGGCGACGACCCGGGTGACCCGGTCGAAGCCCTTCTCGGGCGGCGTGTCCAGCACGTTGTAGCGCCGCAGCGCGGCGAGGCGAGCGGCCTCGGACGCCGCCGGTCCCGGGTCCCGCGCGTCGCGCCGCCGGACCTGCTCCTCCATCACCGCGTCCTGGAACCCGGCGGCGGCGCGACGCAGGGTCGTGCGCGCGGCCGGGTCGCGCCGCGTCATCGCGCGGACGATCTCGAGCACGGCGACGGCGCCTTCCCCGCCCTCGACGGCGACGTCCTCCTGCGACGGGTCGGGGCGCCCGGTGAGCGCCTCGAGCAGGACGAGCCCGAGCGACCACACCTCCGAGGCGGTCGTCGGCTCCGCCCCCTCGAGCTGCTCGGGAGCGAGGTAGGCGGTCGTCGCGCTCGCCGAGCGGTCCGGCCCGGGGAGCGCCCCGACCTCCGTCGCGAAGCCGAAGTCCGCGAGCTTCGGGCGCAGCCGCGCATCCGCGTCGCGGGTCGCGACGAGGACGTTCGCCGGCGTGACGTCGCGGTGCAGGAACCCGCCGGCGTGGACCGCGTCGAGCGCCTCCGCGAGATCGTGGCCGAGCCACGCGACCTGCTGCCAGGTGAGGCGCCCGGACCGCAGCACCCGGCGCAGGTCGCCGCCCGGGACGTGCTCCATCACGAGGTAGAGCTGCGGGCGCGCGGGGTCCGCCGTCTCGACGCCGGCGTCGAGCAGCGTCGTCACCGCGTAGTGGTCGAGCGACGCGATGAGGCGGGCCTCGCGCTCCTGGCGGCGCAGCGTCTCCACGGAGCTCGCGGGCGCGTCGAACAGCTTGATCGCGACGCGGCGGCCGAGCAGCCGGTCGTGGGCGACGTGCACGGACGAGGTCTCGCCGCCGCCGATCCGCGGGCCCAGCACGTACCGCTCGGAGAGCGCGTCCGGGATCCGTCGGTCCGTTGCGTCCAACCGGTCCTCCCCGCTGCCGTCGACGGGTCGAGTCTGGTGCACCGGGCCGGTCCCGCGCCCGTCGCGAGCGCAGCGGCAGCGGGGTCGGGCGCCGTCCTGCGAACGGCGCCCGACCCCGCTGCGATCGGTGCGGTCAGACGGCGCGGGCCGGAGCCCTGCCGAGGCGGAACCCGCCCGAGAGCCGGACCAGGGTCGGCACGTCGGTGCCGAGGATGCGCTCGAGGTCGGTCACCGCGCGGCCGATCAGCTCGGCCGCGGCGGCGGGGGAGACCCCGCGCCGGCAGCGCGCGGAGATCGCCAGCATCGGCGTGCCCCGCACCTCGTAGGAGGCGATGCGCACGCCCGCGAACTCGTCGCGGGAGCCGAGGTGCTCCTCGAGCAGGCTCCGGGGCACGGCGAGGTCGATCCGGGTGGTCCCGCTCTCGCCGCGGTGCTCGATCGCGGCGCCGGTCCTGCCGCCGCCGCGCCGGATCATGAAGACCAGGAGCAGCAGGACCAGGATCACGGCCACGACCGCGACGCCGAGGACGAGCGCGCTCGCCTTCCCCGTCGTCGGCTGCGCGACCCACGCGGGTGCGCCGGACGCGAGGTCCTTCGCCGTGGCGCGCCACTGCGAGGCGACGGCGGGCACCAGCGCCAGCGCCAGCGGCACGGCGCCGGCGGCGATCAGCAGCAGGCCGGTGATCGCGAGGAACAGGCGGTTCAGGCCGCGGTTGGTGGCGTTCACGACACCTTCCCCTTCCGGTCGACGACGACCCGGGCGCGGACCGCGGGCTGGACGTTCAGCGCGGCGGCCTGCTCGGCGACGGCGCGCTGGACGGCGCCGCGGTCGACGGGGACGCCCGTGGTGGGCGTGAGGCGGACCGTCGCGGTGCGGCGGCCGACGGAGGCGACGACCCGGTCGGGGTCCAGCCGTGCGGCGTCCGCCGCCGCGCGGGACAGCGACGACGCGAGGACCGCGTCGTCGGCGACCGTCGGGGTCGGCCCGGTCACGACGTGCTTGCCGCGCCGGCCGGGGCCGAACGCGAGCACGAGCAGCACGAGGCCGAGCAGGACCAGCACGGCGCCCGCCGTGATCAGCCCCGCCGCGGGGACGGTCGCGAGGCCGCGGACGCCGGCGGCCATCGCGGCCGGGGTCAGCAGCAGCGCCGGCTGCCCGAGGGCGGCCAGCACCGACTCCGTGCCGATCCAGGCCGTGGCGATCAGCGCGAGCAGCGCGACGAGCACGGCGGCCCCGGATCGCGAGGAGTGCAGCTCGCGTCGGACGACGCGCTTGGCGAGCGCGGTGTCGGTGCTCATCGCACCCTCCTCTCCCTGGTGACGTCGGCGGCGGTGATCCGCACGCCGACCTGCTGGACGTCGGTCCCGGTGATGTCGCTGACGCGGTCCGCGATGGTCCGCTCCGCGGCGGCGGCCCGCTCGAGCACGCTGCCGCCGGAGCGCTGGAGCGCCGACGGCTCGTGCTGGAGCCGGTCGATCGAGACGAGGCGGATGGGCGTGCGCACGGAGAGCGCGAGCCGCCCGCCGTCGTCGGCGAGGTCGGCCTGGACCGCCTTCGCCGCGACGCCGAACGCCTCGGCGGTCACCGCGCGGACGACCGCCTCCATCGCCCTCGTGCTGATCACGTCGCGGCCGCGTGCCGCATCGCTCATGACGAGCTGCTGCGCCCGCGGACGGCGGCGACGATCTCGCTGACGTCGAGGCGCCCCTCGAGGATCCGTCCGACGACCCAGCCGATCGCGATCGCGAGGGCGACCAGGACCAGGGCGCCGAAGTTGAACGTGATGCCGACGATGGCGAGCACCGCTCCGACGGCCATCGCCGTCTGCGTCGTGGTCACTGGACGCGCGCCGAGTCGGCGTCGTCGTCGTCCGACGGGATGAAGACGTCGGAGACGGTCACGTTGACCTCGGTCACCTCGAGACCGACGAGGCCCTCGACGGATTCGATGACGGCGGAGCGGATGCCGTCGGCGACGCGGTGCAGCGGCACCGGGTACTCGGCGATGACGGTCACGTCGACCGCGGCCTGCTTCTCGCCGACCTCGACCGAGATGCCCTGCCCCCGGTCCTGGTTGCCGATGACGTTGCGGATCGCGCCGATCGCGCGGGCGGCGCCGCCGCCGAGGTCGTGCACGCCCGCGACCTGGCGGGCCGCGATGCCCGCGATCTTCTCGACGACGGAGTCGTCGACCGTGGTGGTGCCGTGCGACGTGTCCGTGTTCAGCGCGCCGGTCGTGGTCTGGGAAGCCGTGGCGGAGGCCATGGATCCGCTCCTCACTCGTTCTCGGGCCGCGGCCGGGTGCCGCTGTTGCTCGCCCTTCGATGAGCAGGAGCGCTTCGGAGCGGACTTCCTCACGCCGCCCAGCGACTTCACAGCGAATGCAGCCCGGATCCCGTCGAGTGCACGGAACTACGAGGCCTCAGTCGTCGCCGGACTCGATCCGCCCCGTGGTCGGGTCGGCGCCCGGCCCGTAGCGCAGCAGGACGGCGCCGGTGGGGCCGGCGAGCGGCGGGGCGAGCGGGGTCAGCCCCGTCGGCACGACCCCCTCCGGGAAGGCGCGCCGCCCCTGCCCGAGCACCACCGGGTAGATCCAGAGCGCGAGCTCGTCGAACGCCCGCGCCGCGAGCAGCGTGCGCACCAGGTCGAGGCTGCCGATCACGTGCACGCGCTCGTGCCGGTCCCGGAGCGCGGCCGCCTCCGCCGCGACGTCGGCCCCGAGCTGCACCGCGCCCTCCCACTCGAGCGTCCGCGGCGAGCGCGACGCGACGTACTTCGGGATCGCGTTCAGGTGCCGTCCGATCGCGTCGAGGTGGCGCGGCCAGTACGCCGCGAAGATGTCGTACGTCCTGCGGCCGAGCAGCAGGGCGTCGATGCCCGCGATCCGCTCGAGCACCGCGGCGCCGACGACCTCGTCCTCGAACGGCGCCTGCCAGCCGCCCCAGACGAAGCCGCCGCTCGGGTCCTCGTCCGGTCCGCCCGGGGCCTGCCCGACGCCGTCGAGCGTCAGGAACAGGTCGATCGAGATCCTGCCCGTCATCAGCGCCTCCTCGCGGTCGTCGGCATCCTCCACCCGCTCGGCCCGGCGGTCCAGCGTCGACCTCGGCCGGCCGCCGGCCGGCCCGATCGCGGTCGGCGGACACGCCCGGCGCTGTCCGACCCCGCGGTTACCCTCGTGCAGTGGTCACCGCCCTCTACCGCCGCTACCGGCCGGAGACCTTCGCCGAGCTGATCGGGCAGGCGCACGTCACGGATCCCCTGCGGACCGCGCTGCGGACCGACCGGGTGAACCACGCGTACCTCTTCAGCGGTCCGCGCGGCTGCGGCAAGACCACCTCCGCGCGCATCCTCGCGCGCTGCCTGAACTGCGCCGAGGGCCCGACGGACACGCCGTGCGGCGTCTGCCCGAGCTGCGTGGAGCTCGGCCGCGACGGCGGCGGCTCGCTCGACGTGGTCGAGATCGACGCGGCGAGCCACAACGGCGTCGACGACGCCCGCGACCTGCGCGAGCGGGCGGTGTTCGCCCCGGCCCGCGACCGCTACAAGATCTTCATCCTCGACGAGGCGCACATGGTGACCTCGCAGGGGTTCAACGCGCTGCTCAAGATCGTGGAGGAGCCGCCGGAGCACGTGAAGTTCATCTTCGCGACGACGGAGCCCGAGAAGGTCATCGGCACGATCCGCTCCCGCACCCACCACTACCCGTTCCGCCTCGTCGCGCCCGCGCAGCTGCTCGACTACGTCGCGCACCTCTGCGAGGAGGAGGGTGTGCGCGTGGAGGCCGGCGTGCTCCCGCTGGTCGTGAAGGCCGGCGGCGGGTCCCCCCGCGACACCCTGTCGCTGCTCGACCAGCTGATCGCCGGGTCGGAGGGCGACCTGGTCGAGTACGAGCGCGCGACCGCGCTGCTCGGCTACACGAGCGCCTCGCTCATCGACGACGTGGTCGCCGCGGTCGCGGAGGGCGACGCGGCCGGCGCGTTCGCGGCCGTCGACCGGATCGTGCAGACCGGGCAGGACCCGCGGCGGTTCGTCGAGGACCTGCTCGAGCGGATGCGCGACCTCATCGTGGTCGCGGCCACCGGCGACGCGGCGGCGAGCGTGCTCCGCGGTGCGCCGGCCGACCAGCTCGCCGCGCTCACGGTGCAGGCGCAGCGCTTCGGCACGGCCGAGCTCTCCCGCATCGCCGACACGATCAGCGACGCGCTCGACGAGATGGTCGGGGCGACCTCGCCGCGGCTGCACCTCGAGCTCATGGTCGCGCGCATGCTCGTGCCCGCGACCGACATCGGCGCCGCGGCGACGCGCATCGAGCGGCTCGAGCGCCGGGTCGGCGTCGAGGCCGCGCCCTCCGCGTCGGCGCCCGCCCGGGCCGCCGCACCGGCGGCACCGGTCGCGACGCCCGCCCGTCCGGCGGCGGACGCGGCGCCGGTCGTCCGACCGCCGTCGTTCGACGTGCCGCCGCCCTCGGCCCCGGTCCCGCCCGCGCGGCCCGCCGCTGCGGCGGCGACCCCGCCCGCCGCCGCGACCGACGTGCCCGCGCCCCAGCCGGCGCGCCCGGCGGGGGCGCCGCTCACGATCCAGCACGTCCGCGACGCCTGGCCCGAGGTCCTCGAGACCGTGCAGCGCGCGAAGCGCAGCGCCTGGGCCGTCGTCTACACCTCCTACCCGCTGGCGCTGCAGGACGACGTGCTCACGCTCGCGTTCGTCAGCCGCAGCGACGTCGAGGGCTTCAAGCGGCCCGCCCAGACCGGCGGCGGGGTGAGCGAGGTGCTCCGCACCGCGATCCTCGAGGTGCTCGGCGTCCGCGTGAAGTTCCTGCCGCGCGTCGACGGCGGCGCGGGCCGGGCCGAGACGACCCCGGCCGCGACCGCGCCCGTGGCGGACCCGCCCGCGGAGGACGTGCCGCCCGACGACGTGCCGCCCCCGGACCCCTACGAGGACGAGGAGCCGCGTCGCGCCCCGGTCGCGCCGGTGCCGGTGCGGGCCGCGGCGCCGGACGTCGCCCCGCCCGCGCCGCCGGTCGTCCCGGTGGTCTCCGAGCCCCTGCCGCCCGCCGGCTGGGGCGCTCCGGTCCCCGTGCCGGCGCCCGAGCCCGAGCCCGAGCCCGAGGCGGCGGAGCCCGAGCCGGCTCCTGCCGCCGTCACGACACCGGTCCCGCCGATCCGCCCGGACGAGCACCAGCGCTACGGCGAAGCCGTGGTGCGGGAGCTGCTCGGTGCGAGCTTCCTCGAGGAGACCGTGATCACCCCGACCGAGGTGCGGTAGCCCATGTACGAAGGCATCGTCCAGGAGCTGATCGACGAGCTGGGCCGCCTGCCGGGCATCGGCCCGAAGTCGGCGCAGCGCATCGCGTTCCACATCGTCCAGACCCGCGGGTTCGACGTCTCCCGGCTCGGCGAGATCCTGCTCGAGGTGCGGGAGAAGGTCCGCTTCTGCTCCCTCTGCGGGAACGTCGCCGACCAGGACCGCTGCGGCATCTGCCGCGACGCGCGCCGGAACCGGGCGACGATCTGCGTCGTCGAGGAGCCGAAGGACGTCGCCGCGATCGAGCGCACCCGCGAGTACCGGGGGCTCTACCACGTGCTCGGCGGCGCGCTCAGCCCCATCGACGGCATCGGCCCCGACGACCTCCGCATCCGCGAGCTCGTCCAGCGGCTCGCCGACGGCGAGGTGCAGGAGGTCATCATCGCGACCGACCCGAACATGACGGGCGAGGCGACCGCGACCTACCTCTCCCGCCTGCTGAAGACGATGGCCGTGCCCGTCAGCCGCCTCGCCTCCGGCCTGCCCGTCGGCGGCGACCTGGAGTACGCGGACGAGGTCACGCTCGGCCGCGCCTTCGAGGGCCGTCGCCTGGTCGAGCACTAGCCCGCCCGACGCGGTCGCGTCGCAGCGCGGCGGCGTGCGGGTCCGGCGTTACGATCGCGCATGCTCGTCCCGATCGGCGCCGGCACCACCATCTCCCTCACGGACGCCGGGCACGGCCCGGCCGTCGTCCTGCTGCACGGCTGGCCCGTCACCGCGCTGCACTGGCGGCACGTCGTGCCCGTGCTGCTCCGCGCCGGGTACCGGACGATCGAGGTCGAGGCGCGCGGGCTCGGCGACGCGTCGTCCGGACGCGGGGGCCACGCGAAGGCGACGCTCGCGGACGAGGTGCTCGCGGCGCTCGACGCGATCGGGGTGCGCCGGTTCGCGGTCGTCGGCCACGACGTCGGCGCGACGATCGCGCTGCTCATGGCGGCGGCGCAGCCCGGCCGCGTCGCCGCGATCGCCGTCGAGGAGGAGGTGTCGCCCGGCATCGAGGTGGAGGCGCACGAGTCCGACTCGTACCCCTCCTGGCACCTCCCGCTGTTCACGGCGCCGGAGGGCGTGGCCGAGCGGCTGCTCGCCGGTCGGCTCGACGCGACCGTCGACGCCTACCTCGGCGGCAGCGCCGGCCCCGCCGGCCTCGACTTCGACGCGCACGTCGGGTACATGAGCGCCTACGCCACCGACGACCGGCTCGCCTCGACCCTCGCGCTCTACCGGTCGGCGCAGGAGGACGCCGTCGCCGTCCGGCGCGCGGTGCGCCGCCGGCTGCCGATGCCCGGGCTGGCGATCGCGGGCCGGTTCGGTCGCGGCGGCCAGGTCGCCGAGGCGCTCGCGCACTCCGTCTCCCGCGTGCACTCGGTCGTCGCGCGGGACGCCGGGCACTACCCCGCCGAGGAGGCCCCGGACGCGGTCAACGGCGCGCTGATCCCGTTCCTGCGCGCCGCGTAGCGGCGGGCGACGCCCCTCAGCGGACGGCGCCGCCCGACCCGGCGTCGGGGTCGACGTCCGGGACGAGGTCCGCGGGCGCGCGCCGCTTCCCGAGCTGCAGCACCTCCGGGTCCGGCACGGCGAGCCCGAGCGTGCGGAGCACCTCGACGTCGGAGCCCGACATCTGGATCAGGATGCGGTGCAGCAGCGGCCGGGGCACCCGCGCCAGCACGTCGGCGTTGCGACGCGCCTGCTCCTGCCGCACGGCCGGCAGCAGCCGCGCGGCCCGCCGGTGCTGCGACAGCAGGATCGCCAGGTAGCCCCGCCACAGCTTCGGCAGGAACCGCTCCGCCTCGCGGTCGGCCGACACGGCGACGAGCGACCGCTCGAGCGAGTCGAAGTAGTGCAGCTGCCGTGCGTCACCGATCTGCGTGAGCGAGGTCGTGACGCCGCGCCGGTAGCGGTAGCCGTTGAGGTCCTCGAACGAGACGCGGCCGCCGGACAGCAGGACGCGCCACCACCAGTCGCGGTCCTCAGCGGTCAGCAGCTCCTCCGCGAACGTCAGGCCGTGCTCGAGGAGGAACGACCGGCGGTAGAAGCCGCCCCACGCCGTCGGGAAGTCGACGATCGACGGCCGGTGCACCGGCAGGACGTGCTCGCGGACGTCGACGGGCCGGCCGCGGACCCCGATCGGGTTCCGCACGACGTCGCGGCGGTTGCCCGTGACCCGCGTGTGGTCGACGCGCATCACGTCGACGTCGCGCTCCTCGAAGCGCGCAAGGGCCTCGTCGAGGTAGCGCGGAGCGATCCAGTCGTCGCCGTCGAGGAACGTCACGACGGGAGCGGTCGCCTCCGCGAGCCCGCGGTTGCGGCCCGCCGAGAGACCGGTCGTCGCGTCGAGGTGCAGCAGCCGCGCGAGCGGGAAGCCGCCGAGCGCGGCCGCCGCGATGTCGGGCGTCGCGTCCTGCGAGTGGTCGTCGACGAACAGCAGCTCGACGTCCTGCCGCTCGGTGCGGGCGAGGGTGGCGAGCAGCGTCGGCAGGTACGGGGCCACGTCGCGCAGCGGGACGACGACGGAGAGCCGAGGGGCCTGGGTCACGCGGTAGGGCGCCTTCCGGTGGAGGTCGAGGGCGGCCACCGTGTCACCGGATGGTTGCCGGACGGTGGACCGCCGGTAACCGGCGGGGGTTACGGTCCGCCCCGTGCGTCACGTCTTCGAGGTCTCCACCGGGTTCGGGCTGTGCGGCGTCGCCGCGATCATCGAGCGGTTCGACACCGGCTCGCCGGAGGACCGCGTGCTCCTCGTAGCGAACACCGTGCAGGCGTTCGAGGCCGTGCCCGCGGTGCACGAGCTGCCGGAGTACGCGCCGCTGCTGCGGCTGTTCGGCCGGGTCGTCCACCTGAACGACCTCATCGCGCCCGAGCACCCGCACGGCTGGTCGCCGAGCCCGGGCACGCACGCCGCCCGGCTCGCCGCCGCGCAGCTGCATGCCGCGTGCGGCATCGACGAGGGGGAGGAGCACCGGCTGTGGGTGGAGTCGATCCACGGCACCGCGTCAGCGTCCCTGGTCCGGCTGTTCGAGCACGCCCGCATCTCGGTCTACGCGGACGGCCTGATGACCTACGGGCCGACCCGCATCGGCATCCCGGCGCTCGTCGGCGACCGCGTCGACGAGGTCGTGCACCTCGACCTCGTGCCCGGCCTGCAGCCCTGGGTGCTGCGCGAGTTCGGGCCCGAGTACCGCTCGTTCCCGCTCGACGGGTTCCTGCGGGTGCTCGAGTCCGTGGGGCGGGTCGACGCGCCGCCCGTCGAGGGCCCGGTCGCGGTCGTCGTCGGGCAGTACCTCGCCGACCTCGGGCTGCTCACCGCGGAGGAGGACGCCGAGCTGCTGTCGCGGATGATCCGCGTCGCCACCGAGCAGCTCCCCGGCCGGCCGGTGCTCGTGCGGGCGCACCCGAAGGCCGCGGCGCACGCGACCGCGGCGGTGGTCGCCGGCTTCGCGGCCGAGGGGCACGACGTACGGCTGCTGCCGACGAGCGGGCTGGTCGAGACGCTCTTCTCGGCGCTCGACGTCGCGCTCGTCGTGAGCTGCTTCTCGACGGCGCTGCTCACGGCCCGCGCCATGGGGATCCGCACGGTGTCGGTGGGCGCCGCGGCGGTGCTGCAGCGGCTGCGGCCGTACCAGAACAGCAACCGGATGGCGATCGTGCTCGCGGACCTGCTGAACGAGTCGGTGCCGCTCGGCGGCGGCGCCCTCCGGCCCGCCGAGCCCGATCCGGTGCTCGTCGACCTCGTCGCCGCCGTGACCGCGATCAGCATGCAGCCGGGCACGCTCGAGCAGCAGCTCGGGGTGCACGACGCCGCGGTCCGTGCGCTGGCGCCCGGGCAGGCCGCCGTGCTCCGCCGCTACGTCGGCCTCGAGCGGCTCCGCCGGCTGGTGGCGGACCTGCCCGCGCCGGAGCCGTCGCTCGCGAGCCGGGTGCGCCGGAGCGCCTCCCGGGTCCCGGCCCTGCGGCAGGCGTATCTGACGGCGCGGCGCGCCCGCGAGGCCTGGGCCGTCGCGGCCGGCCGCTGACGGGGGAGCGACGGGGCGCCGGTACCATGTTCCGGCGCCGGATCCGGGCGCCGCAGTCAGTGGAAGGTCCTCCGTGGCGCTCATCGTCCAGAAGTTCGGCGGCTCCTCCGTCGCGGACGCCGAGAGCATCAAGCGCGTCGCGAAGCGGATCGTGGAGACGCGCAAGGCCGGCAACGAGGTCGTCGTCGCGGTCTCCGCGATGGGCGACACGACCGACGACCTGCTCGACCTCGCCCACCGGGTGACGCTGCTGCCGGCGCCGCGCGAGCTCGACATGCTGCTCACCGCGGGCGAGCGCATCTCGATGGCGCTGCTCGCGATGGCGATCAAGAGCATGGGCCACGACGCGCGCTCCTTCACGGGCAGCCAGGCGGGGATGATCACCGACGCGCAGCACGGCGCCGCCCGCATCGTCGACGTGACGCCCGGCCGCGTCCGCGCGGCGCTCGACGAGGGATCGATCGCCATCGTCGCCGGCTTCCAGGGCTTCAACCGCGGCACCGGCGACATCACGACCCTCGGCCGCGGCGGCTCCGACACGACCGCGGTCGCGCTCGCCGCGGCGCTCGACGCCGACGTCTGCGAGATCTACACGGACGTCGACGGCATCTTCACCGCCGACCCGCGCATCGTGCCCCGCGCGCACGCCGTGCCGCGCATCACCAGCGAGGAGATGCTCGAGCTCGCCGCCGCCGGCGCGAAGGTCCTGCACATCCGCGCCGTGGAGTACGCGCGCCGCCACGGCGTGACGCTGCACGTGCGCTCGTCCTTCAGCAACAAGCAGGGGACCATCGTCTACAACCCGGCCGGCCCGGGGCTCGACGAGAACGGAGCACCAGTGGAAGAACCGGTCATCGCCGGCGTCGCCACCGACCTGTCGGAGGCGAAGATCACCGTCGTCGGCATCCGCGACGAACCGGGCAAGGCGGCCGAGCTCTTCACGGCCGTGGCCCGCACCGGCGCGAACATCGACATGATCGTGCAGAACGTCTCCGCCGCGGCGACGGGCCTGACGGACATCTCGTTCACGCTGCCGAAGGCCTCGGCGCAGTCGGTGCTCACCGCGCTGTCGTCCGAGCAGGCGACGCTCGGCTTCGCGTCCCTGCAGCACGACGACCAGATCGGCAAGCTGGCGCTCGTCGGCGCCGGCATGCGGACGAACGCGGGCGTCTCCGCGCAGCTGTTCCGCGCGCTGTTCGACGCGGGCATCAACATCGAGATGATCTCGACCTCCGAGATCCGCATCTCCGTCGTCACCCGGGCCGACTCGATCAGGGCCGCCGCGCTGGCGGTGCACTCGGCGTTCGGGCTCGACGGCGACGAGGATGCAGTCGTGTACGCGGGAACGGGGCGCTGATGGGGCTGCGGGTCGGGATCGTCGGTGCGACCGGGCAGGTCGGCACCGTCATGCGGCGGCTGCTGGACGAGCGCGGGCTCGACGTGGAGTCGGTGCGCTTCTTCGCGAGCGCGCGCAGCGCGGGGTCGACCCTGCCGTGGCGCGGCGAGGAGATCGTCATCGAGGACTCGGCGACGGCCGACCCCTCCGGGCTCGACGTCGCCCTGTTCAGCGCGGGGGCCACGGCCTCCCGCAGCCTCGCGCCGCGGTTCGCGGACGCCGGCGCGATCGTGATCGACAACTCGAGCGCCTGGCGGATGGACCCGGACGTGCCGCTCGTCGTCAGCGAGGTGAACCCCGAGGCCCTCGCGGATGCGCGCAAGGGCATCGTCGCGAACCCGAACTGCACCACGATGGCCGCGATGCCGGTGCTGAAGGTGCTGCACGACGAGTCGACCCTCACCCGGCTGACGGTCAGCACGTACCAGGCCGTGTCCGGCAGCGGGCTCGCGGGCGTGGCGGAGCTCGCCGGCCAGGTGCGCCGCGGCGTCGAGAGCGGCGACATCGAGGCGCTCACCCACGACGGCTCCGCGGTCGACCTCGGCGAGCCGACGAAGTACGTGCGCCCGATCGCCTTCGACGTCGTGCCCTTCGCGGGCGCCCTCGTCGACGACGGCCGCGACGAGACCGACGAGGAGCAGAAGCTCCGGAACGAGAGCCGCAAGATCCTGTCGATCCCGGACCTGCTCGTGTCGGGCACCTGCGTGCGCGTGCCCGTGTTCACCGGGCACTCGCTCTCGATCAACGCGGAGTTCGCCGAGCCGATCTCGCCCGAGCGCGCCCACGAGCTGCTCGCCGACGCCCCGGGCGTGGTGCTCACCGACGTGCCGACGCCGCTCGAGGCCGCCGGCAAGGACCCGAGCTACGTGGGTCGCATCCGCCGGGACGAGGGCGCGCCCGAGGGCCGCGGCCTCGCGCTGTTCGTCAGCAACGACAACCTGCGCAAGGGCGCCGCGCTGAACGCGGTGCAGATCGCGGAGCTGGTGGCGGCGAACCTCGCCCGCCGCTGACGGTCCGTCACGCCGCCCTCCGAAAGGGGGAGGCGCCGCGGCCCGGGGCGTGATGCACTGGAGCGGTGGTGCTGCTCTGGCTCGCGGTGGGGGCGTTCTACGCCGTCGTGCTGCTCGTCGGGCTCGGCGTCATGGTCGTCGCGACGGGCTCCTCCGTCGTGCTCGCGTTCCGGCGCGACCGCGTGCCGCCGCTGCGCCGCGCACGGCTGACCGCCGCGGTGCTGCTGGTCCTCGCCGGGGCCGCCGCGGTCGCGCTGGCGCTGCTCTGGTTCGGCCGCGAGGGCGCGGACGTGCTCCGCGCGGCCTTCGCCACGCTCTGAACTCTTCCGTTTCGAAGGAGATCCTCAAGCCGCGCTCGGAAAACTCCTTCAAAAGGGAATGAGGAGCGCATGCAGATCCTGCTCGCGGCGAAGGCCACCGGATCCGAGCCGCAGCTGGTGATCGCGGCGCTGATCGGCATCGCGGTGATCGTGACGCTGATCACCTGGCTGAAGGTCCACCCGTTCCTCGCACTGCTGCTCGGCGCCCTGACGACGGGTCTCGTCGCCGGCGCGAGCGGGCCGGACGTCGTGACGAGCTTCGCGAAGGGGTTCGGGGACACCTCGGCCTCCGTCGGCATCCTGATCGGCCTCGGCGGCATGTACGGGCGGCTGCTTGCCGACTCCGGCGGCGCCGGCCGCATCGTCGACACCCTCGTCGCCCGGGCGGGGAAGCGCTCGCTGCCCTGGATCATGGGCCTCATCGGCGCGCTGATCGGCCTGCCGATGTTCTTCGAGATCGGCCTCGTGCTGCTCGTGCCGATCATCCTGCTCGTCGCGAAGCGGGCGCAGGTCCGGCTGATGACGGTCGCGATCCCGACCCTCGCCGGGCTGTCGGCCATGCACGGGTTCGTGCCCCCGCACCCCGGCCCGCTCGTCGCCATCGCGGGGCTGAAGGCCGACCTCGGCACGACCCTGCTGCTCGGCATCGTCGTCGCGATCCCCACGGTGGTCGTCGCCGGCCCGCTGCTCAGCTACCTCGTCCGGCGGCTCGTGCCCGTCGACGCGCCCGACTCCCAGTACGACGAGGACACCGCGGACGACGCCGTCCGGCCGCCGTTCGTCCTCGCCCTGATCAGCGTGCTGCTGCCGGTCGCGCTGCTGCTCGTCGGCGCGATCGGCGACATCGTCGCGCCCGACTCGACTGCGGCCTGGAAGTCGCTCACGGACTTCATCGGCACGCCGACCGTGGCGCTCACGATCGCGCTCGTGGCGGGCTTCCTGCTCCTGGCCCTGCCGGCCCGGATGGACCGCCGCCGGATCTCGACGACGCTGACGGAGGCGCTGCCGCCCATCGCCGGCATCCTGCTCATCGTCGGGGCGGGCGGCGGCTTCAAGCAGGTGCTCGTCGACACGGGGATCGGGGAGGTCATCGCGAAGGTCGCCCAGGGGGAGGGGATCACCGCCCTGCTCGTGGCGTGGACCGTCGCCGCGCTGATCCGCGTCGCCACCGGCTCCGCCACCGTCGCGACGGTGACCGCGGCCGGGCTCCTCCAGCCGCTGACGGAGGGCATGAGCGCGCCGATGATCTCGCTCATGGTGCTCGCCGTCGGCGCCGGCTCGGTCTTCCTGTCGCACGTGAACGACGCGGGCTTCTGGCTCGTGAACCAGTTCTTCAAGCTGTCGATCGGGCAGACCCTGAAGTCCTGGAGCCTGATGGAGTGCGTGCTCTCCGTCACCGGCCTCGGCGCCGTGCTCGTCGCGGCCGTCGTGGTCGGCGGCTGACCGGCCGCGCGCGAACTAGGCTGTCGGACCGTGGCGCAGGACGAGACGATCGACGTCGTCCTGATCGGCGGCGGCATCATGAGCGCCACCCTCGGGACGCTGCTGCACGCGGTGCAGCCCGACTGGAGCATCCGCATCTACGAGCGGCTCGGCGGTGTCGCCGAGGAGTCCAGCAACCCCTGGAACAACGCCGGCACCGGGCACGCGGCGCTCTGCGAGCTGAACTACACGCCCGAGCGGCCGGACGGCTCCATCGACATCACCTCCGCGGTGAAGGTCAACGAGCAGTTCCAGATCTCCCGCGAGTTCTGGGCGTCGCTCGCCCGGCACGCGAAGGTGCCCTCCGACGCGCTCTTCATCAACTCCACGCCGCACATGACGTTCGTGCGCGGCAAGGACCACGTCGACTACCTGCGCCGCCGGTGGGAGGCGCTGACCGACCACCCCCTCTTCTCCGACATGGAGTTCTCGGAGGACCCGAAGGTCATCCACGACTGGGCGCCGCTGCTCATGGTCGGCCGCGACCGCCTCGAGCCCGTGGCGGCCACCCGGGCTGAGGCGGGCACCGACGTCGACTTCGGCGCCCTCACCCGGGCCCTGATCGACGGGCTCGTCGGGGACGGCGCGGAGCTGCGGCTCAACACCGAGGTCACCGGCCTGAAGCGCCTCGAGGACGGCACGTGGCGGATCCGCTCGCGCCACGTGGTCGGCATGGACAAGCACGAGACCCGCGCCCGCTTCGTCTTCGTCGGCGCCGGGGGCTGGGCCCTCAAGCTGCTGCAGAAGGCCGGCATCCCGGAGGCGCGCGGCTACGGCCTGTTCCCGATCAGCGGGCAGTGGCTGCGCTGCGACGACCCGGCCGTCGTCGCGAAGCACCGCGCGAAGGTCTACGGCAAGGCGTCGCTCGGCGCCCCGCCCATGAGCGTGCCGCACCTCGACACCCGCATCGTCGAGGGGAAGGCGTCGCTGCTGTTCGGCCCCTACGCCGGGCTGTCGCCGCGGTTCCTGAAGCGTGGGAACCTGCTCGACCTGCCGCTGTCGGTGCGGCCGCACAACCTGATCCCGATGCTCGCCGTGGCGAAGGACAACTTCGCGCTCGTGCAGTACCTCGTCCGCGAGCTCACGAAGTCGCGGAAGGCGAAGTTCTCGTCGCTCCAGGAGTTCTACCCCGAGGCGGACCCGGCGGACTGGTACCCGCTCGGCGCCGGCCAGCGCGCGCAGGTGATCAAGAAGGACGCGAAGAAGGGCGGCGTGCTGCAGTTCGGCACGGAGGTCGTCGGCGGCGCGGACGGCACCATCGCGGGGCTGCTCGGCGCCTCCCCGGGCGCCTCGACGGCGGCGGCGATCATGCTCGACGTGATCCGCCGCTCCTTCCCGGAGCGCCTCGGCGCCTGGGAGCCGCAGCTGCGGGAGCTCATCCCGACCTACGGCGGCCTGCTCTCGGACGACCCGCGGAACGCCCGTCGGATCCAGGCGTCGACCGCGGAGGCGCTCGGCCTCACCGCCTGACCGACTTGCGGATCGTTCGAACGCGTGTTCGAATGGCCGCATGCGGTGGTCGGGACAGCAGCTCGAGGCGGAGGCCCCGGGCGCCCTGCCCGGGCTGGCACGCGTGCACGGCCTCGTGCGGACCTCCCGTCCGCCCGAGTTCGCGGGCATGACCTTCTACGAGGTCCTGGCGAAGTCGGCGCTGAACAAGGTGCCCGGCAGCGTGCCCGGCACGCCCTACGCGTGGACGATCAACCCCTACCGCGGCTGCTCGCACGCCTGCGTGTACTGCTTCGCGCGGCCGACCCACCGGTACCTCGACTTCGACGACCCGGGCGCCTTCGACGCCGAGGTCGTCGTCAAGGTCAACGTCGGTGACGTGCTGCGCACCGAGCTCGCCAAGCCGTCCTGGACGCGGTCGCCGGTCGCCCTCGGGACGAACACCGACCCGTACCAGCGAGCGGAGGGCCGCTACCGGCTCATGCCGCGCGTCCTCGAGGCGCTGGCGGACTCCGGCACCCCGGTCTCGCTGCTGACGAAGGGGACCCTCCTCCGGCGCGACCTGCCGCTGCTCGCCCGCATCGCCGAGCACGGGCCCGTCGACCTCGCGATGTCCGTCGCCGTCTTCGACCCGGAGCTGCAGGCGCTCGTCGAGCCGGGCACGCCCACGGCCGCGGCGCGGCTCGCGACCGTGCGCGCCGCGCGGGAGGCGGGCCTCGAGTGCGGCGTCTTCCTGATGCCGGTGCTGCCGTACCTGACCGACACGACGGCGCACCTCGACGCGGCCCTCGCCGCGATCGCCGAGGCCGGGGCGTCCTACGTCGTCTGGACCGCGCTGCACCTGAAGCCGGGCGTGCGGCAGTGGTACCTGGACTGGCTGCACCGGCACTTCCCGCAGCACGACGCCGCGTATCGGCGGATGTACGCCGACGGCCCGTACGCGCCGAAGGCGTACCGGCGGTGGCTCGCGGAGCGGATCGAGCCGCTGCTGACGAAGCACGGGCTGCGCCGCGGCGCGGTCGACGACACGACGGGGACGACCCGGTCGCGGTCGGCGGGCATCGTGCAGGCGGTCGCGACCGCGCCGCAGCCGACGCTGTTCTGACGCGGCCCCGTGCCCCCAGTCCGGGGTCCCGACGCCGGTTCCTCCGCCGGGTGTCGCCGCCCTGCTGCATGATCGGGGGACAGCGGCGCCGGCCGCGTCCCCCGAGGAGCCCGATGCCCGTCGACGACGACCTCCCGCCCGTCCCTACCGTGATCGGCGGGTCGGCGCGGCTGCCGCGCACCGCACCGCCGGCCGCCCGGCCCTCGCCCCAGCGCGCGGTGCGGCTCGCGCTCCTCGACGACCACGAGGTGCTGCTCGACAGCATGGCCTCCTGGCTGCGGAGCAACGCGCCCGACTTCGACGTGACCCTCACCGCGACCTCCTGGCTCGAGCTCGTGCACAGCCCCGCGTTCCCCACGGACCTCGTGCTCATCGACGTGCAGCTGCGCGAGCCGGTGTCGATCGAGGCGCGCGTCCGCACCTGCCGCGCCGCCGGGGCCAGGGTCATCGTGCTGACCGGCCTGGACACGCCGGACCTGCGCGAGCGCGCGCTCCGCGCGGGCGCCGCCGGGTTCATCGGCAAGTCGCGGCCGCTCGCGGACGTGCTGGCCGTCGCCCGGGAGGTCATGGGGCTCACGGCGGAGCACCCCGTGCAGCGCGACTGGCGCCCCCTGCCGCGCGCGGCCGAGCAGCTCCAGCGGCCGCGGCTGAGCCTGGGGGAGGAGGCCGCGCTGCGGCTCTACGCCTCCGGCCGGTCCACGAACGAGGTCGCCGCGGAGATGCACGTCCAGTTCGAGACGGCGAAGACCTACCTCCGCCGCGTGCGCGAGAAGTACGCGCGCGTGAGCCGGCCCGCGAGCCGGAAGGCGGAGCTCATCCAGCGCGCGACGGAGGACGGGTACATCTGATGGCGAAGCTCTACTTCCGCTACGGCGCGATGAACAGCGGCAAGAGCACCGCGCTGCTCCAGGCCGCGTACAACTACGAGGAGCGCGGGCAGCGGGTGCTGCTCGCGAAGCCGGGGGTCGACGCGAAGGGCGACCGCGACATCGTCTCCCGGCTCGGCGTCACCCGGCCCGTCCACTTCCTCATCGAGGAGGGCGCGGACGTGCTCGAGCTCTTCTTCGCGCAGCGCCGCCTGCTGCAGGAGGCGACCGGTTCGCCCGTCGCCTGCCTCCTGATCGACGAGGCCCAGTTCCTCACCCCGTGGCAGGTGAACGACCTGCTCCGCATCGCGGTGGTGCAGGACGTGCCCGTGCTGGCCTACGGCATCCGCACCGACTTCCGCACGGAGGCGTTTCCCGGCAGCGCCCGGCTGCTCGAGGTCGCGCACAGCCTGGAGGAGCTGAAGACGATCTGCCGCTGCGGCCGGAAGGCGCTCTTCAACGCCCGCCGCATAGGCGACCGGTACGTGTTCGACGGCCAGCAGGTGGCGATCGACACCCTGAACGACGTCGCCTACGAGTCGCTCTGCGCCGCGTGCTACCTCGCGGAGTCCGGCGGCGTGCTCGACGGCGAGGCGGTCGTGGTCGGCCAGCAGCTCGGGCCGGATGCCGACTTCGCCTGAGGCGCTGGCCCGCCGCTCGGAGCGACGGGCCGGCGCGGATCAGGCCGTCGGCTCCACGTCGAGCACCCAGGTGATGCCGAAGCGGTCGACCGCCATCCCGTAGCGGGCGGACCACTGGGCGGGACCGAGCGGCACGAGCACCTGCCCGCCCTCGACGAGGCGGGGCCAGGCCGCCTCGAGCTCCTGCGGGTCCGTCGCCCGCACGGAGACGTAGAAGGGGTTGTCGCCCCGGCTGAACGGGCGGTCCGACTGCACGTCGTAGACCATGACGCGGAAGCCGGACGGGGCCGTCACCTGGCCCCAGACGATCTCGTCCGCCTGCGCGGGGTCGTGCGGCGCCCCCATCTGGGCGTAGGTGATCGCGACGACCTCGCCGGCGAACGCGGCGCGGTAGTGCTCCAGGGCGGCGCGGGCGTCCCCGCGGAAGTTGAGGTGGGGCGTGACGGCGATGGACATCGGGTTCCTTCCGGTCGAAGCCGCCGAGATCCGGCGACGACGACCACGGTTCCAGCGGTAGCGGTCAGACCCTGTCCTCCACTTGAGCCAGGATCGACCCATGAGCTCGACCGAGCGGCTCCTCTCCCTCCTGTCGCTGCTGCAGGCGCGTCGGGACTGGCCGGGCGCGCTGCTCGCGGAGCGGCTGGACGTCGGGCCTCGCACGGTCCGGCGCGACGTCGACCGCCTCCGCGCGCTCGGCTACGACGTCCGCGCGACGAAGGGCCCGGCCGGCGGCTACCGGCTGGAGGCGGGCGCGGCCCTGCCGCCGCTGCTGCTCGACGACGACCAGGCCGTCGCGGTCGCCGTGGCGCTCCGTGCCGCCGCCGCCGTGGGCGCGGGGGTGGAGGAGGACGCCGACCGCGCGCTCGCGACGCTGCGGCAGGTGCTGCCCGCCCGGCTCCGCGCCCGCGTCGACGCCCTCGACGCGCTGGTCCTGCCGCCGCCGGGCGCCGCCGCGGACCCCGGCGTGCTCCTCGCGGTCTCGACGGCGGTGCAGGCCCGCACCGTGCTGCGGTTCGACTACGGCGACCGCGACGGCGCGGTCCCGGCGGCGCCGCGGCGGGCGGAGCCGCACGCGCTCGTCGCCGCCGGCGGCCGCTGGTACCTGATCGCCTGGGACCTCGACCGGGCCGACTGGCGCGTCTTCCGGGTCGACCGGATCGTGCCGCGCAGCCACGCGGGCGGCTCGTTCACGCCGCGGGAGGTGCCGGGCGGGGATCCCGTCGCGTGGCTCGCCGGGCGGTTCCGCGGCGCGGACGGGCCCGGCACCTGGGCGTGCACGGGCGAGGTGCTGCTGGACCGCCCGGTGTCCGCGGTCGCACCGTACGTCGAGGACGGGGTCGTCGAGCCCGTGGACGACGGCCGCTGCCGCCTCGTCCTCGGCGCCTGGTCCTGGGCGGCGCTCGCCGCGCGCATCGGGCGCTTCGACGCCGAGGTCGAGGTGGTGGGGCCGCCCGCCCTGCGGGAGGCCTTCGCGGCGCTCGCCGAGCGGTTCGCCCGGGCCGGTCGCGTCACTGCGGGTACGGCGCCCCGCCCGATTCCAGCAGCGCGACCAGCTTCGCCAGGCGGTTCGCGCGGGCCGTCGCGCTCGGCGCCGTGACGACGCGGTGGATCACGGCGTAGCGGTTCTGCCGGTTCAGCTCGTCGAACCGGGCCCGGGCCGGAGCGGATGCCGCGAGCGCGGCGTCCAGGTCCTCCGGCACCGCCGCGGCGGACGACCCCGCGTAGGCGCGGTCCCACCGGCCGTCGGCCTTCGCCCGGTCGATCTCCGCCTGCCCGCGCGGCCGCATCCGGCCGTCAGCGTCGAGCGCCGCGACGATCCCGACGTTCCGGGTCGACCACAGCGAGGCGCGGCGGCGCGGCGTGAAGCGCTGCGCGAACACCCGCTCGTCCCAGCCGCGCTTCTGCCCGTCGATCCAGCCGCTGCAGAGGGCCTCCTCGAGCGCCTGGTCATAGGTCAGCGAGGTCGGCTCGACGACGCCCTTCTTCGCGAGCGCGAGCCAGACGCCGTCCGAGTCGTCCTCGTGGTCGTCGAGCCAGGCCCGCCACGCGGTGGCGTCGGCGACGACGAACAGGTCGATCGGCGCGGGCACGGGTGCATTCAGCCACAGGCGCGGCGGCCTGTCCACGCCCGTTCCGGAGGCGCGGCGCAGCCGCTAGCGTGCGGAGGCGGAGGGAGCCGGATGCCCGAGGTCGACCCGGAGCTGCGCTCGCGGCTGCGCGACGAGCTGCGCCACCGGCTGCGGCCGATGACCGGCCGCGACCCGGACCAGCGCGGCCGGAGCGCGACCCCGCTCGAGCTGCTCTACGACCTCGTCTACGTCATCGCGTTCTCCGCGGCCGCCGAGCAGCTCGCCCACCGGATCGGGGAGGGGGACGTCGGGCCCGCCCTCGGCGCGTACGGCTTCGCGGTGTTCTCGATCAGCTGGGCGTGGATGAGCTTCACCTGGTTCGCGTCGGCCTACGGCAACGACGACGCCCTGTTCCGGGTCGCGACGATCGTGCAGATGGTCGGCGTCGTCGTGCTGATCTTCGGGCTGCCGGTCGCGTTCGCGGCGGCGGCGGACGGTCGCAGCCCGAACAACGCGCTCCTGGTCGCCGGCTACCTCGTCATGCGGCTGCCCCTCATCGCGCTGTGGCTCCGCGCCGCGCGGCAGGACCCGGCGCACCGCCGCTCCGACGTCGGCTACGCCGTCGTCGTCGCGGTCGCGCAGCTCGGGTGGGTGCTCACCGTCGTGCTGCCGCTGCCCGTCCCGGTCGTCGTCGTCGCGCTCGTCGTGCTGGCGCTCGCCGAGCTCGCGGCGCCCGTCGTGCTCGAGCGCCGCGTCGGGCGCGTGCCCTGGAACGCCGGGCACATCGCCGAGCGGTTCAGCCTCGTCACCCTGATCACGCTCGGCGAGGTCGTGGCCGCGACCGTCGCCGCGGTCGGCGCGCTCGTGGAGGAGCAGGGCTGGTCCGGCGCGGCGATCGTGATCGCCGCGTCCGGCCTCGTGCTCGCCGCGGGGCTCTGGTGGGCGTACTTCCTCATCCCGTCGCGTCCGCTGCTCGAGCGGGACCCCGGGCGGACCTTCGCGTGGCGGTACGCGCACCTGCCGATGTTCGGGGCGATCGCGGCCGTCGGCGCCGGCCTCCGCGTGGCGGCGGTGGCTGTGGGGGAGGAGACGCACCTCTCGCTGCTGCAGATCGCGCTCGCCCTCGCGGTGCCGGTCGCGCTCGTCGTGCTGATCGTCTTCGCGACGTGGAGCGTGCTGCTGCGGTCCGCGGACCTGACGCACGTCCCGCTGCTCGCGCTGTCGCTGCTGCCGCTCGGGCTGGCCTTGGTCGTCGCCGCGGTCCTCGGCGGGGACGGGCCGCTCGAGCTGCGCGACGCGGGGGACACGGCCGCGCTGGCCGTCGTCGTCGGCCTGGTCGCCCTCAGCGCGGTGGTCGAGGTCGTCGGCCACGAGCGCGTCGGCTATCGGCACACCGTGCGGGCGCTGGAGGAGGACGGGAGCCGGCCGGCCTGAGGCCGGCCGGCGCTGGTCGGGATAGCGGGATTCGAACCCACGACCTCCTCGTCCCGAACGAGGCGCGCTACCAAGCTGCGCTATATCCCGGTCGCCCGCGTGAGCGGGCTGGTCAAGGATAGCGGACCGCCCGGCCCCTCGCCGCCGCCCCCGCTGCGAGCGACGCGCCGCGCCTCAGACGGACCGGGCGGTGAGGGTCAGCAGCGTCGCCTCCGGCCGGCAGGCGAAGCGCACCGGCGCCCAGATGGAGGTGCCGAGCCCCGCGGAGACCTCGAGCGAGGCCGTCCTCCCGTCGTGCGTCCAGGACGAGACGCCCTTCACCTGCCGCCGCGGGATGTCGCAGTTGGTCACGAGCGCGCCGTACCCGGGCACGCACACCTGGCCGCCGTGCGTGTGCCCGGCGAGCATCAGGTCCGCGCCGCGGTCGACGAACGCGTCGAGGATCCGGCGGTAGGGCGCGTGGGTGACGCCGAGCGTCAGCGCGGGCCGGACCTTCCGCGACCGCAGGCCGCGCAGGCCGGGCGTCAGGGCGGCGAGGTCGTCGTACTCCCGGTGCGGGTCGTCCGTGCCGAACGCGTCGATCACGACGCCGTTCACCTCGACCCTCGCGGTCCGGTTGTTCAGGCTCGTCCAGCCGAGCGAGCCGAGGTGGGCGCCGAGCGCGTCCGTGTCGAGCGCCTTCGGCTCCGCGTGCGCGCCGGAGGGGCCGCCGAAGTAGGCGAACGGGTTCTTCGGCTGGGGCGCCCAGTAGTCGTTCGAGCCCCAGACGAACAGGCCGGGGACGCCGCGGAACGGCTCGAGCGCGGCCTTCAGCCCGAGCAGGCCGACCGGGTGCCCGAGGTTGTCGCCGGTGTCGACGACGAGGTCCGGCTCGAGGTCGGCGAGCTCGCGGACGAACCGCTGCTTCCGCCGCTGCCACGGCGCCATGTGCAGGTCGGACAGGTGCAGCACCCTGAGGTCCCGCGAGCCGGGGGCCAGCACGGGCAGCGTCGCGCGCCGGACCGTGAAGGCGAGCCGTTCGATGCCGACGCCCCAGACGGCGGCGGCCGCTCCCGCGACCGCCGCCGTGCGGAGCACCGCGCCTACTGGGCCGGCGGCTGCTGCTGGCATGCGTTCTGGTCTCCGGCGACGGACAGCTGCACGGTCGTGCCGGCGGGGTCGGCCGGGGTGTTGTTCGGCGTCTGCTGCGCCACGAGGCACAGGTTGCCGCCCTGCGGGAACCACTGCACGTCCACCTTCGTGAACCCGGCCTGCGCCAGGGTGGCGAGCGCGTTCGAGATCGGCGACCCCATCACGTTCGGCACGACCGCCGTGGTGCCCGGCTGCGGGGCCGGCGGCGCCTGCGGGGCCGGTCCCGCGCTGATCGCGAGGGTGACCACGGTGCCGCCCGGCACGGAGCCGCCCGCCGCCGGATCGGTGCCGGCGACCTGCCCCTTCGGCACGTCGGAGCTCGCCGTCCCGCCGCGCTTCACCTGGAAGCCCGCGGTCTCGAGGATCTTCCGGGCCTCGGCCGGCGCCTTGCCGGTGACGTCGGGCACCGAGATCTTCTGGCCGTAGAGGTACTGCGACTCCGGGGTCGGCCAGGAGGTGTCGCCCGGGTACTTCGCCTGGTTCGCGGCCATGACGGCGCTCCAGAGGCAGTGGCGGGTGTTGGCCGCGACGGTGCTGTTCTGGCAGTAGGGGAAGCCCCGCGTCAGCCGCAGGCTCTGCTTCGGCGCGGTCCTCCCGACGTTGCCGACCCAGACCGCGCTCACGGCCTTCGTGGTCCCGCCGACGACCCAGGTGTCGATCGCGTCGTTCGTGGTGCCGGTCTTGGCGAAGCTCCAGGCCGAGCCGGCCGCGTAGCGATCGGCCGCCGCCGTGCCGCCGGTGATCACCTTGTTGAGGGCGTAGCCCGCCGCGACCGCGACGGCCGCCGGGATCGCCCGGTGGCAGTCCGCCTTCGGCACCGGCACCTCGTCGCCGTTCGACGCGACGATCTTGTCGATCGCGATCGGGGCGCACACCACGCCCTTGTTCGCGATCCCCGCGTAGGCCGTCGCCATCGTCAGCGGCGCCACCTCGTTGGTGCCGAGGATCGAGGAGGGGTTCTTGTACTGCAGCGGGTCGCCGTCGGCCCGGTGCACGAGCAGGTCCTCGGCCCGGTCGCGGATGTCGCACAGGTCGAGCTTCTCGGCCATCGAGGCGTAGGCGCCGTTCACGCTCTTCTGGGTGGCGAACAGCACCGTCTGGTAGCCGCCCTCGCCCGGCTCGTCGTTCTTGACGGGGTACGGCGCGGCGGGCTGCTTGCACGCCGTGATGTTGCCGGCGGGCACGGTGCGCCCGCTGCCGTCGACGACCTCGTTCAGGCCGTGGCCGTGCTCGAGCCAGTCGACCAGGGAGAACGTCTTGTAGGTCGAGCCCGGCTGGAAGCCGCCCGAGCCGCCGTAGTCCCGGTCCGTGTTCCAGTTGACCGCGGTCGCGGTGTACTGCTTCCCGCCGGTGCCCTTGCCGCCGGTGTCGTCGTACCGCTTGCTCTGCACCATGGACAGCACCCGGCCGGTGCCGGGCTGCACGCTCACGGCCGCTCCGCCCATGTCCGTCCCGACCGGCGACGCGGAGGGCACGTAGGTCTTCATCGCCTCGGACGCCTTCTTCTGCAGCCCGAGGTCGAGGGTCGTGTAGATCTTCCAGCCGGAGCTCTGCAGCTTGTTGTACCGCTCGCGGTCCGTCTCGCCGAAGGTCTTGTTCTTCTGGATGATCTTGCTGACGTAGTCGCAGAAGTAGGCGGCGGATCCCGCGCCGGCGCAGCCCGCCGTGGTGGGCGTGATCTTGGGCTTCACCGGGGTCTGGACCGCCTCCTGGTACTGCGCGGCGGTGATCCAGCCCTCCTTCTTCTCGACGCCGAGGATGTAGTCGCGGCGGACCTTGTTCGCCGGGAGGTTGGCCTTCTCGTCGATGCGCAGGAAGGCCGGGTTGTTGACGATCGCCATGAGGCTCGCGGCCTGCGCGACGGACAGGTCCTTCGCGTCGACGTCGAAGTAGTACTTCGCCGCGGCCTGGATGCCGTAGATCCGGCCGCCGAAGCCGGCGATGTTGAGGTAGCCGAGGAGGATCTGGTCCTTGTCGTAGACCTTCTCGAGGCCGATCGCGTTGCGGGCCTCGCGCAGCTTCCGCTGGATGCCGCCGGTGCACTCCTGGTACGCGGCGGTGACCTGCGCCTCCGTCGGCAGCAGCTCCGCCTCCTGGATGCAGACGTTCTTCACGTACTGCTGCGTGATCGTCGAGGCGCCCTGCCCGCCGCCGTGCGTCAGGTTCGACACGAACGCGCGCAGGATGCCGGTCGGGTCGACGCCGCCGTGGTCGTAGAAGCGGGTGTCCTCCGCGGCCAGCGTCGCGTTCTTCACCGTCGCGGGCACGTCGTCCCAGCGGATGACCTCGCGGTTCTGGTTGTAGAAGGACGCGAGCAGCTTGTCCTTGCCGCCGCTCTTCGCGTAGATCTGCGTCTTCTGCTGGTAGTTGGTCAGCTTCAGGTCGTCGGGGATCGGGGCGAACCAGCCGGAGCCGCCCGTGGCGTCCTTGGCGGTCAGCGCCATCGCGGGCGCGACGCCGGCCGTGAGCATGACGCCGGCCACCACGAGGATGCCGAGGATCCCCGCGAAGGCGGACCCGGTGCGACGAGGGCGAGCAGACATAGGCTCGATGCTAGGTCGGGGTCCGCGCGCGGCCCGGCGCCCCGCCGCAACCCCCAAAAAGGAGGACAGATGCCCGTCTGGGAGTACGCGACCACGCCGCTGCTGATCCACAACACCACCGCGATCCTGAACACGTGGGGCGCCGACGGATGGGAGCTCGTCCAGATCGTGGTCGGTCCCGAGGGCGGGCTCGTCGCATACCTGAAGCGGCAGAAGGCCGGCGCCTGATGGCCGTCGCCGACCGGCTCGCCGAGCTGGGCCTCGTCCTCCCGCCCGTCGCCGCGCCCGCGGGCTCGTACGTACCCGCCGTCGCGAGCGGCGACCTCGTCTTCACCTCCGGGCAGCTGCCGTTCGTCGACGGCGCCCTCGCCCGGACCGGCGTGCTCGGTCAGGACGTCGAGGTGCAGGAGGCGCGCGACCTCGCCGCGACCGCCGCGCTGAACGCGCTCGCCACCGTCGCCGAGGTCCTCGGCGGCCTCGACCGCGTCGTGCGGATCGTCAAGGTGACCGGGTTCGTCGCCTCCGCGCCCGGGTTCTCGCAGCAGCCCGCCGTGATCAACGGGGCGTCCGACCTGCTCGTCGACGTATTCGGCGACCACGGCCGCCACGCGCGCTCCGCCGTCGGCGTGGCCGCCCTCCCGCTCGGGTCCCCCGTCGAGGTCGAGCTCATCGCCCAGTTCCGCTGATCGCGGATCCGGACTTCCGTCGCGGATCCGGAGATCGGATGCGACACGCCGTCGGCGGCGCCCTGCAGCACGGCGTGTCGGCGAGGATCTCCGGATCCGCGAGGAGCCCGGACCGGCGACCGGCCGTGCCACGGCGATCCCCGGATTCATGCGCGACACGCCGAGGTCGACACGCGGTGGTATCGCTTGCACCGGACCTCGAATTGGGTACACTCGCAGACGTCGAGTGAAGAGCTTGGCTTGCGGCGCTGTCGATTCCCCCCAGTCGGGCGCTGCTGAGGCGGCACCTGTTCCCCCCAATAGGTGCCGCCCCTTCTTTTTCCCCGCTGACCCCTGCTTCCGGGGCGGGCGCAGAGCCGCGGTTCCCCTCCTCCCCAGGCGGCCGCCGTGCGGAGGGTCCCGGCCGCTCGTAGCGTGCGCGCGTGGTCCCGCCCTTCGTGCCCCTCGCGCCCCCGGGGGCGGTCCCGCCCGGCGCGCCATCGGCGGCCGCGTCGCCCGCGCCGATCCGGCTGCCGGAGCTCGGCCCGCTCGCGCCCCACGCGCAGGACCCGGCCGTCACGGACCTGCTGATCGACGGGGCCGGTGCCCTCTGGCGCGACGCCGGGCACGGGCTCGAGGCGGTGCCCGACCTGCCGCCGCTCGACGCCGCCGAGGCGCGTCGGCTCGCGGTCGCGCTCGTCGCCGCCGGCGGCCGCCACCTCGACGACGCGACGCCGTGCGTCGACGTCCGCCTGCCGGGCGCCCGGGTGCACGCCGTGCTGCCGCCGGTTTCCACCGGCGGCCCGCTCGTCTCCGTCCGCATCGCGCCGGCGACGCCGTGGCGGCTCGTGGACCTCGAGCGCCTCGGGATGCTCGAGGCCGCGCAGGGCGCAGCGCTCCGGGAGGCGGTGCGCCTCCGTCGCAACCTCCTCGTCTGCGGCCCCGCGGGCAGCGGCAAGACCGCCCTGCTCGCCGCGCTGATGGCCGAGGTCCCGGCGCACGAGCGCATCGTCACCGTCGAGGACGTCGCCGAGATCGTCGTGGAGCACCCGCACGTCGTCGGGCTCGAGGCGCGTCAGCCGAACAGCGACGGCGTCGGCGGCGTCGGCCTCGCGGCGCTCGTGCGCGAGACGCTGCGCATGCGACCCGACCGCATCGTGGTGGGGGAGTGCCGCGGCGCCGAGATCGCCGAGCTGCTGAGCGCGCTCAACACCGGGCACGACGGCGGCGCAGGCACCGTGCACTGCGCGGACCCGGACGGGCTCGGCGCCCGCCTGGAGGCGCTCGGCGCGCTCGCCGGCCTGCCGCCCGCGGCGCTGCGCGCGCAGGCCCTCGCGGCGATCGACGTCGTCGTGCAGCTCGGGCGGTCGGGCGGGCTGCGGCGCGTCGAGCGGATCGGCGCCCTCGCCGCCCGGGCGGACGGCTCCCTCGTGGTCGTCGACCCGTGAGGCGCGTCGACCCGGCCGCGGAGGCGGACGGCGTCGCGGCGGACCTCGAGCGGCTCCGGGCCCTCGTCGGCGCCGGCGCGACGCAGCAGGCGGCGTGGGCGTACCTCGCGACCACCGCGGACCCCGTCGCGGCGGCGCTCGCGCGCGGTGCGGCCGACGCCGCCGCGCGGGGCGCCCCGCTCGCCCCGGCGTTCCGCGACGCCTCCGCCGCATGGCGCAGCGCCGGGGCCGTGGTCGGCCTCGCCGCGGAGACGGGTGCGCCGCTCGCCGCGGCGCTGCGGACCGCCGCCACCGGCGCGCGCCGGACGGCCGAGCTCCACCGCGCAGTCTCCGCCTCGATGGCCGGGCCGGTCGCGAGCGCCCGGCTCGTGCTCGCCCTCCCTCCCGCGACCGCCCTGCTCGGCTGGGCGTTCGGCTTCGACGTGCCCCGCGTGCTCCTCTCCGGCGTCGGCGCCGTCCTCGTGGCCGTCGGCGGCGCCCTGCTCGCCGGCGCCGGCCTCTGGAGCCGCCGGCTGGTCCGCGCCGCCCGCACCACGTCGTGGACGACGGGGCTCGGCCTCGAGCTCGTCGCGACCGCCGTCCGTGCAGGGCTCCCCGTCCCGGCGGCCCGCGCGCTCGCCGCCGACGCGGGGAGCGCGGCCGGCGTCGCGGTGCAGGACGACGTCGACGAGGTGCTCGCGTTCGCCGCCCGGGCGGGGCTGCCCGTCGTCGGGCTGCTCCTCGCCGAGGCGGACCGGGTCCGGCGGGCGGCCCTCGCGGACGCCCGCGTGCGCGCGGAGGCCTTGGCCGTCCGCCTCCTCCTGCCGCTCGGGCTGCTCGTGCTGCCCGCGTTCCTCCTGCTCGGAGCCGTGCCCGTCGGGCTCGCCGTCCTCTCCTCCACAGCCCTGCCGCTGTGATCCCGGCACGGGAGGCGCCACCATGGGCGCGCCCGTGCCGGGGCCGCGACGGAGGTCGCGGTCGTGCGAACAAGAGAAAGAGGTACGGGATGGAACGCGAACCGCTGCTGCGCGCACGGCTCGACGCCTTCGAGGACGACGGCGCGGTCACGGCCGAGTACGCCATCGCGACGATCGCCGCCGTCGGGTTCGCCGCGCTGCTCGTCGTCGTGCTGCGGAGCGACCAGGTGCGCGGCCTGCTGCTGAGCCTGGTGACTCGTGCGCTCGCGATGCCGGACTGAGGGGGCCGTCACCGCGGAGGTCGCGGTCGCGATCCCCGCGGTGCTGCTCGTGCTCGCGGCCTGCCTCGGCGGGCTCCGGGTCGGCGTCGAGCGCATCCGCGTCGTGGACGCGGCCGCGCAGGCGGCGCGGCTCGCGGCGATCGGGGAGGCCCCGGAGGGCGCCGCGGCCCGGATCGGCGCCGAGGTCCGTGGCCGCACGCGATCGGGGGAGACGGTCTGCGTCGTCGTCGGCAGCACCGCGACCGTGCTCGGCGTGCCCGTCCCCGTCGAGGCGACGTCGTGCGCGCTGGCCGGGCTCCGGCCGTGAGGGACGACACCGGCGCCGGCACCGCGCTCGCCGTCGGGATCGCCGCGGCCGTCGCGGTGCTGACGGGGCTGCTGCTCGTCGTGGGCGCCGTGCTCGTCGCGCACCGCGCGGCGGTGGCGGCGGCTGACGCCGCGGCGCTCGCCGGCGCCGACACGGCGCTCGGCAACGCGACCGGCACGCCCTGCGCGCGGGCCGCCGAGGTCGTCGCCTCGGCCGGCGTCCGGCTCGAGCGCTGCGAGCAGCACGGGGAGCTCGTCCGGGTCCGGGTGACCGCGACCGCCGCAGGGGTCCCGGTGGGCGCCGCGGCGGTCGCGGGGCCCCCTCCGGCCCGCTGATGCGGGGGTGCGAGTCCGCCCGGCGGCGCCCGGCGGGTGTCGGCGCCGTGTGTATGGTGTGCGGGACCGGCCCCGGCGACCCCGGAGCGGCCGGTCGTCGACGGGGGCGTCGCGCGGAGTGCGAGGAGGTGGCCATGCCCGGGAGCAAGAAGCTGGTGATCGTCGAGTCGCCGGCGAAGGCGAAGACCATCGCCAAGTACCTGGGGCCCGGATACGAGGTGCAGGCCTCGGTCGGGCACATCCGCGACCTCATCGAGCCCAAGAACCTGCCGGCCGAGCTCAAGAAGGGCTCGATGGGCAAGTTCTCCGTCGACGTGGAGAACGGGTTCGAGCCCTACTACGTCGTCTCCGACCAGAAGAAGAAGACGGTCGCCGACCTCAAGCGCGCCCTCAAGGACGCGGACGAGCTCTTCCTCGCGACGGATGAGGACCGCGAGGGCGAGGCCATCGCGTGGCACCTCCTCGAGGTGCTGAAGCCCAAGGTGCCCGTCAAGCGCATGGTGTTCCACGAGATCACCAAGGACGCGATCACGAAGGCCCGCGACAACACGCGCCAGCTCGACACCGCGCTCGTCGACGCGCAGGAGACCCGGCGCATCCTCGACCGGCTGTACGGCTACGAGGTCTCGCCCGTCCTCTGGCGCAAGGTCGGCCCCGGGCTCTCCGCCGGCCGCGTGCAGTCCGCCGCGACCCGGCTCGTCGTCGACCGCGAGCGGGAGCGGCTCGCGTTCGTCTCCGCGTCCTACTGGGACGTCGTCGCCCGCTTCGCGCCGCAGGAGGGCTCGTCCTTCACCGCGCGGCTGCAGCGGCTCGACGGCAAGCGCGTCGCCACCGGCAGCCGCGACTTCGACGACCGCGGACGGCTGAAGACCGACGCGCTCGCCCTCGACGAGGCCGGCGCCCGCGCGCTCGTCGCCGCGATCGAGTCGGAGTCGCCCGCAGCACGCGTCGTCTCCCTCGAGACGAAGCCGTACCGCCGACGTCCCGCGGCCCCGTTCACCACGAGCACCCTGCAGCAGGAGGCCGCGCGCAAGCTGCGGTTCAGCGCCAAGCAGACGATGTCGGTCGCGCAGAGCCTGTACGAGAACGGGCACATCACCTACATGCGCACCGACTCGCCCTCGCTCTCCGCCCAGGCCACGCAGGCCGCCCGGACCCAGGCGAAGGCGCTCTACGGCGCCGACACCGTGCCCGACGCGCCCCGGCTCTACTCGGGCAAGTCGAAGAACGCGCAGGAGGCGCACGAGGCGATCCGCCCGTCGGGCGAGGTCTTCCCGACGCCGGACTCCCTGCGCGGCGCGCTGACGTCGACCGAGCAGCGGCTCTACGACCTGATCTGGCGGCGCACCGTCGCCTCGCAGATGATCGACGCGACCGGATCCACCGCGACCGTCGTCGTCGGCGTGAACGCGGGCGGCCGCGACGCCGAGTTCTCCGCGAGCGGCACGGTCATCACCGTGCGCGGCTTCCTCGCCGCCTACGAGGAGGGGCGCGACGAGGAGCGCGACACCTCGAGCGCCCCAGGGGGATCGGCCGACTCCGACGACGAGCGCCTCCCGCAGCTCGAGCGGGGGCAGGCGCTCACCCCGTCCGAGCCGCAGGCGAACGGCCACGAGACCTCGCCGCCCCCGCGCTACACCGAGGCGAGCCTCGTGAAGAAGCTCGAGGAGCTCGGCATCGGCCGCCCGTCGACCTACGCGTCGATCCTCTCCACGATCGTCGACCGCAACTACGTCGTGCCGCGCGGCACCCAGCTCGTGCCGAACTGGATCGCGTTCTCGGTCGTGAAGCTGCTCGAGGAGTTCTTCAGCGACCTGGTCGCCTACGACTTCACCGCGGGCATGGAGGACGACCTCGACCGCATCGCCGACGGCGACGCCGAGCGGGTCGACTGGCTGCGCGAGTTCTACTTCGGGCACACCGGCCACCCGGGCCTCCGCTCCGTGGTCGACAACCTCGGCGAGATCGACGCGAAGAGCATCAACTCGATCCCGGTCACGGACGGCATCACGCTGCGCATCGGCCGCTACGGGCCGTACCTCGAGGTGCTCGAGCCCGGCGAGCCCGTCGTCGACCCGGAGACGGGGCAGGTGACGGAGCCGGAGCCCGCCGTGCGCCGGGTCAACCTGCCCCCCGACCTCGCGCCGGACGAGCTGACGGCCGCGAAGGCCCAGGAGCTCGTCGACGCGCCGCCTCAGGAGGACCGGGTGCTCGGGCAGCACCCGGAGACCGGGCGCACCATCATCGCGAAGGACGGCCGCTTCGGCCCCTACGTCACCGAGGTGATCCCGGAGGACGAGGTGCCCACGGGGAAGGCCGCGGCGAAGAACGCGCCGAAGCCGCGCACCGCGTCGCTGTTCAAGTCGATGTCGCCCGACAGCGTGGACCTCGACACCGCGGTGCAGCTGCTCGCGCTGCCGCGCACGGTCGGCGACGACTCGGAGAGCGGCGAGCCGATCACGGCGCAGAACGGCCGGTACGGGCCCTACCTGAAGAAGGGGACCGACACCCGGACGCTGCCGGACGAGGACAGCATCTTCACGGTCGACCTGCCCGGTGCGCTCGAGCTGTTCGCGCAGCCGAAGTACGGCGCCCGCCGCGCCTCCTCCGCGCTCAAGGAGTTCGACGCGGACCCGACCAGCGGCAAGCCGATCCGCATCAAGGACGGCCGGTTCGGCGCCTACGTCACCGACGGCGAGACGAACGCGACCATCCCGCGCGGCGAGGACGTCGAGGCGGTCGACTTCGAGCGGGCCGTGCAGCTGCTCGCGGACAAGCGCGCCAAGGGCCCCGCGCCCAAGAAGAAGACCACCACCGCGCGCACGCCGGCGAAGCGCACCACGACCGCGAAGCGCACGACGAAGAAGGCGTAGGGGTGTTCCTGACGCTCGAGGGCGGTGACGCGGCGGGCAAGACGACGCAGGCGATCGCTCTCGAGCGCTGGCTCACCGACCTCGGGCGCACCGTCGTGCGGACCCGGGAACCCGGCGGCACGGCGCTCGGCGTCGAGATCCGGTCGCTGCTGCTGCACGGCGACCACGTCGCGCCCCGCGCGGAGGCGCTGCTGTACGCGGCCGACCGCGCGCACCACGTCGCGACCGTCGTGCGGCCGGCGCTCGAGCGGGGCGACGTCGTCGTGCAGGACCGCTACCTCGACTCGTCCGTCGCGTACCAGGGCGCCGGACGGGTGCTCGACCCCGAGGAGGTCCGCGGGCTGTCGACGTGGGCGACGGAGGGGCTGCTGCCCGACCTCACCGTCCTGCTCGACCTCGACCCCGCCGTCGCGCGCGAGCGCCGCGGCGACCGCGCCGCCGAGGACCGGCTCGAGGCGGAGGAGGACGACTTCCACGAGCGGGTCCGAGCCGCCTTCCTCGCCCTCGCCGCCGCGTCGCCCGACCGGTTCGTCGTCGTCGACGCCGGCCGGCCGGCCGAGGAGGTCGCGGCGACGATCCGCGCCGCCGTCGAACCGCGGCTGCGGCCGTGAGCGCCCGGGGCGCCTACGCGGAGCTCGTCGGCCAGGCCGCCGCGGTCGACGCCATCACCGCCGCCGCCCGCGACGCGCGCCGCGCCGACGGCGGCGTCGGCGTGATGACCCACGCGTGGCTGATCACCGGTCCGCCCGGCTCCGGCCGCTCGAACCTCGCCTACGCGTTCGCCGCCGCGCTGCTCGGCCCGGACGGGGCGGAGGACGGCCGCGTCGACGAGGCCGTCCGCGCGCAGGTCGAGGCGCGCACGCACCCGGACCTCGCCGTGCTCGCGTCCGACCGCGTCACGATCACGATCGACGAGGTCCGGCGGCTCGTGAGCGCCTCCGCGTACTCGCCCTCCGTCGCCCGCTACCGGGTGATGGTCGTCGAGGACGCGGACCGGATGACCGAGCGGACCTCCAACGTGCTGCTCAAGGCGCTCGAGGAGCCGCCCGAGCGCACCGTCTGGATCCTCTGCGCGCCGAGCGAGGCGGACCTGCTGCCGACCATCCGCTCCCGCGTCCGGGTCGTGCGCCTGCGGGTGCCGGAGCCCCAGGAGGTCGCCGAGCTGCTCGTCGAGCGCGACGGCGTCGACCCCGCCGTGGCGCTGCGCGCCGCCGAGGAGGCGCAGAGCCACATCGGCATGGCCCACCGGCTCGCCACGGACCCGGAGGCCCGGAGCCGTCGGGACGACAGCATCCGGCTCGTGCTCGAGACCGACACGGTGCCGAAGGCGGTGCGCGGCGCCCAGCGGCTGCTCGACGTCGCGAAGGCCGACTCGACGGCGCTGACGCAGGAGCGGGACGAGGCCGAGCGGCAGAAGGCCCTCGCCTCGCTCGGCGTCGAGCCCGGCGGGTCCGTGCCGCCCGCCCTGCGCGGCGTGCTCCGGCAGCTCGAGGAGGACCAGAAGCGGCGTGCCACCCGCGGCCTCCGCGACGGCATCGACCGGGTGCTCGTCGACCTGCTCTCCGTCTACCGGGACGTGCTCATGGTGCAGCTCGGCACCGGGCTCGCGCCTGTCAACGCCGCGTGGGCGCAGCAGGTCGGCGACCTCGCCGCGCGCACGAAGCCGGCCGCGACCCTCGCGGTGCTCGAGTCGATCGCGGACGCGCGCCGGCGGCTGCCGGCGAACGTGCCGCCGCTGCTGACCCTCGAGGCGATGCTCATCGGCGTCGCGCTCGCGAGGACCTCGTGAGGCGCGCGGCCGCCGCGGCGCTCGCGCTGGTGACGGCGCTCCTGCTGGCCGGCTGCGGGATCCTGCCGGCGCCCGACACCACGTCGACGCCCGACGCGACGGGCGTGCAGGCGGCGCTGCGCCTCTTCTACGGGCAGCGCGTGGTGTGGAAGGACTGCCGCGGCGGCTTCCGCTGCGCCACCGCTGCGGCGCCCGAGGACTGGGCGGCGCCGGGCGGCGCCCGCATCCGGCTCGCGCTGACGATGCGCCCCGCGTCGGGGAAGCGCATCGGCACCCTCTTCACGAACCCGGGCGGGCCCGGCGTCTCGGGGGTCGACTTCCTGCGCGGCGGCGGCGCCTCGATCTTCGACCAGGACCTGCTCGACCACTACGACCTCGTCGCCTGGGACCCCCGCGGGGTCGGCGCCTCCGCGCCGGTCGACTGCTACGGCACCCGGCAGCTCGACGAGTTCCTCTTCAGCGACCCGGACCTGCCCGAGGGCAGTGCGGTCCTGCGGAAGGAGGTCGAGGGCGACGCGGTCGCCTTCGGGCGCGCCTGCGCGACGCGCACCGGCAGCCGGCTCGCCCACGTCGGCACCGCCGACACGATCCAGGACCTCGACATGCTCCGCGCGGCGCTCGGGGAGCGGAGGCTCGACTACTTCGGCTTCTCCTACGGCACCTACATCGGCGCGCTCTACGCGGACCGGTACGGGTCGCGGGTCGGCCGCATGGTGCTCGACGGGGCCGTCGACCCCTCCATCTCGAGCTTCCAGGAGTCCCTCGCGAACACGAAGGCGTTCGGGTCGGCGCTGCGCGCCTACCTCGCCGCCTGCCTGCGGACCTCGGGCTGCCCGTTCGAGGGCGACGACGTCGACGCCGCGGTGGACGACGTCGCGTCGCTGCTGGTCGAGCTGCGGCGATCGCCGCTGCGCGCGACCGACGGCCGCGAGGTCAACGGCGCGGTCCTGCGGACCGCGATCGACGCCTCCCTCTACGACGAGGGGCAGTGGAGCACCCTCACGACGGCGATCGGCTCGCTGGTCCGCGGTCGGCCCGACGAGGTGCAGCAGCTCGCCGACGCGTACGTCGAGCGGGGGCGGAACGGCTACGCGGGCAACCTCTTCGAGGCCATCTACGCCGTGAACTGCCTCGACAAGCCGGTGACGAAGGATCCGGCGCAGCTGCGGAGGGAGGGCGCCGAGCTCGACGCCGCCGACCCGCTGCGCGCGGCCGACAACACCGAGGACCTCGGCGACCCGGTCTGCGCGAACTGGCCGGTGCCGGCGCAGGGCACCGTGCGCCGCATCACCGCGGCGGGGGCCCCGCCCATCGTCGTGCTCGGCACCACCGGGGACCCGGCCACGCCGGTCGAGTGGGCGCGCAGCGTCGCGTCCCAGCTGCCGGGCGGCGTGCTCCTCACCCTGCGCGGCGAGGGCCACACGGCGTACCGGAACCGCGTCGCGTGCATCAACGACCGGGTCGACCGCTACCTCGTCGACGGCGTCGTGCCCACCGCCACGACGTGCGGGTGACCCGCAAAGTTTGCAGTCCGTGCAAGAATTGACGGCGTGACCGACACCGCGGCTCCCGGCCTCCGCGAGCAGAAGCGCATCGCGACCAAGCGGGCGCTGCAGCTGGCCCTCCTGCAGCTCGCGCTCGAGCGCGGCTTCGACAACGTCACCGTCGAGGAGGTCGCCCAGGCCGCCCAGGTCTCGACCCGCACCTTCTTCAACTACTTCGCCTCGAAGGAGGAGGCCCTCACGGCGCCCCACGGCCCGGTGGAGCTGAGCGAGGACGAGGTCGCGCGGTACCAGGAGGGCGCGGCGGACCCGCTCACCGATCTCGTCGTGCTCATGGCCGGCCGCGCCTCCGGCAAGGAGGACTTCGAGCTGCACCGCCTCCGCCGCGACCTGATGCACCGCGAGTCGCGGCTGTTCGGGGACAAGGCGACCCTGATGCAGCAGTTCCGGGAGCAGATCGTCGCGATCGTCGCCGAACGGCTCCGCGCCGACGAGCTCCGCGAGGGCCGGATGCCCGACGAGGTCGCGCTGCAGGAGCGCGCCGCGTTCACCGCGCTGCTGTGCCTGACGATCGCCCGCCACGGCTGGAGCCGCTGGGCCGCCGGCGAGGGCGCCACGACGCTGTCGGAGTGCATGCTCGGCGCGCTCGACGAGTTCCGCGAGATCGCGGCCGCGACCACCCGCTGAATGCGAGAAGCCCGCCCCGGACGGGACGGGCTTCTCGGTTCGGAGCCGCCTTGGGGAATCGAACCCCAGACCTATTCATTACGAGTGAATCGCTCTGCCGACTGAGCTAAGGCGGCGAAGGTGCCCGGACGAGTGTAGACGATGGCGCGCGGCTCCCCGCCATCGGCGGCCGTCGTGTCCGGCGGGGGAGCCCGGCACCCCCGTTCGGGGCCCCTACCCTGGCGGGCATGCGCAGACGGACCGCCCTCGCCCTGTCCGGCGGCGTCGTCGTGGTCGGGCTCGTCGCCGCGGGCTGGGCCGCGGGGTACGCCCTCGGCGACCCCTCGCCGCTCGCCGCGGCCAGCACGGCCGCCCCGGTCGACGCCGCCTCGACCGCGGCCGCCGCCCCGCCGGCGCGCACGGCGACGCCGACGCCCACGCCGACCCGCACGACGCGGACCGCGTCCGTCGCGCGCACCTGCTCGGTGGCCGGCGCGGCGTCCGACGCGCGGCTCGCGGGCTTCCAGGGGCAGGTCCGCAACGCCCGCACCGGCGAGGTGCTCTTCGACCGCAGGGGCGCGAAGGCCTCGCGTGCCGCCAGCGTGATGAAGGTGCTCACGTCGGCGGCCGCGCTGAAGGTGCTCGGCCCCGACCACCGGCTCACGACCCGGGTCGTTCAGGGCTCCCGCCCCGGCGAGATCGTGCTCGTCGGCGGTGGGGACGTCACGCTGTCGCGCACCCCGGCCGGCACCGCGACCGCGTACGCGGGCGCCCCGCACCTCTCCACGCTCGCGCGGCAGGTGAAAGCCGCGTGGAAGGCGCAGCACCCCGGGCAGCGCATCACGCGCGTCGTGCTCGACAGCTCCTACTTCGGCGGCCCGAGCTGGCAGCCGACGTGGAAGGTGAAGGAGCGCGCGCTCGGCTCCACCCCCAAGATCACGGCGCTGATGGTCGACGGCGACCGGGCGAACCCCGCCCTCAACACCTCGCCGCGCGGCTCCGACCCGATCGGCCGCGCAGGGGCCGCCTTCGCGCGCTACTTCGGCGACGTCGCGATCACCCGGGGCACGGCCCCGAAGGGCGCGGCGGTGCTCGGCACGGTCCGCTCGCAGCCGGTCAGCACGCTCGTGCAGCAGACGCTGCTCTACTCCGACAACACGATCGCCGACGCGCTCGCCCGCGTCACCGCGATCGAGGCCGGCACCGGCAACACGTTCTCCGCGATCGACGCCGCGGTCGTCCCCGCGCTCCGCGCCTACGGCATCGAGCCGACCGGCGTCCGCGTCGTCGACGGCAGCGGGCTCAGCGACGACAACCGCATCCCGCCCGCCTACCTCACGAAGCTGTTCGTGAAGGTGCTGCACAAGAGCGACGGGCTCGGCCCGGTCTACCGCGGCCTGCCGATCGCGGGCCGCACCGGCTCCCTCTCCTACGCCGACCGCTTCTCGGGCGCCGCCTCCCGCGCCGACGGGAAGGTGCGGGCGAAGACCGGCTGGATCGACACCGGCTACACGCTCGCCGGCGTCATCCGCGCGAAGGACGGCACACCCCTCACCTTCGCGTTCTACGCCCTCGGGAACGTGCGGCCGTCGGCCAAGCAGGCCCTCGACTCCCTGACCGCCGACGTGTGGTCCTGCGGGAACCGCCTGGCGAAGCGGTAGAGCAGGATGGGCGCATGAGTCGTGCGCTCCTCATCGTCGACGTCCAGAACGACTTCACGGAGGGCGGCGCGCTCGGCGTCGACGGCGGCGCGGCCGTCGCCGAGCGGATCACCCGCTGGCTGGCGGAGCACCGCGGCGAGTACGCGCTGGTCGCCGCGTCCCGCGACTGGCACGACGGCGAGGGCGACAACGGCGGCCACTTCGCCACGTCGGCCGCGCCGGACTTCACCGTCACCTGGCCCGTGCACTGCGTCGCGGGGACCACCGGGGCGGACTACCACCCCGCGCTCGACACGAGCGGGATCGACGTCCACGTGAAGAAGGGGCAGGGCAGGCCGGCCTACTCCGCGTTCGAGGGCACGACCGACGACGGCCGCAGCCTCGCCGAGGTGCTGCACGAGCGAGGCGTCACGGACCTCGACGTGGTCGGCATCGCGACGGACTACTGCGTGCGGGCGTCGGCGCTCGACGCGCTGGAGAGCGGAGAACGCGTGCGGGTGCTCACCGACCTCGTCGCCGGTGTCGCGCCTGCGACCAGCGAGGCCGCGCTCGAGGAGTTCCGCGCGGTCGGCGTCGAGACCGTCTGAGCGGCCGCCCTCCCGCGCCTCCGTAGGATCGGCGGCAGGAGGCGACACATGTCCGTGGACGACGAGAAGGCCCTGCTGGCGGGGATCCCGACGGGGCTGCTGATCGGCGGCGAGTGGCGGGACGCCGCCGGCGGGAAGCGGTTCGACGTCCTCGACCCGTCGACGGGCGACGTGCTCGCCTCGGTCGCCGACGCGTCGCCGGAGGACGGGATCGCGGCGCTCGACGCGGCCGTCGCCGCGCAGGACGAGTGGGCGGCGACCGCGCCCCGGAAGCGCTCCGAGATCCTCCGCGGCGCCTGGCAGATCATGCAGGACCGCAAGGACGACCTCGCGCTGCTGATGACGCTCGAGATGGGCAAGCCGCTCGCGGAGGCCGCGGGCGAGGTCGTCTACGGCTCCGAGTTCTTCCGCTGGTTCGCGGAGGAGGCGGTGCGGATCACCGGCCGCTACGGCGTCAACCCGGAGGGGTCGGGGCGCACGATCGTCTCACAGCACCCCGTCGGGCCGTGCTACTTCATCACCCCCTGGAACTTCCCGCTCGCGATGGCGACGCGGAAGATCGGCCCGGCGCTCGCCGCCGGCTGCACCGTCGTCGTGAAGCCCGCGGAGCTGACGCCGCTCACGACGCTGCTCACCGCCTCGATCCTCGAGGAGGCGGGGCTGCCCGCCGGCGTGCTGAACGTCGTGCCGACCACGTCGGCCGGCGCGCTCACCGAACCGGTCCTGAAGGACCCGCGGCTGCGGAAGCTGAGCTTCACCGGGTCCACCCCGGTCGGCAAGCGGCTGCTCGCCCAGGCGGCCGAGAACGTGCTGCGCACCTCGATGGAGCTCGGCGGCAACGCGCCGTTCCTCGTCTTCGACGACGCCGACCTCGACGCCGCGGTGACCGGTGCGATGCTCGCGAAGTTCCGCAACGTCGGCGAGGCCTGCACGGCGGCGAACCGCTTCATCGTGCACGAGGCGGTCGCGGACGAGTTCGCGGAGCGGCTCACCGCCGAGGTCGAGGCGGTGAAGGTCGGTCGCGGCACGGAGGAGGGCGTGCAGGTCGGTCCGCTCATCAACGCCGCCGCCGTGTCGAAGGCCGACGACCTGGTCCGCGACGCGGTCGACCGGGGCGCCGAGGTGCGCCTCGGCGGCGGCCCGGTCGACGGCCCCGGCACCTTCTACGCGCCGACCGTGCTCGACCGCGTGTCGGCCGGCAGCGACATCCTCCGCACGGAGATCTTCGGCCCGGTCGTGTCCATCGTCCGGTTCCAGGACGAGGCGGAGGCGGTGCGGCTCGCGAACGACACCGAGTACGGCCTCGTGTCCTACGTCTTCACGCAGGACCTCGCCCGCGGTCAGCGGATGATCGAGCGCCTGCAGACCGGGATGATGGGCCTGAACGTCGGCGTCATCTCCAACGCGTCGGCCCCGTTCGGCGGCGTCAAGCAGTCGGGCGTCGGCCGCGAGGGCGGCTTCGAGGGCATCCACGAGTACCTCTCGACGAAGTACACGATGACCCCGTCCCCCTTCGCCTGACCCCGAGCCCCCCGCGGGACCTCTGCCGCCCTTCCGCTGGTGGAGGTGCGGGCGCAGAGCTCCCCGAGAGCGCTCGTGCGGGCGATCTCGAGGCCCCGCGGGACCTCTGCCGCTCCTCCGCTGGTCGAGGTGCGAGCGCAGAGCTCCCCGAGAGTGCTCGTGCGGGCGATCTCGAGGCCCCGCGGGACCTCTGCCGCTCTTCCGCTGGTCGAGGTGCGAGCGTAGCGAGCCTCGAGACCATGCCACGCGGGCGATCCAGAGGCTCCTTCGTCGCACCTCGATCAGCGGGGCGGCCGGGCGGACGTCAGACGAGCAGCTGGGTGGCGGCGAGCTCGCGGTAGAGCGGGCTCGTCGTGAGCAGCTCCTCGTGCCGGCCGGCGGCGACCGCGCGGCCGCCGTCGACGACCACGATCTGGTCGGCGTCGACGACGGTCGACAGCCGGTGCGCGATCACGATGGTGGTGCGTCCCTCCGAGGCCGCCGCGAGCGAGTCGCGGAGCAGCTGCTCGTTGCGGCCGTCGAGGTTCGACGTCGACTCGTCGAGCAGCAGGATCGGCGCGTCCGCGAGCAGGGCCCGCGCGATCGCGAGCCGCTGGCGCTCGCCGCCGGAGAGCAGCACCCCCTCCTCCCCGACCTCGGCGTCGAGGCCCTCGGGATGCTTCAGCACGGTCGCGCGGAGGTTCACCGCGTCGAGCGCCCGGAGGACGTCGTCGTCGGTCGCCAGCGGCGCGGCGAGCCTCAGGTTGTCGCGGATGGTGCCCGCGAGGGCGGGCGCGTCCTGCTCGACGTAGCCGAACTGGCTGCGCAGCACGTCGCGGGGGAGCCGCTTCACGTCGACGCCGCCGACGCGCACGGCGCCGCCGTCCACGTCGTAGAAGCGCTCGAGCAGCGCGAGCATCGTGCTCTTGCCCGCGCCGGACGGGCCGACCAGGGCGGTGCGGGTGCCGCGCGGGACGGTGAACGAGACGTCGTGCAGCACGTCGACCCGCTCGCCGTCGGCGCCGCGGTAGGAGAACGAGACGCCCTCGAACTCGACGGCGGGCGCCTGGACCCGGGTCGGCTCGAGCCGCTGGTCCGCGGCGTCGGTCGCGGTCTCGGCGGGCAGGTCGAGCACCTCGGTGATCCGCCCGAGGGCGCCGAGCGCGCTCGCGACGGAGCTGGCGGCGCCGAACGCGCTGCCGAGCGGCATCACCATCAGGAACAGGAACAGCAGGAACGCGACGAGGCTGCCGATGCCGATCGCGCCGGACGCGACGCGGAAGCCGCCGACCCCGATGACGACGAGGAAGGCGAGGTTCAGGGTCAGGGAGGCGACGGGGACGACCGGCGCGGAGGCCCGGGCGACGCCGAGCCCGGCCGTCCAGGCGCGGCGGGCGCCCGCGAGCACGGACTCCGTCTCGCGGTCGGTGGCGCCGGAGGCGCGGATCGTGCGCACGGCGGAGATCGAGCGCTCGACGTCCGCGGTGAGGGCGCCGACGGCGTCCTGCTGCGCCCGGCTCGCGACGCGGATGCGGCGCGAGAGCCCGCCGACGACGACGATCGCGAAGACCACGATGAGGAGCGTGAGCCCGAGCAGGACCGGGTCGAGCAGCGCCATCCCGACGAGGGCGCCGACGAAGGTGAAGGCGCCGCCGACCGCGTCGACGAGGCCCTGCGTCAGCACCGCGTAGAGCAGCGTCGTGTCCGTGCCGACGCGGGCCACGAGGTCGCCGGTGCGGCGCCGGTCGAAGTCCGCGACGGGCAGGCGCAGCAGGTGCCGGATCAGGCGCGTGCGGGCCGAGAGCACCACCGAGGTGCCGGTGCGCTGCAGCAGGTAGTGCTGCACGCCGGAGATGACGGCGCCGACCGCGACGATCGCCGCGACCAGGCCGACCACGCCGCCGAGCGGCTGCGCGCGCTGGACGCGGGTGACGACCTGCTCGACGAGCAGCGGCTGGGCGAGCGACAGGGCGGCGCCGACGATGCTCAGCACGACGACCGCGGCGATCGGGCCGCGGTGCTCGGCGAGGTAGGGGAGGAGGTCGCGGAGCCGGGCGCGGGGCCCGCTGTCGGCCGATCGGCGGAGGAGGCCGCGCCGGGGCGCGGCGGCGGTGCTCGTGGTCATGTCGACGTCCATGATCCTCGGCTCCGGCGGGTGCGCGTGCCGAGCGGGGTCAGCGGCGGCCGTACCGCTTGTGCACGGCCTGCCGCGTCACGCCGAGGATCGTGGCGATGAACGCCCAGGAGGCGCCGCCGACGCGGGCCCGCCGCACGGCGACGGCCTCGGCGCGGTCGAGCTCCCGGCGCTGCTCGGCGATCCGGCGCAGCACCTCGAACGGGTCGCCGGACTCGGCGGCGGTGACGGTCACGGCGTCCTCCTCGGGCATGTGTCAACTCTAGTTGACGCCCGAGGAGGACGATCTGTCAACCCGGGTTGACGTCAGGGCGCTGCGGGCGCCTCCGCCACGCTCGCCTCGAGCAGGTCGACGTCCCGCGTCTCGCGCGAGAGCAGCAGCGCGACGAACGTGATCACGGCCGCGCCGGTCAGGTACAGGCCGACCAGCGTGATGTCGCCGTCCCGCTGCCAGAGCAGCACCGCGACGATCGGCGCGATGGAGGCGCCGAGGATGCTCGCGACGTTGTAGGCGATGGCGGAGCCCGTGTACCGGACGTTCGTCGGGAACAGCTCCGGCAGCAGAGCCCCCATCGGGCCGAAGGTCAGGCCCATCAGCGCCAGACCCACCGCGAGGAACGCGGTGGTGACGACGGGGGCGCCGGCGCTGCCGCCGAACCAGACCTCGAACGACAGGCCGAAGAGGGCGATGAGCGCCGTCGTGACGAGCAGCATCGGCCGGCGGCCGAACCGGTCGGCGAGCAGGCCGGCGACCGGCGTGAAGACGCCGAAGAACACGACGCCGATGATCAGCATGACGAGGAAGTCGTTGCGGAGGTAGCCGAGGCCGATCTGGAACGTCGCCGGGTTGAACGGCTTGCCGGCCGCCTCCGCCGCCGCCTGCCCGGCCGCGACGCTGCCCTTCGCGGTGCCGTACGTCAGCGTGAAGGTGGTCATGAAGTAGAAGAGCACGTAGGTCGCGACCATGATGAACGTGCCGAGGATCACGTTCCGCCAGCTCGAGCGGAACACGCGGCCGAGCGGCACGCGGGCGCGCGTGCCGGTCTCGAGCGTCCGGGTGAAGGCCGGGGTCTCCACGAGCCGGAGCCGCACGTAGAGGCCGACGATCACGAGGACGGCCGACAGCAGGAACGGCACGCGCCAGCCCCACGCCGCGAAGGCGGCGTCGCTCATCGTGAGCGACAGCACGAGGAAGAGCGTGTTCGCGAGGATGAACCCGATGGGCGCGCCCAGCTGCGGGAACGTGCCGTAGATCGCCCGCTTCGAGCGGGGCGCGTTCTCGGTCGCGAGCAGCGCGGCGCCGCTCCACTCGCCGCCGAGGCCGATGCCCTGCGTGAAGCGCAGCACGGCGAGCAGGGCGGGGGCGGCGATGCCGATGGCGGAGAACGTCGGCAGCACGCCGATGAGGAACGTCGCGATGCCCATCACGAGCAGCGACGCGACGAGCGTCGCCTTGCGGCCGACCCGGTCGCCGAAGTGGCCGAACAGGACGGATCCGACCGGACGGGCGAGGAACGCCAGCCCGAAGGTCACGAACGACGACAGCTGCGCAGCGGCCGGGCTGTCGTTCGGGAAGAACAGCGCCGGGAAGACGAGGACTGCGGCGGTCGCATAGACGTAGAAGTCGTAGAACTCGATCGAGGTGCCGACGAGGCTGGCGACGATCACCCGACCCCGGCTGTTGACGGGCGGCTGAGCGGCGGCGATCGAGGACATGGCGGCTCCGGGGGCTCGGCGGACCTCCGAGCCTACCGAGCCCGCTCAGCGGATGATCGGGATGGCTCCGGTCGGGGGCGCGCCCATGGCGCGGGCGATGCTCCGGGCCGTGGTGAGCACGACGGGCGCGAGCGACCTCGGCGAGGCGGGCGCGTTGTTGATGCCGAGGGCGCCGACGACCTCGTCGCCGACGACGACCGGTGCGGCGACGGAGACGGTGCCGGCCGCGTTGCTGCGCAGCTCGAGGTGGCCCTGGCGCCGGGCGACCTCGACGGCGGCGCGGACCTTCGCGACGGCGCCCGGGGTGCCGTCCCAGCGGCGCTCGAGCGGGCCGTCGAGCACCGCGTCGGCGACGGGCTTCGGCGCGGCGGCGAGCAGCACGAGGCCGCTGCAGGAGGCGTGGGCGGGCAGGCGGTCGGGCCCGCGGCCCGGGGCGGTGCCCTCGCTGCGGTCCACGACGACCGTGTCGGTGCCGTCCAGCACGACGAGCTGCACCGGCTGCCCGGTGACGTCGGCGAGGTCCTGCAGGTAGGGGTGCGAGACGTCCTCCGGCGCGACCTCGCGCTGCGCGAGGGAGCCGAGCTCCTGCATGTGCTGGCCGATGCGGAACCGGCCGGAGGGCAGCCGCTCCAGCAGGCGCTCGTTCACGAGCTGACCGGCGAGGCGGTGCGTGGTGGTGAGGGGCAGCTCGGCGCGGTCCGCGAGCTCCGTCAGCGACAGCTCCGGGCTCTCCGCGCCCGCGAAGGCGTCGAGCACGCCGACGGCGCGTCCCAGCACCGAGCGGTCGCGTTCATCCGTCTGGTTGTCCAGTGCCTGCTCCGATGTCCGTCGGTCGGTGAGCCGGGATGGCTCGGTGGGCCGGTGGAGTTGCCCGACATGGGCGCGGCGGGGCAGGGTGCCGGTCCGCCGTTATCGGGATGTTACACGTCGTGTCAACTGCCCCGCGTTCCGGGGGCACGGAGGGTCAGAGCGGGTTCACGCCGAAGGCGGTCGCGAGCTTCTCGATCTTCTGGGCGCGGCCCAGGCGGGGCAGGTCGCTGCCGTCCCGGATGACGCGGCCGCGGGCCTCGAAGTCGGCGAGGAAGTCGCGGGCCCAGGCGACGTCGGAGGGGGTCGGGCTGATCACCTCGTTGATGACGGGGAGCTGGCCGACGTCGAGGCAGAGCTTGCCCGTCATGCCGAGCGCGACCGTCGTGTGCGCCTGCTCGCGCAGCACGGGGTGGCTCGACCCGACGGTCGGGCCGTCGATCGGGCCGGGGAGGCCGCCGACCCGGCTCGCGACGACGAGGCGGGAGCGCGGGTAGGCCATGGCGAGGTCGTCCGCGCTCGTGCCGGTGTCGCGCCGGTAGTCGCCGCTGCCGAAGGCGAGGCGGAACGCGCCACGGGCCCCCGCGATCTGCACGGCCGCCTCGATGCCGACGGCGGACTCGATGAGGGGCAGCACGGGGACCGCGCCGCCGAGCCGGTCGAAGGTCTCGGTGACGTGCTCCGACGCCTCCGTCTTGGCGAGCAGCACGCCGTCGAGCCCGTCGACGCCGGCGAGCTGCGCGACGTCCTGCTCCCAGAACGGCGTCGAGCGGTCGTTGATGCGAACCCAGGCCCGGTTGCCCGCCGAGAGCCACGCGATGACGTCGGACCGGGCCTGGTCCTTCTTCGCCGGGTCGACCGCGTCCTCCACGTCGAGGATGATCTGGTCCGCGCGGGAGGCGCGGGCGGCGTCGAACGTCTCGGGCCGGTTGCCGTTCACGAGCAGCCAGGAACGGGCGATCTCGGGGTCGACGGTCCGTCGACGGCTCTCCGTGCTGCTCACGCGCTGCTCCGTTCCCCGCGGCATCGCGGCCGGTGCGACGGTACCGGACCGCCGCCCGGAGCCGGCCGGGCCGGCGTCAGGACGTGCCCGGCCGGCGGGCGGAGCGGATGACCCGCTCGGCGAGGCGGAGGCGCGCCGCGGCGCTCGGCGCGCCCGCCCGCCGGGCCCGGATCGAGCGGTAGCGCAGCCAGGCGGCACCCGCGACGGCGAGGCCGGGCACCGAGAGCGAGCCGAGCTTCGGCGGGACCGATCGGGAGACGAGCTCGCCGGCGGAGAGCACGAGCGCGGCGGTCAGGAGCCCGTCGACGAGGTGGTCGGCGATGCCGTCGGGGTCCCGGAGGCGCAGGTCGGCGCCGCCCTCCCGCCGGATGTGGTCGAGCAGCGCGCTCAGCTCGCCGGGCAGCGTCTCCGCGAGGCGCTCCCAGGCCCGGCCCGTCCGGACCGCGCGGCCGAGGCGCACCTTCGGGTCGAGCCGGCGCCGCGCGAGGTCGAGCGCGAAGGGCCGGGTGATCGAGCGCAGGTCGATGTCCGCGCCGATGTCGGCGGCGAGGCCCTGCAGCAGGGTGACGACGCGCAGCACGAGCGCGATCTCGGCGGGCAGCGACAGGCCGTGCCGGTGCACGACCACGGCGACGCCGCGCGTCACCGCGGCGAGGTCGATCGCGTCGACGCCGCCCGTCAGGTGGTCCGTGATCTGCGCCTCGACGTCGTCCACGACCTCGTCCTCGCGGATCCCGGGCGGCGCGTCCGTGATCGCGAGCAGCGCGTCCGTGACCGACCTCGGCTCGCCGCCGCCGACCGCGGCGATGAGGTCCTCGAGCTGCTCGCGCTTCGAGGAGGAGATCCGGGCCACGTCGCCGAAGTCGAGGATCGTGATCACGCCGGGGTTCAGGAGGAAGTTCCCGGGGTGCGGGTCGGTGTGGTAGATCCCGTGCCGGAACACCATCGTGAGGTAGATGCTCGCCGTGCGGGTGGCGAGCTCGTCCGGCGCCCAGCCGGCGGCGCGGACGCTCTCGCCGTCGTCGACGACGTGCCCGGTCATCTCCTCCATCGTCAGGACGCCCGCCGACGACCGCTCCGGGTAGGCGACCGGGATGCGCACGCCCGGGTCCTCGGCGAACATCGCGCCGAAGCGCTGCAGGTTCGCGAGCTCCTCGCGCAGGTCCACCGCGCCGCGCATGCTCCGGTCGAAGTCGGCGGCGACCGCCGCGAACCGCAGCTGGTGCGCGATCGGGGACACCGCCTCGCTCCAGACGGCGAGGGCGCTGAGCAGCTGCAGGTCGTCGAGCACGCGCCGCCGCACGCCCTCGTGCAGGATCTTCACCACGACGGGGGTGCCGTCGTGCAGCACCGCGCGGTGCACCTGCGCGACGGAGCCGGAGGCGAGCGGGGTCGGGTCGAACTCCCGGAACAGCTCCGTCACGTCGGCGCCGAGCTCGGCCCGCACCGTGTCCTCGGCGTGGCCCGGCGGGTCGGCGGGCACCCCGGCGCGCAGCTCGGCGAGCGCGGAGGCGACGTTCGGGCCGACGATGTCCGGGCGCAGGCTGAGCAGCTGGCCGAGCTTGATCGCGGTCGTGCCGAGCTCGGTGAGCGCGCCCCGAAGCCGTTCCCCGGCCGACGCGCTGGCCAGCTCCGGGTCGATGAAGCGGTCGGTCACGCGCTGGACGAGGCGATGACCGGGCCCGCCCGCGGAGTCGAGCTGCGCGGCGATCGAGGCGAACCCGTACCGCCGCAGCACCGTCGCGACCTCCATGAGCCGCCCGCGCCGCGTGACGAGCACGCCGAGGAGGTCGAGGTCGGCGTCGGCCCTCATCGCAGGGCCCCGGCCGGGAGGAGGGGCGCGGTCCGTCGGGTCTCGTCCGTCACCCCTGCATCCTCCCGTCCTCCGCCGGATCCGGCATCCGAAGGCTGCGCGGGCTCAGCCGCGGGCGCGGGGCACGAGGCGCTCGAGCTGGGTGACGTGGCGCGGCTCGAGCTCCGCGAGGGAGTGGGCGCCGAGCAGCTTCATGGTGCGGTCGACCTGGTCGGCGAGGATCGCGATGGCCCGGTCGACGCCGGCGCGCCCGCCCGCCATGAGGCCGTAGAGGTAGGCACGGCCGATGAGGGTGGTCTTCGCCCCGAGCGCGATCGCCGCGACGACGTCGGCGCCGTTCATGATCCCGGTGTCGACGATCACGTCGGTGTCGCGGCCGACCTCGCGGGCGACGTCGGGCAGGAGGTGGAAGGGGATCGGGGCGCGGTCGAGCTGGCGGCCGCCGTGGTTGGAGAGCACGATCCCGTCGACGCCGAGGTCGGTGAACCGCTTGGCGTCCTCGAGGGTCTGCACGCCCTTGATCGCGAGCTTCCCGGGCCAGAGGTCGCGGACGACCTTCAGGTCGTCGAAGGAGATGGTGGGGTCCATCGCCATGTCGAGCAGGCCGCCGACGGTGCCGCCGGTGTCGGACAGGGACGCGAACTCGAGCTTCGGGGTGGTGAGGAAGTCGATCCACCACCACGGCCGGGGCAGCGCGTCCACGATCGTGCGCACCGTGAGCTGCGGCGGGATGGAGAAGCCGTTGCGCTTGTCGCGGAGGCGGGCGCCGGCCACGGGGGTGTCGACGGTGAAGAAGAGGGTCTCGAACCCGGCCTGCGCGGCGCGCTCGACGAGGCCGTAGGAGATCTCACGCTGCCGCATGACGTACAGCTGGAACCAGTTCCGGCCGTCCGGGTTCGCCGCCCGCACGCCCTCGACGGAGGTGGTGCCGAGGGTGGAGAGGGTGAACGGGATCCCCGCGGCGCCCGCCGCGCCGGCACCGGCGGTCTCGCCCTCGGTCTGCATCAGCCGGGTGAACCCGGTCGGCGCGATCGCGAACGGCAGCGCCGACGGGGCGCCGAACACGGTCGCGGTCGTGTCGACGTGCGCGACGTCGCGCAGGACCTCGGGGTGGAACTCGACGTCGCGGAACGCCTGCCGGGCCCGGCGGATCGAGATCTCCGCCTCGGCGGACCCGTCGGTGTAGTCGAAGGCGGCCTTCGGCGTGCGCCGCTTCGCGATCGTGCGGAGGTCCTCGATCGTCAGCGCGGACTCCAGCCGCGCCTTCCTCCGGTCGAGCTCGGGGGTCTTGAACTTGAGGTGCTCGAGCACCTCGACGGGCTTCGGGAACTGGCGCTGCACCACGCGTCCAGCCTCCCACCGCCGTCGGCGCGGGCCGCCGGGAGGTCAGTCGTCGGCGGCGATCGGGGAGAGCCGCAGCTCCTCGATGTCGAGCCGGTCCTCCATGCGCCGGAGGATCGTGTCGTCGATGCGGCCCTCGTCGCGCAGCCGGATGACCGCCTCCCGCTTCTTGGCGATGACCGCGCGCCGCAGCTCGCCCTCCGACCCGTCGGCCCAGAGCGGAGCGCGTCCGTCGGACGTCCGCGGATGCGCCTCCTCGTACTGGCGGCGCACGCGCTCGACGATGTCGTCCGGGGTGCCGAGCCGCTCGGCCATCGGGCCGAGCGCGCCGGCCCCCGCGTCGCGCATCGCCTCCTCCGCCAGCCGCTCCTCCTCGAGCTCCGAGGGATCCGCGGGCAGGCGCGCGAACCGCACGACGGCGGGCATCGTGAGCCCCTGCACGACGAGCGTGACCACGATGACGACCAGGGTGATCGCGATCAGCTCGTCCCGCGGATAGCCGTCCCCCGGCGGCAGTGCGAGCGCGGCGGCGAGCGAGACGGCGCCGCGGAACCCGGCCCAGCCGGTGACGAGCCGCTGCCGGGCGGAGACCCGGAGCGTCCGCTGGATCGGCCGTCGGTCCAGCGCGCGGATCAGGTAGGGGGTCGTGTAGATCCAGACCAGCCGGACGACCATCACGACGGCGGCGACGAGCAGGCCGAGCGCCAGCACCGGTCCCGGGTTCCCGCCGAGCCCGTCGAGCACGGCGTGGGCCTGCAGGCCGACCAGCAGGAACAGCGCGGCGTTCACGACGCCGCTCGCGAGCTGCCAGAACCCGCGCGCCTGCACGCGGGTGCGGGCCGAGATGAGCCGCGGCGTGAAGTGCGTGAGGATCAGGCCGCAGACCACGACGGCGACGACGCCCGATGCCCCGACGGGTTCGGCGATGAGGTAGGCGACGAACGGGGTCAGCACGCTGACCGTGTTCTCGAGGAGGGTCTGCCCGCGCACGAGTCGGCGGGCGCCGTAGGCGAGCGCCGCGGCGACGACGCCCGCGACGATCCCGCCTGCGTAGGCGACGACGAACGCCAGCGCGCCGCGGCCGAGGTCCACCTCCTGGTGGTTCTCGATGGCGAAGACCGCGATCGCGTAGATCGTCAGCGCGGTGCCGTCGTTGATGAGGCTCTCCGCACGCAGCGTGGTGCGGAACCGCCGCGGCAGCAGGCGCGTGACCGGGCCGACGGCCGTCGCGTCGGTCGGGGCGACGATCGCGCCGAGGGCGATCGCGACCGGCCACGCGAAGGCCGCGAGGTGCGCGGCGCCGGCGACCGCCGCCGCCGTCACGAGCACCAGCGGGATCGACAGCATCAGGATGACCCGGAGGTTGCGCCGCACCTCGCGGACCGGGGTGTTGATCGACTCCCAGTAGAGCAGCGCGGGGAGGAAGAGGGACAGCACGAGCTCCGGCGGCAGCTCGATCCGGCCGAGCGCGGGGACGTAGCCGAGCACGATGCCGAGCGCGAGCAGCACGAGCGGGGCCGGCAGCCGCGTCTTCCACGCCACGACGCCGCCGACGAAGAGCGAGACGCCGATGAGCGTCGCGATGACGACACCTTCCATGAGCGACCATTCTCCTCGTCCTGCCGCCCGCGGTCACGTCGGATGCAGGTCCGGGCGGTCCCGGGTGCTGGGACGATGGAGGCGTGGCGGACGTCTGGGTGCTCGGCTCGTTGAACGTGGACGTCGTGGTGCGCGTGCCGCGGCATCCCGAGCCGGGGGAGACGCTGATCGGCGGCGATCCCGCCCTCGCGTTCGGCGGCAAGGGCGCGAACCAGGCCGTCGCGGCCGCGCGGGCCGGCGCCGCGGTGCGGATGATCGGCGCGGTCGGGGAGGACGCGGAGGGCGCCGCCTACCGCGAGCGGCTGGCCCGCTTCGGCGTCGACGTGCGGGGCGTGCGCCGGGTGCCCGGTCCGACGGGCCGCGCGTTCATCGCCGTCGCCGACGACGGCGAGAACACGATCATCGTCTCGCCCGGCGCCAACGCGGCGGTGGGCGGGCAGGACCTGGACGCGCTCCGCGGCATCGTCGCGGGCGACGTGCTGCTGCTGCAGCTCGAGGTCGACCTCGACGTGGTCGCGGCGGCCGCTCGGACGGCGGCCGCGGCCGGCGCCCGGGTCGTGCTGAACACCGCGCCCTACGCCGACCTGCCGGCGGACGTGCTGGCCCTCGCGGAGCCCGTGGTCGCGAACGCGTCGGAGGCGGAGCTGCTCCGCGCCGCGGGTGGCCGGCCGGCCGAGCTGCTCGTCACGCGGGGCGAGGAGGGGTCCGCCTGGGGCGGCATCGCCGTCCCCGCCGACCGCGCCGGCACCGTGGTCGACACGACGGGCGCGGGCGACACCTACTGCGGGGCGCTCGCGGCGGCGCTCGCCGCCGGCGAGGACCGCGAGCCGGCGATGCGGGCCGCGGCGGCCGCGGCAGCGCGGTCCGTCGAGCACGCGGGCGCGCAGCCCGAGCCCGACGACCGCTGACCAGTCCGGCGGCGAGCGGCTCGGCTCAGGCCCCGCGGATCGCTCGCAGGGCGAGCGCGGTGCGCAGCGCGGCCTCCGCGGCCTCGGCGCCCTTGTCCTCGCGGGAGTCGGGCAGCCCGGCTCGGTCGAGGCCCTGCTCCTCGTCGTCGAGCGTGAGCACGCCGAACCCGACGGGCTTGCCCGTGTCGAGCGCGACCCGCGTCAGCCCGTCGGTCGCGGCGCTCGAGACGTACTCGAAGTGCGGGGTGCCGCCCCGGATGATCACGCCGAGCGCCACCGCGGCGTCCGCCCCGGCCTCGAGCGCCGCCTTCGCGACGACCGGCAGCTCGAAGCTGCCGGGCACCGGGTGCTCGACCGCGGTCGCGCCCGCAGCGGCGATCGTGCGGCGTGCGCCCTCCAGCAGCCCGTCCGCGATCACCGGGTGCCACGTGCCGTGCACGATCGCGACGGTCAGGCCGCTCCCGTCGATCGGCTCCCCGCTCTGCCGCCCTGCTCCGCTCATCCGGCCCTCCGTTCGGTGTCGACCGCGTGCGGGCGGTCGATCAGGTGTCCCATGCGGTCCCGCTTGGTCTCGAGGTACCGCTCGTTCGCCGCGCCGACGCCGACCACGAGGGGCTCCCGCGCCGCGATCCGCACCCCGTGCGCCTCGAGCTGCGCGATCTTGTCCGGGTTGTTCGTGAGCAGCCGGATCCCGTCGAAGCCGAGGTCCGCCAGGATCGCGGCCGCGGCGCCGTACTCGCGGGCGTCCACCGGGAGGCCGAGCGCGAGGTTCGCGTCGAGGGTGTCGAACCCGTCCTCCTGCAGCCGGTAGGCGCGGAGCTTGTCGATGAGCCCGATGCCGCGCCCCTCCTGCCCGCGCAGGTAGACGACGGCGCCGCCCTCCTGCTGCACGCGCTGCAGCGCGGTCTCGAGCTGGGGGCCGCACTCGCACTGCGCCGAGCCGAACGCCTCCCCGGTGAGGCACTCGGAGTGGACGCGCACGACCGGCGGCCGCGAGCCCTCGCCGTCCGCGACGAGCGCGACGTGCTCGTCGCCCGTGAGCAGGTCGCGGTAGGCGCGGGTGCGGAAGACGCCGTGGACGGTCCGCAGGTTCGTCTCGACCTCGAACCGCACGCGCGGCGCGGGCGGCGGCACGGTGATCGCGGCGGCGTCGCACTCCGCGGGGTGCTCGTCGAGGTGCGCGCGGATCGCGGCGACCGTCGTCACCGGCACGCCCTCCCGCTCGCCGAGCTCGAGCAGCCCCGGCAGCCGGGTCATGGTGCCGTCGGGCGACGAGATCTCCGCGATGGCGGCCACGGGCGCGAGGCCGGCGAGCTTCATCAGGTCGACCGCGGCCTCCGTGTGGCCGCCGCGCTGGCGGACGCCGCCGTCCACGGCGCGCAGCGGCAGCACGTGACCGGGCCGGCTCACGAGGGCCGGCGTCGAGTCCAGGTCGGCGAGCACGTTGAGGGTGTGGGCGCGGTCGGCGGCGCTGATGCCGGTCGACAGCCGGTCGGTCGCGTCGACGCTCACCGTGTAGGCGGTGCCGCGCGGATCCTGGTTCTCCCGCACCATGAGCGGCAGATCGAGCCGGTCCGCGATCGCGTTCGTCATCGGGGCGCAGATGAACCCCGACGAGTGGTTCACGACCCACGCGATCGTCTCGGGCGTCGCGAGCGCGGCGGACACGACCGCGTCGCCCTCGTTCTCGCGCTCCTCGTCGTCGGCCACGATCACGACGCGGCCCTCGCGGAGCGCCGCGAGGACCTCCTCCACCGGTGCGAGCGGCATCACGCCACCCCTTCCTCCGCGGCCACGGCGGCGCGCGGGAACGACAGCATGCGGGCGACGTGCCGGGCGAGCACGTCGGTCTCCAGGTTCACGCGGGCACCCGGGGCGAGGCCGCCGAGCGTGGTCGCGGCCAGGGTCTCGGGGATCAGGCTCACCTCGAACCAGTGGCCCGCGTCCTCGCCGACGGCGGACACCGTCAACGAGGTGCCGGCCACGGCGATCGACCCCTTGTCGACGACGAGCGGGGCGAGGTCGTCCGGGAGCGAGATCCGGAGGACCCGCCAGGAGCCCTCGTCGCGCACCGCGAGCACCGCGCCCACGCCGTCGACGTGCCCCTGGACGATGTGGCCGCCGAGCCGGTCGCCCACCTTCGCGGCGCGCTCCAGGTTGACCCGGTCGCCCTCGCCGAGGTCGGCGATCGCGCTGACCGCGAGGGTCTGCCCCATCACGTCGGCGATGAAGCGGCCGTCGGCGAGGTCGACGACCGTCAGGCAGACGCCGCTGACCGCGATCGAGTCGCCGTGCCGGGCGTCCTCGGTCACGCGGGGCGCGTCGATGACGAGCCGGGCGCCGCCGTCCTCCGTGCGGGTCCAGCCGGTGATGCGGCCGAGCTCCTCGATGATGCCGGTGAACACGGTCAGTCCTCCTCCACGGGTCGGGCGACGACGAGCAGGTCGTCGCCCAGGCGCACGACGTCGCGGATCGCGAGCCGCCGCTGCCCGGCGATCGTCCGCACGCCGAGATCGGCGGTGGCGAGCCGGTCGCCGCCGAGCAGCGTCGGCGCCAGGTAGACGAGGACCTCGTCGACGAGGCCCGCAGCGAGGAACGCCGACACCAGCGTCGGGCCGCCCTCGAGGAAGGCGCTCGTCGCACCGGTCCCCGCGATCGCCGCGACCGCCTCGTGCGGGTCGCGGGTGCGCACGGCGAGCACGGGCTCGGGGTGCCCGTGCAGGGCCGCCTCCGCGGGGACGTCGCGGAGCCCGACCACGACGGGCCGCGGCTGCGCGGGGAGGAGCGCGTCGCCGTCGCGGGCGGTCAGCGCGGGGTCGTCCGCCAGGACCGTGCCGGTGCCGACGACGATCGCGCCGTGCTCGGCCCGCCGCCGGTGCACGTCCGCGCGCGCGGCGGGCCCGGTGATCCATCGGCTCGACCCGTCCTGCGCGGCGACGCGGCCGTCGAGGCTCGACGCCCACTTCGCGGTCACCCACGGGCGCCCGAGCCGCAGCGCGGCGGTCCACCGCTCGTTCAGCGCGGCGGCCTCGTCCGACAGCAGGCCGGCCACGACCTCGACGCCCCCGGCGCGGAGCCGCTCGGCACCGCCCGCCGCGAGCGGGTTCGGGTCGGCCTGCGCGTACACGACCCGCCGCACGCCGGCGTCGAGGAGGGCGACCGAGCAGGGGCCGGTCCGGCCCCTGTGGTCGCAGGGCTCGAGGGTGACGACCGCCGTGCCGCCCGCGGCGGCGCCGAGCGGCGCCCTCGCGAGCGCGTCGGCCTCCGCGTGCGGCGTCCCGGCGCCCCGGTGCCAGCCCTCCGCGATCGGCTCGCCGCCCGGGCCGAGCAGCACGCAGCCCACGCGCGGGTTGGGACCGCCGGCCGGGCCGCGCTCCGCGAGCTCGAGGGCGCGGCGCATCGCGTGCACGACGTGCACGTCCGTGTCGACCGCAGCGGGACCCACGCGTTCCTTCCCTCGTCGGGTGCTCCCGGGGTCGCGGAACGGCGCCGCTGGGCGTCCCGGCAGGCGGGACGGCCCTCGTGCTTCTCCCATCCAGACTGTGACTGTCGGTTCCGGAATTCCACCGGATCGGCCCGCGCCGCCCTCGCGGGCGATGCGGGTTCGCGGACTCTGACCGCCGGTTCGGACTTCCACCGACCCCGGAGCACGTGTTGCTTGCGGGGAAGTCTAAGCCCGGCGGCCCATGCGTCCGCATGGATGCGACGCCCCGAGACGTCGCAGGTCGTCGAGCTCGGCGAGCACCGCCTCCGGCCGCTCGGCGAGCGCGAAGTGCCCGGCGCCCGGGACGACCCGCTCGGCGAACCCGGGGAAGCGGGCGAACGCCGCCGCGTCACGCCGGCCCACGAACACGTCGCGCGTCCCGCGCACCGACCGGACGGGGCAGACGATCGACAGGCGGGCGAGGTCCAGCCCCGCGGCCGCACGCGCCGCGGCGGCGAACGCCGCGGGCCGCGTCTCGTCGCCGAACGCCTCGAGCACCGACCGGTCGACCGCGCGGCGGTCCGCGAAGAGCGGCGCCGCGAGCGCGCCGAGCGTTCCCGCGCGACCGAGCGCGCGCAGCAGCGGACGGCCGCCGCCCGGCAGGGCGGTGAGCACCCGCATGGCGAGCAGCATGCCGGCGAACCAGGGGAGCCGCGCGCCGCCGACGAGGGGACGGCGGATCGCGGCGAGCACCGCGGGCCCGGTCGGCGACACGAGGAGGACGCCCGCGGTGCGGGCGGGCTCGCGGTCCGCCACGGCGAGCGCCACCAGCCCGCCGAGGGAGTGTCCGACGACGATCCAGCGCTCCGCTCCCGCGGCCCGTGCGACGGCACCGACGGCCTCCGCCGCGCCCGCGAGGTCGAGCGGGCGCGACGGGTCGGGGCTCTCGCCCCAGCCGGACAGGTCGACCGCGACGACGCCGAGGAGCGGGCGGCCCCGCCGGGCCGCGGTCCGCAGCAGCGGCAGCCAGCCCCGCCAGGAGCCGGCGGCGCCGTGCACGAGGACGGTCGCCGGTCCTGCGGCGGGACCGCCGACCCGCGCGACGACGGGCCCGACCGGGGTCTCCGCGACGATCCGACGCAGCCCGAGCGCCGCCTCGTCCTCGTCGCCCGCGTCCACGGGAGGGGTTCGCAGCGGCCGGCGCCGGCGCTCGGTCGGCCCGGCACTCGCACGGGGGCTGGCCGCCCGGGGGTCCCTGGGCGACAGTTGTGAACTGCCCATCATCGCCCGGTGAACCCGCGCCGTCGTCGGAAGAGCCCATGCCCGCCACCCGCCTCCCGCAGCTCCTCGCCGGCTCCGTCGCCGCCGCCGTCCTCGTCGTCGGGGCGGCCGTCCCCGCGCAGGCCGACGCCGCGCAGGTCGTCGTCTCCGCGACGGCCCCGGTCGTCTCGCTGCCGATCGGCGACGGCTGGCTCGACACCGAGTCGCTCACGATCGCCGCCGCGGCCGCTGCGACCGCGTCCGTCGCCGTGCAGCGCGCCGGGGACGCCCCGATCGTCGTCGCAGACGCCGTGGCGCTGCCCGCGGGCGCCACGGTCGTGCGCGTGCCCACCACCGCGCTCGCAGCGGGGGACTGGACGGCGACCGTCACCACGACCGACGGCGCGTCGGCCGCCGCGACCTTCCGGGTGCAGCGGCTGGTCGCCGCGATCACCGGCCTCAGCGTCCGGCGCTCGCTGCCCACCGTCTACCCCGTGCGGGACGGCTACCGCGACGCCGTCGTCTTCACCGTGCGGCCGACCGTCGCTGGTCCGAGGTCGGCCCGCGTCACCGGCACCGCGAGGCTCGCCCGAGCGGGCCGCACCGCGAAGTCCTGGACGCTGCACGCCGGCGACAACCGGCTGACCTGGAACGGCAGGACGAGCCGCGGCGTGCAGCCCGGCCGCTACACGCTGACCGTCGCCGCCCGCGGCCCCCAGGGCGCGGCGAGGACCGTGCGATCCTCGGTCGTCGTCAGCCCGAAGCGGCTCGTCACCCGCACGGCGACCACGACCCGGACCGCCGCCGCGGTCCTCACCCGCTGGCAGTCCTACGACGGCACCGGCGACGCGGGCCAGTGCGGCTCCCTGATCGACGACGTCCTCTGCCGCACCGGCACGGCCGTCGACGGCGCGCCCTACGCCGCCGTCGTCGGCGGCAGCGTGTCGGTGCCGAAGGCGGTGCGCGCCGCGACGGCCCTCGGCCGGCCCGAGCTGCGGGTCGCCGTGCAGGCGTCGAGGCTCGACGGCCGCGCCACCCTCGCCTACGGCGTCGGCTCCGGGCACACGACCCGCACCGCGGCGCGGGGCACGACGACCGGGAAGACGATCCGCTGGTCCGGGAACCCGGCCTCCGCGTCGGTCTTCGTCGGCGTGGGCGACGCCACCTCGATCGCGCTGCACCGGTTCGTGCTCACGTTCCGGTACCGCGCGCTCGTCTGACGCGTCCCGTCAGAAGCGGCTCGGCGTGAGCTGCGCCGGCACGTCGGCCAGCCCGTCGAGGCCGTGGTCGGCGCCGAGCAGCAGGCCGGCGGCGACCTGCGCGAGCGCCGCGGACGTCTGGATCCCGTACCCGCCCTGCCCCGCCAGCCAGAAGAAGCCCGGCACCTCGTCGTCGAACCCGACGACCGGCACCGTGTCGGGGGAGAGGGTGCGCAGCCCCGTCCACGTCGTGATCGGGGCGCCGAGGCCGAGGTCCGTCACCGCGTCCACCCGCTCCAGCACGGTGGCGACGACCTCGGGCAGCGGGCGGGCGTCCTCCGGCTCGCTGACGACGTCCTCGAGGGCGGAGGCGAGCACCGCCTCGCCGCGCGGCCGGAAGTAGAAGCGGTCGGCGACGTCCGCCGCCATCGGCCAGCGAGGATCGACCGGTCGTGCCGCGGGGGCGACGGCGACGGTGCGCCGCTTCGGCACGAGACCGCGGGGGCGCACCCCGAACAGCCCTGCCACGGCGTCCACCCACGCCCCGGCGGCGTCGACGACGAGCGGCGCCTCCACGACCTCGTCGCCGGCGGTCAGGCGCCACGACCCGCCGACCCGCTCCGCCCGCGCGACCCGCGAGCCGGCGACGATCCGGGTGCCCGCGGCGACGGCGTCGTCGCCGTACCAGCCGAGCAGCACCGGCACGTCGACCTCGACGGCCGACAGGTCGACCGCCGCGTCGACGAGCGGCGCGCGATGGAGCGCGGGGAGCAGGCGCACCGCCTCGTCCGCCCCGATCGCGGTGAGGCCGGGCACGGTCGCGAGCAGGTGCTGGAAGCGCTCCGGCGCCGGGTCGTAGTGCAGCCACAGCAGCGGGCGATCGACGTAGATCCGGCGGCCGGCGGCGTCGGCGCGCGCCTCCACCATCGGGATCGAGGCCGCCGTGAGCGCGCGGACCGGCGCGGGGCCGTAGGTCGGCTGCATCTGCTGCGCGGAGCGGCTGGAGGTGTGGTGGAAGAGCTCCGGCTCCGCCTCGATCACCACCACCGACGCCCGGCCGCCGATCGCGGCCGCGAGCGAGAGCCCCGCGATGCCGCCGCCGATGATCGCGATGTCGGCCGTGATGCGCATGCCGCAGTCCTATCGCGCGCGTGTTGCGCAGCGGTTTCGCGCCCGGTCCCGACGCCGGGGCGCCGGGACCGGGCGGCGGTCACAGGGAGGGGTAGAGGCCGACGCGCTCGTGCACGGCCGCGAGCTTCGCCGAGGCCAGCGCGTTCGCGCGCTCGGCGCTGCGCTGCAGGATCCGGTCGACCTCCGCCGGGTCCGCCTGCAGCTCGAGGGTGCGCTCGCGGATCGGCGCGAACTCCGCCACGACCGCGTCGGCGACGTCGCGCTTGAAGTCGCCGTAGCCGCGGCCCTCGTACTCGGCCTCGAGCGCGGGGATCGTGGTGCCGCGGACCGCGGAGAGGATGGCGAGCAGGTTGGAGACGCCCGGCTTCTCCTCCCGGTCGAACCGCACCTCGCGGCCCGTGTCGGTCACGGCGGAGCGGATCTTCTTGGCGACCTTCGTCGGCTCGTCGAGCATCCAGACGATGCCGGAGTCCGTCGCCGCCGACTTGCTCATCTTCGCCGTCGGGGTCTGCAGGTCGTAGATCCGGGCGGTCTCCTGCTGGATCCGCGGCTTCGGCACGACGAACGTCTCCCCGAACCGGGAGTTGAACCGCTGCGCGAGGTCCCGCGCGAGCTCGACGTGCTGCTTCTGGTCGTCGCCGACCGGCACCTGCTCCGTGTCGTACAGCAGGATGTCCGCCGCCATGAGGATCGGGTAGGTGAACAGCCCGACGCTCGCGGCGTCCGCGCCCTGCCGGGCCGACTTGTCCTTGAACTGGGTCATCCGGCCGGCCTCGCCGAACCCGGTGATCGTGTTCAGCACCCAGGCGAGCTGCGCGTGCGCGGGCACCTGCGACTGCACGAACATCGTCGACCGCTCGGGGTCGATCCCGGCGGCGATGTACTGCACCGCGAGCGTCCGGGTCGCGTCGCGGAGGCCCGCGGGGTCCTGGGGCACGGTGATCGCGTGCAGGTCGACGATGCAGAAGATCGCGTCGAAGTCGTCCTGCATCCCCTTCCACTGCTGGATGGCGCCGATGTAGTTGCCGATGTGGAGGGAGTCGGCGGAGGGCTGGATGCCGGAGAAGATGCGGGGCTTGGCGCTCATGGCGGTCCTTCGAGAGGAGGAGGGAGGAGAAGGAGGGGGAGGGGAGGGCGGCTCAGGCGCCGATGCGGTAGTCCACGACCACGGGGGTGTGGTCGGACCATCGCTCGTCCCGGGTCGCCGCGCGGTCCACGGCGACCTGCTCGACCCGCTCCGCCAGCGCGGGCGAGGCGAGGTGGTAGTCGATGCGCCAGCCGGCGTCGTTGGCGAAGGTCTGGCCCCGCCAGGACCACCACGTGTACGGCCCCTGCACCTCGCCGGCGGCGCGGCGGCCGACGTCGACCCAGCCGAGCCCGCCGCCCGCGTTGTAGTCGGCCGCGTCCTCCGCGCCGACGAACCGGTCCCAGAAGGCGCGCTCCTCGGGGAGGAACCCGCTGTTCTTCAGGTTCCCCTTCCAGTTCTTGATGTCGAGGCTGCGGTGCGCGACGTTCAGGTCGCCGACGATCAGGGAGAGCGGGTTGTGGGCGGTGAGCTCCGGCATCCGCCGCTCGAACGCCTCGAGGAAGCGCATCTTGTCGTCCTGCTTCGGCGTGCCCGCCTCGCCCGAGTGCACGTACGCGGAGACGACGGTGAGGATCTCGCCGCCGATCGCGTAGTCGGCCTCGAGCCAGCGGCCCGCGGTGTCGAAGTCCTCGTCGCCGATCGTGACGCGGTGGATCTCGGCCTTCCCGCGCGACGCGATGGCGACGCCCGCGCGGCCCTTGACGGTGGCGGGGTCGTGCAGCACGTCCCACTCGGCGCCGAGCAGCTCCTCGAGGTCGGAGGTCGCCGCGCGCACCTCCTGCAGCGCGAGCACGTCGACGCCGCGGTCCTCGAGCCACGCGCCCATGCCCTTGCGGAAGGCCGCTCGCACGCCGTTGACATTGACGGTCGCGACCCTCACCGTCTGCTGCGCCATGGGCCCAAGCCTAGGAGCACCGGGCGACGTCCTCCGGCCCGGTCACCCGTCCGCGCGCTCCACCTCGTGCTCGTCGGGCGACGGGTCCCCGGTGCGCTGCTGCGCCTCCCGGTACTCGCTCGCCGTCGGCACCTCCTGCCGCCGCCGCGCCTCCGCCCGCACCTCGCGCTGCAGCTGCCGCGACAGCCGCCAGCGGGCGAGGCCGCGGGAGGAGCGGACGCGATCCTCGAGCGCCTGCCGGTTCGCGCGGGCGACCAGGCGCCGCGCGTCCTCGAGGCGCTCCGCCTCCGACTGCTCGCGCTGGTCCGGAGAGAGAGAGGAGGCGTCGACGCCGGCGTCGAGCATGCCGACCGCCACCCACGCGGCGGCGACGAGGATGATCTGGCAGGCGAAGTTGAAGAAGACCAACAGCCCGATCAGCACCGCGAAGCCCTGGATGACCGGGTTGTTCGTGCCGAGGTGCAGCAGGCTCGAGGCGAGCGTCTGCAGCACGGCGAGGGCGACGCCGCCGATGGCCGCGCCGGCCCAGAGCCGGCGCCGCGGCACCGGGATCCCGGACAGGATCCGGAACGCGGCCGCCAGCATCACGGCCTCGATCCCCGCCAGCACGACGAGCGCGACCGCGGCGGTCAGCACCTGCTGCACGGGGCCCGCGTTCCCGAGGCCGAGGAGCCCGAGCACGAAGTCGAGCGCCGCGTTGCTCACGACCGTGATCACGGCGGTGAGCAGCACGACGGCGCCGAAGGCGACCGCGAGGCCCAGGTCGCGCGCCTTCAGGAGGAAGAAGTTCCCCTCCTCGTTGGGCAGGCCGAACATGATGCGGATGGCGGTGCGCAGCGTCGCGAGGAAGCCGACCGCGGTGTACAGGACGATGAGCAGGGACAGCGCGCTGGAGAGCGACAGCCCGCTCGCCGAGAGCAGGTCGGCGCCCTTGATCGCGCCGGTGGTGCTCGTGCCGTAGGCGATCAGGTTCGGCAGGAAGCGGTTGATCGTGCCGAACACCTGGTCCTGCAGCGCCGTGTTCCCCTGCAGCGAGAAGCCGAGCACGGCGAACGAGAACCACAGGGCGCCCGCGAGCGCGAAGAACGCCTGGTACGTCATGCCCGAGGCGATGAGCGGGCCGTTGTCGCTGTTGTAGTGGAGGAGGACGCGGACCGGCCGGAGCGCGAGCACCCGCTGGATCAGCCCCGCGATGCCGGTCGCGCGCTGCTCGGGGTCCGGCTGCGCGCCCGACGCGCGGACGGGGATCTCGTCGTCGCGGACCCCCTGGTCGTCGCGCGAGTCGCTCACACCGGGAGGCTACCGAGCGCGCGCTGCCGATCCGGTGGGAGCGGGATGAGCGCTCCGGCGGCCTCCACGGTTGTCCTCGACAACCCCGGTCCTACACTGATCGACTGTCCGACAGGGCCACGGCGAAGGAGACGGGCGATGCGGTTGAACGGGATCGGCGTGGGACGGGCGATCGCGACGGGACCGGTCCGCCGGATGCCCGATCCGCTGCCGGAGCCGCCGGAGGGCGAGTCGCCGGCCGACCGCGACGCGGAGGTCGCGCGTACGCGGACCGCCCTGCAGCAGGTCGCCGCGGAGCTCACCGAGCGCGGCGCCCGCGCCGGCGGCGACGCGAAGAACGTGCTCGAGGCGCAGGCGCTCATGGCGGAGGACCCGACCCTCGTCGACGACGTCGTCGCGCGGATCCAGCAGGGCCGCACCGGCCAGCGCGCGGTGCACGAGGCGTTCCTCGAGTTCCAGGTGATGCTCGTCGGGCTCGGCGGCTACATGGCCGAGCGCGCCGCCGATCTGGGCGACGTCGCCCAGCGGATCATCGCGCGGCTCACCGGTGTTCCTGCCCCGGGCATCCCGGAGTCGGACGTGCCGTTCGTGCTCGTCGCCCGGGACCTCGCGCCGGCCGACACCGCGCTGCTCGACCTCGACAAGGTCCTCGCGCTCATCACCCGGGACGGCGGCCCCACCTCCCACACCGCGATCCTCGCCCGCGCCCGGTCGATCCCCGCGATCGTCGGCGTGAGCGGCGCCGAGTCGCTCGAGGACGGGCGCGCGGTCATCGTCGACGCCGGTGCCGGCACGGTCGAGGTCGACCCCGAGCCGTCGGCCGTCGACGCCGCGCTCCGCCTGATCGAGGAGCGCCGCGCGGCCGCGAACGCGCCCATCACGCCCGGCGCGCTCGCCGACGGCACGACCGTCCAGCTGCTCGCGAACATCGGCGGCGCGAAGGACGCGGCGAAGGCGGTCGAGCTCGGCGCGGAGGGCGTCGGCCTGTTCCGCACCGAGTTCCTGTTCCTCGACTCGAAGTCGGCGCCGACCGTGCAGCAGCAGAAGGAGCAGTACGTCGCCGTGCTGAAGGCCTTCCCCGGCAAGAAGGTCGTGGTCCGCGCGCTCGACGCGGGCGCCGACAAGCCGCTGTCGTTCCTCAACGACAGCGAGGAGGAGAACCCGGCGCTCGGCCTGCGCGGCCTGCGGGTGCTGCGCACCCACGAGGACATCCTCCGCGAGCAGCTGACGGCGCTCGCCGAGGCGGCGGCCGAGACCGAGGCGGACCTCTGGGTGATGGCGCCGATGGTGTCCGAGCCCGAGGAGAGCGAGTACTTCACGGCGCTCGCGCGCGAGCTCGGGATCCGGACCCCGGGCGTGATGGTCGAGGTGCCGTCCGCGGCGCTGCTCGCCGCGCAGATCCTCGAGTCGGCCGACTTCGTCTCGATCGGCACGAACGACCTGACGCAGTACACCCTGGCGGCGGACCGCCTCCTCGGCACGGTCGCGGCCTTCCAGGACCCGTGGCACCCGGCGGTGCTCCGCCTCGTGGCGGAGGTCGGGAAGGCGGGCGCCGCGGCCGGCAAGAGCGTCGGCATCTGCGGCGAGGCCGCGGCCGACCCGGCGCTCGCGGTCGTGCTGGTGGGCCTCGGCGCGAAGAGCCTCTCGATGACGCCGGCGGCGCTCGCCGACGTGCGCGCCGAGCTGCTGACGGTGTCGCTCGACGAGGCGAAGGCGCGCGCCGCCGCGGCGCTCGCCGCGCCGAGCGCCGCGGCCGCCCGCGAGGCGGCCGCGAACGCGGGGCAGGTCCCCGCCTCCGCCTGATCCGTTGTGAAGGAGTTCCTCAGCCGAAGGCCCGGGAACTCCTTCAGAACGGAAGCGGGGTCAGTCGGCGGCGGTGACCGGGACCAGCTGGCCCAGCAGGTTGGGGCCGCCCTTCACCGGGTTGTGCGCGCCGACGAAGATCCAGGCCGGCAGGCCGTTCCCGGTGTCCGTCGCCTGCACGGTCGCCATGCCCTCGCCCTCGCCGCCCCAGTAGAGGAGGCCCTCGGTGCTCGCGGCCGTCGTGAAGAGGCCGCTGCCGTCGAGGTCGTACTTCTCGACGAGGTTCTTGCCCTTGAGGCTCGTGTAGATCCAGAGCTGGCCGCCGACGAGGTCCATGCCCTGCGGCACGCCGCGGATGGCGACGCCGCGGGTCGCGGTGATCGTGCCGGCGGGCACCTTCGGGTTCCCGGCGTCGTCGAGGTCCGTCGAGTCCTGCAGGGTGGCGGAGCTGATCGAGTAGGCGCCGGACGCGCCGGAGAAGATCAGCAGGCGGTTGCCGGCGTCGTCGACGCTCACCATCGCGTTGTTCCCGAGGGTGCCGGAGTAGTCGAGGGTCCGCCTGATCGCCTGGGTCGGGTCGGTCGGCGTGCTCCACTGCGGGTCCGTCGGGTCGAGCACGAACACCTTCGTCGGCGTCTGCGCGCCGCCGGTCGCCGCGTAGAGCATGCCGGTCACCGTCGAGTAGGCGAGCTCGGCGACGTGCGCGATCGGCACCGGGCCGAGCGACGAGACGCGCAGGCCGGTGCCGTCGTAGACGTCGATCCGGGAGAGGTCGTTCCCGATGTCGTAGCCGACGTAGAAGGAGCCGTTGCGGACGGCCAGGCCCTGCTGGTTGCCGTCGGCGAGCGTGAACATGCCGCGGACCGCGTACGGGAGGTGGTCCTTCGTGACCTTCAGCGTCGTCGTCCTCGTCCGCACGACGCCCTGCGGGCCGCGGAGGGACAGAGTGACCGTCCAGGTGCCGCTCACGACCGTGCCGCCGGCGTCGAGGGTCCCGCCGACGCGGCCGTTCCAGGTGAAGGCGTGCGGCTTCCCGTCCTTCACCGGGAAGGTCGCGGCGACCGTCTTCCCCTTCGCGATCGTCAGGGTGCCGGAGACCTTCGCCTTCGAGCCGCCGGAGGCCGTGCCGGAGGTGGTGAGCACGACCGAGTCGAGCAGGCCGTCGCGCACGGGCTGCACGGTGTCGGCGGACCGGACGACGCGGAGGGCGCCGACGGCGGTGGGCGCGAGGGTGAGCGCCGTGCGGCGCACCGCCTTCTTCCCGGCCGGCCCGGTGACCGTCGTGGTGAGGGTCGCGGCGCCGAGCGGCAGCGCGGTGACGGGGAGGGTCGCCGTGCCCGCCCTCGACAGCTTCCGCGTCACGTGCTTGCGGCCGGCGTCGATGCGGACCGTGCCGGTGACCGGCACGACGGTCATCGTCTCGTCCTGGCCGACCACCGTGACGACCGCGGCGTCGAGCGAGCCGTCCCGGTAGGGGTAGAGGGTGCGCGCGGCGGGGCGGACGGCGACGTGCGTCGCCGCGCCGGAGCCGACCCGGATCGAGGTGGAGCCCCAGGCCCAGACGCCGTGCAGGTCGGAGCGCTGCGAGCGCAGGCGCCAGGTGCCGGCCTTCAGGTCGGACACGTCGACCGCGACGGTCTTCGCCCAGCCCTGCTTCACCTTCTTGAGGGCGATCCCGGTGGCGAGGTGCACCTTCTTCTTCCCGCGGATCGCGTCGACGTCGACGCGTCCGCCGGAGGCGGCGAGGATCCGGACGGTCGTGCGGTCGCGCAGCCCGTCGCCCGCGGGCAGCGTGAGCACGCCGCCGTCCGCGGCGACCTGCGCGCGGATCGCGAGCCCGACCGGCCACGGGGTCGCGGTGGGGGAGGGCGTCGGCTTCGCGGTCGGCTTCGGCGTCGCGGCGTCGGCGGGCGCGGCCACGAGCAGCCCCGCCAGCGTCACGGCGCAGAGCGCTCCCGCGGTCACCGCCGCTCGGATCCGCCTCGACCCGGGGCCCTCAGTTCTCCGTCTCACAGCGCCGCCACGCTACGAGGGGCCTCCGGCCGGGACCGCGCGCCACACGGCGATCGGCCGGATCGGCCGGTCCGGGCGCGGAAAGCGGAACGGCCGTCCGCCTGCTCGTGCAGGCGGACGGCCGTCGGCGTCCCGGACCGGACGTCAGGCGATCTTGATCTTGTCCGGCCGGCGGATCGTCGCCGCCTTGACCTCGCTGATCGCCTTCGTGATCTGGATGCCGCGCGGGCAGGCCTCGGAGCAGTTGAAGGTCGTGCGGCAGCGCCACACGCCCTCCTTGTCGTTGAGGATGTCGAGGCGGACCTCCGCCTCCTCGTCGCGGCTGTCGAAGATGAAGCGGTGCGCGTTCACGATCGCGGCCGGCCCGAAGTACTGGCCGTCGGTCCAGAACACGGGGCAGGAGGAGGTGCACGCGGCGCAGAGGATGCACTTCGTGGTGTCGTCGAAGCGCTCGCGGTCCGCGGCGGACTGGAGGCGCTCGCGGCCCTCCGGCGGCGCGGTGTGCGACTGCAGGAAGGGCTGCACGGCGCGGAAGGAGGCGAAGAACGGCTCCATGTCCACGACGAGGTCCTTCTCGAGCGGCAGGCCCTTGATCGCCTCGATGTAGATCGGCTTCGTCGGGTCGAGGTCCTTGATCAGGGTCTTGCAGGCGAGCCGGTTGCGGCCGTTGATGCGCATCGCGTCGGACCCGCAGACGCCGTGGGCGCACGAGCGGCGGAACGTCAGCGACCCGTCCTGCTCCCACTTGATCTTGTGCAGCGCGTCGAGGATCCGGTCCGTCGGCAGCGTGTCCACGTCGTAGTCGACCCAGCGCGGCTCGCTGTCCACCTCGGGGTCGAACCGCCGGACGATCAGCGTGATCGTCGTGAAGCCCTCGGCGGGCCGGCGCTTGATCGCGGGGTTCATGACGGCGTCGGTGACGCCGGGGAGAGCAGTGATCGTCATCAGTACTTCCGCTCCATCGGCTGGTAGCGCGTCACGACGACGGGCTTCCAGTCGAGCTGAATGTGGTCCGCGGCGTCCGACGAGTGCGGGTCGCCGGTGAGGTACGCCATCGTGTGCTTCATGTAGTTCTCGTCGTCGCGCTTCGGGAAGTCGTCGCGCATGTGGCCGCCCCGGCTCTCCTTGCGGTTCCGCGCCGAGAAGACCACGACCTCGGCCAGGTCGAGCAGGAAGCCGAGCTCGATCGCCTCGAGCAGGTCCGTGTTGAACCGCTTGCCCTTGTCCTGGATGCCGATGTTCCGGTAGCGCTCGCGCAGCCCGTGGATCACCTCGGTCACCTTCGCGAGCGACTCGTCGGTGCGGAACACCTGCGCGGAGGCGTCCATGTTGTCCTGGAGCTCCTTGCGCAGGTCGGCGATGCGCTCGGTGCCCGTCGACGTGCGCAGCTGCTCGACGAGGTCGCGCACCGAAGCGGCCGGGTCCTTCGGCAGCGGCACGAACGACGCCTCGCGGGCGTAGTCGACCGCGTTGTTGCCGGCCCGCTTGCCGAATACGTTGATGTCGAGCAGCGAGTTCGTGCCGAGGCGGTTCGAGCCGTGGACGGACACGCACGCGCACTCGCCGGCGGCGTAGAGGCCGGGCACGACGGTGTCGTTGTCCGACAGCACCTCCGCCTTCACGTTCGTCGGGATGCCGCCCATCGCGTAGTGCGCGGTCGGCATGACCGGCACCGGCTCGACGACGGGGTCGACGCCGAGGTAGGTGCGCGCGAACTCCGTGATGTCGGGCAGCTTCGTCTCGAGGACCTCCGCGCCGAGGTGCGTGCAGTCGAGCAGCACGTAGTCCTTCAGCGGCCCGGCGCCGCGGCCCTCCGCGACCTCCTGGACCATGCAGCGGGACACGATGTCGCGGGGCGCGAGGTCCTTGATCGTCGGGGCGTAGCGCTCCATGAACCGCTCGCCGGACGCGTTGCGGAGGATCGCGCCCTCGCCGCGGGCGCCCTCGGTGAGCAGGATGCCGAGCTTCGCGAGGCCGGTCGGGTGGAACTGGAAGAACTCCATGTCCTCGAGCGGCAGGCCCTTGCGCCAGATGATCCCGACGCCGTCGCCGGTCAGCGTGTGCGCGTTCGAGGTCGTCTTGTAGATCTTCCCGAAGCCGCCCGTCGCGAAGACGATCGACTTCGCCTGGAACACGTGGATGCGGCCGGTCGCGAGCTCGTAGGCGACGACGCCGGAGGGGCGGGAGACGATCCGGCCGCCCTCCTCGACGTCCGTCATCACGAGGTCGAGCGCGTAGTACTCGTTGAAGAAGTCGATGCCGTGCTTGACGCAGTTCTGGTACAGCGTCTGCAGGATCATGTGGCCGGTGCGGTCCGCGGCGTAGCAGGCCCGGCGCACGGGGCTCTTGCCGTGGTCGGCGGTGTGCCCGCCGAAGCGGCGCTGGTCGATCTTCCCCTCGGGCGTCCGGTTGAACGGCAGGCCCATGTTCTCGAGGTCGATGACCGCGTCGATGGCCTCCTTCGCCAGGATCTCGGCGGCGTCCTGGTCGACCAGGTAGTCGCCGCCCTTCACCGTGTCGAAGGTGTGCCACTCCCAGCTGTCCTCCTCCACGTTCGCGAGCGCGGCGGCCATGCCGCCCTGCGCCGCGCCCGTGTGGGAGCGGGTGGGGTAGAGCTTCGTGATGACGGCCGTCTTCGCCTTCGGGCCGGCCTCGATCGCCGCGCGCATGCCCGCGCCGCCGGCGCCGATGATGACGACGTCGTGCCGGTGGTACAGGATCCCGTCGATCTCGCGCTCGTCCGGGCCCTCGTCGGTCCAGCCCATGGTCTCGCTCGGGCGACGGCGCGGCGCCTTCCGCGGCGTCGCCGTCGCGGCCGCGTCGGGGCGGTCCTCGTGGTGCGTGATCCGCTCGACGATGCGACGGATCGGGCCGGTCGGGTTCTCGATCCTCGCGTTCATCGGGTGAGCGCCGAGCAGAAGTCGGGCAGCGTGCCGGGGGCGGCGTTGGGCGGGCAGGGGTCGAACGTCGTGATCACCAGGGTTCCGAGGACGATGAGGAGGGCGACCGCCACGAGGATGGCGCCCTTGAGGAGCTTGTTGGCGGTCGGGTTCGAGACGTAGTCGTTCGTGATCGTCCGCATGCCGTTGCCGCCGTGGATCAGGGCGAGCCAGAGCATCAGGCCGTCCCAGACCTGCCAGAACGGGCTGGCCCACTTCCCGGCGATGAACGCGAAGTCGACCTGCTTCACGCCCTCGCCCGCGACGAGGTTGATGAAGAGGTGCCCGAAGATCAGCACGACCAGCACGACGCCGGACGCGCGCATGTAGATCCAGCCCCACTTCTCGAGGTTCCCCCGGCGGGCGGAGGTGCGGGGCGCGTCGAAGGTCGTGGCCATCAGGACGCCACCTCGGAGATGATCACCATCAGCTGACGGGGCGCGAAGCCGGCCATCGTCACGACCCAGAGCGCGATCACGATCCAGAACATGGCGCGCTGGTGCCGGGTGCCCACCGACCAGAAGTCGATCAGGATGATCCGCAGCCCGTTGAAGGCGTGGAACACGATCGCCGCGACGAGGAAGAGCTCGCCGAGCCCCATGATCGGGTTCTTGTAGGTCGCGATCACGCCGTTGTAGGTCTGCGGCGAGATGCGCACCAGCGCCGTGTCGAGCACGTGCACGAGCAGGAAGAAGAAGATCGCGACGCCGGTGATGCGGTGGAGCACCCACGACCACATGCCCTCGTGCCCGCGGTACACCGTGCCGGCGGGCGCCTTCGGCAGCGGGACGCGCCCTGGCGCGGGAGCCGGCTTGAGAGACACCATCGTTCGAGCAGCCCTTCGGATCGGGAGCAGACGCGTTCGATCCTACGTTCCACGAGGGGGCGCGCTGCGTCCGGAAACGGGGGCGCGGCTGAGACCCTGCTGCGACCCGTCGTTACGCTGACGCCATGACGGACGGGATGCACTGGGCCGGGCGGGGCACCGAGCCGGACGCGGTGGAGCGCTTCTACGCGGTCATCCCCGCGGGCGGGATCGGGTCGCGCCTCTGGCCGCTGTCCCGCGCGGACGCGCCGAAGTTCCTCCACGACCTCACCGGCTCGGGCCAGACGCTGCTGCGGGAGACCTGGGAGCGCCTCGCGCCGATCAGCGGCGAGGACCGCGTGATGGTCGTCTGCGGGCGCGCGCACCGCGCCGCCGTCGAGGCGCAGCTGCCCGCCCTCGAGGACCGCAACGTGGTCCTCGAGAGCGAGGGCAAGGACTCCTCGGCCGCCATCGGGCTCGCCGCCGCGATCCTCGAGCTGCGCGAGCCGGACGTGATCATCGGCTCGTTCGCCGCGGACCACGTGATCGGCGACGTGCGCCGGTTCCGCCGCGCCGTCGTCGAGGCGATCGTCGTCGCCGACGCCGGCTACATCGCGACGATCGGCATCGTGCCGACCGAGCCGGCCATCGGCTTCGGCTACATCGAGGCGGGGGAGAAGCTCGACGTCGCGGGCACGACGAGCGCCTACGCCGTCTCCCGCTTCGTCGAGAAGCCGGACCTCGAGACCGCCCGCTCCTACGTCGAGTCGGGCCGCTACCTCTGGAACGGCGGCATGTTCATCGCGCGGGCGACGACGCTGCTCGACGAGATGGCGAAGTCGAAGCCGCGGCTCGTCGCCGGGCTCCGCGAGCTCGCCGCCGCCTGGGACACGGCGGAGCGCGGCGCCGCCGTGGACCGGATCTGGCCCGGGCTCGAGAAGATCGCGATCGACTACTCCGTCGCCGAGCCCGCCGCGGCCGCCGGGCGGCTCGCGACCGTCGAGGGCGACTTCCAGTGGGACGACGTCGGCGACTTCGCCTCGATCGCGAAGCTGCAGTCGGGCGGCCGGGGGAGCGACCTCGCGATCCTCGGCGAGCACGCCCGCGTGCTGGCCGACTCCTCGAGCGGCATCGTCGTCACCGACCGCGACCGCCTCATCACCCTGATCGGCGTCGAGAACATCGTGGTCGTCGACACGGAGGACGCGCTCCTCGTCACGACGAGCGAGCACGCCCAGCGCGTGAAGAGCGTCGTCGACGCCCTGAAGCTCAGCGGCAGGACCGACGTCCTGTAGTCCTCCCGGTCCGGGCACGGGCGCCCCGCGCCCGTGCCCGGACCAGGGGCAGAATCGGACGCATGGCTGACGTCGACTGGGGCAGGTTGCGGGAGGCGGCTCGCGCCGCGATGGAGAAGGCGTACGTGCCGTACTCGCACTTCCCCGTCGGCGCCGCCGCGCTGGTCGACGACGGCCGGATCGTCTCCGGCTGCAACGTCGAGAACGCCTCCTACGGCGTGACGCTCTGCGCGGAGTGCTCGATGGTGTCGGAGCTCGTCATGACGGGCGGCGGCCTGCTGACCGCCTTCGCCTGCGTCGACGGCGACGGCCGCGTCCTGATGCCCTGCGGCCGCTGCCGCCAGCTGCTCGTCGAGCACGCCGCGCCCGGCATGGTGCTCGAGACCGTCTCGGGCCTCCGCACGATCGACCAGGTGCTGCCCGACGCCTTCGGCCCGCGCCAGCTCGTCCAGTACGCGGAGACCCGCCCCGAGAGCTGAGCGTCCCGGGCCGGCCTCCGGTATCGGATCGGTAACACCCGACCCGGGTGCAAGCCCGATCGTCACGCGGCGTCATGGCGCCGTCTAGCCTGTCGTGCTGTCCGGTGCCTGAGAGGCGCCACCTGCCCACGACGAAGGGTTCCCCTTGACCTCACTCTCGAAGCGCATCGGTGTCGGTGCCGCCGCGTCCATCGGCGTCATCGCGCTGCTCACCGGCTGCGGCACGGCGCCCTCCGCCACCTCGAGCTCCGGCGCGGCGTCGAGCGGCGCGGCGGCCTCGTCCTCGTACCTGCCCTGCATCGTCTCCGACCAGGGCGGCTTCGACGACCGCTCCTTCAACCAGCTCGGCCTCGAGGGCGTCAAGGCCGCGGCGAGCGACCTCGGCAGCCAGTTCAAGTCGGTGCAGTCCGCGACCGCGAACGACTACGCGTCGAACATCGACAACCTGGTCGCGCAGAAGTGCAACATCGTCGTCGCGTCGGGCTTCCTCCTGGTCAACGCCGTCAAGGCGTCCGCGCAGAAGAGCACCTCGACCGACTTCGCGATGATCGACGACAACTCGATCGACCTGCCGAACGTGAAGAACGTCGTGTTCAACACCAACGAGGCCGCGTTCCTCGGCGGCTACGCGGCCGCCGCGTACTCGAAGACCGGCACGGTCGCGACCTGGGGCGGCATCGCCATCCCGCCGGTGACGATCTACATGGACGGCGTCGCCAAGGGCGTCGCGTACTACAACAAGCAGAAGGGCAAGAACGTCAAGCTGCTCGGTTGGAACGCGGACAGCCAGAAGGGCACGTTCGTCGGCAACTTCAACGACCAGAACAAGGCGAAGACGTTCACGACGAACTTCCTGAACCAGGGCGCCGACGTGATCATCCCGGTCGCGGGCAGCCTGTACCAGGGCGCCGGCGCGGCGATCAAGTCGTCCGGCAAGACCGCCGTGCTCGAGGGCGTGGACGCCGACGTGTACAACACCGACACGTCGGGCGCCAAGGACCTGATCCTCGTCAGCATCCTGAAGAACATCTCCACCGCCGCGAAGGACGTCGTCGAGCAGTCGGCGAAGGAGAAGACCTTCGACAACAAGCAGTACGTGGGCGACCTGAAGAACGGCGGCGTCGGCCTGTCGTCCTTCCACGACTACGAGTCGAAGCTGCCCTCGGGCCTCTCGGCCGACCTCGACACGATCAAGGCCGGAATCATCGACGGCTCGATCGACGTCTCGTCGAAGGCCGCCTTCACCAACTGATCCGTCCCGGATCGAACCCGACGGGTCGCGGCGTGCTGCACGCCGCGGCCCGTCGGCCGTGTTCCTGAGAGGATCGACGGCGATGAAGCTGGAACTGCGCGGCATCACGAAGCGCTTCGGCGCCCTGACCGCGAACGATCACATCGACCTCGTGGTCACCCCGGGGGAGATCCACTGCCTGCTCGGCGAGAACGGGGCGGGCAAGTCGACCCTGATGAACGTCCTGTACGGGCTCTACCAGGCCGACGAGGGCGAGATCCTGCTGGACGACGAGGTCCAGCACTTCTCCGGCCCCGGCGACGCGATGCGCGCCGGGATCGGCATGGTGCACCAGCACTTCATGCTCGTGCCGGTCTTCACCGTCGCGGAGAACGTCATGCTCGGCCACGAGTCGACGAAGGCGGGCGGCCGTCTCGACCTCGACGCGGCCCGCGCCCGCGTGCGCGAGATCTCCGACCGGTTCGGGTTCGACGTCGACCCTGACGCGCGGATCGAGGACCTGCCCGTCGGCGTGCAGCAGCGCGTCGAGATCATCAAGGCGCTGTCGCGCAACGCCGGCGTGCTCGTGTTCGACGAGCCGACCGCGGTGCTGACGCCGCAGGAGACCGACGAGCTGATCGGCATCATGAAGCAGCTCCGCGACTCCGGCACCGCCATCGTCTTCATCACGCACAAGCTGCGCGAGGTGCGCGAGGTCGCGGACCGCATCACCGTCATCCGGCTGGGCCAGGTGGTGGGCGAGGCCGAGCCCACCGCGAGCAACGCCGAGCTCGCCTCGCTCATGGTCGGCCGCGCCGTCGAGCTGACCGTCGACAAGACCCCGGCCCGGCCCGGCGCCGACGCGCTCGTCCTCGACGACGTGCACGTCTACGACCTGAACGGCGTGCCCGTCGTCGACGGCGTCAGCCTCACCGTCCGCGCGGGCGAGATCCTCGCGATCGCCGGGGTGCAGGGCAACGGCCAGACGGAGCTGACCGAGGCGATCTTCGGCCTCCAGCCGCAGGTCACCGGTCGGATCGTGCTCGACGGCGAGGAGCTGACGGGCCGGACCGTGCGCCAGGTGCTCGACGCGGGCGCCGGCTTCGTGCCGGAGGACCGGCAGCACGACGGGCTCGTGCCGGAGTTCACCATCGCGGAGAACCTCATGCTCGACCGCGCCGACGGGGAGCCCTTCGTCCGGCTCGGCGCGCTGCGGCTGAAGGACCTCGCCGCCTTCGCGCAGGAGCGGCTGCGCCGCTTCGACATCCGCGCGCAGGGCATCGGCACCCGCGTCGGCCGCCTGTCCGGCGGCAACCAGCAGAAGGTGGTGCTCGCCCGCGAGCTGTCGCGGGAGCTGCGGCTGTTCGTCGCCGCGCAGCCGACCCGCGGCCTCGACGTCGGGTCCATCGAGTTCGTGCACGAGCAGATCGTCGCCACGCGCGACGCGGGGGTGCCGGTGATCGTGGTGTCGACCGAGCTGGACGAGGTGGTCGCGCTCGCCGACCGCATCGCCGTCATGTACCGCGGGCGGGTCGTCGGCGTCGTGCCGGCGGACACGCCCCGCGACGTGCTGGGCCTGATGATGGCCGGCGAGGCCCCGCAGGCGGTGGCGGCGTGACCGGCGAGGCGCTGCCGGTCGCGGAGACCGGCCGCGAGCCGCAGGGGCTCGAGCCCGGGCAGGACCCGCAGCAGCAGCGGCCGGAGCGGCCGGCCGAGCACGGCGCGCGCCGCGTGCTGCGGGAGATCCTCTCCGGCAGCGCGCTGCTCAGCGTGCTCGCCGTGGTCGTCTCGCTGGTCATCGGCGCGATCCTCATCGCCGTCACGAACCCCGCGGTCATCCAGGCGTCGGGCTACTTCTTCGCCCGCCCGGGCGACACCGTCTCCGCGGTGCTGAACGCGGTCGGCGGCGCCTACGGCTCGCTGTTCCGCGGCGGCCTGATCGACTTCTCGGCGGTCGGCTTCTGGGCCGGCATCCAGCCGCTGCTGCGCAGCCTCGGCTTCGCGACGCCGCTCATCGCGGCCGGCCTCGGCATCGCCATCGGCTTCCGCGCCGGCCTCTTCAACATCGGCGGCCAGGGCCAGATCCTCATCGGCGGCGCGGTCGCCGGCTGGATCGGCTTCAGCCTCCCGCTGCCCGGGCCGCTGCACCTGATCGCGGCGCTCGTCGGCGGCCTGCTGGGCGGCGCGCTCTGGGCCGCGATCCCCGGCGTCCTGAAGGCCCGGACCGGCGCCCACGAGGTGATCGTCACGATCATGCTCAACTACATCGCCTTCTACCTGCTCGACTACTTCCTGAACACGCCGGTGCTCCAGGCGCCCGGCTCGAACACCCCGGTGTCCGCGCCCACCGCGCCGGACGCGGTCCTGCCGCAGCTGTTCGGCAGCCCGGTCAACCTCGGCTTCCCGCTGGTCGTCCTGCTCGTGCTCGCGGCCGCGTACCTGCTCGACCGGTCCAGCCTCGGCTTCAAGCTGCGGGCGGTCGGCGAGAACGCCTCCGCCGCGCGGACGGCGGGCATCGACGTCAAGCGGATGACGATCGCCGCGATGGTCATCTCGGGCGTGTTCGTCGGCTTCGCCGGGGCCTACCAGGTGCTCGGCCAGACCACGAGCGGCTTCAGCACGGCGTTCGACGCGGGCATCGGGTTCAACGCGATCACGGTCGCGCTGCTCGGCCGCTCGAAGCCGTGGGGCGTCTTCTGGGCCGGCCTGCTGTTCGGCGTCTTCCAGAACGGCGGCTACACGATGCAGGCAGCGAACGCGGTCGACCTCAACGTCGTCTCGGTCGTGCAGTCGCTCATCGTCCTGTTCATCGCCGCGCCGCCGCTGGTGCGCGCGATCTTCCGCCTGCCGGCCCCGAAGGGAGCACGGGCATGACCACGCTGGAGACCAGCACCACCGGTGCCGTCGTCGGCGCCGCCGGGCCGCGCCGCTCCTGGCGCGTCGTCTGGATCTACGGCGTGCTGACCGCGATCGCCCTCGTCGTGCTCGTCGGCTTCGCCCGGCCGGGCGTCGCCCGCTTCGGCCTCGCGACGGGCAGCGACTTCGTGCAGCTGCCCGAGGTCGTGCTGCCGGGCCTCGCGACGGGGATCGTCGTCGCGCTCGTCGCGATCGCCTGCACCGTCGCCGCGGTGCTGCTGCGCCGCCGCGACCGCCACCAGCCGCTGTGGCTGCCCGTCGTCTTCGCCGTCGCGCTCGTCGTCGGCCTGCTCACCTGGGCGACGACCGGCGCCGGGCAGTCCGTGCCGCTGCCCGGCCTGCTGGGCGGCTCGCTCGCCCTCGCGGTGCCGCTGATCTTCGGCGCCCTCGGCGGCGTCATCTCCGAACGGGTCGGCGTCGTCAACGTGGCGATCGAGGGCCAGCTGCTCGCCGGCGCCTTCACGGGCGCCGTGGTCGCATCGCTCACGCGGTCGCTGATCGTCGGCCTCGTCGCCGCGATGGTCGCGGGCATGCTCGTGTCCTTCGTGCTCGCGGCCTTCGCGATCAAGTACCTCGTCGACCAGGTCATCGTCGGCGTCGTGCTCAACGTGCTCGTGCTGGGCCTCACGAACTTCCTCTACACGCTCGTCCTCGTGCCGGCGTCGGCGACGCTGAACAGCCCGCCGCAGTTCTCGCCGATCGCGATCCCGGTGCTCTCCGCGATCCCGGTGCTCGGGCCGGTCCTCTTCCGCCAGACCGTGATCGTCTACCTGATGTACCTCGGCGTCGTCGCGGTCACGATCGGGCTGTTCCGCACGAAGTGGGGCCTCCGCCTCCGCGCCGTCGGCGAGCACCCGCAGGCCGCGGACACGGTCGGCATCAGCGTCGGCGGCACGCGGTTCTGGAACGTCAGCCTGGCCGGCGCGATCGCCGGTCTCGGCGGCGCCTACCTGACCCTCGCGTCCGTGCCGTCGTTCACCCGCGACGTGACCTCCGGCGCCGGCTTCATCGCCCTCGCCGCGGTCATCTTCGGGCAGTGGAACCCGGTGAAGGCGACGCTCGCGGCGCTGCTGTTCGGATTCGCGAGCAACCTGCAGAACGTGCTCGGCATCGTGGGCAGCCCGGTCCCGCCGGACTTCCTGCTGATGCTGCCCTACGTCGTCACGATCTTCGCCGTCGCGGGGCTCGTGGGGCAGGTGCGCGGGCCCGCCGCCGCCGGCAGGCCCTACATCAAGGGCTGAGCGCCTCGAGGGCCGAGCGACCGCCGCGCGTGCGGCGATCGGTGCGGGCGACGAGCGGTAGCGTGCGCTGCATGCGGGTCCTCGGGGGAGCGGTGCTCGGCGCCGCGCTGGTGCTGGCGCTGACCGGATGCGGGTCGCAGGCGACCCAGCCGACGCGGACGGCCACCGTGACGGTCGCGCCCGCGCCGAGCGTCTCGAGCACCGCGCCCTCGCCCAGCGCGACCGCGAGCACGACCCGGACGGCGACGCCGCAGCCCACCTCCACGCGGACCGCCGCGGACCCGGGACGGCCCGCGAACCAGTGCACGGACCTCGGCGTCAGCGTGATCACCGCCCCGGGCGGCGGCGGTGCCGGCAGCGAGGCGTACCAGGTCCTGTTCACGAACACCGGCGGCACCCCGTGCGCGCTGCGCGGCACGCCCGGCGTCTCCGTCGTCGGCGGCGGGGACGGCACGCAGCTCGGGAAGCCGGCGGCGCGCGACCAGGCCGCGGTCCGGACCCTGACGCTGCAGGCGGGGGACACCGTGATGGCGCCCCTGTCGGTCGTGAACATCGGCACGAACGGCGGACCGCTCGACGGCTGCACCGTGCGGAAGGGCGACGGGTACCGCGTCTACCCGCCGCACTCGACCCGCGCGTTCTTCGTGCAGGACTCCTCCGCGGTCGCCTGCTCGCCCGGCCCCTCGTTCATGACCGTGGGCCCCGTCGTACCGCGCTGAGCCCGGCCGCACCGCCGCCTCGGTAGCGTGGTGCGGTGACCGAACCGTTCGACGCCGTCGAGGTGATCGCCGCGAAGCGGGACGGCCGCGCGCTCGACACCGCCCGCATCCGCTGGCTCGTGGACGCCTTCACGCGCGGCGTCGTGGCGGACGAGCAGATGTCCGCCTGGGCCATGGCCGTCGTGCTGAACGGGATGGACCGGCGGGAGATCCGCGACCTCACCCTCGCGATGATCGACTCCGGCGAGCGGATGTCCTTCGCCGATCTGGCGAAGCCGACCGTCGACAAGCACTCCACCGGCGGCGTCGGCGACAAGATCACCCTGCCGCTCGCGCCCCTGGTCGCCTCGTTCGGCGTCGCCGTCCCGCAGCTCTCCGGGCGCGGCCTCGGCCACACCGGCGGCACCCTCGACAAGCTCGAGTCCATCCCGGGCTGGCGCGCCGACCTGACGACCGCGGAGCTCCGCGCGCAGCTCGCGGACGTCGGCGCCGCGATCTGCGCGGCCGGGGCGGACCTCGCGCCCGCCGACAAGCGGCTCTACGCCCTGCGGGACACGACGGGCACCGTCGAGGCGATCCCGCTCATCGCCTCGAGCATCATGTCGAAGAAGATCGCGGAGGGCACCGGCGCCCTCGTGCTCGACGTGAAGTTCGGCTCGGGCGCCTTCCTCCCGGAGCGCGAGCGCGCCGAGGAGCTCGCGCGCACGATGGTCGCGCTCGGCGGCGACGCCGGTGTCGCGACCGTCGCGCTGCTGACCGACATGTCGGTGCCGCTCGGCCTCACCGCCGGCAACGCGATCGAGGTGGAGGAGAGCGTCGAGGTGCTCGCCGGAGGCGGCCCGTCCGACGTCCGCGAGCTCACCGTCGCGCTCGCCGCCGAGATGCTCGCGCTCGCCGGCCGCGACGGCGAGGACCCCGCCGCCGCGCTCGACGACGGGCGGGCGATGGACGCCTGGCGCCGCATGATCCGGGCCCAGGGCGGCGACCCGGACGCCCCGCTGCCCGTCGCCCGCGAGTCCCACCCGGTGCTCGCCGAGGCGGACGGCGTGCTCGCCGAGCAGGACGCCCGCGCCGTCGGCGTGGCCGCGTGGCGGCTCGGGGCGGGTCGGGCCCGGCAGGGCGACCCGGTGCAGCACGGGGCGGGCGTCCGCCTCCACGCGAAGCCGGGGGACGTCGTGCGCGCCGGTCAGCCGCTCGTGACGCTGCTCACCGACGAGCCGGACCGGTTCCCGCGCGCGATCGACGCGCTCGAGGGCGCCCTGGTCGTCGCGCCCGCGGGCACCGCGGTGCCGTCCCGCGACCTGATCGCCGCCCGCATCGCCTGACCCGCCGGTAGCCTGTCCCCGTGGCGGAGTGGCTTCTGTGGGGGGACGTGGACGCGGCGACCCTGCCGAAGGTGTCGCTGCACGACCACCTCGACGGCGGCCTGCGGCCCGCGACGGTGCTCGAGCTCGCGACCGAGGCCGGGATCGACCTCGAGGCGGACGACCCGGATTCGCTCGGCGCGTGGTTCCGCGACCGCGCGGACTCCGGCTCCCTCGTCGAGTACCTGACCACGTTCGACGTGACGACCGCGGTGATGCAGACCGCGCCGCAGCTCGAACGGGTCGCCCGGGAGTTCGTGCTCGACCTCGCGGACGACGGCGTGCTCTACGGCGAGGTCCGCTGGGCCCCCGAGCAGCACCTCGCCCGCGGCCTGACCCTCGACGGCGCCGTCGAGGCCGTGCAGCGCGGCCTCGAGGCCGGGGTCGAGGAGGTGCGGCGCACCGGCGGCTCCATCCGCGTCGGCCAGCTCGTCACCGCGATGCGGCACGCCGACCGCGGGCTCGAGATCGCCGAGCTCGCCGTGCGGCACCGCGACCGCGGCGTGGTCGGCTTCGACATCGCGGGCGCGGAGGCGGGCTTCCCGCCCTCGCGCCATCGCGTCGCGTTCGACTACCTGGCCGAGCACCAGCTCCCGGCGACCGTGCACGCGGGCGAGGCCGACGGGCTCGACTCCATCCGGTCCGCGCTGCTCGACGGGCGCGCCCTCCGGCTCGGGCACGGGGTGCGCATCGCCGAGGACCTCGTCCTCGAGCGCGGGGCGGGCGACCGCTCCTTCGTCACCGTCGGCCGGCTCGCGCGGTGGGTCCGGGACCGCCGGATCCCGCTCGAGCTGTCGCCGTCGTCGAACCTGCAGACCGGCGCGATCGCGGCGTGGGGCGACGAGCTCGAGGACCACCCGTTCGACCTGCTCTACCAGCTCGGGTTCACGGTCACGGTGAACACCGACAACCGCCTGATGAGCGGCACCACCCTGTCACGCGAGCTCGCGCTGCTGACCGAGGCGTTCGACTACGACCTCGACGACCTGCTGACGTTCCAGCTGAACGCCGCGGAGGCCGCGTTCCTGCCGCTCGAGGCCCGCGAGGAGCTCGCGGACCGCATCTCGAGCGGGTTCGAGGCGATCGAGTAGGGGCGGCCGATGGCGGTGCAGATCCTCACCGTGTGCGGTGCGGGCGTCGGGACGAGCGAGATCCTCCGCGTGACCGCGCAGCGCGCGCTCCAGCGCCTCGGCATCGAGGCCGTGGTCACCGCGACCGACGCCGAGCACGTCGCCGCCCTCGCGGACGACGCGCAGGTGATCCTGGCGACGAGCGAGAAGATCGCGTCGATCGGCCGGACGTACGCCCAGGTGATCGTGGTCGACAACATCCTCGACCAGGCCGAGGTCGAGGCGAAGCTCGCCGACGCCCTCGACTGACGTGGCCGACGACGGACCCTTCCGCGCCGGGCTGCGCATCGGGGTCGGTCTCGGGCTCGGCTCCTTCCTGCTCGCCGTGTCCTTCGGAGCGGCCGCGGTCGACCAGGGGTGGGGCCCCGTCGCGCCCGTCGTGGCGAGCGCGGTCGTGTTCTCCGGCTCGGCCCAGTTCGCCCTCCTGACGGCCCTCGGCAGCGGTGCGGGCGCCGGCGCCGCGATCCTCTCCGCCGCGCTCATCAACCTGCGGTTCCTGCCGATGGGCGTCGCGCTGGCCGGCACGCTCCGCGGGAACGCGCTGCGGCGGGCGCTCGAAGGGCAGGCGGTCGTCGACGCCTCGTTCGTCGCGGCGCACCGGGGCGGGGGCCGGTTCGACCGGTCGCTCCTCCTCGGCGCGACGCTGCCGCAGTGGCCGCTGTGGGTCGCCGGCACCCTGGTCGGCGTCCTCGTCGCGCCGCCGCCCGAGCTGGCCCGCTCCCTCGGGCTCGACGTCGTCTTCCCGGCGTTCTTCGCGCTGCTGCTGCTCGAGGAGGCGCGGACGTCCCGTCGCGCCCTCACCGCCGCGGTGCTCGGCGGGGCGATCGCCCTCGGGCTGCTGCTCGTGGTGCCGCCCGGCGTCGCCCTCCTCGGCGGGGCGCTCGCCGCGCTCGTCGGCCTGGCGGGGGAGGAGGTCCGGTGACGGCGGTCGTGTGGGTCTGCATCACCGCCGCGGCGCTGATCAGCGCCGCCATCAAGGGCGTCGGACCGGCGCTGCTCGGGGCGAGGCCCCTCCCGCGCCGGGTGCGGGCCGTCGTGGCCGTGATCGCGCCGGCGCTGGTCGCCGCGCTCGTGGTCGTGGAGGTCGTCGGCCCGCGGTGGTCCGCGTTCGACCCGCTCGTCGTGGCGGGCGTCGTCGTCGCGGTCGCCGCCCGGCTGCTCCGGGCTCCCATGCTCGTCGCGGTGCTCGCGGCCGCCCTCGCGACCGCGGGCCTCCGCCTCCTGCTCTGACCCCGCCCCTCCGTCTCGGAGGCAGGTCCTGCCTCCGAGACGGAGCTCACGCGGCGAGGAGGTCGCGGACGCCGGTGCGGAGCGCGTCGAGCGACGCCGCGGTCTCCGCGGCGCGCGTCTCCGGCGTCGCCGCGGTCGAGACGACGTCGAGGTAGACCTTGAGCTTCGCCTCGGTGCCGGAGGGGCGCACGATCACCCGCGAGCCGCCCGCGAGGCGGAAGCGCAGACCGTCGGTCGGCGGCAGCGCGCCGCCGACGGCGAGGTCGTCCACCGCGTCGACGGGCACCCCGCCGATCGCCGTCGGCGCAGCACGGCGGAGCCGCTCCACGATCCGGCCGGTCTCGGCGACGTCGTCGACGCGCACGGCGACCTGGTCGGAGTCGAAGCGGCCGATCGCGGCCTCCACCTCGGCGAGCAGGTCGGTGAGCGAGCGCCCCTCCGCGCGGAGGTCGGCGGCGGTGGCGAGCACCACGACGAGCGCGGAGATCCCGTCCTTGTCGCGCACCACGTCCGGGTCCACGAGGTAGCCGAGCGCCTCCTCGAAGCCGAACAGCAGGCCGGGCGCGCGCGAGATCCACTTGAAGCCCGTCAGGGTCTCGACGGCGAGGAACCCGAAGCGGTCCGCGATCCGGGCGAGCCCGGGCGTCGAGACGATCGAGCAGGCGAGGGTGCCGCCGGCGGTCGTCGCCCGGCTCGCGATCCGCCACGCGAGCAGCAGCCCGGTCTCGTTGCCGGTGAGCCGGCGCCAGCCGCCGCCTCCGTCCGGCACGGCGACCGCGAGCCGGTCGGCGTCGGGGTCGTTCGCGAGCACGAGCTCGGCGCCCGTGCGGCCCGCGAGCGCGAAGGCGAGGTCGAGCGTCCCGGGCTCCTCGGGGTTCGGGAACGGCGCCATCGGGAAGTCGGGGTCGGGGTCGGCCTGCTCGGCGACGACGGCCGGGACGGGTAGCCCCGCCGCGTCGAGCACCCGCCGCACGGTCTCGAGCCCGACGCCGTGCATCGCCGTGTAGACCCAGGGCAGCGCGGACGCGGCGGGCGCTCCGCCGACGACGGCGGTCGCGGCCGCGGTGGCCGCGACGTAGCGGTCGAGCACGTCCTCGCCGGCGGTGACCACCGCGGCGGGATCGCCGGCGTCGGCGCCGCCGCCCTCCGCGACGACGGCGTCGATCGCCGCGAGCACCTCGGCGTCCGCGGGGGAGACGAGCTGCGAGCCCGCGTCCGCGCCGCCGAGGTAGAGCTTGTAGCCGTTGTCCGGCGCGGGATTGTGGGACGCCGTGATCATGACGCCCGCCGAGACGCCGAGGTCCCGGACCGCGAACGCGAGCACCGGCGTCGGCAGGGCGCGCGGCAGCAGCACCGCGCGGATCCCCGCGCCGGCGAGCACCGCGGCCGCGTCCTCCGCGAAGACCCGGGAGCCGTGCCGCCCGTCGTAGCCGACGACCGCCGACGGGTGCGCCTCGCGGTCCCGGAGGAAGCGCGCGAGACCGGCCGTCGTCTGCCGGACCACGACCCGGTTCATCCGGAGCGGGCCGGCGCCGAGCGGCCCGCGCAGGCCGGCCGTGCCGAAGCGCAGCCGGCCGCCGAACGCGGCGGCGAGCGCCGCCTCGTCGCCGCCCTCGAGCAGGCGCTCCGTCTCCGCCCGGGTCGCCGGGTCCGGGTCGATCGCGAGCCAGGCCCGTGCCGCGGCGGCGGGGTCGTCCGTCACGCCAGGTCCTGCGCGATGCGGCGCACGATCCGGGACAGGAGGTCCGCGAGCCGGTCCTCCGCGTTCCGCCCCGCCTCGAGCACCTCCTCGTGGTTCAGCGGGCTGTCCGAGATCCCCGCGGCGAGGTTCGTGATGAGGCTGATGCCGAAGACCTCGACACCGGCCTCGCGGGCCGCGACCGCCTCGAGCGCGGTCGACATCCCGACGATCGTGCCGCCGATCGTCCGCGCCATGCGGACCTCGGCGGGCGTCTCGAACTGCGGCCCGCGGAACTGGACGTAGACGCCCTCCGCGAGCGACGGCTCGACCTCGCGCGCGAGGTCCCGCAGCCGGCTCGCGTAGAGGTCGGTCACGTCGATGAACGTCGCGCCCTCGAGCGGCGATGCGGCCGTGAGGTTGATGTGGTCCGAGATGAGCACCGGGGTCCCGGGCTCCCACGACGGGTCGATGCCGCCCGCCCCGTTCGTCAGCACCATGACCTTCGCACCGGCCTCCGCAGCGGTGCGGACGCTGTGCACGACGCGGCGCACGCCCTTCCCCTCGTAGAAGTGGGTCCTGGCGCCGATGACGAGCGCGTGCAGGCCGTTCTCGAGGCGGATCGAGGTGAGCACGCCCGAGTGGCCGGGGATGCCGGAGGCGGTGAAGCCCGGCACCTCCTCGGCGGGGATGCGGGCCACGGTCTCGCCGAGCCGCTCGGCGGCACGGCCCCAGCCGCTGCCGAGGGTCAGCGCGATCTCGTGGCGCTCGACGCCGGTGCGGCGGGCGATCTCCGCGGCGGCGAGCTGGGCGACGGCGGTCGGCGGGGTGGCGGGGTCGTCGAGCGAGGGAGCGGTCACGATCCCACCCTACGGAGGCGGCGCACCCGCGGCACCGGTCGCGGGGCGGCGCCTCCGGCCCCCGAGGTGGAGCGGGCCCGGCGCGCCGCGGCGGACCACAATGGCAGGCGTGACGTACGAGTTCGAGCGCAACCACCGCATCGTCGTGCTGGGCGGCGGCCCCGGCGGGTACGAGGCGGCGCTCGCGGGCGTGCAGCTCGGCGCGGAGGTGACCGTCGTCGAGCGGGCCGGCATCGGCGGCTCCGCGGTGCTCACCGACGTCGTGCCGTCGAAGACGCTCATCGCCACCGCGAACGCGACCGGCGCGATCGCGCGCATCGCCCGCCTCGGCGTGCACTTCTCGGTGCCGAACGAGCAGGGCCGGCACGTCGCGCCCGAGATCTCGGTCGACCTCCGCGCGGTGAACCGGCGGCTCAAGGACCTCGCCGCGCAGCAGTCGGCCGACATGCGGACGAACCTGGAGCAGGCGGGCGTCCGGATCGTCGTCGGCGACGGCCGCCTCGACGGGACCGGCCGCGTGGTCGTCTCGACCGGCCGGGGGCGCACGGCGCACGACTTCGACGAGATCGAGGCCGACACGACCGTGATCGCGGTCGGCGCGAGCCCGAGGAAGCTGCCGACGGCGCTGCCCGACGGCGAGCGCATCCTCACCTGGACGCAGCTCTACGAGCTCGACGAGGTGCCGGAGCACATCGTCGTGGTCGGCTCCGGCGTGACGGGCGCGGAGTTCGCCTCCGCCTACATGCAGCTCGGCAGCGAGGTGACGCTCGTGTCGAGCCGCGACCGGGTGCTGCCCGGCGAGGACGCGGACGGCGCCGAGCTGCTCGAGGAGGTCTTCACCCGCGGCGGCATGCACCTCATGTCCCGCAGCCGCGCCACGAGCGTCGTGCGCGACGGGGACTCCGTCGTCGTGACGCTGTCCGACGGTCGCGAGATCCGGGGCAGCCACTGCCTGATGGCGGTCGGTTCCGTGCCGAACACCACGGGCATCGGCCTCGAGGAGGCGGGGGTGCAGCTGACCGACAGCGGCCACATCCGCGTGAACCGGGTCGCGAGCACCTCCCGGCCCTCCGTCTACGCCGCGGGCGACTGCACGACCTTCCTCCCGCTCGCCTCCGTCGCGGCGCAGCAGGGGCGCACCGCGGTGTTCCACGCGCTCGGCGACGCCGTGACCCCGACCGAGCTGCGCAACGTGACGAGCAACATCTTCACGGCGCCGGAGGTCGCGAGCGTCGGATGGACGCAGAAGCAGATCGAGGACGGGATCGCCCAAGGCGAGGTCTACAAGCTGCCGCTGTCGTCGAACCCCCGCGCGAAGATCCAGAGCATGCACGACGGGTTCGTGAAGCTCTTCGCGCGCACCGGCTCCGGCACCGTCATCGGCGGGGTGATCGCCGCGCCGCGGGCCAGCGAGCTGATCCTGCCGATCGCGCTCGCGGTGGAGCACCGCCTGACGGTCGACCAGCTCGCCCGGGCGTTCAGCGTCTACCCGAGCCTCTCCGGCGCGATCACCGACGCCGCGAGGGCGATGCACATCGTCGCCTGACCCGCGCCGGGCGGCCCGCGCCGGCGCCCCCTGGACCTGCGACGGACCTGCACGGGCTGCGGAGGTCGTATGAGTCCTGCGCCCGAGGCGCGGGATGCGGGACGGTGCTCCCGTGGGCGGCCCCTCGCCCACGTCGGAGACGAAGGAGTCCCATGCGACGCGCACTCACGGCCGGAGCCGCTCTCGGCCTCGTGGCCGCCCTCGGTCTGGCGGTCCCCGCCGAGGCGAAGCCCGCTCACTACGGCAAGGCCCCCGCCACGGTGGGCGTCTTCCACGGCATCCCGAAGACGCCCGTGGACGTCTACGTCGGGTCGAAGCGCGTGCTGGACGACTTCCAGCCCGGCACCTTCTCCCCGTCGCTCTCGCTCAAGCAGGGCACCTACCTCGTGCGCGTCACGGCGGCGACGGCGAAGAACGCGAAGCACCCGATCCTCAAGGCGCACGTGTCGCTGAAGTCGGCGAAGAGCTACTCGCTGATCGCGCACCTCACCGAGAAGGGCAGGCCGACCCTCACGAAGTACACGAACGACCTGCGGGCCGTGGGTGCCGGCCAGGCCCGCCTGACCGTCCGCCACGTCGCCGCGGCGCCGCCCGTCCGCGTCGTCGTGAACGGCTTCGTCGCCGTGCCGTTCCTGAAGAACCCGCACCAGGCGAAGGGCGTGCTCTACGCGGGCACCTACGACGTGAAGGTGCAGCTCGCGGCGTCGCCGAACACGACGGTGCTCAGCGCGAAGCTGCCGGTGGCGGCCGGGACGAACGCGATCGTCTACGCGTGGGGCAGCGCGAAGGACGGCACGCTCGCGCTCGCGACGCGCGCGCCGGCGCTCAAGCACTAGCCCGACGGCACGGACGGAGAGGGGCCCGGCGCATCGGCGCCGGGTCCCTCCTCGCGTCGACCGCGATCTTCAGGCGAGCGCGGGCACCTCGTCGAGGATCTCCAGCAGGACCGTCCCCGAGGAGACCGTCGTGCCGGGCACGGCGGTGAGCCGGGTCACGACGCCGTCGCGGTGCGCGGTCAGCGGCTGCTCCATCTTCATCGCCTCGAGCACGGCGACGAGGTCGCCGGCGACGACCTTCTGGCCCTCGGTCACCGCGACCTTGACGACGGTGGCCTGCATCGGCGCCTTCACGGCGTCGCCGCTCGTGGTGCCGGCCCGGGAGGCGGCGGACCGGCGGCGCGGGGGAGCGGCGGCGGGCGCGGCGCTCTCGGGCCGCGCGAGGGCGGTCGGCAGCGAGACCTCGATGCGCTTGCCGTTGACCTCGACGGTCACCCGCTGGCGGTCGGCGGGGACCGGGCCGGTCGGGTCCTGGTCGCCGAGCGAGCCGCTCCACGGCTCGATGTCGTTCACGAACTCGGTCTCGATCCAGTTCGTGAACACGCCGAACCGGCCGTCCTCGGCCGTGAACGCGGGATCGCGGACGACGGCGCGGTGGAACGGGATGACGGTCGGCAGACCGGCGACCTCGAACTCGGCGAGCGCCCGGCGCGCGCGCTCCAGCGCGTCCGCCCGGTCCGCGCCCGTCACGATCAGCTTCGCGAGCAGGGAGTCGAAGGCGCCGGAGACGACGTCGCCCGTGGTGACGCCGGAGTCGATGCGGACGCCGGGGCCGCCGGGCACCCGGAAGGACTGCACGGGACCGGGGGAGGGGAGGAAGTTTCTGCCCGGGTCCTCGCCGTTGATCCGGAACTCGAACGAGTGGCCGCGGGGCGCCGGGTCGTCGTAGCCGAGCGCCTGGCCCTCCGCGACGCGGAACTGCTCGCGGACGAGGTCGAGGCCCGTGACCTCCTCCGACACCGGGTGCTCCACCTGCAGGCGGGTGTTCACCTCGAGGAAGGACACGGTGCCGTCGGCGCCGATCAGGAACTCGCAGGTGCCCGCACCGACGTACCCGACCTGCTTGAGGATCGCCTTCGACGACCGGTAGAGCAGCTCGCGCTGCTCCTCCGTGAGGAACGGCGCCGGCGCCTCCTCGACGAGCTTCTGGTGCCGGCGCTGCAGCGAGCAGTCACGGGTCGAGACGACCACGACGGTGCCGAACGCGTCCGCGATGCACTGCGTCTCGACGTGCCGCGGCTTGTCGAGGTACTTCTCGACGAAGCACTCGCCGCGGCCGAAGGCCGCGACGGCCTCGCGGGTCGCCGACTCGAACAGCTCCGGGATCTTCTCGATCGTGCGCGCGACCTTGAGGCCGCGGCCGCCGCCGCCGAACGCCGCCTTGATCGCGATGGGCAGCCCGACCTGCTCCGCGAAGGCGACCACCTCGGCGGCGTCCGCCACCGGGTTCAGGGTGCCGGGGGCCAGCGGGGCGCCGACGGACTCCGCGACGTGCCGGGCGGTGACCTTGTCGCCGAGCGCCTCGATCGCCTCGGGCGACGGGCCGACCCAGATCAGGCCGGCGTCGATCACGGCCTGCGCGAACGCGCTGTTCTCGGCGAGGAAGCCGTAGCCGGGGTGCACGGCGTCGGCGCCGCTGCGCCGAGCGACCGAGAGCAGCTTGTCGATGACGAGGTACGTCTCCGCGCTCGTCGTGCCGCCGAGCGCGTACGCCTCGTCGGCGAGCCGGACGTGGCGCGCGTCGCGGTCCTGGTCGGCGTACACGGCGACCGAGGCGATGCCCGCGTCCCGGGCGGCGCGGATGATGCGGACGGCGATCTCACCCCGGTTCGCGATCAGCAGCTTGGTGATGCGACGCGGCGCCGGTGACGACATGGATCCTTACTGTATTCGCAGGTCGCCGGGCCTCTTTGGTGACCTCCCACAAACTCCCCTCCCGGAGGGCGTGCGGCTCGCACAACCTCAGGCGCGGTCTGCTCGGTTCCAGAGCGACGTCCACGACGTCCCCGTGCGGCGCACGAGGTGCCGGAGGGTGCTGAGCGACAGGCCCACCACGGTCGACGGGTCGCCCTCCACCCGCTCGATGAACGGGCCGGCCAGCCCGTCGACGGTGAACGCGCCGGCGACCTGCAAGGGCTCGCCGGTCGCGACGTAGGCGGCGAGCTCGTCGTCGTCGAGGTCGTCGGCGAACCGGACCGTCGCCTGCGCGGTCGCGCCGAAGCCCTCGCCCGTGCGCGCGTCGATCAGGTGGTGGCCGGAGTGGAGCACCCCGGTGCCGCCGCGCTGCGCGTGCCAGCGGGCGAGCGCCACCGCGGGCTCGAGCGGCTTGCCGTAGGTGACGCCGCCGAAGGCGAACGCGGAGTCGCCCCCGAGGACCAGCGCGTCCGTCGTGCCGAGCGCCCGGGCGACGGCCTCCGCCTTCAGCCGCGCGAGCAGCTGCACGAGCTCCTCCGGCGCGAGGGGCGCTCCGCGCTCCGCCTCCGCCCGGGCCACGGCGGCCTCCTCGTCGACGCCCGGCGGCACGGCCTCCGGCTCGATGCCCGCGGCGCGCAGCAGCGCGAGACGGGCCGGGGAGGTGGACGCGAGCACGAGACGCACGGCCGACCACGCTACGGCGGGAAGTGGTGGAGAGTTGAGGGATGGCGGACGAAGCGCGGGGGCGCGAGGTGGAGCTGGACGTGCTCCGCATCGCGCACGGCGGCGTCGCCGTCGCCGAGCTCGACGGACGGGTGGTGTTCGTCGCCGACTCGCTGCCTGGCGAACGCGTGCTCGCGCGGATCACGGACGACCGGCACGACCGGTTCTGGCGCGCCGACGCCGTCCGCGTGCTCGAGCCGTCGCCCGACCGCGTCCCGCACGTCTGGGCCGCGGCCGCGATCGACCGCGACCCCGCGCAGCGCGCCGGCGGCGCGGAGTTCGGCCACATCGCGCCCGCCCGGCAGCGGAGGCTGAAGACCGAGGTGCTGCGGGACGCGCTGCAGCGGATCGGCGGCCTGACCGCCGAGCAGGTCGCGGCGCTCGACCCCGCGGTCGCGGCGGTGCCCGGGCGCGAGGACGGCATCCGGTCCCGCACCCGCGTGCGGCTGCACGTCGACCGCTCCGGGCGGGTCGGCCCGTTCGCCGCGCGCTCGAAGCGCGTCGTCCCGGTCGACGACCTGCCGCTCGCGGTCGAGGCCGCGGAGCGCCTCCTGCCGCGGCGGGCCCGGGGGCGGGAGCTCGACCTCGTTGCGAGCGGGTCGGGCGCGTTCGCCGCGGGACCGCGCGACGCCCGGGGCCCGGTCGTCGAGCGCGTGGGGGAGCGGGAGTTCCGGCTCGAGGCGCTCGGGTTCTGGCAGGTGCACCCCGCTGCGCCCGCGGTGTTGACCGGAGCCGTCCGCCGGGCGGTCGACCCGGCGCTGCTCGACCCGGACGCCGACAACCTCGACCTCTACGGCGGGGTGGGGCTGCTCGCCGCCGCGCTCGCCGGCGACGGCGACGTGCGGGTGACGACCGTCGAGTCCGAGCCGCGCGCGAGCGCGCACGCCGCCGCGAACCTCGCGGACCTGCCGCGCGCCCGGGCCGTCGCCGCACGCGTCGACGCCTTCCTGACCGGCGAGCCCGTGCCGCGGCCGGGGGCGACCGTGCTGCTCGACCCGCCCCGCTCCGGCGCGGGCGCGGACGTGGTGGCGGCCATCGCGGACGCCCGCCCGGCCCAGGTCGTCTACGTCGCCTGCGACCCGGTCGCGCTCGCGCGGGACCTCGGCGTCTTCGCGTCCCGCGGCTGGCGACCGGCGACGCTGGAGGCGTTCGACCTGTTCCCGAACACGCACCACCTCGAGGCCGTGGCGCGGCTCGTCCCGGACGCCTGACCCGCGCTCCGCCGCCGCGAGCCGTTCCTCCCGCGTCCTCCGGGGCGCTCGAACTGGGGCCCGCCCCTCCCCGGACGGGGACGGGACACGGGGGACGCGGCGCTCCTACCGTGGATCAACTGATCCCCGAACGAGGAGTCCGGTCGTGTCGATCGCACAAGCCACCGAGAGCGCCACCGACGTGGTGCGCGTCGCCGTGGTGGACGACCACGAATCCGTGCGCCTCGGCCTGCTCGCCGCGTGCATGCGCGAGGGCTACCAGTTCGTGGAGGAGGGCGCCAACGTCGCCGACCTGCTCGCCCGCCTCGGCGGCCGCGAGATCGACGTCGTGGTGCTCGACCTGTCGCTCGGCGACGGGGTCTCGATCACCGACAACGTGAAGGCCTGCCAGGCCACGGGCGCGGGCGTGCTCATCCACTCGATCGCCGACCGCGCCGCGGGCATCCGCGAGGCGCTCGCCGCAGGTGCCGCCGGCGTCATCCCGAAGTCCGCAGCCACCGCCGTCGTCATGGCCGCCATCCGCACCGTCGCCTCGGGCGCCGTGCTCAACAACCTCGAGTGGGCGACGGCCATCGACGCCGACACGGAGTTCGCGAAGGCGCAGCTGGGCCGCCGCGAGCGCGACGTGCTGAACCTCTACGCCTCGGGCCTGCCGCTGCGCATGGTCGCCGAGCAGCTCGGCATCGCGCCCTCCACGGTGCGCGAGTACCTCGACCGGATCCGCGTCAAGTACGTGGAGGTGGGCCGGCCCGCCCCGACCAAGGTGGACCTCCTGCGCCGCGCGGTCGAGGACGGCATCCTGCCGGGGCTCGACCCCGACGTCCCCGTCCATGACGACTGACGCGCCCGAGCCGTCGACCCCCGCGGTCGGCGCGGCGCGGTTCCAGCGCTACCTCGGCGTCATCGTCGGCGCCTTCGGCGTGCTCTACGCCCTGCAGACCCTCGACGCGCTCGTCGCCGGCTGGCCGACGATGGCCGGCCCGGTCGGCGGCGCCGCCGTCGCGCTCGTCGGCGGGTCGGTGCTGCTCGGCACGGTCGCCGCTGCGGTCCCGTCGCGGGGGAGGAGCCTCTTCCTCGGCGCGGCCATCCTGTTCTGCGCCGCCGTCGCGGTGTGGCCCTTCTCGCTCACCGGCCCGGTGCCGGAGACCCCGATGCCGTGGTTCATCGGGCTGCTGCCCGTCGAGGCGGCGTTCCTCGCCACCGCGTTCCGCCGCCCCGCGGCCTCCCTCTCGGCCTCGGCCGCCCTCAGCGTCGGCATCGCGACCGTGCTCGTCGTGCGCGGCGGGCTGTCCGTCGCCGACGCCGTGGCGAACGCGCTGTTCGGCATCGTGATCTCGCTCGTCCTCGTCGTGCTCATCTCCGCGGTCCGCCGCGGGGTGGAGCGCGCGGACGCCGCCCAGCAGGCGGCGCTCGACGGCTACGGCCGCTCGCGCCTCGACGACGCCACGGAGCACGAGCGGACGCGCACGGACGCGCTCGTGCACGACTCCGTGCTCACGACGTTCCTCGCCGCCGCCGCGGCGCGGGACCCCGAGTCGGAGGAGCTCGCGCGGCGCATGGCGGCCAACGCGCTCCGCGTGCTCGCCCATGTCAACCAGTCCGGTGCGACGGGGCCCGTCGTGCCGCTCTCGATGGCGCTCGGCGAGGCCGTCGAGCGGTTCGACCCGCTGATCCTCGGCTGGGAGGTGGAGGTCGGCGCGCTCGGCGACCTCGTGCTCCCCGCGGACGCGGCGGAGGCGCTGATCGCCTCGATGGTCCACGCGATGTCCGCGAGCGTGCTCCACGCGGAGGGCGCGACCGTCCGCTCGATCACCATGGCGGAGCTCGGCGCCGACGGCATCCGCGTCGTCCTCGCCGACGACGGGCGGGGCTTCGACCCCCGCGAGGGCCGCGACCCCCGCGTCGAGGCGCTGCAGTCCGTCGTGGAGCTCATGCGCTCCGTCGACGGCCGCGCCGACATCCGGACCGGGGCCGGCACCGGCACCGTCGTCACGCTCAGCTGGGGCTCCATCGTCATCAGCGGCACCGCGCCGCGACCCGAGCGCACCGAGGTGCCCGCATGATCTCCGTGCCGCGCTGGTTCTCCGGCGGCATCGCCGTCGCGGTCGCCGTCTACACGGCCGCCTTCGCCGTCATCACGATCGCCATGGGCGTCGCGCCGATGGCGAACCTCATCGCGCTCGGCCTGTTCGGCCTCGCGTTCGGCCTCGCGATCGCCCGGACCGGCCAGGCGTCCCTGCCCGTCACGGTCGTCGTCGGCGGCTCGGGCCTGCTCCTCCCGCTGCTCGGGTCCACCGGGCTCGACCCGGTGCGCGACAGCTACAGCAGCGGCGCCTGGTACATCAGCGGCGTCGCCTGCCTCGTGGTCGTGCTGCTGTGGCGCCGGCGCGCCGTCGCCGCATCGGCGCTGCTCGCCGTGCTCCTGCTGCACACCTACGTCTGGGGCGGGTTCGACGCCCTGAACGGCTACGGCGTCTTCGCGGCCGCCCTGATCATCGTGCTGATGGCGGCGGGCGGCTGGGCGGTCGTCAAGACGGAGCAGCACCTCGCCTCGTTCTCCGACGCCCAGCGGGAGACCCTCGAGTGGCAGGCCGCGCAGGACGCGTACCACCACGAGCGCCAGGTGCGCCTGGCCACGACCGCGCGCCTCGCCTCCGGGATGCTGCAGCGCATCGCGACGGCGACGGACGGCCTGACCGACGAGGACCGCGCCGAGTGCCGCGTGCTCGAGCAGACCATCCGCGACGAGATCCGCGGCCGCCGCCTCCTGAACGACGCCGTGCGCGAGCAGGTCATGGCTCACCGCCGCCGCGGCGCCCACGTGCAGGTCAACGACGACGGCGGCATCGACGACCTCGACCCGGCCGTGGTCGAGCCGCTGCTCGCCCAGGTCGCGCAGGCGCTCGCCGGCATCGCGTCCGACCGCATCATCATCCGCACCGCGCCGCGCGACTCGGACAAGGCCCTGACCGTCGTCGGGATGTCGAGCGACCCGATCGCGACCGCCCTCGGGATCGACGACGATGAGGAGCAGGTCGACCTGTGGCTCGAGCTCGACCGGCCGGTGGTCGTCCGATGACCGCCGTCGACCCCCGTACTGGGGATCCCCGTCCCGGTGTGGGCGCCGCGGATGGTTGCCGGACGGCTCCTATGCTCGCGCAGTCCTCGTCCCGGAAGGAGCCCGCCCATGTCGACGATCACCGCTGAGAGCGCGACCGACGTCGTGCGGGTGGCCGTCGTGGACGACCACGAGTCCGTGCGGCTCGGCCTGCTGGCCGCGTGCATGCGCGAGGGCTACCAGTTCGTCGACGAGGGCGCGACCGTGGCGGAGCTGATCGGGCGCCTCGGCGGCCGCGAGGTCGACGTCGTCGTGCTCGACCTGTCGCTCGGCGACGGCGTCAGCATCACCGACAACGTGAAGGCGATCCAGGCCACCGGCGCCGGCGTGCTGATCCACTCGATCGCCGACCGCGCCGCCGGCATCCGCGAGGCGCTCGCCGCCGGTGCGGCCGGTGTCATCCCGAAGTCCGCCGCGACCGCGGTCGTCATGGCCGCGATCCGCAGCGTGGCGTCCGGCCAGGTGCTGAACAACCTCGAGTGGGCCACCGCGATCGACGCGGACGTCGAGTTCGCGAAGGCGCAGCTGGGCCGCCGTGAGCGCGACGTGCTGAACCTGTACGCCTCGGGCCTGCCGCTGCGGATGGTCGCGGAGCAGCTCGGCATCGCGCCCTCGACCGTGCGGGAGTACCTCGACCGGATCCGCGTGAAGTACGTCGAGGTCGGGCGCCCGGCGCCGACGAAGGTCGACCTGCTGCGGCGGGCGGTCGAGGACGGCATCCTGCCGGGGCTCGACCCCGACGCCCCCGTCCATGACGACTGACGGCCGGGGGCGCGACCTCGCGGCCCGCATGGGGCTCGCGCCGATCGGCACGCGGCGCATCGAGATGCTCCTGGCCGGCATGGTCAGCACCTTCGGGCTCCTGTTCTCGGCGATCACGCTCGAGGCGCTCGTCCAGAACGCCGGCGAGACGAACCTGCTCGTCGGGGCGGCCCTCGCGGTCGCGGTCTACGGCGCGGTCCTGATGGCGGCGCTCTCCGCCCTGCTGCACCAGTGGACCCGGCCCGTCTTCCTCGCCGTCGGCATCGTCTACCTCCTCGCGCTCGCGGTCTGGCCCCTGGCCGTCCCCGGCCGGTACGAGGGTCAGGACGCGCCCTGGCTCTTCGCGCTCGCCGGCGTGCCGTCCGCGCTGATGGTGGTGGCCGCGAGCTGGCCCGTCGCCGTCGCCTACGTGCTCACCGCGACCGTCGCGGTCGGCGCCCTGCGCCTCTCGCCCTCCGGCGGCGCGGTCACCGGCTCCACCGCGGTGCTCGACGCGCTCGGCGTCGCCGAGGTCGGGTTCGGCCTGCTGCTCGTCGTGTCCGCCGTGCGACGCGCGGCCCGCAACGTCGACACCGCGCAGGGGACCGCGCTCAGCCGGTACGCCGACGCGCGCATCGACGAGGCGACCGAGTCGGAGCGGACCCGCACGGACGCGCTCGTGCACGACTCCGTGCTCACCACCTTCCTCTCCGCCGCCGCGGCGCACACGCCCGAGGGCCGGGCCCTGGCCGCGCGGATGGCCGTGCACACCATGAAGGTGCTCTCGCGCGCGACCGTCGCCTCCTCGATCGGCCCCAAGGTGCCGGTGAGCGACCTGCTGGAGCGCATCCGCGACGACGCCGGCGCCGTCGCGGACTCGTTCGACTTCGCGGCGCAGGACGTCGCCGGCCGGGTGGTGCCCGAGAACGTCGCCGACGCGATCGTGTCCGCGGCCGTGCAGGCGATGACGAACAGCGTCAAGCACGCGGGCGGGCCGGAGGTGCCGCGTTCGGTGCTCGTGGCGGGCGGGGAGGGCGACGCCGTCCGCGTGCTCGTCGAGGACCGCGGGCGCGGCTTCGACCCCGCGAAGGTCGCGTCCGAGCGCCTCGGCCTCCGCGTTTCCATCATCGAGCGGATGAGCCGCGTCAGCGGCGCCGTCGACCTCACCACCGCCCTCGGCGAGGGCACCGTGTTCACGCTGTCCTGGCCCGCCGCCGCGAAGGCGCCCGTCGCCGCGGACGCCGACGAGGCGGTGCTCGCGTGATCCCGCTCCCGCGCGTCCTGCTCGCGCTGCTCGCCGCCGGCGTCGCCGCCTGCACCATCACGAACGGCGTGCTCTCCCTGCCGGAGGCGCGGCACCCGGTCCGGGTCGAGGTCGCGATCGGCCTCTACGTGGTCGCGTTCGTGCTGACGATGCTCGATCGCCGCCCGATCCTCAACGGGCTGCTGTCCGGCCTGAACGCCGGCGTCTGCTTCGCGATGGCGCTGCTGTGCGCGAGCGGGCTCGAGTCGGACCGGACCGCGGGCGACGAGCACTGGTACATCGCCGCCGCCGGCTGCCTCCTCGTCCTCACGATGGTGCGCCGCCGACCCGCCCACGCGTGGATCGGCACCGCGCTCGTCGCCGCGCAGACGCTGCTCTGGGCGGGCCCGGAGGGCGTCCTGGACCTCGGCGTCGCGACGATGGCGCTCTGGGTGGCGGCGGCCTACTTCGGCATCCGCTCGCTCTCGCACGCGATGCGCGACATCCAGCAGTTCGCCCGGTCGGAGCGCGAGGCCGTCGAGTGGCAGGCCGCGCAGGACGCGCACCACTTCGAGCGCCAGGTCCGCCTGACGCAGACGAGCCGCGTCGCCATGCCGATGCTGCGCCACATCGCCGACGTCGACGGCGACCTCGACGAGGACGCGAAGCAGGAGTGCCGCGTGCTCGAGCAGACGATCCGCGACGAGATCCGCGGTCGCCGGCTTCTGAACGAGGCGCTGCGCGACCAGGTGATCGAGCACCGGCGCCGCGGGGCCTTCGTGCAGGTGCTCGACGACGGCGGCCTCGACGACGTCGACCCCGAGCTGATGGAGCCGATCCTCGACGAGGTGGCCGCGAAGCTGGCGCAGGTGCGCTCCGACCGGATCATCATCCGCACGGCGCCGCGGGGCTCCGACAAGTCCGTCACGGTCGTCGCGATCACCATCGACGAGACCGCCGCCGCCCTCGGCCTCGAGGACGAGGGCGAGGAGGTCGACCTCTGGCTCGAGCTCCCGCGCCCGATCCCGGCCGGCGTCTGACGCCCAGCTCGTCGGTCCGAAGCCTTCTCGCCCGAGTCGTCGGCCGAGTCGCCGGGATGGCCGGGTGGATCACCCGAGCGATCACAGCGCTTCGTTTTGACGGTGTTCTGGTCGGAGCGGACCCGCAGCCGCAGATCGACCTCTGGCTCGAGCTCCCGCGCCCGGTCCCGGCCGCGGTCTGACACCCGCTCGTCGGTCCGAGGTCGCCCGACCCGGGTCGTCGGCTGAGTCGTCGGGATGGCCGGGTGGATCACCCGAGCGATCACAGCGCTTCGTTTTGAAGGTGTTCTGGTGGCAGCGGACCCGCAGCCGCAGATCGACTCGTGACCAGAACACCTTCAAAACGCAGACACGCGCATCGGCCGGAACACGAGCCGGCCATCCCGAGGACCCGGCCCACGACTCGGGTCGAGCCGCCTCGGACCGACGCGCAGGAACCTCGAGCAAAGCCGTAACAGGCCCGGGAACAGGAGAAGGGCCCGGCCTCCCCAGACCGGGCCCTGTGCACCCCCGAGTCGGCGGGACAACCCGAAAACATCCCGCTTCCTGTCCGGGCAGCCGAGTTACCCGACTCGGCTCTCGCCCGGGGCGACGCATCCGTGGGTCGGCTGCGCGCTTGGTGCTACCAGTGTGCGGGATTCCCAGCAGATGCACAGTCGGCCGAATGGAGGACTTTCGGGGTACAAATTCGGACCGACCTGTTCACTGATCGCCGGATCTGCACCCCTTCGGGGGCCGCGGGCGCCGAAAGGCGCCGCTGATCAGCGGTCCCGCCAGTCCTTCTCGACCGGCCACGGACCCCGGAGCGAGCGGCTCGTCCGCTCCCAGTTCGACCGCACGGGCTCGTTCGGCAGCGGCGTGGCCGAGACGGCGCGCTCGAGCAGCAGCCCGCTGACGAGCGCGGTGATCGCCGCGGTCTCCTCGTCGGTGGGGGAGCCGGAGACGATCCGGATCGGCAGGGGCTCGGCGTCGGTCACAGCGGGATGTTCCCGTGCTTCTTCGGCGGCAGCGACGCCCGCTTCGTCTTGAGCGCCCGCAGCGCCTTGATGACCGTGATCCGCGTCGACGCCGGCTCGATGACGCCGTCGAGCTCGCCGCGCTCCGCCGCGAGGAACGGGCTCGCGACGTTGTAGGTGTACTCGTTCGCGAGCCGGGTCCGCACGGCGTCGACGTCCTCGCCGGCCGCCTCCGCCTTCCGGATCTCCCCGCGGTACAGGATGTTGACGGCGCCCTGGCCGCCCATCACGGCGATCTCCGCGGTCGGCCAGGCGTAGTTGAGGTCCGCGCCGAGCTGCTTCGAGCCCATGACGATGTAGGCGCCGCCGTAGGCCTTGCGCGTGATGATCGTGACGAGCGGCACGGTCGCCTCCGCGTAGGCGTACAGCAGCTTCGCGCCGCGGCGGATGACGCCGGTCCACTCCTGGTCCGTGCCGGGCAGGTACCCCGGCACGTCGACCAGCGTGATGATCGGCAGCGAGAACGAGTCGCAGAACCGCACGAACCGGGCGGCCTTCTCGCCCGCGTCGATGTTCAGCGTGCCCGCCATCGCGGAGGGCTGGTTCGCGATGATGCCGACGCTGCGGCCCTCGATCCGGCCGAAGCCGACCACGATGTTCGGCGCGAACAGCGGCTGGGTCTCGAGGAAGTCGCCGTCGTCGACGATCGTCTCGATGACCTCGTGCACGTCGTACGGCTGGTTCGGGCTGTCCGGGATCAGCGTGTTCAGCCGGCGGTCGTCGTCGGTGATCTCGAGCGCGGCCTGCGAGCTGTAGACGGGGGCGTCCGCGAGGTTGTTGTCCGGCAGGAAGCCGAGCAGGGTGCGGGCGTAGTCGAGCGCGTCGTCCTCGTCGGAGGCGAGGTAGTGCGCGACGCCGGAGCGCGTGTTGTGCGTGAGCGCGCCGCCGAGGTCCTCCATGCCGACGTCCTCGCCCGTCACGGTCTTGATGACGTCGGGGCCGGTGACGAACATCTGGCTGGTCTTGTCGACCATGATCACGAAGTCGGTGAGGGCGGGGGAGTAGACGGCGCCGCCCGCGGCCGGCCCCATCACGATCGAGATCTGCGGGATCACCCCCGACGCCGCGGTGTTCCGCCGGAAGATCTCGCCGTACTTGCCGAGTGCGACGACCCCCTCCTGGATGCGGGCGCCGCCGGAGTCGAGGATCCCGATGATCGGGACGCCCGTCTTCAGGGCGTGGTCCATGACCTTGATGATCTTCTCGCCGGCGACCTCGCCGAGGGAGCCGCCGAAGATCGTGAAGTCCTGGCTGTAGACCGCGACCGGCCGGTTGTGGATCGTGCCGAGCCCGGTGACGACCGCGTCGCCGTAGGGGCGCTTCGCGTCCATGCCGAAGGCGGTGGTGCGGTGGCGCACGAACTCGTCGAGCTCGACGAAGCTGCCGTGGTCGAGCAGCTGCTCGATGCGCTCCCGGGCGGTCTTCTTGCCCTTCGCGTGCTGCTTCTCGATCGCGGCCGCGCCGCTGGCGGTCACCGCCTCGTGGTAGCGGTCCCGGAGGTCGGCGAGGCGTTCGGCCGTCGTCACGTTCGTGATCGCAGGCCCGGAGGAGTCCGTCACGGGGAGCGAGCCTAGCCTCGGCGCTCCGCCGCGGCGTCGGCGGCCGCCCTAGCCTGCCTCGGGTGGAACTGCCCCGCGCCGCCGCCCTCGTCGCCCGCCTCGAGGTCCTCGACGAGGTCGGGTCGACGAACACCGAGCTCGTCCGGCTCGTCGCCGCCGACCCCGAGGCGTGGCCCGCGCCCGCGGTGCTCGCGACCGACGCGCAGACCGCGGGGCGAGGTCGGCTCGGCCGCGCCTGGAGCGCGCCCGCCGGCGGCTCGCTCGCCGTCTCCGTCCTGCTGCGACCGGCCGTGCCGCGCGCGCGGCTCGGCTGGCTGTCGCTCGCGGCCGGCACCGCGATGGCGCAGGCGCTCGGCGGGCTCGGCGTCGCCGCCCGCGCGAAGTGGCCGAACGACGTGCTGATCGACGGGCGGAAGGTGTGCGGGGTCCTCGCGGAGGCGCTGCCGGAGCCTTCGAGTGCCGCAGGACGGCGCGGCTCCGGCGTCGTGATCGGCGCCGGCCTCAACCACGCCGCCCGGCGCGAGGACCTCCCGGTGCCGACCGCGACCTCGCTGGCCGAGGAGGGCGGCCCCGTCGACCCCGACCTCCTCGTGGCGGCGTGGCTCGAGCGGCTGCTGCCGCTCGTCGCGGCGTTCGAGCGCGCGGGCGGCGACGCGGACGCGAGCGGGCTGCGCGCCGCGGTCCTCGCCGCGAGCGACACGATCGGGCGCCGTGTCCGGGTCACCTCGGCGGGCGAGCCGGTCGTGGGGGAGGCCGTCGACATCGACGCGGAGGGGCGGATCCTGGTCGATCGGGGACCGGTCCTCGGCACCGCGGCGTGCGCCTCCGGCGATGTCGAGCACCTGCGGTATGAATAGGCCGTGTCGGTCGGGGTGGGAGGTGCCGCGCGCGTGCGCACGGAGCGTCGCCCCACGTCGCTGCCGCCGTCCAGAGAGGCGCCGGAGCAGGTGGTCGTGCGCCTCCGCCGCTCGGGTCGCCACCTCGTCTGGCCCGCGGTGTTCTTCCTCGCCCTGTGCTTCGGCACGGGCTACTGGTGGCAGCGGCTGCCGCTCCCGTGGCTGAACACGGCCGTGCCGATCGTCGCCCTGGGGCTGACGGTGCTGCTCTCCGTCCTGCCGCTCGTCTTCTGGCTGAACCGGGTCACGATCATCACGACCCGCCGCCTGATCGTCACCCAGGGCTTCCTCGTCCGCGAGCGCACCGAGTTCCTGCTGAGCCGCGCCTCCGACGCGGTGCTCCGCCGCCGCCCGATGCAGCTGCTGAGCGGCAGCGGCGACGTGATCGTCCACGCCGGGGCGGAGGGCACGCTGATCCTCCGCGACGTGCCGCGCGCCCGGCTCGTGCACCGCGCGATCTCGGAGCTCATCGAGCGGGCGACGCCCGCGTCGGCCTGACCCGCTCGAGGGCCGATCCGGTCGAGGGCTGATCCGCTGGAGAGCTCCGGCCTACTCGACGGGCTCCGGTACGCGCTGCGCCGCCACGCGGTTCCGCCGCGCCGGCGAGTAGACCCAGTGCCGGTAGAGCAGGAAGCGGATCGCCGAGCCCAGCACGAGACCGACCACGTTCTTCGAGATGTTGTCCGCGAGCAGCGTCGTGAAGCCGAGCAGGTAGTGCGAGACGGCGAGGCACCCGAGCGCCACGAGCATGCCGAGCACGCTCACGGCGACGAACTCCACGGCCTCCCAGGCGCTGCGCGTGCTGCGGTGCGGTCCGAACGTCCAGTACCGGTTCCCGACCCAGTTCGCGATGATCGCGAGGACCGTCGAGATGATGCCCGCCTTGAGCGGGCTGCCCGCGAACGCCGGGGTGAGCCGCAGCAGGGTGAACGACACGGTGTCGACGACGAAGCCGACGCCGCCGACGAGCGCGAACTTGGTCAGCTGGCGGAGCAGGGCCGACCCGGCGAGTCTCCGCATGCGCGCCTCCTGCTCCAGGGTCCGTCGCCCGGTGCGGCGGCCGCCGTCGGAGAATAGGTCACGTCCCGGGCCGCGCAGGCGCGGCTGCCCCGGAGAACCCGGAGAAGCCCTGCAACGGGCCTGAACACATGACGAGAAGGAGCGGGCACGTGCGCGTCGGAGTGATCGGAGGCGGGCAGCTCGCCCGCATGATGGTGCCGCCCGCGGTCGAGCTCGGCGTCGACATCGCCGTGCTGGGGGAGTCCGTCGAGGCGGCGGCCCGGATCGCGGTGACCGAGGTCGGCGACCACCGCGATCTCGAGACCGTGCTCGCCTTCGCGCGCGGCGTCGACGTCGTGACCTTCGACCACGAGCACGTGCCGCAGCCGGTGCTCCGGGCCCTGGTCGACGCCGGGATCGCCGTGCGGCCGGGCCCTGACGCGCTGCAGCACGCGCAGGACAAGCTCGTGCTGCGCCGCCGGCTGCAGGAGCTCGGCATCGCTCAGCCGGAGTGGGCGGAGGTCGCCGACGCGGCCGAGCTCGCGGACTTCCTCGACCGGGTCGGCGGCCGGGCCGTGGTGAAGACGCCCCGCGGCGGGTACGACGGGCACGGCGTGCGCGTCGTGTCGGCGGCGCACGAGGCCGACGACTGGCTGGCCGACGGACCGCTGCTCGCCGAGGAGCTCGTCGACTTCCGGCGGGAGCTCGCCCAGCTCGTCGCACGGCGCCCCTCGGGGGAGGTGGCGGTGTGGCCGCTCGTCGAGACGGTGCAGGGCGACGGGGTGTGCCGCGAGGTCTTCGCGCCGGCGCCGCGCGCCACCGCGCTCACCGAGCGGGTGTCGCGGGAGATCGCGCACCGGATCGCCGACGCCCTCGGCGTCACCGGTGTGCTCGCCGTCGAGCTCTTCGAGGCGGCCGACGACCGCGTGCTCGTGAACGAGCTCGCGATGCGCCCGCACAACTCCGGCCACTGGACGATCGACGGCGCGGTCACGAGCCAGTTCGAGCAGCACCTCCGCGCCGTGCTCGACCTGCCGCTCGGCAGCACCGAGCCGATCGCGCCGTGGAGCGCGATGATCAACGTGCTCGGGGGACCCGCCGACGGCGACTTCGACGCCCGCGTCCCGCTGCTCATGGCCGACCAGCCCGCCGCGAAGCTGCACCTCTACGGCAAGACGGCCCGGCCGGGCCGGAAGGTGGGGCACGTCACCGCGACCGGGGAGGACCTCGACGACGCCGTCTACCGCGCCCGCGCAGCGGTCGCCTTCCTCCTCGACTGAGGCGCCGCGGAGGCGGTCCGGCCGACCGGGTCGCCTCCGGGGGGCGGCAGCCTCTCCCGTTGAGCGGAAGCACTCGGCGGATCCTCGGCGATTCGTGCCGAGGTCGTCGTCGGCGCGCCGCCCGGCCCGATCGGGGCGCTCCGCCGACCGTACGATGACGGCGTGGGGAACTCGGAGGAACCGCTCGTCGGCATCGCGATGGGCAGCGACTCCGACTGGCCCACCATGCGCGCCGCGGCCGAGATGCTCGACCGCTTCGACGTGCCCTACGAGGCCCGCGTGCTCTCCGCCCACCGCACGCCCCGCGCCATGCTCGACTGGGGGCAGGCGGCCGCCGGGCGCGGCCTCCGGGTCGTCATCGCGGGCGCCGGCGGTGCCGCGCACCTGCCGGGGATGCTCGCGGCCGCCACCACGCTGCCCGTCATCGGCGTCCCGGTCGTGCTCAAGACCCTCGACGGCCTCGACTCCCTCCTCTCCATCGTGCAGATGCCGACCGGCGTCCCCGTCGCCACGGTCGCGATCGGCAACGCCGCCAACGCCGGCCTGCTCGCGGTGCGGATCCTCGGTGCCGCGGACCCGCGGGTCGCTGCGGCGCTCGCCGACTACGCGGCCGACCTCGAGCGGCAGGTCGCCGCGAAGGACGAAGCGATCCGGACGGCCGGGTGAGCAGCTCAGGCCGCCACGCGGACCGGGCGCTCCTGCCCGCCGACGGCCCCCTCCGGCGCACCAGGACGCTCGGGCCCGCCCAGATGGCCCGCCGCGCCGGGCGCCTCGTCGGCATGCACCTGCTCGTGCCCGGGTCCGCGCAGATGGTCGCCGGCAACCGCGCGCTCGGCCGGGCCGTCGTCGCCGTCTGGGCCCTGCTCTGGGCGCTCGTGCTCGCCGCGCTGCTCACCTGGCTCGTGCAGCGCGAGGTGCTCGTGGGCATCGCGACGTCCGCGACCGGGCTGACCGTGCTCCAGGTCGGGCTGCTGCTCGTCGCCGCGGGGTGGCTCGCGGCGACCGTGGACGTGCTCCGCCTCGCCCGGCTGCTCCGGCTGACCGCGTGGGCGCGGCCGCTCGTGGCGGGAGCGCTCGTCGTCGCCGCCGTGGTGGGCAGCGGCGCCGCCGCCTGGGGCGCCTACGCCGCGGGCGTCGCGCGCGGCGCGATCGTCTCCGTCTTCCGGCAGCAGACCCCCGCGCAGGCCGCCGCGGCCGAGGGGCTAGGGCGCTACGACGTGCTGCTGCTCGGCATGGACCGGCCCCGCGGGGGCGGCGCGCTGTACCCGAAGAGCGTCTCCGTCGTCAGCATCGATTCGACCACCGGCGCCGCGACGATCATCGGGGTGCCGACGTCGCTGCAGGACGTGCCGTTCCCCGAGGACTCGCCGATGCACCGGCTCTACCCGGACGGGTACCGCAGCTGCATCGCGGAGCCGTGCCGGCTCGGCGACGTGTACACCGAGGCGCGCGTCGTCGGCGCCTCCCTCTACCCCGACGCGAAGGCGCAGGGCACGACGGCGGCCGCCGAGGCGATGCGGGACGCGGTCAGCGGTGTCACCGGCCGCGACGTCCTCGCGACGGTGCAGGTCGACACGACCGCCCTCGGCGCGCTCATCGACGCGCTCGGCGGCGTGCGCGTCACCGTCCCCCGCTCCGGCGCCTCCGCCGCGTTCCCCGCGGGCGAGACCCCGATGGACGGCGAGCGCGTCGTCGCGTACCTCCGCGAGTCCCGCGGGACCGGCGCGGAGCAGGTCGACCGCGTGCTGCGCCTCGAACGCGCGCTGCTCGGCCAGGTCGACCCGGCCAACGCGCTGCTGCAGTTCCGCACCGTCGCGGCCGCGTCCTCCGGCGCGCTCCGCACCGACCTGTCGCAGGACACGCTCACGGATCTCGCGGTGCTCGGGCTCAGGACGCGGACCCAGCCGGTCCGCGAGGTGCGCCTCCTGCCGCCCGCGGTCGACCCCGCGCGACCGGACTACGCCGCCGTCCACCGCCTGATCGCCGCCGCGACGGGCTGACGCCGCTCCTATCCGTTTTGAAGGAGTTCTTCGCGCGAGCGGCCGGGAACTCCTTCAAAAGGGAATGGCGCGCCTAGCCTGCCGGGATGCGGGAGGGGATGCTGCGGCGGCCGGCGGCGACGGGCTCGCCGCTCCGCGACCCCGGGACCGGCGACGAGCGCCTCGCGACCCGGCGGGCGGCGTGGCTCGCAGGGCTGCACCTCCTGATCCCCGGCAGCGCGCAGGCGCTCGCGGGCAGCCGCCGCGTCGGCAGGTTCGCGCTCGGGCTCTGGCTGCTCGGCTGGGTCGTGCTGCTCGCCGCGATCGTGCTCCTCCTGGTCCTGCCGCAGCTGCCGCTCACGCTCGCCACCAACGCGCTCGGGCTGTCCGTCGTGCAGCTGCTCCTCGCGGCCTGGGCGCTGGGCTGGCTCCTCCTCACCGTCGACACGCTGCGGCTGCTCCGCCTCGTGCAGGTCGCGCCCCTCGCCCGCGGGGTCCTCGGCGGTCTGCTCGCGGTCGCGCTCGTCGTCGGGGTCGGCGGCGCCGGCTGGGGCGCGTGGGCGGCCGGCGTCGCGCGCTCGACCGTCAGCGGCGTGTTCGCGAATGGCCGGTACGACGCGCCGGCGGGCGGGCGGTACAACATCCTCCTGCTCGGCGGCGACGCGGGACCCGGCCGGTCCGGGCTCCGACCGGACAGCATCTCCGTCGTCAGCCTGAACGCGATCACCGGCGACATGGTCACCTTCGGCCTGCCGCGCGACACGGACCCGGTCCCGTTCGCCGACGGCTCCCCGATGAAGCAGCTCTACCCGGACGGCTACGGCGCCCACGGCCGGTGCAACGTCGACGTCTGCCAGCTCAACTCGATCTACACCGAGGCGCAGCTGAAGGAGCAGAAGCGCTACCCGGACGCGGCGAAGGACCACACCAGCGCCGGGATCGAGGCGACCCGCGAGGCGGTCGAGGGCGCGCTCGGGATCCCGATCCAGTACTACGTGCTCGTCGACATGGAGTCCTTCGACGACCTGATCGACGCGATGGGCGGCGTCACGGTCACCGTGAAGGACCGCCTGCCGGTCGGCGGCCACATGGTGGACGGGAGGCTCACCGGCGTGAAGGTCTGGATCGAGAAGGGCACCCGCCACCTCGACGGCAACAAGGCGCTCTGGTTCGCCCGGTCCCGCTACGGCACGGCGGGCGGCGACTACGACCGGATGGCCCGTCAGCGGCAGCTCGAGGAGGCGATGCTGCACCAGATGAACCCGCTGACGCTGCTCACCCGGTTCGACCGGATCGCCGAGGCCGGGTCGCACGCCGTGCAGACCGACCTGCCGCAGGGGCTGCTCGGCACGGTCGCCGGAGCCGCGGTGAAGGCGCGGACCCAGAAGGCCGTGAACATCGAGTTCGTGAAGCCGAAGTACACCCCGTCCCGCCCCGACTACCCGCGGATCCACCGCGTGGTGCAGGAGGCGCTGCGATGACATCGCCGCGCGCGGTCCTCCGCGAGGCGGCGCGGCACGGTTAGCGTGTCGGCGTGACCCTCTTCCCGCGCGCCGCCGCGACGCTCCGCGTCGCGCAGGGCCCGCGGCGCGTCGCGCCGGTGCTCGCCCGGCGCCGGGAGGCGGAGCGCTTCGTCACGGGGGAACGGCGCACGACGCCGATCGACGTGCTGTTCGTGGTGGCCATCGCGCTGCTGCTCGCGGTGCACCTGACGATCTTCGTCGCGGTCGCCGTGCTCGCGCCGGTCACGCCGGCGGAGGCCAGGAGCCTCGCGCTCGTGCAGCTGCCCGTCGAGGTCGCCCGCGCGCTCGTCCTGCCGTTCCACGCGCTGCTGCTCGGCTCGCTGTTCGTGATCGGCCGTCGCGCGGCCGGACGGTGGGCGGGCTTCGGCGCGCTGCTCGCCGTGCTCGCGCTGGACCTGCGTGCGGACCCGGCGAACCCGGTCTACGGGCCGCCGACCGCGGAGGGCGGCTGGATCGCCGCCGCCCTGCTCGCCGCTGCCTTCGCGCTGCTGCCGCGGCGCCGCCTGCTCGCCGGCGCGCTCGCCGGCTTCGCCAGCGGCTTCTTCGCGGTCGCCGCGCTCGCGCTCCCCGCCTTCCTGCTCGCGCTGCTGTTCACGCCCGCCGCCGAGCTCGACCGCCCGCGCGGCCGCACGATCGCCGCCTTCGCCGCCGCCTGGGCCGTGCCCGCGGCGCTGATGCAGGCCGTCTGGCTCGCGACCCTCGGGCCGGCCGGGTGGCTCGACCGTGCGTCGGAGGTCGCCGCACCCCTCCGCCCGCACGCCGTCCTGCCGTGGCTCGAGCAGGAACGGCTCGTGTTCGCCGCCTGGCACTTCGATCCGCTCGTCACCGTCAGCCTCGCGTCGTTCCTCTTCCTCGCCGCCGGCACCGGCATCGCGCGGTACTTCCTCGTCCCGCGCGAGGACGAGCGCGGCACCGGGGCGGTGCGAGTGCTGCAGCGCTTCCCCGCCGGGCTGTGGGCCGCGTTCCTCACGATCGTGCTCTGCTCGGCCTGGTGGGGCCTGTCCGGCAGCACCGACGTCGTGCTCCCGAACCTGCCGGTGCTCGCCGCGGCGACACCGCTGATCACCGCGATGGCCTACCGCGGCGCGAAGTGGCTGCTGACCGTGAACCGCTTCTGGGCCCTCTGCGCGGTCCTCTACCTGGTCGGCCTGATCCTGGCCCGCACCACGCAGCTCCTCATCACCCTGGTCCAGGCCTTCCTGTACTGAGCCCATCGCTGCGCCGCCGCCCCTGCGGCGCAGCCGTGTCGCCGCGCGGGCCTGGACGGCCCTCGCGTGCGACGAACGCGTTCCGCGGCACCGCCGCATCGGCCCGCTCCCGCTCCGCTGGTCGGGGTGCGAGCGGAGCGATGGGCGCCACGGCCGGTGTTCCCGGCCGAGGGACTCGAGACCAGGGCCGCCGGATTGCGAGGAACGGCGCGCTACCAGCAGGCGGTGAGCCGCCAGAGCCTCGTCGAGCCGGAGGAGGCGACCAGCTGCGCCCCGCCCGGCTTCGTGACGACGCGGTCGATCGCGGAGAACCGGTTCGCCGCCTTGCGGTCGCCCCGCAGCCGGCCCGGATCCGTGATCACCCATCGCACGTTCTGCGCGCGCACCGCCGGGCAGACGCGGTCGTCGGTCCGCCAGTCGTCCAGGGCCCGCTGGATGACGCGACCGTCGTAGTCCCAGTACCCGCCGAGGTGCGGGAACAGGACCCGTCGCCCTCCGAGCGCCCAGGCGAGCGCGGAGCCGTTCCAGGGGTTCCCGACGATCAGCTCGCCCTTCGGCACGAACCGGGGCACGGCTTCGAGCAGCGCCATCTCGTCCGCGTCGACGAGCAGCCCGCCCTTCTGCGACTGCGGCAGGGCGAACACCTCGCCCATCGCGCTGCTCACGCCGCCGAGCGCCGGACCGGTCCATGCGCTGACGGCGACGACCGCGGTGACCACGGCGGTCGCGACGACCACGGTGCGGGCGCGGGGGTCGCTGCGCCGGGCCCGGCGGCTGCGGAGCGTCGCCGTGAGCTCGGCGGTGCCCGCCACGACGGTCCACGCGACGAGCGGTACCCCGATGGTCGGCAGGATCGCGATGATCCGGAACTTGTCCTTGTCCCACAGCCCGGTCGCGATCTTCGCCAGGTCGCTGTCGCTGCCCGCCGCGAAGCCGTAGAGCAGCACGAGACCGAGGTACACGACGACCACCCAGCGCAGGCCCGGCCGCAGCAGCGCGGCGAGCAGCCCGACGAACGCGACGACCGCGAGCAGCACCGAGGGCGGCAGCGCGGTCTGCCCCGGGACGACGAGGCTCGTCGCGAGCAGCCCCTGCAGGAGCGCCTGCGGGAACGTCTCCCGGGCGAGGGCCGGGCCGCCGTTCAGGTGGTCCGAGATCGGTCGGGTGCCGACGTCGTAGTAGTGGAGGACGAACAGCACCGCGAGCACGACGAGCAGCACCGCGGCGCCGACGGCGACCGCCCAGATCAGCCGGGCGCGACGGCGTCCGCGCTGCCCGGACGCGGACAGGGCGGTCATCCGCGCCGCGAACCACGCGACCACGAGCGGCGCGGCGAGCACCAGCAGCGCGACCGCGGACCGGGGGTGCGCGAACGCGGCCGCGAGACCCCAGCCGAGCAGCAGCAGCGCGGTCCGCCACCGGACGGGCGCGGACTCCGGGCGCCAGGACGCGCGCTCCGGGAACGGCAGCAGCGCGGCGACGATCCCGAGCCCCGCCGGGAGGAGCGTGTAGGCGAGCCCGTTCGGGTACAGCGTCCCGAAGTCGAGCAGCAGGTACGGGAAGGCCACGAACGCCGAGGCGAGCACCGCCGCGACCGTGGCGACGAGCGTGCGCTGCACCGGCGCCGCGTCGTCGCGCCGCAGGCCGGCCCGACCGAACACGACGGCCGCGACGAACGCGCTGCCGAGCGAGAAGACGGGCCCCGCGGTCCCGATCCACGTCGCGTTCGCGGCGACGGCGATGTCCACGCCCGTCGTCGTCGACGCCAGCGCGGTGAGGCTGTGCCAGACGGCCGGGTAGAACGCGAGCTGCTTGCCGGGGTGCGTGAGCCGGTAGAGGTGCAGGCTCGACGCGTCGCCCGTCTCGGCGATCGAGGCGGCGGCGTTGACGTGGAAGACGGTGTCGTAGGTCTGGGTCAGGCGGTCCGGGCTCGGCACGTGGGCGAACGCGACGACCGTGATCGCGGTCGTGGCGATGGCCGCGCCGAGGACCACCGGCGCCCAGCCGAGCGGGCGCCACGAGTCCCACGGCGCGGGCGCAGCGCCTGCAGCACGGAGGGCCGCGCGGGCTGCGATCGCGAGGACGACGAGCACGGCCGTGGTGACGGCGATGGCGGGCCAGCCGAAGGGGATGCCGATCGCACCGGCGGCGACGCCGGTGATGCCGATGATCGCGTACCCGAGGGGGCCGGCGAGGCCGAGCGCGACGATGCCGCGGAGCCGCGCCGCCGCGGCGAGCGCGAGCCCGGGGAGCAGGACGGCGGCCAGCACGACGGCGACGGGCGGGGCGACCGCGCTCCAGGACATGGTGGCTCGAACCTAACCGAGCGCGCCCCGGATCCCCGTGCACACCGCCGCACCACGGGTGCGTGAACGGCGACCGTCGACTGCGCGAAGACGCGGGGGCCACCAGGACTGGGGCCCGGACACGCCGCCGCCGCCCCGCACATCCGGCCTTCGACTACGTACCGTCGAGGCGTGGGGGAACACAGTCCTGTATCGATGATCCGCGTCCTCGGCGCGGCGGCGCTGCTCGCAGCCGCGGCGACGACGCTGAGCGCGTGCTCGCAGCCGGCGGCGACGCCGGGCGCGGCGGCCTCGAGCCCGGCCGCCGACGTGGTCGACCCCTCGGTCGCGAGCCCGACGCCGACCGAGCCGGTCGCCGCCGACACGCCGCTGCCGACCGCGACGCCGGTCGCGACGACGGCCCCCTCCGCATCCGCCGGCCCGGTCGACCGCCGGAAGGCCGTGACGCCCTTCATCACCACCGCCGACTGGGACGCGGGCGCGAAGGCACTCGACGTCTCCGCGATCGTCCCGGGCGTCGTCGAGAGCGACGGCACCTGCACGGTCACCGTGTCCTCCGGCGCGACCACGCGCACGGCGACGAGCCGCGGCGTCGGCGCCTCCTCCTACGCGGGCTGCCCCGCGGTGTCGTTCGCGGGCCTGGCCGCCGGCACCTGGGCGGTGCACGTGCGCTACGCGTCCGACGGCGCCGCCGGCGACTCGGCCGCGGGCAAGAACGACACGGTGACCATCGGATGAGCGCCGGCAGGAGGACGGTCCGGCGCCGCATCCGCCACGTCGTCGCGCTGGTCGCGGGCGTCGGCCTGGTCGCGGCGGGCGTCGGCATCGCCGCGGTGGACGAGCAGTCGGCGAAGGCCGCCCAGGCCGCGTCGGTGCTGAGCGGCTTCGACCCGGCGAACATCATCGACGACGCGGTCATGTTCAACGGCTCGACCATGACCGCGGGCGAGATCCAGACCTTCCTGAACGGGAAGCAGCCGTCCTGCGCGGCCGGCGCGACCTGCCTGAAGAGCGTCACCGCCGACATGCCCGCGATGACCGCGAACCCGATGTGCAAGGCGCTGACGGCGAAGAAGGGCGCGACCGCCGCGCAGATCATCGCCGCCGTCGGCAAGGCGTGCAGCGTCAGCCCGCAGGTGATCCTCGTGATGCTGCAGAAGGAGCAGACGCTCGTCACCGGGCGGAAGCCGTACTCGGGCGAGTCCGTCTCGTTGATCTACCGCAAGGCCACCGGGCTCGGCTGCCCCGACACCGCCGCGTGCGACCCGGCCAAGTACGGCCTCTTCAACCAGCTGTACGGCGTCGCCTACTGGCTCGTCCGCTACACGACCCCGCCCGGCACGACCGGCTCCGGCTGGACGAAGTACAACTGGTTCCCGGTCGGCTCGCCGAACGGGGTGCTGTTCCACCCGAACGCCGCGTGCGGCGCCGGCACGATCACGATCAGGAACAAGGCCACCGCGAGCCTGTACTACTACACGCCGTACCAGCCGAACGCGGCGTCGCTCGCCGCCGGCTGGGGCCTCGGCAACGGGTGCTCCTCCTACGGCAACCGGAACTTCTACCTCTACTTCACGACCTGGTTCGGTTCGACGCACACCGTCGTGACCGGCGCGATCGCGAACTACTGGACGGCGCACAAGAGCACGTTCGGCAACCCGACGAGCAACTCGGTCGCGGTCTCCGCGAACGGCGGGGGCACCTACCAGCGGTTCCAGAAGGGCGCGATCTACACCTCGACCGCCGGCGCGTACGGCGTGAGCGGGTCCGTGCTGACGAAGTACACGGCGCTCGGCGGCCCGGCGGGCAGGCTCGGCTGGCCCCGCAAGGGCGCGACCGTGCGGAAGGGGACGAACCCCGGAACCGCGCAGGCCTTCCAGAACGGCACCGTCTACGTCTCCACCGCCGGAACCGCGGCCGTGCTCGCGCCCGTCTACGCGGAGTTCGGAGCGAACGGCTACGAGACCGGGAAGCTCGGCTGGCCCACCGCCGACGCCGTGTCGGACAAGTCCTCCGGTGGCGGCACGTGGCAGGCGTTCCAGGGCGGCCGGGTCGCGGTCGCCGGCGGGAGGAGCACCGTCGTCGCCGGGTCGATGCTGTCGATGTGGACGAAGCGGGGCGGTCCCGGCGGGTCGTTGGGCTGGCCGACGGCCGACGTGAAGACCATCACGGCCAAGGGCAAGAAGGGCACCGCCCAGCTCTTCCAGAAGGGCATCGTGACCGCGCAGGGCACCGTTCGCTCCGTCACGGGCGACCTCGGTTCGAACTACGTGTTCCACGGCGGTCCCGCCGGCGCCTTCGGCTGGCCGACCTCGGTCGCCATCAAGTCGTCGAAGAACGGCGGCGGCTGGTACCAGAGGTTCCAAGGCGGACAGGTCTTCTGGAACGCGAAGACCGGCGAGCACGGGCTCGTGAACGGCGGCATCCTCTCCCTCTACAACACGCGGGGCGGCACCGAGGGCACCCTCGGCTGGCTGATCTCGAGCGGCAACGACAAGGCCGGAATCAAGGGCACCGTGGGGACCTTCACCAACGGCCGCATCTACTCGTCGAAGCGCGGCACCTACGCGGTGCTCGGGGCGATCCTCGAGAAGTACCTGTCGAAGAAGGCCACGAAGAGCTCCCTGGGCTGGCCGGTGGGGAACGCGACGAACGTCAAGGGCGTCACGACGCAGCGGTTCGAGCACGGCGTCATCCGGTGGACGAAGTCCCGCGGCGCGTGGGCGAGCCGCTCGTGACGCTCGAGGCCGCCCGGGACGCGCCCGGCGAACGCCGCCTGCACCCCGGAGAACCGGGGCCCGGCTACACTCAGGCAGCCGTTCCCCGCGGCGACGTCGGACCCGGATGCGAGGGCCAGGTGACCCCCAGCGAGCGCGACGCCCACCCGGGCGTCCCCTCCGTGGTCGCCGTCGTCGTCGCCTACAACCGGCGCGAGCTGCTGCTGGAGGCGCTCGCCGCCCTCCGGGCCCAGTCCGCGCCGCTCACCGCCGTGGTCGTCGTCGACAACCACTCGGACGACGACTCCGCCGAGGTCGCGAGCGAGTTCTGGCCCGAGGTCGAGCTGATCCGCCTCACGCGCAACACCGGCGGCGCCGGCGGCTTCGCGACCGGCATGGCCGTCGCGATCGCGCGCCACGACCCGGACTGGATCTGGGTCATGGACGACGACACCGTGCCGACCGAGACCGCGCTCGCCGAGCTGCTCGCGGCCGTCGACCGCCCCGAGGTCGTGCTCGCGGGCAGCCGCGTGGTCTGGACCGACGGCTCGGACCACCCGATGAACACGCCGCGCGTGAACCCGTTCGCCCGCAAGGAGGAGGTGCGGGCCGCCGCCGAGCAGGGCGTCACGCCCGTCCGCTCCCTCTCCTTCGTGTCGATGCTCGTGTCGGCGGAGCGGGTGAAGGCCGCGGGCCTCCCGATCGCCGACTACTTCATCTGGAACGACGACTTCGAGTTCTCGACGCGCATGCTGCGCGGCGGCCGCGGGCTCTACGTGCCGGCGAGCGTCGTGGTGCACAAGACGAAGGCGCGGGCGAACACCGACGCCGACCCCGGCGCGCGGTTCTTCTTCGAGGTGCGCAACAAGATCTGGCTGATGGTCTTCAGCCACGGGCTGAACCCGTTCGAGAAGGCCGTCTACATGGGCTCGACCCTGCTGCGCTGGTTCCGCACCTTCCGCGCCTCCCGGCAGCGCCGCTTCCTCCTGACGCAGCTGCGCCGCGGCCTCGTCGCGGGCTTCGGCAGCCGGCCGCGGTTGAACGCGGACGTGCTGTGCGACCTCGGGCCGGTCACGGAGGCGGTCGTGAAGGTGGAGGCACCCGCCCGGCGGGCGGCGTGACCAGCCCCTTCTCGCTCCTGCTGCCGGTGTACGGGCGGGACGACCCCGCGCAGCTCGTGCGCGCGTTCCGGTCGGCGGTCGACGAGCAGACGCTCCGGCCCGACGAGGTCGTGATCGTGCGCGACGGGCCCGTCCCGGACGGGCTCGGGGCGACGCTCGCCGAGCTGGTCGCGACGTCGCCCGTGCCGGCCCGCGTCCTGCCGCTCGAGGTGAACGTCGGCCTCGCGGACGCGCTCACGGCGGGGCTGGCCGCGTGCACGCACGAGGTCGTCGCGCGGATGGACGCGGACGACGTGGCCCTGCCGGACCGGTTCGCGAAGCAGCTCGCGCTGCTCGACGAGGGCTACGACCTCGTCGGCTCCGGGCTGTACGAGTTCGTCGACGACGAGGCCGTCACGATCGGCGTGCGGACGCCGCCGACCGGCGAGGCGCACATCAAGCGCTACGCCCGGTTCCACGACCCCTTCAACCACCCCACCGTCGTCTACCGCCGCGCGGCGGTCGCGGCGGCGGGCGGCTACGTCCCGGTCGGCCTGATGGAGGACTACTGGCTGTTCGCCCGGATGCTCGCCACCGGCGCGCGCGCCGAGAACCTGCCGGAGCCGCTCGTGAAGTACCGCGTCGGTGCGGGCGCGTACAAGCGCCGCGGCGGCCTGAAGCAGCTCGGCGCCGAGCTGCGCCTGCAGCGCCTCATGCGGCGCGCGGGCATCACCACGAACGCCGAGCTCGTGCGGAACGTCGTCGTCCGCGGCGGCTACCGCCTCGTCCCGGAGGCGCTGCGGAAGGTCGCGTACCGCGCCCTCCTGCAGCGCGGCTTCCGGAAGGGCCGCTCCGCCTGACTTCGCGCGGATCCGGAGATCTTCCGCGGATCCGGAGGAATCGCGCGACACGCCGTCGTGCGACCGCAACCCACGGGGTGTCGCGCCGAATCTCCGGATCCGCGAATCTCCGCGACACCCCCGTTCGGGGGCGCCGTGCTGTACCCCGATGACTACAGTGGCCGCGGCATGAGAGACGGGTGGGCATGACGGACCTTCTGGTGGTCGGGTCGGGATTCTTCGGGCTGACGGTCGCGGAGCGGATGGCGGACGCGTACGGCGTGGACGTGACGGTGATCGACCGTCGCGACCACATCGGCGGCAACGCGTACAGCGAGCGCGACCCGGAGACGGGGATCGAGATCCACCGGTACGGGGCGCACCTGTTCCACACGTCGAACGAGCGCGTGTGGGCGTACGTGAACCGGTTCTCCGCGTTCACCTCCTACGTGCACCGCGTCTACGCGAACCACGGCGGCGAGGTCTTCCCGCTGCCCATCAACCTCGGCACGATCAACCAGTTCTTCCGGGCCGCGTACGGGCCCGCGGAGGCGCGCGCGCTCGTCGCCGAGCAGGCGGCCGAGCTCGGGGACCTCCCGCCGCGGAACCTCGAGGAGAAGGCGATCAGCTTGATCGGGCGCCCGCTCTACGAGGCGTTCATCCGCGACTACACCGCGAAGCAGTGGCAGACGGACCCGAAGGAGCTGCCGGCGGACGTGATCAGCCGCCTCCCGGTCCGCTACAACTACGACAACCGGTACTTCAACGACACCCACGAGGGCCTGCCGGTCGACGGGTACACGGCGCTGCTGGAGCGGATCGCCGACCACCCGCGCATCACGGTGCATCTCGGCACCGACTTCTTCACCTCCGACGAGTTCGGGAAGGCGACGACGGTCGGCAACGTGCCGATCGTGTACACCGGCCCGGTCGACCGCTACTTCGACTCGAGCCTCGGCGACCTGTCGTGGCGCACGCTCGACTTCGAGCGGGAGGTCCTGCCGGTCGGCGACTTCCAGGGCACCTCCGTCATGAACTACTCGGACCTCGACGTGCCGTACACGCGCATCCACGAGTTCAAGCACTTCCACCCGGAGCGCGAGAGCCCGGCCGACGCGACCGTGATCATGCGCGAGTACTCGCGGTTCGCGACGGCGCAGGACGAGCCCTACTACCCGGTGAACAGCCCGGCCGACCGCGACCGCCTGCTGCGCTACCGCGAGTTCATGCAGGAGGAGCCGGACGTGTACTTCGGCGGTCGCCTCGGCACGTACCAGTACCTCGACATGCACATGGCGATCGGGTCCGCGATCTCGATGGTCGAGAACCGCCTGGCTCCCCGGTTCGCGGCCACTCCAGCGTGAGCGCCCGCCGTCCTGCGATCGCCGCCGTCCGGTTCGGGCAGGACTCGAGCGACGTCGTCGACCTCGCCCTCGTGGGCCTCGCCGTGCTCGGCGCGGTGCTGGGCCTGCTGCTCGCCTCGTGGCCCGTCGCCGTCCTCGGCGCCGTGCCGAGCCTGGCCTCGGACGTCCTCCGCGGCGTGCGGCCTGCCCGCCTCCGCCGGCTGCGCCGCGTGCTGCTCGACCGCCCCGAGCGGTCGCTCGTGCGCAACGGCGCGGTCGCCGCCGCCGTCGCCGCGACCCCGCCGATGACCGAGTTCGCGAACCTCGCGTTCCTGCTCGTCACCGTGATGGTCGTCCACATGGCGCTCACCGCCTACACCGCCCTCGGCGTGCGCCGCACGCAGGAGGAGCAGGCGGGCATGACCTGGCACCACCTGGACGTCGCGGGGGAGCAGGAGGGGCCCGGGTCGCTGCCCGACCCCGTGCAGGACCGCCTCCCGATCGACGGCCTCCGCCTGCTCACGGCCGCCGAGGTCCTCGTGCTGACCGGGTTCGCGCTCGCGGCCGCGGGCGTGCGCGTCGTGCCGTGGGCCCTCGCGATCGTCGTGCTGCTCATCGCCCTCGGCGTCGTGGCGACCGCCTGGCGCGCCTGGGGGCCCCATGCCGGCCACCCCGTGCGGCACTCGGACCGCGACGTCGCGGCGGCGGTCGCCGAGCTCGCGCCGGAGGTCGTCTTCTACTTCTCCTCGCCCGCCGACGGCACGTACGCCCTCGGCGTCTGGGCGAGCGTCATCAACGCGCTCGAGCGGCCCGTCCTGGTCGTCCTCCGCGAGCCCGTGCACCTGAACGGCACGGAGACGATCGAGAAGCCGACCGTGGTCGCGCCGACCGTCGGCGACCTCATCGCGGTCACCCCGCCCTCCGTCCGGATCGTGCTCTACCCGACGAACGTCGTGCGGAACGACGAGATGATCCGCATCCCGGGCCCGATGCACTGCTTCATCGGCCACGGCGACAGCGACAAGGTCGGCAGCTTCAGCCCGCTCAACCGCATGTACGACGAGATCTGGGTCGCGGGCCGCGCGGCGATCGACCGGTACGCCGCGGTGGACGAGGGGATCGACCTGAACGTGCTCCGCGCTGTGGGTCGCCCGCAGCTCGCCGACATCCGCCGCGCCGCGCCCGAGAGCGACGGGGACGGGCACCGGCTCACCGTGCTCTACGCCCCGACCTGGGAGGGCTTCTTCGACGAGGCCGACTACTCCTCGGTCGCCACGATGGGGGAGCGGATCGTGCAGGGCTGCCTCGACGCCGGGGCCGACGTGCTCTTCAAGCCGCACCCGCTCACCGGGCACCGGCTGCCGGAGGCCGGCCGTGCGCGCGAGGCGATCGACGACCTCGTGCGGAAGGCGGGCGGCGGCAGCGAGGTCGTCGCGCCGAGCCCGAACTCGCTCTACGAGGCGTTCAACCGCGCGGACCTGCTCATCAGCGACATCTCGAGCGTGATCACCGACTTCCTCGCGTCCCGCAAGCCCTACGCCGTGAGCAACCGCCGCGACGTGCCCGACGCGGAGTTCCGGGCGATGTTCCCGTCCTCCTCGGCCGCGGAGCTGCTCGGCAGCGACCTCGCCGCGCTGCCGACCGCGCTCGCCGACGCCGCCGGCGCAGACCCGCGGCGCGGGCAGCGCGAGCAGCTCGCCGAGCACCTCCTCGGGCCGGAGGGCGACCCCATGGTCGTGTTCCTCGCCGAGATCGACGGCTTCATCGCGCGCGCCGACGCGCGCCTGACGCAGGCGGGCCGCCGATGAGCCGCACCCGCCGACTCGCGGTCACGGGCGCCTTGGGGTTGGCCTACCTCCTGCTGCTCGTCTCGGCCGTCGTCCCGCTGCCGATCCTGTTCTTCCTCGCGGCAGCGGCCGCGGTGACGCTGGAGCTCGTCCTCTCCCGCCGGGCGCCCTACCTGCTGCCGGAGGCGCTGACCACCGGCCTCGGCGTCCGGTTCCGCGTGCTGTCCCTCGACGTCCTCACCGCGCTGCTCGCCGCGCGCCTGCTGCCGGACGGCGGCCGCATCGTCGCGCTCGCGATCGTGGCGGTGCTGCTGCTCGCCGCGGGCCGCGACGCCGCCGGCGTCTTCGCGCGGCGGCTGCAGTGGCGACGAGCCGGCGGTCCCGCCAGCTGGCGGAACCTCGACGTGCCCGGGCTGCCCGTGCCGCAGCCGACCTCGCCCGTGCCGGTGCTCGACCTGCCGTTCACGCTGCTCGGGCTGCTCATCCCGCTCGGGTACGCGCTCGGGTCGGTCACGGACCGCTTCGGCGCGGCGATCGCCGCGCAGTGGGTGTCGATCGCCGCGGTGGTCGTCTTCCTCGTCGTGCGCTTCGTGCAGTACGTCGTGCTGAACCGTCCCGACGCGGAGGTGCGGGAGGCGGTGCGCGCGGCCATCGAGGCGCACGCGCCCGAGGTCGTGCTCCATCACGCGGGCCGCCGCGGCACGGTCGAGCAGGTGCTGCTGTGGGTGCCGACGCTGCTCGCGCTCGAGCGGCCGTGCCTGATCGTGGTCCGCGAGAACACCCACCTCGATGCGCTCGCCGGCTGCGGGATCCCCGTGGTGTGGGCGCCGCGCAGCCAGGACGTCGAGCTGTACATGGTCGCGTCCGTCGACCTCGCGCTGTACCCGACGAACTCGACCAACATCAACAACCACCTGCTCCGCGTACCGGGCATCTACGACGTGCTGATCGGCCACGGCGACTCCGACGAGCCGGAGTCGTCGAGCCCGCTCGCGCGCATGTACGACGAGGTCTGGGTCGCGGGTCCGCTCGGGCGGGAGCGCTACGCGTACCCGGTGAGCGGCGTGCCCGCCTCGAAGGTGAAGGAGATCGGTGCGGTCCGCCCGCCCGCGCCGCCGATCCGGCCGGGTGCTGCCCGTCCGACGGTCGTCTACGCGCCGACCTGGGAGAACGTGGCCGACGCGACGGACCTCAGCTCGCTGCTGCCGCACGGCGCCGAGATCGTGGAGGCGCTGCTGGCCCGGCAGGACGTGCGCGTCCTCGTCGTGCCGGCTGCGCCGACGGGTTCCCGCCTGCCCGCTGCTGCCGTCGCCGTGGAGCGGCTCCGGGCGCGGATCGCGGCCGCGGGAGGCGATCACGCGGTGTGGGCCGCGGACCGCCTGCCCGAGGCGCTGTCGATCGCCGCGTTCGCCGTCGTGGACGTCGCGCCGGCGCTCGTCGAGACGATCCGCGCCGACGTGCCCTACGCCGTCCCCGCGGTGAAGGACGTCGGCACCGGCTCGTACCCGACGGTCGCCGCCGGCTCCGTGCTGCACGACTATCCGCACGACGTGTTCGCCGCGCTCGACGACGCCCTCGGCGTGGATGCGCACGCGGAGGCGCGGCTCGCGCTCGGTCGCCGCATCGACTCCTCGGGCGACGTCGCCGGGCGCTTCCGCGCCGCGGTCGACGCCGGCATCGCGGTGCAGCGCCGCCGCCGCGCCTTCGCCCGCCCCACGGCGTAGCCGCGCCGCGGCGCTTCGCGAACCTCCGCCTCCGCCATACCGCTGGTCGAGGTGCGAGCGCAGCGAGCCTCGAGACCACCCTGCGCCTGCGTCAGCGCCGCGTCTCGTGCACCACGTAGCGCCCGAGCCGGAACAGCACGCGTCCGGAGTCGATCACGCGCTTCGAGTCCTCGCTCCAGCCCGTGGCGCCGCGGGTCCGGATGGCGGCGTCCCCCGAGGTCATGAATGCGACGAGGTCGCGCTGCCACCGCGTGTTCAGCTTCCGGTCCAGGACCTCGCCGTCGGGCGCTCGGGCGAAGTCGCGCGGGTCGTAGGTCCAGCCGGTGACGTCAGGCCACACCGTGCACGACGGGTCGCGCAGGTTCCGGCTGAGCACGTCCATCGAGATGAGCGTGCCGGGGTCGTCCCCGGTGATGCAGCCCGGCACGACCGCGGCCGCGCGGTCGAGCCCGGGCGGGATCCGCCGCCCGTACGGCGTCAGGTCGTTCTTGAGGTTGGTGCCGAGCACGCAGGCGACGACCACGACGACCAGGGCCGTCTTCGCGACCGGGCCGGGGACGAGCGCCGCCAGCCGGCCGGTCGCCACGCCGATGCACAGCGCGAGCGGCGGCGCCGTGAGCGCCTCGTAGTGGGAGAACCAGGAGGGCGCGGCGAGCAGCACGGCGCTGGTAGCGACGAGCAGCACCGCGAAGGTCCGGGCGCCGCGGGTCCGCAGCACGACGACCACCGCGACGAGGGCGACCACGCCGAGACCGATCGCGAACGCGGTCGTCGGGATGCCGGCGGTGCGCTCGGCACCGAGCAGGTCGAACACGCGCCTTCGGGCGCCGGGCGTGCCCGGCGCGCCGCCCCGGCCGAGCTGGTTCAGCACCACCTGCTGCCACATGCGCGCGGGAGCGGGAAGGAAGAAGGGGAGGAAGATCGCGCAGCCACCCAGGGCGAGCCCGAGCAGGTAGCGCAGGCGCCGCCGGTGCGCCATCAGGATCAGGACGAGCGCGGGGACGAGGTACCAGATCTTGGCGCCGACGCCGAGCCCGGCGGCGACGCCTGCCAGGAGCGCGAGGCGCGGGTGCCGCTCCGCGTGCTCGAGCAGGAGGGTCGCGACGAGCACCGCGCAGGTGCCGAGCGGCTCGAGCAGAACCGACCGCTCGGAGTAGATCGCGGGGTGGAAGACCGCGTAGCCGAAGCCGCCGACGAGGGCGGCGGTCCAGCCCCAGCGGCGGAGGACACCGGCGACGAGCACCGCGTTGCACGCGCCGAGGAGCATGTATGCGAGCCGGGCGATCTTGAACCCGGTCGGATCGCCGACGAGCGTCCCGAGCCACGCGAACGGCGCGGTCACGACCGCGATCAGCGGCGGCTGGAGGAAGAGGAAGTCGCGGTAGGGCAGCCGGCCGTGCACGAGCGCGTCCGCCGCCGCGTAGTAGACGCCGTCGTCGTACGCGCCGAGCCCGCTGATCCCGCCGCCTCGCACCATGATGGACAGCCGCGCCGCGAACGCGACCCCGCCGACCGCGAGGACGAGCGCGGCGAGCGCCAGGGCGCGGCTCCGCTTCGAGGTGCGCCGCACGGGAACGGCGGTGCTCATGAGCCGCTCGACCTCCGCGCACCTGTCACGACCCTCGGGACGGGGACGCCGGCGCGCGCGGCCAGTCGGCGACCGGGGCGTCCGAGCAGCCGGGCCAGGCCCCATGCGGTCACCATCGTCATCGCCTCGACGACGATCGAGCCGCTCATCTTCGAGACGCCGTGCTCGCGGTCGCGGAAGACGATCGGCACCTCGACGATGCGGCCGCCGGCGGCGAGCACGCGCACGGTGAGGTCGATCTGGAAGGTGTAGCCGCGCGATCGGACCGAGCCCAGGTCGAGCCGGTCGAGGACCGCGACGCGGTAGAGGCGGAAGCCCGCGGTCGCATCGTGCACGCCGAGCCCGAGCGCGAGGCGCGCGTAGCGGTTCGCGCTCCGGCTCAGCGCCTCCCGGCGCCGGGGCCAGTCGACGACGCGGCCGCCGCGCACCCAGCGGGACCCGATCGCGAGGGCGACGGAGGGATCCTCCTCGAGCGCGGCGCGCATGGCGGGCAGCGCGGAGGCGGGGTGCGACCCGTCCGCGTCGAACTCCCCGACGAGCTCGAAGTCGTGCTCCCGGGCCCAGCCGAAGCCGGCCAGATAGGCGCCGCCGAGGCCGTTCTTCTCCGTCCGGTGCAGCACGTGCACGCGGGCGTCCTCCGCGCTGAGCCGGTCGGCGATCTCGCCGGTGCCGTCCGGGCTCGCGTCGTCGACCACGAGCACCTCGGCCTCCGGCAGCGCCGCGAGCACCGAGCCGACCGCCCGCTCGACGTTCTCGCGCTCGTCGTAGGTCGGGATGACGACGACGGTGCGGAGGTGCATGACCTGCGACGGTAGGCGTCTCTTCGCAAGGAAGCGTTGAGAAACGGGCTCCGCGCCCGTGCTTCCCGGGGTGATCGCGAGTGGCGGACGGGCGCGCGATCGTCACGTCGTTCTGCGCGTGCGCGGCGTGCCGAGCCGACGTGGAGGACTGGGAACCGGACCATTTCGTCCGGCGCAGTGGGGGCATCCCCGATGCGTCGTTGATGGCGAGCGATCCATGGAGGACCCTTGCGCGCACGACACCGTTCGGCCCTGCTCACCGGCGTCCTGACCGCCGTCGCGCTGCTCGGCGGTGGCCTCACGGCGCAGCCGGCGACCGCGTCGACGCAGACCGCGCCGACCGCGCCGACGCGGCTCCGTGCGCAGATCGAGCCGGGTGCGCTGGACCTGACCTGGTCCGCGCCGAAGGGGATCGCGACATCAGCGATCACCTCCTACAGCGTCCGGTCGCGTGTGCACGGCGCGACCGCCTGGTCCGCCGCCCGCACGGCCGTCCGCAGCCCGTTGCGGATGGCGCCGCTCGCGAACGGCACCACGCTCGACGTGCAGGTCCGGGCGGAGACGGCGACGGCATCGGGCGCCTGGTCCGAGACGGTGTCCGCGGCGCCCGGGTCGGCGCCCGGCGCCGTCGCCGGGATCCGAGTGGTCCGTCACTCCGCTCGCGACACGGACGTCTCCTGGTCGCGTCCGGCGGACACCGGAGGACGTGCCGTCAACGGCTACGACGTCCGCTTCCGTCGGGCTGCCTCCGGCGCGTGGCATCGTACGAAGCGGATGAGTGCCCGCTCGGTCGGCCTCGCGGGCGCCGTCGCCCAGGTGCAGGTCCGCGCGGTCAACTCGAGGGGGACGGGCGCCTGGAGCGCGATCACGGCACCGTCCGCCGCTCTGTCCTCGGTGGCAGCGCCGGCCGCCTTCACGGCGACCGGCGTGCGCGGCGGTGTCGTCGCCCGGTGGAAGGCGGCCCCGGGAGCCGCCGGCTACCTCGTGCGATGGCACCGCGCCGGAGCGGACCACTGGTCCTCGATGCGCGTGTCCGGCACGCGCACCACGGTGTCGGCGCTCCGAGCGGGCGCCCGGTACCGCGTCGCCGTCGCGACGCTGACCTCGGCCGGCATCGGTCGGTTCTCCGCCGGCCGCAGCGTCGTCCCGGGCCGCGTCCCCGCGAGCGCTCCGCGCAGTCTCAGCGCCGTCTCGGGCGACCGCTCCCTCGCCGTCCGGTGGTCGAAGCCCGCGACGGGCGCCGTCAAGACCTACGAGGTCCGCTATCGACTGGCCGGTGCGTCCACGTGGCATCGCGCGGTCCGGACGAGGAACCGCTCCGCCGTCGTGCGCGGGCTGCGGAACGGCCGTGCCGTCTCGGTCGTCGTCCGGGTCGTCGCGCCCCGGTCCGGCGCCTGGTCCGCGGCTGCCGAGACGATCCCCGCTCCGAGGGCGGCGGCACCCACGGGCGTCACGCTCCGCCTCGATCCCGGCGCCTCGAGGCTCGTCGCGACCTGGATGCCGCCGGCAGGGACGGTCCAGGGCTACGACGTCCGCTACCGCGCGGCCAGCGCGACCGCCTGGTCCACGGTGCGGCGCTCCGGTGCGGCCGGGCGAGCCGAGCTCGCCGGCCTGCCCGGCGGCACCTCGTACCGCGTGCAGGTGGGCGCCCGGACCGCCGCGGGAACCGGAGCGTGGTCGAGCGCCGTGACGGCGTACCTCCCCGTCCTCACCCTGCCGCTCGTGAATATCGCGACGACGGGCGACGCCCCGATCGTGAACACGGACGACTACGTGGCCTCCACGGTGTCGATCGCGTCGAACGCCGGCACGCCGTTCGTCGGCAGTGCTCAGGTCAAGGGGCACGGCAACAGCACCTGGCCGCTGCCGAAGAAGCCGTACAAGATCAAGCTCGACGCGAAGGCCTCGCTGCTCGGGATGCCGGCGAACAAGCACTGGGTCCTGCTCGCGAACTACAAGGACCGCAGCCACCTCCGCAACGACGTCGCGCTGTTCCTCGGCGGGCGGACCGGACTGGCCTGGACGCCGGACTCGCGCTTCGTCGAGGTCGTGCTGAACGGGCGGTACGAGGGGCTCTACCAGCTGACCGAGCAGGTGCGCATCGACGACGACCGGGTCGCCATCGACTCGCTCAGCAGCAAGGACACCAGCAGCACGAAGATCACGGGCGGCTACCTCCTGGAGCGGGACGGCAACCGCGACCTCGCCACGGAGGTCGGGTTCGACACGGCGACGACCGGTCAGCCGATCACGATGAAGGACCCGGAGACACCGACCGCCGCGCAGCTCGCCTACATCCGGGACTACGTCGACGACTTCGAGGCCGCTCTCTACTCGGACCACCGCGGCGACCCCGACACCGGCTACGCGAAGTACATCGACGTCGACTCCTTCGTCGACTGGTACATCGTGGAGGAGCTTGTCGAGAACGCGGACGCCTTCTTCTCCAGCGCCTACTTCTACAAGCCCCGGGGCGGGAAGCTCACCATGGGGCCCCTCTGGGACTTCGACCTCTCGACGATGGACGCGGGGATCACCAAGGGCAAGGCGGAGCAGTGGTACGTCAAGAACTTGCCCTGGTGGTCCGAGTTCGTGAAGGACCCCGCCTTCGAGCAGCGGGTGCGGGATCGCTGGCGCGTCCTGAAACCCGAGTTCGACGGCGTGTGGAGCCGGATCTCGGCGCAGCGCACGGCGACCGCGACCGCGGCCGCCCAGGACGAGCAGGTGTGGGGCTATGCCACGCACGATGCGAACGTGAACCGCATGATCGGGGTGCTGCGGACGCGGGAGGCATGGCTCGACACGCAGTGGTCCGCGTCGACCCGCTGACCGTCCCCGGCCCGGGCGGTGCGACCGCCAGCGGCTGGGGCGACCGCGCGCGGCGTCGCATCAGCCGCTCGGCGCCGCACGAGCGTCCAGGAGGTCAGGCCGGCTGGGCGGACTTGTCCCGGCGGCGCACGTCGACGATCTGCCCGGTGACGGGGGAGAGGAGGGTGTCGAGGGACGCCATCGCGACGGTCTCGGCGGCCAGCAGCGTGCCCTCGGGCTCCTCGCCGAACGCCTTGGTGCGCATCGGCGTGCTCGTGCGCTCCGGGTTGATGCAGTTCACGCGGACGCCGACCTCGACCCACTCCTCGGACAGCGACTGCGTCAGGTTCACCGTCGCCGCCTTCGTCGCGGAGTACATGCCGTAGTTCGCGCGGCCCCGCGTGTAGGAGGAGGAGGTGAAGTAGAGCAGCTGCCCCTTCGTCTCCTTGAGGTAGGGGAGCGCCTCCTGGGCGATGATGATCGGCCCGAGCAGGTTGACCTGGATCGTCTTCTTCACCGCCTCGTGGCTGAAGGTCTCCAGGCCGCCCATCTCGAGGATGCCGGCGGAGTTCACGACGTAGTCGATGCGCCCGCTCTGCCGCTTCGCCTCCTCGAGCGCCGCCCGCACGCGCTTGCGCTTGCGGATGTCGGTGCCGGTCGAGGAGCGGGAGTAGGAGAAGACGGAGGCGCCGAACCGCTGCGCCGCGTCCGCGATCGCGTGCCCGATGCCCTCGCTGCCGCCGAACACGACGACCGTCTTGCCGGACAGCGCCGCCTCCCGCTCGGCGGAGGAGAGCCCCTCCGCCTCGGCGGTCTTCAGCTGGAACAGCTTGTCCGCGATGAACACGTCGATCGACTCGGTGATCTTCATGTTCTCGTCGGAGCCCGCGACGACCGCGATCGGCACGTCCGGCGTGTACTTCAGCACGACGGTGCAGTCGTCGGTGGCGACGAAGTTCTTGTCGCGGCCCGCGCGCTCGTACGCGCGCCGGATCGCGGAGCTCAGGAACGCCTGCGGCGTCTGCCCGCGGCGGAGGAGGGCGCGCGGCGGCACGTCGACGAGCACGTTCGTCTCGGTGTTGATCTGGATGATCGTGTCCGCGGACGGGATCGCGACGTCGACGGCGCCGTAGTGGTCCAGCGCCTCGACGCAGTCCTGCAGGATCCGCTCGTCGACGAAGGGACGCACGGCGTCGTGGAAGAGGACCTTGCACTCCTCCTCGCCGAGCTGCTCGAGCGCGAGCCGGGTCGTGTCGTTGCGGGTCTCGCCGCCCGGATGCACGCCCGTGAGCTTCGGGTAGCGGCCCGAGGCGATGAGCTCCTCGACGGCGCCCATGTGGTTCGGCTCCATCATCACGAAGATCTCGTCGATGCAGTCGGCCGCGTCCACCGCCGCGATCGTGTGCTCGATGATCGGCTTGCCGGCGATCCGCGCGAGCTGCTTCGGCATCCCGAGCCCCGCCCGCACCCCGACGCCGCCCGCCAGGATCACCGCGACCGTCCTCAAGCGCTGCCCCTGCGTAGCCATGGCGCGAAGCCTAACCGCGGGACCCCTGCCCGGAGCCGGTGACGCCCGCGTGAACGGCGACCGGACACCGGGAGGATCCGCGCGGGCGCCGGCGGTTCAGCCGCACGCCTCCGTGCGCGTCGTGACCGGCACGGGCCGCACCTTGGGCGTGTGGCTCACCGCGAGCCGCGCCGGGTCGCCGTCGCCGCCGGAGAACACGGCGCGCACGTCGACGTGCTCGCCCGCGCCCATCGTGATGTTGACGGACGCGACCGGCCGACCCCCGAGGCGGCCGCGGACCGCGGGCCGGTGCTCGGTCATGCCCGTCGCGCCGGGCACCGTGTTCAGGCGCCAGTTCTCGTTGGTGCCGAACACGACGCGCCTCCCGTCGATCTCGACGCGGTCGAGCCTCGCGCCGACGGGGCCGTAGAGCAGGACGCGCTGGCGGTCGTCGCCGGGCCGCAGCCCGCTCTGGTTCGCGAGCACGTACTGCGTCAGCCCGGCGACCTGCGAGGGCTGCAGCGTGTTCGTCACGCGGGTCGTGACCGAGTACATCGGCACCGTGCAGGTCCTGGCCGTCACGGCGACGGTCGCGTCCATGTAGTAGCTCATCTTCGAGGTCGCGTCGTCGTTGTTGTAGACGCCGAACGTCGTCGCAGCGGCGTCGTCCGCGGGCAGCATGTTCCCGGCCTGCGAGGTGAGCAGCAGATCCTGCTCGTCGCCGCGGACGCTCCACGCCTTGAGGCGCTGCTCGTCGAGCATCGGCTTCAGCTGGTCGAGGTACGCCTTCGGGTCGCCCTGCCCCGAGGTGACGGCGGTGAAGATCGACTGCGCCGCGGAGGCGAACACCGCGTCCTGCATGCGCGGATCGGTGTACCTCGCGTAGACGCCGGACAGGAGGTACTGGACCGCGTTGTCCGCGGTCAGCTCCTCGCCGGTCTCGAGCCGCACGGGCCCCGTCGCGCGGAGGAGGTAGGAGAGCGCGACCGGGTCGAAAGAGATCACGCCGTCGACCTTCCCGCCGTAGACGTCCCGCCACATCGATCGCGCCATCAGCGCCACCTCGGGGAAGTCGGGCGTGAAGGTGATGTTCGTCAGGTAGGTGGAGGTGTGCGGCCCGAAGATCCGCGCCCAGTCGCCCTCCCACGTCTTCGGCGGCACGCGATACGGGTGCGGGAAGTCGCCGCTGTCCGCCTGCCGGCCGAGCGAGATCCGCCCGTGGTCGACGAGCAGCATCGCCATCGAGGCGGGGTTGCCGCCGGAGGCGCGCTCCTCGGCGTTGTTCTGGAAGATCAGGAGGTAGTGCCGCTGCCCCTCGCCGCCGAGCGCCGGGTACAGGACCGGCAGCACCTTCCGCAGCTCGGTCGTGACGGGCAGCGCCTCGCGGATCGTGCTCCGGAGCGCGCCGATGGGCTGCGCGAGCTGTGGCAGCACCTGCGCGGTGTCGATCCGCGCAGCGCTGCCGTCCGCCGTGCGGAGCGCGTCGTCGAGCCGGGCGACCGCCGGGGTCAGTCGCTGCAGCGGCGCGATGTCGATGCGGCCGCCCCTCGGCTTCAGGCTGTCGACGCCGAGCCCGTCCGCCGCCTCCGCGACGGGGCTCACGCCGTCCCGGACCAGCCGGTCCGTCAGCTCCGTCGTCTCCCGGAACGCCACGAGGTTCGGTCCCGCCCAGGGCAGCCCCTCGAACGCGCTCCAGACCGGGTCGTCGACCTGCTTCGCGGCCTTCCCCGTGTCGGCGCGGAGCTGTGCGGCGAGCCGTGCGGTGCTCGGGGCCCCGGGCTGCCCGAGCGCGGCGCGGAAGGCCGTCAGCCGCCCCTGCGCCTGCTCGAGGGCGTCCTTCGCCACCAGCGCGCGGTTCCCGACGTACAGCGTGAGCAGCACGGCGGCGAGCACGCCGACGCCGAGCGCGACGAGGCCCGCGGTGCGGAGCGGACGACGGCGACGCCCCTTCCGGGCGTGGGAGGCAGGGCGGCGCAGGGCGGGCACGGGTCGCTCCGTTCGACGGGATCCGTTCCCGCACGCTAGGGAGCGGCTCGCCGCCGGACGACCGCGACGCGGGCGGAGGACGCGCCCGCCACGGGCTGTTCACCGCTCGGCCGACGCGCGGTCGACGGTCCGTCACCCCGCTCGCGGGCCCGGCGTCGAGGGCGGGCTCGATAGCCTGTCGTGTCACTCGGGCGGGACAGGACGGGACGGGAGGTGTCGTGGAGCCACGCGTGTCCGTGATCGTCGCGGCCTACCGGCCGGGCGACGGCTTCGACCGGGTCATCGACTCCCTCGACGCGCAGACGCTGCCGCAGGACGAGTTCGAGCTCATCGTCGTCGACGACGGCTCCCCGGACGACACCGTCGAGCGCCTCCGTCGCGTCGCCGCGACGCATCCGAACATGCGGGTGGAGACGATCGAGAACTCGGGCTGGCCGAGCCGACCGCGGAACGTCGGCACCGCCCTCGCCCGCGCCCCCTACGTCCTCTACATGGACCACGACGACTCGCTCTACCCGGACGCGCTGCGCCGCCTCGTCGAGTACGCGGCCGAGACGCACGCGGACGTCGTGAGCGCGAAGGAGTCGCAGACCCGCAGCGTCTGGTGGGGCACCATGCCCTTCCGGCACGGCAACGTCGCGAACGCGATCCCGTCCGGCGACATCCACCAGCTGATGCCGATGATCCCGCACAAGCTGTACCGGAAGGCGTTCCTCGAGGAGCACGGCATCCGGTTCCCGGAGGGGAAGCGGCAGCTGTGGGAGGACATCTTCTTCAACGTCGAGGCGTGGCGGCACGCGCGGGTCGTGTCCCTGCTCGCGGACACCCCCGTCTACCTCTGGCACCTCACCGAGGCGAACAACTCGAGCACCTACGGGCCCGGCGGCATGGAGTTCTGGAACCGCCTCGACGTGCTCTACGACTTCATCGACCGCACGCTCGACGGTGAGGCGTTCGCCCGGGCGCGGCAGGACGAGTTCCTCCACCAGTGGCGGGGCCGCGCGCTCAAGCGGTTCGCGAAGCTCGCCGGCACGGCTCCCGAGGAGCGGACGCTGCGCACCCTGCCGCGGGCCCAGAAGGTGCAGGAGCGCTACGTGCCGCGGGAGCTCGAGCCGCTGCTCGGCGTCATCGCGCGCCCGCACTCGGAGCTCACGCGGATCGGGCGCATCGACCTGCTCGGCGAGCTCTGGCGGCTCGACCAGACCGTCGCGGGCCGCTTCACCGCCTCCGGCGTCCGCTGGAACGAGGGCGTGCTCGAGGCCGATGTCGTCGCCCGTTGGGTGCAGGCGAACGGGAAGCCGCTGCGGGTCCTGCAGCGCGACGGCCGGCTCTACCGCGACCTCCCCGAGCACATCGCCGCCGCGCTGCCGGAGGACGCGTACGACGTCACGGACACGCTCGACACCTTCATCCTGCGCGTCGGCGCGCACTCGCGCGCCGACCACCTCACCTGGGACGCCCGGGTCGAGGGCGCGGTGACGACCTGGGAGCAGGTGGAGCCCGGCGTGGTCACGCCCGTCTCCCGTGGACGCCTCCGCCTCGACCCCGCGACCACGGCCGGCGGCCGCCCGCTGACGCCCGGGGTGTGGGAGCTGTCCGGCATCGTGCACTGGTCGGACACCGCGCGCAGTCAGGGCATCCGCGTCCGGGTGAAGCCGATGCCGGCCCTGCCCGGGGGCGTCGTCGCCACGGCGTACACGAACAAGGTCGGCACGCTCGCGATCGACCTGAACGGGAAGGCGCGCTCCGTGATCGCCGAGGGCGGCGTCCGCGGCGGCCGCGTGCCCGGCGGCGTCCGTGGCTTCGTCCTGCCGCTGCCGCGCGTGCAGGCGTGGCAGGACGCCCGCATCCCCGTCGGCGTGCGCTTCGCGCCGAAGGAGGGGCCCTCCACCGTCGTGGCCGGCGTGCTCGTCGCCGACGGCGCCGGGGCGCGGCTCGAGGCCGGCGGCGAGGTCTCGCCCGGCCGCTACCGCCTCGCGTTCCTCCCGCCCGACGGCGTCGACCGGATCACCCGCTGGTCCGCCCGCGTCACCCGCGGCGGCGCGCTCGTGCTCCACGACACGCACCTCCGCCCGCGCCGCGCGACGCTGGCCTGGCTGCGCTTCCAGGGCGGCCGCGGCTACCGGTACCTCCGACGCCGGCTCGGTCGCTGACCATGGGCGGCCCGAAGGTCTCGGTCGTCATCGCCGCGTACGCGCCCGGCGAGGGCTTCGACCGCGTCGTCGCCTCCCTCGACGCGCAGACGCTGCCGCAGGACGTGTTCGAGGTGATCGTCGTCGACGACGGCTCGCCCGACGACACCGCCGACCGCCTCCGCGCCGTCGCCGCGACCCGGCCGAACTGGCGGATCGAGCGGATCGAGAACTCGGGCTGGCCGAGCCGCCCCCGCAACGTCGGCACGGCGCTCGCGACCGGCGAGCACGTGCTCTTCATGGACCACGACGACTCGCTCTACCCGGACGCCCTCCGGCGGCTGGTCGACTACGCGGCCGAGACGCGCGCCGACGTCGTCAGCCCGAAGGAGTCGAAGACCACCGACCCCTGGTGGAACATCCAGACCCTTCAGCGCGGGAACGTCGCCGACATCACGCGCGACGGCGGGATCGCGCAGCTGCTGCCGATGGTGCCGCACAAGCTCTACCGGCGCGCCTTCCTCGCCGAGCACGGCATCGCGTTCCCGGAGGGACGTCGGCGGCTCTGGGAGGACGTCTACGTCAACGTCGCCGCCTGGCGGCACGCGGAGCGTGTCGCCGTGCTCGCCGACACCCCCGTCTACCGCTGGCACGCGAGCCGGACGAACAACTCGAAGAGCTACGGCCCGCTCACCACCGAGTACTGGGACCGCCTCGACGACCTGCTCGCGTTCATCACGGAGACGCTCGCGGCCGACCCGGAGGCGCTCCGGAGCGCCCTGCTGCACCAGTACCAGGGCCGCGTGCTCGGTCGCCTCGGCAAGCACCTCCGCGACCCCGAGGCGGATCCGGAGGCGGTCGCCGCAGCGATCGATCGCGCGACCGCGGCCCAGCAGCGCTTCTTCTCGGAGGCGCACGACGCCGCGCTCGCCGGCTTCGACCGGGCGCGCGCCGTGCTGCTGCGGACCGGACGCGCGGACCTGCTGCGCGCGCTCGCCGAGGTCGACGCAGACACCGCGCCCGTCGTCACCGCGACCGGCGCGCAGTGGCGGGACGGCGCCCTGCACCTCGACGTGCGCGTCGACTGGGTCACGCGGGACGGCGCGCCGGCGGCGTTCGAGCGGGTGGGGGAGCGCGTGCTCCGCGCGCTGCCTGTCGAGCTCCGCGCCGTGCTGCCCGAGGGCGTCGTCGACGTGACGGACACGATCGACGACCTGCGCGTCGGGATCGGGGTCCGCGACCGCGACGAGGCCGTCACCTGGCTGCTGCCGGGTGAGCACCGCGCGGCGTGGGAAGCGCAGGACGACGGCCGACCCGTTCCCGTGCTGCACGGCACCGCCGTGCTCGACCCCGCGCTCGCGGCCGCCGGCCGACCGCTCGCAGACCGCGTGCACGACCTCGTCGCCGGCGTCGAGTGGGACGCCGCCGACTACTGGGCACGCTCGGTCCGCTACGAGGGCCCGGCCGTGCCCGCGGTGGTGCGGGGGAGGCCCGGAGTCGCCTACAAATCGAAGAAGGGCGCCCTCGCGCTCGACCTCTCGAGCGGCCTGCGCAACGTCCTCGCGGACGGCGGCGCCCCGGCCGGTCGCATCGCGGGTACCACTGCGGGCCTGACCCTGCCGCTGCCGCGCGTCGCGGTGACCGGCGAGGCGTCCCTCACCGCGGCCGTACGGCTGACCGCCGCCGAGGGCGGCGCGGTCGTCGAGCTGCCCGGCGTCCTCATCACCGACGCCTCGGGCGCCCGGCTCGAGGTCGGCACGCGCGAGCGGGTTCCGAACGGCGCCTACGAGCTCGCCTACCGGATCGGCGACCGCCCGTTCTTCGGCAAGCGCCCGGTCCAGGTGGCGAAGGGCGTCGTCACGATCGTCCCGAAGGGGGGCTCGGCGCCGCCGCCCCCGCAGGGCCTGCTGGGGTCGCTCCGGCGGCGGATCGGGCGCTGACTCGCCGTCAGGACTGCGCTTGCGCCATCCGCGTGTGGAGCCGATGAGCCAGCTCGTTCGTCGCGAGGTAGCCCTGCTGCACCTCGCGGAGCAGGGAGAAGATCTCGTTCTCGCTGAACTGCACGGTCTTGCCGTTCAGCTCGAGGAAGACGTTCGTGGCCAGCCAGGCGAGGCGCTTGTTGCCGTCGAAGAGCGCGTTGCTGCGCGCGAGGCTCTCCATGAACGCGGCCGCCTTCATCGCGAGCGGCGTGTAGACGTCCATCCCGCGGTACTTGAGCGCCGGGCGGTCGACCGCCCCGATGAGCAGCCCGAGGTCGCGGACCGCCTCCCGCAGCGGCGCCTCGCTGAACATCTCGACGATCTGCACGACGTCGTCGATCGACAGGTACTCCGTCTGCGCGACGCGGGACGCGTACGGATCGGACACACGACTCCAGACGGACCGGCGGGGGACAGGAGCGCGCCCCGAGGAGCGCGAGCCACCAGGTTAGCGACCGGCGGGCTCGGGCAGGATCGGGGCATGGACGCGGCGGGGGAGTGGCAGCGGCTGTGCGCGCTGCTCGACGACGACGAGGCGGTCCGGGAGGCCGTCGAGGACGCGCTCGAGGCGGGGGAGGACCCCTGGGAGGCGCTGCTCGACGGGCTCGACGAGGCGGGCGCGCTCGCCTACCTGCGGGCCGACGACACCGGGATGGAGCTGTCCGACGCCCTCGCGCAGCTACCGCGGGTGTTCGACGCGCAGCCCGACCTCGACGAGGTGACCGACACCGACGACCTGGCAGCCGCCACCACCGCTGCCGACCGGATCCTCGCGGCGGAGGACCTGCGCGTCGTGCGGCTCGTGGAGGAGGACGACGCCTGGCCGGTCGCCGTCGTGCCCACCGAGTCGGTGGTCGAGATCATCGGACTCGCGGCTGCCGTCGGCCACGAGATCGTCCCCGGCTAGCGGGATCAGGCCTCGGCGAGGCGCTCGAGGAGGCCGCTGTGCTGCGCGAGCAGGCGCTTCGTCGTGCGCTCGACGAACTCGGTGTGGTTCCGCTTGGGAGCGACGAGCTCGATCGCTTGAGCGGCCGCCTGGTTCTTGCTCATGCGGAACTGACGCGCCAGCCGGGCGAGCGTCTCGTCCTCGGCGGGGCTGAGGCGGAGCGTCATGGCCATGCCTTCAACCTACGGTTGAGGTCGAAGTTTCGCGGAAGGCGCGGTCGCGTGTCGTGAAGCCCTGCTTCTGCTCCGGCGATCAGCCCAAATCGGGAGGGGGGCGAGCCGGCACGGGGTACAAGTCCGGACCGTCGGGGTACGGCTCGCCTTCCCCCGAGCGAGGTCTGCGGCTACTGTGACCTCACCCGAACGCGACTTACCCGAGCCGCTGTCCCGCTCCACCCAAGCGAGGTCCTCCCCATGGGGTTCACCCGTCCCTTGTTCTCCCGCGCGCTCGCGCTTCCGCTCGCCGGCGTTCTCGTGGTCGGTGCACTGACCGCCTTCAGCGCCCCGAGGGCTGTGGCGGACACGAAGGCTCCGACGCCCGTCTCCTCCGAGGCGCTGCCGACCGTCCAAGTGGATGGCGTGGTCTGGACACAGACTGTCATCGGTCACACGGTCTACGCGGGCGGATCGTTCGCACAGACCCAGGTGGCGGGCGCACGCCCGAGCTGGCCGAAGACGCCCCGCTCGAACCTGCTCGCCTACGACGTGGACACCGGCGAGCTGATCCCCGGATTCGCGCCCGTGGTGAACGGCCAGGTCCTCGGGCTCGCCGCTTCTCCGGACGGCAGCCGGCTCTACGCAGTCGGCGACTTCACCAGCGTGAACGGCGCCTCGCGCAGCCGGATCGTCGCACTCGACCCCGCGACCGGAGCCGTCATCCCCTCCTTCGCGCCGGTGCTGAACACTACAGCGATCGCCGTCGCCGCGAAGGGCTCTCGGGTCTACGTCGGTGGTGGCTTCACCTCCGTGTCCGGTGCGACGAGAAGTCGCGCTGCCGCATTCGATCTCAATGGCAACGTCCTGCCGTGGGCTCCCCAGCCCGCGGGGGGCGTCGTACGAGCGATCGTCGTGTCCCCGGACAGCAGCAAGGCGGTCATCGGCGGCAGCTTCACGAGCACCAACGGCCAGACCGCTCCGGGACGCGGAATGGCGGCCGTAGACACGGGTGCTGGCCGTTCGCTGCCCTGGGCGGCGGGCAAGGTGATCCACAACGGTGGCGTGGTGAACGGTCCGACGTGGACCGACACGGGAGACGCTAGCTCCGCGATCTACAGCCTCTCCACGCTCGGGAACATCGTCTACGCGACCGGGCAGGCCACCTCGACGTCGTGGCAGGACGCGAATCTCGAGGGGATGGTCGCCATGCGTTGGACGGACGGATCCATCCAATGGCTCGAGGACTGCCATGGCGACACGTACTCGAGCGTGCCCTTCGACGACGCCGTCTACGTCGCGAGCCACTCGCACAACTGCTCGACGCTCGGCAGCTTCGGCGAGATGACCTCTGACGCTCATCGCGCCATTGGCTTCAGCCAGTCGGCGACCCAGACGCTGCAGCACAACACCCAGCAGGGCCCCGGCAGCTACCAGGACTTCTTCGGCATGCCGGCGCCGAGCCTCGTGGACTTTTATCCGACCTTCCTCGTCGGTACCTACACCGGCGCTTACCAGGCCGCCTGGAGCGTGACGCAGGGCGCCGGCTACCTCCTCTACGGCGGTGAGTTTCAGCAGGTGAACGGGGCGAGGCAGACGGGCCTGGTCCGGTTCAAGGGATACCCCGACACCTCGACCGGCGTCGTGGAAGTGCCGACGCCGACGCCGACGCCGACAGCAACGGCGACGCCGACGCCCGGGACCTCGACCCCGCCGGCCGCGGGATCGCGACCCAAGCGGGTCGGCACTCCTGACGCGATCGCTCTCGGACCCTCGAAGGTCGCCGTTCGTTGGAGCGCCCCCAAGGGCGCGACCGCGGACAAGGTCTCCGGCTACGTCGTCACCGCGTACAAGGGCTCCAAGTCGGTCAAGCGCGTCTCGGTCGGCAGGACGGCTCGACTCGCGACGCTGAGCGGCTTGAGCCGCTCGACGACCTATCGCATCGGCGTCGCAGCGAAGAACGGGAACGGCGCTGGCACGACCTCCTCGCTCGACACCGTCAAGACTCGAGCGAGCGGCCCGAACGTCTCCCCGACGAAGAAGCCGAGCAAGGTCACGAAGCCGGCCTCATCGGCGAAGACGACGAGCATCCGCGTCAGGTGGAAGGGCGCTGGGGCGTCGGGTGCTCTTCCCGTGTCGAAGTATCAGGTCCGGGTCGTGCTGCGAGGGAAGACCGTGAAGGTCGTCCAGGTCGACGACCGGCTGCGCGCGAAGCTCATGGCGAACCTCAAGCGGCACACGAGCTACTCCGTATCGGTCCGTGCCGGGAACTGGGCCGGGTGGGGATCGTGGTCGACCTCCAGGAGCTCGCGGACCCGCTGAGTCCACGCGGGAGCGGCTGGTCGGCGAACCGACCAGCCGCTTCTGCGCTCGCGCCTAGCCGACCGCGCCGCGCGGCGGGTGCTTCGGGTCGATGCGCTTCCCGAAGAAGTCCCGGGTGACGCCGGCGGGGATCGCGACGCCGTGCTGCGCCTTCTTCCCCTTCTTCAGCCGGTAGCCGTCCAAGGTGCCGACCCCGATGCCGCCGCTGCCCGGCTTCCTGAGGTGCGGATCCTTGCGGCTCGTCCGCTTGTCGTGCGGCCGGCCCTGACCGTGCACGCCGATGATCGTGTTCGCGGCCGTCGTGACCTTCGACGTGTTCCACTGCCACCACCCGCCGTGATAGGTCGAGTAGTTGTAGTAGACGTTGTTCTTGAACGAGACGGTTCCGCCCTCAGGGCCCTTGTCCACGTTGAACGCGCGGATCACCTTCGTCTGCTTGAGGTTCTTTTTCGCGTAGATCGTGTTGTTGTAGATCGAGGTGACATCGGCGGGGACGTTGCCGATGAAGTTGAACGCGCCCTTGTCGTTGTTCTCGAAGATGTTGAACCGCACGGTCACCGACCGCGAGCCGCAGAAGAGGATTCCGCCGCCCGTGTTGTCGTGCGCGTAGTTGTACTCGAACACGATGTCGTGCGTGTCCTGGTCGCTGTCGAAGGCCTCGCCGTCGCCGCCCAGCCAGTGCGTGCCGTAGACCTCGTTGTGGTCGATCCGGATGTGCGAGCTGCGCGCCGGCCAGATGCCCGCGTTGGCAGTTAGCGGATTGATCGGATCGCAGAGCGGGCAGGGCCACTCGTCCGCGGCGTGCGCGACCACGTTGTGGTCGATCCGAGAGTGCTGGGCTCCGAAGACGACGATGCCGTCCCCTCGCGCCCAGCTGACTCGGTTCCCGGTGACGCGAACCCCCTGGTTGAAGGTGGTCGGGAACTCCCAGTTCATGACGGCGATGCCGGACCTGCCGACGCGGTCGACCCGGTTGTCGCGAATGACGAGCCCGGGGAAGGAGTCGCCGATCACGCCGCCTGAGGAGACGGTGATCCCGCCCCATTCCCTGGAGCTGCCCGCCTTCTCGTTGGGCGCGCTCGCGACGTCCTGGACGTCGAGCCGCTGGATGACCACGCCGCGGATCTCGCCGCCGTCCTGGTTCCAGACCGACACCCCGGACCGGTACACCTGCGTGGAGCGCCCGCCGCGCGTGTTCGTGATCCGCAGGTCCTGGATCGTCCAGTACGGCTGGTTCCGCAGCTGCACGGCTCCCGTGTAGTTCGGCGTCCCGCCGCCCGCGACGGTCGGCTTCGCCTTCTTCGGCCCATAGGCGCCGAGGGTGATCGGCGCTCCCGCGGTGCCGCTGCCGGCGGGGTGCAGCCGCCCGTGGCAGGTCGTGCCTCTGCGGAGGGAGATCGTGTCGCCCGGCGAGAAGTCGCCGTGATCGTTGACCTGCGCGAGGCGGTTCCAGGGATGCGCGACGCTGCCGGTGCCCGCCGTCTTCGCGGAGCAGTCGACGTAGTACTTCGTCGGTGCGGCCTCGGCCGCGGTCGGTATGAGCACGGCGCCGATGAGGGCGACCGACGTGGCGGCGATCAGGGCATGGCGGAGCGTCATGAGGGACTCGATCCGTTGACCGGCGGCGTCAGCCGGCGGCGCCGCGCGTCGGCCTCTTCGGGTCGACCTTCTTGCCGAAGAAGTCGACCTTCACGGACGACGGGACCGCGACGCCCTTCGGCATCTTGGACGCGTTCTTCGGCTTATAGCCGCCGAGGGTCGAGAAGGCCGTCCCGCCGACACCCGGGTGCTTCAGCTTCGGGTCGGTTCGGCTCGTTCCGGTCCCCTTCGGCTCGCCGCGTCCGCGGACGCCCAGGATGGTGTTCGAGCGGAACGAGACCTTGGCGGGGAAGGTCCAGTTCGCATTGCCGTAGTTGTAGATCAAATTGTTGAAGAACGCGATGCCGCTGCCGTGCAGGCCGTTGAAGGTCCTGACGTTGCCCGCCTTCGCGGACTTGGCTGCGTAGAACGTGTTGTTGTACACGCTCGAGTCCTTCGCCGGCACGGAACCGATGAACGCGATCGCGGACTTCTTGTTGTTCTCGAAGATGTTGAACCGCACGCTTGACGCCTTGGAGCCGCAGAAGAGCACGCCGCCGCCGTCGTTGTCGTGGATCCAGTTGTACTGGACCGTGATGCGCTCGGCCATGATGTCGAGGTCGATGCCCTCGCCGTCGCCATGGCCGACGTGCGTCCCGTAGACGTTGTTCTTCTCGATGACCGAGTCGCTGCTCCACGTCGGCCAAATGCCCGCGTTCGCGCCCATGCCGCGGACCTTCATGCACCCGGGGCAGGGCCACATGTTGGAACTGTTCTTGACGGTGTTGTGGTCGATCGAGGCGTTCCGAGCGCCACGCATGATGATGCCGTCGCCGCGCGACTTCGACACGGTGTTACCTGCGATGCGCAGGCCGAGGTCGAGGCCGTTCGGGTACTCGCGGTTCGAGGTGACGATCCCGGTCCGCCCGACGCCGCTCACGACGTTGTTCAGGATGCGGAGGCCCGTGTAGCCGTCGCCGCCCCCACGGCGCACCGTGTGCACCGAGATGCCGCCCCAGTCCCGGGCGTCGTGCTTGTTCTGGTACAGCAGCTTGCTCGTCACGTTGTCGACGGTCAGTCGCTGGAGCGTCACTCCGGCGAGGTAGCCGCCGTTGTCGTTGAGCAGGAGCACCCCGGAGCGGAACACCGATGCGGTCGAGGCCTTGGTCCGGTTGGTTACATGCAGGTCCTGCACCGTCCAGTACGCCTGGTTCTTCAGCGTGAGCGTCGCGGTCTCCATGCCGGTGCCGCCACCCGCGATGGTCGGCTTCGCGCCAGAGCCGTACGAGCCGAGGGTGATCGGCGCCCCGGCAGCCCCCGACCCCTTGGGGGTCAACTTCCCCTTGCAGGTGGTGCCCTTCTTGAACCGGATCACGTCGCCTGCGGTGAAGCGGACGTGGGTGTTGACGGCCGAGAGCGAGGCCCACGGCGACTGCTGCGTGCCGAGTCCGTTCTTCTTCTCGGCGCAGTTCACGAAATATGTTGTCGCGGCCGCTGCGGCGACGGAGTCGGTCGGCGCGGCGGTGGCCGGCGCGGCCGAGCCGCCGATTAGGGCGGCCGCGACGGCGGCGATCAGGGCGGTCGTGCGGAGGCGGATGATGATGTCTCCCGAGATCGGTCTGGCCGGGTGGGCGCGCAGCAGCCTGCTGGACGCGCGGCGGAAGCCGGGTCGGACGCGCCGCGCACCCTGGATCGTTCATCCTCGGCCCCCGATCCAGTCCGCGCACAACCCCGTTCGGGGTGGCGGCTGGACGCGCGAGTCGCCTCGGGGACAACACGAGCCGACGCGCTCAGGCGAGGTAGGCGGCCAGTCCTGACGTCCAGTCGTCTAGCCGGAACCCGGTTGCGGCGACCTTCGAGAGATCCAGAGTCGATCGCTTCGGCCGAGGAGCGGTGTCCGGTCGGTCGGCGAAGTACGCGTCCGTCGTCACGCCGCGCACGCGATCTGGATCGGCGCCGACCAGGGCGAACACCGCCCGAGCGACGTCCGCCCACGAGCCCTCATCGCCGGCCGATGACAGGTTGTACGTCCCGGCGGTCGCATCGACCCGGAGCAGGTGCGCGATGGCGGAGGCGATGTCCTCCGCGAACGTCAGCCGACCCAGCTGGTCGTCGACCACGGAGGGGTCGATCGCGCGAGCCGCGAGCGAGGCCATCGTCCGGACGAAGTTGTTCCCGTCGCCGATGACCCAGCTCGTCCGCAGGATGTAGTGGCGCGGCACGGCCGAGACGATCGCGTCCCCCGCGGCCTTCGTCTGCCCGTAAACCCCGAGCGGTGAGAACGGCTCGTCCTCCACGTGCACCTCGGCCGTGCCGTCGAAGACGTAGTCGCTGGAGACGTGGATCAAGGTGATGCCATTCGCGGTCGCGACCTTCGCCATCTCGGCGACCGCGCTCACGTTGACCGCCCATGCGGAGCGGCGTCCCTCAGGCGTCTCCGCCTGGTCGACGGCGGTGTACGCCGCGGCGTTGATGATGACGCCGTAGTCCTTCCAGTGCTTCGACGCCCACGCGGCGGGGTCGGTCAGGTCGAAGTCGGCCCGCGTCGTGAACTCGGCGTCGGGGAACACCGAACGGAGGGCCCGTCCGAGCTGCCCGTGCCCGCCGAGCACGAGGGTCTTCCTCGGCTTCATCGGCACGACGTCGGCGAGCCGCGGGTGCGCCTGGTCCTTCGCCGAGATCTCGACCGAGTCGAGCGGGATCGGCCAGTCGATCGCGGCCGTCTCGTCGCGGAGGTTCAGGAACGTGTACTCGGCGTCGGGGGACCAGTGGTCGTTGACGAGGTACGCGTAGGCGGTGTCCGGCTCGAGCGTCTGGTAGCTGTTGCCCACGCCGCGGGGCACGAGGATCGCGCGGGACGGGTCGAGCTCGGCGGTGAAGACCGCGCCGAAGGTCGGGCCCTCCCGGAGGTCGACCCAGGCGCCGAAGATCCGGCCGGTCGCGACGGAGACGTACTTGTCCCACGGCTCGGCGTGGATGCCGCGCGTGGTCCCGACGGCGTCGTTGAAGGAGATGTTGTTCTGCACCGGGCCGAGGTCGGGCAGGCCGAGCGCGAGCAGCTTCTCGCGCTGCCAGTTCTCCTTGAACCAGCCCCGGTTGTCGCCGGGGACTGGGAGGTCGACGAGAAGGAGCCCCGGGATCGAGGTCTCCGTGACGGACAGCTCCTTGCCGTGCTCCAGCGGCATCAGGCCTGGCCCTGTTGCTGGTAGCGGGCTTCGGTCGCGGCTTTCTGCGGCCGCCACCAGTCCTGGTGGTCGCGGTACCAGGCGACGGTGTCCTCGAGTCCCGTGCGGAAGTCGCGGAAGGCGGGCTGCCAGCCGAGCTCGGTGCGGAGCTTGGTGGAGTCGATGGCGTAGCGGAGGTCGTGGCCGGCGCGGTCGGTGACGTGGTCGTAGGCGTCGCGGGGCTGCCCCATGAGCTCGAGGATCGTCTCGACGACCGATCTGTTGTCCTGCTCGCCGTCGGCGCCGATGAGGTAGGTCTCGCCGATCACGCCCGTGTCGAGGATCGTCAGGACGGCGCTCGAGTGGTCGTTCGCGTGGATCCAGTCGCGGACGTTCTGGCCCGCGCCGTAGAGCTTCGGGCGGACGCCGTCGAGCACGTTGGTGATCTGCCTGGGGATGAACTTCTCGACGTGCTGGTAGGGCCCGTAGTTGTTCGAGCAGTTCGAGATCGTCGCCTGCAGGCCGAAGGACCGGACCCATGCGCGGACGAGGAGGTCGCTGCCGGCCTTGGTCGAGGAGTACGGGCTCGACGGGTTGTAGGGCGTCTGCTCGGTGAACCGGTTCGGGTCGTCGAGCTCGAGGTCCCCGTAGACCTCGTCGGTGGAGATGTGGTGGAACCGCGTCCCGTGCTTCCGGGCGGCCTCGATCAGCGTGTAGGTGCCGATGATGTTCGTGTCGAGGAACGGCCGGGGGTCGTGCAGGGAGTTGTCGTTGTGCGACTCGGCCGCGTAGTGCACGACGGCGTCGACGTCACCGACCAGCCGGTCGACGAGCGCAGCATCGGCGATGTCGCCGACGACGAGCTCGAACCGCTCGGCGGGCAGGCCGTCGAGCGAGGCGCGATTTCCGGCGTAGGTGAGCTTGTCGAGCACGACGACCGAGTGGTCCGTCGTGTCGAGCACGTGGTGGACGAAGTTGGAGCCGATGAACCCGGCGCCGCCGGTGACGAGCAGCTTCATGCCTGCTTGCCCCTTTCGAGGAGTGCGAGGAGGTACTGGCCGTACCCGGACTTGGTGAGCCGCTCGGCGCGGGTCCGGAGGCCGTCGTCGTCGAGGAACCCGAGGCGCCAGGCGACCTCCTCGGGGGAGCCGATCTTCAGGCCCTGCCGGCGCTCGATGGTGCGGACGTACTCGCCCGCGTCGTGGAGCGAGTCGTGGGTGCCGGTGTCGAGCCAGGCGGTGCCGCGGCGGAGGACCTCGACCTGCAGCTTCCCGGACTCGAGGTAGGCCTTGTTGACATCGGTGATCTCGTACTCGCCGCGCGGGGACGGGGCGAGGTCGCGGGCGATGGCCTTGACGTCGTTGTCGTAGAAGTAGAGGCCCGGCACGGCGTAGTTGCTCTTCGGGGCCTGCGGCTTCTCCTCGAGGGAGATCGCCTTCCCGTCGGCGTCGAACTCGACGACGCCGTAGGCGGTGGGGTCGCCGACCCAGTAGGCGAAGATCGCGCCGCCGTCGAGGTCGCGGTAGCGGCGCAGCTGGGTGCCGAGCCCGTCGCCGTAGAAGATGTTGTCGCCGAGCACGAGCGCGACGGAGTCGTCGCCGATGAAGTCGCCGCCGATCACGAACGCCTGCGCGAGCCCGTTCGGCTCCGCCTGCACCGCGTAGGAGATCGAGATCCCGAACTGGGACCCGTCGCCCAGCAGCCGCTGGAACTGGTCCGCGTCGTGCGGGGTCGTGATCACCAGCACTTCGTCGATCCCCGCCAGCATCAGGGTCGACAGCGGGTAGTAGATCATCGGCTTGTCGTACACCGGGACCAGCTGCTTCGAGATCCCCATCGTGATCGGGTGCAGCCGGGTGCCGGAACCACCGGCGAGGATGATGCCACGCATTGAAGCCATCATTCCGGAAGCGGGTGTTCGACGGGGACCAGTCGACGCGACTCGGCGTGGCAACGCTGGTTTCGGCGGACCATTTTGGACCCTGTTCGGGTGACACTCACCGCTCCCGCGCCCACGATCGAGGCGGGCGTCGTCGACGGAACCCCATCTCTTGGGAACGGCTCCCTGCCGAGCCCAAGTCCGCGTCAGCGGCACGACTCGGGAGGGAGGAGACGGGACGTCCAAGGCCTCCGGGCCGTCGCGGTGATCGCTGTCCTGGGCGACCACCTGTTCGAAAGGCCGTCGGGCGGATACCTCGGTGTCGACATCTTCTTCGTGATCAGCGGCTTCCTCATCACAGGGCTTCTGCTGAGGGAGTACTCGAAGACGGGACGGATCGACCTCCCGCGGTTCTACAAGCGCCGGATCAAGCGCACGTTGCCCGTCGCGTGGGTCGTCCTGCTCTTCACACTGATCGCTGGATCGTTCGTGCTTTCGGTCTACGGCTTCGCGCAGCTATGGCCGGCCGCTGTCAGCGCCGGAGCGTTCTGGAGCAACTGGCAGCTCATCGGGGTCGGCGCAGACTATCTTCACGCGACCGATGCGCCCTCGGCCGTCCAGCACTACTGGTCGCTCGCGGTCGAGGAGCAATTCTATCTGATCTGGCCGGCGCTCCTGCTCGGAGCCCTCGTGCTCGCGCGGCGGCCTCGTCTGCGGGCGGTCCCGGTCGCAGTGCTGACGACGATCGGGGTCGCGAGCCTTGTATGGGCCGCGGCGGAGACGGCGGCTCACCCCCTGAGCGCGTACTTCTCAACCCTCACCCGGGGATGGGAGCTGCTCGCAGGAGCCGGTCTCGCTTTTGCGGCGCCTTTGCTGGTCAGGCTTCCGGCGGTGCTCCGTCCGTGGCTGGCATGGTGCGGATTCGCCATGATCATCGGAGGAGTCGTCGTCGCGACTCCGGACTCGCCGTTCCCGTTCCCGTGGGCGCTTGTGCCCGTCCTCGGCACCGCCGTCGTCATCGCGGCGGGCGCGGGCGGTAGCGACACCCAGGTGTGGCCCCTCACGAACGGGCTCGCGCAGAGCATCGGCGCGATCTCGTACTCGATCTACCTGTGGCACTTCCCGGTCGCAGTGTTCGTCCAGGCGCTGCACCCGGCCCCTGGGCTGCTCGTGCACGGGGTCGAGCTCCTGCTGGTCCTGCTGCTGTCCGTGCTGTCCTACCGACTGGTCGAGGTCCCCTTCCGGACCGGCTCGTGGCACCGCCCCCGCTTCCCACGGCCCTCGCGCCGGTCGGTGATCGCAGTCGTCGGTGGTATCGCGGCGAGTTCGCTCATCGTGACCGCCCTCGTGGAGACTCGATCCCGACCAGTCGCGGTCTCCGTGTCGACCGCTGGGTACTTCGACGAGCAGCCGACACCAGCGGGCGCGACTAGGGGACGTCTGATCACTGAAGCGCTGCGCGCGACGTCCTGGCCGAGGCTCACGCCGGACGACCAACAGCTGGGCGAGGGCGCTCGCGTGCCGGAATGGACGCGCGACGGATGTCTGAACGCGTTCGGGCCCGAGGCGACCGCTTCCCGCTGCGTGTACGGCGAGCCTGAAGCGCGGCGTACCGTGATCGTTTACGGCGACTCCGTCGCGCTCAGCTACGTTCCGGGAATCCGCGCTGCGCTCGCCGGACGAGGATGGCGCATCAAGGTGCTTACGAGCGGGCAGTGCCCCGCTGTGATGGTCGGTGTGACGCAGGGAGACGGGTCGCCGTACCCGCAATGCGATGAGTACCGCGAATGGGCGTTGCAGCGGATGAAGCGGGAGCGACCCGAGCTGGTCGTGATGGTCAGCTCGTACCTTTCCCTCGATCGACTGGCGAGTGGATCTCGCGACCTGGCCGCCGCTGCGGAGTGGACTTCGCGCACCACCTCGACGGTGAAGCGGCTCGAGGGGGTGGCGCATCGGCTTCTCGTGCTTGACGCTCCGCCGATCGAGGCCTCGCCGCAGTCGTGCAAAACCGGTCTGACCACCCCTCAGGACTGTGTGACCGGCGTGCCGGAGAACTGGAAAAGGGCTGCGGATGCGCAGCACGCGGGCGCTCGCCTCGCTGGACTGCCCTCAGCCTCATATCCGTCGACGCTCCCCTGGTTCTGCAGCAGCGAAGGTGTGTGTCCGTCGTTCGTCGCGGACGTCGTCACTCTTGCTGACGGGATGCACCTGACGGACGCAGGGTCTCGGCAACTCGCCCCGCTCCTCCGTGAGGCGGTGCAGCGGGCGGTCGGTGACGCGGCCTAGATCGTCGCCACGTCAGTGAGCTGTCGATCCAAGGCGAACTTCGCTTGAGGGGCACGAGAGCACGTCCGTCCGGAGCCCGTCCCGTGTTCTCGGGTCGAGCGCCGGCAGGAGCCGCAGGGCGCACCTAATATCGACTGTCGTGGCTTTGGCGACGCGCGCTGGCGCGTTCCGCGTGCGGTTCGTCGCGACGCTCACCGTCCTCTACGTGCTCGTCGTCCTTCTGGTCACGCTTTGGCCGACCACCGTCGATCAGGGGCTCGACCCCTATATCGAGCGCCTGCTGCAGAAGCTCTGGTCGAAGGGTGTCCCGGCGTTCGTCGACTACGGGTTCATCGAGTTCAGCGCCAACGTCGTGTTCTTCGTCCCATTCGGGTTCCTGCTTGGACTGCTCTTCCCGTACCGGTTCTGGTGGCTCGCGATTGCGGGGGGAGCGCTCCTGTCGGTCGCCGTCGAGACGGCGCAGGGGCTCTTCCTGCCCGGGCGGGTCTCGAGCGCCCAGGACGTGGTCGCGAACACCACGGGAGCGGTCATCGGTTGTTTGGTCGCCGTCGCCGTCCGGATGCTGATCCTGCACCGGGACGTCCTGGTGATCCGCGATGTTGCAGAAGGTCGGCGTGCCTCGAACGGGTTACCCGTTCACAAATAGAACCTATGTCGGTCCGATCAGTCCGACAGAGGGGGCCAGGTGGCTGTGACCACTGAGCGACCACGATTCGCCGCGGAGCGCACGCGTGCGCGAGTGCCTCGGCGGGTGCGGGACGAGCAACCGATCGGCCTGCCGATCCGCCGGACCAACCCGACCTGGGAGAAGGCGTTCCAGCGCCGGCTCGTCGTCTCCGACGCCGTGCTGCTGGCGGCCACCCTGCTGGGGACGCAGAGCGTCTGGCTCGGGATCGATGCGACGCCGGAGTACGTCTCGACAACGCTGCCGCTCAGCGTCCCCTACTCGGCGCTGACCGTCGCGCTGTTTGTCCTCTGGATGCTCTTCCTCAAGGTGTTCGGCACGCGCAGCCCGAGGGTCATCGGCTCGGGCTTCGCCGAGTACAGCCGGGTCGGGGGCGCGAGCTTCCGGCTGTTCGGCCTCGTCGCGATCGTCGCGCTGCTGCTCCAGTTCGCGCCGGCGCGCGGGTTCATCCTGACCGCCTTCCCCGTCGGGGTCCTGCTGCTCATCGTCTCCCGCTGGGCGTGGCGGCAGTGGCTCCGTCGCCAGCGTCGCCTCGGCCGGTACCTCATCCGGGTGCTGCTGGTCGGCGCACCGAGCTCGGTGGAGCACCTCCACGAAGAGTTCACGCGACGGAAGTACCTCGGCTTCGAGATCGTCGGCGCCTGCCTCCCGCAGCGCGCGATGCGGGACTCGACGGAGATCCCCGTCGACCGGCTCGGATCGTTCGAGGACGTCGGGAGCGTCGCGCGCCGCGAGCGAGTGCACGCGGTCGCACTGGCCGGGTCGGAGGAGCTGCCGCCGGAGGCGGTGCGGCGGATCGGGTGGCGGCTCGAGTCCACCGGTGTCGACCTCATGGTCGCGCCGGCGATCACCGAGGTGGCCGGTACGCGCATCCACACCCGTCCGGTCGGCGGGCTGCCGCTGATGTACGTGGACTCCCCGTCGTACGACGGCGGCAAGAAGATCGCCAAGTCGGTGCTCGACTTCGGGCTTGCCTGGATCGCGATCATCCTGACGTCGCCGCTCATGATCGGGACCGCCATCGGTGTGAAGCTGACGTCCCCCGGTCCCGTGCTCTTCCGGCAGCAACGGATCGGCCTGAACGGCAAGGCGTTCGAGGTCCTCAAGTTCCGGTCGATGCGGATTGGTGCGGACGCCGAGCTCGCGGACCTGCTTCGGGAGCAGGGAACCGCCGACAAGCCGCTCTTCAAGGTCGAGAACGATCCTCGGATCACGCGGTTCGGTGCATTCATCCGCAAGTACTCCCTCGACGAGCTCCCACAGTTCTTCAACGTCGTCAAGGGGGAGATGAGCATCGTCGGTCCGCGTCCGCAGCGGGCCGAGGAGGTCGCCCTCTACGACAACGCGGCCGGGCGGCGACTGCTGGTGAAGCCGGGGATCACCGGGCTGTGGCAGGTGAGCGGTCGCAGCGACCTCTCGTGGGAGGACACGGTCCGGCTCGACCTCTATTACGCGGAGAACTGGTCGCTGCTCGACGACTTCGTGATCCTGCTGTGGACGGTCAAGACGGTGCTGCAGTCGCAGGGCGCGCGCTGACGGTCCCGGATAGTCCTCGGAATTCGTCGACACGTCAGACTCCGCTCGACGGCGCGAGGGCGAGGCACGGATGCGCCGGCATGGACCGCCCGCCGACGAGCCCATGACGCGCAGCACGCGCGGCCTGCGCCGAGGGTCGGATCCGACGCCCTGTCGTCCGGCGCGCCGCGGATATGGTTCACCCCGGTCCGGGGGACACGTACCGTCCCCCGGAGTGTTCTCGTACTCGCCGAAGGATCACGCATGACGAAGCTGGCTGAACCGCGGACCTCGGGTCCGCGCGACGCTGACGGCCGTGCGGTGACGAGATGGATCCGCGCGGAACTGCTCACGTGGCCGGCCGTCGAAAAGCGCGACGGAGGGTGGAGGCGGGCAGTGGCGCGCGCGGCGGTCGTCGCGGTCGCTCTCGGTCTGATGACCGAGTCGTGGGATCGATTTCTGAACGTCGAGGCTCTCGGTTACAACCTCAAGCTTCCGTCGCTCCTGTTCAGCATCGCCGCGATCGCTCTCGTCGTCGCGGTACGGCACCCGATTCGTCTCGTCCTGCAGAGGGCCTTCCAGCGCTACACCGTCGTGCTGACGGCGGCGATCGTCCTCTACCTCGCTGTCCGAGGCGTCTTCACCACGTCCCCGCTTGCCGCCTCGGCGCAGTTGGCGGCTGTGCTGTCGGGCGCGGTCCTGCCGTTCGTAGCGCTCCTGCTCGTCCTTCGCACCAGGCGTGATCTGCTCTGGGCCATCTCATGGCTCAGTCTCGGAGCAGCAGTCGCTGCCGCGTTCGGTGTGTACCAGCTGATCGCGTTCTACGCGGGCCTGCCGCAAGGCATCGAGTACAGCGGGGTAAGCATCGGGACCGGGCTCGGCCGGATCAGCTCGTTCAGCTACGAGCCAGCGTACTTCTCCTACTTCGTCATTCTGGTCCTCGGCGCGGTCGTCGCACGACGGAGGATGCTCGGGGGAGAGGTGAGTTGGCCGACGCTCGGCGTCTTCGGAGCGGTGCTCTACCTCATCAATGTCCGAGCCGCTCCGCTCATGGTGGTCGCCGTCGGCGGGCTGCTGTTGCTCGCATTCTCGTCGTACCGAAGGCTCATCGCGCGCGGCGCGATCGTCCTCGTCTGCGCCACCGTCGTGGCGCTCGCGGTCCCAGTGCTGATCGCGCAGATCAGCACTGCGGGGGGCCAGACCTCGAACGCGTCGATCCCGACGGATCGATTTCGCTCCCCGGCGACCGAGACGACGCAGCCGTCGGAGACCAGCACGTCGCCGGCCGCGGCCACGCCCGCGCCCGCGCCGAGCGAGTCGGCCGCGCCCGAGACCGGCGTCGGCGAGCCGCTTCAGGCATTCGACCCAAACGAGCAGAGTTCCAACTCGCCGCGTCTCGAGCTCTACAAGGCGGTGCTGGCGACGGTGGGTCGATCGCCCGTCTTCGGTGTCGGCCCGGGCAACCTCGGACCCGTGCTCCAGCGCGACGCACCCGGCGCGATCGCGAACCAGGGGGCGCAGGTCGTCGCGAACAACATCTGGCTGCAGGCGCTCGCTGACGGAGGGATCCCGCTCCTGCTGATGGAGATGGCGGTCATCGGGGGGGTCGCCGTTGCCGGCGTGCGCCGCCGGCGCTTCTTCACGTACCCGTTGGTCGCGGCGTGGCTCTCCGTGCTGCTCGTCGGAGGGATGCTGACCTCGTACTTCTTCGACATCAAGGTCTGGGTGGCGCTCGGGCTGCTCGTGGCCGGTGTCCGCGTGGTGGACCTGGAGCGGCAGGCCGGCACGACGCCGCGACAGCCTTTGATGTGAGAGTCTCGACACGCCGGACGAGTGTGGCGCGGCCGGGCTGCTTCCAGCTGCTCAGACGGGGTCCGACGGTCGACGCGGCCGATCTCGCGGGGAACGGAGGTGAGTGGCCATGGCCGTGTACGTGAACGGGCGGTTCCTCACCGAGGAGCCCACAGGAGTGCAGCGCTTCGCCGAACAGCTCGTCGTCGGACTCGGAGAGCTGCGCGACGACGTCGTCGTGTTGACGCCGCCCGGTGCTCGTACGCTGCGGAGGGCGAACATCCGAGTCGAGGCTTTCGGTTCCGGCAATGCCTTTAAGTGGGAGCAGTGTGACCTTCCTGCACGGCTGCGAAGAGCCGGAAGCCCGCTGCTCGTCAACCTCGGCAATCGAGCGCCGCTCGTGTACCGGCACCAGATCTCGACGCTGCATGATCTCCTCCCGATGCGTTTCGGCGACAACTTCTCTCTTCGGTTCCGGCTGCAGTTCCGAGTGATCGCAGCCGTCGGGGTCGTGCGGCGCAGTCATCGCGTGCTGACGGTCAGCGATGCCGCCGCCGCGGAGATCCGTGCGTTCTACGGGCTTCCGGAGTCGAGGACAGCGGTCGTCCACAACGCGGTGGATCATCGATCCGACCCGCGCACCGGACCGGGGTCCTCCGCGATCGCCGGCGCGACGCCCTACGTCCTCGCTTTCGGGCGTGCAGGCCGGCACCGCAACGCTGGAGTGACCATCGAGGCCGTCGGTCGCCTTCTTGAGCGCACGACGTTGCGGCTGGTGCTCGTGGGGTCCCCTGATCCGATCCTGATGCGGGAAGCAGCGCGCCTCGGAGACAGGTGCGTATTCACAGGACGGGTATCCGACGCGGACCTGGAGGCGTTGTACCGCGGCGCGAGCTGCTTCGTCGCGCCGTCGCTCTACGAAGGTTTCGACATACCTCCCCTGGAGGCGCAGCGGGCAGGTGCTCCGGTGATCGCTTCGCAGATCGACGTCCACCGCGAAGTGCTCCGAGACGCCGCGCTCTACTTCGATCCCAGCGATCCGGATGACCTGACGCAGCAGATCGAGCGAGTGCTCGCTCACCCGGAGCTGCGATCGCGGCTCATCGCACTGGGTCGAGAGAACTCGGCGAGGTTCGACTGGGGCAGGTCAGCGGCGGAACTGAACCGCGTGATCGTCGAGACAGACGCGTGACGGAGCGGAAGCGTCGTCGCGTGCCGCCCGCGACAGGAGCGCGGTCCCGCGATCGGCAGTTCGTCGGGTCGGAACCATTCGCGTTCCTCTTCCCCGACTCGAGCTCACTGAGGAGGACCCGACGTGGTCGACGTTGACGACCAGGCCGCCGTGCTGTTCTACGCGCCGACGTTCGACGCTCTGGGCGGAGGCGAGGTCTGGCTCAACCGGATCGCGAACGGCATGGCCCAGGAGGGGCGGATCATCCGGGTGATCGGGAAGGCGCCCCCTCACGCGCCTGTTCGGCACAGCTGGAACCCTGAGATCCGGACCGAGTACCTCGAGCCGACCGCGCCGCACATGGACCTGCCCACATCCCGACGCCGCCCTGTCACCGCTCGCACGATGCGGATCGCGAGGACCGCCGGAGACTGGGCGCTCCGCGGATGGCGTCCGCCGTCAGCCTTCCTCAGCGACGTCTCGCCGACTGCCCTCGATCGGTTGAGCGGTCTGATCGCCGAGTTCGCGCAGGAGCTCGGTGGCCGGCGAGCGGTGATCGTCTGCACCGACGTCTACACCGGCTCGCACGTCGCAGAGCTGAAGCGGCGGGGTCGCGTCGACCTGCCCTACTTCGTGATGCACCACAACAGCTTCGCTTCGCTCAGCCGCGGCACGAGAGGGGCGTACAGGCGGGCGGCGAGCGCCGCGGAGTCCTTCATCGCCCTGACGGACGAGGACGCTCGTGCGTTCCGTCACGACGGGTTCGAGCGAGTCGCCACGGTCCACAATCCCGGGCCGCGGATCAGTGGGGCGAACCACGCGGGCCCTCGCGAGCGCAGCGTCTCCTGGCTGGCACGGATGACGGACGTGAAGCGAGGCGACCTCGCACTGCGCGCCTGGGCGCGTGTCGTCGGCGACTTCGCCGACTGGCGACTCGTGCTCTACGGCGACGGGCCGGAGCGGCAGCGTCTCGAACAGCTGGCCCGGCGGTTGCGGGTGCAGTCATCGGTGGTGTTCGCGGGCGTCACCGACGACCCCATCAGCGCGTGGTCGACGACCTCGATCGGCCTGCTCACCTCGAACTTCGAGGGGTGGCCGCTGGTCATCGCTGAGGCGGCGAGCGTGGAAGTTCCGACAATCGCCACCGACAGCTCGCCGGGCGTGCGCGAGCAGATCCGCGACGGCGAGGATGGCCTCCTCGTCCGTGTAGGGGACGAGCGAGCGCTCGCGGAAGCACTGCGCACGCTGATGCGGGACTCGAGGATGCGCCATGAGCTGGGCGCCGCAGCGCGCCGGCATGCGCTCGAGTACGACTTGTCGAGGGTTCTGGACGAGTGGCGAGCAGTCGTCGATCAGGCGGGCGAGAGCGGGCACTGACGGCGCGCCGTCAGTCCTTCCGCCCGACCGGCCACGCGCAGGTCGGGCGACGCGCCGAGACGCTCGTGCAGACGAGCGGGCCGAGCTCTGCTCAGCTCACGCGAGAGGCGGTGTCCCTCTTCCCGGGGGACGCGGGTGCGAGTGGCTCCACGGGCCGGCGAGAGCCAGGCGTGGCGGCTGCCCTCATGGCCGACTGCTCGAGGGAATGCATCGCCCTGCGGAGCGCCGCGCACTGGACGACCAGCACCACCGTCTCGGCGACGGCGACCGACCACGCCACGCCCGCCGCGGCGGCGAACGCGTTGAACGCGAGCATCAGCGCCACACCTGCGATCGCGCCCGCCGTCGTGCTCACGGCGACGGCTCGTTCACGGCCCAGGCCGACGAGGCAGACGAGACCCGTGATCTGGCTCGCCGCGATGGCACCCACCGCGATGGCGATCGCCGCGCTGACGTCGAACGAGACGAAGATCTGCCCATCAGTGACGAGGGACGACACCGCGGGGAGGAGTGACGCGAGCCCGAGCGTCATCACCAGTGCGGTCGCCGCCGCGAGACGCAGCGCGATCCGGAGGCGTTTCAGCTGCTGCACCACGTCGCTGTCGCGGCGTGGGACCCACCCCTGCAGGAACTGCGTGAGCGGGGTGATGCCGGTGATGGCGATTCGGAGGATTCGGAACGCGAACAGGACCTCATCCCGCCGAGCACCGCCGACCGCTCCGACGAAGACGATTGGGATGTTGGTGTATGCCGATCCGGCGATCGCGGAGAGCACGCCCGAGGATTGGTAGCGGAGCGTGGTCGCCAATCTGGAGACCGATGTCCTGTCCGGTCTCCCGAACCGCTTGCGCACGACCGAGGCGGAGCAGACGACGAGGACGACGCCGCCGACCAGCTGGATGGCGAGGTAGAGCGTGACCGAGTGGGTCAGGCCCGCCACGGCGAGTCCGACAAGATTTGCTGCGATCCGTGGCGCGACGTCGAACAGGAACATGAGTCGAGCGCTTCCGACCCCGATGAAGAGCCAGCTCGCGCCGAGCGACGGAAGCAGGTAGGCGACGCTGCCGAGGATCGCGTCAACCGGGCTCAGTCTGCTGCTGACGATGGCGGTGAGTGCGACGACCGGAGCGGCAGCCACGACCAGGACAGCACGGATCACGAGCGAGTCGCGGAACTCCTCGGGAAGGTTTGTTCGGTCCATCGCCGCGACCCTCGCGGGTCCGGTGACGCCCCAACCGAACAGGACGAGGACCGCGCCGATCCCCGCCGTGGACTGGATGACGAGCAGGTCGGCCCAGGCCGCCGATCCGAGGAAGAGGATGAGCGCGGGGACCGAGACCAAGGAGGTCAGGAGCAGCGCGACGGTGATCCCCGTGAACCCGCCGAGCGCACGCGCGTGCTTCAATCGCGGCCTGTGCGGCGGGCGCGGTCGTGCAGGCATGCTCATGCTCATTCATCTCGTCTCGTGGGCGGGGGACTGCGGGGCGACGGACCGCGTCGGTTTGGTCAGGGCTGGGCGACGAGGTCGTGATCGACGCGGCTGCGCTGCTGGTCGAGCCAGCCCCGGGCGTGCTCATTCTCGGCGAGCAGCGATCCCGGTCGCCGCGGCGCCGGTCGGCGGAGCACGCCCTCCGTCACTGCTCGCGCCGTCGTTCGGAGGAGTGAGAAGGACAGGCCTTGCGATCGGAACTCCGATCGGATCGCTCGAAGCGAAGTCGCGAGGGCTTGCGTGCGAGCGATGCGACCGATGGGTCGGAGCCCCCATCGGTAGAGCCAGAGCTGGTTGCGCACCTGATAGAAGTACTTCCAACCCAGGGAACCGCCATGGGCCAGCGACTGCATCTCGGGGCTGAGGTGCACGATTCGGCTGTCGGTGCAGCAGATGGCGCCGTGCTCACTCGCAAGCCTTGACGTGTACTCGACATCGTCGCACCAGATGAAGAACTCGGTGTACGGCAGTGCAGCCCGGCGAGCGACGCTCAGATTCAGCAGCAGACCGAGAAACGCCGCGCTCGACACGGCGACGTTGCCCTGCAGAGCAGCGGGAAGCTGCTGTTTGAACGAGCTGCTCGGTGTCGGTGCCCCTGCCACGCCATCATGCCTGCCGGACTCGTCGATCGGGACAGAGGCGAAGAATGCCTTGGTCGGGTCCTCACGTGCTGCGCGAAGGATGGTAGCCACCGCGTCCGGTTCCGGGATCGCGTCGTCGTCCATGAGATAGGCGTAGTCGTACCCCAGCGCGATGGCGATCTCGACGCCCCAGGCGAAGCCGCCGGCCCCGCCCAGGTTCTCGCCCGGGTTGAAGACCATCGCACCGCTCGCGGCGGCGACGGCCGCGGTGTCGTCGGACGAAGCGTTGTCGACGACGAGTACATCGACTCGCCCCGCAGACTGCGACTGGAGTGAAGCGAGGACTCGAGCCAGCAGGTCCGCGCGGTTGTAGGCGACGACGACCGCGAGTGCGGTCGAGCCGCGGCTCTGCCGGCCGTGCATGTCGTTCGACATGGAGGTCCTTTCCAGTGATTCAGGTTGTCTCGTCCGAGCGGTCGTTCGACGGGTCGACGGCACGGGACGGTCGCGTTCGCCCTCCCGGGTCGCAGGCGCGCCAGGCGCTCCCGAGCCGCTCTCGGGACCTAGGGCAGGACCGAGTGGGTGCGGTCGACCGGTCAGTCCGGCTGACGCTCCGCGATCGTTTCGGGCGATTGTGACGGAGCCCCCCGGTCGGGGGGTGCACGACACGACACGCGACGCAGAATCCATCCGAGTCGAGGCATGGCTGGGCAACCGAGATCCCCACGGCGCTGCTCGTCGAGCGGCCCGACCTGTGGCGACCCACTGGTGCAACAAGAGGGCCGCTCGGTCCTCGGATGTCTGCGGATCGGAGCGACACGGCCCCAGACCGAGGGACGGCGGTGATCGCGTGCTTATGGTGCTTCGCGCACCACGAGCCTCGGAGGTCATCATCGTCGGTCTTCTCGTCCATGAGTGGATCGAGCCGCACGGCGGCTCGGAGCGCGTCCTCGAGGTCATCGCGGAGACCTTCCCGACCAGCGACATCGTCGTGCCCTGGAACAACGCGCCCTGGCGGACCATCACCCCGAGGGTGCGGGAGTCGTGGCTCGCCCGCAGCCCCATCAGGAACAGGAAGGCGGCCGCGGCGGTCGCGCTGCCGGCGGTCTGGCGCGGCGTCGTCGGCTCCCGCAAGGACTACGACTGGGTCCTGGCGAGCACGCACCTCTTCTCCCACCACGTGAAGGTGGAGGGTCTGCTCGGCCGCCCGCGCAAGTTCGTCTACGTCCACTCGCCCGCGCGCTACATCTGGAACCCCGAGCTCGACGCGCGCGGCGACGGAACGCTGGCCCGTGCGATCGGCGCCGCGCTGAAGCCGATCGACCGGCGCCGCGCACAGGAGGCGCACGCGATCGCCGCGAACAGCGAGTTCGTCCGGGCCCGGGTCGAGGCCGCCTGGCGTCGCGACGCCGTGGTCATCAACCCGCCGGTGGACGTCGACCGGATCATGGAGGGTGCGCCCTGGGCGGATCGCGTCGAGGCGGCGGAGCGCGAGGTGCTCGACTCCCTCCCGGACGTCTTCGTGCTGGGCGCCTCCCGGTTCGTCTCCTACAAGCGCCTCGACCTCGTGATCCGCGCCGGGGAGGCGGCGGGCCTTCCGGTCGTGCTCGCCGGCGAGGGTCCGCTGCGCCCGGAGCTCGAGGAGCTGGCCGCTCAGGCGGGCGTGCCGGTGCACTTCGTCGAGCGGCCGAGCTCGCCGCTGCTGTACGCGCTCTACGAGGCCGCGGCGGTGTTCGTGTTTCCGGCGGTCGAGGACTTCGGCATGATGCCTGTCGAGGCGATGGCCGCGGGCGCGCCCGTCGTCGCGAACGGTCTGGGCGGCGCTCGGGAGAGCGTCACCCCCGGCGTAAGCGGCGTCCTCGTCGACGGCTTCGCGGCAGGCGAGCTGCGCGAGGCGGTCGACGCGGCGATGTCCCTCGACCGCGCGTCGATCCCGGACACCGTCCGCCGCTTCTCGGTGCCGAGGTTCCAGGAGCGGATCGACCGGTGGGTCGGCGAGGGCGTCCGCTGATGATCGTCGTCGACGGGCGGTGGACCGGCCGCCACGGCATCGCCCGCTTCGCGGGAGAGGTCGTCGCCCGGCTGCCCTGGGCGGCGGAGGTCCGCGCGGACGTTCCCCCGACATCGCCTCGCGACGTCCTGTCGACCTGGCGGCTCCGCCTGGGCCGCCAGGACGTCGTCTACAGCCCGGGCTTCAACGCGGGCCTCACCCGAGCACGGCAGATCCTCACGCTCCACGACCTCATCCACCTCGATGAGCCCGCGGAGCGGTCGAAGGCGAAGGAGGCGTACTACGAGGCCGTCGTGCGGCCGGCCGTACGCCGGGCGGGCATCGTCCTGACCGTCTCCGAGACGTCGAAGGCGCGGATCGAGACCTGGCTGGGCCCGTCGTCCCGGGTCGAGGTGGTCGAAGTCGGAAACGGTTGCGCACCGGCGTTCCTCGGCGGCTCGACCCCGCCGCCGGGCCGAGGACGGTTTCTGTACGTCGGCAACCTCAAGCCGCACAAGAACGTCGAGGTCCTGTTCCGGTCCCTCGCGCTCCGCACCGCGAACCGGCTGACCCTGGTCACCGCCGACGTGCACCGCGCGGAGGCACTGGCGCAGCGGCACGGTGTCGTTGACCGGGTGGAGGTGCGGAGCGGGCTCACCGACGCCGAGCTCGCCGAGGTCTACCGTCGGCACGACGCCGTCCTGATGCCGTCCCTGCTCGAGGGCTTCGGTCTGCCTGCGCTCGAGGCGGTCGCGAGCGGACGGCGGGTGGGCTATAGCTCGGGGTGCGCGAGCGTCGCCGAGATCGTGGGCGGCGAGGGCGTTGCGGTCGGGAGCGCGGGCGACGCTGAGGAGTGGGCGCAGGCGATGGACCGGCTGCTGGAGGCGGGGCCCTCGTCGGTCGCCGCCGATCCGGCCTGGCGAGACCGCTACGACTGGGGCTCCGTGTCCCGCCGGGTCGAGCGGGCTGTCACGAGCGTGACCGCCTGATGCCGGAGTCGGGGACTTCGGCGCGCCCGGCCCAAGCGGCGACGCCCCTCGAATAGGGTTCACGGACCCGACGACCGGCCCTCCCGAAAGGACCTCGTTCGACGTGCCGAAGGCCCAGAACCGCAAGAAGCAGCGCACCCGCGCTCAGCAGATCCGTCGCCGCATCACAATCGGCGGCGTGGTCGCGCTGGTCCTCGGCGTCGTCGCCGTGGTGCTGCTCACGGTCTACGTCGGGAACCGCGCGCTGATCGCCAAGGACCAGCTGGAGGCGGCGCAGGGACGGCTGACCGCCTTCAAGTCGGCGCTCGGGCAGCCGAACGCGCCCAGCACGGCGGCGCTCTACGCGCAGCTGCAGGCGAACACGTCGAAGGCCGCACAGCAGGTGGACGATCCGGTGTGGTCGCTCTACGAGAAGGTGCCCGTGGTCGGACCGAACCTCAAGGCCTTCCGGCAGACCGCGGACCTGGTGGACGACCTCGTGCACGACGGCGTCGGGCCGCTCGCGAAGGCGGCGGACGGGATCAGCGTCGAGAGCCTGAAGCCGAAGGACGGCGGGATCGACATCCAACCCCTGAAGAAGCTGACGCCGGCGATCGCGGACATCGACGACGCGATCACCGCGGCCGACCGGAGCGCGTCCGCGATCGACACGAAGGACGTCCTGCCGCAGCTGAAGCAGCCGATCGGGCAGGTCCAGTCGATGCTGCAGGAGGCGGCGCCGGTGACGCACGAGCTGCGCAAGGTCATGCCGGTGCTCTATCCGGCGCTCGGAGGTGAGGGCGCCCGCCACTATCTGCTCATCTTCCAGAACAACGCCGAGGAGCGCGCGAGCGGCGGGAACCCGGCGTCCATGGCGATGCTCGTGGTCAAGAACGGCAAGATCTCGCTCGGCAAGCAGGGCGACTCGGGCAACTTCCCCCGCCCGTACACGGTCCCGCCGTACACCCCGACCGGCAAGGGCAACGGCGACTGGCCGAAGATCTACACGGACTACGCGTCGACCTACGTGACGAACATCACCATGACGCCCGACTTCCCCTCGACGGCGAAGATGGCGCGCGCGATGTGGCGCGATCAGCTCGGCGGCAAGGTCGACGGCGTGATCTCCTTCGACCCGGTCGCGCTCTCATACCTCCTGCGCGCGACCGGACCGGTCCGGCTCGTCGACGGCACGGTCGTCGACGCGAACAACGCCGTGCCGTTCCTGCTCTACGACGTCTACGCGAAGAACCCGAACCCCGACGTCCAGGACGCGATCTTCGCCTCCGCCGCGCAGGCCGTGTTCGGCGCCGTCACGAACGGGCAGGGCGACCCGAAGTCCTACCTCGCGCAGCTGCAGCCGATGATGGCGGAGCAGCGGCTCAAGATGTGGAGCGTCCGCTCCGACGAGCAGAAGCTGCTCATGGACTCGCCCCTCGGGAACATGCTGCCCGAGGACAACACCGAGAAGACCGTGCTCGGCGTCTACAACAACGACGATGCGACGTCGAAGATGAGCTACTTCATGGACGAGCAGATCGCGGTCACGACCGACACGTGCCAGGCGACGCCGAAGTACACGGTGTCGGCGAAGGTCATCAACACCCTGCCTGTCGCGCAAATTTCTTCTCTGCCGGAGTACGTGAAGGCGCACCAGCCGCGGATCGTGGCGGGCGGCGACCGCCAGTGGGTCCAGGTGTACGGCCCGGTCGGCGCGAAGCTGAAGGCCGTGTACATCGACGGCAAGAAGGTCGTCTGGGGGAACGCGTTCAGCTACAAGTTCAACACCGTTTACGACGCCACCGGCCAGCTCGACCACCGGCCTGCGGTGAAGGGGACGATGTACGACCGGCCGGTCGGCGTCGTCAGCCTGAACATGGGGCCGGCGAGCTCGATGACCGTGAAGGCCGTCTTCGAGGGCGGCACGGAGAACAGCAAGACGGTCGAGGTGAGCCACACCCCGAAGGTCCGGCCGGTACCGGTCGAGATCACTGCCGCGAAGTGCGGGTGAGCGTCCTCAGCCGTTGACGCGCTCGGGCTCCCCGTTCAACGCGGCGAGCGCTCGGCGGAGCACCGTCGACGACGTCGACATCGTGTAGGGGAAGTAGACGACCTCGACGCCGACGGCGGCGAACTCGCGCTCGAGCCGGCGGCCCTTCTCGGTCCCGCGCCAGTCGTCGCCCTTGAAGAAGTGGGTGAAGCGGACCTCGCGCCAGGTGTCGAGCTTGTCCGGCACCACTTCGGCGTGCACGCGGTCGACGTAGGAGATGTGGCTGACGATCTCCATGCGCTCGGCGAGCGGGATGACGGGCGTGATGCCCTTCGTCAGCCGCAGCATCTCGTCTGACACGACGCCGGCGATCAGCAGGTCGCACTCGCTCTTCGCGTGGCGCAGCAGGTTGAGGTGGCCGATGTGGAAGAGGTCGAACGCACCGGCGGCGTAGCCGATGCGAAGGTCCGCAGTGCTCATGCGTCCTCTTGGATTAGAACGACGTGGGCGGGCCCCGGTGCGGGTACCGCATCGGTCGGGGCGGAGACGCGGTCGATCTCGTCGACGACCGCGCGCCGGTACCGCGTGGTCGCGTACCGCTCGGCGGCGATCGGCGCCATGGCCGCCGCCGTGCGCGCGAAGGCGGGCCAGGACACCGCGATCCGGCGCAGGGCGTCCGCGAGGGCGCGGTCGTCGTCCGGACGGACCGCGACCGCGGAGGCGAAGCCGTCAATGGCCTCGCCGAGCCCGCCGATGCCGCTCACCACCACCGGGCGACCGGCCAGCACCGCCTCGACGGCGATGTTGCCGAAGGGCTCGTCGAGCCGGGAGGGGACCACGACGACGTCCGCCGCTGCGATCGAGTCCCACACCGCGGGTTGGAACCCGTGGAAGACGACGCGGTCCTCGAGGCCGAGCTCGGCGACCTGGGCGCGGAGCCGCCGCTCGTACCACTCGTACCCCGGAAACACGGCGCCGACGATCTCGAGCGACGCGGGCACGCCCGTCGCGACCAGGTCGTGGAGCGCCGCGACCGCGACGTCGACGCCTTTCCGCGGTGAGATTCGTCCTACGTAGACGACCCGCAGTCCGCCGTCGAGCTCGCGGCGCGGAGGGACGACCTCGGGCGGCCCGGCGACGCCGTTGTAGACGACGGTGGAGCGCGACGCGAGCCGCGGCAGCACCTCGATCAGCCCGTCTCGGCTGAAGGCACTGTTGATGACGAGCCGGTCGGCGAGCGCGAGCGGCAGCGCGAGGGCGATCCGCAGGACATGCGGCGCCTGGCGTTCGCTCTCGTGCACGTGCACGACCACCGGGATCCGGCGGCGTCGCGCGACGGCGGTCCAGAGCGGCACCGTGAGCGTCGAGGCGTAGAGCACCTCCGGCCTGATGCGGCGCAGAGCGCGGTCGATGCGCACTGCGGCGACGACGGACCCGAGGAGGAAGCGGGGGAGGTGCAAGGGGTGCAGGGCGCGCTTGCGCACGGCCGGCGCGTTCAGCACGAGGACCCGTGCGCCGAGCCGGTGCGCCGCGGGGACGAGCGGGCCGTCTCCGGGCACGGCGAGCACGACCTCCCGCCCTGCTTCGACGAGGCCGGCCAGGGTCTCCAGCATGACGCGGTCCGAGCCGTACAGCTCCGCGCCGGGATGCGCGATGAGGACCGTGCCCGAGCCCTGCCGCGGCAGGTCACGCACGCCGTACCTCGACGCTCAGCGGCTGCTCGACCGACCATGCGGAATCGGCGCGACGACCGTTGCTGATGCCCCGCGTGCTGTAGCCGCGGGCCAGCTTTGCCGCGAGCCCGGCGTACGCCTCGGTGACGGCGTCCCAGTTGTAGCGCTTCCGCGCGCGCTCCTGCATGAGCTCACCGATGTCGCGGAACCGGAACGGGTAGCGCTCGACGTCCTCGACGTGACGCGCGAGCTCGCCCGGGCTGGAGAAGTACGACCCGGCCGACCCGGCGACCTCGCGGTTGAAGACCACGTCCCACCCGACGATCGCGGTCCCCGCACCCATGGCGCGCAGGAGCGAGGGGTTCGTGCCGCCGACGGAGTGCCCGTGCAGGTAGCTCGCCGCGTGCGCGTAGAGCTGGTCGAGCACGCGCTGGTCCCAGACGCCGCCGAGCAGACGGATGCGGTCGTCCCGGTGGGCGACCGCGCCGATGGCGTCGGTGTAGCGGGCGGAGTACGGGGCGGAGCCGACAACGACGAGCGGCAGCTTCGCGTCGGAGCGGTGGAAGCCCTCCACGATCACGTCGACGTGGTTCTCCGGCTCGAAGCGGGCGACGACGAGGTGGAAGCGACCGGGGACGAGCCCGAGCGCCTCGACCGCATCGGTCGGCGTGTTCCGGAGGACGCGGGTCCCGTAGCTGATGAGCTCGGTCGGGACGTGGAACTCGTCGTCGTAGTAGTCCGCGATGCCCTGCGCGTCGGCGATGAGTGCGTCCGCCTCGCGGACTGCGAGCTGCTCTGCCATCCGGTAGTAGCGCCGGCCCCACTTGCCCCACTTGTCGCGCTTCCACTCGAGGCCGTCCACGTGGAGGGCGACGGCCGTGCCGCGGGCGCGGATCATCGGGACGAAGGGCGCGTTCGCGGCGTTGAACACGAACGCGACGTCGTGGCGCCGGGAGGCGGTGAAGTGGGCGGCCGACAGGGCCGTGTGGCTGAGGGTCTCGAGGCTCTTGGACCGCAGGGCGGGCAGATTCACCAGCCGCATGCCGAGATGCTCCTTCGGCACGTCCTTGCCGCAGGTCCGGCCGTACACGGTGATCGCGTGGCCCTGCTCGACCAGTCGTTGCCCAATCTCCTCGACGGCGGTCTCGAAGCCGCCGTAGTTGGCGGGCACGCCGCGCGTGCCGAGCATGGCGATGCGCAGCGGGGCGACGTCCTGACGATGCCGGGGCGGGGCCGACTGAAGCGAGGTCATGTGGGGGTCCTCGGATTCGGGTACGAGGTCCACGCCTGACGCCATGGGCGGTGGCGAGGTGATCGGGTAGGGGAGCATGGCCGTCGACGCCCGCGGACGCCGAGACCCGTCGTGGACGCCGATGGGTGTCGGGTTCACGAACTGAACACGACCCTAGGGGTAGGGCCGAGGATCCTGATGTCCCCCGTTCGGGGTCGCTCAGCCCGCACTCAGGGTTCTGGGGCGCTCCTCGACGAGGACGTCGGCCCGGTGGCGGGGGAGCGGCAGGGCGACGGACAGCGCTACGAGCAGCGCCCAGTTCCCCTCGATCAGCAGCCGGCTCTCCGCGATCGCCTGCGTGAGCAGGGCGGCGAGCAGCAGCAGCGGCAGCACGGCGAGCGGGCGCGCGGTGAGCGCGAGGCGCAGGGCCCGGTAGACGGCGGATCCGATCACGGCGACCAGTGCGAAGAGCCCGGGGATCCCGAGCTGCATCTGGACGTCGAGGTAGGCGTTGTGCGCCTGCAGGTACTGCACGCCGTCCCGCACGACGAGGCCGTTGAACGGGTGCACCCAGGGCGCCCAGTAGCTGATCCAGCCCCAGCCGAGGATCGGCTCGTCCTTGACGAGGCCGCCGACGAGGCGCCAGATCTCGAGGCGTCCGGTGAAGTCGTCGCCCTTGCCGAGCAGCCGGAGGAAGGGCTCCGAGATCCGGGAGGAGCCGACGCCGACCAGGGCGACGAACAGCACCGAGGCACCGAGCAGCGCCGCCCGACCCCCTGGCCCGAACCGTCGGAGGCCGGCGATCACGAGCGCGGCGACCACGACGACGCCCCCCGCGATGATCACCGTCGCGGACCGGCTCAGCACGAGCACGAGGGCGTCGAGCAGGAGGGCGGGCACGAGCAGGCGCACGGCGAGCAGGCGCGCCTGCGCCAGCGACGCGGTGACGACCGCGGCCAGCAGCGCCTGGAAGCAGAGGAGGTTCGCGTTCGCGGTGAAGCCCTGGATCCGGCCGCCCTGGAAGATGAGGCCGTTGCTCCAGTAGTAGGCGCCTGGGACGTTCGCGCTGTAGTTCGTCCAGAGCGGCAGGATCTGGCCGCCGGGGGAGAGGGCCACCCCGATCTCGAACAGGACCGAGATCCCGAGGGTCGCCTGCAGCACGATCGCGAACAGCACGGCCAGCCGGACCGGCGGACGCGCCAGGCAGATCGCGACGCCGACGGTGGCGGTCGCGATCTGGATCAGGCAGCCGACGATCGTGAGGGCCGGGTAGTCGGACCACGACGTGGACACGAGGCAGAGCGCGATGAAGGCGGCGATCGGGACCGCCCGCCAGGAGACCAGCAGCGTCCTGGCCCGGCGCCGCTCCTGCCGCAGCAGCACGACCGCGCCGGCGAGGAGCAGCAGGGAGACGGCGCCGAAGCCCCACCAGCTGAGGAGGTCGCGCATCCCGTCGCCGTTCCAGAGCGAGAAGAGCGCGACCAGCACGTAGCCGTCCCGCACCCGCCGCCGCACGCTCCGACCCTACGAGGTGGGGCCGACCGGTCGGCCGCGAGGGCCGGAAGGAGTCGCGACCGTGACCCATCCGGGACGTTCGGGCACCTCTGCAGGGCACCGCGGTAGGAATGGCGCATGTTCGTCGGGATCACCAACACGCCACGCGACTACGCCTGGGGCTCGCGCACCGCGATCGCCGAGGTGCTCGGCCGCGAGGCGTCCGGCGGTCCCGAGGCCGAGCAGTGGCTCGGCGCGCACCCGGGCTGGCCGAGCACCGTCACCGACGCCACCCCGGCGCTCGCCGGGCAGAAGCTCGACGCCGTGCTGGCCGAGCACCCCGAGCTGCTCGGCGGCCGGCCGCGGCTGCCGTTCCTCATGAAGGTGCTCGCTGCGGACTCGCCGCTCTCGCTGCAGGTGCATCCCGACCCCGAGCAGGCGCGAGCCGGGTTCGCCCGCGAGCAGGAGGCGGGGGTCCCGCTGGACGCCGAGGAGCGGAACTACAAGGACGACTCGGCGAAGCCCGAGCTGATCCTCGCGCTCTCGCCGGTGTTCGAGGCGCTCGCCGGCTTCCAGCACGTCAGCCTCGCCCGGATGCTGTTCGCCGAGCTCATCGTTGGGGCGTCGGGCGAGGACCGCGCGGTGCTCTCCGCGTTCGCCGAGGAGCTGACCGCCGGGCACCCCCAGGAGACCGCCTCGCTCGGCAGCAGCGCGGACGTCACTCAGGAGGGGATGCCCGTCACCGGCGACACCGTCCCGCACCACTCCGGCGAGGGCAACGCGCTCGCCGCCGTCGTCGAACGGCTGCTGCGTCGCGGCGACGACGTCGATCGGCTCGTCGCGGCCGTCACCCGCTCCGCGCCGAACGTCGGCGCGAACTCGAGCTTCTCGCGCGAGTTCGAGACGGTCGCGGCCCTCGCGGAGGCGTATCCCGGCGATCCCGGCATCGTGATCAGCCTCCTGATGAACCGCGTCTCGCTGCGGCAGGGCCAGGCGCTCGCGCTGACCGCCGGCACGCTGCACGCCTACCTGTCCGGCGTCGGCATCGAGGTGATGACCGCGAGCGACAACGTGCTGCGCGGCGGTCTGACCCCGAAGCACGTCGACGTCGACGAGCTGCTGCGCGTCGTCCGCTTCGAGGCGGAGCCGGTGCCGCTGGTGCTGCCCGAGACGCCCGTCGAAGGGGAGACCCTCTGGCGGCCGCAGGGCGACGACTTCGTGCTGGCGCAGATCGGCGTCGGGGAGGCCGCCGCGGTGCACGGCTACACGCTGACTGGCCCGGAGAGCGTGACGGTCCCGCTCACCGGGCCGGCCGTGGTGCTGCTCCTGACCGGCGGGGTCGCGGTCTCCGGGACGAAGGACGCGGTCTCGCTCGCGCGCGGCGAGGCCGTCTTCGCGTCCCCGGACGAGGGGGCCCTGACGATCTCCGGCTCGGGGATCGCCTTCATGGCGACCACGCCCTGAGGCCCCCGAAGTAGGGGGCCTCAGGGGGGCCCCCCGGTCGTACGATCGGGCCACCGCGTCACCCAGCGCGGTTCGACCCCATTTGGACTCCTCCATGCTCACCGAGCCCGCGGTGGACGTGCGGCGACCCGTCGCACCCGTCCCCGAGACCTATCGCCAGACCGTCGCCCGGCTGCAGGCCGCGCAGAAGCCGGTCGGCCGCGGCGCGCCTGCGTACTCCGTGCACGTCAACCGCCGGCTCGGCCGGTTCATCGCCGCGGCCGCGTTCCGCTTCGGACTGACGCCGAACCAGGTCACCGCGCTGAGCGCGGCGCTCACCTTCGCCGCGATCCTGCTCCTCGCCCTCGTCCCGCCGACCTTCTGGCTCGGGCTCGCGGTCACCGTGCTGCTCGCCGCCGGCTACGCATTCGACAGCGCGGACGGGCAGGTCGCGCGGCTCCGCGGCGGCGGCTCCGCCGCAGGCGAATGGCTCGACCACGTGATCGACGCGGTGAAGACCTCGGCGCTGCACGGGGCGGTGCTCCTGCTCGCCTACCGGTTCCTGGTGCCGGCCGACCAGCGCGCCTGGCTGCTCGTCCCGATCGGCTTCATGATCGTCGCGGCCGTGTCGTTCGCGGTGTTCCTCCTCAACGACCTCCTCCGCGCGGCCCGCGCCCGCACGACGACCGCGACGGCGATCCGGACCGGCAGCACGCCCCTCCGCTCGCTGCTCGGGCTGCCGACGGACTACGGCCTGCTGATCTACGTCTTCCTCCTGCTCGGCGCCCCCGGCGCCTTCGTCATCGCCTACACGCTCCTCCTCGCGGCCCACACGGGCTACCTGGTCCTGGCCCTGCCGAAGTGGTTCCGGGACATGAAGGCGATCGAGCCGGCGGCCTCCTGACCTCTCGCCGCCCGCAGCACCCCGTCCCGCTTCTCCCGCCCGACCGTTCGAGGACCCGCCCATGTCCGGACTTCCCACCGCCCGCCGCTCCCGCTGGACCGCCGCCGCCATCGTCGGCGCGCTCGTCGCCGTCCTGGTCGTCGTCACCGTCGTCGGGCTGCTGACCGCCGGCAGGGTCGCGCCCGCCTCGTCGCGGACCAGCTCGGCCGCCGCTGCCGCCCCGAGCAGCGTTCCAACGACCTCGCCGACGCCCGGATCCACGCCGACGCCCACGCCGACCTCCACGCCGGCGCCGAGCCGGACTGCGGCTGCGGTCGCACCGCGGCCGCAGCCCACCCGCACGGCCGCCATCACGGCTTCCGCGCCCGTGCCGATCAAGAAGGCGCTCTCCGCGGAGGTCGTGAAGACGGAGGCGGTCCAGGGGACCGCCGAGGGACCCGGTGAGATCGCGGGCCCCTCCGTGCGCTTCACGATCCGTCTCAGCAACAGCACGGGGCGCGCGGTCGACCTGTCCAGCACCGTGGTGAACGCCTACTCGGGGGCCGATGGCGCACCGGCCGTCCAGCTGCGCTCGCCCGGCGGCAGGGCGTTCCCGACCCGCGTCGCGAACGGCTCGAGCGCGACGGGCGTCTTCGTGTTCAACATCCCGTCGGACGAGCGGTCGAAGGTCGAGGTCACCGTGGACACCGCGGTCGGCAACCCCGTCATCGCATTCCGAGGCGCCGTCCCGCGCCCCTGAGCGGGCGCCCTGCCTGCTCGCGTCCCCCGCACGGGGTGTTCCATCCGGTCCACCTCCGGTGCGACACTGCAGCGTCCGTCGTCACCCAGCGACGGGAGCGTCCACCCACCGCTCGGCGTACCCGCGCCAAGAAAGGTTCGCCCGTGAACCTCCGAGACCACCTCCACGTGCTGCGTCGAGGCCTTCCGCTCGTCATCGCCCTCCCGGTCCTGACGACCGTCGCGGCCGGCGTCGTGAGCGCCGCGCAGGCGCCCGTCTACCAGGCGACGACGAGCCTCACCGTGTCCGCCGCGACGGCGACGAGCGGGACGGACCTGAACCAGGGCGGCACCTACGTCCAGCAGATCGTCAAGACCCTCTCCGACGTGGTCACGAAGCCGATCGTGCTCGACCGCGTGCGCCAGTCGCTCGACCTGCCGCAGTCGGAGTCGCAGCTCGCCGCCTCGATCGTCGCGACCGCACCGCTGAACACGACGATCATCGAGATCACGGCCGCGGACTCCTCGCCGCAGCGCGCGGCCGCGATCGCGCAGGAGGCGAGCGACCAGCTCGTCGACCTGTCGGCGACGCTCGTCCCCTCCGACGCGGCCGGCAAGGCGACCGTCAAGGTCATCCCGATCCAGCGCGCCGTCGTGCCCTCGTCCCCGGTCAGCCCGACCGTGTCGAGGAACCTCGCCCTCGCGCTCGTCGCCGGCCTGGCGCTCGGGCTGGGGCTCGCGTACCTGTGGTCCGCCATCGACACGCGGATCCGGTCGGCGCGCGACGTCGGGGCGATCACCGGCACACCGGTGGTCGGCGAGATCCTCGCGGACCCCAGGGCCGCCGCCCACCCCCTGGTCGTCCAGACGTCGCCGGGCAGCATCCAGGCCGAGGCGTTCCGCGGCCTCCGGACGAACCTGCAGTTCATCGACTTCGAGAGCGGCACGCAGAGCTTCGTGGTGACCTCGTCGCACCCCGGCGAGGGGAAGACCACGACCACGGCCAACCTGGCGCTCGCCGCGGCGGACGCCGGTCTCGAGGTCGTCCTGGTCGACGGCGACCTGCGGAAGCCGCGCGTGCACGCCCTCTTCGGCATCGAAGGCGGCCTCGGCCTCGTCGACGCGGTCATCGGTCGCGCGCCCCTCGACGACGTCCTCCAGCCGTGGAGCGACCGCCTGCACGTGCTGCCCGCCGGGATGATCCCGCCGAACCCCGCCGAGCTGCTGCAGTCGCGCGCGATGAGCGCGCTGCTCGACGAGCTCCGGGAGCGCTACGACCTCGTCGTCATCGACAGCCCGCCCCTGCTGCCCGTCTCGGACGCCGCGGTGCTCGCCCGCCGCACCGGCGGGGCGATCGTCGTCGCCGCCGCCAGGCGGACGCGGCGGCAGCACCTCGAGCGCGCGCTGCAGGCCCTCGACCAGGCGGGAGCCGGTGTGCTCGGCGTCGTCGTGACCATGCTCCCCACGAAGGGTCCGGATTCCGCGAGCAGGAGCGTGTACGGGTACGGCGAGACGCCGGGCTCGTCCGCGGTGCTCGGCAAGGCATGACCGCCCCGGCGATCGTCGCGCCGGTCGCCGGCCGGGCGGAGCCCCGCGTCCTCGTCGCGCTCCAGGACGCGGCGCTCGCCGCGTTCGTCATCGCGTGCTTCTGCCCCTTCCTGATCGAGCGCGTGACGTCGCCCGCGATCTTCGCCGCCCTCGTGCTGTGGGTGTTCGTGCTCGTCGAGCTCGCGCGTCGCAGGGCCGCGCAGGCGGCGCTCGGCGTCTGGATCGGGTTGCCCGTCGTCCTGCTCGTCGTCGCCTACGCCCTCAACACGCTGCCCGAGGTGCAGCGCGCGGCGCTCGGCGCGCTGCCCGGGGCCTTCGGGCAGTTCGGTGTCGAGCTGCCCGTGGCCGCCGTGGCCGGCGCCCTCCTCGTGCGGAGCGGGCGGGCCCGCTGGGCGGCGACCTCCGTCCGCGCCACGGCGGTGCTGTGTGCGCTCGGGGCGGTCCTCGAGCGCCGCACCGGCCGGCAGCTCTTCCTCGGCAACGTCGTCAACACCAACTTCGGGTACACGCAGCAGGTCCAGGGCGCGGCCCTGACCGACAGCGGCGCGCTCCGCGGCATCGTCGCCGCGGATCACCCGCTGGTGCTCGCGCTGCTGCTCGCGACGACCGTCGCGATCGTGCTCGTCGGCCCGCTCCGCCCGGTGAAGCTGATCGAGGTCGGTCTGCTCCTCGCCGGCATCTGGGCCACCGACAGCAGCGGTCCGCTCGCCGTCGCGGTGCTCGCCGTGGCGGTCCGGCTCGTCGTCGCGCTCGCGGACCGCGCGGCGATCCCGGTCGTGCCGTCCAGGCGGCTGGTGCGGATCGTGGCAGTGGTGGCCGTCTCGGCGTTCCTGCTCGCGGCGACCTTCCTCTGGCATCCGGTGATCGACCCGTCCGTGCTCGACCAGAGCACGCTGTACCGCTTCGCGCTCTTCTCCTTCATCCCGGTCGCGATCGCCGCCCGCCCGCTCGGCTTCGGTCTGATCGGGCCGCCACGGGGCACATTCGTCGTCGAGAGTCCGGGGCACCCGCTCGACATCGCGGCGACGGTGGACTCGGAGCTCGTGCTGATGGTCCTGCGCTTCGGCCTGGTGGGCCTGCTCGTGTTCCTCGCGATCGCTTGGATCGGGATCCGCGGCGTCCTCGACCGGCGGGCGCTCCGCCGAGGCGGCGGTGCGCTCGCGGTGATGACGGCCTGCGGAGCGATCGTCGCGATCGAGGTCTGGCCGACGGTCTCCGCGGCCTGGGTGCTGCTGATGGGCTTCACCCTCGCGCTGCTCGTGGAGAGCCGGCGCGCGCGGGATCGCGAGCCGAGGCCGTGACCGACCGGCTCGCAGGGCGCGCATCGCGAGGCGCCGCCGTCACCCTCGGCGCGCAGGGGCTCCGCGTCCTCGTCCAGACGGCAAGCGTCGTCGTGCTCGCACGGCTGCTCGCGCCGACCGACTACGGCCTCATCGCCGAGGTCCTCGTCGTCATCGGTCTGGGCGAGATCTTCCGGGACTTCGGGCTGACCAGTGCGGCGGTCCAGGCGAAGACCCTGAGCGCGGGGGAGCGCAGCAACCTGTTCTGGCTCAACGCCGTCATCGGCGTCGTGCTGGCGGCGGTCACCGTGCTCGCGGCGCCCGGCGTCGCCGCGTTCTACGGGGACGACCGCCTCGTCGCGCTGACCGCGGTGCTCTCCGTGGTGTTCCTCTTCAACGGGGTCGGGACCCAGCTCAGGGCCGATCTGAACCGCCGGCTCGCGTTCGGTCGGCTGTCCGCGGCCGAGATCGTCGGCCAGGCGGCCGGCCTCGCCGGCGGCGTGGCGATCGCGCTGCTCGGAGGCGGGTACTGGGCGCTCGCCGGTCAGCAGATCCTGCAGGCCGTCGTCACCCTCGTCCTGCTGTGGTGGTTCGACCGCTTCCGGCCCGAGCGCTACCGCCGCGACGTGCCGATGCGGCGATTCCTCGGGTTCGGCGCGGACGTCGTGGGCGCGCAGCTGCTCGGCTACGCCGGGAAGAACACGGACACCGTGGTGATCGGCGCGACGCTCGGAGTCGGCCCGCTCGGCGTCTACAACCGTGCGTTCCAGCTGCTCGCGCTGCCGCTGACCCAGATCAACGCACCCGCGACCCGGGTCGCGCTCCCGGTGCTGTCGAGCCTGCAGGACCAGCCCGAGCGCTTCCGGCGGTACCTGCTCGCGGGGCAGTCGGTCATGCTGCACCTGGTGCTCGCGGTCTTCTCGTGGTCGACCGCGCTCGCGACGCCGCTGCTGCTGCTCCTGCTCGGTCCGCGCTGGTCCGACTCCGTGCCCCTCTTCCAGATCCTCGCGGTCTCCGGCGTCTTCACGACCGCGGGCTACAGCACCTACTGGGTGTTCATGGCCAAGGGGCTCACCCGGTCCTTCCTCTTCTGGCAGATCGTCACGAGGCCCGTGGTGATCGGTGTCGTGCTGCTCGGCGCGCTCGGCGGGCTCACCGGCGTCGCCATCGCCTACTCGTCCGTGTCGGTCCTGACGTGGGTGCTCGGACTCGTCTGGATCGCGCGCGTCTCAGACGCTCCGGCACGCGCGATGCTCGTCGGCGGGATCCTCGCGACGACCGGCTACCTGATCCCGGCGGCTGCGGCGTGGGCGGTCGGGACTGCGATCGGCCCCGGCATCCTCGGTCTCGTCGGCGGCACGGTCGCGTGGGTCGCCGCCCTGGCCGCCGTCCTGGCCGTCTGGCCGGCCTTCCGCAGGGACGCGCTCGTGGTCCTCCGGGTCGGCGCCGCGATGCGCGGCGCCCGCGGCCGGTCCGAGCGGGCCCCCGTGCAGCAGGCGGTCCCGCGATGAGGATCACGGTCGTCGTCGTCAACTACGGCGCCTCCGATCTCCTCGAGGAGACCCTGGCGCCGCTCGTCCGATCCGACCCGAGCCTTCGAGCGGTCGTGGTCGACAACCGCTCGACGGAGCGGGAGCGGCTCCGGCTCTCGGCCCTCGCGGCCGAGGAGGGGTGGGCGACCGTGCTGCCGGACGCGAACCTCGGCTTCGGGGCCGGCATGAACCTCGGCGTCGCGGCCGCGTTCGAGGACGGCGCGGAGGCCGTCCTGCTCCTCAACCCGGACGCCGCCATCGATCGGCGCGCCGTCCGGCTGCTCGGCGAGACCGTCCGAGCGGACCCCATGGCGCTCGCCGCCCCCCGCATCGAGCGCCCGGACGGGTCGCTCTGGTCGGTGGGGCACCTCCTCGACCTGCGGGACGGCACGATGCGGTCCGCGCGGCGCGGGGCACCCGGTGCCGACGCGCAGCAGTGGCTGACGGGTGCCTGCCTGCTGATGCACCGCCGTCTCTGGGACGCGGCCGGCGGGTTCGCGGACGACTACTTCCTCTACTGGGAGGACGTGGACCTGTCCGCGCGCGTCCTCGCCGCGGGCGGGCGGCTCGTCGTCGTGGACGACGCGGTCGCGGTGCACGCCGAGGGCGGGACCCAGGGGAACGGGATCCGGACCGCGGGAACCGCGAAGTCGCCCACGTACTACTACTGGAACGTGCGGAACCGGCAGGTCTTCGCCGCGTTGCACCTCGACGAGCAGGGACGGCGGCGCTGGCGGCGCGAGGACCGTCGGGTGCTGCTCGAGGTGGTGCTGCAGGGCGGCCGTCGACAGCTGCTGACCGCGCCGCACCGCAGCCTGCTGCCGGCGCTCCGCGGCCTCCGGGACGGCCGACGCGTCGCCCGGACGCTGCGCAGGACCGCCTGACGTCAGCTGTTCCCCACCCAGTGCACGACGTCGGCGGTCCGGTCGACGCCGCCGATGATCACCTTGACGCTCGCGCGCGAGAAGTGGTTCGCCGTCCCGCGGTAGGTCTTCGGCACCTGGATGTTGATCCTGCGGCCCGAGTACGTGTTGCCGAAGGTCGGATCCGTGATGACGAGCGTGCCGCCTCCCTGGTCGCTGGCCAGGTAGACGTCCTGGTTGTTGCCCGCGAAGACCGGCCGGTTCACGACGATCCGACCGGTCGTCCGCTCGAAGTTGAGGCCGGTGACGTTGTTCGTGACGCTGACGTCGTCGAGCGTCACGCCGCTCGTCTGCCAGAAGGCCGTCCCGTTCGCACGCATGTCGTGGAACCTGCCGGACCGCACGGTCACGTTCGTGGAGCTGTTGGTCGCGAAGCCTGAGGCACCGACGCGCCCGGCGCCGTCCACCTCGATGTTCGAGTAGACCGAGCCGTTCGTCCGCCAGTCGTTGATCCCGAACGTCTCGCCCGGAGGGATGTCGTCGTTCCCGGGGATTCCGACCACCCGCAGGTCGTCCACACGGGCGTTCGTCGCCTGTCCGATGCGCACGCCGTTGTAGAGATGGCCCTGTGCCGTGCCTCGCAGCGTGAACCCGGAGAGGACGGGCGACGCGCCCGTGACCGACATCAGGTAGAGCTGGTTCGTCGTCCAGTCCGCGTGCGGCACGGCTCCGGCCTTGGAGGAGGTGCCGCCGCTCATCGCGATCGTCGTCCGCGCCGATCCCGCGCCGCGGAGGCCGCCGGAGGCGCCGAGGTCGACCCCGACGAGAGAGGCGGCGAAGTCGGCGAAGTCGAACGTGCCGGCGTCGAGCGCGGTGGTGCGACCTGCTGGGCGGCCGGCGAGGATCGTGCGGAGCGCTCGAACGGCGCCGACGGGGCTCCAGGTCGGGCGCGGGGGTGTCGAGGGGGAGGAGGCCTCGGCCACCGAGGACTGCGCCGGCGCAGGGAGGGAGGGGGCCGGCGCCGCCGAACGGCGGGTTGGTCGCTTCGTGGACAACCCGGCGGTCGGCGACGCCGATGCGGTCGCCGACGTCGAAGCGGACGCCCCGCTCGAGGTGGCGGCGCTCGCGCTCCGTGTGCCGCCCCTCGAGCCGGCCGGTGCGTCCTGGGTGTGCGCCGGTCCGGCTGCGGATGCCGGACGGGCGGACCGTACCGGGAGCGGGAGAGCGGCGGCCGGGATCTCCGAGACCTCGGGCGCGGTCGTTCCCGCGATCTCGTCCGCGCGCGCCGGTAGCACAAAGGCTCCGGTCGTGACCGCTCCGAGCACGGCGACGGCCGCGGCGGCGACGGCGTTCCCGTGCCGCCGTGAACGTCCGGTCGGGACCGGGGCCGGAGCCGGGGCGGTCCCCGAAGCGGTCCGCAGGTCGAGGGTCGTCGCTCGCAGCGGCGCGGTCGTGACCGGCACCGGTCCCGTCGCCCGCGGTGCGGGAACGGGACGGAAGGAAGCGTCGGGGACCGCAGGGCGCACGATCAAGGGCTGGTCCCGGGGCGGCTGCCTGGGCGTTCGCACCGCTGCCGCCGCAGCGGGCGACGGCGCGGACACGTCGAGGCGCCGCGGTCGAGGCGCGACTCGTGCCTGCTCGCGGGAGCCGGTTGACGGGGCGGGGGGAACGGGCAGCGGGACGTCGAAGAGCCGCGGGTCAGTGACGCAGGCGGAGGGGTCGAACGGACGGGGCCGACCGGTGTCCGCCCCCGCGCGGTGCCTGCCGACGGGGTGCACGTCGAGCGCCGTTCCGCTCATCGGTCGACCGCTGTGGTCGGCAGCAGGCGGACGTGGTGCGCGTGGCGTGGACATGCAGCTCGTCTCGGCGGGGCTCTGTCAGAGCCGGTGGACGGCACGGACCCTAACCCGCGACCTTCGTTCGGCACGAGCGCCGGCGACAGGGCTTCCGAGCAGAGGAACGTCGCTGAGCGATCCACGTCTGCACCGCGTGTCGACGCCGCCGGACGGCCGCGGCACGATAGCCCGACTGCGCGATCCGCAGTCCGCCTAGACTTGCGGGCTGCGAACGGAGGGCGGATGGGCGAGTCCGGCGATGCGCGGCCGATCGTCGTGCAGGAGTCGTTCCCGGTGCCGCGGGCGACCACGAACCCGTACATCGCGATGCTGCGGGACGCGCTCGACGCCGACGACCGGCTGGTGCTCCAGACCTTCTCCTGGCGCGCGGCGCTCCTGAGCCGGTACGACGTCTTCCACGCCCATTGGCCGGAGATCCTCGTCACGGGGCGCGACCGGCTGCGCTCGGTCGCTCGGCAGGTCCTCTTCGCCGCACTCCTGCTGCGGCTGCGGCTGCGGCGCACGCCGGTGGTGCGCACGGTCCACAACCTCGAGGTCCCCTCCGGGCTCGGCGCCGTGCAGCGCGCGCTGCTCCGCAGGTTCGACCGGGGCGTTCGCGTCCGCATCGCTCTGAACGAGGAGACCCGGCTGGATCCGGAGCGCTCCGTCACGGTCCTGCACGGCCACTACCGGGACTGGTTCTCGCGGTACCCGCGGCCCGAGGCGATCGCGGGGCGGTACGGCTACTTCGGTCTCATCCGCCGCTACAAGAACGTCGAGGGTCTCGTCCGCGCCTTCCGACCGCTGCCCGACGACCGCACGCTCGAGGTGGCCGGCGCGCCGTCGACACCGGAGCTCCAGCGCGCGATCACGGACGCGGCCGACGGCGATCCACGAATTCTGCTGCGGTTCGAGTACCTCAGCGACGCGGAGCTGGTCGAGTCGTGCGGCCGAGCGGAGCTGGTCGTGCTCCCGTACCTGCACATGCACAATTCGGGCGGTGCGCTCGCCGCGCTCTCCCTCGACCGGCCGGTCCTCGTGCCGCGGAACCCCGCGAACGACCGGCTGGCGGTCGAGGCGGGAGAGGCGTGGGTGCAGCGCTACGACGGCCCGCTGACAGCCGAGGCGTTGTCGGCGGCCCTGTCAGCAGTGCGCGCGATCGCGCCGGGCGACCGGCCCGACCTCGGGGCGCGGTCCTGGGGAGCGGCGGCGGACGGCCACGTGCGGGCGTTCCGTCTCGCGCTGTCCTCCGCTCAGTCCCGGCGGTACTCGCGGTAGCGGACGTTCCACGCGCCGAGCAGCATCCCGAGCCCGCGGGCGGCGGTCCGCAGCCCGCGCGCCCGATGGTACGGCTGACGGGTCAGCAGCCCGACAGTGCTCTGCCCGGCCCCGCCGACGAGGCGCACGAGGCCCCGTCCGTGCAGCACGGTGCGCGTCGACAACCGCTGCGCACGACTCGGTGCGAGCGCGACCGCGGTGAGGCTCCAGCTGTTGCCGCTCGAGAGCGCGCGCTGCAGCACCCACCTCGGAGTGATCCGCGACGGCGGGACGATGTCGCGCACGACGGCTTCGTCGCACCACACCATGCGCCCCCCGCGCGTTGCGAGCGCGCGAGTGAAGAGCGTGTCCTCCCCACCGGTCGCGGCGGTCGTCGGATCGAAGCGGAGACGGATCCGACGTACGACCGCGAGGTCGAGCAGCAGGTTGTTGGTGGCGGCGACGTCGACCGTGCTGCCTGTGAGATGTCGGCGCCGATCGAAGAAGCGCCCGGCGGCGACGAACGGTCCGGGGGTGACGAGGAAGTGCGAGACGACTGGACCGACGACAGCGGCGGCGCGGGTCGACGACCATGTGCGGAGGAGCGCCGAGAGCCATCCCGGGTCGGGGCGCTCGTCGTCGTCGATGAACACCAGGACGTCATCATCTCGAGCCTCGTCGAGAGCCCGGTTCCGCGCCGCTGCGATGCCCGGCTCGGGTTCGTGCACGTACTGGACGGGGCCGCCGACGGCCGACACCGCTTCGCGGGCGCCTGCGCCGGGGTCGTTGTCGACCACGAGGACCCGGGCCCTCGATACGACCTCGTCGACCTCGCGGAGCTGCTCGACCACTGCCGGCAGCACGGCTGCGATGTCATCGGGCCGCCGGTAGGTGAGGATCGCGACGACGACGGAGACGGGGCTCGGATCGACCACTCGGCCTCCCTCCGCGGACCCCGTCGATCCTGCCAGGCTACGACGGTGCGCATGTCAGGATCGTGCGGTGATGCGCGACGGCGGACCCGACATCGGCTCGATTCTGATGGTCTGCACCGCGAACATCTGCCGGAGCCCCCTTGCGGCGATGCATCTCCAGGAGACCTTGACCTCCGGGCCGCTCGAGGGTGCCGCCATCGCGAGTGCGGGCGTGCGAGGACTGACGGGCGCGCCGATGTGCGACGTCGCGCGAGGCGGGCTGGACGACGCCTCCCACGCCGATGCTCATCGGGCGCGGGAGCTCGACGGAGCGCTGATCGTCGCGGCTGACCTCGTCATCACGATGGAGCGGGAGCAGCGCGGAGCGGTCGCCCGGTTGGCGCCCGGTCAGCAGGGCAAGGTCTTCACGATCCGCGAAGCGGCCGCGATGGTGGAGGCCGTCGCGGAGGCCGGACCGCTCCCAGGAACAGTCGCGGAACTCGCCGAGCGGATGCGCGCCCTCCGCGGCATCGTCCGGCCTCCGGTACCCGCACCGGTTCAGCGCCGCGGCCTCGGGCGGCTCCTCGCGCGGAAGCCGTCCGAGGCGGCCGATGACGGGCTGTCGGTGGAGGACGGCCACAACATCGACGCTGCAGCGCACGCGGCCACGGTCGAGGACGTCCGGCGGCTCTCCGGCCGTATCGGCACGCTCTTGGCGGGGCAGGCCGCGACCCGCTGAGGTCGACGCGTGCTCCTCAGCCGTTGATGCGTTCGGGTTCGCCGTTCAGCGCGGCGAGCGCCCGGCGCAGCACGGTCGACGACGTCGACATCGTGTACGGGAAGTAGACGACCTCGACGCCGACGGCGGCGAACTCGCGCTCGAGCCGGAGGCCCTTCTCGGTGCCGCGCCAGTCGTCGCCTTTGAAGAAGTGGGTGAATCCGACCTCTCGCCAGGTGTCGAGCTTGTCCGGGACGACCTCGGCATGGACGCGGTCGACGTAGGAGATGTGGCTGACGATCTCCATCCGCTCCGCGAGCGGGATGACGGGCGTGATGCCCTTCGTCAGCTGCAGCATCTCGTCGGAGACGACGCCGGCGATCAGCAGGTCGCACTCGCTCTTCGCGTGGCGGAGCAGGTTGAGGTGCCCGATGTGGAACAGGTCGAACGCACCGGCCGCGTAGCCGATGCGGACAAGGGACTCGTTCATGTGATCCTCAGCAGGTGGGTTCGGAAGAAGGTCGGCTTCGCAAGCGGACCCGACGGCGGGACGGGCTCGAGGCTGCGGTCGCAGCGGATGGGCGAGGGTCGGATCACGCGAGGGAGGAGTGCTTCTCGGAGATCGATGACGGGCCCGTGGCCGGCGAGACCTCCACGAGCGCCGGAAGCTCGACGGCACTCGATGTCGTGAGGGACCGTCCAGTCCGACGTCGCTGGCCGCTGGACCGGCTGAGAGGACGCAGCCGCGACCAGCGGATGAATCCCGCCGGCCGACTCATGACGTCGTCGACGACCGCTGCGAGCGCCAGTGCCGTCTCCGCGGCAGCCGAGGAGCGGGGCTCGCGACGGAAGTGCTGCGGGTCCTCGAGGGCTGCGGTGGCCGCGGCACGGAACGCGACCTCGTCCTCCGCGAGCACGGCCTCGCCGCGTCCGGCGATGAACCGTCCGAAGCGGATCTGGTGCTCGTCCACGTGCTCGCCCAGGTCCGGGCGCCGTGGCACGACGATGGGGATCCGCCCGACCGAGGCGACGTCGAGAATGGTGCCCGGGCCGACCTGGGTGATCACGACGTCCGCGTCCCGGTACCGGTTCAGCATCTCCTCCCTCGACACCATGACGACATGCGTCCCGAATCGCGGGGGGCGTGAAGTGCCGCGCTGCACGAACAGGTCCACATCGGAGCCCATCGACACGGCCCAGTCTTCGACCCAGCTCACCAGCCGGTCGAAGCGGTGATGGTCCGTTCCCAGGGAGACGACGACGGAGACGGCGCTCACAGCGCGGGTCCGATCACGATCGACTCCGGGTAGACCGTCTCCCGCTGAGGCCACTGCTCGCACATCGCGTCCGAGAAGGGGTAGGAGAGCCGCCCGTTCAAGGTCGGGCTGTCGATCCGGTCGAAGACCTCGATGTACACCGTGCGGATTCGGAGGAAGCGGGCGACCACGAAGAACGGCAGGCTCACTCCTGCCCCCGTGGTCACGACGACGTCCGGTCGAAGCCTACGAAGCGTGCGGACGGCCAGACCGAGATTGCGGACCGCGTTGCGCGCGTTCCGCGTGACGGGGTGGTGCGCCCAGACGACTCGTTCATCGGCCAGGGCCGAGACCGCGTCCTCCTTGTCGAACGTCACCCAGGTGCGTTCGTGCTGCTGCCACCACGCGCGCAGCGACAGCAGCTGCGCGAGGTGGCCTCCGGTTGAAGCGATGAGAAGAAGGTTCATCAGTCACCTTTCGAGGGCGACCGCGCCGTCGGGTACGGCGGGGGAGGGGGTTGGGGTTGGGGAGGGAGCTGGTAGAGGGTCGCTGGAACCGCCCCGAAGGGCGAGCGCTCCGAGACCGAGGGGGCCGCGAAGCAGGAGAACGGTGATCGCATAGATCACGAGGAGCACGATCGACGCGATGAGGAAGGTCGCGAGGGTGCGTCCGAAGAGTGCCGCCGCGACGGAGCCGCCGCCTGCGATGACGACGACGGCGAGAGCGGCCGGCAGCGCGATGAGGCGGGCCGAGCTGCGGATACGCATCTTGACGGCGACCTGCGTGGCCGCGAGCACCGTGTCGACGGCGATGGAGGCCGCTTGGCCGATCGCGGCCCCCAGGAGTCCGAGCCGGGGCACCAGGAGCGCGGTCACGACCAGGAGCACCGTGAGCTGGACGACGCGGTTGCCGAGCTGCCACGAGCTCCGGCCGCCCATGAGGAGGATGCTCTGCACCATGCCGGCGGTCGTTGCGAGCATCATCGCGAGGGCGATGATGGCGAGCGGCAGGGCGCCGGCCGCGAACGCGGGGCCGAAGATCGACAGGATCGCAGGGGCGAACACGGCGAGCAGCAGGTAGAACGGCCAGGCGACCAGCACCAGCGCCCGGGTCACCTCGAGGAAGAGTCGAGCGGCCTCGTCGCTGTCACCGACTGCGAGCGCGCGGCTGATCCGCGGGCCGACGACGATCCGAGCGGCCTGATCGATCATGGTCCCGGCGTTGACGCAGCGGTTCACGATGGCGTAGATGCCGCCGACGACCGGGCCGCCGACGGCGAGCACCACGAGCATCCCCGACCAGTCGAGCGCTCGCTCGATGAGCGTCGAAGCGCCTCGGGGAAGCGCGAAGCCCCAGAACAGACGTGCGGTGCCGCTGTGGCTTCCAGACGGCGTGCTGGAGGACGGGGCGGAGACGGAACGCAGCTGACCGGCGAGGACGAGTGCGGCGATCGCCACGAGCGGTGCGAGGACAGCCGCCCAGCCCGCGGCGATCCACTGCACCCCCGCGCCGGCGATCGTGCCGATCGCCACCACGGCGAGCCGCGAGAGGGGTAGCGCGAGGTTCTGCAACGCGGTGTAGGGCAGCGTGGATCCGATGCCGCGGGTTCCTCCGAGTACGACGGTCAGCAGCGCTCCGGCGCCGAGGAACGGCGACATGACGCGCACGAGCTCTGTCGCGTAGTCGGGATCGGAGGGGGTGATCCATGCGCCGATCGGAGCGGCGCAGCTGAAGACCGCGAGCGATACGAGGAGGCTGACGCCGATCACCGGCAGCAGGGCCGACCGGACGGTGCTGCGCAGTCGGTCCTGCTCGTGGAGCGCGATGTGCCGGGAGAGGGTCCGCACGAGTGCGGTGTCCGCGCCGAGCTGAAGCCCGTTCGACACGATCGCGAAGAGTGCGACCGCTTGGAAGAAGAGACCGGTGCCTGCCGGTCCGAGCCCGCGGCCGACGACCTGCGCGAGCGCGAGGGTCGCCAGCGCACCGATGGCGATGCCGGCGAAGGTGACCGTACCCGAGCGGAGCGCACCGCCTCGTCTCGCGTTCACCGCAGCTCCTCGCCGTCACTGCGGGCTCGCAGGAGGACCGCCGCGACCAGCACGAGCACGAGCAGCTGCACCGTTCCGAGCCCGTAGAACCACATCAGCGGGATGGCCATGACGATGACGGCGTGGAGCAGCAGCGCCGGCGTCGTCGGGGCCGCGGCCGTCCGCAGTGCGACGCCCAGGAGGAACAGCACGAAGAGCGCGAGCCCCACGAAGCCGTACGAGTACATGAGCGTCCAGGCGTGGCCCTGGGTGCCGAGCGCGTACCCGATCGTGGCGTCGTCCTGCGGGCTCGCCCATCCGAGGAAGGGCGAATCGAGAGTGGCGCGGAAGGTCGCCGAGTAGAGGTCCGATCGGGTTCCGGTGCTGTCGCTGACCTCCTGCCTCTCGAGGATGTTTTGAACGGCCCCGCTGAGCACGAGGTAGGCGCCCGCGACGGCGGCCGCGAGCGAGGCGCCGACGACGGCTGCGATGCGCCCGCGGAGCGCGAGACGCAGTACCACGTACACGACCGCGATGCCGAGGCCGAGGAACATCCCGCGGTTGCTCGTCTGCACGGCCGGGTAGACCGAGACGACGAGCAGGGCGCTCAGCACCAGGCGGACCCGACGACTCGGGCCGGTGGTGAGGAACGCCACGACCACCGGCGTCAGCAGGGCGTAGGCCGCACCCCAGCTGTTGGCGTAGGGGAAGGGAGCAGCGGGACGGTTGAACGGCTGCTCCGCGCCCCACGGCTGCTGCACTTCCGCGAGGGGCGGCAGCAGCAGCTGGTGGACGAGGTCGTTCTGCAGCAGACCGTTCGGGACGATCAACGAGACGGGTGTCGTCAGGCGCGCGTCGGGGAGCGCGATCGCGACGAGTCCGAGCAGGACGACGGACGACCAGAGGACCACGACCGCGTTCATGACGAGGCGTGCATCGATGCGCTCACGCGCATTCACGTAGTAGACGGCGGCGGTGGCGGCTGAGGCCAAGTCGCCTAGGCGCTGAACGTATCCCACTCCCTGCGAGAGGGAGTGGAGTCCGATCCCGCAGATGACGACCCAGGGCAGGAGGACCAGCAGGGGCAGGAGCCCGGGCACGAGCCGCGCGCGACCGCGGACGAGCAGCAGGGCGATCATGACCGCCGCGAAGCCGATGGACGCGAAGGCGGTCGCTCCCAGCGCCCACTCCAGCGGGTACGTTACCACCATGGCAGTCAGCGGCCAAGCGGGCAGGGCCCTGACTCGCTGATGAAGCCGGACACCCGGGGTGCCTGCTGGAAGGGTCGAGATGGTCACAGTCCGCGTCCGCTCCGGTTCACCAGGTCCACGAGGAGGCCGGCGGGCGCGAGCCGCAGGGAGATGACCAGCGCCGCATAAGCGCGGAGCTGGCGGTGATCGTTGCGCAGCGCCTGAACCGCCCACGATCGGGCGTCGGCACGCCTGCCGAGCGCCGCGTGCGCGAACGCCACCTGTCCCTCGATGCGGGCGGCTCCACGAGGAGCGGCGGCGAACTCGGGGAACTTCCGAAGCAGGTAGGTGAGGCCGGCGGCGATGCCCTCCCAGCGGCCGTTGAAGAACGACGTGCGCTTCCAGTTGACGACCACGAGGGGCTCGACGACGCATGCGACGTGCCCCACCCGGGTCGCGCGGAGCAGCAGGTCGTAGTCCTCGCCGTACGAAGAAGGAAGCACTTCGTCGACCAGACCGATCGGACCGGTCAGGTCCGCGCGCCGCAGCAGGAACGAGGACGGGTGGATCTCCGTCAGGCGCGAGTCGAGGAAGTCGGCGAACGTGGCGCGCGGCGGCGGAAGACGGACGTGCGACCCGCCCGCCGATTCGATGCGGATGCCCGTCGCCACGACTGCCGCCGTCGGGTCCTCACGCCAGGCCTCGACCTGCGCGGAGAGCTTGCCGTTCAGCCACTCGTCATCGTCGTCGCAGAACGCGATCAGTTCCGCGGTCGCGGCCAGGATGCCCGTGTTCCGGCCGCCTGCGAGCCCGGCTGTCCGAGTGTTGACCGACGTGCGCAGGGAGCGGTTCTCGGGCACGTCGACGTCGGTGAGGGGGTCGACCTCGACGCCGTCGAAAACCACGTGCACGTGGACATCGCCCTGGTAGTCCTGCGCGAGGATCGATCTGACCGCAGCGCGCAGGAGCTGAGGACGCCCCCTCGTGGCGACGACGACGCCGATGGTGGGAAGAGCGGTGTTCATGCTGCGTTCCCCAGCCGTTCGAGGTGCTGATGCTTCCGGCGCATAGAGATGAGCGCGTGCCCCGCATTGAGGACCAGCAGTGCGGTGTAGACGACGGCGAAGGCGAGCGGAGCGCCCCAGAGGAGGAAGAGCCAGCAGAGCAGTCCGGTGTCGGTCGGAAGGTTGACTACCGACTGGAGCACCCCGCCGCGTCCGGCGGGAGCGCGGTGGACTCGCCCGCTCAGCTGCTCCGCGAGCACCTGGCTCATGAACTGGCCGGCAGCCACGATGCAGAACAGCAGCGCGGCGGCCTGCGCCCACGTCTGCTCCGGGAGCCAATGGTTCAGGCCGACGAGCACTGCGAGATGGATCGCCGGCATGCGCATCGCATCAACGACGTGATCGAGCCATTCGCCCGCGCGGCTGCCGCTTCCTGTGAGCCGCGCCAGCTGGCCGTCGGCCGAGTCGAGGACGTATCCGAGCGCGAGGAGGATCGCCACCGAGACGCCGAGGACGGCACTCGGCGGAAGGGTGATCAGGAGCGCGATGCCGGCCGCGGACGACGCCGCGCTCGCGGCGGTCACCGCGTTCGGTGTCAGGCCGACTCGGAACGCAGCGGCCGCAGGCACGCGTGCGAGTCGCCGATTCACCCAGCGCGTGTACGCCGGGAACCCCGCCCCGGGCTTCTGCACCTCGGCGAGCTCTTGGAGCGCGCCACGGAAGGTCCGGCGTTCCCCGGGTCCGGGTCCGGGTCCGGGCTTGCGCTCGACCGCCAGATCTGCGCTCGTCATCGCACGACAGCCGCGAGGTCGAAGCTCGCGCTGGGGGTCGTCCGGTAGTTCGAGTGCATCTCGGCGGCGATCACGTTCCGACCCGGACGCAGGAGCGATGCGGGCACGGTGAACGTGACGGGGTTGCTGGTCGCGGTCGAGGTGCTCGGGGCGCTGAGCGCGTACGTGCCCGCGGTCAGCGTCCCGGTGGGGAGATTCGCCCGGCCGACCTCGACGCCGTTCACGAAGACGGCGACGCCGTCATCCGCCCGCGTGGTGAGCGTGAGGCCGGTGCTCGGCAGCCCGCCGTCAGGAATCACGAACGCGGACCGGAAGTAGGTCGTCAGAGGACGGCCGGACGCGGGCGCAGGAAGCTGGCTGGCGATCGCTCCGGTACCCCAGCCGAGTGCGGCGCGCGCAGTCGGCCAGCCGGTGTCGTCGAAGGCGCTCGCCGACCAGCCGGCCGCGACGGCGGTCGAATCGTGCCAGTACGACCAGGCGCTCTGGTCGGCGAGCACCGTCGTTCCGCTCGCGAGCGGCTGGCCCGGCGTCGGGCTCGAGCCGCCAGCGACCGCCGAGAGGTCGAAGCTCGAGTTCGGTGTCGTCCTGTAGTTGGCGTGCACCTCGGCGGCGATGACGTTCTCGCCCTGCACGAAGCGGCTCGAGGGCACGGTGAAGGTGACCGGCGCGGCCGTCGCGCTCTTGGTGCTCACGGCCGAGCTCGCGTAAGTACCGCTGCCGATCGCTCCGCTCGGCATGTTCGACCGACCGACCTCCACGCCGTTGACGTAGACCACGACACCGTCGTCGGCCCTCGTCGAGAGCGTGACCGCCCCAAGGGTGTCCGGAGCGTTGATGGTGATCTGCTTCCGGTAGTAGGTCGTGAGCGGCTTGGACGCAGCCGTGCTGACGGTCGTCGCGATGCTGCTGTCGCCCCAGCCGAGCGGAGCAGAGCCGGAGGCCCAACCGGACGCGTCGTACGCGGCGGCGGCCCAACCGGCATCGGCGGACGTCGCCCAGCTCCAGCTCGAACCGTCCGCGACGAGCGTGCCGGCGCTGCTCGGCGGCGGCGTGATCGTCGTCTTGACCGCCGGCGTGCTCGCGGAGAGGTTCAACGACGCGTCAGCGGCGCGTACGAAATAGTTGGGGTCCCCGTCCACCGAAGGCAGATCGATCGAGGTCGACGTCGTGGTCGCGACCACTCGGTCGTCCCGCATCACCTGGTAGGTGACGGCGCCCGATGCGTCCGTCGACCCCTTCCAGGAGACGGTGACACCCGTGCTGCTCGGCACGACGGTCAGTCCGGTCGGCGCCGTCGGCGCGGTCGAGTCGTTCGGTGCGAAGCGCGCGTATCCGCCTGCCCAGACCTTGCCGGTGCTGCCGGTCCGCACGGCCGTGAAGTCGCCGCCCATCCAGGTCACACCCGTCGAGTCGGTGAAGATCGCCCAGGTGCCTGCGCCCTCGCGCTCGTTGAAGGAAGGGCTGAACGCCGGGACGTAGGTGCCGGTGGTCGCATTCCACGCGCCGGTCGCCTCGATCTTGGAGGCCTGGGTCCACGCCGTGCCGGGGTCGGTCCAGTTGTGGGTTTTGGCGTCCGAGTAGTTCGCGAGGTAGCAGTGGCAGCCGGCGTAGACGTTCGTGCCGTCGCTGCCGAAGGCCTGGCCGTCGCCGCCCTCGGACGAGGTCAGGTTCGTGCTCGCCTCGCTCATGTCGGAGCGGTGATAGCTGAAGACCATGTGCTCGGATCCGCCGATCCACACCCGGTCCCCGACCTCCTGAACGGCCTGCTGGTAGCTCGCGCTCGCAGAGGTGAAGTCGACCGTCCACGGGATGACCGCACCCGAGGTCGTGTCGAGCGCTGCGGCGCGAAGAGTCGGCGTGCCCTTGTCGTTCGCGAAGTAGCCGGCGAAGTAGACCCGGTCTCCCTTCGGGGACGCGTCGAGGCTGATGACCGTGCCGTCGAACTCCGTCGTCCAGGATCGGTCCGGCGTGCCGTCCGTCACCGAGAGTCGGACGGCGCCGCGCGAGTACACCTGCGCCGTGGAAGAGCCTCCGACCGCGTGGGTGAACGAACCGCCGACGTAGAGCCACTTGCCCTGGACGTCGAGAGCGCGCACGGTGGCCTGACCGCCGCTCGTCGAGAGGGCGTTGATGAGGCGTCCGGTGAAGGCCTGATCGATCGCACCCGTGGTCGGGTCGAGCACGACGAGACCGTTCTCGGCGACCCCGTTCACGCTGCTGAAGTCGCCGCCGGCGACGATGCGTCCGTCGGGAAGCGTCGCGACCGCCTTCACCTGGTTGTTGAACTTGGGTGTGAAGCCGGGGATGTAGCTGCCGGTGCGCACGTCGAACGCTGCGAGGTAGGACTGGGCGACCCGCCCGGTGCCCGACGAATCCCGCTGCACCTGAGCGAAGTTGCCGCCGACGTAGACGGCGCCCTTGCTCTCGGTGAAGGCCGAGACCTCGGTGTCCTGGATGCCGGTGCCTGCTGCGCCGAGGCCGTTGACGCCGTACACGGTCGGGAGCGCGAGGCTGCTTGCGACCGACGGCTGCGTGCGCGCCGCGGTCCCACCCGTCGGGAAGGCGGTTTCGATGGCGCTGCTCATGAGCTTCGGACGCAGGTAGACCTGGGTGAAGGGCCGGGCGTAGCCCGTGGCACCCTTCCAGATGTAGCTCGTCGCCGCGGTGCTGCCGGCGACCGTGTTGCCGAAGCCGAAGCCGTTCTGATACCCGACCGACTTGTTCACGGTCGTCTGGACTCGACGGAACGCCTGATCGCTGCCGAAGCTCTTGGTGGTGCCGCCGGCGCCGGTCGTGCCGTCGAAGCTCCACGTCCCGACGCGCTGGAGGTCGGCGAAGAGCCAGGACCAGTCGTTGCGAGGCGAGGAGAACGTGAAGCGGACCTCCTGCCAAGCGGAGCCGTCCGCGGCTGAGGCTCGGCGGAGACGGACTCCGTCGGGCAGCGAAGAGACGGGCGCGTCGTTCAGCAGAGCGCCGATCGTCCTGGCGCTGAGTTCACGGGCGGCGAAGGCCGAGGTGCCGTCGACGGTGTTCCGCACCTGCGCAGGCGTGCCGTACCCCTCGCCGGACTGGCTCCAGTCCTCACGCCCGCGACCGATCAGCACCCATCCACCGCCATCGGTGGTCTGGTCGCAGTAGAACTGCTGAGGAGCGGTCAGGGCCGGCGTGTAGAGCCAGTAGATCCCGCTCGGAGCGTCGGGCGCGTTCTGCTTGACCTCCCAGCAGGAGGCGGCGGCGCGGGCAGTGCTCGACCCGTCGGGAGCCGGCGCCGCCGCGATCGCGGGCGCGGTCTGGGTGCCGAGGACGAGTGCGCCGGCGAGCGCGATCGCCGGAAGGAAGCGGGTGCTGAGCCGTCGGGCGGCTGAGGGGGAGGAGGACATCAACGGGGCTCCGTCGGTCGAGGCGTGGGGACGCATGGGTAGTCGGGGGCTGCGGGGTGCGGGTGTCGTGGGGCTGAGGTCGGGTTCGGAGTGCTGGTCAGCAGCGCGTATCGCTCGGGAAGCCGTGGGCGTCGACGCGCCAGGCGCCGTCCCGGTAGGCCAGGTCGTACAGGTTCAGCGCGCGCCGCGACGCGTGAGGGTTCGCGAGGACGGTCTTTCCGGCGGAATCCACGGTTCGGACGTCGCGGGAGTCGACGCAGGCCTCTACCGTCGCGGTGGGTACGGTCGAATCGAGGTGCGAGCGGAGCACGCGGAGTTCTGCGATCCGAGGCGCGCCACGCACGCTCCACCCGTTCGCCTTGAGCTCGAGCACCTGCGCCTGCACTTCCTGCAGCGCCTCGCCGGTGACGACCTGCGCGAGCTCGTCCGCGCTCGATCGGGCGGTCAGGGCGCTGACCGAGCGCGAGTAGGTCGACACGATTGCCGCGGCGGAGTGGTCGTCGATGCGACGTCGAGCCGCCGCCGCAGGCGGCGTGACAGCAGAGAGCGGCTCGACGCTCGTCGCCGTGGCCATGCTCGACGGTGAGGGCGCGGCCGTCATCGATCGCGTGCTCGGCATGCCCGGGCTGATGAGGTGCGGTACGACGAGCGCGCCAGCGACGACGAGCGTGATCAGCCCGGCGCTGCCCGCGAGAAGCAGGCGCCTCATGAAGAGGGCTCGCGATCGACGAGAGCTGCGTGCGGCCGCGAGACGGCCGAGCGCAGCCGGGGCGTGGAGGGTGTGCTGTGGTGCGGGGTGTGCATTGGGGTCGCCTGTCGGGTCACAGGGGGGAGGGTGTTGGGTGGCGCAGGCGTCGAGCCTGCGCGAGCACCGTGACGACGAATCGGCAGGAGATGCTCAGGGTGGTCTCACTGTAGGGCGAGTAGAAGGGTCTGCCCACCCCTTGTTCGGGGCATGCCATGGATCGTGCTGCTCGGCGCAGATCTCGCGCGGCATGTCGGGAATCCCTGCACCGCAATTCAAGTGTGCGGAAGGCTTCAGCGGGTGATCTTCCGGCGTGTCACACTCCTCCGCGAGCCCGGCCGGGGCTGGTGAGGGAAGGATCGCGTCGCGATGTCAGAGCCGCCTGCGGCCAGCTCGGAAGAGTCGTCGTTCGTCCGAGCGCGGGGACGGCGGTCCGCATCGCGCCGAGTGACCTACGTCCCGCCCGCGGCGCGCCGAGGTCGGGCGCTCCGGAGCGGACGGTGGACCACGGTCGCTGTCGCGATCGCGGCCCTCGTGGTCTCGATGTCCCTCGTTCGGCCGGCATTCGCGGACGTCTCCGATCTCAAGCGCGCCACCGCATCTCGGGCAGTGGTGTCGAGCAGTGGTGCCGAGGTACGGCAGGGGCTTCGCGAGGCGCCGTCGAGAACCTCGGCGAAGGTTCAACGTCACCTCCGACCGAAGCGGCATGACGAGCGGATGCATCAGAAGCACGTGGTCCCGCCCGGGCGTGGATTCTGGTGGGTCTTCTGGGAGTCGTGGTTCGTGCCTCGTCCGGCTGCGCCGCGTCCGACGGCGGGGGCCGGAACCGCGCTGCCGTCGCCAGTCCCTTCCTCGTCGGCCGCGGAGTCGGGCACCTCTCCGGAGCCGACTGCTTCGTCGACGCCGGACGGGATGGAGATCGCTCCGAGCGCGGCCCCTTCCCGTGATCCGCAGGCCCCGGCCGACGCGCCTTCAGCGACCGCGTCGTCGCAACCCGTTGTCGTCCCCTCGGAGGCCGCAGCGTCCACGCCTGCTCCGCTTCCGGCCGAGCCGCTGCCCTCGTCGACCACTTCACCGGCACCGGCTGCTCAGCCCCTGCCGACGCCGTCCCCGGAGCCGACCACCGCTCCCTCGCCGCCGTTCGTCACTCCTGCACCGGTGACGACCACTCCCGCTCCTCCGCTGATCGTTCCGCAACCGGGAGGAGTGCCGGCCGTTCCTGACGGGCCGGGCGGCAGTGGTTGGCGACTTGCTTGGAACGACGAGTTCGACGGCACGACGCTTGACGCAGCGCGCTGGAAGGTGCTCGACCGGTCGACGTTCGGCGACGGGAACCAGCAGCTCGAGTGCCAGATGAAGAGCAACGTGAGCGTCGCCGATGGCCGTCTGACGCTCGTCGCGCAGCAGGAGGTCCGCCCCGTCCAATGCGGTTCGCGGGACGCGCGGTTCCCAGGAGGCCGGTCCTACACCGGCGCGACGATCGAGACGTCCGGCAGGTCGGCGTTCCAGTACGGCTACGTCGAGATGCGAGCGAAGCTCCCGGTCGAGCCGGGTACCTCCAAGGGGCTCTGGCCGGCGTTCTGGCTTCGCCCGACCGACGGTGGATTCGGTGAGATCGACGTGCTCGAAGCCATCGGGACGTCCTCCAGCGCTGCGAAGGACGCAGCACACCTCACCATCCACCACGACTACTCCGGTGGCATCGGCAAGCAGACGAGCACGATCTCCTATCCCTCCGGATCGCTCTCCAGCGAGTACCACCGGTACGGCGTCGATTGGGAGCCCGGTTCGCTGACCTGGTACATAGACGGACGCGCGGTGTGGACCCGCTCGACGACGACGACGCCCTGGCTCGACTCCACCTTCGCGCGGCCGTTCTTCCTCCGCTTGAATCTGGCGGTCGGAGGAACATGGCCGGGATCGCCCGACGCGGCAACCGTGTTCCCGAAGCGGTACGACGTCGATTGGGTGCGCGTCTACCAGCGCTGAGCAGGACCGACCTGAACGGGGGGATGCGAGGGCGGCCGCGTCCGGAGACAATCGACGCACCCGTTTGCTCTGCGACGTCATCCGACCCGGGCGTGACTCGCAGCCCTCACCTGCCTGCCCGGGCACGAGGAGTCGCTGTGCCCGCCAAGACCGACGAGTGGTCGCTCGACGTCGGACAGGTGGTTCGGCGCATCGGCCGCCGTTGGAAGCTCATCGTCGTCGTCTGCCTCGCAACGGCGGCGCTCGCGTCAGCGGCGGGCGTCGTCGCCCCTCGACACTACGAAGCGACTGCGTCCGTAGCCGTGCTGCCGGTGCGGCTTCCCGGGTCGAATGCTACGCCGACGATCAACATCGACACCGAGCGCGCTGTCATGCTGTCCCGAGAGGTGGCCGCGATCGCAGCCGGCCTCCTGCGTGATGGGACTACGGCCGACATGCTCGATCAGTCGGTGTCGGTCGCTGCGCCGCAAGGATCCGAGGTGCTTCAGGTCACGGTCCTGGCTGGCGACCCTGACGAGGCCGCGAAGCAGGCGAATGCGCTCGCGTCGGCGTACCAGCAGTTCCGTGCCCAGGGCGCGCTCCAGACCGCCGGTCCGAGCATCGCGGCGCTCGACGAGCAGATCGCGGCCGCGCCGAGGGACAGCCGGTCGCGCGTGGACCTGCTGTCGCAGCGGACCGCGCTCCAGCACGTCGGAGACGCGACCTCACGTGTCATCGGGAAGGCCGTCGCACCGACCTCTCCCTCCTCCTTCGGGATCGCAGTGTTCGTCATGGGCGGCCTCGGAGGAGGCCTGCTTCTCGGCGCGGTCGTGGCTCTGCTCTGGGATGTCACCGACCCGCGGGTCCGGTTCTCCGAGCGGCTGCTCGAGGTCACGAGGGCACGCGTCGTCAGGTTGCAACCGGCAGACGAGCTGGAGACCACGCGATGGATGCTGCGGGCCGCCAGCGCCGCGCATTCGGGCAGGCCGGCCGTCGCCGTCCTGTTCGGAAAACCGGATCAGGTCGGTCGGATCATCGAGGCGGCTCGTGGTGCGGCTCCGCGGCTCGGTCGCTCCGTCGAGCAGGTCCAGGTGGAGCAGCTGCCTGACGGTGTTCTCGACCGAGGGTGGCGGTACCAACGAGAGGACGACGTCGACCTCGTCTGCATCGACGCCAGCGGCGTCCGATCCGAGGCGCAGCGCGCCGTGCTCATCTCGGAAGCCGATGTCGTGTCCGTCGTGGCGGATCGACGAACGCGGACCAGCGAAGTGCGAGACGTCCTCGCGCTGAGCGATCTCGACGACGGGCACGTCCTCGTGCCGATCTTCATCGAACGAAGCGCGTCGCGAGCAGCGGAGGCGACTGCAGGCGCGGCAGCCGACCAGTTGCAGTGGAACGACGAGAGCGCCGCGAAGGAGTTCGCTGCGCGCCGGGTCTGATCGCCGAGGACCGCGGCTGTCGTCGAGCGATGCTCGCGTACCGACGACGGAATCGTCGCCCGGTCGGTCTTGCAGTCGACCAGCGCCCCGGGGTGCAGGTCGTTCTGCGAAGCAGGCGGATCCGGGATCGGAAGCGGTGTCGATGAGCCTCGCTTACGCCGGCTGTCCCTAGGTGGAAGCCGTGGAGCTGATTCGCGGCCCTCGTCGGGCCTGCAGGCCGGACTGTCACCGCGCCTCGATGTGCGAACCGTAGCCCGGACGTCGCGCGGGAGGATGGGCGGGTGCCCGTGCATCCGCTCATCGCCGCCCGCTTCCCGCTGATCGCCGACGTCGCGCCCGGCACGCCGACCGAGCTGCTGCCCGAGGAGGCGCTGCGGTTCGGCGAGCCCTACGGGGAGCACGCCCCGCCGGCGGTGGCGGTGGAGGAGCGGACGATCGACGGCCCGCATGGACCGATCCGTGTCCGCGTCTACCGGGCCGCCGACCTCGAGCGCGGCGCCCGGTCGCTGCTCTGGGCGCACGGCGGCGGCTTCGTCTCGGGCGACCTCGACATGCCGGAGGCCCACGTCGTGTCGCTGGAGCTCGCGTCGCGCCTCCGGGGCGTCGTCGTGAGCGTCGAGTACCGGCTCGCGGGGGAGACGGTGCACCACCCGATCCCCGTCGACGACGTCGAGGCCGCCTGGCGCTGGCTCCTTCGGTCCGCTGCCGAGCTCGGCATCGACCCGGCGCGGGCCTCGCTCGGCGGCGCGAGCGCGGGGGCGTTCCTCGCGAGCGCGGCGGCCCTGCGCACGACCGGCTCGGCGGAGGCGCCGGCGTCCGTCCTGCTCGCCTACCCGGCGCTGCACTTCCCGAACCCCGCGGTGGAGGACGCCCTCGCGGCGGAGCTGCGCGAGCTGCCGCCCTCGCTGCGCTTCTTCCCGCAGGTCGTGCTCGCGATCTTCCAGACCTACCTCGGGCGCATCACGGACATCCCGGCGGCCGAGACGCCGGGCCTCGCCGACCTGACCGGGTTCCCGCCGACGCGCATCGTGGTGTCCGAGTACGACGACCTGCGCGGCTCGGGCGAGCTCTTCGCCCTGCAGCTCGCCTCCCGCGGCGTGCCGGCGGCGCTCACGGTGGCGGAGGGCATGCTCCACGGCCACCTGAACATCGCCCCCGTCGCCGAGCTGCCCGAGGTCGCCCGCTCCCTCGACTTCCTCGCCGCCGAGTAGCCGCGAACCCGCGCCCACCCCGTTGGTCGAGGTGCGAGCGCAGCGAGCCTCGAGACCACCCCGATCCGCGCGTTCGACGGTTCCGCTCCCGCTGGTCGAGGTGCGAGCGCAGCGAGCCTCGAGACCACCCCGCCCGGACCCTCGTACTGGGGATGCCCGGGCGAACGCGCCTTCGAAAGGCTGGAGCCCGACCTTGGGGGAGGTTCGGATGGTCCTGACGATCGTGCTCGCGGTGCTCGCCGCCTGGGTGCTGGTGTCCGTCCTGCTCGCGCTGGTGATCGGCCGCGCGGTCAAGCTCGCCGACACGGACCGCCGCCGTCGCATGGCCTACCGCGCCACGTCCGCGCCCGCGCGCACCGCCGCCCGCATCGCCTCCTGATCGACGGGCTCAGCCCTCGCCCTCGAGCGCGGCCGTGAGGTCGGCCCGGCGGTGCACGCCGAGCTTCGCGAAGGCGCGCGCGAGGTGCGTCTGCGCCGTGCGCACGGAGATGCCCAGCCGCTCGGCCACGCCGCGGTCGGGCAGGCCGCTCGCCGCGAGCGCGACGACCTCCCGCTCCCGCGCCGTGAGCGGCGTCCCCGTCGGGAACCGCGCCGCGTCGAGGCGCACTCCCGACAGCTCCGCGGTCCACTGCCGGAGCCGCTCGGCGGAGGGCGTCAGCGGCAGCCGCTCCTCCTCGAGCCGGGCGATGGCCGCGCTCGCGGTCTCCACGGCGAGCCAGCGCAGGCCCGCCGCCCAGTAGCGCCGCCCGACCGCGTCGAGGACGGGGCCCTCGTCGGCCAGCACTGCCGATGCGTGCGCGCGCTGCGCGGCCCGCGCCGCTCCCGGGAGCGGCTCCGCCCCGAGCAGGGCCTCGGCGCCGGCCCGGTCGTGGTAGCGGACCGCGTCGGCCAGCGCGTCCCACTCCTCGACGAGGGCGCCGTGGGCGCGGGCGCGCTCCGCCACCTCCCGCGCGATGGCGGCACTGCCCGCCCGGTCCCCGGAGGCGGCGAGCAGCTCGGCCTCCGCGAGCCGGACCCGTCCCTGCTGAGACGTGCTCGCCGTCAGTCCGGCGGCTCGCGCGACGGTCTCGGACGCCTCGTCGAGGTCGCCGCTCCGCACGAGCGCGATCCCGAGGTCGGCAGTGATCACCGGGAGGAAGCTGTCCCGCCAGATGCCGGGCAGGCCCTCCGCCTCGCGGAGCAGCTGCACGGCGTGGTCGAGGTCGCCCTGCTGCGTGCGCAGCACCCCGAGCAGGTGCGCGTAGGGCGTGCGGAGCGCGTCCGTGCCGTCCGCCAGCGATCGCTCGTACCCGCGGACGGCGGGAGCGTCGGCCGTCGCGAGGTCGAGCTCGACGACGGCGGGCACCCTGGCCGCCACCCACTCGAGCATGACCGGGCCCTCGGGGATCTGCCCGACGGTGCGGAGAGACGCCGCGTGCATCGTGCGCGCGACCTCCAGCGCGCCGGCCGCGTCGCCGAGCTCGGTCCGGACGAGCACCTCCTGCATCGCGGCGAACACCGCGGAGAAGCCGACCGGCCCGCGACGCAGCGGCTCGAGCAGTGGCAGCGCCTCCCGGTACCGCATCGCGAACCAGAGGAGTCCCCCGCGGACGGCGAGGAGCTCGGGCCGCTCGCCGTGGGTTCGCAGGTGCGCGTCGAGCACCTCGAGCGCCTGGTCGGCGCGGCGGGCGCCGAAGCCGCTGACGTAGGCGAGCACGCGCTGCACGTCGTCCGCGCTGCGGTGCTCGGCGGGGGTGCCCCCGGAGCCGAGCAGCTGCTCGGCCTCGTCGAGCCGGTTCGTCCGCTTGAGCTGCTCGGCGAGGGCGACCTCCGCGGGGAGCCCGCCGCCGGCTGCGATCGCGTGGCGCAGGAACCGCTCGGCGAGGTCCGGTGCGGCGAGGGAGGTGAGGGCGCCGAGCTCCAGCGCCTCGGCAGCCTCGACCGGTGCGCCGACCTCGAGCCGCCAGGCGCCGTGCGCGATCCGCTCCCGGTCGGCGAGATCGCGGCCGAGCGACTCGACGGCGTCGAGGAGTCGGCGGACGGCGGCGCGGCGCTGCCTCGTGGCCACGCCCTCGAGCACCGCTTCGACCTGTGCGGCGGTGCGCAGGCGGGTGGTGCCGGCGCGGTCGTCGTGCACGGTCCAGCCCGCCCGCTCCGCCGCGTCCGCCACCTCGTCGGCGCAGAGCGCGTCGGCGAGGTCGTCGGCGAGCTCGTCCGCCAGCGCCACGGCGCACAGCCAGTCCTGCGTCGGGCGGTCCGCCGCCTCGAAGGCCGCTGCCGCCCGGCGCCGCTCGCCGAGCGGTGCCGGCAGCTCGCCGCGGAGCCGCCAGAGGCCGTCGGCGTGCTCCACCGCGCCGGTCCGCCGTGCCGCGCGGAGCACCTCCTGCGCCGCCGAGGGCGAACCGCCGGAGGCGGCGGCGAGGCTTCCCGCGAGCGCGGCGTCGACGGGACCGCCGAGGATCCCCGCCGCGAGCGCACCGATCGCGGCGGCGTCGAGGGGGTCGAGCCGGACCGGGACGGCGACTCCGTCGTCGACGAGCGCACGCACGGCGTCCGGGACGCGTCGGCCGCTCGTCGTCGCGAGGACGAGCGGGACCCCGCCGCGGGCGAGCTCCAGCAGGAAGGCGGCCGAGCCCGGGTCGAGCAGGGAGGCCTCGTCCACCAGGATCGCCCGCGGCTGGAGCGCGAGCACGGCGGCGCGGACGAGCGCGGCGCGGCCGAGCGCGTCCTCGGCGCCGACGCGGAGCAGGGTCGGCCGGTCGAGCAGGCCGAGCAGCACGCCGAACGGCACGCTGGACGCGGATGCCGTCGTGCGGAGCCGGATCGGCTCGATCCCGTGATGTTCGAGCCGCAGGCCGACCTCGTGGAGGAGCCGGCTGCGGCCGGTGCCGGGCGGGCCGGTCAGCACGCTGCTGCCGGCGCCGAGGGCGCGCGTGACGACGGCGTCGAGGAGGGCGGTCCGCCCGATGAAGGCGGGGTCGCCGGGGGTGCCGGGGTTCATCGGTCTGCTGTCGGTCGGGGGGAGCGGCGCTGCTCGGGCGCCGGGGGAGGGGTGGCGCGATCCGGACGGAGGGGGAGCGGATCTCGGGGATGATGCGCAGACCGGACTGCGCAGATGATGAGCGCGGAGCGGCGGGCGTTTCGCGATCGGGCCCTCAGGTGCGTATCATGGCTCTCCGACGAGGTCGCGGAGCTGCGTCCTCCGGTGCACGCCGAGCTTGGCGAACGCGCGTCCCAGATGCGTCTGCGCGGTGCGGAGCGTGATGCCGAGCTCGGCCGCGATCGCGCGGTCCGAGATGCCGGTCGCCGCGAGCCGCGCGACCTCCCGTTCGCGACGGGTCAGTGCGACGCCGCCGCGCCGATCGGTCACGCCGGGGATGCGGAGGCCGGTGGAGCGGGCGAGCCAGGCCACGAGCCGTGGTGCCGCGTCCGGCGCGCCCAGCTCGGCGGCCCGCGCCGCGGCCTCGATCGCGTGCAGCCGGAGCCCGACCGCCCAGAGCCCGGTCGCCGCCTCGTCGACCGCGAGCGGATCCTCGCTCGCCAGCGCCTGGGCGTAGGCGCGCTGCGCCGCGCGCCCCGGGCCGGGCGGCGCCCCGCCGAGCGCGAGGAGCCGGGCCGGTGCCTGCGGGTCCCCGTACCGGACGCCGGCGTAGGCCGCGTCGAAGGCGTCGAGGACCAGGCCTTCGCGGACACCGCGGTCCACGACAGCGGCGGCGGTGGCGGCCGCCGCGGTCGCGTCGCCGCGCGCGGCGGCGAGCTGCGCGGCGGCGAGCTCCACGCGGGCGCGCTGGATCGGCGGGCAGACGATGCGGCGGAGCCGCTCGAGCGTCGCGCCGGCTTCGTCGAGGTCGCCGGCGAGGGCCTGCGCGATCGTGAGCTCCGACAGGATGCGGGGCTGCCAGCCCTCGCGCCAGGAGCCGGACCCCGCGTCCGCCTCGCGGAGCAGCTTGACGGCCGAGCCCGGGTCGGCCCGGTGCACGCGGATCGTGCCCAGGGTGTAGGCGAGCGGCGGACGGCGCGCGGCGCGGAGCGCGGGCGGCACCGACGCGTACTCGACGGCGAGGGCCGTGTCCGCGCGAGGCAGGTCGAGCCCGACGGCGACGGCGATCTCCGACGACAGCCAGCTGCCGAGGGCCGCACCGCTCAGCACGTCGTCGCGGCGCCGCTCGGCGAGCGCGTAGCTCGTCGCGGCGGCCAGCGCCGCATCGAGCCGCCCGAGCTCCCGCAGGCCCATCGTCCGCTGCAGCAGGGCGAAGGGACCGGCGAACCCGGCCTCCGGGCCGGACGCGAGCACGACCTCGGCGACCTCGATCGCCTCGCGGGGACGCGCCTCCATGATGAGCAGCGCGGCGCGGACGGCGAGCAGGTCGCGGTAGGAGCCGGCGGCGAGCGCCTCGTCGAGCACGCGGAGCGCGTCGCCGGATCGCCGTTCGACCACGCCGGTGGTGAGCGACTGCACGCGGAGCAGCGCGACGCGCTCGGCGTGCGTGGCGGCGTCGGGCAGGGCGGAGCGGATCAGCCGGGCCGCCTCGCCGGGGCGCCGCGTGACGCGGAGGTGCTCGGCGAGCGCGGCGCCGGCGGGCGCACCGCCCGCGACCGCGGCGCGCAGCAGCTCCTCCCGGGCGTCGTGGTCCTGGTCGGGGAGGAGGGCCAGCGCGAACGCCTCGGCGGCGTCGACCGGGTCGCCGAGCTCGATCCGCCAGCGCAGCAGCGCGGTCCGCTCGTCCTCCTGCAGCGGCCGTGCCGCCTGGTCCGCGACGTCGGCGAGTCGTCGCAGCACGCTGTCGCGGGCCCGGGGCGTCAGCGTGCCGAGCACCGCGGTGCGCGTCGGGACGGACCGGATCCGCCGGACGAGCCGCTCGGGGTCGTGCGCGGTCCAGCGCGCCTCGGCGGCGGCCGCGATGGTGCGGGGCGCGGCGATGCGCGGTGCGAGGTCGTCGGCGATCGCGCCGGCGACCGCGACCGCCGCGATCCAGCCGCGCTGCTCGGGCGGCAGGGCGCCGAACGCGGCGAGGACCGCCGACCGCACCGAGCGCGCGGCGGGCAGCGGGGCGACCAGCCGCCACAGGCCGTCGGCGTGCACGATCGCGCCGGAGGCGGTGCCGTCCTCCACGATCTCGTGCAGCGTGCCGGGCCGTCCTTCCGACGCCGTGGTCAGCGCGTCGGTCAGCACGGCGTCGACCGGGTCCTCGAGGATCGCCGCGGCCAGCTCCGCGACCTCCTCCGGGGCGAGCGGCGCGAGGGGGGCGGACACGGCCCGGTCCTCGTCGATGATGCGGCGGAGGGCGTCCGTCATGCCGCCCGGGCCCGTCGCGTTCGCGACGACCGCGGTGCCCGCGAGGGCGAGGGCGATCACGCGCTCGCCGGTCTCGGGGTCGAGCCGGTGCGCGTCCTCGATGAGCAGGGCCCGGAGGGGCCGGCCGTCGCCGCGCGCGCCGAGGGCGCGGCTCGCGTCGTCCGACGCGCCCGTCGCGGTGATGAGGACGACCTCGCCGGGAGCGGCGAGCAGCGCCCGTCGCACCTCCCGCAGCATGCGCGAGCCGCCGGAGCCGGGCGGACCCGTCAGGACGGACCCGGTGCCGCGGCGCGCGAGCCGCACGACCTGCTCCAGCGCGGCCGCGCGGCCGACCAGGGGAGCGGTGTCTTCGGGCATCGGTGTCCAGGCTGCGGAGCGGGGTGGGGCGGGGATCGGCCGAATGGTGACAGGTCCATCAGACAGCGCGCGGCCGGGTGCCCCGGTTCCCCTGGGCAACCCCGGGTAACGGTTTCGGCACGGGCGCGCGCCGGATGAGGGAGGGACGGAGGAGTCCCTGATTAGAGGCGGGACCAGGCCGCGTAGTCGCACCTCGAGGTCTGCAGCACCTTCCGGAGCGCGTGCACCTCGGCGGGCGTGTACTGCGCGGGAGTCGCTCCGCTCAGCACGGGATGCATGATCGTGCGCGCGCCGCCGCGGTGCGCGAGGTTCAGCGCGTGGCCGACCTCGTGGAGGATCAGTGCCTGCCACGACGCGCCCCCGCCCGTCGCCGGACCGCGGAAGCGCGAGGAGAGCAGCACCCGCCCGTAGGTGATGGCCTCCGTCGTGCGGCCGCCGCTGACGGCCCAGGAACCGGCTGGGCCGCCGACGCCGATCTCCCCGCCCGGGCCGCCGAAGGTCTGGCCCGCCGCTCGCCGTCGCGACGTGAAGGCGATGTAGACGGTGGGCGTCGCGGCGTGGGTCGTGCTCGTGAACGTGTGTCGCGTGTGCCCGGCGTAGCGGAAGCGCACGCCCGTCTGTCGTTGCAGCACGCTCATCGCGTGCCGGACGGTCGGCTCGAGGCCCGCGGGCATGTCGGTCGGGTTGATGCGGTACTCGATCGGCTTGCAGGCGAGCCACCGCATGGGCCGCCCGGGATCCGTCCGCGACGCGAGCTCGAACCGCGCGTCCGCGGTGGTCGCGCTCGCGGTCCGCGCCGCCGCGGCGGGCGTCGCACGGCCGGGCGGCGACGCCGCGGGCGCGACGGCGACGGCGGCGAGCAGTACGGCCGCCGCCCCCGCGAGCCGCGCGCGGCCGAGGATCATCCGCACAGGGTGCCCGCGCCGGGCCCGAGGCGACAGATCCCTGATCGGGGGAGGCTTCCGTGGGCCGCTGCCGCTGCACCGGACCTGAACGGGTGCTGCCCGTGGTCGGTGCGGTGCGCGACCATGGTGCGATGAGCGACGGCGAGGACGAGGGTCTGCGCGGCCTGCACCCCGCGGTGCCCGTCGCCGCGGACGACCGCGACCTCGACACCCCGAACTGCCCCGACTGCCTGGTCCGGATGGAGGCGGAGGAGTCCGCCGGCGGGGAGCCCTACTGGGCCTGCACGGAGTGCGGCCTGGTCGCGCTCGCCTGAGCCGCGCGCCGGGCGGTCGTCCTCTTCGCGAGCCGCACGAGCACGACGCCCGCCGCGGCGCCGATGGTGTTCATCGCGACGTCGAGCACCGATGCGTGGCGCGTCGGGATCCAGAGCTGCGCGGTCTCGCAGCACGCGCTTGCCGCGACCGCCACGAGCCAAGCGGGCACGGGGCGGAGCCGCAGGGCGAGCGCTGCGCCGAGCGGCGCGAAGAGCGCGATGTTCGCGAGGTCCTCGAGGGCCCACCACAGCGGGGTGCCGCCCGCGGCGGCGTTCCCGAGGAGGTGGGAGGCGCTCAGCCACGCGATGGGCAGGTCGGTGTGCGCCGGTGCGAGCAGCACCACGAGGACGAGCAGCGCGGCCGCCGCGGCGAGCACGCGGAGCAGGCGGGGTCGGCGCATCCGGGCACCGTAGGCGGCGAGGGCGCCCGGAGCGGTGCGGGCGCGCCGACGCACCGGGGCCAGAGAACTCGCAGCGCAGGTCCAGCGCGCTCCCGATTGAATGGCAGGGAGCAGCAGGAGAACACGCATCACGCGGTCCAGTACCGTGACGCTGCCCGCCTCCGCACCCACGGGGGCCACCCCGATCGATCGAGGACCGACACCATGCCCACGACTCCTCACGGCGCGATCCGATGAGCGCGCGATCCGCCGGCCGCATCGCGGCGATCACGACGGGGAAGGCGCTCGGCGTCCCGGTCCGCGCGGCCGCTCCCGCGCCGTCCGACACCGTGGGGGCGCGCGAGGACGGGCCGCTCATCCCGCAGATCGAGCCGGGCGCCGTGATCGGTGCGGGGGAGCGTGCCGGGCTCGCGAGCCTCGTCTCCTACGTGCCGAGCGAGGCGCTCACCATCTACCTCGCCGGCGTGGCCTGCGTGAACCTCGTCCAGACCGCCGACACGAGCGGTGAGAAGGTCGCGGCGACGTGGGTCCTCTTCGTCATCGCCCTCATCGCGAACGCCGCCTTCGTGTGGCTCGCGTTCCGCGACAAGTTCAAGGACTTCTCGCGTCGTGAGCTGACGGTGCGCCAGACGCGCCCGCTCGCCGCCGCGCTCGTGATCACGACGCTCGCCTTCTTCGTCTTCGCGCTCGCGATCCCGGGCGGGATCTTCATCAGCTCGTCCGAGTGGCTGCCGCTGATCCTGCTGATCGGCACCGCGGTCGTCATCGGCGTCGCCCGGATCTGGGGCCTCGCCCCGCTCCGCGAGGACCCGCCCGTCCAGTAGCCGGTCCGTCGCGCTCCGCCACACCCCGCTCCGCCGATCGCCCCGCTGGTCGAGGTGCGAGCGCAGCGAGCCTCGAGACCATCCGGCGCCCGCGGAACCCCTCGATCCGCCCCGTCCCGCTGGTCGAGGTGCGAGCGCAGCGAGCCTCGAGACCACCCGCGTCAGGCCGCTCTGAGCGCCCGTTCCGGCACGACGAGGTGCATCGGCGTTCCGAGGGCGGTCCGCACCTCGACCTCCCACCCGCCGGGCACCCGGCGCCGGACCACGGCCCGCGCGCCGCGCAGCTGCCAGGGTCGGCGCAGGGCCACCACCGCACCCGGCGCGACCTCCACCGCGCGTGACGGCGGCGGCGCCGCGGCGCTCCGCTCCGTTCGACCCCCGGTTCGTGCCCCCATGCTTCCCAGGGTCCTCCTGTTCGCGCTCGAGCGCGCGTCTTCGCCGTGATCGTGCAGGGCCGCGCCGTATCCGGACGCGGCCGCCTGAGTACGCTGGTCGTCCACGGCGAGCGCGACGGGGCGAGGGACCGATGGCGGGATCGGGGACCCGCGCCGTGGGGACGACCTGACCAGCGCTCACCCAGCGCGATCGATCGGAGCGATGCAGCCGTGAGCGGGAAGCACGACAAGTCGACGGACGACGAGAAGTCCGCCAACCTCCTGCTCACCGGGCCCATCGTCATCCGCGGCCTCGGTCGCGGCGTCAAGGACGCCCTGCGACCGGGGCGTCCCAGCCGCCATCGCGCGTTCGTCGGTGCGGACGGCGTGGAGGCGGTCGACGCGGGCACGCAGCCCGATGCCGTGCCGTCGTCGGACGCTACGCAGAACGGGACCGTCGAGCAGGCCTTCCCCGAGGATGACGCCGTGGCCCAGACTGAGGTCGCCGACGGCCCCGAGGAGGACCGAGTGGACGATCGCCGCGAGGACGACGAGCCGCCCGCCGACGCCCCGTCCCAGGACGGGGAGGCCTCGGCCCTCGCGGACGTCGACGCCTCGGTCGAGAGCCCTCGCGAGGACGACGTCGCGCTCACCGAGGACCGGCTCGAGCTGGTCGGCGAACCGGATGAGCCGGCGGCGCCGGATGGCTCCACCCCGGGCCAGGACGAGTCGCTGAGGGACGAGTCCGAGTCGGTGGCCGCTCCGGAGGGTGAGCCCCACGGCTCCGTGCTCGATGTCGAACACGCCTCCGCTGAGCCGGTCGCGAAGGACGCGGCGCCGGAGTCGTTCGACGACGTCCGCGAGGGGGAGGCCGACGCCGACGAAGTCACGCCGATCGAGTCGACCTCGCCGGAGGGCGAGCCGCTCCTCGCCGCCGACGGCGACTCGGAGCCCGCCGACGACGCCGTGGTCGACGCAGGAGGGGTCCAGGACGAGAGCGCGGTCGGGAACGACCAGGACCTCGCCGAAGGAAGCGACGAGGACGAGCCGGAGATGCAGCAGGTCGAGGTCCTCGATCTCGGCAGCTCCGACGACGACTTCGCGATCACGTCGGTGGAGGCAGCGGTCTCTCCGGTCGGCTTCGAGCCGGACCTGCCCGCGGCCGACGAGCCGGACCTGGCGTCCGCGATCGAGCCGCCGCTGGGCTCCGTCGCGCCCGTCGACCAGGACGTCTCCGACGGTTCCGCGGACGAGCCCGAGATCGATGCGGATGGCGAACCCGCGGGGGAGTCCGAGCCCGACGAACCGGTCGTCGCGGAGCCGGACGACCGGCTGCCGGGGGCGGGGCAGGGCACCGCCGAGGAGCCCGAGGAGGGATCCGCTTCAGGCGCCGAGACGCTCGACGAGCCCTCGGTCGCGGAGACGACGGACGCTCCGGCGGACTTCGAGGCATCGCGCGACGAGGAGCCGGCCTTGGACGAGCCGGAGTCCGGCGACCAGGAGCCGGACGACCAGTCCGTAGCGGACGCGGCGGAGGGGGCTCCTGCGGAGCAGGTGGCGTCCGACGCCGTCACGGACGACGCGGACCAGGACCTGTCGACGGCGACCGGGTCCGCCGCCTCGCGCGACGGGGTCGACGAGATCGACGACTGGGCGGTGGTCGAGGACGCGGCGTCCTCCCACCCGGTCGCGGAGGACACGGCCGGCGACGACGAGGACGGCGAGGCCGTCACCGCTTCGGATGCTCAGGACGCCGGCACCGCCGAGACGGCGGGGGGCGACGAGTTCGACGCGGTCGACGGATCGTTCTCCGAGCCCGAGCCCGAGCCCGAGCCCGAGCCCGAGCCCGAGCCCGAGCCCGAGCCCGAGCCCGAGCCCGAGCCCGATGAGGAGGAGCTCGAGGCGGAGCCGTCGTTCCTCGCGGCGCCGGAACCGCGCGACGACGAGGAGCTCGACGCCCCGCAGCTCGATGCCGTCGAAGGAGCGCCCTCAAAGGGCGGCTCCGTCGTCGAAGACATGGCGTCACCGCACGGGGACGACGCGGAGTCGGACCTCCCTGACGAGGCGTCGTCGATCGCGGACGACGAGGCCCCGGTCGACGAGGCTCCGGCGACCCTCTCCAGCCCGGAGGGGATCGACGGGAGCGGGTCCGAGCGCGCCGAGGATGCGTCGGACGAGGATTGGGACGGCGTGCCCGAGGAGGACGACTCCTCGACTGCCGAGTCCGAGGAGACCGACGAGTTCGCGGACCGCGAGCCCGGTGAGGTGACCGAGCACCGCGTCGTCGAGGACGACACGATCGACGACTCCTCGACGGACGTCGCGATCGAGCCCGTCGACTCGTTCGAGTCCGAGGTCGATGAGGTGGCAGGCCACGACCAGTCCGCCACGGAGTCGCCGGATGACGGCACTCGGACCGACGACGCTGGGGAAGATCCGAGCGGGTCGGCGCTGCCGAGCCCGTCCGAGGACGACCTCGACGCGGCGGCGGACTCCGCCTCGGCCGAGGTGCCGAGGGGAGAGCCCGTCGACGACGGTGCCGACGTCCCGGCCGATGCGACGTCCGCCGACCCGACCAAGGACCCAACTGCCGTCGAGCCGCCCTCGTTGCACGATGGCGACATCGGCGAGGAGCCGTCCGCGGAGCCGGACCAGCACGACGAGGACGGCAGGACCGCCGAGCCCGCGCGACGTGACGGCGCGGAGGGCGACTGGGAGTGGACCACCGCGGAGGAGCTGTTCAACCTCCCTGCTGTCCCGACGCGGACCGCGGCCGACGAGGCGCCCGTGGTCTCTGGAGGCGACTCCGACTCCGGCGAATCCGTCGAGTCCGAGCCTGTTCGCTCCGAGCCCGCGCGGTACGAGGCCGCGGAGTCCGGATCCGCCGAGACGGCCCCTGCTCCCTCCGACGGCGATGCACCCGGGGGAGATGCCGGCGACGAGACGCCCACCCGCTCCGAGGAAGGCGACGCGCCGGAGCGCTCGCAGGAGCCGGTGGTCGCGGCTCCTGCGGCCGCGGCGCTCGCCGCACCTGCGATCGCGACGGCCGCAGTCGACCGACCGCCTCGCGCCTCGTCCTCCCGCCCGAGCGGGTCGTCCCGCACCCCGCGTCGGCGCCCGCTCCGCGAGCGGATCGGTCGTGAGGCCGTCGGCATCGCGGTGCTCGTCGTCCTCGCGCTCATCTGCGGCGGTCTGATCACCGCGGTGGTCCTGAAGACGCAGCGCGATGCCGCCATCGCGGCGAAGGAGGCGGCGGACTACACGCCGCCGCCGCTCGCCACCCCGTCACCCGCCGCCACCGGCCCGCGCGTCGCGGTGATCGGCGACGACACCGTCGCGACCGCGGCCTCCGGCGTCGGCGCGTCCGACCGCTGGGGCGCGCTGCTCGAGTCCGACCTCAAGGGGACCGTCGACACGGATGCCGCTCGCGGCATGGGCTACGCGGCGAAGAGCGGCGCCGGCGAGACCTTCGTGCAGGCCGCCGGGAAGGTGCCGTCGAACGCCGAGGCGGTCGTCTTCTTCGGGGGAGCGGCCGACGCGAACATCTCCGGCCTCAGCCTGGCGAAGGCCGCGACCGACGCGCTCGCCGCCGCGAACAAGCAGGCGCCCGACGCGAAGATCATCGTCGTCGGCCCGGTCGTGCGCGACGGCGCCTCGGAGGCCGACGTCGAGGGGATCCGGAACGTCCTCGCGACCTCGGCCCGCATCGCGAAGGCGACCTGGATCGATCCGATCGACGACGGCTGGCTGCCGAGCGCGAAGCAGAGCGGCTCCGCCACCTCGCTCAGCGCCGCGGACGAGAAGACGATCGCCTCGAAGATGCGCGCCGCGATCGAGAAGGCCCTCCGCTGACCCGAGGCGCGGACTTGTCACGAACTGCCCCCTTCGAGGACTGCAACCGGGCAGTTCGTGACCAGTCCTGGGTGGGAGGTGCGCAGTGACCGGTCCCATCGTCGTGATCGGCGCCGGGCTCGCCGGCGCCGCGGCCGCCTGGCGTCTCGCCGCGCAGGGGCGCGAGGTCGTCCTCGTCGAGGCCGTCGCCCCCGCGCACGTCGGCGGCAGCTCGCACGGCAGCGCGCGGATCTTCCGGCACGCCTACCCGGACCCGTTCTGGGTCGACCTGACCGTCCGTGCGCTCGACGGCTGGCATGAGCTGGAGGCGGCGATCGGCCGCTCCGTGCTCACCACGACGGGCGGACTCGACTTCGGGCCCCGCCACGACCTGCCGGCGGTCGCAGCGGCGATGGCCGCGTGCGGGGTGGGGAGCGAGCTCCTGCCTCCCCAGGCGGCCCGCGAGCGGTGGCCGCACCTCGCGGTCGACGGCCCCGTGCTGCACCACACGGAGGCCGGCGTGATCGACGCTGCTGTCGCGGTGGAGGCGATGGTCGCCGAGGCGCAGCGGCACGGCGCGCGACTGCTCCTCGATCGCGTCGTCGCCGTCGAGGTGGCGTTCGATGGCGCGACCGTCACGCTCGAGCAGGCCGGCCCGCTCAGTGCGAGTACCGCGGTCGTCGCGGCCGGCGCCTGGCTGCCCGAGATCGCACCACGCCTTCCGGCGGCTATCGCCGATCGGCTGCCGCCGCTGGTGGTGACCCAGCAGCAGGTCTTCCACTTCCCGTTCCCGGAGCCGCCCGCGCGCCCCGAGGACTGGCCGGTCTTCATTCATCAGGGCGAGCACATGGTCTACTCGCTGCCCGGCGGTCGTGACGCCGGCGGCGCCGGGTTCAAGATCGCGGAGCACGACGCCGGCATCCTGACGACGGCCTCCACGCGCGACGGCGTCGTCGATCCCGCCTCCCGGGCCCGCGTCGTCGACCTCGTCCGCCGCCTCCTGCCGGCGGTGGATCCGAGCCCGTACGCCGAGACGACCTGCCTCTACACGTCGACGCCGACCGAGGACTTCGTGATCGACCGCGTCGGCCCGGTCGTGATCGCCTCGCCGTGCTCCGGCCACGGCGCGAAGTTCGCGCCGCTGATCGGCGACCTCATCGCCGCGGCGGTCGCCGGCGACGAACCGATCCCGCGCTTCCGTCTCCGCTGACGACAGCGCTGACGACAGCGCGGATTTGTCGCCAGACGCCCTTCTGGCAGCTCGGAAAGGGCAGTTGGTGACAAGTCCGCGCCTGCCGGGGTGACGGCGTCTGCGGAGGGGCGGTGAGCGCGGCGGCTCAGTCCGGCAGCGCGGCGAGCGCGGCCACCACCCCGCCCGCGAAGGTGTCGCCGAGGCCGATCGTCGTGGGCGTCGAGGTGGGCACCGCGTAGGCGGCGACGCAGGTGACGTCCTCACCGCCCCGCGCCTCGATCTCGGCGGCGAAGCGAGCGCCCTCCTCCTGCAGGGGCCAATCGGCCGCCTCTGCGAGGTGCGCCGCGGTGACGGCGTCGCCGTGGGCGTACCGCACCGCCGCGAGCGCGGTTCCGCCGAAGACCATCGCCCGTCGCCGCGCGGCCGGACCGCCGACGGCGAGCGCCCAGTGCCGCGTGTGCACGACGAGCGTCGGCGCCCCCACGTCCGCGTGCAGCCGTCGCGCGGAGTCGAGCACGTCACGGGCGTCGAGCAGGTCCACCGCTCGGGCGAGGTGCGCCTGCAGCTCCTCCTCGTTGCAGCACCACACGTCGACGTGCGCCCCGAGCGCTGCGCGCACGCGGTCGGAGAACGCGAGGACGTGGAAGGCGCCGTGCTCGTAGACGGCGACGGCGCCGGGGCGCCGGCGGGCGATGTGGCGCCGGACGTCCGCGAGGCGCCGGTCGAGCAGCTCGGGCTCCTGCATCGAGTTGAAGCCGGAGACGAGGATCACCCGGGCGCGCTCGACGGCGTCGCCGAACGCCTCGGCCACGACCAGCTCGCGGTTCGGGGCGTCGTTGGTGAGGATCACGCGGTTGGGCCGAGGCGCGGTGACCGCGCCGTCCACCGCTTCGACGGTCGCGCCGGCCGGGAACTGCACGATCACGTGCGGGTCGAGGGAGTCGTGCTCGGCGCTCGAGATGAGGCGGAGGTCGTCGGGCAGCAGCCGCCGCGTGTGCTCGTTGTCGCTGACGAGGTGCACGGTCGACGGCCGCCCGAGGGCGCGCATCGCGAGCGCCGCCCGCACGTTCGTGCCGCCGAGCGTGATGGCGCTGTCGAAACGCTCGGCGAACGCGGCGAGCAGCGACGCCGACGCCACGTAGTGCTCGCCGCCGCTGCCGTCGCGCAGGTGCTCGAGCAGCGCCAGCGCGATGGCCGCCTCCGACTCGAGGGCGCCGACGGGCGCGCCGTCCCCGACCCGCGCGCCGGAGCGCTGCAGCAGGTCGGAGACGACGCGGCCGTCCCAGGCGATCTCGTAGTCGACCGTGTTCCCGAGCCCCAGCAGCACCTCGTCGGCGGAGGGCGGTGCGGGGGAGGCGGGACCGGTGGACACGGACATCAGTACAGCGAAGCCTTCCCTGCGGCGTCGAACAGGTCGATCTTCTGCGCGGCGGTGACGTTCATCGCCTTGATCGATCCGGGCTGGATCGAGTTCGGCTCGCGTTCGCCGAGGTCGGCCAGCACCTCCCGCATGCGCACGTGGTACGCGACCTTGATGTCGCTCGAGATGTTGATCTTGTTCACGCCGAGCTTCACGGCCTGGCCGATCTCGTCGTCCGGGTTGTTCGAGCCGCCGTGCAGCACGAGGGGGAGCGGCGCCGCGGCCTTGATCTCCTTCAGCAGGTCGAGCTTCAGCTCGGGCTTCAGGTGCGACGGGTAGATGCCGTGGCGCGTGCCGATGGCGATCGCGAGGCTGTCGACGCCGGTGAGCTCGACGAAGCGGGCGGCCTCCTCCGGCTGCGTGTAGATGATGTCGTCGGTACCGGACTCGGCGTAGCCGTCCGTCTTGCCGATGGTGCCGAGCTCGCCCTCGACGGAGAGCCCGACGGCGTGCGCCGTGTCGACCACCTTCTTGGTGATCTCCGCGTTCTCCTCGAACGGCAGCATCGACTTGTCGATCATCACGCTGGTGAAGCCGCTCTGGATCGCGGTGAGCACCTGCTCGTACGAGGCGCCGTGGTCGAGGTGGATCGCGACCGGCACGCTGGACCGGTAGGAGCGCTGCACGATGGCGGGCAGCAGGTCGACGGTGATGTGGCTCAGCTCGTCCGGGTGGATCGCGACGATGAGCGGCGCGTCCTTCTCCTCGCTGACGGCGATGATGCCGGTGAACATGGCCCAGTCGCTGATGTTGAACGCGGGCACGGCGAAGTCGTGCTCGTTCGCGACGGCCAGCAGGTCTCTGCCGTTGAGCAGCATGGATGTACTCCAGTCGTTGTTGGAAGGGGGTCTCGAGGCGCGGGGGATCGCGTGGGTCAGCTCTTCACGGCGCCGGAGGTGAGCCCTCCGATGAACCAGCGCTGGAAGATGAGGAAGAGGACCAGGACCGGGAGCATCCCGAGGATGCTCATCGCCATCAGCTGCGACCACTCCTGGTTGTTCTGGCCGAGGAGCAGCTGGATGCCGATGGGCAGCGTCCGCATGTCGTTGGTCCGCGTGAGGGTCAGCGCGAACAGGTACTCGTTCCACGCGATCATGAAGGTGTAGACGCCGACGGAGACGACGCCCGGCAGCGCGACCGGCACGAGGATGCGGAACAGCGCGGTGATGGGGCCGGCGCCGTCCACCTTCACGGCCTCGTCGAGCTCGCGCGGCAGCGTGTTGAAGTAGCTCGTCAGCATGATCACCGCGTACGGCACGGTGAAGACCATGTAGGTGAGGATCAGACCGCCGTACGAGTTGTAGAGCTTCAGCGCGACGATCAGGCTGAAGTAGGGGATGAGCAGCGTGATCGGCGGCACGGCCTGCACGCCGATGATCACGATGTTCATGAGCCCCTTGCCGCGGAACTCGTACCGGCTGAAGGCGTAGGCGGCGAGGATCGAGATCAGCAGGGTCGCGAGCGTCACGGCGATCGCGACGACGTAGCTGTTCACGAAGAAGCGCAGCTTCATCGGGTCCGTCAGCACCGCCGTGTAGGCGTCGAGCGAGAAGCCCTTCGTGAACAGCTGCGGCGGGTAGGCGAACACCTCGGTGTTCGTCTTGAACGAGCTGATCAGCATCCAGAAGATCGGGAAGCCGGCGACGAGGGCGGCGACCACCAGGCCGGCGATCACGCCGGTCTTCTGCACGCGGCGTCGGCGGACGAGCGTCGTGGACATCAGGAGGCCTTCCGCTGCTGCCGCACGTAGAAGACCGCGACGACGAGGCTGAACAGGAGCACGAGCACGGCGCTCGCGGAGGCCTGCACCAGGTTGTAGTCGGCGAACGCGAGCTTGTAGGTGAAGGTCGAGAGCATCTCGGTGACGCCGAGCGGGCCGCCGCCGGTGGTCAGCCAGATGAGCGCGAACTGCTGGGTGGTCCAGAGCAGGTCGAGGACCGCCATCGAGACGATGATCGGCATCAGCTGCGGGATCGTGACGTTCCAGAAGCGCTGCCAGGCGTTCGCGCCGTCGACGCGGGCGGCCTCGTGCAGGTCGGCGGGGATGCCCTGCAGCCCGGCGAGCAGGCTGATCATGAAGAACGGGTAGCCGGACCAGATGTTCATGAGGGTCACGGCGAAGAGCGCGGTGGCCGGGTCGCCGAACCACTGGATCGCCTCCTGGATGATCCCGAGGTTCTCGAGGGCGTAGTTCACGACGCCGGTGGGGGCGAGGATCAGCCGCCAGAGCACGGCGATCACCGCCGCGGTGAACAGCCACGGGAGGATCAGGATCGTCCGGAAGATCGCGGTGGTGACGCGGCCGATGAGCGGGCTGTTCAGCAGCAGCGCGAACCCGAGGCCCATCACGAGGTGCACGGCGACGCTCGCGCCGGCGAAGATCGCGGTGTTGAGGGTGGCGGGCCAGAAGCCGGGGTCCGTGAGCACGGCGGCGTAGTTGGCGACGCCCGCGAACCGGCCGCCGCTGCGGGTGACGACCTGGGTGAAGAGGCTGTTCGCGATCACGATGACGACCGGCACGACCATGAGGACGAGCAGCAGGACCGCGGTCGGCAGGATCAGGCCGTAGGGCAGCAGGCTCCGGCGCTGCCGCTTGCGGCCGCTGCGGCCGGCGACGGTGCCGATGGCCGCGACGTGGGCGTTCGCCATGACGGTTCCTTCCGAGGGGGACGGGCGGAGGAGGGGAGGGGCGCGGTCCGTGCGGACCGCGCCCCTGCAGCGCGGGGAGGCGCTAGAACTTGCTCTTCCACTCCGTCTGCGCGTTCTGCAGCGCCTGGTCGACGCTCTGCTGACCCTCGAGCGCCTTCTGGAACTGCTCGTCGAAGGTGCGCATCAGCTGGTCGGCCGTGGGGAGGCCCGTGAACTCGTTGACCGGGGTGCCGGCCTTGTAGATGTCGAAGGCCTTCTGGTACAGCGGGTCGGCGTCGGAGAGGTCCGGCGTGGACTGCGTGTTGCCCGGGAAGGCGTTCGCCTCGGTCGAGAGCTTCGAGTTGACCGTCTTGCTCATCAGGTACTTGACGAACTCGAACGCCTGCTCCTTGTGCTCCGACTGGTCGGAGACGCCGATGCCCCACGAGGCGTAGGGGATGCCGCGCTTGCCGGAGTAGCCGTCCTCGGCCGGGATGGACGCGACGGTGAACTTGAGATCCGGCGAGGCCTTCTTGATCGCGTCGATGTGCGAGAGGGAGTCGATCATCATGCCGACGCGGCCGTTCGTGAACTCGGTGACCTTGTCGGTCTCCTGCAGCGTGAGCGCGCCGGGCGTGACGTCCTTCGCGTCGTAGAGGCTCTTCACGAACTCGGTCGCCGACTTGACCGAGGAGTTGGTGAGGTCCGGCTGGCCGTCCTTCAGCATCGAGCCGCCCGAGGCCCACGCCCACGACATGAGGTCGTTCTGGATGCCGTTCGGGTTCTCGGTGGAGAGCGGGATGACCCAGCCCTTGGTCTGGCCGCCGAGCTTCGAGATCTTGTCGGCGGCGGCCTTGAACTCGGTGCGGGTCGAGGGCACCTCGGAGACGCCGGCCTTCTTCAGCAGGTCCTCGTTGACGAACAGGGGGTAGACGAAGTTGACGACGGGGATCATGTAGGTGCTGCCGTCCTGCTTCACCTGCGCCGCGAGCTGCGAGTCGTCGTAGTCCGACGACTTCATCAGGTCGGTCAGGTTGGCGAGCGCGCCCTGCTTGTGCAGGTCGCTCACCCACGCGCCGTCGAGCCCGACGACGTCCGCCATGGTGCCGGAGGCGGCGGCCGTGAAGGTCTGGTCCTGCGTGCTGGCGTAGGGGCCGCTGATGAGCTTGACCGTGATGTCCTTGTGCGACTTCTCGAAGTCGTCGACGATCCCCTGCAGCGCGCCGTCCGGCAGCTCCGGGGCCCACCACTGCGAGAACTCCAGGGTGACCTTGCCGTCGGCGCCGGCGCCCGAGCCGCCGCTGCAGCCGGTCATGGCGATGGTCGTACCGATCGCGACGGCCGCGACCGCCGCCTTCCAATACCGTCGAGCTCCCTTGCTCATCAGTGCTCCTCGTCATCGAGTGGGGGTTGCAGGTGTCCGCGGTTTCTTGCGGCTTTTTGCGGGATGTGCTGGACAGTAGGGCGGTCCCCGTGCGCTGTCAAGCATGCCGCGCTGCATCTTCTCGGTGGCGCGAGAGCGTCCAAGCCCTGCTGCTGGGTGGTCTGACCAGGAGTTCCATCACGGAGCGCCGTGTTTGCGGGATGTTGCAGGTTCTTGCGGGTGTGCTACACCTGGCTGCATGGTGATGCTGGGGCAGGGCGACGAAGGCGGCCGGCGGCTCCCCGCCGGGCGCAAGGCCGAGCTCGCGAGCTACGTCGCGGAGGTGGGGGAGGCGTCGGTCGCCCGGCTCGCGGAGCGGTTCGAGGTGTCGGTCGACACCATCCGACGCGACCTCGACGCGCTCGACGCCGAGGGCCACCTGATCCGCACGCACGGCGGCGCCGTCAGCGTGACGGCGGCCCCGCGGCCGGAGTTCGGCGTGGACGTTCGCCTCCGCATGCAGTCGGACGCGAAGGACGCGATCGGTGCGCTCGCCGCTCGGCTCGTCGCCGACGGCATGGTGCTGATGATGAACGCGGGCACGACCACGCAGGCGATCGCCCGGCACCTGCGCGACCGGCGCGAGCTGACGATCGCGACGAACAGCCTCACGCTGCCCGCGGTGGTGCCGCCCGAGGTGGTGCGCGACCTCTACGTGTTCGGCGGCGAGGTGCGCTTCACGGCGCAGGAGACCATCGGCCCGGTGGTGTTCCCGATCCGGGAGCCCGGGATGGAGCAGCGCATCCAGGCCGACCTCGCGTTCATCGGCGTCGGCTCCGTGAGCGAGGACGGCGGCTACTGGACGAGCAACCTGGCCGAGGCCGGGATGATGCGCGACATGGCGGACCGGTCTGCGAAGGTCGCGATCGTCGCCGACGCGACGAAGTTCGAGCGGCGCCTGTTCGCGCAGGTCGGCGACCTCGCGGCCGCCGACTACCTGATCACCGACGCGCCGCCGCCGCCGTCGATGGCGCGGGCGCTCGCGGATGCGGGAGTCGTCGTGCTCACGCCCGACGAGCACTGAGCCGGCCGAGCGAGGATCCGTCCGTGCCCGAGTCGCCGATCGTCCTCCCGTCGAACCGCCCGGCCGACCGCTTCTACCGCGGCGGCCGCCGCATCACCGACCTCCGCGGCGGGGCGCCCGCCGGCGAGCACGAGCCGGAGGACTGGATCGCCAGCACCACGCACGTCTTCGGCGCTCCCGGGCTCGGAGAGACCGCGCTGCCGGACGGCCGCCCGCTCCGAGCCGCGGTCGAGGCCGACCCGGTCGGCTGGCTCGGCGAGGCGCACGTCGCCGCGTTCGGCGCGGACGCGAAGCTGCTGACGAAGCTGCTCGACGCCGGGCAGCGGCTTCCCGTGCACGCGCATCCGGACGGCGCCTTCGCCCGCGAGCACCTCGGCCACGCGCACGGCAAGACCGAGGCGTGGGTGATCCTCCGCGGCGGCACCGTCCACCTCGGCCTGCGGCGGGAGGCGGGGGAGGAGGAGCTGCGCGCCCTCGTCGACGGGCAGCGCACGGCCGACCTGCTCGACCTGCTGCACCCGATCGAGGTCGCGCCCGGCGACGGCGTCCTCGTGCCCGCCGGGCAGCTGCACGCCATCGGCGAGGGCGTGCTGCTGCTCGAGGTGCAGGAGCCGGAGGACCTCTCGATCCTGCTCGAGTGGGACGGCTTCGCCATCGACGGAGCCGCGGAGGGCCACCTCGGGCTCGGCTTCGACACCGCGCTGCAGGCCGTGTCGCGGCGGCCGCTCGACGACCCGGAGGTCGCGGCCCTCGTGACCCGCGGCGTCGATGCCGGGTCCGTCCTGCCCGCGGCGGCCGACGCGTTCTTCACGGTCGAGCGCGTCCCGGTCGAGGGCGCCGCCCGACTGCGCGCCGGGTACGCGGTCGTGCTCGTGGAGGACGGCGACCTCGAGGTCGGCGGCGTCGCTGCGCCCCGCGGCACCACGCTCCTGATTCCCGCGGCGGCGGGCGAGGTGCCCGTCACGGGCGCCGGCGTCCTGCTCGTCTGCCGGCCGCCGCGCCCCTGAGGGGTCAGGCGAGAAACTCCTCGGGGTCGAACTCGCCGATCGGGATGACGCGGATGCGGGGGAGGCGCTGGTTGAACGCGTGCACGTCGTACTCGAGGTCGTAGGTCCGCACCCCGAGCTCGGCGTAGACGCCGCTCATCATCTCGGGGAAGCCGAGCATCGCGACCTCGCGGTCGCCGCCGAGCAGCTGCTCGACCTGGGGCGCGAAGTCGCGGTCGTGCGACCCGACGATCACGTCGTCGTCGCGGTCCGCGAGCGCCTCCAGGGTGCGCTGGATGCCGACGTCGACCACCTTCTCGTGCCCCGTCCCCGCCAGCAGCACGGCGCGGAAGCCGGCGTTCTGGATGGCGGCGACGAACGGCCACGGGGTGTTGCCGGAGGTGGCGTTGATGAAGAACAGCCCCACCGCCTCCTGGCCGCGGAGGCCGCGGGCGAACTCGAGCACGCGCTCCCAGCGCGGTCGGTCGGCGGGGCGCGGCGCCCGCTGCAGGATCGACGTGCCGAGGGTCGTGTCGAGGTTCTCCCCGTCGATGAGCACCGTGATGCGTTCCGCCACGGGAGCAGCGTCCCGCATGCGCGCTGAGAACGCCTGACACCGCTCCCCAGGGGCGGTCCGGAATGGCTCTCCGGTGCTCGAGAGACCCGACATGACCAGAGCATGAAAAGGTCTGGTGCTCCTGGTTGACGGCGCGCTACTGTTCAGCGCCCTCATCACCCGGATCGGGGCGCCTCCCTGCTACCCGACAGGAACCCATCACCCATGCCCAAGCTCCTCCCCGCGCTCATGGCCGGCGTCGCCGCCGTCACGCTCGCCTTCACCCCGGCGCTCGCCGCCTCCGCCGCACCCGCCCATCACGCCGCGAAGGCGTCGAAGCACTACACGCTCTCGGTCACCGGCAACGGCAAGCACGCGTCGGTCGTCTACCTGAACCTCAAGCTCAAGGACCTCGACGGCTCGTCGCTGCCGTCGGTCCACACGATCGCGAAGGCGAAGGAGCCCTGGACGAAGAAGGTCGCTGCCGGTGCCGACCTCTACGAGCTCGCGGCCGTGCAGACGACCGGCTCGAAGCTCCACTGCTCGATCAAGAACACGCACGGCAAGGTCGTCGCCGAGTCGACCTCGTACGGCAAGGGCTCGATCGTGACCTGCATCGTGGCGAAGGGCGACCTGCTCACGGGCGCCGGCGGCCTCGCGGGCCTCGGCGGCGGCGCGGGCACCGGCACCGGCACCGGCTCGGGCTCGGGCTCGTACGGCGGCAGCCTCGTCCTGCCGATCCGCTGATCGACGTCGGCCGGACGGTGCTGCGGCATCGCCCGGCCGCTGTCACCAGGACGGGGAGTCGTGCCGGCGGCTCGCAGGGTGTTCGCTACGCACACCACTTCCCGAGCCGTCGACGGAGACGGCCTCTTCAGAGAGGTTCAAGGATGAACCGACCCCACCCGCTCCGGCACCGACTGGACCGCATGCTGCAGTCCGCGCTCGAGGAGCCGCTCGCCACTGACGTCCCCGCTCGGGGCCGCTTCGAGCGACTTCTGAAGCGCATCGACGAGAACCTCGTCGAGCTCTGACCCGCACGTCGCTGGTCGAGGTGCGAGCGCCGCCTGCTCCGCTGGTCGAGGTGCGAGCGCAGCGAGCCTCGAGACCACCGCGCCGAATCTCCCGGCGTGTCGCACCGTCCCCCGAACGGGGGCCACGGTCAGGATCATGACGTCCCCCTCGTCGAAGGAGCCGTCGTGTCCAAGCCGATCAGCGTCGTCCGCAACTGGGCCGTCGAGCAGGTCACGGCCATCGTCAGCGTCTGCCGCCCTCTGCACCTTCCGGCGAACGTCCGTCGCTGACTCCCTAAGTGCGAGGCGGCGTTTCGTCGCCGCTGCACGGAGGTGTAGGGCCGTCGGGCCGGCGCCCTAGGCCGCGCAGCGCCATCCCCAAGGACGAGCGCAGTCGACGCGGCCGGACTTCGTCAGGCGGAGCGATCCCTCACCGTCCGGCCCGCCTGCTCGCGGAGCTCGGACACCTCGGGCGTCACGCCGCCACGTCGACGTCGCTGTCGACCGGTGGCGAGGCTGACTCGCGGGCTCAGACCAGCGTCTTCTCGCGGACCGGCGCCGGCCGGAGGGAGGCGGCCGGGAGCGACGGGAGCACCGCGCTCTCCGTCCGGGTCCGCTCCGGGGAGGAGTACTCGCGGTAGGCGTCGGAGACCTTCCGACCCGCGCTCCGGGCGAGCCGGTGGAAGGGCGCCTCGACGAACCGCGTGAACAGCGCGGCGACGGCGAACGCGACCGGGAGCGCGATCGCGATGGACGCCCAGGTCGGCGCCTCCACCCGCATAAGCAGGAAGCGCATGGTCACGACGATCGGCTCGTGCACGAGGTAGAGGCTGAAGGAGATGTGGCCGAGCCACTGCAGCACCCGCGACTCGAGGACTCGGACCGCGGGCCGCCAGAACGCGCCGGCGAGTAGCAGCAGCACGATGCCCGGGACCGGCGTCCAGCGCAGCAGGGTCGCGCGGTGGAAGGACAGCCCGAGACCCTGCAGCCACCACGTCGAGCTCGCAACGACGAGGCCGAGCACGACGAGCGCCGGCCAGGCCCAGGTGCCGCGCGACACCCGACGCGCCATCGCGGCGACGCGGTCCCACTGGGCGACGAGCAGCGCGCCGATCGCGAAGAGCGGCAGGTAGAACATCGCCTTCGCGGTGAAGAATGCGCCGACCATGGTGAGCGCCGCGATCACGGCGGACGCGACGAAGGGGCGGCGACGTCCGAGGACCGCGATGCCGATGAACAGGGGGAGGAAGGCGGAGAACAGCAGCTCCCACTGCAGCGACCAGAGCGGGCTCACCAGCCCTGAGCTGCCCTCGACCAGACCGAGATCGGTCAGCACGTCGCTCGGCTTCACGGTGTTCGGCCGGCGGTTCATCCATTCGCCGAGCTGGTGGCCGTTCACGTGCGGCACGAGCAGCATGAGCGCGACGCCGAAGGCGAGGGCGACCGCTGCCGGCCCGGCGATGCGCACGACCCGGCGCGGGTAGAAGGCGATCCAGTCGAACCCGGGGCGGCGCAGGACGGGCAGCGCGACCACGAGCCCGCTCAGCACGAAGAACAGGACCACCGCCTCCGGGCCGGCCCAGGCGAGATGCAGCGGCGAGTACGTGATCCACCACGCGACCGACCCCTTCGGAACGGGCGGCTGGTGCTCGTAGTACGCCCGCGCGAGCACCGGAACGGTCAGCAGGGCGTGATGCAGCAGGACGACGACCGCCGCGACGCCGCGGAGCCCGTCGAGCGATCGGAGGCGGTCCAGCAGTTGCGGCGCGTCAGCGGAGCCGCGCGCGAGCGAGGTCGAGGAGCGCGCGAGCGGCATGGTGCGACTTCAGCAGACGATGCGTGCTTCGTCGGGATGCGGCGCGCGTGTCCCTCGTCAGAGGGGCCCAGGACGAGCTGAAGCGTGACGCGCCCGGCACCACCGACGCACACTGAGGGGCATGGATCTGGCCTTCGCCTGGGTCGCCGTCGGTGTGATCCCGGTCGTGCTCGCGACATCGGTGGTGATGGCCGTGCTGCTGGCTCGAACCGGCCTCGACGACTGATGACCGGTCGTCACGCGACGAGTCCGACTCCGACCTCGCGTGAGCGCCCGCCTCCAGCCATGCACGTGCAGGCTCGTTGCCGCGGGAGGTGAGCCGGCGATCACGCCGGGACCGACGAGAAGTGGGAGGCGGTCAGCCGTTCCTTCCGTAGGGTGGACTTCGCCGACTGGCGGTGGATGTCGGATCCTGCCCCCTCGTACGCGTCACACTTCGCTCTGATGGTGTTCCCCTTCAGCAGATCGCGGAGACCGAGGCGTGCACCTGCTGCGCAGGGTCGCCGAGCTCGGTGGAGGCGAACACTCGGCTGGTGCGGGCGACGAGCACGATCGTCTCGGGCCAGTCCATGCTCCCGGCGGTGCTCCAGACCGGCACCGCCGCCACGGCGCCCTGCTTCGAGATGCCCGTCTGCTGTGCGAGGCAGGGATCGGTGATGCTGCCGTCGTCGTTGAGGCCTCCTCACTGCACGAGGCTCGCCATGCCCCGCGTTCCGTGGTCCGCGACCCGGTCGTGCGGTCGCCCGGCGCGGTGCGTGCGCATCGCAGGGATCCGCATCGGGTACGGGTCGAACGGGCGGAGGCGTGCGTTGAGCCCCTGGGTGAAGCGGCGGACCGTCGCGGTCAGCGCTCGGTCGTCCTTGCAGAATCGTGGACGCGGAACTTCGAGCCCAGCGCCGCGCCGCGCCGCCGAAGTCGCACATCGCGTCGTACCTGCGGCAGTAGGTCAACGACACCGGAGGCGCTGCTCCAGCCGGCCGCGATGCCGCGCAAGTAGTGGCTCCTGCTCAGCGGACGGCGGTGGACGACCTCGCTGACGACCACGGCGACCTCCCCTGCGGGATACGAGAACCAGACCTGTCGGACGCCGAGGGCGCGGGTCGAGACGAGGGACGCCTTCACCGCGTCCCGGACGCGCTGCGTCATCGCCCCGAAGGTCTGCGTCCTGTGATTCGCGTCGTACTCGTCCGAGCCGTGCATGCCGCTCAGGAGGAGCTCACCGCTCGGCGGCACCGTAGGGCCGATCGCCGAGCCGCAACAGCCGGGCTTCCTCGGGCACCCGAGGGCCCGCGCACTTTCAGGGCAGCCGTGCCCGGGAAAGCGGGGCTGTGCACGGTGCGCCCCGTACTCGTACCGTGCGGGGAGGTCGAGTCGCAGCCGGGCTCTCGACGGAGCGAGGAGCGCCATGCAGCAGCACGAGACCGAACGAGCCGGACGTCGCCGTTCCCTCGAGGGTCGCCGGCGCCGACTGCTCGCGCTGTGCGGTGCGCTCGCCGTCGGTGCGATCGTGTCGGCGGCCGTCTCCGGACCCGCGTCGGCGATTCCCACCGCTCCCGCGAAGGTCAGGACGGTGGACCGCTCGAAGTACCTGGTGTACGAGCAGGAGCCCGCGTACGCGACCTACGCGTTCTCGTCGCCGAGCGGCGGGATCCGGTGCACGATCTCCCAGTTCGAGGACAGCAGCCCGTGGGGCTGCTACGTCCTCAAGCACCGGTGGCGCGATCCGAAGCTGCCGCTGTACTGGGGCGACACCTGCGCCACGAGCGGCCGCCTGAAGGGGGCGGTGTACGCGATGGGCTACGACAGCGGGTTCACCAGGCTCTGCAAGGGCGTGCTGCCCGGGATCACGAAGAAGAGTCGCGTCCTCCCGAGGAACACCCGGATCACGTTCAACGGGATCACCTGCACCTCGACGAGGTGGAAGAAGCGGGAGGCCATCCGGTGCTCGGCGCCGAAGAAGGTCGGTTTCACCGTCTCCCGCACCCGCCTCGCGCTCGCGCAGCCGAAGCGCTGACGGTCGGGGTGGACGTCCTCCCTGTGCGTGCCGGCCGGAGGATGCAGCCTGCCAGAGGTCCGGCGGAATCCCGCTGAGGCGTCCGGGAGGGATGAGCGGCCACCGTCGCGGACCACGATCACACCGGCTCGAGCTGCGAACAGCGGTGCTGCTCACGCTGCGGAGGAGCAGGTGTCGACCGCCAGGACCTGCGGAGCGCTGCTTCGCTCTTCGACCTCGTCTCGCATGGTCGGGCTACGAGGTGAATTGCGGCTCGTTGACGACGTCCGAACCTGCCAATAGCGTGACTCGATCGCGCAACCCGAGCGCCGAACGACACGGACGGATCCGGATGACTCGAGCGACGCCACATGACGCTGGTCCCGAGGAGGCGCCCGCGGGTGCTGGCCACGAACGGCTTCACCCTGTGCTGAACCTCCGTCGGCCCTTCACGGGCACGATCCCGGACTCGTCTGTGACGTCAGTCCGAAAGGTCGCACGGCTCGACGGTCGTACGCGTGTCGTCGCTGTCCGGCAGCCCGGCGGTCGATGGTGGCGACTGCGGCATCGGATGCGGTTCACGCGCCAGCACGTACGCGAGCTGCGCGAGGCGGGCTTGTCGGAGGTGGTCCTCGAGCGCGGTCTGCGACGGGCGTCGTTCCCGCTCGCGTGGCTGCCGAACCGCTCCGACTGACACGAGCTCGACTCTGCGCGCTGACGCTCCTGACGGCGCAGCGTTCAGTGCTGCGCGAGACCTCGCTCCGTCCGTCGATGGGATGCAGATCGCGTGCCGGTCGATCTGACGTCACCAGGCTGAGGCGGTGGATGTGGCGGGTGCCCGGGCCGTTCGACAACCGCTCAGAAGGTCTGCGGAGCCCGGCAACCCTTGATGGGGGACATGCGCATCCGCGATCCGGATGGCAGAGTGAAGGGCCCGTCTGCCACCTGCGCGCACGGACTACCCATCCCCATTCACCTCCTCGGAGTTCCTGTGCCGTTCAAGAAGGTCGCGTTCATCACTGGGATCACGGGTCAGGACGGTTCGTATCTGGCGGAGTTGCTGCTGTCGAAGGGGTACGAGGTCCACGGCCTGATCCGTCGTGCGTCGACGTTCAACACGGCGCGG
>NZ_QXTG01000004.1 GCF_003581425.1 Amnibacterium setariae
CCGCGCCGTGTTGAACGTCGACGCACGACGGATCAGGCCGTGGACCTCGTACCCCTTCGACAGCAGCAACTCCGCCAGATACGAACCGTCCTGGCCCGTGATCCCGGTGATGAACGCGACCTTCTTGAACGGCATAGGAACTCCGAGATGGTGTGAGGGCTGGGGTCGACGCGCACTACCTCGGACACGACTCCCCTCATCGTGCCAGGAGATACGCCAACCCACCAGACCGAAGGAATTCCTGAGCCAGAGGACGCGCCGGGTCGAGGCACCGACCAAGAGGCCGAGCCGCTCGAAGCTCGATGGCCCCTGTAGCGCAGTCGCGCTATGACGCACGAAGCGGACGTTCCTTCTCGCGCCTACAGCGGTTCATCGTGAGCCGCCCTCGAGCTCGCTCGCATCGATCCCGCTAGACCTCAGCAAACGGAAACGAGCGAACGGCTGCGAGGCTCTCACAAGTTGATCGATGCAGTACGCGGCGTCAGAGCCCCCGGGAATCGGTGAGTTTCGTCCTACGGCGTCAACGCGCGCGGAGACGGCCGCCGTCGATGAAGGCGTGGAGCGCACGCTTCAGTCGACGCTCCGTCCGTCGCCTCGTCCGCGCTGCAGAGCGAGTGGGATCGGTCTGGATCCGTCGATGCGGGATGTGCAGGGTCAGCGCCATCGCGGTGAGCTTTCTGGGTAGGACGTCTCGCCGAACGAGCCGGCATCGCCACGTCGTTGTGGGTGCGGCGATTGAACACCTGATACGAACATGGCGGCAAGCCCCGGCGCCCGGTCGATACTTCACGGCGCTCGGGCCGGCGGGGCGACGCGCGCGCAGCGGCGGGCCGCGGCGACTCAGTTCGCGGGAAGCAGCTGCGCGACGATCGTGCCGAAGCGCGCGGCCAGCACCTGCTCGTCCGACTCGGTCAGGCGACTGCCCGACGAGGGCGTGCTGTTCAGCCAGGCCTGCTGCACCGGGTCCACGAACCGGATCTGGAAGGCGCCGGCGACGTTCTGCAGGTTCGTGCGGAGATCGGCGACCGTCAGCGCGTCGGTCCCTCCGCTCAGCACGGGCCCGACCAGGACGACGACGGCTTGCGGCGCCCTCGCCTGCACGGTGGAGATCGTCTGGCTCGCCGCGCGAGAGACCCGGAGCGGCGTCGCGGTCGCGTCGCGGGCACCACCGAAGACGAACACCACTGCAGCGTTCCTCGGCACGCGGGCGGCCTGCGCGGCGAGCGTTCGACCGTCCGATCCCTTCGAGAGGTAGCTCGACCCGGCCGAGGCGAAGGTCTGGACGTCCACGTCCTGCTGCGCCGCGACCCGCGCCGTCCATCGCTCCGACTGGCTCACGCCGGGGCCGGCCGCGCTCGTGCTGTCGTCGCCGACGACGGCGACGATCGGGCGAGCGGCGGGCGTGGGATCGGTCAGCGGCGGCGGGGTGTACTCCGCGGCGGACCGCTGCGCAGCACGTGCGTCATCCCGGGTCTTGATCACCGCGCCAGCGGCTGCCGCGACCGCGATCAGCGCGACGACGACCACGAGCACGACGAGGGCGACCCGTCGTCCCCTGCGCACTCCCCCGGCGACCATCCGCGTCAGTGTAGGGGTGCCGCTCCGCTCGGGCAGGGGCGGAGCGCGCAGCATGCGCGTCCTGATCGCCGAATCCCCGCGATCTGGGGGCCCGCTCCGGTTGATCCCCGACGAGCACGCCGGGATACTGGATCAGCCGTACCCACGGCGACCCGACCGACTCCCCCGATCCCCGCAGAACGCCCTTCCGGGCGTGCAGGACCGAAGGAGAGCGCGTGGCGCAGGAACAGGGCGAGGCATCGACCGTCGAACGGCTCGGGCGGACGGACGCTCCGGCGCGTTTCCCGACCGATGCTCCTTCGTCGACCTACCGTGTCGGCGTGCCGCGCCGGTCCCGCATCGCGACCCGCCTGCTCGCCGGCCTCACCGTCGCGATGACCGTCGCCGCCGCGCCGATCTGGACCGGTACCGCGAGCGCCGCGCCGTCCGGGTACTCCTGGTCGGACCCGCGGCCCTACGGGCGGTTCGGCCGACCCCTGGCCCTCGACCTGCACAACACCGCGGTGCAGCAGCTGGAGACCGCGGGCCCCACGCTGAGCGCCGCCACGCGCTCCGCGGTGCTGCAGATCGCTAAGCGCCCCTCCGCGAACTGGATCGGCGGCCAGAGCCCGGCCGAGGCGCAGGACCTCGTCTCCCGCATCGTGGCGAGCGCCACCGCGCAGAAGGGGCTCGCCCAGCTCGTCATGTTCAACCTGCCCAACCGCACGTGCGGCCGGGACGACGGCTTCCTCCCCACCACCGCGACGAGCTACCGCGCCTGGGTCCGCGGGTTCGTCCGCGGCCTCGCGAAGCAGAAGGCGATCGTGATCGTCGAACCCGACGCCGTCGCGATGGCCTCCTGCCTCCCCGTGAAGCAGCAGAAGGAGCGGTTCGCGCTCGTCAAGTACGCGGTCGACCAGGTGCGCGCGCAGGGCTCCTGGGCGTACATCGACATCGGCCACTCCAAGTGGCTCGACGTGAAGACCGCGGTTGCCCGCCTCAAGGCGTCCGGCATCAGCCGCGCCTCCGGGTTCAGCCTCAACGTCTCGAACTTCCGGCCGAACAGCGAGCTGGTGAAGTACGGCAACGCCATCACCGCACGCGTGCACCGCAACTTCGTGATCGACACCTCCCGCAACGGGAAGGCGCCGACGAACGCGCAGTGGTGCAACCCGGCGAACAAGGGGCTCGGGCACGCGCCCACCACACGGACGAACGTCAAGCACCTCGACGCCTACCTCTGGATCAAGAATCCGGGCGGCTCGGACGGCGACTGCAACGGCGGCCCCGAGCCCGGGCACTGGTACCAGCAGTACGCGCTGATGCTCGTGCGAAACGCGCGCCTGCGGTGAGGCGCCCGGCTCTTCCCGGCCCCGATCTGCGCAGGACCGCCGCTCGGCCCGGCAGTCGGGCGAGTATGGCTGCGTGGACCAGGACCCGATCCGTACCGCTCCGCCCGAGCAGGACGGCGCCCCGAGACCCGGCCCGGTGACCGCGACCCGTCGATTCGTGCTCGGCACCGCCCTCGCCGTGGCCGGAGCGGCGAAGGTGGGCACGCTGATCCCTGCGCCCTCAGCCGACCCCTACGCGGGAGCGACGCTCACGGGGAGCGCCGCTCGGACCACCGTCCTCGACGTCACCGAACCCGAGTTCGGCGCGAAGGGCGACGCCGTCCTGCTCGGTGACCTCGTCGTCCGGGCCGGCTCCCCCGTGATCGACTCCGCGACGGCGCCGTTCACCTCGACCGAGCGCGACCGCGGCAAGACCGTCCTCTGGCGCACCACGGAGGATGGGGTCGGCACCGGCGTCATCGACACCGTGACCTCCTCGACCAGCGCGGTCCTACGGGGCCCTGCGAGCGCCGCCTCGCGCGCCGACGGCGGCCCGAACACCAATGCCGTCATCGGCACCGACAACACGAAGGCGCTCGACAACGCCTTCACCGCCGCGCAGGCGGCCGCCGCGGGGGTCGCGCCGGAGCGGCGCCTCCAGGTCACGGCCGTCCGTGTCCACGTCCCGCGCGGGGCATTCCTGTTCACGTCGCTGCAGCCGTTCCAGCAGGCCGGCGTCTCGGTGACCGGGGAAGGGCGGTTCTCCTCGCTGCTCGTGTCCGCGGCGAAGGATCCCTGGCTGCAGCTCGCGCCCGCCGGCGCCTCGAGCGACCTGTATCAGGGGACGGCGACGGACTGGACGTTCGAGGACCTCCACTTCATCAACCCGGTGCACCGCAGCGGCTCCACCGAGGGCCGCCGCACGGGCCGCGCGATCCAGGACAACGGCAGCGGCGGCCTCCGCATCAGCGGCTGCATGTTCACCGGCCTCGAGGTCGGCTTCTGCGGCGCCCACGGCTCCGACTTCACGACGATCCGCGACTCCTACTTCTACCTGTGCGACACCGGGTACTACTTCGGCCCCGGCAGCCAGCAGGTCGAGATCTCGAAGACCGACGCCTCGCAGTGCCGGGAAGGCGCGGTGTTCGAAGGCGCCCCGCAGTGGCACATCGGTGGCGCCTCCTCCTTCGAGGACCCGTCCGTCGCTGCGGTCACGATCGCGGGCCCCACCTCCGGCACGACCCGGTACGGCCTGCCCGTGGACGCCCCGGGCGCCTTCTACTCCGGCACCTTCGTCATCGACGGCGCGACGTGGTTCGAGACGAACTCGGGCGGGAACGGCCGCCTCACGCCTCGGCTGATCTGGATGCATGGCGACGGCCCGTTCGGCACGCCCGCCGAGGGCCTGGTCGTGCGGGACGGGTACGTGATCGCCGGTGGCGAGCAGCGACAGGGCGGCACCGCCGCGTTCATCGAGTACTCCTCTGCGCGGACGTCCGAGGAGCCCGTCCTCATCGACGGGCTGCGGATCGGGGGGACGTTCCTGAACTCGGTGTTCCGGATGTCCGGCGAGGCGCCGACCTCGAGCCCTCGCGTGCTCGGAGTCCGGCGCCCGAAGGAGGTCGCGCTCCTGCAAGGGCCGACCGCCGGCGCGAAGGTGCTCGAACCGGACGGCTCCACGACCTGGCCGGTGCGGATCAGCCCGGCCGCGCCCGACACGAGCGCGCTGCGGCTCGTCCCTGCCCGCGCCTCGGGGACGCGCGCGCCGCTGCTCGCGGTCGGTGCCGCCGAGGAGACCCGGTCCGGGATCGCGGCCGACGGCGCGCTGCTGGAGGCCTTCTCGCAGGCGGACCCGGTGAACGGCGTCGTGACCGTCGACGCCGCCGCGTGCAACCACTGCACCAGTACGCTCTCGGACGGCCAGGTCACGATTCGGATCACGAACGCCCCGTCGACCGCCGGGCAGCGTCTCACGGTGGAGCTCGTCGCTCGCGGCGGAGCTCGCGCCGTGCGCTGGCCCGCCGAGTGCCGGTTCGCGGGCGGAGCCGCTCCGCAGACGGTCGCCGCGAACTCCAGGACCGCGGTGACCTTCGGCTGGAACCCGCGCGAGCGGCTGTGGATCGAGACCGCTCGATCCGAGGCCATCGGCATCTGAGACGCCAGAGGAGTGCACGCATGATCAGGACCCGCGACGTCGTCGTCAACCGGCTGCTCGAGGCGCCTCGGGCGCGCCTCGTCCTCCGACGTGCCGGAGCGGAGGTCGGCCCGGGCGCCGTCCTGCTCGGCGTGCCGCTCGTCTCGCGCGCGCCCGACTCCCGCATCGCGCTCGAACGCGGGGTGACCCTCGTGTCCTCGAGCCGATGGACCGCGCTCGGCGTCTCCCGGCCGACGATCCTCCGGACCCTGCTGCCCGGGGCCGAGCTGGTCATCGGCGAGGAGAGCGGCCTGTCGGGCGGCACCGTCTGCGCCGCGCACTCCGTCCGCGTCGGTGCGAGGGTCCTGTTCGGCGCCGACGTGATCGTCACCGACACCGACTTCCACCCGATCGACTCGATCCCCCGTCACCGCGCGCCGGTGCCCGCGCCGAAGCCCCGGGATGCCGTGGTGATCGAGGACGACGTCTTCATCGGCGCCCGTTCCATCGTGCTGAAAGGCGTGACCATCGGCGCCGGCAGCGTGGTCGGTGCCGGTAGCGTCGTGACCCGGTCCGTGCCGCCCGGCTCGGTGGTGGCCGGGAACCCGGCCCGCGTCCTCCGCCCGACTCGACCCGCAGAGGCCCCCGCCCGATGACCTCCTCCCCCGCCCGCCGACGCCCGGACACGCTCCGGGTCGCGCTCGTGCACAAGATGCCGACTCCGTACCGCGTGCCGGTCTTCGACCTGATCGCCCAGCAGCCGGGCATCGACCTGACCGTCGTCTACTCGAGCCGCCGCGAGCCAAACCGCAAGTGGGACGTGCCCGTCGGCAACGCCCCCTCGGTCTTCCTGAAGGAACGGGTGCTCGACCTCGGCGAGAACAAGTACGTCCACGTGAACTGGGGCGTCGGCCGCGCGCTCGCCCGCATCCGGCCCCACGTCGTCGTGACCAACGGCTACAACGTCACGGACCTGCTCGTGCTCGCCTTCGCCAGGCGTACCGGAGCCCGGGTCGTGTGCCAGATCGACGGCACGCTCGAGTCGGAGCGGACGCTGACGGCCGTGCACCGCCTCGTGCGCCGCCTCGCCGATCGTTGGACCGACGCGTACGTCGGCCCGAGCGACTCGACGCTGCAGCTGTTCCGAACCTTCGGCGCGGAGGACGACGAGGTGTTCTGGTCGCCGCTCGCAGTCGACAACAGCGCCTTCCAGGGCGGCGGACCCGACTCCCGCCCCTACGACCTGCTCTTCTCAGGACGGCTGACCGAGGTCAAGAACCCGCTGTTCGCGATCCGTGTCGCCGCCCGCGCCGCGGAGCGCCTCGGGCGGCGGGTCCGGCTGCTCGTCGTCGGCTCCGGCGACCTCGAGCAGGCGATGCGCGACGAGGCGGCCCGCCACCCGCGGCTCGATGTGGAGTTCCGGGGCTTCGTGCAGCAGGCGGGCCTCCCCGCGATGTACGCGTCCGCGAAGCTGTTCCTCTTCCCGACGCTGTGGGACCCGTGGGGGCTCGTCGCGAACGAAGCCGCTGCATCCGGCACGCCGACGATCGTCTCCCCGCATGCGGGAGCGGCCGGCGAGCTGATCCGCGACGGGCTCGACGGCCTCGTGGTACCGCTCGACGAGGACCGCTGGGTCGACGCCGTGACCGGGCTGCTGCAGGACGAGACCGCGTGGCAGCGGTTGTCCGCGGGCGCGGTGGAGCACGTCCAGCGGTACTCCTGGCAGGCGGCCGCAGACGGCTACGTCCGCGGCATCGAGCGAGCGGCGCGAGCCGCCACGGAGGCCTCATGATCACCGCGCTGCTGGCCTGCTACAACCGACGGGCCCTCACGGAGCGCGCGCTCCGCTCGCTCCTCGGAGCGGGAGCGGCGGCGGGGCTCGAGATCCGGGTCGTGCTCTACGACGACGGCTCCACCGACGGCACGGCCGACGCCGCGCGGGCGATCGTCCCAGAGGAGCGCCTCGAGGTGCTGCAGGGGGCCGGAGACGCGTTCTGGGCGCGCAGCATGGCGACCGCGGAGCAGCACGCGCTCGCGGACGCCAGGGACGGCGACCACCTGTTGTGGCTGAACGACGACGTCGTGCTCGCACCCGGGGCGCTGACGATGCTCGTCGACGTGCTCGACGATCGGACCGACCGGCTCGCCGTCGGCGCCACGACCGACCCCGAGACCGGGCTCGTGAACTACGGCGGGTACATCCGCTCCGGCGTGCACCCGCTCCGGTTCCGTCACCTGCAGCCGAACGGCACTGCGCAGCCGGTCGCGACGCTCAACGGCAACTGCGTGCTCGTGCCCGTCGAGGCGGCCCGGCGTATCGGCGGCATTCAGGGGTCCTACTCCCACGGACTCGCGGACATCGACTACGGCCTGCGCGCGAACCGCGCGGGGGTCGTGCCGTTGCTCGCACCCGCGCCGATCGGCACCTGCCCCTCGCACCCGCCGGAGCGGCGGCGGCCGCTGCGGGAGGAGTGGGCCCGGTTCCGGTCGGTCAAGGGCGGCGGGCATCCCGCCTCGATGCGGAGAGTGCTGCAGGAGGTGCGGCCGCGCACCTGGCCCGTCTTCTTCGCCTCGAGCTACGCGACCTGGTGGCTGCGCGCCCTGCGGAACGCCGCCCGCCGCAGCCCGACGGGCTGACTAGTCGCCGAGCCCGTACCAGCGGCGGAGCAGGCCGGGCATCCGGCCAGCGCTCCACCGATCCGACGGGCCCGGGACCGGATGCCTCAACGCCTCGACGACGCCGTCCGCGAGCGCCCCGACCAGGTCCTCGCCGGGGGGTGCGACCACTCCACCGTTGTCGCACAGGCGCACGGTCGCCTCGGCACCGCTGCCGGGCATGACGACGGAGGCGAGACCGCACGCGGCGGCCTCGCCGACGACCCAGGGCGACCCCTCCCGCGACGACGGATGCACCAGGAGCCGAGCGCGCGACATCACCTCGAGCGCCGTGCTGCGCTCGACCGCCCCGTGGAACCGCACGCGGTCCGCGACGCCCTCCGTCTGCGCGAGCCGCTCGAGCATCGGGCGCAGCGGCCCGTCACCGAGGACGTCGAGACGGACCCCTGAGAGCCGCGGATCGCGCAGCGCGCTGATCGCCAGCCACGGCCGCTTGCGCTCGACGAGGTGGCCTGCGATCACGAGCGACCGCTCGTCCCGCTCGAAGGCTCCGGGCTGCCGCTCGACCACGATGTTCGGCTCGACGGCGACCGCGTGCCCCAGCCCCTCCGCGAAGGCGCGGGTGTGGTCGTTGTTGACGACGACGAGATCGGCCACCCGCAGGTTCCTGGCCGCGACCCCTCCGGCGATGCGCACAGCGGCCCGGCCCAGCACGGCGATGCGCCCGGCCCCGCCGGACGCGGACGCCGGTACGGATAGCGGCCCCCAGACGAGCCGGTCCGCGACGCCCGCGGTGAGGACGGAGGGCAGGACCGCCGACGCGAACGTGACCTGGTGCGCGACCGTCAGCGGCTCCGCCTTCCCGATCGCTCGAAGCCTCCGACGAGCCGCAGGCAGCCAGGCGAGGTAGCTCTCCCTCGTCCGTCGGTCGCCGTAGCGCTGCAGGATCGGACCGGGTACCGCTACCGCGTGCAGGACCACCCGCTCCGCCCCCGCAAGCCGTTGCAGCCCCAGCCGGACGGCATCCTCATCACGGGCGTCGAGCACGAGGTGGACCGTCACCGCGGGCCTCAGCGCCAGCGCCGCCGACAGGAACGCCCATCCCACACCCGCCTCGCTCCCGGCGGTGGGATGGATCGTGAACGAGACCAGGGCGACGGCAGGCATGCGCCTCGTATCCTGCCGTCCGGGGCACGATCGCGCATCCTCGAAGCCGCTCGCACCCCCCGCTTTGGTGTGAGGCGTGACGCATCCGAAACGGCAGCAGGCCCCCGATCGGCGCGCTCGGAAGCTATATTCGCGGACGCCCATGCCGTCCGCCGCCCTGCGGACGCGCGCCGGAGCAAGGCGCCCGAACGCCAGGAGAGCACGGAGGAACCCCTTGGACCTGCACCAGTTCCTCCGGACCGTGCGACGGAGCTGGCCCGTGATCGTGATGGTCCTCGCCGTGTTCATCATCGTCGGCGCCGCCTACACGATCGTGCAGCGCCCCTCCTACTCCGCGTCCGCCACCGCGTATGTCTCCGTCTCCACGAACTCCTCGGTGAACGACCTCTCGCAGGGCGCCGACTTCGTGCAGCAGGCGGTCAAGAGCTACGCCGGCGTCGCGACGAGCGCCTACGTTCTCGAGCGGGTGATCGACCGGCTCGACCTCGACGAGTCGGTCGGGACGCTCAAGGAGCAGGTCTCCGCCCAGGCACCGGTCGACACGACCCTGCTCGACATCTCCGCGACCGCGTCCTCGCCGACGCAGGCGGCCGCCATCGCGAACGCCGTCACGACCGAGCTGTCGTCCGCCGTGGACCGGCTCACCCTCGACGCCCGGTCCTCCTCCTCCGCGGTCGTGCTGACCCGCATCGACCCCGCGACGGCACCGAGCACGCCGTCGAGCCCGAACGTCCCGCTCAACCTCGGGATCGCCGCGATTCTCGGGCTCGCCGTCGGGCTCGGCATCGCCGTCCTGCGCGACCGCCTCGACACCCGCATCCGCGACCGCGAGGAGGCCGGCGCGCTGGTCGCCGCTCCCGTGCTCGGCGAGATCCTCGAGGACCCGCGGGCGGCCTCGCGCCCCCTCGTCGCCGTCGGCGGCGACGACAGCCCCGGCGCCGAGGCGTACCGCACCCTGCGGACGAACCTGGAGTTCCTGGACTTCGACAAGCGCCCCCGGTCGATCGTCGTGACGTCCTCCATCCCGCGCGAGGGCAAGACCCTCTCCGTCGTGAACCTCGCCGCGGTGACCGCCGAGGCCGGCCACTCCGTCGTCGTCGTCGACGCCGACCTCCGCCGCCCCCAGGTCGGTCGATACTTCGGGCTCGAGGACCGCGTCGGGCTGACGGACGTCCTGCTCGGCACCGTGCGGCTCGACGACGCGATCCAGCAGTGGGGCGGGCCGCAAGGGCCTCTCGTCCTGCCCGCGGGCCGGATCCCGCCGAATCCGAGCGAGCTGCTCCAGTCGGAGGCCATGCGCGAGCTGATCGAGCAGCTCGAGGCCCGATACGACGTGGTGCTCATCGACACGCCTCCCCTCGTTCCCGTCTCGGACGCCGCGATCCTCACCCGCCGGACCGGCGGCGCGCTGCTGCTCGCGGCCTCACGGCGCACCCGCAAGGCGGACCTCCGCCGCGCAGCCGCGAACCTCGCTCAGGTCGACGGCCGTCTGCTGGGAGTCGTGCTGACGATGGTCGCCGGACGCGACTCCGCGGCATACAGCTACGAACGCGCCCAGCTGCCCGCCGCTTCGGAGCAGCCCGACGACGCCGAGCGGCCGCGGGTCCGCGAGCGGGCGCGTTCATGAGCGCGGCGCGCTCGTGATCCTGCTCGCGGCGGGGGTCGCCGTCGCGTTCGCCCTCTGGGCGGTGATCGCCGCTCCGGTGTGGGTGGTGCGGTGCCGCGAGGCAGGCGGCCACTGGGCGCTCGCCGGAATCGTCTACCTCAGCGGGCCGGTGAACGCCGTGATCCAGCTCACGTACCCGGGCGGCACGCCCGGCGGCTTCAGCCTGCTGCTCGCCCGCGGCAACACCATCGCCGCCTGGACGCTCGGCGTCGTCGCGCTGCTGTCGGCCTTCCGCACCCCGCGGCGCGGGCAGGGGCTGCTGCTCGGCGCCGTCGTCGCGTTCTACGGGGCGCTGCTGCTCTCGTGCGTCATCGGCTACCAGCCGGCCCCGCCTCCCGAGGAGTACTTCATCACGCCGCTGCTCGTGCTGCCTTTCGTGCTGCACGGCGGCTACGAGTGGCGGTGGCTCGTGACCGTGCTGCGGCGAGCCCTGCGGGCCATCGTGGTCCTCAGCCTCGCCTCGATCCCCCTCCTCCCCTCCATCGCCTACGACCCGGAGTGCTGCCGGGAGCTCTTCGGGATCGAGCGCATCCAGGGCATCACCGGCCACCCGAACACGCTCGCGATCCTCGCCTGCTTCGCCGTCATCCTCGAGCTGCGCGGCGGTCGACTGATCTGGCTCGTACCCGAGCTCGCCGCGATGCTCGTCGCGCAGTCCACCACCAGCTGGGTCGCGCTCGCACTCGGTCTGCTCGTGATCGCCGGGAGGCTCGGGCGCACCGCCCGAGCCGTCGCGATCACGGTCGGGCTCTGCGCCGTCGTGTTCGCCGTCACCGACCGGCAGCTCGTCAACGACTTCTTCCCTCCGGAGTTCTGGACCTTCACCGGCCGGACGACGATCTGGCAGGCGGCCCTCGCCGGCTTCTTCCTCTCGCCGTTCACCGGGTACGGCCCGAACCTGCTCGACGCCCAGTACCGGGCGGAGTACCTCGGGGTCTTCGACGCGGCGGGGCAGGCGCACAACCAGATCGTGCAGACGCTCGGCGGGACCGGCCTGATCGGCATGGCCTGCCTGGTCGCCGTGCTCGTCGGCCTCGTTCGCGGGGCCTCCCGCGCCGCCGCCGCGACCGCCGGTCTGTCGGTCGCCCTGCTCGTCGCCTTCGGAGCGCGCCTGCTCTCGGAGACCCCGCTCAACCCGCAGGGCAGCACGGCTACGCTGCTCCTCCTGCTCGCCCTCTTCGGCATCACGAGTGCCGGATCCTCCCCCGTCGTCCGGAGCACCGACGGCATCGGCGGTGAGCCGGGAATCCGTGAACGACGGACGGACCGAGCGCAGGAGGTGACCGCCTGATGGCCGCGCCGCGCGTGCTGTGGGTGCCGAACGAGATCGGCGACGCGCTGCAGTCCGGGTTCCGACGGGCGTTCGCGGACCTGCTCGCCATCGGCGCCGTCGCCGAGCTCGAGGTGTTCAGCCTGGAACGACGCATCCGCGCCGGCGGCGATGCCGCCGCGCACCGCGCGGACCTGCTCGCCGCCGCCGAGCGGTTCCGCCCCGACCTCGTCCTCCTGCAGCACGTGGGCTACACGGGCCTCACCGACGGCGACATCGATCGTCTACTCCGGCACGGGGCCTCGATGGTCTACCACGAGGGCGACCCGTACACGCGGCGGCTCCACCCGCTGCCGCCCGCCGCGCGCGCCGCGGGTCGTCGCGCCGACGTGGTCTTCACCTGCGGCGCGGGCGTGTTCGCCGCGAACTTCCGTCGCTCGGGAGCGAAGCGGGTCGAGTGGGTGCCGAGCGCTTTCGACCCCGCGCGCGTCGACGCCTCCCCGAAGCCGGCGGTCCGCGACCTCGACCTCGTGATGATCGCCAACCGCAGCCGAGCCCGTGTGCGGCCGCTGCCGGCGGCCGCCGACCGGCGCCGGTTCGTGGAGCTGCTGCAGCAGCGGCACGGCCGTGCTCTCGGTCTCTACGGGAACGGGTGGACCGGACCGTCCGCACGCGGCGCGCTCCCCTACCCGCAGCAGTCCGCAGTGATGCGGACCGCGTGGCTCAGCGCGAACTGGGATCACTTCTCCGAAGAGCCCTGCTACTTCTCCGACCGGCTGCCGATCGCGCTCGCCTCCGGCTCGCTGCACGCCGCGACGCTGCATCCCGGCTACGGCGCGGTGTTCCCCCCGGAGACCAGTCGATTCCTCATCACCGGATCGTCCCCGGAAGACCTCGTCACGCGCATCGACCGCTATCTGACGACCACGAGCCCGGATGAGCGCGTCGACGCCGAGGAGGCGGCCAGGCGATTCGCATGGCGACACTTCCGCCAGGACGATCAGCTCGTGACGCTGCTGAACGCGGTTGGTGCCGGCATCGATCCGGCTCGCGCCGCGGCGGCCTGGGACCTCACGACCGCACCCGTCACCGCGGGATGAGCCCGGTCGAAGCGCCTTCAGGACGGGAGCGGACATGCACATCGCGCTGACCGGTCCGATGACCCTCTCCCTGCTCGAGCCCGAGCTCGGCAGCGAGATCCCCTCCTCGGGCTTTCCGTTCCCCGGCACCTCGCAGCTCGTGCTCGACTACCTCCGCGCCGGCCACGAGGTGACGGCGATCACCACCGGCTTCGACATCGCGGAGCCGGTGCGACGCTCCTCGGGACGTCTCGAGGTGCTGGTGCTGCCCTCCCGGTCTCGAGGACGCGCGCGCGCGTTCGACTTCTTCCGCGAGGAGCGGCACGCCATCACCGGAGCTCTGGACGCCGCCGAGCCCGACGTGATCCACGCCCACTGGACCTACGAGTTCGGCCTCGCCGCCCGCGCCGCAGCAGCGCCCGCGCTGGTGAGCGTGCACGACTGGGCTCCCGCGATCGCCAGGCTCAACCGGCACCCCTACTGGTACTTCCGCTGGGTCATGCAGGTCGCCTGCCTGGCTCGCCGCGGGGCACTCGTGGCGCCGTCGTCGTACATCGCCGACCGCGTGCAGCGCTGGTACCGCCAGCCGTGCGCGGTCATCCCCAACGGTGTCGACCTTGCCGCGTACACCACCGTCGTGCCGTCGCACCGGCCCGTCGTCGCGATGCTCAACGTCGGGTTCACCGACAGGAAGAACGTCGAGACCGGGCTGCGGGCGTGGCCCGCGGTCCGTCAGGCGCATCCTGAGGCGGTGCTCGCCCTCGCGGGCCCGGACTTCGAGCCGGGCGGCGTCGCCGACCGCTGGGCGCGAGAGCACGACCTCGCCGCCGGGGTCCGGTTCCTGGGCCCTCTCGATCCGGACGCGGTGCCGGCGTTCCTCGGCGACGCCGCGCTCTTCCTGCACACGAGCCGCGAGGAGTCGTTCGGCGTCGTCCTCGTCGAGGCGATGGCCGCGGGCCTGCCCGTGATCGTCGGTGCCGACTCCGGAGCCGCTCCGGATGTCGTCCGCCCAGCGGGACTCGCCATCGACGTCTGCGATCCCGGAGCCGTCGCGCGAGCGGTCGAAGAGCTGCTGTCGGATCCCCAGCGACGCGAGCGGATGTCGCGCTCAGGACGGGAGGTCGCCGCGGCGTACGCCGTGGAGCGCTCCTCAGCCGCGCACCTCGCACTGCTCCGCGAGGTCGCCGGCTCCCGCCGGACCGGCACGATGGAGCAGGCATGACGACGGGCAGCGAGGAGCACCACTTGGAGATCGGCGTCGGCACGTCCACCCTGCGTTCGCTCGGCCGTCGAGCGCCGATCGCGGCGGTGGTCCGCCTGCTCGAGACCGCGGACCGGGCCGGCGTCCGCTACATCGACACGGCGGACACCTACGGCGCCGGGTCTGCCGAGCGGGCGATCGCGGGCGCGGTGCGGCGTTCTTCCGCGCTCCGCGACTCGGCCTCCCCGTTCCGGGTGATCACCAAGATCGGGTACCGCACCCCGGACCTCCCCGGCCCGCTCCGCCTCCTGAACCAGCCGGTGAAGAAGGTCGTCCAGCGGGGTGCGCAGCAGGCCTTCGACGCGAGTTCGTTGATGGTCGCGTGGGCGGGAAGCCGCCGGCGGCTCGCGCAGCTCGACGTGCACGCCTGCTGCCTGCACAATCCGTCGCGCGAGGTGCTGGAGTCCGGCGACGCGCTGCGTGTGCTCGGCCGGCTGCACGCGCGGGGCGCATTCCATCACGTCGGGATCTCCGTCGACGACATCAGCACGGTCGACCTCGTCTCGCGGCTCGACGGCGTCGGACTGGTCGAGCTGCCCGCGGAGGCCTGGACCACCGTCGCTCCCGAGGTGCGCAGCCGATTCCTCAACCGCGGCACGGAGGTCGTCGTCAATCGCGTTACCGCCCTCGACCGCGACCCGGTCGTCGCGCTTCGAGCCCTCGCCGCTGGTCCTCAACCCCCGACCGTCGCCGTCGTCGGCACGCGGGACCCCGACCACCTGGTCGCCGATGCCGAGGCGGTCCGCTCGTGAGCAGCCCGACGCCTGACGTCGTCGTCGCGCCTGACGCCGTGGTCGTGCTCGGCACAGGGCCCGCCGGCATCGCGGTCGCCGAGGGGCTGCTCCGGCGCGGTCGGACGGTGGTCCTCGTCGACGGCGGAACGACGCGCGAGCGTGACGGCGATCGCGAGCTGAACGCCGGGGACGAGGCCCGTGGTGTCTGGGGGCACGAGCCCCTGCACGAGAACCGGCGTCGCGTGCTCGGCGGCACGAGCACGGCCTGGGGCGGGCGCTGCATCCCGCTCGATCCCGTGGACTTCGAGCAGCGCGACTGGATCCCCGACAGCGGATGGCCGATCACCTACGACGAGTTCGCCCGCTGGATCCCGGAGGCCGCACGGCTGCTCGAGATCCCTGACACGCCCTTCCGCCAGCCCGTCTCCGACCCGGTCCTCGGGACGGACGGGGAGATCGACGGCTCCCCGATCGAGCTGTGGAGCCCCCCGACGGACGTCTCACGGGTACTGACGTCTCTGCAGGCCACGGAGTCCCGTCTGACGGTGCTCACGGAGCATCACGTGACCGGACTCGTGCTCGACGCGGACCGGCGGGTGGTGGGGCTGCGCGCCGCCACCGAGCGCGGCGAGGTCCTGGTTCGCGGCGCCCGCTTCGTGCTGGCCGCCGGGGCGCTGGAGAACGCCCGCCTGCTCCTCGCCTCCGCGCTCGCGGCCGACCTGCCCGCGCTCGGTCGGTACTACATGAGCCACGTCTTCGCGACCTACGTCGCCTACTCCGGGAAGCCGCTGCCCCGCGCAACGGGCTTCTTCCGCATCGGCAAGACCTACGCGCGCCACCGGTGGCAGCTCACCGAAACCGCTCAGCGCAGCGCTCGCGTGGGCAATGTGATCGGCTTCATCGCGCGACCGCCGGTGCACCGGATGTCCGTCCACCTCGACCCGCTCTCGGCGACGATCGGAGCCGTGAAGCTGGTCCGGCGGCACCTCCGCTCGCCGAAGGGGCTCTGGCAGCAGCGGCGGCAGCTGGCCGTCTACGGGCGCGTGATCGTCGCGGCCCCGCCGTCGTTCTGGCCGCGCGTTGCGGCCCAGTCCCTGCAGCGGGGACGCCGCAACCGGCTGCCCATGCTGCTGCCGCCGCTCGAGGCGAAGACGCACCACCTGACGGTCCAGGCCGAGCACCTCCCCCACGCCGACAGCCGGGTCCTGCTGTCCGACCAGGTCGACCGCCACGGCGTCCCCCTGCTGGTGCCCGACATCGACTTCCACCGCGACGACTTCGCGTCGGTCGAGGTGTTCCATCGTGCGATGGAGCGCTTCCTCGGCCCGCTCGGATTCCGTCCGGATCAGGATGCGGCGACGGCGACCCGTTCGCTCGCTCGCGACATGTACGGCGGGTTCAACTCGAACGCGCACCACATCGGCACGACGCGCATGGGGACGTCTCCCGCGACCAGCGTCGTCGACGCCGACTGCCGCGTCCACGGTGTGGAGAACCTCTGGGTCGCCGGCGCGTCCGTGTTCCCCACGAGCGGGCATGCGAACCCGACGCTCTCGATCGTGGCGCTGGCCTGCCGACTCGCCGACCGGCTCGGTTCCGCATGACCGAGGAGCGGTCGCCGGCCGACGCGCCGGTCTCGGCACGTCGCCTGGCCAGCGGGGCGGCCTGGACCTACGGCAGCCAGCTCGTCGGCGTCGTGGCGCAGTTCGGGTACGCGGCGGTCACCAGTCGGCTCGTCGGGCCGGAGCAGTTCGGCATCTACGCGATCACGCTCGCGATCACGGCGCTCGTCACCCTGCTCGCGACCGGAGGACTCGGGCAGACAGTGGGCCGCCTGCAGGAGGTGCTGCCCTCCACCGTCCACGCCCTGTGCACGTTGGCGCTGCTGCTCGGCCTGGCATCCGCCGCGGTGCTCGGGCTCGCCGCACCGCTCTGGGCGGGTCTGTGGTCGACGCCGGAAGCGACTCCGGCGGTCGCCGTCATGGCCATCAGCGCGTTCACCGCGCCGTTCTACGGCTTGGTCACCGGGCTGGTCCGCCGGCTCGGCCACTTCCGCCTGCTGGCCGCGCAGCAGCTGATCGGCACCCTGGCCGGCATGGGCGCGGGCGTCGTCGCGGTGCTGCTCAGCAGGACGGACATCAGCCTGCTCGTCTCTCCCATCGTGGCCCAGCTGCTCACCACCGTTCTCTGCGCGTGGACCTCCCGCCGGCATCTCGGTCTCGGCCGTCTCGGCGGGGCGGTGGCCGAGCTCTCCTTCAGCGCGAAGCTGACGGTCGCGAGCGTCCTGTCGTACGGCGTCGGCAACGTCACGCGCATCGTCGCGACCGGAGCACTCGGGCCGTCCGCGATCGGTTACTGGAACCGCGCCGAAGTCATCTCGATCATCCCGTTCCAGCAGGTGCAGACGGCGCTCATCCAGACGATCTATCCCGAGTTCCGGCACGACCGGGAAGGGACGGAGCGGGCGCGCAGAGTGTGGACCGATCTGCTCGTCATCACCGGCTGGGGTTTGATGGTGGTGGCGGCGGTCGGAGCCCTCGCGGTACCCGCCCTCGTGACCGTCCTGCTCGGTCCGCAGTGGTCGGCAGCGCGCGTGCTCGTGCCGATCCTGATGTTCGCCGGCGCCGTGCAGGCCGTCGGCACCATCCTCGCGGCCGCGATCGAAGCGGTCGGGCGCTTCGCCTGGGTGTGGAGCACTCAGATCGCGCTCCTCGTCCTGCAGGGGCTGCTGGCCGTCGCGATCGTGCTGACGCACTCGCTCGTCGTGGCGGTCGCGGGCATCCTCGTGACGAGCGTCGTCCGCCAGGTGTGGCAGGGCGTGCTGTGCACGCGCAAGGGCTACCTGGACGGCCGCCGACTGCTCGCGAGCTCCGCAGCCGCTGCAGCGGTCTGTGTCGGCACCTGGGCCGTTCTCGCGACGATCCTGCTTTGGGTCGGACCAACTCTGCTCAACACGGCGATCTGCCTCGTCGCAGTGGTCGGCGTCGCTCTGCTCGCTCGGAAGCGGATCGCGGCGCTGCCCGTGGTCCGGCTCATGGCCGGCTACGGCCTGCTGCCCGGCGCCCGGGGTCGCCGAGCGGCCCGTTGAGCACCTGCGCTCGACGGACGCGCAGCGTCAGCTCGTCGACCAGTGCACCGCGGCGGCACGGATGAACCGGGCGTTCCCGAACAGGTAGCGCCGCCAGAGCCTGCGAGGCTCGACCGCGAAGCGGAAGGCCCACTCCATCCCGATCGCTCGCACCCAGCCGGGCGCCTCGCGCAGCGTGCCCGCGGCGTAGTCGAAGGCGGCTCCGACGGCGACCGCCGCAACGGGCAGCGACCTCGCGAGCCGTACGACCTCGCGGTCCTGCTTGGGCGTGCCCAGCCCGACCCAGACGACGTCGGCACCGCTCGACCGGATCCGCGCATCACGCTCGGCGAGCTCCGCGTCCGAGGGCGTTCTGAAGGGCGGCGAGTCCGCCCCGACGATGAGGATCCCGGGGAACCGCTCCTGCAGCGAATCGCTGAGCGCTTCCAGCACGGACGGCGTCGCGCCGAGCAGGTAGTGGCGCACGCCGATCGCGACGCCCTGCTCGCAGACGTCCAGCATGAACTGCGGCCCGCGGATCTGCCGCAGCGCGGGCCTGTCACGGCGGAGTCGGGAGACCCATGACACGGGGCGGCCGTCCGGGAGGTTCCAGCCGTCGCCGACGAACGCCTCAGCGGCGAGATCCGGATGCCGGTCCGCGAGCGCGATCGAGTACGCGTTCAGGAGGTGCACGTGCTCGCCCCGGTCCGCGGTGCGGGCCGCCTCCGCGAGATCCCGCGCGGCGTCGATCGGAGTCGAGACCACGAACGGCACTCCGCCGATCTGTCGGCGCACCGACCAGCGCTCGGCCAGCGGTGCTCCCTCGAGCGTCAGGGCCGCAGGACGAGCTCGGAGGTCCTCGTCATCACGTCCTGCAGGGCGCACGCGACCAGCGCTGTCGTTCCCGCGGGGCAGCGGCCCCTCGTCCGGCTCGTTCATCACGGTCTCGCTTCGTTCCATCGTCGCGCGCACCGAGCGAGGCCTGTGCAGCCGCCCTGATGCTCCGCGCCGGTGCCGAGTGTCCCGTGTCGTTCGGGTTCTCGATGCGCAGAGACTGCACTCGTTGTCAAATCGAAAGGATCTTTCGTGGCTGTTCCCAGCCGCCGAGCCGTCTCGTGGAGCACGTTCAGCCCCTCAAGGCATCCGCGTGCCGCCGGTACCAGTCGACCGTCGACGAGAGTCCTTCGGCGAGCCCGATGCGCGCGGTCCAGCCGGCGTCGGCGAGCTTGGTGACGTCGAGCAGCTTCTGAGGTGTCCCGTCCGGCTTCGTCGTGTCCCACTCGGTGTCGCCGGTGTAGCCGACGACCTCGGCGACGGTCTCCGCGATCTCCCGGATCGTAACGTCGCTGCCGGTGCCGACGTTGACCTGGGCCGGCCCGTCGTAGTGCTCCAGCAGGTGCAGGCAGGCGTCGGCCATGTCGTCCACATGTAGGAACTCACGCCTCGGGCTCCCGGTCCCCCAGTTCGTCACCGAGGTGGATCCCGACGCCTTCGCCTCGTCGTATCGCCGGATCAGCGCCGGCAGCACGTGCGAGCCCTTCGGCGAGAAGTTGTCGTTCGGCCCGTAGAGGTTCGTCGGCATCGCCGAGATCCACGGCAGCCCGTACTCGCGGCGCACCGACTGGACCCCGAGGATGCCGGCGATCTTCGCGATCGCGTACGCGTCGTTCGTCTCCTCGAGATGCCCGGTGAGGAGGGTGTCCTCCTTGATCGGCTGCGGCGCGAACTTCGGATAGATGCACGACGACCCGAGGAAGAGGAGACGCTCCACGCCCTGCTCCAGCGCCGCGTCCATCACGTTCGTCTGGATCCGCAGGTTGTCGGACAGGAACTCGACCGGGAAGGTGCTGTTCGCGAGGATGCCGCCCACCTTCGCCGCAGCCAGCACGACGACCTTCGGCTTCGCCGCCCGGAAGAATGCGAACGTCGCGTCCCGGTCCTTCAGGTCCAGCTCCGCGGACGTACGACCGACGACATCTTCGAAGCCCTCGGCCTGGAGCTTGCGGACGATCGCGGACCCGACGAGACCGCGATGGCCGGCCACGTAGACGCGCTCGGAGCGGGCGAGCGACTTCGGGGTGAAGGGAACGCCACCCTGCAGGTCGGTGGCTGCGTCGCTCACGCGCCGACGCCCAGGGCCGCGTTCTTCTTGCTCGTCCAGGAGTCGAGCTTGACGGTGTCGATCCACGGCCGACCCTCGTGCTCGAGCGCCTCGACGTCCGCGTCGACCATCAGCTTCGCCAGCTGCAGCCCGTCGACCGTCGGCGTC
>NZ_QXTG01000005.1 GCF_003581425.1 Amnibacterium setariae
TCGTCCCTGCTTCCACATCCGGCCTATCAACCCAGTCGTCTACTGGGAGCCTCTCACCCTCAAGGGGCATGGAAGTCTCATCTTGAAGACGGCTTCCCGCTTAGATGCTTTCAGCGGTTATCCGGTCCGAACGTAGCTAATCAGCGGTGCTCCTGGCGGAACAACTGACACACCAGAGGTTCGTCCATCCCGGTCCTCTCGTACTAGGGATAGATCTTCTCAAACTTCCTACGCGCGCAGCGGATAGGGACCGAACTGTCTCACGACGTTCTAAACCCAGCTCGCGTACCGCTTTAATGGGCGAACAGCCCAACCCTTGGGACCTACTCCAGCCCCAGGATGCGACGAGCCGACATCGAGGTGCCAAACCATGCCGTCGATATGGACTCTTGGGCAAGATCAGCCTGTTATCCCCGAGGTACCTTTTATCCGTTGAGCGACAGCGCTTCCACAAGCCACTGCCGGATCACTAGTCCCGACTTTCGTCCCTGCTCGAGATGTCTCTCTCACAGTCAAGCTCCCTTGTGCACTTACACTCGACACCTGATTGCCAACCAGGTTGAGGGAACCTTTGGGCGCCTCCGTTACTTTTTGGGAGGCAACCGCCCCAGTTAAACTACCCACCAGGCACTGTCCCTGAACCGGATCACGGTTCGAAGTTAGACATCCAGAGCGACCAGAGTGGTATTTCAACAATGACTCCACGAACACTGGCGTGCCCGCTTCAACGTCTCCCACCTATCCTACACAAGCCGCACCGAACACCAATACCAAGCTATAGTAAAGGTCACGGGGTCTTTCCGTCCTGCTGCGCGTAACGAGCATCTTTACTCGTAGTGCAATTTCGCCGAGTTCGCGGTTGAGACAGCTGGGAAGTCGTTACGCCATTCGTGCAGGTCGGAACTTACCCGACAAGGAATTTCGCTACCTTAGGATGGTTATAGTTACCACCGCCGTTTACTGGGGCTTAAATTCTGAGCTTCGCCTTGCGGCTGACCCTTCCTCTTAACCTTCCAGCACCGGGCAGGCGTCAGTCCGTATACATCGTCTTGCGACTTCGCACGGACCTGTGTTTTTAGTAAACAGTCGCTTCCCACTGGTCTCTGCGGCCGTCCACGCTCGGGCAGCAAGTGCCGTCACGTTTCTGGCCCCCCTTCTCCCGAAGTTACGGGGGCATTTTGCCGAGTTCCTTAACCACGATTCTCTCGATCTCCTCGGTATTCTCTACCTGACCACCTGAGTCGGTTTGGGGTACGGGCGGCTTGAACCTCGCGTCGATGCTTTTCTTGGCAGCATAGGATCACCGATTTCGCTCGTGAGAGCTACCCATCGGGTCTCAGGCTGTGTGAGACACGGATTTGCCAATGTCTCGCCCTACACCCTTAGACCGGGACAACCATCGCCCGGCTCGGCTACCTTCCTGCGTCACACCTGTTAGCACGCTAGCCGCACCAGACTGGGTCGACCGCTACGCCACGGTCCTGGAAGCCCGAAGGCCACAGCGACGGTGGTTTCAGAGTCTTAGCATTACTGGATTGACTGGGGCGGTTCTTCGCCGGTACGGGAATATCAACCCGTTGTCCATCGACTACGCCTGTCGGCCTCGCCTTAGGTCCCGACTTACCCAGGGCGGATTAGCCTGGCCCTGGAACCCTTGGTCTTCCGGAGGACGGGTTTCTCACCCGTCTTTCGCTACTCATGCCTGCATTCTCACTCGTGTGGCGTCCACGGCTGGATTCCTCCGCCGCTTCACTCGCCACACGACGCTCTCCTACCGATCCGCACGACTGAACCACGAAGGCTTGTCACAAATGCGAATCCCACGACTTCGGCGGTGTGCTTGAGCCCCGTTACATTGTCGGCGCGGAATCACTTGACCAGTGAGCTATTACGCACTCTTTCAAGGGTGGCTGCTTCTAAGCCAACCTCCTGGTTGTCTATGCAACTCCACATCCTTTCCCACTTAGCACACGCTTAGGGGCCTTAGTCGGTGGTCTGGGTTGTTTCCCTCTCGACGATGAAGCTTATCCCCCACCGTCTCACTGCTGCGCTCTCACTTACCGGCATTCGGAGTTTGGCTGACGTCAGTAACCTGTTGGGGCCCATCGGCCATCCAGTAGCTCTACCTCCGGCAAGAAACACGCAACGCTGCACCTAAATGCATTTCGGAGAGAACCAGCTATCACGAAGTTTGATTGGCCTTTCACCCCTATCCACAGCTCATCCCCCAGGTTTTCAACCCTGGTGGGTTCGGTCCTCCACGACGTCTTACCGTCGCTTCAACCTGGCCATGGATAGATCACTTCGCTTCGGGTCTAGAACACGCGACTGACTCGCCCTATTCGGACTCGCTTTCGCTACGGCTACCCCTCACGGGTTAACCTCGCCACGTATCGCTAACTCGCAGGCTCATTCTTCAAAAGGCACGCCGTCACAGCTACAAGGCTGCTCCGACGGTTTGTAAGCAAACGGTTTCAGGTACTATTTCACTCCCCTCCCGGGGTACTTTTCACCTTTCCCTCACGGTACTTGTCCGCTATCGGTCAACTGGGAGTATTTAGGCTTACCAGGTGGTCCTGGCAGATTCACACGGGATTTCTCGGGCCCCGTGCTACTTGGGATGATCTCCACGCGTCCGTGCTGTTTCGACTACGGGATTACCACCCTCTGTGATCGACCTTTCAATGTCGTTCGTCTACAGCGCGGATCATACGAGTGCTGATCGGCAGATCAGCGTGAGAGTCCCACAACCCCGACCATGCAACGCCTGCCGGCTTGACACATGATCGGTTTGGCCTCTTCCGGTTTCGCTCGCCACTACTCACGGAATCACGGTTGTTTTCTCTTCCTGTGGGTACTGAGATGTTTCACTTCCCCACGTTCCCTCTACCCGCCCTATATATTCAGGCGGGAGTCGACAGGTCCCATCGCTGGGCCTGACGGGGTTTCCCCATTCGGACACCCTCGGATCGAGGCTCGCTTATCAGCTCCCCGAGGCTTATCGCAGATTGCTACGTCCTTCTTCGGCTCCAGTTGCCAAGGCATCCACCGTTTGCTCTTCGAAACTTGACCACATACATGAGTATGAATCGTGCCCACGCTCGACACCTTCCGGCGCCGATCACGGACATGACCAATGGTTGACACCACACTTGCGTGCGGTGTCGAACATTGTTTGACCCGAGCCCGAAGGCTCGAATCGAAGATGCTCGCGTCCACTATGGAGTTCTCAACATACGGTCGGCACTCCAGGACCACCCCAGACCAGCTGGAGCCTCCCGAAGTCCGAGGGCCAGACCCACCCGGCAGCAGCACCGCTTCCGCAGTACCACCACCCGCGGTGGAGCCGATCCCTCAGGACCCAACAGCGTGCACGTCACCGATCCGTCCCAGCGACCCGCCTTCCAGACCCACCGAAGCAGGCCGTACTCACGAGCCACCGGTTCACCGGTGACCAATCGTCGATGTTCCACCCATGAGCATCCACCCGGACACGTTCGGTCCGATGGTGGCTCTGGCAGCAGCCACCCGAAGGCGAACCACTGCAGAAGCTCCTTAGAAAGGAGGTGATCCAGCCGCACCTTCCGGTACGGCTACCTTGTTACGACTTAGTCCTAATTACCGATCCCACCTTCGACGGCTCCCTCCACAACGGTTGGGCCACCGGCTTCGGGTGTTACCGACTTTCATGACTTGACGGGCGGTGTGTACAAGGCCCGGGAACGTATTCACCGCAGCGTTGCTGATCTGCGATTACTAGCGACTCCGACTTCATGAGGTCGAGTTGCAGACCTCAATCCGAACTGAGACCGGCTTTTTGGGATTCGCTCCACCTTACGGTATTGCAGCCCTTTGTACCGGCCATTGTAGCATGCGTGAAGCCCAAGACATAAGGGGCATGATGATTTGACGTCATCCCCACCTTCCTCCGAGTTGACCCCGGCAGTCTCCTATGAGTTCCCGCCATGACGCGCTGGCAACATAGAACGAGGGTTGCGCTCGTTGCGGGACTTAACCCAACATCTCACGACACGAGCTGACGACAACCATGCACCACCTGTGCACCTGTCTTGCGAGGAGACTGTTTCCAGCCTTTTCAGGTGCATGTCAAGCCTTGGTAAGGTTCTTCGCGTTGCATCGAATTAATCCGCATGCTCCGCCGCTTGTGCGGGCCCCCGTCAATTCCTTTGAGTTTTAGCCTTGCGGCCGTACTCCCCAGGCGGGGAACTTAATGCGTTAGCTGCGACACGGAATCCGTGGAATGGACCCCACATCTAGTTCCCAACGTTTACGGCGTGGACTACCAGGGTATCTAATCCTGTTCGCTCCCCACGCTTTCGCTCCTCAGCGTCAGTAACGGCCCAGAGATCTGCCTTCGCCATCGGTGTTCCTCCTGATATCTGCGCATTCCACCGCTACACCAGGAATTCCAATCTCCCCTACCGCACTCTAGTCTGCCCGTACCCACTGCAGGCGCGAGGTTGAGCCTCGCGTTTTCACAGCAGACGCGACAAACCGCCTACGAGCTCTTTACGCCCAATAATTCCGGACAACGCTTGCACCCTACGTATTACCGCGGCTGCTGGCACGTAGTTAGCCGGTGCTTTTTCTGCAGGTACCGTCACTTTCGCTTCTTCCCTGCCAAAAGAGGTTTACAACCCGAAGGCCGTCATCCCTCACGCGGCGTTGCTGCATCAGGCTTGCGCCCATTGTGCAATATTCCCCACTGCTGCCTCCCGTAGGAGTCTGGGCCGTGTCTCAGTCCCAGTGTGGCCGGTCACCCTCTCAGGCCGGCTACCCGTCGTCGCCTTGGTAGGCCATCACCCCACCAACAAGCTGATAGGCCGCGAGTCCATCCCAGACCGAAATTCTTTCCACTCCAGAACATGCGTTCCGAAGTCATATCCGGTATTAGACGTCGTTTCCAACGCTTATCCCAGAGTCCAGGGCAGGTTACTCACGTGTTACTCACCCGTTCGCCACTGATCCGCGGAGCAAGCTCCGCATCACCGTTCGACTTGCATGTGTTAAGCACGCCGCCAGCGTTCGTCCTGAGCCAGGATCAAACTCTCCGTAAATGTTAGACGCACACCAGGCACGAAGCCCGGCGGCACATCTAGGCCCACCCCGAAGAGCGGACGAGTTCAATCTGACTGACGAATGTCAACTGACATCCGATTCAATCCAAAGGAATCTCAAACCCGGCGAACCGGGTCGAGGTTTATTGGCATTGACAATTGTGCACGCTGTTGAGTTCTCAAGGATCGGCCGCACATCGCCCACCAGGCTTCCACCCAGCAGCTCGAGGCGCCTCGATGACTCC